>OZ246421.1:0-2391994 GCA_965231165.1 uncultured Micavibrio sp. | reverse complement strand
TGTGTTAAGCCTGCCGCCAGCGTTCGTTCTGAGCCAGGATCAAACTCTCAAGTTTGATTCCAGTATCGACAAGATTCTCATAAGAGAACTTTCGATACAGTATAATTGACAAGAACTTACTGACTTATAAATTGCGTCACGTAAGAATACGAGACATCAGCAAATTCTTGTTTCGTGTGTTCAACACGTCACAACGCTGCTGCCTGCGTATCTCTTCTTTCTTTCACGATGTCCAAGAACTTCAATCATCAGGGCCGAAACCCTGGCTGCACATTTGTCCCGAAAGACATCTGCGCCGCTAAAAAAAGGCCGGGGAAAACCCGACCGCTTTGTTATGACGATGGACGCTTTATACTCAGTATAATTTCCATCGTCAAGCTCTAATTTAACTTTAATTTTCAAGAGAAAATCAGGTTTTTTAGAGGGCGCCGACAAGCGATGTCGTTGCCAAGGCCGCCCTTATATAAAAAGTTCCCCTCCGGTGTCAAACAGATTTTGAAAGTTTTTAGCTTTTTTTTACTTTTTGGCCGTTTTTCCCGGAAATCCGGGTTTTCAGACGCCCCGGCGCACCGGAGAGATACCATAATATGAGACGATTATTAAGAAAACCTTAAAAGGAGGGATTCACCTGCCAGGTTATACGGTTTATAATTTCACCTGATGAGAGTTTAGCTACACCCCTGTATTCACCTTCCTTCCCTTTCAAGTATTCAGTTCATTTATGCGCGGACCCCTGCGACGGCTCGTTTTATCGACAGTTCTCTCTACCTGCGTATGCGTATGCACACCGGCGCAGGCGCAGCAATGGCCCGCCGGCAATCCCTATGCGCCGTGGCTGACGCAATATGCGAACGCGCAGGAAGCCCCCGCCATACACAGGGATGAATTCGCGCTGGTCGCCGCCCCGTATGACAGCCGCGAAAATATTGCAGACAGCGATGAAGCCGCGCCAACAGCAGATAAAACGCAAAGCGCCATCCTGACGCCGCAGCACACGCAGCGGATACTGAAACAACTCGAAGCGCAGGAACAACAGCGTCAGGCCTCGTTGCTGGAACAGGCCTACTCCTTACGGATCGTCGATCAGCTGTCACAGTTTGGTTATGAATTATTCGACAACAACACCGATCATGCGGATACAGCAAATCCGCATCAGGTAAAGACAGAAACGGCCACACACCGCGAAGGCCTGCCCGGCGGCGCGGCACAGGATGATTTTGTCTTGAGCAGCGGCGACCGCTTGATGGTCACGGTCCGCGGCCAGAAAAATGAGCAAAAGGCCTATCTGGTCGATAATCAGGGCTTCCTGATCGTCGATGACATCACGCCCATTCCGGCGGCGGGTCTGACCCTCGGGCAGGTGCGCGAGATACTGGAAGCCGAAGCGACCTTACGCCACAACACCGAAATCTTCGTCAGCCTTGATGCCGTGCGCCAGATCGACATTCTGATTGTAGGCCATGTCAAACACCCGGGCCGCCAGACGCTCTCCGTCTTCCATACGGTGCTGGATGCGCTGATCGAGGCCGGCGGCATCGAAAAGACAGGTAGCTTGCGCCAGATCAAATTAGTGCGCGATGGCCGCAGCACCTTTATCGACCTTTACGGCCTGCTGGTGCATGCCAGCACCAACATGGATCTGCAATTGCGCGATGGCGACCGCCTGATCGTACCACCGATCGGCCCCAGCATCGCGGTGGCGGGCGGCGTCAAACGTTCCGGCATTTATGAAATACTGCCCGATGTGCGCGGCATGTACACCAAAGGCGATAACAGCCAGAAACTCTCACTGGAAGAAGCTCTCACGCTGGCAGGCGGCTATCTGTCTCCCGGACAAAACCGTCTGCTCAAGCTGGAGCTTGCACCCAACGGGCAGGAAAAAGTACAGGAAGTAGGAAAGAACGCCTACGCCCCGCTCTTCGGCGATGGCAGCATATTGATGGTATCATCAAGCCGCGAAGCCCGCACCGGCACTGTCGAAATGTTGGGGCAAACACGCCAGCCCGGCCTGCATGACCTCGAAGAAAACAAAACGCTGTCCGCCCTGATCCCTTCGGAAAAAATGCTCGGCAAGGATATCTATCCGTTGATCGGTGTGATCGAGCGGCAGGACACTGACACCATGACCAGACAACTGGTCGATTTCTCGCCGCTGCTTGTCGCCAAGGGTGAATTCGACCGCAAGCTCGAAGATGGCGATGTCGTGCATTTATTTTCACGGCAGGAAATACGCGACCTGCAAAGCGGTAAAGCCCAAAACCCGATCATCGAAGTCGGCTCCACAGCCGATGAAAAAGAACCGATAAGCCCGCAAATACGCTCCTTCCTTGAAGAACGCTCAGTTTATGTGCGCGGCGCAGTACGAGAGCCGGGGCCATGGCCGGTATCAGAAGGCGCCAGCCTGGAAGCCATTATCTCTTCAGCGGGCGGCATGACGCTGGAGGCCAGCGGCAACGATATCGAAATATCTTCCGTCAATCAGCCCGAAGGCCACGGTACCAAGCAGCGTTTTGCCATCAACACCAGAGAAACCGATCCGGCAGCGATCATGATCGGTCCCGGCGACACCGTGCGCATCAACCAGAAATTCAACCGCGTCGCCGATACCAGCGTACTGATCATCGGCGAGGTGAAAAGCCCGGGCCGTTATGACTTAAGCCCCGGCGACACCATGGCCGAACTGCTGCAACGCGCAGGCGGCCTGACCGAGCAAGCCTACCCTGAGGGCACGATTTTCAGCCGCGAGAGCGAACGTAAATCGGAAGAAAGCCGTTTCCGCAGCGCCGCCCGCGATCTGGAACGGGCGCTGGCCGTATCCATGGATAAAGACACCCCGCCCGATACCACACAGGTCGCCATGGCCCGCGATCTCGCCGCCGAACTGAAAAACGTCGAAGCCGTGGGCCGCATCACCGTCGAAGCTGATCCCGGAATCTTAAGCGTCGAGCCTGAACTTAACATCCTGCTGGAGAAGGGCGACCGCATCTATATCCCCAAACGTCCATTGACCGTGCGCGTCAACGGCGAAGTGCTCTCACCCGCCAACCTGCAATTCCGCAAGAACAAGGCGCCGCGTGATTACATCATGGAAGCGGGCGGCTATACTTATAACGCCGATACCGACCGCGCCTTCGTGCTCTACCCGGACGGTAGCGCCCAGCCGTTGCAGGTCAGCAGCTGGAACCATAAAGCCGCCTTCATCCCGCCGGGATCAACCATCGTCGTCCCCCGCGACCCCAAACCGTTTGATTTCATGCAATCCGCCAAGGACATCAGCCAAATCCTCTCCAATCTGGCTGTAACGGGCATCTTCCTTGATGACATCCGGGACGATGACTAGATTTTTCTCTGTTATCACGGTGACACGTAATCATATCGATGGCTTACAGCGCACCGCTGCTTCGCTGGCGCAGGAAGATCAAAATCTTTTCGAATGGATCGTAATTGATGGCGCATCGACAGACGGCACCCCTGAATATCTGAAAGCCACCAAAGCCACATGGATATCCGAACCCGATCAAGGCATTTACGATGCGATGAACAAGGGGCTGGAACGCGCCACCGGCGATTATGTGCTGTTCCTGAATGCGGGCGATACGCTCGCCCTACCCCGTACGCTGGATACGCTGGCGGCATTATTATCAGCAAGACCCGTGCAGCCTGACCTGATCTATGGCGATGCTTTTGAGGATACACATGAAGGCCGCGTCATGAAAACCGCTCGCCCGCATCTGAACATCAATCAAGGCCTGTTCACACATCATCAGGCGATTTTTTACCGCCGCGAGATCATTAACGATCTGCGCTATGACCAGACATATAACATTGCCGCCGATTATAAATTTACCGCGCAATTATTATCCATGAGCAAGGATGTACTATACTGGCCGCGCCCCATCTGCCTGTTCGAGGCTGGCGGTGTATCGCAGCAGAACGCGTTCAAAGGCCGCATGCAGCAGTCACTGGTCCGCCGCGAATTACAAATGACCTTGCCGCTGGAAGAGTTATCGATTCTAGCGCGGCAAACCGCCGCCTACAGCTTGCGCCGGATAGCGCCGAAACTTTACTGGCAGCTGCGCGCCACCATGGCGTAATAACGGTAACGGTCACGCGCCAGCCTGAATCCGGCACCGCCATCAAGAACCCCCAGCTTCGCGAAATAACAGTGCAGAAACGCCGCCAGCGGGCGGAAAGGCAGCCCCCGAAAAATCTGTTTCATCACTTGCCGCGAACGCACCGGATCGGCAGGCCACGCATCGCGGGCATTCATCCCGGCTTCCCATTGCGCGTAACGCTGATGCCGCGACTCCCAGCTTTCACCGCCATCATAAGCGTAATGCAGCAGCGGGCTTTTGATACGGCCTATCGTCGCACCGCTGTCAGGCAGCGGTTGATAATGCCCTTCCATCTCGCCCATACCAGGGATATAGAGATCGGGAATATCCGGAAAACTGAATTGGCGGCGGTCGAATAGCGCGATTTTGGAATTCTTCAGCCCAAAACGCAGAACTTTGTCCCGCATGACGTACCGGCCATCGATGAAATAACCCTGATGCGCAGGCGCAGCCATAACACGGCGGATTTCATCCGCCAGCGCGGGCGTCACGATTTCATCGGCATCGACAAAGAATACCCAGTCATGCGCCAGTTCCAGATGATCGAGGCACCATTGCCGTTTTTTGGGATATTGCCCGTTCCATGTAAACGGCACCACACGTGCCCCGAAGGACTGCGCGATCAGGACGGTATCATCGGTGCTGCCGGAATCGATCACCACGACATCATCAAACGCCGCCAACGCTGAAAGGCAAGCCGCCATGCGCCCCGCTTCGTTACGCGTGACCACCAGGACAGATAAGGGAATGTTGCTCATGCCGTTTGCCATGCAAAGCTGGAACGTGAACGGCCCGAGGACATACAGGCCATAAAGCCCAAAAACGCGCCGACAAAGCCCAGTAGCGGGAACAACAGCTTCTTGTCCGGCCAGACAGGTTTAGCGGATACGGCGGGCGGTTCGGCCATCATCGCCGCAAAAGGTTCATTCAAGGCTAAAATCATTTTCACTTGTTCCTGCTCCATCAGCAAATTCGCCAGCATACGGCGATGATCGGGATCGTTGGTGGTACGCAGTGTCTCGTTGAGCCAGATGATGCGGGCGGCGGCCTTTTCGCGGATTTCCTGACGGATCAGGCTGTCCGTAGTACCATACAGCGTCATCAGGAAACGCTGGCCGAACGCCGGATCATTGTGGAAATAGGTCACTTTGCGCATCGGCGTGTTGCCGGAGGGTTCGACGCGGATATTTTTCTGCAGGTAAGCCGCCAGCACCGCCGCATTTTCAAAGTCACGGCGCGGCGCGAACGACCAGCGCCGATCATCCATCAGCCCGCTGGAAAGCGTCCGGTTTTCCAGCAGACGGGTGGCGACAGAAGGCCCGCGCAGGATCGCCTCGAAGCGCATGAAATCCGATGAATCGCCCGGGCCGAAACTGCGCAGCACATATTCAAGCGCAAAACTGGCATTTTCAGGAAACAACGCCGAGATGTCCGGTGTACCGGTACGTGTAGTCGGCCCCACCAGCATGGTGATGCGGTATTGCGGCACGGCCAGCGTGACCCATAGCAACGCCACAGCAAGGCCGATAAGAAAGCCCCCCGCCATCCAGAACCGCGCCTCCCGGCACCAGCCGAGAAAATCGCGTAAGGTGGGCTCGGGTTTGTGTGTCATTATGCCGACCTTCTTACTTTAGACAACGCGGGCTTGCGGCCTTGCGCGTTCACAGCTGCCGGACGGCGCACCTGTTGGCGCACACGCGGCAGACCGCATACATCGCGCGCCCGTACAATCCACGCACTGATCGCCTCATGCGGCACATAGACGCGGCTGGCCTTGCGCGCGCCTTCATGCGCGGCGAACCATTCATCGCCGTTCAGGCGGTAACGCAAAATCGCCTGCGCCAACCGACGTCCCTCGCCCTGCGGCACGACCACGCCCGCCTGATAATCATCAAGTACGCGTGACACTTCGGAATTGTATGGCCCGATCAAAATCGTCGGACGCGCCACGGCGATCGCCGAATAAACCTTGCACGGCACGATAAATCCGGCAGCGTCTTCGCGCATCGACACCAGATGCACATCGCCGCTTTCCATCAGTTCGCGCAGGCGGCTGGCGGGCTGATAGGGCATCAGGCGGATATTATCCAGACTGCGGCGGGCGCGTTCCTGCGCCAGACGTTCGAACAACGGGCCATCGCCCACGAAAACGAACTCTATTTCAGGATGGTCTTTGTTCAGTATCTGCGCCGCTTCAAGGATCGTATGTATAGGATGCGCGCGCCCGAGCGTACCGGAATAAAGTACGCGGAATTTAGGTTCCTTGTCCTGAAACAGGACCTCGAACGGCTTGACCATTTCATGCACCGGACGCCCGTCATTGGCGGCGCTGAAAGCGGCGCGGCCACTCATAGGGCGGCGCGTACGCGGATCGGGCGCCAGCAATTCATAATCGGGCCAGTTGGGAATAAGCGTAATCTTGCGCGCTTCAAGCCCGGTGCGCACCAGATGACGCGCCATGCAACGGCCAATCACGACAACACGGTCGGCGCGTTTCATCGCCCGGCGCGCACGTGTTTTCAGGAATCTCATCATCCCTTCAGAAACCTTGAAACCCAGCGCCGGGAGAACATCGGGGTAAAGGTCCTGACACCAGTGAATATGTTTACATTTATGCGCGCGCGCAATCATGTCGCCCGCCATCACCATCAGCGGCGGGTCAGTCATGGTCACGATCAGGTCAGGACGTTCCATCCCCATCCCGGCCCACCACATCCGCACCCAAACATTGAGGTAAGCGCTCAACGCCTTTTTCTTGACCGGGGCTTTCAGGCGGATGATTTTGATCGGGCCGTCTTTTTCACGCGTATCTTCAGAACCAGTGGTAATGATCGTCACCGACCAGCCGTCACGAACGAATCCGCGGGCCAGGTCGCGGAGTACGCGCCCGGTGGCTCCGCGCGACGGCGGATAAACGCGGTTGAAAAATACCACGGATGGCTTTTGCATAAAAAATTCATCCGGGCCTAAAGCCCTGTTTTATCGTAAAAATGGATTACCGTCCTGCATACACCAGCCAAGGGGTTGCTGGCAACTTTAACGGCCCTGCGGCGGGCATCTTGTCCAGAGGGCAATGAGAACAAGCAACAGACCGAAATCCAGCGTTTTGAAGCTGGCATAGAGGGTGATGTCGATCAGGAACGGAGCCGCCACCGCCAACCCCGCCACCGGATAAGCCCAGAAAATCCGCCAGATTCCAGCCCCCAGCATCCCCAGATAGGCTAAAACCAGCGCCAGGCCGCATAAGCCGGTTTTCAGCAAGTAAGTCGTCAACAGACTGTGAGTATAATTAACAGGATACGGCCCGACCGCCGGGGACGCGATGCTCGCCCCCCATCCCTGCCCGAACAGCAGCGCGAACGGGCGGTCACGGAAACTCTCCCAGACGGCCCGCGCTTCCTCGGCCCGGTTATTCAGCCCCACCACCGATGTCTTCTGCGCCAGTCCGGCAAAGATCTCGGCAGCGAACGGCCACAGCGCCATGCCCGCCACCGCCAGCACCAGCCCTATGCGCCACAAAGATAGCGGACGTTTAACCGCCAGCATGCCGATCCACAGAACCACCGTCAGCGCCCAGGCACCAATATGCGCCCGCTGGCCGATCCCGGCCATTCCAGCCAGCAGGACAAGCGCCAGCAGAAAACAACCCAAAGCCCGCAACACTTCCGGCACCGTCCGGCTTTCCGTCCACCACAGCCCGCCAATCCCGGTCAAAAACAAGGCCGCGAACAAAACAGTCGGCGCGTTCACAAGATTGCCGGGATCAGGCATGAACCCTAGCGGAAAATGCCCCACCCCAGCATTGATCGCAAACGATACCATCACCCGCACAATGAAAACCAACCCCATCAGGCACAAAATATAAGGAAACCATTTCGCCAGCGGTGCGCGGTCGGTAAAGGACGGCGACAAAAATAACGGCAACAATAAAAACAAAAACGGAATGACATCGCGCAGGATCAGCGAAAACGGATGCCCCTGCATTAATCCTGTCACCAGCGGCACGGACAAACCGAACAGCAGCAACAACCGCGCCGGAAAGCGCCACCTGGGGACATTCTCGTCAACAGACAAACCGGCGGCCTGCATAACACCGGAAACCCCGATACCCGCCAGCAATCCGGCCAATACCAGAATTTCAGCAATCCCGATATGATCAGGCGTCGGCGCGCTGAACAGCGCATAAACCAGCAAGGCCGCTATAAAAGCATAAGCCCTAACCACGCACGGCCTCCCACATCATTTTGGCGGCAATAATAACAAGGAACCACGCGAAGAATTTACGCAAGCGGTCAACCGATACACTGTGCGCCAGTTTAGCCCCCCACGGTGCCGCCAGCACACTCGCCGGGATAATCAGCGGCCACGCCAGAAAATTGATATAGCCGAGCGAGTATGGCGGCAATCCGCTCGCCTGCCAGCCGATCACAATAAAACCAAGCGCTGCCGGGATCGCAATCAGAATGCCGAGCGCCGAAGCCGTCCCCACCGCCGTATGCATCGGCACACGGCACATCGCCATCCACGGCACACTAATGGTCGCGCCACCGATACCCATCAGGCTGGAAAAAATGCCGATGACCGCACCGGATAAACCCATCCATGGCTGCGGCGGCGTGGTTTGCAGCGGTGAGAACCGCGCCGGATTGATCAGCATCCAAATCGCCAGCGCCGTCAACGCGCAGGCGAAAAACGCGGTCATACCCTGTTTCTCTATATGATGAGCAATCAAAGTGCCGATGCCCACGCCGATCAGGATGCCGGGGCCGATCTGTTTCACCAGATCAAACCGCACCGCGCCACGTTTCCAGTGCGCCCGCGCCGAGGACAGGCCTGTCGGAACAATCACCGCGAGCGATGTGCCCACCGCCACATGCATCAGCGCTTCCGATTCAAAGCCCAGCGCTTTAAGGCCGAAATATAAACCCGGCACCAGCACCAGCCCGCCACCAATCCCGAGCAGCCCCGCGAGAAGACCCGCCAGCGCACCTAAAGAAAGGAGAAAGGCAATGAGCATCGCCCACTGCGCCGGAGACAGAAGTTCCATGAAAAGAAAAACCTGAGGGCTGCGAAATTACTCGGTGCGGTTAAAGAAGTGACGCGGTTTGTGTTCGCGTTTGGGTTTGGCGGGTGCTTCTTCCTTAGGCGTTTCCGCAGGGGCCGCAGCGGCAGGCGTTGCCGTCGGCACAGAAGCGCGCGGTTGCACGGCATTTTGCTGTGCAGCGGCCCGTGCGGCAGCGTTACCATTTTTGCCGCGCGCGATTTGCTCAGCCTGTTGCTGACGGGCCATCTGTTTGTCCAGCTGGGACTGCGCCCTGACCTGCGCCATCAGCGCTTCGGTGCTGGCATTGGCCTTGGCCAGTTCATTGGCGCTCCACTGATCGAAATTCTGTTGGGCGCGGCGGCGTTCTTCATGGATCGGGGAATCTTCATAGCGCGCCATTTTCGCGGGCGATTTACCTAGGCTGACAGGTTTCACCCCCTCGCCATTGGAACTGTCGCCAATATTCGGCTCCATATGTACCGGGCCGGAATTATCGCGATTGAAGAAACCAAGAAGACCCTTCTTGTTCTCCGCCGATGCGGGCAGCGTTACAGCCGTTGCACAAAAAACAAACAGGGCGCTCCACAGGATGGTACGGATCATAAGCCTTCTCCACAGCCTCGTTTTTAAAATCTGCCGGATTTTCCGGACTCCTCATATTCTATAATAAAAATCAGAGATTGACCCGATTTTAATGCGTTTTCAGGCGTTTGCAGTCACGACGGAAAAGACCCGCATATTGATGAAAACCTTTAATCCTTAATTAAGGATTTGGGTGCAGTATGAAGGCAATTCCGGAAAATAGATTATGTAACAAACCCCCGGAAAATAAGCGGTTACAGAACCAAAACGGAGATGGTGTGATGAAAATTAATATTCAGGAGTTCCTCGATCACTGCGGGATCACTGACGAAAAAATCTTCCCCGGCAAGCGCCTGGTAAGAAAATTGCGCCAGCCCGGTGAGTTCAAAAGCCATTGCGTCATTCTCGACTGGCACCATGCCGACCTGCTGCATATAGAAATTAAAGCCGGTCTTTCGGGACGCACCCTGCCGAACGCCGATCTCAAGAAATACCCCGTCTGCTTCCAGGCGCCGACTTACATCGACATCAAGACCAAAGCGAATGACGATGAGGAACGCGAAGAGGAAGAAGAAGGCGAAGGCCGCTCTGGCCGCGCTAGTGGCGGCGGCGGTGGTCGCAAACTAAAAAAATCCCTGCAAGGAGAAATGGTCAGCGCCTTCTCGACCGTGATGGAAGGTAAAGTCCCTGAGTTGGGCGACATCAGGAAAATAGTCATCATGGGCAAGGAAATCGCCAAGGAATCCTATGCGCAGGTGATGGAAAAACTGGCCGAACAAATCAAGCAGACCAAAATCATCGCGACCGATCTGCTGGCCGAGGCCGGTAAATTCATCACCAAATACACACCGCCCGCCTTTATGGCGCCGACCGGTGGCGAAGACAAAGTCTATAAATATGACCGCGAAAAGAACGAAGCCATGTTTGGCCGACCCCTGATGGGATAGCGATCCATATAGAAATTACTGGGAGAAGAAGAAAAAGGCGACCGATTGGTCGCCTTTATTCCTATTTCAAGGCGGTCAGAACGTCCCTGACCTTTGTCACGATCTCATCAAGATGATTATCATTACAGGTCAAAGGCGGCGATACGCACAGGTTAGGGCCAGTGTAACGCAACATCACGCCCTGACGGAACAGTTCGTAAGCCGCATCGCGGCACCACTTGCCCGGATCGTTCTTGTCCGGATGGTCTTCGATCTGGATGCCGCCCAGAATACCGCAGTTGCGGATATCGACGATGCGCGGTGTGCCTTTCAGAGAATGCATGGCATCCTCGAACGGTTTTTCCATCTTCTTGGCGTTTTCAAAGATTTTATCATCACTGATCGCATCCAGTGTGCCGATAACAGCGGCCGCTGCCAGCGGATGGCCTGAATAGGTGTAGCCGTGCATCAATTCGATGAATTGTTCCGGCCCGTTCATAAAGGCATCGTAAATTTCTTTCTTCACGAACGTAGCACCCATCGGCACGGTGCCATTGGTCAGACCCTTGGCCATCGTGATGATGTCCGGCGTTACGCCAAAATAGTCAGCCGACGACATCGCGCCAAAACGGCCAAAACCGGTAATCACTTCATCCATAATCATCAGGATGCCGTATTTATCGCAGATTTCACGAATGCGCTTCAGGTACCCCTTCGGCGGCGGCAGAACACCTGTCGAACCGGATACCGGCTCGACGATAACAGCGGCAATGTTCGAAGGATCATGCAGATAAACCAGACGCTCCAGCGCATCAGCATATTCAATGCCGTGATCCGGCTGGCCCTTGGCGAACGCATTACGGGTCATATCATGCGTATGCGGCAGGTGATCGACGTTAGGCAGCAGCTGGCCAAACACGGCGCGGTTATAAGGCAGGCCGCCGACGGAGATACCGCCAAAGTTAACACCGTGATAGGCGCGTTCACGGCCAATCAGCATACGGCGCGTACCCTGCCCCTTCATGCGCTGATAAGCCAGCGCAATCTTGAGCGCCGTATCGACCGCTTCCGAACCGGAATTGCTGAAGAACACATGGGTATAAGCCTTAGGCATGCCCGCGATCAGGCGCGAAGCAGCCTTGAACACAGTCGGGTGACCAAACTGAAAGGCAGGCGCGAAATCCAGCAGTTCGAGCTGCGCATTGATCGCCTCTTTCACCTTGGGCTGGTCGTGCCCGGCATTGACGCACCACATCCCGGCAGCGGCATCGAGGATCGGTTTGTTATTTTCGTCGTAATAATACATGCCGCTGGCGCGTACGACCATGCGCGGTGCCTTCTTGAACAGGCGTTGCGGGGTGAAGGGCATCCAGAATTCTTCAACTGAATTAGCCGCTGTCGTGAAATCATAAGCCATAAAAAACTCCGTTATGAATGAGGGTTTGTTTTCGATAAACAAACCGGTTACGGGCGGTGGCACCTTACCAGAGGTAAACCGGACTGGAAACCCACCCGTTGTGCAAACGCACATGTGCTTCATTTTAAAGGATTTATAGTGTATTCTGCGCCATACCGACTGTATGGAAATATTCCCGATGACGTCTTCAGACCACGAAAATCCCGACGAAAAAGCCAACAACGTGATTGCGCTGCCGACCGCAGAGGAACGCAAAAAGATGGAAATCGCCCGTCAGGAAGCGGTACGCCTGAAAGAAAAAGAGGCGCATAAAGCGGAACCTTTTTTTAATCACACGCCGTTGCTGAATTTGCCCCCGGTGACAAAATACATGCTGTTGGCCTTTCTCGCCGTTCATATACTGACCGATGTGATCTTAAGCGAACCACAGCAATACTGGGTCTTTATGCATTTCGGTTTTGTGCCGGGTTATTATACGGGTGCCATCCCCGCTGGCTGGGCGATGCTGACAGGCCCGCTGACATTTACCTTCCTGCATGGCGGCTGGACGCATATCATTCTGAACGGTCTGATGATGATGGCCTTTGGCACGGGCGTTGAAAAATGGATCGGCGGCAAGCGCCTGTTCGTATTCTTCATGCTCTGCAATATCTTCGCAGCGCTGGCGCAATTTGCCTTCAGCCCCTTCTCCACCGCGCCGGTCATCGGAGCTTCCGGCGGCTTGAGCGGCCTGTTCGCCGCCGTATTGCTGATGATGCAACAACAAGACGGCCTCGGCAGCGGCAACCGTCACGGCATATTACCGTTCGTCATTCTATGGATCGTGATTTCCGTGGCCTTCGGCATGTTCGGCGGCCCCGGCGGCAACAGCATCGCCTGGGCCGCGCATATCGGCGGCTTCCTCGCCGGTTTTATCCTGCTGAAACCCGTGATGAAAGCGCGGTTCCTGAATTAAGGAACCGGCTTCGGCGTCACCGCCGTAACCGGCGCGACAGGCGCTAACGGCGGCAATAAACCTTCATGGCGGAACAGCATGTCAGGATCGGGTTTCGATCCAGTGATAGCGATAAAAGAATCCATCTGGTCGCGCAGATCGCCCGAACCATAAAGATGTTCCACCACCGGCTTCGTCGCCGCCGCATCATACAGACCGTTCTTCGTCGCCACATGGAAGATATGCTTATCAATCACTCCCGACCATTTATAGGAATAATAGCCAGCAGAATAACCGCCGCCAAAAATATGGGTGAAGGACGCCATTGAACAACCCGCTACAGGCGGCAAAATACCTGTGATGGAATCAACCGCCGCACTGATGTCCTCGATACTTGAGAGCGTAGCCGGATCGACATCGTAAGACATCATGTCCATCAGGCAAAAACTGATCTGACGCAAACCCGCCCAACCCGCATCGAAATTGTTATATTTGTTCGCGGCCTCGATCAGGCTCTCCGGAATCGGCTGTCCCGTATCTTCGTGAACGGCGAAGGTATCCAGCACTTCCTTCTGGAGCGCAAAGTTTTCCTGAAACTGGGAAGGTGCCTCGACCCAGTCCGTGGGAACATTAGTACCCCCCAGTGACGGGTACTTCGCCTGCGACAGCAGGCCATGCAGCGCGTGCCCCATTTCATGGTACAGCGTTAGATAACCGTCCAGATCGATAAAGGTCGGTTTACCCGGCAACGGCTTGACGAAATTACAGTCATTACTGACGATTGGTGGCGTATCCACGCCATTATAAACGCTGCGGCTACGCACTTCATTCATCCACGCCCCGCCACTCTTGGCCTTGCCGCGCGCATAATAATCGGCACAGAACAGGCCAACGAAGCCGCTGCCATCCTTGCGATGAACTTCATAAACCTTCACATCCGGATCATAAGTAGAATATTGAGCAGTTTCATCCCGCAATTCGATATCGAATTGCTTTTCAAGATGCTGGCGCAAACCATCGAGAACTTTTTCAAGATTGAGATATTTCTTAAAATCCTCGGAATCGAACTGACAGCTTTTTTCCTTGAACCGATTGCTGTAATGGGCGAAATCCCACGCCTGAAAATCGGCAAGGCCATCCTCCGTCAATGCAAAAACCTTCACTTCATCGACATATTTTTCAGCCGCCGGTTTATAGACCTGCAGCGCCCGGCTGATAAAATCATTCACCGTTTGCGGATCTTTGGCCATCCGCTTGGAAAGCGTCATGGCAGCATAAGTTTTATGGCCCTTGATCTGCGCCATTTCATGGCTGAGTTGAATCATCTCCAGTGCAAGTGGACGGTTATCAAAAGGGTCAGCACAAGCCACATTTTTGAAGGCACGGAATACTTCCTCGCGTAGTGCGCGGTTCTGGCAATAAGTCAGAAGGGGAATCGGGCTAGGGTCGATCTTCACCAGCCATTTGCCAGGCTGCCCTGCGTCAGTCGCTTCCTGCGCCATACGGTCCAGATCATCCTGAGAAACACCGGAGAGGTCGGCAGGATCATCAATATATTTTTCAAAAGCAGCCATCGAGTCAGAGCGATTATTACGGAACTGGTTCCCCAGAACAGACAGGCGCTCAGAAATCTCCTGAGCACGCTGCTTGTTGGCAGGATCGAGATTGACGCCATTATTGACGAATCTGCGATGCAGTTTTTCCAGCAGGCGCGTTTCCTCTGCGCTCAAACCCAAAGATGCGCGCGCCGCATGCACGGCGTCCAGACGGGCGAACAAAACATCATCCATCCAGATTTCATTGCCAATTTTGGTTGCCTTGTCGTTAACGATCTCCTCAATAGCGCGCAGCTGATCGTTGGTTTTGGAACTGAAAAGCGCGCTGATGGCACTCAATACGCGCGAATAATCAGCACCGGCAAATTCCAGTGCTTCCGCCGTATTGGCAAAACTCGGCAACGCCGGATTGTTCTTGATCGCATCAATGTCCGACTTCATGAGATCAATCGCCCAGTCAACAGCCGGGATAATATCCGCTTCCTTGATCAGGCCATAAGGCGGCGCGCCATACGGCAGCGTGGGTGGATTGACGAGTGGATTATTGAGCAGATGCGCGGGAATGGTCATTCGATATATACCTCAAAGCCTGTTGTTTGTTTTCATGATTATGAATTATCTGTAAAACAAACACGTCCGCCGCGCAAGAATACCCAGCGCACCGTACACAACCCTTTGTTTTTATGAATATATCAGGCCAGCGCCTTGACCGGTGTATCGATCAAAAACGGGCTTTCGGGCAGCATCATCCGGCTGGCCCCGGCAATCACTTGCGGGTCTTCCCAGACGATGGTGTTGAAACCGCCATGCGGTTCGGCAATCGCCTGCCAATGGTCATAGACACGTCCGGTTTCACGGCAAACCCATACTTTGTCCGGACGTGCTTCCGTGGCTTTTTCGAGCCAGTGACGCGATTCCTCTGGCTGATGCTGACGCTCGGCGAATTTGGCCCACAAACGGTAAAGCCGCGCATTCGGCTGGAGTTTCTCCGCCATCGCCAGATATTGCCGCGCCTCGCCCCACATGCCGTCTTCGAGCGCCACGCGGGCGGCTGCCAACTGGCTTTCAACGCTGTCGGGTTTGAGTGCGACGAGACGTTCAAACCAGCGCAAACGCGCCGCCATGTCGTTTGACTTTTTCTCCGGCACCAGCGAATCCCATACCGATACCAGTTCCTGATGCGGACTGACGCGCCAGCAGGCCTCGACCACTTTCACTGCGGCGCGGCGGTGGCCGTCATCACGGTAGAGTTTAGCCAGACGCAAGGCCGCTGGAACGAAATGCGGCGCAAGCGCCTGTGCCTTCTTGGCAAAGCGGAGGGCATTTTGCTGTTCGCCGCGATCATGCGTTTCATCAGCCTGCTGCAGATAAATCGCGACCTGATCGGATTGCGCCTTGTCGTATTCGATCGCTTTGACTTTTTGCGCCTGTTTGAGGATTTTTTCAGCCTCGCCCCATTGGCGCGTACGGATGGTCAGTTGATAAACCAGCATCAGCACCCACGGCTGTTTTGGATGCAGACGCAGCGCGTCGCGTGAAAGCGTCAGCGCTTTTTCCATGTCGCCGTCTTCCATCGCCGTCAACATCAGGCCGCGCAAGCCCAGAAAGGCTGTATCGCGATTATCGACCAGTTGCTGGAAATGACCGCGCGCCGCATCAACATCGCCGCGCAGACGCGCCGCCTGCGCATCCAGAAACAACGCCATGCCTTTGTCCTCGGGCAGCAGATGACGCGCACGATAAGCCTGATAGGAAGCGATCTTGGCATCGCCCGCCGCCACGGCGGACAGCCCCAGCGAGATCGCCTGCAAACCCTTCACATGGCGCTTGCGTTCGTGATAGCGCCGCCATGCCTTGGGAATATCGGAGAGCGCCATATAAAGGCGGTGCAGAAACAGAATGATCAGCAACGCGACATAAATGCCCAGAAGCGCCGCACCGGCCTGCATGTGAATATTATATTCAAGGAAACTTAAGTCCACATAACCCGGGCGCATGGCCAGCCAGACGCCCAGCGCCAGCAGCGCCGATGTCTTGATCATGAACCAGAGTGTCTGGAAAAACATGAGGATTGCCCTTTTCCTAATGATGCGCCGATCATACAGCGCGGCGCACAAAACCGCCAGAGGGCAATCTGCTGCATAGTCAGGTATTATGTTGAATAAACCTGTTATTCACCCGGCATGTGGATCGGCTGGCTGGCGCCGCCTGTCGGCACACCCATCGATTCCATCGTCCGCATCACGCCTTCCAGCCCGACATAACCGCCTGCTGTATAGGGCGCATGACTGCCGCCTGCGCTCTTGACCGTCTGGCCAAGGCTGGTGCCGATGGCCTCGGGAGAGGCTCCGGAAAGCCCTTCCATCATGCCGCCGATACTCACACCGCTGCTGCCTTCCGGCGCGGCGGGCAATTGCGCCGCCACTTTACCCGTCAGCATGGCAGATACCTGTCCGGCCAGCGATGTCATCAGCGCCTGATCGATCAAGGGTTGCGCCGTATCACGTGCCGGGCCTTGCAGCCCCTGCAGTTCCACAACGGCCTCATCGACCTTGCCCTCATCGAGCAATTTCTGCGCCCGTGCGATTTTCGCCTGCGTATCGGTGCCGGTGACCAGTTCGCCGTCCTTTTGCACCTGGAACACTTCGTTCATGCGCGCAGCGGCTTTTTCACGAATCGATACATCTTCGCCCTTGATCGAGGACACGACGATATCGCCGGTCAGGCCTTTCAGTTCATCCGACAGGCCTTTCGGGCTTAAAACGCCCTTGTTGGCTTGTGGTGCCAGACGTTCAATCGCCGCCTGTAATGCAGGATCGTCCTTGCCCACCATCGATTGCAGCATCACGAGGTCTTCCTCGAACGGTGCGCTGCGGTGAAGAGAGCTGCGGAATTGCGTCAGCGCCAGCAAAGCCGCCGCCGCTTTCAGATCGGTTTGCGGCACACCGGCCAGCGTCTGGCCCAGTTCGTTATTCTGCCCCTGCGCTTCCTGCAGCTTGGGTTCGAGCTGCGACATATCGCCGTTTAAGCCCTTCAGAAGTTCCGCCAGTTGACCGGAGGATTTATCCAGCAGTTCCTCACCGGTCAGTGTTTGTTTCAGTTGCGCCAGACGTTCCAGCAATCCGTTCAGGTCCGTAACACCCGCAACGCCCTGCATTCCCTGCTGCAGTGCTGCCATGCGCTGCGTGAGATCGCCTGCTTGCGGGCCCATCACGTCAGAAGCCATTGTCTGTGCCGCTTGTCCGGCCATTTGTCCGATAGCGCCCATTTCGGTTTTCAGGGCGCTGACATTGTCCTTCAGTTCGGACATGCTCTGGCCAATATCTTCAGGAATTAGGTTTTTCAGCGAGAATTGCTCTTCTTTCAGGCCGTTCACATCAGCGTCCAGACGCTCGACATCATCGCGCAAGGCCTGCACCTCTGCACCCGCCTCGGAAGAATCGAACGTGCCCTGCATGCCGGGGCCGAGCAACACGGCGGTCGCTATCGCCAGCACAGAGATAAAGGCCACGCTCAGGGCCGCGCTTTTCTGCACGGCGCGTTTTTCAGCCTGTTTGATTTTGCCCAACAGAGCCTCCTCATCGATTACAGGCGATCCTGCCTGCGCGGCAGTACGCGGCGTATATCCGGGATCAACGGCCTGCACCGCTTCGATCACCGGACGGATGCGCGTATCATTCGCCACCGATTTATTCAGTATATCAGAAATATCGATATTATTCTGCAGCGCGAAACGGATCACATCGTCGCGGCGGTTGCCGGGGATGACATCGCGTTTCTTCCAGCCCTGCACGGTCGTGACCGGTACGCCCATCTTGCTGGCCATCGGGCGGATACCGCCGAAGCGCTCAATCACCGGGGCCGCCGGTGAGATCGCATTCTGGTCTTCGCTGGCATTATTTTCTGACGCAGTGTTTTCGGATACAGGGTTCATAAGGACATCCATTCTTTTTTCTTCGGCCAGCAAATCCTGCATACCAACGCGGTCAGGGCGCTGTGCCACACGAATACCGCGCCATGGCAGATCACGTACAGACTCTACCATTGAATCAGCAAGGCACAAGGCCTTCGTTGACATAAGATTGTGTGTCAAACGGTCTTTTTTAATCGCTTCCGCAAAAGCCTGCGCCGTCCGTGCTGAGTAAAACAGTACCAGCCGGGGCGCACCGTTGCGGATGCTCGCCGCCGCTTCAGGCGGGAGACCCGAGACCATCCCGGCGCGATAGACGATGCGCCGCTCGATGGTCAGTCCCGTCACATCAATCGGGCGCACGATATCGACACCGCTGACATGCAACAAAGGTTTGTCCGCAGGCAGGTCTTCAGAGCGTAGCAGCACCTCCAGCGCGGCCAGATCGGCCCCGGCGGATTTGACATCCGTGAACCCGGCTTGCCGCGCCCGCGCCGCCGTCACATCACCCACGGCATAAACAGGAATATCGCGCACATCCGACTGGGCGCAAAACGGGGGCACCGCCCCGGCGCTGGTAAAGATCAGCGCCTGAAATTTCGTCACATCATCGAAGCGGGCCGGAACGGTTTCGATCTTGAGCATCGGGCAAGGCACCGGGTCATAGCCCAGCGCCGCGACCATCGAAGCCGTGTCGGCATATTCTTCTTCCGGGCGGGTAATCAGAACTGTCTTTGTCATGGGATTAATCCGTCAATAATTCTGCCGGGACACGGGCCTTCAGGCGCAAGCCCACGACCTGCCCCAGACGTTCCGCATCGGCCACGCTGGCCACAGCGCCTTCGATCTCGTCTTCATAACTATCTTTTCCATCGGGAGAAGCCACCTCGACCCGCAGATGCATACGGTCGCCATCACGCAGCGCCAGCGCACCAACAGGGGTGCGGCACGAGCCATCGAGAGTCTGCAACGCCGCCCTTTCTGCTGTTACGATAAGATTCGTTTCATAATGATGCAGCACTGAAAGCCATTTTTTCGTAACCGTATCGTTATTCCGCACCTCAATCCCAATCACACCCTGCGCAGCACCGGGCAGGAATTCATCGGTTGGAAAATATTCTTTTATTTCAGAGGACAAGCCGAGTCTTTTTAAACCGGCACTTGCAAGGACAATTCCGTCCACCTGACCCGCTTTCATCTTTTCGATACGAGTCGGAACATTCCCGCGCAATGGAACAACCTTCAGATCGGGACGCTTTTGCATCACAAAAGCCTGACGCCGCAGCGCCGACGTGCCCACCACTGACTGAGGCGGCATTTCGGCGAGTGAACCGTATTTATGCGACAAAAAAACATCGCGCGGATCTTCACGCTCCAGCACGAAAGCAATCTCCAGACCCGGCGGCAGGAACGACGGCATATCTTTCAGCGAGTGCACACCGCAATCCACGACACCATCAAGAATGGCATGTTCGATTTCCTTGGCGAACAGACCCTTGCCCCCGGCAGCTTCCGCCAGACGGGTTTCACCATGCTCAGGTTTCCAGTCACCCGAGGTCAGGATTTCTTTGATCTCAATAGTCAGGTCAGGATGCGCCGCTTTCAGGGCGTCGGCAACCATGTGCGTCTGCACCATCGCCAGCTTCGAACCCCGTGTACCGATGCGGATTGTGTGTGTCATAACTATGCTCAAAGAACGGAAAGAACCGCCACAGGATTAGCGCATTTCCAAAGCCGGGAAAACCGTTTTCTGGATGGGCGCAGGCATAGGAACGATCACACGGTAAGCCTTGTCAGCCAGACGGTTGTACTGCCCGAGCACGTCAAAATCGCCGGGTTGGGCATAACCCTTATAATTACGAAAAGCGTCCATGGCATGACGCGTCAGATATTTACCGGAGCCATAGACCCCAGCCAGCGCGCCCGCGGTCAGAAAACCGAACGGCGGCGGCACCACCGCCGCGACGATGGCCAGACCCGCCAGAACGCGCACATCATTAACATATTGAGTACCCGTGAGATAAAAGGCGATGGTCGAGGCCGCCAGCGTCTTCCTGATCCCCCGGATATTGATCTGTGAAGTCCCTGTCTGTTCAGGCATTTGCGCCATCTTAAAAGTCTTTGTTACGCAGATAGTACACGGGAAACGACTTTGTCGCCACAACGATGCCGACAATGCGCCAAAGCTTGACATAATACAAGAAATTTCATAGGTTGCCCTACTAACCAAGGGTCAATTTCATGCAAAGAGTTTTCAAAACATTTAGCCAATATGTCTGGGCGCCCTCACCGGCAGGATACGAGGAAGCTCTCAACACGCCTGAGAAAAACCTGCTCGTAGCAGGCGCTAATGAACACATGATGGAATTCCACATCCTGAAACATGGCGTCGATATGAAGAAATTCGAAACGCTGGAAAATCTGATCACCCTGATTGCCAGCGGCGGCACAGAGGCCGCCATCTGGATTATCGATCATAGTCAGGAATATGGCATCGGTCTCGATAGGCAGGATACCTTCAAATGGTACCGCCCCTTGTCCTACCATCAGCGCATGGGCGTTGATGGTCCTGAATTTCAGGACCGTCTGCATTGGCAGAAAGAAGAATATCTGCGCAATACAGCGCTCATCCTCTCCACCAAAAAAGGATGGGACCACGTATCCATCCGAGGAAAATATGTTGTCCCGGTTGTGGGACAACAAAAACAAAAAACCAGAATGGGCTGCGTTACCGCTGCGCTTCTCCGCAACGGTGCCAATCCCGATATTCAGGATGCCTGTGGTAATACCGCCCTGCATATCGCCGTAATGCACCGCGACACGCGCCCCATTCGGGCGCTGAAAGAAGCAGGTGCGCGTCATGACTTGCGTAATAATGCAGGGCTGCTGCCCATAGATATGCTGGATATCAGGCATGAAGATATAGGCCCCTTCCTGTATCAGCAGACAGGAAATGATGTGAATTGCTATATCTTCAGGCTTAAAGATCGTAAGGACTGGCTGCGTGCTGGTGCCGAAGTGCGGCAGGAACTGGAAAATTGGCCTTTAAGAACGCCCGCAATACATATGCGAAAATCTTCCCATCCCGCGCCCGAAGGCCTATAACAGGCGCATGAAAATTCTAGGGATTGAAACGAGTTGTGACGAAACCGCCGCCGCTGTTATCAGCGACGATCGTAAAATTATGTCCAATCTTGTCCTGAGCCAACTGGACGAGCACCGTGTCTTTGGCGGCGTGGTGCCCGAAGTGGCCGCCCGCGCTCACCTTGATCACCTTGATACCCTTATTAAAGGCGCCCTGTCCGATGCCGGAATCGGTTTCAAGGACTTAAGCGGTGTGGCCGCCACCTGCGGCCCTGGCCTGATCGGCGGCGTCATGGTCGGCATGATGGCAGGCAAAGCGATTGCCGCCGCGCATAAGCTGCCCTTTATCGCCGTGAACCATCTGGAGGCGCATGCACTGACCCCGCGCCTGACCGACGACTTGCCCTTCCCTTATTTATTGCTGCTGGTCTCAGGCGGGCACAGCCAGATTCTGGTGGCCGAAGATGTCGGCATTTACCGTCACTGGGGCGGCACGATGGATGACGCGCTGGGCGAATGCTTCGATAAATCGGCCAAGCTGATGGGTCTGCCCTATCCCGGCGGCCCCAATCTGGAGAAAGCGGCACAAACCTGCACCAACCCCGCCCGCGCTTTGACCCGTTTCGACCTGCCGCGCCCGATGAAGGGCCGCCCGGAACTGGATTTTTCCTTCTCCGGCCTGAAAACCGCCGTGCGTTCTTATGTCGATAAACTGCCCCCCGGTGCCTTGAAACGCGAAGATGTCGCCGATTTATCATACAGTTTCCAAGAAGCCATCTGCGATGTCTTGCAAGATCGTCTGCACCGCGCCCTGACGAAGTTTAAAGCCGCCTATAAAGTGGAGAACCCGGCGCTGGTGCTGGCGGGCGGCGTCGCCGCAAATTTGCGTATTCGTGAAGCCCTGACCGCTCTTGCCACAAAGGAAGGCTTCCGTTTCGTGGCCCCGCCGGTCAAGTTATGCTCTGATAATGCGGCGATGATCGCCTGGGCGGGGATCGAACATCTGCGCCTCGGCCATACGGACAGGCTGGATGTCGCCGCAAGACCGCGCTGGCCGTTGGCGGAGATGACAAATAACAGGCAAGAAACCAGAACAGACCATTTTTCTTGACTTTATATTTTACGTAATATAAAGAATCAGGGAAATTGATTTTAATATTTGGAAAAGGGGATTGATAAAAAATGAGCAGCGAAACCAAAAAAGCGATTGCCCTGACGCTCGTCCTCGCCGGTGTCGTGGGATTGGGTACCGTCATCGACTCCGCGCGCGAAGATCAGGCCCAGAAAAGCGTCAATAACGAAGCCCTTTCAGAGAAAAAGCTGAAAGAAAGCGGTTACACCGTCGTCCGCTTCTGCAACAGCCCTACCAAGCATTGCCTGTAGCAAAACGCGAGAAAAGCCAGAATTTTGAAAAAGCCCTGCATGATGCAGGGCTTTTTTCTTGGCCTGTTTTCCCTTGATCACTCTGCTGCCGCAACTTACGATCTGATGAGAAAAAGGAAGATATCTTTATGACGACAATCGGTGTAATCGGCGCCGGTGCCTGGGGAACAGCCCTCGCCCAATCCTGCGCCCGCAACGGCAAAAAAGTTATGCTGTGGTCGCGCGATGCCGCGCTGGCCGACGATATCAACATCACCCGCCAGAACCGCAAATACCTGACCGGCATCGAACTGCATCCCGGTATTCACGCCACGCCCGATCTGGCCGCCGTTTGCACCGCTGACATTCTGCTGCCGGTGGTTCCGGCGCAATATTTGCGCAGTGTGCTAACCATTGCCGCGCCGCATATCGCCAACGATAAACCTGTGGTGGTCTGCGCCAAGGGCATTGAAATTGAAACCGGGAAATTAATGTCGGATGTGGCCAGCGATCTGTTGCCCGGCGCGATGGTCGCGGTTTTAAGCGGCCCTAATTTTGCCCATGAAATCGCCCGCGGCCTGCCCGCCGCCGCCACACTCGCCTGTATTTATAACACCCGCATCCTGCGTGTGCGCGACGAACTGGCAAGCCGGAATTTCCGCCTGTACAACACCAACGACGTCATCGGCACCGAAGTCGGCGGCGCGGTCAAAAACGTGATTGCCATCATCTGCGGCATCATCGCCGGAAAAAATCTCGGCGAGAACGCGCGCGCGGCGGTCATCACACGCGGCCTGCATGAAATGGCCCTGCTGGCCGAGGCACTGGGGGGCAGGCGCGAAACATTGATGGGACTTTCCGGCATCGGCGATTTGCTACTGACAGCGTCCTCGATGCAGTCGCGTAATTTCTCGCTCGGTCACGCCCTCGGGCAAGGTCAGCGTCTGGAAGGCATTCTCGGCAGCCGCCACGGCATCGTCGAAGGCATACCGACAGCCGCCGCTTTGGTCAAAATCGCGGAAAAATTCAAGGTTGATATGCCCCTGATCGCCGCCGCCCACCACTGCCTGCAGGGAAAATTGAGTGTCGAAGACGCCATGAAACAACTCCTCGACCGCCCGCTGGGGCATGAGTGATTGTCATGGCGCACTGGCTGATGAAATCGGAACCGTTCGTCTGGTCGTGGGAACAGCAGGTTGAAAAGAAAGTCGCGCCGTGGACGGACGTGCGCAATTATCAGGCGCGCAACAACATGAAGGCAATGAAACGCGGTGATCTGGCTTTCTTCTACCACTCCTCCAAGGGGCTGGAAATTGTCGGCATCCTTGAGATTGTCAAAGAACATTACCCCGATCCAGCCGATCCGCGTTTCGTGCTGGTCGATGTGAAGGCGAAACAGGCCTTTAAGAAACCCGTAAAACTGGCCGACCTGAAAAGCCACCCGGCGCTGGAGGGCATGGCGATGCTGCGTCAGTCACGTTTGTCCGTGTCCCCCGTGACCGCCACCGAGTGGAAAATCATCTGCGAAATGGGTGGGATATAACCTTCCGCGCAGCTTGAAACCTGTGGTCAGCGCCTTACCTTAAAAGCGCAACACCCGACCCGGACGCTTCCCCATGAAACTGCGTGATATCCTGCTGGCCCTTCTCGTAATTTTTATCTGGGGCGGGAACTTTATCGCCATCAAGATGGGACTCGATGAACTGCCGCCGACGGTGCTCATTACATTGCGTTTCCTCTGCACAGCGCTGGTCTTCATCCCCTTCATGAAATGGCCGGGCTGGCCGCAATTCCGGAAGATCGCCGAAGTCGGATTATGGATGGGCGCATTCCATCAGGGCTTGCTGTTTATCGCCATGGAAAAACTGGATGCCTCGACCATCGTTGTGCTGCTGCAATCGCAGATCATGTTCGCCGCTATATTCGGCTGGCTAATTCTCAAGGAAGCCATTCACTGGCGCACCGGCCTCGGGTTGATGATTGGCTTCTCCGGCCTGTTGCTGGTTCTGGACAGCCCCAATGCCAGCCAGAATTTCGGGAGTTGCGCGATCGGCCTGTTATCAGCCATCGCGATTGCCTTCAGTTATATCCGGATGCGCCAGTTGCAGACGGTACATGCCCCCACGTTCCTCGCCATTATCAACATGGCATCACTGCCCTTTGTGCTAGTCTTAAGCCTGTTTATGTCGCCGGAAGGCTGGCAGCGTTTGCCGCAAGCCGATCTGATCACCCTTGGCGGCGTTATGGTGTTTCAGGCGCTGGTTGTCAGCCTGTCGCACGTGTTGTGGCAAACATTGCTGGCACGCAATACCGTCACCAAAGTCACCTGCTTTATTTTGCTGTTGCCGATTGTGACGATTGCGCTATCGATTCTGCTGCTGGGTGAATCGATGCATGCCTCGCTGATCTGGGGCGGATTGCTGACGGTGATCGGCGTCGGTATTATCACTCTGCGGAAAATTCAGAAGAAACAGCCAATACCGGTCGATCCGGTAACTTAATCCGGTTGTGGCCAGCGACTGAAAGTCTTGTGCAAGGGGCGTCGCGCCCCGGCCACGAATTCGCGGCGGCTATGAATGTCGTATATTTCAGCGATGCGACGATCTTCCGCATCGAAACCAACGGAAGGTGATGGCGCTTGCTGCGCCACATTCCGGCTGACGAATGCAAAATCCCACGGACGCACAGTCCAGGGTTGTTTTTTCTCCGTATCTTCAGACCCGTAATAAAGCGCAGGAGCGCCTACAACCACACGGACAACGCTTAAAGAGTTAGAGCGCATATCAAGGTCGTTATGGACGCCGCCATGATTATCGCCGTTCCGCTGGAAGATTGTATTGAGCTTGAGCGACCTTGCATCAAAAGCCTCCGCAAAATCACAGGTCATGTCGAGACAATTTTCCCGCCATTCCTTAAGGATATTTTCCTGACGGCCCGTAATAGCGGACAGTTTGGAAAAATGCTTTTCTATAGCTCTTTCTTCAAGATCGTCGTCAGAAGAAAAGAAAGAACGCAAGAGCCCCGGCATTATTTCCGTGCGGGCCTGCTGGCGTTTGGCATCGCGCAGCACCGAGAGAGAGCGCACGGATTGCTTCAGACTTTCGGGAACAATGTCGGCGGCGTTAGACCAGATCACCAGACTAACCGCCGGATCTGCGAAAGCTTCCTGCGCCATGATGGCCGCCTCGCAGGCATCATCCGTTTCAATAACGGCAAATTCACGCGGCAGGCCGGGAGCGCCTGCGGTAATCAGTTGCGGTTTAAGGGTCGACTGTCTTTTTGTCATGGGTAACACCATATCATATTCTGACAATTAAGCACCAGTTATGCCTGCACTGCACAATAACACAGGCTTACCATTGTCGCCACCCGTGGTAAAATGAAGGATTCCTTGCTGTGACCGACAACGGAGCTTCCATGACCTCGACCGCCCGCCAACAGGCTTCTGCGCCGCAGATTTTCAAACCCTCTGCCGAAACGATTAAGAACGCGCACATGGATGAGGCCGCCTATGAAAAGGCTTATGCCCATTCATTGAGCGATCCCGAAGGGTTTTGGCGAGACATGGCCAAACGCATCAGTTGGTTCAAGGAACCCACCAAAATCAAAAACACCAGCTTCAACGCACCGGTATCAATCAAATGGTATGAAGACGGTGTCCTGAACGCGGCCTATAACTGCATTGACCGCCACCTGCCCGCGCGCGCCGATCAGGTCGCGCTGATCTGGGAAGGCGACGACCCGGAACAATCGCAAAAAATCACCTACGCCCATCTGAAAGATGAAGTCTGCCAGCTTGCCAACGCCCTGAAAGAGCGCGGTGTGCAAAAAGGCGACCGCGTCACCATCTATATGCCGATGGTCCCCGAAGCCGTGTACGCAATGCTGGCCTGCGCCCGTATCGGTGCGGTGCATTCCGTTGTCTTTGGCGGATTTTCCCCCGATTCACTGCTCGACCGTATTCTCGACTGCGATTCCAAAGTGTTGATCACAGCCGACGAAGGCCTGCGCGGCGGCAAATCTGTACCGCTGAAAAAGAATGTCGATGAAGCGCTGAAATCATGCCCGGATGTTTCGACGGTGCTGGTACTCAAACGCACCGGCGGCACCATAGAATGGAATGCCGCGCACGATGTCTGGTGGCATGAACTGGTCGCCCACCAGAGCAACGATTGCCCGTGCGAACCCATGAACGCCGAAGACCCGCTCTTTATCCTCTACACCTCCGGTTCAACCGGAAAACCCAAGGGCGTTCTGCACACCACGGGCGGCTACATGGTCTGGACCAGCCTGACCCATGAAACCGTGTTTGATTATCACGACGGCGAAATTTATTGGTGTACCGCCGATGTGGGCTGGGTCACCGGGCATTCCTATATTGTTTATGGACCGCTTGCCAACGGCGCGACGTCACTGGTGTTCGAAGGTGTGCCGAGCTATCCCGATTTCAGCCGTTTCTGGCAGGTCATCGACAAGCACAAGGTCAATATTTTTTACACCGCCCCCACCGCCATCCGTTCATTACTGCGCGAGGGCGATGAATGGGTGAAGAAAACCAGCCGCGCTTCCTTACGCATTTTGGGGAGCGTCGGTGAGCCGATCAACCATGAAGCCTGGATGTGGTATCACGAAACTGTCGGCAACAAGCGCTGCCCCATCGTCGATACATGGTGGCAAACCGAAACCGGCGGGCATATGATTACGCCAATCCCCGGCGCCATTCCCACCAAACCCGGTTCCGCGACCAAGCCGTTTTTCGGCGTCAAACCCGTGATTGTCGATGGCGAAGGCAAAGCACTGGACGGCGTTTGCGAAGGCAATCTATGCATTGCCGATTCCTGGCCCGGCATGATGCGCACCGTCTTCCGCGACCATGAGCGTTTCCAGCAAACCTATTTCAGCACGTTCAAGGGCATGTATTTCACCGGGGACGGCGCCCGCCGCGACGAAGACGGTTATTATTGGATCACCGGCCGCGTTGATGACGTCATCAACGTATCCGGCCACCGTTTCGGCACCGCCGAAATTGAAAGCGCCATCAATGAGCACGAAGCTGTCGCCGAATCCGCTGTCGTCGGTTATCCGCACGACCTGAAAGGGCAGGGCATTTACGCCTATGTCATCTTGAATACAGGAAAAACACCCACGGACGAGATGAAGAAGGAAATCGTGCAAACCGTGCGCCGGATCATCGGCCCGATTGCGACGCCCGATGCCATTCACTTTACAGCAGGTCTGCCCAAAACACGTTCAGGAAAAATCATGCGCCGCATCCTGCGCAAGATTGCCGCCAATGAACTGGACACGCTGGGCGATATCTCGACGCTGGCCGATCCCGCGATTGTGCAGGAACTGATCAAGGGTAAACAGTAAGGTTTAAGCCGCGCCAGTGACGTAATCAGGATCGCGTTCGAAGGCGCGGTGAAGCGCGCGTGAGAAACTGCTGGCCAGTGACAGTTTAACCTGCGTACGCCACGCCATCTGGCGCATCATCCACCACATCGTCATCAGCGCGAGGAATGAGTCTTCGCTTTCGCGCACATGGCGGGCCGCGGTCAAGCGGTCCTGCTTTTGCGCAACGGCAAACTCGGATTCGCGGCGGGCATAGAAGGCGGCAGAAGAGGCACGGCGTTCATCCATATCCACGCCGTAAGCATGCGCCATCATCCGTTCGACCATCAGGCGCTTTATCTCGTCTTCGCGTAATTCGATCATCCGTGTTTCCATCGCACTCTGGGCGCTGTCTTCCAGATCGCGGGCTATATCGGCCATGGCTGAACCTTCGCCCTGCTGTTCAAGCGCACGCAGACGGGTGCGGCGGGCATCCATATATTGCTTATGCAGACTGGCTAGCGTGGGATCGACGGCCATATAGGCCTCGACCTCGCTTAAGACCCCCGGGCACGGGCCGATATCGTCGGTCTGGTGCATCTCAAGACGCGCCGCCATTTCCCGAATCATGCCCTGTAAGTCTTTGTTTTTCATCATTCTGCGGGGCGCTAAACGCCACCGTCCTTCTTCTGACCACACGGCTGCATTTTACCGAAACCGGGGTAAAGAACGGGTTAATTATTGAAAACAATCACGGAAATGGCGGATTTCCGCGCCTCTTCACGATAAAAAAAGTTTGCACTGAAAACAGGGTTAATGAGAGAATGGAATATAAAAGTTAATAAAAAACACGGAAAAACAGGACATTAACGCAAGAGGCACTTCATGTCGGATGATCGGGACGATTTCACAAAAAAGCGGCTCCAGTTGAAAAAACAGTTTCTCAACCGCGCCATCGGCGAAGGCCGCGGTGCTGAAGCAATTGCCGCCCTGAACCGTCTCTACACCAATATCAAAGAAACCCGGTCAACCCCTGACGAGGTCATCCTCAATAGCATTGAAGAAATAGCGCGCGCAGAACGCGCCGAAATCAGCCGCATCATTCAGGAATGTCTGGAGAAAACCGACTTTAACCGCGAAGAACCGGAAGAGATTCGCGAATATATGATTCTGGATCTGACAGAACAGGAACTCACCATCGACCTGCTGCGTAAGGAAGGTGTGCCCGAAGACAAGTTGCCCAAACTGAGTCTAGCGCTGGCACGTCTGAATGCCTATGAGCACCTTAAAGGCGGCGAGCAAGCTGATGCGTGGTCTGATAATGACAAAGACGTCCAGAAAGCGCGCAATAAAGCCCGCCTGATTCTAAACATGGAATCTCCGTCCCCCTTATTTCACTGAAGGGCCTCCGGTAACGGTGAAACCGTATAATCGCGCGCGTTCCGCCGCATGCGCCATCAATTGGTCGTGGCGCTCTTTATTACCCAGCAATAGGTTGTAACGCGCTGTCGTCGTGATGTATTCGATATCGGGAACGCCTTTGGGACGCGGCCAGACCATGCCTTCCTCCAGCACACGCACCGCCATGCCGAATTCACCGCGCTCACGCAAAAGATAGGCAAGTCCCTCCCGTGCATCAAGCGACATCGGATTAGTGCGCAAGATACCGCGCAGAATGGAAATGGCTTCATCATTCGCCCCGGCGTGTGCATCATCGCCCGCAATATAAAGCATCATCGCCTTCAGATTACGCAAGGACGCGTGGAGAGGCTGGCGGTGGATCGCGCTATTGATCACTTTTAGTCCCTGTGCCAGAACTTTCTGCCGTTCGGTGGCGGGCGCCTGGCGCATCGCCTTCAGCCGCGCCAGTATCATGTCCGCCTCACGTTCATAAGGACGATAGGAACTGAACGGTGAAAGCGCGTATTGCCATGACAGCAGGCGCTGCGCGTCCTCAAGTCTGTTTTCATGCAAGGCGGTGGCCACGCGGTGATTGAGGTAAATTCCGGCATTCGCCTGCGCCGCCCAGATCACCCCCCAGCATGTCATGGCCATTACAATCATGCTGGCCACCCGACCCTGCTTGGTCAAGGTCATGGAAACGGACGGATCAGTAACATAGCGCTGCGTCACCACATACCACCACGCCAGCAATACCCCGACCGGAATCGCGATCGCCGGAAGGTAAAGACAAAACGTCATATGCATGTGGATGCAGACCGTAAGCAATCCCGTAAACGGCGCCAACACCATAAGCCGGTCCGAGCCATTCAGGCTCGGTACCCGCAATACACGGATTGTGCGGCAAAGAACGCAGATCAGGAATACATAGATCAGAATATAACCGATGATTCCCGTTTCCAGACCCAGTTGCAACGGGTCCATATGCACAAAGTAACCATCACTGCTATCAGTAGGCTGACGGTATTGCGGATAATAATAATAGAAAGATGCCAGCCCTATCCCCAGCCAAAAATGATCTTCAAAAATGCGCAAGGAAGAAAGCCAGAGCGCCAGACGGTCGGTCATGCTGGCAGAATTTTCAAAATTCAAAATTTCCCGCATATAGGAAAAAAGCGCGCCATCCATAATGTGATTTATGAACAAAAATACGGCTGCCCCTGCCGTCAGCAGCCCCAATGCGGTGATCGTGGGATGACGCGTCTGACGAATGACCACCGGCATCAGCACCAGAAGCCCTATGATTGCCGCCATCAATCCCATCCGGCTATTGGTCGCCAGAAGTGCAACAAAGAACATCAATGTCAGCGCGGCAAAAATAATGCGGTCACGCTGCGGCTGGTGCCGGAAAGTCAGCGCCAGCAACGGCAGCAGCCCCATATTCATAAACACTGCCAGATTATTTGGATCGAGAAAGGGTTCTTTAATGCGGTTACCGAAATCACCGCCGAATTTGAAAATAAACTGATAGAGCGCCCCCACCATGACCGCGCCAACCACCACCCCCGCCCCCGCCAGCGCAAACGGCAGGATTTTTTCAGCGCGTCCCGTGCAGACGACAGCCACAAACAGCAACGGCATCAGCATAAAAATCAGCGCGAAATATGTTCCTGTGTAAGCGACACTGGCCCAGCTAGTGGACAGCAGCACATAACCGAAGAACCCGCATAACGCGATAAAGCTGGCACTCAGCGGCAATGACAGCGTACGCGCCCGGAACCCCTGCACCATCATCAGCAAGCAGCCCAGAAAGGGGCAGATGACCGAAGCGCCGTATTTCATGTCATCGGTGCCATAGGTAAACACGCCTGCCGTCAGCCCTGCGGCGATCAGCAAGGCAAACAGGATGCCTGTAATATTCTGCTTAATGAATGAAAGGGTAAAAATAATGACCTCCGCAAGCGATCAGGCGCTGCAGAGGTCATTCTATCAAGTCAGGGAATAAATATGAATCCCTATTCCATGCCGATGGCGGCTTTATAGGTTTCCAGAAGGATTTCCGCTTCGCGGCGCTTGTCGAGTTCGATTTTGCGCAGGCGGATAATCTGGCGGATGATTTTCACATCGAAACCTGTGGCCTTGGCTTCGCCAAAAACTTCCTTGATATCTTCCGCCAGCGCGGTCTTTTCTTCCTCAAGACGCTCGACGCGTTCGATAATGCTTTTCAGGCGGGAAGCCGTTGCTTTATCGACGCCTTCAGCGTTGTTATTGGCGATCATCGTATTGATATGGGCTGTGGCTGTCATGGCTCACCTCTCTTGGCACGTTCAACGAGATCCGCAAAGTACGTGCGCTCTTTTTCCGGATCATAGGATAACTGGAGGCCGTCATAATACGTTCTCATGGCATCCTCTGCCAGCACTTCCTGCAATCCATCCGCAAGAAGTTTTGCCCAGAAAAAAGCATCTTTATCGTTTGAAATCATATCGTTACGAAATTCGACCATCGTATGGGGCAGCAGCCGCGTTCCCGCATGACGGTTCACCGAGCTGCCACGAACAATCCGGTGGTCGTAAGGTTCGTTATCACCGACCTGATAACCATGCCCTTTAAAATAATCGATCAGCTTCAGCGAAAGGCGGCTGTCGTCCGCATGCAGAAAACCGATCTCCCACGGGCGGCGGAAAGCAAAGAACACGGGCGTAAAACTATGCACGGATATGACCACCGGCATCACGGAAGATTCCAGCGCGCGGTCGATCATGCCCGCCAGCGCCTGATGGTAAGGATGATAGATGTCGCGCAGACGCCGCGTCTTGTCGTCATCGCTGATACCTATATTACCGGGCACGGGCCTGCCTTCGCCGCTCGGCGCGAAAGTCGTCGGGTGATCGGTATCGCGGTTCAGATCGACCACCAGCCGCGAATAATTACCAAAAATCGCCGGGGCATCGAGTAACACCGCCAGATGATGGGTCACGGCCCGTGCGCCGACATCGACGGCATAATGACGTTTATAATCTTCCGCCGTCATGCCCAGCAGATTCAAGGAACGCGGCACCACATCGCCCGCATGTTCGCAAGTCAGGATAATCCGGCAATCGCCATCGCCGTTGAGAACAGCAAAAGATGGCGGCTCATCATCATCGAGCAATGACGAAAGCAGGCTCATTTCCCGGCGGGCACGGGCAGGAATTCAAGCGTTTCAATCATCACACCGTCTTCACCGCCCTGCGCCACCCGGCCCAATTGGGTACGGATATTGATCTTCTGGCTTTTGGGCTGGATGCCTGCGTAATCATTGGTGCCACGCGGCAGAAAAGAAATCGTCATCGGCGTTTCGACCAGCCAGCGGTAAGAACCCTGCACAGCTCCCTGATTGAGCAACCGCGCCGGTTCCGTCACGAAAGTGCGCATCACCAGATTATTCGTTTGCAAGGCCGCCAACAGATTATCCTTGGCCATAAAGGCTTTCAGCGATTCAATCGCATAAGGCGTCATAAATCCGTCCAAACCCACCAGATGCTCTTCATATTTCAACGGATCGAAATCAAGGGCATCGGACAGGGTTTTCGACGACCATTCCAATAGTTGCGCTGGCTGGCGGTGCGGCTGATCAAGCGTAGCACCGCTTTCCAACGCGACATGCGGCTTATATTCGATACCCAGCTGCTTCGACTCCGTCGTATCGACAGCACGATCTGTTGAGAAAGGTGCCTGCGTATCGCCCTCTACCGGTTTGGCATCGGATTCTTTTTCTTCAAACAGGAACGGAAACCATTCCTCCAGAAAATTTTTTGCCTGAACAGGGGCCGCAAACGAACTCATCGCCGCCACCATGCCCAATACGACGGTCATCTTTCTGATATCAGACATCTTTTCCCCTGCCCTTTTTGAAAATTGAAAATGATTTGGCCTTGCCGACCGCTTTACCGATTGTCATCACGCCATCAATACGGCGATCAAGAAACGATTCCGTTTCCATCATGCCGGGACTGTCATCGTTCACCCACGCCAGCGCCGTAGAAACCAGAACGCCGCACAGCAAAGCACGTTTCGTATAATGATTATAGTCGGTCGCGGTATCGCCCGCCCAGTTCCAGATGCGATCAGCGGTACGCCAGGTGATTTTACCCGCGCGCCGCGCCCGTGTCGGCACGATCCAGAAACTATTGGACTGCCGTGCCGCATCGCGCCACGGATAAAGCGCGCGGAAACGTGCCAGCACCGCCACGCGCACCCGGTCGCGTACGCGCAAGGATTCAGGGTCGGTATCTTTCAAACGCTCCAGCATCCAGCGATCAGCCAGATCGGCGAAATGATCCAGCACATCGGCAAGCCCACCCGGAAAAACCGATGATGCCATCGCTGTTTCATAACCGGCCTTCACCGCCGCGCGTTCAACCGCAGGCCATGTCCAGCCATCAAACGGCACCTCGGGCAGAACCGCCTCGACAATATTGTCGCGAATTTCCTGCGTCGGCGTCTGGAAAGAAAAAGGATCGGAAGGACGGACTCGCATGTTGGCCTTTGCGTGATATATATTGTCTTGATATTGCAGACATGATTATGACTTTTCAAGAGGCGCTTAATGTCTAAAGGAAGAAAAAAGCAGGCAGCGCCAAAAACGGCAGCCACCCCGGACGCCGAAGCCAGTGCGCTGGGCAGCCGTGTTGCTCGTTATGGCAAAGTATCGGCGACAATGGCAGGGCTCGCCGCCAAAATCGCGGGCGAGCGCTATCTCGGCCTGAAAATCGAACGCGACACGCATGCGCAGGAATTGCTGCAATCACTCGGCAACCTGAAAGGCCCGCTGATGAAGGTCGGGCAAATTCTTTCGACCATTCCCGAAGCCTTGCCGCCTGAATATGCGGATGCCCTGCAACAACTGCAAGCCAATGCACCGCCGATGGGCTGGGCGTTCGTTCGCCGCCGCATGAAAACCGAACTGGGGCCTGACTGGGAAAAACGCTTCCAATCATTCGAGCAGGAAGCCGCCGCTGCCGCCAGCCTCGGACAGGTGCACCGTGCCATCACGCTCGACGGTCAGAACGTGGCCTGCAAACTGCAATACCCGGACATGCAGTCCGCCATCGACGCCGATCTGCGACAGCTAAAACTCATTTTCTCGCTGTATGAGAAATATGACAGCGCCATTTCGACAAAATACATCCACGAAGAACTGGCCGCGCGCCTGTATGAAGAACTGGATTACAAGCGCGAAGCCCGTCACTGCAAACTCTACGCTGAAATACTGAAAGATGAAAAAGGCGTGCATGTCGCCGAAATCATCGACGATCTTTCCACCGGACGTCTGCTGACCAGTACCTGGCTCGACGGCGAAAAGATCCTGAACTTCAAAACCGCGCCGCAGGAACAGCGCAACCATATTGCCATGAATTTATTCCGCGCCTGGTACACGCCGCTTTATTATTACGGCATCATCCATGGCGACCCGCATCTGGGCAATTACACCGTGCGCAAGGATGACAGTATCAACCTGCTGGATTTCGGCTGCGTACGCATATTCCCACCGAGCTTCGTCGGCGGCGTCATCGACCTGTACCATGCATTGCTGGAGAACGATCCCGCCCGCGCCGTGCATGCGTTTGAAACATGGGGCTTCAAAAGCCTGAACAAGGACCAGATTGAAACCCTGACCATCTGGGCACGGTTCCTCTATGCGCCGGTGCTCGACGACAAGGTGCGCACCATTGGCGAAGTCAAAGGCGGCATGTATGGCCGTGAAATCGCGCACGAAGTGCACCAGAAATTAAAACAGGCGGGGAGCGTCACTGTTCCGCGTGAATTCGTCTTCATGGATCGCGCGGCCCTGGGGCTGGGATCGGTCTTCCTGCACCTGAAAGCAGAAGTAAACTGGTTCCGTATCTTCAACGAACTGATCAGCGATTTTGATACGGCCGCATTGGAAGCACGGCAGAAGAAAATCCTGAAGAAATTCGATCTGGCCGGTTAAGAAAATCGCCTATTCAGACTTGGCTTCAAAGAAAACTGTTTTGCCTTGCCCGTGACGGCCGCAGACGCGTATGGCCACATTCTGGCTGACAGTAGCATCGCGCGGAATCAGGATGGTTCTGACGGTCTGGTCATGGAACGCGTCTTCAAGACCCGAGATGGTATAAACCTTGCGGACATTCACATCATCCAGCAACGCCCGCACTTCCCAGCCGCCTTTGACTTCAAAAAAGAAACTGGCACCGACACGTTGCGGTTCAAGCGCGGTTTCCCGTCGCCGCGCCACCATGCGGAGCAGTTCATCTGAGGACGGGCCAGCCCCATCTTGTAAGCGAGGATCCGGTTTCATCTGTCTTTTCGCCATCCGAAGCCGTCTAAAACGCAGCCTTGCCGGAAAAGCGATCCCTGTTGTCTGTTCTTTGTCTGCGTCCGGCTGACATATCGTCTCCGGATCGTTTTATTGGGTCTTGTTATATCACACAAAATACACCCTAGAAAGCATACGTAGCGTAATGAAATTGCGCTTCTTTAAAAATTCTTAATTTGTTTTTCATATACTATGGGAGGATTTTACAGAGAGGTACTCCTTATGGCGAATGTCGTTTTTATGAAGAGCAGCATGGAAGTCGCCAGCGTCCGAGGCGTAGAAGCGGAAAGGACGGTGGGCACCGTACCACTGAAAACCATCGACGCCGCCATGGATAAAGTATCCCGCGCCCAAGGTCTGGATATTCAGGGTGCCGCACTCAAAGCCGGACGCGATTGGGATGAAGTGCGCGTGGACGGCCAGCGTTACTCAGCCGCCACCTACAATAAAGCCCTGCTCGACGCTGCCAAATTTGAAACCTCGGCACCTGTGGGCGCAACAGCAAGACCGGACAACGCCCCCAGAACCTTCACCGCCCCAAAGAAAATTCCGAATTGGGATCTTTCGTAACAAAGGTTCACCCCTTGCTATCCAACCGTGAAACGCCGTTCCAGTCAGCGGGGACGCCGTCGGCGATGAAGCGTTGCGACCGTTCAAGAAAAATGCGGGCGGGTACATCGTGATCGTTCACGGCGAGTACTTTGCTGAAAGAAGCGGCGGCAGCGGTGAAGTCCTGCGCGTAATATTGTTTAATGGCGTCCACGTAATCGGAAAGCGTCACGCGCTTAAATGCCATGACAGTGGCTTCATCGGCATCGCAAACTTCGTAAATCACCACAGGGTCGTTCTTACCGACGACACAAACCTTATCAATCATGCGGGTGAAATATTTCTCAGGATTATCCATTTTCTGCAGCACCCGGTCGCTGACGACGATCTTGCAACCATATTTCTTGGTCAGCCCTTCGAGCCGAGAGGCCAGATTAACCGTATCCGAAATAACGGTACCGTCCATGCGCATGTCTTCGCCGATCGTGCCCAGCATGACATTGCCGTTATGTACGCCGATACCGATCTTGATTTCGGGGTAATGCCGCGCATCGCGGTATTCATTATATTCACGCACTTTTCTTTGCATCACCAGCGCCGCATCCACTGCATCATCGACCTTGCCGGGGAACAGCGCCATCACCGCATCGCCGATATATTTGTCGATAATGCCGCGATGCGCCCGAATTTCCGGGCCAACCTGCCGCAGGTATGAATTGATATAGTCGAAATTCTCCTTCGGACTCATCGTTTCCGAGATCGCCGTGAAATTGCGGATATCGGAGAACAAAACCGACATGTCTTTCTGGATCTGATCGCCTAGATTGACATCGAGGATGCTGTCTTTCTCCAGAAGGCGCAGCAGATCATGCGGCACGAAACGGCCATAAGCCTCCGCCAGTGCGGTCAGACGCGTGTTATAATCCTGAATGGTTTCGGCCATGTGGTTGAAGCTGAAACCCAGCCTGCCCACTTCATCGTTGGATTTTAAGGAAGCACGTACCGCAAAATCCTTCTCGGCGAAGGAGCGGACAAGGCTATCAAGCCTGATGATGCCCCGCGTAAACCATGTACCGATGAGCACCGCCGTCAGCAAGGACGCCAACAGCGACAGCAAACCCACGGCGATGGATTTTTGCAGCGCTTCAGCCAGAGCGGCCTGTACCTGACTATCGGCCATATCCAGTCCCAACAGCGCGAGCATCCTCTGCCCGTCAGCGGAAAATACGGGCGCATAACCAGAAACCGTATTGACCTTGAAAGCTTCGTCATAGACATAGTTTTGCTCAACCATGTCCTTTCCCTCTCGCATTGCCTGTTGCAGCACGGGGAAAGGCTCGACATCCATATCGCTGTTAAAGCGGGAAATTTCCTCATCCGGCAGCCCGGCGGCCTTGGATTGCAGAACATCGGCATCGACGAGATAACGGGCCACCTCCGGATCATCGGTCGGCGTCAGCAGGTAAACATAACGGATCAGCGCCTGTTCCGTATTGCGGATAAAATTCAATTGGTCATAAACGGCTTTGTATTCCGGGGAAGATTCAACGGCATCCCTCTGCGCAGGCGTAGCACCTTCCTGCTGCCGCGCTATCAGGCGCGCAACAGCGCCCTCGTCAATATAGGCTGACCCTATATGGGTGATATTTTCAACATTGCGCCGCAGTTCAGAAAACAGCTTTTCCTCAAGGATCTTGTAGGCCTGCTGCCCGAGAACGATACTAGTGACACACCCAATGCCAAAAAAGGCGAGCATGATCTTGTAACGTAGACTGAAAAAAATTTTCTGGTTCATGTTCCCAAAGCGGGCAAAAAAATATTCCCCGTACCGGACGGTACGGGGAATATTGTAAAGCATGAACGATATCATAGCCAGCCTGAAGGGCTAAAAATTATGGCCCATCAACCAGGATGATCGACTAACGTTTCCGCCAACTGCCGTCAGCCGCCTGATACAGGCTGCCCTCTTCCAGATTATTGATGATCTGCTCCGCCGCCACTTTGGCCACGATATCGACGCTCTGGCCGTTGGCCTGCGAAATGCGGGCATATTCCTGTTTGCGCTTGGCATTAATGGTCGCAACCAGTTCCTCCACGGCGGGGGATGGTTTGATGACAGCGACATATCCCTTGGTCGTCTCGCCGACCAAACCTGTGGCTCTGGCCTGTTGCAGGTCAAGCGCAAAGGCCGGAAATACTGTCATCACTGTAAGAACAAGCCCGAGGGCTATAGCATAAAGCTTCATAAGATTTCTCCCGTTAGAAAATGTCTTTATTCTTGTTAATGCTGGCGCGCACGTCTTTTTCGATTTCGACTTTGACGTGGTGCTCGATATTCACATTAAGATTAATCTCGATCGGCTTCTCCGGTGCCTGTAACTGCACCGTCGGCGTACATCCGCCTGCAAGGACGGGTAAAATCAGAAGCATCAAAACCCTGCTAAACTGGTTATTCATCGGCACCATCTTCCCATAAGGTTTGCGGTTTCGTCAGTAAGATAACATTTTTCTGAATGAAATCCAGCACGTCGCCCGTCAGGTTAACATTCAATTTTACGGCACGTCCATTGTAAACAGCGGGATTACTCCCTTCGACGCTCATCGTCACCCCCAGATTATTCTGGTTATCGTTATTCAGGGAAATGGATAACGCGGTATAATTGAGGTCAGCCAGAATATTACGCACCAAAGCGACCTGCTCATTGTCACCGGGAATGGCATCCGGCGGCATGTTAATCTTTCCCGGCCCTGCCGCTGTCAGGCTGCCTTGCCCAAAAACCAGATCACCGTTTTTGCCAATCGTAACCGGGATGGTGCCCGAAACACGGCCTGTGCCGGTCACTCTTTGCCCTGTCATGGCTCCCAGCAATTCATCGACAGAAACCCCGTCAACCTGAACATTTAAATTTAAGGGCTGCCCTTGACGCAAAGGAATCTTCACGCTCTCCAGTTTTACAACTCCTTCCTTCCACGGCATGACCGCTGAACCCAGACTCAACACGGACTCTGCCGCAGTGTCAAAGGAGTGATTGTAACGAAATATCATCTGATATGATTGATCTGCGCTCTGCAATGCGCCATCAACAATCACCGCCGCGCCCATGCCCATAATGGTGCCCTGCCCTTTCAAGGGCGGTACGGGGGCCGGGGCGTCTTTGACATTAATCTGATCCGCTTGCCATTGGCCTTTCCACGCCTGAACCTTCTCATCGAAACCGATATCGGCAATGATCTCACCAATTGTAGCTTCGAGAGCGCCTTTGCGGAAATGGGCGTTACCGGCTTTATAGGAAATTTTCGAAAGGTTTTTATCAAAGACAGTCTCCAGCGGCAGCGTCAGCGTCCATGATTCCGTCTCAATCCTCATTGTTCCCCTTTCCACCACAACCTGATCAAAAGGGATTTTTTTCAATGTTTCCGTCAGCACTGCGACGCTCATCGGTTTTGCCACAGCGGAAGAACGTACATTTTCAAAATGCACGACAGTCCAGCGCCCGTCGATCTGACGAAAGACAAAGGCAGGCTCTGAAATCGTCAATTTATCCAACCGGCGTGACCGCAGACCGGCGACAGAGTAATCGAGCTTGACGTTCTTAAGCGTCAGCGGATTTTCAGTACCGAAAGTAATATCGTCAAGAATGATACTCTTCAGCCCCAGACCGGATACATGTAAATTCACATCTGAAAACCCACGTGATTCCAAAGCAGAGATGATCTGCCCCTGCAAGATGATTTTCCAGGGCGTGAGGCTAAGCACTCCGGCCAGAAACACCAATATAACAAGCGTTATGATAAAAAATTTACGCATGGTTCCTCTGCCCTATAAAAATCTCCGGATATTGGGCCAGCTCCGGCGGACATGACGGGTCTTGGTCTAGCCGTACGCAACATAGATCCGTCGCCGTTAATTCTGCCGCATAAATAACTTTATGGCCGCTATAAACAGTTTCATAAATATGGGTTGTGCGCGCATTGATAAGATTCCCGTGACCTTGCGTATGGAAGGCCTGTAGCAGCGACTTCAATATTTCAGTACGGTCAGGCATGACGGCGGCACAATGCAGCAGGCTCCAGCCGCTCCCGTTTACGATGCGCAGGTCAGCACCCGCATCGATCATTGCTTTGACGGTAACCACATCACAAACTTTGGCTGCATAAGTAATCAGGGTTGAACCGTAAGCCCCCGAAGGGGTGTTGAGATCAAATTGTTTCCAGCGGCGGCGTGAAAGCGGTTTTTGCGTATCTGCAAACGCAATTTTCGTCAGCGTAGCCAGCGCCATCAGGCCGTTACTGGCGGCGCAATTAAAGGCGGTGCGCCCCGCTGCATCCGTGTCATACGGGTTGGCACCCAGCGTAATCAGACACGCGGCCAGCGCAGCATGATCACGAGCGGAAAAGGCGCGCAAAGCTACATTAAGTATTTTCATCATGCAGAGCCTTAAAATTTTTGACGACGGCATGCCCACCGACAAAAACATCCCTGACTGGCGGGCTATTGCTGGCGAAGATGGCCGCATCCAGAACGAGATCATGGCCCTTACCCTTAAGCGCCGGACACTGACTATCCAGCACAATGAAATCAGCGCGACATCCGGCTTCTATCTTTCCGGTTTTTGTGCCGAGCGCCTGCGCCCCGCCTGCGAGGGCTGATTTATAAAGGAATGCACCGGTATGCTGCTCTGTCGCTCTGCGGGCGATCAGACGCTGTCGCCGTGTCAGGCGCTGACCATATTCCAGCCAGCGTAACTCCTCGATCATGTTCACCGAGATATGGCTATCGGAGCCAATACCGAAACGTCCGCCATGTTCCAGATAGGGCGTCAGGTTAAACACCCCATCGCCCAGATTGGCCTCTGTCGTCGGGCACAACCCCGCCACCGCGCCGGAGAGCGCCAGATCGCGAGTCTCCGTTTCCGTCATGTGCGTGGCATGGATAAGGCACCAGTGCGAATCGACATCATTATGCTCAAGGAGCCATTCAACAGGTCGCTGGCCGCTCCACGCCTTGCAATCATCGACCTCCTTCTCCTGTTCGGCCATATGGATATGGATCGACATCTGCGGATTGATGCGTCGTACGGCACTGACTGTTTCGGTAATCATCTCCGGCGTGGTGGCGCGCAGAGAATGCAGCGCCAGACCAATTTGCACTTCGGGGTCAGCTTCATAATCCCTATAGAGCGAAGCAATCATATCCAGAATTTGCGCAGGGCTATTGATAAAGCGCCTTTGCCCGCTTTCCGGCGCCTGTCCGCCGAAACCCCCATGCGCATACAAAACCGGTAACAACGTAATACCGATTCCGGCGGCCTTGGCGGCGCGGATCATGCAATGCGATAAATGCGCCCGGTCTTCATAAGGCGTCCCGTCGGGGCGGTGGTGAAGATAATGAAATTCGGCAACTTGCGTATAACCGGCCTTCAGCATCGCGCTATAAAGCCCTGTCGCGATCCGCTCCAGTTCTGCCGGTCCCAGCGTATCGAGAAAGCCATACATGACCTTGCGCCAACTCCAGAAGCTGTTGGCAGGATCTTCGCTATGCTCGGCCAGTCCGGCCATCGCATATTGAAAAGCATGCGAATGCAGGTTCGGCATCCCCGGAACAACCGGGCCATCGAGGGTTTGCGCTACGGCAGAGGGCTGACCCGGACGAACGGCGGTAATCCAGCCCGCTTCATCAACGCTGATAAGAACGTCATCGGCCCAGCCTTGCGGTAAAAGGGCGGCTTTTGCCAAAAAATCGGGCATCGGTTATGCTCCTTCAGAACTGCTTCCGGAGATATTGTAGAGGGAAACAATGTGGGATTCTATCTGGATCAATGTGCGTACACCCGGCGGGATGGAAAATCCCGGCGCAATCGGCATTCAGGCCGGAAAAATCGCATGGATCGGCCCGCAAAAAGCCCTGCCCGCCGCACCGGAGACTCTGGCCGCTAAGATTCACGATGGCGGCGGTCGCTGGATGACCCCCGGCCTAATCGATTGCCATACCCATCTTGTCTATGGCGGCAACCGTGCCCGCGAATTTGAAATGCGTCTGCAAGGAACCAGCTATGAGGACATCGCCAAAGCAGGCGGCGGTATCCTTTCCACCGTAAAGGCCACCCGCGCCGCCAGCGAAGACGAGTTATTGGCCACCGCGCGTCGTCGTTTGCATAATTTGATGACCGAAGGCGTCACCGGGATTGAGATCAAATCCGGCTACGGCCTCGATACAGTCACGGAAAAGAAAATGCTGACCGTGGCGACGCGGCTCGGTCAGGAAACCGGCATCCGCGTACAACGCACGTTTTTAGGCGCGCATGCGTTACCGCCAGAATATAAAGACCGCGCCGATGATTACATCACCCATATTTGCGAAGACATGCTCCCGGCCCTGCACGAGGCCGGACTGGTCGATGCGGTCGATGCCTTTTGTGAACGGATTGGCTTTAATCTGGCACAGACCGCGCGTGTTTTTAAGAAAGCGCAGGAACTGGGCTTGCCCGTCAAACTCCATACCGAACAATTATCCAACCAGCACGGCAGCGCATTGGCAGCGCGTTATCACGCCCTTTCCGCCGACCATCTCGAATATCTCGACGAAGACGGTATCAAGGCGATGGCCGAAGCCGGAACCGTGGCGGTATTACTGCCCGGCGCCTTTTATTTCCTGCGTGAAACACAGTTGCCGCCGATTGATCTGCTGCGTAAACATAATGTGCCCATCGCGATTGCCACCGACCACAATCCCGGCACCGCGCCGGTGCATTCGCTATTGCTGATGATGAACATGGCCTGCACCCTCTTCCGCCTGACGCCGGAAGAAGCTCTCGCGGGCGTAACCTGTCATGCCGCCAAAGCCCTGGGCTGGCACGACGCCGGAAAACTGGAACAGGGTTGTCGCGCCGATTTTGTGTTGTGGGATGTCAATGAACTGGCCGAACTTAGCTATAGCATCAGCCGCAATCCCTGCTATGCCGTGGTGCGTAACGGTTTATATGTGGCGACACCCCAGTCCAGAACAGATTGAAGAACACTTTTCAACGCCACGCGTAAATTCTGCGCACGTCCTTCATCAAACGAAAAATCACTTTCGTTCATATAATTCTCGCGCACCAGTTCCATTTGCAGGGCATGTACGTCATGCGCCGGATCGCCGTAATGACGGGTGATATAGCCGCCGATAAAGCGCCCGTTCAAAATGCTGCCATATGAACAATCCTGCGCCGCCTTATACGCGGCTTGTTCCATGTCGGGGGCGCAACTAATGCCCTTGGCCGTACCCAAATTTATGTCCGGCAAGCGCCCTTCGAACAAACGCGGCAAATCACCTTTAATCGAGTGCGCATCATAAAGCACCGCATAACCATGTTCTTGCTTCAGGCGTTCAATCTGCTGGCGCAGTTCATCATGATAAGGCCGCCAATATTTTTCGAGACGCTGCGCGACCTCCTGCCCATCCGGTTCCGCGCCATCTTTATATATTTTTTCGCCCTCGAAAGTTTCATCAGGGCATAAAGAAACCTTGGTCTGCCCCGGATAAAGCGCGGCATTATCCGGCGGGCGGTTAAGGTCAATCACATAGCGCGAATAATGCGCACTGACGATCGTAACACCCATGGCTGCCGCAAAATCGTAAAGCTGCGGGATATGCCAGTCGGTATCGGGCAAGCGCAGCGCTTCACGCGTCATCCGCGCCTTGATCTCATCGGGCACAACAGTCCCCGCATGCGGAATACTGATGATCAGCGGCGCGGCACCTTCATGCAGAGAAAAAATGCTCATGGCATGCCTGCGGCAGAAAACGCGCCTGCACTCACTAAATTCTTCGCCGCTTCAATATCCGGCGCGAAAAAACGATCCTGACTATAAAACGGCACCACCGCACGAATTTTGGCATGCGCCTCTTCCAGTACCGCCGAACTTTTCAGCGGGCGATGAAAATCCATACCCTGCGCCGCCGCCAGCAACTCAATCGCCACGATGGTTTTGGTATTGTCAGCCATCTCCAGCAAACGCCGCGCCCCGTGCGTCGCCATGCTGACATGGTCTTCCTGATTGGCCGAAGTCGGAATACTGTCAACGCAGGCCGGATAAGCCATTTGCTTGTTTTCACTGGCAAGCGCCGCCGCCGTGACATGGGCGATCATAAAGCCGGAATTGACCCCGGCCCCTTCGACCAGAAACGGCGGCAAGCCGCTTAAATGGGCATCAACGATCATCGCAATCCGCCGCTCCGCCATGCTGCCAATCTCAGCAATGACAAGCGCCAGCGTATCCGCCGCCATCGCCACCGGTTCAGCATGAAAATTACCGCCGGAGAGAATCCGGTCGGGACCGGCAAATACCAGCGGGTTATCGGAAACAGCATTCGCTTCGCGTTCCAGCACACCCGCGGCAAATCCCATGAAATCATAACAGCTGCCCATCACCTGCGGCATGCAACGCAGACTATAAGGATCTTGCACCTTGCCACAATCGCGGTGCGATTCATGAATAGCGCTCCCCGCCAGCAACGTCCGCAATTTGGCCGCGACGATCATCTGTCCCGGCTGACCGCGCACACGTTGCAATTCTTCCTGAAACGGTGAGATCGAACCTTTGCAAGCATCCAGCGTCATCGCCCCGGCAATGAGGGCCGCCGCAAAAGCATCTTGCGCACCAAACAACCCGGCCAAAGCGAGCGCGGTTGAAAGCTGCGTACCATTCAGCAGCGCCAGCCCTTCCTTGGGGCCAAGCGTTAGCGGTTTCAATCCTGCTTTTGTAAGACCTTCTGCAGCGGATATTATTTTCCCGGCGCAGCGCACCTGCCCATGCCCGAGCAAGGCCGCGCTCATATGCGCCAGCGGCGCTAAATCACCGGAAGCGCCCACAGAACCCTTGCAGGGGACGCACGGATAAACCCCGGCATTGATCAGAGTCACCAGCGCCTGCACCACCTCAGCGCGGATGCCGGAATAACCCTGCGCCAACGCATTGATTTTGAGCACCATCATCAGCCGGACGATGGCATCATCAAGCAACAGCCCGGTACCCGTCGCATGCGACAACACCAGATTTTCCTGCAATTTTTCAAGTTGGTCTTGCGGGATTTTTTTCTGCGCCAGTTTGCCAAAGCCGGTATTGACGCCATAGACGGTTTTATCCGATGCGACAATGCGGTCGACGATAGCAACGCTGTCATCCATCACCTTACGGCACGAATCCGGCAGGCTCAACGTTACCGGCTGACTATATATAAACCGTAAATCAGCGAGATTCAGGGTTCCGGGTTTCAGTACAAATACGCTCATGTCCTAACCCCTGACCATTGGCAGCTTCAGTCCCTGTTCTTTAGCGCAGGCAATCGCGATATCGTAACCCGCATCGGCATGGCGCATCACGCCCGTGCCGGGATCATTGGTCAGCACACGCTCAAGTCGCGCCGCCGCCTCTGGCGTACCATCGCACACAACCACCATACCAGAATGCTGCGAATAACCCATGCCAACGCCGCCGCCATGGTGCAGCGACACCCATGTCGCGCCCGATGCACAGTTCAATAAAGCATTCAGCAACGGCCAGTCTGACACGGCATCGGAACCATCAATCATGCCTTCGGTTTCACGGTTGGGGCTGGCGACCGAGCCGGAATCCAGATGATCGCGGCCAATAACCAACGGCGCCTTTAATTCTCCGCGGGCGACCATCTCATTCAACGCCAGACCGATTTTAGCGCGCTGCCCCAAACCCAGCCAGCAGATACGCGCAGGCAACCCCTGAAATTTGATCCGCTCCCGCGCCATATCAAGCCAGTTATGCAGATGCGTATCATCGGGGATCAGCTCTTTCACCTTGGCATCAGTTTTATAAATATCTTCAGGGTCACCAGAAAGCGCCGCCCAGCGGAACGGCCCGATGCCACGGCAAAACAGAGGCCGGATATAAGCGGGGACAAAACCGGGAAACTCAAAAGCGCGGGCCTCCCCCGCCTCCAGCGCCATCTGGCGAATATTATTGCCGTAGTCGAACACGGGGATGTCCATGTCGTGCAACGCCAGCATCGCCTGCACCTGAAGCTTCATCGATTCCATCGCCGCTTTGACAACAGCATCCGGATTTTCAAGCCGCATCGCCGCCGCTTTATCAAGGCTCCAGCCTTTGGGCAGATAACCGTTCAACGGGTCATGGGCGCTGGTCTGGTCGGTCACTGCATCAGGACGATAACGCTTGTCGGTTTTGGCCTTATGCGCGATTTCAGGGAAGATGTCAGCGGCATTGCCCAACAGCCCAACGGAAACAGGCTTACCCTGTTTGTGGGAATCCTCAATAATCGCCAGCGCCTCATCCAGCGTATCGGCGCGCCGATCAAGATAGCGTGTATCCAGGCGGCGCTGGATATGCGCCTCGCGGCATTCCACCGCCAGCATCGACGCGCCAGCCATGGTCGCCGCTAATGGCTGCGCCCCGCCCATGCCGCCCAAACCGCCAGTCAGAATCCATTTTCCGGCCATCTGCCCGTTGAAATGCTGCCGTCCGGCCTCGGCAAACGTTTCATAAGTACCCTGCACGATGCCTTGCGAACCGATATAAATCCACGATCCCGCCGTCATCTGGCCGTACATCATCAGGCCTTTTTTATCGAGCTCGCGGAAATGCTCCCAGGTCGCCCAGTGCGGCACCAGATTGGAATTGGCGATCAGCACCCGCGGCGCATCCGCATGGGTTTTAAACACACCCACCGGCTTGCCTGATTGCACCAGCAACGTTTCATCGGCAGCCAGATTTTGCAGCGTTTCAACGATGCGATCAAAACATTCCCAATTGCGCGCCGCCTTGCCGATACCGCCATAAACTACCAACTCATCGGGGTTTTCAGCGACATCGGGATCAAGATTATTCATCAGCATGCGCAACGGCGCTTCCGTCAGCCAGCCCGCCTTGGTCGAAGGCGTAAGAGCCCTAGAGGCCCTGACCACGTTGTGGCTTTTAAGTGCTGGTTGTGCAGTCATGGCCATAATCTCTCTGTGATAGCTTTTTATGATTAGATGCCATGATAAGCATCTGATTGCACGGCAAACAATGTTAAAAAATCACCGCAGGGGGGGGGCTCTATGTAAATGACGCTTCGCGAGAGCAAGTTTCTAACGATTTTCTCTGAATTTACAGAGCTGAGACAAGTTAGCGTCCTGCCCGCCCAAGAATATTTTCAGTCACCACAGACATGCATTTTCGGCAGCTATATTGGAAACTATCTATTTAAGGACTCGCGTGATAACACTAAGCTCCCCCTTATAATTGATAGTCATAACAACCGCAGATAGTTAGATGGCCGCGCAAAAATTGGATGCCTCAATAAATGAACACAAAAAAGAACGTCATTTTGGTTATCGATACCGATCCACAAACCCAGAAAATGCTGAGCCTGATTTTGGATTCACCCGATTTCAAGGTAGTCGGTTGCGAAACAGGTAAGCAAGGCGTTCAGTTTTGCGCTTCCTCTCAACCAAATTTGGTACTACTCGCTCTTAATCTTCCGGATATGCAGGGCAAAAATGTCATCACCGATATTCGGGAGTGGTCACAAACACCCATCATTGTCCTATCTGAAAATTCGGCGGATGAAAACGTGATTATTGCATTGGATTTAGGAGCCGATGATTATGTAGTCAAACCATTTAACGTTGATGTGCTCTACGCGCGGATCAATGCATCCTTACGAAAATCTGCTATTCAGGAAGCCGGCCATCCGGAACTTTATAACGGTCCGCTGCGAATGGACCTGGTGCGGCACGAAGTTTTTCTTCATGATAAACTGCTTTCCTTTACGCCCAAGGAATATAATCTTCTGCGTTATTTTATGGTTCATCGCGGCAAAATGCTGACGCACAAACAAATTCTTCATGAAGTCTGGGGCCCGGCGCATGGTGATGACACGCAATACCTCCGCGTCTTTATCGGCCAATTGCGAGAAAAAATAGAAATCAACTCTGCGGACCCTAAATTGATCACCACGGAGGCCGGAATAGGATACCGGATGGACATTGTCGACATTATGCTTCCTAAAAAAGTGATCGCGCTCATAGCCTAGCTGCTTTGTCCTGATCTGATAATTCCCTGTAATTTTTTCCATGGCAAAAAATTTTAGATACTGGAAAGATTAATAGAATATATTATAGAGAATGATGATCGGGATCGGCACACCGATAACCCAGAGCAGAACACTTTTCATTGTTTACTGCTTATCTGTTGTGTGATCGTCAATCTCATCTTTGACTTCTTCTTTGAATTCTTTGGCGCCGTCGTGAGCGCTGTCTATAATTTCGCCGACGCTTTCGCCAAGAGTTTCAGAAGATTGATCGTTTTGGTATGCTTGAGCAGCCAAAATGCCCAGTATGCCCACCAATACGGCGGCGATAATAAATATTTTCCTATTTTTCATTTTCGTTTTCTTTCTTAATCTGCAGCATCTTGAACGGATTCACCGGCTTTCTCGATATCGCGGCCAGCACCGCCCATGGTCTCACAGGCACAAAGCCCGAGACTCATGATGGTTAGCGTTAAAAGTGTAGAAAATCGTATGTTCGTGATCATAAGAGACATCTCCATTATAGGGTTGGGGCTTTACCACGCAGCGCATTGGCCACGGCAGCAATGATAAAAAGAACGAGAAAGACAACAAATAATATACGGGCGATCTCTGTCGATAAACCGGCAATATTTCCAAAGCCAAGTACTCCGGACACGAGGGCAATCACCAGAAAAGTAATGGCCCACCTAAGCATGACGTATATCCTTGATTTCGGCTTCAACGGCGCGCAAAGGATCGGCGCAAATAAAGCCTAGGGCCTTTCCGCATATCAAATAATTCTGATCTGTTGAATTGGCCGCCATATCACCGAGAGAAACGATGCCCACCAGACGCTTGTCCTTGTCCAGAACAGGCATACGGCGCACTTTGTTCTTCGTCATATTGAGCGCGACATCTTCAAACGTATCACTGTCATGACAATATAAAATATCCTTCGTCATGACTGCCTCTGCCGTGGTTTCCTCCGGATGATGGGATGCCGCTACGCAGCGCAATGCCAGATCGCGATCTGTAATAACGCCTAGCAAGCGATCATCCTTGGCCACCAGAATACTGCCGCAATCATTTTTCTGCATTTTCTTTGCAACCTCGTGAAGCCGTGTATCAGGCGCTACAACTTGTACGTTTTTGCTCATAATATCTTTTATTTTCATGGTTTTTATCCTGATAGTTTGTGTGTTTTTCAGCGACGAAGATCAATAACAACGCGGCGATTTTCTTGATTCTTTGTATCATCCGGTGTGACCACGGCCTGATTAAATTCGCCGCGCGCCTCCCGCTCTATAGCTTGATTTTCTATGCCCCGCCCCAGTAACGCTCTAGAAACCGCCTGCTCACGCAAAAGAGATAGCGCTTGATTATACGCCGCAGCGCCGGAGCTATCGGTATAGCCGGTCACTGTAATTTGTTCAGGATTATATTTACCGATCTCGTGCATGACTTGATCAAGTGTTGCCATTTCATTGGCGCGAATGCTGGATTTATCAAAATCAAACAGAACAGTGTAGGAATGAATGATTGGTAACAATTTCCTTATCTTAGTTGAGGATATTTCAATAGGGCCTAAATCAACGACCTCTTGAGAGACAGAGCAGTTATCGGTCTGATTACGTGGCAAATCACGATAATTCTGGCACGGCTCTCTTTGTTCGTATTGTTCATACGATTTTTTATCCATACGATCTTGGGTACGTTCAATTTGCGTATAATTGCGATCTGAAATGTCTTCTCTTGGCATATAGCGTGGCCCTGACGTGACACTTTGGCCATGGGCTGAATATGAAGCTAAACAAAGCGTGACTGTGCAGAGCAGAGTAGTTCTGAGAGCAAAACCATTTTTCATGGGCATTCCTTTATTTCTTTTTCATGTAATTTAAGAAGCCCACTATGACAGTGCAGACATCAGGAAACGATGGGCAAAGAGCACGAGAGTATAAGGATGGTATAAATAATGAGATCAGGATTTATAATTACTGGCCGGATAAGTAGTTAATGAATTAACCAGGGTTAGTGAGGGAGACTTACGCGCCCTATTCTAGGCGCGTTGGGCAGGACTCGTCTCATAACCCGTGAGAAAAAGTTAGAATCCAGTCCGCCACGCCATATTTTATAAATCGCAGGACGATTATGTAAGTGGTTCTGTGCGGAACAAGGTTACGCGCAAGCCGCCATGCTGAACCGGAGCAGTGGTAGGCAAAAATGGCAAACTGGTCGCTTTCGCCAAGGCGGCATCGGTCGTGATGATCCCAATACGCCAGTTTGAAAAACGGGCGCGCAAGACTTCTCCGAGTGTTTGATAAAGCGGCAGCAGCTTTCTTTTATCTCCGATGCGTGTGCCGTAGGGCGGGTTAACGATGACAAGACCCGGCGCACTGGTCGGTGGAGTAATATCGCTGATCGTTCGCTGCGTAAATTCCGTTAATTCCGTGACACCGGCGCGCGCAGCGTTTTCACTGCTCATCTTTACGGCACCTTCATCCCTATCGCTGCCGTATAAATGAAACTCAGGAGAAGCTTGCCGATGAACGCTTCGCATCTTCTCCCATGCTGCCGGGTCGAAATTGACGAAATTCTCAAACGCGAAATGCCGCGCCCGCCCGGGATTGAGGCGGGCAGCGATTTCTGCCGCTTCAATCACGAAAGTGCCGGAACCGCACATCGGGTCGAAAACGGGTTCGGTGCCTTTATATCCGCATTGTTGCAGAAATAGTGCCGCCATATTTTCGCGCATCGGCGCTTTGTTGACCGACTCTTTATAGCCGCGCTTGTGTAGCAACTCACCAGACGTATCGACGCTGATCGTGCAAATATCACGTTCAATGCGCACCATCACAGTTATTTCCGCATCCGGTGAATGCGAGGCTTTCAACGTTTCAGTAATCGCCTTCTCAATACGCTCGGCGGCTGCACCTTCATGATAAATGCGGGATTTTGAACAGACGGCTTCGACACGAAAAGGTGTTTCAGGAGAGATGATGCTGCTCCACGCTACTTCACGGGCGCGTTTGTCGAGTTGCGAAAGGTGCAATACCTGAAATGAATCGATACGTGCCAATACGCGTGAAGCACCGCGAATCCATAGGTTTGCACGCCAGACTTCCGGCCACCCCCCCTGAATGATGACACCGCCGGGGATTGCCTTTGCCTGTTTGAATCCTTTGGTGCGAACTTCATCGCAAAGCAAGCTTTCAAGGCCCGGCGCTGTGGCAAGAAAAATTTCAAAATCTTTATGAGCACTCATGTCTATGTATAACCTGTCGGCAAGAAATATTGTCTAGTGTTTTACTAAACCACAGGCCGGAGGTTCGAGACCTCCCGGAGACTGCGAGTAGAACAGGACTCTCAGAGAAAGAGTCAAACAGGTGGGACTTGGGGTACCCCTTTTTGAGAGAAAGCTCATATTTTTCAGAGATTTATCGCTCTCTCAGAGTCCCATCAGATATAGGCATCCAAGCAGCCCGCTGTTGGCGCCATTTTTCGATGTTTTGCTATATATATCAAGCACTTAGGACTAGTTGGCGCGCCCGGTAGGACTCGAACCTACGACCCTTGGTTTCGGAAACCAATACTCTATCCAGCTGAGCTACGAGCGCCTGTTCTTTTAGGAAGAACGTCCCATTTCTACCCTTGAATACGGCAGCAGTTCAACTGGTTTATGCGGCACAGGCTAAAAACAGACCCAAAACAGGGGCTTATAACCCCTGCAGCAGTGATTTCAGTGGATCAAGCTCTTTCTCAGGTGTAGGCGGAGCGGCCGGTTCGATAGCGGCAGGATCGGTCGCCGAAGGCTCTGATGGCGAAGACGTTTCGCTGCTGCGGTCGAGCTTCTTGAACAGGTTCTCCATCAGCTCCTCTTTCTTCTCCTCGATCTTCTGGCTGGCGGCGTCCTCGATCAGGGACTGCATGTCCAGCGCATAAGACGGTTTGGAAAGCGGCCCTTGAATACGGACCGGCAGATGTTTGGCCTGTGCGAATTTTTCAGGGTCATCGCCGCCGCCCACGCGCACCGCGTAATTCACGCTCTGCGCGCCGAGATTGACGGTACCGGAACCCAGCGCGTGACTCTTCGGCCCGACCAGCACAAGGTTGTCATTGCTGAACACGCCATTCTGGCCGCTGAAAACACCATGCAGCGATGTAAAATACACCTTGTCATCGGCATTCGGATCAAGCTTGCCGGTTTCAATATAGGCCAGCGCCTGATTGATCAGTTTCGAAAGCTGCCATTTGTTGATATAGCCTTTGCCAAAATCAAACCCTATCCGGCCGCCGGAGGCCTTGTTCAGCGCATCCATCGTATTGCCCCGGCTGTTCAGGTCGAAATCGATATTGGCAACACCTGTCAGGTAATCCTGCCCCATCTTGGCAGTCAAAAATTTGCCGACTTCCATACCCTTCAAGCCGCCCTTGATATTGAAGGCCGGGGCCGCGCCACGGGCATCTATCCGCACATTCGTATTCAATGCGCCGTCATACATATTCAGCGTCAGCGGACTGGCATTCAGCACACCGTCACGCGCCGTGACATCAAGACGGACATTGCTCATGGTCAGCCCCGCCGTTTTCAATGTGCCAATCGCCGCCTTACCATCAAGCGTCAGCTTGCGCAACATATCTACCGGCAGCAGCGGTTTATTGTTGTTCTTGGCCTGCGCCGGGTCTTTGGGCAGCAGCGCATCCAGATCGACGGAGGGTGATGACACATCAAAAGTAACAGCCGGATTAGTGAAATTTTTGACCGTCGCCTGACCTTTCAGGCTGGTGCCCTGCCAGCCGGCTTCCAGATCGGCAATAGAAATTTCCTTTGTTTTGGTATTCAACGTGACCTGCGCCGTCGCCTCTGCCTTTGCGCCGCCGAGATCGATATTCGATTTCACATCGCGAAACGTAAATTCCCCCTTATCAGGACGGGCATTCATCGTCGCCGAGACATCAAGTTTTATAGGCTTGGCCGGTGCCGGATCGTTGATCACCATATCCAGCGACACAGGAATATCACGCCCCGGCGCATAACCCGGCATCTTCAGGTTTAAGGGGGTAATGCTGGTGGTTTTACCGGTGGCCTTATCAATATACGTCACCTGCGCATCGCTGACCTCTATGGCCTCAACACTGATATCGAAATTCGGGGTCGCCGCTTTATCGGCAGATTCCTTTTTCGGCAATTCAAGATTGGTTTTGCCATCGGCATTTTTAACCACGGTAATCGACGGCTTCACCAGACGCACCGTCGTCACTTCAATTTTTTTGCTCAAGAGCGGAATGATCTTCACGCCCGCCTGCACTTCATTGGCATTGATGAATTCTTTTTCGGCAAAACCCGCAGGATTACCCAGCGCCAGACCCGCCACCTTGAAACCCAGAACGGGATAGAACATCACATCGATATCGCCCGCAATGGCCAGATTGCGCCCGGTAGATTCCTTTACGGCAGCGGATATCTGCCCTTTATAAGAATTAGGATCAACCGCCATCAGCGCCACCGCCGCACCCCCGACCACGACCACAGCCAACAGCACTAATCCCACAATAATTCTTGCAAGCGCTTTCATTTTTCCCACTCCCTTAAAGAGGTCTATCAAGCTTGAGCTGATGTCAGTTGTAAAAATACGTCTTCCAGATTGCTTTCATCAGTAGAAATATCGGCGATCCCGTAACCCGCATTCTGCACGGCCTGAATGATCGCGCCCGCATCCTGTTCTTTCGGGCTGTAGCGCACGACCAGCGTACGGCGGCCCTGTTGTTCAGGATGGAATTTTGCCAGTTCCGGCGTAAATGTTTCATCAATCGGGCGATCCAGCCGGAAATGAATTTCCTTGGTTTCAACACGCGCCAGCAGGGTCTCCTTTTCCTCACACGCGACAACCCTTCCATGATTAATAATGGCTATGGTGTCGCAAAGTTCCTGCGCTTCCTCAAGATAATGCGTAGTAAGCAATATTGTTACGCCCTGCTTGTTCAAAAGCCTGACATTTTCCCACAATTGCTGGCGCAGTTCGACATCGACCCCGGCAGTCGGTTCATCCAGCACCAATATCGGCGGATTATGCACCATGGCCTTGGCCACCATCAGGCGGCGACGCATGCCCCCGGAAAGGGTGCGGGTATAAGCGCCCGCTTTATCTTCCAGCCCCATCATTTTCAGGATGTCCATCGTGCGCCGCTCCGCTTTCGGCACACCGTACATTCCAGCCTGAATATCCAGCAGTTGCGCGGGCGTGAAAAACGGATCGAAATTCAGTTCCTGCGGCACCACGCCGATGGCGGCCTTGGCGCTGCGCGGATCTTTATCAATATCGATACCCCAGATATTGACTGTGCCCGCGCTCTTGTTCACCAGACCAGCCATAATATTGATGATGGTCGATTTCCCCGCCCCGTTCGGTCCGAGCAGGCCAAAGATCGAACCCTTGGGAATTTGCAAGCTCACATCGCGCAGGGCGATTTTCTCGGCAGAACGCCCCTTGCCGCGTGGACGGTAGGTTTTATTTAAATCACGGATATCGATTGCTAAATCTGTCATGGACCTGCCTTTTCATTGCCATCATCCACATAGATACTGTGTTCGTAAAGGCAATAGATGAATGCCTTGCAGATAGAGAGGAATTATGCCCGCCACATCATTAACCTTGGCCGTGATCGCCGGATTTCTGACCGTTTTCGGACTGGCCACCCCGCAAGCCCGGGCGCAGGACGGGTCAAAGCAGACCGCCTATGATTTTGAATTCACCGCCATCGACGGCACCCCTCTGCCCCTCTCCGCCTACAAAAACAAAGTGCTGCTGGTGGTCAATACCGCCTCGCGCTGCGGCTTCACACCGCAATATGAAGGCCTGCAAACACTCTACGACGCCTATAAGGACAAGGGACTGGTCGTAATCGGCGTCCCGGCCAACGATTTCGGCGGGCAGGAACCGGGCAGCAACAAGGAAATCAAGGAATTCTGCACGATGAATTTCGCGATCAATTTCCCGATGACGGAAAAAATCGCCGTCACCGGCGCGGACGCCCACCCGTTCTATAAATGGGCGGCGGCACAGGGCAAAGGCGGCTTGTTGAACAGCAAACCGCGCTGGAATTTCCACAAATATCTGGTCGGACCGGATGGGGCACTAATCGGCTCTTACGCCTCACTCACCAAACCGGGGTCGGATGAATTGAAGAAAGAAATTGAAGCCCAACTGGCGAAGATTAAACCCTGATCAGTCCTGCAAGAGGATTTTATTTTCGCAGGTACGGGAGCGGGCGCTCAACGCGCAGGACTACCTTATCCACTTCGGCCCGATTGCTCTGAGGTGCCTGCATTACAGCCGCAGCCGCTTTTTCTTTCGCCTGAATACCGGCAAGAATATCATCGCGGGCTTCCGTATAACCATTATAGACGCCCGACACTAAGCCGAATATGCCGCCCAGCACTAAACCGGAACAGCCCCCCACCAAAGCGCTAGCTGCCGCTGTCGTTTTTACTTCGTCGAGAACAAGGCTTTTTCTTTTCTGATCGATTTTACTAGACAGTGTCTGCCTGTCCTCATCGGAAACTTGCTTACCAGAAGAAACCTTATCGATGATCAATTGGTCCATTTCAGATTTTGTGGCCTTCTCGGCATATTCCTTGCCCTTGCTCTGGCCGAAAAAAAATCCTGCAATACCACCCAGCGCAGCACCCGCTACAGCAAAAAGCGCACTGCCACCCAGCGCCCCACCAAACGTATGAACAACAGCCATAAAGGCCGTGCCACCCCCGACCATAGCGGCATGAAGTGCAGTGAAAGCAGGCACAGTAACATAAGCATAAATGCCGCTAAACACGGCCACCCCCGGAAGGACAGAGTCCGAGGAAGAGGAAGCGCTCTTAGCAACTTCACGCGCTTTTATTTTCGCATTGTCCAGACCCATGGCCACGTCCCCTTTAAAATCAGACTGTGTAATATTCGATATTACATAATGATAAAATACAGGCCTGCGCAACAAAAAAATACGTAAAATTATTGAGAAATGGCCCAAAGGGGGATCAGGCTCTGAAACTGTACGTTCCCTGTCCATTGAGCCAGTCGGCAAAACCGCCGCCCAGCAGCCAATCACGGGCGGATTTATCATTCTTGAGATAAGCATCCCAGTAAGCCAGCGCCGCCACCTTGATGATACTCTCATGGTCTTTGCGTTTTGGGTTATCGCCCAGTTGACCACGGCTGCCGTTATAAACCATGTGATCGCCGCCGTTTAAAATCAGTAGCGCCTGCTCCGGCCCGCCGCTATAGCGCGAGACGTCCAGCCGTTGTTCGTAACCAAAACCTTCAATCGGACTGGTATCGTCCGTGCCCGTCATGTGAAACAACGGCAGATCGATGGTGCCATAGATCTCTTCGCGTGGACTTTCCGTGTTGGCACTGGGCACCGGGCTGTACAAAATGCCAGCACGAAAACGCTGTTCTTTCATACGTTGCAAATGCCCTGCCTTGCCGAACGATTGCCCCGCCATGATCTGCGTTGTGCTGGCGCCAAACGAATGTCCGGACATGCCCAATACTGACAAATCCATGTGCTGACCAATCCCCGAGTTGTCAGCCGTCCATGACGGCAACTGATCCAGTACAAACGGAATATCGCGGTAGCGATTGACGACATCATCGAAACTGTAAGGCGTATTGCGGATCACATCCCATGGATGCCCCGGTTTGCCTTCCCACAATCCGCTATCGGTGCCCAGATGTTGGACATGCACGATCACGTAGCCATGCGACGCGAGGTAACGCGAAATAAAACCGGCGCCGTCACGGCTGCCACCCAGACCATGCGACCAGATCACCACAGGCACACGATCCGTAATATCGGCAGGATAATAAATCTTATAGGGAACACGGCGATGATCGCGCGCCGGATCAATAAAATCCCCCCGCGCCATCAGAACCTTGTGCGGTTCATGGTCGGGGGAAATATCGTCGCGGTACATTGCTTATTTCTTCCGGAACTGGTCGAGGGAAACGACTTCGCCGGATTTGCTGCCGGATTTCTTCGGCGCTTTTTCTTCGTCGCCGTCGTCATCCGAAGGCTCGGTATCAGGATCGAAATCATCCGGCCCTTCATCGCCCAGCGGCTGGAACTGCAGCGCAAAATTTACCGAAGGATCGGCAAAAATAGTGATCGCGCCCAGCGGAATCTGCAAACGCTCAAGCACATTGTTGAACGACAGCGTAACGCCCATTTTCTCGGCATCGACGAACAGGTCGTAGAACTGGTATTGCAGAACGATGGTCATTTCGCCCGGATAACGGTCGCGCAGATATTCAGGAATTTCCACGCCCGGATAATCGGTCATAAAGGTGATATAGAAATTGTGATTGCCCGGCAGCTTGTTCTTGCTGTCGATCACTTCCTTGACGGCCTGACGGACAACGCCGCGCAGGGCTTGTTCGACCATTCTGTCATAACGGAGGATGTCTTCGTCGTCGCTCATGGCACTATTACTGGCAGAAGAAGGCTCTGCGAATCAAGGAGGTTTATACGCACCCCTTAAGTGACATATCGGACTCCGGAAAACCACCCCCGAGTCAGTGATTTACCCATAATCCTGTGGAAAACCCTTAACGCCCCAGCATTTGCCGCGCCTGTGCATGGCGGGGATCGATTTTCAGGGCTTGCTCCAGAAATTGCCGGGATTCATCAGAACGCCCCATCGCCCCATATAAAAGCGCCTTGGAAAAGTAAGCACCCGCATTCACCGGCGAAAGCGCCAGCCCCCGGTCCAACAAGCCATCCGCCTGGCGGAAAAGTTTTTCACGCTCATCCGGCGGCAAAGTCGAAGTCTGCAATATGCCCATCGGAATGCTGGCCGCCAGAATATAAGGACGCGGGTTCAGGCCGAAACCTTCCTGTCCGGCTTGATTGATTTTGGCGGAGAAACCCGGCACATCGCCCCGGTTCATCGCTTCAACACCTTGCCGCGCATGCATTTCGCTGAACAGACAGCTCTGGAACACTACCAAAAACACCGCCAGCAGGAACAAATCTATCGTCAACCAACCAACGCGACAGCTCAGCAGTTTCCTGCCCGGCGGCAGCAGGCGCACCAGCACCCCCATCAGCAATCCTGACAGCGTCAACAGCGAAGCCACAAATAGATGGAACGTGACATGCATGTGCAGCGCCAACGTCAGTAGCGCGCAAAACAACGCCACCACCAGCACACGGTTCCTGTCATCTAGTTTCAAAAACTTTAAAAAGCCCGCCAGCAATGCAATCAGGATCGCATAGAGCAAGATCATGGCGGGCAATCCGGCCTCGGCCCAGAATTGCAGTGGATCGGCATGCGCCATCAAACCCGATGAATAGATTTCCGCTGGATCGCGCACCGCCGGATACATCAGGTAAAACGTCCCCAGCCCCGATCCCGTCATAGCGCGCTGATCTATGATATCCATTGTCGATTCCCAGATCATCATGCGCGCGGAAACGCTTTTATCCTCGCTGATCGATGTCAGATCGGCAGCCCGTTCAATGCTGGTCAGGCGTCCGGTATTAAACAGGCCTGAGACGGCAAGCGTCACCAGTCCCGCCACAAACACCGCCAGCACCACCTTGCCGCTAAAACCCGCAGACCGCCGCGCCAGCAACGCAAACATAATCAGCACCGAGAAGGAGACAAGCATCGCCATACGGCTGCCGATCAGCACCAGCGCCACCATCATCACCACGCCGCACAACGTCATCAGCAAACGCGTTTGCTTCTTATCCGTGCTGAACAGCAAACCCAGCGCCGTAAACAAACCCATATTCAAAAGGCCCGCATAATTATTTGGATCGGCGAACGGGTAACGGATGCTGCCGTTAGCGTTGAGAAATTGCGGCAGCAGGAAGAACTGCACCAGCGCCCATAGCGCCAGCAAAGTCGTGGCCAGCACCGCCAGCCGTAGCGCCAGCATAATCTGCGCCTGTGTCAGCGGCAGCAGTGCGAATATCAGATACCACAGCGGCAACAGGCACAACGTGCCCCAGGCGATGATCGTCACGAACGGCGACAGCGACCAGAAAAAAGTCAGGCCGCACCACAAAAGAAAGGCACTCACCAGTACCACCAGCGGCGTCACAGTCAGCGAAGCCGCTCGGTTCAAAGGATCAGCCAGAACAACGCCCAGCGCCAGCACCGCCGCACCCAGCGCCAGCAACCGCGATACCTCATAAGGCTCGATCAGCGGCAGGCTGAAGAAGAACGACACAAACCACAAAACGGGCACAAGCAGCGGGGATATCTGTTTCATGGAGAAACTTTGTGCCGCGCCGCAAAATCTGTCAACACGCGCCAATTAGTTTGACAGCCGCGCCGCACAAGCCTCATAACGACTGTATGGAAAACAAAACCGAAATCTGGTGTGATGGCAGCTTCCGTCAGGCACACCAGATTTCAAGGGCCGCCTCCGCCGGAATTTGACGAACACAGCCAACAGGGAGTAAAAATAAGAGATGAAAAAAGCAGCAAACATCTGGTGCGACGGCAGTTTCCGCGAAGCCCACAAAACGTCAGGCGCAGGATGGGTGATCAAGCATGTGGACGGTCAGGTGGAAGAACAATATCTGACGCTGCCGAAATTGCAGGACTCCCTGAAATACGGCTCCGAAATTGCCGAACTGGCCGCCGCCGCACACGCGATGAACACGCTGCCCCCCGGCACCAACGCGCATATCCACATGGATTGCCAGTCATCGCTGAATATCATCGAAAAAGGCCAGCTACCGAAGAAAAACCGTGATGGCAGCGCGCATGAACTGCAATGCGCCTTTTCCGCCGCGATGGAAGCCAAAGCCCGTCTGGGCACCGTCGCTTTCCAGCTGACCAGCGACCGCAACGAAAACATGCACCGCGCCCACGTCCTGTCGCAAGCAGCCTCCACACCCGGCAAACAGCAAAAGCCGGAAAGGCACGAAAAACCCGGCCGCCGCTAAAACCCTTTCTACACGGTCGTATGCTCTGCCTACACAGGCGGCGTCCGATTGCTTTTTCCGGGAAGCCACCTACAATCATTCCGACTTTGTAAATAGAACTCTGAAAAAGGAACGCTGCCATGCTGAAACAAACATCATTATCAATTATCACTTTGGTAATGATGGGCGTGGCGATTCCCGCCCTGGCGCAAACAAACACCATCGATCTGCTGGGCGCGGATGGCACAAAAACAGGTTCTGCGCTGGTGACAAACGCACCTGACGGCACTATGGTCCAGGTCGAAGTCGAAGGACTGACACCCGGCTGGCACGGTGTGCATATCCATGCCAAGGGTGACTGCTCCGACCACACCGCACATTTCGCCAAATCTGGCGGCCATGCGGCAGAAACCAACCAGACGCACGGCTTCCTGACAGAAAATGGCCCCCATGACGGCGACCTGCCCAACCTCTGGGTACACGAAAACGGCACCGGCAAAGCTGAATTCTACACCGAAGAAATGGAAGCCAAGGATTTGAACGATATGGATGGTTCCGCCCTGATGGTACACGCCGGTCCCGACGATAACACCACGCAACCCACAGGCAACGCCGGTGGCCGCGTGGCCTGCGGCGTCATTTCTGCGGCAAAAACCCCCTGATACCAGCCGGATGGCCAGAAAACTTGCCGAAAAACACGACACGCCCTATATTGCGGCCATGTCCAAGAATGCGAAACCTCTGGTGCTTTTCGACCTCGTATCCACCATTACGGATGCGGGGCCGCGCTATGCGCAGGCTTATATAAAAATCGCCGAGGAATTCAAGATCGCCGTACCGGCCTCACGCGACATTCTGAACGAGCTGGGGCAGCGCAACCTGAAAGAGATCATCAATATCCACTCGCCCGATCTGTCCGCCGAAAAAATTCCCGAATTCATGCAAAGCTGCAATAATTTCTGCGATGCGCTGCTGCATGAAAAAGACTGGGTTGAGAAATTATACCCGCATGTGCGTGAAACACTCGCTGACCTGAAGGCACAAGGCTATACGCTCGGGCTATATACAGGCACACGCAAAGATGCCGCCCTCAATCAGTTGCGCTACCATAAGCTAGAAGAATTTTTCCCGGAAGACATGATCAGGGCCAAAGACAATCAAGCAGACGACGGCAAAGATTCACAAGCGCTGAAGGCCGCACAAATGACATCTCTGATGAAAGCGGCACATGGCAATGCCAAAAATCCCGTCACGATTGTCATCGGCGATACGATCTCCGATTTTGAGGCCGCCCGCGAAAACAAGGCAGTCTTTATGGGCTTTGCCGACAGCACCAAGAAAGTCTTCCGCTTCGCGCAGGCTGGCGTTTTAACGGCCTTCACAAATTTCGAAAGACTGCCCGGCATGATCAAGCTGGCCACCAGCCCGGCCTGGACAACAAAAAATCCGGCCAACACCGATCAGGCCAAAGACCCGGGCCGTCCTGAAAAAATCCCAAAGCATAAATGAAAAAAATGGGCCAGTTCTGTTGCTAGGCCGGCCCGCGCCCCACCTTACCGATAGTTAGTCAGTAAGGGATTTAGACTTCGTGCAAACTGCCAAATTAGGCTGCAACAGCAACGAAACGACCATTGTCGTTCGAAGCTACTACGTTTGCGAACTTGAAGTTATCGTTGGCATTTAATTGCCTGGCCGGATAACGACCGTACCATAACGGATACAAGCTTTGCCTTTATCACGCGCGTCAATCCTGTTTCGGCCCCGCCTGCATGCCCGATCACGAAGAACCGGGAATACTGGTGGAGCCGCCGGGTACTGCCCCCGGGTCCACAACGTCTATTCTACAAAGTGTTTAGCATCTTAGCCGGATTGCTCCGGCACTTATTATTATAGGGCAAATCCCTGAAAAATCAAGATATTGTCAGGGTTAAGGGGTGGGGTCGCCAGAAGTGCGCGCTTTACGTACGGATGCATTGCGCCCATTCGGCACCTGGTCGATTTCATCAATCCGGTCAAAGGCTTCGAAAGCAATGCCCGCCATGGTCGGCGCGGTAAAAACAGCCCCGGCACCGATCAGGTGCGTTTCATAGCCGGAACGGCGGTGCGCACCGCCTGCAAAACCCAGCACTGACATTCCGGCATGAAAGCCAGCCTGAACGCCGATAGGACTATCCTCGATCACGATGCATTTGCGCGGATCAGTTTCACCCATCGTTTTCATCGCATGCAGATAGACGTCCGGCGCGGGCTTACCGTTAAGAACATCATCGCGTGAAAAAATGTGGCCTGAGAAATAGTTAAACAACCCCGTCAACTGCAGCTTGCGTTCGATATTGGCGCGCGCGCCGTTGGAGGCCAGCGCAAACGGTACCTTCGAATTGATCAGCGCCTCGACAAAATCCTGCACACCGGAAATGGCCTGAATATGCGCCGGCTCATCCGCCAGATAACGCTGCATCATGTCGTCGAACACAGCCTGAGGCAGGTTTTGACCGCACAGCTTCATATAGTCTTCGTTGGCGCGCTGACGGAAACCATCATTGCTGGTGCCCAAAAAACGCTGTTCGAACTCGTCATCGGTATAATGCAAGCCGGCGGCACTCAAAGCCACGCGCGAAACGCGGCTGACCAGCTCCTCGGTATTGACGAGAACACCATCGCAATCAAAAATTACAAGCGCCATGATGAAAAACCCTCCTGCCACTGATCCGTACGCGAAGCAGGCTAATCAGCGCAAGAATTTTTATGAGCGCCATACTATTCAGCGGGCATGCCCTGCCCGGACTGGAAATGGCTGAGATTGAGGAAACCCCGCATCATAATGCCCGCCAGCAGAACATTATAGACCACATAGCCAAACTGGGCCGACATCAGGGCCACGGCAAAGCCACACAGGCAAGCCAAAGCGCTCAGTACAAACCCGAAACGGTTCTGACCAGTAATCATGTAGCTGCCGGAAACCCCCAGCGCCAACGCCAGCCAGTCAAGGCCATAATAGGCCATTAAAGCGGTCAAAAATCCGTCCATGCATCCTCTTTCCACCCTGAGAATACAAAAGAATGGTTATGGAAAGATTAATCCACAAGCCGGTATCAGAGAATCCATGGTTAATGATGCAGCACAGCCTACAATCAATTAAACATGAAGGATCATACCCCTTTAAGAAAGAGTACCCGCGATGAAGCAGTATCAGGACTTGATGCGCCACGTTCTGGAGAACGGCGCCGATAAATCAGACCGCACCGGCACCGGCACCAAAAGCGTGTTCGGCTATCAGATGCGCTTCGACCTGTCCGAGGGCTTCCCGCTGGTCACCACCAAAAAACTGCACCTGAAATCCATCGTCCATGAATTGCTGTGGTTCCTGCAGGGCGACACCAACATCAAGTACCTGCAGGATAACGGCGTAAAGATCTGGGATGAGTGGGCCGACGAGCAAGGCAATCTCGGGCCCGTCTATGGCCACCAATGGCGCAGCTGGCCCGCCGCCGACGGCCATCACATCGACCAGATATCAAACCTGATCCACCAGTTGAAAACCGATCCGGATTCACGCCGCCTGATCGTATCGGCATGGAATGTCGGCGACCTCGGCAAGATGGCGCTCGCCCCCTGCCACTGCCTGTTCCAGTTCTATGTCGCCGACGGCAAGCTTTCCTGCCAGCTTTACCAGCGCAGCGCCGATATTTTCCTCGGTGTGCCGTTCAATATCGCCTCCTATGCGCTGCTGACACTGATGATCGCACAGGTCTGCTGCCTCAAACCCGGTGAATTCATTCACACCTTCGGTGACGCGCACCTCTATTCCAACCATCTGGAACAGGCGCAACTGCAACTGGGCCGCGATCCATTCCCGCTGCCGGAAATGCACTTGAACCCGCACGTCACCAGTATCTTCGACTTCAAATTCGAGGACTTCGAACTGGTCGATTATCAGGCACACCCGCATATCAAGGCCGCGGTGGCTGTATAATTGACATAACTGTTAATTCCGGGGTATGCTCTCCCCCGGAGCAAAGCCATGGACACAGCCGACGAAATCCTCGATGAACTGCCGCGACTGACCACCAGTGACGGTCATTTTCTGCGCGATATTTTCACGCGCTTCCCGCAGGTCGAGGGCCGTTTCGAGCATTTCCTGAACATCGAACCATCAGAGCGCTTGAAAGAAGCCGTACAGCGGCTCAATCAGGAACCACGCGCTGGCTGGCCCGTCTTAGGTGTACCATCCGGGATTATCCAGAGCGTCGCCGGACATCAGGCCGACAGCATGCAACTGGCCTTTATCGTTGCCGCCGGAAAGCACGACCCGCAGCACGTCGCCCGCATGATGTCCGTGCATGATCTGGCCGAAAGCCTCACGACCGATTTCATCTCCGGCGGCGCCAACCGCGACCCGATCACCAAACCCGAACGCAACAAGCTCGAACGCATCGCGCTCGCCCTGCTGCTCGATGGCCATTCATCCCCGTCGGCAGCGCAGGAAATCAAAGACCTGTGGCAGGAATACGAAGACGGCCAGACCGATAACGCCATCATGGCGCATGATATCGACAAACTGGAACTGGTGATGCAGGCGCAGTTTTATGAATCGCTTTATCCCGATCTGAATAAATCGTTCACGGAACTCTGGTGGCATGCCCATGATAATGTGCGTACGCCGCAGGGTCGCCAGTTGCTGGACGAACTGACTGCGCAGCACCCGAAGCCGCACGCCATAAAAACCGCCTATCCGCAGGGCTTCCAATTCCCGTGGAATATATGATTTTTTTGCGCTAACCTGTGGGTATGACAATCACTGTTTCCGCCATCGCCGCCATGTCCCGCAACCTTGTTATCGGCAAAGATAACAAAATGCTCTGGCATATCCCCGAAGACTTCAAACATTTCAAAAATACGACGATGGGAAAACCCGTCATCATGGGCCGTAAGACTTATGAGTCGTTGGGCAAGCCTCTGCCGGGGCGAACCAATATCGTCATCACCAGTAAACCGGATCAGGTGCAGGGCGATGTCATCGTTGTCGCCGCGATTGAAGATGCGATTGCGCAGGCGAAGCAGATCGCCGTGGAAACGAATGTCGATGAAATTTTCATTATCGGCGGCGGCCAGATATACGAAGCCGCGATGCCAGTGACAGATCGCATCTACCTGACCGTCATAAATCAGGACTACGAAGGCGACACCTTCTTCCCCAAAATCAATCCGCTGGAATGGTCGGAAGAAATTATCAAGACGGCTGAAGAACCTGTGCCCTACATGATCGGCATCCTGAACCGCCGGAAATAAAGCCCTATTATCATCCTGTCATTGCGAGACGGCATAGCCGACGAAGCAATCCAGAATGGCGCCTGTTGCGCTGGATTGCTTCGCTTACACTCGCAATGACACCTACCTACCCTATGCCGCCTGTTTCAGCTTCAATCCCGCCACGAGGGACGAAGCTATATCAATGTAAGGCTGCGCTTCTTTCGTCCCCTGCAAAACGACAGGCGTCCCCGCATCGCTAAATCGCCGAATATCAGCATGCAGCGGAATTTCACCGAGGAAAGGCACACCTATCTTCTCGGCCTCTGCCCGCGCGCCGCCATGACCGAAGATATGCGATTCATGACCGCAATCCGGGCAGATGAATGTACTCATATTCTCGATCAGACCCAGTACAGGCACTTTTACCTGCCGGAACATCTCAATCCCCTTGCGCGCATCGATCAATGCCAGGTCCTGCGGCGTCGAAACGATCACCGCGCCCGCGAGCGGCACCTTCTGCGCCAGTGTCAGTTGCGCATCGCCCGTGCCCGGCGGCATATCGACGACCAGCACATCCAGCGGATCGGCGGGCGTACCCCACGCCACATCGCGCAGCATCTGGTAGAGCGCTGTCTGCACCATCGGCCCGCGCCAGATCATTGGTGTTTCATTTTCCACCATGAAACCGATCGACATAATTTTCAGGCCATGCGCGGCTAACGGCACCAGTTGCCCATCCGCGTCCTGTGTCGGCTTACCACTTAAACCTGTCAGGCGCGGCACCGAAGGCCCGTAGATATCGGCATCCAGCAATCCGACTTTTAAACCCTGTTGCGCCAGCGCCACCGCCAGATTGATCGCTACGGTCGATTTACCAACGCCACCCTTACCCGAGGCCACCGCGATAATCTGGCGGATCGGCAAATCCAGCACCGGATTTTTACTCATGCCATGCGGATCGGCAGCAACAGCCGCCGCTTTCGCGCGTTCCGCCGTCAGCACCGCCTGCACCGATGTCACACCCGGCACCGCGCGCACAACAGCTTCAGCTTCCTGACGCAATGATTCGAGCGATGGCCCACGTTTCGGATCGACTTCGATAGCAAAGACCGCATGACCGTCCTTCACCTGTAACCCCGTCACCATATGCAAACTGACAATGTCCTGCCCGCGATCAGGGTCTTTCACCTGACGCAGGGCTGTTTCGATGGCCGACTCAATGTCAGTGGTCATAATATTTTCCGGTTTCGGTTGTTTTCTCTCGGAAAAGAGATATTCTTACACAGCCCTGTAGTTCAAGAAAAATCGAGGATTTACCGATGCCTGACCAACCGAATAATCCCTGGGGTCGCCCGTCCGGCGGCGATAACCGTGGCGGCAACCGCGGACCATGGGGCGGCAGTGGCGGTGGCGGCGGTTCAGGACGCGGCCCCGGAAGCGATATCCCACCCGATCTTGATGAAATGCTGAAAAAAGCGCAGGAAAACCTGCGTCAGGTTTTCCCCACAGGCTTTCAAGGCCCGCGTTTGTTCGGCCTGATCGCATTGGGCATCGCCGCCTTATGGCTGGCAAGCGGTTTTTATATCATCGTCCCCGGTGAAAACGGTGTAATCCAGCGTTTCGGCAAATGGAAAGATACGAAAGTTACTGAAGGTCTGGGCTACCGCCTGCCCTATCCGATTGAAACGCTGACCAAGCTGAATGTTTCCGAAATGCGTCGCCTGTCGGTCGGTTTTTCCGACCGCACGGTGATCGGCGGCTCCGCCCAGCGCCAGAACATACCGGAAGAAAGCCTGATGCTGACATCGGACGCCAATATCGTCGATATGGACATGGTCGTGCTGTGGACGATTTCTTCAGCGGAGGATTACCTGTTCAATATCCGCGATCCGGAAAACACCATCAAGAAAGTCGCTGAAAGCGCTATCCGTGAAGTGGTCGGCCAGACGCTGATGTTCCCGCTGATTACGCAAGAACGCGACAACGTCGCCAACCGCGCCCGCGATATCATGAGCAAAACGCTGGACGGTTATAAATCCGGCATCAATATCAATCAGGTTCTGATCCAGCGCGCCGAAGTGCATCCCGATGTGCAGGACTCATTCCAGGACGTGCAATCCGCCAAGCAAGACGCCATTGAAGTGCAAAACCGTGCCGGTGCCTACCGCGAGGATATTCTGCCCAAAGCACGCGGTGATGCCATCCGCATGAAGCAGGAAGCAGAAGGTTACAAGCAATCCGTCACCGCCCGCGCCAAGGGTGATGCCGACCGTTTCAACTCGATTTATTCTGCCTATCTTGTCAACAAGGACGTGACAAAAACCCGCCTTTACATCGAAACGATGGAAGACGTGATGAAGAACGCCCAGAAGATCATCATGGACGGCGATGCCAGCAAAGCCGGTGTCGTGCCCTACATGCCGCTCAATGAACTTAAACCCGCCGCTGGTGCCCCTGCCAGCAGCAGCAAACAATAAGGATTTCCTGTCATGAACCTGAAATTCAGTTTTGCTTTTATCATTCTCGCCGTTGCCGTCGTCGGCTTAAGCCAGTCACTCTTTACAGTCGATGAAAGAGAACAGGCGATTGTCCTGCATCTGGGTGAACCCGTCGGCGATGTCAAAAAACCCGGCCTGCATTTCAAAATCCCAGTGGTGCAGGAAGTGCGCCGTTTTGACGGCCGCATCCTCGCCGTCGATCCGCCGCCGGAACAAATCGTTATTTCATCGACCCAGCGCCGTCTGGAAGGCGACACGTCCCCGGTTGATGAAGGTATCGCCAGCGGCGAACCGATCATCGTCGATACTTTTGCCCGTTACCGCATTGCCGATCCGCTCAAATTCATGAAAACGCTGCGCACCGAAAATGCCGCCTATGACCGCATTCAGGGCATCATGAACGAATCCACCCGCGCGGTTCTCGGTAAGCGTACCCTGAAAGACCTGCTCTCCACCGCGCGCGGCGGAATCATGAATGAAATCCGCACCCGCGTGAACACGCAGATCGAGCGCGATAATCTCGGGATCGAGATCGTCGATATCCGTATCGTCCGCGCCGACCTGACTCCGGAACTACGCCAATCAACCGTTAAACGTATGGTGTCCGAACTGATCGAACGCGCCACCGAAACCCGTGCCAAGGGTGAAGAACGCGCGCTGGAAATCCGTTCCACGGCTGAAAAAGAACGCACCGTGCTGATCGCCGAAGCGCAACAGCAGGCACAAATGCTACGCGGTGCCGGTGACAACGAAGCGATCAAAACCTATGCCGAAGCAATGGGTAAAGACCCGGCGTTCTACGATTTCATCCGTTCTCTGGAAGCCTACAAGTCGTCGATGTCCAATGGCGACACGCGCCTGATCCTTTCTCCGACGGGTGATTTTTTCAAGCACTTCAACAACGCGCGCTAACCGCAGGACTGAAGATTCAGGATGGAATCGTTTATACAATACATCCTGACCGCTTTTGCCCTGATGCTGGTGATCGAAGGCCTGTTATATGCGTTATTTACGGATTCAGTCAGGCGTATGATGGCAACAGCGCTGACCCTGCCGCCTGAAAAACTGAGATTTTTTGGCTTTTTCATGGCAGGTCTGGGACTTTTTACGGCGTGGATTTTGCAGAAATTGTGATTTTTTCATCAGCGTCGCGGCCACCGGTTGACCGCCCCTGCTGTTGGTCATACCTTATCAGCATTGATTTTCTATTCTCAGACAAGAAACAAACAAGAAGGTATTGAGATGCGTAAACAAATGGCCGCCCTGTGTGTTCTGGCAACACTCACCTCTGCAAGTCCGTTCATTTCGGCAGCACATGCGCAATTCGGGCCCAGCCCCGCCAAGACATTCCCCAACAGCTTTGCAGACCTGTCCGAAAAATTGCTGCCCTCCGTCGTCAATATTTCATCGACGCACAAGGCGCTGCAACCCAAAGACTTCCCCGAGATGCCGCATTTCCCGCCCGGCTCGCCGTTTGAAGATTTCTTTGAAGACTTCATGGAACAGCGCGGCGAAGGCATGCCGATGACGCCGCCCGCCTCACTCGGCTCCGGCTTCATTGTTGACGCCGAACAAGGCCTGATCGTCACCAACAACCACGTCATCAAAGACGCTGACGAAGTGCGCATAACCCTGCATGACGACACCTCGCTGCCCGCAGAAGTAATCGCCCGCGATGACAAAATCGATCTGGCGTTGCTGAAAGTGAAAACCGAGAAGAAACTCACCGCCGTTAAATTCGGCGACAGCAGCAACCTGCGCGTAGGCGACTGGATTCTGGCGATTGGCAACCCGTTCGGTTTGGGCGGCACCGTCACCGCCGGGATCGTATCGGCACAGCAGCGCGATATCCAATCCGGCCCCTATGACGATTTCATCCAGACCGACGCCTCGATCAACCGTGGCAATTCAGGCGGGCCGATGTTCAACCTGAACGGTGAAGTCATCGGCATCAACACCGCTATTTTCTCACCCTCGGGTGGCTCCGTCGGTATCGGCTTTGCCATTCCCTCGGCGCTGGCCAAACCGGTCATCGACCAGTTGGTTAAATATGGCCGCACACGCCGCGGCTGGCTGGGCGTCCGCATTCAGGCCGTCACAGACGATATCGCCGAAAGCTTTGGCCTGAAAGACGCGCAAGGCGCGCTGATCGCCAGCGTTACACCGACAGGCCCGGCAGAAATCGCCGGGATCAAACCCGGCGACATCGTGCTGAAATTCAACGGCAAGCCGATCAAGGAAATGCGCGAACTGCCCCGCCTGGTCGCCGAAGCCAACATCGACACCGAAGCCACGATTGAATTCTGGCGCGACGGCCAGATGAAATCTGCGAAGATCAAAGTCGGCGAACTGGAAAAAGCCGAAGATGACGGTCTCCTGCCCAAAGATGGTGAAGAAGATGAAGAAACCGGCCCGACCGGCGAACTCACCAAGATCGAATCCGTAGGGCTTTCGATAGGGGCCATCAGCGCACAGGACCGCCAAGCCTATAATATCGGCGACGATGTGAACGGCGTGATCGTGATTGATACGAAACCTTCCTCCGAAGCGGCTGAAAAAGGCCTGACAGCGGGCGATGTGATCGTTGAAATCAACCAGCAAACGGTGACCGATCCCAAGACCGCGAAAGATGTCATCGACAAGGCCGCTGCCACCGGACGCAATTCGGTGCTGCTGCTGGTCAACCGCGAAGGTGATGTGCGTTTCGTCGCGCTGAAACTGAAAAAAACCAGCCCGAAGAAATAAAGTGAACGCAATCATCCACGTCATCGCAGGGCCGACAGCCAGTGGCAAGTCGGCCCTTGCCATTGAAAAGGCCCGCGCCCTCGGCGGCGTAATCATCAACAGCGACGCCTTGCAGGTTTACGACGCGCTGCCGCTGCTGACAGCGCGACCCTCTGCTACGGACGAAGAGGCCGCACCGCATAGTCTGTATGGTGTCATACCACCCACGGAAATTTGTTCCGCCACACGCTGGACGGCGCTGGCCGTGGCCGCCATTAAAGAGGTACTGGCAAACAAACAGACACCCATTCTGGTCGGCGGCACCGGGCTTTATCTGCGGACATTGATGGAGGGGCTTTCGCCTGTGCCGGACGTCCCTGCCGAGATCAGGGAAATGATGAACGCCCGTCAGCGCGCACTGGGCAACCCCGCCTTTCACGAAGCCTTCAAAAAGCACGATCCGGTGATGGCCGCACGTCTGCACCCCAACGACACCCAGCGCCTGATCCGTGCTTGGGAAGTGCTGGAAGCGACCGGGAAAAGTCTGGCCGAATGGCAAGCACAGCCCCCCGTGCCCCCGGTGCCGGAATGGCGCTATGACGTGCTGGTGCTCGATCCGCCGCGCGATGTCCTGTATGACCGCTGCAACCGCCGTTTTTTGGCGATGATGGATCAAGGGGCGCTTGAAGAAACCCGCGCCTATGACGCCCTGATCGCTACAGGCGCAGTACTGGCGGAGGGAGGTGTAACACAGGCGCTAGGGTTCAGACCTCTACAGGCACACCTGCACGGGTCGCTATCGCTGCCAGAAGCCATCGAACAGGCACAGACCGACACACGGCAATATGCCAAACGTCAGGTCACGTGGTTGCGGAATCAGGTAAAAGCGGGGGAGAACATCGTGAAGCTGGAAAGATCTTAAGCTTTCTGCGGCCTCTGTCAATTAGACGAAATATAATAAGAAATAATCTTTCTATTTTGTAATTTAGTTACATTTTATATTGCCAAAGTGATCATTTATTTCTAGGTTGGGATCATAGGACGCGGACAAAGGGCGGTAAAGCCTCCGCAATAGAGTGTGAAAGACAATAAACATAACAAAAGGGATGAGCGTTGAGCAGAACGGATACATCCTTAAACGAACAAAGCGTACCAGAGGGTATAAAGAGAGAAATGCAAATCTAGACTGGTTGTAAGTAAAATCCTCCCCCGCCGTCAGGCGGGGGTTTTATTGTACCCCAACCCTACTGGACAGCACCCGCATCACTCCCTAGAATCAGCACGTCATTTGCTTTCCGGAGGGGGAATATCGATGAAAACACGTTTACACACATTCGTAATACTGGGTGCCTGCGCCATACTGTTAAGCGGCTGCGTATCACGCGAACAAGCCGATGCCAAACTGGCCAAGGGTTGCGAAGCGGGTGTAAACGCCCTGCTCCCCGAAGGCCGCACCATCACGCGCATAGCCGATACCAAATTCTCGCCTTCGCCCGAAGGCCCCAATATGCGCCATGTGAAACTGAAGACCATTGAAACCGATGGCTTCCTCGAAGTGGAAACCGATTTCGAATGCGTATTCGAAGAAAGCTTCGGCTTCCTGAGAACGGGCTTTACGGCATCGATCTATCAGGTGCGCACCGGCGAACGTATCGTCGGAAAATCGGGCAATGAAATTCTCGGCGATGCACAGGACTTCCTGAAACTGACCGACGCCATCCGCGAAGCGATGTACTAACCCATGTCAGGCATCACCAAGGTATCGGTCACCGGCACCGGACAAGGCAAATACCAGCAGAAAATGCAGGCGGGGCCGCATGTCGTCACCGCCGATGAACCGCGCAGCCTCGGCGGCGATGGCACCGGTGCCACGCCTGTCAGCCTGTTACTAGGCGCACTGGGTTCCTGCACATCGATCACCGTGCGCATGTATGTTGACCGCAAAGAGTGGCCTATGGACAATATGGAGGTCTTCCTCACCCATGAGAAGCAAGGCGACCGCGATCACATCAGCCGCGAGATCGTTATCCATGGCCCGCAACTGACCGCCGAACAACGCCAGCGCATACTGGAAATCGCGGATAAATGCCCCGTGCATAAAATGCTCTCCGGCAGCGCCGACATCACCACTCGCGAGCGCACGGATATTTAATACCAAGGCTTAAAGAAAAACCCCGGACTGGTCCGGGGTTTTTCTTTTTCAAACGGAGAAATGCCTATTCAAGCTGCAAGCCATAGGTCGTGTAGCTGCCGATATCCTTCTTGGTGCGCCAGTCGCGCAGCATGAACATACCGTTAAGCTTGCCGGAGGTGATTTTGAATTCATCATCCATCACTTCCATAACGCGGCGTTTGTCATGTCCACCCAGCATGTAGAAAGACGGGCCAACGACGAGCACGGGAACATCGTCATCGACAAGCTGGCTGCGGATGATGTCGGATTTATAAAAACCCTTGATGACGTTCATATTCTTGCCGCCGCGCTGCGCCGCCCAGTCGGCAGGCGTCCAATCATCCTGGTCCCACTGGCCGTTATGGCTGTGGGTCGGATGATCGATATAGGGGGTGAAATCGAGATTGTCCCAATGGCTGGGCCACCAGGCCCAAATCGTCGGCTTAGGCCCGGAACCGGAACCGGTGACACGGGCCTGCGCGGCAGGCACGGCCCCGGCAATCATGGCACAAACGGCCCCCATCAGGACGAAACGAACGGTCTTGGACATGCTGTAACCTCGGGATTAAGTCTTTGATTCGCGGGCAATTGCCCTAATTTTTCAGGCAATATTAATCTAAGCATGATATCCTGAAAAAATGATAAACACCATCCAGATTGCATTATCCGGGCTACAGGCCGCCAGCAAGAAGGTCGAGGCGAGTGCCTCCAATATTGCCAATCTGCAGACGGCTGATTACACCCCGATCACAACCCAGCAAACCGCCCAGAGCGATACATCCGGCGGCGGGCAGGGTGTGCGCAGCGATTTCGTGCCCAAAACCCAGCCTTTCACGCCGTCCTACGATCCGGACTCGCCGTTTGCCAACAACGAAGGCTACGTCAACACGCCCAACGTCGATCTGGCCGAGGAAGCTGTCAACATGACGATTGCCAAAACCGCCTACAAGGCCAGTGTGTCGGTGATTGAAACAGTGCAGGACATGACGGAAGAACTGCTCGCCGCTTTCGACAAGAAAGCCTGATCTCTATTATTTTATGCGCACGATGATCGTATCGACCGCGATACGGCATTTCTGCTTGTAAGCATCATCCGGCAACGCATCGAAAGAATCCTGAACGCAGGTGCCGGGACACGGCGCATCCTGATCGACACCGCAAGCACGACTGCGCTTGTGGAATTCTTCACGCAAATTCACAAAAACATCTTCAGCCTTATGCGCGGCCTGCGGATCGGCGCGGTCAATTTGCGTTTTGCCGCAACCAAAATACCATTCCTGAAATTCAGTCGATACATGACGGAGAACGCAAGCGCCTTTCGTTTCCGGCATGACCGGCTGTGTACTGAGCGGCCAGCATTTAGCCGTATATTGGGCGGCAAATTTCTGCGCGGCCTGATTAATCAGCGGCGAAGGGCGCGGCTCCCCGATGGCAAAACACTCACGCAACACCAGAAACATCGTCTTGAATGTGGCCTTCTCCGGTTCGCGCTTGGGCACGGTGCCATCCAGTATCGCCGAGCGCACACCGGCACCCGCAGAACGCCATTGCTTTTGCACCTGCAACAGCCAGTTATGAAGATGGCCGTTTAAAAACCCGCCGACATCTTTCTGAACATCGCCGGACACGAAACTGATAAAAGGACGCGTATCCATCGCGGTAATCAGCAACGCAGCATCTTCCAGCGCCGAAGCACGGCCCCCGGCAGCATTATCAGGAAAGGCGGGGCGTTCATAACCGGGGATGGCCTGCGGATTGCAAAAACTTTGCAGGTCTTTCCCTTCGCGCAACTGCCAGAAAGCATCGAGCAGGACAGCCGACATTTGGCGCGCGGAATCAAAGCAATGGCCTGTAATCCGTCCGGCACTGGCAGAATCGTGCTGCATGGCGATGTCCCACGGCGCATAATCGGTCGTCTCGATCATGCGGCAAAGCTGGGTCAGCGCAGCCTGACGCTGCTCAATATAATCACGGTTCATAAGACGTCCCCTTCTTCGGAAGAGGATGTTTGCCATATTTCACCGGATTTTACAAATTTAGGCTGAAAGCGCCTGCAGCAAGCCAACCGCTGCCTTATCCGCCTGCTGCCGGATCTCGCGGACGGCGGTGCTTTCGATGAAATAGCCCTGCAACAGCGGTCCCACCGCATAAAGTGCATGCTGGCCGTGCAGCCGCAACGTATCACCATCCACCGGCTGCGGATATGCTTCGGCCAGCGTCACCATGCCGGAACGCACCAGCCCCGCCAGCAGCCCTTTGTCGTCAGGCGTAACCCGGTAATCGTAACCCATGCAGTTGATCACGATCTGGCCTTCCTTGACGCCCGCGCTGGTATAAACGTTCAGCGAACTGCCCATCGCCTCGATCTTGCTGACGCGACCCGCCGTCCGGCGCAACTGCCCCTGTTTTTCAAGATCGCGGATCAGATCGTGCATCGCCGCCGGAATGCGGTGGCGGAAAATATTCCACAACGACATGTAACGCTGCGCGCGCAGACGGTCCTGAGGGGAAAAGCCGCGCCATATCCGGTTCGCATAGGGCCGCAACCCGTCCAGCACATCGCGCCAGTCAGCATCCGACTCGGCCACCTGACGCCGCAATTGATGCAGCAACTGCGAAGGCCGTTTGATCGCCAGCGCTGTGGCTTCATCCCACGTAAACGGCGTCCCGGTCTCAGGATGCGAAAGCGGATGACGGCCATGGCTGGACACCACCGTAATATCGCCGTCATATTTCTCACGCCGCAAGGTCACCAGCGCATCGACCATGCTCAGGCCGCTACCGATAATGACCACATGGCCCGCATGACGAATATCCGGCCAGCGTTCCATCAGATAAGGATGACGCCACCAACCCGCATGACTGGCCACTTTATCGCCCAGAACCGGCAAACGTGGCCTGTCATTACCGCAAGCCAGAATAACGCCGTCATGTATCTTGGTTTCGACAATCGTTTTTACCGCCAGCTTGCCGTCGGCATCCGTGACATCGGCAACTTTTTCATGGACGGCAAAAATACGAATATCTTTCTTCTGCGCCTGCACCAGCGTTTCCGCCAGCACATGATCGAGATAGCGGCCATACAAAGCACGGGGCGCGAAATCGGAAGCCTGAAAATCTATTTTGTTTTCCATCAGCCAGGCGAAAAAATCATCGTCTTGTCCCGCATGGGCACCCATGGCCCCGGCGCGCACATTCAGCAAATGAAGCGGGTCTTGCGTACTATAGGCCTTGCCGCGCCCCAGCGCCGCATCAGGATTGTAAATCGTGATATGAATCGGCTCACGTGCATGCCGCACCAGCGCCGCCAGCGTCGACAATCCCGCGAATCCACCGCCGATAATACCTATAGAGATCATGTGATTATCAGTGCGTATCCGTTACAGGGTTTTTCATGGCAAACAGGTACTCAACCATCCGGCGGCCAATTTCACGTGGGCCGGTCAAGGCCAGATTGACGTTTTGCTCCATGAAGTAACTCAATTCCTCATCATTATGGGCGCGCACCAGCACTTTGATGTCCGGTTTAATCTCGCGCGCAGTCTCAAGGATACGTCTCGTCTCGAACGGATCGGGCACAGTAATCACCACCGCCTTGGCTTTTTCAATCGCCGCTTCCCGCAAAACGTCCGGATAACTCGCATCCCCGGCAATTGCATGGAATCCGTTTTCGCGCAACGCCTCCACACGTTCACGGTTCTGATCGACGACGACAAGATCGATATGTGCATCCTGAATATTTTCACAGATATGCCGCCCCACGCGGCCATAGCCGACAAGGATCACCAGATCGCGCAACACCAGTTTTTCATCGGCGCGCAGACAGGCCAGATTATTATCGCGCATATTAAAAATTCCGGAAAGTTTCGGCTGCCGCCCGACATACTCATAAATATGACGCGAGAAATAGAAGGTCAGCGGATTGAGCGCAATCGAAATCATCGCGCCCGCCAAAATCAGATCACGCCCCGCCTCCGGCAACAAGCCATAGGACATGCCAAGCGTCACCAGAATGAAGGAAAACTCACCGATCTGTGCCAGACCCGCCGACACCAGCAACCCTGTTTTTAGCGGATAGCCGAACAACAGGACAATCAGGAATGCCGCCAGTGATTTACCGATCATAATGATCGCCACCACCAGCGCCACATTCAACGGCTGTTCCCACAAAATGGAGGGATTGAAAAGCATGCCGACGGCCACGAAGAACAAAACCGCAAACGCATCCTGAAACGGCAGGGCACGGTCGGCGACTTCGTGGTTCAGGTCGGATTCGCGGATCATCATCCCGGCAAAAAACGCACCCAGCGCAAAGGAAACGCCGAACATTTTCGATGCCCCGAACGCCACCCCGAGCGCCATTCCGAACACCGCCAGGGTAAACAACTCGCGCGACCGTGTCCGCGCTACCGTCGTCAGCAGCCACGGCAATACACGCTTACCGATCACCAGCATCACCAGCACGAAAACAATCACCTTGCCGATGGCGATACCCATCGTCTGCCACAACGGCGCATGAACAACGGCCTCGGCCCCTTCAGCAGGCGCGCCATAAGTGACCGCCAACGCCGGAATCAGCACCAGCGCCAGCACCATTACAAGGTCTTCAACAATCAGCCAACCAATCGCGATGCGCCCGTCATTGGTCTGGATCAGGTTATGTTCCTCAAGCGAACGCAGCAGCACCACGGTCGAAGCCACCGAAAGCGCCAGCCCGAACATCAGACCGCTGGCCAGCGACCAGCCCCAGAAATGGGTCAGGCCCGCCCCCATCGCCATCGCCACACCTATCTGCACCACCGCCCCGGGCAGCGCGATGCGCCGCACCTCCATCAAGTCCTTGAGCGAGAAATGCAGACCCACCCCGAACATCAGCAGCACAATCCCAATTTCCGAGAGCTGCTCCGCCAGATGCAGATCGGCGACATAACCCGGCGTAAACGGCCCCATGATCACCCCGGCCAGCAGGTAACCGACAATCGGCGGCACCCGCAGCTTCACCGCCGTCAGCCCCAGCACAAAGGCAAGGCTCATGCCCACGGCAATCGTCGAAAGCAGAGGAAGGTCGTGAGGAACGGCCATCGCGGGAATAATCTCCAAAAGCGGGGTTGAATCAGGCGTGTGGTTACTGTGACAAAACATCACCGGATCGCAAAGCCTTTTCTCCCTTTTTTATAAAATATGTAAATACAAAACAGCAAACAACCCTGTGATTTTCAAGGATGCCTGTGCTATTCATAATCCCTTATAACCACACAACAATTCCGAGCAAGACATGAGCGCGAAATACGATCCGTCGGCAATCGAACCCAAATGGCAAAAGCACTGGGAGGACAACGCCACCTTCAGCGTGACGAACGATTACAGCAAACCGAAATATTACGTGCTCGACATGTTCCCGTACCCCTCGGGCGCAGGCCTGCATGTGGGTCACCCGGAGGGTTACACCGCCACCGACATCATCGCCCGTTACAAGCGTATGAACGGCTTCAACGTCCTGCACCCGATGGGCTGGGACGCCTTTGGCCTGCCCGCCGAACGCGCCGCCGTGCGCGAAGGCCGCCACCCCGCCATCATCACCAAGGAAAACGTCACCAACTTCCGCAAGCAGATCAAACGCCTCGGCCTGTCCTATGACTGGAAGCGCGAGGTTGATACCAGCAGCGTCGAATATTACCGCTGGACGCAATGGATTTTCCTGAAGCTTTATGAGCAAGGCCTCGCCTATCTCGCCGAAGTCCCCGTGAACTGGTGCCCGGCACAAGGCACCGTGCTGGCCAACGAAGAAGTGCAGGACGGCAAGTATGTAGAGACAGGCGATCCGGTCGAACGCCGCATGATGCGTCAATGGATGCTGAAGATCACCGCCTACGCCGAACGCCTGCTCGTCGATCTCGACGAGCTTGACTGGCCCGCGGGCATTATCGAGATGCAGCGCCAGTGGATCGGTAAATCGGTCGGCGCGCGTGTCACCTTCGGTATCGATGGCGCGGACAAGACATTTGAAGTGTTTACAACGCGCCCCGACACCTTGTTCGGCGCGACCTTCTGCGTACTGGCTCCCGAACATCCGCTGGTGCAGGAAATCACCACAGCCGCACAACGCGCAGCGATTGACGCCTATATCGAGAAAGTCAAAAACACCAGCGACCTCGACCGCGATCTCGCCGCCGCCAAGGAAAAAACCGGTGTCTTCACCGGTGCCTACGCGATCAACCCTGTGAACAACGCGAAAACCCCGATCTGGATCGCCGATTACGTCAAGGCCGATTACGGCTCCGGCGCGATCATGTCCGTCCCCGGCCATGACGAACGCGATTATGAATTCGCCAAGGTCTTTAAGCTACCTATTATCGAAGTGGTCAAAGGCGGCAACATCGCCGAAGCCGCGTATGGCGAAGAAGGCGTGGCCATCAATTCAGGCTTCCTTGACGGCATGCCCACAGCGCAAGCCAAAGCCAAAATGATCAAATGGCTGGAAGATAAAAAAGTCGGCGAAGGCCAGACCACCTACAAACTGCGTGACTGGCTGTTCTCGCGCCAGCGTTACTGGGGCGAACCGTTCCCGATCCTGCATAATGAAAAAACCGGCGCGATCCTTCCTGTGGCTTACGATCAACTGCCGATCACACTGCCGGAACTAACCGAATATAAACCGACCGACACCGGCGAACCGCCGCTCGCCCGCGCCACCGACTGGATGAAGGTCGAGATGGACGGGGAAACATTGCTCCGCGAAACCAACACCATGCCGCAATGGGCGGGTTCCTGCTGGTATTATTTGCGCTATATGGACCCCACCAACGACCAGATGCCGTTCGATCCCAAAGCCGAACAATATTGGGGCCCGGTTGATCTTTATGTCGGCGGTGTCGAACATGCGGTTCTGCATTTGCTTTATGCCCGCTTCTGGCACAAGGTTTTGTACGATTGCAAACTGGTGCACACCAAGGAGCCTTTCAAGAAACTCTTCAATCAGGGCATGATCCTCGGCATCAGCCACCGCGACGACAAAGGCAAATTCTACGGCCCCTATGATGTCGAATACCGCGACAGCAAACCGTTCGTGAAGGGCACCGAAACGCCGCTTACCGCCCGCGAAGAAAAAATGTCGAAATCCAAACTCAACGTCGTCAACCCCGATGACGTGGTGGCGGAATTCGGCGCGGACTCGCTTCGCCTCTATGAAATGTTCATGGGCCCGCTCGAAGCGGTGAAACCGTGGCAGACCAGCGGCGTCAAAGGCGTCCATGGTTTCCTGGAGCGCGCCTGGTCGTTGCTGATCAATCTTGAAACCGGAAAACTCGCCGACTTCATCACCGATGATAAGGAAGACACCGCCACCGACGACCTGCGCCGCGAGATTAACATCACGGTCAAGAAAGTGACGGAGGACATCGAAAACCTGCGTTTCAACACCTCCATCGCGAAAATGATGGAATTCGTCAACCTCAGCAAGAAGCAAGACAAACTGCCTAAAGAAATCGCCGAGAAATTTGTGCTGGTACTGGCCCCGTTCGCCCCGCACATGGCCGAAGAACTCTGGAGCCGTCTGGGCCATGCCGAAAGCCTCGCCTACGCCCAGTGGCCGTCATACGACCCCCACTGGCTGCAATCCGACAGCGTCCTGATCACCGTGCATATCAACGGTAAAAAACGCGCCGAGATTCAGGTGAACCGCAGCCAAGGCGAAGCCGAAGTCAAAAAACTCGCCAGCGAACTCCCCAACATCGCCGAAAAACTCGAAGGCCAGAACATCAAAAAGGTGATCTTCGTGCCGGAGAAGTTGGTGAATTTTATTGTTTAAGCTCTCCGGTGAAAAATTAATTCAGCCTGCAAGATGGTGACGGTGAAGGACTTCCCGATAAAGTAACCGGAGGCTTAGGTTTAACACTAAACATAGTGTTGGGCTTCGCCGTCTCCAGCTCAGAGAGCGCCTGCTCTACCCAGATATATGCGGCATTAAAACCAGCTATATACCCGGGTTCATCTTCCTCATCTTCGGCGTTTGATTCAGCGTACGTTTCATAATAGCATTTGTTTATAAGGCGCAGGTCGCTAACCACTTTCTGAATATCGGATTCATCACAATCCGCAGGTATCAGCAAAGAATCAGGAATAGCACGGTTATCAGGAAAAGATGCCGACAATTTCAGAACAGGGAGTTGGTCTATAACTTTCAGGACTTTCGTTGCTTCCAGCATGTTAAGTTCATCAAAATTCTCAGATAGCTGCCATGCCTCAGGATTGGACGAAATAATGTCTGTAATATCGCCTTCATCAACGTCTTTAGCCACCACCGCCGCGTCCTTACCCGCCTCAATGGCGGCATCAACAACCTCTTTAAAATTTGCAGCAAAATCAACGCCTGCTCCTGATTTTTGCCGCGCTTCATTCAAAGACTCAACCTTCTGCGCCATAATGGGATCAACGCGTGCAATTGCATCAGGATCAAAAATTGCACGTTTCAGGACACATGCAGGATCAAGAGCATCTAAATACTCTCCCAAAATTGTATGAAAATCGCCCAAATAAACCCCGGCCGCGCCCAAAGAATTACCCTCAGAATCTGTCAGATCGTTGTAAGGCGGTAATTTTCCTAACGAAATCAAGGGGGCTTGATCGGCATAGAGGATACGGGCAGCCAGTATATCGACGAGTTCTCTTTGGATAATATTGGATTCAGCCATAATGCGCCCCCTATCGAGAATTTATGAAAATACAATTTTTCAATATAAGAATTGGGAAGTCTGCGCAAGAAAAATTCCGTCCCCCTCCGGGAGCAGAAACCAAAAAAGGGATTACATACCTGAATAATTGAAGGATTATGGGCAGTGGCGTAGCACTAACCCACTGACAAACCTTGCGCCCGTGGACCCGCAACCTGCGGACGTTCTTCCTGTGCCAGCTCCGGCTTCGGCGCATTCGGCTCAAGGACACGACCGCTTTGCGGATCGATAGACGTCAGTTTTGCATTGGAACCCGTCATGTCCATGGCCTTCTGGGCCAGCATGTTATTGTTGCCTTGATCCATCAGGGATTTAGAGCCGCCAAAGGCACCCATCAGCTTGCCAAATATCTCCTGCAGCATTTGCCCCAGTTGCGGCATGATATTGCTTAAGGAGGCCATCATATTTTGCATACCGCCGCCCGCCGCGCCACCAGCGGGTGCGCCAGCCTGTGGCACTTCAACATCAACACCCGCTACCGCGCCCACTGTGGTCGCCGCACCCGGAGACTGCCGGACGACATCTGCCGGAATGCTCACCTTGGGTGTATTTTCCGACGCGACAAATGACTGGCTGCTCGCTGCCGGAGCCTCAGGCTTGGCAGGAGCCGCCGCTACCGCCGCAGGCGTCTTATTGACAGTGGCAGAAGGCTTGCTGGTTGCGGCATCGCGTTCCATGTTCTTGATAATCGCATCGGCATTGCCGGGATTGTCGATCAGTTGCTGGATATGGCGGTTCACCGCATCGGGACGTCCCGGTGCGGTAATAATTTCAGCCAGACGGTCATCCTTGCCGGTGCCGTCTTTCAACGCCTTATCAAGCGCGTAATATTTCCCCGGATTTTCAATTTTAAGATTGCCAAGCTTGGCTTCAAGTTTTTCCAGTTCGGCAACATTGGCACCAGGCTCGCTTTTCTCATTGCGCGCCGTGCTGATCAGGTAATCCATCCGGCTACCCGCCGGATTGATTTCATTCCCGTGCCTGTCATATTGCGCCATACCAAGTCCCCTCTTATAATTTTTTACTTATTATCTGATTATCAGCGGCAAAATATAAAAATCCTCGATGCTGGTTTCACCGACCAGCATGGTGCTGATATGCGTGGCGCCCATCATGCGATTACGCATCGCCCGCTGCACCGTCATTCCTAAATCAATCATCATGCCGTCATGGGAAACCAGGACCAGCTTCCCTTCATCGGCGTCATATTCCACCCAGTTCAAGACACACGGAAATTGCTTGTCGTGCAGAATCCATATCTGGCCATGTTCATTGACGACCAGATTGACGTTCATGCTGGCGGCGAGCGCCGGATATTGCATATTTTGCGGCTGAAAACCGCCGATTTCCTCAAACCCCGACATAGCCACGTTCCTGCCCCCGAAAACGGTTATGCCCCCATTAAACCCGAAAATAATTAATTTTCGATTTACCTTAATACGGCCAGACAGCTTGATTTAATCAGGAAACCGAGGGTTTCCGGGGCTCGGCAGCCACGGACGTCTTGCGAGGCGCGCGTTCGGCGTCGATAACGCGACTGATTTCCTGCAGCCAGAAGGGCTGGATGGAATCGAACGCATTCGTCTGGCTGAGATCGGTAGCAGTCCGCGGATCAGCCATCAGTAGCTGCCGCAGTTGTGCGACCATTTGCGTGACATGGGTCTGCGCACCTTTCAGGCCATCATCATAATTCTGGCCCGCGCCCAGAATTTGGCGTTCATGCATAACATCGCGCATATTCTCGCGCAGGATGGCGAATTGGTTTAACGCCACCTGCCCCACCAGCTTACCCATGGCGGTATCATGCCCGATATAGGAAACGTAACCTTCGCCCCGCTCCAGAGCATCAAAATGCACCAGCTGCAATTCATCATAAATGACGCGCATGCCCCGCATGAAACCCTCCGCATAAGAACGGCTGTCATTTAGGGGAACAGGCACAACAACATCCGCAGGCTTATCGGTCGCTGCTGAAAATTCCAGCATGATCGTCGCCTGTGTTTTCAGTGGTGGCCATAATTTAGGCATCTTGTTACGGCGGCTGCTGAAGCGATCAAGCGGCGCCTGCTGCGCCCTGACCGCCGCTTCAAATCCAGAAAATAAATTGCGCCGCTTTGGTGGCTCATCGCTCTCTTCATAAACGACATGTTTCAATTTCGTCATGTTACGGATGATATTTTCATACATGCGCATAAATATGGTATCGACCAGCATTTCATGGTTATACGTGCACATCGTTGACAGGCGGATATCATTGTCGTCAGCCAGTTGCCCCAGCGCCTTGCCCGTCACCTGAAAAGGTTTATAGATCGCCGCGCCGTCAATTGTCCCCAGCAGCGCAATCATATCTTCCACCGCCGACATCACACCGGCCTGATAATCACCATCGATAATGCATCGGTAAGTAGGGAGAGAAACCGCGCCCGTCAGTTGATATACAGTCACCCCGGATTCAAGCTGGTCCGCCGCCGCGCGGAAACAATCGAGATTGGCCTTGGTCAGCGCCCGCGCCATATGCACCAGCGGATGCAACGCATCTTGCTTGCTGAGGAACGTGGCATTGTCAGTGACGACCATGGTGGCATATTTTTCAATATCCGTAGGGATCAATGCCTGTATCTTCTGAATGCCGTCGCGCCGACCGGCTGCGAAATCGCGCCCCTGCTCCATGATGAAACTTGTCCCTGTTTTATTAGTCTTCATTATTTATGGGACAGAGATTACACCACAGTCGCCGGGTGCGTAAACCCGGCTACCTCGCATAGCAGCATAACTGAATACGGTTGTGATGAGACGATATGAGCAGCGCCGCAGAGAGCATTTTGACCTCTCACAATTCATGGTATCGTAGGCACGTCACAACGATGGCTTCAGAAAGGATTTTCACCATGAAATTCACGAAGATAGGCAGTAAGCAACCACCCGCCCCCGGTAACAAAATGATTTTTCAGCTCGAACCACACATGAAAATCCGCTTCAATAACGATGGCTGGGTCGAGGAACTGGGGCGCGGCGGCGAGGAAAACCCGCCGGGAACAATTCTACAAGGCCTCTCGGGCAGCAAACTCGATGATATTTTCGCACGGCGATTTTATGATCTATACAGCCGCGTCGTGATTTTTGAAATCCACCCGCGCCGCCCGACCGATCAGACCAGCGCCACCGGCGTTATCCCGTTCAAGGATTTGGAGCCGGATTCGCCGATGCATCAGCGCGTGAATAAAATCATTGAATACGGCAATCAGAATTTCAGTATGAACATCAAGCCGCTTTGAATTTGCGTCCGCGCCACAGAATAGTAATAAACAATCCCTTGGAAAGCGGCAGCAACGCCAGCGACAACACCAGCGCCAGTGACGGCCACAGCAACATCGATACCCACATCGGCCAGACGGGATCGCGTTCGAACTCCACCACCAGCGGCACAATGATGTGACCAACCGCCAAAATCGTCAGCCACGCCGGACCGTCATCGGCGCGGATATCACCGAAATGCTCGTCGCACTCCGCGCAGTCACTCACTTGCTTCAGATAACTGCGAAATAATTTCCCTTTACCGCAATGCGGACAGCGCCCGGCCAAAGCCAATTTTGCCTGTGGCCAGAACGGTGGTTTGTCGGTGACGGGAAGTTCAGTGTTACTCATATTGGAATCTCAATCGTTTTGTGGCGGCTGGTATGCCCGCGCACGATTACCACAGATGAAGGCGCCACGTCAAAATGCGCCGCCAGAAGACGAATCATCGCTTCATTCGCTTTACCGTCCTCCGGCACCGCCGTCACATAAACCGCCAGCACCTCACCGCCATCGGCACCGGGACGCATATCGCCGATACGATCAGAAGACGCCTTGGGTGTAAGCTTGATATTGATTTTCCGGTGCGCCGTCATACGCCCATAATATCACGGTCATCGCTGGCGTGTATCGCTATCTTCCGCAGGAAAGGCGGGAAAAGCCGTATCGCCCGAGGCCTTGCGCACAAAATGCACCGCCACCGCCGCACAGACAATCATCAGGATCGGTGCCGCCGGAAGATAAGGCAGCGAAAAAAACAATCCCGCCAGCGCCCCGGTCAAAAGCGCTTTCTTATAACGGGGCCGCCAGTGCTTTCTAAAATCACGCACGTAACCACTGATAATGAAAGCCCCGCCCGTCACCGCACCGTACAAAAACGACGCCACGCCGCTTAACAGCAGGATCAACCCGAAAATCTGAACATTGCCGCCGAAAGCCGCAAACGGCAAACCGATCAAAGCCATTCCCGCTCCCGCCAATGTCAGCAACACACTGGATTCCAGCACCGGAGGCGCGCCCCGACCCAGATTAAATCCGTGGCGGCTAGTATGCTCGTCGATATGCATGTGCGTATTGGCCATCGCGCATCCTTGTCTGTTATAAACAACCACTGCCGGACAAACGCGGCAAGAAAATGATGGTTCCCGTAATATAAGAATCATTGAAACATCAGCATGATGGCCTAGGTAAATGGCCATGATGACAGAAACGCTACCTCCAGAACCCATCGACCCCGGCACCCGCATCGGCCACGTGCACCTGAAGGTCGCTGATATCGAACGCGCCTTGTCCTTCTACCGCGATGTACTGGGTTTTCACGTCACCCAGCGCTACGGCAAGAGCGCGGCCTTTATAGCGGCGGGTGATTACCATCACCATATCGGATTGAATACGTGGGAAAGCAAAGACGCCCCGCCCCCGCCGCCGCACAGCACCGGCCTTTACCACCTCGCCATTCTTTATCCGACGCGCAGGGCACTGGCCGATACTCTGCGGCGTTTGACGAAAGCAGGCATTGCACTGGAAGGCGCCGCCGACCATGGCGTCAGCCAAGCGCTCTACCTGCGTGATCCGGACGGGAATGGCGTCGAATTGTACTGGGACAGGCCCGAAAACGAGTGGCCACTTACCCCGGACGGTGAGTTGCATATGACTTCAGACCCGCTAGATCTTCAGGATCTGCTCAAAACTGCGTAATTAATCGTTTATAATCAAAGCCTTGTAAAATAAATTACCGATTGGTACAGATTTGTATTGACGCTATCCACTGCCGCATCTATTATTGTACTTAACGGTACACAATATAACACTACAAGCGAAGGAATAAAAAAATGACAGTCGAACAACAATATCACGCGGTTGAAATGTGGCTGGCTCACGATGGCTATTCAGTGAAGCCGCCCCTGCCCAAAACACAAAAACCCACTTTGTAATCACTGCCCCATAACAATAACCGAAAAGAAAAGAGAGACATCATGACCAATACAGCCCTGAAATCCGTAACGCCCGCCGCTGGCAAACCCATCTTTCTGGAAGCGCAAACCAAAGGCTTCCTTGATGCTGTCGCGGCCGCCGGTGGACCGCCCCTCTATACCCTCACCCCTGAGCAAGCGCGCGATGTTCTGGAGAATGTTCAAAAGATCGACGTGAAAAAATTGCCCGCTGACATTATGGATGTCGCCTTTCCCGTTGGCCCGACCGGCAAAGTTGAAATCCGCATCGTCCGTCCGCAAGGCACACAAAACGAAAAACTCCCCGTCATTCTCTATACGCATGGCGGCGGCTGGATGCTCGGCAGCAAGAATACCCATGACCGCCTGGTTCGCGAGATCGCCGTCGGCTCTCATGCCGCTGTCGTTTTCGTCGATTATGACCGCACACCGGACGTGAAATTCCCCGTACCGCATGAACAGGCCTATGCCGCGCTGGAATATGTCGCGGCACATGCCGATCAATTGAATGTCGATGCTGCCCGTATCGCCGTGGCTGGTGACAGCGCAGGCGGCACGATGGCTATCGCTCTGTCGTTGATGTCAAAAGCCCGCAAAGGCCCAAAAATCAGTACGCAGCTCCTGTTCTACCCGGTTACCGACAACGTATCGGACAACAGCTCCTATGCCGCCTTCGGCGATGGCCCGTGGTTGACCAAGGCAGCGATGAAATGGTTCGGTGCCGCGCTGCTGGATAAGGATACAGATCAGAACGACATCACTTTGTTTCCGCTGCGCGCTAAAGTCGAACAGCTTAAAGGTCTGCCCGAAACGCTGATCATCACTGCCGGTAACGACCTGCTGCGCGATGAAGGCGAAGCATTCGGCGAGAAGCTGACTAATGCCGGCGTCCGCACCACTGTCACGCGCTATAACGGCACCATCCATGATTTCGTCATGCTCAATGCGCTGGCCGGAACACCCGCTGTCGGGGCCGCCGTTGAACAGGCCAATGCCGCTCTGCGTAAAGCCTTTCAGAACTAATCAGTAACCAACATTCGTAAATCTATAGAGAAGGAAGAAATATCATGACCAAAAAACTGGAAGGCAAAGTCGCACTCGTCACCGGCGGTTCCCGCGGCATCGGTGCCGCTATCGCCAAGCGTCTGGCCGCAGACGGGGCATCCATTGCCCTGACCTATGGCGGATCGAAAGACAAGGCCGAAGAAGTCGCCAAAGACATCGAGAAGGCTGGTGGCAAAGCGTTTGTCCTGCACGGCGATGCGAACAAACCCGAAACCATGCAGGGAATTGCCGACACTGTCGTCAAACATTATGGCCGCATCGACATACTAGTGAACAATGCGGGCATTCTCGAAGGGGCTGCCCCGATTCAGGATGCGCCGCTTGACGCGCTGGAGCGTACACTGAATATCAACGTACGTTCCGTCTTCACACTGACACAGGCAGTTTCCAAAGTGTTGCCGGACAATGGCCGCATTATCAACCTCTCCAGCGTACTGGGCGAGCGCGGCATTTTTCCGGGCTTAAGCATCTACAACATGAGTAAATTCGCGGTCAACGGCCTGACCCGTTCCTGGGCGCACGATCTGGCCCTGAGGGGCATCACGGTCAATTCCATCCTGCCCGGTCCGATTGCCACCGATATGGGCAATCCGGATGCGGCAGCAGTGACCGCGATGAAACGTCTGGGCACACCGGAAGAAGTGGCGGCCGTGGCCGCTTTCCTCGCTTCGCCCGACGCCAGCTATGTCACCGGCGCGGAAATCACCGTCGATGGCGGCGCCAATGCCTGATCTGCCCAAGCAAGCGCAATCATTGGTGCCCCGCAAAGGATGGAATACTAGTCTGGCGTCAAAGAAGGCTTGCCCACACCACCCACAATATTGACAACCCCCCGGTCCACCGTTTCAGAAATACGGTGCATTTGGGACAGATGCTCGTCATCGGCTGCCGGTGATCCCATATAGGCGATCATCGGCAGCGTCCGTATCAAATCCCACATCTTGATCTGCCGCCAGTTTGGCGCGGTGCCTTCCGGCCCCAGTATGTCATATCCGGCGGCCTTGTAATTACGTGCCGTCTGATAGGCCAAACTATGCGGATCAGATTGGTGGTCGATACTATCAGCCTGCCGACGCAAGCCATCAAAATGAATAATGCCCAGCCGGTGAATATTGTCCTGAAAATCATCCTCAAACGGATTTCCGTGCAAGTAGGCTTGCACAACCCGGAACAGGGTCGTCACTGTCTGCTCCCGGGTATTGCGCATTTCATTCAGGATAAAGTTGCGCCGATATTCAGGCACTTCCGCAAGATCGGCAAGAACAGAACCATCATCAAAATGCACCTGACCCAGCGCCTTCATGAGTTGCAGCATATCGCTCTGCATCTCGGGCGCGGCTTCTTCATACGGCCCGTTGAGATTCAAGCGGCCCGCGCCCATCAATGCCGGATTACGCGCCGATACCGGCTTTTCCAGTTCATATCGGAGATTTTGGGCCAATGCCGCGCCGATATCCATCTCTGTTTTTCGGATAACAAAGCCGGGACGCTCCAGCAACGCAAGATACAGCGCCTGCAAATCAGGCAGGTTGGCTCTTTCAGGATATTTCGTTTGAGCATTACGGTGACGCTCGCGCATATACCAGGCCAGCGTCGCATCATCTGATGACGAAAGCTTCTCCATACGCATCAGCACTCGCTCCATCAGCGGATCTGTTAGCGGCACAATCCGCAACAGGGAATAAGCGCCGATCGTGGACAGATAATCAATTGTCCTGTAGCGTGTGACATCTCCGGTATTTTTCTCAATCAGCGCCTGATTCAGGCGCTCAATAGCGTCATAATAACGGTCCGTCTGTATTTGCAGATTGATAGCCTCGGGCGTTTCACGCAACTCACGCCATGTCGCAGCATGACTAACCAACGCCCAGCTTTCATAGCCATGGGGACGGTCATCATCAAAAACAAGATAGGACTCAAGGAGCATATTTAATGACGGCGCGTAATCAGGCTCAGCGCGTTGTCTGTTGATATTGCTGTTCAGCTCAGTACTGGTCAGGTGATGCAGCACATCGTGATTGCCTGCCGTTGCCATGCCGCTGAGGGAATCCAGCATGTTGATTGAATCATCGGGTAAAAACATCTCCATAACACGCTTGTCCAACCCCATCAGAGGGAAAGCCACCGATGCCCCATCGGATGGCCTGTAGCACTGGATAAATCCAAGTTGATAACGGAAACCGTTGACGTCCATGCCCTTGCTGAAAAATTGAATATCACCGGATTGCGCCTGTTCGGAATGCGACAATAGATTCAGTACATCTGTCGAGGCCATACCCACCTCGGAAAGAATGATAGTGCCCGTATCAGCCGCCATCTGGTTAAACATGCCCGTCAGGCGTTTCTGATCGTAAAGCGCTTCCGGTGATACGCGCCAACCGCCCAGTTGGTGATAATCAACCACAGCGCGCTTAAAAGGCGGTTGTTCAGGCGTATTCTGATGTGCGGCCTGCAAACGGTTGCCCAAAGCGGCCATATAGGGCATCACCCGCGTCGCTTCATAATCAACGACATCGGCTTCCGGCGTACGCACCAGATGCGCCATATAATCGGTCAGCGCCTGTACGCCCTCGGCACCCGTCAAGTTTATCACCGGCGCCCGCAACCACGCTGCACCCGACATAATGCTGTCCGCCTTGTCTTTATCTCCGTGACTGCTCAAAACCGTTGGCTCCTTGGCTTTTACGGGCGTTCACAGGCAAGCCCGAAACAAGTTCCGGCTCCCTGTAGCACATTACCCAGAATATGTTAATATTTTGCGCAATACTGATAGCCGCTACGGTATCCCGCAACCCGCCAGAATATATACAACGTACTGAAAATAAACAAAAATACCTATAATATTGCCAGACACGTGTTTACATAGTATCAATACTGGCCAACCCCTATTTGAGAAAATGCATGCTCCTGAAAACCCTGTTTACACAGAATGGCCAACCGCCCATACCCGCTCACCGGATACCGCAGGAAAATGTTTTCTTTTTGCTGGGCATCAACCTGAAACGCGGGAACAGCGAAACAAAAACCATAGGCGACCCGGTGACAAGTTCCTATGCCAGCTACACCATACACAACGGCGCAGACAACTGGCGCGACTTTGAACTCAATCTGTCTTTCCGCGATAACGCCGGACAACCACACGCCAGCACGGTCAGGGCGATCAGGAGCGTATCGCCCGATGTGCTGGATATCAAATCGATCACGCTGGACGGACAACCCGAAACCCTGTCCCACCCCCGTGAAATCATGTCCGTCCTCAATTTTATCGGCAGGCAGATGCGCAGCATCCATTACGGATCAATCCCGACGGCCCCCGAAAATATCGGCTATCTCACACCACTAGGACGCTTCATCACACGCCACAACCCCCAACGCACAGCACACTGGGATCTTTAGCCCGAAATTAAAAAAAGCCCCGAAAAGGGGCTTTTTTTAAAATGGTGCCGGCAGAGAGATTTGAACTCCCGACCTTCGGTTTACAAAACCGCTGCACTACCACTGTGCTATGCCGGCAACTGGAAAAAACAGGCTCTTCTTATAACCGTTGCCTGCCCCCCGATCAACTCTGAATATGGACCCTAACCCTTATAAAAGATGCAAAGAACCGGTGTTTTTTGTAGAATATTTACATAATATGAAAAACACGCAGTTTCCTATACCTTTCTTGCCCGTTCTTATTGGTTTTGAAGGGTTTTTTCTGATAAATTAGGGAACCGTTTCTGATTTGGGAGAAGCGGGCTTTTATGACTGTCATAATTCTCGCCATTCTGCAGGCCTCCGCTCGGGGAGCGGGTCTGTCTTTCATCCGGGGTGCGTACCAGAGTGTCTGATCAAAAGGCTGCCAATACATTACACGAAAACGCCATCGGCTGGTTCATTCTGGGCATGGTGGCCATAGGGCTGTTTGCGCTGTTCTGGCATTTCAAGGAATACGACGTCAAAAATTTCATCCGCTGGGTACGCTGGAGCCAGATGTACCTGATTTCATTCTTCGTCGATGATGACTACAGCGTCGTTTGGTCAACCATCAGTGACGGCAAGATTTCCAACATCACCATCAATTACAAACAAGCGCTCGACCAAATTCCGACCATGGATAAATATCAGCTCAGCGATGATGTCATGGGCATGATCGGTACGCTGGCGATGAAACCTGTGCAGTATATCTTCATGGGCCTGATCGCGCTGATCGGTCTGTGGGGTCTGCGCAAAGGCCCGGGTACGCAGTTCCGCCGCAAACTGAATCTGGACGGTCTGATCGGCGTACAGGCCAAAGTATTCCCTTACATCACGCCATTCGTAAAATTCAACCCCACGACACAACCCGTCCGCCCGCCGGGGGCACCTGTACCTTCGGAGCTGCCGCTTTATTCAGAAGCCCTCGGGCCAGAGGAATGGATTGCTTTTAACCAGATCCCCATTCCCGACGGCAAGCTGGACGAACACGCCGCCTATATCGCCTTCGCCAAACAGCTGGGTCCCCGCTGGCAGGGCTGGATGAAGCTGACGCCGTACAAGCAAGTACTGCTGGCCGCGTTCTGCCTCAAGGCCGCGCGCAAACGTACTGACAGCGACAGCATGCTCGGCCGTCTGGCCATCTGCTGGCAGGGCACCAAGGGTTTAAACCTGAATGCCGATAAAAAGCTGGTCGCCGATGCGCGCAAGGTGCTGAAAAGCGAAGCCGCCAAAAAAACGCTGGCACAATGCAATATGCACGCTTTTGAAACCACAGCGATGCTGCGCGCGCTGCAAGTGGCGCGTCAGGAAGGCGGCGTTCTCGCACCGGCACCTTTTGTCTGGCTGCGCGGCCATAGCCGCGCTTTGTGGTACCCGCTTAATAATCTCGGTCGTCAGGCCTTCCACATGGAGGCCTTGGGCGCCATGTGCCATTTCAAGGCCGAGAAAATGACGCAGCGTCCGATCCCGAAACCCAAGGTCAATGACGCCGTACAAAGCATCGTCAGCTACATGAAATCAAGCCGCGCCCGTCCGGTGCCGCAGCTGGACTACAAAGGATCGAAAAGCCGGGGCGTGAAAAAACCGTCATCCGGCGGTATTAAAAAACCCGCTTAACACGACGTGTCCTATGGCACAGAAAACAAAAGAGGCCTTTTAGAATGAAATGGATTGAATCACTCACTGGCAATTACAGTTCCAGCGCCCGCGTGGTGGATGGCACATTGATCATTTCCCTGCCGCAAGCCCTGACGCCTGTTGTCTGGCGGATGGAGCTGGGGCATGTACGATCATCCGCGCTGGAAGTGCGCCAGCAGGAAAACGGTATTTTTATGCTGGTGCTTAAAACGCCGCGTGGTGACGTCAACGACATCGCGCCGTTCGATAGCCGTGGCCGCGCCGTACAGGCGCTGATGGCCGTCAGCCGCGCCATGGAACAAGCCCACGGCCAGATCATGCCGCCCGCCGCGAACAATGCAGCCAACGGCGCGGGTGTCACCAACCTGCCCGCAATCCGTCCGGCAACGCGCCCGGCAACCAAGGGGCGTTTCGCCACCAGTATCGTCGGCACCATTTTGCTGCTGGGTCTGATCGCCCTGTTTTTGAACATGGGCAGCCGCAACCACAGCTCAATGGCCAATGGTCACGGAACCGGAACCGATACCGCCAGCCACAGCGCCGCAGCACCAGAAACAGGCGTCCCGCTCTCCGCTGACGATTTTCTCAATAACCGCTAAACAGGCCGCCCATTTTTTAAGGACATCATCTGACAGATGGCATTAGATACCCGGAAATATGAGAAGAAACATACTGAGTTGCTGCGCGACACGCGGCCTCTTTATGTGCGTTTTGGCGAATGGCTGAAAAAACCGGATAGCATCTTTGCTGTTTGCCTGATCGGTGTCGTGGGGATATACGCATCCAATCTCGCGATGATGCTCGGCGACATCATCATGTTCGGCTATCTGATATTGCTGTGGTGGCTGATGACACGCGACCGCGCCCTCGCTTTCAAATTACCGATGGGCGCAAAGTACAAAGATTCACGCAACAGCGGCCCCGGTACCAGCGGCAAGGCCGAAGGTATTCTTTATCTCGGCAACGTCGATAAAACCAACGAGGAAGTCTGGTTCACCAACTCCGACGCCCGTACGCACATTCTTTACCTCGGCACCACCGGTGCCGGTAAAACCGAAGGCCTGAAATCGATGGTCACGAACGCCCTGACCTGGGCCTCGGGCTTTGTTTACATCGACGGTAAAGCCGATACCGATTTGTGGTCGTCACTGTCCGCGCTGGTGCGCCGTTTTGGCCGCGATGACGATCTGCTGGTGCTGAACTACATGACCGGCAACTCTGACACCAAAGCCCCGTCCAACACCATGAACCCGTTCAGCTCCGGCTCGGCTTCCTACCTCACCAACATGCTGGTGAGCCTGATGCCGAACGCCGAAGGCGACAACGCCATGTGGAAAGAGCGCGCCGTGGCCCTCGTCGCCTCGCTGATGCCGGTGATGACATGGAAACGCGACAATCAGGAACTGCCGATGTCGGTCAGCACCATCAGAAGCGCGCTGAATCTTGATACCGTCATCCGCCTGTCCCGCGATCCGGCCGTACCCGATCACCTGAAAGCTGGCGTAAAGGGTTATCTCGACACCCTGCCCGGCTATATCGATTCAGCTTTCGATGACGACGGCAAGGAAAAGCCACCCGGCCCCGACCAGCCCGCCGTCGATACCACAACACCGCGCCAGCAGCACGGTTACCTCGCGATGCAGTTCACCCGCTCGCTGCAATCTCTGGGCGACGATTATGGTTACATCTTCGATACGCAAGCCGCCGACGTCGATATGCTCGACGTGGTGCTGAACCGCCGCATCCTGATCGTTCTGATCCCGGCGCTTGAAAAATCATCGGACGAAACCGCCAACCTCGGTAAAATCGTCGCCGCGACGATCAAGGGGATGATGGGTTCGACGCTGGGCGCCACCGTGGAAGGTGAATCGGCAACCGTCATTGAAAACAAGGTCACGACATCGGCCACGCCGTTTATGACCGTGTTCGACGAAGTCGGTTACTATACCGCGCAAGGCATGGCCGTTATGGCCGCACAGGCCCGTTCTCTCGGTTTCTGCCTGATTTATTCCGCACAGGATTTGCCCGCGATGGAAAAGCGCGTCAAAGAAGAAGCACGTTCCATCACCGCAAACTGTAACATTAAAATCTTCGGCAAACTCGAAGATCCCACACAGACCAAAGAATTCTTCGAAAAGACCGTCGGCTCGACGCTCGTCATGGAGGCTTCCGGCTTCCAGCTTTCAGGCGGTTCGTCCTCCACGGGTTCATATTACGACACCAAGCAGGCAGGCCTGCAAATCCGTTCCCGCGCCAGCTATGACGCGCTGCGCGGCTTCAAGGCCGGCATGGCCTGTATCGCGTTCAGCGACATGGTCATCGACACGCAGATTTTCTATTGCGCGCCCGGCTTCGCCAAGGCGATGCGCGTACAGCGTTTTGTAGCCCTGCCGCCGCCGGACGAGCAATTGCTGCGTCACGCACCTGTTATCACGAAAGTGCGCGACCTGCTGGTACATAAGACATGGACGGCCACAAAGGCCGCCGCGAAAATCGATACGCCCGATGAAATCGCCGCGATGGCCAGAACACTGGAAGCCGCGCATAAAGCCAAAGATATCAGCAACACACAAGCCGGTATGGCCGCCGTCGCCAGCGTACATATCCTGCACAACCCGGGCGATCTGGAAGCACCCCCTGCAGGCGCTGCTGCTGGCAGTACCGGCGGCCCCGCCCCTGCCGCCGCACCGCTGACAGCCACACCGCCAGCACCAGCGCAACCAGCATCACCGATCGCCTCGATCATCGCCACACGCCCGCAGGCGATACCGCCTGCAGCACCCGTTCCCGCGGCACCGCCCGCAGAAGCGGCAACACCCCCGGCAGCCGCTGCCTCCGGCAATCCGATGGCTTTCTTCAAAAAGCCTACTGGCGAGGAAGCAGCAACAACCCCCGCCGCGCCTCAAGCAGCACCAGCTGCTCCTGAGGAACCTGCGCGTCCGGTCAAACCGATCAACTGGGAATCGCTTATTAACGCCGCTGAAACCGAACCGGCTAAACCGGAAACCAGCGTCGCGCCGGAACCAGCAACAACCGCACCGTCCGTTAAAATTCCCGATGTGGATGCCGAAACAAAGGCCATCCTGGAGAAGGCCGCCAAAGACCTGCAGGACAAAATTCGCGGGGGCGACGATGACAGCAGCGCAAAATAACCGCCACGCCCGTCAGCGGGGCAACGTCTTCTTTATTATCCTGATCGGCATCGTCATGTTTGCCGCGCTGATGTTCACGTTCACGCGCGGCGTCAGACAGGGCACGGAAAGCATGAGCGGTCGCGAAGCCGAACTCGCTGCCAGCGATATCGTCGCCTATGGCCAGCAGATGCAGCGCGCTGTTGAGCGCATTCTGGGACGCAGTATCTCGGAAGCAGATTTAAGCTTCGCCAACGCCGTCGATACGAACTACACCAACCCTGATTGCGGTGATAACAGATGCCTCGTTTTCCATACCGAAGGTGGTGCCGCTACATGGAAAGACCCTCCCGATGGCGCCACAGGGATTTATTTTATCGGCCCTAACCGCGTCGGCAGCGCTGATGGCACGACCAAGGATATTGGCACATCCGCGCGCGATCTCGTACTTTTGCTGCGGGTCGATGCCGGTGTTTGCGACGCTATTAACGCCATCACCAATAAATATGCAACGTGGGTTTCCGCCGGAAGTCATAACGCCACCACCCGCTTTATCGGCGATTACACTGTCGGTGGCGGCACAATCTCACGCGATAATGAAACGGATCAGCCAACAACAGGTTGCTTCTGCGATGGCGCCGGTGCCTCATGCGATGCCGCCGACCCGCGCTTCTTCTACAATGTGCTGATGGCGCGTTAATTACATCCGTTCAGGAATATCGATACCCATCAAGCCTGTCGTCAGAATCATCTGCGCCAAGGCCATGCGGCAGAGCTGCAGACGGCTTTGCTTCAGGCCCTCGTCAGTCTCGGACAGGATATGGCAGTTGCCGTAGAAGCTGCTGAATTCCTGCGCCAGACGGAAAACATAATCACACAACACATGCGGCGTGTAATTCTTGAGCGCCATCGCAAAAACCTCCGGCAACTGCGTCATCAGCAACGCCAGCGCACGGTCGCCATCCTGCAACTGGAACGGCGCATCCGCTTTGAAATCACCGGCTTTACGCAGCAGCGATTTGATCCGCACCGCCTGATACAAAATGTAAGGCCCGGTTTTGCCCTCAAAACTGGTGAGGCGATCAATATCAAAAACATAGTCGGCATGACGCGGATTTTGCAGATCAGCGAATTTAATCGCGGCTATCCCCACCATCTGCGCAATTTTCTGGCGTTCTTCTGGGACAGCTTCCTTGGCAAGATCGGCCTCATCCAGACGCGCCATCGCTTTGTCGCGCCCCATGGCGATCAAATCTTCCAGACGCAGGACACCACCCTCGCGGGTTTTAAACGGCTTGCCGTCAGTACCATTCATGGTGCCAAACCCGGCAAAGGTCAGTTCGACGTTGGCAGGGGCAATGCCCGATAGCCGTGCCGCCCGGAAAACCTGTTCGAAATGCAGGTTCTGACGTTGATCGACCACATAAATGATTTTGGTGGGCTTATAGAGATTCATCCGCTCGACAATCGTCGCCAGATCAGTCGTACCGTACATCACCGCACCATCACGCTTATAAAGGATCAGGGGCGGAAATTCCTTTTGATCTTCATCCTTCTTGACCGGCACCACCAGCGCGCCGTCATCAATCACCGCAAAACCTTTTTTCTTTAGGTCTTCGGCCATCGGCGCGATCAGATCGTGGACATCGGCCTCGCCCTTCCACAAATCGAAATGGACGTTGAGCGATTCAAAATTGGTCTTCATTGAGCCGATTGAAACATTGACGATATGTTTCCACAAAGCACGGTAACCGTGACGACCATTTTGCAGTTCGACCGTCGCCTGCCGCGCCTGCTCCATCCGCGTTTCGTCCTCCTTGCAGATTTTGGCTGCTGCCGGATAAACCGCTTCCAGCTCCGCCATGTCGAAAGGCGATGTTTCCGGATACGGTCCCGTATTGGCCGCATCGAAATAGGGCCATTCCGGGTGACGCACCGCCATCTCGCTGATCACCATGCCGATCTGCGTACCCCAATCGCCCATGTGAACGTCACCGAGCGTTTTATAGCCACCAAAGCCCAAGATCCGGCGCAGCGTGTCGCCGATAATGCTGGCGCGCAAATGCCCGACATGCATCGCCTTGGCGATATTCGGCCCGCCGTAATCCAGCACGGCTGTCTCGCCATGCGCCAGCGGCGCTACGCCGCAACGCTCATCAACGGCAATACCCGCCAGATGGCGCGTCAGAAATTCATCCCTGATATTGAGATTGATAAATCCCGGCCCGGCAATTTCAATTTTTGAGAAAATAGGGTTGGTTTCCAGCTTGGCCACGACCTCTTCCGCCACCGCCCGCGGATTTTTCTTAGCCTGCTTCGCCGCCGCCATCGCACCATTACACTGAAACTGCGCCAGATCAGGGCGATCAGATACCCGCACCGCGCCCAGTTCCGCAGGCAATTCCAATCCCGCGAAAACATCGCCGACGATTTGTGACAGCGCTTGTACGAGTGAAGTCATGGCCGATCCGCTATACGTCGAGGTTGGAAACTTTCAGGGCGTTGTCCTGAATGAATTTGCGGCGCGGTTCGACGATATCGCCCATCAGCGTCGCGAATATCTCGTTCGCCTTCTCGGCGTCCTTGATATTGACTTGCAGCAATGTGCGCACTTCCGGATCGAGCGTGGTTTCCCAGAGCTGTTCCGGGTTCATCTCACCAAGACCTTTATAGCGCTGAATCTGAATGCCCTTGCGGCCAATTGTCTGGATCGCGTCATAAAGGCTGGATGGCCCCTGTACGCTAGCCAAAACCTTGGCGTCCTTGCCAGTGATCGCCGCCATATCCTGCGAGAAGCTGACCGTCAGCCAGTCGCGGTTATTATTCAGGCGCACCGCTTCAGTCGAACGCAGCGATTCCACGGGAATGCGAATCTGGTCCTTCACCCCGCGCAATGTACGGGTGAACAGGTAACCGCCGACAGGGGTAAATTCCCCATGCCAGCCTTTTTCGCGTCGATCAGCCAGCGCATTCATACGCTCCGCCAGTTTTTCAGCCAACGCCACGCCTTTGGCATTATCGGTAAAGATCGCATCATCAAACGCACCGACAATCGCCGCCTGTTCAACGACAGCGCGATTACCCACACGCGCCACCAGTGTATGGATACTGGCCTTGACCGTACGGGTCTTAACCAGCAAATCACGCAACGGCTCACCGTTATAGGTTTTACCGCCGATACTGAGCGTCACATCATCGCTAAGCGCCGCATCAATCAGATAGTCCTCAAGCGCCGCATCGTTTTTCAGATACAGTTCCGCCGAATTACCACGTTTTACTTTGTAAAGCGGCGGCTGGGCGATATAGAGATAGCCCTTGGCAATGATTTCCGGCATGTGACGGTAGAAGAACGTCAGCAGCAGCGTACGAATGTGCGAACCGTCAACGTCGGCGTCGGTCATGATAATGATTTTGTGGTAGCGAATTTTCTCGATGTTGAATTCTTCGCTGCCTATACTGGTGCCCAGCGCCGTAATCAGCGTACCCAGTTCGTTATTGCTCAAAACCTTGTCGAAACGCGCGCGCTCGACGTTCAATACCTTGCCGCGCAACGGCAAAATCGCCTGTGATTTACGGTGACGCCCCGATTTCGCGGAACCGCCAGCCGAGTCACCCTCGACGATGAACAATTCAGATTTCGCCGGATCGCGCTCCTGACAGTCCGCCAGTTTACCCGGCAGGCTGGAGATATCCATGATCCCCTTGCGGCGGGTCAAATCACGTGCCTTGCGCGCGGCTTCACGCGCGGTCGCCGCTTCGATAATCTTGCCGACGATGCGGCGGGCATCCGCCGGGTTCTCACCCAGCCATGTTCCCAGATGTTCGGCAATCGCCGCTTCCACCACCGGACGCACCTCAGATGAAACCAGCTTGTCCTTGGTCTGTGAGGAGAATTTCGGATCAGGCACTTTCACCGACAACACGCAGGTCAGGCCTTCGCGCATATCTTCGCCGGTCAGCTTCAGGTCTTTGGTTTTCTTGAGCAGACCTTCTTCTTCGGCATATTTCATCAGTACGCGGGTCAGCGCATTGCGGAAACCCTGCAGGTGCGTACCACCATCACGTTGCGGGATATTGTTGGTAAAGCACAGCATGCTTTCATGGTAAGCATCCGTCCACTCAAGCGCGGATTCAACCGTGATGCCGGCCGTTTCCTCAAAAGCTGTAATATGAATAGGTTTCTTGCCCAGCGGGGTCTTGTTGCGGTTCAGGTAGTTGACGAAGCTTTCAATACCGCCGTCAAAGTGGAAATTCACTTCCTTGTTTGGTTCTTCGCGGTCATCGCGCAGGAAAATATTGACGCCCGAATTCAGGAACGCCAGCTCGCGCAGACGGTCTTCCAGCGTCGTGAAATCAAACTCCGTCATCGTGAAAGTTTCCGGCGACGGCAGGAAAGTCACTTCCGTGCCTGTGCGTTGGCCTGGCACCATATCGCCCACTTCGCGCAGGGGCGCTTCGGCCACGCCATGACGGAAACGCACTTCCCAGATCTTGCCCTGACGATTGATTTTCAGATCAAGATATTCAGACAGCGCATTGACAACGGAAACGCCGACACCATGCAGACCGCCCGAAACCTTGTATGAATTCTGGTCGAACTTACCGCCCGCATGCAGCTGCGTCATAATGACTTCGGCGGCGGAAACGCCTTCTTCCTTGTGAATATCAACGGGAACGCCGCGCCCGTTATCGCGCACGGTCACGGAACCGGCCTTGTTGATCACAACATCGATACGGTCACAATGCCCCGCCAGCGATTCATCGATCGCGTTATCGACAACTTCGTACACCATGTGATGCAGACCCGAACCATCATCGGTATCGCCGATATACATGCCGGGGCGCTTGCGCACAGCGTCAAGGCCGCGCAGCACCTTGATGGAATCAGCACCATAAGCCGCAGCAGCGGCATTTTGCTCTTCACGTTGTTCGGAATCGGTTTTGCGTTGCGCCATTTCGGACATGTTTCTATACGTTCGCTTGATAAAAATAATATAGTTTTGCAGGTCGTTTTTTATAGCACCTACCCCCAAAGAAAGCACCTTTTAAAAGCGTTTTCCCGCGGTTTTCCCGGTCTAAATTTTCATTTAAAATCAAACAGTTGTAGCAGAGAAAGCGGTCATGCCGCCGCTGCCGTACCGCGCCTGTACAAATGGCTTTTTTCTACGTGAAAATAGTGCGCCCGTGTGCCCAGAGTTTCGAATAAAACCGCATCGGTTCCGGTCATCCAGACCTGCCCGCCCAAGGTCAGCAGAATGTCATAGAGCGCCGCCCGACGGTTTTCATCGAGATGGGCCGCCACTTCATCCAGCAGCAATATCGGCGGCGCACCGCGTTCTGCCGCCATCAAACGGCTATGCGCCAGCGTAATGCCGATCAAAAGCGCCTTTTGCTCCCCCGTCGAGCATTGGTCGGCGGGCATGTCCTTCGCGGCATACGTCACTGCCAGATCGGCCTTATGCGGCCCGGTCGCCGCCCCGCCCGTACGCGCATCAACCATACGCGATTCACGCAGTTGATAACGGAACATATCCTCAACCTCAAGCGCGGGCACCCGCGCCAGTAATTCCTCAATCGTACCGCGAAGGGCGATCAAAGCGCGTGGGAACAGGGTTTCTTCGAGCGCATCCTGATCGCAGGCCCGTTGCAACACGCTCAAAAATTCGACCCGCGCCGCCGCAATCGCCACACCCGTTTCCGCCATCTGCGCCTCAAGCGCATCAAGCCAGACCGGATCAGGCCGTTCATTTTCACGCAGAATTTTTGAACGCTGGCTCATCGCGTTTTCATACCGCGTCACCCGCCCCGCATGGCCGGGATCGAATGCAAAAATCAGGCGGTCGAGAAATTTGCGCCGCGCCGAAGAACCTTCCAGAAATAATCTATCCATCTGCGGCGTCAGCCAGACACAGGCCAGATATTCAGCCAGGGCCGTCTGCGCCTTGGCCGTTTCGCCATTGATACGGACAATACGTTTCTCAACCGCGCTGCCCGCATCAAGCCCGGTGCCAATCCGTACCGCGCCATATTGTGTTTCCGCCTCCGCCGAAAGCGCCCAGGGCGATGAAACCTCGCGCTGCTGCATTTCAGAAACTCTGGCGCCGCGCAGGCCGCGCCCCGGCGACAATAAAGAAACTGCTTCCAGTATATTGGTTTTCCCGGCCCCGTTCGGCCCCGTCAGCACCACCGGCCCGGACAGCAAGCCTTCCAACCGCGCCGAATCGTAGCAGCGAAAATGCGTAAGCTGGAGTGAACGGATAAAGGCCATAAACTATTTAACCATAAGAGAAAAAAGAAAGGCACGGAAATCTCTCCCGTGCCCCTCCTGATTCGTTTGAAGGTCGATCACACGCGCAACGGCATCAAAACATACAGCGCTGAAAGATCGGCCGAGTCCTGAATAATCGTCGGCGAGGCCGAATCGGCCAAAGTAATCCGGCAACCATCGCCCTGAAGCTGGCTGGTGATATCCAGCAAGTAACGGGCGTTGAAGCCGATTTCCATGTTGTCGTTTGAATTCACTTCCAGATCTTCGGTGGCGCTGCCCGCTTCCGGAGAATTCGCGGAAATCGTCATGGTTTTATTGTTCAGCGCAATCTTCACCGCACGGGATTTACCGTCGGAAATCGTCGAAACACGGTCAATCGCGTTGCTGAACACTTTCGAGTTCACCTCTACGACCTTGTCATTCTTTGTCGGAATCACTTGTTCGTAATTCGGGAACGTGCCGTCGATCAGCTTTGACGTCAGGTCGATATGGTCGAACGAGAAGCGGATTTTGCTTTCCGACAGGCTAACCTTGATCGAATCGGCAGCTTCGTCCAGCAGTTTGCGCAGTTCATTAATGGTTTTGCGCGGAATAATCACGCCCGGCATGCCTTCGGAACCATCCGGCAGCGGCATTTCGAATCGGGCCAGACGGTGACCGTCGGTCGCGACAGCGCGCAAAATCTTGGTGCCATCGACGTCTACCGCATGAATATAGATACCGTTCAGGTAATAACGGGTTTCTTCCGTGCTCATCGCGAATTTGGTGCGGTCGATCAGGTTGCGCAGCTCAGCCGCCGGAATCGTAAAGCTGGACGGCAGTTGCGCATTGCCGATTTCCGGGAAATCGCTGGTGGGCAGACAGCTCAGTTTGAACATCGAGCGTCCGGCCTTCACCGTCATGGAATTACCGGAAGCATCCACTTCCAGCGTCACTTCCGCGCCATCGGGCAGTTTGCGCACGATATCATGCAGCGTATGCGCCGGTGCGGTGGTCGCGCCCGGACGGTCGACTTTTGCCGCAACCGATTCGTTGATTTCGAGATCCATGTCGGTGGTCGTCATCGACAGGCTATCGCCATCGGCCTTGAACAAGACGTTCGAAAGAATGGGAATAGTGTTCCGGCGTTCGACCACGCTCTGGACGTGGTTCAAAGAGCGCATCAGGGCAGCACGTTCGATGGTCAGCTTCATGGGTAAATCCCCCGTAAAATCCGGCTAAAAAATGGTTCTTGAATAGAATATTTATAGCACGCGTGAGTTTCGGAAAAAGCGGAATCTTGCGGATTTCCGGGTTTTGTCCACCTGATCCACAGGCAAAAAAGAAGGCCGGAAATCACTTCCCGGCCCTCTTTGAATTCCATAATTTAACAGTATCAGCCCGTCAGCGCCCTGCGGATGATTTCAACATCCTGCGCAATCTGGGTATCTTCGGCCATCAGCTCTTCAATCTTGCGCACGGCATGCATGACAGTGGTGTGATCGCGGCCACCGAATTTGCGGCCGATCTCCGGCAGAGAACGCGCGGTCAGTTGCTTGGCGAGATACATCGCCACCTGACGCGGGCGTGCAACCTGACGGGCGCGACGTGCGGAATGCATATCCTGCAGACGGATATTGTAATGTTCCGCCACTTTGCGCTGGATTTCGTCGATCGTGATGCGGCGATCATGCGCGCGCAGCAGGTCCTGCAGAACGTCTTGCGTCGATTCCAGCGTGATCAGTTGCTTGGTCACATCGGCATGCGCAACGATGCGGTTCAGTGCACCTTCCAGTTCACGAATATTCGATGTCACTTTCAGCGCCAGAAATTCGAGAACAGCGTCCGGAATGTTCGCATTCAGGAGTGTGCGTTTGGATTCAAGGATGCCGAGGCGCAGGTCGTATGTGCTCGGCTGGATATCCGCCACCAGACCCCAGGCCAGACGTGAACGCAGGCGTTCTTCCAGACCCAGCAGATCAGACGGCGCTTTATCGGCAGAAATCACGATTTGTTTGTTCTGATCGACCAGCGCGTTGAAAGTATGGAAGAATTCTTCCTGTGTTTGCTCTTTGCCGCTGATGAACTGGATGTCATCCATCATCAGAACGTCAACCGAACGGAATGCCTCTTTAAAGCTCATCATGTCTTTGGCGCGCAGAGACTTGACGAACTGGTACATGAATTTCTCGGCTGATAAGTAAATCACGCGTTTTTCCGGTGATTTTTGCTTGATCGCCGCGCCAATCGCATGCATCAGGTGCGTCTTGCCAAGACCCACGCCGCCATAAATGAACAGCGGATTGAACGGTACGTTGGCCGATTCGATAATGCGGCTCGCAGCGGCATGCGCCAGAGCGTTAGGCTTGCCGATTACGAACGTATCAAAGGTAAAACGCGGATCAAACGGAGAGGTCAACTCCTGCAGTTCCTGCGCCAGGGCATTGCTGTTCTGGTTAACCTTGGGTTTCTGCGCTTCTTCAGCAACTTGCGTTTCGGCAGCCATCGCGCTTTGCACGACAACGATTTCCAGACGGCGAATTTCGGCATCGCGTACCGTGCACATTTCAAGAATCTTGGCGGCATAGTGGGACTGAATCCAGTCGCGCATGAAGCGTGTGGGGACCGATACTTCAAGCGTACCATGATAGCTGGCCTGCAACGTCAAAGGCTTCAGCCAGCTACGAAAAACAGCTTCACCGAATTCATCGCGCAACTCGCCGTGAACGGCATTCCAGAGCGCCATGATTTCCTTGGTCGGCACATAGGAATCATTCTGGAATTTTTCTTTTTTGAAGGCGACGGCGGATCCCGCAGATTCAGATGACATGTTGTTTAATTCTCCCACATAACAAGTCGTTTAAAACTTAACCACACAAAGCACTACCAGGCGGAACAAGGATCAACAGGCAAAAGAAAAGGGTTCAGACACCGGAGGTTAATCCGGCAAGTCTGTGACGTCTTCATTCTCATGTCACTGTTGGCAGGCGAAAGTATCAAATCCGGAATTCAATCTCATTTATCGTGATACTGAATAACGTAAACCTGATGAATTCCTTCCTTGTTCTCCTACGTTTTTTGATAACCCTGCTTCAGCATCACATCGTGAGCGTGGCCAGAGTTTCGATCTGACATCCAGCGTTTAATGACGCGGCTTTTCAGATCATTCGCACACAGCATCATCGATGCGCGTACGTTTTAAATTCGAGAGTTAAAAAAACACTAACGCTAAAAAAAAACTTTGTCCATGCGATCAAAGTGAGAACAAGCAAAAAGAAATTTTCGTGAACCCACTTGCAAAAACAAAAACACACTTCCTCCCGGGGCTTACGCTCCGGTCGCTTTCGTGCTTTACACACGCATTTTAAAACTGTTTGGAAATTCTGTAGTCGCCGAACTTCCCGTTACGCAAGAACGCTGATGACTATTTCTTCAGCGCTTTGATACGAGCATTCAGACGTGACATTTTGCGGGCTGCTGCATTCTTGTGCATCAGGCCTTTTACAACACCGCGCATGATGTGCGGTTGAGCAACTTTGTAGGCTGCCTCTGCATCTTGAGCATTACCGGCGGCCAGCGCCAGTTCGACTTTCTTGACGAAAGTGCGGATCGCGCTCTGACGTGAGCCATTGATATCGGCACGGCGAGCGTTGCGACGAATGCGTTGTTTTGCAGAGGTATGGTTTGCCATTTTAAGCCCTTATTCTGTGCGGCCCGTCGGGATCGTCCCCGGCCATAAATTAAATCCTAATTTTTAGTCGCAAAGTCGCCGCCAGCCTTGTTTTTTTGTAGTCCGCGAACGCTGCGAGACCGTTGTTTTACGCGCAGCCGGGGGGCTTTGTCAAGCTAAACAATTCACAAGTTAAACCCCTGAAAACTTGAGGTTTCTCGGGTTTTCCACGGAAAATAGCGACTTCAGCGCGGCTCCACCTGAAAACGGATGATGCTAACCCCTTCTTTCCCTTCAATAATCAGTTTTAGTCGCTCCTGGTCCCGGACAAAAGACCCGTCCGACTGCGCGAGCCACCCCAGTTGCGGCAATGTCTCGCCGTAAAAATTTTTAATCGCCACCGGTGCCACGGTATCGGATACGGCTGTGGCGCTGATAATGCGCCCCTCCGGCTTGTCGAAATTGACCGCTTCATCGGTCAGTTCGCGCAGTCCCGGCATCACCGGCACATCATTCATAACGTGAAAAAACGTTGTCACAGGCGGCTTGGATGAATTCTGCGCCAAAACGGGCGTAGCGCATATCACAAAACCACAGATAGCAATCGTCAATAAAATGCGCATAAAAAAACCTTCTATTTCTGGCAGCCGGGACAGTAAAAAGTCGAACGCCCGCCCTGCACGATCCGCTTGATAAGCCGGGTGCCGCCACATGTGCCGCAAACCTGCCCTTCACAATCATAAACTGAAAAAGAATGCTGGAAATAGCCTAATTCGCCGTTGGCCTGCCGATGGTCCCGCAATGTGCTGCCCCCGGCTTTAATCGCCTTTTGCAGCACCTTCTTGATCGCCGCCACCAGCACCTCGGCCTGATCGGCCTTGACCAGCCCGGCCTGCTTCAGCGGGCTGATCCCCGCCATAAACAACGCCTCGCAGGCATAGATATTCCCGACACCCACCACGATCCGCTGGTCCATGATTGCCTGCTTGATCGCCGTTTTACGGCCCTTCAGGGCCGCCGCCAGCACCGGCCCAGAAAACCTGTTCGCCAGCGGCTCCGGCCCCAGATGAGAAAACAGCGCATGCGATTCCAGATTGTCTTCCGCGACCAGATCGACAACACCAAAGCGCCGCGGATCATTCAGCACGATCTGCTGGCCGTTTTTCATGTGCAGGATGAAATGGTCGTGCGTTTGCGGTTTGTAATCGCGTGGATGAAAAACAATGCGCCCGCTCATCCCCAGATGGATCACCAGCACATAACCGTTATTCAGATGGATCAGAATATATTTGGCGCGGCGCGTGATGTGCGTAACTTGCGCGCCCTCGACGATCTTCTTTAAGGCCTTGGGGAACGGCTTACGCAAATCCTTGCGGTGCAGATCGACACGCGCAATCACATGGCCCACCAGAACAGGCTCAAGGCCACGACAGACTGTTTCTACCTCAGGTAATTCAGGCATGTCAGCTACACGCTGTCCTCATATTAGGGCTGAGGAAGCGCTGGACAAACCTTCGCAGGACGTGTTGCGTTGTCCGCATCGATTTCCTGTCTTCTATCCTCGGGCAAATCGTTCAGGGTTTGCACAATACTATTGGCAAACAGGGCAACCTCCGGATCGGAATCACTGGTCATCGGCTCAAAAAACGCAAGAAGCTGCGGATAATATTCTGTTGTAGATGCCGCCAGGTAACCCATCGTATTCACGAGATTTTTCCGGACCATATGTGAAGGATCATCACGCAGCGGCTCCAATTGCTCCAAAACAAAAGGGGTATAATCATTGCAGTGAACCGCTGCCAGAATCATCCCTGACGATGCCTGTTCGCGATAAGCATCTTCCTGATGCGTAAGATAGGGCACAAAAGCCTGCACCGCCTGACTGACATCTTCGCCCGGCACCTGTTCAATCAGACTGAATAGCGCTTCCGGCTCTACGGTACCGCTCTGCACCTGTGGTAAAACTCTTTGGAATTCTGCATGAGCCTGATCCGTGTTCGCATCAGTATGTGTTGTCAGATGATCGGCCATAGCCGGCGGCATCATCAGTGCGCCCGTCAGTAAAGCAGAAGCCGCGCAGGCATTAAAATATTTCTTAAACATGATTTCCCCTATATCTTTCTAGAACATCGAAACTTAGAAAGTCTTGAGGTTTCTGGCAAGACAAAAGGGCCGGATATACCGGCCCTTTTCACATTCTGTAAGAAAATATGGATTAGAAATCCATACCACCCATGCCGCCCATACCGCCGCCGCCCATGCCGCCGCCAGCGCTGGATGACTTGCTGTCATCTGCCGCTTCGGTAACCATGGCTTCGGTGGTGATCAGCAGACCGGCAACCGATGCCGCGTCCTGCAGGGCCGTGCGAACGACTTTCACAGGATCGACGATACCGGTTTTCACGAGATCAACATATTCGTTGGTCTGCGCATTGTAACCGAAGTCCGTGCTCTTTTGATCGAGCATGCGGCCCACAACGATGGAACCTTCGACACCAGCGTTTTCAACGATCTGACGCACAGGGGACTGGATCGCGCGACGGATAATGTCGATACCGACTTCCTGATCGCGGTTGTCGCCCTTAAGGCCTTCGAGAGCCAATGTAGAGTACAGCAGGGCCGCACCGCCGCCAGCAATGATCCCTTCCTCAACCGCAGCGCGGGTCGCGTGAACAGCGTCATCGACGCGGTCTTTGCGTTCCTTCACTTCGACTTCGGAAGCGCCGCCAACACGGATCACAGCAACACCGCCAGCCAGTTTGGCCAGACGTTCCTGCAGTTTTTCACGGTCATAGTCGGAAGATGTTTCTTCGACTTGTGCGCGGATCTGGTTGCAACGTGCTTCGATTTCGGTTTTCTTGCCCGCACCGTCAACGATGGTTGTGTCGTCTTTGGTGATGCGGACTTTTTTTGCCTGACCGAGCATATCGATCGTAACGCCTTCCAGTTTGATACCGAGATCTTCGGAAACAACCTGACCAGCGGTGAGGATCGCCATGTCTTCGAGCATCGCCTTACGACGATCACCGAAGCCCGGCGCCTTCACAGCAGCCACTTTCAGGCCACCACGCAGTTTGTTGACCACGAGGGTTGCCAGCGCTTCGCCTTCGATGTCTTCAGCAACGATCAGCAGCGGACGACCGCTCTGAACGACAGCTTCCAGTACCGGCAGCATGGATTGCAGGTTGGAAACTTTTTTCTCGCTGAGGAGAATGTACGGGTTTTCCAGTTCGCAAACCATTTTTTCAGCGTTGGTGATGAAATACGGTGACAAATAGCCACGGTCGAATTGCATGCCCTCAACGGTTTCCAGTTCGGTTTCCAGTGACTTGGCTTCTTCAACCGTGATCACGCCTTCTTTACCGACGATTTTCATCGCTTCGGCAATTTTCTTGGCAATGTCCGTATCGCCGTTGGCGGAAATCAGGCCGATCTGTTCGATCTCGCTGTTGTCCTTCACCGGTTTGGTGCGTTTTTTCAGGTCTTCCACGACAACACCGACAGCTTTGTCGATACCGCGTTTCAGGTCCATCGGGTTCATACCAGCAGCCACAGCCTTCACGCCTTCGCGAATGATCGCTTGTGCCAGAACGGTTGCGGTGGTCGTGCCGTCACCGGCAACGTCGTTTTGCTTGGAAGCCACTTCACGAACCAACTGCGCGCCGAGATTTTCGTGGCGGTCTTTCAGTTCGATTTGCTTGGCAACGGTCACGCCGTCTTTGGTCACTTGCGGTGCGCCGAAGGAGCGTTCGAGAACGACCAGGCGGCCTTTCGGGCCGAGCGTTACTTTCACAGCGTCAGCGAGGATGTTCACGCCACGCAGCATTTTCTCACGGGCTTCGCCGCGGAATTTTACGTCTTTTGCAGCCATTTTGTTTCTCCTTGAAACAGTTAATTGATTACGCGGCGAGAACGCCCATAATGTCGCTTTCTTTCATGACGAGATATTCTTCGCCATCCATCGTGATCTCTGTGCCCGACCATTTCGAGAACAACACACGGTCACCCGCTTTCACGTCCAGCGGAATAACTTTGCCGGACTCATCACGTACGCCGGAACCAACCGCGACAACTTCGCCTTCCATTGGTTTTTCAGCGGCTGAATCAGGAATGATGATCCCGCTCTTGGTTTTGGTTTCCGCTTCCACGCGGCGCAGCATGACACGGTCATGCAAGGGACGGAATTTCATGGTCAATCCTCCTTAAAGGGTTGATAAAATTAACAAATTCACTGATTTGAGGATTTTTGTTAGCACTCAACATCAGTGAGTGCCAGAATATCTAGAGCACTTGGGCGCAAAGATCAAGTTTCACCTGAAAATGCATACAAAAGCGGGAGACTTGGAGCCTCCCGCTTCATGTTCCGGCATTTCAATCTTATCAATCCTTAAAAACCTGCCTGTAAATAAACCCGGCCAGTAGTGCCCCGGCAATTGGCGCGACCCAGAATACCCAAAGCTGCGCCGTTGCCCAATCACCGACATAAACGGCAGGCCCGAGCGAACGCGCCGGGTTCACCGACGTATTGCTGACGGGAATGCTGACCAGATGAATAAGCGTCAGGCACAGGCCAATCGGCATCGGCGCCAGCATCGTGGCCGGAGAACGCGGATCCGTGACCCCTAAAATAACAATCAGGAACATAAAGGTCATCACGATCTCGCAGATCAAAACAGCCTGCAGGCTGTAGCCGCCCGGCGAATGTTCACCAAAACCGTTCGATGCAAAGCCACCTGCCAGATCAAAGCCCGCTTTGCCGGAAGCAATCAGATACAGAATACCCGCGCCCAGCACAGCGCCCACGCATTGCGAAATGATATAGGGAATAACATCTTTGAACGGAAACCGGCCACCGGCCCACAGCCCCAGCGTCACCGCCGGATTGAGATGGCAGCCCGAGATTCTCCCGATCGCAAAGGCCATCGTCACCACCGTCAGGCCAAACGCAAAGGAAACGCCCATCAAACCAATGCCGCCCTCCGGAAATCCCGCTGCCAGCACGGCCGCGCCACAACCACCCAGCACCAGCCACGCCGTACCCATGCATTCAGCAAATAAACGTTTCATCCTTGCCTCTTCTTTGAAAAACTTTCCTGACAAGGATAAAGGAGTGCGCGAACGGCGCAAGGTGCGTCATCTCCTGCATATGCGAAGATGCGGGAATTTATGTCCGATCAATAGGACATGAAATCAAATAAACAGGAGAAGGCAGCCTGATTATGGTGCCAACTGATTGCGTGAGACTGTATTCGTAACTTTTGAATCCGGTTCCGCCGGTGCATCCACCTTCGGCGTACGCGCCTGCACTTCGAGCGATTGCGAATCCGTATTATCCTTGGCCATTCCGAATGCAGACTGCGCACTGCCCTCAAAACCCAGCTTGCCCTCAGGCATGTAGGTATTGGCGCTGGTTTTGGGTTGCGCATCTGTCATATCAGCAAATAAATGCGCATTAGGATCCGGTTTGTCAGCATTGAGCTTCCACGCCTCTTTACGCATCTGCACATCGGCGCCCTTATCCCACTGACCATCACGGGTAAGAAGGCCTGCTTCTTTCCATTGTCCCACTCTGGCAGAAATCACCTGATAATCAGGCTTGTCTTTCATCGCGCTGATTGTGCTTTCATCCATGCGTCCTGTTTCCGGCAAACCTTCACGTTTTTGCACCATACGGCTTACTCTATCCACCATTTGCGCCTGCAACGCCGCTTGCCGCTCCGGTGGCAGATCAACGTCCATAAGACCCAATGATTGTGGCGTACGCGGTTCCGCAGGTTTCACGGGCGCGACAGAATCAGTGGGCGCGGCAGGTTTGTCCCCGCCGCCCGGAACCACACAAGTGATGCGCGGAATGCCTTCGGGCTTATAGTAAGGATTGACCTTCTGCAGTGAATCCGTAAGCCCCGTCGGCAGGGATTTGTCCTGCCGCATCTTCTCAAGCGTGTCCTTGTTCAACTCGCCGGGTGTTTTGGCTTCAATGCCGTTTTGCCTCTGGTATTCCTCGATTTTATCGCGCAGCGCCGTCCGCGTATCGCGGTTCATGCTGGCGGCACCCTTCCCATCAAGATTTACGCCCGCCCACTTTTGAGCTTCGCGTACATCCTGATCCAGACGCACGACAGGGCCCTGCTTGTAGGTTTTAGGCGTCTTAATGGCATTCGAGTCTGCACATTCACGCTGATAATCCGAAAGGCTTCTCACTTGTTCTGCAACTGCCGCCATAAGAACTCCCAACCGCTCTTTTAAAAAAACTTACCCCCATTATAGGAATGCGTCCTTAACAATTTATGAAAAATATGGGGTGGTAGGTCATTTATTAATAAATTCTCAAGAGCCTTGTGAGAAAATTTATCTATGCGCGCGAGAAACGCCGCCGGACAAACACCGCAGAAACCGGAGAAAAGGCATGACAGAATTAACGGGACTGAAAGCCGAATTCATCAAAGATTACCGCCAGATCATGGCGGAAATCATCTATCACATGCCTGACAACCCGCAATTCCTGCAAACATTTATCTGGCACGAAATGGATATCGCACCGCGCTATCCGGTGCTACATAACTTCCTTGATTTCTGGCAACGCAATCTCGACGGCAAACTGCACTCAGTCTATGTCGATTCACAAAGACTGATCACACCCGGCGAGTATAAATACGCGCAGACGCAATTCACGCTGCAATAAAACCAGAACGGCTCAGGACTTGTTCCAAGGCGCTCTGGCGATCACCAGCGCCATGCCGCAATAATTGGTGATGCCCGCGAACACCAGCCCGCCGCCGACAAAGGCCGACAAGCCATGCCACAGCGGATCAACCGCATAGCCTAGCACCGCCCCCAGCACCACCAGCAAGCCCGCCGCAATACGCACCTGACGCTCCAGTGACATGACGCCGTTATCTTTTTGGCAGGCAACGCCCTGCGCCCGGCAAGCGGTAAGCCCGCCCTCAATCACATGCACCTGCGTACAGCCCAGCGCAGCGAAAGCTTCAGCCGCCTTGCGCGCGCGGCCACCGGAACGGCACAGCAGATACAAGGGTGAGTTTTTATCCAGCCCCTTGCCCTGCAAATAAGCCGCCGGGTCAAGCTGGTCCAGCGGCACATGATCATGCGCGCAGGAAAGACATTCTTCCTTGTGCTCGACAGGGGTACGCACATCAAGAATGCGCGCCCCCGGCGGCAGGGATGTTTTAATATCGCCAGCCTGGACCATTCTCATGTCACACCCCCTTGCCGGAAAACTGATCATAGGCACGCAGCGCATCCGCCGCATACATCAACGACGGGCCGCCCCCCATATAAACAGCCATGCCCAGCGTTTCCGCCAGTTCTTCTCGCGTGGCCTGCAATTTTACCAGCGCCTTGGCATGGAAACCGATACAGCCGTCGCAGCGCGTCGATACCCCAATCGCGAGCGCAATCAGTTCCTTGGTCTTTTCATCCAAGACCCCGGGGGCCGTCGCCGCCTTGGCCAAGGCGTAAAAGCTATTCATCGTATCGGGGACGGCCTTGCGCAGCTCGCCGGTATAGGCCGAAATATCTTGTGTAATCTGCTGATAATCTTTTGTCATGACGCTCTCCTTTGTGATATTATTATATTATAAATTAAATTATTTTAATATAAAGGCAAGAGGAAAGATGAAAAAAAGCGAAACCCGCGCCGAAGACATGGAAGAAGCCCTGAAAATGCTGAAAATTCTCGGGCACCCCTTACGCCTGTCCATCTTGTGTAGCCTGATTGAAAAGGGTGAGATGAGCGCCGGGGACATTGTCGCGGCAGAATCCGATAAAGCCAGCCAGTCCCAGATCTCGCAATATCTGAACGCGCTCAAGACCGAAGGACTAATCCAGTCACGCCGCGACGGCCATTTTCAATTCTACAAGATTGCCGACAACCGGGTAAAAACACTGGTCAGCACATTGCATAAATTATTCTGCCAGAAATGACGGTCTTTTAAGCTTTCTTTTGGAACATGCCGCGGATCACATAAGACATCCCGGCGGTCGTAATCAGCGTCGTCAGCATAATGATCACCACGCGGAAACCGTTCAGGATGAACTCAGCCGCAGGCGGAATACCCTGTGCCGACTGGAACGGTGCCATCAGCGTACTGACAATCAGCATAAATGCGAATAAAACCGGCACGGTGCAGATCAACCACACACCCAGCAACCGTATCGATCCCATCAGGCCGCCAACACGGCGTAAAAATTCCCGGCCTGAGAAACCCGCCGCCGCTGGAATATAAAGCCACATATAGCGTACCATCCAGATCGTCACGCCGATCATCAGTACGCCCGCAATCGCTGTATAGGGCGATGAAGGCGCCGCTGGCGTCGCCGCCACGGCGGCAGGCAGTTGCCCTGGCTCCATGCCCGGCGGTGTCGCCGCTATGATGAAAGCCCCCATCAATCCGGTTTTCAAAAATTCGATCAGGGCGAAACAGACCGTGCCCGCCATGATGCCGCCCGCGCGGTCGCGCAACACCGCCATATCGCTCTGCGGGTTACCTGTCGGGCGAAACGGCCAGCGCTGGTCCAGATAAATAAGCCGCACCAGATGTGACATCACCCAGCCATCGGCAAAGTAAGACGGCAGCATCAGCAGCGCATGCTTGATGAAATCATATTCAAAACCGTTGGCAATCACCGTGACGGAACATACGAGTTTGATGAATATCGGAAAAATCGCCAGACGAAGCAAATAGACGCGCTCGTTCCAGACAAGGGTATATCCCTTCATGGCTGAATCGGTGACGTCAAAGGAAGCCATAATCACGCCCTTCATAAGCAAAATTGAAATGTTCCGGCGCTTATTGTGCCACGGTCAGGCGGCAGACGCCACACCGAGCTTTTCCTGCAGGGCGCTGGAGGATGTCGTGTACTGGAAACGCAGTTTCTTGTCGGGATAGACATAACGAAACGCCTGCTGCGCCATCAGCGCCCCTTCATGGAAACCGGAAAGGATCAGCTTGAGCTTGCCGGGGTATGTATTGATATCGCCGACCGCGAAAATACCCGGCGTCGAGGTCTCAAATTTGGCGGTATCGACCGGAATCAGGTTTTCGTGAAGATTAAGGCCCCAGTTGGCAACCGGGCCGAGCTTCATCGTCAGACCGTAAAAGGCCAGCAAGGCATTGCAATCCTGCCTGCTCTCCCGCCCTTCGGCATCGGTCAGCATGACGCCATCAAGCTGGCCATCCTGTCCTGAAAGACCGGCAAGATTACCAATCACCAGATCCATGTCCCCGGCGGCCACCAGCGCGCGCATTTTATTGACGCTGTCAGGCGCGGCGCGGAATTCATCACGGCGATGCACCAGCGTCACACGTTCGGCAATCGGCTGCAGATTGAGCGTCCAGTCGAGCGCGGAATCACCGCCGCCCGCAATCATCAAACGCTTGCCACGGAATTGCTCCATCTTGCGTACGGCAAAGAACACTGATTTATTCTCAAAACCATCCAGGCCGGGCAGCGGCGGCTTTTTCGGCACGAACGATCCGCCACCGGCGGCGATCACCACCACCTTGGCCTCGATAACGTTATCGGCATCGGTCGAAACTTCCCATCTGCCGTTATCGAGTTTTTTCAGTTCCTGCACCATCTGGCCGAAATGAAAAACCGGATTGAACGGCTTGATCTGTTCCATCAGGCGGTCAGTCAGTTCCTGCCCCGTGATGGTCGGCCATGCCGGAATATCATAGATGGGTTTTTCGGGGTAAAGCTCGGCGCACTGGCCGCCCGGCTTGTCGAGGATATCGATCAGGTGCACTTTCAGGTCGAGCAATCCCAGCTCAAACACCGCAAACAGCCCCACCGGGCCTGCGCCGATAATCACCACATCCGTGACATGCCTGTCCATAATCGATCCTTACATAAGCGTTACCGCCCTGATTTATAATCAATCAGGGCGTTTGGCAAGATTGTCAGCAGAATTCAGCGCGACGGTATATTCAGGGTGGGCGATGATTCAACCCGGTAATCATGCACATCCGTTTCAAAGGGTACGCGCCCCGGCATAATCCGGGTCAGATCGGCGTCTGCCTTTACAACCGCATTATAACGGGTGCTGACCCGTACGCCCTGATACTCTTTCAGGAATTGCAGGATAGCGGCTTGCTGTTCCTGCGCTGTCGCGTCATCGTTGATCTTCAGTACCGGGAAGACCTTGGTTTCTGTGTCTACACCCGGCTCGAACGATGTTGTCCCCTCCGCCAGTGTGCAGAATGCGAACGTCACCCCGTCTTTGGTCGCATGCTGCAGCAATTCCTTGCCGCTTTTCTGCGTTGTGCTATCTTCGATACCCAGAAGCGGCACCAGCGTACGCGTCAGGCTGGTCGCGGGCTTATCCGACGGGCAGACCCAAGCGGTGACATCCGACCGCTCGATTTTATCAATGAACGCCGTGTGTGCCTGATCTTCTTTCCAACTACCATGAAGCGCGACACCGACAATCGTCAGCAGCCCCGATCCCAGCAAAAAACCGGGCGCTTTCTTCTTTAAGTATCCGGCTAAACCTTCCAGCATGATCATCTCCCCTGTCCCGGCCTTTGAAGCTCTTGAAGCCCTGTTTTCGATACTATATGACTAGCCCAATCTTCAACCGGATGTCCAGAACATGTCACAGAGCAACCATACCGCCCTCAGAAATTGGCTTTTACTATGCTGTTTCATGGTGTTAGCCATGGCGGTCGTGGGGGCGGTCACCCGCCTGACGGAATCCGGCCTTTCCATCACCGAATGGAAACCGGTGGCGGGCACCCTGCCCCCTTTAAACGCGGCAGACTGGCAGAAGGAATTCGATCTCTACAAAGCCAGTCCCGAATATGCCAGCAAGCATTTCTGGATGAATATCGAGGATTTCAAAAAGATCTATGTCTGGGAATGGTCGCACAGATTGCTGGGCCGCCTGATCGGCATCGTCTTTGCGCTGCCGTTATTGTGGTTTGCCATCAGGAAAAAAATCCCCGCCGGTTACGGCTGGAAATTCATCGGTCTGCTGGCACTGGGCGGCGCGCAGGGCTTCATGGGCTGGTACATGGTCAAAAGCGGTCTGGTTGACCGCCCGTCGGTCAGCCATTTCCGTCTGGCCGCACATCTGGGACTGGCCGTACTGATCTTCAGCTTCATGTGGTGGATCGCGCTCGATTTTATGAACAAGCCCGCCGTGAAAACCGTTTCAAAAGGCATGATGATGCATGGCTGGAGCATGCTGGCTTTTCTGGCCATCACCATGATCTGGGGCGCCTTCACCGCTGGACTCGATGGCGGCATGATCTACAACACCTTCCCCAAGATGGATGCCCACTGGATACCGCCGGAGCTGACCTTTAACGCGCCCGCATGGATCAATGCCCTGCATGCGCCCGCCGCTGTGCAGTTCGTGCACAGATGTCTGGCGATCATCACCGGGCTGGGGCTGATCGCCTTTGGCCTGCGCACAAAGGATACAGCACTAACCATTATGGTTCTGGCACAGATGGGACTGGGCATCGCCACCCTGCTCTCGCAAGTGATGATCCCGCTCGCAGCACTGCATCAGGCAGGCGCGATCATCCTGCTGGCGCTGTTGCTGCGCCGTCTGCATATTTTAAAACATTCGGGTGAAATCAATCAGACCGCGTGAAAACCGGGACGCTGATGCGCGTGAAAACCGGGCTGTTCACTGGCGCTATCCGGTTGCGCCTTATTCGCAAACAAATCACGCAGCATGCGGTCGAAATCCTTGCCGCTCCTTGGATATTGCGTAGCATCCGTGCAACAGGAAATCGGGCAGGTCGGCGGAATTTTACCCTTGGCGCGCATTTCGTTGATCACGCCTTGCACGAAACCCGCCATGCGCAGATCAGGCTCATCCTTCTTGCAATCAAACATATAGATGGTTTCCCATGGCGGATCTTTGCGGCTGATCGCCCCCTTCACCATACGTTCAATTTGTTTTTTGCTTACCGGGTCGTTTTTTGTCCCCGACATATGGATGCAGTTACCGCAATCAAAAACCTGATGTCCCAGACTGGTGCGGAACCATGTTTTTTCATACGGAAATGTACCTTCCGCAGAAGTCCCCATCGCATAGGACGTGTAGGATTTCTTCTGCAGGCGCTCTTTCATATTTTCCCAGAGGGATTCGCAATGCGCGGCAAACTGGCGCGCCCATGACTTACGCTCATCGGTCTCGGCGACGCTGTCTTCAGGGTTGGGAGAATCTTCAGCCGCTGACGAAAAACCGGCAGCCGCCGACAGCGCTTCCGGTTTGGAAGCGTCAGCATTGTCAGTTTTTTTGTCGGGATCGGACACCATTCTCTATAACCCCATTACTTCGTTCGTCGATTTTTAGGCATTCATTATTGCGGGGCTTATGCCCTCGTTATGCCTGCATTATGACACATACAGATTCAAAAAAGAAGAAAAACACACACCCAATTGCCTGTTAAGACGGCACCCGTTTGTCCGGTAACTTGGATTTTTCTCAAGCTTTTTTACTGAATACGCCCATATTCGCACAGATGAGAACGGCCTGCAAATAAAAATGGGTGCGGCACATACTAAAATTCAGGCCATCAGCCCTTCACGCTTTAATATCTCGTGATAATAATTGAGGTATTGATATACCGTCTTTTCCTTGGTGAATTCCGCCTGATAGCGCTGGAATCCTTTTTCGGTAATGCGCGTACGTAAGGCCGGATCATCAACCACGCGCTGGATCGCCGCCGCCAGCGCCGCCGCATCATCGACAGGCACCATCAACCCGTCTTCACCGTCCTGCACATACTGACGCGGGCCGTCGGAAGCGGTAGTGACCAACGGCACTTTCTGCGCCCACGCCTGCACGAACACAGTGCCGAACGGCTCATAGCGCGAAGGAAACACGCACACATCGACAGAAGCGAATAATGCCGCGCGATCATCACGCCAACCGAGGAAACGCACACGGTCATCAAGACCCATTTTGCTGCACAACGTCTCCAATGCAGCACGGTCCGGCCCTTCGCCCGCGATCCAGAGATAGGCACCCGGCACCATCGAAACCGCTTCCAGTAAGACGTCAAACGCCTTGGCCTGATGCAGCCGCCCGAGCGCCAGCAGCACAGTCGCATCAGCAGGCGTATTCAGCGCCGCGCGGTCAACCGGTACACCCTCGGCCTCCAGTTCAGCAAAATTATTGATGTGCCGGATTTTTTGTTCGGGAATACCGGCAGCGACCAGGTGACGGCGGATATCCGGCGTAATCGTCGAATAATAATCGGTCTGCCCGAAATGCGCGGCCTTGTAATACCCGCCCAGACGCGACACCACCAGATAGCGCGGAATGCCATCGGCAGGCGTCCAGCGCGGTGTACGCTGCGCCGCCCGCGACATCCATGTCTGCACGATATGAGGCTTGAATTCGCGAATGATCTTGCGCATGCGCAAGCTGGTGAAAATATCCACCAGACCGCCGAACGGCAATATATGCACCTTGATCCCGGCAGCCTTCAAACGCGCTTCACGGGCGGGGTTCTTGCGGGTCGCGACCTCGATATCTTCTCCGGCATCATGCAGGGCAATGCACATATCGACGAAGGCGGTTTCAGCGCCGCCTTGTGCGGCGCCCGCCATCACCTGAAAGATTCTCACTCGTTGGCTCCCGCTTTCGGCGCGGTCACTTCAGGCTTGTCCTTTGGGATGGCGCGGGGGAATTTCAGTTCTGCCATCAGCTCTTCGAGTTTACTGGCAGTGTCATCCATCTTGTCCCGCAATGATTCGCAAGCAGAAGGAGTCGTGACAGGCCGCTTGTCCATTTTGTCGTAAGCATAATGGGCAGCCTTGTCGAGAAGATCAAGAAAGGCCGTGACCTCCTTGGGTTTACTGAAACGGCCATCATTGATGGCGGCCTTCATTTCTTTTTCCTTGGTACCCAAAACGGTGATAACACCTGATTTCCATTCATTGTACTGCGCGTCCATCCCGGCCTTCATATCGGGATGTTCCTCACCGCATTTTTTCACGGTGGTGCTCACGCTTTTATTGGTCATCTGCACGGCGTTAATAATGCCGAAACCATCCTTGATGATTCCCAGATTTTCCAGTTCCGCGGGCGTAAACGTCTTGGCGATATCGACCGCCTTGTCCTGCGCTTTCTGGATATGCGGGTTATCGGATTTGATAATGTTTTGCCCCTCGGCAAAAGCCGGAGCGCTAAAAGTCATAACCAGAAGGGAAAGAAAAGCGGCGCGCAGCATGAAAATCTCCTTTGTTACCATTCACATTTACGCACAAAATAAGGCCAAATGAAAGCAGACGACAAGCGTCCGCTTTAAACAAAAATTAGCCACCAGCTTTTACACTGGTGGCTAAGGGGGACAATCCATTCATCCCGTCAATGCTGCGCGGGCCAAGGACAATTTGCGGGGCTAACAACCCGGCAACTCGGAGATGAACGATATCATTCTATCTTACGCAAAATCAGGTAAAGGCCGCGTAAATAATGAATACAATTTGATCTATCATCGAATCCTAAAAAAACGCCCCCTGCTTTTTCAAACAAGGGGCGTTTTTAAAAATAACCTGAAATCAGCTTTCAACCAGCTTGTTCCACCAGCCTTTTTTCTTTTCAGATGGCGGTGCGTTGACGACCTCATAATCCTTCGGTACGGGCGGTGTCTGCGGCGCATCCTGATTGCTGGCGCGCGCCGTATGACGCACGACCTTTACAGCGGATTCAGAAGCGGCTTCACGCGGAGCAGTATCGGCAGCCGGGGCGCGTTCCTGACGTTCCTCACGGGGCGCCCTTTCAGAATGATGCTCCTGTGATGGCTGCGCTTCACCGCCTTCACGCGGCGGACGCATGTCCTCGCCTTCACGCGGCGGGCGATCACCGCGGCCTTCGCCGCCGCGACCACGACCATAACGGCCACGACCACCACGGCTGCGACCCCGTCCTTCACCACGTCCCTCACCACGTTCACCTTCGGCGCGCGGCGCCCTGGGTTCACGAGGCTCGCGAGGCGGGCGCGGTTGTTCGCGGGAACCCGTATCGTCAAAGTTTTCACCAAAACCGCCTTCAGCGGCCACGGCAGGCTGCTCTTCACCTTCCGGGCGCGGGGCGTGATCTTCACGATCACGTCCACCACCACGGCGGTTGCGCCCGCCACGACGGCCACGACGACGGCCACGTTCACCGTTAGCATCATCATCACGGGCCTCACGCGGGGCGCGGGGCGCACGTGTTCTTGATTCAGAGGATTCGCTGTCGCCGTCCTCAGAACCGCTATCGTCTTCAACGATATCATCATCGGCAAAATCATCAGCCGCAATACCCTCGGCAGATATACCTTCAACCGGGCCAGCCAATACTGGCGTACCGCGCACACCTTCAATCTTGTGATTGTCTGGTGCCAATGCTTCATCGGTGCGGATCGAAATACGGAAGCCGTAACGGCGCTCAATATCATCCAGCATGTCGCGCTTGTTGTTGAGGATATAAATCGCGACTTCGTTGGAGAGGCTTAAAATCACCTCGACAGAACGGCCACGGATGCCCTCCTCTTCCAGTGCGCGCAGCGCCGTAATAGCCGCCGAGTCCACAGTGCGGACATAGCCGATACCTTCGCAATGCGCGCATTTCTGGAATTGCGCTTCCGTCAGAGACGGGTTCAGACGCTGGCGGGAAAGCTCCATCAGACCGAACATGGAAATACGGCCTACCTGAATACGGGCACGGTCATTCGACAGTGCTTCTTTCAGGCGGCGTTCGACCTTCGCATTGTTGCGGCGGTCCTCCATATCGATAAAGTCGATGACGACAAGGCCACCAAGGTCACGCAAGCGCAACTGGCGGGCCACTTCATCAGCGGCTTCGAGGTTGGTTTTGAGCGCGGTCTCTTCAATGTGGCGCTCTTTCGTCGATTTACCCGAGTTCACATCGACGGAAACAAGCGCTTCGGTCGGGTTGATCACGAGGTAACCGCCGGATTTCAGCGTCACATTCGGCTCGCCCATCGCCGCGATCTGGCTTTCGACCTGATAGCGGTGGAACAGCGGGATAGAGTCTTTATATTGCTTCACGCGTTTGATATGCGATGGCATCAGAATGCGCATGAAATCACGCGCCATTTTGAAGCCCTCTTCACCGGCGACGACAATTTCCTCGATATCGCGGGAATAGATGTCGCGGATGGTGCGGCGGATCAATGTGCCTTCTTCATGGATTTGTGCGGGTGCCGTTGACTGCAATGTCAGGTCACGTACGCCATCCCAAAGTTTCAGCAGGTAATCAAGATCGCGTTTGATCTCGACTTTATTCCGTTGCACACCGGCAGTGCGCATGATCACGGACATGCCGTCCGGAATCTCAAGATCGGAGAGCAGTTCGCGCATGCGTTTACGCTCTTCAAAGCTCGCAATTTTACGGCTGACGCCGCCGCCACGCGGGGAGTTCGGCATCAGGACGCAGTAACGGCCTGGCAGTGACAGATATGTCGTCACAGCCGCACCTTTATTGCCGCGTTCTTCCTTGCTGACCTGAATCAGCATGATCTGGCCGCGCTTGACGACCTCTTGAATCTTGTAGTTACGACGCAGGGACGGACGTACCGGATGTTCCCCTTCAATATCGCCGCCGACCATTTCCACACGGCGGGAATTGGCAGCCATACGGCGACCACCCTGACCGTTACGACCGCCACCACGGCCATTACGGCCACGGAAACGATCACGCCCGCCGCCATCACGGCCATTGCGGCCACCACTGCGGTTATTACGGCCACGGCCACCGGCAGGACGGCCACCTTCACCGGGAATAACATTCGCGTCTTCGCCGGATTTCAGATTGCCGATATTGTCATCAATCGCATCTTCTTCGCCCGGAATAACGTTGCCAACGGCATCACCTTCCTCGGCTTCATCTTCGGCTTCATCTTCATCGTGACCTTCGTCATCAGAGAAAGACGCATCAGGCTGATCATCAGCCTCATCTTCATCGCCGTCTTCTTCATCATCTTCGGCGTCATCAAATTCATCTTCCGCTGTTTCTTCTTCTACAGCTTCGATTTCCGCATCTTCTACGGCTTCCGGCACCGGCAGCAGAGGCTCTTCTTCATCATCGGCAGAAGCATCCAGGTTATCTTCACCTGTATCCTCTTCTTCCGTGACGACGCGGCCTTCGCCGCCGACTTCTTCTACCGCTTCTTCTTCAGGCTCTTCGGCTTCGGGAGCGTCAAAACCTTCTTCGCGGTCTTCTTCTTCCTCAGCACGGCGGCGCGCATCCATTTCCTCGCGTTGCTCAGCCAGCAGGGCCTCACGGTCGGAAATGGGGATACGGAAGTAATCGGGGTGGATTTCAGAGAACGGCAGGAAGCCGTGGCGGTTACCGCCGAAATTCACGAAAGCCGCCTGCAACGAGGGTTCAACCCGGGTCACTTTGGCGAGATAAATGCTGCCTTTAAGCTGGCGGCGGACTTTGCTTTCATAATCGAAATCGTTAAGGCGGTTACCATCGACGACGGCTACACGGGTTTCTTCTTCGTGTGTAGCGTCGATAAGCATACGTTTTGTCATGGTCTTGTCTCCTGACAGGTAGGCGCAATGCAGCCATCAATCCCGTCAGCGACACACGGAAATAGCAGCGCAAAGCGCGCGCTTTAAAAAATAAAGGCCTGATACCGGCTTTGGAATCTGTTAGTCAGGGGGAGAAGTTCATCGCAACGGTATATAACTGCGGTTTAAACCAACCACTCCCGGTCCTGTTGTCAAAGCCGAAACAGGTACCTCGTCACCGTTGCTGCTAGCGAAACTTTTCTTGAGAATCACATACATGCTAAAGCCACAACGGGTCGCTGAAAGAGACAATATAGATATCGCCCGCTTTTCACAATCAAAAAGATATCCCTTTGCACACCGCTGACTAAACCTTCTGCACCGCAGAAATCAGCACTTTTTCCGACTTTCCCCTTGCCACAGCCCCAGCGATCTTCTTTAATGAATAAAGGGTTCCCTTAATATAAAGAGAGTACAGGCAGCGTTTTGCGCTTATTTTTCAGAATAATACCTGTTTTGGCAGTTTTGCTTCTGGCTATTCCCGGAGCAAGCACCAGCCACGCGCAAAGCCGCTCTTTCGCCGTCAATGATATCCGTTTCGGCAGTCACCCCGGCAAGATCCGCATGGTGCTGGAACTGAGCGAAGTCCAGCCCTTCCGCGCCTTTGTCATGGACAACCCGTGGCGCATGGCCATCGACATGCCGAGCTTCGAATGGCATGCCGCCAATATCGGCCGTCCGCAAGGCGCTTCCATCACATCGATCCGTCAAGGCGCCCTGCAACCCGGCACCTCGCGCATCGTAATTGATTTCCAGCATCCGGTCGCTATCTCCTCGGCCTTCATCCTGCCCCGCGACCGCGCCGCCAATAAACCTGATCGTCTGGTGATTGACTTCAACCGCACCGATGAAAACGGATTTGCCGCCGCTCGCAACCAGATTTTTGGCAAGCTGCAAGTACCGGGTAACGCAAACCCCGCCATGGCCGCCGCCCCAACACCTGTCAATACACCCGTCACACACAAAGCAGAACCTGTGACTGTGGCCCACACAGAATCTGTCCTGCCCGTGCCGGAGCGTAAACCCGCCCACGACGCCCCTTTAAAGGCTCCCGCTGCTGGCAAAAAGCCCGTCATCGTGATTGATGCCGGGCATGGCGGCGTCGATCCCGGCGCGCTCGGCGCAAACGGCGTCTATGAAAAGCAGATTACGCTGAACATGGCCCGTACGCTGAAAGAAGAACTGGAAAAGACCGGCCGCTATAAAGTGCTGCTGACACGCAGCAAGGATGCCTATCTGAAACTTTATAAACGCGTTGAATTTGCACGTGCGAACCAGGCTGATCTGTTTATCTCGCTGCATGCGGATTCGATTGGCAAATCAAATGTGCGCGGCGCCTCCATCTACACCCTCTCGGAAAAGGCATCGGACGAACAAACCGCGCTGCTGGCCGACCGCGAGAACCGCGCCGACCTGATCGCCGGGATGGACCTCAACACCAGTGACGAACAGGTCGCGACTATTCTGGTCGACCTGACCATGCGCGATACCATGAACCAGTCGAAATTCTTCGCCAACAAACTGGTGGGCCATATGGAAGACGGCAGCATCCAGATGCTGGACAACCCGCACCGTTATGCCGGATTCGCCGTCCTGAAAGCGCCGGATATTCCGTCTGTGCTGATCGAGATGGGATTTATGTCCAACCCCCGCGAAGCCGAGCAGCTGAACAAACCTGAATACAGGCGCACGATGGCCCGCTCCCTGATTAAGGGAATTGACGGCTACTTTGCCAAATTACAGCAAATGCAACGCAGCTAAATTGCTGCTTATGGCTAATTAAGGCGCAACCCCTTGATTAGCCCATACAAAATTCAAAATCTAGCTTTATTCCTGCCACAACTCGTGTATATATGTCTGGATCTTCGCTCTCAACAAGAACGAATCACTTTTGTTTATTAACCCTCTAGCGCTAGATTGAGGAATTACTACCATGAAAAAGATCCTATCTCTTTGCCTGATCGGCACAGCTTTGTCTCTGTCTGCTTGTGCAAGCGGCGAGCGTAACGCTGACTACTCCTACGAAACAGCTGCTCCGTACACGGAAAGCCGCACCGTAGGCGCAAAAGAAGTGAAACAAGAGCCGCGCGTATTCGAACAACGCGTTCGCAAGTAATTTTAGCCTCACGGCTTGATTACAGAAACTGCCCGGCCGATATCAGCCGGGCAGTTTTATTTTGCCGCCATCTCACGGCATCTTTTCTTGGCCGCCAGTTGTAGTACACTGGGCACATGATTCATCTTATCAAAATCACATTATTCCTGATCACAAACGCCGTCGGCTTCTACACGATCCCGACACTTATCAATCTGGCCGTCATGACGGACCGCTTCCCGAATGTTCCGGATGCGCAGTTTGAAGCATTTCAATTCTTGATTATCACGATGGCCATACCCGTATGGGGCGCGGCCGCACTGGTCAGCATCGGCTATTTTTTCAGCCCCGCCAGCATGCGGCCATGGCTGATACTGGCGCCCATCTACGTCCCCGCGATTTACGGGCTGAGCGTCATCACCTATTTCCATTTCGTGTAAGCCACGAACGTTTCAGGATTTAAGATTTTGCTTTCACGGCGGTAGCAGCGGGCTTGTGCGCAACGGCAACCGGATAGCCCGGGCGTTCACGGATCAAACGGCGCACCACGGCCCAGTCAACCAGATGCGAATATTCGCCCGCGGCGCGCACAATCGCCGCCATGTCATCATCCGACATTTCGTAATGGGGCAAACCGCCTTCATTTTCAATCTTGCTGGCTTGCGACAGGGATGAATGCGCCTCGACAAACAATTTATCATCGATCCATGCAACCTTCACGGGCTGATCGACAACCGTGACAGGCGTACCGACAGGCACCATGGGGAATAATCTCTCAATATCCTCCGGATACATGCGAATGCAGCCGCTGCTGGCGCGGCGACCCACCCCATAAGGTTTGTTGGTGCCGTGAATGCGGTATTCCGACCAGCCAAGATAGAGCGCATATTCGCCCAATGGATTGTCCGGGCCTGCCGGTACAACTTCCGGCAAGGTCGGATCCTCTTTACGCATACGCGCCGTCGGACGCCATACCGGCTTTTCACGCTTGTTGACGACAGAAGTCGTTCCTATCGGCGTTTCCAGTCCTTCGCGGCCAATCCCGAGCGGCGCGGACATCGGCGGCTGTCCTGCCTTCATATAAGCATAAATCCGCATTTCCGGCAGATTGATGACAATACCCTGACGCGGTCCTTCGGGCAGGATATGCATGGCCGGAATCGTAATCTTCGTTTTCTCGCCCGGCATCCACGGATCGACATCCGGATTGGCCGCGCGCAGTTCAACAAACCCGATATCGTAACGACGCGCCAGATCAACCAGCGTGTCTTCATATTTGGCAACATGAGTGATCATGCTGCCGACATGCGTACCTTTGAAATAAATTTTGTCGGGCTTAGCGACTCCGGCAGGCTGCGTTGCCTTGGCTGGTTTCGGCGGCGGACGCAGCGTTTCTTCGTCGTCTTTCTTGGCCGCGATGGCCGAGAAAGACCACAGCGCACAAAGCGACAGCAGCGAAACGGTCATCACCATCCGCCGGAATGTCGTTCTTTTAGGCGCTGTGTTCTTGATCATCTCTTAGGCCGCTTTCCTGAGTTTTGTTTCGAGCTGTAACGCCACTTTGTCCATATAATCTTCTGTGCTCAGCCACGCCTGTTTTTCACCGACGAGCAGCGCCAGGTCCTTGGTCATATAGCCGTTTTCAACGGTTTCAATGCAGGCAGCCTCAAGGTCGCGGGCAAAATCAACAACGCGCTGCGTTTTATCAAACTGGCCGCGATACTGCAAGCCGCGTGTCCATGCGAAAATCGAGGCGATCGGGTTGGTCGAGGTCTTTTCGCCCTTCTGCCACTGGCGGTAATGGCGGGTCACAGTGCCATGGGCAGCCTCCGCCTCGACACACTTGCCATCCGGGGTCAGCAATACGGAGGTCATCAGCCCCAGCGAGCCGAATCCTTGTGCCACAACATCGGACTGCACATCGCCATCATAATTTTTACAAGCCCAAACGAACGCGCCATTCGATTTGATAGCAAAGGCCACCATATCGTCAATCAGGCGGTGTTCGTACCACAATTTACGCGCTTCAAAATCCTTCTTGAAGGACTGCTCATAGACGCGCTGGAAAATCTCGATGAATTTCCCGTCATACTGTTTCAGGATCGTGTTCTTGGTCGACATATACAGCGGATAGTTACGCGCCAACGCATAGTTGAAACAGGCACGGGCAAAACCCTCAATCGAGTCATCGACGTTATACATGCCCATCGCCACGCCGGGGCCGGTGAAATCGAACACGTCCCAGCTTTGCAGCGGGCCGCCGTCAGCAGGCTGATAATTCATCGTCAGTTTGCCGGGGCCGGGAATTTTCACATCGGTCGCTTTATACTGGTCGCCGAAAGCATGACGACCAATGACGATCGGCGCTGTCCAGCCCGGCACATAGCGCGGCACGTTTTTGCAGATGATTGGCTCGCGGAACACCGTGCCATCAAGAATATTGCGGATGGTGCCGTTCGGCGACTTCCACATTTTCTTCAGATTAAACTCCTCGACGCGCTTTTCATCCGGTGTGATGGTCGCGCATTTGACACCGACGCCATATTTCTTGATCGCGTTCGCGGAATCAACCGTAACCTTGTCTTCGGTCGCGTCACGGTTTTCAATCGAGAGGTCGTAATATTTCAGATCAACATCAAGATGCGGCAGAATCAGACGTTCCTTGATCATCGCCCAGATGATACGCGTCATTTCATCGCCATCGATTTCAACAATCGGATTATCAACCTTGATTTTGGTCATCGGCACTCTCCCGGAAAACTGGTTTTTTTAAGCTGGCGCTTATCCTAATGAAAGGCAGCAGGAATATAAAGCGGGAATGGGGAGAATCTATGGCTGAAATGAAAATCAGGAAGCGGGCGGCATCAGCGCTTCAATCTCTTCCGCCAGCCGTTCATAAGCCCGCGTAAACAGGCCGCTTTTGGTCATCTGGCCTTTTTCAGTCTTATAGACCTCGTACATCACGGTCTTGGGGCCGACATGGCGAACGACAAAGCTTAAATATGGTTCATAACGGGTTTTGTAATAGGTAATCGTGCAGGTGCCCTCGTCGAAATCGACATCGACCGCCATGTCTATCAGTGCCTTGGCCGAAGCCGCCCGGCTGAACAGCCCCGCCAGCAACCGGAATTCGGCGTTTTTAAAGCCGGAACGGGCGCGGAATTTACCAAAATCGGGGTTATCGATGACCTGAAAGACCATTTTAAAATTCTACCACAAAAGCCATCCCGTTGAAAAATAAACAATTTTATGTCAATAAATGCTTTTCGGCCATACGCTGGCCAAAATTACCCCTTACGGGTTGTTTTAGCAGCGTTTTTGGCTATGATAGCCCCGTTATTCATAAGCAGCAGGAAATACCGCCATGGCCTCAGATCAAAACCTGATCCTTGAAATCGATGAAGCGCTCAAACGCGAAAGAACCGAAAAGATTTTCAGGGAATACGGCCCCTATATTCTGGCGGGTGCCCTGCTGGCCGTCTTGTTCACCGGAATCATCAGCGGTTATCGCAGCTGGGAAAACCGTGCCAACGCCGAAAACACCGCGCTGCTGATGGAAGCCATGAGCAACGAAGATCAGGTCAAGGCACTGGAAGAAGTCGCGCCGAAACTGCGCCCCGGCCAGCGCGCCATCGCGCACATGACCGCCGCCAGCGTATTGCTGGGCAAGGACAAAACTGACGAGGCCAAAGCCATCTACAGCAAGGCCGCTGCCGATAAAGCCTTGCCGTCTATGTACCGCGATCTGGCTGCGCTGATGTCCGTGCGTCTGACCATGTCCGGCGACACCAAGGATCTCGACGCCGCGGCGTTGCTGGCGCAACTGCAGCCCCTGCTCGATAAATCCAGCCCGTGGCGCTGGCATGCGCATATCGAAGCGGCCCTGATCGCCGCCCACCTGCAAAACGATTACGCCACCGCCCGCAAGCATCTGGAAGCCATTACCAGCAGCGGTGAAACACTGCCGCCGTCGCTGATGACCCGCGCCCGCGCACTGGACCAGGTTTTCGGCCAGAAGCTGGGTGCCGCCAAAAAAACAGACACCACTTCCCCTGACGCCGAAGGTTGAGCATGACAATCCGCCGCATTCTTCTCTCGACCTGTCTTTTGACAGCCCTGTCCCTGACCGCTTGTTCAGGCGACAGCGATGACGCGCCGCCACTGCAAGGCGAACGCCTGTCGATTCTGGAACTGCAGCGCCGTCTGGAGCCTGATGACGCCGCCTTGTCCGCCCAGGGCTTCGTCGCACCGACACCGTGGAAGAACGAATTCTGGCCGCAGGCCGGTGGCTATCCCAACCACACCATGCAGCATTTAAGCCTGAACGAAGGCGCGCTGACGAAAGCCTGGAGCGCTAGCATCGGTGAAGGTTCACAGAAAAACCTGCCGCTGATTACACAGCCGATTGTCGTGGATGGCCGCGTCTTTACGCTCGATACCGAAAACAATCTGGCCTCTTTCGACGCCAAAACCGGCAAGCGCCTGTGGACACGTGATGTCAGCCACCCGATTGAAGACGATCCGGTCATCGTTGGTGGCATTGCTTATTCCAAGGGCCAGCTTTACATCACCAACGGCTACAATGAATTGCTGATGGTCAGCCCGCAGGATGGCAAGATCGTCTGGCGTCGTAAAATCCCGGCAGCCTCGCGCGCCGCGCCGACCATTTCCGATGACCGCGTCTTCGTCACCACCATGGATAACCGCCTGCTGGCGCTGAACGCCAACGACGGCACATTGCTGTGGGATTACGCAGGCATGAGCGGTGCCGCCGGACTGGTGGGTGCCGCCAGCCCCGCCGCCAGCCGCGATATCGTGCTGCCCGTGTTTTCTTCCGGCGAAATTTACGCCCTGCGTGTGGAAAACGGTTCCGCCGCCTGGAGCGATAACCTCTCCGGTATCCGCGCCTCAAGCGGCTTGAGCGGCATCTCCGACATCCGCGCTTTGCCCGTCATTGATAAGGGCATCGTTATCGCCATCAGCTTTGGCAATCGTTTGGTGGCACTCGATGAACGCACCGGCAACCGCATCTGGCAACGTGATATCGGCGGCTCTGAAATGCCGTGGATCGCCGGAAATTATGTTTTCGTCGTCACCAACGACAGCGAACTGGTCGGCATGGGCCGCGATAACGGCCTGATCCGCTGGGTGCGTCCGCTGCCGAAATTCAGAAACCCGGAAAAACGCACCGACCCGATATACTGGAGCGGCCCTGTGCTGGCCGGTAACCGTCTGGTTGTTGCCGGAAGTGATGGCGGCGTACTGGAAGTCAATCCGGAAACCGGCGATGTTGTCCGCAGTTGGGGCTCAGGCCTGTCCATAAGCATCACCCCCGTCGTAGCAGGCGATATGCTTTACCTGCTCGGCGATAACGGCACACTTGTGGCCTATAAGTAAGGAATTCTATGTTCACTCTCGCCATTGTAGGCCGCCCGAATGTCGGCAAATCGACGCTGTTCAACAGATTGGCAGGCAAAAAACTGGCTATCGTCGATGATACACCCGGCGTTACCCGCGACTGGCGCGATGCCGATGCGCATTTGTTCGACCGTTCGTTCCGCGTCATCGACACTGCTGGCCTTGAAGAAAGTTTTGACGACAGCATTCCTGCCCGCATGCGCCAGCAGACAGAGGCCGCGCTGAAAGAGGCCGATGCCATCCTGTTTATGATCGACGGCCGTGAAGGCGTCACCCCCATGGACAAGCATTTCGCGCAATGGCTACGCCGCCAGAAAAAGCCGGTTATCCTCGGCGCCAACAAATGCGAGAACGAACGCGCCGTCATGACCGGCCTCGCTGAAGCCTATAGTTTGGGCTTTGGCGACCCGATCCCGCTATCCGCCGAACATAATGAAGGGCTGGACAGCCTTTACTACGCGCTGGAAAAACACTTCCCCCAGGAAATCGTGACGGAAGAGGAAACCAGAGAGCGCGAAGTAACCATCACCGATGCCGCGCTGGATGAAATCGAGGGTCTGGAAGATTTCGACTTCACCACACTATTGCCGCAAGAGGCCGAAGAAGAAGTCAAATCCATCAAGATCGCCATCGTCGGCCGCCCCAATGCCGGTAAATCGACATTGCTGAACGCACTGGTCGGCGAACAGCGTTCGATGACCGGCCCCGAGCCGGGTATCACACGCGACGCCATCACCGTGCAATGGGAATATAAAGGCCGCCCGATGCGTCTGGTCGATACTGCTGGAATGCGCAAGAAAGCCAGCATCATTAACAATATTGAAAAAATGGCGGTCGATGATTCCTTGCGCGCCATTCGTCTGGCGCAAGTCGTGGTGCTGGTGCTGGACGCCGACCTCGGCATGGAAAAACAGGACCAGATGATTGCCGATCTGGTGCTGCGCGAAGGCCGTGCCTTGGTAATTGCCCTGAACAAATGGGATCTGATCGAGGACAAGGAAAAATTCCTGAAAGATTTCCGTGAGGATATCGCCCATGATCTTGGTCAGGTGCCCGACGTGCCGTTCGTCACGCTCTCGGCGCTGCGCGGCGCGAATGTGAACCGTGTGCTGGATGTCGTGCTGGAAACCTATGAAATCTGGAACAAGCGCGTCAAAACCGCGATTATGAACCGCTGGCTCGCCAGCATGGAAAGCAAAAACCCGCCGCCACTGGTGGGGGGACGCACCAACCGTCTGCGTTATATCACGCAGATCAAGGGCCGCCCGCCGACTTTCGCGCTGTGGGTATCATACCCGAACGATCTGTCCGATAGTTACAAACGCTATCTGATGAACGGTCTGCGCCGTGATTTCGGCATGCCGGGCGTACCCATCCGCCTGATGATGCGCACGACCAAAAACCCCTACGTCTAAAAAGGATCATCATTCATGGAACCCGTTGAAATGAAATTCATCGTCGAGAACATGGATGTCCTTCTGAAAATGGGGGTCGATCTGATTCTGGCCATTCTGATTCTGGTTGCAGGCTGGGCGATAGGAAACTGGGCCAGCGCCCGTATCCAGAAGATCAAGAGAATGGATGAAACGCTGGCTGATTTCTTATCAGGTGCCGCCAAATACGCCATTATGATCGTGGCGATTATCATGATGCTGAGCGAATTCGGCGTCCAGACCGCCAGCCTGCTGGCTGTGCTCGGTGCCGCCGGTCTGGCACTCGGTCTGGCCCTGCAGGGCACCTTAAGCAACGTCGCCGCCGGTGTCATGCTGCTGATCTTACGCCCATTCAAGCTCGGAGATTATATCACGGCGGGGAATGGCACTATCGGCGGTACCGTAAAATCGCTCGGCCTGTTCGGCACGGAACTGTCAGCCCCCGACAACGTCTATATCTTCATTCCTAATAGCCAGATATGGGGCAATGATATCTGGAATTACACACGCAACCCCCACCGCCGCCAGGACATCAATGTCGGCATTTCCTATGACGATAATATAGGCAAGGCATTTGACGTCATACAAGGCGTTCTGAAGCAGGACCAGCGCATCCTGCACGATGACGGCAAAGAGCCGCAAGTCATGGTCGATAAAATGGCCGATTTCTCGGTCAACCTGATTGTGCGTTTCTGGTCCGCGGGCGGCGACTACTGGGCCTTGCGCTGGGACATCTCGAAAGCGATCAAGGAAGCGCTGGACAAGAACGGCATCACCATTCCTTATCCTGTTCAGGTGCAGGTTGATAAGAAGGAACTGGACAGGCAGCGTCAGGCCGCCTGAGGATTAGGGCGTTGAACTAGGTGTATCCTTATTCTTTTTATAGTATTCACGCGTAAGCTCTTCAACATACTCGCGATCTTTGCGCTCAAGACACCCTCCTGCACCATAGGACGTCGCCGCAGCCCCCAGCGCGATAAGTGTAAACGCAAGAGCCGATGACGCCGCAGGGTTTTGAGCAAGAGCCTTGGCAGCGTAGTCAACACTTTTCAAAACAGCGATCACCATTTGCAAATGGCCGTAAGCACTCCAAACTTTATGACCCACAAAACTTGTCGTCAGCAGGTTAGCGCCTTCCCGTGTGTCTCGGGCCACCAGCTTAAAATGGCCAGTGATACGGGATAATGAAGATTTATTTTCAGTCATGGTCCATTTCTAGCGCCAAACATTATGAAAAGCAATCTTTCTGAATTTATTTTATTTAACAAGTACTTAGGAATCCTGATCAGATCAGCCCGGATACCAGCAACGAGCCGAGCAGATAGAGCATCACCGCAACAATCCTCTGGATCAGCGTGATCGTCATCTTGTGCAGGAATATCGTACCCGTCCAGACCCCGCCAAACGATGCCAGCGTCGCCAGCGCCAATAGACTCACATCGACATGCGCCAGTAGCAACCGCATATTCAGGCCATAAACAATCAATCGCGCCACATCGACCATCGAGGCAATTGCCGCATTGCTGGCCACGAACTGGTTTTTATCCAGCCCGGCCCTGATCAGGAACAGGCTGCGGAACGCACCCTGATGCCCGGTCAGGCCGCCGAAGAAACCGCTTAAAGCACCGCCAAAAGGTAGCCAACGCATAGACAGTTTAATCCGGCTGAACAGCGGCAACCATTCCATCGTGGCGAAGATAATCAGCAGCAACCCCGCTACTAGTTTGACTGGGGTTATCACCGCCGGAAGACCACCCAACTGATAACTATAAAGCGCGGGCATCACCGCCATCTGCGCCAGCAGCCACGCACCGGGCACCGCCAGCAGCATCGCAGGAAAACCAAAGCGCAACACCACCGGCCAGCACACATGCGCCCGCAGCAATGACAGCTTGAAAAGATTGTTCAGAAGATGGACAAAGGCCGTCAGAGCCACCGCCGTTGCCACAGGAAAAAACAGCGCCGCCACCGGCATCAGGATCGTACCCAAACCAAAACCGGAGAACAAAGTCAGCAGCGATGCTGCAAAACTTGTAACAGTCAGGAGAAGAACAACCATCAGGCAGCTTGTGCTTTCTGCGGTGCCAGATGCACTTCACCATGCAGCATGCAGGAAGGGGAAGCTAACTCCAGAAATAACGGCACAACTTCTTCCGGATCTTTAGGCTTCGCCGGATCTTCACCGGGAAAGGCCTTGGCCCGCATCGCCGTGCGCGTGGCGCCCGGATCAATCAGATTGACCTTCATCGGCGTTTCCAGAACTTCGGCAGCATAGACCTTGGTCAATGCTTCAAGCGCCGCCTTGGAAGTGGCATAAGCCCCCCAATATGCGCGCGTACTTTGCGCGGCGCTGCTGGAGACCATGATCACACGCCCCGCATCGCTGGCGCGCAGCAGCGGATCAAGCGTACGCAGCAGCCGAAAATTGGCGTTCACGTTCAAATCCATCACGCGCTGCCATTCCTTGGCATCGGCATGACCGAGCGGCGTCAGAGAACCCAGCATCGCCGCGTTGCCGACAACGATATCAAGACGGCCAAATTTTTCGGCAATCGCCGGGCCCATCACATCTATTTTATCAAGATCGAGCAAATTAAGCGGCATGATCGTCGCCTTACCGCCCGCCGCACGAATCGCGTCATCCACTTCCTCAAGCGCGCCGGTGGTACGCGCTGTCAGAATGACGTGCGCACCCGCTTTGGCATACGCCTTGGCCACAGCAGCGCCAATCCCGCGCGATGCGCCCGTTACAAGGGCCACGCGGCCCGAAAGGTCAATTTTCGATATATCTGACATTGCTATTTCCTTATACCGTCATCCCCCGACTTGTTCGGGGGATCCATTCCACCGGTTTCACAAGGGATAAATGGATTCCCCGGATAAACCGGGGAATGACAAAAGTTTGTTAAGGGCGTTTCGCCGCCCGTTCGCGCAGGTCGGTGACCCGCGATCCGGCGCAATTCGCCGTGTTGTCTGTCAGCGCCACCGGATAGTCCCCCGTAAAGCACGCATCGCAAAAGGCGGGATTTTTATCATCACGCCCCTGCTCGCCCATCGCTTTATACAGCGCCGGAATGGAAATGTAAGACAGAGAATCGACGCCGATATAGTCGCGTATCTGTTCGACGCTCATACGGTTTGCCAGCAATTCAGAGGTCGAAGGCGTATCGATGCCGTAAAAGCAGCTATGCGCCGTCGGCGGGCTGGAGATGCGCATATGCACTTCCTTCGCCCCGGCTGCCCGCAGCATCTCGACGATTTTTTTCGAAGTCGTCCCGCGCACAATGGAATCATCGACCAGAACAATGCTCTTTCCTTCGATATAGGCGCGGTTGGCATTATGCTTGAGCTTGACGCCGAGATGGCGGATCTGGTCCGTCGGCTCGATAAACGTACGCCCGACATAATGGTTGCGGATAATGCCGAGCTCGAACGGCAACCCGCTGGCCTCGGCATAACCGATGGCGGCAGGCACACCGCTATCCGGCACCGGCACCACGACATCGGCCCCCGGTGCGGGCGCTTCCCGCGCCAGCTCCGCGCCGATTTTCTTCCGCGAGTCGTAAACAGAGCGGCCATTCAATGCGCTGTCGGGGCGGGCAAAATAGATATATTCAAACACGCAAAAACGCGACGCCTGTTTTTCAAACGGGTGGCTGCTGCGCATACCCTTTTCATCGATGATGACCATTTCACCCGGCGCAATATCGCGCACGAATTCAGCGCCGATAATATCCAGTGCGCAGGTTTCCGAAGCCAGTATATGCGCCGTGCCCAGTTTACCCAGCACCAGTGGACGGAAACCATACGGATCGCGCACACCGATAACCATATCGCGGCAGCAAGCCACAAGAGAATAAGCACCCTCGATCTGGGTCAACGCATCAACCATGCGTTCCTGCACGGTCTTTTTACCCGACACCGCCATCAGGTGCAGAATGGTTTCAGTATCCGTAGTGGATTGAAACAGCGCACCGCGACTAACCAGTTCGCTGCGCACTTTATGAGCATTTGTAAGATTACCATTATGCGCGATCGCAAAACCACCAAAGGAAAGATCGGCGAACAAAGGCTGAATATTGCGGACGCTGCCCTCGCCCGTGGTCGCATAACGGTTATGGCCGATGGCCGAATGACCGCGCAGGCGGTTAATGGTGTCGGCCTCGCCAAAGGCTTTATCAACCAGCCCCAGCGCCCGGTGCGCATAAAAATCGACACCGTCATGACTGACGATGCCGGTGGCTTCCTGACCGCGGTGCTGAAGCGCATGGAGCCCGAGCGCCGTAAGCGCCGCCGCATCCGGATGGCCGAACACGGCAAACACACCGCATTCCTCTTTCAGCTTGTCATCATCGAAAATCGTGTCGCGGTCGTCGTTACTCATTCATATTCATCGCTGGTTGTTCCGGCGTCGTTGCCGGAGGCGGATTATCGGCGGGCATCGGCGGCATATCGCCCGTTTGGTCCTGAATCAATTCCTGCATGTTCTGGCGCTGATCGATACCGTAACCCTCCTCTGCCGGAGCAGAGTCAGATTTTTTCTCTGTATCGCCTTTCAGAAGTTCCAGATCCTTGAGCTTGTCGCGTGTGGCCTTGGCCAGATCGCTGGCTTTTTCGCCCGGATTAGCCGACGGGCCTTTTTTGATCGAATCCGGCAAGAACTCAGCCAGCCATGCTGATGTTTTCTCGATATAGACAATCATACGGCTGTCTTTGAACCATTCCTTGCGGGCATCAGCCTCAAAAAGGAGATAGGGCAGAAGATACAGCACGGCAAGGACCAGTACGCCGCGCGCGATCCCGAACACCACGCCCAATGTGCGGTCGATAGCGCCCAGTCCGATGGTACGCGCCCATTTTGCCAGCAAACCGCTGATCAGCGACAGCACGATCACGACAATCAGGAAAATGGAGCCGTAAGCCAGCACTTCGGCCAGCACGGTATAAGGAATGATATCAAAGAGCATCTGCGGCTCCTTGGCATCTTTATCGACACCGATCCAGTTACTCATCAGCGGGATAAGCTGTTTGCCGAAGGAAAGGGAGGCCGCCAGACCGCCGACGACACCGAGAATGGTCAGAACCTCGCGGATAAATCCGCGCAGGAAAGCGAAAACAGCGGAAACGAGCAAAACGCCCAGAATTACGACATCGACAAACATGGAAGCGGCATCACCGTACTATTGAAACGATAAGCCGGAAATGTAGCAGATCGGTACGCCCGCGAACAGACCCTCTTAAGGCGATTCCCGGCGGAATTCAGCGGAAAAATGGTTATTTATCAAGAGATTCCCGGAAAGTTTCAAAAGTTTTCAGGCAATCGCGCGGCGCGGGCCGCCCTGTTCCCGCAACAAATCGGCCAGGTCCTGTAAATGGGTAAGCTCGCTCACCTCCAACGGATCGGGTTTGCGCCCTTCGCGCACCGCCTTGCGGCGCGGAATGATCGCCTTGCCAAACCCCAGCTTCGAGGCTTCCTTCAGACGCACATCCGGTTGCGGCACCTGTCGCACCTCACCCGCGAGGCCGATTTCCCCGAAAAACACCGCGTCGGCGGGGGCCGCCACATTATTCAGCGACGACACCAGCGCCGCCGCCACCGCAAGGTCCGCTGCTGGTTCGTTAATGCGGATACCGCCTGCGATATTCAAATAAACATCACAACCCGAAAATTGCAGCCCCACCCGTGCCTCCAACACCGCCAGCACCATCGACAAGCGCCCGGTATCATAACCGATCACCGCGCGGCGCGGTGTGCCGAGCGGCGAGACAGACACCAGCGCCTGCACCTCGACCAGCACGGGCCGCGTCCCCTCAAGCGCCGCCAGCACGACGCTGCCCGTCGCATCAGGCTGGCGCTGTGCCAGAAAGAGTGCGGAGGGATTGGCGACTTCGACCAGACCTTCATTCGCCATTTCAAACACGCCGATTTCATCGGTCGCGCCGAAACGGTTTTTAACGGCGCGCAGAATACGGAACTGGTGAGAGCGGTCGCCTTCAAAATAAAGTACGGTATCGACCAGATGTTCCAACACACGCGGCCCCGCGATCTGCCCGTCCTTTGTCACATGGCCGACAAACAGCACGATAATATTGCGTTTCTTGGCGACGCGAATGATTTCCTGCGCCGAGGTGCGCACTTGAGTCACCGTGCCCGGCGCGCTATCGACGTTATCGACATAGACGGTCTGAATTGAATCTACCACCAGCAGATCAATATGCTTGCCGCCGTCTTCCATCGTCGCGACGATATCGCGCACGGAGGTTGCGGACGCCAGCTCCACCGGCGATTGTCCCAGCCCCAGACGATCAGCGCGCAAGCGCACCTGATCGACAGCCTCCTCACCCGAAACATAAACGCAGCGCGCATTCTTTTTACTAAGCGCACAAACGACCTGTAATAATAATGTCGATTTGCCAATGCCCGGATCGCCCCCGATCAAAAGCGCCGACCCCGGCACCACGCCGCCGCCGGTCACGCGATCAAATTCTGAAATGCCCGTCACCAGGCGCGGCAGCCGTTCATGGCTTTGCCCGTTAAGATCGACCAGTTCGAGCGAGCGGCCCTTCTTCGTCCCCATGCCCTTGGGCACGGCGGCCTGCACCGCTTCCTCGGCAAGACTGTTCCACTCGTTGCAGGAATCGCACTTCCCCGCCCATTTGGACGACACCGCCCCGCAAGACTGACAGACATAATTCTTCGCTGACTTGGCCATGATTCGCCCCTTTTTCTGTCCCAAGAATAGAACAAAGAGAGAACATTGTCGAGCGCGATCTAGACGTTTCTAGCGCACCACTTCCTTGCTGGTGCTGGTCGATTTATTGAACAGACCTTCGGGATCTGTCGATTTCTTGGTTTCGACCGTGCCCACCCTGTTGCCATATTTATCAAGCTCAACTTCCGTCGATTTCTGAACCTCAGTCTTTGTGCCGTAACGATCAATAGTGGTTGTTTCTGATTCATATTTACCCGGCGGCGGCAGATTTGATGTCCGTTGTGCGCAAGCGGTTGTTCCCAACATCGCTATAGAAGCCATCGCCAGAATGAGGGGTTTATTATTCATAACAGTCTCCTGTGGTTGGTTTCAGGAAACAAACAGCAGCTACCCCTGAAAATTCCATCGCAAGGGCCGCATACTACGAACAGAGTAATGCCACGAAGCAAGCCATTTTTCTTCGCATAACGAATGGACTGCTGTAAAAAGAGGGAGTCATAAAATAACAAATCATAACAGGAATTCATTATGTCTGATTTCGTCGATATCCGCCCCGGCGCCGATGCCCCGCTTCTGCTCAACACGAAAAATTTAAGCGTCATCATGCGTATGCCAGAAACCTCACTAACCAACGGCACGAAACCCGCTAAAATGACATTAGCCATTCACAATGCGATGCTGGGTCGTCAGCTATGGGTAGATGAAGCGGCGTGGAAGATCGACCCTGCGGTTATGGTCTCCACCATCGAAAGCGCAGGCACCCATCTGTTCCCGATCCCGCTGACATGGCTGAAAGATAAAAATTACGGCACTGCTTTTGTAAATCCGGAGGCGTTTTTAGCTATCAACACCAGCGCCGCCTATATTCCGGATGGCGAAACAGAAGAGCATGTGGGTCTGCTATTGGATATCGCCGGATATGGCCGCGTTGAAAGTCATAGCGTACCGGTAAAAATAATTGAAGATTTCATGGCACAGGTCAAAGCCGCCAAACCGCATTTGATGATCATTGATGCCAAAACCGCTACCTCTCGTTTTAGCAAACCCGGCATTGTGGCTTTTGACGCATCAAAGGTCAGCATGATCCGCCCGAACGGTTACGATCTTGATATCCATCTGCAGAGTGATGTAACCGGAAGCATCCGCATTGATTTTCAGCTGCTGGATAAGGGCAAAAATCTTTATTCATGGAAAAATAATTACGCCAATGAATTACTGAAGCGCGCCACAGCGCGTGGCTTTGTCTGGCCGACCGATCCACAGGAGAGCGAATCCAGAATCCATGATTTTTTCGATCGCGCAGAGAATCACTATCAAACCGCACAGGCACGTCTGAGAAAGACATTTGCAACCGCCATCGCGCATAAAAACCCTGATCTAGTGAAGATCGAAAATACCGATCACGTGTATTACGCGACTACAAAAGGCGTAAGCGCGATAGATTGCACCGCCAAAATATTGACGATCTGTTTTAACAATCCCAATCCCCAGCGGGATGAATCTTTGCAGGTGCATTGCAAATCCGAAGAAGCCGCCAAGAACGAAGCGAAGAGATTGAAACAACTTTTGATCGGTCCTTAAACACGGCATGACCTTGTTTGAACAGAAACATAATAACAAGGAAACACGCAAGGACGGCAATCAATTCAACCTGCATTGCCATCCGGCGACGCCTAATGTCGCAGTTCATGGCCTGAGCATCATCACCGGCGCCCTTAAGAACGGTTATTTTCCTGTAAGCTTTCGTCTGGATGGCGATCTGGACAAACTTGAGATTCCCTCACCAAACATCGCCGCCCGTGCCAACGATTTGTGGAAGAACACCTGTTTTGAGGTTTTTATCGGCTCTGTAAACAACAGCCGGTATGATGAATTCAATATCGCCCCTTCGCGCGCATGGGCCGCTTATCAATTTGAGAGTTATCGTGAGGGGATGCGCGATATGCCTGTTTCTGATTTGCCAGTAACCATACGCCGCACAGACAGCCAACTTGAAATAGACGTGCTGTTACCCGTTTCTGAACAGATAGACAATCTTCGTGTTGGCTTTTCTTCTGTAATTCAGGAAAAGAATGGCCGCTGTACTTATTGGGCGATCCATCACCCTTCACAGGAACCGGACTTTCACCATTACGATTCTCTGGCATTGAAAGCGCAGGATTTAAAAGGATAGAACCTTAAGCCCCTTCGCGCTGCAAAGCCCATTTGAATTGCAGCGTGTCGGCTTCCATCGGTGCGGTCACGACCAGTTGTTTGGTCTTGCGCATGGTGCAGCCTTCACCGAAATAAACGCTATTCTCCAGTGATAATGTGCCACCAGTGATATAAAATCTCCAACCCGAACCACCGGGCAAGCGCAGCAACGCTTCCTCCCCTTCACGGATCAGCGACACCTGTACTTTCGGATGCAGATGAAAACGCATGGTGGCACCAATCGATTTGCTGAGACCCACAGTGCAGGTAAGATTTTCTTCCCCGCGCAGATCATGCCCTTGGCTGCCGAGATAAATGCGGCGGCGATGCGTGACGCCGTTCACCGGCACATAACCGTCATGCACGGCATCTATCAGCGTGGCATATAAGCCTTCTTCGCGCGTCGAGGATACCGTACGCGGACGGCGACCCATATGGCCGTCAGGCTTGATTTCGCATGAGTTGCGATCATCAAGCGTAATCGTATTATGCGCCGCCGTGCCGCGCAGCACTTCGCGCCAGTCATCATCCATCGGGTGCGTGCCGCAGGAAACAAAGATGCGTTCCTTGCCGTAGATAAATTCAAAGGCCAACGGGCTGGCATGCGCGACATCGTCATAAGGCCAGGCGGGGGGCGTACCGACATCCATCGTCATCACGCTGCGGCCCAATGTTACGCGTTCATAATCGCTGTGCGGCAGGTTGCGCAAGACTTTACCGCGCGCATTCGCCTGCGTCAGGATCGCATCGGCATAGGCGCTGTCCAGTTCCTGCGTCCCGTGGAATGTGGTGAGTTTCTTATCAGCATGACGGAAGAAACGCATCGCCTGCGCCATGCGGTCAATCGTGTGTTCGATCTGTTCCGGCACCGGATAATCACCGGCACGGAGCGCAATGCGGATATCGACATAAACGCGCAAGACCTCAAGCAATGTCGCAGGCGAACGGCTGATGTGACCGCCATCACTCAGGATTTGCTTTTCAGTTTCCACCTCAAGAAGATCGAGACCCTGCATCAGCCAGCTTTCATGACCGGGAACGGCGATGCCCGCCATGATCAGGCCGCGAATACCCTGCAGCAACGGCAAACCATGCAATGTGCCCGGCAGCGCGCGCGCCAGATGGCGCGACTGACGCATCAATGAATGAAAATAACGATCCTGAAATTCTTCATCCGCGCTGGCACCAAAAAATTCATACAGCATGATCCAGTTAGCAACGCGCAATCCCGTAATATCGGCGCCCCAGACATGGGCATCCCAGCCACTGTAACGATGCATCCAGTCGGACACCAGTTCGCGCGCCTGACCGCGCCCCTGATCACCGCCCAGGGAACGCAGATCACGCAGCCATTCAAAACCATGTAAATGCGCCAGCCATGCGCGGGAAAGATGTTCGGCCTCCCACAGGCGGCGGCAGATTTGTTTTTGCTGTCCCTCAAGCGTGAAAGCGCCGCCACAAAGACCGCGACCGCGCGCCGTATCGCCCGGCCACGGATCGACCGGCTTTACAATCAGGTCATGCGGCGTATCGCTGCCGAGCGTCCAGTTATAAAGCGCCGTATTGAAAGCCGCGTGAGAGGCTTTCTGGCGCAAATGGCGAAGGGCGGGTACGCGCATGGACATCGGTTAAATCATGCCCCCCGGATCGCGCGGATATGATCGGCATATTTCGCCGGGCCATCACGGAACACGGCCGTGCCCGCGACCAGCACATTGGCACCGGCCTTGATCACTTCTTTGGCCGTTTCCGGATTGATGCCGCCATCGACCTCCAGATCAATAGGACGTCCCTGCGCCTTGATACGCTGCGCCACGTCGGCGATTTTCTCCGGCAACGGGATATAGGCCTGCCCGCCGAAACCGGGATTGACCGTCATCACCAGCACCATATCGACCAGATCCATAACATGATCGAGCACATCCGTCGGCGTACCGGGATTAAGGGCGATACCGGCCTTCTTACCCAGCGCCCGGATCGCCTGCAGTGTGCGGTGGAAATGCGGGCCAGCCTCGGGGTGGATTGTAATAATGTCGGCACCGGCATGCGCGAACGCTTCGATAAAATTATCAACTGGCGCAATCATCAGGTGAACATCGAATATCTTTTTCGAATGCGGGCGAATGGCTTTCACTACGCCGGGGCCGATGGTCAGGTTCGGCACATAATGCCCGTCCATGACATCCACATGTATGTAGTCGGCACCGGCTTTGTCGATGGCCGCAATTTCCTCACCCAGACGGGCGAAGTCGGCGGAAAGAATCGAGGGCGCAATGCGGATTCCGGATGCGGATGACATTTATGAAAACTCTGTGGCGGGAATTCTGTGAAATAGAATCAGGGAGACGTAAGAGCGGGAACGCCCTTATGTATGAATATAGCAAACTGAACAGAAGATTTCACCTTCCATTCACAGGAATTTTAAAGATTTTTCAAGCCGCAGGCTTTAACACCAGCGGTTTCCATTCCATGCGGTAGCTCAACGGCACGGCGGCAGGTTGTTCCGGTGCTGGTGACGATGGCGGCGTCACAGGTACAGGCGCCGGCCACAGTATGTCATAAACATTCTTAAGCGCCATCTGCATCAGGGGCAGATCATTGGTTGATTGCGCCCGTTGCGCCTGTGAACCAAGATCAAAAGCACGGCGCAACTGGTCTTTGCTCTGCATATAAATACGGAGCATATCATCCTGCGAAGGCTGGTCACCCATGCGTCCCCGTAAGTCCCGCGCCATAGCAGCGGCACGCGCTTCCTCGGCGTCCTGCGATTGATACGGAAACACAGGATTGCTGAAATCAAAACTATCAGCCTGTAAAACAGGCGCTGTCCGGCCACCCAGATCAAGAACCCGGCGCACAGCACCTTCCATATCGGCTTTCAAACGTTGCGCAATTTCGAGACGGCGTTGAGCAACGGGACTGGTGAGCGCAGCCGCTTCCATCGCAGACAGGTCGTAACTGGTCAACATCATAAAGCCGACAGCCGCCGGAGCATCGGCAATATCAAAGTAGGAACGCTCTGTAATATCGTGCGCCAGATTGACGACCTGCTCCATGCTCAAAGCACGAACACCCTCAGTCCCCAGATTCTCGATCTCGCGTCCGGCATTACGCGATCCCTCGTGCAGCAGATAGGCATAGGTCATATAGAAACCGACACTGCTGGGGTCGTTCAGACGTGCCGCAATCGGCCCGGACAAAGCCGCAATCGCCAGACGCAGATCAGCCTGCTTCCCGGAGAAATCGGTATAACCATCACGGGCCAGCATCAAGTTGGCGAATACCTCGCCATATATTTCGGCCTTGTGGCGAGCATGCAGAAATTCCTGGGGCGTTTGCGCCAAACCGGCGTCCTTTATATACCACCGGTCAAAGCAATGACCGATTTCATGATAATCGACAAATCGTTTCATATATTCGTAATCGGAGGGATTGCGCAACGGTGCGCGCGCGATATCGCCATGAATGGAATCGTTCCGTTGCAACAGCGTCTGATAATAGCCATCGCGGTCAAGATCGGCGAAATGCGGAAATAACAGACAGATATTTTTTCCGCTGCTCTCTGCCGCTTGCGGGTCTGCGCCATACTGGAATTTAATCGCCATGCCTTCGGTACCAGACACGTCGCTTTCTACACCCGCAAAGGCATCCGGGTGAAATAACAGATTGCCGCGATCAGCCACATATTCAGAAACCAGATTACGCACAGTGGCGCTCTGCTGTTCATTGAGCGGGTACTGGTAGGAGCGCGTACCGTTGAGAATATTATTCTGCTGGAACCAGTCCTTGTCGATCACAATCAGTTTCACATCCGGCATCATGTCGCCGAAACGGCGCTGCAGAGACTCAAGACGGCGGGACAAAACTGTTTCCGAAGGCTTGATCGTCAGCGGCACATCGACACGCGCTTGCGACGGCGGCACCGTCAATATCGTGCCGCCGTAAAAACCATCTGCCAGCGCCGGTGCCGTGGGTGCCAACGCGGCAGCCGCGCAAAATACGGCAGCAAGAGAACGTTTAAACGGAAAGCGCGACATCATTAAGACTCCCTGAAAAATTTTCTGTTGTCGATCTTGCGAAATAGAATGCGGGCGAGCAAGGGCGAAACCCGCCTCATGCCGCAAACGAAAGAAGATTCTATAGATAGGGAAAAGAAACGAAGCGGCGTCAGCGCTTCTGCAAACGGCAGATATAGAAGCCGTCCATGCCGCCTTCTGTAGCATTATGGTGTGGCAGGATACGCAAATCACCAATCTCGCTTAAGGAATCTTCAAGTCCATGCACATCCTGTGGCAAAATCGGGTAGCGCACCATGTCGGCATGCTGGCGCAAGAACGATTCAATCCGGTGTTCGCCTTCATCCTTTTGCAGTGAGCACGTGCAATAGATCATCACGCCGCCGGGATTGAGCATGCCGGACGCATGCACCAGCAGCCGCGCCTGCAAGTCGGCCAGCGCATCAATATCCTGCGGGCGCTTCAGATGCATGACATCGGGATGACGGCGAATAGTGCCGGTGGCGGAACACGGCGCATCCAGCAGGATAAAATCAACCGGTGCCGATGGGTTCCATTCCGTCGCATCGGCGGCCACCACCTCCACATGCGCGGAAAGGCGCAGGCGTTTCATATTTTCTTCCAGACGGCGCAAACGCCCCGTCGAACGGTCAAGCGCGATCACATGCGCCCCGGCAGAGGCCAGTTGCGCGGTCTTGCCGCCCGGCGCCGAACACAGATCAAGCACCGTCTTGCCTTCAACATGACCCAGCAATTTTGCGGGCAGAGACGCCGATAAATCCTGTACCCACCACATGCCGTCGTGATAGCCGGGCAGATCGGTTACCATGCCGCCCGCCGCCCGCCGCAGCGAACCGGTCGGCAGAATAGTGGCTTCCAGCTGGTCCGCCCAATACTGAATCATCGTCGGGTCTTTAATCGTGATATCAAGCGGCGCTTCGGCTAAAGCCGCATGTGCCATTTTCTCTGCCGCTTCAACGCCGTAATCATGCACCCATAATTCACGCAGCCAGGCGGGGATATTGAGCATGACCGCGTCCTGCTCTGCCACAATCGGGCCGCCCTCGCGGTCAAGGCGGCGCATGATGGCGTTCACGAAGCCTTTCAGGCGTGGCAGGTTTCTTTCTTCTGTCATCCTCACCGCTGTATCGACGGCGGCATAGACAGGCACATCCATAAAGAACAACTGGGTCGCACCCAGACGCAGAATATGATGAATAACCGGCGGCGACGGGAATTCTCCGCGCGCGCTCATCTGCAGAATTAAACTGTCGATCTGCCCCAACCGCCGCAAGGTCGTCGCCACAAGCATCCGCGTAAACGCACGGTCACGCGCCGAAAGCAAACGAAAGGCCGACGACGAATCCAGCGCCTGGTCCAGCGGCATACGCTTGTCCAGCACATCGCTCAAAAGCGCCAACGCCACCAGCCGTGCCGACAGCGCTTCACTTCTTGAATCTGGAGGAATAGCCGTCTGCATCAGCCGCGGACCGCTTTCTTGTCAGCAGCCAGTTGCCCCTTGATCTCTTCTTCAAGATCGCAGCTATAGCCGATGATAATGGTGTAAAGCTGGCGCACCAGATCGGCATCCAGCCCCTTGGCAGCGGCACGTTCGGCGGCGCGTTCGCGCACTTCGATCACACGGTCTTGCAATACGGCCGGAATATCGTTCTCGAACTTGAAATGGCCGACTTCGCGGATAATCCCGGTGCGTTCGATCAGCAGATCGATAATCTGGTCGTCGAGCGCATCGATACGGCGGCGGAAAGGTTTCATGATTTCCATGGTAATTCTCTATTGCTTTTAAACATCTGGGACGCATACTAAGGACATGATACCGCAAAAGCAAAACCAGACTGAGCAAAAGCAGGAAAAACCGGAGATTCCCGCCGGAAACAACCCTGAAAAGCAGCCGGAAAGACCGATCGAGAAAGGCGGCCGCAAAGGCCCCGAACCCACCCGCTATGGCGACTGGGAACTCAACGGCAAATGTGTGGATTTTTAAGCCCCGTGATTAGGGTTTCGGTTTGATGATTTCACGGCCAAAGCGATCTTGGGCGCAGAAATCCAGTACCTGCTTGGCGCCCACCGGGTCCTTCTGCGCCACATGGCAGATTTCATAGGTCATCTCCCGCAGTTGCGGTTCCTTATAGAAAGACGTCGGCCAGCATTTGCTTTCTTCCGGTGTACCTGTAACTTCGGCCCCGCTATAGGCGTCCATGCAGACTTCACCCTTTGCGACATCGAAAGTAAAAATGGATGCCTTGCCTTGGGTATTAAAGCGTTTAATGGCCTTGCTGCCTTCATATGTCAGTTCGGGCTTAACGATCTGCTGGCCATAGTGGTCTTTGGCGCAAAAATCCAGCACCTGACGGGCATTCACGGCGTCCTTCAACGCGTTGTCGCAAGCTTCAGAGATAATCCCCTCCAGGTGCGGTTCGAAATAATTTGAAGTCGGCTGGCATTTTTGGCGCTGCGGCTTGCCTTTGATATCGTCACGTTTATAGGTATTGATGCAAAGTTCACTCTTGGCCACATCGAAGGTATACAGAGTCGTATGGTCTTCCAGATCAACACGCTTGATGGCCTTGCTGCCCTCGAAGGACGGCGTTGTCACTTCGTTCATCGCGCTGCTCATGTAACCCCAGACCTGATAGCGTTCGGCCTGACCAAAGCTCGCCAGGCAACCTGTACTCAGTGAAGCGGCAGCCACGAGAGCGAATTTTTGTGCGAGTTTCATCCCGATCATCCCTTCTTTGCATAATTTTGGAAGACGGCAGGCTTACCATAAGGTTCAATGGCATCAAAGCGCCCATTTTGCTGCATCGCAAAATTTATAATGACACGCCGTATCGTTTCATGTTTCACTGAAAGCAGAAGAAGGAACGACAAAATGTCAGCCTGCATGATTCACATCCCAACGAACTGGACCATTCGCTCCGCTAACCCGGCAGTGAAACAGGGTCTTTTTGCCGTGGGTTATCAATCCGCAGGTAGAACCAGCTGACAGCCGCACCTTCGCACTGTCAGCGCCCCGCGAAAGGCTGACAGTGATTTTCTAAACTCTCCCACCAGATTCTCATTGTCGGCCTTTCGTTGAAAAACAACGAATGGAGACGACTATGACGACGACACATACAAACCCGATCCTGATCGACATTCCAATGCCGATTGAAACCGACCGTCTGATCATCCGGCCCCCGATGCCGGGTGACGGCCCGGCCATGACCGCCGCGAAAGAAGAAAGCTGGGACGATCTGACCCGCTGGATGGAATGGGCCAAAAACCAGCCGACTCCGGAATCGGATGAAATAACCGTGCGCCGCTCGTATGCGGAATTCATCCTGCGTCAGGATTTAATGATGATGGCCTTTGAACGCACGACAAACAAACCTGTCGTATTCACCGGCTTGCACCGCATCGACTGGCACGCACGGGTTTTTGAAATCGGATACTGGGTGCGCACATCGGCACGTGGCAAAGGATACGCCACCGAAGCCGCCAACGGGCTGACGCGCTTTGCCTTCAAAGCATTGAACGCTCGCAAAGTGGTTATCACCCACGCAGAAGGCAACGAACCAAGCGCCGCCGTCATCAGACGTTTGGGTTTCCAGCAGGAAGCCATCGCACGTTATGGCACGACCCTGCCCGATGGCCGTGTTGTGGATCAATACCGTTATGCCCGTTTTGATACGGACGGGTTGCCTGAACTGAATATACGATGGTGAAGAAAATGGAAAAATTATTACGCATAAAAGATATGAGTATCAGCGACCGCAATACGCGGCTGATGATCTGCATGCAGACGATGCAAAGCGCGATTTTCCTGCTCCCCGTGCTGCTGCCCTATTACAAAGCTGAAATCGGTCTGGATTTCCGCGATTTCATGATCGCGGAAGCGATGTTCGCCGCGACGATCATCCTGATGGAGGTGCCTTCCGGATGGCTCTCCGATATGTGGAGCCGCAAGAACACGCTGGCGGCGGGCCTGTTTTTCACAGGTCTGGGCTATGGCTGGCTGCTGATCTCGAACAGCTTCTGGGATGCCGCCACCGGGCAATGCATCATCGGCATCGGCATCAGCCTGATCTCGGGTACCAACAGTGCCATGTTGTACGACTCGCTGCTGCAGGATGGCAGAACGGACGATTACCGCAAGCTCGAAGGACGGCGCCATGGCTATGGCCTCTATGCGCTGGGTCTGGCGTCTCTCATGGGCGGGTTTCTCTATCAGGTCCATCACGATCTGCCGGTAATTCTGTGCGTGGTATCGCAACTGCTGGGCATGGTTTGCGCCCTGCTGATGCTTGAGCCTGTACGTGAATACCGGAAGGCCGAAAAGCATCCGGTCGCGGACATGATCGATACGATGAAGTACGCGCTTCATGGTCATAAGGAAATCGCTGGCATTATACTTTTCGCCACAGTGATTTTCACCGCAACCAAGGTGATGCTGTGGACGCAGCAGCCCTACTACGAATTGCTGCAACTGCCTGAAATCTGGTACGGCGTGTTTACAGCCGCTGGTTTCCTGCTGGGCGGCATCGGCAGTCATCTCGGGCATAAGCTCGACGGTCATGTGCGCAACCGGACGATGTTCCTGTTCATGATGGTCGCCATCGTAGCCGCCTGCCTGATTGCCGGAACAGTCAAAAGTCACGCCGTCATTCCGCTGCTGCTGATCGGATCGGTGATGTTCGGCTTTAGCTGGCCGCGTGTGCAGAACGCGATCAACATGCGTGTATCATCGGAACGGCGTGCAACGATTCTTTCGACTGTCAGCCTGATGGTTAATCTGGCCTTTATTCCGGTAGGATCGCTGATGGGCATTATCACAGGTGCTTACGGCATTCAGGGCGGATTGCTGGCACTGGGCCTGTTCATCCTGATCGGCGGCAGCTGCGGACTGGGGTTATTCGTCCTCAATGCCCGCCGCAAGGAAGCCCTTGCGTGATTTTTAAAGATCGTCATTCCCCGCGCAGGCGGGGAATCCATTCCCAAACCTTCACAGGCCGATGAATGGATCCCCCGGACAAGCCGGGGGATGACAACATTTAGAATTTACAAATCCACATCCACCATCACCGGGACATGGTCGCTCGGCTGTTCGGCGTCGCGGGCTTTGATCATGATGCTGTGCTGTTTCAGGTGCGGCATCACGGGTTTGGTCATCCAGATATGGTCGAGACGGCGGCCGCGGTTGGATTTTTTCCAGTCCTTGTTACGGTACGACCACCATGTGTAGCATTTCTCTTCCGGTGATACGAAGTGACGGATCGCATCCTGCCAGTCCATCGCCTTTTGCATCGCTGCCAGCTTCTCGACTTCAACCGGCGTATGCGACACCACATCTAAAAGCTGCTTATGTGACCACACATCATGCTCAAGCGGCGCTATATTAAAATCACCGACAGCGATCAGCGGCTGCTCGGCCTTGTAATTTTGCGGGAACCATGCCGACAGCTCTTCTACGAAATCGAGCTTGTGCGCGAATTTATCGTTCACAGCGCGGTCAGGAATATCACCACCTGCCGGAATATAGAGATTGTGAATTTCAAACGGCGTTTTGAATTTCTTTGATTTCATCTGCACCGCGATATGGCGGCAATCTTCACGGCCCACCCGGTGATGCACGGCTTTGCGTACGAACGGCGTCTTGGAGAGGATCGCAACACCATTATAGCTTTTCATACCGCTCATATGGATATGAGTATAACCCATGCGAATAATGTCATCGCCGGGGAACAATTCATCGACGACCTTGGTTTCCTGCAGGCAAATGACATCCGGCGCGCATTCGCGCGCGATCTTTTTCAGCAGAGGCATCCTGAGCCTCACTGAATTGATGTTCCATGTCAGAATACGCATCAGTGAGATCGATCTAAAACTTGGGCAGTTCAAAATTAGAGGGCAGACCCATGCCATCCATCATCCGCGCCGTTTCGCTGGCCATCGTCGAATCAGCATTCTGACGCGCCATATTGACCGCCGCCATCACCAGATCTTCGAGCGTTTCGACATCGGCGGGATTGACGATTTCCGGTGATATTTTCAGGGAACGCACATCGCCCTTGCAGGTCATCACCACACTCACCAGTCCACCGCCGGAAGCACCCTCGACTTCGGTCACGGCCAGCTGCGCCTGCAGCTCTTCCATGCGTTGCTGCATCACTTTGGCTTGTTTCATCATATCGGCAATATTCATGATTTCTCCTTACTGGGCATTTTTAATTTTGACAGTCGCGCCGGGGAACATCGCTACGACGTTCGACACCAGCGGGTGATTTTGCGCTTCTTCAAGCATGGCTTTATCAGCCAGCTGCTGTTGTTCGTAAAGTGTCGGCACGGAGGGCGCGCGCGTTTCCGTCACCAGCCAGCCATGCCCCGTAATATCTTTCAGCGCCTTGGACAGATCACTCAGCATGGTCGGCACGATGCTCTGGTCATAGGCGATTTCAATCCGCCCTTCCTCGATCCGGCCCATGCGCACATGCTGGTAGACATCCCCCGCCAGCCGTCTGTATCCACGCAGACGCAAACCTTCTTCCAACGTTTGCAGTGACACGATCGCGCCGATCTGGACAGGTTCAGATTCCTCAACGGGTTGCGCCACAACCGCCGCCACGACACCGCCACCCACGATAGCGCGTAGCTGCGCCACCGGTTCCGGTACACGCGCATCCGATGCGCGTTGTGTCACCGCGCCGAAATTGATCGCTTCACCACTTTTCAGCTTTTTAATCAGGTCACCCGGATCAGGAAGATCAGATGTATAGGCCAGACGGATCAACAGCATTTCCAATGCCGAACGCTGCTGCGGCGCGCTCTGAATTTCGCCAACGCCTTTGAGCAGCAATTGCCACGCCCGCCCGAGCGAGGGCATCGAAAGTTCCGATGACAACTTGACCAGCCGCGCCTTCAAGTCCGGCGCCACGGCATTATCCTTGTCCACCATCGCAGGCACTGCGCGGTAACGTGTCAGCAAGTGCGTCAGCTCCAGCAAGTCCTGCACGATCACCAGCGCGTCAGCACCGCCGCGTGACATATCATCCATGATCGCGAGCGCCGGTTCACATTCGCCTTTCAGCGAAAATTCCAGCATATCGAGTATGCGCGAGCGGTCGGCCAGCCCCAGCATATCACGTACCTGCGTCACGGTCACCGCATCGCCCGTCAGCGCCATCGCCTGGTCCAGCAGGCTTAAACCATCACGCACCGAACCATCGGCGGCGCGCGCGATCATGGTCAGTGCGTCATCATCGGCCTGCACATTTTCAAGGCCGCAGATTTTCTTGTAGTGGTCAGCCAGTGTGGCGATATCGACACGCTTCAGGTCAAACCGTTGGCAGCGCGACAGCACCGTCACCGGCACTTTGCGAATTTCCGTCGTGGCAAAAATAAATTTCACATGCGGCGGCGGCTCTTCCAGTGTTTTAAGAAGCGCGTTGAACGCGTTCTTCGACAGCATGTGCACTTCGTCGATGATGTAAATCTTGTAACGCGCTGATACAGGCGCATAACGCACACCATCCAAAATCTCACGAATATCATCGACGCCGGTACGGGACGCGGCATCCATCTCCATCACATCAGGGTGACGGTCTTCAGCAATGGCGCGGCAAACCTCGCAATCATCAGTCGGCCCGGTGCTTGGCCCGGCCTTGCCATCCGCCCCGGTATAGTTGAGCGCCTTGGCGATAATGCGCGCCGTCGTGGTTTTACCCACCCCGCGCACACCTGTCAGCATGAAAGCATGCGCAATCCGCCCGGATTCGATGGCATTGGTCAGTGTGCGCACCAGCGCATCCTGCCCGATTAGTTCATCGAAGTGACGGGGTCGGTATTTCCGCGCGAGAACGCGGTAAGCCTGATTTTTCTGCGTGTCGGTCATAGGTTCTTATGTAGGGGGATTCTAGCGATGATGCAAACCCGGAAGGGCGGAAAAGCGCGGTTTTGTCACACTTATATATCTGTAGCGCACACCGCCTCCCGGCATGCGCTACCCGCACACTGAATTTAATTGATTTATGGAAATATGAAGGTTAGGATACCCGGATTCTGACAAGGGCAACGCGCATGACCATACTCTCAAGTCTACGATCCGCCTTTCAATCTTCATCGATTGAAGACATCTCGGCGCGCTGGAATCCCTATAACCTGCGCCGTCCCGCCGCGCGGATCGTCCAGAGGACAGAGCAATTACTGGAGCATGCATCGCCAGATCAACCCCTCGTACTTCTACTGGGAGAATGTCACAACCAACCATCACACATCATGCTGGAACAACTGGTAATAAAATATCTTCGGGATCGTGGACACGATTTTACCGTAGCGCAGGAGTACCCGCATACTCATCAAATGACAGGTGACCTGCTGCATTCTAAACATCCTCGATTTGCCCAGACCAGCTTGGAAAACTTTCTGCTCTCGATGAATATTTCCGCTATTTATAATGACGCCGTACGCGACGCCAGACATCGCTTGATTTTTGATGACGCCATCACAAAAATAACCGCACAAGTCCTGAATATCGTCACAGATGAGAATGTGCACGCGACATTACCGGATGGTATGGCCATTCGTAATAAAGTTATGGCTGATCTCGGGATGGAAGCCCTAAGATCAAACAAGCATCGCCTGCTCGTACAGCTTACAGGACAGCAGCACGTGTTCGGTGATATTTCCAATGACACATCATACTCAACTTCGCTGGATTCACTCTATAGTAAACAAGGCGCCATCACCCTGCCTGTTTTGATGGGAACAAATAATGGAAAACGTAATCAGGAAACGATTATAAGGGAGCTTCCGGAAGAAGCCATTGCCGCACTAAAGCGCAGCCTCTTGTTTGAAGGCCCCCATTACACCGAAAATATGGACACCGCCAATTTTATCAACGCTTTGCACCTGCACTCAGGAAAAGATTTGATTTTCTGCGATTATGACGGCAGCCCGTACATCCATAAAGAAGTGGGGGGCACCCTGCAAAAATTCCACGACAAATTCCACAGCAACGCGAACGGCACATCGCCATCTCCGACAACTTCGAAAATCACCGCCAGCCATCTGCGCTAGACAACGATCATCAATACGCCTCTACAGGCAATGGGGATATGGGGGAGAAGGTGGAAGACTGAACACGACCCGGCGAAATTCGTTACGGCTGCTGCCTCTCGGCCCTGACCGGATTGGCGACACGCGCGCCCATGCCAGCCTTCCGGGGACTGATATAGGCGATTGCCGTGCCGGAAGCAAGTTTTCCTAGCGCCCGACCTTATCGCCATTCTGCACGGCCCAGTCTTCCATGGCCTGCAAGATCGGATGCAGCGAAGCCCCAAGCGACGACAGGCTGTATTCCACACGTGGCGGAATCTCGCCGTAATCCTTGCGAATCACCAGACCATGTCCCTCCATCTCCTTCAATTGCTGGGACAATGTGCGGTGGGTGATGCCACCCAGTTCCCGCTGCAGCTGGTTGAAGCGCTTTTCACCGGGCAGCAACTGATGGATAATCATCACTTTCCAGCGCCCGGCGATCACCGCCAGCGTCAGCTCCACCGGGCATGACACCCTCTTTTCCTGAACCATCCGGCCACCTCTTCCTGAAATTGACAGTATCCTTTTAGTGCGTACTTGCGAAAGGATCGTGCAGAATTAACTTATCATCCAGACGCTGGAAAAAAAGGAGGAATACCATGAAAACCCGCAAAATTGCCCGCATCAACCGTGAAACCGGCGGCCACTGGGTCGGCGACGGCTTCCCCGTCAGCACAATGTTTTCGTATCACACCCAAGGGGCCGAGATTACCCCGTTCCTGCTGCTGGATTATGCTGGTCCGGCGGAATTCGCACCCTCTGACCGACCGCGCGGCGTCGAACAGCACCCGCACCGCGGCTTTGAAACCGTCACCATCGTCTATCAGGGCGAGGTCGAACACAGCGACAACACGGGCAACCGCGGCAAGATCGGCCCCGGCGACGTGCAATGGATGACCGCCGCGCGCGGCATTCTGCACGAGGAAATGCACGGGCAAGCCTTCACCAAGACAGGCGGCACACTCGAAATGGTGCAGCTCTGGGTCAATCTGCCCGCGAAGGACAAGATGACCACCCCCGGCTATCAGGAAATTCTCAGCCAGAATATCCCGGTTGTGAATCTTGATAACGATGCCGGCACCGTCCGGGTGATTGCGGGTAATTACACCGGTGTCAAAGGCGCCGCCCGCACCTTCACCCCCGTCAATGTCTGGGACATGCGCCTGAAGGCAGGGGGCAAAACCGAACTGTCGCTGGAGGAAAGCCACACCGCAATGCTGCTGGTGTTGTCAGGCACCGTCAAGGTAAACGGCACAGACACCATCAGCCGCAAGGAACTGGCGTTGTTTGAACGTAACGGCCATCAAATCACGCTGGAACCATCGGCTGATTCAATCGTTTTACTCCTGAGTGGTGAACCGATTGACGAACCGATTGCCGGTTACGGCCCGTTTGTTATGAACACGCAAGGCGAAATTCGTCAGGCGCTGGCTGATTTTCACACCGGGCGCTTTTAAAAAATACAAAGGAGAACGTTATGTTTGATAGAAAAAATGTCAGAAAAAACCAATGGATGATCGACCCCGATGACGCCGTCATGCTGCTGATCGACCACCAAAGCGGCCTGTTCCAACTGGTCAAGGATATCGAGTTGCCGGTACTGCGCGCCAACGTGCGGGCACTGGCCAAGATGGCGCATCTGGCCAAGATACCGACTATCACCACCGCCTCCGTGCCCGATGGCCCGAACGGTCCGCTGATCCCGGAGATCCATCAATATAATCCGGATGCGATTTATATTCCGCGCACCGGCCAGATCAACGCCTGGGACAATCCGGAATGGGTCAAGGCGATTGAAAATACCGGACGCCGCACCCTGATCATCGCCGGTACGCTGACCAGCGTCTGCATGGCCTTCCCTGCCTTAAGCGCACTGGAAGCAGGCTATAAGGTTTTCTGCGCCGTCGACGCCTCGGGCAACTGGAGCAAGATGGCCACCGATCTGACACTGGCCCGCGTCACGCAGGCAGGGGCCATGCCGATTGACACCTTCGCCCTGCTGGCCGAAGTCATGAGCACATGGAACCGCGCCGACGCGATGGACTTCGCCCAGATCATGGCCGACGACATCGTGCCGCATTACCGCGCCCTGATCGAAAGCTACGACAAGGCGCAAGACGTCGCCAAAAACGGCCGCGAAACAAAACTGGAAAAAATGGAAGCGGCAGACAAGCTGTTTAAGAAATCGGCGTAATTTTTTTAGAAAATTATCATACAAAAGCAAAGGGGCAGCTTGAAAGAGCGGTCTCTTTCTTTTGATCAAAGAGACGCCTGCTTTGTTTCGGGCATCTTCTGATCCAGACCGGTCGGCAGCATCTCCACCTTACAATCCACCCCGCGCGCCGTCAGATTATAACAGCGTGTATAGGCTTCTTGCATGGTTAAACCGGGGATAATGGCCCGCAAGCTATGCAATCCCGTTTTGACAGACGGATTGCTTTGCGAAATCGGCACAAGCAACTGCGAACCTGCCGTCAGTGAACCATAAATCATTTTAAGCTTATACCAGACAACACCTATCATCGCGCGCGAGCGATATTCGCCAAAATTGAGGACGATCTGATTGCTCCTGATTTTACCAACATCCACAGAAGGGTTGAGCTCAATATATTCCGCATAATCCTCACCGATGGTGGAAGGAGTATCCACTTCATCCTGATTGGCTTTACGTAGGAAAACCTGGTGGCCATATGTAAGAGTACCCTCATATCCGAATGTCATTTTCTCAGGTAAAGGGCGGATCAAACCACCGTTACGAGCATCTTTTCCATCCACCATCAGCCAGTACTGGCCCGGATGAATTTTTTGGAAGAGATAGAAACCATCAAAAGATACCGGGGCCGCCTGCACCAGATTACCTGCAAGATCATAAAGGTAAACTCTGACATTACGTGCAGAACGGTCTTTCCCGTCATTCATACGAACATAAACGGTGCCATCCAGTTCGCCACCGTTATGAACCGGAAACTCTATACGCGCCGTATGGCCACTGCGCGGCAAAATCGAAACGCCCTTGGTGCCCGCCACCATGAACGGATCAAAAAAGCTAAATTCATCAAGCTTTACATCAGTAAGCAGATTGTTAGGGATATCGTGAATGAAAGCCTGCCCGGCCTCATCGGTTGTACCCTTACGGTTGGAATGAATGGCATCAACAACGGCATCCTGAATCGGCTCGTCCCCTTCCGAGAAAACATTATCGCCGTTCTTATCCAGGTAGACAAATGCGGAAATACCACCTGAATCGGTTAGCTTGTCGCCATCCATCGCCACTGTTCGTGAATAAGGATCGTAAGATAGACCGAAGTTCGCACTGACAAAAGCAGAGAAATCATTATCCGTGTTGTAGGAAATGCCCGGCGCAACGGTAATATGCTCGTTGTTCCACACCAGAGCAGCCGTTCCTTCCGTGAAGTCAGTATCTGGTGTGTTATTGACCGTCAGACGACCCGTTAATTCCTCGGCCAATCGGCGCGATAGATCAAACTGGTAACTATCAACATTCCATTCCGGATCCACGGTATATTCTGTCGATGCTCTCCAGCGTGTACGGCCTAAAGTGCCAGAAACAGAAGAACGACCAGTAAGAGATTCTGCCGCCTTTACTTCCGGAGCATCTCTCAATTCATGTTCTAGATTGTTGCTTACAGTCAAACCCAAAATCCGCTTTGACCATGAGAACCGACTAAGCTGGTCTGACCTGCCCTCATCATCTTCCTTGTATTCAGTTGAAACTGTATAGTTTCCGAGAGAATAATCAAAAACAGAGGGCAACGCCCCGCGCAATCCCAAACCCCACATATATTCTGAAGGGGTTGATTGCTCATCGAGCGCGCCATAGTCGTCAGCCGTATATCCAAGTTCTGCCGTGACATTTTGCCCCCATAACATACGGCGAGCCGTCGCTGATGCCAGATAAGATCCATTAAGGTCGGCTGTCAGATCAGCATTGAGAATGATATTTTCAATGTAAGTAGCAAGACCAGCGTTGAGATATGATTTCTGCTCACCATCCACCTGACTGGTGAATAACCCTGTATTGACAGTCGTATCCATGGATAACTGCCGTTCATAGTTCCCGGCTATGATCGGCGTGTATTTGTCCTGATCGCGCGAAGTTTTCCGCGTCCAGACATCCGTTTCGGCAGCGCTCACAGAAAATTCATAAAGATCCGGCTCGTCTGCAAATTTGCGCGGCGTGGAATAGATCGTGAATTCATTTTCCTCTACTTCACCCAATGGGCCATATTTAATGACCCTGAACTTATTCTCGCCCCCTGATAAACGCACATTTTCAAATCGATACTCACCATCAGCAGACGTAATCAGGTCAAGGAACTGTGTGCCGCGATATAACTCAACATCCCAGCCGGGCGTTACGTCCCCCTCGATTTCCGTGCTGGCCTCAGAAGTAATGTAAGGATTGCGATTGGTAGCATGAAAACCCGTGCCGCTTCGATCACTGGGAACACCGGCAACATTGATGGCCGTGATATCACCGAATTCGTACTCACGCGCCTTCAGGCCACCTAAAAGATCGGGCTTATCCGATTCCTTTCTAAGTGTGGCGCGCAGTGTATTGACGGCATGAATATCATCACCGGCCACATTTGCCCGCAATGTATGCCCCAGCATATCACCCGTTGCAACCAAAGCATGAGACCTCGCCCTAACGATTTCACCATTATCGCCGGTCCGCTCATAACTATAGGTGCTGGATACATCCACATTAGGAACACTGACCATCCTGTATGGCTCATCCTGACGCGGCAGGGACGGCGGCGGCAGATACTCACGTCCCTTCTTCTTCATGCGTTCCAGTTTTTCAAGCACTGGCCATTTCTGCGCCGTACTCACATCGATACGCTGGTATCTTAAACTGATGTTACCCTGAAACTGAAACACCTTGGCCAGAACCGCGCTGCGCACCAGAATATCAGAATCATCAACATAGACATCACCTTCGGCCAGATCATAGGTCTGCCCATCTGCTGTGACAGTCATAGTGTTGGCATCCAGACGGAATTTTCTATTTTCCCGTATATACCAGCCTTCTGCTACCTTTTCAGGCGGCTTTACATCAATCGCAAACTGCGCCACGCTGACGAAATCAAACAGCGATATCAAAACGTCATCACCCTTTTTGATCGCCAGGAGCGGCTGCGCGAATTTGGGGCCACCCCGTCCACCGACGCCGACCTGCAGCAGCAATACTTCGCCATCAGGAATGGCCTTGAAATTCTCACGTCCGTGAATCTTGTCTAGATAATCATCAGCGCGTTCAAAACCATAATCAGCACTCTCAACAAACTGACGCGCCAACTTAACCAAGTCAGACCGCGAAACAGAACTCTCTGCATATGCAAAGGCGGGTAGAAATAACGTAGATGACAAAAGAGCAACACCGCACATCTTCAAATGAAGAGTACGACGGAAAGCGAGGGGCGTCTTCACGGGCCACGGCATTAACGGGTCTTTTGCGAAATATGAAAATATTGATAAGAAAATCTGAGAAATCAGCTCCTCACAGTAGAACACAGGCAATGGAAAGGCTCAAGTTTCGCAGTCATGCGTACGGTAATAAAAAAGAAGTGTAACTTTTGTATTCATAACAGCAGAACAATTTTCAGAACGCCCAAAAACCAAGTATTTAGAGTACATTAAGGATGAATTAACCTCTAATGTATGATAATTGTGAATGTAATGTATCAGGGCGATTCCGGATACGGCAGAAACCAGAGTAAAGTTTATAGACCAGAAAAATTTCTGGATATGGCAACCAAAGGAGAAACCTTATTATGAAGCTATGTAAAACAACAAAATGGGCGATGATTGGCGCAGTAGTGCTGACCTTTGCCATGCAGAGCCAGTCGGCGCAAGCGGCCTGTGCCGTGGCCACAGTAAACGGGGCCTTCAACGCACAGGACCCGGAAAACATTCAGGTCTGCGCCCTGATCGATAACACCTTTAGCACGGAAGTCACCGACGTCGATTTCGGCACAATCGGTGCGACAGCATTTCTCGGTGAAACAGGTTGCCTTATCATGGACCCGGTTGTAGCAGGTACGATTAATGAAGATAACCTTGTACCCTGCGGCAGCCCGGCTGTTGCGCGAATCGTGTCCGATGATGAAGCCGGTACGCCAGGCCTGATTGAAATTCTGGCAGGCGGTGCCTTCAACAACCAGGAAATGCGCATGCAGTTCCAGGTTGCCGATCCGGAAATGACCTGCGCCAGCGGCCCGTCTCTTTTCCTGAGTGAACTGCTCAGCGACCAGACGACACCAGCCGAGTGGGAAAATACCGGTAACGTTGCTACGGATAACACCAACGCTGTGATCGGCGCGGGCGATACCGATGGTACCGGCGCACTTGAGATTTATATCGGCGCCACGATTATGACGGACATCACTAACGCCGCCCGTTATGAATCAGGCGCCTGCGAAGGTCAATTCCAGGTAACGCTGTTCTACTAATAAGAGTGAACGCGTTAGCTTAAAGATAATCAAAAGCCCGCTTGCCAGACCGGCAGGCGGGCTTTAGTTTTATCATATGAACTTTCAACGTACGTCACTGCCCATTTTATTGGTATGTGCCTTAATCGGCACGTCCGCACACGCCACCGCCATCAGCAATGGGGTGCCCACGACCATTCCCGTCGAGGCGCAGATGGACAATAATTTTGCCGTTGAAATCACCGATGTCGATTTTGGCACAATCGGGGTCAGCAACGCCAGCGGGCAGACAGGTGAACTGATCATGGCGCCCAATGGATCGATTGACGAAACCAGCGGCAATACCGCGCCTGTTGCCCGCATCGTTTCCGATGGCGGCAGCACAACGCCCGGCATCCTTGATATTGAGGGCGCACTGACAGACCAGTTGCTAACCATAAGATACAGCAACGTGCAAAACCTGACCTGCACATCGGGCTGCGGCGGCGCACCGCCTGAATTAATCATATCCGAGATTGTTGATGACGCTGCCAACCAGGCAGGCCATTGGTCTGTTGATGACGGCAACCCTGACGGCGATGCCGTTCCAGGTCAGGTACAGACAAGCGGAACCGGCACCGCCATAATACAGATCGGCGTATCGCTGCGTACGGATGGCAGCGGCACACCCTATCCATCCGGCCAATACGAAGGATCATTCGATGTCACGCTGGAATATTAGAACGGCGCTCATTCCGGCCCTGTTGATCATGCTGACAACCGGCACAATTCAGCCCGCGCGCGCACAAACAACACTGACGGAACTGGAACCCTTCAGTTTCGGCCTGTTCGCGCTAAGAAATAATAACGCCCCACGCAACTTAAGCGTCGATGCAGGCACCAACATGGTATCCGCCGACCCGGAATTTGTCGTCGATATCGATCCGCAACGCGGCGAATACAGGCTGGACGGATTCGACCCCGGCACCGAAGTCAATGTTACCATTGATGATGGCGGCCTGACATTAAGCGGTATGGGCGGTACGGAAGTTTTTGCGACTGTAAATTACACCATCAGCCCGTCACCGCTGATTGCCGATGGTTCCGGAATAATCCTTTTCAATGTTGGCGCTACCTTGCGTACTATAGGAAATGGTACGAATTATGACAGCGGCACTTATTCGGACGATCTTGACATTACTTTTGACTGGGTGCCGTAATAGTAGGGTATCTGCGTTTTTCTACAACAGAGATGAGAATGATATGAAAAAATTTCCTGCTTTCCGATTCGGCTTCATGACTTTCACGATCTGCAGCGCCTTGATTACGGGTTTTACCGGCACGGCTTCGGCACAGACCATGATTATGCCCGTGAAAGTCACCTTCGAGAACCGTGACCGTATGCAGGACGTCACCTTATTCAATCCCTCAAGTACAGCCGCCGTCACTTATAAATTATCATGGCTGAACCGCGCACAAGTCGAGAATGGCGATTATAAAGCCATTGAAGGCCCGCTGAACAAAGAGTTTGATCCGGAGACAGCCCTTATATTCACCCCGCGTCAGGTCACGCTGCCCCCCAATGGCAAACAAAAATTGCGTATTTCGCTGCGAAAACCCGCTGACCTGCCCGATGGTGAGTATCGCGCGCACCTGAACTTGCAGCGCATGGGCAAGTCTTCACCCAAAAATATCCCCGGCACAAATGTCCCCGAAGGTATGACGCTCAAAATGGGCATGAATTTCGGAATCGCGATCCCGGTGATCATTCGCCAGGGCAAATACGATACGACAGCAACGGTGAGTGCCCCCAAATTCCTGCCTGCATCCGCTGATGGCAAACAGCCCGCAAAAATCCAGTTTGATATTACCCGCAACGGTAAGTACAGCGCCAACGGCAACATCCAAGTGTTCTGGACCCCGCCCGGCGGCCAAGAACAACTTCTGGCTCTGCGCAATGGCGTTAAAGTCTATCATGAACTCAACCACCTGCAGGTCGCCATACCTTTAAAAGATGGCATAACACAGGTGAATGGCGGCAGTGTGCGCATCCTGTTTGAAGGCGCTGATCCGGACGAGGGCATCACCTTCGACGAAAGAACCTTCCCGATTGGTGGATAACCCCTTCTGATTGCCCACAGATTCGTCATCACAGTTGACCGGGTGACTCTGTCCCCGTACTCTGGATAGGTAGTGATTCGTCCAGAAGGGGCGGATTGTTACGGGGCTCAATACTATTAGTTCAGGATTACCATCACTTGAAGTCCAGCTACTGGACGTCCATGCCGGGTGTCTCCGGCGTAAATCTATGGTTATCGAAATTCACGCGTCAGACACTGATTCTGTCCGCGTGCTTTGTCATGTCTGCACCGTTGAACGGGTGCGGCGGCTCCTCAGGCACCAGCCCCAGTACCTCATTACCCGGACAAGCCGCAGGAGACAGTGGCACCATGGCCCCCCTGACAGGTGTCGCACCCCCAGATATAGCCAGACCGCCCAAACTCGGCGAATCAGGCCGCCCTCTGGGTTCAGATGGCCTACCGCAACTTCAGGCCAAAGGCATCAACTATGAACAATTATTTACAGAGCGTATAAGCGACGATAACAAACGTTTCGACCGCGTCGAAACTGCCGTCCTTGATCTCCGCCGTGATTTCGAAGCTGTCCTGCCTGCCGTCATGCGTCTGGTTGCCGTAGAAGGCGACATCCAGAATCTTGTTGGACAGCTTGAAACTCTGCTGCAGAATGAGCCCCTGCCCGCAGAGCCGCTACCCGTGAACCCCGTTCCGCCAATGATTGAGGATCTTGCACCTGAACCAAGATCTTCAGAAGAGGCCCCCGAACCTGCAGCGGAAACAACGGTTGACACTGAGGAACTAGAAACCGAGGCAACAGCGCCACCCGCAGTCATGGCAGCGGCAACCCCGATAGCACCAACACCCGCGCCCGCACCCGTGAAAACGGCGGCGGACATTCCCGTTTCCGGTGGCGTCACGGGCTTGCGTTTTGGCCTTGATAGCGGAAAAACCCGCATCGTTATCGATGCGGGTCAGCCCGTCACTTACAAAAAAGACCTCGATAATGCCGAGAGCCTGCTGATCATTGAATTGCCCGGCACTGGCTGGAACATGGCCGCACAGGGAACCGCCCCCGCAAACGCGCTGGTCCAGTCATGGTCAACGCAACCCATCAGTGAAAACAGCGGCACACGCATCATTATGATTCTGAAAAAACCGGTTACAGTCGCCTATGAGGCCACATTGAAACCGGAACCGAGTAGCCCCCATCACCGTCTGGTCATCGACCTGCGGCCCCACTAATAAGGAAACCGGAGAATCCGGCAGCCTTAGCCTCACCTGCAATAAAGTCCCTGACTGTAAATTCAGGCACTCTGTTCTTTCATGTCCTGCATGCGGGCATAGGCCTGCGTACCCTGATGAATGACATGATCCGTGGGCGCCATCGCATCCGGCGCGAATTCATGCGGCTGGTCTTTCAGAGCACCGTATAACGGTGCGAAATCCTGATAGGTTTCCTGGAACAGCTGATCGAAACTATCGATCACGAAATAAGTCTGCTGGTAATCGTCGACGCGGTACTTGGTCTGCATCACGCGCTTTAAATCAAAACCGATGCGGTTCGGAGAAACATCCTCAAGCGAGAAACATGATTCACCCGAAGACGACAAGATTCCCGCGCCGTAAATACGCAAACCTTCAGGCGTGTTAATCAGGCCAAATTCCACCGTGTACCAGTAAAGCCGCGCCAGATTGGCAATGGTACCAAATTCATGCGCGCGCAAACCGCCCTTGCCGTAGGCCTCCAGATAATCGGCGAATACCGGATGCGCCAGCAGCGGCACATGGCCAAACACGTCATGGAACACATCAGGCTCTTGAATGTAATCAAGCTTGGCGCGGCTGCGGATGAAATTGCCCGCCGGGAATTTACGTTCGGACAGCATCTGGAAAAACGGCAGGTCGGGAATAAGCCCTGGCACCGCCACCACTTCCCACCCGGTCAGGTCTTTCAGCGTGGCGCTCATTTTTTTGAAATCGGGAATTTCTTTATCGCCAATCCCGAGCTTGTCCATATTCTCAAGAAACTCGTTACAAGCGCGCCCCTTCAGCAGATCGCGCTGGCGATTATAAAGTATCTGCCAGGTACCATGTTCTTCAGCGGTATAATCTTTCCAGCCCTGATCAATGATATAGGGTGTAAAATCGGTGCTCTCACCATGGCCCTTGGGGTTGCCGTACTGCGTGGACATCATCCATCTCCCTATTTCAGTTTATCTTTGGTCTGCAGAAAATCTTTCCAGTAGGCACCCGTGCCCCGGCGCAAAACATCATCACTATCCTCAAGCGCAAACGGAGTCAGCGCGCGGTCGTTCCGGAATTGTTCATACAGCGGCACAAAGGGCCGCTCCATCGCCTGGCGGAATAAATCTTCGAAACTGTCGATGACGAAATAGGTCGCCTGAAAATCGTCAATGTAATAACCGGTGCGCATGCAGCGCTCGATATCGAAATGCACAAAATTTGCCGACGGGTCTTCAACGACATAGCGCGCCTCGCCAAATGACGAACAAATGCCAGCACCATATATTCTAAACTGCCCCTGCTGGCGAATCAGGCCAAATTCAATCGTCCACCAGTTCAGCCGCGCCAGATATTTAACGCCCTTATGCGCCATGGCATCGTCGCCCGCGCGGCCATAGGCCTGCATATAATCGGCATAGGCCGGATTGGTCAGCAACGGAATATGCCCAAACACGTCATGGAAAATATCCGGTTCTTCCAGATAATCCATCTGTTCCGGCTTGCGGATAAAATTACCGGCGGGGAATTTCTTCTGTGATAACAAATCGAAAAAAGGCCGCGAAGGAATTAACCCCGGCACCGCCACCACTTCCCATCCCGTGGCCTTGCGCAGATTTTTATTCATATCCTCAAAGTTGGGCACACCATCTTCGGTAATGCCGAGCACACGCAAACCTTCAAGATATTCTTCGCAGACATGGCCTTTGAGCGTATCCATCTGACGACGAAACAAGGCGCCCCATGTGCTATGGTCTTCAGCCGTATAAGACGCCCAGTTCTGGTCGATCACGCAATCTTCTGCAGACTTGACGTCCAGAATAATGTGTCCGCTAGCCATGGATGCGCTCCAGTCCGGCGGGCGCATCAGGTTGGTTTTCAGGGGCAGCACGACGCACGGCATCAAGTTGCAGGCAGGCCTCTTCGATCCGGCAACATAAAGGCAGATCATCAACCTGTAATTTGTAGCGGCGCATATTATACATCTGCGACACGATGGTCAGATCGGCCATGCTGATATGGTCGTCCAGTGCATAATCGCCCGACCAGCCGCGATGACGCAACACGGCCTCTACCGCGATCATCCCCTTGCGCGCCCAATGCGCATACCATTCGGATTTTTCCTGCTCATCAACCTCATAGGCAGATGCCAGATATTTTAAAACACGCAGGTTGGTAAGCGGATGAATATCGGTGGAGATAATATCGGATATCTGGCGGATATAGGCCTTTTGCTCGGGATTACCGTAAACTAGCGCCGGCTGCGGCACGATATCATCGAGATATTCCATGATCGCCAGCGATTGCGCCAACGTAAAATTGTCATGCACCAAAGTCGGCACCGCCGTCATCGGATTAATCAGTTGGTACATATCCTGAAACTGCTCATCCTTGGTCAGGTTGACCGGCACTATCTCATAATCAAGCCCTTTCAGGTTCAGCGCCATCCTGACCCGGTACGATGTCGAAGAACGGAAATAACTGTAAAGGGTCATCATCCCTGCACCACCGTCTGCTCAATCGCACCAAAGACGCTGGCGCCCGCTTCATCCGTCATTTCAATGCGTATCACGTCACCATACTGCATAAACGGTGTGCGGGCCTCGCCGGTTTCAATGGTTTCAATCATGCGAATTTCGGCAAGACAGCTGATACCGGCCTTGCGGTCGTAATTGGACACCGTGCCGGAACCGATAATCGCACCCGCTTTCAACGGCCTTGTCTTGGCCGCGTGTGCAATCAGCTGACTGAAATCAAACTGCATATCAGTTCCCGCGTTAGGCCTACCCACTTCTCGGCCATTCAAGATACTGATCATCGGCATATGCAGTTTGTGATCGCGCCACGCCTGCCCCAGCGCCGCCGGCGTTACCGCTACAGGTGAAAAGGCGCTCGGTGGCTTGCTTTGGAAAAAACCAAAACCCTTGACCAGCTCGGTAGGGATCAGATGACGCAGAGATACATCATTCATCAGCATAACCAGTTTGATATGATGCCCGGCCTGATCAGGACGCACACCCATCGGCACATCATCGACGATCACCGCCACTTCCGCCTCGAAATCGATGCCGAACCCTTCGCTGGATACCGGAATATCGTCACGCGGCCCCAGAATCGTATCCGACACCGCCTGATACATCAGCGGATCTTGCCTAAACTCAGGCGGCATTTCCACGCCACGGGCTTTGCGCACCAGTTCCACATGATTGAGAAACGCGCTGCCGTCAGCAATCTGGTAAGCACGCGGCAAAGGCGCCGCGCATTTCAGCTGATCGAACGCCTGCGCACCGTGGGCGATACCTTCATGCAGATGATCTGCTATATGCTGCAATACATGCGCGGCCTCGGCCCAGTCATCAAGCGCGCGTTGCATCGTCGCATAAGGCGCAGGGGCCGCCACACAAGCCGACAGGTCGTTACTCACGACCATCAGCCGCCCGTCACGCCCGTCCTTGTACGATGCCAACTTCATGTTTATGCGCTCGCCTTTTCGTCTTTCAGAACGCCGCGGCGAATCTGGTCAAGCTCGATCGATTCGAACAACGCCTTGAAATTGCCTTCGCCGAAACCTTCATTGCCCTTGCGCTGGATGATCTCAAAGAAAATCGGGCCGATGGCATCTTTAGTGAAAATCTGCAGCAGCAGACCCTGCCCTTCGGTGGGTGCGCCATCCATCAGGATTTGCAGTTCTTTGAGCCGCGCCACGTTCTCACCATGACCCGGTACGCGTTTATCCAGCAATTCATAATAGGTATCCGGCGTTTTCTGGAACGGCACGCCTTGCGCGCTCATCAGCTCGACCGTTTTGTAGATATCGTTGGTGCCGAGTGCGATATGCTGGATACCCTCGCCGTTATAGCGCTTCAGAAATTCGGCGATTTGTGACTTGTCGTCGGATGATTCATTCAAAGGTATGCGGATTTTACCGCACGGGCTGGTCATCGCTTTCGATTTCAGGCCGGTCAGCTTGCCTTCGATGTCGAAATAACGGATTTCACGGAAGTTGAAGATGTCTTCATAAAATTTCGCCCATTTATCCATGTTGCCGCGAATCACGTTATGAGTCAGGTGATCGATATAAGTAAAGCCCACGCCCTTGGGGTTCTGATCGACACCCGGCAGCGGCGTGAAATCTTCCGCATAAATATTCTGGTTATCTATAAAATAAATCAGGCAGCCGCCAATCCCCTTGATCGCCGGAACGGACGGCCCCATCGAGCCGCCGTGGTTGCCCGCATCCTCAGCACCGCGTTTGAGCGCGTCTTTATAGGCTTTGTTGGCATCCTTGACTTTGAAACCCATGGCGCTCGCGCCCGTCGTATGGACTTTCTGAAAGGCAGCAGCCTGTCCCGATGTTTCGCGGTTCAGCAGGAAATTGACGCCGCCCTGACGGTAGAGAATAACATCGCGCTTCTTGTGTTTGGCAATCGGCGTGAAACCGAAATCACGGAACAGCTTGTCCAGCGCTTCCGGCTCGCCCGTATATTCGACGAATGCGAAACCATCGGTGCCCAGCGGATTCTCGAAAAGATCGGCCATCATTATTCTCCCTGTTTTTAAAAGACAGAGAAAAGATATGGAAGGACGCCCCGAAGATCAATGTTCGCCGCAATATGCCATAATGCATGATGTTGCATTACGACAAACGCTTATCGTTACTCACCTCTTGTCCTTGAAGTAAGAGCGCTCTAGGCTCTCCCTAAATCTGAAACGACAGCCACAACAAAGAGACCAGCGCCATGCCCCACCTCACCGGAAAAACCGCCCTGATTACGGGATCGACCAGCGGCATCGGCCTCGGGATTGCACACGCATTGGCGCAGCAGGGCATCAACGTGGTCATCAACGGTCTGGGTGATACCAGTGAGATTGAAAAGACCCGCGCAGAGATAGAAACGAAATACAAAGTCAAAGCCATTTATGATGGCGCTGACATGACCAAACCCGAGCAAATCCGCAAGATGTGCGAGGGCGCTGTCACGCAATTCGGGGCCGTGGATATTCTGGTCAATAACGCGGGCATCCAGTTCGTCAGCCCCATCGACGAATTCCCGGAAGAAAAATGGGACGCGATCATCGCCATCAACCTTAATTCCGCTTTCCACACTACCAAGGCCTGCCTGCCCGGCATGAAAAAGAAAGGCTGGGGCCGTGTGATCAATATCGCGTCAGCACACGGCCTTGTCGCATCACCATTCAAAAGCGCCTATATCGCCGCCAAGCACGGCATGATCGGCATGACCAAAACCATTGCGCTCGAAACCGCGACGCAGAACATCACCTGCAACGCCATCTGCCCCGGCTACGTCAATACGCCGCTGGTGCAAAACCAGATCAAGGACCAGGCAAAAGTACACGGTATTTCCGAAGCCGAAGTGGTCGAGAAAATTATGATGCAGCCGCAGCCGACGAAGAAATTCGTCGAGGTGGACCAACTGGGCGCACTAGCGGTATTTTTATGCAGCGACGCCGCCAGCAACATCACCGGCACATCTTTACCAGTGGATGGCGGCTGGACGGCGCGCTAAAGAAAATCAGAATTAGTTGTTGCCGAACGGCTCGAACTTTTCGTGCTGCTGCACGGGTGACTGCTGCGGGTATTGGCATTCGCGGGTAGCCGCTGCCTGTGCTGCCGTTACCAGTTTGCCTTCGTTACCGTCACAGAATTTGCTGCGCAGGGTTGTGACGCCAGAATCTGTATTCTTTTGATCTTGTTTCATAAGTCTCTCCATTGCCATAAAAGCCGTTTAACCATAGAATAAATAACATTGTTGCCGCCCCCGCCACAAGAAATCTGAAATTATCATTATATAACAAAAGCTTAAACATACAGGAACCGCCGTCATGATGCCCTGGAACGATCCGGAAGCCCGTGAACAGAAGAAATATAACCGGGTCATGCGCAACGCCGTCATTTCAGCCGGTATCGGCATCGGCCTGTTGCTGGTGAAACCGTTCTTTATCGGCGTTGATGGCGATGCCGTCGACGCGAGCAAAGTGGCCTTGTTCAACATGCTGGGATTTTCGCTGCTCGGTTACGGCGCCTTGATCGTCGCCTGCGGCATATTCCTGCGCAGACAAGTGTTAAAGATCAATCTGGTGGCGTTTTACCTTGTTCTGCCTGCGCTTATACTAAAAGCGCTGTCTGACTGGAATTCGTAAGCGTTTCCGCCATCAACCCTTCATGGTCATTGGCGACTTTGCCGACGTCACGCCCCACCGGGCGGAAAACCGTATCGCGCCCTGTCGCCTGCTTGATCATGTCAAACGCCCCGTACTCATCCGCTGCAAACCATGCGGCTGCCTGGTCCGGCGTGAACATCACCGGCATGCGGTGATGAATATCGGCAATCGCCGCGTCCGCATCCTTGGTCAAAACCGTAAAAGTGACCAGATCATCCTTCTTCGCCCACAACCCGGCAAATGCAATCACATCGGCGGTTTTATGATGCAGGTAGTAAGCCTGTTTGGCATCGCCCTCACCTTTCCATTCATAAAAACCATTGACCGGAATCAGGCAGCGGCGATTCTTCTCCCAGCTATCGCGGAAAGCCGGTTTTTCGGAAACTGTTTCGCTGCGCGCATTGATCATCTTTGCACATAATCCCTTATCGTCGCGCTCAGCCCACGGCGGCAGCAAACCCCAGCGCGCCAGGCCGATCCGGTTCTTTACAATAACAGGGAGGTCCTGCAGCGGCGCGGCATTATAGCGCGCCGGAAAATTGGGAATTATTTCCGAGCCGAACAGTTCTATAAGTCTATGCGGTGCAGCATAAATTGCATAGCGGCCACACATGGTTCACACTTGTTTCTGTTACGGGTTTAAGGTCTATTCTCATCCCTAACGACTGTCCCCGGGCAAGGGAAGACACCGCGTATTTGTTGTCCACTTTTTCTGTAAGGTTATCATGCCGAAAACATCGAGCCCCAAAGCCAAAGCAGCCTCTTCTTCCTCATCCTCTTTTGAAAAAGAATTTTTCAGCAAAATCCCGGCGGGTGATCGTACCCGTCTGAACGATGCTGATAAAAAGCTGGTGGTGAAACTGCATAACGCCCTCTCTGCCAGCCGCAAATCCGGCAAGGGCGCCGTGCATGTCGGCATCATGGGCGCAGGCTCGAAATCCCGCACCGTCATCGATATCGTCAACGATGATATGGCGTTCCTCGTCGATTCAGTGGCCTCTGAAATCGTTCGGCATGGCAAAATCATCACGCTGCTGCTGCATCCCATTCTGCAAGGCGCAAAAACACCGCAATCCCACATGCATATCGAGCTGGACACCGTACTGACCCAGCCGATGATGGATGAACTGAAAACCGACATCGAGAACGTCCTGCGCGACGTGAAACTAGCAACATCCGACTGGCGTGACATCAAGGAACAGGTCAAGTCCTGCCAGACGGCGTTACGTCTGGCACCGCCGTCATGGCCGGAAAACGATCCTGATGAATTCACCGCCTTCCTTGATTACATCTATAACGATAATTTCACATTGCTGGGTTGCCGCACCTATAAATTCTCCAAGGGTAAAACCGTCGCGGCAGAGGGTTCGGGTCTCGGACTGCTGCGCGATAACATCAGTTACATTAACGAGGGCGGCAGCGACGGCCTGCCCGTCGATCTGCTGCTGGCCAACAGCGAGCTTCCACCGCTGATCGTGACGAAACTGGGACGGCGCTCAACCGTACACCGTGCCGTACCGCTCGATGCCATCGCCGTACGCCAATTCGACAAACACGGCGCTGTGATCGGGGCCGTACTGTTTATAGGTTTGTTTACATCGGTCACCTATTCCCGCAGCATCGACGATATTCCGTACCTGCGCCGCAAAGCGGCTGTCGTGATGAAAGAATCCGGTTTCAAACCCGGTTCGCACGATTACAAAGCGCTGCGCCATATTCTTGAGAAATATCCGCGCGACGAACTGTTCCAGATCAAACTGCCGCGCCTGCTAAAAACCGCGAAAAGCATCCTGCTACTGCAGGAGCGCCAGCGCATCGCGCTCTATAGCCGCAAGGACATCTTCAACCGTTTTATTTCCTGCCTCGTCTATGTGCCGCGCGACCGCTACGACACGCGCCTACGCGTAAAATTCCAGCACATTCTGGAAGAAGAATTCAAAGGTACCTGCGGCAGTTTCTACACAACGCTCGACGATTCACCGCTGGCCCGCGTAATGTTCATCATCAATATCGGCGCTGATAGCATCACCGAATACAAAACCGCTAATATCGAAGCCAAGTTGCAGGAAGCAGGCCGCGTCTGGAGCGAAAAACTCACCGAAGCGCTGCAAACCAAAATCGATGATGATCAGGCGATTACCGTCATCGTCCAGCGCTACGGCCAGGCCTTCCCCATCGGTTATCAGGAATCTTACCTGCCCAAGCAAACGCTGCATGACATCTCCAAGATCGAGGACGCCCTTGCCGGATCGCGTCTGGCTCTCGACCTTTACAAGGATTACACCTGCGCCCCGCATCAGGTGCGTCTGAAAATGTATCACAGGGGTACGCCCGTGGTGCTTTCCGACGCCCTGCCCCTGCTGGAAAACATGGGTCTGCGTACGGTTTCGGAATTGCCCTTCCCGGTAAAGCCCGCAGGCTGCGAAGAAACCATCTGGATTCACGATTTCAGCCTCGACATGAAAGACGGCCACGCGCCCTATTTCGACAAGAAAGCCACCGAGACCAAAGCCAAATTTGAAGATGCTTTTGCCCGCATCTGGTATGGCGAAATGGAAAACGACAGCCTGAACCGTCTGGTGCTGTCCGCCGGACTCGACTGGCGCGACATCACCGTCATGCGCGCTTACGTGCGTTACCTGCGCCAGACCGACAACCCATTCGGCAAATTCTATATTGAAACGGCGCTGACCAGACACCCGTTCATCTGCCGCCTGATCATCGACCTGTTCAAAGCCTATTTCGATCCATCGAAACAAAAAGAATCCGCCAATAAAGGCGCCGCCATCAACAACGCCATCGAAGGCGCGCTGCAAAGCGTGGATTCTCTCGATGAAGACCGCATCCTGCGCAGCGTCACCAGCCTCGTAAACGCCACTCTGCGTACAAACTTCTATCAGAAAGACCAAAGCGGTGAACCCAAGGCATGGCTCTCGCTAAAACTGAACAGCGGCGCCATTGCCGACCTGCCCGAGCCGAAACCCTTCCGCGAGATTTTTGTTTACTCTCCGCGCGTAGAGGCCGTGCATCTGCGCAGCGACTGGATTTCACGCGGCGGCATCCGCTGGTCTGACCGCCACGAAGATTTCCGCGTCGAAATTCTCGGTCTGATGAAAACGCAGCAGGTCAAAAACTCGGTCATTGTGCCGATGGGCGCCAAGGGCGGCTTCGTCGTCAAACAGCCACCGAAGGAAGGCGGTCGTCCCGCTTATCTGCAGGAAGGCATCGAATGCTACAAGATCTTCATCCGTGGTCTGCTCGATATCACCGATAACAGCAAGGGCGGCAAAGTCATTCCACCGAAGAATGTCGTGCGCCGCGATCAGGACGATCCGTATCTGGTCGTCGCTGCCGACAAAGGCACCGCGACCTTCTCCGATACCGCCAACGCGCTCTCCATCGAATACGGCCACTGGCTGGGCGATGCGTTTGCGTCCGGCGGTTCCGCCGGTTATGACCACAAGAAAATGGGCATCACCGCGCGCGGCGGCTGGGAATCGGTCAAACGCCATTTCCGCGAAATGGGCAAGGACATCCAGAAACAACCCTTCACCGTCATCGGTGTCGGCGATATGGGCGGCGATGTGTTCGGCAACGGCATGCTGCTGTCCCCGCATATTCAGCTGATCGGCGCTTTCAACCACGCGCATATCTTCATCGACCCCGCACCGGATGCCGCTTCAAGCTTTAAAGAACGCGAACGCCTGTTCAAGGACGTAAAAGGCTGGGATGGTTACGATGAGAAAAAGCTCTCCAAAGGCGGGCGCATTTTCAGCCGCACCGAAAAAAGCCTGAGTCTGACCCCGGAAATCCGCAAGCTCTACAATATCGACAAGGACAAAGTATCGCCGCCCGAACTGATTCAGGCGATGCTGAAAAAAGAAGTCGAATTGCTCTGGTTTGGTGGCATTGGCACCTATATCAAAGCCACGGCTGAAACCCAGTCCGAAGTCGGCGACAAGGGCAACGACGCGCTGCGCGTTAATGCACGGGACATTCGCGCCGCCGTTATCGGCGAAGGCGCGAACCTGGCCCTGACCCAGCGCGCCCGCGTCGAACTCGCCTTGCACGGCGTACGCCTGAATGCCGACTTCATCGACAATTCCGGCGGCGTCGATTCGTCCGACCATGAAGTCAACATCAAGATCCTGATGACCGACATCATGGGCAGCGGCAAGCACAACATGGATACAGCCAAGCGCAACAAGCTACTGGCCAGCATGACCGAGGAAGTATCGGGCCTTGTCCTGCGCCACAACTATCAGCAAACGCAAGGCTTGAGCCTAATGGAATTGCAGGCGCCCGATCAGGTGCCCGCGCATATCGGTTTCATGCATGATCTGGAACGCACCGCCGACCTCGACCGCAAGCTCGACGGCCTGCCGACTGATGAAGAACTGACGGAACGCCGGAAAGAGGGCAAAGGCCTGACCCGCCCGGAACTAAGCCTGTTGCAAGCCTATGCAAAAATCCAATTTACCCGCGATCTGCTGGCGACTAACATCCCTGACCATGAAGACATGCAGGACTGGCTGGTGCATTACTTCCCGGTGCCGCTGCAAAAACCGTATCGCACGGAAATTCTGCGCCACCGCCTGCACCGTGAGATCATCGCGACCAATCTATCGTTCCAGTTGATCAACCGCATGGGACCGACCTTCGTGCGCAGCATGATGGATAAAACAGGCGCTTCCAGCGCCGATGTCGCCCGCGCCTGGATCATCGTCGTCAACGCCTTCGGCCTGAGTCAACTCTGGCAGGACATCGAAGCGCTCGACGGCAAAGTTTCCGGCACGGTCCAACTGGCGGCCTTGCGTGAAATTGAGCGCACCGCTGAACGCGAAACATTGTGGTTCCTGACCCGTCTGGGTCGCAAACCCGATATCAAGCGCGACAGCGGTTTCCGTGCCGGCATTCTGGATTACACCAATCATATCGAAAAAGTCATGACGCCCAAACGTCGTGAAATGATCGATACCCGCACGGCGGAACTGATCGGCGACGGCCTGCCCAAGGATATGGCGCGCCGTATTGCAACGATTCCAATGCTGGGCGCCGCCTGTGACATCATCCGTATCGGCAATGAATGCAAAACCGATATCACCACAACAGCGATCACCTATTTTGAGATCGGGGAATATTTCCGCATCAGCCCGATGCGCGCCAAAGCCCGTGCCTTGAAATCGGACGACCGCTGGGCCGCCGAAGTGATTAGCAATGTCGTTGACCGTCTCTATGAGGTGCAAACAACGCTGGCCATCCGCGTACTGAAGGAAGCCGGTAAAGTAAAATCAGGCAAGAAGGATAGCGCAAGCCTGCTGACCCACTGGCTAAACACCCGCGCCGGAGACATCAACAACGTCGAGCAGGTATTGCTGGACATCGAAAAAACCACAATCCCCGAAATCTCAATGCTGATCGTCGCCGAACAGAGAATCCGCAGCTTAGTGGAAGCATAGAACATCTTCCTATGTCATTCCCCGGTTTATCCGGGGAATCCATTTCAAAATTCACGCAAGCGGCTGAATGGATCCCCCGAACAAGTCGGGGGATGACGGTGGGTAAAGATGAAGACCCTAGCAAGCCGCTGCCAGCAACAGGACCAGCCCGAAATCGCGGTTGGATTTGAAAATCCGCAGTGAATTGGCCGGATCATTCATATTCCATGTGCGTACCTGCCAAAACAGATGCGCAGCCGCCGCCAGCAACAAGACGCCCGACAAGCCGACCCCGGCGATCAAGAAGCCCAGCGCCATCAATATGAAAGCCGCCGCATAAAAACCGGCCACCCATGCCTTGCTGGCGCTGGCGAATTTGCGGGCGGTGGATTTGACGCCGATCAGCGCATCGTCATCCTTGTCCTGATGGGCGTAGATGGTGTCGTACCCCAGCGTCCAGAAAATACCGCCTATATAAATCAGCAGTGCGGGCAATCCGATCACGCCCGTCACCGCCGCCCAGCCCATCAACGCTCCGAAATTAAAAGTGATACCGAGGAAAAATTGCGGCCACCACGTCACACGTTTCATCAGCGGATAAGTCACGATCAGCGGCAAGGTCAGTATACCAAGCAATATCGCCACCAACGGCAACTGCAGCAAAATCGCCAGCCCCGTCAGTAATAATATACAAAGAAACCCCAGCGCCGCCTTAACGTTAATCGCGCCGGAAGCCAAAGGCCGCAAACGGGTGCGTTCCACCGCACGGTCAAAATCGCGGTCCCACAGATCATTGATAACGCAGCCCGCGCCGCGCATCACCACCGCGCCAACACCAAACAATACGAACAACCACGCATCATGCCAGTTCATCGTCGCCCAGCCACCAGAGGATAGAGCAATCGCCCACCAGCCGGGAAGAAGAAGAAGCCAGGTGCCGATGGGCCGGTCAAGCCGCATCAATATCGCAAAAGGCTGTAGACCTTGCGGTAAATGCGCCAGCCAACCTTTGCTGTTGATATCGGTATGGGTCATGGTGTTATGCTGGTTCCTATGAATGAAGATCTTTCCAAAGCGCCGCGTCTCTATGTTAGCGCGGATTTACAAACCGGAGCCAGTGTCGTTCTGCCCGACAACCAAGCCCATTACCTGAAAAACGTCATGCGCACGGGTGTTGGTGACGCCGTGCGCCTGTTTAATGGCCGCGATGGCGAATGGCATGCCACCATTCAAAGCTTCGATAAAAAGAAGGCCGTGCTAACGCTGGAGTCACAAACCCGCCCGCAACCGCCGCCGCGCCGCCCGGTGCATCTGCTGTTCGCCCCGATCAAAAAGGCCCGATTCGAATGGCTGATTGAAAAAGCCGTCGAACTGGGCGCGACCGACCTGCACCCCGTTATTACCAACCGCACCGAAGTGCGCCAGATCAACGCCGAACGCACGATGGCCCAGATCATCGAAGCCGCCGAACAGTGCGAACGTCTCGACGTTCCGGTTTTGAATGACATAATGCCGCTCAAAGCCCGGCTGGGCAGCTGGCCACAGGATATTCCCCTGCTCGTAGGACTGGAACGGGCCGATGCAATGCCGCTGAAAAACGCCCTGCCCGCCGCCGGGCCACTGGCCTTCCTGATCGGGCCGGAAGGTGGCTTCAGCGCCGAAGAACGCGAATATCCCGGAAATCTGCCGTTTTTAAAACCCGTATCGCTGGGGCCGGACATATTGCGCGCCGAGACCGCGGCCGCCTACGTCCTGATCGCCGCCCACTTATAATATAAGTAAACGAAAATGACGCCGCCAAAACAGCGGCAAAAGGGCCTACCCCCTTGCGCATATTAGCTTTTTAGGTGTATCAAGAGGCTGAAAATGACAGCGTTTTGCGGTCACTTGTACAGTTCCAACGTTCGCGATACTAAACACATGAAAACAAATACTCTCTGGCTCGTTCTGGCCGCTCTGGCCGCCGTTTTTACGCTGTTTGCCCTGCCGGGCATGGCGTCTGCAGGAATGGAGCCGTACCAGCTGGGCTTCTCGGAATTCGTCACCCCCGTTGGTGACCGCATTAATGATTTTCATAACATGATGATGTGGATCATCACAGGGATCACGGTATTTGTGATGTTCCTGCTGATCTACGTCATGGTGCGCTTCAACGAACGCGCCAACCCGACGCCGAGCAGCACCACGCACAACGTGCCGCTGGAAATTGTCTGGACGGTCGTACCGGTGCTAATCCTGATCATCGTCGCCGTACCGTCCCTGAAACTGCTCTATTTCACAGACCGCGTGGAAAACCCGGAACTGACGCTGAAAGTTACCGGCAACCAGTGGAACTGGACTTTCGAATATCCGGATTTCGATGGCCTGAGCTATCTCTCCGTGATGGTTCCGACCAAGGACCTCGACGCTTCCAAAGGTCAGCAACGCCTGCTGTCTGCCGATAACCCGATGGTTCTGCCTGTTGATACAACGGTACAATTCATCATCACCGCCAGCGACGTACTACACAGCTTTACAGTGCCCGCCTTCGGCGTGAAGGTCGATGCCGTACCGGGCCGTACCAACGAAACCTGGGCCAAGATCACCAAGACTGGCACATACTACGGTCAGTGCTCCGAGCTTTGTGGCAAAGACCACGCTTTCATGCCCATCGAAGTCCGCGTTGTTTCGAAAGAAAATTTTGCGGCCTGGGCTGAGGCTGCCAAAGCCAAATTCATCACCTACGACGAATTCGCTGCCGGCCGTACAGCCGCTGTAGCTGAATAATTTTTCTAAGTAAGAGGACTAAGTTCTATGAACGCCGCACACGCAACAGATCACGCGCACGATGATCACACAGGTCACCACGACCACAAACCCGGTTTCTTCACCCGCTGGTTCATGTCCACGAACCACAAGGACATCGGTACGCTCTATATCATCTTCTCGATTATTGCCGGCCTGATCGGTGGCACATTCTCGATGCTGATGCGCGCCGAGTTGCAAACCCCCGGTCTGCAGCTTGTTGACGGCGGCCAGATGTGGAACGTCTGGATCACCGCGCACGGCCTGATCATGGTGTTCTTCGTGGTGATGCCCGGCCTGATCGGCGGTTTCGGCAACTGGTTCGTGCCGCTGATGATCGGCGCGCCGGATATGGCCTTCCCGCGTCTGAACAACATTTCTTTCTGGCTGATCGTCCCGGCCTTCCTGCTGCTGGTCTGCTCGGCTTTCGTCGGTGCCGGTGCCGGTACGGGCTGGACGGTGTATCCGCCGCTCTCAAGCCTCGTCGGCCACCCCGGCGCTTCGGTCGATATGGCGATTTTCGCTCTGCACCTTGCCGGTGCCAGCTCGATCCTCGGCGCTGCCAACTTCATCGCCACCATCTTCAACATGCGCGCGCCGGGCATGACCCTGCACAAGATGCCGCTGTTCGTCTGGGGCATGCTGGTCACGGCCTTCCTGCTGGTTCTGTCCCTGCCCGTACTGGGTGGCGCCATCACCATGCTGCTGACCGACCGTAACTTCGGCACGGGCTTCTACGTCCCGGATAAAGGCGGCGACCCGATCCTGTACCAGCATTTGTTCTGGTTCTTCGGTCACCCGGAAGTGTACATCATGATTCTGCCGGCTTTCGGCATTGTCAGCCAGATCGTCGCGACCTTCTCCAAAAAACCGGTATTTGGTTATCTGGGCATGGCTTACGCGATGGTCGCCATCGGTGTCGTTGGTTTCGTCGTCTGGGCGCACCACATGTTCACCGTCGGTATGGATGTAAACACCCGCGCTTACTTCACAGCGGCCACCCTGATCATCGCGGTGCCGACAGGCGTCAAGATTTTCTCCTGGGTCGCCACGATGTGGGGCGGATCGATCCGTTTCACCACACCGATGCTGTGGGCCATCGGCTTCATCTTCCTGTTCACCCTCGGCGGTGTGACAGGCGTGGTGCTGGCCAACGCCGGGATGGATATCGCGCTGCATGACACCTATTACGTCGTCGCGCATTTCCACTATGTGCTGTCACTGGGTGCGGTGTTCGCGCTGTTCGCAGGCTTCTATTACTGGATCGGCAAAATGTCCGGTCGCCAGTATCCGGAATTCCTCGGCAAGCTGCACTTCTTCATGACCTTTATCGGCGTGAACCTGGTGTTCTTCCCGCAGCACTTCCTCGGTCTGGCTGGTATGCCGCGCCGCTACCCGGATTATCCGGACGCTCTGGAGGGCTGGAACGCTGTTTCATCCTATGGCGCTTATCTGTCAGGTGCCGCGACACTGCTGTTCGTGTTCATCGTGTTCTACACGCTGTTCTTCGGACGCAAAGTCGGCGGCAATTACTGGGATGTCGAACCGCAGGTGATGACACTGGAATGGACTCTGTCCTCCCCGCCGCCGTTCCACCAGTTTGAAATCCAGCCGAAGGTTAACTAACCCTCTGGCACAAATCTTTGAAAAAGCCCCCTTTTCAGGGGGCTTTTTTATCGGGAATAAAATGCTCCCAAGGTTTTGACACTCAGGGAACATCATGCTATCACGGTTATTCATAATAATAATTTGATGTACGGGGAGTACAGAATATGACCAAAACATTCCGCCTACCGAACGGCGTTACCTGCGTTTGCGAACAGCGTCCAAAATCCGGAAAAGTCAACATGATGATCGGCATCAAGGCCGGTTCGATGCATGAAGGGATGGATGAAGCAGGTCTCACGCACCTGATGCAGGAATCGACATGGGGCGGAACCACGTCACGTTCCACGGAGCAGATATTTGAAGACATCGAATCGCGCGGCGGATCGTTCGGCAGCGATACTGGCCGCCAGAGCACGATGTTTACGGCAACCGCACTCTCACGTGATGCCAAGCATATTTTTGCGATTCTGGCCGACGTCGTACGCAATCCCGTATTCGATGCCGAGGAAATCCGGAAAACCAAAGAACGCATCGGCATGATGATCGATGGTGAAAACCAGAGCGCCGCAGGCCGTGCCCAACAGGAATTTGTAAAAAAAGCTTTCGAGAACCAGCCCATCGCCACATCCCCGGCGGGCACGAAGGATATGATCGCAAGCTACACGCAACAGCAAATCCACGACAAGCATGCCGAACTGCTGGAATACCCCGAGAATATCGTCATTTCTTTCGTCGGTGACATCGCGCCCCGCAGCGCCGAAAAGCTGGCGAAGGATTTCTTTGGCGACCTGAAACCGTCGGCAACCCCACGTCCGCCCGTCACCGTCGACTTCAAAGGCGGCGATTTCCGCGAAGCCAACAACAACAACCAGTTGAACCTGGTATTCGGTTTCGAAGCACCCTCAATAAACGATCCGAAGAAATATCACGTGATGATGCTGAAGGAGTTGATCTCCGGCGGCATGTCATCGCCGCTTTTCAAGGAAATCAGGGAAAAACGCGGTCTGGTTTACGGCGTCAATGCCGGATACAGCCCCTTTGAATCCGCAGGTCTTTTCTCCATTACAGCGGGCACGGGCAAAGGCAATGCCGGTGAACTGATCACGGTCGCCATGGATCTTCTTGGTGATGTTATTAAAAACGGCTTTAGTGACGACGACATGAAAATCGCCCGCGAGCGTATTATTCGTTCATCGCAAGGCGCGCAGGAAAGCGCGAAATCCGTCTGTATCGGTAACGCCTCAAATATCATGAATTACGGCCGAATCGTACCGATGGCAGAATTCGAAGCCAACCTTGCCAAGGTCACGTCCGATGATATCCGCGCCACGATGGCGCAAATGCTGAGCAGCGGAAAACATGCGCTGGCTGGTATCGGCCCGCAAGACTCCATGCCAAGCAGCGCCGACATCAAGAACATGATGCAGGCGCAATTGCAGAATGTGCAGATACCGCAAGTGGCAGCACCTGTATTGTCCGTATTGACCCCCGCATTTAATGCCGCCAGCAAGCGAAAAAATATCCTGAAAGCGGACCCGCAGGTTTCCATGCTGTCCAACGGCATGATTGTCGTGACGGCAGAACGCCCGGGCACATTGTCATGCGGTGCCTGGGTCGGTGCAGGTTCCGATCACGAAACGCCGGAACTAAACGGCGCCACCCATATGAATGAACACATGATGTTCAAAGGCACACCCAGCTATGGCCCGGGCACGATTGATAAAATCGTCGAAAGCCAGTTGGGCGCTGACCTGAATGCCTATACCAGCAAGGACAAGACCGCCTATTACTTCTACAACCTGCTGGCCAAGGACATTGAAAAAGTTGTAGATATCTGCGGCGAGATGGTATTCAAGGCCAATCTCGATCATGAGGAATTCGACGGTAAGACAACGATCAATCCCGATGGCAGCACGACCAAGGCCAAGGGTGAACGCGATGTCGTGATCGAGGAAATCAAACGCGCCAACGACAAGATTGGCGATCGTCTTTGGTATCTATCCGCCGAACTTGCACACCCCAACCAGCCGCATGGACGTCGCGTTCTCGGAACGGAAGCAACGTTGCGCGCCATGACGGTACAAATGCTGGCTGCCTATCGCGATGAGTATTATGTTCCCAACAACGTCGTGTTCAGCGCCGCAGGCCCGGTGAAGCATAAGGATTTCGTGGCACTGATCGAACGCAAATTCGGATCGATGCCTTCACACAATATTCCGGCATTGCCCGTTCCGACCCATCATGAAGGCACAGCCTATCTTGAAATGGAATCGGCAGAACTTTGCGAAATGGTGCTGGGTTTCGAAGGCGTTTCCGATACCCACCCCGATGTCTACGCTTATGAAGCCCTGGGCGTCATTCTGGGCGGCAGTGCGTCATCGAGACTCTATAAGGCGCTGGTCAACACAGCGCTTACAAGCAGCGCCGGTGCCGGTATGCAGGATTTCAGGAACTGCGGCCAGTTCCTGGCGATGGTCTCGATCGATCCGCCCCGTGCAAAACTGGCGACACAGATTATCTTTGATGAAATGCGCAAGCTGACCCATAACGTCGAACAAAAAGAACTGGATGCCGCCAAGGCCAAACTGGAAATGGCCTGCCTGTCCCGTATCGAGACTAACCGCAGCGCCTGCGATACCTACGGCAATCAGACGCTGTCCGCCGGAAAGCCTATGACAGCGGCAGAACTGAGCGCCCATATCAACAGCGTAACGCTGGCAGATATCAAGCGCGTGTCGCACAAGGTTCTGACAAGCAAGCCAACGCTGGCGATGGTCGTGCCGCAAGGCATTGATCCGAACCTGCTGCCCGCGCATCAGGACGTGCTGTCTTACCAGCAGGGTCAGGCGCAGACACCTGCCCCACAGGCCGGTCAGAAGCCCCAGCCCTGAAAACCCTTAAGACTGCGATGTCAGAGTCAATTTGCATTAGGGCGGTGTTTTAGGCTAAAACACCGCCCTAGGAACATATGTATGACTGATTTCACCCCCGTTTATGACGTTGAAAACCCGCCCGCAGCACCCCTGCGCGAAAGCCGGATCAGTGACTTTTGGGCGCTTTTGAAGCCCCGGGTCATGAGTCTGGTGGTTTTCAGCGGTTTTGCGGGGATGTGGGTCGCCCCCGGTTTCCGCGAAACGCACCCACTCCTGATTATAGTTGCCATAATCACGCTGGCTTTAGGGGCCGGGGCAGCTGGCGCCATTAATATGTGGTATGACCGCGACATCGACCTGATTATGAAACGCACCAAAAACCGCCCCGTTCCGGCGGGCCGGATCGAACCCAGCGAAGCCCTGACTTTCGCCCTGTTTATGACCGTGGCCGCCGTGCTAACCATGGGCGTAGCGCTGAACTGGGTCGCCGCTGGTATTCTCGCCTTTGCCACCTTCTTTTATGCCGTCATTTACACCATGTGGCTCAAACGCAGCACACCGCAGAATATCGTCATTGGCGGTGCCGCCGGAGCTTTTCCGCCCATGATCGGCTGGGCTTGCATCACCGGCGATGTCACGCTGCTGCCGATCCTACTATTTTCTATTATATTCCTGTGGACGCCGCCGCATTTCTGGGCGCTTTCTCTGTTCGCTTGCGAGGATTATAAAAAGGCCGGGGTGCCGATGATGCCCGTGGCCGTAGGCGAAGCCACCACCAAATGGCAAATGCTGGTCTATACCCTCATTCTCTTGCCTGTCGCCGTGGCGCCCTCTATGCTGGGTTTAACCGGCTGGATTTACGGCGCGTCGGCACTGGTTTTAAGCGGATTCTTCGTCTTTACCGCGATCCGCGTACTGCAGGACAAAACGCTGAAAAGCGCGCGCCTGATGTTTGGTTACTCGGTCTTTTACCTCTTCGCAATTTTTCTGGCTTTGATGATAGATGCCGCTTGATGAACTACATAAAAAGAAGCGTAAAAAGAACCTGATGGTTCTGGCGCTCGTACTGGGATGGTCACTCATGATCGCGCTCGTCGCCATGGTGAAAATGGGAGGCAGTTAAACATGACAACAACCATGACACTGAACCCGAGTAAAAAAATGCGTATCACACTGCCTTATCTGCTGCCCCTTGTTTTTATTTTGTTGCTAATCGTGGCATTGCAACCCGCGCGCGCGGAAACAATCGTACCGCCATGCAAGGCCAGCGGCGTCACGCTTTATGGCGCTGACCGTGCCGATTATGCCGGTGAAGCAAAATCCTACGCCGCTGAACTGCAAACCAAGGCTGTCGCTTACAACCAATCCGCCAATAGTTACGCCGCGCAACTCACCGCTGAAGCCGGTGATCATCAGGCATCGATGAATGCCACCGCCGCCGATTATAAAAACGCAGGCAAAAATTATATGGCAGCCGCCAACGCTACCGCCGAAGAATACAGGACCGCCGGGACGCAGCATCAGGCCGAAACCGTTGCCACCCATAAAAAATATATGGCTGCCGGATGCGATCTGTCCGGCTGGGAAGGCCACAGCACTGCACCCGCTGCCGCCGAATAGGTTTTCACCATGTCCACGCCCGACGATTTAAAAACCCGCAACCGCCGCACCGGGACGATGGTGCTGCTGGTCGTCGTCGCCATGATCGGCCTCTCCTTTGCCGCCGTGCCGCTCTATAACCTGTTCTGCAAGGCCACCGGCTTTGGCGGCACCACCATGACGGCTGAAAAAGCCCCGGACCATATCGTTGACCGCGATCTGACCATCCGTTTCAACACCAACACCGATGCCAACCTGCCGTGGGATTTCAAACCCGATGAAAAATATGTAAAAACAAAAGTCGGGCAGCAGACGCTGGTTGCCTATACCGCCCGCAACTGGTCGAACCAGACCTCCGGCGGCACTGCCGTTTTTAATGTCACCCCGCCCAAAGCCGGTAAATATTTCCGTAAGATTGAATGTTTCTGCTTTCAGGAACAGGTTCTGGAGCCACGCCAGAGCGTAAACATGCCCGTCCTGTTCTTTATCGACCCTGCCTTCGCCGACGACGAGGACATGCAGGACGTGACCACCATCACCCTTTCCTATACTTTTTACCCTTTGGACAGCGCCGATCTTGAACGCGCGATGGAAGCCTTTTACAATCAACCGGATTCTGCTAAACAGTCATCGGCAACATCTAACTAATCCTTTGTTTTGAGTAAGGAATATCATGTCTGAGAAGATCGAATACGGCACCACGGGCAAACCCCACCCCTACCACATCGTGCGCCCGAGCATCTGGCCGCTGATGGGCTCCATGGCGGGTGGCCTTCTGGCGACAGGCGCCGTGATGTATATGCACGAAGCCGAGATCGCCGGTATCCCTGTCGGCTTCACCGGAATTATTCTCGGTGTGCTCGCGGTCCTCGCCGTCATGTTCTTCTGGTGGAAAGACATCCTTCACGAATCCGTTGTCGAGCGCGTACATACCAAAATCGCCGAAATCGGCCTGCGTTACGGCATGGCGCTGTTCATCGCTTCCGAGGTCATGTTCTTCGTTGCGTTCTTCTGGGCGTTCTTTGATGCGAGCCTCTATGCCGGTCAGGAAAACATGCCGCTGCGCCTTGAATACACGCAAGGTGTATGGCCGCCGCCGCAACACCACATCATTCCGCCGTTCGAACTGCCGTTTATGATGACCATGATCCTGCTGCTGTCCGGCTGCACCGTGACATGGGCGCACCATGCCATTCTGGAAGGCGACAACAAGAATGCTGTAAAGGCACTGGGAATCACAGTATTCCTTGGCTTTGGCTTCCTGTGCTTCCAGGTTTATGAATATGTTCACGCCCATTTCGGCTTCACCGAAGGCGTGTACCCGTCGACCTTCTTCATGGCCACAGGCTTCCACGGTTTCCACGTATTCGTCGGCACCGTCTTCCTGTTCGTCTGCTGGCTGCGCGCTAAAAAGGGCCATTTCACACAAGACCGTCACTTCGGCTTCGAGGCAGCGGCTTGGTACTGGCACTTCGTTGACGTCGTCTGGTTGTTCCTGTTCATCGCCATCTACTGGTGGGGCGGCACAATCGGCACAGGCACGCCGCTGCCGCATTAAGAAAGGCTTCCTGAAATGGATACGCAAGCAGGCCTGCCAGATACGAATGTCATCCGGCAGGCGTTGCGTTGCCGCTGCCCGCGTTGCGGTCAGGGCGCCTTGTACAAGGATGGATTCATGATGATGGATCTGCGCGATGCCTGCACGTCCTGCGGCCTCGACTACACGAAAATCGATGCCGCCGACGGCCCTGCCGTCTTCCTGATTTTTATCCTCGGTTTCCTGCTGGTGCCCGCCGCCCTGCTGTTTGAATGGGCGCTGCATCCGCCTTTATGGGTGCATGCGGTACTGTGGGGAATCATCGCGCTTGGCATGACACTGGGGGCGTTGAAGCCGCTCAAGGCCTATATCATCGCCCTGCAATGGAAACACCGGCCCGGTGACTGGAAATGACGCTCAAGGTACAAAGGCCGATCCCGTTCGGCGGCATATTGTTCCTGATCGCTTGCATCGTTCTGCTCAGCGGTCTGGGCAACTGGCAGATCAAGCGTCTGCACTGGAAAACGGCGCTACTCGATAAATACCAGACCGAATATGCCCGCGACCCGCTCGATAATCCGTTCGACAGCGAACTCCTGAAAGCCATCGCTTTACAAAACCCCGCCATGGCCTATGGCAGCGTACGCGGCCAGTTTCATCATGATCTTGAAATCCTGATCGGCCCGCGTACGTACGACGGCAACCCCGGCTATCATATTGTGACGCCGTTCTCGATTGCAGGCGGTGGAGGCCGTGTGCTGGTCAATCGCGGCTGGGTACCACTGGATAAAGCTAATCCCGCCACCCGTTTCGACAGCCAGAACGAGGGCATGGTCACATTGACGGGCATGGTGCGCCCGCCCGATAAACCCAATCCGTTCACACCCGACAATGATCCCGCCAACCATACATGGTACAGCGTCAATCCGCATGACATCGCGCTCGCCGTCAACATGCCGGATTTCCCAGACGTCGTGTTCTATGCCGAAACGCAAAATCCGCCGCTTGAGAATACCTATCCGCTGATGGTAACGACCCGTACGCTGCCGAATAACAAACATCTGCAATACGCGCTGTTCTGGTTCACCATGGCCGCGCTTTTCACCATGATGCCCCTGACCTACGCCTTCTGGCCCCGTAAGGATTAACCCGCATGGCGATCCTGTTCCGCCCGGTATTCGATTACGACGAACGCGACTGGGTGCCCGCGCTCAAAAAAGAGTTGTCCGGATTTGATCTCCGTATCGCCCCCGCAACCGGCAACCCGGCTGACATTGAATATCTGATCGGCTGGAAATTATTTGAGGGTGATAAAACCGCCTGGCCCAACCTGAAAGCGGTGCTGCCCTTAAGCACCGGCATCGATCGTTTCGTCGGTCATCCCGATTTCCCGCCGGGCGCAAAACTGGTGCGCATGATCGAACCCGGCCTTAATCAGGGCATGGCCGAATATGTCGCCAGTTTTGTCTTACGTTTCCACCGCGACCATGACCGCTGGCACCACGAACAGGAACGGCAGAACTGGCAGCATGATCTGCCAAAACTGGCTGCCGCTCGCACCATCGGCTTTTTGGGACTGGGCAATCTTGCACAAAGCTGTATCGCGCTGTTACAGCCCTTCGGTTTTCTGTTGCGCGGCTGGAGCCGTTCGGCGAAAAACCTGCCGGGCGTAGAAAGCTTTCACGGTGACGACCAGCTGCATGATTTCCTCAAAGGCTGCGAGATACTCGTCTGCTTGCTGCCGCTGACGCCGGACACCGAAAATCTGCTGAATAAAGACACATTATCCGCGCTACCCCGTGGCGCCTGCCTTATCAATCCGGCCCGTGGTAAAGAATTGGTGGATGAGGATTTAATCGCGCTGCTGGATAGCGGCCATCTCAGCCACGCCGCGCTCGATGTGTTCCGCAAAGAACCGCTGCCTGAAGGTCACCCATTCTGGAGCCACCCACGCATTCATGTCACGCCGCACATCGCTGCCGTCACCATGCCCGCAACAGGCGCCCTCGCCCTGCGTCAGACCATAGAAACAATAGAGGCCGGAGGAATACCCCCCGGCCTTGTTGATCCTGTTAAAGGCTACTGATTTAATTAACCGCGGCTTGAGAAGCGCTGGCCATTTTCATGCTGCGCGTCAGGTTGGCGAATTGGCCGTCCAGTTTGCGGATCTGGTCTTTGAACATAGCAAGCTCAGAACCTTTAAGCGTTTCGCCCTGCTGCGTTTTTACATTACGCGGATTGACCTGAACGCCGCCTTCAAGAACTTCGAAATGCAAATGCGGGCCTGTGGAACGGCCCGTGGTGCCGACATAACCGATGATCTGGCCCTGCTTCACGCGCACACCCGGCGTAATGCCTTTAGCGAAACGATTCATGTGGGCATAGGCGGTCTTGGTCGCACCGGCATGGCGGATACGCACATAATTGCCATACGAGCTAAAGCGTCCGGCCTTTTCAACCGTGCCGTCACCAGCCGCATAAATCGGCGTTCCCGTTGGGGCCGCGAAATCGACGCCTTTATGCATTTTGGTATAGCCCAGAACCGGATGTTTGCGGCGGCCAAAACCGGAGGAGATGCGGGCACCGTCAATCGGCGTCATCATAATCGCCTTGCGCATGCTTTTGCCGTCTTCAGTATAGAAATCAACGCGGCCATCTTTGGATTCATAACGGTAAGCCGTCTTGACCACACCACCCACATTGATGCGCGCCATCAATATGTCGCCAGTCTTCACCTGATGCCCGTCTTCGGTTTCATAATCTTCATAAAGAACTTCAAGGCTGTCGCCACGGCGCACATCACGCTGGAAGTCCACGTCATAGGAATAAACACGAATAGCCTCGGCCACGACGGAACGCGGCAAACCATCCTTGAGGGCTGAGCCATAAAGAGATGTCTGAATTTCCGTGCGGCGCGCGGCAACTTTCTTCAGAATTTCTTTTTCCTGCGTCACGCATTTAAAGCCATCGGCATCATTCGTGCGCTGGAGGCTGACGCTACGCACCGCATCGACATCCATCTGCAGGGAAGCCAGTTGATCGGCCTGATCGTAACGTAAGTGCACAACCTGACCGGGCTTGAGCGCGCGTGGATCGTAATGCTTCTTCATCACTTCGACAGCATTATGAGCATCTACACCGGAAAGGCCGGCACGTTGAAGCAAGCCACCCAGCGTATCGCCCTTGCCGATTCTGACGACATCTTCACGCGGGCCGTCAGCAGCGCGGTGCGTCCCTTGCGACAAAGAGGCATATTCCTCGGAAGCTTGCGCCACGGTATCTGTTTCTTCACCGCGCTTGTAACGCTGCATGCGCTTTTGCGCCGCTGCCAGACGCTCGACCGCGACAGGGTCATGCTGGCCGTCAATCACTTCCAGTGCGTCGCCGCTTGCGGGTTCCAGAGACGCTAATTGTTCCATCCGGGCATCGCCCGAAGACGTGATCATGTCGGCCGTATTGATGGCGGCAATGCCCGCGCCGGTCAACAACAGCAGGCAGGTCGTTGTCCCGGAAAGCAGGTAACGCAGGCGCAAACGGCCATCACGCGTCAACACATCACGGTGACGCAGAGGAACGTAAGAATTGAGTTTGCTTAGCAAGCTCTGCCAGCCGACTGTGGGCTTATGAGAAAGTCGATGATGAATCATTCACCAGATGCTTGTCTTGTTACACCAGATCCCGCGCCGGTCTTTTCTCGTCCCGGCAATTCTTAATGAATCATTGACTGCCAGCAACCTGTACACGGGATTTTCAATGGGTAGCATACCCCCTCAGTGGTAGCAACCTTCAGTTACCATAAGACAGGGAATTAACAGAGGATATCTTGGTTATGTGAAATATATAACGGGATTTCAGCTATATAAAGTGTTCATCGATTCCAGTATCGATTCGATCTGTTCCTGCGGCTCAGCCAGACGGCGATTAATGTCATAAACCAAAAACATGCCGATCAGCACGAAAATCAGCGCATCGCCCGCGTCACCGTCGATACTGGTATCGACGAACCCCGGCAGCAACCCGACGCACAGCAGAACAAAAAACAAAACCCCGTACAGAATCATCAGCGACGGCGCCGTCCGCACATACCCATTCAGGAGGATACGCGCATGGCTGTCATCAGTCGTAATCGTCGCATCTATATCCACCTGCGCATAACGGGTCATACTGACCGGCGCACCGGTACTGCCTGAAACATGGAACTGTTCGGCATTACCGCTGGTTTCCTGCACCTCGATCACATTTTCCAGCCGGGACATCAGGGTCTTTTTCAACTCCTCCGCCGTCACGGCGCGGCCCAGATTGATCTTACGCGAAATTTCTATGTGCTTCATGTTGTCCGGCTCCTTTAGAGGCCACAAGCTTTATTGATGGCCTCGTGCGCGCCGCCCGAACCCTTAAGACTGAAAGTGTCAGTTGTCGCCGTCCCGCGCGAGGACGTACCCGTCACAATCATGGACGAACCTTTGCGCAGCGCTGCGGCAATCGCATTGTCGGTATCGGCATCCGGCGCCCAGGCAGTCTCGCCCTGCGTAAAAAGCGGGAATTTATTGTCACCGATCTTGAGTGTCGCCTCGCTCTTGGCCTGATACTCATAACCGGCCATATAACTGAACACGTTCTTCGACCCCTCCGCCGGGCGGTGCGTGACCAGCGCATAGATATCGCCCCGGGTCTTGTAGGCACCGCTATGCTTTCCCGCCTTTGACATCATGTAACAAACCTTACCGCCCTCATTCTCCAGCTCCCACGCTTCCCATGATCCGAAAGTACCCAGCAAGCGGGAGGAATCAGCGGCATGCGCAGCAGCCCCCGTCAATAAGACAGCAAGGAGAGTCATAAGGGCAAGCGCATGCTTTAACATAAAATTTTCCTTATTCTTGATGACCGGAAACAATCACGAGATACGAGAAAAAAGAGCGCCCGGCAGAAAGACGGACAGCAGGAGAGGTTCTTCTTACAGTATAACGCCTCAGATCAGGCGCGGCAAACCAGAAAAGCTACGCGTCTTTGATCTTCTTGCGGGAGAAGGGTTTGTTACGGTGCTGCGGCACAGGCCTGAGCGCCCCCATATCAGGGCCGCCCATTTTCACCGGACGATCAAGGAAACGGTTGTTCGAAATCAGGCGGTCATACATCACGATCGCCCCCGCTACACCGACATTGACACAGAATTTCATCGGAATCTTCACCACGAATTCGCATTTCTCTGTCATCGCCGGAGACAGGCTGCCCATTTCCGGTCCCAGCACATAGACCGCACGTGTCGGATGGCGGAAACTTGGCAGCTCAATGGAATCAGGCGTCAGCTCAATCCCGACCAGCGTACAGCCCTCAGGCAGCAGCAAATCGTCTACTGTCTTGTACTGGTGGTAAGGCACATGATCAAAAGCACCCGACGTATCGGACATACGCATGCCATCGACATCGACAGCCGGAGCAATCGTGAAAAAGAAACTGCCGCCAAAAGCATGCGTCGAGCGCAGCAGATTGCCGATATTGCCTTCCTTGCTAATCCCCTCGACGCCCACGCCAAAATAGCCGCGCATAACCCTGTCCTTTTTATCTTGCTCTGGTATTGCAAAAATTCATCACGCCTCTACCGGGACCACCCCGGCCTGCGCCAGCCATTCGGTGAGAAACTTCTCGGTCTGCGCCATCAGATGCGGTCCGAATTCTTCGGTGTCCGTGCGCAGACGGTGAACATCAAGTTTCTTCTGCGCCACCAGTCCCGCACTGGCAACCGACCAGCCCTGCAACATGCCGGGCGTCACTTCGCAGTGAAACTGCAAGCCCAGTGCGTTCCGGCCATAGCGGAAAGCCTGATTTTCATACTTGTCACTCGACGCCAGCAAAACAGCACCCTCCGGCAGATCGAACGTATCGCCATGCCACTGCAACATATGCGTTTCGCTCTGATCAAAGTGACGGACAGGGGAATCTTTACCGGCATCCGTAACCTGCAGACGTACCCATCCGATTTCAGAGCCGTTTGCACCGGGATACACACGCGCACCCAGCGCATGCGCCATCATCTGCGCGCCCAGGCAAATCCCCATGATCGGAAGGTCCGCCGCCAGGCGCTGCTCGATCATTTTCATCTCGGTTTTCAGAAAAGGGTAATCATCCGCCTGATAAACGCCCGGCGTCCCACCCAATACGATCAGCAGGTCCGGCGAAAGCGCATCGAATCCCCCGAAATCCTCGCGGTAAGTATCGATATACTGATAACTGCCGCCTGCCTTTTCGATCACTTGCGCCAGCGACCCCAGACCTTCGGAAAACAGATGACGAAACGCAACAACCTTCATAAGAAAATGCCTCCCCCGTAATAAGGACAGCCCCGTGCCCTTTAAGACACAACAGCTATAAGATTTTGAAATATATAAGAAAAGCAGCTCACTTTTCCAGAAAATTTAAGTTTGACAGTCTATTGTATATTATGGCAAATATAGAAACTCGGATCAATGGGACACTCAAAGGCTACCCATGCCAAAACGCGACCGCGCACCACCAGCACCCGAAGTCATCAACGCGCTTGCCGCGCTGAATCAGCTGCGCGTGGAGCAGCCAGATGCAGATTTTTCTGATCTCGCAAAAGCCCTGCCCCCGCTAGCCCGAAAACTGGCCTTAAACGATCTGGATGTTTCGGTTGACGCTTTACTGGAACATGCCCGCAAAGGATCGGTGCATGTGCAAACCCAGTACGCCGCATTAGAAGGTTTTCAAAAAAACAAATCACAAAAATCTTATGCCGAAATTGTCGCCGTGCTTAATCCTGATGACAGCGTAAAAAGCATTCATCTTCATTCACGTTTGGAAGCCATAAACAAAAGACAAAAAGAATCCCCTCTCGTTTATGAATTGCGTTACGTGTTACCGGCCAACAGTTCGCATTGTGTAACTGGCGGGGTATACGATGATCTTTATCTCTCCTCCCTTGCGCGGAGAGCCGCAGAAGAATACGGGGATGCCTATACCCTGTCCCAGCTCATTGAAAAAGGCCTTTCCAAGGACCGCTATGATGAGCTTCTGGTGGGTGCGGCACTTCATAATCATTCAGATGTGATGCGTGTCTTGCTTGATAATGGCGCGAATCCAGATGTTATTTCCGCGCACTCGGCCAATTCAGCACAATCTCTGCTTGGCCATTGTGTTGCACTGGGGCTCCAGACATCAGCGCTCATTCTGGCTGAATATGGGGCTAAAGTAACGAGTACTGAGCTTAATCAGGCTGTTCGGTATCATTATCCCAACATTGCATCCTCTCTGGAGGAAAAAGGGGCGGATCTTTCAGGCTTGAGCGATGACAATAAAATGATAGTAGAGCGGTACAAAGCGTGGACCAGCGCCTTCCCTGAATTTTCGCCTGAAAAACTGAATTTGCCGGAAGATGTAGAGCTTTCATCGTGTTTTGCAACACTGGATTTTAATGCAAAAACTGCCCGTGATATTGTTATGGTTGCTTTCATGCTCGGCCATGAAGACCATCTGGTTGGAATGGTGCCGCTTGCGGCGAATGCAGTTCGCCTCTTTGGCACAGAAGACAGGGTTCTGCGCTATCTGGAGCAATGGGGTCAGTCAGGCAAGAAACCACTGCATGATATTTTGCACATAATCACTTTCCCACCAGAGGGGGAGGTGCTGCCGGGTGTCCTGATGGACTTAAAGGCATGGGGCGATGCGGTTTTACAACAGGGTCCAGAAATGGCCAAGCTGGTTAAATTTTCAAACCGTTTGGGCCAGCCATGCCGCAGCGATGATGATTCGTGCTGGTCTCTGACGAAAACCCGCAATGTCATCGCAGAGTTGACCTATTGGCGGGGACGTGAGCATCCGGAACTGGCCGCCATGGCGCGACAGGTTCGTTGGTCAGAGCCTAATTTTAATGATGCGCTGGAAACCGTCTTGCTGTATCAGGAACAATATGCCGCAAACGATAATCAAAAACCCGGCGGCGCAATTCCTGCCATTACCATTCAGGGCGCTGCATTCAATAAAGACGGCTACACGTTTTTACGCCTGCCTGATGGCGATATTCGCGGTCTGGCCCTGGGTGATTTTACGGCCTGCTGCCAGCATATTGGAGGTTTTGGGGATGAATACACAAAGCATGGCTTTCTGTCACCGCAGGCCGGGTTTTATGCGATAACAGACAACAAAACAGATCAGATTGTTGCCCAAAGTTGGGCATGGCGCGGCACAAAGGGTGAACTGGTTCTGGATTCGTTGGAATATCTCTCCGGTCACGTGACCTCAGAACAAGCCCGGACGCTCTGCCATATTTTTGTGCAAGAAGCCCGTAAAGCAGGAATTACCCAAGCCATTCATATTGGCTGCGGCGGGAATACGCCTGATATGGGCTTTAAAGAGGCGCGTCAGCCAGCAACCCCCGTTGACCTCGTTAGCCACAACGACTCAACACGCCAATATGTGATCGCCGGGCCGCAATAATTCGCGCTACACCTGCAATTCAGACAGATCGCGATAAAGCGCCAAAGCTTCCGGATTAGCCAGCGCCTCAACATTCTTCACCGGTCGGCCATGAATGACCTCGCGCACGGCCAGTTCCACAATCTTGTTCGATTTGGTGCGGGGAATATCACTGACCTGAATGATCTTGGCCGGGACGTGGCGCGGGGAAGCGCCGATACGGATTTGTTTTCTAATCCGATCCATCACGTCATCGGTTAAAGCCTGTCCTTCCTTCATGCGCACGAACAAAATAACGCGCACATCGTTGTCCCAGTCCTGCCCCACGGCAATCGACTCGAATACTTCGGGGATCTGTTCCACCTGACGGTAAATTTCAGCGGTGCCGATGCGCACACCCCCGGGGTTCAGTGTCGCATCCGAACGGCCATGAATAACGAAACCGCCATGCGCCGTGCGTTCGATCCAATCACCATGGCACCAAATATTATCGAAGCGTTCGAAATAGGCCTTGTGGTATTTGGAACCGTCTTCATCATTCCAGAATTTAACCGGCATGCACGGGAACGGTTTGGTGCAGACCAACTCACCCGAACCGGCACCCGCCGGAATCGGCTTACCGTCATCGTCGAATGCGTCGATAGCCATGCCCAGCCCCGCGCCCTGAATCTCTCCGCGCCATACCGGCGAGATCGGATTGCCCAGCACGAAACAGGAAACAATATCAGTCCCGCCGGAAATCGAAGCCAGATGCACGTCCTTCTTGATCGCGCTATAAACAAAATCAAAACTTTCATGCACCAACGGCGAACCTGTTGAGGTAACCGCACGAAGATCGGAAAGATCATAATGATCGACAGGGCGGATATTATTGGCCTTCAGCGCGTCGATATACTTGGCCGCCGTGCCAAACAAGGTGCAATGGTGCTTGGTGGTGAAATCCCACAGCACACGCCCGTTCGGGTAGAACGGCGAGCCATCAAACAACAGCAAGGTCGCTTCGCTGGCCAGCGCACTGACAAGCCAGTTCCACATCATCCAGCCACAGGTCGTGAAATAAAACACGCGGTCATCCTTGCGGATATCGCATTGCAGGCGATGTTCTTTCAAGTGCTGCAGCAACGTACCGCCATGGCCGTGCACGATGCATTTGGGAATACCTGTCGTGCCGCTTGAAAACATGATGAACAGCGGATGGTTAAACGTCACGCGGTTAAATGCAATATCGCCCGCTTTGAACGGCGCGATAAAATCGCCAACGGTCACAGTATTTTGCAAGCCGGAAAGATCGGGCTTGGGATTGGTAAACGGTACGATCACCGTTTTCTTCAAACCCTTGAGATGCGGCTGCACCTCGCGCACTTTCTGCAGGCAGTCAAGCGTCTTGCCGTTGTAATAATAACCATCGACGGCGACAAACACGGTCGGCTCCACCTGGCCGAAACGATCCAGCAGCCCCTGCGTCCCGAAATCAGGCGAGGCCGATGACCACACCGCGCCCAGGCTGGCCGTCGCCAGCATCGCGATAATCGTTTCCGGTTTATTCGGCATAAACGCCGCCACACGGTCGCCCTCTTTAACACCGACAGCCGACAAGGCCTGCGCCCAGCGGCTGACATGCTCATAAAAATCGGCAAAGGTCAGAGAACGCTCATCGCCTTTCTCATCACGAAAAATAACGGCAATCCCGTTATCGCGACGGCGCAACAGGTTTTCGGCAAAGTTAATCCGCGCTTCAGGGAAAAATTGCGCGCCCGGCATTCTATCGGCATGGTCGATACGGGCTTCGCCCTTCTCGCCGATGACACCGGTGAAATCCCATACCGCATCCCAGAAGGGGGCCGTATGATCAACCGACCAGCGCCACAGTGAATCGTAATCAGGGAAAGACAGGCCCGTCTTTTTTTCCAGCGCACGGGCAAAATGAAAAAGCTGCGTACTTTCGATCTGCGCCTGCGAAGGCGCCCATAGAGGCTGGCTGGATATTGGTTCGGCTTTCATACTGGCGTGCCCGCTCATGGATAATTCCTGTGACTTCATTTTCTAGAAGTCCCCATTTCCCCATGAATGCCGTGCAGGAGTCAAGAGAGGCGCTCCGTCCGCCCCACAGGAGGAGATCGTTTAACGCAAGCCGGGCGGGCGGTGATGATCACCCGCCGGGAAGCGGGACACATTCTGCGACGGACTTAAAGCGCGGGCATCGCTGGCCGCCGGAGCCGCTTGTCGGAAAGCCGCCAATTCGGCAAAGGCGCGATCTTCCTCCGGCGTCACCGGAATATCGGCATGCGCACCCAGCCCGTGAATAATCTCTTTTGTCATTGTCCCGCTCCCCCGCGATAAGATACTGAATTTATTAACATTATTATTGTTAAATATATTATAGCAAATAAAGAGCCCAATTTCACGCAGCCGCCGGATTGCCCTTATGCCTGAATGGGTTACATTGTTGGAGTAGCGATGCGGGAGCCTCCTTTGAAACCTTTAAAACACCTGATTCTCTCGGCCTTATATATAAGTGTGCTGGCAGCAATGCCCGCTTATGCCCAAACCCCGGCAGAAGAACCCCACGCCAAAATCCGCCTGCTGCCTGAGCGCGGCGAGATCAAACCTGGTGAGACCATCACCATCGGCATTGAGCAAACCATCGACCCGCACTGGCATACCTACTGGCTGAATCCTGGCGATTCAGGTGTCGCCCCGGAAATCGCCTGGACGCTGCCCGAGAATTTTACCGCAGGCGAGATCGAATGGCCGACCCCGCACAAAATTCCTTTCGGCCCCCTGACCAATTACGGCTACGAAGATCATGCGGTTTTGCTGCAGTCACTGACCATCCCGGCGCAACTGCCCGAAGGTGCTCTGACCCTGAAGGCCGAAGTCACCGTTCTAGTGTGTAAAGATATCTGCATCCCAGAAACCAGCGAACATACGATCACCTTCAATGACGGCACCAACGCCGATAACAGCGCCCTCATCACCGAAGCACGGACAAAATTGCCTCGTCCGGCAGGCTGGCCCGCCACGTACGCCGAGGAGAACGGCGACCTGACCGTGACCGTCAGCACTGCCGATAGCGGCGCATGGCAAAACGTACAAACCGGTACGCTCGCCCTGATCCCCCATGAATGGGGTCTGATTGATAACGCCGCCGCCATAACGGTGCAGACCGAAGATAACATTACCACTCTGCGCCAGAAACGCGGTGACCGGGCACTGAATGAAATAAACGCCCTGCGTACGCTGTTAACGTACACAGATAAAAACGGCCAATATCAGGGCGTAATACTCACAGCTTCGCCTGCAGTCACCGCGACAGCAAACCCGGCACCCGTGACGGAAAACACATCGCTGCTGACCGCTCTGTTTTTTGCCCTTCTTGGCGGATTGGTCCTGAATTTAATGCCGTGCGTATTCCCCGTTCTCTCGCTCAAGGCCATCAGCCTTTCAAAAATGAACGACAAGGAGCAGGCACATGCCGTAGCCTCAGGGCTGGCCTATACCGCCGGGATCATTCTGACCTTTGCTCTGATCGCCGGAATTCTGATGGTGCTGAAAAGCGCCGGTGCGCAGATCGGCTGGGGGTTCCAGCTGCAGAATCCGGTAGTGGTGTACGCTCTCGCTTTGCTGCTGTTCGTCATCGGCCTCAACCTTTCCGGGGTCTTTTTGCTGCAGGGCGCCTTCACCAATGCCGGACAAAAACTGACACAGCAATCGGGACTGGGCGGCGCGTTTTTTACTGGCGTTCTGGCCACGCTGGTGGCCACCCCCTGCACCGCCCCCTTCATGGGAACGGCGATGGGTTACGCGCTGACGCAATCCGCCGTCGCGGGCATGGCTGTCTTTATTGTGCTCGGCCTCGGGCTGGCGCTGCCGTATCTGCTGCTGACATTGGTCCCGCCGTTGCGCAAGATGCTGCCCCGCCCCGGGCGCTGGATGGAAACTTTCAAGCAATTCCTGGCCTTCCCCATGTATGCCTCCGCCGCGTGGCTGGTCTGGGTATTCGCGCAGCAAACCGGAAGCATGGCGATTCTGGCCGCTCTGTTCGGCATGGTTTCTGTGGCCTTTACCCTGTGGGCATGGCCGCGCCGCCCGCAGCAAAAAACCGCCCGCGCCATTGTCACGCTGCTGGTCCTGCTGACACTCGCAGGGGGATTGATGATCAGCTTTGGCGAGGCCTTCAAGCCCGCAACAAAAACCGATATGGCCGCGACGGTCAGCGACGAATTGTGGGAACATTTTTCTCAAAGCCGCCTTGATGAATTGCTGCAGGGAAATGATCCTATATTTGTCGATATGACGGCAGCGTGGTGCATTACCTGTAAAGTGAATGAACGCATCGCTCTGAATATTCCGGAAACCCGCGCATTGTTTGCCGCCCAGAACATCAAAGCCCTGCAAGGGGACTGGACGAACCAGAACCCGGAGATTACAAAGTTTCTGGAGAGCCATGGACGCAAAGGCGTACCGCTCTATGTTTTCTACGGCCCGCGCGACCCATCCAACGGCAACCGCCCGGCACCGGAAATACTGCCGCAATTGCTGACCCCCGCGATTGTGGCCAACGCTGTGAAGTAAAGTTTTAATACGAAAAGGAGAACCCCGATGAAACGCTTTTTAAAACCGCTGATGACAATTCTGGCTGTGACATGCCTGTCGGCGCCCACCATGGCTGCCGAGCATGATCATAAGGATGCCGCGCCCTCAACCACCGCCACCGCCCCCATCGTCGGTCAGCCTGCCCCCGATTTTACCGCCACCGATATTACAGGCGCGCCCGTCAAACTGAGTGACCTGAAAGGCAAGATCGTCGTTCTCGAATGGAACAACCCGGAATGCCCGTTCGTCCTCAAACATTACGACACCAAGAACATGCAAAGATTGCAGGAAGGAGCCACCGAGCAAGGCATTGTCTGGCTGAGCATCAATTCCTCCGCTGCCGGTCTGCAGGGCAATCTTGATGACGCCAAGGCCAAAGAATACATCGAGAAAGTCGGCGCAAAACCCTCTCACTATATCCTCGACCCCAAGGGTGAGATCGGTACGCTCTATCAGGCCAAAACCACCCCGCACATGTTCGTGATCGGCAAGGACGGTGTGCTGGCCTATGCGGGCGCCATCGACGACAACCCGACCCCGCGCCATGAAACCGTGGAAACCGCGAAAAATTACGTCGCCGCCGCTATTTCAGCCTTAAACGAAAATCGCCCGGTGCAAGTCGCCACCTCGCAACCCTATGGCTGCGGCGTGAAATACAGCACGAATTAATCCGCTTTAGGCTCTTAAACAGAAACAGCGGGCCAAAAGCCCGCTGTTTTTCTTATATTATTTTGATTTTCCTTCCATTTTTGCCGCCTTTTATGCGATAAGCACGGCCTAAGGAATAAAGAGAAGAAACATGCTGAGTATTGCCAACCTGACATACCGCATCGGCGGGCGCGTGATTATCGAGAATGCGAGCATCAACGTGACCGATGGCTGGCGCGTGGGCGTGGTCGGGATCAACGGCGCGGGCAAATCGACCCTGTTCAAGCTGATCTCGGGCGATCTGCAATCCGATAGCGGCTCGATCAGTTTAAGCGGCCACCAGCGTTTCGGCATGGTGCGTCAGGATATCCCCGAAACCGACACCCCGCTGATCGACCTGGTGCTGGCCGCGAACGAAGAAATGGCTGCCCTCTGGCACCGCGCCGAAACCGAAACCGACCCCAACGAAATCGCCGAAATTTACCAGCGTCTGGGCGATATGGATGCCTATTCCGCGCCTTCCAAGGCGGCCACATTGCTGACTGGCCTCGGCTTTAAAGAACATCAGTTGACCGAGCCGTTCTCCTCTTTCTCCGGCGGCTGGCGCATGCGCGTGGCCTTGGCCGCTGCTTTGTTCGTCGAACCTGATTTTCTGCTGCTTGATGAGCCGACCAACCACCTCGACCTCGAAGCGATCATGTGGCTGGAAACCTATCTGCTGTCCTACCCGCACACGCTGATGATTATTTCGCACGACCGCGAACTGCTGAACAAATGTATCGACCATGTTATTCATGTCGATAAGCAAAAGCTGACCATCTACGGCGGCAATTACGATGCGTTCGAGAACGAACGCGCCTTGCGCTCCGGCCTGCAGCAGAAAATGTTTGAAAAGCAGCAAGCCGAACGCGCACACATGCAAAAATTCATCGACCGCTTCAAGGCCAAGGCCAGCAAGGCCGCGCAGGCGCAAAGCCGCGTCAAGGCCATGGAACGCATGGACCTGGTCGAGGCCGTGATTGCCGAACGCACCGTGCGCTTCAACTTCCCCAATCCCGAACCGATCCCGTCGCCGATGATCTCGATCACCGATGCCGATGTCGGTTACACCGCAGGCCAGCCGATCCTGCGCAACCTGATGGAAAACGTCGATTTTGACGACCGCATAGCGCTGCTCGGCGCGAACGGTAACGGTAAATCGACGATGATGAAACTGATCGCCGGAAAGCTAAGCCCGATGCGCGGCGAAATGTTCCGTTCCGGCAAACTGCGTATCGGCTATTTCTCGCAGCACCAGACCGAAGAGCTGGATATGGGATCGACACCCTATCTCGAAATGCTCAAGCTGATGAGCGAGCGCGACAAAAACGTCAAAGAATCCTACGTCCGCGCCAAGCTGGGCGCCTTCGGCTTCTCCCACGATCTGGCCAACAACAAAATTTCTTCCTTAAGCGGCGGCGAGAAAGCCCGTCTGCTGTTCGCCTTTATGAGCTTCGATGCCCCGCATTTGTTGCTACTCGACGAACCGACCAACCACCTCGATATCGACGCCCGCGAAGCGTTGGTGATGGCACTCAATGCTTATGAAGGCGCGATCATCATCGTCAGCCACGACCCGCACATGGTCGAACGCGTCGCCGACCGCCTGTGGCTGGTCAAGGACGGCAAGTGTCAGGATTTCGACGGCGACCTTGAAGACTACCGCAAGTTCACCGTGCAGCAGCGCCGTGAAGAACGCGCCGCCGACCGCAAGGCCAAGGAAAAAGAAGAATCCAAAGCCACTGTCGTGGAAATGGCCCCGGCTGTGGAGAAGAAACTCGACAACGCCGCCAAACGCAAGGCCGCCGACGCCGAAAAGAAAATCACCCAGCTCACCAAAAAGAAGCAAGAGCTGGAAACCCTCATGGCCGACCCGGCTTTCTACACCAGCGGCAAAGACATTTCCGGCACACAAACCCAGTACCAGAAAATTACCTCTGAGCTAGAAGAGCAAGAAGCCGTGTGGCTGGAAGCGCTGGCGGGGTAATTTTCTCTCCGTCATTCCCCGCGCAGGCGGGGAATCCATTCATCGGCCTGCTCTTGCCTATGGATCCTCCGGCCAAGCCGGAGGATGACATATGTTATAGATACGTTAGAATCACCCCATGACTTGGACTCTCTACATCCTGCGCTGCGCCGACGACACGCTTTACACCGGCATCACCAACGACCTCGAAAACCGCCTCGCCATGCATGAAAGCGGCAAAGGCGCCAAATATCTGCGCGGTCGCACCCCATTCACCCTCGCCTACACCGAAACCCACCCTGATAAAAGCGCGGCGCTGAAACGCGAAATCGAGATCAAGACACTTAACCGCCCGGCAAAGCTGGCGCTTCTTGCCTCCCGCTAAGGCGCACACCCCTCATTATTGCTTTATGAAAATGATTTGATGTACAATAATGCTATGGAAAATACATCCGCCTTTGATTGCCGTTTACTGGGGCCCGATCAAACCGCTGCCTATGAGGAAGCGGTGAAAACCTGCTATGTGGATGACAAAGGTCTGACAGGCGAAAATGCCCAAAGGGAATTGGCCTATAGAATGGATATCTTTGGCTATGACGACCTGAAGCATTTCGTTCTTTATGATGACAAAAAGCCAATAGGCATCAGTGTTATCAGCATCGACAACGATCAAAAATTTACCCTGCAGAACATCCATCTTTTGAGCAGCTACCGCGGGCGCGGACTGGGCGAGCCGCTCTATCAGACCCCCATGGAACATGTCAGAAATCATTTCGGTGAAGGTACCGTCACCGCCATGGTGCATTTCGAAAACGCCGCCTCTATCCGTCTGGTGGAAAAACAGGGGTTCACGGCAGGAAAAGTCGAAGACGACTATGTTACCTTTCAGCGTCCCTTACCCAACGGCCCCGTATAATTACGTTACGAAAACCAATTAACCTTTCGTTAATACTTTCTTAAACCTCCCGCCCCATGCTGGTGATCAGGGAAGTAAACCGCGAGTCGAAAAGAGCGTCGATCAGAACGCCCCCGGCTCTAGCGTGTGGGAGAGTCTGCGTTGTCTAATTCTATGGGGCCTGCCAGTACGGCGACCGCTTCATTTGCCCGCTCGGCGCAGATGAAAGGTGGATCGTCCGCAGAAAATCCGCCGCTGCGGTGGACACGTGCGAATCCTTTCGATAATCTTTCCGGACTGGTACTTCAAAAGGCACTGTTCATGGCCGCCAAAACCGCCGCGAAATCTCGCAAGTCTACAGCCAAATCCGCCCCCCGCTCTGGCGCATCTGCCAGAACCAAGGTTGATCTTGATGAAAAAGAAGCCCGTTTCGTTATCGACGAGAACGGCGCGCTGATGCATGCCTCCGAATCTTTCGCCAGTCTGGTCAGCCACACAGTTGAAAAGGCCCGCGGCCAATCCCTGTCCGACATGCTGGAATTCGTCGACCCTGATGACGCCCTGCGCGTACAATCGCTGTTCGGGCGCGGTTCCGGCTGCTATATCGACACCATCAACGAAGGCACACACGAAGTGTTGCTGCACGGTCAGGCTGAACCGGTACAAGCCTTATTCCGCTTCGACCGCGTGGCCTTGCCCGATGGCCGCCGCTTTATGATTGCCGCCGAAATCGCTAAAGGCAAAAAGATCGACGGCGACAGCAGCGACCCGCAATTCCACACACATCTGCAAAAAACGCTTTCGCGCATTCTGGGCACGGACACGGGAAGCCGTCAGACGGCGAAAACCACCGATGCCGGAGCAGTTCTGCCAAAAACCAGCAATGACGATTTGCGCCATTTCGTTGATATGTCGAATGATGTGATGGCGGTGAGCACACGTGATGGAATTTTTGCCCGCGTCAACGGCACCTTCCGCGACGTGCTGGGCTATGACGATGAAACGCTGCGCGACATGACCTTCCTTGATCTGGTCTGTGCCGAAGACCGCGCCGCCGTACGCCGCACCATCAACAGCCTGATGCAGGATGATGCCGCCGAAGGCCTCATCGTCGATTTCGAGGCCCATGTGCTGGCCAAAGACGGCAGCGTCCACTGGATAGAATGGCGGCAAAAACGCAGCGGCGATATGATCTACAGTGTCGGCCACGACGTCACCGCGATCAAGGAACACGAAGAAGCCCTGCATGCGCAGGAACAAATGCTCTCCGAAGCGCAAGCCATCGGCCATATCGGTCACTGGCGCTGGCCGATCGGCAACGACAACATCACCTGGTCGGATGAAATTTACCGCATCTTCGGCGTCAAGCGCGGCAGCTTTACTCCGAACCTCGACACGCTGACCGCCCTAGTGCACAAACGCGATATCAGCCGCGTGATGCAGGCTTTCCAGCGCGCGATCATCGAACAAAAAAATTACGACATGGAATTCCGCGCCATCCAGCCTGATGGCCAGACGCGCTATATACGCTGCGAGGGCAAATGCGAGCAGGATGAAGACGGCGACGTCACCGCCCTGTTCGGCATTATGCAGGACATCACCGAACGCACCTTGCACGAGCGCGACCTGCACGAGGCCAAGGACGCCGCCGAACGCGCCTATGCCGCCAAATCGCAATTCCTTGCCAATATGAGCCACGAACTGCGCACCCCGCTCAACGCGATCATCGGTTTCTCCGAAATGATGCAGCGCCAGTTACTCGGTCCCATCGGTACGCCCAAATATCTCGATTACATCACCGGCATCCGCGAAAGCGGCGAACATCTGCTCGACCTGATCAGCGACATTCTCGATATGTCGAAAATCGAAGCTGGCAAATACGAACTTGATCTTGAAGAACTGAACATCAACAAGATCATCCCGCTCGCCGTCCACATGATGGAGGGTCGCGCACAGGAAGCCCGCATTCAAATCACCAGCGATATCTCCAAAGAAAACATGCAAGTCGTGGCCGACCGTCGCGCCGTGATGCAGATCTTGCTCAACCTGCTGTCCAACGCCGTGAAATTCACCAAACCGGGCGGCAGCGTCAAAGTGGAATGTTTGCCGCGCGAAGACTATGTTTGCATCCGTGTGGTTGACACCGGCATCGGCATCCCCGCCAACAAAATCGATATGGTCACACGCCCGTTCGAACAGGCAGCCTCATCTTACACCCGCGAACATGAAGGCACGGGTCTGGGTCTGTCGATCACCAAAGACCTGATCGAACTGCACGGCGGCAGCCTGCATATCGAATCCAAAGTCGGCACCGGCACCACGGTCACCATCCGCCTGCCGCACAACGCTTACGATCATATTAAAAAGCAAAAAGGCCGCTAGAACAGCGGCCCAGAATCCCTATAAAACGGGTTTCATATTGTCAGTTGCTTCCAAATGTCCTTGCGGACATCGAGCAAAATCGTTTCAACACGATCACCCATGGCTTTGCTCACAGCATGCGTAGCCTTATCATACATTTTCAGATTGTTTGAAAGCTCTGCAAGACGAGTCTTGTATTCATCTTTATCGTACTGCGCCCTGTTCTTTTTCAGGGCTTCCATCTGCCGTTCACATGCCTTGTGTTCATCAATCGCCAGTTGAAAAACTTCCATAAGGTTAAAAGGCTGGAACGCGCCAACGGGCGACAACTTATTAAATGTTTTATCTATGCCATTTAGAGCCATAACCATCTCCCAATTTTTATAATATGGCCGATAATAGGAAGGGTCCGGGTCTGAGTCAACAAGCGATGACAGCCCTATTCCATGCCACCGGAAGCAGCCGCAATCATATGAAGACCCGCTTCTTCAGCTTCCAGACAGCCCTTTAAGCCCTCTTCAAACGTCGGGTATTTCAGCTGCACACCCAACTCCGTTTTGATCCGATCGTTCTTGATCCGCTTATTGTCGGCATAAAAGCTGCGCGTGATCGGCGCGAGATCGGCTTCGTCATACGGGATCAGCGGCGGCGGCGTCAGGCCCAGAAGATTACAGGCATATTCAATCACTTCATGGCTGGGTGCGGCGCGGTCATCGGCCAGATTATAGGCGCGGCCCGGAGCAGGTTTGGACATCGAGGCCATGATCGACTGCACAATGTCCTCGACATGAACACGGCTGAAGGCATGGCCCTGCTTGTTGATCCGGCGCGCAACACCGGCGCGCACACTGTCAAGAGCACTACGACCCGGGCCATAAATCCCCGCCAGACGGAATATATGCACCGGCAATCCGTAATCACGTTGCAGGCTCAGCCATTGTTCCTCGGCGCGCATGCGGCGCGAACCGCGTTTGGAATTCGGGCGCAATTCTGAATTTTCATCAACCCAGCCGCCCTCGCGGTCGCCATATACGGCTGTCGAAGAGAGATAACCCACCCACTGCAGTGACTCCAGCCGCAGAATATCTTCCGCATGCATCCGGAAAGTCGGGTCGCCTTCATCATCGGGGGGCGTGGAAATCAGCAGGTGCGTGGTGCCGCGGAGAAAAAGCATCGGGTCTTCGAGAGGCTGGTCATAGTCAAAAAGAAAAGCACGGATTCCGTGCTCTTTCATATGACGTCGTTTCTCATTGTCGCGCGTTGTGCCTGCCAGTGCCCAGCCGTTCTGCATCTGCAGCGCATGGCCGAGCCAGTCACAGCTATAGCCGTAACCGAAACAGAACATAGATTTTTTCACTGAATCCGACATGGTCAGTGACTATAGCAAATAGGGGCGGGAAGTTACAAGCTACCCTCTCTTTGTCATCCTGAGCGACAGCGAAGGATCTCATCTTGATAAAGAAGGGAGATTCTTCGGGCTAAAGCCCTCAGAATGACAAAACCAAGAGAGGGAATTAAAAGTCTACGTCTTCGTAATGCTCAACCGGCGTAAACCCGGGGATTCTGTCGGTTAAGAGCGGCTGGAAGCTGGGGCGCGACTTCACACGGGCATACCAGTCACGGGCGGCCTGATGCTCTTCCCACGGTACATCGCCGATATAGTCGATGGCAGACAGATGCGAGGCGGCCGCGATATCGGCCAACGAGAAATCGTCACCGGCCAGCCAGTTGCGTTTCTCGGTCAGGAAACCGATATAATCGAGATGGTAGTGGATGTTGGCGTGACCCGCACGGATCGAGGGGCCATGCGGTTCGCCCATTTTCAGGAAACGCTTCATCAGCTTTTCGCCGACAAGGTTTTCCGTCACTTCGCGGTTAAATTTCATATCGAACCAGCTGATCAGGCGCCGCGTTTCCGCGCGCTGCACCGGGTCGCGACCCAGCAGGCTGATTTCATCGTAAACTTCTTCGAGATATTCGCAGATAACCTGAGAATTGGCGATCACCGTGCCATCCGGCTCGACCAGCACCGGCACATCGCCCGCCGGATTAAGCGCGAGGAATTCCGTGCGGCGCTCCCATACTTTTTCAATGGTCAGCTCGAAGTCGAGTTTTTTCTCGGCCAGCACGATTCGTACCTTGCGCGAGAAAGGGTGGAGCCACAGATGAAACAATGTCCTCATAAATACGACTCTACCCGAGGTGAAACACGAAGAACACCCCTAACAATATTGTTTTTGCTGATTTATTAGCGAAACGATGGGCCGTTTTTCCTATTGCGCCGCCGCATCGCTCCGCACCGCCGTGACGGAAACCTTGACTTTCACAGGGTTTCCAACGGATTGCGTGTCTTTCCACGCGCCCTGACCGATACCGAAATCAAGCCGGTTAAGGCTGACCTCACCCACCGCCAGCGCCACATCGCGACCCGATTCATCGGTGGAAAACGTAATCGTCAGCGGCAGGTCGATTTCCTTTTTAACCCCGCGCAATTCCAGTTCTCCGTGCGCAAGATATTGATCTTCCTTGATAAGCTCGAATTTCGATACGGTATAGATCGATTCCGGAAACGATTCGACGCTAAGCCAGTCACCCCCCAGCAATGACTGGTCGCGTTCCGGGCTTTGGCTATCGACCGATTTCAGATCGACGCGGATGGTGGCCTTGCTTTCCTCCAGTCGTCCTTCGTCAAAACGGATCTCGCCGGAAAAACCGTTAAAACGCCCGGTGATTGCCGCCCCCTGCTGCGTGGCCTCGAAACTTAAAGTGCTTTTTTGCATATCAATCACCCAGGCCGGCAACGGCCCGGTGGCCTGCGCCATGGCGGGCAAAGCCCCCAGCAGAAGAAAACAGGCGACAGCGGATACAATAAAACGGGTCATATTAATCTTCCTTACCCCCAAGACCGGGAACCATGCGGCGCAATGTGCCGTCCCTATCAATAATATGGTGCTTCATCGCCCCGGCAAAATGCAGAACGATAGCGGCTATCAGCGCATAGGCTGTCAGCTCATGGAACTGGTTGGCCAGTTTTCCGATGTCCTTACTGGTTCCCACCAGATCGGGCAAAGTGAACCAGCCAAAGACGCTGACCGGAAACCCCTTCGCCGATGACATGATCCAGCCCGAAAGCGGCATCCCGATAATCGCGAAATACAAAAACACATGCACCAGTCTGGCCATAAACTTTTCCCATTGCTGGTGCGTGGGCAAAGCTTGCGGATGCGGATTGGATAGTTTCCAGACCAGGCGCAACACAGCGAGCGTCAGAACAGTGATGCCCACGGATTTATGCAACGCATAAATCTTGAACATATCCGGGCTAGGTTCCAGGCGGGTCATATACAGACCCACTGCCAGCAGCGCAATGACAAGCAATGCCACCAGCCAGTGAAACCCTTGCGCCACAGCACCGTAACGCGTCGTCGTATTGCGCCAGATCATAGAGATACCCTTGTTACTGGTTCGTCGGAGTCTGGCCTTCAGCATCTTCGCGCTGACCTTCAACCTCGATCATTAGCGTCACTTCATCGCCCATCGCCGGCAGACCATACGTCATGCCGAAATCGCTGCGCTTGATTTTACCCGTCGCCGAGAAACCGGAAACAAACTTGCCGCTGAAAGGATGACGGGCTGAATTATTATGAATGACATCCAGCGTCACTGGCTTAGTCACTCCCAGCAATGTCAGATCACCGGTGAGCTTGCCTGTTTTTTCACCCGTTTTTTCAACTTTGGTGCTCTTGAATGTCATGGTCGGAAATTTGGCGACATTGAAGAAATCGGCGCTCTTCATATGCTCGTTCCATTTGGCATCATTCAGTTCAAGACTATTGGTGTTGATTGTCACCTCAGCCGAGGATTTGCTGTTATCGACGGTATCAAAAATGAAACCGCCCGTATAATCGGTAAACTTACCCACCGAGTGCGAAAATCCCAGATGGTCGGCAATGAAAATGATCTGGGTATGCGGCTTGTCGAGGACATATTTGTCAGTCGCCGCCTGCGCCGCCGAAAACGTAACACCGGCAGCCAGAACAGCGCCCAGTGCAAGGGTGGAAATTTTACGAATCATGAAGTGTCTTCCTTTTATGATAAATAGGGATGAAACGAATACCAAAGTGAATTAGTACGCTGCCGCGCGGCGGCAAGGGATCAGCAAGACTCAGGGGAAGTAAAACCTGTAAAGAGTCACGGCACAAAAAGCCGAAAACCCCGCCACGCCCCAAGCCAGCAATCCGTAAGTGAAACGCAAGCCTTTATCCTGAAGCAAATCTTCGCGGGAGCGGTCCTTTAACAGACGTCCCAAAAGCTGGAGCGCCAAAACAAAACCACCAATAAAACCGACGATTCCCGCTACGTAAACCATCAGACCCTCCCCACGCTGATACCCCGACAAGATATCGTAAATTCGTGTGCAATACCACATGGACGCATGCGCGATTATGCGCTAACTTTAGCCCATCGTTTTTACGGAATATATGCGCTTCGAGTTAGCCCTATGCCACTTTTCCACGTCATCATCCTGGCCATCGTTCAGGGTTTGTCCGAATTTCTGCCCATCAGTTCCAGCGGCCATTTGATCCTGACCCATCATCTGATGGGCGATGGCCACGATATGTGGGGCGATACGCTGACAATGGATATCGCCGTGCATGTCGGCTCTCTCGTCGCCATCGTAATTTATTGCTGGAAAGACCTGATCGCCATGGCCAAAGGTTGCCTGCGCGTCGCCACCGGCAAAGCCAAAGATAAAAATGAAGTGCAGCTGGTCGCCTTTTTGATCGTGGCTTCTATTCCGGTGTTAGCACTAGGTCTTGTCTTTCATATCATGGAGCCGCAATGGGCGCGTTCGCTGCCCGTGGCAGCATGGTCGCTGATTGTTTTTGGAATCCTGCTCGGTCTGGCTGATAAATTCATGCCCATGACGCGCAACGTGGAACACATGACCTGGAAGGACGCGATCATCGTCGGCTTTGCGCAAATGCTGGCGCTGATCCCCGGCACCAGCCGTTCCGGCATTACCATGACCGCCGCCCGCGGGCTTGGTTTTTCCCGCGTCGAAGCGGCCCGTTTTTCCTTCCTGCTGGCAGTCATTTCCGTCTCCGGCGCGGGCGCTGTCGGTGCGCTGGAACTGTTTCAAAACCCCAGCACCGCCCTGATGCTGGATATGGCCATAGGTGCCACCGTCGCCTGTGTTGCGGCACTGGCAGCCATGCATTTCCTGATGAAATGGCTGGTCAGCCACAGCTTTATGCCCTTCGTTATCTATAGGGTTTCGTTGGGAATTTTGCTGCTCTGGCTGATCAACAACGGTACGCTGGCCTAGAAAAGTTTGCCTTTCTCAGGCCTTTTCCCCTAACCTGCATTCATGCCGCGCAACCGCTCAAAACAGCTGGTCATTTTCGACCTCGACAACACGCTGACGAATACCCTGAAATGCTGGGGTACCTCGACCGCTGCCATTGTCACAATGTTGCAAGAATCCTTCGGTATCGGGGAACAACCCATCGTCGATGCCATCCGCCGCGCCCCCACCCAGTACCGCTTCAGCGATTTTGGCGGTTTGATCGACTGGCTCGATGATCAGGGCGTGTTGCCACAAGCGGAGAATCCAAGCAGGCAATACACCAAGGACGTCACCAAACAATATCTGTGCAACGTCTGGAGACAGCGCCAGAAAGAATGGACATTCTTTTATGACGACACTGTCGCCACCCTGAAAAATATCAAGACACGAAAAACATCGATGGCGCTCTATACGGATTCCGATGCACCTTCGATGATTGCCCGCATGTGGTTGCTGGCGCGCAGCGCCACGATTAAAGGCGAGCTTGCCGATGAAAATGAACTGGCAAAAATGTTCAGCCATTATTACTGCCAACCGAGCATCAAGGATGATTACAGTGTCTTGAAAAGCATCGACCCCGATTTCGTACATATCATGAAAAAGAACATGACGATCTGGCAAGATCGGGTTTACAAACCCTCCGCCGATCACATGCTGGCCATTCTCGAAGATTTCAAAACAGAACCAAAATACGCCCTGATGGTCGGCGACACGGCCAAAGACGGTGGCTGCGCCCGCCCGTTGTCGGTTGATTTCGCATGGTGCCGTTTCGGCGCCGATATTGATGCGGATACCGTAGCCACCGCCAAAAGAATTGCCTCACCAATGTTTCAATACGGATTACAGGCCGTGAAAGACTGTTTCAACGCCCGAAGCGCGCCTTCAAAAACCCTGCACAACAGTCTGGCGGAATTGAAAAGCCTTTACCAGTTCGTCCCCGGCCAGCCCTTTAGCGGTGCGGATCATAGCGGACGAAGCTCACCTGCGTGTCCCCGTAATGACGCTGGTCCAGCAGAGAAAATTCCGGTGCTAAAACGGGTATGGCCGCCTTCTCATGTTCACACACGAGATATGCCCCTGGGACCAGCCACCCACCTGCCGTCAGCGCCGACACCGCCGGCGCCAGCAAATTCAAACGGTACGGCGGATCAAGAAAAATCAGATCAGCCATCGAAGCCGCAGCCGGTTTAGCCCCGATCTGCGTCACGTCTTTCAAAATAAATGTGCATTGGTCCTTCACCTTCATCGCCGCCGCATTATCCTGCGTGTGCTGCATGTGGCGGCGCTCCTTCTCAACGAACGTCACATGCGAAGCCCCACGCGACAAAGCCTCAAGCCCCAACGCCCCGCTGCCACTGAACCCGTCCAGCACCACCGCGCCCTCGGGCAAGCCATAAGCCAGCAATATATTGAAAATCGCCTGCCGCACTTTATCGGTCGTGGGCCGCACCGCATCACCTTCCGGTACTTTCAGAATACGCCCGCGATGATGGCCTGCTGTAATCCTCATGGCTTGTCCTTGAAGAAGCCTGCCAATTCTTTTTGCATGACGGCGGGCTTGACCTCGACGACATCACCCACGGGCAGATCACCCAGTTCAAACGGGCCGTAGGATACGCGAATCAAACGGTTGACCTGCATCCCGATCGCCCGCGTCACATTGCGGATCTCGCGGTTTTTGCCCTCGGTCAGCTCCATCGTCATCCATGTGTTATCACCGCGCCCGCGGTCAATCGTCACCTTGATCGGGCCGTAATGGACACCTTCATAAGAAATACCTTCCGCCAGCGCCTGAATATCCGCCTCAGTCGGATGTCCATAAGCGCGCACACGGTAAGTCCGCACCCAGCCGGTCGAGGGCAATTCCAGATAGCGCGATAACTCACCATCATTAGTCAGCAACAGCAGGCCTTCAGTATTCAGATCGAGCCGCCCGACGGAAATCACCCGCGGCAAGCCCTGCGGCATATCGTCAAACACGGTCTGTCTGCCATGGTCGTCCCGCGCCGTCGTCACCAGCCCGGCGGGCTTGTGGTAAAGGAACAGCCTTGTGCCCTCCGGCTTGGGGATCGGGGCACCATCCACCAGAATGTCATCGGCAAACGAAGCCAGAAACGCCGGGGTTTCCAGAACCTGACCATTCACCGTAACGCGCCCCTCGGCAATCAGCCGTTCGGCGTCGCGGCGGGAGCAAACTCCGGCGCGGGCGATAATTTTGGCGATACGTTCTTTTTCCTCGGTCATGCCGTTGTTGTAGCACAGTTTTCACGGTAAAAAGAAGTATGACCCTGATCCTTGAGCATAATGACGAACATTATATGGCTCTGGCTCTCGCCGAAGCGCGTAAAGCCGCAGACCGGGGCGAAGTGCCTATCGGCGCCGTACTGGTACATAGTGAAACCGGCGCGGTCATTACTGGCGGCAATAACACCATCACCAAATCAGACCCGACGGCCCACGCCGAAATCGAAGTCATCCGTGAGGGTTGCCGTCAGGCGGGGGCGCAGCGCATCCCCGAATATGATCTCTATATCACGCTCGAACCCTGCGCGATGTGCGCAGGCGCCATCAGCTTCGCCCGCATCCGCCGTCTTGTTTTTGGCGCCATCGATCCCAAGGGCGGCGGTGTTCTGCATGGCGGAAAATTTTATGATCAGCCCACCTGCCACCACAGGCCGGAAATAATCTATCAACCAAACGAAAACTGCGGACAAATACTGAAGGATTTTTTTGCTGCCCGCAGATAAGAATAAAAACAAAAAAGTAAATAAACAGGGAGTAATTCATGCCACGCAAGAAGCCACAAGTACGCGTCGCAATCGTCACCGATATTCATTACGGTTTTGACTCGTCGGCAAAGCTGGGATCAAAAGCACCGCGCCTGATGCAGGCTTTTGAAAAAGCCGTTGCCAGACACCAACCTGATTTCGTACTCGATATGGGCGACCGTGTTTCCACCCGTAACCGGGAAGACGACACGCATTTCATGGAAACGCTGCAGCATCATTTCAACCGCATGGCAGCACCGGTTCATCATCTCGTGGGCAATCATGACCTGAATCATGTATCGCGGCCGGAAAACGAACGCATTACGGGCAGCCCTGCCTCCTCATGGAGCAAGGACGTCGGTAATATTCACTTTATATTCTGGAATCCAGACATAAAACCCACCGCCAAGGGTTGGTGCACCACCGCAGACGACTTGCTATGGCTGGAAGAAGACCTCGCAAAAACGGACAAGAAAACCGTTTTATTTTCACATATTCCACTAGATCATGAAGACAGGAACGACCCCAACCCATGGGAACATATCCTCTCGCGCTTTCATTATGCCGATTCAGAAAACATCCGCAAAGTTCTGGAAGATTCAGGAAAGGTGCGCCTGTGCATGAACGGTCACGTCCACCGCAACCACCACGGCATCATCAACGGCATTCATTATATTTCGCAGCAATCGCTGACGCAGACCTACCAGAAAAAATATCGCGTCCCCGCAGGTGCGTGGTCATGGCTGGAAATGGATGATGATAAAATCACTGTGAAATTGCAGGGTAAAGTGCGAAAAAATTACACCATACCTCTGGCGGCATAGGCAATCGCATCGTCAACCGGCAGCGGCTTGCTGAAATAATAGCCCTGCCCCATCGTGCAACCGAGTTGGCAAAGCGTCTTGATATCAGCTTCCTGCTCGATCCCTTCGGCAATCGTCCCGAGATGGAATATTTTCGCAAGACCAATAATGGCGCTGACAATCTCAAGGCTTTTTTCACCGTTATTCAGGCGCGAAATAAATGAACGGTCAATCTTGATCGAATCAATCGTAAAGCGGTGCAGATACCCAAGCGATGAATAACCGGTGCCAAAGTCATCAAGCGCAATCGTAAAGCCAGCCTCTTTGAGGCCGCGCAAAACTTCCTCGGCGTGCGCGGGATCGGCAATCAGCGCGCTTTCGGTAATTTCGAGCTTGATACGTTGCGGCGACACGCCGTAGCGCGCCAGAACATCACGCATCGATTTCACAATGTCCTGTGTATCAAAGTTGATACCCGACATATTGACGCTGATGAACATGTCCTGACCACCGATGGCATCCAGCAGCGGAAATGTTTCGCAAGCCTTCTCCAGCATCAGCCGGTCAAGCTGCTGCACGACATTGGTATGTTCGGCCACGGGAATAAATTCATCCGGAAAGATCAATCCCTTCTCCGGGTGCTGCCAGCGGATCAGCGCTTCAAAACCGATAACACTGCCCGTTTCCAGATTGACGATGGGTTGCAGGAACGGCACGAATTGTCGCGCCGCCAGCCCTTTGCGCAATTCCTGCTCCAATTTCAATTCACGCAGCGCGTTCTCTTTTTGCTGATGGATATCATGGATTTTCAGGGCGTCACGCGAGATATGGTGGTGGCGCGTCAGCTTGGTGATAAACTGATCGCCTTCCTTGTCCTGCTTCAATGCCTCGGGCAGATGAATACGCGTCAGCCGGTAACGCTCGATCAGCAAACTGATCAGCAGGCTGACGATCGGATCAAGCCCCTGCAAGCGATTCTGCAGGGCGTCACGCGGAATGATAAAAATTTCACATTCGGCTGTGGTGATAGCCGTGGCGGTACGCGGCGCATCATCGACCAGCGCCATTTCACCGAAAATTTCTCCGGCGCTGATATGGCAGAGCAATTTATCATCGCCACCGTCATCATTGCCGAAAATACTCACAGTGCCGCTGTCGATCAGGTAAGCGCACTGGCGCGTCTCCCCCTTTCGGAACAAAACCGTATCCTTCGGGAAAACATAGCGCTGGATCACCCCGGCGCTTTGGTGCGCCAGCAGCGAATCATGGGCATCGCTTAATACGGCCTTGGGTGGCAAACTGGTTTTGGGATCGGCAGGCGTCATAGGGAATCCGGATAAAAAATTATACCGCCCCCATCATGCGCCCAAATCGTTAAGAGTAAATGGAGATTATCAGGTAGCGGATTTTACGGAATAAGGCTTATCTTCCGCCGCAATGGCGCGCCAACCGATATCCTTGCGGCAAAACCCGCCCGGCCAGTCGATCTTATCAACGGCACTATAAGCCGCTGTCTGTGCGTCAGAGACCGTTTCCCCCAGCGCGCATACGCCCAAAACCCGGCCCCCACGCGCGACCACATGCCCTGCGCTATCAAAGCCCGTGCCCGCATGAAATATTTTTGTGTCCGGCGCACTATCAGCAGCCTCAAGCCCCCCGATCACCGTGTCCTTGCGATATGCCCCCGGATAACCCTTGGCCGCCATCACAACGCACAAGGCCGTTTCTTCACGCCAGCTGAAATTTTCCTCTGCCCCCGGCAATTTTCCCCACGCCGCCGCATCGAGCAGTTCCAGCAGGTCGCCATCGAACCGCATCATCAGCGTCTGGCATTCCGGATCGCCAAAGCGGGTATTATATTCCAGCAAAATAGGCTCCCCCTTCACCAGCATAATTCCGGCAAAGAAAATGCCCTTGAACGGACAACCCTCAGCCGCCATCGCCTTCATCGTCGGGATGATCAGACGCTCTTCAATTTTTCGCCCCAGATCCTCATTCATCATGTGCGCGGGCGAATAGGCACCCATACCGCCGGTATTCGGCCCCGTATCGCCATCACCCACGCGTTTATGGTCCTGCGCCGATGTCAGCGGCAGCACATGTTTCCCGTCGGCAATCGCGAAGAAGCTCAGTTCTTCGCCATCGAGAAATTCTTCGACGACAATCTCCGCCCCGGCATTTCCGAAACTGTTGCCGGACAGCATGTCCCGCGCCGCCTCTTCAGCTTCCGCCAGAGTTGTCGCTACAACAACACCCTTGCCCGCCGCAAGGCCGTCAGCCTTCACCACAATCGGCGCACCCTTGGAACGTATAAAGGAAAGCGCCTGATCGATGTCAGTAAAACGTCCATAGGCCGCCGTCGGAATATTATATTTGGCGCAAAGGTCTTTCATAAACGCCTTGGAACCCTCAAGCCGTGCCGCTGCTTTGGTCGGACCAAAGGCGCGAATACCGCAATCATCCAGCGCATCGACCAGCCCCAGCACCAACGGCACCTCCGGTCCTATCACGACCAGATCAATGGCTTCATCGACGGCAAAGTTGCAAAGCGCATCTATATTATCAACCTGAATATCAACGCATTCCGCGCATTCGGAAATGCCGGGATTTCCGGGTGCGCAATACAAAGCCTCACAACGCTCGGATTGCGCCAGTTGCCATGCCAACGCATGTTCACGGCCGCCACCACCCACCAGAAGAATTTTCATGGCTACCGCCCCCTCGCCTTAAGCGTCGCTGAAATCGGACACCAGCACTTCGCGTTTCCCGACATGGTTCGCCGGGCCGACAATGCCCTGACGTTCCATTTCCTCGATAATGCGCGCAGCGCGGTTATAGCCAATATTCAAGCAACGCTGGATATAGCTGGTCGAAGCTTTCTTGTGCTTGGCGACGACCGCCACCGCCTCATCCCACAATTCATCGACATCGCTGCCATCGCTTTCGCCGCCGCCGAACAGCGCGTTCATCACTTCGCTCTCGCCGCCGAAACCACCTTCGGTAATATCGTCGATATAGGCAGGCTGGCCCTGATTCTTCAGGAAGGTCACGACGTTTTCAACCTCCTCATCGGAAACAAACGGGCCATGGACACGGCTGACACGGCCACCAGAGGCCATGTAAAGCATATCACCCATACCAAGCAATTGTTCGGCGCCGCTTTCACCCAGAATGGTGCGGCTATCGATCTTGGATGTCACCTGGAAGGAAATACGCGTCGGGAAGTTCGCCTTGATCACACCGGTGATAACATCCACTGACGGGCGCTGCGTTGCCATGATCAGATGGATACCCGCTGCACGTGCTTTCTGCGCGATACGCTGCACGGCGTTTTCAACATCCTTGCCCGCCACCAGCATCAGGTCGGCGAATTCATCAACCACCACGACGATAAACGGCAGCTCCGTCATGTCCATCGGCTGGTCTTCATAAACAGGCTTGCCGGTTTCACCATCAAAGCCGGTTTGCACTTTACGCATCAGCGTTTCGCCCTTCTTGCGAGCTTCGGCAAGCCGGACGTTATAACCTTCGATGTTACGTACGCCCAGCTTTGACATGGCACGGTAACGCTCTTCCATTTCGTTGACGACCCATTTAAGCGCGACAACCGCCTTGCCCGGTTCCGTTACCACGGGGGAAAGCAGATGCGGAATATCGTCATAAACCGAAAGCTCGATCATCTTCGGATCGATCATAATGAAACGGCATTTCTCCGGCGGCAGGCGGTAGAGCAGCGACAAGATCATCGTGTTGATCGCCACCGATTTACCCGAGCCGGTCGTCCCCGCCACCAGCAAATGCGGCATGCGTGACAGATCGGCAATGATCGGCTGGCCGCCGATGTCCTTACCCAGTATCAACGGCAGATTGGCCGTTGTTTCGATCACTTCATCGGTTTCCAGCAATTGCCGCAACCATACGGTCTGACGGCGCTGGTTCGGCAATTCAATACCGATCACATTGCGACCCGGAATAACCGCCGTGCGCACCGAAATCGCCGCCATGCTGCGCGCGATATCATCAGACAGGCCGATAACGCGTGATGTTTTGACGCCGGGTGCCGGTTCCAGTTCGTAAAGCGTGACGACCGGGCCGGGATGGATGCTGACAATCTCGCCTTCGACATTGAAATCGTTCAGAACGTTCTGCAGCATCTCGGCATTCTTGCGCAGACCGCTCTGATCGGTTTCCGCGCGCGAATCCACAACAGCCGGTTCCGCCAGCAGATCAAGCGTCGGCAATTCCCATTCACCCGAAGAATCACTTAAAGAAAGACTGAGTTGGCGCGCCTTCGCTTTGGCTTTCTGCTTCTTCGGCGGCACGACTTTGGCAGCCTTTTTACCGCGCACCGCTTTCAAAAGGCCGCGATCTTCTTCCTCTTCTTCAACTTCTTCTTCGGAAGATTCTTCCTCCTCATCCTCTTCTTCGTCTTCCTCATCATCGGAGGATACAGCCGGGGCGCGGCGCTGACGCGGCGCGGGCTTGCGCAGGGATTGTTTTACCGGGCGGTAATCCTGATCGTTATAATGACTGACCCAGTCGCGGAAAGCCGCAATCCGTTCAACGATCCAGCCCATGGCCGCACACACGCCACCCCAGATCATACCGAAGAAACCAAACATCTCATCACGCGTCACAGCGCAGGCATAAAGCAATGCCGCGAAACCGATGGTCGCCGCACCCAGCGCCACCACGCTATGCGCCGAACCGGAGAGCAGCGGATTGAAAACATCAGTGATCGCGTTCAAAATCAGCACACCGCCGCTGCCGCCCAGCCACGGGCTTAACAGCCAGTCACCAGCCGGAAGACGCGCAAACGCCGCCGCCATGCAAATGCTGGCAAACAGCAACGCCGCCACACGCGCCCAGACCGGGCCGATCACATCACGCCGCCAGAAACGCGCACCCCACGCGATCAGCGTCACGCCGAACACCAGACCACCAAGACCAATCGTCTGCAGCAACACATCGGCGAGATAAGCACCGGGCAAACCCATCGCGTTATGAATGCCGCCGAAATTATCATCGCGGGCGGTATTCCATGACGGGTCGGTATGATTATAGGTCGCCAGTGCCAACACCAGCGCCACGCCGATCAAAGCCAGTGCCAACGCCACCCCGTCCACCATCCGGCGGGCCATAAAGACCTGCATGTTTTCTGGCAGGAACGGTGTCGATTGCTTTTTACGTTTGTTGCGGACGGTCGCGGAATAACGGGCCATGAAGATAGAAATCCTGAAGGGAAAAGGACGAGGAACAAAGAGGAAGAAGGCCGGAGAATCGGCACTTGCGTGTTGATAGGGAAATTGTAGCGTCGATGACTGGCCAAGACAAGGATATCCACAGACCCTTAGATAAACCGGGCATTTCCATCAAAATTAACGGTTTGTTAATGATTTTGGCATTTCCTTAAGATAACAGGAATCCTCCACGCCGCCTTGAACAGCGGGCCCTCCGGAAGACTTTCCCGTCACTGCGTACCTGAACAAGAAAACTGTCCTTAAAAAGCGACAGCAAGGGGAGATTCGCGATGACACAAGACAGCGCCCATAGCAAAGGGACAAAACCGGCCAAAAACACGGACGGGTCGTCGTCATGGGCGCATCATGAATGCCCGCCGCTGACCCATATCGAATATAATATCTATTCCTACAGCAACGATGACAGCCCGCGCGCCTGCTGGCAGAAATGCGGCAGCGCCGCCCACGCCGATTCCGCCATCGATCACGCCGAAACATTGTTCAACAGCGGTCTGTTCAGGAAAGTCGAAGTCAAACAGAAATATTTCGACCTGAAAAGCGGGCGGAATATTGACGAAACCTGGCGCATCTTCGAAAAGGACCGCCGCACCAGCCCATCGGACTGGATCATGGGTTTTGCCATCGCCTGCGCCCTGATTGCCTTTGCCATTACCTATATGATGGCCTCAACCTAATATTTGACATAAAATAAAGAGCCATGAGAGAATATCCGCATGGAAAACCCTTTCACCATCCGGCTGGCGCAGGAAACCGACCACGATGCGGTTTTTAATTTGCTGGGCGGCCATGATACAGGCATCTCCGAAAACGATTCACGCCACCCCTTGAATATCACCGATACCATCATGCGGGCCCATCGTGACCCCGACAGCAAAAGTCGCTGTTGGCTGGCAATAGTCGGGAATCAAGCGGCAGGTATCATCACCACCCGCGATCTCGGCGGCGGCGTGGAAGTCAAAGACGAATTTAAAAGACAGGGTATTGGTTCAGCTCTGGTGGCCACCCGTGAAGATTTCATGCGCGATCAACTGGGCGTCAACGAAGCACGGGCACCTATACGCGCTGACAACGCGGCTTCGCTGCGCATGCATTTCAATCAGGGCTATAAACTGGAAGAGGCCAGCCGGAAACTGCTGGATGAAAATCCGGACCTGCCCGGTCACACCGTTCTCTACGTCACTAAAAAACTGGATGCACCAACCGCCTAAGCGTTGGGGTCTTCCAGCTCACCCAGCGGGTTGGTTTCCACCAGCACCGCGACCTGCTCGAACACATCAGCGTTCTCGGTCATCTGGTCACGCAGGGCGTCGTTCTGTTCACCGACGGCACGGAAGAAGGTCGCAGCATCGCGCAGCAGGCGGGCGGCAATTTCAGCGTGTGAGGGCATAGGTCTTCTCCTTCTTCTTTCAATAAAATCTGATATCAGCATTACAGGGTTTTGCCCATGCTGGCTAGTTCTTCTGATTTTTCCTGAATTCATGGGCCTTATAGGTGCCGAGCAATTTATATTCCTCGGCAAAGAACCCCAGTTCCGTCAGCGCCAACTGCATCAGGCGTTCATCGGGATGCCCCTCGACCTCGCAGTAAAACTGCGCCGCCTGAAACAATTCATCGACATAGGATTCAATCTTCACGATATTCAGGCCGTTGGTGGCAAAGCCACCCATCGCCTTGTACAAAGCTGCCGGAATATTGCGTACACGGAATATCAGACTGGTGACGACATGCGCCGCCGGATCATACGCCTGAATATCATGCCGCGGTGAGAACAACAGGAAACGCGTCATGTTGGCATCTGTGTCCTGCACATTGTCCTCGATCACATCGAGGCCGTAGATGCCCGCCGCCAGCGTCGGTGCCAACGCCGCCGTATCGCATTTTCCCCATGCGGCAACATCGGCGGCAGCGCCCGCGGTATCGGCATGAATATGCGTCTGCAAACCCAAACGCTTGACGATGTTCCGGCATTGCGGGAACGCGTGGACATGACTGTAAACATGCTTCAGCTCTTCAGCCTTCACCCCCGGCAGCGCCATCAGCGCAAAACGGATCGGCATAAAATATTCAGCCGTGATCGACAGCCCGCTTTTCGGGATCAGATGATGAACATCGGCAACGCGGCCCGCGAGATTGTTATCAACCGGAATCACGGCCAGATCGGCTCGGCCATCCTGTACAGCGTTAAAAGCCTCTTCAAAAGTCAGGCAAGGCAACGTTTCGCAACCCGGCACCAGCGCCCGGCTGGCCATGTCGGAATTGGCACCCTTAAACCCCTGAAATGAAACTTTTTTTACACTCTGCGCCACGAAAGCCCCTCTTATGTATATGACTACTTGGCAATCGCATTTTTTAAGGGTATATGCAAGTGGTTTCGGTACCCGTTCTATAAAGGTACCGGGCGCGTAACCCCTTTCGATTTCAGGACTTTTGCCATGAACAACATGGAATTCAACAAGCTCTTCGCCGCTGTACTGGTCGCCGGCATTATTGCCGCCCTCTCAGGCTTCATCGCCAGCCAGCTTGTCCCCCCGGCGCATGAAACAACAGAATTCGCCTACGCCATCGAGGCCACGGAAGAAACAGCAGGCGGTGCCGCCGCCGTTGCAATGCCGGAACCGATCCTGGCCATGATCGGGACAGCCGATATCGAGCGCGGCAAACAAGTCGCCAAAGCCTGCGCCGCCTGCCACAGCTTTGAACCAGGCGGCCCGAACGGCACAGGTCCGGCCCTTGCGGGTGTCGTCGGCCAAGCCAAAGCGCACCATGCCGGTTTTGCCTATTCCGAAGGCATGAAAGCCAAGGGCGGCAACTGGACATACGCCGAACTGAACCATTTCCTGTGGAAACCCAAAGCCTATATCAAGGGCACCGCGATGAACTTCATCGGTGTGAAAAAACCGGATGACCGCGCCGCCCTGATCGCTTACCTGCGTTCGATCTCAGGCAACCCAGGCCTGCCGTCACAAGGCGATATCGATGCTGAAGCCGCAGAACTCGGACCGAAAGAAGCCGCTGCAACCCCCGCTGAAGGCGCAGCCCCTGCAGAAGCAGCACCAGCTGCTGAACCCGCCAAGCACTAAGAATGCTTTTCAAAAGAACAAACAAAAACCGGGACATCGGTCCCGGTTTTTTTTATTTCTTCTCCCAACCCTTATCCGTCTGCTGCCAATAGGTGACTTCATATCCCGCATCCTTGTACGCTTTCCAGCGCGCACGGGCAGCGGCAACTTCCTCATCCAGACGACCATCAATCATATCGCAGCACAAAGTAAAATCGGCCAAGTTCGGCGACAGATCATTGGCTGCCCCACGCACCGTCACCAGCACATCGGCCTTGTTCGGGTTCTCATCCTTATCGGTGAGCCATACCGGCTGCAACGCCGCGTAACCATCCTTGGCGCTGCCATGCGGCAGGAAGGAATCCGGATCATAAACCCACAGATGCCCGTTCATCTGCTCGACCAGCGCCTTATCAGGCAAGCGCACAACGACGCGACGCCCGGTGGAAAGCGCCTTGCCCAGTATGCCGGGCAGCACCTGCTCCAGCGAAGAATGCTGCGCATGATAAAAACGGATTTCAGTCATGCCTTAGTCTTAGCCCAATAAAAAAAAGCCCGCAAGCAGCGGACTTTTTTAATCTCTGTGAACCAGGTCCTTTATCAGACCGGTCCTGACTTCCGCACCTCAAGGCTTTGCCGCAGGGCTTCAAATTCCCGCAGTTGCGCCTGAACGCATTTTGCCTCAAGCACTTCCCGTGCATCGGCATACATCTTGCCATTTGCGGCAACATAAAAAGGCGCAAACTCAGGAGGTTCCGCAGCTTCACGTTCGACGGCGCGGTACCAGTCCTTCAGACGTCCTATCAATGATTTGCGATCATGATGGCTGTCCACTGTCACGCCCCTAAGCGACTTTCGCGCGGGACACATATTCATCCGTGCGCGTATCGATCTCGATTTTCTCGCCGATTTCAATGAAGCCCGGAACGGCAATCTCGTGACCTGTTTCCAGACGGGCCGGTTTCATCACCTTGCCGGAGGTATCACCCTTCACAGCGGGTTCTGTATAAACCACTTCACGCACGACTTTCACCGGGATCTCGATCGAGAGCGGCTTGCCTTCGTACATGACGATTTCGCAAGGCATTTCTTCTTCGAGATATTTCAGCGCGTCTTCCATGAAGTCCTTGGACACTTCGAACTGGTTGTACTCGCCGTCCATGAATACGTAGTTGTCGCCGTCGGCGTAGGAGTATTTCACGTCCTTGTGTTCCAGCTGAACGTCTTCGAATTTCTCGTCCGTTTTGTAAACGCCTTCTGCCGCTGTGCCTGTTTTCAGGTTGCGGAATTTGAATTTCATCACCGAGGCGTTACGGCCTGACTTGCTGAATTCAGCTTTGGTGACCAGCATCAGGTTGCCGTTCATGGTGACAACATTGCCGGAGCGCAGTTCTTGAGCAAACTTCATAATCAATGATCCTTGTTTTTAATTTCTCTACGGATGAAAGCCACGAGCCGCATCGCCAAATCATCCTGACCAGCCTGTTCGAGGCTGCGGCGCCGGACATATTCCGTCACTTGCGGAAGACAGCCCAGCAGGCGTTCGGCAGGAAAATCTTCATCCTGACGGCCCCCTTCATTCCACATTATGCTGAAAAAGTCCAGTATTTCGCGGCATTCAGCGGGTAATCCACCCCCGTAATGATTGTGAAATGCCTCTAATTTAGGCATATGTGCGGCTTTGTCCTGCTTATATATGTCCCAGATCAGCGGGTTTCCAGCCCATACCGCCCGCACTAAAGAATCCTCGCCGCGCACAAAATTCAGATCACACGTCCACAACAGGCGGTCATAATCGTCCTGCGTCAGGAATGTTAAATTATGGAAAACTATATTATCTTTCCGGGCAATTTTCCCCGGTTCCGGTGCCTGTCCTGTAAAACGGGTAAGCGGCCTGACCGCCACCCCCGCCGGAATCATCAGCCGCACCGGGCGCCCCGATGCCTGCAAGGCCGTCAGCATCCGCTCGACCGGGCTGACCTCGTAACAAAACAGGCTGATATCAGTCACGCCCGCTTCACGGGCAGGCACCCCGACACTCCGCCGCCAGCGGTCCTGTGCTGCCATATCAGCCTGAAACGCCAGACGCTGCTCGATCAGGCCCTTCTCCCGCGTCAGCCCGCCCGATTGATCGGTGAACCCCGGAAAAAACAAGGTCTTGTCCAGCCCTGTCTGCGGATGCAAAGACACAATGGCATGGTGTGTATCGATCCACGGCTCGGCGCTCATATACTCAAGATCGATCCACACCGGTGGCCGGGGAGCCTGCACCATCAATCCAATCACCTTATCAGGCAGCGTACAGGCAAACGCCTCGATCACCACATCGCCGCAACCATGATAGAGATTATTGATGACAGCCTGGTCCCAGCGCAATAATTCAACGCCATCGATATGCTGCACATCGCGGGTTTTATCGAGCATCGGTTCGATTTTCGCAAAAGCGCCGAAATCATCGACGAACAGCCGCACATAACAGCCCTGGTCCCGCACCAGCGCCTTGCAAAAACGCCAGCACACGCCAATATCGCCGAGATTATCGACGACATGGCAAAAAATATCGATCTTGAGAGGAACGCTGTTCATGCCGGAGTGATATAAAGCAGAAAATCCGGAAAGCCAATATTTATGGAGCCTGTAAATAGGGTGTCAAATCACCCTGCAAGAATTCATCCAAGGCCATACCATTGATATAAAGCATCCTGATCTGCGCATCGCCGTTTTGACGCGGCACCAGCCCCACTTCGAATTTATGCTTGCCGCTGCGGAGCATATTTTCAATCATCGGCGCATGCTCTTCCGGAATGTAATAGCGGCGCATGGCCTCGTAAGGCTGGAAAGAGGCACCATCCCGCGCCACCTTGATAAAGGCCGGACATAGCTCGGACGCCATTGCTTTCTTATCCGGGCACAGATTGAAGGCAACATCGGGCGCGGATGTTTCGCCGCTGAAACAGGCGCAGGCATAAGGCGGGTGTTTGTTTTCCGGGAACCGCGCATCCTCCGGCCATGTGTAGCGGAAAATCAGGTAATGTCCCTTCAGCAGATCACGCGGATCATACCCCTCAATCGCCAGACGATATTCCGTATGCCCGAGATTGCGCATATTCATGCCGATCATCAGCATCATCGCTAGGAAAGGAATGGCCAGAAACACAAAACCCAAATATTTACGGCAGCAATCAGAGTTCATAATTCACCAGCTTTCGCCCAATGGCGACGATACGGTTGAGGTAACGCAACACGACCAGCAGCAAAATGCCCGAAACAATCAGCCCCACCCCCGTCTGCAGCATACTGCCGAACACTTCGAGATAGACAATGAACAGGCGCAAAATCACCAGCCTGATCGCCCAGTCTGTCAGTGTCGCCGCATGCATGCGCGCACCCAGCCATGCAATAAATATCCAGTACAGACAGAACAGCGCCGCCGAGAGAACGCCGCTTTCCAGTTGCGGCAGCACAAACGGCAGCATGATAATGATGTGTGACACCAGCATGTAATACCAGAGATCGGCCTCTTGCTCGTCGCGGCGGTGCCGCGGCCTGAAGATAACAAGTATCGCCAGCAGCCCCGCCGCCATCATGGAAATCTGCAGGGTATAATGCGGCGTGGCCGAAAGATTATCATAAAAGAGCAGCAGGGCGAGGTTGGCAAAAATCGCCGGCAGATAAATGCCCAGACGATAGAAAGTCTGCACAAAACCAGGCCGGTAACGCGCCAGCCAGAAAACACGCGAAACGAGAATCAGGATTGTCGGCAGATAGAAAGACATCACCGTCCCGATCACAACCATCCATATTTCTGAATCATCCAGATAATGATCGATATTCAGAAAGATCGTAGTGAGCAACGCCAGCAACCACGGCACCGCCACCGTATAGGTACGGCCATAAAACCACACAAGCGGCGTACAGATACCCAGCCAGAACAACAGCGTCGTATGCAGATCGCCATGCAACTGATAGATCTGGCCGATCAACGCAATAAAGGTCAGAAACGATCCGAACAGCAACAGCACACAGGCATCCTTGCCCACCGGATGCTTAGCGCCATCGACGCGCAGCATAAAAGCCGCAAGACCGCCGCACAAAACAAAATGCCCGGCAAGTTTCATCTGGTCGGTAATATCGTTCCAGTTCGCCGCCACCAGAGACGCCAGACCCAGCAGGATCGCAAAAATTCCGACATTGGTCAGATCCTTGATCAGCTTGCCACTCTTGCGGGTTCTTTCAAACGCCAGTATCGCCGCCGTCTGGTCCGCTGTAACCAGCCCCGCGTCCTGCCAGCGTTTTATCTTCCCTTTAAGGCTGCCAAACATCGGTTATCCCTCGTAATTATCCGCAACCAGTTGATTCAGTACCCGTACGCCAAAGCCCGTCGCATGGCGGGAGGCCAACGGCGTATCGCGGTTGACCCACGCCGTCCCTGCTATATCCATGTGTGCCCAGACGCGTTTTTCATCGACGAAGTGCGACAGAAACCCGGCGGCAGAGCAAGCACCGCCATAACGGCCCATCGTGCTTAAATTCTGCACATCGGAAATACTGCCCTTCATGCTGTTCTTGAAGGCCTCATCAAGCGGCATGCGCCACAGTTTCTCGCCCGTCACCTTGCTCGCTGCCTGCATCTGGCTCCAAAGCCTGTCGTCATTGACGAACGCCCCGCAATATTCATGGCCGAGCGCAATCATAATCGCCCCGGTCAGTGTCGCAAGATCGATCACGAATTTCGGATCATGTTTTTTCTGGATATAAGTCAACGCGTCCGCCAGCACCAGACGCCCCTCGGCATCGGTATTCAGCACCTCAATCGTTTTACCCGAAAGAGAACCGATCACATCGGACGGGCGGTAAGAACGATCAGACGGCATGTTTTCAGCCAAACCGATAATGCCCACCGCATTGACCTTGGCCTTGCGGATCGCCAGTGCCTTGAACAACCCAACCACGGCAGCAGCACCGCCCATATCCATCTTCATATCGGCCATGCCGTCAGAAGGCTTCAGGTTGATGCCGCCGGTATCGAATGTCACACCCTTGCCAACGAAGGCAATCGGCTTGCCCGCTGTTTTAGCAGGGCGACCCTGCCAGTGCAGCACGACCACGCGCGGCGGACGGATAGAACCCATACCCACCGCTAGGTGCGCTTTGAAACCCAGTTGCGTCATTTTCTTTTCATCCAGCACCTCGACCTTGATACCGAGCGGTGCTAGTTCGGATTTCACCCGCGCCGCAAAACTGGCCGGATAAAGAATGTTCGGCGGCTCATTAACCAGATCGCGGGCGAAGAACACGCCCTCGGCCACCGCCTTTTGATGTTTGAACAAGGAAGCCGCCTTCACCGCCGCATCCAGCACGAATTCAACCTTCAGACCTTTGGCGACTTTATCTTGCTTGTCTTTGCTTTTGTATTTGTCGAACCCGTAGGAACGCAAAACGAACCCCGCCGCGAAATGGGCGGCAGCCTCATCGGCGCTCACCGCTTTAAACGCCTTGAACCCGTCGCCGATAAATTGAGCGCTTTCAAATTTCAGCGGTGCCAGATGGTTTTGGAAACGCCCGCCCATCGCCGTGATTTCATCGATATCCAGTTTTTCAGGCTTGCCCATGCCCAACAGCACAATACGGGTAAAACGGAATTTCTGCGGCCCCGGCAATACGGTAACCTGCCCCGCCTTGCCCGTGAAATGCGGGCTGGTCTTGATAAAATGGCTGATCGTACCCTTGGTTTCCTTATCCAGCGCTTTACCTTTGTCGGTCAGATGCCCGCCATCACCCACCAGCAGAATAGCTGTCGTAGTTTTGAGTTTAGGCGCTTTGGAAAAGCTGACATTCATGTTCATGGAATCGTCCTTGGGAGCTATACGGGAGGAGGGCAGGAGAATCTGGTATTTCGACCTCCGACACTATACGATGAGAACCGCCCGAAAACCAGAGGGGCCAAAAACAGACATGATCGTCAACCGCTACATTTTCAGGAATTTAGCACTGGCCACCGGCTTCATCGCCGTGACGCTGGCCGCCGTGATTTTTCTGACTCAATCCTTACGTTTTCTCGAACTGGTGATTAATTCCGGCGCATCCGGCTCGGCCTTCTGGATGCTGACTCTGATGGCCCTGCCTCGCTTTTTCGAAATTATCCTGCCGATTGCCCTGATGGCCGGGATCATCTTTGTTTACAATCGTATGACCGCCGACAGCGAGATGGTGGTGATGAAAAGCGTCGGCCTGTCGCCCCTGCAGCAAGCCCGCCCGGCGCTGATACTCGCCCTGATCGTAACGATTCTGCTGCTGGCGGTAACCACATGGATCGCCCCGCGCTCGCTCTCCGGCATGCAGCAATTGCGGCAGGTCATTAAGGCACAGTATTCCGTGATGCTGTTTAGAGAGGGTGTTTTTAACGCCGTCATGCCGGGACTGACCGTTTTCGTCCGCGCCCGCGACCATAGCGGCGAATTGCGCGGCCTGATGATTCACGACACGCGCGACCCGGAGCAAGGTCCGGTTACGATCTTGGCCAAACGCGGCAATCTGGTCGCCAGCCCGACCGGCCAGCAGGTGATGGTTTACGACGGCACCCGCCAGTCATTGAACAACAAGAACGGTACGCTCAACCGCCTGAACTTCGAACGCTATATTATCGACATGCCTGAGGCCGGCCCCGTACGCCAGCGCTGGCGGGAACCCGACGAACGCACATTGTGGGAATTGCTGCACCCGGATACGCAGGATGAGCGCGCTACCGAAAGCCGCCAGGAATTCATGCTGGAAATCCATCGCCGCCTGATCAGTCCGCTGCTGGCGCCCAGTTTTGCTGTCATTGCCCTATGTGCCCTGTTGCTGGGGGCGCTGGAGCGGCGCGGTCTGACAAGGCGCATCATACTGGCCGCCGGTCTGTGCATCGCCTTGCAAGGACTGTATCTGGGCGCATTCAGTCTGGCGCGTTCTCATCATGTGGGCGGCCTGATCCTGATGTATCTGTTTGTTCTCGGGCCGCTGGTAATCGGTTTGCGCGCTTTAGCCCGTGGCCAGAGCCATTTTGCTCTGCCCCCGCGCCTGCAGGAGAAAAGAACATGAAATTCTCCGCCACGCTCAACCGCTATATGGCGCTGGTTTATGCCCGCAATCTCGCGCTCGGACTGCTGATTTTACTGGGCGTAGTGTATCTATTCGACACGGTGGAATTGCTGCGCCGGGCCTCAAAACGTGACGACGTGCCTTTCGGTCTGGTGCTGGAAATGGGATTGCTGAAATTGCCCGAGGTCGGGCAGGTGATGTTCCCCTTTGCCGTCCTGTTCAGCGCCATCTTCACCTTCTGGCAAATGACGCGCCGCTATGAACTGATCGTCGTGCGCGCGGCAGGTCTGTCGGTCTGGCAGTTTCTGGCCCCGGTGCTGGCCGTCGCCATGGGCACCGGTATCCTGATGACCACCATGATCAACCCGTTAGGTGCGCTGCTGCTGGGTCGTTTCGAACAGCTGGAAAACAGTTACCTGAACACCGAAACCAGCCAGATCACGCTGCTGGAGGAAGGGCTGTGGCTACGGCAGGAGGCCGAAAACGGCCATGTCATTCTGCATGCCGGGAAAGTCCAGTCACCAGAATGGGAACTGCAGGACGTGATGGTACTGTTTTTTGGACCGCAGGATAATTTCGAACGGCGGCTGGACGCCGCCAGCGCCCGTCTAGACCAGGGACAATGGGTATTCCGTGACGCCCAGAGCCATACCGTCAGCGGCGGCAGCGAAAAAATCCCGCTGGTCGCCCTGCCCACCACCCTGACCAGCACGGAAATCGAGGAAAGCTTCTCCGCCCCCCAATCCATGTCATTCTGGAAATTACCAGCCTTTATCCGCACCATGGACGCCACCGGGTTCGATTCCGCCCGCCTCAAGGTTCATTTCCAGAGTCTGCTGGCCCAGCCGCTGCTTTATCTGGCCATGATCCTGCTGGCAGCCTCGGTTTCGCTGCGCCCCCCCCGGTTCCGCGGCACCTTCGCACTTGCAGCATTCGGGGTTCTGATCGGGTTTCTGGTCTTCTTCCTGTCGAGCTTCCTGCAAGCTCTGGGCGCTACCCACCAGATCCCGGTCATTCTGGCGGCCTGGGCACCGGCAGCCGTCAGTTTCCTGCTGGGATTGGCCGTGATGCTCAATCTTGAGGATGGCTGATAATATTCCCCCTTACCCCCGTTGACCCCCGGCCCGCGGCATCGCAATATGCCCCGGTTAAAGCCCGATTACCCTTGATTCTCAAATCGTTGCTTTAATAACCAAATGATTGAAACATTAACCAAGTTGTAATCGAAACCTGATTTACTCAGGTATATGAGTGGGCTTTTTATAAAATCCGTAAAACGGATATTTCGGGGACAGTAATGAATACACAAGCAACCAAATTCACCAGAGTCATGATGGCGGCCGCCTTGGCGTTGTCACTGGGTGCATGTTCAACAACAAACAATACCAGCGCCGACGCTTCCGAGGTCTATGACCCGATGGAAGGTTACAACCGCGCCATGTTCGCCTTCAATGATGCGGTAGACACCGTATTCCTTGAGCCGGTGGCAATGGGATACCGCTTTATTGCGCCTAAACCCGTACGCATCGGCGTACGCAACTTCCTGCGCAACCTCAAGAGCCCGATGCAAGTCGTCAACCAGACCCTGCAAGGCGATCTGGGTGGTGCCGGTGCGGACGTGGCGCGTTTTGCCGTCAACTCGACAGCCGGTGTTCTGGGCCTGATCGATGTCGGCGCGATGATTGGTCTTCCCTACGAACCTGAAGATTTCGGCCAGACACTGGGTGTCTGGGGTCTGGGCCACGGTCCTTACGTCGTCCTGCCGATCATGGGTCCGTCTTCACTGCGTGATGCCACCGGCCTGCTGGTCGATTCATACGCCGACCCGCTGCGCCTGTACCTGTACAATACCGATCAGGAAGAGTGGCACTATGCCCGTCTGGGTCTGACCGCCATCAGCACCCGCGAGGAATTGCTGGATCTGCTCGACGACCTGCAGAAAAACTCGTTTGATTACTATGCCGCCCTGCGCAGCACATATATCCAGCGCCGCGATGCTCTGGTGCATGATCAGGACCCGGAACTGGCGACAAGCCCGGCCATCCCTGATTTTGACGAACAGTAGATTAAGATTTTGGAGAAAAGGCCTGTTCTGCGGGCCTTTTTTCTTTTTTGAAAAACTTGATTTTTTTGAAGGTCTATGCCAAACAAGGCCACATTCCAGCCCTGTTTAAGACATAACGCGGGACTAGAATGTGTAAAGAGTACAAGGGGTAATGGTGTCATCAAGCGACACCTGCAAGGGCAAGTAATGAAGAAGGGCACATACGCATATCTGGCGCGCCACACCGCGGTGATCGTGATGGCTGGGGGTGTCGCTGGTTTGCTACACACATCGACGAGCGCCTATGCCTTCAATGCAATGACCACCCTTTCCGACACACCCGCCATTTCTCTGGATCACGCCGTAAGCCGTGGTCAAGGATATGATGGTCTTTACAACGCCACCGCCGGAGACATGGGCGCAGGTGCTGAAAGCTTTATCGGCAGCATGGCCACCCGCGCGCTGGAATTTCTGGGCAGCAGCGCCAATCAGGAAGCAAAAAAAGCATCCTTCCGTGGCCTCCTCAACGACAGTTTCGATCTGGAAACGATTGGCCGCTTTGCATTGGGTCGTTACTGGAAGACAGCATCAGCGCAGCAACGCACTGAATACCTGACCCTCTTCCGCAAGATGGTTGTCGAAGTCTATGCCAAACGTTTCGGCGATTACAAAGGCCAGAAATTTGAAACCCGCGGCCACCGCGCCGATGGCGATAAAGACACAATCGTCACTTCTTATATCATTCCCGGTGACGGCCCCGAAGTGCAGGTCGATTGGCGTGTGCGCTACAAGAACGGAAAATACCAGATTGTCGATGTGATTGTCGAAGGCGTCAGCATGTCTGTCACACAGCGTTCCGACTTCGCAGCAGTCATCCAGCGTGGCGGTGGCGACATTCAGGTCTTGCTGAATCACCTGCGCGGCGGTAGCCAGTAAAGCACTCCCCTGTTTTCTATCAGAAGCCCGGCCTGACCGGCGCGTCAAAAGCCCGATCAGGTATTGCGCAACAGCATATGATTCATTACGCCATCAAGGTTACCGCCCACCGCCTGGGTGGACTGGAAGCTCTTGCTGACCAGTTCACCTGCCAGGCTCTCGGCGGTTTCGTTGAAGCTCTTCACCGATGTACCCATCCAGCGCAAGATACGGTCAGGAATAGCGTCCACCAGTTTGAAGGATGCCAGCCCCATCATATAAACAAAGATAGTGTACATGACGGTATAGAAGAACTTGTCGAGAGAACCACGCAGGTAGCGGATCGAACCCATCTTGTCTTCAATGGTCTTGTTGATAAGCACCGGATCGTAACCCGTCACGTTGGTCGTCACCAGACCCCATATCTCATTCAAAATCGTCACCTGTGCCGCAAAAATCGTGATACCGGCCAGCATGCCGAATACGATCAGAATCGGGTTCACAAAAATCTCGAAAATCAGGTAATAGCCATTCATCCCCGCCGGGCCGGGCAGGCCGTCGCCATCGATACGAATATGCGACAGCGCCCATAAAGGCAGCCCCACCATGGCCTCAAAAATCGTCTTCACCCAGTTGGTCAGGGCCACAAAGAAATAGATGAACGGCAGCAACGGCAAAATATAATATAGAACAAACCCGATGGATAAGCCGATCATCGCAATCGACAGGAAGAATGAACGGGCACTTGACCCCAGTTGCCCTACCGGACCGCCGACCATACCGCCCACAGCGCTGGCCGCCATATAACCGAAATTCTGGATCGCGCTTTCAACCAGACTGCGCCCCACGCCGACCAGCTGCGCCAAAGGATGAATCTGGTCGTTTTCCCGTATATTGATAAGGCCTTCAAAACCCAGCAGCATATTGATGGCGTCTTTGAGGAAGTTACCGCTATTTTTCTCCTGCGTCTGAATCCAGTAAGTCTGCGCGTCATAGAACAGATCGGCGAACTCCGCTTCCTTACCATTCGGGAAAATTCTGGTGCCGTCAGCCAAAACCGGCTTAAAGCGTTCGCGTCCGACGACGCTATTGTTCTGCGACTTCTTCCGGTCAAGCACCAGTTGCATAATCGCCGGATATTTCTTGGGGACCGGCAGGTTATAGGAAGATGAAATCAAACTGCCGTTAAACTGGGCAATCTTGTTGTACCAGATCGCCGCACCGCCCCAGCCATATTTGCTGAAATCCTCATCCCAGTTGCCGTTGGCGATCTGGTCCAGAACGCCCTGCCTAATGATGTCCTCAGTCCACTGATTGAAATAGGCAAATGTATCCTGGATAAAAGCGGCATCCGGTTCGGCAAGCGTCGGATTGCGGCCTGTGATCATGGTCAGCTTGCGTTGCACCAGATTGCGGGCATAGGTTTCGTTGGGCGGATCTGCCCATAATCCGGCAACCAGCTGGAAGATATAACCGTTCTGTATGTAATAAGCGCCCGGCTCTGTAATATCCTGCAGGTTAATCTCAAGCTCGCCGCAAAGCGGGTTCACAAAACTCGGATATTCAGGATACCAGTCAGGGTTCTGGTGGCCAAAACGGATGGTGATGTTCTTATTGAAGTTGGCCGCCAGTATCCCGTTAAGATTGGCAGCAGGCGGCATACCCAGTTCAGTAAAAGCATCATCGGGTAAAATGACATAAGGTCGGATCATATAACGGTTAGCCACAACGGGCTCGTTCGCTGTCGAAAGTTCATAGGCGAAACGGCATGTCTGCGCTACAAACATAAATTCGACCAGCCCATTCACTGGCGGTGCGTTAGGGGTAACGACAAGCGTACCAACATCCCCCAGAATAGTAGAGCCCTTGACCTCGGTCAGAAATGTCTGCCAGCCATTGGTGGCCAGACTGGAACCCCACTTGGCCATAAACAGCGTTATCAGCTGAGCGCCATTCATGCCGTAGGTAATCGGCACCAGCAGCGCCAACGCAATAATCAGGCGCAATGGTGCCATCGCGTGATTAAAACGCTTGCCGAACGGCACCCCTGTTTTGGCTGTTTCGCCAGCCAGCACGATTACAAAATAAAGGATCAGCAAAAAGGCGACAATGGCCAGGCCTGTGCTGTAATAGCTGAACATCTCCTGCAGGCCGAGATGGAAATTCGTTGGCCAGCCGCCCGGATCGGCGGCGGCTCCTGAATTATAGATACCCGGCAAGCCAAAAACACGATCCAGGAACAAAAAGGCCAGATCTTCATTGGGATTTTGCGTGACAAAGAAACGCGTAAACTCGGCACCAACACCGGCGCTTGCTGCAGGCATCAAAAACGCCAGAACAAACAAGATAATCTGCGCGAATAAAAGTACGATACCCAGGACCAGTAAAAAAAAGACGAGAATCTGGTCTATGTTCTTTTTTGTGAACTCCAGATTACGCCATGCCTGCGCCAGAACATGATGGATGCCAAAACGCCCGAAGTTGGCAGGATTCAAATAAGGATGGTTTGACGGCAACAACCGCGCCACATTCAGGACGCTTGCCATATAGAACGAGATGTACGCAAATCCTGAGCCGAAAATGCGCTGCAGGCGGGGGATAATCCCCGGCAGGGTAAAGTAAAGAAGGGCTTTCTTAGTCGTCAGACTCATCATTGACCGCCACCCTTTGTGGCCGAAGCCGCCACATGTTTCAAGGCATCGCCGCCTTGCTTGGCGGCACTCCCCACCTGCTGCATCACGGCACCCACACCAATGGCAGCGCGTGACGGCAGGGCCGACACTTCGTCTTTGTAAATATCGCCGAAGGTCGCGACACTGCTACCCATCCAGCGCATGATATAATCAGGCACCAGATCAATCAGCTTGAACGATGCCAGGGCCATCATATAGACTATAAATGTATAAATCAGCGTAAAGAAGAACTGGTCAACCAAACCACGGAACCAGATTACCCCCCCCAGCTGATCGGGCGCAGGCGGCGTCAGGGAATCAGCTTCAAAACCTGTCATGTTTGAAGTCACCAGCGGCCATATCTGGTGCAATATTTTTACCTGCGCGCCAAAAATAGCGACCGCTGCCAGCAGGCCGAACACAATGCATATGGGCCGCAGGAACACTTCGAAAATCAGATAATAACCGGACATGGCCGCAGATCCCGGCAAACCGTTGCCATCGATGCGCAAATGCGCCAGCGCCCATAACGGCACACCCACCATGGCCTCAAGAATAGTTTTGACCCAGACACCCATCGCAAAGAAGAAATACAGGAACGGCATGAAGGGCACGACATAAAACAGAAGGAAACCGGCCGTCAGGCCGAACATAGCGATTTTTGACACGATACTGCTGGCAACGCTGGCGAAGTTGCCAGCGTTATGAAAGCCCATAATATTGGCAAGGCCGCCGGCAAGACCGGCAAAAGCGGACGCGCCCAGATTGCGGATCGAGCTTTCAACCAGAGATTTACCTACCCCGACAAGCTGCGCCAGCGGATGAACATCTGTATTCTTGGCCATATTATAAAGGCCTTTGGTACCAAAGAAGGCGTGAATGGCATCTACGAAAATATTTCCGGTCGGCTTGGCTACTGACATTTTATCGCCCCACACCTTGTAGGCAGCGTACATGGCTTCCGCCTCTTTATATTGCGTGGTGTCTTTCAGCGTAATTTCTGTGCCATCCGAACGGCGCGGCATATAGCGTTCGGGGCCGGACATGTCCTGGTCGTATTTCTCCCGTTCCTTTTTCACGTCTTCCATGGTCTGGGGGAAAGAACGCACAATTGGCAACGCGTTCACGGCACCGACCATCATCCCGTTAAGCTCGGCAATTTTGTTATACCAGATACCCGCACCCGCCCAGCCGTAATCATCCATCTCGGCCCATGAAGGCGCTGCCCGTTGCATATTAAGGCCGATCTGGATGGCCGCTTCCACATAGGCCTGATAACCGATCCTCATGATTTCAAGATCAGTCGTTTCAGCAACATTGATCGTTGTATCATGACCAGGATAACCGGCGACATGTTTGCGCACAGCGTTATTGCCAATACCGCCTAAGGATAATGTCGTCGACCATGTGGGCGCTATGGAAACGGCGTCCTGCCACAAAAGCTGGACGACAACTAGATAATACAGTTCCAAAATCACGCGCGATCCCGGCGAATATGCATCGGCGACATCCGTAATCTGCATCACGACTTCACCGCACCACGGCTTGATAAAAGCCGGATGCCCCGTATAGAAGGGCTGGCCGTTTGCCTCTTCCTTGTATTCGCCGAAAACAAAATAGAGATCGCCGTAATTCGAAAACGCCAACGCCTGATCGTAGGTCGGATCAGTGTCCAGATCGATCCGGGAGGCGGCGGCGTTCATGCCTGACGGATTGACAAGATAACCCTTTATCTCGCGGTTATAGAAAAATCTCTGCGTGATAATGCAAGCCCCAAGACTGCTGCCGTATTCCAGCAGCGAATTGACAGGCGGCGCCTCCGGTATACCCACCAGCGTATCCGGCGTACCGAGAATGGTCAGGCCGCCCCCGGGCAAACCCGCACCGGTCAGGAACATGTTCCAGCCATTGGTCGCAAAACTGGAACCAAACTTGGCCGCGTAAAGCACGATATACTGGGCGCTGTTAAGACCGGAAGCCGTCGGGATCAGCAGACCCAGCGCCACCACCAGACGCAACGGCGCCCACACATGATTGAAACGCTGACCAAACGGCGTACCTGTCTGTGCCGTTTCGCCAACCACTGTAATCACGAAATACACGATGATAATCGCCGCGACATACATCAAGCCATAACTGTAAGCGGATAAAAACTGGTGGAAGGCGATATGAAAGGGAGTCGGGAACATCGGATCGACGATAATGTTCTCAGGATTATACTGTGTCCCGGCAAAGCAAGGCACACCCATGGCCACGCAGGAATTGAACAGGTCAGGAATGCCAAAAACGCGATCCATAGTGATAAAGGCAATATCATCCAGCGGATTGGGCGTAATAAACATCGTATCGAAATAAGCCGGCATACTAAGGGCCAATGCCGACGACATCGTGAAAATACCTATAAACAACAAGGCAACCTGCATAACCAGGATAATAAGTCCGCCCAGAATGACAAAGAAGATCAGAACCTGATCTATATGCCGCCAATCAAAGGTCAGATGCCGCCAGGCCTCAAAAACCGTATGCCGGATACTGAAACGCCCGACATTCCCCTGTAAGAGATACGGGTGGTTGGCGGGCAGCAGACGCACGGAAGAAAAAATTTGCGCGATCAGATAGGCAATGAATGAAAACCCAGAACCCAGCAGATTATGCATCCGCGGGGACACCTGCGGAAGCATGGTATAGCTCAGAACTCTTTTAGCCGTTGCGTTCATGCCTGCTATCTATTCCTGTCAATTCCCGGGACCGGCCGATGGTCCCTTGATCGCGGATATACCCTGTCTACCCAAACCGCCCAGCGATCCGCCCACCGAACCAACACTGTTAGTGACCATCTGGGTACCCATATTCATTCTCATCATCAACCCTTCAGGGCCGTTGCTGTTCTGATCGCTAAAGCCGCCTGCATCCGAACCCAGCCAGCGCAGGATATTAGCAGGCAGCATATCAATCAACTTGAACGATGCCATGCCCATCATGTAAACGACGACCGCATATATGACCGTATAGAAGAATTTATCAAGAACCCCGCGGTAATAGGTCAAACTACCCACTTCCCCCGGCGCAATCGTCTTGGCCGTTGTCGTATTGAAACCGGTGATGTTCGATGTCACCAGTGGCCAGATCTCGTTCAGGATCTTGACCTGTGCCGCATAAATCGTAATCGCGGCCAGCATGCCGAAGACAATCAGAATCGGGCGCAGGAAAATTTCGAAAAGCATAAAATAGCCAGGCTTCGCGGCATCGCCCGGCATACTTTCACCGTCGATACGGATGTGGGCCAGTGCCCATAGCGGTACGGCGACCATGGATTCGAATATCCCTTTTACCCAACCGCCGACGGCAAAGAAGAAATAAAGGAACGGGATAAAAGGCAGCACATAAAAGAGCAGAAACCCGATCGATAACGTAATCATGGCCACTTGCATGGTAAAGGCGCTGGCAGCCTGCAAGGGCTTGCCCAACGGCTCCAGTCCTTTGAAGAAATTGGCAAAGCCGCCGGCAAGACCGGAGGCCGCCGCCGCGCCCAGATTGCGAATGGCGGAATCCATCAGTCCCTTACCCATGGCAACCAGCGCCGCCAACGGATGAGTATCTGTATTCTTGGAAAGCTCGAACAGGCCCTCCGTACCGAAAATCGCATTCATGGAATCAATAAATGGGTTGGCCCCGCCTGCCGGAACATCCGTGTAGGCACTGTCCCACGATATCTGCGCGTAATAAAGGGTCTGCGCCATAATGCCCAATTTTGGCGGATCAAAATTAATCCGCTTGCCGTTCGCCAGCTCCGGCTTGAAACGCTCCGGTCCCGTGCCCGCTTGCTTGAACATGCCGCGCTGCTTGGCGACATATTCCATCGCTTCCGGATATTTTATAGGCGATGGCAGCGCATGCGCCGCGTCAAGAAGTGTCCCGTTCAGCCGGGCAACATTGTTATACCAGATACCCGCGCCTGCCCAACCGTAGTCCAGCATCTGCGCCCAGGCCGGGCTGGCAATTTGTAAAATAATGCCCGTCAAAATAATACGGTCAATCTCCAGCGCGTAGAACGCACGCGCGTTAGTCAGATCCATCACTGTGGCTTCCGGATAATTAGGATCTTGCGGATCGGCGATGTCCGTGGGCGTCCAGCGAATATCCTTCGAAAATTTTCGTCTGACGAAACCATACCCCATCTCGCGGATGGTCATCCCCGTACCCCAGGATCCAGCGCCTCGAATATCATCCCACATCACTGTGACCAGCCTGTGATATTCAGACAATATATACTGGGAACCGGGTGAGTTGGCGTCATCGACGTCAGTGACCTGCAAGACAAGTTCGCCGCATACCGGTTTTACCTGTCCCGGATAATCGCCATACAAGGGACGCCCGTTCTGGTCTTCCCCATACACGCCGAATATGTAATGAATATCGCCGTAATTACTGCGTGTGTAAGCATCTATATAACTCAGTCCGACCAGATTGGCACGACTGGCCGGTCCCACCTGATCGGGAAAAACGACATAGGCCTGTACATCGCGCGGATCGACGTCAGAGGCATCACCCACCTTGCAAGCGGCAACCACCGTCGCAAATTCAAGGAAAATATTGACAGGCGGTGAGTTCGGTATGGCGATCAGGTTCTGAACGTCACCCAGCAAGGTGGCACCCGTGGCCGCCCCTGTCGCTTCGGTCAGGAACAAATTCCACCCGGTCGTCGCAAAACCGGAGCCCCATTTGGCCGCATACATAACGAGATACTGCGCAGCGTTCAGGCCGTTAGCGATCGGGATCAGCAACGCCAGCGCCATCACCATACGAATGGGTGCCCACAAATGATTGAAGCGCTTACCAAACGGCGTACCGTGCTCGGCGGTTTCAATCAGAACGGTCACAACGAAATAAGAGAAAATAATCATCGCAATCGTCAGAAGGCCGATACTGTAAACCATCAGCATCGCCCTCAACCCTTCATGGTAGGGCAACGGATAAGGCATGGCCGGATGCGGATTGGGATTATCGACGAAACACTCAATCCCCTGCGCCACGCACGAACCAAAAAAATCAGGCAGGCCGAAAACGGAATCCATCAGGATAAAGGCCAGATCTTCAGTCGGATTGAGCGTATTGAAAAACCCGCCCGCAGGCAGCAGGTTCGCGGCGTCAGCCGTCTGCACGAACAACATCACGCCCAGAAAACAGAACTGTACGAATAAAATACCGATCCCGAGCAATACCATCAGGAATATCAGAATCTGGTCCATCTGGCAGCGCCCCTGCACGATGGTGCGCCAGGCTTCTGCCGTCACATGACTGATGCCGAAACGTCCGAAATTGGCGGGGCTAAGATAAGGATGCCCGAAGGGCAACAACCGCACCGCCCTGAAAAGCTGCGCTATATAAAAAGAGACATTGCCAAACCCACCGGACATCAGATCGCGCGTCCGGGGGATAATACCCGGAAGCACGGCAATCTTGATAATTTTTCCGGCGGTTATCCTTGCCATCAATTTTTTGCCTCAGCAGTGCCTCCTGCTCCTCCGCGAAAACGGTCACTCATCGCCGCTAGGTGGTTTTGCGCCCGGCGCGCCCTTCGCGTTCGTACCAGCAGAATTACCTCCCATCAGGTCCGAACCAACCCGGATCGGTAGACCGCCGACGTTACCAGCAGCGCGCGCACCCGCCGTCGCCGCCCCGGCTACACGACCCATCAACTGTGAACCGCCAATAGACGCATAGTTCATAAGCTGCTGTACGCTGCCTTCAGAGCTTTCGCTGAACGTATGAACGCCATGACCCATCCAGCGCAGAATATTGTTTGGCACCAAATCGATCATCTTGAACGATGAAAGCCCGATCATATAAACAACCACCGTATAAATCAGCGTAAAGAAGAATTCATCGATAATCGCGCGCTTGAATTCAATACCCAAAATTTTACCGGCGACTTTCGGGCTGTCAGCATCAAAACCGGTCAGGTTGGATGTCACCATCGGGAAGATACCGTTAAGCGTCTTCACCATAGCGGCGAAGATCGCCATACTGGCAAGCAAGCCAAACACCGTCAGAATCGGACGTACAAAAATTTCGAAGATCAGGAAATAGCCATTGAGCGCCGTATCGCCATGCAGACCGTGACCATCAATACGCAAGTGCGCCAGCGCCCATAGCGGCACACCCACCATGGCTTCAAAGATTGATTTCACCCACGAACCGACGGCAAAGAAGAAATACATAAACGGCAAGAACGGCAAGATGTAATAGAGGATAAAGCCGATCGAAAGACCAATCGTCGTCAGCGTCACAAACATGCCGCTCAAGGCGTGGAAGGCGCCGCCCTGTTGTTTATCAAGCACCTCGACAAAGCCGCCCAGGAATGAGAACCCCATCGCCGTCATCAGGTTACGAATGGCCGATTCAACAATACTGCGGCCAATGCCGGAAAGCTGCGCCATCGGATGGGTTGTCGGATTTTCACGGATTGTAAACAGGCCATTCAAACCGAAAATAGCGCTTAAAGTATCGAAGAAGACGTTACCGCTGGCCTTGTTCTCGGTTTTTTCCGTCGGGTTCTTGCCACGCCAGTATTGGTGAATATCTGACAGCATCTCGGCAATCGGACGTTCATTCGGATCAAGCTTGATATCGCCGACGCGGTCTTTTGTCGCCAGATAAGGAGCATAACGTTCAATCGCGGGCATGTTCTGGTCGGTACCGCTTTTTTGCGATTCGACTTCTCTCATCACCAACGGCATGTTTTTAGGTGTCGGAATATTGATCGCAGCCGAAAACAGCGAACCGTTCCATTCAGCAATCTGGTTGTACCAGATACCAGCACCACCCCAGCCGCGCGCGCGCATTTCCGCCGTCACGGTAAAGTCCGTCGCCGCAATCGCCGCAGCCCGCCCTGCCAGAAGAATGGCATTCGACGTCATATAGTAGGCCGTCTTCAATTGCTGTCCGAATTCAGCGCTGGGGAACTCCGCGCTAATCCCGCCAATCGATGCAGGCGTACCGCCGCCAGCCTGACAAGCACCGACATCGCCGACGCTGATCTGATTGGAACAAGGGCCGCCAAATTCCTGACTGAACTGCGTGATCTTCATGGAATTCGCTTTACGTGCGAATTCTTCCATGCGCGCATCGTCCCACATCGCCAAAACCATGGCGTAATACATGCCCTGAATAGCCTGCGGCCCAACTTGCGTTACATCTGTCGTTGGCACAACGATCTCGCCGCAATAAGGCTGCACCGTCCCGGTCGCCTTGGTATGCAGGGCGCTTTGGTGGCCGAAGACGATCAGGATATCTTCGTAATTATAAAATTCGAGCGCGGTAATCCATGGTGGTGAAGCAAACCCGGTGATTTCCTGAAATTCCTGTCCGGCGGCCGTCTTGCGCACAATGTAAGGCCGGATAGTACGCGGCGGCGTTTCACTGCGGTAGATCGTTTCATAGGCAACCTTACAGGCGCGCACAATCGTCATAAACTGCACAAGATGCATAACGTCTTGTGAACGCGGTGTAGCAATCAAAGACTCATCGCACCAGCCGACAGCGTTATTGGCACCGCCGAGAGTACACGCCGCCCCGGCAGCGGCCACGCTGTCATTGTAAATATTCCAGGCATTGGTTGCAAAACTGGAGCCAAATTTCGCGGCATAAAGAACGATATACTGCGCACTGTTATAACCGTAATTGACCGGCACCAGCAGACCAATCGCCACCACCAGACGGATCGGCGCCCAGACGGAATCAAAACGTTTGCCGAAAGGTGTGCCCGACTGCGCCGTTTCAGCAACCAGAATAACGGCATAATAAAGCAGGATAAAAACACCGACGATCAGCATCGCCTGACTGTAGAACTGGAAAAGCGCCTGCAGGCCAACACTGAACGGCGTCATCCCGGCAATCGCCGGATCGAACTGGGAACCGTAAAGGTCAGGCACCGCGAACACGCGGTCGAGCAGCATGAAAGCCACATCTTCGGTCGGATCGGGTGTAACAAACAGACCGAGGAAGCCCGGCCCCGCAAAAGCCGAACCGAATGTCAGGCCGAAAGCCAGCAGCGCAATCTGCCCCAGCAACAGCACAACGCCGGTCAGCAGCGTGAAATAGATAATAACCTGATCGATATGGTGACGGTCGAATTTCAGACGCCGCCCGGCTTCCACCATCACATGGCGCATGCCAAAGCGGCCTTTATTGGCCGGATTAAGGTAGGGGTGCGTGGGCGGCAACAGTCCGACAGCGGCATAAATCGAGGCCATCAGGCTCGCTATCCAGCTAAAACCATCAGCAGCAAATGCACGAAGACGCGGGACGACCCCCGGCAGCATCGTGTATGCCAAAACCTGCTTGGTGTTAATGCCTTGAATAAACTGCACTTTTTATGAATATTCCCCCAACTACTATTCTGTCCATAGTATCATACCGCCAGATGCATAAAATTTTATTTAATTTTCTTCTTACTAAACATAATAACAGAAAACCGGCCCTGTTGCCAGAACCGGCCTTCCGAAAAACCCTTTATTTTCAATAACAATGCCTTAAGCGGCGCGGGTCAGCGGCTTGTATTTGATCCGGTGCGGCTGGTCGGCATCCTTGCCGAGACGGCGGTGACGGTCTTTTTCGTAATCTTCGTAATTGCCCTCAAACCAGACCACCTGCGAATCACCCTCGAACGCGAGGATATGGGTCGCCAGGCGGTCAAGGAATGCGCGGTCGTGCGAGATGATAACGGCGCAGCCCGGGAAATTTTCGAGCGCTTCTTCCAGCGCCGACAATGTTTCCGTATCCAGATCGTTAGTCGGTTCATCGAGCAGCAGGACGTTCGCGCCGGATTTAAGCATCTTGGCAAGGTGTACGCGGTTGCGTTCCCCACCCGAAAGCTGCCCGACTTTTTTCTGCTGGTCGGGACCGCGGAAATTGAACGAACCTACATATGCGCGTGAAGCCATCTTGATTTTGCCCAGTTCCAGAATATCCATGCCATCGGAAATTTCTTCCCAGACATTCTTGGCCGGATCAAGTGAATCGCGGCTCTGATCGACATAGCCAAGCTTTACATTGTCAGAGACCTTGAAGGTTCCGGCATCAGGCTTTTCCTGACCCGTGATCATGCGGAACAATGTGGTTTTACCGGCACCGTTCGGGCCGATCACACCAACAATACCACCGGGGGGCAATTTGAATGTCAGGTCCTCGATCAGCAGGCGATCACCAAAGGCCTTGCGGATATGGTTCGCATCTATCACCGTTTCGCCCAGTCTCGGCGGTGCCGGAATAACGATCTGCGTACCGCGCGTGTCCTGCTTTTCTGATTGCGCTAACAACTCATCATAAGCCGCCACACGGGCTTTGGACTTCTTGCGGCGACCCTCGGGCGTACCTCTGATCCATTCGAGTTCTTTGGAAAGCGTCTTCTGCAGTTCGTCTTCTTCTTTGGATTCCTGCATCATCCGTTTGCGTTTGGCTTCGAGATAGGCAGAGTAATTGCCTTCATAAGGAATGCCGCGGCCGCGGTCGAGTTCGAGAATCCAGCCGGTGACATTATCAAGGAAGTAACGGTCGTGGGTGACCATCACGACAGTCCCGGCATAGTCGCCAAGGAACCGCTGCAGCCAGCCGACAGATTCAGCATCAAGGTGGTTGGTCGGTTCATCAAGCAGCAGCATGTCAGGCTTTTCCAGCAGCAGACGGCACAGCGCCACGCGGCGGCGTTCACCACCGGATAATTTTGTTACATCGGCATCCGCAGGCGGACAACGCAATGCATCCATCGCAATCTCAACCGTGCGGTCAAGTTCCCAACCGTTCACGGCGTCGATCTTTTCCTGCAGATCACCCATTTCCGTCATCAGCTTGTCGTAGTCGGCATCAGGCTCGGCCATTTCCATGCCGATGGCATTGAAGCGATCAACCATCGCTTTAACAGGCGCCAGACCTTCCATCACGTTCTCATGGACGTTCTTTTTCGGATCGAGATAAGGCTCCTGCGCCAGATAACCGATGCGCGCGGTTTTCGCCGCCCAGGCTTCGCCGGTATATTCATTATCCAGACCGGCCATAATTTTGAGCAATGTCGATTTACCCGAACCGTTCGGGCCCAGCACACCGATTTTGGCACCGGGGAAGAAACTCAACGTGACATTCTCCAGGACCTTCTTCCCGCCGGGATAGGTCTTGGACAGAGAGTTCATCACATAGACATATTCGTACGAGGCCATCTTATTGATTCCGTTTGGTTATTGGTGTTGCCTGTTTGCTGCGCGCAGGCCCGCCACAAAGGTGCGGGGCTTTAATCGCGTCTGCAGGCCTACTTATATATGAGAATTGACAGAAAACTCAACGCGCAAATCCTAGGCCTCTTAGCATATAAGCGCCCGGTAGAGTTAAGGATGGCACATCGGGCACGGGCACCAACCGCACAGGGTAAAATCTATCGATTTGATATTCTGGAAAATATATGTTAGGAATCACCCCATCATTCTGGAAAAAACTTAAGGAAAGAATACATGGGTTCGGATTTCGATAAAGGCCGGGACATGGCGCAGCGTGGTGAAACGCCCCGCCAATACGCACCAAGGGATGTTCACGATTCCTTCGCACAGAAAATCAGCGAACAGAATGCGCAACGCAATCACAAGACAGAGATGGCGTCCATCAATCAGCCTAACCAGCATGTAAAGGACTTATGTAATGGGGAAAGGAACAATAAGAAAGACCCATCTCTCTCTTTCGAAGAGCCCAAAAAGGAACTCGGCTTTTTCTGGTCCGTAGCAATATGGATCGGCGTAGCCTGCATCATTGGTGCTAATCAGGAGGACGAAGCTGAAAAAGCCCCGGAGCCCACGCCGATTGTAAGAACAACACCGGTCACGCAAAGCGCAGGACTCTTTAATTGCCGCGCCGAAGGCGGAAAACTGACACTGACATATGATCCTCTGCGCGGATACCACAATAACGGTTCCCCCATTGGGGAATATGACACCTTCCGTCATCCAACATCAGGCGTGGTTTTTGATCTGGGTACGATCGCAAAGGGCGCCAAAAACTGCAACGACGCCTTATCGCAGCTGAAAAGCGCCAAGGCGCTGCACGAGCTTCAACTAGGACGCTGACGGCCATCAAAGTTTTCCAGAATTTTAACCTTCAGGACGGCACAATGGCGGAATGGCCTTTGTGCCGTCTTGTTTAGGCGGTCCTTTTCAAGGTTTTATGGCGGAAAGGTTAGTGCTATCCTTTTGCCGTCAGGACTCTAAGGAGAATTTCTCATGCCCCGCGATACGATTTCCACCGATGCCATGGCCGAAGCCTCGCGCAACCGCGCCGAATACTCAGGCCACGGTCAGGCCAAGGGTGCCGCCGGGTATCGCCCTGATAACGACGAGCATATCGAAAATCTGCTCAATGGTTTCGGCGAAACCACGATCATCAACAAAACCGACAAGGGTTTTGAAGATATCGTGGTAGGCGCATCATGGGACAATATCGAAGTCCAGAAGGCGGGTTTCTTCGGCAAGCTGCTCAAGAAAGCGACGAAACAGGGCGTCGACATAGACGTTGGCTGCCTTTACGAACTGCATGACGGCAGCCGCGGCGCTCTGCAGGCCTTTGGCAATATGTACGGCAATTACGACAGCACCCCCTTTATCCATCTCTCCGGCGATGAACGCACAGGCGATAAGGAAGGCGACGACGAAGGCATTCATATCAACGGTACACGCTGGGCCGACATTAAACGATTGGTCGTTTACGTCTATATCTATAGCGGTCAGGCCAACTGGGCTGAAATCAAACCGAAGGTAACTATACGTATCCCCGGTGAACAACCGCTGACGATCACGCCGGCTATCAAGAAAAATAATTTGCCGGTCTGCGCCGTGGCCGCCATCGAAAACGACAATAACAGCATTAAGTTCACAAACTACGGCGAATATTTCCCCGGCCACGCCGAGATGGATCGCGCCTATGGCTTTGGCCTGTCATGGGATGACGGCCAGAAATAATTCTCAAGAGACAAGCAAGACGGAAAACAACATGAGCGATTTTGAAAACGAAGACGACATCTTCAAGAAACTGCAAGCTGAAGAAGACGATGTCAAACCAATCGATATCGGTACAGGTATGGCGCCGCCGCCCGCACCGTCCCCGGGCAGCCCCGCCTTTGAAGATTCCGACATGATCAAGGCCGGAGAAGAATTTCGTCAGGAAGTGCCCCCCGAAATTGCGGCGCATATGTTCGATGACGGCATAAATTTCGTCAAACGCGGCGATTATATGGATTTGCTGCGCAAAGATCCAACGATCAAACGCCTCAGGATTGGCGCCGGCTGGGAACAGCGCGCCCTTGAGGAAGGAAAAATTGATATCGATTTATCCGCTTTCATTCTTGATCGCGCTGAACTGACGAGAACGGATGAGGATTTCATCTTTTATAATGCCACCAGCGGCCTCGAAGGCGGCCTCAAGCATCTGGGCGACAGCCGTAACGGCGCAGGTGAAGGCGACGACGAAGCCCTGAGCATCGACTTGAACGCCATCCCGTTTGACGCGCATAAAATTGTCTTTGTCCTTTCTATCTATGACGAGGAAAGCAAAGGCATGAATTTCAGCATGGTGCGTGATGTCTTCCTGCGCGTCGTCAATGAAGACGACCAGAACGAAGTCTGCCGCTTTTTATTCGAAAATGACGAACTGAAAGGCGGCAACGCCATCTATGTCGCCGCCCTGATCCGCGAAGGACCAAAATGGTATTTCGAAGCCAACGCGCAAGTGGTCAATGGTGGCTTGGCCGAGATCGCCACACGTTACGGCATTATCGTCCGCGAGCTGCAATCAACCGGGACTTAAAAACCGCGGCCTTTGATATTGAGAATTTGATCAGAACGAATCTTGGGGGATTTGCCGCCCCCGCCGCCATATTGGTCAGCGAAACGCTCGCGTGAATGGAACGCCTCTTCCAGCAGGTCATCAATATTCGGGATGTTGCCTCCCAGCAATTCCTGCACCACCATCTGGAAAAAATTACAGGCTTTTTCTTCCCAGTCATATTTATCCGCACCATAGGCCTCGCCGCGAATTTTAAAATCCATGACGTTCCATTGGCCATCAGCCTGCGGCAATGCTTTCAGGGAACAGATCGGTTCCATCGAACCTTTGCCCGGAGGCGGCGTATCGTACATAAACTGGATTTCAGCTTCGATCTCGTCGGAATCGGCGCTCATGCGCACTTCGGCGCTGCACGTAATCCCCTTGGCCGCGTCATAAGTTGACCAGGGCACGGATTCGTAAGGGCCGGGAACAAATCCCACCCCCATCTTGTCCATAAGCTCTTTGATCGTGACGCGCATAAATTCATTATATCCGTTGGAATAACCTTATGCGCGGAAAATACAGCAAAAACGGCGGAAATAGTAAGAAAAAGCCCGGTAAAAGAGCATCAAAGTGATATTTATTGACATAATAAAAGCAAAACCACTAAAGTCGCCCAATTGTGATTTAATCTGATTTACTCAAGCTCGGAGGATAGTTATGGATAGAAAATTTCTTATGAATACGACGGGCAATACGGGTGCCGGACAGCGCAGCGAAAGACTTCTTCCGGCGGTGGCTGCGGCAATGGATGCGCAGGGCTATAAACGGGTCAGCGAACTATACCGGGCATTCGCAGCCATCATGGACACCTCAGTAGCGACGGATCGGAAGATCGGCAGTCACGGGGATTATCAAAATTTCCTGCACATGACCGAAGGACGGGAACATGTATTTATGAAGGAACTGCCCGACTATACAATGCGCGCTTCCATGCTGGCCGCCTTCCTGAAAGTTTCACCAGAAAAACTATTTGGCGCACCGGAATCTGCGGCACTGAGTCTGGATCGCATCGAAAACATGGAGATGCCTGTTTTGCATGACGGGTTTTCTGCGCCCGAAAGCGCTCTGATCGACGCACAGACACGTAAAAAAATCGAAGACGCCCTGTCAAAGCTGACGGCGCGGGAAATCAATGTTCTGAGCAAGCTTTATGGTCTGAATGGAGAAGAAGCGGTGCTGGGTGACGTCGCGGTTGAATATGGATGCACCAGAGAAAGGGCACGGCAGATTGAGGCCAAAGCCCTGAGAAAAATGAAACATAACCTCAAGAGTCCTCAGATGGTTTAAACAGATAAAAAGAAAAACCCCGCTATCGTCTGATAGCGGGGTTCTTTCAGGGGAAAACCAGAAAAATCAGCGACCTACCAATTTGAAAAGGCCCGGGAATTTACTACGTGCCAGACTGGTTTCCCCAGCCTTGCCCTGCTTGATCACATCACCAACTTGCTGCGCGAAAGCGGTTTTGCCTTCAACAGCGGTGCGGGCGTTGTCTTCTTTCGTTTCCATGGCGTTGGACAACATGTGCACCGGCAGTTCCTGCGCATGCGTTACGTCCGCATAATGGGTTTCCATGTAGTTGATCCTGCCCTTCAGCTCACGCCCTAAGGTTTCAAGCGATGCACGGTTGCCAGCCTCGGCTTCCAGATACACCTGAACGACGGAACGCGTCAGGCCTTTGATCTCGCTTAATTCACCGGCCCAGTTGTTATGAAGCAATTCGATATAGTTCTGCAGGGTGGTGCTTAACGAAGACTGCGGGGTTTTAGCGGCATCATAACCTTCAAAAAAGCTGGTGACCGGTTCGCCGATATATTGAGACAATTTAAAAAGCGTTGTCGCATAAACCTTATCGGCACCCGTTTCAAATTTCTCAATGAGTTGGGACGTAACACCGATATGGCTGGCGACATCTTCCTGAGACAGGTTGTTCTTCATTCTCAAAGAGTAGATACGCCCGCCGATATGGGCATCAAAACCATCGATCACTTTACGGCCATGTACATGGGGGCAGGCCGATTCGAGGCTGGCTCGCAGAGATTTCGCCAGCGTCTGGTAATCGTCATAGCTCATCCGCAGGCCGGCATGTTCTTTGTGGGAATCCCAGTCGAACACGTTATCCATGATGAAGTTGATGGCGTCGACAGAGACGGAATTGACAGGAACAGAATTGGTGGAAGAAGTTTCAAAATCTTTTTTCATGGCAGTAACCCTTTATTACGCTAGAAAAACCTTGTTCTCGCTCTCTTGTTTGTATGGGGCGGTGAGAAAAAGATGCGCCCATTGTGCGCTGCACACAAGAAATTCTGTACCACGCAGCGCAAAAAGACTAAATGAAATAAAATTACCCATAGTCGGGTAATAATATTACAAGAAATTGAGAAAAATTCCCAGCAGCTTGAGAAATTCACAATCTGCTCGCCTTAAAAATCAAAAATCTTGAGAAAAAGAGAAGCGGCGGGTTTAGTCCTGCGCCGTGGTTTTCAGGCGGCGTTCGCCCTTGAATTGCAGTGATAAACCCTGCCCGGCACGGACATCCGCCGGACTGGTGATCGGTTTATCGCTGGCCGCATCACGCACCACCACATAACCCCGGTCTAAAACCCGCTCAAACGACAGGCTGTCCAGCATCCGGGTCAATGATTTAAGCACCTGCGCTTTCTCAATGGTCAGACGGGCACCGGCATTTTTCAGCCGTTCAGCACGGTCGCGCAGACGCTGGTTTTCACGGTCGATCAAGGCCCGTGGGTGCCGCAAGGAAGCCCCCAGCCGCACCACCCGGGTTTCCCGCAGCTTGATACCCTTGTCGAACGCACCATCTAGCTTGTGACTCACATGGTCGAGATTCTGGATCTTGGTTTCCAGCAAGCGGCGCGGATCGCCGAGCCGTGCGCCCATCGCCTGTGTGCGTTCGCGGCGATGATCGATCAAACGTGTCATCGCGCCGAAAAGACGCCGCCCGCCATCCATCGTCGCTGCCAGCAATTCAGCCCGCACGGGCACGGCCATTTCAGCCGCCGCCGTCGGCGTCGGTGCCCGCACATCAGCGGCATAATCTATCAGCGTCGTATCGGTTTCATGCCCGACCGCCGATATCAGCGGGATAGCGCAGTCCGCAGCGGCGCGCACGACAATTTCCTCGTTAAACGCCATCAGGTCTTCGAGTGAGCCACCGCCGCGCGCCACAATAATCAAGTCAGGACGCGGTGTTTTGCCGCCTTCAGGCAATGCATCAAACCCGCGAATCGCCGCCGCAATCTGTTCCGCCGCGCCGTCACCCTGCACCATCACCGGCCACACCAGCACATGACGCGGAAAGCGGTCATTCAGGCGGTGCAGAATATCGCGAATCACCGCCCCCGTCGGCGATGTCACCACCCCGATCACACGCGGCAGATAGGGAAGCGCCACTTTGCGCGTCGGATCAAACAACCCTTCCGCCGCCAGCCGCTTCTTGCGGTCTTCCAGCATCTTGAGCAAGGCACCTTCGCCCGCCAGTTCAATCGAATCGACAATCAGCTGGTAACGCGATGATTTGGGATAAGTCGTAATCTTGCCGGTACAGATGACTTCCAGCCCGTCTTCCGGCTTCACCTTCAGACGCTGCACCGTCGAACGCCAGCAGATAATATTGATATTGGCGTTTTCATCCTTGAGGTCGGCGTAAAGATGCCCGGACGACGCCAGTTTCATCCCGGCGATTTCCCCGCGCACCCGCACCCGGCCAAAACTGTCCTCCAGCGAACGCTGGATACTCCCCGAAAGCTCGGAAACGCTGAGTTCCGGAACGTTGGAGCGCGGTGCAATATTAGATGTTCTCTCAGTTGTCATTATGCGCCAATCATATAGAATTCATCCTGAAAAACAACGGCCTGAAAATAACGGAATTAAACTGATGCCGCACACACTCTCCACCCTGCTTTATGCCGACGAAGCCACCTGCGTTGACGCGCTGCTACGCGACCTGCCGTGGGATGCCGCCCGCAGCCAGCGTGTGCATGCGAGCGCCAAGAATATCGTCGAACGCGTCCGTGCCACCAAACGCAAGATGGGTGAACTGGAATCTTTCCTGCGTGAATACGGCCTCGATACCGAAGAAGGCCTCGCGCTGATGACGCTGGCCGAGGCGCTGCTGCGCATTCCCGATGCCGCCACCGCCAATCTGCTGATCCGCGACAAGATGAAGGCCGCCGACTGGCTGGCCGCGCAGGGCGACACCAAAGATTTGATGATGAAGGCCGCTGGCTTTGGCCTCTCCCTTACCCGCAAGACACTCGACTCGGCCCTCTCACGTCTGGGCGAGCCGGTGATCCGCAAGGCAATCATCGAAGCGCTCAAAATGTTGGGTAAGCAATTCGTCTTAGGCCGCACCATCGACGAAGCGATCAAGAACGCGCACGGGTATGAGAAAAAGGGCTACCGCCTGTCTTACGACATGCTGGGTGAAGGCGCCCGCACGGCGGAAGATGCCGAGCGTTATTTCCAGTCTTACGTCAACGCCCTGCGCGCCATCGGCACACACACGCATCAGGGCATGAAATCCGGCATCTCGGTGAAACTCTCGGCGCTGCATCCGCGTTACAGCGTGGCGCAGGCCGACCGTTGCCTGCCTGTGATGATTGAACGCCTGCGCGATCTGGCAATACTGGCCGCGAATTACGATGTACCGATGACGGTCGATGCCGAGGAAGTCGATCGCCTTGAAATCTCGCTCGACATCATCGAGGCTGTCGCCGCTGAAAAAGCACTCGGACAATGGGAAGGCTTCGGCCTTGCCGTGCAGGCTTATCAGAAACGCTGCCCGCTGCTGATCGACCGTGTCATTGATATCGCCGAGAAAACCAACCGCAAATTACAGGTGCGTCTGGTCAAGGGCGCCTACTGGGACACTGAAGTCAAACGCGCACAGGTGATGGGTCTAAATGATTATCCTGTATTCACCCGCAAGGTGAACACCGACCTGTCCTACATCGCCAATGCGAAAAAGATGATGGAACGCCGCGATGTTCTTTACCCGATGCTGGCCACACATAACGCGCATTCAGTCGCCGCTGTGATGGAACTGGCAGGCAATAACCGCGGCGGCTTCGAATTCCAGCGCCTGCATGGCATGGGTGAATCACTGCATGATCTGGTGCTGGCCGATGGCATGGCGGGTGTGGCAGTTTATGCCCCTTGCGGCAGCCATGAAGACCTGCTGCCCTATCTCGTCCGCCGCCTGCTGGAGAACGGCGCCAACAGCAACTTCGTCAACCAGATGCTGGATGAAAAAATCCCGGCGGAACAAGTCGTCACCGATCCGGTACTGGCCGCGCAAAACCATCCGGCCAAACGCCACCGCCATATCCCGCTGCCCGCCAATATCTATGGCGCGGAACGCAAAAATTCTGCTGGCACCGATCTGACTGAGGACACGCTGCGCGGACCGCTGCTGGCCAAAATCAAAGCCTTTGATATTGCACAAGTGCAAACACCAGGCGCAAACATTGAACAGGCCTTTAGCAAAGCCAAAACAGGTTTTGCCGTCTGGTCGAAAACACCCGCTGAAACCCGTGCGCAAACACTGGAAAAATTTGCTGACCTGATGGAACAGCGCATGCCGGAACTGATGGCACTCTGCACAAAAGAGGCGGGCAAGACACTGGATGACGGCATCGCTGAAGTGCGCGAAGCCGTCGATTTCTGCCGCTACTACGCGCAGCGTGGCCGCCATGATTTTAATGAGAACGGCGAACGCCTACCCGGCCCCACCGGCGAAAGCAACGTGATGACGCTGCACGGGCGCGGCACATTCATCTGCATCAGCCCGTGGAATTTCCCGCTCGCGATTTTTGTAGGTCAAATCACCGCCGCACTGATGGCAGGTAATTCTGTCATCGCCAAACCCGCCGAACAAACACCAAAGATCGCCGCCTATGCGGTCAACCTGATGCATCAAGCAGGCGTCCCGCAGGATGCCATTATTCTGGTGCAAGGCGACGGGAAAACGGGTGGCGAACTGGTCGCGCATAAAGATGTCGCGGGCGTCGCCTTCACCGGATCGACTGAAGTCGCCCGCCTGATCAACCGCACACTCGCCGCCAAAGACGGCCCTATCGTGCCGCTGATCGCCGAAACCGGCGGCCAGAACGCGATGATCATCGATTCCTCTGCCCTGCCCGAACAAATCGTCGATGATGCGCTCATCAGCGCTTTCGGTTCCGCTGGCCAGCGTTGTTCGGCGCTGCGTGTTTTGTATGTGCAGGAAGATGTCGCCGATAAAATCATCAATATGCTCAAAGGCGCGATGGCCGAACGCCGCGTCGGCGAACCGATTGAATATAGCAGCGATATCGGCCCGGTTATCGACGCCGAGGCACACGGCAACCTGACCGCGCACCGCCGCAAGCTCGATCAGATCGGCAAGTTCATTGCCGCCTGCCCGTGCGATCCCGCTTTAACGCACAAGGGTTTCTATTTCGCGCCCGTCGCCTATGAAATCGCCAGCATCAAACAACTGGAACGCGAAGTGTTCGGCCCGATCCTGCATGTGATCCGTTACAAGGCCGCGGACTTACCGCAGATCATCGATGATGTGAACAGCACCGGTTACGGCCTGACCTTCGGCCTGCATACCCGTATCGGCACCACCATCAAAAATGTGACGAACGAAGTGAAGGCCGGGAACCTCTATGTCAACCGCACTATGATCGGTGCTGTCGTGGGTGTACAGCCCTTCGGCGGGCAGGGATTATCCGGCACCGGCCCCAAAGCGGGCGGCCCGCATTACCTGCCCCGCTTCGCCACGGAAAAAGTCATCAGCATCGACACCACCCGTCAGGGCGGCAACGCCACGTTGGTATCGCTGAAAGAGTAGGTATATCAGCAGATTACATTAGTTTTCATATTTCCTTGCGACTCCAAATATTGAAGTGCTATCCATAGTCCTGAAAAAGGGGAGTTTTCCTCGATAACTAACAAAAATAGGAAGTGTGATGCATATAGCTTGGAAATTTTTAGGGGCCGTCGCACTAAGTGGTGCCATGGTAGCCTGCTCTCCCGACAAAGAGCAAAATCCGGTTTCTAATACCGATACCACTGAGAACTGGTTCAAACCACTTTTTGATATCTATGAAAGATCAACGCTTCAAGCCCTGAGCGCGTTGGTTGAATCCAGAACTCTTATAGAACCTGATGCCCTTCAACAAGATATAGAAAATTTTTCTTCTCTGGAGGAAAGCTGGTCTGACGTTCAATTGAAAGAGGGGAAAGTCAAAGCGGGCAATGAGACCTATGAAATTCCTCCCGACAGAGTGTTGAGCATGGAGAAACTAACCAAGCTTTGCAGAAAATCTCTAGGCTCCTCTTTGCGCGCTGATGATTGCCACCTCCCTATGCAGGACACTTTGCTGATAAAAGATGGCAAGCCAGTTGCCTACTTGAAGGCAGACTACAATCTCAAATTCGAATAAGGCCATATGTTCCTTATTTTCTGACACCCGTCTCCAGGGTGGTGATGCCGCCCTGGAGAGTAAAAAGACCCTTTTTCAGCCTTTCTTTCGCCGCCTTGTTTCTTTAGAAATAAGGGTATGAAACATATCCTCTTGGCATTGGCCTTATTGGTTTTTTCCTTCCCGGCGCTGGCGCAAACACAAGCGCCTGAGATTGCGCAAGCAGAGGCCTATCTCCATAGCCTGAAAACCGGCAAAGCGCGCTTCCTGCAGACCTCCGGCAATGGATCACAGGCCATCGGCACGTTCTATATCTCCCGCCCCGGCAAGCTGCGTTTTGAATATGATCCGCCGGTGAAGGATTTCATCGTCGCCGACGGTTTCTTTATCTATTTTTATGACAGCCAGCTGCAGGAACAAAGCAACGCCCCCATCGGCCAAACCATGGCGGATTTCCTGCTGCGCCCCGACCTGAAACTATCGGGTGATGTGAAAGTCAGCGACATCAAGCGCGGCGGCGATCTGGTCCAGATTTCACTGGTGCAAACATCCGACCCGGCGGCAGGCACACTAACCCTCGGCTTCACACCGGAACCCTTCGCCCTGAAAAAATGGCGCGTGACGGATTCGCAAGGCGGCATTACCGAAGTCGAATTGTTCCAGCTGCAGACAGGCGTCAACCTGCCCTCCAGCCTTTTTGTGTACAGCGATCCGAAGAAGCTGGAAGGCCGCCGCATGAACGAATAAGATATGCGCCATGTCTTATTCATCACGACAAAATGACGGGCCGCTCGACAGCCTGATCCGCGCACTGGCAGGACTGCCGGGCCTAGGCCCGCGTTCCGCCCGCCGTGTCGCCCTTCATCTGCTGACCAACCGCCAGAAAGCGATGAACCCGCTGATGCAGGCGCTGGAACAAACCGCCGCGCAGGTGCGTACCTGCACCACCTGCGGCAATCTTGATCTTTCCGACCCTTGCCGTATCTGCACCAACCCGCAACGCGGGCAAGCAACCTTGTGCATTGTCGCGGGCGTTGCTGATCTGTGGGCGATTGAGCGCACCGGTGCCTTCAAAGGCCGCTACCATATTCTGGGCGGCATATTGTCCGCACTTGATGGCGTGACGCCCGACATGCTGACCATCCGCCCGCTGATCGAACGGCTGGACGGGGTTGAAGAAGTGATCCTCGCGCTGGCCGCGACCGTCGATGGACAGGCGACCGCCCATTATTTGAGCGACCGCCTGCACGATGCCAAACCGCCGTTAAAAATCACCCGCCTCGCGCACGGTGTACCTGTCGGCGGCGAGCTTGATTATCTGGATGAAGGCACGATTATGACCGCGCTGAAATCCAGATCGAGCGTTTAGCACCATCAACCTTCTGTCATCCTGAGTGCAAGCGAAGGACCGCATCTTAACGGCAAGCGGGATTCTTCGGGCTTCGCCCTCAGAATGACAATCGTGAATAATTACTCTTTCTCCGAAATATAAACCGTACCATCGGTGCTACCGCTACGAATGATCGCGACATGCGTGTAGTGATTGACCTTGCCGCCGCCAATCGAAAAATCGTAGTACGTGCCCGCCGGAAAATAATGATCGCTGGCAGTAGCCGTCACTGCCGATGTACCGAATTTCACATGCACCGGGACACTGGCATATAAACTGACGATCTGCGTGTCAGCGGCGAAGGCCGTACTGTTACGCGCCGAGGAGGCCGTAGCGGCGATGCTGTGCGCCCCTGATGATTTCAGGCGCACAGCCGGGATAACATTATTCTCGCTGTCGCGGGGAAGAAGTGTAGGCATGGTAATCTCCTGGGAAGAATGAAAAGGACAATAAAAAACCCGCCTCGTCCGGCGGGTTCTTGATAAAGGACGGATTCGTCCTGTTGTTCTTTTCACCTTGAAGGGTGGCAGGCAGCGCTGTCAAGCAACGCATACCGCCGTAGGTTAAATCGCGTTCGCGCGTTGTTTTGTATAAGTAACAACATGTTCGATATGCTTGTCACCGACCGGCAGATCAACCAGCGTCACCGCGACTTCCACCTTCACGTTCTCGCTGGCGCAGATATCATCGAAACGGCGCAGCGCATCGGCGAAACGGTTTGCGGCTTCCATCGGTTCGGTTTCATACATCGGGCGCTGCAGCATCAGGCAGAATTCGCTCTTGCCGGTCTGCGCGATAATGTCGGACTGACGACGCAGACGCACCAGATACTGCGAAAGCTTGGCGGTCGCATATTCAGCGGCATAAGCACCATCCATCGACAGAATTTCCTGATAATTCTTGATGCCGATAAAGACAAGGAATGAGCGCTCGCCGTAACGGTCAGCGCGGTCGATACAAGACAGGAACAACTGGTTGAACGCTGATTTCGCGATCACACCACCCGCCGAGGGGAAGTCCTCGCTTTCATCACCGATGCGTTTAATCAGCGAGGTCAGACGGTCGGCGTTTTCCATCACCCGTTCAAGGCCGGTATGATCGATCGGCTTGACCATGATTTCGTTCGCACCCGCGCGCAACGCTTCATCACGTGGCATGTCCTGCGACATCAGAATGATATAGGGATAGTTGCGCATGGCGCGGCGAATGCCCAGGACGACAGGCCGCGCATTATTCAGCGGTGCCGGATCGATAAAGACGACCTGATAGGCATCCTTCTCCAGCAAGGCGATCGCATTGTTCTTGACCGGCTCCTCGACGATCGTATGCCCCTTGACCTCAAGGCGCGAACGAATCAACTGCGTAGCCAGCGTGTCACGATCAATGACAAGAATTTTCATGGAATATCAAGCCCTTCCCGGCAATAAGCGTATTCTGAATAGTTCTACTCTTCTCCCCAGTCTGCCAATAGAATATTAAGAAGTCGGAAACGGGGAAGCAACCCGAACGGGCTGGATGAACCCAGATCATAAACCTGTTTGACATCCTTGTCACCGTGGGTTAATAACAGCGCTGCTTTTCCCCGAATGCCCATATATCGGCATGCCCAAGTGGCGGAATTGGTAGACGCGCACGGTTCAGGTCCGTGTGACAGCAATGTCATGGAAGTTCGAGTCTTCTCTTGGGCACCACTTCTCTCCCGTAAGGTTGAGATTTAAGGTTCAGCAACTCATTGATTTTCCGGGTATTCCGGTTAGAATTGACCCCTTAAAAGAGGGGTTTTTTCATGCCTGCCACCGCCAAAAGTCAAAAGCCGAAGATTCATCTGCATCAGGGCGATTTGCCCAAAACCGTCAAATTGGGCGCCGTCGTCGCCATCGACACCGAAGCCATGGGTCTGAACAATCACCGAGACCGCTTGTGTCTGGTGCAATTATCCGGCGGCGATGGCAACGCCCATCTCGTCCAGATTGCCCCGGGGAAGGTCAACGCCCCCAACCTCAAGGCACTGCTGACTGATGCCAAAATCACCAAACTCTTCCATTTTGCCCGTTTCGATGTCGGCATTCTGCAGCACAATCTTGGAATTGACATAAAAAACATTTACTGTACCAAGATCGCCTCGCGCCTGTGCCGCACCTATACCGACAAGCACAGCCTGCAGACGCTCTGCCGCGAATTGCTGGATATTGAGCTGAACAAACAGCAGCAATCCTCAGACTGGGGCCATGACAAGCTGACCAAGGAACAGATGATCTATGCCGCCGATGATGTCCTGTATCTGCACGGCTTGCGTGAAAAACTGGACGAGATGCTGAAACGCGAAGGCCGGATGAAACTGGCGCAGGCCTGCTTCGACTTCCTGCCCGTCCGCGCGAAACTGGATATTGAGGGCTGGCCGGAAATTGACATTTTCAGCCATTAGCCCCATGTTTCTCGCGGATTTACTAAGGATTATTAAGAGATGAACCCGAAAGCCGCGCCCGCCATGCAAAAAGACCACGGCCAAACTGACATCGCAAACGGTGTCCGCACCCTGACCACCGAAGCCGAAGGCCTGATGGCACTGGCCAAATCGCTCGACGGCGCGTTCAGCGAAGCGGTCGAGGCTATTCATGACATGAAGAAGGATCGCAAAGGCCGTCTGGTCGTGGCCGGCATGGGTAAAAGCGGCCACGTCGCCAAGAAAATCACCGCCACCATGGCCTCGACCGGCACACCTTCGCATTTTGTGCATCCGGGCGAAGCCAGCCATGGCGATCTCGGTATGATCACCGAAACCGATATCGTACTGCTGCTGTCGAACGGCGGCGAAAGCGCCGAGCTTTCCGACATCATCCATTACACCCGCCGTTTCGGCATCACGCTGATCGCGATGACCAGCAACGGCGACAGCACACTCGCCAAACATGCTGACATCAAGCTGGTGCTGCCGAAAATGCCCGAGGCCTGCCCCAACGGTCTCGCCCCCACCACCTCGACGACGATGATGATGGCCTTGGGCGACGCGCTGGCCGTGGCGCTGCTCGAACGCATGGGCCTGACGCCAGAACAATTCCGCGTCTTCCATCCCGGCGGCAAGCTGGGGCAAAAACTGCGCACCGTCGCTGAAATCATGCAGCCGCTGGATAAGCTGGCGCTCGTGCGTGAAAACGATACGATGGATAAAGTGCTGCTGGAAATGACCAACAAAAACCTCGGTTCCGTCGTTATCACCGATGAAAAACAAAATCTCGTCGGGATTATCACCGATGGCGATTTACGCCGCCATATGGGTCCAGACCTGCTGACCAAGACAGCCGGAATGCTGATGACACGCAATCCGAAATCGATTGAAAGCGATCTGCTCGCCGCCGAGTCCGTCGATATGATGCTAAACGGTTTCAAATCGCAGATTACCTGCCTGACCGTCACTCAACAGGGTAAATTCGTCGGCCTGATCCGCTTGCAGGACTGTCTGCAAGCAGGCGTAGCATAAGGAACTTCACCAATGCATTTTGATCTTCTTGCCCTCATCAAGACCTTAAGCTATTGGGGCGTCTGGGGCATCGTCTTCGCCGAATCCGGTATCGTATTTTGCTTTTTCCTGCCCGGCGACAGCCTGCTCTTCACCGCAGGCGTACTGGCCGCACAAGGCTTTCTCAATCTCGCCATTCTGGCCATCGGCTGCTTCATCGCCGCCGTCACAGGAAACCTGCTCGGCTATGAAGTCGGCAAACGCGTCGGCATGCGCCTGTTTAAAAACGGCGACACCCGTTTCCTGAAAATGAAACATCTCAAGATGACGGAAAGTTTCTTTGAAAGACACGGCAAGATGACAATTATTCTGGCGCGCTTCCTGCCGATCATCCGCACCTTCACACCATTTCTTGCCGGTGTGGCACGTGTGCCTTATCGCCTGTATGTCATTTACAGTATCATCGGCGCGCTGGCATGGGCGGTCGGTCTAACTGTGCTGGGTTACTTCCTCGGCGAACTCATCCCGGCGGAACAGCTTGACCGTTATCTGCTGCCGATCGTGCTCGGAATCATTGTTCTCTCCATCATGCCTTCAGCATGGCATATCTACCGGGAAATGCAGGCCTCTAAAAAGGGCGCCGAATGAACGACGCGCCCCCCAGCCCTCCCAAAAACACCAAGGAACTGCGGGCCGAGCGCCTAAGCCGTCTGATCCGAAATGAACAAAGCCGTGTCGTCCACAGCAAGGTCTATAGCCGTTTCGTCAAAACCATGCGCTATGCCTTGCCGGTCGCAGCATTAGTCATCGTCGCCATCGTCATGGCTTGGCCGAAAATGGAAACAGCGATCACGCCCGTGACGCCGGAATCCGTCGCGCAAAACCAGCAGCCCGCCACGCAAAACGAACTGGTCAATCCGCGCTTCGAAGGCGTGGATTCGCAAAACAACCCCTACAGCTTAAGCGCCACCCGCGCCGTGCAAAGTACGCAAAACCCCGACATGCTGCTGCTTGATGCCCCCGTCGGGGATGTCAGTGTCAGTGCAAATGAAAAATTGAACATCACCGCCAATAAAGGCCATTACCGCCAGAACGCGGGCGTCCTGTTCCTCGATGGCAATGTGAAGGTCAAACACAGCAGCGGCTATGACATGGACACGACCCGCCTGACCATCGACACCAAGGCGCGTGAAACCCGCACCGACCAGCCGGTAAAAATTGTCGGCCCCGCCGGTACGCTGGACGCGACAGGGCTTGATGCCCGCAATGCCGAGGGCATGGTGATATTCACAGGCCCGGCCAGGATGGTCTTGAAGGAAAGTATGAAGGGACTCTAACGCCATGAAATATATGCTCGTCATTTTTCTGCTGACTATGGCCACCCCTGTGCTGGCACAAACCAACACTGAGAAGAATAAACCTCTGGAAATCACCGCCGACCAGACGCTGGAATGGCACCGCAACGATAAGAAATACATCGCCCGCGGCAAAGCCGAAGCCAAACAGGGTCTCACATCAATCAACGCTGAAACACTGACCGCCGATTACCGCGAAAGCGAGAAATCTAATTTCGACATTTACCGCATGACCGCCGAACAAAATGTCGTCATCAATTCGCAGGGCAATCAGGCCTTCGGCGACAAGGCCGTCTATGAGCTGGATAGCGGCATCGCCACCATGACCGGGCAGGCGCTGAAAATGATCGCGCCAGATCAAACCCTGACCGCCCGCGATAAATTCGAATACGCCGTAACCGAAGGACGCTTGAGCGCCTATGGCGATGTTGTGATCATCCGCGGCGAAGATAAAATTCAGGCTGACAAGGCTTCGGCCTTCTTCGTTCAAGACGGGGCAAGCACCGCATCGCCGATGGGTGGGCGCAAACTCGAACGCTTTGAAGGCGAAGGCCATGTGATCGTCACCACGCCCACTGAAATCTTAAGCGGTGACAAAGGTGTCTATAACGCCGCCACCAACATCGCCGAAGTCACCGGCAACGTAAAAATCACCCGTGGCCCCAACGTGCTCGAAGGCACCCGCGCCGAGATCAACCTGACCACCAATGTCAGCCGCATGTTCGGCGACACGACCACCACCAGCCCTACCAGTGGCCGCGTCAAGGGCGTGTTCTATCCCGGCAGCACAAAAACAGAAACCACCCCTGCGCCCGTTCCCGCACCACGCCCGGAACAGGGCTACACCGTCATCCCCGAAAACAGCCCGGCCGCCATCCCGCCACCGCTCAGTGCCCCGGCCCCATTATCGCCCCCCATACCAAAGCCCGCCACAGGCCGCTTGACCGCGCCCTGACCGGCCCTAGTTTACTATTTGTTTTCCCTAGGAAAACCGCGCCTTTTTTGACTTTTCCCCCTTTTCAGGGCATGATGCACCGTAATGATTGAAGCACCCAAAAGACCCCGCAAGCGTCAGTTGAAGGCCGTCCCCAAGGGGTTAACTGCCACCCATCTGTCCCGTGCCTATAAAAAACGCCCGGTCCTGCGCGATGTCAGCCTGACTCTGCAGCGCGGCGAGGCCGTGGCACTACTCGGCCCCAACGGTGCGGGGAAAACCACCTGTTTTTATATTATCAGCGGCCTGATCAATCCGGACTCCGGCTATATCCAGCTCGACGGGCAAGACATCACCGGCCTGCCGATGTATCGCCGCGCGCGTCTCGGCATTGGTTACCTGCCGCAGGAAGCTTCGATCTTCCGCGGCCTCTCGGTCGAAGACAATATCCGCGCCGTGGTACAAGCGCAGGACATGAATGTCGAAGATCAGGAACAATTGCTCGAAGACTTATTGGCCGAATTCTCGATCAGCCATCTGCGCCGCACCCCGGCGATCGCCCTTTCCGGCGGTGAACGCCGCCGTGTCGAAATCGCCCGTGCGCTGGCCAGCCGCCCGCAATTCATCATGCTTGATGAACCCTTGGCCGGGGTCGATCCGATTGCCGTTGCTGAAATTCGCGCTCTGATCGGCTATTTGAAAACCAAAAATATCGGCGTTCTCATCACCGATCACAATGTCCGCGAAGCCCTCGGCATCGTCGACCGCGCCTATATCCTGCATGACGGCAAAGTGCTGATGGAAGGCACCCCCGATGATATCGTTGAAAATAATGATGTCCGTAAGGTGTATCTCGGCGAAGGCTTCTCTCTATAAATGAATACGCTTTTCAAAAAAATTCTAGATAAAAAAATTGAAACGGTGATTTATGGAACAATAGCTATTAACTTTATAGCGTATATAATTAACCCTATTCTCGCTGTTACAGCTATTTTTAGCACACCTATGATATTTACCCCTGAATTCTATAGTACGCCTCTAGTATTCTTGCTTAAATCGCTTTTAATCATCACATGGCTATTACTACCCTCATTGCTCGTTTTCAAACTCAAAACCAGCTTATTTTTTCGTACTGTTATCAGCATAGGACTATTGCCATTAAATTTTTTTATCATCCCTTTAGTGGGCATGTTATCTACCTGTATTATCTTTAATAAATGCATAGCGGTGTAAACACCAATTCCCGCAATACCATTTTCATGGTATAATTCTTGCATGAGTACGAATCTCACCCAGCGCCTGGATCTCAGGCAGTCACAAAATCTCGTTATGACTCCGCAGTTGCAACAGGCCATCAAGCTGTTGCAGATGAACAATGTCGAATTGAACGAATTCGTCGAGGAAGAAATCGCCCAGAACCCTCTGCTGGAAAAAGCCGAACAGGAAGGCGGCGACCACGCCCCCGCCGAAGCGCCGGTTGAGAAAAACAGCGATAACGTGGGCGAAGAATTCGATAACGCCTGGACCGGTAATGAAGCCGATTCCAAGGCCGAACCCTCCGGCGGTGATTTCGATGCTGGCACCGCACAGATCGGCAGCGGCGGCAACCGCACCTTTGAAGACAGCGAAATGACGCTGGAAAATACACTCTCGCGTGAGATTACGCTGCGTGAACATCTGCACGAACAAATGCTGATGGCGTTCGAAAATTCCAAAGACCGCATGATCGGCGGCCTGATGATCGAGATGCTGGATGAAAGCGGCTATCTGCGTCTGGATACGGACGTGCTTTCAGAACGCCTCGGCGCCAAACCGGAACTGATCCGGGACATCCTTGACCGTTTGCAGCAATTCGACCCGCCGGGTATTTTCGCGGGCTCACTCGCCGAATGCCTGTCATTGCAACTCGACGATCAGGGAAAACTGGATACGCCGATGCAGGCCTTGCTTGATAACTTGCCGCTGCTGGGGGCGCATGATTATGATGCGCTGTGTAAAAAATGCGGCGTCAACCACACCTATCTGATGGACATGGTCGATGAAATAAAATCGCTGAACCCGCGTCCCGCCAGCGCTTTCGAACATCTGATCGTGCAGACGATTGTGCCCGATGTGATGATGAAGGCGATTCCAAAATCAGAAGGCGGCGGCTGGCGTGTGGAACTAAACGCCGACACCTTGCCCCGCGTACTGGTCAATCAGGAATATTTCACCGAAGTATCAAGCCGCGCCACCGATAAAAAGTCGCGCGAATATCTGAATGAACAGATGAATTCCGCCAACTGGCTGATCCGCGCCCTCGACCAGCGCGCCAAAACTATCCTCAAGGTCGCCAGCGAAATTATCGAATTGCAGGAACCTTTTTTCCTCTACGGTATCGAATTTCTGCAGCCGCTGACGCTGAAAGATATCGCCGAGAAGATCGACATGCATGAAAGCACCGTCAGCCGTGTGACGAGCAATAAATATATCGGTACGCCGCGTGGCCTGTTCGAGCTTAAATATTTCTTTTCGACTGCCATCACCAGCGCCGACGGCAGCATCCATAGCGCCGAAACCATCCGCACCCGAATCAAAAGCCTGATCGATCAAGAAAAGGCCGAAGCGGTATTGTCGGACGACGCCATCGTCGAGATTCTGCAAAAGGAAAATGTCGATCTGGCCCGCCGTACCGTCGCCAAATACCGTGAATCGATGGGAATTCCGTCCTCGGTACAACGCCGCCGGATCAAAAAAAGTCAGGCTGGACGCGGATAATCGCCAGCCTATATCATAAGTATGGGTTCTTTAGAGAGTCCTTAACAATTTGACAATATTCTAAAGGCTAAGATGGAAGAAGGAGGGGTATAATTGCCAAAGAAACATAATCCTTTCACATTCTCCGCCTACGATAACGACATTCCCAAAACCAACAAATGGAAGTGACTGCCATGCATATTACCGTACAAGGTAAACAAATGAGCGTGGGCGATGCCCTGCGCACCCATGTAACCGACAAGCTGGAGGAAATGAACAGCAAATATTTCAATCATGGCACGGACGCAAACGTAACATTCTCGAAAGAAGGCCACGGACACGGTCTGGTGCGCGCCCATATTTCCGTGCGCATCGGCAGCAACATCATGGTGCTGGCCGAAGCTTCCGAGGGTGATGCTTATCTGTCATTCGATACCGCCGCCGAAAAAGCGGCCAAACAGCTGCGCCGTTACAAACGCCGTCTGCGTGACCACCATGAACGCATCGAGCGTTCACCGGAAGTCACGATGCTGCGTGCGCAGGATTACACACTGTCCAGCAACGATTCCGAAGAAGAGGACAGCCGCAAAAGCGATGACGCATTAGTGATCGCCGAGATGACCACCAACATCCCGACACTGACGGTTTCAGAGGCCGTTATGCGTCTTGATCTGGCGCACCAGAACGCCTTCTTGTTCCGCAGCGCCAAACACGGCGGCATCAACATGGTTTACCGCCGCGCCGATGGCAATATCGGATGGGTCGACCCGGAAGCCGTCCTGGTGAAGCCGAAAGCCGTTGCCAAAACGACAGCCAAGAAAGCGGTGTCCAAAAAGGCGACCAAGAAGCCTGCCGTCAAGAAACCGGTGGCCAAGACCAACGTGAAAAAGCTGCCTGCCAAGAAAAAGACAGCCAAAAAACCGGTGGCGAAATCGACGCGCAAACGCGCCTAGCAAGCAGACGCGGCATACAAGCGTATATCGCATTTCAATAATAATTTCGTTTTTAAAACGCCCCCAAAAGGGGCGTTTTACTTTAGAAATAACCCGCCGATTCAAAATCATTTTTCCAGAGTCAAAAAGTTGCAGATTGAAGCTGGATCACAACGCCGATCTGTTGTATTTGATGCGCGTAATTCCAACCGAATCACTAAAGGCTCTCACGTGTACGTTTCTGATGACGAACGCCTGCTTATAGACCTGATACTGCCCGATCTTAAAGCCGCGCAGATTTCACAAATTTATCGCTCCCTCAGCAGCAAAGTCGATACGATGACGGGCTTCCCGGCACGTATGCTGTACTCGCAGCTGACAACACGGGAACAACAGGCCAGCTCTGGCGTCGGTGAAGGGGTAGCCATCCCGCATCTGCGCCTGCCAAAACTGCAAAAACCCTTTATCAGTTTTATCCGTCTGGCGCGCCCGGTTGATTTCAACGCGGTCGATGATGCCCCCGTCGATCTCATCATGCTGCTGCTGTCACCCGGCGGCGACGGCCCGCACCATCTGCGCCGCCTCTCGCGCATTTCACGCCTGATGCGTGAAGCAGGCTTGCTGGAGGATCTGCGCACCGCTGTCGATGCCGACAATATCCGCCGTCTGCTCGAACAAGGAAGCCAGCGCCTGCTCGCCGCCGCTTAAGACCCATCATAAAAAAACCGGGGAGCGGTGACCGCTCCCCAGTTTGTCATTCTGTAATGAATCTAGTTCAGCGCTACAGGCTCAAGGTCATTCTGACGCGCCAGAACAGCCGCCAAGTGCGGATTGTTCTGCACCGCCAGCGCCGTGCCATCGGCAGCATGCAGCGACCAGGCTTTTTGCCCATCGACATTCACAGGCCGGATATAAGCGAGCTGATGAATGCCAAAGGCCAGAAAATCTTGAGCGGAAATATTCCGCAGAAGATCGGCAGCAGTAGGGGTGGACTCGTTCATGATTGACCTCCCTTGTCTGAAACATTCTTGTCTGAAACTTCTACATCAATGGCCTGTGGGCCATGGGCATCTTGCCCGTTGCTGCCCGCTGGCTGGATGGCAATTTTACGGGCTGTGCTTTCCGGCGTAATGCGCACCATGTCGATATGCAATAGGCCATTATCAAGCGTCGCGCCGTGCACCTTTATGCCATCCGCAAGAACAAAGCTGCGCTGAAATTGCCGCGCGGCAATACCCCTATGGAGGTAGACACGGCCATTATCGTCTTCCTGTTTGCCCCGGATCGTCAGATGGTTGTTCTCTAATTCGATATCCAGATCGTTCATCGTGAACCCGGCAACGGCCAGCGAAATCCGCAAGGCACTCTCGCCCATTTGCTCGACGTTATACGGGGGGTAGCCATCTGATGTTTTCTTCAGGCGATCGATTTCGCGTTCGAAATGATCAAAGCCCAGAAAAAATGGATGGTCAAAAAGGGAAAGTCTGGTGTTGTTCATCGATAACTCCTCAAAAAGCATGAGCAAGTTGATTTTCAAGACAGCCCGCACCGTGCAGCACCGCCTTCAAAAATTATATAGAACAAGGCCAGAGGAAATCAATAAAACCGTTAATGACCGGATTTTTTGATAAATTCACGGTCACAATAGCCGCATGTGACCTGCGAACCACCGTCAAAGCTGTACCAGACCACCGGATGCCCCAACGCACCGTCCCCGCCGTCGCAGGAGACTTCGTCGGCGTCGTCCGCGACGATGATGACTTCCGGGGCCGGAGTCGATTTACCAGAGGTCTGGGTCGTCATGTGCATTTTCCCTAATATAAGAGCGCTTTACGATTTATTTCCAATTCCCCCGTAATCTGACATTGACGGCCTTAATATTCAAGGCTGGTTTCAGGATGTCGCAGAAGGGATCAGGAAAACATGGCAGCACCCGTTTCCATCGATCAAAAGACCATTCAGTTTGCCGACAACCCGGTCGCCAAAAACCGGGCAGGCCATTATATCGAGATCACCGTCGATACCGCCAAAATCATGAAAAGCTGGCGTGAGTCGCTATTTTCGTTTGAATGGCTGCTGCCCGATGGCCGCATTAAAAGCGCCGCCGAGCTTTCCGAGACCGAACGCCCCCGCCGCGAGGCCGTCGAAACCGCCCTTGCCGCCAGCCAGCCTCTCGAAAAACCGGTTCTCGGCATTGGCATGATGGATAACGTCGAAATCGGCTCAGGCCGCGCCACTTTCCTGACCCTGGTCGCCCATGGCCTGAAAACCATCCCTGTACACATCCCGTCCGGCAATGAAGCCGATTTCAAAAAATTCCGGGTCTGATAGACTGGCATGATGAGAACATCCGAAAACGGCAACGTCATCTTTTACATCTTTATCGCTATCGGCTTGCTGGGCGCTTTAACATTTGCCGTCTCGCAAAGTTTTCGCTCGACCGGCAAGGGTCTGAGCGAAGACCGCGCCCAACTCGCTGCCACCGAAGTCATGGCTTATGGCGATACCATCGCCAAATCCGTATCGCAACTGCGCCTGCGCGGCATACCGGAATACGGCATCCGTTTTTCACATCCGGCAGCGAGCGCCACCTACGGCACTTATGAAGACGAACCGCGCTCTGAAATTTTCAACCCGCAAGGTGGGGGTGTTATTTATCGTCAGGCTCCTGATCTCGCCGGAAGCGGTGCGCCGCTGACTTATAATTTTGTTGGTGCCTATGCCATCGACGGCATCGGCCTGACCGGCTGCACCCTGCCCGCCAACGCCCCCGCCGAATGCAGCGAATTGCTGATGGTGGTGCAAGGATTGCGTCTGGAAGTTTGCCAGATGATCAACCATTTGCTCGGGATCGGGGAAAAAACCGATACGCCGCCAGCAGATGCCTCGCTGCCAACAACACCCTTGTTCGTCGGCAATAACAGCGGCACCCCCAATCCTTATACCTACGCTAATACCATCGGTGAGGATGCAGGATCGGAAGCTTTGAGCGGACAAACCGCAGGCTGTTACTACAACTCAGGCTCGACCAGCTATATCTATTATCAGGTATTGATTTCCCGCTAGGACGCCTTGCGCCACTTTGTCCCCTGCGGCGTATCTTCGATCTCGATACCCATGCTAGTCAGTTCTTTCCTGATCTCGTCGGCGCGGGCGAAATTTTTGGCCTTGCGCGCATCAAGACGTTCCTGCAACAGCGCTTCAACCGCCGCGCCATCGACACCGTCCTGTACACCGTACCCAAACCAGACAGCCGGATCTTGTTGCAACAAGCCCAGCAAATTTCCGGCCGCGAGCAATTGCGATTTAATCTGCGCAAGATCGCTCTGCGCTGTGATTTTGGTCAGCGCATTCAATTCGGCAATCACCTGCGGCGTATTCAGGTCATCGCACAACGCCTCCATCACGGCAGCAGGAACGTCACCCGCCACAGCGTCAACATCTTTCAGGTCATAAAGTACGCGGTAATAACGATCCAGCGTACTGCGCGCCTGTTCCAGCGCATCACCACCAAAACCCAAAGGAGCGCGGTAATGCGATGACAACAAAGTCAGACGCAATACCTCACCCGGATAATGTTCGATCAGATCATGCACCAGACGGACATTACCGATTGATTTTGACATCTTCTCGCCTTCGACCGTCACGAAGCCATTGTGAATCCAGTATTTTGCGAAAGCGCTTAAATCATTCTCATGACCATGCGCGCAGCAGCTCTGCGCAATCTCGTTTTCATGATGCGGAAATTTCAGGTCAGCGCCGCCACCATGAATATCAAACGGCAGACCCAGATGTTTTTCCGCCATGGCCGAGCATTCGATATGCCAGCCCGGACGCCCACGGCCCCACGGCGAATCCCAGCCCACCTGCTCGGGCGCGCTCGGTTTCCACAATACAAAATCCGCAGGATCGCGTTTAAACGGGGATATTTCGACACGCGCCCCGGCGATCTGTTCATCGCGATTGCGGCCCGAGAGCTTGCCATAGGCGGGGAACGATGGTACATGAAACAAGACATGGCCTTGCGCTTCATAAGCATGATCACGCGCAATCAATTGTTCGATCTGTACAATCATTTCAGCAATATGCGCGGTCGCGCGTGGCTGGATGTCTGGCGCGATCACGCCCAGCGCCGCCATGTCCTCGTTATAAATTTTTTCGAATTTACGGGTAATGGCGTCAATCGGTTCACCCGTCTGCTTCGCCGCCTCCATAATTTTATCATCGACATCGGTAATATTTGAAACATAGGTCACACGCGGATAAAGCGCATGCAACACCCGCACCAGCTGATCAAACACAACCGCCATACGGCCATTGCCGATATGCGCATAATTATAAACCGTCGGCCCGCAGGCATAGACCCTCACATGCGCGGAATCGATCGGGGTGAACGGCTCTTTGCGGCCTGTCAGAGTATTGTGCAGTTTCAGTACGGTCATGGCTCACGTCTTCCGGTTAGTCTCCAGAGAACATGATTTTCAGGGAATCATCAATACCCATTAACTCTGGCGGATACCGGGGGAACGCGGCGGCTTGTAGAACGGGGATGTTTTGACCATCGCAATCATCCGTTCCTTGGTGAAGGGTTTCTTCAAAAAACCGGAGGCACCGCCCTTGGAGGCTTCGACGATATTGGTTTTGACCGCATCGACGCTCAGCATGATCACATGCGCCTCCGGATCGGCCTTTTTGATCGCGTTCAGCGTTTCGTGACCGTTCAGGCCGGGCAAGTGAATATCCTGAAAAACCACATCCGGCGCATGTTCGATATAGGCGATGATCGCTTCTTCGCCGGTTTTGGCATGGATAATTTCGTAATCCTTATTCAGGATATTGGCCGCATAGGCCGCCGTGAAACGGTCATCCTCAACGATTAGCACCAGCGTGTCCTTGCGGCGGCTGCGCCTGATGGGGATAGAGCTGACCTTGGCGGCATCGGTCATGGCCTGATAGGCGGCCATACGCCGGGCTGAAATAAACCGCTCATCCGCCATCCGTTGATAACCGTATATATCTTGACCCAGATTGCCGAAACGGCAGTAACGCCCGCTGCGTTCCGTCGCCAGCGCGCGATAAAAATTCTGAATTGCCTTTTCCTCGGCCCCGTCCGCCGGATTAGCCAGCAGCAGTAAATCACCATCGGTAAAACAATAAAGCGTGGCATCCTTAAAATCGGCCGCGCCGTTCGCAAGCTTTTCAGCCAGCGCTTCGCTTTCTTTCTTATAGGCATGGAGCTTGCCTTGAATCTCCGCAGGATTTTCGATCAGGACATCATGCGAAAGCGTTTCCGACTGCGCACAATGAATCGCCACCCAGCTACCAGTCTCCTGTTTGCTTTTTTCGAGAAAAGTCAGAAAGTGATGTTCGGGGCTTTCCCGGATAATTTTCATGGCAAGCGTAATCCTTCTTTTCCCTTATTATTTATGGCAATCTTTAATTTTCTGTGTATTTCTATATAGATACGTCTGTATCATCATAAATTGTTTACGATCATTCGTGAATCCCCCAAAGCAGCTCTTTTGAAAGGCTCTTCATGTCTGAAATTTTTGACCTGATCCTGCGCGGCGGCACCGTTGTCCTTCCGGGAATGACAATAGAGGTGGATGTCGGCGTACGGGACGGCAAAATCGCCGCTTTAGGCGACCTTGATGCGGCACAGGCCGCCACGGTCCTGCCCTGCCGGGGTCTGCATATCCTGCCGGGTGTCATAGATACTCAGGTACATTTCCGCGAACCCGGCGCTATCCATAAAGAAGACATCGAGCGCGGCACCATGGCCGCCGCTGCGGGCGGCGTGACCGCCATTTTCGAAATGCCCAATACCACGCCCCTGACCACCACCCCGGAAACGCTGGCGCAGAAAATGGATATCGCCAGTCAGTCGGCCTATTGCGATTATGCGTTTTATTTCGGCGGAACCGCCATCAATGCCCCGCATCTGGACGAATGGGAGAATTTGCCCGGCGTCTGCGGCATTAAAATTTTCATGGGTTCATCGACCGGCGATTTGTTATCGGCAACCGACGACGAGGTACGCGCCGTACTGGCGAACGGCAGACGCATTGTCGCCGTCCATGCCGAAGATGAAATGATGATGAACGAAAACAAGAAAACCATTCTGGCCAGCAGCAATGATGTCAAACTGCATCCGGTCTGGCGCTCGCCGGAATCTTGCGTCAGCGCGACGTCCCGCCTGATCCGGATCGCCCGTGAATACGGCAGGCGCGTCCATGTATTGCATATCTCTACGGCTGAAGAACTCGACATCCTGGCCCAAAACCGCGATATCGCCACCTGCGAGGTTCTCCCCAATCACCTGACGCTCGCAGCACCCGAATGCTACGAACGCCTTGGCACTCACGCGCAACAAAACCCGCCGATTCGCGAACAACGCCATCAGGACGCCCTGTGGAAGGCCGTACGTAACGGCCTGATTGATATTCTTGGCTCCGACCACGCGCCGCATACACTGGAAGAAAAAGCCCAAACCTACCCGGCCAGCCCCAGCGGCACACCGGGTGTGCAAACGCTTGTGCCCGTGATGCTCAACCACGTGAACGAAGGACGTCTGACACTGGAGCGTTTTGTTGATCTCACCGCTTACGGTCCGGCCCGTGTTCACCAGATCGCAGGTAAAGGCCGTATCTGCCCCGGTTACGACGCGGATTTTACCGTCGTCGATATGAAGGCAAAAAAGGAAATCACCAACAGACAGCAAAAATCCAAATCCGGCTGGACACCCTATGACGGTATGAAAGCCACCGGCTGGCCAGTGGCCACGATCATCCGCGGAAAGATTGTCATGCAGGACGGTGAGATCGGTGACTTGCCCGCCGGACAACCCGTACGTTTCAAAGAGACAATGGGTACAGCGTTACCGCAGAAAAACAGTGCTGCAGAACCACTGGGCAAACGTCACACCGGATAATTTGGCTTTTATTTTAGTTTTTTTTGATATAGCCTGAAAACATGTTTGATTCCAAAGTCTTACAAACTCTTCTTTAGCGACTACCCACCCTATTCTAAAGCCCTTGTTAAGGTATCACCCCCTAAAATGTAAGTTGGGGACTTGTGGTGGGGAAACAGGGGGTTTTCATCGCGTTCGCGAGTCTAATTGCAACTGACTTCGTATCAGGACACTAAAGCGTAAAACATGACCACTTCAGGTAAACAGCAGATGGCACGCCAAGCCGCTTCTCCTGCGCGCCCTCAAAGAACCAGCGCAAATGCAGGTGCTTCAGCATCAAAACCATCAAGCCGCCGCGCCACGCGTGGCGAACAGCCGCATGCCAACACATCATTCAGCAGCCGTTTCGTCAGGTCTCCCGGCGATATCTGGAAGAGCCGCTTAAGCTGGCGCATCACCATGGTCGTGTTCTTGACCATCCTGACTGTGCAGGTCGGGATTCTGAGCATGACGATTGCCGAATACCGTCAGGAACGTCTGGATGAAATTAGCGAATCAGCGCGCGCTGCCGTAGCGCCGCTTATCGAAGAACGTATCACCGACCTTCTGGCTTCCCCCATCGACGATCTGGAAGCCGCCCGCATGCTAAGCGCCACACGCGTACAAGGCATTGCGGTATACTCCGTCGATTACAATCTGCTCAAAGTTTACGGCGAACCGCTGATGACGACTTTGAACATGCAGAACGGATATGGTGCCCGCCCTTATTTAAGCAGCGACGGTTCATCCTATGAGATTATTTTCCGCCCGAAAGCGCTGGGGCGTCCTTTTGTGGTTGTGGCCAAAGTTGATTCATCGGCCGTGCAACAAAAAGTCTTCAGTTACGTCGAACAGACCATCCTCGTGATGCTGCTGATGTCGGCCTTCGTCACCACAGTTTTGATGATGGCGCTCGGGCACTGGCTGCTGGAGCCGATCTTGTTCCTGCGTTCAAACCTGATGCGCGCCTCTGAAAATCCCGAGAATCCGCGCGTCGAACGTTCGCCGTTCGATCCGGCTGATGAGATCGGCAGCGCGATTGACATTGCCCTGGTGCTGATCAAGCAGAACGCCGACAACATCAAACGCATCAAGAGCGCCGCGCAGGACCAAATTCATAAGCTCGCTTACTTCGATACGCTGACCAGCCTGCCTAACCGTACGCTGTTCCTGCAGAAACTCAATGAAATGGCGCGCGCACAAGGCGCCGAGAACACAGGCCGCTACGCCGTGATCGCGATGGACCTCGATCACTTCAAGGACGTCAATGATTCAATGGGCCATAACGTCGGTGATGCGATCCTGCGCGGTGTCGCCAAGCGTCTGCGCGCCTCGTTGCCCGAGCAAGCCGTCGTCGCCCGTTCCGGTGAGGATGAGTTCGCCATTACCATGCCGCTGACCAACAGCACCATTACCTCGCGCGATGTAGCTGAGCGCGTACTAGGCGTTATCCGTTCCGAACCGTTTAAAGTGTTCAACGAAAACTTCCAGATCCGCGCGTCCATCGGTGTGGCGACATTCCCGGATGACGGCGTTGATCCAGACCAGGTGCTGAAACACGCCGATATCGCGCTCAACCGCGCCAAGGAAGATGGCCGCGACACGATCAAGGAATACTCCGAAGATTACGACCGCGCCGTACAACTGCGCTTCCAGATGCTGCGCGACCTGCGCGATGCGATGGAAAAAGATCAGCTGGCGCTTTATTACCAGCCCCAGCTTGATCTGAAATCCGGCAAGGTGATCGGTGCCGAAGCGCTGATACGCTGGTGGAAACCCGACCAGAGCAAGGAAGGCGGCCACTTCATTTCCCCCGCCGAATTCATTCCCATCGCCGAACAATCCGGCCTGATCGTGCCGATTGGCGAGTGGGTGATGAAAACCGCCGTGGAAACAGCCATGACGTGGCGCAACAGCGGCCATAACATCCGCATCGCTGTCAACGTTTCCGGCGCACAATTCTACCAGAGTGATATAGTGGCCTTTACCTCCAAAATTCTGCGTGAAAGCGGGCTGCCACCGCACATGCTGGAACTGGAAGTCACCGAATCCGTGTTCATGGAAGATATCCAGCACACCATCTCCATCCTGCAGAACCTGCATGCGCTGGGCGTGGAGTTGGCAATTGATGACTTCGGTACGGGTTACTCATCGCTATCATATCTGCGTCAGTTCCCGATCGACCGCCTGAAAATTGACCAGTCGTTCATCCGCAACGCGCTGCAAAACCCGGATGATGCCGCTATCGCCCGCACGATTGTCGCACTGGGGCATTCGCTGAACCTGAAAGTCATCGCTGAAGGCGTGGAAACCAGAGATCACGAACAATTCTTAATGGCGCAAAGCTGCGACGAGGTGCAGGGCTTCCGTTATTCGAAGCCGGTGCCAAAAGAAAAATTCTTCGAATTCATCACGAACTACAGCGGCGATATCGCCAGCTTCGGCGACCAGAAATAAAAAAGGCGGGTCTGAAACCCGCCTTTTTCTTATCGCTCAAAAGCCAAGCCCGGTCCCTGATGTATCTGCTCCTTTACGAAGCGTAACTGCGCCTTCAGCGCCTGCGAAGAGGAACCCAGAAGAATGCTTCTATATTCACCCTGACGCTCCGCCCGTGGCGTCTGTTGGTCCTGCTGCATCAGGTGCCGCCACAAGAGCGCCACGCGTGATTCCAGTTTTTCATACCCTTGCGCCTGCGCCGAGCCGACCGGCGCCTGCATTTTAAGCTCACAGGACCGATTCGCAATGTGCAGTGCTACACCACGCACAGTCTGCAGCGGCTTGCGGTCCTGCAGTTGATCCAGACTGAGCATGATATAGCCATGCAACTGTTCTTCGTGACCGTAGCGGGAAACCAGATCATCAAGGGTCTCGTCATATTGTGCGCTTGTGTCGGAATCATGCTGGCGGCCAAACCCTTCCCTGCTGGAAACGGTTTGAAAAAACTCGATAAGCCTGTAGCGTTCCTGTTGCTCGTCTTTGTCCATCTTCCTGCCCCTTCCAGCATTGAGAATCCGTTTTATTTTTATAAGTCCTTAATTATGGTTATGTCAAAGAAATACACAATGGCCTGTCTCCCGGATTTTTTTGCCTTATAAATATCAATCGGTTATGAAGGAGACATGATGACAGCCACCCCCCTGATAGCCCGGAAATCCGGGCCTGTGACCGGCACGATTAAAATCCCGGGCGATAAGTCCATTTCGCACCGTTCCCTGATGTTCGGCGCACTGGCGGAGGGTGAAACCATGATCTCAGGCCTGCTTGAGGGCGAGGATGTCATGAACACGGCATCCGCCATGCGCGCACTCGGTGCGCACATCATCGATGACAGCGATGGCCTGTGGCGCGTCCACGGCATCGGCGTCGGCCATTTAAAAGAACCTTCCGAAATTCTTGATATGGGCAATAGCGGCACCTCGACCCGGCTGCTGCTCGGCATCTGCGCGTCGCATGAACTCAACGCCATCTTCACGGGCGATAATTCCCTGATCAAACGCCCGATGAAACGCGTGATGGAACCGCTGGCGCTGATGGGCGCACAATTTCTGGGTCGCGAAGGCGGACGCCTGCCGCTTGCGATCAAAGGCACAGCCAGCGCCAAAGGCATTGAATACAGATTACCTGTCGCCTCGGCACAGGTGAAATCCGCCATACTGCTCGCAGGCCTGAATGCACAGGGCACGACAACAGTCATCGAAGGCCACGCCACGCGTGATCACTCTGAAAACATGCTGCGCCATTTCGGTGTTGACGTTGAAATCAATAAACTGGGCGATGGCGAAGCGATCTCTGTCAAAGGTGGCGCGAAGCTGCTGGGCTGCGCCGTCGATGTGCCGGGCGATCCGTCATCGGGTGCGTTCACGGCCGTGGCCGCCTGCATTATTCCCGGTTCGGAAATAAAAATGCGCCGCGTCTGCGTGAACCCGCGCCGCGACGGTATTTATACGACATTGAAAGAAATGGGCGCGGACATCACATATGTGAAAGTCGAAACCGATGCGGGCGAACCCGTCACCGATATTATCGTCCGTGGCGGCAGCAAACTCAAAGGCGTCGATGTCCCGGCGGAACGCGTCCCCAGCATGATCGATGAATTCCCCGTGCTGGCGATGGCCGCCGCCTGCGCCGATGGCATCACACGCATGACCAATCTTTCGGAACTGCGTGTCAAGGAAAGCGACCGCCTGAAGATGATTGCCGACGGCCTGATCGCCTGCGGCGTCAAACTGGAAATGGGTGAAGACACCCTGACCATTTACGGCAACGGCAAACCGCCCCGTGGCGGCGCGCTGATCGAAACCGCGCTCGACCACCGCATTGCCATGAGCTTCCTCGTGCTCGGCCTTGTTTCCGATGAACCGATACAAATTGATGACGGCGCGCCGATCCGCACCAGCTTCCCCAACTTCATCGACCTGATGAACGATTGCGGTGCCATCATAGAACCCGCAATCCTCAGGGTCGCCTGAGATTTTTGACAAAGATGAACCGAAGGTCTAGTGTCCCCCGCTTTGACAACAGGGGATATTAGAATGCATAACAGCGACCGCGACAGCCTGACCGCTACGACCGAAGATTTTCTGGCGCACATGGCCACCCGGAATTTCAGAACGCCGGAAGAATTGAAATTCCTCAATGAGGCGCTGACCACCGTTGCCAACAGCCTGCATCTTTACGATGCTCTGCCCCCGGCATTCCCGACCCTGATAGAGAAACTCGCGCGCAGTAATCCCAACCTTCGCGGGACAATCCGCCTTCTGATTCAGCCCGCCTTGTCCCGTTTTGCACCGGAAGCATCCGTCCCGGCGGCATCATCCTGCCCGTCAGCTGAAAACCGCGCCACCGGCACATGCGAATGGTCAGCAGGCCTGCTCTCCAGTGCGTTTGCCCGCCATTGCGGTGCGCCTGTCGCCACCAGCGAAGAACGGGCCGCCCTGCACAAGGAACTGGGCTATGGCACATTGCAATCCGGCAAAGCATCCCTATGCCGCAGCCAGCCTTATTGCGCAGACCATCTGCGCGCCGGTATCCGTTCCGCGCACAAACAGGTTCTGGACTAAACACCGCTTTTCGCTTATCGAGAAGGGCATGAACGAAACGATTCCTGTCATCGCGATCGACGGCACCGCCGCCAGCGGCAAAGGCACGATGGCCAAGCGTCTGGCCACGCATCTGGGTTATGCCTATCTGGATACCGGCCTGCTTTACCGCCGCGTGGCGCTGACGCTGATCGAAAGCAATATCCCGCTGGAAGACCAGAGCGCCGCAGAACAGGCCGCACGTACACTTGATCCTACCACACTGGATGACCCGCGCCTGCGCAGTGCCGAAGCCGGTCGCGGTTCCTCCATCGTCGCCGCTATGCCGGGTGTCCGCAAAGCCCTGCTCGATTTCCAGCACCATTTCCCGGCCAAAAGCGGTAAACCCGGCGCGGTTCTCGATGGCCGCGATATCGGCACCGTGATCTTCCCCGGCGCCATCCTGAAATTCTACGTCGATGCCGATGTCGGCGTCCGCGCCCAGCGCCGCCACAAAGAGCTGATCGAGCAAGGCATCGATATCACTTATGAAAAAGTCTTTGAGGACATGAAAATCCGCGATGCCCGCGACGGCAACCGCCCCGATGCCCCCATGAAGGCCGCCCTCGACGCCATCCATATCGACACCAGCGCCATGGGTCCGGATGAAGTCTTCGCACTCGCGCTTTCTAGATTACCATAATTCAATTCCCGTATTCACGGTTGACATAAAAGGGAAAGGCGGATTATCTGTCCGCTGATCATTTAAAAATTATTGGAACACAGGATTCATATCATGCTGAAAAATTTCTTCCGCAACCGGAATATCAAAAACGCCATCGAACGCTGCAAAACAGACTGCGAACTGGGCCTGATTGAAGCCGATACAGCGATCAATGCTATCATCAAAGGCATCAGCCTTCTGCCCGAACAGGCACGCGCTCGTGAAACGCAATCACTGATAGATTTCAGCAAGCTTTTCTACGAAGCCCGCCACAAAAAAGCATCGGATCCGTACGCAGGGACCCCGAGCCATACCACCCTGACCGACACGCTTTTTAATGCCATCGTGAAACTGCCCGCCAGTGCGCACAAACCCTTGATCACAAAACTCATCCAGACCATCGATCAGTCCAGCGGGGATATTTCGTCGCCCAGAATCTATCACGGTCGTCACATTGAAACCGTACTGGTAAAATCATACAAATTGCTGCCTCCATCAGAGCATCAGGAGCTAACCGATAAACTGAGCGCATTGTATATGACGCAGGGCGAAACTAACCCGCAGGCGCTTGATAGGTTGAGCGGGTATTTCGAGGCGCCGCAAGAATACAGGGAGCACTTGAGAAATACATTCAGGACGGTGAATCTTGAAGCATATCAGGCAGGGCGTCTGAGCGCATACACAGCAGCTAAAAATCTGTTGCAGTTAAAGACAGGACTCGCCGACGACAACGCTCTGAGCAGCTTTATAAGCCATTTCAGCCTCATAGCCTTTGAGGATAAAAAAATGAGCTTTCATCAAGCCAATGAGATCATAGGAAATGCAGGCAATTCTCGGCTCAAGGCTTCATTCTGGATAGAGCATGGCAAGAACCATATATCACCAGGGCAAGCTATCGCGTTTGCAAACACGGTCATAAGCCGCATGCCTGAAGATGGGCACAGCGCCCAGCTTCAAAAAGATGCCATTGAGCTAGGCATCAGCCAATACAAGACAGATCATACGGATAACCGCGCGCTATTCAAAAACGCGGTCCTGAAAATACGCGATCTGCCGCCGGAAGAGCAGCCCAGACTGGCCAGCATAGCGATTGAAGTAGGCCATCGCGCGCTGGAAAAGACGGTCGCTTCACAAAGATATTCTTCCGCATTACTGGGCGAAGTATTAGGTACTGTTTCAACAGCCATCGGTTATCTGCCTGAAGCAGAACGCGCACGGAAAGCCGCCTATACAGGCACCCACATCGCAGTTTCTGAACCGATGAACGATAAAAATTTGCTGGCGATGACTTTCAGGGGTGCCACCCATTCGTCAAAGCCGCTTCTATTGATCGCGGGTTACAGCGGTCCGGTAGAAAGCAATTTTTTGTTCGAAGTGTCGCGCAAGCACGGGATCGAACCACACAAACTGGAAAGGTTTTGGAAGCAGTCCGCGGTGCCGCCAATCGTCTAAAAAGACTCTCAGTATAGAAATTCCCAAAAACAGCCCCGACAGATGGGGCTGTTTTTATAGAACCATAACGCATTGATAAATATATGTTTTTACGTATTAACACGCAAGAAACGCCGCAAACCTGCATTTACGAACCCTCTCTTCAAAATTTCCCAGTTATTTCATTGATTTGATTCACATTTTCCCTTATGAATTCTCCGTCCTCACGGGTACGAAAGCTTGGGCGTTTCTTTTTGGGAAACAACTCCGACCTTATCCTCTGTCCATGCGGGCATATCTTCCGAAAAAGGAAATTAAAACTATGGCAGCAAATGTAGCCAAAAACCTACAAGACCGTGACGAAGCATCTGACTTCGCCAATCTACTGAACGAAACGATGGCCAAAGGCAAACGCGTTGAAGGTAACGTGGTTGTTGGTCGTATCGTGAACATGACGGCAGACTTTGCCATCATCGATGTCGGCCTGAAATCTGAAGGCCGCGTCCCCTTACGTGAATTCTCAATGCCCGGCCAGCCGCCCGAAATTAAAATCGGCGACAAGGTCGAGGTATTTATCGAGCGTATGGAAAACCGTGATGGCGAAACCGCCATCAGCCGTGAGAAAGCCCGCCGCGAAGAAGTTTGGGTAGAGCTTGAAAAAGCTTCCGTCAAACAAGAACGCGTGACAGGTATCATCTTCGGTCGTGTTAAAGGCGGCTTCACTGTCGATCTCGGCGGTGCTGTGGCCTTCTTGCCCGGTTCCCAGGTCGATATCCGTCCCGTACGCGATGTGTCCCCGCTGATGGGCACACCGCAACCGTTCCAGATCCTGAAAATGGACCGCAGCCGTGGCAACATCGTTGTCTCGCGCCGCGCCGTTCTTGAGGAAAGCCGTCAGGAAGTTCGTTCCGAAATCCTGGGCACCCTCAAAGAAGGTCAGGTTCTGCAAGGCGTGGTCAAGAACATCACCGATTACGGTGCGTTCATTGATCTCGGCGGCGTTGACGGTCTTCTGCACGTTACCGATATTTCCTGGAAACGCGTCAGCCATCCGTCTGAGATGCTGCACGTTGGTCAGGCGATTCAGGTGCAGGTCATTCGTTACAACGAAGAAAACCAACGTATCTCTCTGGGCATGAAACAACTCGAAAGCGATCCCTGGAAAGGTATCGCCCAGAAATATGCACCGGGCACCAAATACACAGGCCGCGTCAACAACATCACCGATTACGGTGCGTTCGTTGAACTCGAAGCTGGTATTGAAGGTCTCGTGCACGTTTCCGAAATGTCATGGACCAAGAAAAACGCTCATCCGGGCAAAATCGTTTCGACCTCGCAAGAAGTCGAAGTCATGGTTCTGGATGTCGATGAGGACAAACGCCGTATCTCGCTCGGTATCAAACAATGCATGGACAATCCGTGGATCAAGTTTGCTGCCGATCATAAAGACGGTCAGGTTCTCGAAGGTGAAATCCGTAACATCACTGAGTTCGGCCTGTTCGTAGGTCTGCCCGGCGATATCGACGGCATGGTTCACCTGTCCGACGTTTCATGGGACGACGAGAGCGAAGAAGCCCTCAAAGCGTTCAACAAAGGCGATAATGTCAAGGTCAAGATCCTTGAAATCGACGCCGAGAAAGAACGCGTTGCTCTGGGCATCAAACAACTCTCCGGCGAAGACCCGAACGTGGGCGCACTGGAAGGCATCAGCAAAGGCGCGACCGTCACTTGCACGATCACCGCTGTTGATGACAAAGGCGTTGAAGTTTCCGTGAACGAAAAAGTTTCCGGTTACATCAAGAAAGCCGACCTGTCGCGCGAACGTTCAGAGCAACGCCCCGACCGTTTCGCCGTCGGCGAAAAAGTCGATGCGAAAGTTGTCACCATCGACAAGAAATCACGCAAGCTTGGTCTGTCGATCAAAGCCCGTGAAATCGATGAAGACAAACAAGCAATGGAAGAGTTCGGCTCCACCGAGTCCGGTGCGTCTCTGGGTGATATCCTGGGTGCCGCTCTCGGCAAATCGGTAGAAGACACGAAGAAGTCCAAGTAAGCGCTTCGCCTAAATGATTTAAAAACCCCCGCCTGGGACAATCCTGGCGGGGGTTTTTCTATGTAATTACAACAACCTGCGCGCCCCGTACGCTCAGGGCAAAAAGGGCGGGAATCCCCCGTTTTTCAGCCCCAAATCTTAAAAAAACCTTTTCCGATCAAGGGCTTTCCCGGTTTCAGGGCCGATTCTTCCCTTGACGGGGCACCTGAATTTCAGGCATTCTGGAGGTATAGCCTTAAGTGTATGAGAACACTCAGCAATTCGCTTTTTTAGCGGCCATGCGGCCAAAGCAAACGTAAAGGGGAAACGGCATGACCAAGTCGGAACTGATCCAGCGCCTCGCTGAAAAAAATCCGCACCTGTACATGCGTGATGTCGAAAAAATCATCGACACCATTTTTGATGAAATCACCGGCGCGCTCGCCAAGGGCGACCGTGTTGAACTGCGCGGTTTCGGTGCGTTCTCAGTCAAAGTGCGCGAACCCCGTGTTGGCCGCAACCCGCGCACCGGCGAAAGCGTACAGGTTGACGGCAAACGCCTGCCGTTCTTCAAGACCGGTAAAGCATTGCGCGAGCGCCTGAACGGCGGCGTCGATCACGGCGAAGATTCAGACGACGATGAATTCTAGAATCCGATCAGAATAAGTTTTATAAAAGCCCCGTGATATATCGGGGCTTTTTTACGAGGAAAAATAAATGACCAGACAACTGCCGAAAATTTTCTGCGCCATCGATACGCCCGATATGAAACAGGCGGCCGCCTTGGCCGAAGCGATGCGCCACGCCGGTTGCGGTATCAAGCTGGGATTGGAATTCTTCAATTACAACGGCCCGCAAGGCATCAGCGCTATTCGCGATGCCTTCAACGATCTGCCGATTTTTCTTGATCTGAAAATCCACGATATTCCCAATACAGTGGCGGGCGCCGTGCGCTCTGTGGCCAATCTCAATGTCACCTATCTGACACTGCACGCTTCCGGCGGGCAGGAAATGATGGAAGCCGCGCGCCATGCCGCAGGCGATAATCTGAAGCTTCTCGGCGTCACCATTCTCACTAGCCTTGATAATGAAGCACTGGAAAATATCGGTTACGCACTGCCAACCCATGGCAGCGTGATGAAACTGACCGCGCTGGTTCGCGAAGCGGAATTGGCAGGCATCGTCTGTTCACCGAAAGAAATTCAAGCCGTGCGTGAAAGCTACGGGCAGGATTTCGTACTGATGGTGCCGGGTATCCGTCCGGCGGGTGCAGACACACAAGATCAAAAACGCGTAATGACGCCGGAGGAGGCCATCAGCCTCGGCGCCACCCATCTGGTCATTGGCCGCCCCATCACCGGGGCCAAAGACCCTGCCGCCGCCGCCGCTGAAATTATGAGCGGTTTGCAAAAGGCCGCGGCATGACCGCAATCAAATTCTGCGGCATCACCACCAAAGAATCCCTGCAGGCGGCGAGCAAGGTCGAAGCCGCCTATGTCGGCTTCATGATGTGGCCGCATTCGCCACGCGCCCTCAATATAGAACGCGCCCGCGCGCTGTCGCTGGCGCAACCCGGCAATATCCGTTTTGTCGGCGTTTTCGTAAATCCAACCAACGAAGAGCTGAAAACAACGCTGACCGAAGTCCCCATCGACATGGTGCAACTGCATGGCGATGAAGATCCAAAGCGCGTTGCCGATATCCGCACCCAATTCGGCCTGCCCGTGATGAAGGCCATCCGCATCGCCACCCGTGAAGATTTATTCTGTGTGCCCGCTTTCGAGTCGGTCGCCGACTGGTTGCTCTTCGATACCAAGGCCGACCCGGCATTATCCGATTTGCCTGGCGGCACCGGTCTGTCGTTCGACTGGCAGATTTTGAAAGGTCGTGATTTCCGTAAGCCGTGGATGCTTTCAGGTGGCCTGAACCCTGAAAACGTCGCCCGCGCCCTTTCCATCCTCCAACCAGACGCCGTCGATGTATCGAGCGGCATCGAAGACAGCCCCGGTATCAAAAACATCGACAAGATGAAAAATTTTGCGGCGGCTGTGAGTGCAGCAAAATTATAATCCTTGTCATTCTGAGCGATAGCGAAAAATCCCATCATTATATAAGCATAGATATCCTTCGGGCTAAGACCCTCAGGATGAGAAAAAGGAAAGACCCTTGCTCACCGGCATCTCACTCGTGTATGTCTGAATCATTGCCATTTTATTCTGTAAAGAATCATGATCATGACTGCAGCCGCTTCCTTATATAAAAGTGTCCCGGATGAAAACGGCCATTTCGGCATTTATGGGGGTCGTTATGTTTCGGAAACTCTGATGCCGCTGATCCTGGCGGTCGAGGAAGCGTGGGGCAAGGCGAAAAATGATCCCGCGTTCTGGGCCGAACTGGAAAAACTTTCCCGCGATTATGTCGGTCGCCCGTCGCCGCTCTATTTTGCGGAATCGACCACGGAACATTTCGGCGGCGCGCAGGTCTGGTTTAAGCGCGACGAACTTAATCACACCGGTTCCCATAAAATAAACAACTGCCTCGGTCAAATCCTGCTCGCCCGCCGGATGGGCAAGACCAGAATCATCGCTGAAACCGGAGCGGGCCAGCATGGTGTGGCGACTGCTACCGTATGCGCCCTCTTTAAACTACCCTGCACGATTTTCATGGGCGCGACCGATATCGAGCGCCAGAAGCCCAACGTGTTCCGGATGAAATTGCTCGGTGCTGACGTGCGCGCTGTCACCGCCGGTGCAGGGACACTGAAAGACGCGATGAATGAAGCCCTGCGCGACTGGGTAACAAATGTGAACGATACGTTTTATATTATAGGGACGGTTGCTGGCCCTCACCCCTATCCGGCAATGGTAAGGGACTTCCAAAGCATCATTGGCCGTGAAGCAAAGCAGCAGTTCACAGAACAAACAAAGAAACTCCCTGACACTCTGGTCGCCTGCATCGGTGGTGGCTCGAATGCGATCGGCCTCTTCCACCCGTTCCTTGAGGATGAAAGCGTCAAGATCGTGGGCGTCGAAGCAGGCGGTTACGGCCTTGAAACAGGTCAGCACTGCGCCAGCCTCACCGGCGGCAAGCCCGGCGTCCTGCATGGCAACCGTACCTATCTTCTGCAAAATGACGATGGCCAAATTCTGGAAGGCCATTCGATCTCGGCAGGCCTTGATTATCCCGGCATCGGCCCTGAACATTCATGGCTGCATGACCAAAAGCGTGTCAGCTATGTCAGCGTCACCGATGACGAAGCATTGGCCGCCTTCCAGTTGATGGCCCGGCTTGAAGGGATTCTCCCCGCGCTGGAACCGGCCCACGCCTTTGCCCATGTCGCCAAAATCGCGCCCAAACTGCCCAAAGACCATGCCATCCTGATGAACCTGTGCGGACGCGGCGATAAGGATATATTTACTGTAGCGGATCGCCTCGGCGTTCGCATGTAACCAGAAAAACCGGAACAAAGGATCACCTACCCGTGACACGCAAAACCAGCATCAGGGATGAATTTGCCAGGAAGGTCAGCGACTACCTGCTGATCGAACAGATGGCGCTGGCACCGGCCGATTTTGCACTGGTCTTTGGCAACAAGCACATTATTGAACCGCTGGCGGATCGTACAGCGGATCTATACAAGCAGGGCTATTTCCCGCTGATCGTGGTTTCGGGCGGTGTCAGAACCAAAGCCCGCGTCACCGAAGCTGAAGCATTGCGCCGCGCGCTGGTGGAACGAGGCATCCCCGATGATGTGATCCTGACCGAAAAGAAAGCGCGTCACACCGGCGAGAATGTCACCTTTACCCAGGCGCTGATGGCAGAAAAGGGTCTGGCGCAGGGACTTGCTTCCGTAATCAGTATTGGTCATATTGTCGCAGCCCGCCGCTTCCTGATGACACTGGAACGCCACTGGCCCGCGATTCACAAGATGCACGCCAGCGCCAACCCGTTTGATGCGCCCGCCGCGCAATGGCACATGCACAAGAGCTTCCGCCGCGCCGCCATGGCCGAATGGCGCAAGATCGAACCTTATCTCAGCGAGGGCAAGATCCGCGAAGTGGATATCCCGTTGCTGGATATGATCACGGCCTGTATCAGGGATTCCCATTCGAAGGCCCTTGTGAACCCGGCTTCCGGCCTAGATTCTGGCCCGAATTCTGGTTCGCCGCAACCGGCGTAAGCGTACGCGCCGCATGCGCCGTGAACTGTTTCATCGTGTCATCAATCAGGGTCTGCACGATGTTCTGAATAAAAATATCCACCAGAAAACCCTTGCCCGTCTCATACGCGATATCCGAAGTCAGTAATGTACCGCCCTGCGCCGTGGGCTTCAGATCCCAGCGCAGATCGAGCGCCTTGATCGGGCTTCTGATCGTCTGCGCCTGAATAAGGCTGGGCGGCGTACCTGTAACCCGCGAAAGCTGCACCGCGTTCTGGATGCCCAGAACCGGCGGCAGGTTGAACGTCATTTCAACGTCGCGGTGATGCGGCCCCGTGGCCACCACGCGCGCGGACTTCACCATCGGGTAAATCGCCGGATAGTTGTTTATATCCATAATAAAATCATAAATATCCTGAGACGCATAGGGCAGATGCTTTTGAAGCGTGACATGGTTCATGAATATATCCCTGTTTGTTATTGGTTCTTATTCTGCCTATCAGCGATATCAGTCCGGCAGAGTCATGACAACGATGTTGGTGCGCAGTGCAATAACCTGTGCTAAAACGAGGCTGCAGATCAGTAAGAGGGTTTTTAAGAATCATGAACCGCATCGACGTATGCTTTGCCAAGCTTCGTACTCAGGGTCGCCCGGCGCTGGTGACCTTCATCATGGCGGGTGATCCGGACAAGGTAACGGCGCAGACGCTTCTGAACCAGCTACCCGCCGCCGGGGCCGACATCATTGAAATCGGCATGCCGTTCTCTGACCCGATGGCCGATGGCCCGGTCATTCAGGCGGCGGCGCAGCGCGCGCTGGCGGGCAGCATGACCCTGACCCAGACACTGGCCATGGTGGCCTCATTCCGGATGCATGACGCGCATACCCCGATCGTGCTGATGGGTTACTACAATCCGGTCTATATTTATGGGGCAGAGCGTTTCGTTAAAGACGCCCTCAAGGCGGGTGTCGATGGCGTGATCATCGTCGACCTTCCGCCCGAGGAAGAACATGAACTGGGCGACCACGCCCGTGCCGGAGATGATGGGCAAACCCTCAATATGATACGCCTCGTAACGCCCACCACTGACGACCACAGATTAGGTCAAATCCTGCCCGGTGCGGGCGGATTCCTATATTATGTGTCTATTGCCGGAATCACCGGAGCCGCTTCCGCAAACGCCGAAACTCTCGCCCCGCGTATCAAACATCTGAAAACTAAAACCGACCTGCCCATCGCCGTCGGCTTCGGCATCCGCACCCCGGAGGATGTCGCGGCCATGGGAGCCATCGCCGATGCCGTCGTCGTCGGTTCGGCCATCGTCGATACGATCAGCCAGATCCCTGATGGTAAAAAGACGGTTGATGATGTGATCGGTCAGGTACGCAAACTGGCAACCGCGCTACAACCTTCCTTAAAAAGAAGTCACGCATAGTTGTCATAACCAAATATCACCTTGACTCCGATATGCATTTGCGAGATAAATCACCTCCCATCAAACAGCTAAAGGTTTCGCGTATCCATGAACTGGCTGAGCAACTTTATCCGTCCGAAAATTCGTTCCATTGTAGGAGAAGCTAAAGAGCTTCCCGATAATCTGTGGCAGAAATGCCCTGCCTGTGAGGGAATGCTGTTCCACCGCGACCTCGCCGATGCGATGAATGTCTGCTACCACTGCGGCCACCACATGAAGGTGCCGGTGAAACAACGTCTGCAAAGCCTGTTCGATGAGGGCAGCTGGAAGGAAATTCCGGTACCGCGCGTCGCCCACGACCCGCTGAAATTCAAAGACCGCAAGAAATATGCTGACCGCCTGAAGGAAACCCGCGCCAAAACCGGCCGCGAGGATGGCATTCTGGTCGCCAAAGGCGCGATGGACGGCCTGCCCGTCGTCATCGCCGCTTTTGATTTCGAATTTATGGGCGGCTCGATGGGAGCCGCTGTCGGCGAAGGTCTGGTCGTGGCCGCTGAATATGCGGTGAAAACCGGGTCCGCCCTGATCGCCATCCCGGCCTCCGGTGGTGCGCGTATGCAAGAGGGCATGCTGTCGCTGATGCAAATGCCACGCACGATTATCGCCGCCGATATGGTGAAGGCCGCGGGTCTGCCCTATTTCGTGCTTCTCACCGATCCGACCACAGGCGGCGTCAGCGCTTCCTTTGCCATGGTCGGCGACATCCATATTGCCGAGCCCGGCTGCATGATCGGTTTTGCGGGTAAGCGCGTGATTCAGGAAACCATTCGTGAAGAACTGCCGCCAAACTTTCAGACCGCCGAATATCTGCTGGAACACGGCATGGTCGATCTGGTCGTCCCGCGCAAGGAACTGCGTGGCACACTGATTCGCCTGCTCGATCTGTCGATGCGCAAAATGCGCGATCCGCGCCAGCGCCGCATCAATAACGACAGCAACGAGAATGGCGGCAAATCAGCCCGTCTCGGCGGTCAATCGGCAGGCGGCATCAAAGCTAAAATCAGCCGCAGCAAACCTGACAAAAAACCCGCCAACGTGAACAAATCCGGCAAAAAGACGAAGGCTGCCTAGCATTGTCTTTCTAAGCCGCCCGGGAGGTCTTGAAGTTGGCCGCAACCCTGCAGCAAAAACTGGACAGCCTGTACCGTCGGCGCCTGCATGCGCCACGCAGCTCTTTGGACGAGCGTTCGGATTATCGCGCCCTGCTCGCCCGGCTGGGCGATCCCCATCTGCATATCCCCCCGGCCATCCATGTCGCAGGCACCAACGGCAAGGGTTCGACCATCGCCTTTCTGAGGGCGATGTATGAAGCGGGCGGTTATAAAGTCCATGTCTATACCTCCCCGCACCTGATTCGTTTTAACGAGCGGATTGTTATGGCGGGCGACGAAATCAGCGACGAGTTTCTGGAAACACTTCTTGACGAAGTACTGACCCACACCAATGATCTGAAGCTAACTTTTTTTGAAATAGCGACCGCCCTCGGCTTCCTCGCCTTCGCCCGCACACCCGCTGATATCAGCCTGATCGAAACTGGCATGGGTGGGCGGCTTGATTGCACGAATATTATCCCCGCGCCTCTGGCCACCATCATCACCCGCATATCCCGCGATCACTGCCAGTATCTGGGCCAAACCATCCGCGCCATTGCCACGGAAAAAGCCGGGATCATGAAACCGGGTGCACCCTGCATCATTGGTTACCAGCATGAAGCATCAGAAGCAACGGCGAGTCACGACTCTGAAACACTCCCCTTTGAATCGATTGCGGATCAGATTGACACGCACCTGACACGCGCCGGACAGGAGTGGAGCATCAGCAATATCGAGTCAGACCCGAGTCATTTCATGTTCCGCTACGGAGCGTTACAGAATATATATCCCATGCCAAAACTGGTCGGCGCGCATCAGCTGGAAAACGCAGGGGCGGCGCTGGCCTGCACCCATGTCATTGATTCATTTTCGATTCACGCCGAATCCCGGGCAGCGGGTCTGACCCGCGCCCGCTGGGCTGGCCGGTTGCAACAGCTGACGAACCACCCGCTGACAGCCCTGATTCCGGCAGACTGGGATTTATGGCTCGATGGCGGCCATAACGATAGCGCGGGTCAGGCACTGGCGCAGCAGGCCCGTCAATGGCACACGCAAGATGCATGTCCGCTGCATCTGATCATGGGCATGAAACGCGACAAGGAAGCAGGCCTGTTCCTGCAGCCGCTGCTCCCCAACCTGACCAGCCTGTGCATCGTGCCCATCCCCGGTATGGAAACCGAGAGCTATACCGCCGAAGACATAAAACAGGCACTGGCAGATACAGGCACTGATCTGGACATCCAGGCCCATGAAAGCATCGAGAGTGCCCTGGGCACCCACCTGAAGGCGGCAAAGCCTGCCCGCGTACTGATCGCTGGCTCACTCTATCTGGCAGGTGCTGTTTTGAAAAATCACTAGGGGGAAATATCACGCCACAGCAAAAGACCCCATTTCAGCCCCAATATGGCCATCCTCGGATTGTACAAAGAGAGGGCTAAAACAGGTCTAGAGGGTTTTCAACCATGCTCTTTAACGCTATACAGAAACCTATGAACACGATAAATCCGGGCATTACCCCGCAACAGACAATTGTCCTGGTCGATGACGACCGTAATATCCTGACCTCCGTCGCGATGGCGCTGGAAGCCGAAGGTTTTGCCGTCAAAACCTATAATGACGGTGAAGAAGGCCTGAAAGGCATTACCTCCAGCCCACCCGATCTTGTGGTGCTGGATATCAAGATGCCACGTATGGACGGCATGGAAGTCCTGTCCAAGCTGCGCGAAAAATCGGCGCTGCCGGTCATTTTCCTTACTTCCAAGGACGATGAGGTCGATGAAGTGATCGGTCTGCGCATGGGTGCTGATGATTACATCACCAAACCTTTCTCCCAACGCCTGCTGATCGAGCGCATTCGCGCTTTGTTGCGCCGCGAAGCCCTGCGCAAGCAGATATCCGCACCCAAAACCGAGGATGCCACCCTGACCGCGCGCGGCAATCTGGTGCTCGACGATGCCCGCCATGTCTGCACCTGGAAGGGCCGAGAAGTCGATCTGACCGTCACTGAATATTTATTGCTGAAGGCGCTGGCGATCCGTCCCGGGCATGTTAAAAACCGCGACCAGTTGATCGATATGGCCTATGGTGAGAATATCTATGTTGATGACCGGACGATTGATTCGCATATCAAGCGTATTCGCAAGAAATTCCGCGTTATCGATAATGAATTTTCCCAGATAGAGACCCTGTACGGTGTCGGATACAAATACAAAGAGGAATGAGGATAAGATCACGGCCCCTGCGCAGGCAGGTGCCGCAGGCAATCCGTTTCTCAGTATCATCAATAATGCCACCCACCGCATAGATTCCAGGGCATTTAAACGCCCGCGGAGACGCTCAAGCCGTCTCATGCTGCGCATTCTCGCGGTTAACCTTGTAGCGCCCTTTGTGCTGGTGCTGGGCATCCTCTATATGGGCCAGTATCAGGACAACCTGATCCGCGCCGAACTGGAAACCGTCAAGGCCGAAGCGCAAGTGTTCGCGGGCGCTATCGCCGAAGGTGCCATCAAACCCGTTGAGCAAGGCCGCCCGTTCCTGTTTGCCAAACCCATTGAAATCGAGACGCTGGTGCCCGAATTGGCCCGCCGGATGGTACGCCGTCTGGGCGAAACCACCGATAGCCGTACGTACCTGTTCAATATCGAAGGCAAGCTGATCGGAGATTCCGAAGAACTCTTGTCCCGCAGTGCCTTACGTTATAAGGAACCCATGGGTCCGCCTTTGCCCGTACGTGCCCTGCAAAAAACCATCCAGAAGACGGCCGAGTTCTTAAGCTTCATATTACCGCATCATCAGGGGCTGGATCTTTACCCGATGATCAATTCCCGAGACGCCAAGGATTACCCGGATGCCCCCTTTGCTCTTCAAGGCCACATCAGCGGTACATCTTTCCGTAATATTGAGGGTAAGATCATCCTGTCCGCCGCCTCACCTGTGCAAAAAGGCCGTCAGGTCATGGGCGTGGTCGTCCTCACCCGCGAAGGCCGCGCTATTGAAAAGGCGATGAATCAGGTACGTTTTGAAGTTCTTACCGTTTTCATGGGTTCCTTGAGTGTCACCATCTTCCTCTCACTCTATCTGGCAGGGATCATAGGCAGGCCCCTGAAAAAATTATCCCGCGCCGCTGAGAAAATCCGTCAAGGCAAGGGTCGGGAAATTGAAATCCCCGACTTAAGCCGCCGCAATGATGAAATCGGCGATTTGTCGGTTTCGCTGCGTGCCATGACGCAAGCGCTCTGGGACAGGATGGATACCATCGAACGTTTTGCTGCAGACGTTTCGCATGAGATTAAAAACCCGCTTACCTCATTGCGCAGCGCGGTGGAAACCGCCGCCATCGTCAAAAACCAGAAGGACAAGGACAGGCTGATGGACATCATCCAGCATGACGTACAGCGCCTTGACCGCCTGATTACCGATATTTCCAACGCCTCACGGCTGGATGCTGAGCTGTCCCGCGACGCTATGGAGAATGTTGATCTCTATCTTTTGCTGCACAAACTGTCTGATGCGCACAAAAATCCGATGGAACGCACCGGTCTGCGCGACAATTTCACCGGGCGCAGCGCCGATGAAACCCCGCAAATCCGTCTGGTCACCAACGGTACCCCGCCGATTATCGTACGTGGCAATGAAAGCCGCCTGGCGCAGGTGTTTGAAAACCTGATCTCGAACGCCCTGTCTTTCTCGCCGGCGCGCGGGCTGGTCACCATCACCATCACCGTGGAAAAAGCCCTCGTCCGCATCACTGTTGATGACCAGGGGCCAGGCATTCCGGAAAACAAATTAGGTGCCATCTTTGAGCGCTTCTATAGCGAACGCCCAAAATACGAAGCATACGGCCGCCATTCCGGCCTCGGCCTGTCGATTGCACACCAGATCGTCACCGCGCATAGCGGCCGCATCTGGGCAGAGAACCGTCAGAATAACGGCGATGCCATCACAGGCGCCCGTTTCGTCGTCGAACTGGACCGGACGAAGGAATAAGTCACACATACAATGACACATACAAATTTACCCATCACAGAAATCCCCGCCCCGTTACTGATCGTAACCGGCCTGTCCGGCGCGGGCATGTCCTCCACCTTAAAGCACCTGCAGGATATGGGCTTTGAGGTGTTTGATAACTTCCCGCTGACGCTGGTGGAATCCCTGCTGGCCGATAAAACCCGCGGGCCTCACCCGATGGCCATCGGCGTTGACACAAGATCCCGTGGATTCTCCGCCGCTGAAATGCTGGCTGTATGCCAGCGTACGTCCGCAAAACTGGTCTTCCTGACCGCCGACGAAAGTGAATTGCAGAAACGCTTTACGGAAACAAGGCGGCGGCACCCGCTGGCACAGGACCGCCCACCCAGCGCCGGAATCAAAATCGAGCAGGAAATGCTCAGCCCCCTGCAGGCGGAAGCCGACCATGTGATCGATACCACCGGGATGTCCATCCACGTACACAACCGCACAATCGAGCAATTGTTTGGCAGGGGCGTTAAAGGCCATCTGACCGTCAGCCTCATGTCCTTCGGTTTTCGTTTTGGCTTGCCCCGCGATGCGGACATGGTGCTTGACGTACGCTTTCTGAAAAATCCATACTGGGAGCCGACTTTAAGAAATCTTTCCGGTCTGGATAGCGCCGTGGGGAAATATGTTGCAGAAGATTCCGATTTTGCTGCATTCATCGAGAACAGTAAAAACCTGATTGGCCCCTTGCTGCCCCGCTATGCGGCGGAAGGAAAAAGCTACCTGACCATCGCCATCGGCTGCACTGGCGGTCATCACCGCTCCGTCTATACCGTCGAAACATTAAAGCCATGGCTGGAATCGCAAGGTTTCGAAATCAACACCTTGCACCGTGATATTACAAAATAATACAATGAGTTAAAGCTTAGGTGTACGTCCCGTACTTTGCTGCGGACGTGCATCCGCCCCGGTTTCAGCTGCGAACGCCCCGCAGAGACGCTCCATAAAGCCCTGATCCATCCGCGACAGCATGCTGTGCCCCAGATCAGCCACCGAGCTTTTGCTGCTGACTGTAAGCGTGATCGCCGGAACCGACACCCCCGCCTGACCGCCCTGATGAGTTTTAAGAACAATTCCGTCATCAGTACGTGTATAGAAAATCTTTTGCCCTTCTGTAGGCAATGTATGCATCGGCGTACGATGATTGAGAAGATCAGCGATATTTTCCGCCAGCTTTTTGGCATCGAGCGGAAAATCAGGAGCCACAGAAGAGAAGGTCGCCACGGGAAATTCAGCAGGAGCGTTAAAAGGCAGATTGCCGCCACCCTCACTCGCCATTATCGCAAGCCTGCCCAAAGTCGGGTCGATAGCGGCCCGGTATTTCATGGTCATAGACGAACCCCTCTTTAATTTCCCCAAAGGCGCAGTTTTTCTTGCCTTTTCGGCACGAAACCCTATTCTGTCGCAGTTTTCTTAATAACCGGTAAAACCGATTAACCTTTTAAGGATTTGACCTATGTCCACAGCGCCCAAAGCCGTTCAGAACGACTACAAAGTAAAAGACATTTCCCTGGCCGAATGGGGCCGTAAGGAAATCGTCATTGCCGAAACCGAAATGCCCGGCCTGATGTCAATCCGTAAAGAATTCGGGCCCAAGAAACCGCTGAAAGGCGCCCGCATCGCCGGCTGCCTGCACATGACCATCCAGACCGCCGTTCTGATCGAAACTCTGCAGGAACTGGGCGCGGAAGTCCGCTGGTCGTCCTGCAACATCTTTTCGACGCAAGATCACGCCGCCGCCGCTATCGCCGCCCGCGGCACCCCTGTGTTCGCCTGGAAAGGCCAGACCAACGAAGAAGCCGAACAATGCATTCACGACACCATCAAGGGTCCGGATGGCTGGACAGCCAACATGATTCTCGATGACGGCGGCGACCTGACCGGCATCATGCACCGCGACTATCCGGAGCTGATGAAAGACGTAAAAGGCTTGTCCGAAGAAACCACCACCGGCGTTCACCGCCTGCATGAAATGGCGAAAAAAGGCACACTGAAAGTGCCTGCGATTAACGTCAACGACTCAGTGACCAAATCCAAATTCGACAACAAATACGGTTGCCGCGAATCGCTGGTGGACGGTATCCGCCGCGCCACCGACGTGATGATGGCCGGTAAAGTGGCTGTTGTTGCTGGTTACGGCGACGTGGGCAAAGGCTCTGCCGAATCGCTACGTTCGCAAGGCGCCCGCGTGATCGTCACCGAAATCGATCCGATCTGCGCACTGCAGGCCGCGATGGAAGGTTACGAAGTCATCACGATGGAAGATGCTGTTGGTTATGCCGATATTTTCGTGACCACCACCGGTAACGTCGATGTCATCACCATCGAGCACATGCGCAAGATGAAAGACCGCGCCATCGTTTGCAACATCGGTCACTTCGATTCTGAAATTCAGGTCGAAGCCCTGCGCAATCTGAAATGGCACAATGTAAAACCGCAAGTCGATGAAATCGAATTCCCGGACGGCAAGCGCATCATTCTGCTGGCTGAAGGCCGCCTTGTGAATCTCGGTTGCGCCACCGGCCACCCGAGCTTCGTCATGTCAGCCTCCTTCACCAACCAGGTGCTGGCACAGATCGAACTATGGAACCACACCACGAATTACAAAGCCGGTGAAGTTTACGTTCTGCCCAAACACCTCGATGAGAAAGTGGCCGCCCTGCACCTCGAAAAACTCGGCGTGAAACTGACCAAACTGAACAAAGAACAAGCCGCCTATATCGGCGTCGGCGAAAACGGCCCGTTCAAGAACGATCAATATCGTTACTAGGCCTTTTTAATAATAATTCTTTAGATCCGCCCCTCCTATGAAAGTGAGAGGGGCGGATTGTCATTTCAGTGCAGGCCTTCTAAACTGTACAAGCCATGAACAAGACCGCACCGACAAAACAACCTTTTTGGAAATCCATCGCCGCCACCGTGACCGGGGCGGCGCAAATGGAGAAAGCGCAGCTTGAGGCTTTTTTGTCGGCGGCGCCCGCTGAATATTGCGGCTTCTCGGAGGGCGGGCAGGTCGCCTACAGCCCCGGCTTCGCCAGTATTTTGAACCTGCGGGAAATTCGCACTATTGATGATGTGCAGGGCGCCTTGAGCGCCAGCGATGCGGCCGCCCTCGAAGGCCTGTTCGAACGCCTGCAGAATGACGGCGAAGGCTTCACCATCAATGTCCGCACATCGGATCGTTCGCGCACCTTGCGTTTGACCGGCAAACGCGGCAGGCCTGTGACCGCAGAAAACGTCACCTTCAATATTCTATGGGCGGAAGACATCACGCTGGCCCACCGCGAGCAGGACATCAACGGTACACTGCGGAAGAACGCCGAGGAAGAACGCGACCGCCTGCAGACCATCCTTGATCAACAGCCCTATCCCGTATGGATGCGCAATAACCGCACGGAGATCGTCTGGTGCAACCGCGCTTATGCGCGCGCGCTTGATAGCACACCCGCCACCGTCATTGCCGAGCAACGAGAGCTGGCTGTCAAACCGCTGAAGAAAACAACCGGCACCATATCCGGCCGTGCGCTGGCACAGACAGCGATGGATCAGGCGCAATCGCAAAGCCAGCATGCGCACCTGATTATCGGCGGCCAGCGCCGTCTGGTAAATGTGATCGAGATGCCCACACCGGGCCAACAGCAGACACTCGGGATCGCGCTCGACATCACGCGCGAAGAGGAACTGGAGACTGAGCAAAAACGCCACGCCGCCGCCAACCGCGAATTGCTGGAACAGCTGGGGTCGGCCATTGGCATTTTTGATTCGCAACAAAAACTGGAATTTTATAACACCGCCTTTTCGCAGCTCTGGAGTTTTGACGAGCAATATCTAAACACCGGGCCAAAGCTCGGCGACCTGATGGAAAAGATGCGCGAGAACCGCCGCCTGCCCGAACAGGCAGATTTCCGCAAATTCAAACAGAGCTGGCTGAACATGTTCACCGCGCTGATCGGCCCGCACGAGGACATGCTCTATCTGCCCAACGGCAACGCGCTGCGCATGCTGGTTGTACCGCACCCGATGGGCGGCGTGATGATGACCTTCGAGGATGTTACCAGCCGCCTTGAGCTGGAATCCTCTTACAACACACTGGTTGCCGTGCAGAAGGAAACACTCGATAACCTGACCGAAGGCGTTGTCGTGTTCGGCGGTGATGGCCGCTTGCGTCTATGGAATCCGTCCTTTGCCACATTATGGGGACTGCATCCGGAAGACATGAAAGACAGCCCGCATATCAACCGTCTGATTGAAAAGCTGAAGCCCCGCTTCACGACAGAAAGCTGGCCCGCCGCCCGCGATATTTTGCTGCGGCAGGGTCTGGAACGCGCCAGCCACAGCGGCAGCATGACCTGCGCCGATGGCTCGTTGATTGCCTGGTCGACGGTGCCGCTGCCCGATGGCGGCGTACTGATCACCCATATCGACGCCACCGACAAAATGCGGGTGGAAAACGCGCTACGCGAGAAAAATGATGCGCTGGAAACCGCCGAACAGCTGAAACTCGACTTTCTGGCTAACGTGTCCTACCAGCTGCGCACCCCGCTTTCGGCGATCATGGGCTTTAACGAGATCCTGCAGAACGAGTATTTCGGCCCGCTCAACCCGAAACAGAAAGAATATACCGGCGGCACACAGGAGGCCGGTGAACGCCTGATCCAGCTGATCGACGATATTCTTGACCTATCGACGATTGAAGCCGGTCAAATGTCGCTATCAAATGACAAGGTTGTTATTAACGACATTATGCAGAGCATTTACGACCTAACCCGTGAATGGGCCGGCAAGGAACATATCATCGTACAAATAGATACGGCAGCAGATACAGGGCACATACAGGCTGACGAGCGCCGTCTGAAGCAGGTGTTGCTTAACCTTATGCGTAACGCCATTAATTTCACCCCCGAGGGTGGAAAAATCAAGCTGTCCGCAGAGCGTACAGCCAACGGCATACATATCAGCGTCAAGGATACGGGCCCCGGCATTCCCATCGAAGACCAGGAACGCATGTTCCAGCCGTTCGAGCGCGCCCAGTCAGGGCAAAACGCGGCAAAAGGCTCGCGTGGCGCAGGCCTCGGACTGTCGCTGGTCAGAACCATCGTCGAATTACAGGGTGGCACGGTCGCATTGGAAAGCACAGTCGGCCAAAGTACAAATCAGGGCACGACCGTTCACATCTATTTGCCGGACTAGCTTTATTTAAGACAGGTGGCCCAACTTTTGGTACCACCACCTTCCAGCATTTTACCCATCACATGGATATCGCCATTCACTTTCGTCCGGCAGGAAAAAATCGGCACCAGCGTCCGCAGCACGAAATCCAGTTTCTGCCCCTCGTAAAACGGTCCATAAGTGCAAAAAGGTTGTGACTGCCCTTTTTCCAGCCGGAAATTCGAGGTATGCCGCGCCCTCTGCCCGTCTTTATTCACATAGTAATTGGTATAGAGAGCGCCAATCACAGTATAGGGTGCCTGATTGATCACCCGGAAACATTGGGGGCTGGATAAAACTTCCCCTTCGGATGTCATCGGTGTTTTTGTATCGCCGCCGGGAAACGGCGCAGCCCACGGTAATCCCGTCTGCGCAAAAGCAACAGGTGACAGAAAAAGCAAGGCGGCCAAAGGCAGGAATTTTCTCATGATTCCATTTTACCCTGAAAACTATGGTTTTCCGATGGAAAATCTCTATAACGGCCTGATGGACTGGATATCCCGCAGCGAAGAAGACACGATAGCCTACGCGCAGAATTTTGCCCCTGACTTAAGCGCGGGCGATGTCGTCTGCCTTTATGGTGATCTGGGAATGGGCAAGAGCGTCTTTGCCCGCAGCCTGGTTCGCACCTTGACCGGCAACCCGCAGCAAGAAGTCCCCAGCCCGACTTTTACCCTGGTGCAAACCTACAACTCAGTGCAAGGCGAAATCTGGCATTTCGACCTTTACCGCCTGAAGGAACCAGACGAAGTCTATGAACTTGGCTGGGAAGAAGCCCTCGGCAACGCCATATCCATTATCGAATGGCCCGGACGTCTGGGTGAATTGTTGCCATCCGACCGCATAGATATCCACTTTACGGTAACGCCCGATGATGGCCGCCTGTTGCAGGTTGAACGCAGAGGCGCTAAGAAAGCAATATGAGCAAGCAAACCATTATTGAACACGCCTTTATCACCGCCGCCGGATTCGGCGCACGTATGCGTCCGCTGACAGATGACCGTTGCAAGCCTATGGTCGAAGTCGGGGGCAAGCCCATAATCGGCCATGTGCTTGACCGCTTGGTTGCTGCCGGGGTCAAACATGTCGGTGTGAACACGTTCTACAAGCCGGAAAGCCTTGAAACCTACCTGCAGCAATATGAAACCACCCACCCCGGCCTGACTATCACCGTCATTCGTGAAAACGAATTGATGGATACAGGCGGCGGAATCAAGGGCGGCCTGAGCATGATGCCGGACGCCCCGTTTTATGTCGTCAGCGGCGATTCCTACTGGGAAGATTCAGATGCCGGTGATGCGCTGAAATTAATGGCGGCACAATTCGATCCCGTCACCATGGACATGATGCTGATGCTGAAAACATTGGCTGACATGCATCCGACACAGGGGTCTGCTGACTATAACATTGATAATGCAGGAAAATTATCCCGAACACTCGATAAGACGGGGCCGTACGCGTGGATGAGCGTACGCATTCTCAAGGACCACTCCCTATTTGATAACACCCCTGATACACCGTTTTCCTTCCTGACATTGCTGGACAAGGCACAGGCGGCGGGTCGCCTGTACGGTTACAAGCATGAGGGTGCCTGGCACCATTTCAGCACCCCGGCAGATATCGCTGCCGTTAACAATCTGCTGGCGGCGCAAAAAAAAACCGTAGTTGAGGAGCCGCATGCAAAGCGTGGCCCCACCATCTGAAACACCCCTGCACGTCTATAATATTCCCTCCGGATCAGGTTTTGCGGCAACATTGGTGCGCGGCATTCTCGCGGAAGCGGGCGACGATCCGCTGGCGCTTTCGCAATACCGCATCCTGCTGCCCACCCGTCGCGGCTGCCGCGTGGTACGGGACATGTTCCTGCAGCAAAGCGGTGGAAAGCCTCTGATTTTACCCCGTCTGCAAACGCTGGGTGATATCGATGAAGACGAATTATCCCTGCAATTACAATCACCTGATGATATTACTGCCTTTCTCACGCTTAAACCCGCCATTCCCGGCACCAGACGGCGTTTGCTGCTGGCGCGCATGGTGCAAAAACGCGATACGACACTAAACTACGGACAAGCCCTCGGGCTGGCCGATACGCTGACCCGTCTGCTCGATCAGGTCGAAACCGAAGGGCTGTCGCTGGCGGAACTGCCCCGTCTGGTGCCGGAATCCGAATTGGCCGCACACTGGCAGCATACCATTGCATTCCTAGAAATCATCAGCACGGCCTGGCCCGCAATCATGGCCGAACGCGGCTATATGGGTCCGGCCCTGCGCCGCGATGCTTTGCTGCGCCTGCAAGCAGATCTTTGGCAAAAACACCCGCCCGTGGAAAAAATGATTGCTGCAGGATCAACCGGCTCCCTGCCCGCCACTGGATTGCTGCTTAAGACTATCGCGGGCTTGCCGCAGGGCCGCGTGGTCCTGCCAGGACTAGATCAGGACATGGACGAAGCCGGATGGGCCGCCATCGACGAAAGCCACCCACAAGCCACCCTGCGGAATTTGCTGCACGAAATGGACATCAGCCGAGCGCAGGTGAAAATCTGGAATGCTGCACAAGATATAGAGAAGGATCGCAGCAAAATATCCCGCCGCAAGCTGGTTTCCCAACTGATGCGTCCGGCAGCGGAAAGTCAGAGCTGGACAGGGTTACAGGCAAAAGACCTGGGATTGACGCAAGACAGCGATCTTAAAAATCTGCAGCAAAATTTATGGCAGATAACCTGCGACACGCCGGAGGAAGAGGCCCGCCTTATCAGTCTGGCCCTCCGGCAGGCGCTGGAAACGCCCGGCCTCACCGCTGCCCTGATTACCCCCGACCGCAATCTGGCACGCCGCGTGTCAATGTCCTGCCGGCGTTGGGGGATCGAGGTCGATGATTCCGCCGGAATTCCACTGGGCGACACACCTGTTGGCACCTTTTTGCTGCTGCTATTGGAAGCCTGCAGCCGCAACTTAAGCCCCGGCGCGCTACTGCCTTTGCTGCAACATGAATTATGCGGTCTTGGCCAAAACCAGAGCTTGCGCGAGGATACTATCAACCGCCTAGACCGCTATTTCCTGCGTGGCCCGCGTCCGGCTCCAGGCATTGACGGCATCCGCCAGCGCGTCAAATTTGTCTTTGAAGGACGTGACGCACAAAAGCTCGGCGCTCATATCGAGCAAATAAATGATATTATTGATAAAATTGATAATGCCCTCACCCCTTTGCTGCAGCAAAACCAGTCATCAGGCTCTGATACTCTCAAAAACCTGATTTCTGCCGCCGAAAGACTGGCAGACAGCCCCGGCTTGTCAGGCGCGCAACGCCTGTGGCGCGGTGCCGCCGGAGAAACCGCCAGCACATTCCTCTCTGACCTACTCACCCATGCGGATGAGTTACCCCCAGTAAATCTGCGGGAATTAGGCGAGATCCTAAGCCGCATGATGGCGGGCTTGCCGGTGCGTACCCCTGTGGGCGTACACCCGCGTTTGCTGGTTCTCGGCCAATTGGAAGCCCGTCTGGTGCAGGCCAACTTGATGGTTTTGGGTGGTCTGAACGAGGGCAGTTGGCCGCCCGATCCCGGTCAAGACCCATGGATGTCGCGACCCATGCGCAAACGCTTTGGCCTGCCTGCGCCCGAGCGCAGTATTGCCCTGACTGCCCATGATTTTGTGCAATGCTTCTGCGCCGACCGCGTCATCATGACTTGTGCCGCCCGCATAGACGGTAAGGCCACTTTACCCTCACGCTGGTTGCAGCGTCTGACCACTGTGCTGCAGGCTGCCGGACTTTCCGGAGGAATGCTTTTTCCACCGGAAGCGCAATCCCTGTTGGCGCTCGCCCGTCTGGGCGATATCGAACCAGAGCCCAAACCCGCCACGCGCCCGGCACCTTGCCCACCCGCCGGACAGCGCCTGAAACGCATATCAGTCACGCAGGTCGAAACCCTGATGACCAACCCCTATGCGCTCTACGCCCGGGAAATTCTCGCCCTGCCGGTGATAGAGCCGGTTGAAAAACCCGTGGATGCTGCTGCCCGGGGCACGTTTATCCATGACGTACTGCATGAATTTATCAGCCTGCACAAATCTCATCTACCTGATAATGCAAAAGAAATTATCTTTGATTTGGGACATACAAAGCGTACATCTATGGCCGATGACGGCAGCGCCTGGGACTACTGGTGGCCGCGCTTTGAGCAGCTGGCAGAATCTTTCGTTTCCCATGAAAAGGAATGGCGTACACAAGCGCAGCCACACCTTACGGAAATCAAAGGGGTACTCGATATCCCTACAGGAAATAGTGTCGTCACCCTCAGTGGACGCGCCGACCGCATCGACCGTATGCGTGATGGTAGCTATGCGTTGATCGATTATAAATCGGCGGGTACTTATAGTAAGAGCGCCATGGCCAGCGGCAGCAGCCCGCAACTACCCCTGGAAGCAATGATGGTCGAGCAAGGCGGATTTAAGGAAATAGCACCCGGTCAGGCGGGCTATATCGGCTACTGGAAATTAAGCGGTGGCCGTCAGGGCACGGAGGTAACCGCCCTGCGTACGGGTGACGGCTTGACTGACATTATTGCCGAGACATCCTCAAGTTTCCGCTCTTTATTAGAAACGTACGCCCACGCGGACACCCCTTTTACCTGCCGCCCGAACCCGGCACGGCTGCCACGTTTCGACGATTACAAACATCTCGCCCGTCTCGACGAATGGGCCAGTGATGACGATGACGGGGAGGAAGCAGCATGAGTATTTCCCCTGCCACAATAGCAGAACAGGACACCCGGCCCGACCCGAACAACGCCCAGCGCGCCGCCGCCGACCCAGAGGCCTCCGTATGGGTAGCCGCCTCTGCCGGGAGCGGTAAGACCAAGGTTCTGACCGATCGCGTACTGCGTCTGCTGCTGCCACGTACAGATGGGCAGCCGGGTACGCCACCAGAAAAAATTCTCTGCCTGACCTTTACCAAGGCCGGGGCCAGCGAGATGTCCCTGCGGATAAACCAGACATTGGCGCTATGGGCAACAATGCCGCTATTAGCAACTAGCAGTAAGGACGGATTGACCGAAGTGCTGGCACATTTGTTGGGCCGTACCCCCGGAGAAGCCGATATCCATGCCGCCCGCCGCCTGTTCGCCCGGGTCGTCGATGCACCTGGCGGGATCAAAATTCTGACCATCCATGCTTTCTGCCAATCGATCCTCGGGCGCTTCCCGCTTGAAGCCGGACTGCCGCCTCATTTCACCGTGCTAAGCGGCGATGCAGCAAAAGAGATGATCCAGCAGGCCCGCGATTACGTTTTGAAAAACGCCGCGCGCGAACCGGAAAGCGACCTGAACCTGTCGCTGGGTAAACTGGCCGCCGCGCTGAACGAGGATCAGTTCGCCGATCTGATGCGGGCACTCTCCAGCGAACGCCAGAGCCTTGAATCGCTGCTGAAGCAAAACGAAGGGGCCGACCCGCTTTACCGTCGGATGTGCGCCCATCTGGGCATCAATCCCGACATATCAGTCACAGACCTGATTCGCACGGGCTGCGCCGATGAAGCCCTATCGGTTGAAATGCTGCGGCAAGCGACCAAAATCCTGTGCGACAGCAAGGGCGTCACCGACAACAAAAACGGGGAGATCATGGCCGACTGGCTGGCTGCCGACATGGCCCGCCGCGTCGCCGCCATAGACACCTATAAAGGTGCCTTCCTGACGCAAAAAAACGAGGTCAAGGCCGCCAAAAATTTGGCCTCGGTGGCGTCTGAAAAGACCATGCCCGGTCTGCTGGCACTGATGCAGGAGGAAGGCGAGCGCCTGAAAAAGCTGCAGGAGAAAATCAACACCGTCGCCTGCACCGATATGACCCATCATTTGTTGGTGGTCGGGCAGGCGATCATCCGCCGTTATCAGGACTTGAAGATCGCGCAGGCAGGTCTCGATTTCGACGACATGATCAACCACACCCGCGCGCTGCTGACCAAAGCCAGCATGTCGTCATGGGTGCTTTATAAACTCGATGGCGGTCTCGATCATATTTTGGTCGATGAGGCACAAGACACCAACCCCGAACAATGGGATATCGTCGAAAGTCTGATCCGCGAGTTTTTCTCGGGCCAGAGTGGGCGCGATGTGCGCCGCACTTTGTTTGTCGTTGGCGATGAAAAACAATCGATCTTCAGTTTCCAGCGCGCGGCCCCCGACCGTTTCCGCGAAAAGCGCGCTGAATTTCAGCGTATCGTCGAAAATGCCGGGGAAACATGGAAGTCCGTGCCAATGGATATTTCCTTCCGTTCGACAGCGGCGGTTCTTGATTTCACCGATGCGGTATTCGCCGAAGACCCGGTGCGTTACGGCGTCAGCGACACCCCCATCCGTCATTTCAGTTTCCGCGCCGGACATGCCGGACATATAGAACAATGGCCGCTGTTCCGCACACCTAAAGACGACAACCAGAAAAACGAATCATGGTGGACGCCGAACCTGACCGCCCGCACACAAAACAGTGCGCAAACCTTACTCGCCCGTCATATTGCCGAGCAGGTCAAGAACTGGATCGATAGCGGCGAGGCCCTGCCTTCGCGTGGCCGCGCCATACGTCCTGATGATATTATGATTCTAGTCAGGAACCGCAACGCGCTGGTCGGGCATCTGATCCGCGAACTGAAAAGCCGCAACATTCCCGTCAACGGCCTCGACCGCATGAAACTCGGCGATCATATTGCGATTCAAGATATGATGGCGCTCGCACGTTTTGCCTTGCTGCCGGATGATGATTTAAGTCTGGCCTGCGTGTTGAAATCGCCGCTGGCGAACTGGGATGACCAGAGGCTGGAAGATATCGCATTGGGCCGTCGCGGCAGCCTGTGGCAAGACGTGCAGGAGAAAGCTGCTGATATCGCGCCATGGCTCGCGCATTTGATCGTGCAGGCCAAAGCCGTTCGTCCCTATGAATTTTTCAGTCATGTGCTGCAGTCCTCTTGCCCAGCCTCAAACATCAGCGGCCTGCATGCGATGACGGCGCGCCTCTCCAGTGATGCCATCGACCCGCTCGACGAATTTCTCAATCAGGTATTGGGCTTTGAGGGTGATCATATTTCTACCGTGCAGGGCTTCGTACTATGGCAGCAGCAAAACGAAACCGAGATCAAGCGCGAACAGGAAGAATCCGGCGGCCGTGTACGCATTATGACGGTGCATGCCTCGAAAGGCCTGCAAGCCCCCATCGTTATCCTGCCCGACACCATCAAGACGGCAGGCAGCGGTGGCAACCGTGCTTCTGACCGTTTGCTCTGGCCCGCAAAAACGGGATTGCCCTTCCCGTTCTGGTCGCCGCATGCGGGCAATGATTGCCCCGCCTATGACAAGGCCCGTGATAAAGTGCGCAATAAAGATCAGGAAGAATACAGACGACTGCTCTACGTGGCACTGACCCGCGCCGAAGACCGCCTTTATATCGGTGCCGCCGCCGGGAAGAACAGCCACGACGAAGGCAGCTGGTACGAACTGACTAAAGATGCTTTCGTAAAATTCGATAATACAGATGAAATTCCCTTCACGGCGTCACCGGCAATTCTGGAAGGGCTGGATCATCACGATGATCTGGTCACACGTATACTGCATAGGAAACAGACGGCTGATGCCGTAGCAAAAGACGCCAAACATTCGGGCCCCGAATTAATTCTGCCGGATCTGACCTCGCCGGGGTGGCGCTGGTGCCGCAACGCCCCACCGCAAGAACCGGCCATACCGCGCCCGCTGGTCCCCTCGCAGGCATCTATGGCCACACAGGAAGAATCAACTGCGCCCTCGCCGTTATCATCGCAGAACAATTATCGTTTCCGCCGCGGCAACGTGACCCACCGTCTGCTGCAATTCCTGCCTGACATCAGCGCCCGCCTGCGCGAGGATGCGGCACATAGCTTTACGGCGCGTTATGGCCACGACCTGCCGGAACAGATACGCCGCGAAATTGTCGCCGAAACCATGGATGTCCTGAACAAGGTAGAGTTTGCGGCGCTATTCGGTCATGCGGCGCGCGCCGAAGTCCCGATCACCGGCTTGATCGACGGCAAACTGGTCAGCGGCCAGATCGACCGCTTACTGGTAACCGATACGGAAATCCATATCATCGACTATAAAACCAACCGTCCGCCGCCGCAGGACGAAAAAGACGTCCCCGATATTTACCGCCTGCAACTGCGCGCCTACCGCGATACGCTGGCTAAAATCTACCCGGAACGGCAGGTACGGACATATCTGTTATGGACGGACGGGCCGCGTCTGATGGAAATTTCTCTCTAGAATCAATACCGATATGAAAAACGTGGATTTCTCGGTGGGACACCGCCCTTTTCCTTGACCTGCCCCACAGTAAATCCATATTAGTAAGGTATATTTTCTTTGCAGAAGAGGTTCACATGTCCGCCAGCGTCTATATCAATGATAACGATTTCGAAGCACAGGTTTTGAAAGCCAGCGGCCCGGTTGTGGTCGATTTCTGGGCGGAATGGTGCGGTCCGTGCAAAGCGATGTCACCGCTGGTCGATGAACTGGCTGGTGAAGTCGGCGACAGCGTCAAGGTCGTGAAAGTAAACATTGATGAAAGCCCCAACGCCCCGACCAAGTACGGGGTGCGCGGCATTCCCACATTTATGATTTTTAAAGACGGAAAAGTAGTGGATACCAAAGTCGGCAGCATGTCCAAGACCGCCTTGTCGGATTGGGTCAAAAACGCGATCTAGAATTTTATAAAAGAGTTTCCTCCTCTTTTTATTACGCACGGGTCAGGCCTTTAAACGGCCCTGGCCCGATTGCTTTTCTAGCAGCGCGACTTGCTGAAGCGACTTTCATAACGAATATAATCGCAAGCAGACCAGTAGCTATAGACGGCTTGTGCTACATAGCGCCCCAGCGGCCCCCCGGTAAAGAGCAGGCCGTAACGTTTGAAATCCAGATAACCATCATCCTGCCCGGTAATCGCCCGGGCAATCAATTCTCCGCCAAGCGTCGTCGGTACCATGCCATGGCCACCAAACGCCGTATTGTACCAGTAACCCGGTTTCGGTTGCCCGATCACCGGCATGCGGTAAGGCGTATAGGCCTGATTACCCGCCCAGGAGATATCGGCCTCGACGCGTCCTTTCAGATGCGGATATACCTTGAACATATCATTGAGCATCATGTTGGAAATATCGGCAGGCTCTGCCTGCAGTCCCACGCGCCCACCCCATAGAATACGTCGGTCAGGCAATACGCGGTAATAATCGCAGGCAAACCGCAAATCGTAAACGCAATAAGGTGTGTTGATAGTGGCGTCAAGATCATGACGATCAACCGGCTTTGTCACCATCACATAAGTCTGTACCGGAAAAACAGAAAAATCGAGTTTGCGATCAATACCGCTGCCATACACAGACGTGCAAACAACAACATGCCGGGCCTTTACCTGGCCTTGTTCTGTTTCGACACACCAGCCAGCACCATCTTTCCTGATCTTGATGGCAGCGCTTTGTTCAAAAATCTGTGCACCGTTGACAACAGCCGCCGCCGCAATACCTTGCGTATAACGCAGCGGATGAAAATGGAAATCCCATTTAGAGAAAATACCGGCATAGTAACGTTGTGTACGACAATGCTCTTGCACCTTCTCACGCGGCCAGAATTCAAGACCCATATCAAAGGTTTCATTCGCATAACGGACATCTTCCTCAAGTTCTTTGGTATCCATCCCCCACGTCACGGAAAGAGAACCGGAAACAATATCGCAGGGGATGCTGTATTTGACGGAGCGTTGACGAATAAGATCCTGCGCCTCAAGACAGCCACCCATAATGCGGTCTTTCAGGGCGGGCTTTATGCGTCCGGGAATATCAATATCACCAGCATCGAAACCGCGCAAAACGAAACCGCCATTGCGGCCAGAAGCGCCCCAGCCGACACACCGCGATTCCAGAACGATCGGTTTGGACCCGCGTTCTGCCAACCCCAGCGCCGTATTCAGGCCCGCCAAGCCGCCACCGATCACACAAACGTCAACATCGTGGTGACCGGAAAGAACGGGATAGCTGACGACGCTGCCCAGCGTACGGCTGTAATAGGTATCAATATAATTTTCTGATTTTCGTTGTGGCTTCATAAAGCCTGATTATCGCCTCAGGTGCGCGCTTCCCTTAATCCATCAATAATATCACGGGTACGCCACCACCAGTAAACCATCTGCGCGACATAGCGACCCATTTTTCCACCGGCATAACCAATGCCGAAAGGCGCAAATAATTTATAAGTATTATCCTGTCCGGCAATCGCCGCCGCCACCACTTCGCCGCCGACCGTCGTCGGCACCAGCCCATGGCCGCCAAAGCCCATATTGTACCAATAGCCCGGTTCAATCTGGCCGATCTGCGGCATTTTATGCGGGGCATAACAAAGCAGGCCAGACCACGCCATCTGCGGTTTGGTTTTTCCGATCAGTTGCGGGTAGACTTTCAGCATATCGCCAAACATCTGTTCAGCCAGATGAGCGGGCCGCCCCCACAAACCGACACGCCCGCCCCACATGATGCGGCGATCCGGCAGTACGCGGTAATAATCGCTGGCAAAGCGCATATCGTAGATGGCATGCGTTGTATTGATGGATTCTTTAAGATCGGATTCGGCCACTGGCTCTGTCAGCATCACATAGGTCTGCACCGGAAACGCCGCGCGTTCCAGCCGCACATCCAGACCTTCGCTATAAATAGAACAGCAAACCACAACCTGTTTGGTTCTAATCGAACCCTGCGGTGTTTTCACACGCCAGCCTGCGCCGTCCTTGGTGATAGAAAGCGCTTTGGTATCTTCAAAAATCTTACCCCCACGCTGTTCGATCAGATCGGCAAGGCCATGCACATAGCGCAAAGAATGAAACTGAAAATCCTGCGGTGAAAAGATGCCGTCGTAGTAACGTGACGTCTTGCAATGCGCCCGTACTTTTTCGACCGGCCAGTATTCAAGGCCGAGATCGAGATTTTGATTGGCCTTCTTTATTTTTTCCTGAAAAGCGCCGCGCTGATCGCGCCACGAAACGGTCAGCACACCCGGCGTCAGCGGCCCGCAATCAATATTATATTGCCCGATGCGGTTGCGGATCAGCTGGCGGCCATTCTTGGTCAGGTTGACCAGTTGCCGCGCCATATCAAGTCCCAGTTTCGTCACAAGCGCATCTTCACCAGCGGAATAACCCTTGGCGACGAAACCGCCATTGCGGCCAGAAGCACCCCAGCCGATACGGTGCTGATCAATCACAACAACATTATTCTGTCCGCGCTCTGTCAGGCCAAACGCCGTATTGATGCCCGCCAGCCCGCCGCCGACGACACAGACATCACAGTCGATATCGTTCTCCAGCGGCGCGCGCGGATGATCATGAAATAATGTGCGTGAATAATAAGTGTCTATATATCCTTGCGCATGCATGGCGCGTGATCCCTGTTACGCCTTTATAAACGAACCCCCGCATATTGCGGGGGCTTGTCATTATTGTTTCTGAACCAAGGACGACAATATCATAATCGCCTGTTTACCTTCAACTCTTGCGTCCATCTCGACTTTGGCAAGATCGGCAAGCTCCTCACGGACACGGGCCATCACTTTCATGCCGAGATCAAGGTGCGCCATTTCGCGACCACGGAAACGCAAAGTCACTTTGACTTTGTCACCCTCCTCAAGGAAACGGCGAGCCGCCTTTATTTTCACATGATAGTCATGATCATCGATATTCGGACGGAATTTGAGTTCCTTGACCTCGATGACCTTTTGTTTCTTACGGGCTTCAGCCGCTTTTTTCTGCTGCTCGTATTTATATTTGCCGTAGTCGAGAATTTTGCAGACAGGCGGTTCCGCGCTCGGCGAAATTTCCACCAGGTCCAGACCGGCTTCTTCAGCGCGCGCCAGCGCGTCCTGAATCGATACCACACCGACCTGTTCGCCATCTTCCGCGATCAGGCGTACCTGACGGGCGCGAATCTGGTCATTGATCATCAAGCCGCCTTCTTCCTGCGGACGTTCCGGACGACGCATCGGCGGACGCGGCGGACGGGGTGCGGAAGAATAACCGCCGCCTGATGACGGACGCGATCCCGGAGGACGGCTCCCCATCGGGGGACGACTGGACGGTGGGCGGCTGCCCGAAGGCGGTTTATCGAACGGCGGTATGGCGAAGCTCCTGTTTCTTGGTTATGCCAAAGCAAGCTTTCTTGTAGGCGGATTCCCCTATCAAATCAAGGTGTTTCCGTAGATTTTCAAGGCAAAGGGGGTGCCATAGGGGGTAAAACCCGATCAAAACCGGCACTGGTTTGCAGGAATGCTGCCGGACAGGTGCCAAGGACCGCCAACGCATCGTCCAGCACGGGTAAATAATCCTCAAGACCGATACCCAGAATGCCATTAATCCGATCAAGCCGCGTCTGTTGTTCCGGCGTGAAATCAGCCCGCAGCAGTAACCCCAGATCATCGTCACTTTCCCCGAACGTATTCATGCCGAAACAATCATTGAGCAAACGCAGGTCAGCCAGCCCCAGCCGGGCAAAAGAGATATTGTTATTTTTTATATGGGTGATACGACCCGCGTCCTCATACGCGGCCAAAGTATTGGCGCGATAATGATCAAGGAACGCCTCTTCCGTACCCCAGCGCGTACGGGTATCTATACGTGCTGCATACATACGCAGTTTTTCCTGAAGCTGCGTCGCTACCGGAATGTGGGCGGGCGCCAATTTCCCAGACATGACATCCTGACGCAGATCATCCATCAGTAATTCCATCGCGAAAGCCTGACGCTCCATCAACACATTCAAGATCATCGCATCACGCGGACACAATACAACACTGGCATGCGGGTTAAATGGTGTGGCATGTGTTGCCGCTACACGGTCATACTGGTTTGCCAGATGTGTACCTTCATGCGTCATCGCCCAGAAAATCGCCAGACGGTTGCTGTCCTCGGCCACATGGCGGCCAAAAATAATCCGGCGCTGGAAACCTTTGATCACATGATGCGTATTGAGAACAGCCCGTGTACCCTGCCCCAGATGCACATCAAATTCATCAGGCGCGGCAGCCCTGTTGAAGGCTTCCAGAAAACGTGTGCCGAGCCAGCCGAGATGATCGTAGAACCCCTTTTGAATGCGCATTTCTTCGCGGAACCACGGTAAGCGGCGTACAAGCTGCTGCGCTTCAAGCGCCGCGCGTTCGGCCGCCTCTTGTGCCGCAATGGTTTGCCAATCACCCTGCATATTCGGAGGTATGGAAGAATTCACGAAAAAGCTTTCCCTGTTTTATTTTTTTACAGGCTATCAAAGACAGGGAAAGGATGTCAAATCAGTACGGCGGCTGGCTTTCCTCGACCAGATCGTCCAGCGCCTGCGCCAAGGCCTGCACCTGCTGGTCCTGTGAACCGAGACGGCGGATTGCCACCATTTCTTCCTCAGCCTCGCGCTTGCCGACAACGAACATTACCGGCACCTTGGCCACTGAATGCTCGCGTACCTTGTAATTAATCTTTTCATTGCGAACATCAAGCTCTACACGAATGCCGGCACTTTTCAGTTTGTGATAAACCTCATGCGCGTACGCATCGGCTTCCGATGTGATCGTCGCCACCACGCATTGCACCGGGGTCAGCCACAAAGGCAGCTTGCCCGCATAATTCTCGATCAGGATGCCGATGAAGCGCTCGATAGAACCGAGGATCGCCCGGTGCAGCATCAGCGGGCGATGGCGGTTGCCATCTTCACCAATATAATTGGCATCAAGCCGTTCCGGCAGGTTGGGATCAAGCTGCAAAGTGCCGCATGTCCAGGAACGGCCAATCGCATCGAGAATGTGGAATTCAAGTTTTGGTCCGTAGAACGCGCCATCACCCGGCGCGATTTCGTAAGCCAGACCAGCGGCCTCCAAAGCCTGTTGCAGCGCAGCTTCCGCGTAATCCCAGCTTTCTTCCGTACCCACCCGATTTTCCGGACGCGTAGCCAGCTTCACCTTCATATTGGTGAAACCGAGATCGGTATACATTTTGCGCAGTAATTCGCAGAAGGCCAGAGATTCAGACGCGATCTGGTCTTCGCGGCAGAAAATATGCGCATCATCCTGCGTGAACTGACGCACACGCATCAACCCATGCAACGCGCCGTGCGCTTCGTTGCGGTGGCAGCAGCCAAATTCCGCCATGCGGATTGGCAGATCGCGGTAAGATTTAATGCCCTGTTTGAAAATCTGCACGTGCGCCGGGCAGTTCATGGGTTTAAGCGCCATGAAATGTTTAGGCTCTTCCTTGAATACCTTGCCACCCTCTTCGGTGTTCGGCACAACGTCAGGCACCACGAACATATTTTCGCGGTATTTTCCCCAGTGGCCGGATTGTTCCCAGAAACGAGAATCCATCAGCTGTGGCGTTTTGACTTCGATATAGCCGTTATCGCGTAGGCGGCGGCGTACATAGGCTTCAAGCGCCAGCCAGATCGTGTAACCTTTCGGATGCCAGAAGACAGAACCTTGGGCTTCATCTTGCATATGGAACAAATCCATCTCGCGCCCAAGCTTACGGTGATCGCGTTTTTCGGCTTCTTCAAGCTGGGTCAGGTAGGCATCCAGCTCTTCCTTGGTACGCCACGCGGTGCCGTAAATACGGGTCAGCATCGCCTTGGACGAATCGCCGCGCCAGTAAGCGCCCGCCACCTTCATCAGTTTAAAGGCAGGGCCAACAGCTTTTGTAGTCGGCATATGCGGACCGCGGCATAGATCGAACCATTCACCCTGTTTATAGATGGTGATGGTTTCGGTCTCCGGCAGATCGCGAATAAGTTCAGCCTTATACAGTTCACCTTTTTTGGTGAACATTTCTATGGCGTCATTACGGTCCCAGACCTCGCGCTCGAACGAAGCGCCGCGCTCGATGATTTTGCGCATCTCGGCCTCGATCTTCGGCAGATCATCCAACGTGAAGGGTTCATTGCGGGCGAAATCATAGAAAAAACCGTTTTCGATATTCGGCCCGATGGTCACTTGGGTACCTGGATACAGTTTTTGCACCGCTTCCGCCAGAACGTGGGCGCAATCATGGCGGATCAGCTCAACCGCTTCATCATCCTCACGCTTGACCAATGCGATAGTGGCATCACCCTCAATCACCCGTGAAAGGTCGCGTAGCTGGCCGTTCACGCGAATAGCCACGGAGGCCTTGGCCAGAGACTTGGAAATAGATTCTGCCACAGCCATACCGGTCGTACCTTGCGGATAAGCACGTGTCTTGCCATCCGGGAAGGTGACGGTGATTTCGGGTCCAGATTTAAGAGCGGCTTCCTGCATGATCAGTCTTTCAATAATTGTGCGGCGGCTATTTATATAAGCATTTCCTTATCTTTCATACAAAAAGCTTGTGCGCTGCGCAAGGGGTAGGCATTCGTATGAACTTCAGTTTTTCCTTTATTATCAATAACTCATATAAGGTTTAGTATTTGATTTTGCCGGAGGGGACACTCTATATTTAAAGGGTTAGCGCATTCAACTTCAAACGCTCTTTTTAAGAAGCGGAGTTGTCCCAGTGACAAACGAGAAATTCAACACCATCATGCCCGAAACCACCGATCGCGAATTATGCGTGATGGTCGATAAACCCGTTTCTGCGGAGGGCTATAGAGAAAATTTTCTCCCCCGCGTGGAAAAAATGATCGCACAATTCGGGGAGTTGCGCTTTTTGGTTTATTTCAAAAAATATCAGGGATGGGAAGAAGAGGCCGCCATGATGGATTTTGCCGCGACGAATACAATCGGCAATAAAATTTGCCGATTCGCCATCGTAAATCCGCCCGCCAAATTCATTGCCCTGCAAAATTTGAGACGTCCTCTTGTATCGGGAGAAACCCGCATCTTTAATGAGAACGAACTGCAGGACGCCATAACCTGGGTTAAAGGATAATATCTTGGGAAAAACCATTATCACCCTGCCAGAAACCCATGACGCCACGCTTTGCCTGCGTCTGACCGGCACGATTACACCGGAAGACTTCACGGAGTTTTTTGGCAACCATGTTTATCGTCTGGTCGATACATACGGTTATTACAATCTATATATACATTACGATCCGGCCTTCGAAGGCTGGAGCCGCGAGGCCGCTGATTTAAGCTTCAAGTGCGTTTCTCAGTGCAGCCCTAAAGCGCGCAGGCTCGCCTACGTCAATGCACCAGACAGCCGGATGCTGATGATGAAAATGCTCAGCCCCATGATGCAGGCGGAAATAAAGTTTTTTGAAGACAGCGAAAAAGACGAGGCTTTGAAATGGGTTCTGGCCTATCAGCATAAAGAATAAAAACAGCTAGCGCTCACCCAGAGAGTTGCCTAGGGTTTTTACAATCGGCTTCAGAATATATTCCATCACGCTTTTCTTTCCTGTCAGGATATCGACGGACGCCACCATGCCCGGAATAATCGGCAACACTTCGCCTTTGCGCTTCAGCGTCGTATCGAACGTGCGCACACGTACGCGGTAAACCTTCTCATCTTTCTCATTGGTGATCGTGTCGGCGGAAATATCGACAACTTCCCCGTTCAGCCCGCCATAAATGGAAAAATCATAAGCCGTGATCTTGACCACGGCTTTCTGGCCCGGATGCAGGAAGGCGATATCGGCGGGACGCACTTCTGCTTCCACCAGAAGTTGGTCGTCCTTCGGCACGATTTCAATAAGATCCATACCCGGCTGCACAACGCCACCCACAGTGCTGACCGTAATATCTTTCACATAGCCGTTCACAGGCGATTTAATCTCGGTGCGGGTCTTGCGGTCTTGCAATGCACCGAGAGTTTCACCGAGAGAATTCAACTCGATCTGCGTGGCCGCCAGTTCGGTCTGCGATTGTGCCTGGAAGGAGCTACGTACTTCTTTAATACGCTCCTCCGCTTCCTTCATTGCCGATTCAATACGCGGTGCCGAAGATTCAAGGCTGTTCAGTTCTGTCTGGCGCTCTTTCAGGTCACGTTCTTTCTGCAACAATTCAAGTTTCGGCGCAGAACCGCGTTCCACCAGCGGTCGGATCGTTTCCATTTCCTGCCGCGCCAGTGCAATCACGCCGCGCACGTCGTTGATACGCCCGCGCAGTTCGCTGATTTCCTGTCTGCGTTGCGCCAGTTGCTGTTCGGTAACCGCCAGTTGGTTTTGCAGGTTTGACTGGCTGGCGCGGAAGCTGTTTAATTCTTCGCTTACGCTTTCGGGAACGCCCTTCATCACCGCTTCAGGAAATTCCGGTGTGGCCTTACCTTCGGATTCGGCCTGCAGACGAGCGATTTTCGCTTGTAAACCCAGAATGCGTTTCTGGTTAGAACCCAGATCGGAAGACGCTTGAATATCGCGCAAACGCAAAAGCATCTGACCGGCTTTGACCTCCTCACCTTCCTTGACCAGGAATTCATCGATAATACCGCCCTCAAGGCTTTGCAATTTTTGTATCTCGCTTGAAGGGATAATCCGGCCTTGCCCACGCGTAACCTCATCCAGCGTGGCAAAATTCGCCCAGACGATAAAAAATAAAATGACGGCGGCAAGACTGATCAGCAGCAAATGCTGATGCAGCGGAATATCTTCATCGCTTGTGAAAAACAGGTCGGCCTTGGCCGCCATCTTTTCTACCTGCGTCTTGGCCCACTCAGCCTGTACCTTGGCCCATTCCTCGTTCTGATTGATAGAGGCCGCTTCCGGCTTTTTACCGGGCGCTGCTTTTGGGGCGGTTGCGGGTTTTTTTGCGGTTGATGGTGCCATGTCTTTAAAAACCCTTGTTAAATATCTGTCTGTTCGGCGCTGGTGCCGTACTGGCGCGCCTGAAGTTTGCGGATAATTTCATCCTTGGGCCCATAATCGACAAGCTTGCCGCGATCCATCAGGATCAGTTTATCGACCAAGCCCAGCATCGAGCCCTTATGCGTGATCAGGATGGTCGTTTTATTGACGCATATCTGCGCCAGCCGTTTCAGCAGACGGTTTTCTGAAGCCGGGTCCATTGAGGCCGTCGGTTCATCCATAATCAGGATCGGGGGGTCGTAAAGCAGCGCGCGCGCGATGGCGACAGCCTGACGCTGCCCGCCGGAAAGCGCTTCGCCGCGTTCACCCACTTGCGTATCAAGACCATGTTGCGAATCACGCAGGAATTCCATCACGCCAGAAAGTTCAGCCGCCCGCAGCACCGAACGCTCGGACGCCATTTCATGACCCATAGTGATATTCTCACGCACCGAACCATAGAACAGATTGGGGCTTTGCTGGACCGCACCGACAGAACGGCGCAAATCACCCGGATCAATCTGGCGTACATCAGCACCGTCAATTTGTACCGAGCCGCTATCCGGTTGATAGAGATTGAGCAATAGACGCTCCAGCGTCGTCTTGCCCGAACCGACCGCACCGATAATGCCCACGCGTTCGCCACGTTCAACGGCAAAGCTGATATTCTTCAAAGCGGGAACGCTTTGGTTCGGATAATGAAAGACCACATCGCGGAATTCCACACGGCCATCAAGGGCCGGCATAGGGATAAAGTGCTTGCCGGCCGGACGTTCAACCGGCTTCTTCATCATCTCATCCAGTTGGTGCAAGGCCTCACGCGACTGGTTCATACGCGTCAGCAGCCCCGCCACTTGCGTCAACGGTGCCATGGCACGGCTTGTCAGCATCACGCAGGCGATTAAGGCGCCCATAGAAATATGGCCCTCTGTAATCAGCCAGACACCTAGAATCACGACAAAAACGCTAACGATCTGCTGAATATAACCGGAGAAATTAAGTGCAAAGGCAGACAGGCGGCGCATCTTCACCGCCGTGCCTGAAGCCTTGATCGTCAATTCTTCCCAGCGGCGTTGTATATTGCCTTCGGCAGCCTGCACCTTGATCGTTTCAAGGCCGGAGATTGTTTCAAACAGCAATGCGTTCTTAAGGGCGCTTTCATTTAAGGATTCGCGCGTAATTTTCTTTAAAGGACGCTGCAATATATAGCCGATCAAAATCACGACCGGCACCGCTACCAGCGGGATCAACGCAATCGGCCCGCCGATCATTGCCACGATCAGAATGAAGAGCAGGGTAAAGGGGAGATCGATCATCGCCACCATGGTGGCCGAGGTAAAGAAATCACGTAGCCCTTCGAATTCACGCATATTACTGGCCAACACGCCCGCGCTCGCGGGACGTGCCGTCATGGTCATGCCCAGCATCTGTTCAAAAAGTTGCGCCGAGATTTTAATATCGGCCTTGCGACCCGCAATATCAAGGAAATGCGCCCGCAAACCCTTGATCACAAAATCAAAGGTATAAACGGCCAGCACACCGATAGAAAGCACCCAAAGTGTTTCCCAGGCACTGTTCGGCACCACGCGGTCATAAACACTCATCACATAAAGCGGACTGGCCAGTGCGAAGATATTAATCATCACCGCTGCAAGAACGACTTCCTGATAGATACGTTTGCTTTTCTTGAGCGTACCCCAGAACCAGTCACGCGCCGTATCAATCTCGGCAGGACCGACACGGTCATCGGCACGGGCGACAGGCGCCAGAAAGAAAGCATAGCCGCTATATAGTTCCTTAAGTTTCCCAAGCGTCAGCGTCTGGCGCGTACCTTCTGTTTCAGGGAATTCGACGATAAAGGTCGTTTCCGGATGCACCAGCGCCGCAGCGCCAGGATCTTTCTTGGGCGGATGTTTTTCAGGCCATTTAACCTCCCACAGGATACAGGCCTGTTGCCCCGATAGCACCAGTATGCACGGCAGTGTCGGCGCAATCGACAGCGCTTCGAGCGTACGCTCTATCAGGCGCGCCTGAAGATCGGCCCGTTCAGCCGCCCGGATAAAAAGTTGCGGTGTGACCCCCGCTTTACCCAATGGCAGTCCGGCAATCAGTGCTTGCGTACTGCTGCGGCGGCCATAATGCCCCGCCATCAATCGCAAACATTCTATTTCCGGCAAATTCAATGACAGACGATCAGCCTCCAGCGTCCATGAAGCTGATCCTGCATTCGCCGGATCAACGGACAGGGTGATACCCTCAGGCTGCGGATTTGAAGACGGATCTGGTTTTGATGAGGTCACGATGGCAATCCTGTAAGGCGGAGTGTTTTGAATAAAACATGATGATTCTAGCAGAATCAGAGTAACCCCGATACCCTAACGCAATCTTACTTTTCATATTTTAAGTGGCAAAAACCCCCGCTATTAAGGCGGGGGTTTTAAAAATAAGGGCTACAACCAAAGCATTACATTTTGGCCGGGTCTGATTCGCGCGGCTTCTCGACATTCAGGCTGCTCAGCATTTCGCCTTTCAGCGCCAACAGGCGGTAAACAGCGAACATTTCAAGGAATTCCGCATTCAGCAGGTTGCTGCGGGATACGAACAATTCATTCTGTGAATCCAGCACGTCGAGCAGCGTACGGCGGTTCAGGTCGAACTGGTCCTTGTACGATTTCACAACTTCGGTGTTAGCAGCCACCTGAGAGGTGAATTGACGGGCGCGCTCACCGGCTGAAACCATGCTTGCCCATGTACGGCGCACATCGTTTTCAACCTGACGGGCCGCATCGGCACGGGACCTTTTTGCCTGTGATTCACGGTTAATATGTTCCTTCACGCGGGCTGTATCAATGCCGCCGCGGTAAAGGTTCCAGTTCATAACCGCCAAAGCCGAAGCGCTGGTATCACGTCCATCGACACCGTTCATGTCATGGCCGTTACGGGCGTTCAACTGAAGATCGACCTGCGGATACATTGTCGATTTGGAACCTTCGAACTCAGCATGCGCCACTTCGATGTCGGCTTCGAAAATGCCGATCGTCGGGCTTTGGTGCAGAGCGGTTTTCACTTCTTTCTCAACATCGGCAGACAGCTTGTCAACCGGCACCATCGGCATCACCAGGTCCTGCGCCGGGTCACCGACTTCACGGATATAGGTAGCTTCAGCCTGACGCAATGCTTCGCGTACGCTGGCTTCCTGTGCACGGGCAGAAGCCAGACGGGCGCTGCCCTGCTGGACGTCAGCATCGGTGGTGCGGCCAGCCTGGGCGCTGTCTTCAATCTGGTCGAGCAGCGTAATGTGCGCGGCCACGTTGTCGCGGGCAATACGCAGCTGTTCGCGCTGACGCATCACATCGAGATAAGCCTCAACGATAGCAAGACCTGTGAGCTCAGCCGATTCACCAACGCGGCGGGCCGCAGACAGAACACGCGCTTCCTGGCGCTCGTTTTCATACTTGGTCTCAAAACCATCAAACAGCATTTGTGTCAGTGTGACACCGGCGTCATAGCGCCACATGCTTTCTGTATCATCGCCCGTGCCCGCACGTGTGCTCGGATCATCGCTATATTCGTAACCTGTATCAGCGCGCAAATCGACGGACGGCAGGTAAAGACCTTTGGCCTGATTGAGTTCTTCATCAGTGGCGCGGCGATTGCTCTGCACGACGCCTGTTTCCGGGTTGGTGGAAATACCGACCGCTACAGCAGAACGCAAATCCATCTGGCGCGGGTTCGTGGTCGGGCTGGCCGCCTGTTGTGCGGCAGGCATCGCCGCCGGGGCCGCCATCGGCACGGCATCTTGTGCCATGACACCGGATGACAGCGACAGCAAAGCCGCGCAGGACACCGTCAGGGTAAGCTGGCGAAGAATTACAGAAGTTCTCATGACTGGCACCTTTTAGTCCTCGTTAGTCTTTGATAGCGAACAATAAAATAAGAATTTTGTTAGTAGCGAAAACGGCGATGAGCCTGAAATTATGGCAAGACACCCCGTCCCCAAAAAGCTCCTTATTTATGACCTGTCCCGGAACCAAAAGCAACCCTTTGGTTATGTCGGATCAAGAGCTTAACAGCCCATCCCCTTAAAGAGAAACACCGGAACGCGCAAGAAAAATTGCCCCTGATTCTTATTTTGTGAATTATGAAAATACATAGGCCTGCATAAAAAATCAGGCGCTCTGCTTTGGGTCAGACCGCCTGATTTTCTTTAATTTAATCCACCCGTTAGGAAGAGCGGATCAAAAACCTGTAAGTTTAAGGCCTAGACAGTGCCACCGCTGTTGCTGGTGAGGATGTCTTCGACATTGGCAATGCCTGTAACACCCTGCAGAATGGCCACGGTCTGTGCGCCCGCGCCGAAGTTACCCGAACCGGTAACATCGACCTGCACAACCGTATTGCCGCCGACCGTCGTCGCATGCACGAAGTTATCGATCGCATGCTGGGTCGGGTTATAGGCCGTGAGCATTGCCGAAAGATCAAGCGCGTCGCCTTCGGCAATGCTGAAGTCCTTAATCGTATCGGTGCCGTTATTGATGGCCTCGAACAGGAAGTCATCAGCGCCCGAACCGCCGTAAAGCGTGTCGTCACCGATGCCGCCCCAGATCTGGTCGTTGCCTTCCTGACCGAGGATGGTGTCGTTACCAGCACCACCGCGCAACGTATCATCACCACCCGTACGGGCAGCGCCACCGGAGCCCAGAGATTCATCCCCGAGAACAGCCGCATTGGCTTTGATGTAGTTCAGCGTGTCAGCGCGGCTCCAAGCTGGGTTCAGCGCACTTTGGCCAGCTTCGAGACGGGCAAAGACATCCCAGCCCGCACCCGCTGTGGTCGTAAGACCATGAACCACCGCCAGTGCATCCGTAAAGAGAGAGTCACCGAAGATGAAATCATTGCCGTCACCACCGGTGATGACGTCATCACCGACTGCCGCCAACTGGTTGAGCGGGCTTGCACCTTGCAGTGCGTTGCTCAGGTCGTTTGCGTCCTGCACGTCGAGCGCACTGTCAGTGCCACTATCGATAGTGCTCAGACGGCCCAGCGTCGTGGAATTGACGCCGATACCGACACCAATCACTTCGCCGAAAGCCTGCAGCTGCGCCACTTCATTAGTACCGTCAGAACCGGTGATCTGGCCCATGACTGTATCAGCGTCACCCGTCGCCTGATTGCTGCTACCGGAAACATAGCGGTTAGGCTCACCATCAGATACGAAGTATGTGACAGTCTGTGCCCCGGCAATCGGATCGTTCGACGTACTACCGTTCAACCAGTTGAGGGCTGTCTGCATCGGTGCTTCATAGTTGGTGAAACCGTCAGCAACAAGGCCATTGACGAAATTCTTGGCGCTGGTGAGATCAGCGGCATTTGTGCCGAGCGTAAAGGTGCCCGCCGTCTGTGCGCTACTGCTGAACGGCACGATATGGACCTTCACAGTCCCGCCGTTATAATCATAGAAATTCGTCAGCAGATTATTCACGGCCTGTTTCAGCAGCGTGATGTTATCACCCTGCATCGAACCGGACACATCAAGGATCAGAACGATGTTGTAATCCTTGTTGACGTTCTGCAGGCTGGAGCCGCCCACATCGCCCACCAGAATATCGCCGCCCGTACCGCCAAGGATCGTGCCGTTGCCGCCACCGACCTGCCAGGTCGTGGTAGAGCCTGCCGTATCATCGACATTCTTACCAACTACGAACACCGGCGCGATGCCATTCAGCGTCAGTGTCGCCTGTGACGGATCGCCGTCGGCATCGGTCAGCGTATAGGTAAACACATCGGTACCGGCCTTCGGCGTATTGATCGGGTTGGCATTCGCCAGCGCCGAGCTGAGATCGTTAGGATCGTCAACATTGATCGCGTTGGCACCGGTATCGATCTGGTTCAGCGTGTTCATGCCGGACGTACCGATATTGATACCCACCGCAATCACCTCGCCTTTCGACTGGATCGTCGCGATATCGTTTGTGCCATCCGATCCATTCAGATCGTTCAGGACGGTTGCCAGATTAGCGGAAACCGGATTGCCGCTGTTGTTCAGCGTATAGTTCGGTTCGCCATCGGAAACGAAATAGCTGATGTTCGTCACACCCGGAGCCGTCACACTGGAGAGCCATGCGGCGGCATCCTGCAACGGTGCTTCATAGTTGGTCGAACCACCCGTGCCGTCAAGACCGCTCAGATAATTCAGGATCGCCGTGAAGCCCGCCGCGTCGGTGACCGTGAAGGTCTGGCCCGTCAGCGCGTCCGTACCGAACGGAACGATATGAACTTTAATCGTACCGTTAGGATAGGCGTTAAAGTCAGCCATCAGATTTTTCACAGCGTCGATCAGCAGGGCCATTTTGGAACCCGGCGTACCAGCATCTCCCATGGAACCGGAAACATCCAGCATCATGGCGACGTTATAATCCTGACGCGGCGTTGTCGGTGTTGAATCCAGGACATAGGTATAGGAACCATCAGCCTTGATATTCAGTGTGCCGTAATCGCCATTAATCGTAACGCCCGTGCCATTATTAGGAACGTTCACGGTAGTGCCGTTAAAGGAAATGGCCGTCACTGTGTTCGGCGTGTCCTGCGACAGCGAGTCAGCCGCACCGGCGTTATCCGCGTTCAGACCCGTAATCACGTTACCATTCGTGCCGCCATCAACCGTATCGAAGTTGTTGATATCGTTGTGAGCGGTGGCCGCGTCATCCAGAACATTGATGGTCACGGTGCCGTTGATGAAATCACCATCGACATCGGTCGCACGTACGCCGAAGTTCAGCGCCATCGACTCGTTCGGGTTGCCCGCAACCGGGTGGTCCAGAACGCCTGTCAGGTTAAACGTGTAAACACCTGTCGTCGGGTTCAGCGTCAGCGTAAAGATCGTGTCGCCGCCTGATACGCCCGTATAGGTGTTGCCCGAGAGCGTAACCGTTACCGGTACATCGTTCGAGGTCAGACCTGTCGGGCCTGCACCCACGAAGGAGAAGCTGCCCGGTGCATCGTTGCCGAAGTTTGCGGTCAGCGTATTGGTTACCGTTACCGTTGAAACTGTGTGCAGCGTGGTTTCATCTACGGTCTGTCCCGGCGCGACCAGGTTTTTCGGCACATCGTCCGTCACCGTCACGGTCAGCGGTACTGAACGTGATGTCGCGTTGTCTGTCAGATCGTATTCCGCACCGCTCAGAGTCGTTTCCGCAGCATAGGTGGTTACGGTCAGGTTGATCGTGGCGCTGGCGCCACGTACAGGCGTCAGCGTCAGACCGGCGAGTTGTGCCGGGGTCAGCGTCCACAAACCTGTGGTGGAATTGAACGTACCCGCCGACAGGGTTGCGCCCGCCGGAACACCCGCGATGGTCAGGTGCGTGATGCTTTCCGAACCGTCCGTATCGGTGACTGAAGTCGCGATATTGAGAGCAATCGGACCGTTATCCGAGCCAGAACTGTTGGAAGCCGTCAGGTTCGGCATATCGATCACCGCATCGGTGATGATGCCGAAACCATCGGAAGCCGAAGCCGAGAGATTATCAACCGGATCGGTCGCTGTCGCTGTCGCGATCAAACCGGAGAGATCGATGTCCTTGTTCGCAGGCGGTGTGAAGGTCATCACCGTATTCAGGCTCTGGCCCGGTGCCAATGTCACCGTCCATGTGCCTGTCGCGGCGTTATATGTACCCACAGGCGCGCTGAAGCCCCAAGCCGGACTGATGCCCGTGACCGTAACTGTCAGGAATTCGGTCGCGCTGTGACCGGCAGCCAGAGCGGCCACAACCGGAATACCCACAGAACCGTCTTCTTTAACCTGTGCGTTATCGATGCCGTTATTGACCTTGATGGTCGGCGGATCGATTTCAGGAGACCATTTCAGCGTGAACGCGTCGGAGGCCTGATTATTATTGTCAGCCGGATCATATTCACCGTCACTGACCGGATTTTCCGTGTTGAACACGGTGGCCGTCAGGTTGAGCGTACCGTTATAGGTAGCCGCATTCGGGTTAAGTGTCAGACCGGCGATCTGTGCCGGTGTAAATGCCCAGACACCGCCGCCCAGATTAGTACCCTGATTGAAGGTAAAGCCCGTCGGTACGCCAGAAATCTGGTAACCCGTGATCAGTTCGGAACCATCGAGATCAGTCAGCGATGCGCTCAAATTAACGGCGATCGGCTGGCCTTCGCCGGCGGTGTTGTTTGTAGCGTCAATATTCGGTCTGTCAGCCACCGCATCGGTGATGATACCAAAGGCGTCAGAATCCGAAGCCGTCAGGCCGGAGGACGGTTGTGTCGCCACAGCCGTACCATTGAGACCGGAAAGATCAATGTCCGAATTCGCAGGCGGCGTGAAGGTCATTGTCGTGTTGAGGTTGGTGTTCGCAGGCATGGTGATTGTCCATGTGCCTGCAGCAGCGTTATATGTGCCAACCGGCGCACTGAAGCCCCATGTCGATGGAATGCCGGTAATAGTCACCGTCAAATATTCGCCTACTTCGGCATCAGCCGCGAGAACAGCCTTCACCGGAATGGTAACGGAACCGTCTTCCTTCACCTGACCGTTGACGAAATCAACCGCGTTGTTGATCGTCAGGTCCGGCGGCGTGATTTTCGGCGTCCAGGTCAGCTTGAACGGATCGCTCGCGCTATTATTGTTGTTACCTGTATTGAATTCACCATCGCTGACCGGATTTTCGGTATTGTAAATCGTTGCCGTCAGGTTGATCGTGCCATGATAGTTCAACGGCGGCACGACTTTCAGGCCCACAAGTTGTGCAGCCGTGAAATTCCATACGCCACCGGCGAATGTGCCCACCGGAACACCAACAGCATTGGTAAAGGTAAAGCCCACCGGAAGACCGGAGATACTGTAGCCCGTGATAACTTCAGAGCCATCAGTATCAGCACCCAGACCGCCCGTGACAGTCACGGCCAGCGCGGTATTTTTCACGCCCGCATTATCAGGCGCATTAACGACAGGCGCATCAGCCACAGCATCAACAATGATGCCGAAACCATCAGAATCCGAAGCCGTCAGGCCGGAGGACGGCTGTGTCGCCACAGCTGTGCCGTTCAGACCGGACAAGTCAATGTCGGATTGCGCCGGTGGGGTGAAGGTCATCGTCGTGTCGAGATTGGTGTTCGCGGGCAATGTGATTGTCCACGTGCCTGTTACGGCATTATAGGTACCAACCGGTGCGTTGAAGCCCCATGTTGCAGGAATGCCCGTGATAGTCACGGTGAGATATTCGCCCACTTCAGCATCCGGCGAAAGAACAGCCTTCACTGGAATGGTAACAGAACCATCTTCCGAAACCTGACCGTTCACGAAATCAACCTGATTATTAATCGTCAGGTCCGGCGGCGTGATTTTCGGTGTCCATGTCAGCGTAAACGGATCGGAAGCCTGATTATTATTGTCAGCCGGATCGAATTCGCCGTCACTGACCGGGTTCTCGGTATTGCGCACCGTCGCGGTCAGGTTGATCGTACCGTGATAATTCAGCGGCGGCACGACTTTCAGGCCCACGAGTTGTGCGGCCGTGAAATTCCACACGCCGCCAGAGAATGTACCCACCGGAACACCCGCAGCATTGGTGAAGGTAAAGCCTGCCGGAAGACCGGAGATGCTGTAACCGGTGATAACTTCAGAACCATCAGTATCGGCACCCAGACCACCTGTGACATTCACGGCCAGTGCCGTGTTTTTAACACCGGCATTGTTGAGCGCATCAATAAGCGGTGTATCAGCCACAGCATCAACAATGATACCGAAACCGTCATTGGCCGAAGCGGACAGTCCATCGACCGGATCGGTCGCTACAGCCACAGCATTCAGACCGGAAAGATCGATGTCGGATTGCGCAGGCGGCGTGAAGGTCATCACCGTACTCAGGTTCTGGCCCGGTGCCAGTGTAATCGTCCATGTGCCAGTAGCGGCATTATATGTGCCCACCGGGGCGCTGAAGCCCCATGCCGGATTGATGCCCGTGACGGTAACCGTCAGATATTCAGCAGCACCGGCATTAGCGGCCAGAGCGGCCACGATCGGCACATTGACCGAACCGTCCTCTTTGACCTGCGCATTGTCGATGCCGTTATTGACGAGAATCGTCGGCGGATCGATGTCCGGCGACCATGTCAGCGTGAAGGCATCAGATGCCTGATTATTGTTGTCAGCCGGATCATATTCACCATCGCTGACCGGATTTTCGGTGTTGAACACGGTCACATTCAGATTGATAGAGCCGTTATAGTTGGCCGCATTCGGCGTCAGTGTCAGGCCTGCAATCTGTGCCGGGGTGAATGTCCATACGCCACCGCCAGCATTGGTACCCTGATTGAAGGTAAAACCTGTCGGCACACCCGTCACACGGTAACCTGTGATGAGTTCAGAACCATCGGTATCCGTCAGCGCCGCTGTAATATTCACGGCAATCGGCTGGCCTTCGCCCGTTGTATTGTTAGCAGCATCGACGGTCGGTACGTCAGCAACAGCATCGACAACGATACCGAAACCATCATTATCAGAAGCCGTCAGACCTGTAGAAGTCTGCGTCGCCACAACGGTGGCGTTCAGGCCCGAAAGGTCGATGTCGGAGTTAGCAGGCGGCGTGAAGGTCATCACCGTATTCAGGTTTTGCCCCGGTGCCAGCGTAATCGTCCAAGCACCTGTGGCGGCGTTATAAGTGCCGACAGGTGCGCTGAAACCCCATGCCGGGTTAATGCCTGTAACCGTCACAGTCAGGAATTCGGTCGGATCGGCATCGGCACCCAGCGTAGCTGTCACGGGTACTGCAACAGAACCGTCTTCTTTCACTTGCGCGTTATCAACCGCATTATTGACAGTGATGTCCGGCGGATTGATTTTGGGCGTCCATGTCAGCATGAACTCATCAGTCGCCTGATTATTATTGTCATTGAAATCATATTCGCCGTCGCTGACCGGATTTTCGGTCGTGAAGATGCGCACAGCCATACCCACGCTGCCAACATAATGTGCGGGCGATGACATGGTCAGACCGGCCAGTTCAGCCGGTGTAAATTGCCATACGCCGCCACCCAGATTGGTGCCGTGATTAAAGGTGAAGCCCGTCGGCACACCAACAACCTGATAATGAGAAATAACTTCCGAACCGTCTGTGTCCACACCGAGGCCACCTGTGACATTCACAGCCAGAGCGGTATTTTTCACGCCGGAATTATTCAAAGCGTCCACATGCGGCACGTCAGCCACAGCATCGGTGATGATATTGAAGCCATCATTTGCCGTCAGTGTATTGCCAGTATCCGGATCGAACACAGAAGCCGTAGCATTCAGGCCCGTCAGATCAATGTCGGATTGTGCAGGCGGTGTAAACGTCAACACCGTGCTCAGATTTTGACCCGGTGCCAACGTGATTGTCCATGTACCGGCAACGGCGTTGTAGGTACCAACAGGTGCGCTGAAGCCCCATGACGGATTGATGCCCGTCACGGTGACGGTCATCACTTCATCGCCATCGCCGTTCGCGCCGATAGCAGCGGTCAGAGGCACATCAACCGAACCGTCTTCTTTAACCTGTGCGTTATCAGCGCCGAGGTTAGCAACGATTGTCGGTGGGGTAAGGGATGGTGGAGTCGGAACATCTTCTTCAATCGTACCGATAGGGTTCTGCGGTTCCGGCAGGCCGAATTCCAGCGCTGTCGGGCCGATCGGGCCGATCGCATCCAGCGGGTTGATATTGGCGCTATCAACGATACTCTGGAAACCAGCGCCGCCACGGCCACCGTTACCACCGGATTGACCGCCGGCAGCAGGCTCGACGCCCGCCAGTTGCTCAGCCAGCGCGGCCATATCGGTACCGGATGTTTCGCGCACATCTTTCATCGATGTTTTTTCGCTCACCGGATTTTGTTCACCGGCAGCGGGTTCGATTTTTACCGCATCAGCTTCTTCCTGACGCACGGTGGTCATCGCCGGTTGGCTGTCATCCATCTTGTCGTTGATAGCGTCAGCCAGTTTAAGATATTCAGCAAATTCGCCAAGCGTGATGATGTCGCCGCCGACAGATACCTGTACAGGATCGCTGGCGTCCATGGCGTCGCTGAAATTCTTGAGAACGAGTTTGCCGCCGTCATCGAATGTGATGATCAGCGCGCCCGCTTCACGGACGACACTTTCTTTGGCGCTGTCGTTAAAGGAGAAATTGTATTTTTGACCGGCTTCGAGTGTGATCTCGACGGTTTCCCCGGCAGCAGGTTGACCCACGAGGACTTCGGCATTCTGTACGGCGTCCGCAGGGGAGGAGAGTCCCGTCTGCAATTCAGCCATATTGAGTGTCGTGCCATCAGCCAGAATAAGAACACTGCCCTTGGCAGCCAGTTCCTGGAAATTTTCAATGATAACGCTGCCGCCATCGGTAAATTTCACCAGCAGTTTCCCGCCTTCGGTCAGGGACATTGATTGAACATCGCCCGCCTTCCATGAAATACTTGTCTGACCTTCTGCCAGAGTTACCGGAACGGATTGACCTGCTTGTGGTTTTTCCACAGATGCGGTTGCGTTGGCCATTATTTTTCTCTCCTCAAATACATCCCCACCGCCCGGGTGAGTCTGAATAATTACTATGTAAATTCTTCCTAACGGGCAGCATATTTTTAAACCATTTGCATACCCCTGTCAAACTTTATTATGTTAATAAAGAGCGTTTTTTCAGGGGGATATGGCCTTTTTCCCACATTTGAAACTAGAGGGAAAAAGTTAACGTTTATATAGCGCACGGCGCAAAACAGGAAATTATCCTGATAAAGCAAGAATCAGGTACCCAAACCGCCCATCAGCATGTACTTCACATTCAAGAAGTCCTCAATCCCGTATTTCGAACCTTCGCGCCCGATGCCGGATTCTTTGACCCCCCCGAACGGCACTGAAGCCGCTGCTAAAAGCGCCTCATTGACCGCGACCATGCCATATTCCAGCGCCTCGGCGACGCGGAAGGCCTGCCCCAATTCCTGCGTGTAGAAGTAAGAAGCCAGCCCATAGCGTGTGTCGTTGGCCAGACGAATAACCTCGGCCTCGTCCTGAAACCGGAACAATCCGGCCACAGGGCCGAAAGTTTCCTCGGCACTAACGCGCATGGCGGGCGTCATACCGCTTAAAACAGTCGGCTGGAAAAAAAGCGGTCCGGCTTCATGGGCCTTGCCGCCGCACAGCAGCTTGGCGCCTTTGGCTTTGGCATCCTCGATATGCTGCACAACCTTCTCGATACCGTCCTTGTTGATCAACGGCCCGACCTGTACGCCGCTCTGGTCGCCAGGACCAACCTTCAGCGCCCGGACGCGCTCAGTGAATTGACGGGCAAATTCGTCATAAATACCGTCCTGCACATAAATGCGGTTGGCGCAGATGCAGGTCTGTCCGGCATTCCTGAATTTCGAGGCCATCGCCCCATCGACCGCCCGGGCAATATCAGCCGAATTAAAGACGATGAAAGGCGCGTTGCCGCCCAGTTCCAGCGACAAACGCTTCACTGTCGACGCGCTCTGCCTCATCAATATCTTCCCGACCTCGGTCGAGCCGGTAAAGGATACTTTCTTCACCAACGGATGCGATGTCATGACCTCGCCAATCGCAGGGGCTGATGCCAATGAACCTGTGACAACGTTCAGCACCCCTTCCGGTATACCGGCCTCCTGTGCCAGAACAGCCAGCGCCAGCGCCGACAGAGGCGTATCTTCCGCCGGTTTCAACACCACCGTACAGCCCGCCGCCAGCGCGGGTGCCACCTTGCGGGTAATCATGGAGCTGGGAAAATTCCACGGCGTGATCGCCGCCACGACGCCGACAGGTTCCTTGGTCACGATCACACGGGCATCGGCCTTGTGCGTGGGTATCGTATCACCGTACACACGCTGGCATTCCTCCGCGAACCATTCCACCGAGGCCGCGCCGCCGACCACTTCACCACGGGCTTCGGCGAACGGCTTGCCCTGTTCGGCGCTCAGCAGCGCCGCCAGACTATCGGCATGTTCGAGAATCAGGGCGTTCCATTTCTGCAGGATACGCGCGCGTTCCTTGGCCATCAGCTTGCGCCAGCCCGGGAAAGCCGCCGCCGCCGCTTCGATGGCCGCCCTTGTTTCATCAGCGCCCATATCAGGCACATGCGTAATAACCATCCCTGTGGCCGGATTGGTCACCGGGAATGTCTTTCCGGCACTCTGGTTCACCCAGCGCCCGTTGATAAACGCATCGCTGCGTATCAGGGTTGCATAGTCAATCGCATCAATGGCAGGCGCCACACTGGAGGAAGCAGACATGGTAAATCCCTTTCTGGGCAACCGCCAAAACGGCGAACTTGTCCCGTGCTCGATAAAAATCAAATAAAGACTTACAGAACGGCGAAAGAATAACAAGTCCCACCCCGGGATTGTCATTTCGGAAAACCTGTTGACCTCTTCTGAAAAAAGCTTTGATCTGGGCGGGCTTTTGGGATTAACTGAGGTCTGTTTGGCAGACAGACCCGTTTGCTGCCGCTTTGAATAAGCCGGAATTAGATGCCTTTTGACTTTAAAAAACTGACCGTTCTTGTCGTTGAAGACACAGCACCCATGCGCAAACTCATGACGTCGGTGCTGGAAACGCTGGGCGTGGGACGTGTTCTGACCGCCGAAAACGGCGAACGCGGCTTTGAAATTTTCAGGCGGGAAAATCCCGATATTGTGATCGCCGACTGGCATATGACGCCCATGTCAGGAATCGAACTGACACGCGAGATTCGCTCCAACATGATGTCCCCCAACCGCATGGCGCCCATAGTGCTGGTTACTGGCTACAGCGCGTTGAACCGCGTCTCTGAAGCGCGCGATGTGGGCGTGACGGAGTTTCTTGTAAAACCTTTTTCGGCGAACGATCTGGCAAAGCGCCTTGCCTATGTGATCAACAAGCCGCGTGACTATATTGACTGCAAAACATATTTCGGCCCGGATCGCCGCCGCCGCAGCACCCCCGACTACCGCGGCCCCAGACGCCGCGTGGAAGATAGTGCTGCCGACCGCGAACAAACGGGCTGAGTAAATTATAGGTTACTATGAACAACAGCTTCTCTGACAGAAACGCAAACATCATCAAGGCCAATCGCCTGCTGCAAGCCAAGGTCGGCAGCGGCAATATCGACGACGAGCGCATCAGCAAATCTCAAACCATTATTGAGACAGACTCAACCGATTTTGCGCCCATGGCGCGGGAATTTCTCGATCAGCTGGAAAAAGCGTTGGCCCTCGTTCCGAATGAACCGGCAGATGTCAAAAAATCCATCCAGCCTGTCATTGTCGAAATCATGCAGATTAAAGCCAATGCCGCCATGTTCAATTACGGCCTGATGGGCACATTAGCGAACATCGTCCTCAATTTTCTCGAAAATCTCGATTCCTGGAATCAGGATGCGCACGATATCGTCGATGCCCATCTAAAAACCCAGCGCCTGATCATCAATAACGGCATGAAAGGCAGCGGCGGCGAATACGGCACACAGTTGACCACCGAACTGCGCGATGCCTGCAGCCGTTACTTCGCGCGCAAATCAGGCGTCACCGGCAGCAGTGACGTCTTCTTTGTTGATTTCTGATCTTCCTTAAAATTTCAGACGTACGACCTGACGGATCTGCGGCAACGCCTTGATCTGTTCGAACAAAGCATCCGGCACGGCGGCATCAAGCGCCACCAGCGCCACGGCGGCACCACCACTGGCAACACGGCCTAACCGGAAATCAGCGATATTTTGACCGGCCTCCGAGAGCAATGTGCCCAGACCACCGATCATGCCCGGCTTGTCCTCGTTACGGATAAACAGCATGTGTGGTGTCAGGGCGGCCTCAATCGGCACACCTTCAATTTCCATCACACGCGGCTCTTTTCCGGCGAACAATGTGCCGGTGATCGAACGTGTGCGCGCTTCCGTGGTCACGGTCAGTTTCACAGCCGTATGCAGATCGGTGGCATCAGATGCCCGCGTCTCAGACACGGCGATGCCGCGTGATTTTGCCACCTGCGGTGCATTCACCATATTCACACCATCAAACAGGTGACGCAGAATGCTGGCAAGCGCGAGTGCCGTAAGCGGTTTGGAATTCACTTCCGTTGCCGCGCCCTGATATTCGATCTCGATTTTAGTGATCGCATGTTCGGTGATCTGACCGGCAAAACTGCCCAGCTGTTCGATCAGCTTCATATAAGGTTTCAGACGCGGCGCCTCTTCCGCAGAAATGGATGGCATATTCACCGCGTTCGATACCGCGCCATGCAACAGGAAATCAGACATTTGTTCCGCCACTTGAATGGCCACATTCACCTGTGCTTCCGATGTCGAAGCGCCCAAATGTGGTGTGCAGACAACATTCGGATGGCCAAACAAAACATTCTCGGTCGCCGGTTCTTTTTCGAACACATCAAGCGCCGCCGCCGCCACATGGCCGCTATCAAGCGCTTCTTTCAGCGCTTTCTCGTCGATCAGGCCGCCGCGAGCACAGTTGATGATGCGCACACCTTTTTTCATTTTAGCAATAGCAGTTGCATCGATCAGGTTGCGGGTCGATTCGGTCAGGGGCGTGTGCAGCGTAATAAAGTCGGCGCGCTTGATTACTTCTTCCAGTTCCGCTTTCTCGACGCCGATTTCGCGGGCGCGGTCTTCGGTCAGGAACGGATCGTAAGCAACCACTTTCATCTGCAAACCCAGCGCCCGGCTCGCAACGATGGAACCGATATTGCCGCAGCCGACAATGCCGAGTGTCTTGCCATACAGCTCGACACCCATGAATTTGGCTTTTTCCCATTTTCCGGCATGCGTCGATTCGCTGGCCTGCGGGATCTGGCGGGCAATCGCGAACATCATCGCAATCGCATGCTCGGCGGTGGTAATAGAATTGCCAAACGGCGTATTCATCACAACCACACCGGCTTGCGTCGCCGCCGGTACATCAATCGTATCAACACCGATCCCGGCGCGGCCAATCACTTTCAGGCGCGGCAGCGAGGCGGAAATAACATCAGCGGTAATCTTGGCGGAGGAACGGGCCGCAATCCCGTCATACTGACCGGCAATCGCCGCCAGTTCTTCGGGGCTTAATCCCGGCTTGATATCGATTTCGATGCCGTTATTCTGAAAAATTTCAGCAGCCAGTTTGTCCATCTTGTCGGCAATCAGTACTTTTGTCATGGGCACACCCCTTTATTTTGCAATGCAGCGATAGATTTACGAGTGATAGCAGCAATTGCGCCCCTGAAAAAGGGGGTTATCGAAAAAAAGAAAACGCTGATTTCACAGAAGAAATTCCAGCAACAGAGTGCTATAAAGGGACTATGAAAAATTTTATTACCCTGCCCTATAAGCTGGAACGCGACCCCCCGCCGTTTGAAACCAACGAGATCAAGACGCCGGAATCGCTACCGCGCCATTTCTTAAAGGAATTCACAAAACCGGGCGACAAGGTGTTCGACCCGTTCACGGGGCTGGGCACCACATTGTTCGTGGCCGAAGAACTCAAACGCATCCCCTACGGCATCGAGGCCGACCCGCGCCGCCATCAATGGGTGGCCGGACAGATGGAACACTGGATGAATGTCCTGTGCGCCGACAGCGCCCGCGCGGCATCCATCGGCCTGCCGAAAATGGATTTTTCCATGACCGCGCCGCCCTTTATGGCGATCACGCATAAATGGAACCCGCTTTACGGTGGAGATCCGGCCAAAGACGGTTATGACGTTTACCTGAAACGCATGCAGCATATCTATAAGCAGGTTGCCAGAGTGATGAAACGTAACGCGCTCGTCGTCGTGCAGGTCGATAACATTCCAGGCCGAACATTCACACCGCTGGTCCGCGATCTGAACAACGCGCTGTCAAAAGTGCTGAAGCTGGAAAACGAAGTCACCGTCGCCTGGCAGGGCGGACGGGATGATTACCGCCATACCCAGTGCCTGATCTTTAGAAACAGCCGCTGAGTTTATAATGCGGTTCAATACGCATAGGACGGCATGCTAAAGCTGCGCCTAGGAGAGAACCTGTGGGAGCAATGCACATCTCGCCACTCACAGGGCTCACGGCAAACCTGTAACGGCCTTCATCAAATACATCTTGCGGACGGACAGTTGGCTGCGAGCATGACCATAAAGAGTCGCGCGATCCAGTGCTTTTTGTGAAGGTATCGCGTAAAGAACCAGAGTCTTTTAAAGGCAGCAGCATCTTGATCATCTCAATGGACGGCATAAACCATTGGCCTTCATAGGTGCCCTCTTCCAAGGCCGCAACAATACACTGCTCATCTTCAAAATAAGCACCATCATGGCCCATCAGGCCCCTGATATCAGCCACCTGTCCGACCATCTCCCTAAAATGCTTATGAAGCCGTTGCCCAAAACCCTGTGCATTGAATCCCACATCATGGGGCGCGGCGAAGAGATTGAAAGATTCCCACTTGTCCACGGGAAATTGCTCCCACTTGTCTGCGAACATTCCCGTGCACCTGCCCACGAAAATTCCCTTGTTATGTACAAGCTGGCCCGCATGCCGGGATGCGGCAATAGAATTAGAGTCGCTCATGTAAATTCTTTCCTGTCAAAAATATTTTTTAAAGAATTGCCCCTTATATCAAGAACCTGATTTAAGGGGCAATTTTTATTCTGCATAAAAAATTGCGTATTTATTCAAGCCGCTTTCTTCTGCGCCTCAGACTTCGCGGTTTCAAACGCCCATTCCAGCCACGGCGTCAGCAATTTAATATCGCTGGTTTCGATGGTCGCACCCGTCCAGATGCGCAAGCCCGCAGGCGCATCGCGGTGCCCGGCGATATCATAAGCAATACCGTCTTTTTCCAGCAGCTTGGTCATCGCCTTGACGAAGGCAAGCTGGCCTTCTTCATCCATCGACGTCACAAACGGATCGGTGAGCTTCATGCACGGCGATGTCTGCGAGCAGATGGCAGGTTCTTCGGGCAAGAACTCAATCCACGGTGTCTTGCTTACCCATTCTTTCAGAGCTTTGAAATTGGCTTCGCTGCGCGCGATGGTGGATTTAAGGCCGCCAATCGATTCAACCCACTTGAGTGCATCAAGACAATCTTCCACCGCCAGCATCGAAGGCGTGTTGATGGTTTCACCGACGAAAATGCCATCGGTCAGTTTACCGCCCTTGGTCATGCGGAAAATTTTCGGCAGCGGGCGATCAGGTTTGAATGTTTCCAGACGCTCGACCGCGCGCGGGCTTAACACCAGCATGCCATGCGCCGCTTCGCCGCCCAACACCTTCTGCCACGACCATGTCGTCACATCGAGCAATTCCCACGGCATGTCATAAGCAAACACGGCAGACGTCGCGTCACAGAATGTCAATCCCTTGCGGTCTTTCTTGATCCAGTTTGCATGCGGTACACGCACACCCGAGGTCGTGCCGTTCCATGTAAAGATCACATCGCGGTCGCTATCGACTTGTGACAGATCGGGCAACGCGCCGAATTCAGCCTTGAATGTGCGGGCATCAGCGATCTTGAGCTGTGCGGTCACGTCTTTAATCCATTCATTGCCGAAAACTTCCCAGCCCAGCACATCAACGCCACGCGCGCCCAGCATCGACCACATCGCCATTTCGATAGCGCCGGTGTCCGAACCCGGTACGATGCCGATTTTATAATCCGCCGGAATGCCCAAGATGGAACGGTGCTTCTCAATGACAGCTTTCAGCTTGTCCTTGCCCACGGTGGCGCGGTGCGAACGGCAGATGAAAGCATCAGACAAAGCCTCAAGCGACCAGCCCGGACGCTTGGCGCAAGGGCCAGATGAAAAGTAGGGATTGTGAGGGCGGTTTTCCGGTTTGTTCATGATCACACCTAAAATTTTATAAGAATACGTCACTGTTGCAGGGCACAATGCCATTCCACGATTAGTATTTTTCTGTCAAACTGTCCAGACTTCAAAGGATGTATATTTATGAGTTTTTTTCTGACACTGATCGCCGCCAGCCAAAAGCTGACCCCCGGCCATCTGGAGCGTGTACAACAATATCTGGACGGACAGGCGATTGCACCCGCCGGGCCGCCTGTCTGGCTGGCCCCCCACCGGGCCGCCGACCTGCCTGTTGCCACCAGACCTCATTTTGCACAGATGCAGACGCTGCGCCGCGGTCTGCATGAAGACAGGATCGATATTCTGGTCTCGCCCGCCGCCAACCGCCGCAAAACCCTGTTTTTCGCGGACATGGATTCAACGATTGTCACCACCGAAACACTGGATGAACTGGCGGTCTTTGCCAATGTGGGCGAACAGGTCGCAGAAATCACACGCGGCACCATGAACGGCACCATCGATTTCTTCGAAGCACTCCGCCTGCGCGTCGGCATGCTGCGCGGACTCCCCGAAGCGACCCTGAAAAAAGTACTGGAACATACGGAAGTCTCACCCGGCGTCGAGATTGCCCTCAAGGTTATGAACCGCCACGGCGTTAACGCGTCCATCGTTTCCAGTGGTTTCACATATTTCACCACGGCCATTGCCGCCCGTTGCGGCTTTGACGACCATTTCGGCAATATGTTGGAAATAGAAAACGGTGCGTTAACCGGACAGGTCATTGAACCGATTCTGGACAAACACGCCAAACTGGCCACGCTGAAGGCCAAAGCCGCACAATTTGGCTGCGATCTAAACCAGACGCTGGCGATCGGCGACGGTTCCAACGATATCCCGATGCTGCAGGCCGCAGGCCTCGGTATCGCCTACCATCCCCGCCCGGTCGTGGCCGAAACCATCGACAATCAGATCATCCATACCGATTTCACAAGCGTGTTGTTCGCGCAGGGTTATACCGAAACCGACATCCGCGCCGTTATGAATTAACTTCTTCTTTAGATGGCTGTGTTTTAAGATAGAGGAAGTGTTTTCTCTCCTGCCTTTTTCATATTCAAAAAGATTCCTGCCATGGCCGAAAAAGAAAGACGTTTCCTGATTTCCGATGAAGAGCTTGAAGAGCTGATCTTCAAGTATTGCCGCGACGTGACGCAACACGCGCGCGAGGGACGTTTCGACCCGATCACGGGCCGCGACAAGGAAATCGAACAGATGATCCTGATCCTGATGCAAAAGGGTCGTAAGAACGTCGGCCTGCTGGCACCTGCCGGTGTCGGTAAAACCGCTTTGGTCGCCGGTCTTGCACAACAGGTTATCGCCGGTAATGTACCGGACATTTTGAAAAACACGCGCGTACTCGATCTCGATCTCGCCAGCATGGCGGCAGGAACATCCGGCCCCGCCGAATTCCAGGGCCGCTTCATCCCGCTCTGTAAGGGACTGGCCGAACGCTACCGCTTCGCCGAAAGCGGCGAATACCCGCGCTACATCATGTTCATCGACGAGATGCATGCCATCATGCCCACCGTGTCGGGCAGCGCCTATCGCGGCCTTTCCGAAGTTTTGAAACCTTATCTGACCGTGGGTGATCTGTACGTCATCGGCGCGACGACACTGGATGAATTCCGTATGTTCGTCGCCATTGATCCCGCCATGGACCGCCGCTTCCAGAAAGTGTTCCTGAAAGTGCCGGACGCCAAGGAAACGGTCGTCATCGTCAATAACCTGAAAAGCGGTTACGAGAAACACCACGGCATTACCGTGAGCGAAGCCGCCGTTGACCGCATCGTTGCCCTGACCGAAGAACACATGCGCCGCCGTAACCAGCCTGATAAATCGATCATCGTGATGGATGGCGCCATGGCTTACCACGTCATGAAGTATGGCCGCGGCGGTGAACTGAGCACGGATTCCATCAACTTCATGGTCAGTAACGAAGTCAATATCCACAAGGATGCTTTGTAGTTTTAATCGCGTGTATGCTTTACATGCGCCAGCAATTCAACGGCATCGCGGCAGACAAAATCCACATAGCCGGGAAGATCGCTCACTGTGCGCCCCTGCGTGATCAGAATGGTCGTCATGCCCATCTGGTGCGGTACTTTCAGGTTATGAATAGTGTCTTCCACCATCAGTACAGAAGCTGATTCATGCCCCAGACTATCCAACCCTTTTTCAAACGGCACACGGCTTCCGGACTTATACTGAAAATCGAAATTCTCCAGCGCATGCAGCCGTTCATGCGGAAACCATACTGACAGACCCAGACGCTCGACCGCCTTGCGCGCCCAAACATGCGCGCCGTGCGTCACCACAGCATGTTCAAGTGGCGTATGCGGGAAAGCTTCAGCAAGACCCGCCGTCCGTTCAATCATATTCACATCGACATATTCATGCACAAGCATATGCAGGGCGGGATGCTTGAGGCCATAGCGTTCAATAAAAACCTTGCCGCTGAAACCATGATCAATCATTGATTTTTCAGCGAGCAGAAAAGCCTCATCCGCTGAAACCGGAACGCCCAGATCAATCGCCGCCCGCGCCATCATATGATTGAAATGCGTCGTGAAATGGCTGTTGAAAGGATAAAGCGTATTATCAAGGTCCCAAAGAATGCCCTTGAGGTCTAAAAACGCTTTTTGCACATGCGGCTTGATCATTTGGTCGCTCTGATAATTTTAAATCCCTGCCCCTTATCCAAAAGATGTACGTCGCTGAAAGATGATTTCAACACATCCTCATAGGGCAGATGATTATTGGCCACCATGAACAGGCGCCCACCCGGCTTCAAACAAGCCGCCGCATTGCGAATAAAGGAAATACCCAGCTGGTTCAGGGTTTTCACGCCTTCATGAAAAGGCGGATTCATAATGATAAAATCAAGATTGCTTAAGGCAGGCACCTGCCGCAGATCGTGCCACACACAATCAATGCGGCCTGCCGCAAATTTTGTATTCCGGCGGCAAGCCTCAACCGCACGGGCATCGGCATCAAGCGCCGTGATATGGCTCACGCCCGCGCAAGATGACAGGGCATGCGCCGAAAGATAACCATAACCGCAGCCAAAATCGGCACCACACCCGGAAAGTTCAGGAGGGATCAACTCGGCCAGCAGCACCGATCCCTGATCGGCGCGGTCCCAGCTGAACAATCCCGGTCGTGAAATAAAGCGTCCGCCTAAAACAGGCTGCCAGTCACCTTGCGTAATCCAGGCCTGTACGGTGGATGGTTCCTCCGCGCTCTCTTTACGGGCCTGCACGACGCGACTTTTATGTTTGGAATCCGCCGCAGGAACCATATCAAGAGTAACAAAATCTTTTTCGAGCCGTTTACCGCCCGCATCATTCGCACCGGCAGTTGTCAGCAAACCGCCCGTCTTAAGACGCCGCCAACCCAGCGCCATGGCATAACGAGTTTCATCATGGTTCTTGGAAGCCATCACAATCACATGATCGAATTCATCCTGCACGGGAATTTCGGAGGCAACCTGCCAGCCCTGCGCCTTTAACACCGTCTCATCCGGCTGCAACGGCTGCACCAGCAGCGCATGACGCCCCAGCGCCGACAATCCCGGTACGGGCGTCGCACCGACAAAAAGCACACGCCCCGGCGCATTGAGGCTGTCGGCAATAACGTGAAACAAAGCTGAGAAGGGATCGGCATCAGACATGAATATTTTTTACACAAATTTGGCGGCAGGCGCCATGCAATTCATGTCCCTCAAAGAAAAGAATCGCGGAGCCGGGTGGGTGGGTTTGGCCCCGCGATTCTCGAACTGTTCATCAGTCGCAGAACAGTAACTTCCGGCCCACAACTTACATTTGTCCCCCTTGTATATCCGGGCCCCTTAAACCAGTGCACTCTGGTCCGCCACGAGGTGACCCCCGGCCACCAGATCAGCCACCGAAGCGCCGCCGACACCACCCACTATCAGGGCAGCTGACACGAAAGCGCTGTTGGCATCACCGGTCGCATTGACTTCAAGCAACGTGTCACCGCCGCTTGCCGTCAGGCGAACGAAATCTTCAATGACGTCTGACAGCGGGTCATAACCCTGCAGGACGTCATAAATATTGATCGAGTCGTCTTCCATACCCATGGAAAAATCATGAATCGTATCGACAAAACCATCGAGGGAATCGATAACGAAGACATCTTCACCCTCTTCGCCGTAAAGATGATCGGCACCCGTGCCCCCGGCAAGGATATCATTACCGACACCGCCATAAATCGTATCGTTCCCGGCGCCACCCACCAGATAATCGTTATCGTCAATCAACGGCACGGCGATAGTACGGTCTTCAATCGTGATATCCATCGTCACGTCGTTATAATCGGCATCGCCCAGATTGGCCAAATCTTCGAAGCCCACCCGCAACGTGTCCGGATTGTTGGCATCAAGAACGCCGGAAACCACGTGCTGGGCATTATCTGCATTAAGAAGGTTGCTGCCGTTGCGGGTGGTCGTGTGATAATCCGTACCCTGCAAGGTCACTTCGCCCACACCATCACTCCAGACAAGGCTGACGTCGGCAGCACTGTCATTGATCGTGGCAAGACGTTCATCACCCAGTCCGTTATGATAGATAAAATAAAGATCGCCGGTGTTAAAGTTGACGCTCGCATAGCCGTTATTGGCATTGTAACCGTCGGAGATAATAAACAGCCCGAAATCGCTGCCCGTCTGGCCGTCAAGCTCAAGCGTATAGGATGAACCGGGTGCCGTGGCACGTGCATCGACAAACGCCATATGCACATCGATAATTTCACCCGCTGAATTGACGCGGTAAAATCCAAGTGAATTGCGGTATCCGGCATCCGTACCGACAAAAGTCATGGTCACTGTCGTTTCAAAACTGACACTCAGATCATCGGGCTGAATACCCAGATTAGGCTCAGCCGCCGGAGATAACTGCTGGCCTTCATTCAGAACCGGAAACAAAAGGGCACTATAGAATGTATGCTGTAACTGGGAATACTGCAGCGTACCCGGTACGCTGCCATCGGGGCCGCCGGTCAGGACATCGTCGCCATCGCCGCCATACAGCCAGTCATTGCCCACGCCACCCTCAAGCCAGTCATTCCCGGCAGAACTCCAGATAATATCATTACCGGCGCCGCCATAAGCGGTCACATCGCCGAACGTATAACTCAAGCTGGTCAGGTTTATAATGTCATTGCCATCACCGGCATCTATCACCTCAATACCGGCAAGCCGCGAACCGGTGGCCGCGCTGTGCGCATCGCTGACAGAATCATCTGCCACCAGCGCATCATTACCGTCAGTCATCACGATGGTATCGGTACCGACATCACCTTTAAAATGGTCAAAACTCTGGTTAAGCCCGTCAAGAGAGGCCAGATCGCCCGTATCGGTATTCAGTGTAAAATATCCGGCAGTCCATACGGAATCGGCAACATACTGCATTGTATCGTCGCCCGCACCGCCATCAACGATATCGGCACCATAGCCGCCAGACACCCAGTCATTGCCATCCATGCCGTTCACGCGGTCATCACCATTGCCGCCATCAGCGATATCGTTGCCGTCACGGGCATTAATGGTGTCGTTCCCGGCATTCGACCAGATAATATCATTGGAAGCACCGCCATCGATGGTCATGTCGCCATAAACCACTGTACTGTCAGCGGTAACAATCAAGTCACCGCCGTCACCGGCAAACAATGTTTCAATGCTGTTAAGAGTGGCCTGCCCGAGTGAATTGGTGGCAAAGAGGGCATCGCCCTGATTGGTCATCAGCAGGAAGTCAGTCCCGCCTTGGCCGTCATAGGTAAGATCGGTCAGATTATAGGTGTCGTTGACGGAAACCGTCTGCCCTGTATAGGGATTGGTCAGCGTAGTATTGATGGTTGTGAGATTCCCGGAGAAGGAAAGAAAATCATTGCCATTGGTGCCGTTGACATCCGCCATGAATTTAGTATTTCCCCCACGCAAGTATGGAAATCCGTCCGTACATTCTTCGACGAATTTCCCGCCCTTAAGTTTTTTACAGTATGTAAAGTCCCCAACCTTAAGGATGACACGATTATCTTAAAAATTTATGTAAATTTATGAATGTTTATCCGGAACTATTTCATTTTTCCCGGATTTGCAGGGCTTTCGGGGCTTACAAAATCTTCATCTTTATGAAGATAAACAACAAGTTAAAGGTAATATACCAACGACGGATATCCCGTACTGATCCGTATCAATGAAATGAGGCATTTCGGTTTGCCCTGACGGGATGCCATACTATGTATCTGTGATAATTTGATTTTTCCCCGGAGATTCCATGAAACGCCGCATAGCCCTGCTGGGACTGATTCTTCTGGCTCTGACACTGGCAGGCGCCACAGGTTACAAATACTGGGACAATCAGCAAAAAGCAGATGACGGCAAGCGCAGCGGCACGCCGTCCGTGATCGCCTATATTGTCACCCCCCGCGTTTTCACCGACCGGATCGAAGCCATCGGCACCGCCATGGCCAACGAATCAGCCACCCTGACCGCCACCGCCGCAGACACCGTGGTCGCCATCAATTTTGAAGAAGGCGGTCCCGTTACCAAGGACACCGTGCTGATCCAGTTGAACGACGCGGAAGAGCGCGCCGAACTGGATGATGCAAAGCGCGCTTTCGACCGTTACACCGCCCTGGCCAAAAGCAGCGCCGCCAGCGTCGCCCAGCGCGACACCAGCGCCGCCGCCCTGCAAATTGCCGAAGCGCGCATACGTGACCGCCAGATCGTCGCCCCGTTTGACGGGCTGGCCGGTTTCAGGAATGTCAGCCTCGGGGATCTGGTCACACCAGGCACGATTGTCACCACCATCCACGATATTGACCCGATCAAGCTTGAATTCACCCTGCCGGAAAGTTTTCTCTCCGTCCTAAAGCCCGGTCTTGAGATCGAGGCCCGTACCAGCGCCTGGCCTGACAAGCAATTCATAGGAATGATCACCGTTATCGAGCCGCGCATCAACCCGGAAACCCGCGCCGTATCATTAAAGGCCGAAATTCCCAATGCCGACAGCACACTGATGCCCGGCCTGCTGATGACCGTCAATGTCGTCAGAAATGAACGCACCAGCCTAAGCGTACCTGAGGCCGCCATCATCCAGCAGGGCAATGACCAGAATGTCTATGTAATCGGCGAAGACGGAAAAACCGCACTGACCCCCGTAACCATCGGCAGCCGCGAAGCCGGTTATGTCGAAATCATAAAGGGCTTGAAAGAGGGCGATAAAATCGTCGCCGAAGGTTTGCTGAAAGTACGCCCGGGCAGCCCTGTTCAAATTTTAAAGACGGTCACGATTGACGACATGATCGAAGCCGCCGCCGGCATGGCCGTGCCACGCAAGCAGGAAGCCCTCAAATGATCCTGTCCGACATCTCTGTTAAAAGGCCGGTACTGGCAACAGTTATAAGCCTGCTGATTATTATTTTTGGCATTATCAGTTTCGACCGCCTGCCATTGCGGGAATATCCCGATATTGACGCACCGGTCGTATCGGTCAGGACGGATTATGTCGGGGCATCAGCCAATATCGTCGAAACCCGTGTCACACAAGTGATCGAGGACAGCATTAGCGGCATTGAGGGTATAAAATCAATATCGTCCCAATCCTCTGACGGTCGGTCCAGCATCTCGATTGAATTTGAAATCAGCCGCGATATCGATGCCGCCGCCAATGACGTGCGCGACCGCGTCAACAGGATTGTCAGCCGCCTGCCCGATCAGGTCGATGCCCCGCAAATCACCAAGCAGGACGCCGACGCCAGCCCGATCATGTGGCTGTCGCTGCAAAGCGACGTCATGGGCCCGCTCGACCTGACCGATTACGTTGACCGTTACCTGACCGACCGTTTTTCCGTGATCAACGGTGTGGCCGATGTACGTATCGGCGGCGAGCGCCGTTATGCCATGCGCGTCTGGCTCGACCGCACCGCCATGGCCGCCCGCAATATCACCGTGCAGGACATCGAAAGCGCGCTGGAGCGCGAAAATGTCGAACTGCCCGCAGGGCGCATCGAATCACTCGACCGTGAATTCTCGATGCGCGTCGAACGCGCCTACAGTAAACCCGAAGAATTCCGCAATCTGGTCGTCAAGCGCGGCGAAGATGGATACCTGACCCGCCTTTCCGATATTGCCAACATCGAAGTCGGCGCCCTCAACGAGCGTTCGGAAATGCGCGCCAATGGCCGCAACAATGTCGGCATCGGCATCACCAAACAATCCAACGCCAATACGCTGGCCGTCGCTCGCGACGTACTGGCCAAGGTCAAGGACGTACAAAGCAGTCTGCCGGAAAGTCTTTCGCTCAAAGTAATTTTCGATCTATCCCTGTTTATTGAAGCTGCCATCCATGAAGTTTATCTAACCATTATCCTGACCATTTTTCTGGTCGTGGCCGTGATCTGGGCTTTTTTGGGCGACTGGCGCGCCACCCTCATCCCGGCAGTGACCATTCCGGTATCGCTGATTGGGTCGTTTATCGTGCTCTACGCGCTGGGTTATTCAATCAACCTCGTCACAATCCTCGCTTTGATTTTAGCTATCGGCCTAGTGGTGGATGACGCCATCGTTGTGCTCGAAAACGTCTATAAAAGAATTGAAGAAGGAAAACCGCCATTAGCCTCTGCTTTCCTTGGGGCGCGCCAGGTTGGCTTTGCTGTTATGGCCACCACCATGGTGCTGGTTATGGTGTTCCTGCCCATTACCTTTATGCCGGGTGATATTGGCCGTCTGTTTACGGAATTTGCGTGGGCAATGGCCGCTGCCGTTTTGTTTTCCTGTCTGGCGGCCTTGAGCCTGACACCCGTCATGTGTTCTAAACTGCTGCGTCAGCGCCCGCACGATCAGCGCCTGAACATCATTCCGCGTTCAGTCAATGCCCTGATCGACCGCAGCATTCCGGTTTACAAGAACGCTGTCATGTTCTGCATCAGAAAGCCGTTATTACTGTTCATCGTGATGGCGCTGCTGTCCTGCGCAGGATGGTTTTTCATGACCAGCATCCCGTCCGAATTCGCACCGCGCGAAGACCGCGGCGTTTTCTATACCCGCATGGTCGCACCCGAAGGCTCCAGCCTTGAATATTCCAAACGCAACATGCGCGAGATTGAAAAACAGCTGATGACGCTGGTGGAAAAAGGCGAAGCGCAATCCGTCATCGCCCTTGTCCCCGGTTTTGGTGCCAGCAATGCCGTCAATGGCGGCACCGCCATCACCCGCCTTGAAAACTGGGGTGATCGCCGCCACGCCAAAGATATTGTGGCCGACATGTCAAAAGCCTTTACTGCCATCCCCGGTGTCAACGCGATTGCCACCATGCCGCCCAGTCTGGGCGCGGGCGGCGGCACCAGCACACCTGTGCAGTTCGTATTAGGCGGCACCAATTACGACGATCTGGTAAGATGGCGCGATTTGATGATCGAGGAAGTACGCAACAACCCCAATCTGCTGAACGTCGATTACGATTACAAGGAAACCCAGCCGCAGATGCGTATCGATATCGACACCACCCGCGCCGCCGATCTGGGCGTGTCCACCCGGCAGATTGGCGCAACACTGGAAACCCTGTTCGGCTCCAAGCAGATCACTACCTATATTGATCGTGGGCAGGAGTATGATCTGGTGCTGCAATCCCGCGATGCCGACCGGCTGAAACCCACTGACCTCACCAATGTCTATGTTCGCTCCGAACGCAGCGGCGAGCTGATCCCGCTCTCAAACCTGATCACGTTGCGCGAAACCGCCGACACCGGATCGCTCAACCGTTATAACCGCCTGCGCGCCATCACAATTTCGGCAAACGTCGCTCCCGGCTATACGCTGGGCGAAGCGCTTGATTATCTGGAAGACACCGCACGGCGCATCCTGCCCGCCGAAGCCCAGATCGATTACAAGGGCGAATCCCAGAAACTCAAGGACACCGGCACCGCTGTCTATGCGACCTTCCTGCTGGCGCTGATCGCCGTGTTCCTGATTTTGGCCGCCCAGTTCGAAAGCTTCATCCACCCGCTGGTGATTATGACTGCTGTGCCGTTCGCGCTGATCGGGGCGCTGTGGGGACTTTATATGACCGATGCCAGCCTCAACGTTTATACCCAAATCGGTCTGATCATGCTGGTGGGGCTGGCCGCCAAAAACGGTATTCTGATTGTTGAATTCGCCAACCAGATGCGTGATGAAGGGCGTGAATTCTATGATGCCTTGTTGCAGGCCTGTGAACAGCGTCTGCGCCCGATCCTGATGACCTCGATTGCCACCGCCGCCGGGGCCATTCCGTTGATTTTCGCCCAGGGTGCCGGAGCCGAAAGCCGTTTCCCGATAGGGGTCGTTATCTTCTCCGGGGTCATATTTTCGACCTTTCTGACCCTGTTTATCGTACCGACTTTCTACGCGCTGCTGGCCCGCCGCACGAATTCGCCGGAGCATGCCGCCAGAGAACTGGCAAAACAGGTAAAAAGTGACTAAGTTCGCGGGCGAACCGCGTTTTTAAGACTCTGGATATATTTATGAGTACACCCGATTACAGCCTGAAAGGCGACCTGACCACCGGATCCGTTAAGGGTCATCTGGTGCGCCTGACCGTGCCGATGATCTGGGGCATTCTGGCCATCGTCAGTTTTCAGCTGGTTGATACGTGGTATATTTCGATGCTCGGTACGGCGGAACTGACCGCCATTTCCTTCACCTTCCCGATTACCTACATCCTTTTCAGCCTGGTGATGGCGCAGGGCATCGCCGCATCGTCCGTGCTCTCGCGGCTGATAGGACAGGGCAATCGCAGCCGTGTGCGCCGCGTTGCCACCCACAGTATTCTGTTCGCCTTCTTAAGCGGCATCGTCTTTGCCGCCATCGGCCTGCTGACCATAGATCCACTGTTCAGCGCCATGGGTGCCAGCCCGGCCATGATGCCGATTATCAAGGATTACATGGTTATCTGGTTTGCGGGCAGCGTCTTTCTGACCGTGCCAATGGTCGGTAATTCCGGCATCCGCGCCACCGGCGACACCAGAACCCCGGCCCTGATCATGGTGAGTGCCGCGATTTTAAACGCACTGATCGCGCCAGTGCTGGTATTTGGCCTGTTCGGTTTTCCCCGGCTGGAAGTGCAAGGTGCCGCGATCGCCACATTACTGGCCAATATAGGCACAACGTTCGCCGCCTTGTATGTTCTCTATTACAAAAAGCACCTGATCAGCCGCAGCCGCTGGCACATGACGCTGTTCGGCGATTCCATCAAAAAACTGCTGATAATCGCGATCCCCGTCAGCATCGCCATGATCATGCAACCGATCGCAGGCGCGGTGCTCACCGCCCTGCTGGCACAACACGGAGACACTGCCGTGGCCGCCTTTGGAATCGCCAACCGCGTCGAAGCCTTCACCTTCATTATTATCATGGCGCTCGCCACCGGCATGGCACCGATTATCGGCCAGAATTGGGGGGCGCAGCTCTATCCGCGCGTTCAGGAAACCCTGAACACCGCCATTCGTTTCTCCGTCATCTGGTCAATGGCCGCCGCCGCCGTGCTGGTGGTCTTTGCCGGGCCGATTGTCCGCACCTTTACCGACGATCCGCAAGTCATCCACCAAGCCATGCTCTATTTCTGGATCGTCCCCATCACCTATGGCCTCGGCAATCTGGTGCAGGGCTGGAGCTCTGCATTCAACGCCATGGGCCTGCCGCGTAAATCCTTCACCATGATCGTGGTTAAGCTGATCGTCCTGACCATTCCCGCCGCCATGATCGGCAGCCATTATGATGGGGTGAGGGGAATATTCCTGGCGCTGGCGCTGGTCAACATCGTAACCGGCATCATCTTCCATGTGGCCAATCAACGTCTGTGCCGTCGCTATCAGCAGACCGCGGCACAGCCAGCATAATCAGAATTATTCATTAACCTTAAAAGCTTTCTCGACGCCTTTTCTCAAAGCTTCAGCATCCGAAGGCGCTTTGTTAATCGCCGCCTTGGCGTCTTCAAGAAGTTGCTCACTGACGCTTAAACGCGCACCAATCCGGCGCTGCTCTTCCGGCGAAAGACTATCGAGATAGCCGGCATCGGCAGAGGCCCGCAGCGCAACATTGATGACGTGGACAAGAATCTGCGAAGCGGCATCCGGCAGGGATAACCCAACCCCCTCATCACCGATACCACGCAAATGTATCTCGGGCAGAATTTTAGGCGATAAATCCTTGGCAATGGCCTCCGTCACCGTTGCTGGTTCAATACGCGTACCGCTGAAAACGATATGATCAATCTCGACCCTGACCATTTTGGCGGCCTGCGGCTTCAGACCACTCACATGGCTGGCAACAGTATCGCGCAACGTTGAAAGATTGGTGCCATCCTTACCAACCTCCACCCGCATATTCATGCCCGTGACCCGGATGTCCTCGAACGCCAGCAATTCACGTTTCAGGCTGCGGGCATCAATATCAACGGTGCCAACAACGATGGCGGGCGCACGTTTATAACCTTTAGGATTGTCTATCGTCACACCCTGCATGGTCACCACTTCGTGTTCCGGATCGATATGCAGAGAATCAATCCTGACCTTGACCCCTAGATTATGGCTGGCAAGGCGTTCCACCGCGTTTTTACTCAGCGATGTGATGCTGCCATAGGACAAAAGCGCCCCGACCGCCAGCAGCGCCAGCAATCCCGCTATCAGAAATAAGGAAAGACGATGTTTTTGAACTCTGGTCATGGTGAAATAGCCCCTTATTCGCGATTATGGAGCGATAACATCTTTTCATCAAGGCTCAGTTCCGCTGGCAAAATCGGAAGAAATCCAAAAAAATCCCTTACACGAACATAATTCCCGCATATTCTATAGCTATAGAAAGGGACATTAATGATTTCCGGTTCCGAAAGTACGCCATCTGCCATGCAATCAATTGCTTTACCCCCCCTCTCCTTCTCGCTACTGGCCGAACCGCTGGTGACAAGCGTATTCGTACTGGCAACCTTGTTAACAGCCCGCCTGTTCCTGATACGCGCCGTACGCAACAAATCGGAAATTTTAAGCCGCGACCAGCGCCGCTGGATCAGCCGGATCAAAAATAGCATCCTGTTGCTGGTTTTAATCTGCCTGATCCTGATCTGGGCACCACAACTGCGCACACTGGCCCTGTCGCTGGCCGCCGTCGCCGTCGCTCTGGTCGTCGCCACCAAGGAAATGATCCTGTGCCTGAGCGGTGCCTTCATGCGCGTCAGCACCCGCCCCTTCGTCGTCGGCGACTGGATCACCATTGACGGCCTGTCCGGCGAAGTTCTGGATGTGAACGCCTTTACCATCAAGCTCCAAAAACTGGATATATCCGGAAAATCATATCAGGTCACGGGCCCGACCATCGAAATACCCAACAGCCGCCTGTTTACCAGCGCCGTTGAAAACCTGACGCTCGGAAAATCATGGACCTATCATGACGTCAGGATTGTCGTGCCCGCCCTTGAAGCCCGCCCCATCCAGCATATGGCCCTGCTACAGGAAATCGTCACCAATTATTACAAGGACCTGCAGGAACAAGCAGAAATCCAGCACACCCGCCTGAAACGGAAATCGGGTATCGACCTGCCGGGCATTAAACCGGATTGCTCTTTAAGCACCACCGATCTGGGGCATAATATCTTTACCGCCCATATTTTCGTGCCCACCCGCGATGCCGGGCGCTATACCCGCGATATAACGCTTGATTTTTTATCCGGGGTGCAGAAACTGAAAGAACAAAGAGAAGCGGAAAATTCCCAGCCCGCGCCCGCTGAAAACAAAGATTAAGGAGAACGACCTGTAGTGGAAGATCACGCCTCCAACCTCTCGCAGATTGCTCTTGTTCTGGCTGCCGCTTTTGCCGGGGGCAGCATTCTCAAAAGGTTCGGGCAGCCTGCGATTGTCGGCTATATTTTGGTCGGCATGCTTTTAGGGCCATCGTTCCTGGGTCTGGTCAGCAACGGTGGTGAAATTTCCTTCCTCTCCGAACTCGGCATCCTGCTCCTGCTCTTTATCATCGGCCTTGAACTTGACGTTCACCGCTTTATGGATGTCTTTAAGATCGCCGTCAGTACCACCGCCCTGCAAATTACAGCCGGGTTGCTCGTCATCGGCGTAATTGGCTGGCTGTTTGACTGGAATATCAACCGCATCATCATTCTGGGTTTTGCCGTATCACTCAGCAGCACGGCGGTCGCCCTGAAATTGCTCGAAGATATGGGCGAGGCCAATACCCCTATGGGTAATATGACCATGGGGATTCTGGTGGCGCAGGACCTGGCGGTCATCCCGATGCTGCTCGTTATCAGTACCCTGAACGAAGCCAGCGGCAATTTCATTCTCGAACTGGAAGATATCGCCCGCATCGTTTTTGCCATGATCTTTATGGTGGTGATGATCTGCGCACTGGGGGGCCGGGACATCGGTCCGCTTAAACTCTCGAAAATGAAAATGCCTACATTTCCTGACAGCGGACAGAACGTGCTGGTCGCCTTGACCGTCTGCTTTACCGCCGCTGCCCTCTCAGGTGCCATTGGCCTTTCCGCCTCTTATGGCGCGTTCCTTGCCGGCCTTGCCATCGGCAGTACGCACAAGAAGGAAACCTACGAAGAGGAAATCCGCCCGATTTTTGAATTGCTGATGATGATCTTCTTCCTCTCCGTCGGCATTATGCTGGATTTCGGTTTTATCATGGAGCATGCCCTTTCCATCGTGCTGGTGCTGTTTGCGCTTTTATTCCTGAAAACCATTTTCAATATTACCATCCTCCGCTGGCAAGGCCTTTCCCGCCGTCACGCCATCATGATCGGTGCATCACTGGGGCAGGCAGGCGAGTTTTCTCTGGTACTGGCAGCATTAGGCTTAAGCTCTGCCGCCATCATGCCGGAAGCCTATAAATATGTCGTCGCCATCATAGCCCTAAGCCTGATTATGACCCCGGCCTGGACGGTCGCCATGCGCCGCATGGATTTGCTGCGCCGGGGCCGTATATACCGGCATGCGCGCATCAAAAAATACAGAAAATCACTTGAACAGAAACAGACCGTGGAGTCTTATGACGGATAGAGGTTAGAAAAAACCATGTCCCGCAAAAAGAATAACCGCACAGCCAGTCACAAGCACACCCGCCGCCGCCATCACGACCAGCCGGGTACGGCGCCGGGCACATTATCGGTCCCCGAAGGGGCAATCGCGCCGGTCATTACCGTGATGGCCTATAATGACAGTGACCTCGTCGAACAGACATTATCATCAGCACAGGATATCCCGGCGCTTCTCGCGCAATGGCCAGTCACATGGATCAATATTGACGGACTGGGCAGCATAGAACTGCTGAATCAGTTAGGGCAGATTTTCAAACTGCACCCGCTGGCGCTGGAGGATGTATCAAACATTCACCACCGTTCCAAAGCCGAAAATTATGATGACAATATTTTTATCATCACCCACATGATGCGCATTATCGACGATCAGCTCGACAACGAACAATTAAGCATTTTTATCGGAAAAAATTATATTCTCACCCTGCAGGAACGCGCGGGCGGCGACATCTTGAATCCTGTACGCGAACGCCTGCGCCGTGGTAAAGGACGCCTGATCCGCAAGGCAGGTACTGACTATCTCGGCTATGCCATTCTCGATGCGACTGTGGATGGCTATTTTCCGATCATGGAGCATATGGGCGATCACATCAGCTTGCTGGAAGACACAGTTATCGACAAGCCGGACCACAACATGATTGCCGAAACCCACCGCGTCAAACGTGATTTGCGCATATTGCGCCAGGCCATGTGGCCGATGCGCGAAACGATTAACAATATCAGCGGCGACAATGATATCGTCACTGACGAAACGCGGGTTTATCTGCGTGACTGCCGCGACCACGTCATTAATATCATGGACCTACTGGAGATCGACCGCGAACGCGCATCGGGCCTCATCGAAATCTATCTCTCCAGCATCAACAACCAGATGAACGAAACTATCAAGGTACTGACCATCATCTCGACAATCTTTATCCCGCTAAGCTTCATTGCCGGCGTCTACGGCATGAATTTCGACACGTCAGCTTCAGACTGGAACATGCCGGAACTGAAATGGGCCTATGGCTATCCGTTTGCACTGGGGATCATGGCGTTTGTCGCGTCTTGCCTGCTAGGGTATTTTGCCAAGCGCGACTGGATTCGCTTAAGAAAAGAGAATCAGGCCAAGATTGTACTTCCCTAGAAGTCCCTATATAAGAAATATCGACAAAGTCAGTGAAAATTGTCAGGAAATTTATCGATCATGAAGCAGCTTCTGAAAAAAATTCTGCCGCGACCCGTATTGCAAAAAGCGGTTATCCTGCGCGACCAGATTAAGTTAGGACTGACCCCGCAACAGAATTTTGATGAGAGCGCCCTGAGGACAGCACTGACCTCGGACATGCTGGCCTCATTCTTTACCAATGCTGAAAGAAATTCATCATGGGAAAACACTCTGCAAAAAATCACGGCAGTCTACGGAAAAACCGCTGTCTGGGGCGGGGTAAACCCCGGCGACCGCCGCGCACTTTACTATCTAGTCCATGCGCTGCGCCCGCAAAACCTGCTTGAGGTTGGCACCCACATTGGCGCTTCAACCGTATTTCTGGCAGAAGCATTACAATCGGTATCACCGCAAGCGCGCATGACCACCGTAGATATTCTGGATGTCAACGACCCCACCGGCCCGTGGTACCAGCAAGGCCTGGTAATGCCCCCACGTGAATATTTGACGAGACTGGGTACGGCTGACCGCGTGACATTCAAGGCATTGCCTTCATCAGAGTTTTTAAAAGACACAACAGAGAAATTTGATTTCATTTTTCTGGATGGCGACCATAGTGCGCGGACTGTCTATGAGGAAGTATCACTGGCCCTAAAAATTCTGAATCAAAACGGTATCGTCCTGCTCCACGATTACTATCCTGCAGCCCGCCCGCTATTCAATGATGGCAACATCATCGCCGGCCCCTTCATGGCGCTTGACCGCATCATGCGCGAAAATAAAGGGGTCAAGGCTCTGCCTCTCGGCAACCTGCCGTGGGAAACGAAACAGGGTCTGAATATCACAAGCCTGGCGCTAATAACCCGCAACGCATAGCAGCACTCTACTCAAAAGCCGTTTTTAATTTTCCCCATTGCACGGGGTAGGCAAGATCAAAATCATCGCACATATAATCATGCCACGGTAGCATTAGACTATCCTTGATAGCCTCAGCCTCCTTGTAAGCATCTACGATTCCCTTCCATTGATGCACATCCTGCGCACCCACGACAATATGACCAACAGATTTTCTCTGCAGAGAGTAAAGAAGGCATGCGACAATCATGCTTATCCCCTGACGCTCAGAGTCATGAACCATCCTGTCTATCAGTACCGATAAAGGCTGCAGATATGGTGGTACAACTGATCCCGCCAGCAACAAACCCTGCAAGAATGCAGAACGCACATGAACATCAACCCCTTCACGCGCCAGAGAATCGATGAATGGGCCGCCTATAAATTTCTGATTAATCGGATTTGACGGCAATTGCACAACATCAAAAGTGAAACGCTGCTTCAGTTGTTCATATTCCTGCGATGACTCCAAGGAAACCCCTGATTGCCTTGAAAGGCCTCGTGTGTGCAGCTGAAAAAAGAAATCATCGGGAACATCAGGACCCACGGAGGCCGGACAATGGAACATTATGCATTCAAAGGTATCAATCAGCAAGGCATCGCGTTCACGCGCCAGTGAATCATAGACGGAATTTATATGCGATGGCTGGCGTAAAACCTTATTGATAACCCTGAATCTATGGGGACATTGGGCATGGTACTGGGCAATAACCTGATTGGCCTCACCATATCCCTGCGCACTATCCAGCACTCTGACCCCCGCCTCCCAGGCGCTATCCAGAACAGCAAAAGCTTGCTCCAGAGAGGGCTGCCCTGCCCTGTTCGTCACACCGTAAGGCAAGCCGAACTGAACGGTACCCAATATTAATTTCAACGCAGAAGTCCCTTCAAAATATTGATGGGTACAAAGAGATAGTATTTCGGATTGCGCACAGGCCACTGCACTATCCCGCGCAAGAAATAGTAAGCCGCCATAAAGTAATGACAATTGCCCTGATAACCGAAAGCGATATTCCAGTTCATATAGGCATATACTTGACGTCTTTTATACCAAGGCCAGCCTGCAATAACAGGTCCATATTTCTTCATAAAAATGATCGCATGCGCCTTCACATACTCTCCACTACGCATAGGTGCTTTATGATAATACGCAAGACCGCCATGAATCACACGTAGCGCCGTATGCTGTGACACGCGATATAACCAGTCCACATCCACGAACAATCTTAGCGACTCATCAAAAAAATGATCGGCGATGGCCTTGCGGGAGATCAGAAGATTTGTACCTGTGCCATACCCGCAGCCACGCGTGAGGAGATGTTCGGGAATAATCAGGTCGTGATCGATGGAAGTCAGGGAAGCGTACTCATAATCGCCATTTTCTACGAGATAACTTTCACAAAAGACACCGTCCGCCTTATGCTCTGCCAGGAAGGCCGCCTGCTTATTCAGCTTCTCCGGCAGCCATTCATCATCAGAATCCAGAAACGCCACGTAATCCCCACGTGCCTGCCTGATCCCCGTATTACGCGATCCGCCCTCACCCTTGTTTTTCTCATGCCGTATGTAGGTAATATTAAGACAGTCCTTATATTTCTCGATTAAATCCGCGCAAACTTGCTGCGTATTATCAGGGGACTGGTCATCGACAATGATGACCTCAAATGGCTTCAACGTCTGCCTGGCAACACTCTTTATCGTACGCGGCAACAAATCAGCACGGTTATATGCGGGGATGATAACGGAAATATCAATCATTCTTTAAATACTCAACAAGTGTTCTATTATTCTCAGGTGTGGGAGTCCGGAAATAGCCCTCAATATAGGAGCATGCCTGCATAAAGGCCTCTTCCCGGCTCTCCTGAGAAAGAAACGTGATGTCATTTATAACCTGCGGCAATGCATGGGTGTCATGGCATTGCTTTTTGATAAGGCAATCCAGATCAAAAAGTGGGTCATAACGCCCGTTATCCCCACAGGAAACATAGACGCAAGGCACACCCGCAAGAAGAGCGTCAAAAGCCGCGGTCGTCCCGTTATATAACACGACAGCAGCCTCCCGCAGATCATCTTCAAGAGATCCCTGCGCGATCTCGAAAGCTTGCGGGCCATCATAAGGCTGCGAGGGATGGCACCTAACTTTTATCCCATAAGGCAAAGAGACTTTGCGCAACTGGGACAGCAGCAAGCCATCGTAGGGGGTGCCCTGCAGCAATACAAGAATCTTGGTGCCATGACCAGATAACCGTGAAATCTGCCCGCCATCGTTCCTGACCCTGAAACCGGTGACAAGATCATCAGGCTTGTGATTCATATATCGTGCGAGCAAGTCGGAAGCGATAGGGCCAGATGTAATAATTCGTGGAGGAAGAAGCCCCTGCGTATCCGCCCGCATTTTCAGCATCCCAGGAGAAAAGGCCGTGTGCTGAAGCGCAACAATCTCACACTGATTTTCTGCACCAGCCCGCAAGACCCCTTGCTCCCAGCAATTTCCCTCATAAAGCGTTATAAATTTTACCCCCGGATTTACAGAGGCTATATTTTTGGCGGCGTAATAGGAAATCAAAGCCAATACCAGTTGGTTGCTGACCGTCGTGGCCATATCTTCCAGAAGCGCCCCTGCTGGCCCTTCCATATTGGCAGGAACGTGCATTCGAAACGAAAGAATTTTGACAATCAAGAAAAACCAATCCATCAGACGGACGAAGGATGTGTCGCGACAAACGGGTAATGCAGAATCTTGACACTTCTTTCGCGACTGCGTCCCTTCCAGATGATAAACAAGAGCGGAATCCTTAATATCAAAAGGTAGTTGGGCATAAAAGGGATCAGATAAACTCTTTGTCCATTTTTGTAAGCCAGCCGCCGTCCATATGCTGAAAAAACATGATCGAATATTTGAAGGGATGTGCTGTCTGGCGCTGCATTGAGAAAGCGCAAAATATACGCCGCGAAGTCTTGCAAAGGCGCGCCACAAGAAGGATGTACGCGCATCCTTACGTGCGCGCGTGATATCCTTAGAAAGCGCTTCGCAAGGCATGTTTTTGATCGTCCAGAGAAACCAGTGCGGTGATGTAAAATAGACCGTCGCGTCCGATAACCCGGACATGCGTGTATAGCTTTCAGCCCCCTGATAATAGGAAGATTGCCATGTATTGCGCAAAGCAAAGGGCAAAAATCCGAAGGTTGGATTCCTATCATTCAACCGCCAGAGCTTCGCGATCAGATCGTTATAAGCAGATAAGAAGGCCGCATAGGAAGATTCAGATAGCGCAGGCAAGACCTCAAAATTGCCGGAGGCAAATAAAACGCCATCACGCGGATGCGCTACAAAAAGGTAAGGCGTCCCTCCTTGAGGAGAATTTTTATAACGTACGTTGAGGGTCATTAACCGTGCATAACATCAAAATGTGTATCGTAATATTTTTTTATGACGGGCCGCCACATGACAATACCACCTGTATTATCAAAGGTATGTATGGTTCTATCAGCATTATCGATCTTGATAATGCGCACGGAACGCGCCGGAACGATAGCATGACGCTCGCTCACCTTTTTTGAATCCTTATCAAATAAATTGATGCTCAAAGCCTTGGAACGCGCGGAGGGATTCGTATAAATCAACTCTATCATACGACTGTCAGACAATATGAGTTGCGGATGATAGCGCATAGGCGCCGTTGTAGCGGCGACATAAGAAAAACCATCCTGTCCGGGTACCTGAGAAAGAGCCTGCAGATTTCCATGGCAGAAACTCTTTAAAGTATCACCCCTGCGACGATAACCGATATAACCTCGTTCAGTCAGATGGGTTTTACAAGCCTCATACCGGGAAACGCAGTCTGCATGATGGAAAACGGCAAACGTGCCAACCCCTCTATCGGAACCCAGATAATCGGACAATTTAAGAACACGGCGCTCAAAAGGTGCAAGCGTCAATGAATGAGAACCCATACGGCGGCCATCTTTATCAAACAGGATAATCCGGCATTCTTCCTCAGGCTGTTCTTCGGGGTAAACAAAGGAAGAAATATTGAAAAGATCAAATTCTGTTTCCCATACATCATCACAACGCCAGACAAACAAATCGCTGATCGCTGCCTTTGAATTGAAAGGACGCAATTCTGCAATCGGTTTATCCTCGATAAACTGTCGTAAACGGCAACCAATGGCCGTTTCATAGACATGACTGTAATAATATTTAGATAATGTTTTTTTGAGATTCATGCCGCGAATTTCCCTAACCAATAGGCTTTTAGTGTCTTTTGCATTTCCGTGGATTGACCAAAAACCCACATCGAGACGGGCGGATGTGTATGCTCGAAACTCATCTCTTTCCCGTCTTTACTGGCAGAGAAAAATACGGGAATTCCTACCATCGAGCCACATACAGCCAGAACAACCGTATCATCCGGGATATTCAGGCCATCCAGATCGATCACATTACAGCGATTTGTGAAAACTTTGTCCTCATGCAGAATCACACCGCGCTTGGGATCAACCATGCGTATCGTATGTTCATGCACCTGCGGTGTTTCGCTTAAATTGACCATAATAAATTTATTTATGATACCAGGCCCCGATTGCAGCATAGGAGAAAGACTGCAAAGACTGCCCTTCTTGATGAATCTCACCATTTCATGCTGGTAATCGCCTTCATAACTCGTCGCCGTATGTTCATTAAACACCTTGATGTTCCCCCGCCATGTCGGCATGAAAAACATATGATCGGACATCACCAGCTTGTCGCTTGTCTCAGGTACATCAAGATAATGAAAGAACAGAAACGGATGCAATTCACGCGGAACATCTGCGGGCAAGTCATCCAGAAAGAATTCCTTGGCCTCATGCGGCGCAATCTTGCCGACGGCGCGGTAATGCCACCTCTCGCCATTTGACCATGTGGCATAGACTGTTTGCGCTTCCGGGCGCAGCGGGAAATGATCCTGACAGGGATAGTTCACAAGCGTGATACTGCTTTTGAACCCCTTAATCTGAGGAAAAAAGTAATAATTCATAAGCGTTCTCCGATATTATTGCGCACGCAACCACTGACGGTACATAAGAACGCACCATAGGCCGTAGAAAAGGTCATCCTGTCCCTCCTGTGCATATTGCCACCACAGAAATCTTGCCCCTTGCAGATCAATATAAGGATCATCATCACCTGATAGCAGATCCTGTGCCCAATCGCTGAAATGCTCTCGAAGCCACAATTTCATTGGTACATGGAAGCCCGTTTTGGGTGCATTGACAATGTCTTCGGGCAGATATCGCAGCAACAGATCCTTGATGATCTTCTTGGTACCACCGCCTGCAGGCGCAAGAGCAGATGACGGCAACGCTCTCGATATTCCGATCATGTTACTGTCGAGAAAAGGAACGCGCACCTCAAGCGCCGCCGCCATACTGGCGCGATCAACCTTGGTCAGCATACCCTCGGGCAAGCGAATAGACTGATCATATGCCAGCAGAGCACGTAAGGAATCATTACCCACGGGCATCCCCTGAATATCCTGTCTTGTTACATCCATCAATGCTGGCTGGCGGCATAACCCGGACGAAATGCCAATATAATTAAGGCTCTGAAAACATGTGAGAAGGGAACGCTCCTTTAACATCGAGTTGATATAAGGAACAGTACGCGACGGATTTGATAGGACAAGTCCGGCCAGAGGATAAACAAGCTTGTCGGGTGCAGACGGTATCAACTTAGCCATTAAGGGGCGTAAGAACAAAGGAACGATGGCCATCCGGTTCCATTCTTTTATCCCGTCCCGGTAACGTGGATAGCCTGCAAATAGTTCATCTGCACCATCCCCTGATAAAGCCACCTTGGCATGCTGCGCGACATGTTTCGACAGCAAATGGGTCGGCAATGCCGAAGCATCGGCGAAAGGCTCATCATAAAAATCGGGTAAGCGATCGAGAACGCTGGCAACATCCCGATGCCCCAGCATAATTGTTTCATGAGACAACGAGAAATGAGAAGCGATCAGCTGGGCGCGCTTACTTTCATCATAGTCGGCCTCTTGATACCCGACGGAGTAGGTCTTAAAATTGCCCGCATCCGCAGCCAATGCAGCCACAAGCGCCGAGTCATTACCCCCGGACAAAAACGCAGCCACAGGGACATCGGCCCGCATATGCGCCGCCACAGAACGCTTCATCTCGCCCTCGAACGCATCAAGCAGGGCCGCACCCTGCAATTCAGGAGAAAAATATTTAAAATCCATACGCGGCTGGTAGAAAGATGAAGTTATATCCCCGCGACCATCTATAGACATGACCTCAGCCGGTTTGAGGCGATGACAGTCCTGATAAATAGTACGCGGCGCAGCAATATAAGTACGATTAAAATAATCACCCAGCGCATCTTCATTTATGGCCTTGTTGAAGGCAGGATGCATCTTAAGTGCCTTGATCTCGGAACCGAAAAGCAATCCCCCGGGAATGCGCGCCCAGAATAGCGGTTTGATACCGGCAGCATCGCGCATCAGGGTCAGCCTTTTTTCACGCTTGTCCCAAAGAGCAATGGCAAACATCCCGTTGAGCAACGGTAATGTTTTCTCGATACCCCAACGTGAGAAAGCCTCCAGAATGACTTGTGTGTCGCCGCTGGATTTGAAAGAAACGCCCTCAGCCTCAAGCGTGCGCCTTAGCGACTCGAAATTATAAATCTCGCCGTTATAGGCGATGACATAGCGTTGATTGGCGCTATGCATAGGTTGAACGCCATCGGGAGACAGGTCAAGAATAGACAGGCGCCTATGGCCAAGACCGACATTTCCCTCAGACCATTGCGCGCCCGCGTCGGGGCCGCGATGCATCAGCCGGTCGGTCATCTCCGGCAAGGCCCGCAAATCCCCCTCGTTAAGGGGACTCTGGAATTTTACTATGCCCGTAAAACCGCACATGAAATGTTAGCGCACGCGCCTGAGTATGTAATTGCTGAGACGAACATCACCATCGGGGTGGTCTTCCTGCGTGATCTCAAACCCGGATTCCAGGATAGGCCGAAGCACCTCAGGCACAAGCCCCCCTGCACGCGCAGGCAATTCAATCAGGATAGATTTAAGAGCCGGATTTTTTAAAGTTTCACCCATGCCGGAGACCACCAGCGCCTCCGCCCCGTCCACGTCGATCTTGATATGCTGCGGAACCGGCAGATTGAAAAGCTTGATAAAATCGTCCATGCGGAAACCAAGTGTGGCCTGCTTATGCGCAACATTGAGCGGCTTGCCGAATTCGTTGACAGGGTTCTGGAACCCGGTATGCGCAGCCCCTACCTGCAGCGATGAAATGTGAAGATAATCAAGAACGGTTTTGTCAGAGAGCGCCAGACAAAACGCCGACACTTTATCAGAAAGACCGTTCAGCGCGATGTTGCGGCAAAGTGTAGAAAAATTGAAGGGTGACGGCTCGAAGGAATAAACCTTGATATCTTTATGCCGTGCTCCATAGAGGCTATAGACCCCCACATTCGCACCAACATCAAAGAAAACATTGCCCACTTCAAAGCTATCAATCCAGTGGATTGTATTCGGCTCTTTAGTCAGGTGCGTTTTCGCGCGCCACTGTGCCAGGGCGGAACTGGTATCAAAAACAATGCCCTGATAGCTCTTGCTGGCACGCTGGTGCACGGATTCGACAAAAGCCGGGAATGAATCTCCAAGCACAAGACGGGAAAGATCCGCCGCCCGTCCAATGGGATTCAACTTGTTCGCAATTTTTCTCATCATGCCCGCTTCAAAACCTTTTTGGCTACATATTTAAGATCATTTACCGCATATTGCGCCACCAGCTTCAAATACTCTTTCATATCGCGTTCCCGCGCCTTACCGAGTTGATAGGCCCGAATGGCAAGATCGCGTTTGCGCGTAAACACCATCAGGTCTTTATGCGGCACAAAAATGGAATTCTTATCGATCGCAAACAGCTCCCGCCCATACGCGGAATGCGGATCAAGACAAGCCTCGCCTTCCAACTCCCGAAGCAAGGAGGGGCGGAAATAACCTTTATCAACCTGTTCCTTGATAAAGGCATGTGACACTTTACCCTCAGAAATCAGCCGCTTAAGATTATTGACCCAGACATGCCCATAAGGATTGCCCACAGTCACCCACGGCTGGGTCGGCACATTCGTAAAATGCAGCAGACTGACGCTTTCATCCCAGTAATCCATGGCGTTCCATCGACGCGGAATAGTGCGCAGGATATCTTCTTCACGCAGGAAGCAGAGATCAGACATCATTGCCTTATAATCATACTGGCCATCCAGCCCATCAATGAGAGAGGCCAGAGACCATTTGGCCTTTTCGCAATCAAGAACCATCACGGATGTTTCATTCTTGTTCCCCTTTGCCCAGTCTGCGCAATAGGATGTGTCGCGACCATCGACGATGGCAATCGTGGCAGAACCCAGCGGCCAGTCCCACAATTCCTTAATATCGGTAAAAACCATCATGTCGGCATCGATATAAAGGGCGCGGCCTTTATAATCACACAACTCAGGGATCGCCCAGCGTGAGAATGAAAAGCCTGTGCGTTGCGACTGCCTGACGTCTTTCGGCTGAGGAATATGCAGGCGTTCCATTGTTTCCACACGCACCGGCACAGAGGCCGTCTCCATGATGGATTGCTTCAGAACCTCAGCCGCTCCCATCTGGGATATATCCGTGCCTATAAATATACGTATTTCTTCGGTCATATTATTCCCCTAGCGCTTATAATCATCCTTAATAGACTCAAAATTCTGCTGCAATGTAGGCATCCTGTATCCCAGAACTTCCTCAACTTTGCTCACGGACATAGACATATCCATAGGCCGCGGCGCAGCAAGATGAGCTTCTTTTACAAGAGCAGGAGATACAAGCCCTGTGTCGAGATCAAAAAATTCAAGGAACCTCAGGGCAAAATCATATTTGGATATCCTGTCAGCGCCGCCCACATGGAATATACCCCGTGCTGGCAATTGTGACAAATCAGCAATCGCCTTTGATAGATAGTGAACCGAGAGGGGGCTGAAGAAAGAATCAGTGAATGCCGGTATAGTTTCCCGGGATATCGCTTTCTCCCACAGCCAGTCCGTTATGGATTTGCGCCATACCGGGCCACGGCCAAAAAAATTCGTGCGTATAATCTGGGTGGATGGCGCATGCGCCAGAACCGCAATCTCGGCGTCGGCTTTGGTTTGTGCATACATATTCACAGGAACCATGGGGTCAGTTTCCAAGAAAAACGGTTTATCACCAGCGGTAACATGATCAGATGATATAAAGACGCATTGCCGACCATTCATCTCCGCCCATTGCGCAATCCAAGAAGGGACATCTGTGTTAATAAGGCGGGCACGCACGGGATCAACCTCACACTGATCAACACTTGTCATGCCCGCAGCATGAATGATGATATCAGGAGATGTCTGATGTAATAAATTTTCAATCTCTGATCTATGCGCGATATCGCATTTCACTGCTTGTACTGCGCTGGTTTTTTCTTCCAGTTCATGCGTATTGGTGAGGGCAATGACATGATGTCCTCTATCTTCCAAATGGGAAATCAGAAAGCGGCCCAGCAGACCGGAGGCACCAGTGACAAAATAGCGCGCAGGCATCAGAGCTGATCCTTCAGCAAATCTTGATAACTACCAACCTCAGATATGCGATTATTTTCAACCTGTATGATACGCGAACAATAACGCAAAGATTCCAGCCTGTGCGCGATCATAATAATTGTCTTATCGTTATGTACGTCATTAATCGTTTCTATCAGCCGCGCTTCTGTATCTTTATCGAGAGCGGATGTCGCCTCATCAAAGACAAGAATATCAGGCATCTTATACAAGGCCCGCGCTATAGCGATGCGCTGCTGCTCCCCACCGGAAAGCGCCGATCCAAACTCGCCAACGCGCGTTTGCAGACCGTGACCCAGACGTTTTAAAAGATCTGATAGTTGCGCTTGTTCAATAACACTTTGCAGCCGCTCCTGATCAACAGCGGAAGAAATATGGCCAAAAGCGATATTTTCTTCAATTGTCCCATCGATCAGATATGTAGACTGCGGCACATATCCAATCTTCTGGTGCCACTGACGGTCATGAGGCAGATACTGACCATCAATCAGGATAACGCCCGAAGACGGGCGCAACAGCCCTAGAATAATATTCAGCAAGGTGGATTTTCCGGAACCCGTTTCTCCGACGATGCCGATGAAATCACCTTTTTTTATTGTGAGATTTGTATTTTCAAGAATGGGCCTCTGGTCAGACTGATACTGAAAACAGACGTTTTTCAATTCGATGTCGCGGGTGAACGAAAGATCCGGGCAATCTATATATGACGACTCGCTCTTGAGCCTGTCATATTCATCGCCGAATCTTTGGATAAAAGGGATGGATGATTTAAAATTCGCCGCATGATTAATCATCCTGTTCATGCCGGGCATAATGCGGAAAGCCGCATAGGCATACGCGCCCAGAAAACCCATATCCGTTTCACCCACATCAACAAACATCAGACACGCCACAAATGTGCCCAGGAATGTAAGCTCAATAAAAGCACGCGGAACAATGGCGAACACGTTCGTGCATGCCGCGACATACGTCGAGGTACGCAAGTGCCGTTCGTACGACTCCATGAAATAATCGGCCTTACCACTTAAAAGTATCTCTTTATAGCCTTGGAAATATTTCGTGATATTGACAGTCTTCTGTAATGAGGCCACTTCGTTCTTTTGCCCCAGCGCATACATGAAGGGAAAACCGAACTTTACGATTACACCCGCCATCACAAGGCAAAGCACCATAAGGATAAGAATCAGGCCTACATTAAGATAGGCAAGAACGGCGACAAGACCCGCGAAAACCAAAAGCTCCGTCACAATGGCTGTAAGAGACAAAACCCCTCGTGAAAAAACAATCTCGGTATCAGCCGTAACCACCGTAACGCCATAGCCGGAATGGCGGGTTTTGAAGAACTCATAATCAATATTCTGGAACCGCTCCAGTAGCCAGTGCTGAAAATAGCAGTTCATCCGGCGTATGCCAAAATTCTGCACGGCGACGTCTATCAGTGAGACGATATTCTTCACAAAATATACAAAGAAGAGAACGCCCCCTATATATAACAGAGCGCGTTGCGGGTCAGCATCAGCAACACCGACTTTCTCCAGCAACATGGGCCCTTCGTCAGGCGTAATGATGGCCTGTGTCAGCTTCACCATGATACCGGCACAGAGCATTTCCAATAAGGCTGTGAGCAGGGCCAGAAAAATAATGACGATCAATAAAGCTCTTTGCCTGGCAGAAAAAAAACTCAGAGTACGGCGAATACTGGCGATCATAGATGAATGCGTCGTCATACGCTTTTTCCCCTTACAGCTTGATATTCGGAAAATTTATGATCATTACTCGCCTGCTGCAGCCAACGGGACAGTTCGGCGCGATCTTGTATGACTTCCTGCCCTTGTGCGGCGGACTGCTCCTTTTTATAAATGCAAAGAGCGTCATAATAAACCGAAGGCTTCCCAAGATTTTGTCCGACAAGAGCAACGGACGTGAAGGGCTGGGAAATGACAGCATCAGCCCACGCAGCCACCCTTTCTGCCGCAATATAGCTATCAATAACAGTGATATCACCACGCGCAGCCAGAACTTCAATCAGCTTCTTATAGCGAGGGCACAATCTGTTACCGACATCACGCTTGGGCTTCAGAACGAGAGAGAATCCATGCTCTCTGCAAACAGCAACGATATCTTCAAGATTTCTCCGGGATGCCTCATAAAAATATAAGGGCGTTGGACGCCCTATCGTCGCCATGAAAGCATCCCGGAAAGGCTGCACATCGAAATAGGCAACCACGGGCCCGGCCTTATCGGGCAACGGCATCCCGTTATCTTCGAGCGGGATCGTACCCACGACACTGACTTGCTTGGGATAAGAGTTTACGGTCTGCAGAAAATCAGCTTGTTCAGGGGTTGCCGTATAATAATGAGACCATGACATCAAGTTGTAGCCGTAAATTTGTCCATACTCCCCATCGCGTAATGCCACATTGAAAGTATTGGTGGAATAAAAATATATTCCTGTCTCAATTCCCCTGTCTTCCAGATTGTAAGACCATAACGGCCTGTAGATATAATGGGAGTTTGTCAGGGCAACATGTCTTGGAAGCGATATATCATCCACGAGGCCTATATAGTGAAGCTCCATAACGTCACGAGCCATAAATATATATTCCCAGCGCCCCTTCAACAGTTCCCAAAGGCTACGCCACAGAACATGGCGCGCACGCTGGCGGAATAAGGCATACACAGCATTGTTACTTAGAGAAGGCCACATGTGCGCCTTGAACTGCGCATACGGCTTCAGCCCCTTTTTCTGAGGAGATCCTGTGACAATGTGCAGATCAAGATCCGGGTGCCTTTGACGAAACCAACGGGCAAAATTGCTATATATCTTATCGTCATCAAGCGTGAGGCCGGAATAGGCGCGCGACGGCAACCCCAACAGCAGTACATAAGGCACGGAGACAGGCTCGTCTACACGGTTCTTGCCGAAATGGCGGTAAAATTCGATAGCCTCTTTAAACTTTTGCGATAAAACATAACCCCAGAAAAGAAACGAGAGCCTATGAATTTTAAGACCACGCCCGGACAAAGCCCTGCGCCATTCAACTGGCAGGCGCGCCCGAAAGGTGGACGCGCTACCTGCCACCATCATCATTACACCCGGGGAAAGATCATGATCCAGCGTCGTGCGCAATAATTTCTGGCGAAATGCCAGCACAGTACGCTCATAATAGTCCTCAGGTACGAACCCGCGAAAGAAATCGGCCGGGTGCAGAAAGGTGGTTTCTACAAGTTCATTGATAAAATAAAATATGGGCTTTTCACCTTGCGTGAAACGCACACGCTTATACGCCCTCAGACGTGCCATCCTGTCACGATAGGAAATCTGGTTCATGCCCCGTATATACCGCAAAAGAAAGGCTTTAAACATCTGCCTGACGGCGCTCCCATATTTCACGGGAAAGTCCTTGATATTCGAGCCCCCCCTCTGCTAGGGAAAAGCCCGCTTTGCGGAAGCAACTGCGCGATGCCTCATTAATGGTAAGAATGCTCGCCCGCACAGATTTTAAGCCCAGTACCTGCATGGCATAATCGCTGACAGTTCTTACAACGTGAGTGCCAAGCCCCTTGCCCATCATCTCTCTATGGAAGATAAATATGCCCATCCAGCAAAAAGGTTCTCCACCAGATATATCATGAATGCGGGAAGTCCCCACCAGACGATCATCCTGATCAAAAATTCCTAACAAAAGCGCATGAGGATCATCGAGATTTTGTTGTATATACGCGACAAGATCGCCAATCGTAAAAACACGCCCCTTTGTTACCATGAACTCTGTCAGCTCTTTATCACTCAGAGCATCGGCATAGGACTGGGAGACATCATCTGTACGCAATGTGCGCACATATCCAAAAGGACTCACCGGCAAAAAGATATCACGATCCATTGCGGGCAACCATTTTTACTATCCTGAAGGAATGGCGGGGTATCGTCACGTTATCTTTTCCCATGAGAGCGGCGTTCCAAAGGCAATATCTTGCGCGGCTACGCGACCCAGAACCTTATCGAGTTCTTTCGGACGCAAACCGTTGGCAGGACGTACCGAGCGTATATTCTCATTTGAGAAGACTTCTCCAAGCTTTATGTCCTTCACGACGTACAGGCTGGGGCGATAAGCACGCCCCGGTGCTTCTTTTTCCTTCTCAAAATCAACAACACCAATGGCCGCTTCTAATAAGGGCGTATCCTTGGTCACATTTTTTGTATTGTCACACAACTCTTTCAGTTCATGCGGCTCAAGGGAAAAGGCGCTATCAACACCGCCATCGGCACGCGCAATTGTGAAATGCTTCTCAATAACCTGCGCCCCGAGCGCCACAGCCGTGACAGGCACTTCAGTGCCCATGGAATGATCAGACAGCCCGATACGCACATTCGGAAAATGCTTTTGCAAAGCGACCATGGTCGCAAGATTGGTTTGCTCGATGGGAGCCGGGTAAGCACTCACACAGTGAAGCAGCGTCAAATCGGGACAACCGCCCGACAGAGCGGCCTCAACCGCATCCCCAATTTCCGTCAATGTGGCCATTCCCGTTGACATGATCATCGGTTTACGTGTTTGCGCAGCATAGCGAATAAGCGGCACATCAACGAGCTCAAAGGAAGCGATTTTGTATAGTGGCGCACCCAGTCCCTCAAGCAAATCCACAGCCGTTTCATCAAAGGGCGAGGAGAAAATGGTAATGCCCACTTCACGGGCTTTATCAAACATGGGCTTATGCCATGCCCAGGGCGTATGCGCTTCCTCATAAAGTTCGTAAAGCTTGCGGCCTTTCCACAAAGGCAAATCAACCAAAAACTCCGGCCCATCATGGTCAAGTGTAATAGTATCCGCCGTGTATGTTTGGAGCTTCACGGCATCAGCACCCGCCTTGGCAGCGATTTCAATCATCTCCAGTGCACGTTCCAGACTCTGGTTATGATTGCCCGACATTTCGGCAATTATAAAAGGATGGTCGGGGTAAGAAAATTTGGTCATGTCTTTATACCTTCTGCATTAACAACACATTCATCGGATACACGGAAAATGATAGTTCCCAAGGGGGGCTCCCACACGGGCACACCAGATCTTTGGAAAAGATAATTCAGAGTCCAGATAAAATCGCAAAATCCGATTTTATGCCGCATCATGACGGTACTGGAAAAACGAGGATTGATCTCGAATACGTAAGGTACAGAATCGCGCAGACGCAATTGCACATTGATGAAAAAATCCCCCTGTAAAGAGGACGCTATTTTCTCAAGAGCCTGATCAATCGCATCATCCTGCTCGACACGGGCGAAACCCGTCATGCCCCCCTGCAACCGACGGCGGAACGTGCAATAACGCAAATCAGGGCCACAACGCCACACACCGCACGTAAATTCAGCGTCCTGCACGTCGATCAGTTCCTGCGCGACAAAGTTACTCAGTTGATCCTTATATTGCTCCTGGAATCCCTGAAGCTGCGCCTCATTGCGAATGATCGCCATATTCTTTGAACCCGCACTGCGGCGAGGCTTCATGATAACGGGGAGATAATTTAGCCTAATAGCAGCGGGCTCATAAGTCATGGGAACAGGCACACCCAAACCCTGCAAATAATCAGCCGTATCTTTCTTATCCAGAAACACGCCAAGAACCACGGCGGGATTAATAATCACTTTTGTTCTTAGTTTTGTCAGAACATCCGGGTTTCGATTGAACCAGGAAAGCTCAGCTTCCGAGAAGGGGATAAAGACGTCCGGCTGTAGTTCATCAACGATACGGATCAGCTCTGATTCATAATCGGGATCATGAACCATGGGTATCGCCAGAACATCATCAAAATATTGACGGGCGGGCCATGGGCCGTCCGGGGCCAAGCCTGTAAGATGAGCCGCGCGATAAAATTCATCAGACTTCAGTATTCTCGCCATAGACAGGCAAACATCGGCATTCGCGGCAGAAATCAATATTTTCATACAGGTGTCTCCTGACGCTTTAGAACCTTTTTGAGATAAGGCAGATCAGGATCATGGCGATCCGCCTGCGCGTAAACGCGCGAGGGGTCATAGAAACTGGTCAGAAGCTGACACGAACGATCATCCGTATTATAAAGCGCCCATTGTGCGCGGCTCATCTTCGCCTGATCATCTTCCTTGCCAGAACGCGGCTGCCCGACCGACCCGGGATTGATAATATGCAATCCGTTATGCATGAAGGACATCTGGTAATGCGTATGCCCCATGCAGATCACATCGTAATCCGTTATATAACTTTCCAGCTTGTGCAAATGATCATCGATCTTGTCAGGGTAGATATAGACATCTTCATCCCATGGCGTACCATGAGAGATAAGGAAACGGACATTATCAATGTTTATGGCGGTGGGATGTGGCAGCGCCAGTAATGCCTGCAGGTCTTCTTGTTTCATTTCCTCAAAAGCGCGTTGATAAGAAGATCCGTATCGCTTTCTTATCGCATCCCTCTGTGACATATCCCCGTTAATCCACTCAGAAAGGATTTGTTCGTGGTTACCACGGCACATGACAGCACGACGCTCGGACAGGAGTTGCCATATAGTCGCCGTGTCATAATAGTAGCCGACAATATCACCGCAAACAAAGAAGCGTGAAGATTCATGTTTTTCAGCATCTGTAAAAACAGCTTGCAGGGCATCCATGTTGCCATGGATATCGGATATAATTGCAATATTGGTCACGAGGGGCGCAACACGGTTGTAAAGTCACGACCCACACCGCATGCGGCCATGGCTCGGTATAGGTTGAGAAACCTCTCCATGCCCTGTTCCGCCAGCAAAAGATCTATGGCAATACGCGCAAAATGCGCCTGCTTACCTAAAGATTTGTCGGCAATATAATTGCTTCCGCTGTGAAAAAGGAAAAAATCTATAGGGAATGATGAGAACATATCCGCAACCGTAAAATTGTTCTCCTGCATGAAGGGGCCAATATTCAGGGTATTGAAATAATGCAGGTGATCAGGCGGGGCGAACCAGAATTCGCGGTCAATATGCCCCCTATCCATGGCCAGCTTCTGCAGAGCGCTATAATCATTGGGAACAGTAATCAAGGCGATGCCGTCTTTAGTCAGGATCTTGCGGATCTGTTGCAGCAATTGCGACGGGTCAATGACGTGTTCCAGAACATTACGCAGGATGCATACATCGAAGACCCTGCCTGTGCTTACACAATTGTCGAGGAAATTATATATGTCCCCAAATTCACAAAGATTATTGATAGAGGGATTCCATTTCTCAACGCCAAAGCTGCTGAAATCCACGCCCGTAACCTGATACCCTGCGTCCGCAGCCTCTTTCACCAGAAAACCTTCGCCGCACCCCAAATCAAGGATAGAAGGGGATGGTTTCCCCTGCGGAAGGTTTTCCAGCATGCCCTGCAGGGTCATCTGCGACTCAAGTTTTTTATAGGCCAGTTCATCAGGCGTATAAGACACGTCATAGGTCGTCTTCTTGCCATCGCTTTCCTGATAATATTTTTCCGCGTAATAGCGGGAAAGCTCCTGCGGCGTGGGCAAAGGGTCAACGCTGACAATTTGATTATCGATATATTTCTTGGCGTAGGTCATCTTTCTCACCTTTGAATTCCTGAATTAAATGCGCAATCTTATAAGCACCCTGACCGTCCGTCTGCACTGATACCAGATCAGCGCAGCGTTTATAAAAAACAGGGTCAAAATCTATTAACAAACCCTGCTGTCCCAGCGCATCAATTGTCCCGCCAAGCGCCAGACCATCACGCACCAGCGCCTGATATGTGAAGGATTGGTTGTCAGCCGTCTGCAGCAATATTGTTGGAACCCCCAGACAGAACCGTTCCCAGGCCGACACGGCAGGCGCACCTACAGCCAAATCAGCCTGAGTCAATAAGGTAGCCATATCAGGGTTGGTATGAAAAACAATCTCGTTTGGCATTGTGGCAGCGAAAGCCTCTACACTATGACGATGTTCTGCCATCACGCCGAATACGACATCAATTGCCCCCGCATAACCAATCGATGATAACTTGCGTAATGTTTCAAGAATCATATTCTTCTGGTCGTTGCCGCCAAAATTTATGAATATGCGATGGATATAGGTCAAAGACTGACGGCGCTGCAACGATGTCTGGCGAAGCACGGAAAATTCATCACGCAACAAAGCATATTCAGGGCCGACCAGAATGTGACAACCCGCAGGAACATCTGGCGCATAATCATCCGTAAGCCGCCCATAGGCCTGATCAAGGATAAAATCACAATCATGCTTGCGGTTGGCAATATCATCTATTGCCATGATGACCTTATTAAAGGGGCGAAAATGACTTTCATACTCATAGCCATGATCATAATGATCAACAACCAGAAGGTCATGCTTATGAGGATTGGCAAAAAATAAATCAGGATCTATGCGCTCGAATGCCTGCAAGGCTGGCAGGAATTCATAGCTCTCCTGTTCCGTGGCAAACTGGCACGCCCAGCCTTCTTTTTTAAGCACCTTGGCCAGCGTCATGCAACGCATGGCATGACCGGCCCCGCGCCATGAAGAGGCATAAAAGCGGAATACTGCGAGCGGCGCGGTCATCAACGCACCTTGAAAATAGGTTCGATCACAGGGCAACCGATATTGTCCATCAGCGTACCTTGTTTCATATATTGGGAAAGATCGCTCAAGGTTTTCCGGTATGACGCCACGACATCATGATAATCCTGCTCGGAAAAAGCATAGGACATGTTGTGACTGACAAGGAAAAGAACCCCCTGCGCAATCAGGTCCTTCTGGATGAATGTGCGGATAGCCATGGCAGAAATATCGCCACGGGCAGAAAACATCGCTACTTTCCAAGGGTCTAGACCTTTGAATGACAAGACATCTTCGAGGTCGTTCTCGCGAATGATATCGGTAACAGCATCTGACAACTGCTTGCCTGCAGACCAGAGTTTCTCAATAACAGGCTCGCGTTGCATTTTTTTGATAACAGCAATAGATGCCGCCAGTGATAGCGCCTCACCACCAAAAGTGCCCGAGAAGAAAATATCATCCTGCAGCTTCATGATATCGCGCCGCCCCAGAATGGCGCCGATGGGCATGCCGTTACCCATGCCCTTGCCGAATGAGGAAAGATCGGGTGTCACACCGAAATATTCTTGTGCGCCGCCTAAAGCATAGTGAAAGCCTGTCACAACTTCGTCAAACACAAGCACAGTGCCTGTTTTTTCAGTCAGGGCGCGAACACCCTCAAGATAACCGGGCAAGGGCTCTGCCACATTCATAGGTTCAAGAATAAACGCGGCATATTCTTCTGTTTTAAGCAACGCTTCCAGTGCCGCAAGATCATTATAAGGCACGGTTTTGGTAAGGGCGCGTACAGTCTCAGGCACACCTAAGTGACGCGCTGTTGAACCAATATACCAATCCTGCCAGCCGTGATAGCCGCATACGACAACTTTATCGCGCTTGGTATAAGCACGTGCCAGGCGAATGGCAGCTGATGTTGCATCGGAACCGTTTTTACCAAAACGCACCATTTCAGCGCAAGGTATGATATCCGCCAGAAGCTGCGCCAGCTCATATTCAAGCTCGGTCGGCAGGGAGAAGCTTATCCCACGCGACAACTGATCAATAATAGCTGCATCGACATCAGGATCGTTATAGCCAAGGGAAACGGCCATCAAACCGTTGACCATGTCGATATATTCGTTCCCGTCGATATCCCAGACGCGCGAACCTTGTCCGCGCTCAATAAAAAGCGGCGCGTGCCCTTTAGGATACTGCAGGTGGCTTTTACTGAAGGTCTGCGAGCCTGTCGGAATAACCTCCAGGGCCTGTTGCAAGCGCGCATTCGATTTATCAAATCGACGGCTTGTATTATGCAGGGAATCAGAGGCCAAGGATTTCGATAAGTTTTTCGACGACGAGAGGGACATGGTCTTCTTCCATTAAGGCATGGATGGGGAGTGTTAACGTACGCGCATAATAAGCATCGGCGCCCGGCAAAGATTGTTGGCCACAAAGCCCGCTATAATAAGGTTGCCTGTGAACAGGGATGTAGTGCACCTGCGTTCCGATACCTTCATCTCTTAGTGCGCGCATAACGCTGCCCCGACTCTTGTCCAATGCCGCAAAATCAATCAGCACAGGATAGATATGCCAAGCTGCTTCGCAAGCAGGTGTATTATGCAATAATCTGATTGTGGGCGCATAAGGCGTCAGCAATTCATCATAAAGACGCTTAAGCGCCGCCCGCCGCTTGATGAAACCCGGAAGCTTCTTGAGCTGGGACAACCCCAGCGCCGCCTGCACATCAGTCAGGCGATAATTGTACCCGTAATCCGGCATCTCATAATACCAGGGATTGACCTGGCCACTTTCATCAAAGGCCATGTCCTTGTTCTGGAAGACGTCAGAATCGCGCACCATGCCATGCGCCCGCAAGCGCGAGACATCCCGTGCCAATCCGCTGTCATTCACCATGACAGCGCCGCCCTCAACGGTCGTGATATGCTTGACCGGATGAAAAGAAAAGGTAACCGCATCAGAAAATGCGCAATCACCAACTTTATAACTCTTGCCATCAACCTCATAAGTCGTACCGATGGCATGGGCGGCATCTTCGATAATCTTCAAGCCATGACGGCGCGCTGCATCGTGCAGCGCCTTGATATCTACAACCTGCCCCGCAAAATGAACTGGGAACACAGCATATGGCTTGGATGGGCAGCGGCGAAGAGCATCTTCCAGATTTTCAACCGTCATCAGTCCGCTATCAGGATCAACATCGCTGAAAACGATATCTGCTCCCGCCATATGCGGCGCATTGGCTGTCGCCAGAAACGTAATACTGGGAACGATGACGCTATAACCCGCCTTCACACCTAAAGCGCGCGCTGCCAGATGCAGGGCTTGTGTGCAATTACCGCAGGAAATAGCATAACGCCCGCCTGTAAAATTCTGCAGGGCACCTTCAAATTCGGGTACGCACGGCCCTCCAGTCAGATACTGGCCGCGAAGCGCCGTAACGACAGCCTGGACGTCATCATCGTCCAGAACCTGACGTCCATAACTGCGCAGAATTTCAGGCAGCATTCTTTACCACATCAACCAGACCCTCAACGCTGATCCAGTCCGTGTTATTATCGCTGGCGTAGTAGAAATCAGGTGCTACGGCTCTGCCTTTCTCGCCCAGATAAGGAGCATCATAGTCAATGGCCGCCCAAGGAGCGCTCGGCTTGATGACAAAGAATTTGTCAAACTCCAGAACATTGCGCGACTCATCCGCAGGAACCATAATCTCATGTAATTTCTCGCCAGGACGAATACCCACGATCTTTATCTTGCACTCTGGCGCGATAGCCTGCGCAAGATCGGTGATGCGCATGGACGGAATTTTAGAGATAAACACTTCCCCCCCACGCATGCATTCCAGGCAATGAACAACGAACTCGACGCCTTGCTGCAGGGTAATCCAGAATCTGGTCATGCGTTCATCCGTAATAGGGATGACCCCTGTTTTCTTTTGTTCATTAAAAAAGGGAATGACGCTGCCACGCGAACCGATAACATTCCCGTAGCGCACAACCGAGAATTTTGTTGATTTGGTGATGCTGTAATTATTGGCCGCAACAAACAACTTATCGGAACACAGCTTGGTCGCACCGTACAGATTAATCGGGTTAACAGCCTTATCAGTTGAAAGTGCAATAACACGCTCGACATTACTGTCGATCGCCGCATTAATAATGTTCTCAGCACCGTGAACATTCGTTTTAATGCATTCAATCGGATTATATTCCGCCGCCGGAACCTGTTTCAGGGCTGCCGCATGAACAACGATATCGACACCATCAAACGCGCGCAGCAAACGCTGATAATCACGCACATCACCAAGGAAAAAACGAATACGGCTCTCGTTAGGAAAGTCCTGCGCCATTTCGAACTGCTTGAGCTCGTCGCGCGAAAACACGATCACCTTTTTAGGCTTGTAGTTATCCAGTACGTATCTGGTAAATTTTTTGCCAAAAGAGCCCGTACCACCAGTAACGAGAATGGTTTTACCGTCGAAAATATTCGTCATTTTACTTCCTAAGCGTTAGATCAATTTTTCCATGCTACCGCAGGTCGGGTGAAACACCCGGCCCCGATAATTCTTTACAAGCAGAGCGCCCGATATCAGGTACGCTCCAGATAATGCGCCGGTACGCCCGCTTTTACACTGCGTTTCAGCATATCCAGCAAGACAACAACACGGTCTTGTGCAGGACAAGATAGCACTGTCGCCATTAAGTCTTTAAATACCCCGTCTTTGATCAAGACGCGGGAACCTTGCGGCAGCGCCTGCTCTATGGGCAGTGGCGGAATAACCCCGTCTATTTCACAAGCCCTCAACGCTGTAATAAAATTGTGAGGAAGTCTTGCAGGCTTGTCACCGAACTTCACAAGATGACGCACACCAAACGTAGAGTGGATAGCGCAAACACCCTGCAGCATCACCTCAAGTGACACAAAGACATAGCCTGGAAACAAGGGGCGCCGCACGAGTTCCACTTTACGCGCATGAGAACGCGTTTTAGCCAGCATGGGGCAATAAACCTCGTAACCCTGACGCCGCAAATTGTCGACAGCCAGCATCTCACGATTTGGTTGTGTGCAAACGGCAACCCACATCACATCAACTCCACCTGTGGCCGAAAATTCAGCAGCCGCGGGATAATAATAGCATCCTCAGGAACACCATGAGCAACCAGCTTGTCCCACACGAATTGTGGCTGAGTTATCTCCGTCACAATGTATGTGATATCTGCATCTTGCGGTAAAACACAGGTAACCTGTGTGCGCAAACGCTTGCCATCCTTGCGGCCTGCATCAAAAATCGCCTGAATTGTAACGGGATAATCAATCGCGCTCATGATAAAAATTTCAGCAAAATCGCTGTTACCGGCCAGAATGATTTTATGACGTCCGCGCAGAGCGCAATCCCCCAAAATGGCCGATGCTTCTTCACGCCCGAGGCGGAAAAAATCCAAAGACCATTTGAGATACTGCCCCATCAAACGGCCTTTTTCCTCCATGCCCTGAGGGGTCAGGAAATACATATAGCGCTTCAAAGGCACCTGGGAAATTTTAATGAGCCCTTTATTGATGCAACGCTTAAGATACCAGTTGACTGAACCAAGAGCGATGCCCAGCTCACGCGATAATTGCCGCTGGGAAACCCGGGAATTACCCTCTACAGAGCACAAGATTTGACGCAGAATCCGATCATCAAGATCATGATTCTCTCTGGTCGCTTCCTCTGCTGCGTTCTGTAGCTGTGCTTCAGCGGACATACAGGCCTATACCCTTGATAATAATAGCGTTCAAATAGTGAACATTAATATCAGCCTTGCTTGACATGAATCAAGGTCTATCAGCGACATTCACGCAGTAAGTCCAGCCATTGCTTATATATTTTCTCAGGAGAGAACCTATTAATATTTTCCATAGCGGAAACGCTAAGAGTGTCCCGCCACACTAAGTTTCCATATAAATCAAGGATGTGATGTGCCATCTCTCCTGCCGTAACCGACCTAAGGATGATGCCGCTCCTGCCGTCCTCGACAATCTCCCCGGCAGCCTTGAACTGGGGCGTGACGATAACGGGGCATCCATAGGCCATAGCTTCTAGCAAGGCATTAGGCATCCCCTCAAAACGTGAAGGCAAAACAAAAGCAACGGCATGCTTGTAATAAGGGGCCAGATCTTTCTGCGCGCCCGCAAAAACAACATTGGATTCAGTGCCCAGACTTTTGGATAGGGTCATAAGCTTTTCTGAATCCGGCCCATCGCCCACCAGAACAAGTTTGAGATCTGGCGCGTCTTTGTAAGCGAGAGCATGCGCTTCCATCAAAAGGTCAAAACCCTTCTCTGCCGAATGGCGGCCCACCCCCAATATGTACGCACCCTGCACAGGTGCCGGTGCCTTGCTCTCCGCCACACTGACAGGATTATAAATAACCGTCTTGCGCAATAAATACGGGAAAAAACTCGCTGCATGAGCTGTTTGGCAAACCAGCATATGCGAGAAAGGATAAACGAGCCGGCGCATAACACGCCATAAACGCACCTCTGGATAATGATAAGGGTCAGAGCGCTCTGAAACGATCACCGGAATTCCCGTACCCGCAGCGGCCAGCAAAGCCACACAATTAATCTCTGTCAGGAAACTGATCACAATATCGGGCTTCAGTTTCTTGAAGAGGGCGCGCACCGCCATGATACGCCTTATATTGACCTGAATGCCTGAAAGCAGCGTACCCGAAGAAGATTCTACGCCTGCGTAGTGGATGGTCACTGATGGATCATAGGTATAAAACGACCCTTTCCCCGGTAATGATGTCGAAACAACATTAATCTGGAGGCCCTCCTGGTGCTCTAACGCATTAGCCAGCGACGACATGACGCGCTGTGCACCCCCGGCCCCCATATCGGCAATGACGAAAGTGATTTTCTTCATATGTCCTGCCGTGCCTTCCAGTCACCATAGGAAGAAACCAGCCAGATGATATAGCTGAAATCATGGGTGCCCTTCAAATGTAACGATAAGGCTTTACGCACACGCAAGGCGTCAAACATCTCTTCGTTTTCCAAAGCGCTCTCAACATGTGACACAATCATATCCCTGAGCGGCCCGCGTATCCAGGCCGCCATCGGTACGCCAAAACCCATTTTCGGCCGCTCGAACATATGCCGCGGTACATAACGCGCCAATACGTCGCGCAATATAAGTTTACCCTTCTGGTTGTCCATCATGGCGTTGATTGGCAAACGACAGGCAAGATCGATTACGCGGTTATTCAGCAGCGGTACGCGCGATTCCAGTGATACCTTCATACTGGCGCGGTCAACCTTGGTCAGCACGTCATCAACCATATAGCGATGAAAATCCGCTTGGCGCATGACCTTTGCCTTGTCTGCAAAGGATGCCCCCATAGGCAGAGTATCGTGCGCATCTGAAATCAGCGCCATTAGATCACGTTCTGCGCCAGATGAAAGCGGCGTATCATATGTGACAAAATAATTATAGAGCGCCCCGAAATCAGGCGAAGACAGCAATCTCATATAACTGGAAACTCTTGAAGGGCCGCCAATTACAGGGCGCAGTGCTGGCATATGCTCGCAAAGCGCCTGCCGCAGAAAGCGTGGCGCAAAAGCCGCCATTGCAGAAGCATTCAACGCCCTGTGGTAACGGCCATAACCCAGAAACAATTCATCGCCACCATCACCGGACAACGACACAGTCACCTGCTCACGCGCCAGCTTAGACACAAGATATGTCGGTATCTGTGACGAATCAGAAAATGGCTCATCATACATATCAGCCATCATCGGCACGGCATTCAGCATGTCGGCTTCGCTGACAATAAGTTCGGTATGATCTGTACCAAGATGCGCGGCGACCGTCCTGGCATAGGGCGCCTCATTAAACGCCTGCTGCTCGAATCCAATGGCAAATGTCTTCACCGGACGCGACGCATGAGATTGCATCAGTGCCGTCACCAGACTGGAATCGATGCCTCCCGAAAGAAAGCATCCAACGGGCACATCGGCATCCAGCGTAATGCGCACGGACTCGCTTAGTACATCATGCGCATAATCAACCAAATCAGCTTCAGGCAACGCGATCCGCATATCCTGCCAGCGCCAATAGGATTTAATAGTCGGCGTACCGGCGCCAGCCTTGATCGTAAGAATGTGACCCGGCCTTAATTTATAAACATGCTCATATATGGAATAAGGGGCAGGAACATAGCCGTTATGGGCATATAAAAGCTGTGCCTGCCTGCTAACAGGCGGCTTGCCTTGCATCCATAAAGGCGTAAAAGCCTTAAGTTCAGAAGCAAAACCGAACATGCCTTTATACTGCATCCAGTAAAGCGGCTTGATCCCGGCACGATCACGGGCCAGTGTCAGGATTCTTTCCTGCTCATCCCAGAGAGCGAAAGCGAACATTCCCTCAAATAAGGGAAGCGCACGTTCAACACCCCAGCGCGCCATATATTCCAGCATAACTTCCGTATCCGAATGACCACGGAAATGATAGCCGTCATCCAACAGCGCCTGACGAAGCGTATCAAGCCCGTAAACTTCGCCATTATAAACGATGGTATAACGACCATTGCGCGAAACCATCGGCTGGGCACCAGCCTCACTGAGATCAACCACCGACAGGCGGCGATGCCCCAGCGCAACTAATGAAGAAGGACTCGAAAGCACTTTAATAGCGGCCGCATCAGGGCCACGATGCGCAAGACAGCCGGACATAGCTGTAACCATTGATGCAGCTTCAGCATCATCAATCGTGCGATCAGCTATGAAGAAACCGGCAATGCCGCACATAAAAAATCCTCTTAATTCTTTTCACGCAGAATCTCAGCAAAAAGTTGCTCATAGGATGCCACAACATGGGACAGGGAGAAACACTGCGGTAACAAGCTTTCACGCGGCCATTCGCCTTCGTAAGGGCGAACCAGATCCATAAACCGGGTAAATTCATCCATATCATGGGCGATCCCAACAGCCTGTCCCGCGGCGGCTTCAGCGATCTCACCAATACCGCCTGCAGAAGCCGCCGCAATGACAGGCGTCCCCAGCGCTAACGCCTCCAACGCGACATTGGGCAGGCCTTCATGACGAGAAGGTAATACGAAGGCGTCAGCCAAAGCAAAATAACGCCACGGATTCGATTCAAAACCTGCCAGTACCACCTGGTACAGACTATAACTTGTGATCAATTGCTGCAATTTATCATGATCCGGCCCTTCGCCCAGTATAGTAAGACGCCAGTCATCACGTCCGCGCCATCCCTGCAAAGCCTCAATTAGGCGATCAAACCCCTTTTGCCCCACCAGTCGTCCGGCACCAACAAACAAACGCTGATCGTCGCGCACCCACTGCGCCCGCAGGTCAAGATCTGTCGCATGACAGACAAGATCGGTATTCACGGGATTAAATATGCGCTGCAGTTTTTGTGATCGCCTGCGCAGGATGTCCGGCATTTCATCAAAAACCATCTGCGTGGGCGAAAGAATGCGCGTTGCAAAGGGATAAAGACAGATATAAGCAGCCTTTAGTATGAGGCGTTTCAGTACACTGTCGGAAAAATAGCTGGGCGTTACTGCCTCGCGCACAACTACCGGTACGCCGCGCATAAAGGGTTTTGCCAGCAAGACGAATATATTCAGATGCGCCATCGTGCTGATAACAAGATCGATTTTTTCATCGCGCATGGCACGAGCCAGCGCGATTATACCCCGCGACAAATGCGGGGCAGATAAATTGATAACAGGTAAATCTGCCGCGACCAGATCACGCAAAGCGCCGCGGTCATTAAAAACAATAATGACAGGCTGGAATAACTGACGATCCAGGTGGTTAGCCACCGTGATCATGACGCGCTCAGCGCCCCCCGCCTGAAAATTCGGCAATATAAAAGCGATTTTCCGGACGGGACTATTCATCAGAACACCCCGTTACAATGTGTGGTATTGAAAGCGCGGGCCGAACTCTAGTGCCATATGACGCCATAAACCCTTCATGTCATAGACAATCCCTTGCGGCTTCAGGAAATTTTGCAGCGATTCCGGAGTCATGTCACGGTAAATATCATGCCCCACCAGCAAAGCCATAGCATCATAAGGCGCATCAGACGGCAGCGTATTGAGGATATTGATCCCATATTCATGCGTTACATCTTCAGGGCGCGCATGAGGGTCATGGATATCAACGTAATGCCCTTTTTCCTGCAGCGCCTTCAGAATATCGACAACTTTGGTATTGCGGATATCGTTGATATTTTCCTTGAAGGTAAAACCCAGCAGCAGGATGCGGCGTGGCGTAGCAGTCTTCTTATCCGCAGACAAAAGTTGATCAATGCAGCCCGCCACATACGGGCCCATACTGTCGTTAATGGCGCGGCCAGAAAGAATGATACGTGGCTCATGCCCGATATTGATCGCACATTCCGCGAGATAATAGGGATCGACACCAATGCAGTGCCCCCCCACCAGGCCCGGCGAGAACTTCAGGAAGTTCCACTTTGTTCCGGCCGCTTCCAGCACATCATGAGAGGAAAGTCCCAGCTTATTGAGAATCATCGTCACTTCATTAATGAAAGCCACATTGATATCACGCTGAGCATTCTCAATCGCCTTGGATGCCTCCGCCGTACGAATATCACGTGCGCGGAATATGTTGCCGTTATTCATGGTGCCATAAAGCTCAACGAGAAGATCAGAAACTTCCTCCGTCTGTCCCGCCACAACCTTGGTGATTTTTTGCACTGTATGCTCGACATCACCCGGGTTTATGCGTTCGGGTGAATAGCCGAGAAAGAAGTGCTTGCCGCATCTAAGTCCGCTGCCGGCCTCCAGGATCGGGCCACAAAAATCTTCCGTCACGCCGGGATAGACCGTACTTTCATAGACAACGATATCACCCTTTTTCAGTACCGAAGCCACGGTCTTGGTGGCGGACTCAACCGGCTTCAGATCAGGCTTGTTATGCTCGTCAATCGGTGTCGGCACCGTAATAATATAAACATTGCAATCCTTGATATCCTCAAGCTTGCTGGTGAAATGACATGTTGTAGCACGAAGAAGCGGCCCTTCAATCTCACGGTTACGATCGAATCCGTCACACAATTCATTGACGCGGGCGTCAAAAATATCAAAACCGGACACTTTCATATGCTTCGCCAGCATCAGCGCCAGCGGCATACCGACATAACCAAGCCCGACAACGGCCACATGCGCTTTTGAAAGGCTGTAACTCATCACTTACACCTTGTAGTAATCTTTGTACCAGGAAACAAAGCGCGGCACGCCCTCGGAAATTGCCGTTGTGGGTTTAAATCCTGTAACAGCGGTCGTTTCCTCAATATCGGCAAATGTTTCCGGAACGTCTCCCGGCTGCATCTCCAGAAACTCAATCTGGGCTTTCTTGCCGACGGCATTCTCGATGATATGGATGAAATCCATCAGATTTTCACTGCGCGTATTGCCAATGTTCAGCACACGATGGGGCGCCTTTTTGTTTTCACGCACGGGAGGATGGGCCAGTGAAGCGACGACACCGGACACGATATCATCCACATAAGTGAAATCGCGTTTCATATGACCGTGATTGAAAACAGGAATTTTTTCACCCGCAATGATAGCCTTGGTAAAGATAAAGAGCGACATGTCCGGACGCCCCCATGGGCCATAGACCGTAAAGAAGCGCAAGCCGGTCTGTGGCATGTTATAAAGATGGCTATAACTCTGGCTCATCAATTCATCGCTGCGTTTGGTCGCGGCATAAAGAGAAATGGGGTGACTGACATCATCCTGAACTGAGAATGGCAGTTTCTCATTTCCGCCATAGACGGAAGAAGAACTGGCATAAACCATATGTTTGAAATCCGGCGTGTGGCGGCACATTTCCATCACTGTCAGGTGCCCCATGCAATTCGTCGTAATATATTCGTACGGATTGGTGAGCGAGTAACGCACCCCCGCCTGCGCTGCCAGATGAATAACCTCAAGGAACGGCCCCTGTTCGGCCCAAAGCTTTTCCATCGCCGCTTTATCAGCAATATTCAGCTCGACAAAAGAAAAGGCCGGATGGGGGGTCAGTTGCGCCAGCCTGTCTCTTTTGAGCTGCACATCGTAATAAGGGCTGAAATTATCAACCCCCACCACCCGGCGTCCCTGCGCTAACAATCGCTGTGCGGTGTGAAAGCCGATAAAACCGGCCACACCGGTTACGAGAACCGGAGAGTCTTTATAAGTATTTGTTTCATAAGAAGATTTTACACTCAATCCAAACGAACTCCTGCGACAACCTTTTCTAGTCGAGAGTTATGGCTGGCGCAATAGCCATTCAATCTGACTGCCGCGCACGCCAGCCTCTATAAAGGATTTCTGCCATTTCCAGATCTTCCGTATCATCGATATCGACCGATCGGGATTTCGGTATCGTATAAGCCAGATAAGTACCGGACGTATCTGGATTTCTAATTTGATCCGCGGTGTAGAAAACGAACGCCCCGCTATCATAAAAACACGGCTTCAAATCTTGTGAACGCAGCAGCAACTTTTCCGGCTCACGCGCCACCGTGCGCCCCTCGGTATTAATTTCCATAGCCCAATCAACAGGTGCCGGAAACGGGGACATAGCGATCAAGGGATGCGCTTTTTGATATCCTTGAAAACATTCATACGCCTGACGCAGATCATCTGCATTGATCAGGGGTGCGGTGGGCATGATCTGACACACCTCTGTGAATATGCGACCCTGCCTCTCAAACTCATCAAGAACCCAGGACAAAACCGGCAGTAAGGGCGTATGAGAGTCGGCCAGCTTTGAATCGCGCATGAAAGCAACGGGAAAACCTTCTTTTGCGACAACGTCAGCGATATCCTGACTATCCGTGGATACATGGATCTCGTCAAAAATGCCGGCATTCTTCGCGGCACTAAGAGAATAGTGGATGAGCGGTTTGCCACAAAAATTTACGATGTTCTTATTCTTGATACGCTCACTGCCTCCTCTGGCAGGTAAAATTGCTAGCAACATGCTTATTACTCCTGGCCGAATATGTAAGAAACTTCATACAACGCCATCAGCTGCAACGGCAAAACCTTGTTCCATTCACGATTTGACTGACGCATATTAAGGGCAATAATGATTCCTACGCGTCGCAAAATTTCCGCCATGGCCGCATGATAAAAAATTTGGATGTCATCTGCCGACATATTCAGCGCCCGCATAAATTTTTGCGCGGGAGCCGCAAGATTCTCCGGCTTCTCCTGTACTATATGCTGACGCGTCAGCTTAAACACAGCAAACGCCAGACTCTGCATTTTGTCAGTTCTCTGCAATGAATCTATATCAACGATAACGGGGAAGACATCATTTTTCATCAGAATATTATGCGGGTGCAGATCGATATGTGTGGGGAGAATATTCTTTCTAGAGGTCAATTCATACAACGCAACCTTTTCTAAGCATGCGCGAATATGATCAGACTCCTGCAACAAAATATGAAACTCTGATTCGGGAAACATAACTGACCACTCAGAGACTCTATTAAAAAATTCCTCAAAAATATGTGCCGTATCATTCCATGAATCGCTGGCAGGAGATAATGGCAAAGACCGCGCGGCCTCGCACACCTCAAGAGAAGCCTGCAATGAAACGACAGCATCCATCACGGACAGATAATGCGCCGAAGATCCACTGAAATAAGTCCCTTCAATAAAATCGGACAGTATCCAGAAATGTCCATCATCACGCAAAACATAAGGCAAGTCTTGCGAGAAAATAATGCGTGGCAAACTGGCACCCATCATATTCAGACTCTGGGAAATTTCCAGTTGATTCCGGCTATCATCAAGGCGGGCATTTTTACCACTGCGCTTCAGCGCATAAGTTTTCCCACCAGCCACGACTTTAAAATTTCTAGAGTTGATCTCCAGCCCATCGAGCCCCGTGACAGAGGCAATCTCATCACGATCAATCCGATAATGCTTTTCAAGAATATCAGCAATATCTGCGCAGACAGCTGGCACCACCGCATTAAAAACCGGTCGGGGTTTCGAGAAAATATCCGGCGCGAATAATTCACCTATCATCTAGAACGCACTTTTGCTCAGGCCGCCGTCAACATTCAGGCATGTCCCTGTGATATAACGGGCGCTATCAGAACAAAGAAACACCACATAAGCAGCGAATTCCTCGGGCGTTGCAAATCTTCCGAACGGTATTGATTTTTCATTTTGCTTCAGCAGTTCCTCATAAGGGACGTTATCAATATCGGCCTTGGTTTTTACAAGATCGCGTATGCGATCCGTAAGAACCCCGCCAGGCGCCACGACATTCGCTGTAACACCCAAAGGGGCCAGTTCAGTGGCAATCGCCTTCATAAAGGCTGTAACACCCGCCCTGGCCGTGCATGAAAGCACCATCGCCGGAACAGGCTCTTTGGCGGTTGCCGATGTTACAGTGACAATACGTCCCCATCCCATTTCTTTCATTGAAGGGATGGCCAGTGTGGTCATACGCACAGTGCTGAGAAGCGTAAGATTAATTGTATCCTGCCAGTCCCGTTCGGACAGATCGAGAAGCTGGCCGTATTTGGGCCCGCCGGCATTATTGATGAGAATATCTACCGAACCCATGCTTTCTTGCGCATAATTATAGACACGCGCAATATCATCGGCACGGGCAAGATCAGCGGATATTGTATAAACGGCAACACCTGTATCGCCGCGTATGGCCTCAGCGGTCTGCCGGAGCTTGTCTGCATTCCGTGCCACAAGACAAACATTGACACCCTCCCGTGCAAGGCCATAAGCAATCCCCTGGCCGATGCCTTTACTGCTTCCCATTACAAGGGCGTTACGACCCTGAATATCTGTCTTCATGGCAAACTTGTCTTTCTGGCTTTCTCAAGCTCTTTCACTTTATCCAAATAACCTGTTTCTCTCATGACAGCGCTAACAGCCGCCATGCGCACACCTATATCAGGCATAATGCGGCCAGCCATCGGCACAACCCAGCGATCTATCTCATCCAGATAGCAATTCCTGACAGCTTCCGAAGGGTTGAAACAAAGCATATAAATATTATCGAGCTTGTCTGCAATCTTAACGCGGGCACATGAAAGCGATGTCTGTTCTATCTGTGCATAATATCCATCCTTGTACTCCGGATCGTCCTGACGGCCACGATCTACGGTCAGCGCCTTTATCGCTCTGAGCACGTCAGATCCGGCAACATCGGATATTTGCGACTCAGATAGCGACGAGACCTCAAGAACATTATGGAGCAGGGCAATAATAATGGTCTCTGGATCAAAAAATTCCAGCTCTTGTGCGAGCATGGTCGCCACACGCAAGGGGTGTTTTAGATACACATGGGACGGTACGGCACCATGCTGATACTCAATACGGGATGCAAAATCCAATGCTTCCGTTATGCGAGACGGAATATTGCCAGAGTCTACTGACTGCTCGCGCAACGCCGTCATAAGAAGAGCGCGGGTATCCCAATTTTCATCAGCATCCATCAGCAAACGCCAATGTCTTTCGGCTTCGACTTGGGCATATAAAGAATGGGCGGTCAGGGAAATGGTCATAATGCGAGAGTGTATTCTCTTATGCATTATTTGTCTTGGGGAACTATGCAGAAACCTTAAATAAGGAATATTCTGTAAATATGGCGGACAGGGCGGGATTCGAACCCGCGATACACTTTTGGCGTATACACACTTTCCAGGCGTGCGCCTTCAACCGCTCGGCCACCTGTCCGCAAACTGGAAAACAGGCCTGAAACCTAGTCGGACTGCGCCAAAAGTGCAAGCACGAAGTAAGGCACCCGCCCCACCCTGCTGTTTCCTTGTCGTTATACCCCATTGTCAGAAAAAACCCCGGTGTTAGAATGGCTTGGTCACGTACCTGTCTCCGGGGGAACCATCCCATGAAACTTTTTGTCCTGTTTTTCGTACTGTCCATCCCCGCCCTTGGCGCTCTGGGTTTTGACCTATGGCTGGCTTACGGCGAAACCATGGATTTCAGCAAGCCGCTGCAGCTAAGTTCAGTCGGCTGGCTCTGGGTCAAATATGCGGAAGCCAACTACAACATGATGCGCGACAGCATCGACCCCGCCACCTGGGCCAGCTTTATCAAACCAATCCTGAGCCAGAAACTGGTCACAGTCGCCCTACTGCCGGTTTATATCGGCGTACCCATCGTGCTGGTGATGAAATTATTCGGCCTGGGTCGCTATGAAGGCGAAGGCCTGCTCAGTGGCCTCGGTCAGCGTAAATCCAGAAGCAAGGATGGTTTTGCCTCCACCGTAAACCTCAGCAACAAAGCCAAGAAAAAGGTTAAATACAGCCGCCGCTAGAGGCTTAAAGCCCGCACCTGCGCATCGATCAGCGTCAGGTCTTCCGGACGGCTCAAGCGGTGATTTCCTTCTTCCACCAGTAAAACTTCAACATCCATATTGCCGCCTTCGTGTAGCGTATTCTTGATACGAAATGCCGTCTGCCACGGCACATCGTCATCCCTCATCCCCTGCACCAGCCGCACGGGAAACTGCAATGCCAAAGGCTTTTCCAGTAGGAAATGCGCAGGCCCGTCCTCAATCAGCGCGCGTGTAATCACATAAGGTTCATCGCTGTAATGATTGGGAATGCGCAGGATACCATCCTGCCACAACACGGCTTTTTGCTCTGCCGTCATCTGCGCCTCGATATCTTTGGTGAAATCCGGTGCTGCCGCAATCCCCACCAGCCCGCTGATGCGTTCAGGGCGCGCCCGCGCCGTCAGCAAGCTGATCCAGCCTCCCATAGAAGACCCCACCAGCACCAGCGGCCCGCTTGTCAGCTCATCAATAACCGCCAGCGCATCCTGAAACCATAAACCGATCGTCCCCTCCTCAAACACCCCGCCGGAACGGCCATGGCCGCGATAGTCAAAGCGGATGAACGGCTGTCCGCGGTGGCGGCAAACCTCGTCCAGAAACAAGGCTTTACTGCCCTGCATATCGGAACGAAAACCACCCAGAAAGACCACCGTCGGCCCCACAGGTTTTTCCGGTTGAAACCGGGAAAAAGCCAGCACCGGAGCATCCGTGCGCCGCAAAAAATCACATTGATCTGTCATAAAAGCCTGCTCATTCACTGAGAATCCCCACAAAACCCACATAAAACATAGAGAAAGAGCCGTTTTTATGTGACGCCCTTTAACAGAGTGTGGTAAATCCTTAATGAAAGTTCAAGGATTCTAATGACACCATGACAGCTTCCGCACCGTCAAAATCCTCTAAAAAACAGCCTGGTCCTCAGGCACCCGTCATTGTACAGATTATTCCTGTACTGGGCGCGGGGGGGGCTGAACAGGGTTGTGTCGATGTCGCCGCCGAACTGGTGCGGGCGGGTGCTGTATCGATCGTCATTTCAAACGGTGGTCACCGCGTACCTGAAATTCTGCGCGCCGGTACGCAGCACATCAACCTGCCCGTCGATAGCAAAAACCCGTATGTCCTGTGGCGCAACAGCCACCGTCTCCGTAAACTCATCAATAAACACAAAGTCGATATCGTGCATGTGCGCTCCCGCGCACCGGCCTGGAGCGCCCTGTGGGCCTGCAAGGGCACATCGGCCCGCTTCATGACGACTTGCCACGCCCCCTACAACTTCAAGGAAGGTTTCTGGGGCCGCCTGAAAAAACGTTACAATTCCGGAATCGCCAAAGGCGCGCGCGTCATTGCTATTTCACATTTCGTCGCCGATTACCTGCGCAAAAACTACGAAATCGATCCGCGTAACGTCCGCATCATTCATCGCGGCATCGCCCTTGAAAAATTCCACCCCACGGCCGTATCCGCCGAGCGTATGATCAAACTATCCCGTGCATGGCGCCTGCCCGATGGCATGAATGTCGTGATGATGCCGGGTCGCCTGACCCGCTGGAAAGGCCACCATGTGCTGATCGACGCCATGGCCCGCCTGAACCGCCCCGATACGATCTGTGTACTGATCGGCGCCGATCAGGGTCGCAAGGAATACCGTACCGAACTGGAAGACACCGTAAAAACACGCGGGCTGGAAGGGCAGATACGCATTGTCGATCACTGCAGTGACATGCCCGCCGCCTACATGATGGCGACTGTTGTCGTCTCGGCCTCAATCGAGCCTGAAGGCTTTGGCCGGATCGCCGCCGAAGCGCAAGCCATGGGCCGCCCGGTCGTGGCCACAGACCATGGCGGCAGCCGCGAAACGGTCATACGCGGCGAAACCGGCTGGCTGGTGCCGCCGAACGATGCTGTGGCGCTGGCCAAGTCCATACAAGACGCCCTTAATCTTGACCCCGCCCATCGCGCCGTGCTGGCAACGCATGCCATGATGCATATCGCCGATAATTTTACCCGCGAACGTATGACGGCGCAAACGCTGGCCGTCTATGCCGAACTGCTGGATGAACGCGCCATCCAGTCGCAGAACCTCAAAACGCCGGATCTGCGCCTCACGCACATGGCAACGGCGGCCGAATGAATTTTCCCGCACAAATGGCGCAAACGGAAATTGACGAATTCGGATACGACACCCCGCCGCACAAACATATTCTAATTATCAAACTGGGCGCCCTGGGCGATTTTATTCAGGCGTTGGGGCCGATGTCTGCCATTCGCCGCCATCATCCGGATGCTGAGATTACATTACTGACGACACAACCCTTTGTCAGTTTCGGGCTGGCTTGCGGTTATGTTGATCGTGTATGGACGGACCAGCGTCCCAGATGGACGGACCTGAAGGGCTGGATTGAGTTGCGCCACAAATTGCGCAACGGCCAGTTTGACCGCGTTTATGATCTTCAGAATAGCGACCGCACGGCGTTCTATATGAAATTATTCCCCCGCCGCCACAGCCCTGAATGGGTCGGCGCTGCGCCCGGCGCCTCACACCGCAACAATAATCCCGAACGCACGGCAGGCAGCGCGCTGGCAGGGCATATCCAGACACTGGCGCTTGCTGACATCCACGATATCGTCGTTGACGATTTGCGCTGGGTCGCGGGTGATTTTGCCCACTTCATAAACGAGGAAGGCCTGAAGAAACCCTACATCCTGCTTGTCCCCGGTTCAGCGCCCGCACACCCTGAAAAACGCTGGCCTGCTGAACATTACGGTCATATCGCACGTATCGTTGACGGCTGGGGCTACCAGCCTGTCATTATCGGTACACAAAATGAGGCTGATCTGGCGGAAACCATCTGCCGCATCCATCCGCACACACTGAATCTGACGGGCAAAACCGCGCTCTTTGATCTGGCTGTGCTGGCGCGTCACGCGGCAGGTGCCATCGGCAACGACACAGGTCCGGTACATCTAATTGCGCCGACAGGGTGCCCGACGCTCGTCCTGTTCTCAGGGTGCAGCCAGCCGCACCGTCATGCACCGCAAGGGCCAATCGTCAAAACACATCAGGTTGAAGACCTGAAAAATCTGTCTGTCAGTGATGTTGAAAAATTAATCAGCGTACGTTGGTTCAGGGACCAGGGCGAAAAATAAACCAGCTCTGGTTATTCACCGTCGGCAACAGCCTTGATATTACCCGTCATCTTATCAGCTTCCGCCGGAGAATAGATATCATACAAGCAGCGCAAAACCGCCTCGGTCGCCTTGTCATTCAGGGAATAGAATATCGTCTGGGCGTTACGTCTTGTGTTAACGAGGCCGTCGCGGCGCAAACGGGCCAAGTGCTGAGAAAGCGCCGACTGGCTAAGACCGATGATCTCTTCCAGTTCCCCAACGCTTTTTTCACCTTGATAGAGCGCGCAGATGACCATGAGGCGACGCTCGTTCGAAAGCGCCTTCAATAGATTCACAGCAACCTCTATGTTGCGCTCAATATCCTTTACGTCCATCTGATGATTGTCTCGAAAAATATTCAGACGCTATAAATAAGCCCTGCAGGGATATACTTTTTTACGCAGAAACAATAAGCCCTGAAATACACAATTTTCTGCTGCTTTATTATTAAGAGCTACCGATTATTGCGCCAATAATTTTAAAAACGCAACCCGTTTCTCCAAAGTATAGGGTCAAATAGAAGTTTCAAATAGTTAAGAAAGGGCGGGTTTAGCAGGCAATTTTGCCAGCAAACGAGCGCTCAGTGCTGGTGGCAACAACCCCAAAAGGCCAGATATGACAACCGTCGGCAGCGGGAAAGCGATGCGGGCGCGATTATGGGCGAGGCCTGCTGCAATCAATCGCGCCGCAGCATCAGCCGTCATAAAGAACGGCATTTTGTAATTATTAACCGCCGTCATACGCGATTCAACAAAGCCGGGACAGATCACGCTCACACCCACCCCGGAGGCCGCCAGCGTCCCGCGCAGGGCCTCACCATAAACACGCACACATGCCTTGCTCGCACTGTAACCGGGTGCGCCCGGCCAGCCGCTAAACCCCGCCAACGAACTGACAATGGCAATCTGACCGCAACGTCGCGCTGTCATGCGCGGCAGCAGCGGCAATATCGTATTCAAGACACCCGTCACATTGACATCAAAAATTTTATATTCGGCATTCACCCACGACATGTCCTCCGCACCACCGGTACCGCCGGATATCCCCGCATTGGCAATCACCAGATCGACAGGCGCGATCTGGTCCATCTGCAATATCCAGTTGGCAAGCGGATCGCGCGCCGTCACATCGGCCAGCGCCGTTTCAACCCGCGCCCCGCGCGTACGGCAAATATCGGCGACCGACCGTAAACGCTCTTCATCGCGCCCGGTCAGAAACAACACCCGGCCCGCTGCCGCATAATGCATGGCCAGTGCCGCACCGATGCCGCTGGAAGCGCCGGTAATCATGATATTTTTAAAATTCTTGGTGGGCATAAGCGCTATACCGCTGTCGGGAATTGTTCTTTATAAACGGCAAACGCCTTCTGGAATTCAAGCGTCACATCACTGGGGGCTTTTTTTGATGTATTGATAACCAGATCGAAATTCTCGGGATCGCCGATATCGACGCCGTAGAGCGTATTATAGCGCAGAATTTCACTTTTGCGGCGGCGCTCGACTTCATCCATTGCCGTTTTCATGTCGGCGAATTTCTCGCGCAATTCCGCGCCGTCTTTAAATATGCGATGCACGGCCACTTCCGGGTCAACCGTCAGACGGATCTTGAGTGCATGATTGACGAAAAACCACGCCATCCTTGAATCAAGGATCAGATGTTCTTTTTGGTCGTTCAGCGTTTTAAGAAAATCATCGACGAGGTGATCGATCTCGGCCTGCGACTCAGCCATCTCGTTTAATTCGGTGAGCGATATGCCCTTTTCAGCGGCCAATGTACGAAAAATATTCCCGGTCGTGATCAGGCGAAAACCTGTTAATTCGGAAACGGCGCGCGCGAACGTGCTTTTCCCGCTGCCGGGATCGCCAGTAATCGCTATGCGGTAATAAGGTTGTTCTGACATGAGTTAGTTTTAAGGGAGCCGGAAAAGATGGTCAAGCCTTCCCATCAGCCCTCAAGAGCCTGCGCCAGCTTGATAAAGTCCGCAACCGGCAACTGCTCGGCCCGTAAATCACCCTGAATCCCTGTGATCTCCAGTAATTTCGCATATTCCCCCAGCGAAGAACGCAACATCTTGCGCCGCTGCCCGAAGGAAGCCGCCGTAATTTTTTCCACCGTTTCAAACGCAGGCTGCGCTGCCGCAAAACGGCGCGGTGTAAAACTGACCACCGCCGAAGACACTTTGGGCGCGGGGGTAAAAGCCGAAGGCGGCAGATCGTAAGCGCGCTTGACCTCGCACAACCACTGCGCGACCACGCCCAGACGGCCATATTCCTTGCCCCCGGAAGGTGCGGTCAACCGGTCGGATACTTCGCGCTGGAACATCAGCAGCATGCGGTCCACAAAACCAGGATCTTCACGCAATTTCTTAAGCCAGCCGATCACCAGTGGCGTAGCTATATTATAGGGCAAATTCGCAATAATCATGCGCGGGCCCGTGGGTGCCAACGCCATGATATCAGTCGCCAGCGCGTCCCCCTCGATCACCTGTAACCGCCCCTGCGAGGCCTCGACCAGCGATTGCAGCGCCACGACGGCGCGCCTGTCATATTCAATGGCCATCACCTTGCCCGCGCCCGCCCGCAATAAACTGCGCGTCAGCCCCCCCGGCCCCGGCCCGATTTCAATCACGGTATGCAAAGACATATCGCCTGCCTGCCGCGCGATCTTATCGGTGATATTCATGTCCAGCAGAAAATTTTGCCCCAGCGCCTTGGTCGCCCGCAATTCATGCGCGGCGATCACTTCACGCAAAGGCGGCAAAGCATCGATTTCAGACGCGACGCTCAATGAAGGCCTCTGACTTCAGATCAAGCAAGTGGCGGCGTTGTGCGCGTTCAAGACGCTCGTTCCCCAGACGGTAAAGCAGTTCATCACGGGAAGGGATGTTCTCTTCAGCAATCTGGCGTTTCTTACGTAGCGTGATAATGTAATAACCGGCAAGCGTTCTGATAGGTTCGCTTAAATCACCCTCATTCATGCGTAACATCAGCTCTTCAAGCTCAGGCGCCAGTTGGCCTTCCTGCACCCAGCCGACATCGCCGCCCCGCTTGGCGCTGGCTGACTGCGAAAATTGCGCAGCCACGCGCGGGAAAGGTGCTTTCCCTTGCAACATTTCCTTGGTCAGTTTGCGGGCCAGCTGGCTGACATCCGATTCTTCAGCCGGATTATCAATCGGCAGAAAAATCTCCCCGACCAGATATTCACTTTTGCCGATATTGGCGCGCAGGCGCTCCAGCATGCTGTCCACTTCCAGATCATTGACGCTCACAGTCGGACGTATCTTTTGCTGCACGACCTTGCCCCAGGCCATCTGGGCGCGAATCTGATGCTCCATCGCCCGCGGCGGCACATTCTGCTTCCGCATCACCGCACGAAATTTTTGCAAGTCCATGCCGTTCTGTTGGGCGATTGTAGAAAACCCGGTATCAACATCCTCGGGTGTAATCACAATATTCATGCGGGCCGCTTCCTGCAGCATCAGCGTTTCATCCACCAGCATATTGATAATCTGCGGCGTCAGCTTGGCGCGGATATCTTCGGAATTCGGAATACCGGACGACACCATCACCAGCTTCAGACGTTCGGCGACATCCTTGGCGGTAATCGCATCGTTATTAACAACGGCGGCAATGGTTTCCGTTTGCGCCGCCTGTGCGGGCATGACCGCCACGAACGCGCAAAGAACAACAATAAAGGCCACTAGATATTTTTTCATGGGTACAGCATCCGCTATCAATATGGCCATTTCAGGCGATTTTTTTGTCGGCAAAACGGCCACCGGCCTTATAAGTTTCAAGATAACCGGGCAGCACCAGGCTCATGCCTGTCGGCACAATCCCGAGCTGCGCCAGCGTCAGGGCATGAGTTGATACAACATTGTCCGTTTTCAGGCTCTCGACCTGATCAGGCGTCAGTATCGGCTTCGGCATAAAGCTCAAAAACCATGCATCATTCTTCGCCACAAAGAACGGTACCGACACGAGCGGACGGCGACGGGCGGTGAATCGGAACAGCAATTCATAAATCTCGCGGAAACTGACAATTTCCGGCCCGCCCAATTCATAAGTTTTGCCGCGTGGATCGGCATCACCCACCGGCGGCAACATAATGGCGGACATAACCGCATGCGCGACATCACCCACATAGATGGGCTGGAATTTTGTTTTGCCGCCGCCGATCAATGGCATCACCGGGGCAAAACGCGCCAGACGCGCAAACATGTTAAAGAAATTATCTTCCGGCCCGAAAACAACACTGGGGCGCAGAAGCGTCGCCCACGGGCAAGCCGCCAGTACCGCCCGCTCGCCCTCCATCTTGGACGCGGCGTATTTTGATTTGGCGCGGTCTATGCCCAGCGCCGAAATATGCACAAAGCGCGACACATTTTCACGCGCTACCGCTTCGGCAATCTGGCCCGGCAGCTCAACATGCAAACGGCGGAATTTATTCTTGCCCTTCTGAAACAGGATGCCGATGCAGTTCACAACGACATCCGCGCCCTCGATCGCCTCACGCAAACTGGCCTGGTCGCGGTAATCACAGCGGAACGGCACCACCTGCCCGACATTACCGCAGGTTTTCAAGGCATAGGCATGTTCGGGAATGCGGGTGGCCACCTTCACGGTATACCCCTCAGCAGCCAGACGTTTGACGACATGGCGGCCAATGAATCCGGTACCGCCAAAGACGGTGGCGACTTTACGTTTTGCGGTCATAATCAGGCTCCTGAAAAACTGCCCTCACTATAGGCAGCGTCTTATAAGGCGTCCAGCATTTGCGCCGCTTCTGTAGGGAAACATCCCCAAATCACAGGTATGTAAATTGACATAAGGTTACTAATCTTCCCGCGTCACAAAACTGTCCATCACCCGCTTCACGCCACCGCGGTCAAAGCTGATATCGAGCTTGTTGCCATCGACATTCACGACCGTCCCCTTGCCGAATTTCTCATGATGGACGCGCACACCGCGGGCATAGGCATCCTTAGGCAAAGGGCGGTCACGATTCGAATAGGAAAGTCCCTGCGGGCGACTGCGCACCTCCGGCGCCACACCCGATGAATCCCAATGCTGCGAACGACCCGGATTATAGGTGCCCTGCTCGCTGGAGGATTCAATATGCTCCTCCGGTAATTCATCAACAAAGCGTGACGGCACCGCACTGATCCAGTTGCCATAGATCATACGGTTGGCAGCATAAGAAATATAAGCCTTCTCCCGCGCACGAGTCAGGCCAACATAGGCAAGGCGGCGCTCTTCTTCCAGCCCTTTCAGTCCATTTTCATCCATGCTGCGCTGGGACGGGAATAAGCCTTCCTCCCAACCCGGCAAGAACACGGCCTTAAACTCAAGCCCCTTGGCCCCGTGCAACGTCATGATCGAGATGGCATCATCCGTATCACCATCATGGCGTTCCAGCACCAGCGCCACATGCTCAAGAAATTCCGGCAGACTTTCATACTCACCCATGCCGGAAATCAATTCTTTCAGGTTCTCAATCCGCCCCGGCGCGTCCGGCGATTTGTCCGACTGCCACATGGCGATATAACCGGATTCATCAAGGATCTGGCTTGCCAGCGCCGCATGATCAATTGTCGATACCAGCGAACGCCAACGTTCAAAATCACCGATCACGGCAGCTAGCGCCCCCTTGATTTTCGGCTTTAATTCATCGGTATCGAGTAATTGCTGAATGGCAACATAAAGACTCGCGCCCTTACTGCGCGCGACCGCATACAGCATTTCGATCATCGTACCACCGATACCGCGCTTAGGCACATTGATAATCCGTTCTAGCGCCAGATCATCGGCAGGTTGCGCCACGACGCGCAGATAAGCCAGTGCATCACGAACTTCCTGACGTTCATAGAAGCGCTGCCCGCCTACAACCTTATAATTCAGGCCCAACTGGATAAAGCGCTCTTCAAATTCACGCGTCTGGAAACCGGCACGCACCAGAACAGCCATGTCCTTCAATGACCATTTTTTATGCTGCAACTGTTCGATTTCTTCACCAACATAGCGCGCTTCCGCCGGGCCGTCCCACAACCCGCGCACAGACACCTTCTCACCTTCATCCGAGGCCGACCACAATGTTTTACCCAGACGATCTTCGTTATGCGCGATGACAGCAGCAGCCGCACCCAAGATATGCCCTGTCGAGCGGTAATTCTGTTCAAGACGGATAATTTTCGCGCCGGGAAAATCTTTTTCGAAGCGCAGGATATTACCCACCTCCGCCCCGCGCCAGCCATAGATCGACTGGTCGTCATCACCGACGCAGCAAATATTACCCGACCCGCGCGCCAGCAGACGCAACCACATATATTGCGCCACGTTGGTATCCTGATATTCATCGACGAGGATATAACGGAAACGACGGTGATAATCGGCCAACAAATCAGCGTTCGCCGGATTTTTAAAAATTGCTATCATGTGTAGCAAAAGATCGCCGAAATCACACGCATTGATGGTACGCAAACGCTGCTGGTACTGGTGATAAATAGAAAGTAGCTTTCCGTCCGCCATAGATGTTGCTGAAATTGCATTTTGGGCATCACTCTGTGTTACATCCGTCGGCATCAGAGCACGGTCTTTCCAGCGATCGATGGCATTGGCCACCGTGCGCGGAGCCCATTTTTTGGTGTCTACTTTTTCCAGATCCATCAGCTGCTTCAGCAAACGGATCTGATCGTCAGGATCGATGATGGTGAAGTTCGAGGTCAGTCCGACTAGCTCAGCATGGCGGCGCAGCATGCGGGCAGCCAGCGCGTGAAACGTCCCCAGCCACCAGCCCTCGACCGGCTGCCCGCCCAGCAAATGAGAAACACGGTGGCGCATTTCCTGCGCGGCCTTGTTGGTGAATGTCACCGCCAGCATCTGCGAGGGGAATACTTTCCCGCTTTGTAAAATATGCGCCAGACGCGTGGTCAGCACCCGAGTTTTGCCCGTTCCCGCCCCCGCCAATACCAGCACCGGGCCGTCAACGGTCAACACCGCTTCACGCTGCGGACCATTCAGCCCCTCAAGATAAGAGGGCGTCAGGGAAGAAGAGGAAAGAGATGATTGCATGCCTTATAAATAAAGGCTGAGTTGCAAAAGAACAAGCGCTAAGCCGTTTCTTTCTTTTGCTTTTTACCAGGCGTCGGCGCGGCGGCTACCTGATTACGGCCATTATGCTTGGCGGTATAGAGCGCTGCATCGGCGCGCTCGATCAGGTCTTGCAGGTTTTCACCCTCGGTGAATTCAGCGCAGCCGACCGACATCGTAATCCGGCCCAGTTTGTCGCCGGTATTGCGGTTGATGACGTCCTTGGTGGCAACCGCCTTGCGCAGGGCATTACCCACGGTCACCGCTGATTGCAAATTCGTATCGGGCAGAATGATCGCAAATTCTTCACCGCCATAACGGGCCGCCACATCGCGACCCTTCACACCATCGGTCAGTGTACGCGCCACAAGGCGCAGCACCTGATCACCGACCTGGTGGCCATAATTATCATTGAAGCTTTTGAAATAATCGATATCGACCATCAGCAACGCAAAGGTGCCGCCGGTAACAGTCGTTTCCTCGGAGATACGGCGCAACTCATTATCAAATGCCTTGCGGTTGGCAAGATTGGTCAGGCCGTCCGTCAGCGCCTCGCGGCGGACATTCTCAAGATCGCGCTGCAGCTCTTCCATCACATGGGAAGATTTATCAAGCTCCTGCTCCAGCGTCTTGTTGCGCGCGAGCATGTTTCTGGTATCGGAAACAATATTTGTCAGTACCTGTTGCAATTCCTGCGGTGTCGAGGTGCTGCTGACCTTGGCGGTCACGCTTTCAAGATTGACGCTGTATTCTTCAGTGGCGGCTTTCACGTCACGGACAACACCTGTGACGTTGCGAATCGTCAAATTGATTTCATCACCGGCGCGGCGCACCAGTTCTTCATTCTTCGCATCACTAAGGAAACGGGCATAAAGCTCGCGGCAACGTTCTTCCGTCACTTTTTGCTGGTTGGCGATCAAAATATCGATGGCGCGTGTAATCTCGGGACTCTGGCCGGAAAAATACACGTACCAGAGCTCATAGATGTCCGGCGTGGCCGACAAGCCTTCCTTGCGAATCCGCTCAAAGGCGTTATTCGCGTATTCCTGTGCCTGTTTGCTGTCGTGAAGATATTGCACGCTCAAGAAACCCTGTGATGATTCTACGGTAAAGTCTTACCAGTCTGACGCAAAGGTGAGTAGTGGAAAAGTTCCCGGACCACCCCTTCTTTTTCCATCATGCCCCGAAGCTTATTAAGAGAGAATAAAGACCGGACGCTTTTTTTCGCCGGAATCAAGGAGATAGATGACATAATACTAAAATAGGTAGAATTAGGCGAAGGCCATAGGTTTCGGTGGCGTGAAGACACCCGGATTTGGCTTTATGTCCATAGGCTTGAAATCAAGCTGGTTGTCCTTGTCGGCAGACGGATCGTCGCCCACAGACTTGCGCGCTTCGGCACCGTTTCTATAAACGCCAGCCAAGGCCACGGCCGCCGGAGTCATAGAAAGCGGTGGTGCCTTCTCAATGCCACGCAGACCGGCGCTGGCAATTTCAACATCACCCGCTCCAATTTTACGTTCGCCCGGCACGTTCATCATGTTCTGCATGAAAGCGGTGCTGACAGGCGCTGTAGCCGCTGGTTGTGCCGGCGCTGACGCTACGTAACCGGTCGCTTCGCCTTTGGAATTCGTCACTTTGAAACTGGAATCCCCACCGCTACGGCCACTGAATACAGCCGCCACATCATATGCCACACTGGCGGCGGCAACCGCGGCACCGGCAGCCGGGCCTGCAACGACGGTAGCACCAGCAGCGGCAGCAAGACCTACGCCCTGACCAACGGCCGCTTTCGCAAATGAATTACTGGCCGATGGTGTTTTGGGCTGGTCGCCCGCAATAACCTTATCAAGCTTGGCCACTTCGGTGGCGAGCTTTGTCGCTTCTTTTTGCGCTGTTTGCTGACGCGCCGCGCCCGCTTCTTTCGATGCACCAGCACTTAAAGCCGCACCTGTATTCACGGGTTTTGATGTCAACTCCGCACGCTGCTGAACGGCCTTGGCCTGCTCAGCCGTCGCGGATGTTTGATTGACAGCAGGCTGTTCCGCTTGCGCCACTGGCATCTGCATGATTTCAGGATTTTTCGGCTGCTGGGTATTGTATACGGCATCGTTAGCGGCATCGGCTTCTGCATCAATAAATGCATCCGAGCCTTTGGCTTCCATACTGAATGTCGAACTCAATGCTGACATCGCCTAACACACCGTTTGATTTTTTATATGTTATGTACTTTGTATCTTACAATGCACATCTTAACAAAGCATTTCTGCCCATAATCATTCCATACCATATTAACTGTTTTCTCTGCAAATTTCAAATTTTTTATGGAATCACAGGGGCTTGAGACCCGCTAGCTATTACGCAGGCGGCGGTAACCCATTGATTCAGCTATATGGCTGCGCCCGATCTTCTCCGGGATGGGGTGCCCTGTTACCACAGACTCAAGGTCCGCAATCGTCCGCGCCACCCGCAACAAGCGGTGATAGGCCCGCGCCGACAATTTGAGCCGCTCCGCCGCCTCATTCAATAATGTGCGGGCGGCCTCATCCAGCCCCGCCACCTGTTCGAGCAAGGCCGTTGAAACCGTCGCGTTCAGATAACCCATGCCCGGCGCCAGACGCTCATAACGTTCCTGCTGGATCGCGCGGCAAGCGGCAACACGTGCCGCCACAATGGCAGACGTTTCATTCCCCGGCATCGGCGCGCCGAGATCGGCAATCGACACCGCACCCGTTTCCACCTGCAAATCGATCCGGTCGAGCAACGGCCCCGATAATTTTTCCTGATATTCGCCGCCGCAGCGCGGTGCCTTGGTGCATTCCTGTGACGGGTCACCGAGATAACCGCAACGGCACGGATTCATCGCCGCGATCAACTGAAACCGCGCCGGATAAGTCACATGATGATTGGCGCGCGCAATCGTCGCCTCGCCCGTTTCAATCGGCTGCCGCAATGACTCCAGTGTCGCCCGCGCGAATTCCGGCAATTCATCAAGGAACAACACACCGTGATGCGCCAGCGATATCTCCCCCGGCTTCGCCTTATGCCCGCCACCGACCAGCGCGGGCAAGGATGCTGAATGATGGGGCGCACGGAACGGGCGCTGCTGGATCAAACCCCCTTCCGGCAATGACCCGGCGAGCGAATGAATCATCGAAACTTCCAGCGCCTCGCGCGGCGACAAAGGCGGCAATATCCCCGGCAGGCACGAGGCCAGCATCGACTTGCCCGCCCCCGGCGGCCCGATCATCAGTAAATTATGGCTCCCCGCCGCCGCAATTTCGAGCGCGCGTTTGGCGGTTTCCTGACCGCGCACCGAAGCAATATCGGTAATGTAATTCTGCGCCCGCACCGCCGCGATTTTCGGCTGCGGCTTGCTTAAGACCTGCGTCCCCTTCATGTGATTGATCAGCTGCAACAAATCCGCAGGCGCCAGAATATCCAGGTCCCCCGCCCACGCTGCCTCACTGCCACACGCCGCCGGACAGATCAGGCGGTTATCATTGGCCGACGCATGCAGCGCCGCCGGCAACACGCCCGCCACCGCGCGAATGCTCGCATCGAGCGACAACTCACCCAGAACCACACAATCACGCAACTCATCCGCAGGCAGCACTTCCATTGCCGCGAGCAAACCCAGCGCAATCGGCAAATCGTAATGTGAACCCTCTTTGGCCAGATCCGCTGGCGCCAGATTAACCGTCAGCCGCTTCGGCGGCAGCGACAACCCCAACGCATGCAACGCCGCCCGCACACGTTCCCGCGATTCCCCAACAGCCTTGTCCGGCAAGCCGACAATTGTGAAAGCAGGCAAACCATTGCTAATCTGCACCTGCACATCAACCGCCTGAACCTCCACGCCGTTAAAGGCCACCGTATTAATCCGTGCAACCAAAATAGATCCCCCTGACCATGCGTTATTACACAAGAACAAAGAAGGAACAATAGTGCCAATTTTTATTTGCATAAAAACTGGCACTTCCCTACAAGATGGGCCATGATACGGAAATATATGAGAAAGGTAAAATGGATGTCGTTCTCTCAAGACTATAATTTTATGGTGGCCGCTAATTTTGGAAACCGTGCAGCGTGGGCAGAGAAAATGGATTGCCGCAATGTTGCCTTGCGGGAATTTGTTTCTGGCAAGCTAACCTGTTTCTTTGCCGCAGCCACAAAGCCGCCGTCTTACGAAGAATGCCTGGTAAAAACGTTAAAAGCCCGCTCATCCTCGCACTGGAATAGTTTGCAGCATATCACCGATGATGATGGTGACCGGATCGTTGCTCAATATATTCCTCAACTCTTTCATAATAGAGAGAACAATAATCCCTCAATAATGGCGTCAAATCTTTTCATTGGTGAAAAGATAAGGCTTGAAACATACCTGCACGGCCACGCCGAAACACGCAGCCGCCCCTACATTGTCTCCCTCATAAACTACAGAGACGCTGTTCAGCCACATCGCGATATAGAAGAACGAGAAATTACCCGCAGACGTATAGACCTTGACGTGCGCGGGCAGAACATTTCTATCATCTATTTGAATGCAAATAGTGACGCTCCGACCTCAATGCGGGAAAGAACTTATGGCATGACCGCAGAGAAAGGACTAAAGTTGTCTTCTCCCCAAATTATCAATACCGCCGATGAGCTTTTGTCATTCATAAATGACTCGGCAGAGGTACGAAGAGCGGAAAAGAAACTCGGTGTAGATTTCATCTAGGCTCTAATCCTGCTCTTCCAAAACCCGCTGTGCCAGATATTGGCTGACACCTTCGAATTCCAGCACGACGGCGTTCACGCCGTGATTTTTAAGCTCTGCCGCGTGGGCTTCATCGTGAGCGCGGGCATAGATGATGGCCTGCGGGCAATACTGACGGACATGTTTTATGGTGCGCTGCGCGGCTTTTTTATTATCAAGCGCCAGCACGATTGAACGCGCTTTATCGGCCCTGACTTTCTGCAAAGCATGAATATCGCTGGCATCGCCAAAAAACACCGGCATGCCGCGGCGGCGCAGCGCATCGAGCGCAGTGCCGTCATTATCAAGCGCCAGATAAGGGATTTGCCGTTCCTCCAGCGCCTTGGCCACGGCCTGCCCCGTCCGGCCAAAACCGGCGATCACCACATGCCCGGAAATGTCCCGGCTGGTTTCCGCCAACGTATCTTCCAGAGACAAGCTGCCACGCTTGAGTAAATAGGCCTCGCAATACTCGCCCAGCCAATAGGCGGCGGGGGTAAGCGCGAGGGTCAGACTTGTCACCATGATCATAAACTGCCCTGTGCTTTCCGGGAAAATCCCGGCAGCGACCGACAGGCCCACGACGATAAAGGCAAACTCCCCCGCCTGACCCAGCGTAATGCCCGCGCGCACCGCCGTCGGCAGCGAAAGGCCGAAAACCCGGCACAATCCTGTGATTAAAACAGCCTTGATGGCAAACAACCCGGCCACGCTGGCAAAAAGCCAGAACAGATTGTCGATCACCACAGAAACATCAATCGCCATGCCAACGGATATGAAGAAAAGACCCATCAGCAGGCCTTTAAACGGCTCGATGTAAATTTCGATCTGGTTGCGGAATTCCGTCTCGGCAAAAATCAGGCCTGCCAGAAACGCGCCCAGCGCCATGCTTAATCCGGCATATTCAGTGGCCATCGACGACAGCAAAAGCATCAGCAGAATGCCCGCCATGAAATATTCAGGGCCAGCGCCCCCCGCAGAAGTCATCCGCAGAACGGGCCGTGCGACGAAATGCCCCATCACCAGCAGCAACAAGATAACGCCCGCCGCCCTGAAGACAAAAAGCAGCGGCGATATATCCTGCCCCGGCACCATCGCGCCATCTCCCAGCAGGAGAATCAAAAACATGATCGGTACAATCGCCAGGTCCTGAAAAAGCAGCATGGAAAAGCTGGCCTGCCCCAGAGGCGAAGCAAAATGCCCGCGGTCCATGATGATTTTCATCACCACCGCCGTTGAGGAAAGCGCCAGACAAAGCCCCAGAACAATCGAGGCGGACACCGTATTCCCCCAGACCCAGGCGATCAGACCGATAACAGAGCCGCACAGTAAAACCTGCGCCGCCCCCAGCCCGAAGATCAGACGCCGCATCGCCAGCAGGCGCGCAGGGGAAAGCTCTATCCCTATCAGGAACAAAAGAAAGACAATGCCGAATTCACCCAGCAGCCTGACCTTCTCGATATCAGTGAACGCTACAAAAGAAAAAATCTCCGGTGCATGCGGAATTTGCACCAGACCGTAGGGGCCGATCAAAGCACCCGCCACAAGAAACCCCAGCACAGGATTCAGCCGCCACCGCGCCATAAACGGAATAAGCGCCCCCGCGACAAAAAGAAAGACGACTATTTCTTTTAAGGGAAAAAGATGCATCAGAAAAAAACCAGTCCGGTAATGACCATTCGGTTAGCGAAATCAGGGCGATGTTTCCGCCGCCGGAAGCGGTGTCCAGACGCGCCAGCTGTCAAAAGAGAGCGCCTCGGGTTTGCTGATACTGCCATACATCACTAATTCTATGATAAAGCGCTGCGGCCCGCATCGGTAATCCTCAGCGATACCGAAACAATAAATCCCCTCGGCGCGAAAAACTGTGCGGCCATCGCTCAGAATCGCATATTTTTGCGAGCCGAGAACAAATTCAGCTCTCAGGCCTAACCCGCCCGCTTCCGCCAGTTTCTTTTGCTGTTCGGTCAGATATTGCTGATAAGCCGGCCAGCCCGCCACGCTGAATGACACGCCCCGCGCCGCCAGCAATGCCTGATCAGTCATACCCTCAGGAATGGCCATAAAATATTTTATATGTTCTTCGATGTCTTGCCGCTGCGCCGAAAGATTTTGGCCGATGGCGCTGGCCACATCGCCGGTCTGCGCTGTAACGACAATTCTCTGTGACGGGGCAGGCACACGCAGCTTCGCCACGACATAAGCATGCGCCACCACCATGATACATATCACCGCGAGAATGAGGGCGGTATCATCCTGAAAAGGCCGTTTCTTGCCTTCCTTGTCAGTGTTGCGTTTTTGGCCTTGGTTAATTTTTATTTTCATCTGGCGCTGCAGAAATCTCCCTTCTGCCAATCTACTCCCATATGGGTAAGAAAGACAACCGTGCGCGTTACCGAAAATATCCGTTAAGCCCTTATTCACGCTTCCCTGCGACACTTGAGGAAGAATAACAAAAGAGGTTTTTTGTCCATGCGCGCCCGCGTACCGCAATCATCACTGACCGACCAGCAACTGGCGACATTGCATGCCCGTTTCGTCGTCCCCATCGCGGTACAGATGATCCTGAACGACAGCGAACAACTGGATGATGAGTGCGAATACGCCCTGCATGAATGTCTTTCAGAACTGGCGCCGGACACAAGCCTGCTCTGTCTGGCCCTGTGCGGACAACAAGTTGCTGCTGCCGCAGATGATACGCCTATCGCCAGAATGCTGGGCATTTCCTGCAAACGCATCACGGATGAATACGGCGCGGCCCTGCTGGCGGAGGCCGGTTATGGCGATACCCGCTTAAGCGATCAGGACGCCCTGATGATGTTGCAGCATGTGCCGGAAGATCTGGAAGAACTGGCAGCCCTGATGGATGCCACACTGACTGAATCCGGCCCGCATTCACCTACGGGATTGCTGTGCGATATCCTGTCCATTCAGGCGATGGTGCAAGCCGAACGCGCAAATAGCCAACTGGCTGCTTTAAATACTGGGCAAGATAGTCACAATGCCCCGCGCACCCTCGAATATCTGGCCGAAAACGTCATCGTTTTCCCGCGCTAAGCGGCAACTGCCAACATCGGCCCCAGCCCCCTGCCACCCAGAATGTGAACATGGAAATGCGGTACTTCCTGACCGCCATTCAGACCTGTATTCGCAATAGTGCGAAAACCGCTCGCGGGCAGGTTGTTATCAGCGGCGATTTTTGAAACCGCGCGCCAAAACGCCGTAATTTCTTCCGCGCTGGCCTGGGCACCGAAATCAGCCACTGACACATACCGGCCCTTCGGTATCACCAGAATATGAACGGGTGCCTTAGGGGCAATATCGGGAAACGCCAGCACATAATCATCTTCATAGACTGACTTACAGGGAATCTCGCCACGCAGAATTTTTGCGAAAATATTATTATCGTCGTATGAAACAGTCACGGCCTTCTCCCTCGGTTAATCCGGTCATCATGCATGAAACTCGGAAGGGGAGTAAAGAGGCCTATTGCATACGGCTGGCCGCCCGGATCGCAGGATCGATGACCTTGGCGTAATAGCGGCCACCGATCACTTTATCGTCGACGCGGGCGTAATACGGATGTGTGCCGAACAACTCATAACCCATGCTTTCATAAAGCTGGATGGCCGCTTCCTGCGTTTCGCGGACATCAAGATTAATCACGCCAAAGCCCTCGTTAACGGCATGCTTTTCCATCTCCTCGATCAGCATGCGGGCAAGACCATGGCCCCGTGCCCAAGGCGCCACAAAATGTGCGGTCAGCTGAAGCGCAAAGCTTTGCGCTTCATTATTACGGTTGGGCAGCATCAGCTGACAGGTGCCGCAAATCACGCCATCCAGCCGCGCCAGAAACAAACGGCGTTGCGGCATGGTCAGAACACCGTGCCAGTAACGCTCCAGAATATCGCGGGCCGGAAGCTTGACCCAACCGAAGCCGCCGCCATTTTCAATCGCCGCATCGGTGGAATCGCAAAGATCCTGCATCTCGCCGGGAGAAAGTGACGTCGCAAGCTCGACTGTAGGCATCGGCTTGAGCGTTTTAAGTCTGATATCGGTCATGGCGCCCCTTTAAGCCCCCAGATGGGCTGTACGCAATCATTGATGCTGTCCGTGCATTCTTTCATTTCATCATAAAAGGTATGAAGAAATATAAAAATCTATAGTGTTAGTGTGCAAATTTTTATCCCCCTCCCTGCTGCATCGCAATATTGCAGTGCGATTGATTGTGCATTGCGTGATAGGAAAGCTCTTGAAAATAAAGGGCTGAATGATCGACGTAAATAATTGCAGCCGAGTTTGCAATGATCAGGAGAGGAGTCTCCCGCATGGTCCGACATCGGCAGTGACATCTACGCTTAAACAAAACTCCACGGCCCGTTGCCACAGCCCCTTCAGGCTGGCAAACGGTGTTACGTCATAGGTCTGCTTTTGTGATTTATGCATGTTCCTCCTGCCCTTTACCTTATCGGTTTATGATATGAAAACATCATAAACAAGAGTCAGGAAGCAACTTTACTCTAAAAACAAGATGTGATTTCTATTTCTCTTTCTGACTGGTCTTCCACATCGACACTAGGATACCGCCACCCAGCAGACCGAGCGTAATCCCGAGCGACAGGAAAGCGGGCACCTTGGTATCGAAGAGTTCAGCATAGAAGGCCTTCAGACCGATAAAGACCAGAATGATCGCCAGTGAGTATTTCATATAAATGAAACGGTGAATAATGGCGGCAATCGCAAAATAAAGCGCCCTTAAGCCCACCACGGCAAAGATATTGGACGTATAAACCACGAATGTATTGGTAGTAATCGCCAACACCGCCGGCACCGAATCCACAGCAAAAATAAGGTCGGCGACCTCGACCGTCACCAACGCCAGAAACAACGGTGTCGCCCTTAAGCCCCCGCGCGGATTATCAATGCTTCTTTCCCGCACAAAGAATTTATGACCATGTAAAAAAGGAGTCACCCGCAGATGTTTTTGTAAAAACTTGATGAAGCGGCTGTGCTCGATATCCTCATCCCCTTCATCGCTGGACATGACCATCTTGATGCCGGTAAAAATCAGGAACGCCGCAAACAGCAGCAATATCCACTCGAAATTATGAACGAGCGCCGCACCAACGCCGATCATGATGCCGCGCATGACAATCACGCCGACAATCCCCCAGAACAAAACACGATGCTGGTATTCACGCGGTACGCCGTAATAGGCAAAGATCAGCGACATCACAAACAGGTTATCGATGGACAGGCTTTGTTCGATCAGATACGCCGTGAAATAATCCATCCCGTCATCGGCACCCAGCGTCCACCAGACCCAGCACCCGAACAACAGGGCAATTGAAATATAAACCCCCGCCAGACGCAAACTCTCCCGTGCGCCGATCACATGGTCTTTCTTGTTAAAGACCCCCAGATCAAGCACCAGCAATGTGACGATCACACTCAGAAATATCAGCCACATGCTGGCAGGCTGACCTAAAAACTGACCATCAAGAAAAGCGGAGAGAAACTCCATGTATTATGTCCTAAGTCCAAGGGCGAAACGCAATAGACAGAATGATATGGATTGAGGATATTTTCAAGGCAGGTAAACCGGGACTTTTTTCATATTCCCTATACAGCCAACTGGATTCCCAACTCAACGACGCGGTCATAGGGGATACGGAAGAAATCATTCGCATTCGCCGCTGAATGCGCCATGGCGATATAAATATTATCCTGCCATTCCGGCAAGCCCATCTTGGCATCCGAAACAATCGAACGCCGCCCCAGAAAATAGGACGCACCCTCAGTATCCATATCAACACCATGCCGCGGCAGTAACATCAAAGCCTTGGGAACATCGGGTATTTCCATGTAACCGAAGCTCAGCACCACACAAGTAATCGAGGATGAAAGCTGTTCGACAGAGATGCGGTGGCTTTCCGGAACGGAGGGCATTTCTGATGTCGTCACGGTTAGAATAATATTATCCCGGTGCAGAATACGGTTATGCCTCAGATTTTGCAGCAGCGCGACCGGCGCTGTGCTCGGATCGCTGGTCAGGAAAATCGCTGTGCCTTCGATGCGGGTGGGGGACCGCCGGTCAAGCATTTCGACGAGATCGCCGAGACTGGTGACGTCCTGCTGCGATTTACGACGCAGATAGCTCGTCCCCTTAACCCAGATCGTCATCATCAGCACCAGCAGGCCCGCCATACACAAGGGCACAATGCCGCCCTCAAACACTTTCAGCATATTGGCGCTGAAAAAAACGATTTCCAACGCCAAGAATGGCAATGCTATCAGCGCCGCCAGCAAGGCGCTGCGTTTCCACACCTTCCAGATGACGATGAAAGACAACATGGTCGATACCAGCATCGTGCCTGATACCGCAATCCCGTATGCCGAAGCCAAACCGCTTGAGCTGCCGAACATCAAGCACAGCAACACAACACCCAACAACAGCATACGATTGACCTTGGGCATATAAATCTGCCCTTTCTGGTCGGTCGAGGTATGACGAATTTCCATACGCGGTAGAAACCCGAGCTGCACGGCCTGCCGGGTCAGGGAGTAAGCGCCTGTAATCACCGCCTGCGAAGCCACGATAGTCGCCACCGTCGCCAGAGCAATCAACGGCAGCAAAAACCCCTCGGGTGCCAGTTTGTAAAACGGATTGTCGATAGCCTCCGGCTGTAACAGCACCAATGCCCCCTGCCCGAGATAGTTCAGACTCAAAGAGGGAAATACAAGAAACAGCCACGCCCGCTGGATAGGTGTACGTCCGAAATGTCCGAGATCGGCATAAAGCGCTTCAGCGCCGGTAACGGCGAGGAACACAGCCCCCAGCACAATCAACCCGACCATACCGTGATGAATAAAAAACGTGAACGCGTAATAAGGATTGAGCGCATGCAAAATATCCGGATTTTGCACAATCCAGAAAACACCCAGCGCCCCCATCACGATAAACCAGATCGCCGTTACAGGACCGAAGAAAACGGACACCTTGCCCGTTCCCGATTTCTGCGCATAGAAAAGCAGCAACAGGATGCAGAGAGAAAGCGGCAGAACGTAACCTTCAAAGCCGGGCGTGACGAGCTTCAAACCTTCAACCGCCGACATCACCGAAATGGCGGGCGTAATCATCGCATCGCCGTAAAACAAACCCGCGCCGATCAGCCCCATAAAGAACACGAACGGCCCGAGCTTGCCCGCAGGCTTATAAGCCTGCACCACCAGCGAGAGAATCCCGCCCTCGCCGCGATTATCCAGCCGCAAAAGAAACAGCACATATTTAAGCGTCACCACCAGCATCAGCGACCACAAAATCAGCGAACAAATGCCATAAATTTCAATGACACTTAAACGCCCGCCTGTTTCGGCGGCCTGCATCGCAGCCTCGCGGAATGCATACAGGGGGCTGGTGCCGATATCGCCATAAACGACGCCGATGCAGCCCACCAGCAAAACCCAGAAGCGGTTCTTGGCAGTTTGATCGGCATGATGGTCGGGAAGGTCGGAAGCGTGGTCTTTGAGGAACATGACAGTATCACTTTATCTGGCGGCGACAGAAGGTCGCGCCCTTTGATGGAACAAATGCTACGCCTGTCATTTTGCAAACGCAAATTTACAAATTTTTCCATATAAATGGGATTGATTTGAAAACCCCTCAGGTCTATATCCAACACACCATGACAGAACAAAATATACCTTATAATTATCTCGGCCAATGGCACGCCACGACCATTCTCGCCGTCCGCAAGGGCAATGACATCGTTATCGCGGGCGACGGACAGGTTTCAATGGGCCAGACCGTGCTGAAATCGAACGCCCGCAAAGTGCGCCGCCTTGGTAAAGACGGCAAGATCATTGCCGGGTTTGCAGGCGCGACCGCTGACGCTTTCACCCTGTTTGAAAGACTGGAAGCCAAACTCGAAGCGCACCCCGGGCAACTCACCCGTGCCTGCGTCGAGCTGGCCAAGGACTGGCGCATGGACAAATATCTGCGCCGCCTCGAAGCGCTGATGGCCGTATGCGATCACGAAACCTCGCTGATCCTGACCGGCACCGGCGATGTCGTGGAACCCGAAGACGGCATTATCGGTATTGGCTCCGGCGGCAATTATGCGCTGGCCGCCGCCCGTGCGCTGATCGATCAGCCTTTGAGCGCCGAAGAAATCGCCCGCAAGGCGATGAAGATCGCAGGCGATATCTGCGTCTATACCAACCACAATGTTGTCATTGAAAAATTGTAAGCAGGGTTTATCCGGTCCGCCATGAGTAAAACACAAACCATCATCGACATCCCGACCCTGACCCCGCGCGAGATCGTATCCGAGCTGGACCGCCATATCATCGGACAGGCCGCCGCCAAGCGTGCTGTAGCGATTGCCATGCGCAACCGCTGGCGCCGTCAGCAGCTGGACAAGGCCATGCAGGAAGAAATCTATCCCAAAAATATCCTGATGATCGGCCCCACCGGTGTCGGTAAAACCGAGATTGCACGACGTCTGGCCAAGTTGGCACAAGCCCCATTCGTTAAAGTAGAGGCCACCAAGTTCACCGAAGTCGGCTATGTCGGCAAGGATGTCGAATCGATCATCCGCGATCTCGTCGAAATTTCCATTCACATGGTGCGCGATAAAATGCGCCGTTCCGTCACCGCGCAGGCCGAGCTTTATGCTGAAAACAGAGTGCTCGATGCCCTTGTCGGCGATACCGCCAGCGAAAGCACACGCGATACTTTCCGTCAGAAATTGCGCAGCGGTGAACTGAACGGCAAGGAAATCGAGATCGATCTGCAGGACAAGGCCGATCCGATGGCAAGCTTCGATATTCCCGGCATGCCCGGCTCGTCGATGAGCATGATCAATATCGGCGAGATGATGGGCAAGGCCTTCGGCAACCGCACCAAACGCAAGCGCATGACCGTGGAAGACAGCCACGAGATATTGATGGCTGAAGAAGCCGACAAATTGCTGGATGACGAAAAAGTGGTCGCGACCGCCCTCGAACTGGTGCAACAAAACGGTATCGTCTTCCTTGATGAAATCGACAAGATCGCCAGCCGTCAGGATGCGCGCGGCGGTGATGTCAGCCGCGAAGGTGTACAGCGCGACTTACTGCCCTTGATCGAAGGCACCACGGTCAACACCAAGCACGGCCCGGTAAAAACCGACCACATCCTGTTTATTGCCTCGGGCGCGTTCCATTATGCCAAGCCCAGCGACCTGCTGGCCGAATTGCAGGGACGGCTGCCGATCCGTGTCGAGCTGCAGGCGCTGACCAAGAACGATTTCCGCCGCATCCTGACCGAAACCGATGCCTGCCTGATCCGTCAGTATAAGGCGCTGATCGGCACCGAAGGCCTCGCGATAGATTTCAGTGAAGACGCTATCGACGAAATTGCCAGTGTCGCTTACGCCGTTAATGAAACGGTTGAGAATATCGGCGCCCGCCGTCTGCACACTGTCATGGAAAAGCTATTGGATGATATCAGCTTCAGCGCCTCCGACCGCAGCGGCGAAAGCATTAAAATTGATGCCGCACTGGTGAAAACCCAAGTCGCCGAACTGGCCAAAAACACCGACCTGTCGAAGTTTATACTTTAGCCCTGATTTTGCAGCGTGAAGAAGTTATCTGCTACAATGTACTCCTATAAAAAGGTGAGGCAGAATGACGGAATCGGGAAAGCAACAGAAGATCCCTGATATTTTTAAAAACAAGAAGATTCAGATCTTATTTGAAGATCGTCCCAATCAGCAGCCAGACAAAAAATCAGCACCAGCGCCCATAGAAAGGGAAAGCCGCGATACCGCCATCGTATCGTGGAACAGCGCATATCTATATCACGGCCATGTAATCCCTGACCCCTATCGCCCGCTTGAGAATACGCCGTCCCATTATCTTTCAGAGGAAGAGAAGCGGAAACATCCCGTCCAGCAGTGGATTGATACACAAACAAAAAGATGGGAATGCTTTCCGGGCAGGAACCGCACTGAGGAAATCAAAAAACATTTGGCAGAGAATTGGATAGAAAGTCCGGACATCCCCGACCCCTACAGGCAGGGAATTATATCACGCCCCACACCCGGCCAAGAGGGCCAGGGGCAGAAAATCAATGACAGTTCATATGCGATAGCCTTAAAGGACAATATCGCCTCCCTCATTAAACAGGATGAAAATTCGGAAGCGCAGATCATTATCTTTTCTGAAGATGCCATCACATCTCCATCCTTCCTCCTCAAAGAGGTGCATATTAGTCCGGACGAGAATCTGATCTTCTGTAGCTTCAATAGAGAAGAGACCCAGGACATCTCAGGCAGTCAACGTCAATACTTCCTCTTAAACAAGGAAGGAAAAATTATTAAGAAATTCGAGAAAGACCTTCTTTTTTTTGAAGCCTGGGATATAGAGGGCAGGGGATTTTATTATCAATTTACCTCTGGCGAGGGCTGGGGGCTTTTTTATCACAGCCTATCCCCTTCGCGCACCGGGGACATCCTTCTTATTCAGAAGTATTCTCCTCACCCAGAAAACACAAACCTGTCTTTCGGGCAAATATGCTGTACGCCGCAAGAAAACCATATCACCATAAGACAGAATCTTGATGGTAAATATGATTACCGAACGCGCACTTTTGTAATCAATCCCGCGCACCCCGATCAATTGCTGGAGCTCCCGGAGATTGAAACTGGAGCAATGAGGCAAACCCCCTACGTAATAGGATTTAATGGCAGCAGGATATTGGCCACTATAGTCCGCCCTTTCTCCATCATGGACATCATTGAGATAGATTCCACATGCGGCAATGCTGTGAAAACGCTTATCGCTGGTATTAGCGTCCATGAAATAGAAGATATTGTCGTTTGTAATGAACAAATCCTGACAATTCAGATGGAGGACTTACAAAGCGTTCTTCACATTTACGACATGTACGGCCATCTAATTTTCAGTTTCAAACCCGATATCAGATCTTCCCTGAAATTTGCAGGCATTAATCACAAGACAGGAAATGCCGAGCTTACTTTAAGCCACTATCTGCTGCCTTGGGAAAAATACGAATTTAACCACCAGTCCCGCCGAATGATGCTGAAAGATAGGCACAGTCTGCCCGAATGGATTGACCAGCTCACTGTTTCACAGGCAACTGTGAAATCTGGTGATGGCACAGAAATTCCTCTCACTCTCGTGCACAGAAAGGATATGGCCAAAAACTCTGATAATCCTACAATTCTCTATGGTTATGGCGGTTTCGGGATTTGCATCACCCCGAATTACGCGAGCGACATGGCGTGGTGGGTGAAACAAGGTGGCGTTTATGCCATTGCTCATGTTCGTGGTGAGGGTGGCTGGCAGGCCGGGTGGGCCGAACAAGGCGCGCGGCGGCAGAAACAGAATACATTTAGCGATTTCACCGCCGCCGCCGAACACCTCATCCAGACAGGCATAACCTCCAGCAAGAGGATGATATGCATGGGGGCAAGCAATGGCGGCATGCTGGCCGCCGTAGCCATCCAGCAACGTCCGGATTTATACGCCGGGGCCGTGAGCCAGATGCCGGTTTATGACATGATGAATCACCAGTTGGCCTTTTCAGGTAATGGTAAGATGGCTAAGCATGGAAGAACAGGTTGGCTTGAAGATTATGGCCTTCCGGAAATTAAGGAGGATTTTGAAATACTGCGCGCATACTCCCCGCTTCATAACATTAAGGGGGACATCGAATATCCCCCTATTCTCGTCATGTGCGGTGGTCAAGACTTCACAGCCCATCCGGGACACGCCCTGAAATTTGTCGCCACCATGCAAGATCTGGCCGGGATCGACAGCGCATGGCTTTACTATAAACCGGGGGCGGGACACAGTTCCCTGTTCAGCACAGAGGAAGGGAAGACAGATTTTCAAGCTTATGCCGATATGTACAGTTTTATCCTTCACGCAGTGAACCAGGAAAATTCCCGGAAGAGGAATTAGCCCGTTCATAATTCCCGTGACACTTTTCCGGTGAATGCAAAAAAGCGATTGTTTTTTTACAAAACTGGTATGATATGGGCATATGCACCTCAATCGTGAGGAGCCTTCCGGATGGCTTCCGGGATAAATAGCATGGGTCAACGCGACACATCATGAAAGACCGATCCGGATCGGCAGGCAATCTCGACGATAACTCCGCGAATATGCGGATATCACTGGATTTATCAGGCCCTCACAACAACCCCTATCAGTTGCAGACCGTGGAAGCCGCAAGCCATACCGCGTCCCTAAGCTTTCCATCGCTGCACAAAAGTAATTCCGACAAAAAACCCTCTGCGAACGAAGATGGTATCGTCCCGACCAAAACCGTCCGTAAACAGGCCAAGCAGTCCTTATTTAAAAATCCCGGCTTCCCGGAGAGCGAAAGGGCACGGGCTTTCCGCCGCCGTTTTTACCCGGATGCCACTAAGGGGGACTGGTCGGATTGGGGCTGGCAGGTACGCCATCGCATCCGTGACCTTGAACAATTATCGCATATCATCAAATTAAGCCCGGACGAAGAGACCGCCGTTCTGAAGCATCGCGGTTCCTTGCCGATTGGCATTACCCCTTATTACGCCTCACTCCTTGATGAGCTAGATCCCGGGCAACCGCTGCGCCGTACGCATATTCCTGTTATGGGTGAGTACGCACGTACACCCGGCGAAGACCCCGATCCGCTGGGCGAAGACCATGATACCGCCACCCCCGGCCTCGTTCACCGCTATCCTGACCGGGTATTGTTCCTGACCACGGGCTTTTGTTCGACCTATTGCCGCTACTGTACCCGTTCACGCATGGTCGGTGAAACCAACGGTGTTTATTCCTTCAGCATTTCCCAATGGGAAAAAGCCGCGCAATATATCGAGGCCCATCCGGAAATCCGCGACTGCCTGCTCTCGGGCGGAGATCCGCTTTCGATCATGGATGACAAACTGGAATGGCTGCTGGCCCGCCTGCGCCGCATCAAGCATCTGGAATTTATCCGTATTGGCACCAAAATTCCGGTGGTCATGCCCCAGCGCATCACCAAGAACCTCTGCAAGATGCTGAAGAAATACCATCCGTTATGGATGAGTATCCACTTCACCCATCCAGATGAACTGACCCCCGAAGCCGCTGAAGCCTGCGAACGTCTGGCTGACGCCGGCATCCCGCTTGGCAGTCAGACCGTACTGCTCAAGGGAATCAATGACGATCTCGACACAATGAAATCGCTTTTCCACGGACTGCTGAAAATTCGGGTGAAACCTTATTATCTGTACCAGTGCGACCCGGTTTCCGGCTCCGGCCATTTCCGTACGCCTGTTGAAAAGGGACTGGAGATTATGGCGGGGTTGCGCGGTTTCACCACGGGTTACGCCAACCCTGTCTTCGTCGTCGATGCTCCGGGCGGCGGCGGTAAAATTCCGCTGATGCCGGATTATGTCGTGGGTCGTGATGGCGCCGATTTGCTGCTGACCAATTTCGAGGGCGGCACCTACCGTTACCCCGACCCCGATGGCACACTCGGCACCAGCCAGAATTACCTGCGCGAACAAGGTTTTGACCACGATCCGCTGTCAAAAACCTATAGCCGCAAGCCCCGGAACTAGGCCCATGAAAGTCGGCATTACCTACGACCTCAAGGATGATTACAAGGATTCAGGGCTGGACCCGGAAACCATCGCCGAATTCGATTCTATTGATACAATCGAAGGCATTGAAACCGCCCTGCAACTGATGGGATTTGAAACCGTACGCATCGGCCACATCAAAAATCTGGTCGTACGTCTGGCCGCGGGCGAGCGCTGGGATTTCGTCTTCAACATCACCGAAGGACTTTATGGCATCGCCCGCGAGGCGCAGGTGCCCGCCCTCCTCGAAGCCTACCAAATCCCCTGCACTTTCTCCGATGCCGCGGCCATGTCGCTGATGCTGGACAAAGGCACGACCAAGCTAGTCTTGCGCGAGCACAATATACCGACCGCCCCCTTCAAAGTGGTGAAAACGCTTTCCGACCTGAAAGATGTCGATCTGCCTTATCCGTTGTTCGCCAAACCGCTGGCCGAAGGCACGGGCAAGGGCATTACCGGCAAATCCCGCATCGAAAATGCTGCGCAATTGGAAACAGCCTGCAAAAATTTGCTGCAGCGGTTTAACCAGCCGGTATTGGTGGAAACATTCCTGCCGGGCCGTGAATTTACTGTCGGTATGCTGGGCACAGGCGATACCACCCGCATGATCGGTATCATGGAAATTGCGATTGCCGAACAAAGTGGTGCGGGCGATTATGGCTACAGCAATAAAACCGACTGGTTCGAGCATATCAGCTATCACCTGCTCGACCCCGCCAAGGAACCTGCCCTCTACAAAGCCATTCATAATATCGCTGTCGCCTCATGGAACGCTTTGGGCTGCCGCGATGGCGGGCGTCTGGATATACGCTGCGATGTCGATGGTAATCCGCACATTCTGGAGATCAACCCGCTCGCGGGCCTGCGCCCCGGCTTCTCCGATCTGGTGGTACTCTCCGGCATGGCGGAAATGGACCACCCGGCGCTGGTCCGCAATATCGTCACAGAAACATTGCGCCGTTATGGCCTGCAAGTCCCCGGTCGGCAGCATGAAGCCGCCTGATCCGCCCTGCATTGCCGTTGTCCATACAGACATCGGCGCTAACCCCACCCCTGATGACGCCGATACACTCCTGCAGGCGCAATTCATTAGTCGTTGCCTGCAGCAATGCGGCCATCACGCACCTTTGCTGCCTTATCGCCCGGAAACCCTTAAAACCGATCTGGATGCCTGCAAGGCCATGGCCGTTTTTAACATGGTGGAAGCCGTCGGCGGCGAAGATGGGCGCGCACCCGAAGGGGCAGCATTTTTTGAAAATATGGGTCTGCCCGTTTCCGGCAATTCTTCCCGTACGCTCACGGCCCTCATCAACAAGCCCACGGTCAAGCGCCGTTTGCAGCAATACAACCTCCCCACTCCGGCCTTCCCGGAAGATGGCGGACAGGGAAAGCAGTGGATTCTAAAATCGGAAACCTTCCATTGCTCGCGCGGTATGGATCATCGCAATGTCTCAGGCGACCTGAATTCCCTGAACACACTGGCCGGTGAATGCGCGCGCCAATATGGCGGTAACTGGTTCCTTGAGGAATATATCCCCGGACGCGAAATCAATATCGCCCTGCTCGATAACGGTACCGCCCTGCCCGATATCCTGCCCGCTTCGGAAATCCATTTTACCGGGCGCGAACCGCATATCGTCGATTACGATTCCAAATGGAATGAAAACAGCGAGTCCCATGCCCACACCACCCCCGGCATGGCATTCTCGGACACGGATAAACCACTGCTTGATAAACTAGGGAAGCTGGCGCAGCAATGCTGGCAGTATTTCAACTTAAGTGGTTACGCCCGCGTTGATTTCCGCATAGACAAGGCGGGGAATCCCTTTATCCTTGAGATCAACGCCAATCCCTGCCTGTCGGAAGACGCTGGTTTCATGCGTGCTGCACAACATGCCGGATTAACCGCCACTGATGTCGTCATGCGCCTGGTCCCGCTTTTTCCGGCAAAGAGAACACATGAAACCCGCACCGCGTAATAACTCATCCCCGATTCCCTACGATGAAATCGTAGTGCTGCATGACCGCGCTTATGATGAATCGACGGATGATGAATTATTCAACATCACGCTGGCCGAAGAAATCGGCGATATCATCAGCACACTTGGCATAAATGTCACATGCTTGCCCTACAGCGATGACACACTCAACGCCCTCAGAAAGAAAAAACTGGCGGGCGTGAATTTCGCCGTGTTCAATCTAGTGGAAAATGTCGAGCGCAAACCGGAATGGCAGCCCCGCGCCATGGAAGCGCTTGAGGCGCTGGGCGTTCCCTTCACCGGCACAGATGCCGGAACGCTGCTCGCCTGCGATGCCGACAAATTCCGCATGAAAGAGGCGCTGCTGGCACAGCATCTCCCTACCCCCGCCTGGGCCACCCGTAACTACACTAAACCGCTTTATGAACAATCCGGTCTATGGCTGGTGAAATCGGCGATCTATCACGGCTCTTTCAATATTCATCAGGATAGCGTCTCAGACGATCCCCGGCACCTGCTAAAACTGATGCAGCAATATGAAGATGCCCATGGCGGCCTGTGGTTTGCCGAGCGCTATCTTGAGGGCCGCGAATTCTATGTCGGCATGATTGGCAGACAGGGTGAAGACCCGGAATTATTGCCCGAGGCTGAAATCATCTATGACCGCAATTTCTTTAAAGACGGCCTGCGCCCGCTACTGACCGAAGAGGCCAAATGGGATGAGGACGGTGCCGAATTCAAGGCCACCCGCACCGCCTTCGGTGAATTGCCCGATAGCGACCCGCTCAAGGCCGAACTGGCGCGACTGGCTACCGCCTGCTGGAAAGCCTTGGGTCTGAATGGTTACGCCCGTGTTGATTTTCGCATTGATGAACACGGCAAACCGCACATTCTCGAAGTTAATACCAACCCCTATCTCGGCATCCATGACAGTTTCATCTTCCAGCCCGCCGCCAAGGCCGGACTATCGGTGGCTGATGTTCTGGCAAAGATCATTCTTTGCGCCTATCAGCCTCAGTGATAATCTCGACAGATGATCCCGCGCCTGCTTAACAAACCGGTTTTTAAAAATGTCGCCATTCTTCTGGGCGACCCGCGCCTGCAAGATCACGTCAAACCGGGATCAAATTTCAGCGCTGAGGATACCGAGGAAGTGCGCATCCTCAAGGAAACACTGGCGACGCTCACTGAGTATAAATTCACCTATCTCGATAATCACAAAACACTGATGGACGATCTGCGCCATCACCGCCCTGATTTTGTAATGAATTTTTGCGATAACGGCTTCAACAATGACCCGCGCAAAGAACTGCATGTCCCGGCATTACTCGAAATGCTGGACATTCCCTATTCCGGAGCCGGGCCAGATTGCCTGCTATTGTCCTATGATAAGGGGTTAGTCAGCAAGCTGGCCGCAGAAGCGGGCGTCCCCGTTCCGGCAGAAATTCTGTTCAGTGGTGATTTTTCTATACTGGAAAACTGGCATTTATTTCCGGCCATGGTTAAACCCAGCGCCGCCGATAACAGTGTCGGCATCACAGAAAAATCCGTTGTTCACAATCGGCAAGAATTGCAGGTGCAAATTCTGCATCTGATAAACGATCTGCATATCGAGAATATTCTGGTGCAGGAATTCCTGCCCGGCACCGAATACCGCGTCACCGTGCTGGGGAACCCGCAGCACGGCTATCATTACCTGCCGACCTTTGAATGGGATTATTCGCGCTTGCTCGACAATGTGCCGCACATCCTGACCTATGATTCAAAATACGATATCGCCGGGCCTTACGATCATCTAAAAACGCATCATTCCCGACTGACGCCCGCGCTGGAAAAAGAAATTCATACCTATTCAGAAAAATTATTCGCTTGTCTGCATGCCCGCGACTGCGCCAAGATCGATTATCGTCTTGATAAAAACGGAAAATTGAAACTGATTGAATTCAACCCCAATCCCAGCTGGGATGCGGGCGCCTATATCAATCAGGAAGATATCGACAAAGGTTATTACTACCACGACATCGTGCGCCTGCTGATCGAAACCGGGCAGCTCCGTTACGCGCCCGACACGTCATATATCAGGAAAACAGCATGATCCGCAAAGCCACCCTTGATGACATTTCGCTAATGGCGCAAACCGAAACCATCAGCTTCCGCGCAGCGCAATACCCGGTTGATGAGGAAAGCTTTTACGAATTGATGCTTGATCCCACACAAGTCGTATTGGTCTATGACAACGTGGTGCAAGGCGTCTGTGGCCATCTGCTCGCGGAAGTAGCGGGCGACAAAGAAAATCTGAGTATTGATTCAGTAGCCGTGATGCCCGCCTATCGTGGACAAGGCGTCGGCAAAGGACTGATCAAGGCAGCCATCACCTATGCAAAAAACCGCAACATCCCGTCTGTTTCTCTGGAAACACCCGAAAATGATGCAAAGCTTCATGAGTTTTACGAGAACCTGCATTTCAAAGAGGTTGGTCGGCAGGAAAATTTTTACGGTGACGGCAGCGGTTGTTTGGTTATGAAACTGATCTTCATGCTACTGCTTCTCTTACCGTTGCCCGCGCGCGCACAAGACACGATCAGTCTGCAACTGCCCGTCGCCTGCCAGCCCGGCACCTCATGCTGGCTGGTGAATTATCCTGACTCCGATGCCGCTACCGACAATGCCCGCGATTTCACCTGCGGCCCGCTGACCTATGACACGCATGACGGCAGCGATTTTGGCATCCTTGATCTCGTTAGCATGGAAAAGGGGGTTCCCGTACTGGCCGCCGCCGCTGGTAAAGTCTTGCGCCTGCGCGATAGCTCTGAAGACGTCATGCCCAGCAAGGAAGACATCACAAAATTGCTGCAGGAAAAGAAGGGTTGCGGCAACGGCATCGTTCTCGAACATCAGGGCGGCTGGCAAACATTATACTGCCACATGAAACAGGGCAGCTTCCGCGTCAAGGAAGGGCAGCAGGTCAAAGCGGGCGACCCCATCGGGCTGGTCGGTCATTCCGGGATCGCTGAATTTCCGCATCTGCACTTTACCGTGATGAAGGGCGGTGCCATCTATGACCCCTTCACTGGAAACCGCAGCGACACACCTTGCAATAGTGCGGGGACAACCCTATGGAATCCGCCTCTTACCTACGAACCGGCAGCGCTTTATGCGGCGGGTTTCAAGGCGGGCATTCCCGACATGGATGCTCTGCGTATCGATGCGACAGCCCCCGAAACCCTACGGCGCAATGAAACCGACGCCATGACATTCTGGGTGATGATTTATGGAGCCGCCCTCGGCGATAAAATCGAGATGGATATTATAGGCCCCGATGACAAACCCGTTGCCCACCGAGAAATCATTCAGGAAAAGACCCGCGCCCGGCAATTCTATTATATAGGAAAGCGTTTCGGCGAAAATCTGGCACCCGCAGGGAGCTATACCGGCCTGATAACACTGACACGTACAACACCTGACGGAGAAACACTGGTACGCACCCGCAACACCAGCGTCAGAGTCAATTAATCAACCGTACGTTTACGCCGCAACAACACATACAGTGCCCCGCCGCCGCCATGTTCCGGCTGCGCCGCATGAAAACGCAGCACAATCGGACGCAATGCCTCTTCAGCCAGCCATTCAGGAACCTTGCGGCGCAAAACACCTTGCCCCTCGCCCCGGCCCTTGCCCGTAATCACCAGTACGCAGCGCAATCCCTGCGTATAGCTGCGGCGTAACGTCGCCTGCAATTTATCACGCGCCGCCGCCTGCGTAAGGCCGTGAAGATCGAGTGTAAAATCCACCGGATACTGGCCGCGTTTCAGTTTCTGATCGGTGCGCCGATCGACCTCCTGATCGCCGGGCGTTCTGGCCACCGGTTTGGGCAACGGTTTTTCAGCCGTCCGCCCTTTCCGCGGGGTTGAGGGGACGCGGTTGCCTGATACCGCAGGCACCACCTTGCGCGCCCCGGCCAGAGGCTTGACGCCCGTCATAACCTGGTCCCAAAGCGCCTGATCTTCAGCCACGGTAGACCCTTCGGTAGGGGGTTCCCCCTCCTTTTGCCCGCCGCCGCCGCGTTTATTCCCTGAAGAATCTATGGAGATCATGGCCTTACCGCCTGTATAGGGCTTTATCTGATCCTATACTGTCTGTAAATTATTATCAGTTAAAGTGTACTTAAGTCCATTTATCACCTCTGGCAAGCAGCGCAACATGGCCCACCAATACAAACGACCGACGCAAAGACATACAGGGCCGACACTCCTTGTGATTTTGATGTGTTTTATCTGCCTGATAATGGCAACGCCCCGGGCGCATGCCCAGTCAACAACAACGCCGAATTTATCGACGGAGTTCATGGCCGGATTTGCCTTCTTTAAACTGGCCAAAGCCAAGCCGGATTTCACCACATGGGTCCGAAATTCGCCCGCTTATATGCAAGGCACCCCCAGCCTGCGCGCCAATCTGCTGCGCGCCGAAGTATCGCGCCTGCAAAGCGAATTTGATGTTTACGATGTGGGTGAAAATCCGATCACGATAAAAGCACAAGTAATCTTCACCGTACCCTCGGAAGCGCATGCCAAACGCACACTCAGCGAGAAGGGTTCTATTTCCATACCGATCAAGATGGTGCACGATACCGAGTTCCTGTTCCCGTTGCAGGTTGGTGATATGTGGATCGCCCTGATACCTCAGTATCTGGAAGAAATGCTGAGCGTGAAACTGAATGCCGACGAATACGATCTCTTCAGGGGAGGCATGAAGGACTATCAAATGTCAGGTAAGGTCACAACGACACTCAAACTGGAACTGATGCCCAGGGCCGTTGATGTAAAAGCGCCGTTACAGATCAACAAGTTTGATTTATGGGCCTTACTGGCCGACGTCATGTCTTTTGAAATCATGTCCAAAGACGGCACGAAAATGGCTTGGTACATGGATATTCCCGGCTACGAAAAATATAACCGCAATCAGGACATCTATAATCTTTTTAAGAATTAATTTTTGACGACCCGTTTTTATTAAAGGCTAATGTCATGGATTCACGTCTGGACAGTATTTTCCGCACAACCTTCCGCCACACTGAAAGCGCCGACACCTGGATGGGTATCCGCCGCGAAGAGCCTCGCGATGATCAGCGCCGCAAAAAAGACGGGGACGATGAGAAGAAAGAAAAGCCGCAATGGGAAGACGATATGGTTGTCTCGATTGCCGCGCTGAAACAATTTCTCTCGACCCTGATCGCCCCCGACTCGCAATTCCAGCAGGCCAAAACAGAAAACCCCGAAGCGCCCGCACTTTCATCACAACAACAACGCGCCCATAATGCCGCCCATGCCTATCAAAGCACGGCACAGCACACACCTGCCGCACCGGTCACGCCATCAACAGTAACACCATCGCTCTCGCAGGATGAAAACCGCGCTATTTATCAGTTGCTGGGCGATCTCGATCTATTACTGCAAAACGGTGTGACGGCCCTGACCATTCGCAAGGAAGGCAGCTTCCTTGAAAGCCTGACGCAAGCCGCCAAAACCATGCTGGAAAAAGTAACCTAGAATTCCCCACCATCATTGTCATCCCCGGCTTGGCCGGGGATGACAATTGATTGCAAACCTAGAATTTCAAACTATAACCCTGCTCTTGCGTCAGCAAGATCTCAGGTTTTGCCGGATCAATTTCCAGTTTTTGCCGCAAGCGGTAGATATGCGTTTCCAGCGTGTGGGTTTCAACGCCGTCGACATACCCCCACACCTTCGTCAGCAAATCACGGCGCGAGATCAAAGCGCCCTGCGCTTCGGCCAGACAAATCAGGATCGCCGACTCTTTTTCCGTCAGCACCACTTCCTCGCCCTCATCCGTCATCAGGGTAGAGGCTTCCGGATCGAACACAAACCGCCCGAGGGAAAATATCCGCGCTTGCCTATCGACCTTGCGCGCGCAATGGCGGATTTTCTGCAAGACCGCGCCCAATCGCACCAGGCCGAAAACCGTGACCGTTGCGGTCTCACGCTGATCGGGGAAAACCACCGAGAACCCGGCAGCGCCCGCCGCATCGGCAATCACGCGCCGCGTCAGCGGATCGGCGACATAGACGGAAACAGGAATTTTGACCGATTCATCCATAAACATACTCTATGACAATTTTTGCCCTGTGCGCAGGTAAAAACGGCAGCCTCAGCATGTCCGCACCGCTATCTATAATTTAAGTCATTGAAAAATAATAATTATTTATGGCACAACGCTTGCGAATGTCTCTCTTGAGGTTTGTTCATGCTTGATTCTGCCACCCTGAATGCCTATTCGGCGCAAAACGCTGCGGACACGCCCGCGCGGCCCCGCCTGCACATGCGCCGGGACCCGGATGACCGCATGGCCGGAAGCGTTCCCGTCTGGGAAAGCCCCAAGCCCGCCGCACAAGCCACCGTCCCGGAAACAAACAGCTTCGACTCTGCCCTTCATTACGCCAGCGCGGAACCGGTAACGGGTACGGTCACCCCCGATGCGGACACCGAAAGCTTTGGTTTCGGCGACCTGATCGACATCGTGAACCCGCTGCACCATATCCCGCTCGTCAATCACCTTTATGAAAGCGTGACCGGCGATACCATCAAACCCTCGGGCCGTATTATCGGCGGTGCCATTTTTGGCGGCGTTGCCGGGGCTGCCGCCGGTATCGCCAATGTAATCGTCGAGGAAGAAACCGGAAAAGACCTGACCGGGAACATGGTCGCCCTTGTCACCAAAGGTGATCTGCCACAGACAAAACCGCAGCACCTCTCACCCGAACAACATCTCAATCAGGCCGCCCGCGTGGCTTTCAATGACAACATAATTGAAAGTGAACCATTGCCCGCACTGGCTTTCAGCCCGCAACCCGCCGCAACAGCAAACGCTCCGCCTGCCGAATACGAACATTACAGCTTCAATAAAAACAGCGACGATGACCGCATGGCAGGCACCATGGTGCGCCGCAAGCCTATAGCGAGAACACAATCCGTATCGCCTATGCCATTCACACCATTGTCTGATCCCGCCAGCATCAACCTCGCCGCTATCCGCGCCGATCAGACAGCCGCTGCCATCACCGAAATAAAACTGGCACCGCTGCCACGGGATTGATCTTAGCTACCACTCCCCCTTTTTGTCATCCCGAGCGTAGCCGAGGGATCTATCCCGGTCGCTACCTGATCAGATCCTTCGACTACGCCCTGACGGGCTTCGCTCAGGATGACAAGGAAAACAACTTATTGTCGGTTACCAAAAATCGCCGTCCCAATGCGCACATGGGTAGCGCCCAGCGGAATGGCCTTCTCGTAATCGCCGCTCATGCCCATGCTGAGTTTTTTCAGGCCGGATTCCTGCGCCAGCTTGCGCAGGAAAGCAAAATGCAGCGCGGGTGGTTCCCCTACGGGAGGAATGCACATCAGCCCCTCGACGCGCAAACTCTCTTCTTTGCACAAGGCCAGTAAGGATGGAAGCGACGAAGGCAGAACCCCCGCCTTCTGCTCTTCGGCCCCGGTATTCACCTGCACGAAACAAGGAATATCGCGCCCCTGCTTTTTCATTTCCTTGGCCAGCGCCTGAACGATGTCGGGGCGGTCCACCGATTCAATCACATCAAAGAGCGCCACCGCATCCTTGGCTTTATTCGTTTGCAACGGGCCGATCAGATGCAAAACAATATCGGGATATTGCTGCTTTAAGGCTGTCCAGTGGCTTTGCGCTTCCTGCACACGGTTCTCGCCGAACACGCGCTGACCGCCACCCAGCGCCGCGAGAATTTTTTCCGGCTCCTGCATCTTGCTAACCGCCACCAGCTGCACGTCATCAGGTGTGCGCTTATATTCACGCGCCACCTTGGCGATCCCGTCCCGCACGATTTTCAGATTTTCAGATATGTCGTTCATGGAAGAAAGATTTGCACAATTCTGCCCGCTTGTCATCCCGAGCGACATCTTCCTTCACCTCTCCCTCTGGGGGAGGTCGGCCAGCGTTGCTGGCCGGGTGAGGGAAACTATGATTAGCGCAATCCCCCTCACCCCTACCCTCTCCCGTAGGGAGAGGGAGAAAGCCAAAAAAGAAGAAGGGGCAGTTTCCTGCCCCTTCCCTTAAATCACACTCTAATCCGAAGATTAGAAGTTAACTTGTGAACCGATCAGGAACGTTGTTGCGTCCATGTCGGAAGCAGCAACTTCGTGGTCGATGTAGTGTACGGAACCACGGAAGGTCATGCCTGGGCCGTAGGTGTATGTAACACCACCGGAATAACGATCTGTATCCAGTTCGTCTGTACCAGCGAAGTTTTCATCATCACGTGTGTACCATGATGCGCCCATTTTCCAAGGACCGGTCGTGTAGTCAGCGCCCAGAACCCAGATGTCGGCTTCGTTGTCTGTACCACCACCAGAGTTGTCCTGGCCTTGGTCGTTTTCTGTGTAAACGAGGCCTACACCGAAACCACCGAACGTAACGGCAGCGCCGACGTTCCAGGCTTGCAGGTCGTCTTCGCCAGCAGCAGCATCTTCTTGCTCAACGTGGGTGAAGCCAGCGCCGAGTGTCAGACCGAATTGGTCGAACTGACCTTCGTAACGGGCAGCCAAGTCCCAAGCATCGCCATAAGAACCAGCAACGTCGTCAGCATTTACGCCGCCGAGGCTGTTGGAAGCAGCAGCAGTTTCAGCGTTCAGAGCATATGCTGTAGCAACTACGTCCGGTGTATAAGAAACACCAGCCTGGAAGCCGTTAAATACCGGCGACAGGTAGGTGATCTTGTCGGAAGTGTCGGTTGCGTCTTGAGCATAATCCCAGTCAGCAGCAGCCAGACCTGTGAAGGCGGCCGGAGCAATACCATAGTTTACGCCATCAACGTACTGACGGATACCGTCAACGTTGCTGTCAGCTGACGGAGCAGCAACTTGCAACAGGTAAGCAGCGCCATCTTCGCCACCGAAGTTTACACGACCCCAGGAGCCGGAAACATACATGTAGGACTCGTCAACGTTGAAAGAGTCGCCCATATCGGCTTCAGCTTCTACGTGAACACCAACGGTCAGACCGTTATCCAGTGTTGTTTCGCCTGTGAAGTGAACTTCTGTATCACGCAGGATGTCGATGTTGCGCTCGTCAGAACCAGCAACCGTATCTTGGGTGTGGTACGTAACGTAACCGCGGAAATAACCACCGAGGTCCAGTTTCAGAGCACTTTGATCGCCTTGAGCCATAGCCGGAGCAGCGGCTACTGCAACGAGGCCAGCCAGAGCGGCTGTGCAAAGCAGTTTTTTCATAGTTTTAATCCTTCCAGTCCGAAGACTGATTTGGTTTAAGTTGAACAAAGGTTCGGGTGAACCCAGAGAGAATCATCCCCTTTCGGGTTATGACAGCGCTATGTTTGACACCATAAGAACGATCCCTCAAGCATCTTCATGCAAAAACGTCACATTTTCCTCAAGCGCGTTGCAGATTTGCAACTGTATATTATGGGAAAAACAAGGGGTTACAGCCACAACACGGCAGAAATCCGCCAGTTAATATCAAGACACCCCGATTCGAATTATTATAGAAACTTTGTGGCTTTCGGGAGTCAGCCCACACTTGCACACCTTAGCCCCCTCTCCCATAGGGAGAGGCAAGACCTCCACCCTTGAGCCCCCTTAATGAGTATGCTATCTAAACCCCATCTCTTATATATATGTACGGAGTTTTCATCTGATGAACCGCAGCGCCCTTTATCCTACCTGCGAAAAGCTGTTCTGGGCTTTTGTTCTGCTCATGTCCTGCCTGTATCTGGTTTCGTGCAGCGCCATGCCGGAAGGTGAAGCGAAATACCCGACGGGCGGCAACCGTTCATCCCAGTCAAATGAAAACGCCATCTACGAAAAAGACCCCAGCGTCTTTGGCGATGGCGGCCTGTTGAACATGGGCCGTAGCGACAAGGACTCTGGTTCCGGCATCGGCGTCAACAGCTTCCTGTGGCGCGCCTCGCTCGACACCATTTCCTTTATGCCGCTCGCCAGCGCCGATCCGTTTGGCGGCACCATCATCACCGACTGGTATTCCCCACCGGAAACCCCGAACGAACGCTTTAAGCTCAATGTCTTTATCCTCGACAAACAGCTGCGCTCCGATGGTATCTCGGTCAAGGTCTTCCGCCAGAACCTGAAAGGTGGCTCATGGCGCGATTCCACAGCAACGGACACAACCGCCCGCCAGCTCGAAGAAGCCATCCTGACCCGCGCCCGCCAGATGCGCGTCGATCAGATGGGGCGGGACGAGTAGCTAACAGTGAATAAATAGCAATGAGTAAAAAAACCCGGTCATGCGCCGGGTTTTTTCTCGTTACCGTCATCCCGAGCGAAGCCGAGGGATCTGATCAAGTACAGACCGGGAAAGATCCCTCGGCTTCGCTCGGGATGACGAAGGAGGAGATAGTGTTAAGCCGCCCTGCGACTAATCGACAGCAACGCCTGCGCCGTCAGCGTTTCATCAGGCACACCTGTTTTCTTGCAGCTTGCCTCCAGCTCGGAAAGTTTTTGCAAGGTGCGGGCAAGGCCGCTCAAACTCCATGAACGGATCTGGCTTTTGAACATGTCTTCCTGCTTCCAGAACACGGGTGGCTGTAATGACTTCATCACAAACTCCAGCGCTTCGCCACGTTCCACGCGCGCCTTCACCACATGCAGGCGGCGGAAATGATTTTGCAGCGAACGCAAAATCACAATTAGTGGCACACCCTCTTGAATCATAATCTGAAACGACATCAATACCGCATCCGGTTTTGATCCGGTAACGCTATAGACAAATTTATCCAGCGTCTGCGCCCCGGCACCACCGGTGCAGGCCTGCACATCATCAAGGCTCACCGCCGTTTTATCAGCACCCTTATAAATAATCAGTTTCTCAAGTTCATTACGCGCACGTAAACGGTCACCCACCAGAGCGCTCGCCAGCAGACCCAAGGCGTCTTGATCAATTGACCAACCCGCGTCTTTTAATGTTTCACGAATAATTCCGGTGAGATCACGTTCATCCTCAACATAGCAGGGCAGGGCGGCGGCATTCGCAGCCTTCTCAATCAGCGCGCGCAAGGGCGATTTCGTCCCCAGTTCACCCGCCTCAATAATCACAAGGTTCTGCGCGCTCGGGTTTTGCAGGTAATCCTTGATCAGCGGCGACAGCGTATCGCCCGCATCTTCAATCTTGATCAGCCGTGCGCCGCCCAGCATCGACATCGCCATGGCTTCATCCATCAGACGCGCCGGATCGTCGATCAGTTTATCGGCGCTTAACGTCACCGCGTTGAAAGGATCATTGAGATCGGCCACCACGGTTTTACCGATGATGCCGCTGCGTTCCTTCATCAGACCGCTTTCAGGGCCATAGATAAGGATAACGCGCGCCTTCGCGTCAGGGTTCTTGACGAAAGGCTCGATCTGCTTGAAAGGGAGCTTCATACCCGCATCATAGAGTCGCGGCAGGCCGGGTCAAGGGTGCTTGGGCATAAACCGCCTGCGCAGGTGTCAGCGATACGGGTGACATACTTCTCAGCAACCGCGCTTCATCGACCAGGGGCAGCGCCACACGCTCGCGGCTGCCCGCCCACAAATAAACCCGCGCCCGCCAGCACATCCAGTGAAAATAAGTATCGACGATATCGCCCCCCGCAACCGGACGCTCGGGGACATACATTGTGCCCTGATGTCGCACAACGCCGGGGCGGTCCTCCGTCAGGAAATCAAATTCCCAACCGCCTTGATGGCGACGATAGGGCAGGAAGGACACCGCCCGCTCAAATTTCTCAATCACGTCCTGTTTACGCTCGACCTCGGCAGCGGGCAGCACGTCGGCCACACGGCGCGCCCCGCCCAGATCGGCGGGCAGATCGGCCACAACCGCATAATGATCGCCGTTCAGCCCGAGGGCAGAAGGATTAAAAACTTTAACGAGAGTGAATTTCATGGCCGTAGCATCCTTGGTAACGCCGCTTGATGGTATTTAAGGGGGTGTCGGGATGCGCCAGAGAGCTTAAAAAGAGAGCTTAAAAACGCCACATCCGCCTGGAGGGCAGGGTTTTTCAGGCCCTGCCGGCGGTAATAATCATCATAATGATGGTGATGCGCTGTCTCATGATCTTGTCGTAACCCGTATCAGCATACTAAGTCAACGAAAAAATGGTGCCCTGCAGCAGAATGCAGTCTATCTGTTGAAATACAACAGCGTATGCATCTCGATCTGCCGCGCCAGATCATCAAGCGCTTGACGGCGGGCCGATTCCTCGGCCACGCGGGTCGTAAACTGGCTATCGAGGATATTATAGCTGGTCACAGCATTGAGAGAACGGGTCATAAGCTCGACACCGTCGCTATCCTGCAAAACCATGGACGTGGAAAGATAAAGCTGCGCCCGCGTACTGTCTGAAGTCTTAGTAATATCAAGCTCGGCACGACTTTCAGCAACCGGAGCTATAATCAAACTATAGCGCGCGCCCGCACCCGGACGGCCCGTGCTGTAAAAACGATCCATCAGCGCATTACGCAGATATTGCCCCGGTTGATCGGGAATATTTCCGATATAGATGCTATTCAGTTCCGCCCTGATACTGGCGTCGGCGGAGGGGCTGTGGTCGCCATAAAGCGGCGTAAACCCGCAGGCAGCGAGCACAAAAACTGCGAAGAGAGCAAGAAAACGATTAAACATGGCGAGATCATCCCCCCTTACTTGGTTCAGATCACTCCGTTTCATAAGGAATTCAGCGATTATTCACAATTTTTCTGCTACTGTGGGGCGATATTGGGGACATAAAAGGGCATTCAAAGTGACAAAAGAACGCGCCGCCATATTCAGCGCCTTAATAGGGTCAGCCCGCATGGGCCTATCGCTGAAAAGCGCTGCCGGGACAATACCCGCCGATCAGGCCGCGCCCGCACAGGCCTTGCTCGAAGCGCTGTCTTTAGGGCGTTTTCGTTTTGAAGCGGAAGCATGGCACGATGCCCATGACAGGAACGGACAACAGCATTACCCCGCTGAATTGTTGTTACGCGCCACCACCGCTGACGGCAAACCGATCAAACCGCTCGCACCCATCACCACGATCAGCGAAGCGGGATTGCAACAACATCTTGATATGGCGCTGATACTCGCGGGCGTCGATCAGGCGCTGCGTGAAAACCTGATGCCGGTCTCCATCAACACTTCCGCCCGCAATATGGCCTCCGCTGATTTCTGGTACGATGTCGGACAGATGTTACGCGATAATTTTGCTGTTGAAGACATTCAAAACCAAATCACCTTTGAAGTGACCGAAGACGATCTCGCCGACAATCCCTGCCGCGAAGTTTTACTGGCGATGAAAAAGGATTTCGGATGCCGCTTCGCCATTGATGATTTTTATCACGACCGCGCGCGTCATCTCGAAGACAATGACGGTATCGACAGTCACGACTGGACGCGCCTTGATAACCTGAAAGGCATCATCGACTACGTGAAGATAGACGGTGAAACAGTGGAAGCGGCGCTGGACAAACACAATCCCTTCGATCTGGAAGAATTGGTAAAGCGCATTAAAACCGTTGTGCCGCAAGCACATATTGTATTGGAGCGCATCAAGGATGCCGATGAAGCTTACGCGCTAAGATATGCCGGAGATGCCGTGCAGGGACTTTACCTGACAAAAAACCGTGACGATTTTCAGCGCGATCTTGTTGACGCGGCACATAATTTTCCGCCGCGTCCCAAGAATAAAAATGCGCCGTGATTATATGTTCGTCAGGCGGCGGATAACATCATCCAGCTGATCGAGAGATTTATATTCCACACGCACAGTGCCGTGACCATTCTTGCGGAGATCAATTGCCACTTTCAGCCCCAGCTTGTCGGTGAGGTCTTTTTCTAGCGCCAAAACATTCACGTCTTTCGCAACAGCCTTGCGCGCAACACTCGCCTTCGTCGGCTTCGCCTTTTCTTCCGAAGCGGCAAGCTTCTCGGCCTCGCGCACACTCAAGCCCTCGGCAATGATACGGCGTGCCAAATCTTCCGGATGCGCGGCATTGACGAGAATTTTCGCGTGACCGGCAGAGAGTTTACCCTCGTGCATCATCACATGAACGCCCGCAGGCAGTGACAACAGGCGCGTCATGTTGGCGACATAGCTGCGGCTCTTGCCGAGAACAGCGGCCAACTTCTCTTGCGTATGACCGTAATCATCCATCAGGCGTTTGATGCCTTGCGCTTCTTCCAGCGCATTAAGATCGGCGCGCTGCAGGTTTTCGATGAGCGCGATTTCAGCGGCGGTTTCATCGTCGAATTCACGGATAACAACCGGAACTTCGTGCAACTTGGCGCGCTGCGCGGCGCGCCAACGGCGTTCGCCCGCAATAATTTCCCATTTATTCGCCTGTCCCGGTACCTGACGCACCAAAATCGGCTGTAAAACGCCGTGAACGGCGACAGACTGCGCCAATTCGGACAAAGCATTCTCATCCATATACTGGCGCGGCTGGAACGGGCTGGGCTGCAGCAAATCAATACCCAGTGTGCGGCGACCACTGTTCACCGGAACATTCATCTCGGACAAGGGTGCCGGAGGGGTCTGCGTAGCGAATGTGACTTCATCATCTTCGAACAGGGCGTTCAGGCCGCGGCCTAAACCACGTTGTCTTTTGGCGGTATTCATCGTCATTTCATTGCTCATTTCTATTAAGCCACTTGTTCTTTAAGGGGTTCGGGAGACAGCAACAGCTTCTCGCGCTTCAGCACTTCGCTGGCCAGCCGTATGTATGCCAGAGAGCCGGGGCAGCCCATATCGTACACTATAGCAGGGAGCCCGAAACTCGGCGCCTCTGACACGCGTACATTACGGGGAATCATGGCCTTGTAAACCTTGTCGCCGAGGAAGCCCCGTACGTCTTCTTCCACCATCACCGACAGCTTGTTACGCTTGTCGTACATGGTCAGAACGACGCCGTGAATATCAAGCGCCGGATTGAAACTCTTGCGCACACGCTCAATGGTTTTCAGCAGGTGCGACAAACCTTCGAGAGCATAAAATTCACATTGCAGCGGCACCACAATCGCATCCGCCGCCACCAGCGCATTCAGCGTCAAAAGATTGAGCGCCGGCGGGCAATCCATGATCACGTAATCATAAGAGAGCGGTACACGCAGCATTTCGCGTAAACGATATTCGCGGCGGTCAACCGTCACCAATTCAATTTCAGCGCCGGAGAGGTGAATCGTGGAAGGGGCCACATGAAGACGCGGCACTTTCGTTTCCATAACAATTTCACTGATGGGCGCCTCGTGAAACAGCACATCATAGGTACTTTTGACGATGCTGGAGCGCTTGATCCCCAGACCCGTCGTTGCATTGCCCTGTGAATCGAGATCAACCAGCAAAACCTTCTTGCCAACCGCGCTGAGCGCCGTCGCCAGATTAACCGCTGTTGTGGTTTTGCCGACACCGCCTTTCTGGTTGCAAATCGCCAGAATACGGGGAACCTTTAACGCTGCAGGGAGATTTTCTGTCATAGCTCTACTCATATCCAATACGACTCGTTCCGGTCAAGAAAATGAGTCGAAACAACCCATTCTTTATACACACGCTATTTTAAGCCTGAAATCCGCAGAATTCTGGCCTTTTCATCGGTTTTACTAGGGAATTCTTCACACTGTGTAAAACGTCCTGCACCGATTTCCCTCAGTTCGTTCGTATAATTTTCGCCTTTGGGTAACAATAGCATCAGGGCAGGATTTTTTTGCGTCCATGGCTGAGCATACCCTAAAAGCTTACCTAAGTCAGCCAAAGCCCGTGCCGATATGATATCGGGAATAGCATCGGTAACCAACGCCTCAACCCGGCAATTATGAATCGATACGCTCACGTTTGTTTCACGTGAAACAGTGGAAAGAAAACTGCACTTCTTTTGATCTGATTCGACCAGATGCACAGAAAGCTGCGGATACAAGATCGCCAGCACCAGACCGGGAAAACCGGCGCCACTGCCAAAATCGAACAAAACCACCTTTTCCTCGTCCGGCGCGTCGTCCGCATAACAAACCGGACTCGATCCGACGCGGCGGCGTGAGGACAAGATGTCCTCTATATCAATCAGCGCGCCCAATTGCGCCGAATCGACAAAATGGCGATTCCAGGCATCAGGCAGGGTAGAGGGGCTAATCAGATTAACCGCCTTCTGCCACTTCTCCAGCAGCACCAGATAATGAGTCAATTTATCCAATGATTCACGTGAAACATTGGATAAACCAGCCTCACGGGCAAATGATTCACGTGAAACATCAGGCAACATCGCGCTGGTCCTTGCGCTTAACAAAGCGTAGCAGCGCCACGACTGCCGCCGGAGTCACCCCAGGAATCCGGGCCGCCGCACCAAGCGTGGCCGGACGTGCCTTGTCCAGCTTCATCCGAATCTCGGTAGAAAGGCTGCCAATCGCGGCATAATCAATATCAGCAGGGAGAGCCAGCGCCTCGTCCTTGCGGAAGGCGGCGACATCGGTATCCTGCCGCTCCATATAGCCGCTATAGAGCGCATCGATCTTCAATTGTTCGATCACTGCAGGGGACAGATTATTCAACTCCGGCCAGACCTGTGCCGCGCCATCCCAGCCCACATGAGCGTAACCAATCAGGTCAAAAGCGCTCCTGTGCTGGCCGTCCATATTCACCTGAACGCCGTGTTTAGCCAAAACATTGGGCGTCGCTAGAAGGCCTCTTGCAAGGCCATAGGCGGCCTCCAGATCGCTTCTCTTTTTTATCCACGATGTTTCACGTGAAACATCCACGCACCCCAGCGCCATCCCCAGATCCGTTAAACGCTGGTCTGCGTTGTCCGCGCGCAAGCGCAGGCGGTACTCCGCCCGGCTGGTAAACATCCGGTACGGCTCCGGTGCGCCCCTGGAAATCAGATCATCCACCAGTACTCCAATATAGGCGTCCGCCCGGTCAAGCACAAATGTCCGTCCAACGCCTTCGGCCAGCAGTGCGGCGTTCAAACCCGCCGCCAGCCCTTGCGCCGCTGCTTCTTCATAGCCGGTCGTACCGTTAATCTGTCCGGCAAGGAAAAGCCCCGGCAAACGGCGGGATTCCAGCGTGTTTTTCAGGTCGCGCGGATCGCAATAATCATATTCAATCGCATAAGCCCATTCGAGCACTTTTGCCTTTTCAAGCCCTGCAATGGATTGCAGCAGCTCCGCCTGCACTTCAATCGGCAGTGCATTGGATATCCCGTTTGGGTAAACTGTGTGATCGTCCAGCCCTTCGGGTTCGAGGAAAATCTGGTGGCGTTCCTTATCGGCAAAACGCACCACCTTGTCCTCAATCGACGGGCAGTAGCGCGGCCCCGTGCCCTTGATCGCGCCCGAATACATCGGCGCCCGGTGCAGGTTCGCCCGGATGATTTCGTGGGTTTTCTGACTGGTATGGGTAATGAAACAGGAAATCTGCGGCACCGTGATTTCCGTGTTCATAAAAGAGAAGGGCTGCGGCGGCTTATCACCCGGCTGCTCCTCAAGGCGGCTCCAGTCAATCGTGCGGCCATCCAGACGCGCCGGAGTGCCGGTTTTCAGGCGACCCAGCGGAAATTCAAGCTTTTCAAGGGTTTCGGCCAGTCCTACGGTGGGCTGCTCCCCGACGCGCCCCGCCGGAATCCGCTCTTCGCCCCGGTGAATCAGCCCACGCAGGAAAGTCCCGGTCGTTAGCACCACAGAACGGCAGGAAAATTCCCGCCCGTCCAGAGTCCGCAAGCCCGCTATTTCACGTGAAGCATTCAGGACCAGATCGTCCGCCGCCCCGACCACGATGGTCAGATTGGGGTAGTCGGAAAGCAAAGCCTGCATCGCCTGTTTATAGAGCTTGCGGTCAGCCTGCGCCCGCGGGCCGCGCACGGCCGGGCCTTTGGAGGCATTGAGCATCCGGAACTGAATTCCGGCCTGATCGATGACCCGGGCCATGATCCCGTCAAGCGCGTCAATCTCACGCACCAGATGCCCCTTACCCAGACCGCCGATAGCGGGGTTACAGGACATAGCCCCGATGGTTTCGAATTTATGGGTCAGCAGGGCGGTCTTGGCTCCCATACGCGCAGACGCCGCCGCTGCCTCGCAACCGGCATGGCCGCCGCCGACAACAATCACGTCAAAAGATGTATGGGGATCAAGCTTCATAAGGGGGACTTTATAACCCGAACCTGTGGATAAATTCCATCTTTTTAAATACTTGACGATGATATTCTTTTCCATATACAAAGACACAGATTTCACATCATAAATAAGGAGCCCGCGATGTCCGACAGCAACGATGACAAGCCTGCAAAATCCGCTTACGGCTATGCCGCCGCCAGCTTCAATGAAAGCACTGTCTACTGGCTAGGCCTGACCATGGAAGAAAGACAACGCATCGTAAAAGCTGGCGGCTCCGCGCCCTCATACATTTCAGGCGATGACTATTACGTCGCTGCCCAGCGCGCCGCTCAGAAAAACACCGTTACGCACAAGCTCTAGGAATAATCATGTCAGAAACACTCTCCAAAGAACTCGCCGACAAGGCCTTGGCTAATAATGCGCAACGCGCCCGTGAATTGCTCTGTGGCGGCGCCGACGTTGACTACGACCTCAATGCGGCAGTACAAAATGCGGCCGCAGGCGGCCACAAAGACGTCCTCAAGCTCGTATTGGTTGCAGACAAAGAATTCCTTCACGCCAAACAAGATGCGTACCTCACGCTTATGCGTACTCACACCAATAATGGCATTGGTGAATTGCTGCTAGAATCCATAAACGACGACGCCACAGACAATGTTCGTAAAGGTCTGCGTAAGGATTTCGTAGCGGCCGTTAAAGAACAAAGAACGCAAGACGCATCGCAGCTTCTCGACCGCATGGTCGCGCTGATGTTCCCGAAATCGCCGAAAGTCGGCTAAGGCTTACTTCCCGATACAAAAGTCACGGAATATGACGTCGAGTAAGTCCTCGACGTCAACCCGCCCTGTGATGCGACCCAACGAACGCATTGCCAAACGCACATCCTCCGCCATCAATTCCGGCAATGGTGCATTCAGCGCCCGCAGCAGCGATACCTTACATTCCTGCAAAGCAGTGCGATGACGTTCACGGGTGAGTGAAGGCGCTTCACGGGTGCCGATCATTTCGCGGATCATAAGCAGCAAAGCATCCGTCAGCGTATCAATGCCTTTATTATCTTTTACCGACATCAACACCGGCACATGACACAACACGGCGGGCGTATGGCCTGTGTACTGATCAATCTTGTTGAACACCACGATGGTGTTTTCGCGCACCAGCTTTATCGTATGCGGATCAAGCGCGGGCAATTGCGCGGCATCGAATACCAGCACACGTATGTCCGCATCCTCGGCGCGTTTCAGCGCCCGGCGAATGCCTTCGCTTTCAATGCTGTCTTGTCCTTCAGTACCAATCTGATCGGGGCGCAAACCCGCCGTGTCAGAAAGGATCACGGGAAAGCCGCCAAGGTTCAAATGCGCCTCAATGATATCGCGGGTCGTCCCCGCATGTTCGGAAACGATGGCGATGTCGCGCTGCGCCAGCGCATTCACCAGGGATGATTTGCCCGCATTGGGCGCACCGATCACCGCCACATGAATGCCGTCGCGCAATCTTTCACCACGGCGATTATCGTTCAGATGTTCATCAAGATCGCTGATGAAGGATTGCAGCACGGGCGTCACCGCATGCGCCACACCTTGCGGCAAATCTTCATCCGGGAAATCAAGGTCAGCCTCAAGGTGGGCGAGCGCCCGTACCAGACGTTGCGCCCATTCATCGTAAAGCTTTGAAAGGCTGCCCTCCATCTGCAAAAGCGCCTGCGCCTTTTGCGCTTCGGTTTCCGCATGGATCAGATCGCCGATGGCTTCGGCCTCGGTCAGATCCATCTTGCCGTTTTCAAACCCGCGCCGCGTAAATTCGCCGGGCTGCGCCATGCGGTAACCGGGCAGGGCGGAGAGAACCCGCAACATATCGTTAATGACGGCAACGCCGCCGTGAATCTGGTACTCCACGACATCTTCGCCGGTAAAGCTTGCCGGGGCAGGAAAGCTTAGAACCAGAGCCTGATCGATGACATGCCCGTCCGCAGGATCGGTCAACCGCAGCAAATGCGCCTGTCGCGGTGCCAGCGCCTGTTTGTTGCTTAATTGCGTCAGGCCTGTAAGAGCGCCTGGCCCGGATACACGCACCACCGCCACCCCGGAAACACCCCAGGGCGTGGAAAGCGCATAAATCGTATCGGCGAACGTCATCGGATTACTTTTTAATTACTTGGATTTATCGTCGTTGGAAGCCGGAGCACCCATACCCATCTGCATCTGGCCCCAGAACATTTTCTGCATCTCACCCCAGCTTTCCATGGTCAGCGGCAACCATGTCTTCATAAAGGTTTCTGGATCAAGATTTTGCAGATTCTCAGCCATACGGTTTTCCATTTCCTTCATCATCCGCTCCTGCAGCGGCGCAATATTCGGCAGGCCTATAAAAGCGCGGGCTTCTTCAGGTGTGCAATCGACATTCACGGTGACTTTCATGGAACGGTCCTCTTGGCCAAGGCGGTAAGGCACAAGGTGTAGCAGCTTTTCATCGGCTGTGCTAGAACGGGGACATGGCTGATACGCACGACCAGAACCAAAAAAATCCGGCAGGCTTCAACGACCTGTGCGATGCTTTGCTGCAACTTGAGAACATCAATGAAGCCCGCAGCTTCCTGACCGATCTTTGCACCCCGGCAGAAATCAAAGCGCTTTCGGAACGCTGGGTGATCGCCCGAATGCTCGATCGCGGCGATGCCTCATATCGCGATATCTCCGCCACCACCGGTGCCAGCACCACGACCGTCGGACGCGTTGCCCGCTTTCTTGAAAAAGAGTCGTTTCACGGCTACCGCCTGGTTCTCGAACGCATGAAGAAACGGCAAGGCTGAGAAGCCCCTCAGCGCCGAAAAAAAATCTCAAAGAATATGCTTGACCCTTCTGTATTAGTGTAGTACTACAATGATACGGACAAACGGCAAGACGACTAAAAAGGCAAAAAGCCATGATCGGTGTGAATGAAAAAAACGAGGCTGAAAACAGCCCGAATTTCCGGCTCATCCTGCCAGACCAGAAACGGCTGCGGGACGCCTTTAATGAAATCTTGCGCAATGCGGGGTTGGTTTTTGAAAAACCGTCTCCCCGCGCAGCTCAGGGACTAACCCGCGACCTGAGAAATCAACTCCCGGACATCGAAACTTACGAACTCCGCGCTGATGCCGCTCTTGAGTGGATTAGTGATGGTGCAGCAAATATGGCGATCGTCGGCACTGATATTCTTCGCGAATTCGAAGCCGCCGGGAAAGCTGACGGCCTTCCCGGTCAACCGATGCTGCTCCTGACCCTGCCGCGCATATCCGCTTGTTCGCTATGGATAGCCGCCAGACCCGCTGTACGCATTGAAAATCTCAGCGATCTTGAGGGATTGCGCATCGCTACGTCTTACCCCGCACTGCTGCAGCAATTATTATCGCGCGAAGACGTACGACCTGCACGCATCATCGCGCAGAAAGGCGGCGTCGAAAGCACTATCCCTGCCGGACGCGCCGATGCCATTCTTGAAATCGTCCAAACCGGAGCCAGTCTGGACGCCAACGGGCTTGAGAGGAAGCTATTGGCTTTCAATTCCTCTGCCACACTGGTGCGCAGCAATACCAAACACTCGACAGCGCAAGAAGCCCTCATAGAGGCGCTCATGCAGCGCATAAAAGAAGCCACGCAACCCCCGGCCATATCCGCAGCCCGTGCTACATTCTGAAGCAGAAGGCTAGATTTTCAGCCCATTTAAGGGTTGCAGTCTTTCTCCGGCGGCGTATTCTGATACCGTTGTGCGAGGGGAAAAATATGACAACACAAATAATACCAGCCAAAGATGGCGGCACTTTCGAAGCTTATGTAGCCATGCCTGCCCAACTTCCGGCCCCGACCGTTGTCTTGATTCAAGAAATTTTCGGCGTGAACCAGGAAATGCGCAACAAATGCGACGAACTTGCACGCCAGGGCTATATTGCCGTCTGCCCCGACCTGTTCTGGCGCCTGCAACCGGGAATCCAGCTCACCGATAAAACCAAAGCCGAATGGGACCAAGCGATTGGCCTGATGAACCGCTTCGATATCGACAAAGGCATCGAGGACCTGCGCGCTACCGTTCACGTCTATAAGGGCCACGCACAGGGCAATGGCCGCGTTGCCGTGCTGGGCTACTGTCTCGGTGGTAAACTGGCTTACCTGATGGCTGCCCGCTCCCCCGTCGATTGTGCCATCAGTTTCTACGGCGTCGGCCTCGAAGCGCTGCTTGATGAAAACCGCAATATTAAAAACCCCTTGATGCTGCATATCGCCGAAGAAGACAGATTTGTCTCCAAAGAGGCGCAGAGCCAGATTAAGGCCGCCCTCGACGGCCATCGCCGGATTACGCTATACTCGTATCCGGGTGTTGATCATGCCTTTGCCCGCGGTAACGGCGAGCATTACGATAAAGCCGCAGCAACATTGGCCAATGAAAGAACCCTCGCGTTTCTTGAACAAAATCTCAAGCAGGCCAAGGTTGCCTGAAGGGCCATCTTTTGAGCGACACCCCTTTTCCCGAGAACGATCCGCTGACGGTTACCGATCCCGACCTTCTTGAAGGACCAGAACCCGTTCCTGACGAACTGCTTGAAAAAGCGGTCAAGCGTGTGCAGGAAGTCGTCAAAGGGAATGGCATGCGCGGCCTGCAGGTAGCGCTCGCCGATTTCGAAGGGCAGGTCCTCAAATTCGAAGCCTACGAACTTTTTAAAATGGATCCGCAGATTGCCGAAAAACGCGTCAATGGCAAGCATAACGGTGAGGTCGCAGGCTCCGTCAACGACATGCGCACCAAAATGCACGGTGTGCTCGAAAAAATTACAATCAATGTCGAGGTCAAAAAATATGTGATCGAGCTGATGAAAAAGCGCCTCGATCTCGGTTTCGCCCTCGAAAATCAAACCATCGCGCTCGACAGTTACAACAAGAACTACGTCGTGCACGATCTGTGCAACGCCTGTTCAGGCTCAAGAAATCTCGCTTGCGGCACATGCCACGGCGATGGCCGCGCCACCTGTCATCGCTGCAAGGGCGCTATGCAGGTGGAATGCCCGATGTGTCAGGGACACCGTACGATCGCGTCCGGCGGCGGACGCAAAACCTGCACTAAATGTAACGGCAGAGGCCGCGCGCAATGTCATGTTTGTCAGGGCCGCGGCTTTACCAAATGTCTGGTGTGCAAGGGCGACGGCAAAATTGATTGCCAGCAATGCAATGCCACCGGCTGGCACAGCGTTATCGGCACGTTGCTCGTCAAGACCAAGTGTCATTTCTGGTATGATAAGGAAGCACTCATCGAAGGTGATAGGGCACCAGAACTGCCGCCATTGATCGATAAACTCGGCCCGAAAATGGTCACCGATAAACACGCCGATATTACGCTGATTGAAGATCTTGAGCGCCTGAAAGAACTGGACCAGGAAGTCAAAGCCGAAGAATTCAAAATCCCTTACAAAGTCCGTCTGCCCTGGGGCAGCATCAGCTTCCGCCTGAAAGATCAGGTTGTGAATGGCAAGCTGTTCGGCCTTCATCCTGAACTGGTCCATATGGACCCCTTCCTCGAAGAGCCCTTGCTCCCCGGCATCCGCCTGCTTGATGAAGCTGCCCGTACAGCAGGTAATGCTACAGACAAAATCAAGGAAGCCTCGCGTTATCGCGCCATCGGTGAAGCACTTGTGCTCTCCACCCGGGGCGGTCATGGCCGCGCCTTCGAAGCTTACGAGAAACGTTATCCCTTCGGTCTGCGCACGGAGACGCTGCATAAAATTCTTATCAGCGCCGATCTGGCGTTAAAGAATGCCACCAGACGTCCGCGCCGCATCGGCGTTGTTTTTGGTTCTGTGCTGTCTGCTATTGTGCTGGCAGCATTCTATCTCACGCCCGCCCGCGATCATCTTTATCCGCACTTGCCCGCCGATATGGCACGATTGGCTGTTGATGGCGCCATGCTGCTGCTCGCCATGACACTCTCATGGATGACAATTCAGTCCACTGCCACCAAAGCGCTGCAAGAGGCCATGGCGCATTTGCTGCCGCCCGAAAAACGCAAAAAACTTCATCCCAAACCCGGCAGGGCCGGATGGGTCGGCCTGATGCTGGCGGTCCTGATATGGGCCGCCATGATCCCGCTTACGGCCATCGCCGGGCAAAGCGCGCCCTTATGGTCCGATATCGTTCTGAAAATGATCGGCTGAAAAGAAAGGCCGCCCGGACATCTTTAAAAAAGAAAAGATATCGCAAGGCGGCAGTCTTAGGGACACGACAGATCGGACTTCAGGAGCAAGGACAAGGCGAGATGACGGAGGTAGCATCCACGGGAACCCTGTCCGACAGGAACGCAGTAAAAAACCAGATAAACATTAATCAGTCAGCGTACGTAATGCATGCTCGTTACGGCAGGCACGGTAATCGGCAATCGCCAGCGCCTGGCCGCCATTGCCACTTTCACGCGTCTCCCAGACACGGAAGGCAGCGACAGGCTGCGTACGACGACGCGCTTTCGTAACCTCAGACGGGCCGAGCGCAAAACGCACACCGAATACCAGTCCTACCGCCGCCGCAGATCCGGCGGCCTGACGATATTGCCGGTCAGCTGTTGAAGGTTCATCCCGGTCACGCGCAGCCTTCAAAATATAAAGGCAGGAATCTTCCGCCGGATCGGCAGGTGTACGCATGACCGGCGCAACAACACCGCTCTGGCCGTGAACATCCGTATTCGTTACTTCAAAAGACCAAGCCGGGCCGTTGGTCACGGCCAGAAATGCAAACAGCACAAAAGCCGTCATTATAAAAAGCGCACGTATGCGCCGACGGGGTAAGTCCCCGCACGTTTCCACTACCATATTCATGATTAACCCACCCAATTTCGACTGATAAGCAACGGCCAAGGCTGTAAATATGCTTTGAGGCCGTCTTTGAACCCGAAGCGGGCCCACCAGCCCGCGAAGGTATGTTCTATTCTTCAGTCTATAACTGAAAATACATTATGACAAACATTTTCGTTTCGAAATTAGTTCGTAACCATATAAAATTATTGTGAAATTTTATGGACTGATAAAAAAGCCCCGCTTATAGCGGGGCTTAAATTCTGAGAATTACTGATTCATTCTTGTGAAGAAATCGTCGTTATTCTTGGTGTCTTTCAACTTGTCGATCAGGAATTCAACCGCATCGACAGTGCCCATCGGCGACAATACACGACGCAGCATATACATCTTATTGAGGGCATCCTTGCTGACCAGCAGTTCCTCTTTACGTGTGCCGGATTTCTGAATATCAATCGCCGGGAAGACGCGTTTATCAGCGATCTTGCGTTCAAGCACGATCTCCGAGTTACCCGTACCTTTGAATTCTTCGAAGATAACTTCGTCCATGCGGCTACCGGTTTCGATCAGCGCTGTCGCAATGATGGTCAGGCTCCCGCCTTCTTCCGTGTTACGCGCAGCACCAAAGAAACGCTTCGGACGCTGCAGCGCGTTGGCATCAACACCGCCTGTCAGAACCTTACCGGATGATGGCACTACCGTGTTGTAAGCGCGCGCCAGACGCGTAATAGAGTCGAGCAGCACAACAACATCGCGCTTGTGTTCCACCAAGCGCTTGGCCTTCTCCATTACCATCTCGGCCACCGCTACGTGACGTGTGGCAGGCTCGTCGAAGGTCGATGAAATAACTTCGCCTTGAACACCCTTGTCGCGGTTGCGGTCGAGGACGTTACGCACCATGTCGGTGACTTCCTCAGGACGCTCGTCGATCAGCAGAATGATCAGATAGGATTCCGGATGGTTCTGAATGATCGAATGCGCAATGTCCTGCAGCATGATGGTTTTACCAACACGCGGCGGCGCTACAATCAGCGCCCGCTGGCCAAAGCCCAGGGGAGAAACCAGTTCAACCACGCGCTGGGTCATATTCTTCTTGGTCGGGTCTTCCAGTTCCAGCTTGATCTTGCGTTCCGGATAAAGCGGGGTCAGGTTGTCGAAGTTAATGCGGTGACGCAGTTTCTCCGGCGCCTCATTATTGATCGAGCCGACTTTCAGCAACGCGAAATAACGTTCATTGTCTTTCGGTGCACGGATCTCGCCATCGACAATATCACCGGTACGAAGGCCAAAGCGGCGCACCTGGCTCGGTGAAACGTAAATATCGTCCGGCCCAGGCAGATAGTTTTCTTCAGGACTGCGGAGGAAACCAAAACCATCCTGCAGCACTTCCAGAACACCGGTACCGGAAATGGGTACGTTTTGCTCGGCCAGTTGCTTCAGGATCGCGAACATCATGTCCTGCTTGCGCATCGCGCTGCAGTTCTCGACGCCAAGCTCCTCACCGAACGCCAGAAGGTCGGCCGGCGATTTCATTTTCAAGTCCTGAAGATTCATCAATTGCTGTTCCGTATCTTTTTTATGGAGGTATAACGCAGGAGATTTTTTTGAGGGATGTAGAAACCGTCGAAGAAACGAAGGGTTCCTGAGTTATGCGGGTTAATGGAGTCCGTCTGCTTAAAGTTGCCTGTATTTTTTTGGAAAAGTTTTTGTCTTACTGCTGAAGGGCTCACGTTCCCGTTATGCCCGCGCGCTAAAAGCGCACCCTTAAACCCTGTACTGGTGGAATTTCTTAGATAAGACAGCTTGGTTATAGCCAAACCCGGCACCATCGTCAAATAAAATCGAATCATACCGGGGACTTAAGGCGCTCCCCTGAATTTTTATATAGACAGGATCCCTGAGAATCTGTGAAATACAGACAATTACATAAAAAGAACAAAACAGGGACACATAAGCCAATGACGGCAAAATCATTGAAAACAGATTTCAGCCCCTCAGCGCCCGCCGCCCCGGACTTCACTAAGAAAGAAGCCCCGGAAGGCCGCTATCCCAGATCTTTCCATATTATAGACTTCGCGCTGCATAATTTGTTTAGTGCCGCCTATGCCCTGCCACACTGTATCAATTTACCTGTAATCAACGATTCCGCTGAATATATGACCCTCGAAGAAATAGACATCGCCTCAGAAGAGGCCGATCTGCACATCGACCCGGTTTATGTATTACCCGATCCCATTCAGGACTTTGCTTTCCAATTCGAGGGCGCAGAAGACTGGGCACCCTTCACCGCCACGCTGCTATTACTCGATACAGAAGGAAGTCCCCTCGATAAATACGATGCACATCCATTCATGCGAACGGCTTTTGAAGAATTTATGAATGACATTGCTTTGGCCGTTACCGAGCTTGAGGGCATACGCGTCAATGTCGATAAGGGCACCGTCCGGGCAAACGACCCCCTGCTTCTCTACCGCGCACTCCATGAACTGATAATAGCGCGCAATGAAGATACCGATTTCGCTAATCTGCCGGATGACGGCTATGACATATCCGCAGGAACCAATGATGCCGACGGTGATCGCGCCCGCCTGATCGTCGAAGGCGCCGATTTCATGAACGATGATCACACAGAAGATCTGGCACTCCAGAATATACCGTCACGCCCCTACAACAGCCTGACGGATCTTTTTCTGGTTGCCCAAAACACGCGGACCAGGCTGGAATGCGGCGCGCCCATGCTGCGCCTCGATGAGATGGAATCCATCATTCTGGAAGAAACGCGTAACCGGAAATCCTACAGTGCCAATCCGCTGCTCAACCGCCATTAAGTACGCTAAAAAGGCTTCATAATCGCCAGAATAACAATGACGACCATCAGCACGGTCGGCGCTTCATTCCAGATTTTATAGAATTTGGGCGAGCGCGTGTTCATATCACGTTCGAAAGTTTTCCGCCAGCGGGCAAACAGCCCGTGACATACCGTCAGTAATACCACGAGAAAAAGTTTCACGTGAATCCATCCGCCCTGCATAACGGCAGGATTGGCCGCGATCATTAAACCACCGAACAGAAATGTAGCAATCATTGCTGGATTGATAATCCCGCGCAACAATCGGCGCTCCATGATTTTGAATGTTTCTGACTGACCAGACCCTGTCTCTGAAGCGGCATGATAAACGAACAATCGCGGCAGATACAGCATGCCCGCCATCCAGGACATCACCGCAATAATATGCAGCGCTTTCAGCAACAAATAGTATTCAAGCAGCCATGCGCTCATGGGGTAATTCTCCTGATGTGACACTGCACTCTGACATGCAGCAACGCTTTGATGATAAAGGACAGGCCCGCGTACCGCCAGCCGGGAAAATACCTGATTGCCGTGCATGTGCGGCCGCTAGAGCTGCAAGATCATCGATAAATGCCTTATCAGTGCTGACCGTGGGTACGCGGGCAAAATAGGGAACGCCCGCTTCTTTTGCTTCGTGACGATATTCGATCTCAATCTCAACCAGCGTTTCCACATGTTCGCTGACAAAAGCATGCGGATAAATAATCACAGGCACCTTATCGGCAGCGGCGCGTTTCAGTTCCTCACCAGTGCTCGGGGAAAGCCATTTTTTCGGACCGACGCGGCTTTGGTAACAAACCAGCCAGTCGGCATCAGTCAGTTCTGTTGCCTTCATAATCGCGCGCGCCGATTGGATACATTGCGCCTGATAGGGGTCACCATCGGCAATAATGTCCTCGGGCAGGCCGTGCGCGGAAAAAAGAATGCGTGGCTTTGGCAGACCTTGGTTTTTCGGATCGTGCAAAGCCTGTTCATAAGCTGCTTGCACATTGCGGGCCGAAGCTGCGACAAAGCCGCGCCCCTCCGGATAACAGCACACCAATGCCGTCGGTACTTTCAATCCGGCTTCTGTGGTCACACGATTCCATTCCTGCAAGGAGGACCGCGTTGTGGTCGTTGAGTATTGCGGATAAAGCGGCAGCAAGACGATACGGTCAGGATTCCACGCTTGCACCGCCTGCGCTGCTTCACGGGTCATCGGGTGCCAATAACGCATACTGATAAAGGTTTTATATTCTGCATCCTCATAACTGCCCAGCGCCGCCTGTAAGGCATCGGCTTGCGCCTGCGTATTTGCCAGTAGTGGCGAACCGCCGCCCATAAGTCCGTAACTGGCGCCCGCTTCTTTTCGCGAACGGCGGGTTGCTATCAGCGTGGCAATCACAAATCGCAAAGGCCAGGGCAAACGGATAATGTTCTTGTCCATGAAAAAATTGAACAGGAAGGGGCGAATATTCTCCGCCTTGTCAGGCCCACCCAGATTAAACAAAACAACAGCGACGCGTTTTTTCATCGATTACTCAATTCCACGAATGCAATTTATCAGGCGTGTCACATGTTCAGGTGGTGTTTCCTTGATAATGCCGTGACCCAGATTAAAAATATGCGGGCCATCAGCAAGGGCTGATATAATTCCTTCTGCGGCCTTCTCAAGCCTTTCACCCGTTCTTAAAATTTCAGGATCAAGATTTCCCTGCACCGGCATGATCGCCTGATATTTTTGCGCCTCGGTCAAGGTCACATGCTGATCAAGGCCTAACGCCTGTATATCCAGCTGTTCTGCATAAAGCGGGTAATGCATCCCCGCGCCGCGCGGAAAACCGATAACTGGAATATCAGGAAAGAATTGCCGTACGCGATCAATCACCCGGCAAGTCGGTGCTATCACCCAACGTTCGAAATCCGCTTCGTTCGTCAGCAAACCAGCCCAACTATCGAACAATTGCAGCGCCTCCGCGCCCGCTGCCGCCTGTTTGATCAGATAGGCAGCCGTCACATCGGCCAGCGCATCCATCAGTACCTGCAGGTCATCAGGCTTCTCAGCGATCCACTGCAAAGCCTTTTTAAAATCAGGGCTGCCACCGCCCTCGATCATGTAACACGCGACCGTCCACGGCGATCCGGCAAACCCGATCAGGGCCGCTTGATCAAAACCTTCTGCATCCATGCCCTCAGCAATTCTTGAAACCGTTTCATAGACCGGATCGAAAACGCTCAGATTAAATTTCTGCTGTTTAAGCGCCTGAATGAAATCAGCATTAATCGCTTCCAGCTTCGGGCCTTCACCCGCATCGAAACGCACCGCGCAATTCAGCGCTTGCGGTACAATCAGAATATCCGAAAACAATATCGCCGCATCAAAACCAAAGCGGCGCAAGGGTTGCAGCGTCACCTCGCATGCCAGTTCCGGATTGAAAACCAGATCTAGAAAACCGCCAGCCTTGGCGCGCACTTCCCGGTACTCCGGCAGATAGCGTCCCGCCTGGCGCATCAGCCATACCGGAGGCACCGCTTCCTTCTCGCCTGCAAGAACATTCAAAAATGGTTTTTTAATCGACATCGATACTTTCCAAGCCTTTCCGGAGCGACATAAAAGCAGAACACTCATAAATCAGAAAGTATTATTTATTAGGTAGTATTTGTTAGTAGAGCCTGTGAGTCATGGGGACGGAAATTGATCCACCGAATAGCACACAACATCTCTTGGTCACGATCCTGAGAAAACCTGTCGATTCGCCCACCACCGAACAAAAGATTCTCACACCCCCGCTTTTTCGTTTTGCACAGACTCATAACCGTTTTGGATAACCAAAGTGGAAAATGGGATAATTCTTCTCCCGGACTTATCCTGCCTTCATACCGGCAGATCTTCACAGGGTTCTGAGGATAATTTCATATCCTCTACTCCCGAATCGCACACAGGCTTTACTAGAGGCGCGGTTGTTTCTATAAACGCAGAAGGAGTATAAAAATGAATACAAGTGATGATGGCGGATCGGATCAGTTTGTAAAGCTGGATCTTCTGGAATGCGAAACCGTTCTGGAAGACATCAATCCTGCCTTGAAGGGCAGCCATTTCCATCCCGCTACGGTCACGATACTGGCGCAGGAACCAAAATTCTATCCGGGCTACCGCTTCCTGGATCTGGCCGACTATGAAACCGTGCCCAATATCCGCAAATTCATTCTTTATAAGCCCGGTGACGTTGTGGTGCTTAATTGGACGAATGAACCTATTTATGCGCTGAATGAAAAAGCGCCGATCCTGCTCAACGAATCCACGATCGCCGATTATGTGCGCTTCTTCTTTACCTATGTGCGCGGCAAACATGGTCGCTTTATCATCACGGAAAACGTCGAGGACATCCTCTGGCGCGATGAGCCGCCGCCCGCCGCCCGCAAGGCCATCGGCAAAATGCTTGAACCCTTGCATATCGTCGAGCGCAAAGGTGGCGACTTCAAATTGGCAGCGAGGATGATGTTTAAGGACTCCCTGTTCAAGACAACCGTCAATGTACAGGCCAGCGGTCTGGTCAACCTGTCGGATGAAGAGCTGCTGATAGAGGAAATGCCGATCGTGGACGATACTTTCGGCCAGTAAGCCCTGACCCGTTATTTATACCCGAATCCTTAAAATTTGTCATAAACTGTGATCTTCTTAACAGTTTCGAAATCCTTCCTTAAACATCCATTAACCCTTTGAGAGAAAAGGGATAAAAATGACTATCCTCGGGATAAGTTCCCTGGTTTTGGTAGCAACTCGTTAATAATCCCCCCGCATAATAAACCCATGACGCACGTGAAAGGGCGCGGAGACGTCAGTGCCTATAAAACAGGTTTATTTGGGGAATTCTTATGAGTAACACCACCGACAGCAACGTTACCCACGCCAATTTCGGCTATCGCCGCCGGGTCAGCATCGCCTATACGCTGAATAACTATCAGCCGGTACGCTGCACGATCATTGGCGACCAGCCGCTATTCTTCATGGATTTTGAGGGTGCCGACGAAGCCGACCGTTTCGAAGCCGCCGATGCCCTGAATTTTGGAGAACAAATCGCCCTTGAGTCTATAGAGCAGGGCGTCGAAAAACTGCAGCAGCGCGCCGCGCAGGTTTTGGAAAGTAGCGATGACGCCCATGTCGCTTTTGAAAACGAGGAACGTGCCGCACAAACCGTGGCCCTGTTCCTGCAGGATTCCGATTTCATGACCCGCGCTACTTCTGCGGATGCTGCCATGATGGAAGATGCCGATTATCTGCTGTCGCTGATTGCCAAAACAGGCACGGGTGCGGCGCTGATCGAAAACGCCCGCAAATATGAAACGAAATTCGTAATGGGTGGTGCCGTCTCGACGGCATTGTATGACCGCCGTCAGAATACCGTCTTTATCAATCCTCACCTCAACGAAACCGATCAGGTGCTGTTGCTGTCCCGCGAATTGCGTCGTCTGGCGCAGCATCGTTGCGGCGCGCTGGTGCATCCGCTGACCTTCCATCCCGATCAGGCCGTTCTGGTACACCGCTCACAGGTGGCCGATCTGTGCGTATCCATGGTGCGCATTGCGTGGGAAATGCAGCTGGCAGGCATGTCAGCCGCCTGGGAAAGACTGGAAAATTCTTCCATGGCCGACTTGGCGCGCGCGTTTGCCCGTGAGGCCTATATGGATTTCCGCAGCGTCAATAATGGTGAGGCTTCAGCCGCCGTGTTCGAGGCCTGGTTCCTGTCCGAACGCTGCCGTCATGAGGACCGCCGCCTGATTCAGCAAATGCTCGCCGATTATCAGGGCTACGTCTTTGAAAACATCAATCCGTCAACGCAGGTCACCGCCGAATTGATTTTGGCGCTGGGCAGCCAGCCCGATAAAAACGGGGGCAAAAATTACCTGTCGCAATACGTGAACACGATCATGAGTGATGCGCTGTTTACGGAAATTCGTGACCGCTCGAATGCTAATTTCTTGTGGTTTATCAAGTTCGAACGTTCCTTCCGTGAAACGGAACAGGAATTGCAAACCTCTGAAGCTGATCTGGTTTCAGGGGCTCGTCAGAAGTCGCAGCCAGACGTTCAAGACAAAAACAGCAAACGGTTTGGCGACCAACATGAACAAGAAGCAGACATCGTATCCTTGCCCCGCGGCAAGGCGCACACCGGCCTTTTCCAAAGCAGCCGCCAGGATGCAACAGGAACAGCCACGGTTCTCGAATTCCGTAGCCAGCGGCCCGTTAAGGCCTGAGGACGAAGAAGCCTTCTTCGCCGAACGCGGCGAGGCTATATGCGTAAAGACTGAAAGGGGACATCGGGGCATCATGCGGGCCGATGACAGACTGAGCAGAAAAACACATACCCGCCGCAACAACGGCGCGGATAACCTTGCGCATGATCTTGCCGTTTATGACCTGACCCGCCCTGATGAAGGAAGCGCTGCCTTGACCGCGTTCTCGCAGGTCGATCTGCCGATGGCGCTTGATTATGATGCGATCATCGAACTTCCTTTCGCCTTTGAACAAAGCGAAGATATTCTGGCTTGGGCGGCTGCCATGCTGGCTGATAGTCCGGCGGCCTCGCGCCTTTGGGTCGAAGCGGAACGCGCAGGTTGGCAGGTCGGCATCGCCGATCTTAAAAACAGTGGCTTCTATCTCGATATGACGCAGCAGATATTGCTGCTGGATAATTACGCACTGGCGCCCGCGGCGCTAGGGCGCTCCCCTTACTTCAGAAACGCCTTTGTCATCGCGCTTGTACGCGCACTGCGCGATATTTGGCATGAACAAAAATCGGCAGCGTTCGCTGATGAATTCGCACCGGAAGCCGCCCTGATGTTCGAACGCGTACGCGCCGCCGATTGCGATACCGTCGCTTTGCTGGTGGGTTGGGAATTGCGCGGTGCCGGTTATACCGATGTCTGGCGTCACCTGATCGGCTCCGAAGAGGGTGACATGGCATTGATTTTCACACGCTTCCTCGAACGCGATCCGACGGCATTCTTCGATGGTTCAGCGCTCGCTTACGCTTTCCGTCAGTGGTACGCCGATGAGGCGCGTGTCGATGGCACCGATCACGAAACACTGGAAACCCTCGACGATGTCTTGCTTGGCCATACCGGCACGACCATGCCGTTTGGCGAGCGTCGCCTGACTATAGAAGACATAGAAACCCTGACAACGCTTCCTGATGGCAGGTGCTACCTGAAAGGGCTGGCCGATACCATCATGCGCGATCCGTTCTTCGCCGGTCTGCACGATCCCGTCAACCAGACGCACATGTTCCATCTGATGTATGACATGGAAGTCGTGATGGTGAATAATGTGCCATTCCGCGATGCCCGTCTGGCCCGTATGATTTTCCCCGGTGCCGATCAGGCCCGTGTGCGTTAGTCAGGAAAGCCTTTTACCTTAAGCCGCTAATCCATTATGATTCCGTCATGAAAAAGACGGAACCAAAACGGCATTTCTACATGCACCTCGTTTCCGATGCGACCGGTGTCACGCTGCAGGGACTGGCGCGGGCCTGCCTGTCGCAATTCGACGATATCGACCCGGTGGAGCGCTTCTGGCCACTGGTGCGTTCCGAAAAACAGCTGGAGCGGGTAATTGAAGATATTCACGATAATCCCGGCCCCGTGCTGTTTACGCTGGTTGATAGTGAGCAGCGCAAGCGTTTACAAAAGGCCTGTCATGATCTGCACGTGCCCTGCATTCCGGTGATGGACCATATTATCAAGGCGCTCTCTTCCTATACCGGTCTTCCGAGCAAGGGCATTCCCGGCTTGCAACACGCGCTTGATGACGCCTATTTCAAACGCATGGACGCGGTTGATTTTGCACTCTCATTCGATGACGGCCAGAATTATGACGGCATTGACGAGGCCGATGTGGTGCTGGTGGGCGTATCGCGCACTTCCAAGACGCCGACCTGCATCTTCCTTGCGCGTCAAGGCGTCAGGGCGGCCAATATTCCCTATGTGCCGGGAATTCCGATCCCGGACAAGGTATTGCAGTTGCGCGGGCCTGTCTTCGTTGGGCTCACCGAGAATCCGGACCGTCTGATCCATCTGCGCCGTAACCGCCTGAAGGCGGATACCGGCGGCCATCATCATGATAACAATACTTATCTAGACCCCGAACGCGTCGAAAATGAAATCCTCGAAGCGCGGAAATTTTTTACCCGGCAAGGCTGGCCTGTTATCGATGTGACGCGTCGCTCTGTTGAGGAAACAGCTGCCGAAATTTTAATGCTCCTGCAGCGCCGCCGTGAAATCGCCGGACAGAGGGAGCTTCTTTAGAGATGATCAAAGCCGCTGTCATGGGACATCCCATAGCACACTCACTTTCTCCCGCGATTCATGGCTACTGGTTCAGGGAATGCGGAATTGCGGGTGATTATCAGGCGCTCGATGTCGCACCCGCCAATCTGGCAACCAGCGTTCAGGAATTGACCGATGCTGGTTACAGCGGCTTCAATGTGACAGTGCCGCACAAACAGGCCGTGATGGCATTGTGCGATACGCTTGATGATACCGCCCGCGCTATCGGCGCAGTTAACACTGTCATCATCGCCAACGGCAAGCGGGAAGGGCGCAATACCGATGCTTTTGGTTTTATTGCCAACCTGAAGCAATCTGTCCCCGGTTTCGATTTTACCCGCGGCCCTGCTCTGGTGCTGGGTGCCGGGGGTGCGGCACGGGCCGTCTTGTATGGCTTGCTGCAGGAAGGCATACCGGAAATCAGGCTGGCCAACCGCACCCGTGACAATGCACAAGCACTGGCGCAGGAATTTCCACGTGTAAAAATTATTGACTGGAAAGATCGTGATGCGGCCTGCGAAGGCGTGTCATTATTGATCAATACGACAGTGCTGGGTATGCAGGGACAGGCGGATTTAGAGATGGATATATCCGCTTTACCCGCCGATGCTGTTGTTTACGATATCGTCTATAAACCGTTATGGACGCCTTTATTGCAGGCTGCGAAAGCACGTAATCTGCCTGCTGTAACCGGGATCGGCATGCTGTTGCATCAGGCGCGCCCGGCGTTCGCGGCATGGACGGGCACAATGCCTGAGGTGACGGCGGCACTGGAAAAAATAATCACGGAGCGGGCGCGTTGATCATTCTCGGTCTTACAGGTTCCATCGGCATGGGTAAATCGGCGGCCACCGCGATGTTGCGTGACATGGGCATTCCTGTGCATTGCTCTGATGAAGCGATACATGCATTACTGGGGCCGGGCGGTGCGGCCGTAGCTCTTGTGAGCGATGCCTTCCCGGGCGTGGCAGGAAAAGGCAAAGGCATAGACCGCGCCGCTCTGGGGGCGCGGATTTTTAGCCATGATGAAAACCGCCTTAAGCTGGAAGGGATTTTGCATCCGCTGGCCGTTGATTCACAGCGTAAATTCATCGCCGATCATGCCTGTCTTCATACCAGAATTGTCGTGCTGGATATTCCGTTATTATTTGAAACGGGTGCGGATGCGCGTGTCGATTATGTGATCGTCGTCAGCGCACCGCCCTTTCTCCAGCGCCAGCGCGTATTGGCGCGCCCCGGCATGACGGCTGAAAAATTTGAATCCATTCTGGGGCTGCAAATGCCCGATGCAGAAAAACGCCGCCGTGCCGATTTCGTTGTCGAAACCGGGATCGGCATCGCCGAGACACGCCGCGCCCTGGAAAAAATAATCGAGTCACTGCGTAAGGAGGCATGACAAACGCCCCGCAGATGTTTAAGAAGGAATAGCGGGCAGATGTTCTGCCGCAACGAGAGGCAAGACATGCGTGAGATTATTCTCGATACCGAAACCACAGGCATGGACCCGTCGCAGGGCGACCGTCTGGTCGAAATTGGCTGTGTCGAGGTGATGAATTTTGTCCCTACGGGACGCACCTATCACGTCTATATCAATCCCGAACGCGATGTTCCGGCGGAAGCGGTGGCCGTACATGGCCTGACAGCGGCCTTCCTCAAAGACAAGCCGGTCTTCTCGCAGATCTATACTGACTTCCTCGATTTCCTCGCCGAAGGCCATCTGGTCATTCACAATGCCGAATTCGATATGAAATTTATTAACGCCGAATTGAAAAAAGTCGGTCATAAACCGGTCCCCGAAAAGCGCGTGACCGACACGTTGAAGATGGCGCGCAAGAAATTTCCCGGTTCGCCCGCAAGCCTTGATGCACTGTGCCGCCGATTTAGCGTCGATAACTCGGGCCGTGATTTCCACGGCGCGCTGCTCGATGCGCAGTTGCTGGCGGAGGTGTATCTGGAGCTGATGGGTGGGCGTCAGCACGGCCTCGGTCTGGCGCAGGAGAATGCGCAGTCCGGTGGGGATGATGCGCATGTGTCCGTACAGGCGCAGCGCCAGCGCATTTTCCGTGAACCGCGTCCGCATGCCCCCAGCCCGGAAGAGCTGGCCGCGCACGAGGCCTTGCTGAAAGATATCAAAGACCCGATCTGGATAAAACGCTGACAATAAAAAACCCGCCAATCCGGCGGGTTTTTCTAATCCTGAGTTTGTAAGCCTAGAATTTATGGCTGACATTCATATAGAAGCGCGGATCATCATCGCCCTGCGTCGCGATATCGCGGTTTAGAGGCCAGGCAATAAACGCGCCCGCTTGTGTCGCAGATGTAAAGTCGGCGCGGACACCAAAGCCGGCAGAGGTCAGTTCCTCGCGCTTCAATTTCAATGTGGTGGCGTCCTTGTCCCAGACCACACCGGCATCATAGAAACCGAACAACTGATAATTCTCAAGCACGGCCAGTTTGGCTGGCTGGTTCCATTGCAATTCAATCTTACCGGCGATGCCGTCATCACCGACGACCTCTGACGGATCATAACCGCGTCCGTAATTGACGCCGCCAAGGCCGAATTCTTCCGAGCTCCAGAGCGCTTCATCGGCCATTTGGCCTTTCACGGCAAACAGCACGTTGAATTTTGACGTTACGCGTTGCAGGCGCTGATATTCAGCTTCCATCTTGAAGAAGTCCCAGTCCGCACCCGGGCGGCTGACGCGTGTATCGCTGTCGTCAGTGGAATTCAGGATATCCAGACCATGGCCCAGCTCCACATCGAATACGTTGTAGGCCACATTCATCAGCGTATCGATAAACTCGACACGGGTGCCGATGCGCGCAGCGCGGATATGGTCCTTGCGGTCGGCTTCGATATTATTGTCGGTATCGACATTGCGCCAGTCGATTGAGGCGCGCCCCGTCACGTTGAAGTTACGTGTGCGCACGAACGGATGGCTGAAGCCCACCGAGATAAAGTGGGAAAGACCATCAGCATCAAACTGTTCCAGCGTATAGCCCGGTTCAGTGTTGCTCATATTGGCGGCGACATTCAGCATCGTGCCATAGGTGCCAACGGGCATGTCATAGGCCGCGCCCAGATAGAGCAGCTCATCCGACATGTCTTCGTCAGGCGCGTAAACAAACTGGCCGCTGATGCGTTCATTTATGCCCAACAGGCCGTTTTCAACAACGGCGAGACCAAACTGCACGGGGCCGAGGAAACGGCTGCCATAGTTATCAAGGCTGACCTGGCCTTCGAAGGTATCACGCTCCACGATGACCAGCAGGTCGGCAGCACCCGGTGTCGTTTCCGACGGGCTTAAAATACCGCGGGCACTAACGCCCGGAATATCGTTGATCATCAGCAAGGTGCGTTCCAGCTGACGAACATTAAGGGCTGAAGAATCGGCGCTCACCAGCGTAGAATAGCCACGCGCCAGCAATACGGCGTCATCGATATGATCGCCTTCGCCGCGCACATCGACCTGAGAGATGTAGCCTTCAACCACGCGCAGTCTGGCGGTGCCGCCATCAATGGTTTGCGGTGGCACGACAACCTGCGTCAGTATGTAACCGTCATTGCGGTATTTGCGCGTCAGTTCAGCGGCAATAGCATAAAGATCAGCCAACGTAATCGTTTGCCCGATCTTGTCGGCGAAGATATTACCAAGCTCGTCTTCCGGATAAGCGCTGACGCCTTCAATGTTCAGGCGGTCAAGTTTGAATGTAATTTTTTCGGCACCTGCGGGTGCGGCGCTGATCGGGCTTTCACGCACTTCAACACGCGGCATCACGCGCGGTTCGAATTCTGCATGGCCGCCGATTTGTTCTTCAACACGGCCAGGGTTCGCACTGCGTGTCTGCGCATTCAGCTGGGCGTGGGCTGCGGAAGAAATAGTGGTAACACCAACGGCTGCCAGCAAACCGAACGCCAAACCACGTACATGAAAACGCATAGCCAAAAACCCTTCTTGAAAAATCACCGGCCCCTGCGAAGGAAACCGTCTAAATGATTGTCCTTGTATGACAAAACGCCCTCCGGAAACAAGGGCTTTCCCATTTTGGGGTAGCCGGAGGGAAAAGCCAATGCGTCATCGGGGGGTGGGGGCATAAGAACGCAATAAAATTACTTATGTTCTGGAAACCAAGGAGTTTCAATGGCTTCCCATTTCCAAAACTATAGTTTTCATAAGTTTTGACGCCATAACCCCTTCAAATAGTTAAATTTTACTTAACAATTCCTTGCTAGCCGCAGGGGATTTCGCTTATAAAGTCCCTCAAATCCGTGCATGTGACCCACGAAGGGGTTTTGTGAATAAAGGTCGGCAAGACGCGGAAAAACAAAAACAAATGTTACGACCCCTACTAAAGTTCCACTGCGTACCTCTAAAAGCGTATTTCGAAATAAACAAAAGCAATTCCACAAGGGAAGCACATAATCATGAGCGCTATTAAAACATCAGCTGCACAAAACCAGTCCGCACAAGTGAAAAGCAAAAAACTGACAAAGTTTCTAGCTTCTTCTGCATTGACAGTCGCAAGCTTGATAGCGCTGGGTGCACCCGCTCATGCTGATAACTGGACGGACCACACGATCCTCGATGGCAGCACCACGGTGGATGTCAGCATCCCTAACACCACCAATATCACGCAGAACACTTCCTTCGTGAAAGCACAGGGCAGCGGCGACATTAACGCGGGCTGGACTGTCAACGTGGCGCAGCCTTCCAATAGCGCAAAATATGTTCTCTACGATGTGACGGGCGATGCAACCCAGCTGATGGGCGCACTCAATGCCAATGGCGAAATTTATATCTTCAACCAGCAAGGCATCATTTTTGGCGCGAACTCCTCTGTAAACGTGGGTTCGATCGTAACGTCTACCGGTAACATCTCTGATGCTAATATCAGGGCGGGCAATCTGGTATTTGAAAACGTCGATACCGGCTCTTCCATCGTCTTGAATGGCTCTGTCACCGTAGCCGAAGCTGGTCTGGCCGCTTTCGTAGCGCCGCAAGTGATCAATAACGGCATCATCACTGCCAAGCTCGGCAAAGTGGCCATGGCCTCCGGCAGCAAAGTCACGCTCGACCTCTACGGCGACAACCTGATTGAAATCGCTGTCGATGATAAAGCAACCGACGGCCTGATTAAAAACAGCGGCATCATCAACGCCGAAGGCGGCGTTGTCGCCATGTCCGTCCAGACAGCCAAAGCTGCTGTCGATGATGCCATCAATATGGGTGGCGTAGTCAACGCCTCCAGCGCCACCGTTCAGGGCGGCAAAATCGTTCTCTCCGGCGGTAAGTCCGGCGTGGTTAAAGTAGCAGGCAAACTTGATGCCAGCGGCGAAATAGGCGGCACCGTAAAAGTAACTGGTGAAAACATCCACGTTACCGAAGAAGCTGAAGCTTATGCCGATGGCGGCGTGTTCGGTCACGGCGGCGATGTACGTTATATCGCGCAGAATGGGCTGGTCTATAGCGGCCGCACCTATGCCCGCGGCGGTCTGGTATCCGGTAACGGCGGTTTCGTCGATACCTCGGGGCATGGTTGGATTGATGTTTTCGGGTCTGTGGATGCGCGCGCTTACGCAGGCCTTGCTGGTGAATGGCTGATTGATCCGCGTAGCATTGAAGTTACGCCCTCCACGGATGATGATATGGATGCCAGCGGCGTCAACCCGCGCGTATTCGAATCTGATGGCAATAACTCACGTATCAGCGACGATACTATTGAATTCTCCTTAAATAACGGCACCAGCGTGACGTTGCGCACAACGGGCGGTGGGAGTAGCAGTAGCGAAAGTGGCGATATCACTGTCAATGCAGAGATTAATAAAACTGGTGGCGGAAACGCAACGCTTCGCATGGAAGCGCATGACGACATCATTGTTAATCAGAATATAATTTCTACGGTCGGCGCGTTGGCGGTGGAGCTTCTGGCGGGTTATTTTGATGGATCAAATACCAATACTGACAACAATGTCACCATCAATGCTAACATCACGACCAATGGCGGCAATGTACTGGCGCAGGCCGATAACAGCATTACGTTGAATGCCGGAAAGACCGTCGCGACCAAAGGTGGTACAGTTACTATGCTTGCTGATGGCGGCGACATTACCCTCCATGGCGCGATCAATACCACTAACGGCGGCTCAGGCGGCGCTGTGTCTCTGGATTCAGCTGACGATGTCATCATTAACAGCGGTATTACGACGAATGGGGCAATGGCATCATTCACGGCGAATGATGAATTCATCGTCAATGGAGCCGGCAGTGTAAATACCAGCAACGGCGCGATTAATGTATTCGCAAACGAAGTGGATCTGAATAATGCCGCAGGTCAGCGTCTGAATGCCGGTACGGGAACGATCACTGTTGCGCGCGAATCAGACGGCAGCATCGGTCTTGGAAGCGCGGCAGGCGGCCTGCAGATCACTCAGAATGAACTGAACAAAATGACGGCGGGCGCTCTCGTGATCGGTCAAACGGCGGCATCTGGAAATGATGAAGCCATTAACGTTGAAAATGCAGATTTCACGCGCTTCAACTCAACTACGCTGAATACGAAACGCGATGACGGCAGCAGCGGCGAGGACATTCAGTTCAGCGGTAATAACCAATCTAAAGTTCTGATCGTTAATGCCGATGACGATATTTCTTTTGCGGCAGGAACGACTCTGGATGCGGATGGTGACGTAACATTTAATGCCAATACCAATAACATGAGTGTGGGTAATCTCCGTCTCAATAATGGATCGGAAATCTATACAAACGGCGGAAATTTCTTGGCCAGAGGTATCGATATTTCCTTTGAAACGGGCGCTACCCAAAACATCGTACAAACCGGCGGCGGTGATTTCGATCTGCTGGCAACCGGCGATATCAAGATCATCAAGTCGCAAATCACTACGGGTGGCGGCAATGTGAATATTGATGCCGATGGCACCAGCGGCCAGACTGTTAATGTTGAAAATTCCAAGATCGACACCACAGGCGGCGTTACATTTGGCGGCATCTTCTTGTGGGAAAACGGCGTTCTGCTGACGGGCAGCTACAATAGTCTGGCTGACCAGTTTGGCAACAATAACGTGTTCCGTGCCAATACTGCGGGTGGCACGATCACCATTACTGGCAAGAAAATCAGCCCCAACAACAACAACTGTTTCCTTGCGGGTGGTCTGGCTTGCGTCAGGGCCACTGATCTTGTGATTACAGCTGACAATCTTTCTAAAATTTACGGCGACACTGATCCGCTGCTGACCTATACACTGAACAGCGGTTCCTTGAATGTAGGCGACAGCTTCACAGGCGCTCTTGTACGCGCTGCGGGTGAGGATGTGGGCAGCTACGCGATCACCGTAGGCACACTTTCGGTTACGAATATCGGTGACTACAATATCGTGTTCAATAACGGAACATTTACCATCTCCAAGGCCGACCTTGTCGTTACCGCCAACAACGACAGCAAGACCTATGACGGCTTGGCTTATAGCGGCGGCAACGGCGTGACCTATAGCGGCTTCAAGTTTGGTCAGGATGAAACCGCTCTGGGCGGCGCGCTGATCTATGGTGGCTCATCGCAAGGTGCTGTGAACGCTGGTTCCTATGTAATTACAGCAGGCGGCTACACCTCCGGTAACTATAATATCAGCTATAATGATGGCGCACTGACTGTGGGCCAAGCGACCCTGACCGCAACCGTGAAAAACGCGTTCAAATTCTATAACGGACTGGCCTATAGCGGCGGCAACGGCGTGACCTATAGCGGTTTCGTGAATGGTGAGAACGCGGGCGTTCTTGACCAGAGCGGTCTGGCTTATGGCGGGTCGTCACAGGGCGCGGTGAATGCCGGGGCTTATGACATTACGGCTTCGGGCGTAACAGCGCAGAATTATATCATCAACACCTATAATCCGGGCACACTGACGGTAGCCAAGGCATTTTTGATTGGGCTTGTGAACGGCGATAGCAAGACCTATGACGGCTTGGCCTATAGCGGCGGCAACGGCGTCAACTATCTCGGCTTCGTCAATGGCGAGAACGCGGGCGTTCTTGACCAGAGCGGTCTGGCTTATGGCGGATCGTCACAAGGCGCGGTGAATGCCGGTCTTTATCTCATCACCGCTTCGGGCGTGACAGCGCAGAACTATAATATTCTCGCCTATGTTCCAAACCTGCTGGCCGTTAATCGGGCGCGCCTCGAAGTAACAGCTGATCCGCAGAGTAAATTTGTTGGCTCTGCTGATCCGACGCTGACATACGCGATCACCAATGGAACATTGTTCGGAAAAGATGCCTTCACTGGCGGTCTTGTACGTGACCCAGGCGAAGCGCTTGGTCCTTATGCCATTAATCGGGGCACTCTTTCTGCCGGATCCAACTATAGAATTTCCTACATCGGAAATGTCCTGACCATCGTCGCGGCCCCGGTCGTAGCATCGGTTGATCAGGAACTCTTCTTCAGGGACATCGCAGGCTTTAAACCCGGCAACGGCAGACTTGATCTGACCATCACCGGCCTTCCGACCGTACCGGGCTTTGCTGGTAATTTGGCGGGGTTCCTGAACGGAATCGCGCCAGCAGCAGGCGGTAACGGCGGACAATCGCAGCCGCAACGCTTCTCCAGTCTTGTTGAACAGCTCGCTAATCTGGAGCCAGCCGCTGGTGATCAGGGTAATCAGCCTTCCGGTAATAGCGGCAATAGCAATGCACCAGCCGTAGGACAGTCCACATGTTGGGCTGATGCTATAGCTGCAGCCGGTGCAGGCACAGTGGTTAATATGAGCTATGACCTCTCGCCGGATATGGCTGTGAATGATGCCGCTTCCTGTCAGGAAGGCATATAAGAAATAAGGCTTAAAACAAAAACCCCGCCGGTTGGCGGGGTTTTTTAATGTTCCAGAATGTTAATCCAGCCCGACACGCGGCAGCAGCAGCCAGTAACGGCCCGGTGCCTTCATCAGGCCCGCATTATGTTCGGCATCCGCCCCATAGCCCCAGTAAAAATCACCGCGGATCGGCCCCTTGATCGCGCCGCCTGTGTCCTGCGCGATGACAAGACGCTGTATATCGGCATGACCAGGTACCGGTTGCGGGATGTCCAGCCACAGCGGCGTACTGTAGGGAATTTTGGTGCGGTCAACCGCCATCGAGCGTTGCGGCGTCAGCGCCACATTTTGTGCGCCCAACGGGCCGTCACCTTTAATCTCATCAAAGAAAACGTAAGACGGGTTGAGATTCATGAATTCTGCGGCCTGCTCCGGATGTGCTTCCAGCCAGTCGCGGATTGACTGCATCGAAACCTGCTCTTTATCCATCAAACCGCGTTTCACCAGTTCACGCCCGACCGCGTAATAAACATGGCCGTTTTGTGCCGCATAGCCCACGCGCATTTCATTGCCGTCATCCAGCAGTACACGGCCCGAGCCCTGAATATGCAGGAAGAACGCATCGACCGGATCATCGACATAAACCAGCGGCACGGCCTGCGCCAGTTTCCCGGATTCAATATCGGCGCGTGTTTCATAAGGCTTCAGGCTGCCGTTCACGACGCGACCCGCTATGCGCTGACCTTTAAGCGTATCGCGAAAATCGCCCAGCTCGACCATCACCAGGTCCTGCGGACGCGCCAGCAGCGGCGTGTTGTAAATGTCGCTGCGCGTACGCGAGCCTTTCAGCGCGGCCTCGTAATAACCGGTGAACAGGCCTTGTTTATAGTTGCCCGATATCGCTTCGTACGGTGTGAAGTGAAACTGGAAGAAAGTGCGTGGATCGGCGGCGGCTTCACCGCTTTCAATTTTGCCGCAAGCCGGTGCCCAGTCACCGATAGAAATCGCCCACGCCGGATCACCAAACGGCTTGGTCTGGTCCTGCGCCTTTAACTTGGCACATGAACGCGCCAGTGCTTCGACTGCGCCGGAAAGATCATCCTTCTCCCAGCCCGGCAAAGCGGCGAAATTTGTCGGTGTGATGGTCAGTGCGGCATCATCGGCGGCGTATGGCGACGACGTTTCCACCGGCCCGGTCGCACAGGCTGATAACAACAAGAACACGGCAATAAAGGGAATATGTTTTTTCATGCACAGATTGTGCACGGAAAAACGGCGCAGTTCAATGGCGGGGAAGCCCTGAGAAATCAGGCGTCCGGAACAGTTTTATGGGCTTGCTGTGCGGCATCTTCATCGCTGGTTTCAACCAGCAGCCAGCCCGGTTCGCGGGACTTTGTATCACGCACGAACGTCCAGACATCTATGGTTTCCATGATGCGCTCGGGGTTGCCCTGTAACAGCAAGTTGGAGCTGTCATGCAGCAAATTGGTTTCATCCGCAATAAACCGCACGGTGATAAACGCATCGCGGTGTTGCAGCCGCGCGGCCACGATCTCGGCTTTGCGGATGGCATGAATCTCGACATGGGCTTGCTGTCCCGTGGTTTCGCGTCCGGTAATAGCGTCGGCAAAAGCCCTGTAAACGGGTTCAGCCAGTAGCGGTTTTAATGTCTCACGTTCGCCTTTGGCAAAGGCCTCTACAATCATTACAAATGCATCTTGCGCGCCGCGCAGGAAATTGAGCGTATCGAATGTGCGGTCGGCATGTGCAATGTCAGCGAGTCCGGCCTCGGCAGATTTGTCTATGACCATGTTGCGGTCAAGCGCAGGGGCCTGGTTGGGTTCATTCGTACCCGCGCCAATGCCCGCTGCCATCACAGGCGCAGCCGGGCCTGCTTTGGCCGGGCCGGGCTGTTGTTTTTCCTCGGGCGGACGGGCAAAGGGATTGGGGCGGTCGCGTTCGTCACCGTGGCGCGTACCCAATATATTTCGCAGCCAGAAAACCAGACCGGCAGCCACAATTGCATATATTAAAAGATCTGCTGGCACGTTGTTCTTGTCCTCTATGACCTGTATAACCAGTGTAGCATATTATTCTAAAGCCCTGGGCCGGGCGTACAAGGGGCAAGTCACAAAGGTGAAGATCTTTTTTCTCATATTGTTTCTTTTGCCTGTGATCGAAATCGCGTTGTTCATTAATGTGGGCGGTGCGATCGGTGTGGGTAATACTATCCTGTTGTGCATTCTGGCGGGCGTGGCTGGGGTATTTGTCCTGAAAATTCAGGGTGTTAGAACTCTGATGGCGATGCAGGAAGTGGGTCGCCGCGGTCAGATGCCGCTGCAGCAGATGTTTGACGGCTTCTGTTTGTCGGTGGCGGGGCTTTTGCTGATGCTCCCCGGTTTCTTCAGCGATATCATCGCTTTTGCGCTGATGATGCCCTTTATACGTGCGGGCTTGCGCGAAGTGCTGATCCGGGGTTATGGTTTCCGCGAAATGACGCCCACCGAGGAAGATATTATAGACGCTGAATTCAGGCGTGTGGAAGTAGAAAGGATTACGAAAGATGACTGATGATCTGAATCAGGGGATGAACGATACTGACGCTGTGGCCGCAGCCAATGCCGTTAAAACCATGCCCGTTATGTTCCATGCCCAGTTCGTTCGCGATATTTCATTTGAGAATCCGCAACCGGCTACGATTTATGAAACCAAGGGTTCGCGCCCGGTCATGGATGTTGGTTTTTCAATTGAATGCCTGCCGGTGCCCAGCCAGCAATTCAAATCCATGTATGAAGTACAAGTTGGCGTAAAGATACAGGCGCGTCGTGACGATAGCATCGCCTTCGTAACAGAGGTTCTTTATAGTGTTCTGGCTTCTCTCGACGGGGTTTCTGAAGAACAGCACCACCCGCTGCTTTATATCGAAGTGCCGCGCTATGCGTTCCCGTACGTACGTCAGATCATCTCTGACCTGACGGCACAGGCAGGCATGTTGCCGTTATTGCTGTCACCGGTTGATTTCCGTGCGCTGTACATGCAGCGCTTCGGTGAAGAGATCAAGAAAAGCCGCGCCGCTGCCGGCGCCGCCTAAGATCAGGATTATTCCGTCGGGGTAATTTCGACAGCCGTTTCATCTTGAGTAGATGTATCGGTGACTGCCGGACTGTCGGCGGGCTCACCCGCAGCAGGCACGATATCGTTCAGGTCTTCTGCAGAAGGTTCATCTTGCGCGACGGCCATAGCGTCGGCGACTGACTCTCCCGCGAGAGCGGCGGGCGTGGTGTTGGTGAAGCGCGCACCGAATTCATCGGACGCCGCCATGCAAATACCGCCACTGAAAACAGAGGTGACCAGCACGGCAATCGCTATCAGGGATAGTTTTGTACTTTCGGTCATGTGCGGCCTTCTTTCTTTACATATTTTGTATCGACTCTCCGGCATTTTCAATGTCGCGACCCATACCTTCCACGGTATTGCAGGCTGACAGCGTACCGGAAGCTGTGATTACCATAAACAAAAACAGGATTTTGCGCATTAAAAACGTCCTTCTATTTGATTCTGAAAGGAAAATTAGTGTTCCTACCCTTCAGTTTTACCAAAAACCCCGGCAAAAAACAAACGCTTTAAGCGGCACATGCCTGTTCCGAGTGTCTGTAGACGCTATTGGCAAGCCCGCATCACCTGATTAACTTAAACCCGTCAGGCTCAAAAACAGGCAGGGAACAATAATGACAAAAGCACACTGGCCGGAAAAAACCCGCGGTATCAACCCGGTGACGATGGATACGAATTTCGAGCGCTTTCTCAAGCGTATCGATCCTGATTTTTATCAGCGGCGCTGGGCGGACCTGGTCAGCTTTGGTGATTATGTTTCCACGGTTCTCAAGGACCAGGCCGACTATAGTGACCGTATCCATCCGCCTGTGCTGGTAAAGGACATTGTAAACCCGACCAGTCCCGGCGTACGTCGCGGCGTTGTGCACCTGAATGACCGCTATCTCGATGCGTTGCAGGAATTATACAAGCGCAATTTCTTTGCCGATGTCATGGATGAAAAGAATCCTGAAAGGCATCTGCTGCTCTTTTGTGTGCAGTACGTCATGGGCGATATATCGACAGGCTGTCCCCCGGCGATGGCACATCCCGTAGCGATTGCTATTGCCAAACACGGCATACCGGAAATGAAAGCGCGCTTCATGCCTGAATTGCTACGCAATGATGGTCATGCCAAAACAGCAGGCACGTGGGGCACCGAACCGCGCAGCGGCACCAATATCGCGCAGACGGTGACCGAAGTGGTGCTGCAGGACGATGGCACACTACGCGCTTACGGGTATAAGCATTTTACCTCAAACGCCGGTTCCGGGATTGCGCTCGCCACGATGCGCAAGCGTGGCGCAGGCGATGGCGACAAAGGTGTCGGCCTTTATATCGTGCCCTCGCACATTGATGACGACTGGTTAATTCCCAATGAGTATGAAGTTACGCACCTGAAAGAAAAGCTGGGTACGCGCGCGCTGGCAACGGGCGAGATTCATCTCAATGGCACACTCGTTTATGAAATAGCGCCGCCCGGGCAGGGTGTGCGTGTAATGATGGAAGTCCTCGGTTGCTCACGCGTTCATAATGCCATGGCAGCCGCAGCCGTCATGCGTGAGGCCTTCATGGAAACCATGTGCTGGACGACTCACCGCCAGCCATTTGCCAAGAAACTGATTGATGAGGTTCCTACGCAGAAACGTATCGTCAATATGGCGACACAGTGGATGGCGGGGTGCGCACTGGCTTTTGAATCGGCGCAGGGGTTTGATAAGGCGGACAAGGCGTCCACTGAGGACAGTATCTGGGAACGCCTTGTTACGGCGCTCGCAAAATTCAGAACCGCCGAGCAGGCGGAATGGTCGACGGGCCGCGCCAAAAATCTTCATGGGGCCGCTGGTTATGTTGAGGATTATCCCATTACGCGCATTAACCGCGATTCACAGGTGCTGACAGTCTGGGAGGGACCGGAGCAGGTGCAGGCCAAGGAGTTGGTCCGCATGATCGCAGGGAAAGTACCGGGAGATACTGTTTTCATCAAGCGTCTCCGCGCCGTCGCCGATAGCTTGCCTGATGCTGCTATGGCCATGGAAAAGGCCAATCTGAACACGCGGTTGCGCTTTCTTGAGGATTCGTTCTCCCATTTCCGCACCCTGCCGAAAGGGGGCGCCGATCAGGTTGAAGATGAATATCTGGACATTATGAGCCATGTATTGGCTTACGGACTGTTATTGAAGGAAGCGGCCTGGGAGTTGGCGCACGAAAAAGACGTCAAAAAATTGCTGGTGGCACGTCATTACTTTGATACGACGCTTTCGCGGGTCAAGGTTGCGCCGGACTTCCAGGCCTCACCGTTGCAGACCCACTTCGAGCATATTAGGAGTGGTACTATAATACCATCACCATGATATTTGTCTAAGTAATTGATATTTAATGATAATGTCATAGAGAACACTAGGGCATGCTGATTGAAACAAAATTACCTAAAATTTTATGAAAAATTAGCGGATTAATAGTGTCCCCCCATTTAAAATGGTAACTGAGTAGTTTTGTAGAAGAAAAAATTAATACATTTCTGTGACTATAGGACGTGGGTAATTGCATTCTGCACTGCGTATTTTTCTTACAGCTTACTTATATATTAGGACTCTTCGGGGATGGCGCACTTCCATTTTGAAATAGATGCCAGCGCGACTTACGGCACAACAGCACCGACACTGGAAATTCTGGTGAATGGTGTCGTCACGTCGTCGTTTCAGATTTCCCAGCATACCGGTTCCGGTTTCGATTATTTGCGCTATGAGCTCGAATATAGCGGTGCCTATCCCACCACCTTGCAATTTCGGTTTAACGACGGCGCCGAAGGTGGTCGCAGCATCCAGATTGATGCCGTACGCGTCAATGGCTGGACGGTCGATACCACCTATATAACAATGTTGAATCTCAATAACGGCCAGACATCCTCGGTGAATACGCTGGGGGTTGATCATTTGTTTGGCCGCACGTCACCTGTTCTGGCAGATCTCCCCGCAGAAACGATCACTGGCACCGCCGGTGATGACAATGTCGTCGGTAGTAGTCAGCCCGAGATTATAAATGCCGGTAACGGTGCCGACCGTGTACGCGGCCTGGATGCGGATGACGCCATTTTTGGCGGTGGCGGCATTGACAAAATTTTTGGTGGCGCCGGAAACGATATTATCGTCGGTGAAGCAGGCGACGACACACTCTACGGTGAGGCGGGTAATGATCTTCTGCACGGCAATGATGGGGCCGATCTCATTAATGGCGGCGATGGTCATGATCTTATCAATGGCGGTGCGGGTATTGATACATTGCTGGGCGGCGCTGGCGACGACATCATTTTTGGTGAAGACGATGCCGACACGATCAGCGGTGGTACCGGTAATGATTATCTCTATGGTGACGCCGGGAATGACACGCTCACGGGCGGCGCGGGCAATGACACGCTCTATGGCGGTTTGGATAACGACTCTGTTTATGGCGATGCGGGCGACGACATACTTTACGGCGAGGGCGGCAATGATGCGCTCTATGGCGGCCTCGGCAATGACACGCTCTACGGCAATAACGGTGATGATACGCTCCTGGGTGCTGCCGGCAATGATATTCTCTATGGTAATGATGGCACAGACACCCTGACAGGCGGTGCCGGGAACGACACTCTGGAAGGTGGTCTCGGCAGTAATACCCTGGATGGTGGCGCTGATAGTGATACTGTTTCTTATGCCAATGCCACTGCAGGCGTTACCCTTGATCTGACTCTGGCCACCGCACAGGACACGATTGGTGCCGGGACGGATACACTTATAAGTATCGAAAATTTCACAGGCTCCGCTTATAACGATATTGTCACGGGCACAACGGGCAACAATGTCCTGACGGGTGGCGTTGGCACCGATATGCTTATATATAGCAATGCCACATCTGCTGTGACCTTGAATATGTCGCTCGCGACAGCGCAGAACACGGGCGGCGCCGGCACCGACACCGTTTCCGGTTTCGAAAATCTGCTCGCTTCCGATTATAACGACACGATCACAGGCACGACTGCAGCTAACGTCATTACGGGCGGCATCGGCAGCGATACATTAAGCGGCGGCGATGGCAATGACACGCTTTATGCGGCCATTGCCAGCATCACGGTATTTACTGCCAATTTTAATTCTTCTACGGACAGCTTTACTTATGCTGACGACACGTTTGGCGGTACGGGTGGGGCATATGTCAGCGGCAGCCGCATCACAAGTGACGGCGTTAATGGCAATGGCGCGCTTGAAGTCTTTCTTGACGGCACCAATCCCACGGCATCAGGCACCATGTCCGGTGGCCATTCCCGCACATTCACGGCTTCGCAGGATATAGAAGATACAACTCTGACGTTCCAATACAAAGTTATACGTGCGGGCACCTACGAAAGTAGCGAAGATACCTTCGTTTATGTCGAGATTGACGGTGTTCGTTACGGCGTTGGCAGTAACGATTATATTACCCGTATGGAAAGCGACGGCACCGACCCGACTTTCGATACCGGGTGGCGAAATGTTTCTATCGATCTGGGCTTTTTGTCTTCGGGTTCCCATACGATTACAGTGGGCGGATTGGTTGAGGGCAAGAATGCCGCCGATGAAGACAGTACTATCCGTTTTGACAACATCGAAATTGCCAGCACAACAGTGCTTGATGATACGTACGCGAATACGCTTAATGGCGGCAATGATAACGATACGCTCTATGGCAGCGCCGGGGCTGATACGCTGAACGGTGATGATGGCGCCGATACGATTTATTCAGGCTCTCTGGAATCTGTGTCTATCGCTTCTGTCCTGGCGGAAAACGCAGGGGTTGTGCATAACGCGACCACCAATAGTTTCTACCGTTACGTAACAACGACCCTTACTTGGGAAGCCGCTAATAGCGCGGCGACAGCAGCCACGATCAACGGCATAGCCGGGCACCTGGCGCACTCCAATTCTTCAACGGAAAATGCGTATCTGGACACTATCTCCGGAACGGCCAGTATCTGGATTGGCGGTTCTGACGGCGCGGTCAACGGCGAATGGCGCTGGGTCGGCGGCCCGGATGACGGCCTGCAATTCTGGCAGGGACAAGCCGCCGGTAGTTCTGTGGGCGGGGCTTATACAAACTGGTCGCCCGGCGAACCAAATGACTACAATGGATTCGAAGCGAATATCGAGCTGGTGAATGGCGGAAGATGGAATGACCAGCTGCCGGGCACTACCCGTGCCTATGTAATCGAATGGGAAGATTGGCAAATTCTGGCGGCATCGAATGCCACCACGGTTCACGGCGGCAACGGCAATGATGTTATCTATGGCGGTGCCGGGGACGATGTGTTGTATGGCGACGCGGGGGCTGACACCATCCATGGCGGTGCCGGGACAACATCACTGTATGGTGGTGCCGATAATGATACGATTAATTCAGGCTCCGTCAGCGTGATGACGGCGGTCACAATTCTTTCTGCAAGCTTTGGCAGTGGTAATGACGGGTTCGCTTATAGTGATGGCGGCTTCGGCGGCACCGACCCGGCGAATGCCAGCATAACAGGAGCGCGGGACACATCAGATGGTGATGCCGCCAATGGCTCTCTTGAAGTGTACATTGATGGCCAGAATAGTTCATCATCAACGAATATGTCGGGCGCATGGAGTCAGACATTCAACCTGGCGGACGCTGTTTCAGGTGTCGATCTGAGCCTGTCTTACCGGCATTGGCATGCTGATTCCAACGATACGGGCGAAGATTCGCGAGTTTATGTCGAGATCGACGGTGTACGCTATGGTGTTGGCGTGAACGACTATATTAGTCAGGCGCTCGGTAGCGGCGGTGAGACGGATACGGGCTGGGTGCAGATTGTGCTGGATATCGGTAATCTGACAGCGGGCAATCATACGCTCACCATGGGTATTTTCCAGACAGCGGAAAATAACAGCAATGAAGATTCTATTGTTCGTTTTGATGATCTGACCCTTGCCTACAGCACACCGGCGGGTGCTGTGACCACGATCAATGGCGAGACAGGTCAGGACGCGCTCTATGGCAGCGATGGCCGGGAAATTTTTGAATTCAGCGCTACCGGTAGTGCCGATGCTGACACCGTGTATGACTTTGACCAGGTCTCCGACCGACTGGATTTGAGCGATCTGCTATCAGGCTTTGACCCGATGGCCGATCTGATCACCGACTTTGTGCAGATCAGCACCAGTGGCGGCAATTCGGAAATCCGGGTGGATACAGGTGGTACTGCCAGCTTTGGTGCCTCGACCATTGTAGCCACATTGGATGGCGTTACCGGCATGACGGATGAAGCGGCCCTGTATGCTGCGGGCGTGATTATGGTCTAAAATCCATAATCCGGGAAAAGGTATTACAGTACTTTCTTTGTGTTCCTTCCCACGCTAGACTTATTTCTATTATGAGCAAGAAAACCGCATCTCTATCTATAGATGGCAAACCACTGATGGTTGCCCTTTCGGTGCTGGCTGTGGTGACTGCCGCAGGTGAGGCCGCCGCCGCACCTGTGCTGAACTGCGCGCAGGGTATTGAATTCGGCACTCTGGCCGCGTGTGGTGTGGCGAACACCATGACGATAGAGCCTGACGGCGGCCTGACAACATCGGGCTGCCTAAGCCCGGTAGGGAATACGCTTGCGGGGGAATGCTCCCTCTTCGGCATTGAAGACACGACGACGGTGATAACGGTAATAGGCCCGGGAAACTTAAGTAACGGGGCGCAGAATATGCCGATCAATAATTTCAGATTACAAGTTAGCGGCAGCCCGACCGCCGTTACGGTTATTAATGTTACACCGAGCATGAGTAACCTGAACTTCGGCGTGGGCGCGACAATCAATGTCGGCGCGACACAGGCGGGGGGCACTTATGTCGGTACCTACACGGTCAATACCAATAATCCGTGAGTTATTGTAGTACTTTGAGGGGAAATGGTGGACCCAATCGGGATCGAACCGACGACCTCTTGCATGCCATGCAAGCGCTCTCCCAGCTGAGCTATGGGCCCTTTTTCAAGGTTAGGGGAAATTAGTCGCTCCGGGGCGCGATTTCAAGAGAAAAACAGCATGGCCGGTGGCTTAAAACTTCGAAAATCTGCCAATTTCCGGGTCAGGTTCGACCAAACCGTTATCCAGGTCGTCTATATCCAGTGTCCAGGACAGGCGTTTTCTATAGAGCGTCGAGGGGGCAACGCCCAGATGGGCAGCGGCTTGCGGCACGTTTCCCTTCATGCGCTGGATAGTCAGTTCAACGAAATACTTCTCTATATCGGAAAGCGTCATGGCGGTCAGCCAGTCCGGCAGGGCCCTTTCCGGGGTAGCGGCGATTGCCGCAGTTTTTGTTGTGGCGGGCGGCTGGTGCAGCAGCATATGCGGCAACATGTCCGAGCGGACGATATCGCCATCATTCATGACGCAGATATAGCGGATGACGTTTTGCAGTTGCCGCACATTCCCGGGCCAGTGATAACCGCGCAGGAAATTCTTTGTTTCAGGACTGAAATCCATGAAATGCTTGCTCTCTTCCTGGGCAAAACGTCGTAACAACGCTTGCGCAATATCGAGAACATCGTCGTCACGTAAATGCAATGGCGGCATAACCAGTGGAATTACATGCAGGCGGAAAAACAGATCTTCACGCAGATGTCCGGCGGCGATCTCAGTATGTGGATCACGATTGGTGGCGCAAATGATGCGCACATCCGTTTTTTCCAGCGCGCTCCCCCCTACTTTTCTAAAGGTAAAATTCTGCAGGAATCGCAGCAATTTTGTCTGCATGTCGGGTGCCATTTCGGCGACCTCATCCAGAAACAGCGTACCACCATCAGCCATTGCGGCGGCCCCTTCACGATCTGTGATAGCACCGGTGAAGGCCCCTTTGACGTGACCGAACAATTCCGATTCCAGCAAGTCACGCGGTATAGCGGCACAATTAATGGCGATAAAGGGTTTGTGTGCCCGTGTGCTGTGATGGTGAATGGCTTCGGCGCATACTTCCTTGCCGGTGCCGGTTTCACCCATGATAAAGACGGGCGCACGGCTTTGCGCTGCCCGTTCTATTTGCTCATAAAGTTCCTGCATGATAGCGGATGTGCCAATAAAGGCAGATGTTGCCGATTTTTCTGGTCCGGTCTGTTGGTGCCGTTTCGTGATTTGATGCCGGGCTGTTTGCAAAGAATCGTCTGCGGGCGCATTGCCAGCCATATCAGGATGAATACTCTGTTTACTGAATGGCAAATCGTGTGCGCCTGATTTTGTCAATGCGGATGCTCCCCGTTCCGAATTACAAATTTTAGTATATTATAATATTATACCCCTTATGGTTGATAAAGAGTTTACGGTGACGGATGCATGTAAAAACCCCGCCAAGGCGGGGTTTTTTTCGTAGATTGTCGGGTTGTAACTATTTAGCGGTTATTGCCCATAAAATGCAGAATGTGGGTAAATAGCGCGACGAAGCTGATATACAGATTCAGTGCGGCAGCCCATCCCATGCGGCTATTGGCGTCTGCCCCGTTGGCGGCACTGTACATTTCCTTCATTGATTGTGTTTGCCACGCGGTCATACCGGCAAAGGCGATGATGGAGATGGCAGATACCACATTTCCCAGTACATCCGATTTGATGAACAGATTGGCGACAATCAGCACCAGCGCGCCGATGATACCCATGACGCAGAACGTGCCCAGCGCATCAAGGTTTTTCTTGGTCGTGTAGCCAAATATGCTCAAGCCCGCAAACGCGGCTGACGTCATAAAGAAGGCGCGCGCGATGTCCGGCAGCTTGAAAGCGTAGAATATGGCGGCAAAACTGATGCCGTAGAGAACGCTGATGGCAAAGAATGAAATGCGCAGTTTGCCCGGTGACATCGTCATCGGGTTAAAGCCGAACCAGACGACAGCCAGCGGTGCGAACATCACGACATAGGCTTGGGGGCCACCCAGAAAAAGCTGCAGCAGCACAGGCGTGTTTGCTACGACATAAGCGGTGATCGCCGTGACAAGAACACCCAGCGTCATCCGGTTATAGATGCTCTGCATGTGGCCACGCAGCCCGGCATCAATAACGGACGCGCGCGCGGCGGTGGAAGGTGTTGGCGTATAGCGGTCGGGTTGCATGGCTTTTGTTTCTCCTTGAATTAAAAAAGCTCGTATAGAACCATATATGTAATTTTAACAGAATTCCAAGGCCGCGCCAGTAAAACCGGACAAGGGGCAGGTTACTCCTGTGACCACGGATTTCCCTGTTTTCTCAACGGTCTGGTGCGTGTCAGCCACGGATTCCCTTCCGGGGGTGCGCCAAAACGCTCGGTGTTGTCGGCGCGGTGCTGGCCGCCCAGTGCCGGTATGGGGGTGCCGGTGGTTTCGCTGATGCTACGGATGCGCGCCTCAATCGGGGGGTGGGTGGCGAACAGGCCCAGAAACGGATGTGAATTCTCGATGCACATCAGCGCGATATCGCCTGTGGCTTCCGGTATCCGGTCACGCTGCGCAATCCGCATCAGGGCGCGCATCATGGCCTCCGGGTTTTTGGTGAGCTGGATTGATCCGGCATCCGCCATGAATTCCCGCCGCCGCGAAAGCGCAAAGCGCGTGAATAATGTGGCCGCATAGCCCAGCCACAAGATAAGCATCAGGCCCAGAATGAACAATATGATCGGCAGATTGTTACCACCGCGCTGCTGGCGGCTGCGCGCATAGTTGCGCCCTGATCCGGCCCATAGATTATAGCGAAAACCGCTCCACGCCATCTGCGCGGCAAAGCCAAGCATCCCGGTGAAGATCACGGAAATAATCAGCAGGCGCACATCGCGGTTGCGGATATGCGTCAGCTCGTGCCCGAGTACGGCCTCTACTTCATCAGGTTTCAGGGAATTCAGCAGGCCGCGCGTCACGGTGATGGAAAAGCTTTTCTGGTCGACGCCGCTGGCAAAGGCATTGCGGGCGTGGCTCTCGATAATCTCCAGTCTGGGCATCGGCATTCCGGCGGCGATACAAAGATTTTCAAGAAGATTATAGAGTGCTGGCTCTTCCTTGCGCGTTACAGGCCGCGAATGCGACAGTGCCCGCACCATTCTGGTATTGAAAAACCAGGCGACGAGAAACCAGATCAGCACGACAGTCATGATCAGGGGCATATACTCAAAGGCGGCACGGGAAGCGAATGAAGCGGCGCGGGCGGGATCGAACTGGCCACCTGACTGCGGCATGATGCTGGCGCCGACCAGCCAGCAAACGGCCCAGACGATCCCGGTCAGCAGCAGCGGATAAAAACACAGCAGCAGCACGGAACGCAGATTATTGTTCCAGATGTGGGTGTTCAGGCCGACGGTTGCGAAAGCCACGATGGATTACCCGAACTTGACGTCCGGCGCTTTCTGAATCAAGGCGGCTTCTTCAGCACCCACTTCGAAGAAAGCCTCTTCTTTAAAGCCGAATACACCGGCAATCAGGTTGGCCGGGAATTGCTGGACGGCCGTATTATATTCGTTAGTGGCGCTGTTGAAGAAGCGGCGGGCGGCGGCGATCTTGTTTTCGATATCGGAAAGCTCGGCCATCAGTTGCTGGAAATTCTGGTCGGCCTTGAGTGCCGGATAATTTTCGGCAACGGCGAACAATCCCATCAGCGCACTGCCCAGCATACCTTCGGCTTGCAGGCGGTCAGGGGCGGGGCCAGTGCCCCCGGCGCGGCCGACGCGGGCGCGGGCTTCGGTCACATTTTCAAAAACGGTTTTCTCGTGCCCGGCATAACCTTTGACGGTTTCCACCAGTTGCGGCACCAGATCAAAACGTTGTTTAAGCTGGACATCGATGTCGGAGAACGCGTTCTTGCGCGTCTGACGCAGGGCGATCAGACGGTTATAGAGCATAATCACGAACACCAGCGGGATCAGGATAACGGCAACGATAATCCAAGTATTGTTCATGGCGTCCTCAAATCTCCATAATAAAGGCTGCCCGCATTCTATCAGAAGCGGTTTATAAAGCCCAATCGGATGTTTGAATTCTCACCCGCTCTGGCCTAGAATGCTTTCGTCTTTAGAAAAATATGAGCGGAGTGTTCCCCATGATGAAGAGTTCCCGGTATATCCGGCTGTGCTTTGCCCTGTGTGCAGTATTTATTATGTCCACTCCTGTTGTGGCACAAAACGCCGTCAAAGATCCTGCAATGCCAGCGCCGCTCGAAACCATGGCCAAGGAGGGAGCGCAGGTGCGTTATCTCGGTCGTGAAGGTGGTCTTGATGGCTGGATCGCCATTCAGAACGGGCAGGAACAATATTTCTATGTGACCCCTGATCGTGAATACGTGCTGCTCGGCTTGCTGTTTGATAAAACAGGAAAAATGATCACGCTCGAACAGGTCGGTGCGCTGCAGAAAGAGGGGGGGCCGGTCCTGGATATCCTGAAAGCGGAAACACCGCCGAGCGAGGCCTCTGTAACCGATAAACTGCCGACCGAGGGCGATATAGCAAAATCGCTAAAATCACCTTCAGAACAGCTTTTCAGCGATATCGAAGCCAGTAACTGGGTGGCGCTGGGTAATAAAGCGGCACCGGTCATGTATATGTTTATCGACCCGCAATGCCCGTATTGCCATGAATTTATGAAAACGCTGCGCAAGGATATCGAGGGTGGCCATCTTCAGGTGCGCATGGTGCCGGTCGGTTTCAAGGACGATACCCGTGCGCAGGCGGCGTTACTGCTGGCGGTGCCGAACGCGCAGGACCGCTGGTTCCGCCATCTCGATGGCGACAAGGAAGCGTTGCCGGTAACAACGGGCATTAATGAGCAGGGCGTGGAGCGCAACATGGCGATCATGCAGTCCTGGAAACTCAATGTAACCCCGCTCAGTATTTACCGCGCGCAGGACGGTAAGGTAAAAATCGTTCAGGGTCGTGCTAAGGATCTGAAAGCCCTGCTCGGCGATCTGAAAACCACGCAATAAACAGAGTTGGCAGGAACGACATGAATCAACGCGCCGCATATCTGTTTCAGGTGACCGAAAAAATCGGCGCGCCGTTGCTGGCGGCAGCTGAATCGCGGGCTTCGGCGGACGATAGCCGTTCCGAAGCCACGATTGTGGCTGAATTGCTGGCCCGCGCCGTACAGGCCGGGGTTGAGCTTGCCGGGGTTATGGATGTTCGCGAGACCGGCGCTGAAGGAGAATCCGTTCGTCTGGCCTTGGCCGGACTGGCCGGGTCGTTAGTGGCGGGACATTACCGCAACTCCGGAAAAGTACCGGGCGAGCCTGAGGTGAAACGTCTGGTGACCGCCTTGTCGGCGGCGCTGACTTTTGCCGATAATTTCAGTCCGGCCGCCGGGAATACGGCGCGTTTGGCCGCGCTAGAGGCTGATGTTCCGCCCGTTGATGATGTGCAGGTGATGATCCAGTGTCTGCAGGCGCTGACCCCGATGGTGCTGGTGATTTCCGCCTATCCGTTTGGCCGCCCCGAGAAAAAAATGGTGCAGGACGTCACCGAACGCCTCGTCCAGCAGGCGGGCAATCTGGCGGCCCGTTTGGTGCCGGGTGTGCCCGAATCCGATCTCAAGCAGATGGAGCTGGTATTGCTGCGGGCGATGGTGCCCCTTTATTGCGCAGCACATCAGGCTGAGATGCAGCGCGTCATGAAGCTGGATGATAATGCGCGGCAACTGGCCGCCCAGACTAACGGCGGTGTTTTGCCGTTGGAGCCTGTCTGGCAGAATTTCGACAAACAGGTAGCGATGCTGGATGTTCTGGCCCAGTCGCTGGCAGGCCGTTTTGTCAGTGCCGCCCCGGTATCCGCCAGTACGGGCGGTCAGGCCCCTGCCGCGCCGCGCCGCCCGGATATTCCGGCTGAAACCCCTGTAATTCCGCCATCCGCAGCCCAAGCGGCTCCCATGCCGCCTCCTGCGCCCCCTGTAGAAAGCGGCCCGTATAACCCCATGGCTTTCTTTAAACCCGGCACCCAGAAGGATGCCGATGGCGAGAATACATAATAACGGCGGACTGGCGTTCCGGCGTATGTTAAGCTAGAAAGATCATATGATCGGAAAAGTCTTTGCAGCTTGCTTGCTTCTGGCCGCGGAAACCTACGAGTTGCCGCCGCACGTGCTGCTGGGCATCTATCAGGTCGAAGGTGGCCGCGTCGGCCAGCAGGTCGGCCCTAACCAGAATGGCAGTTATGACCTCGGGCCGATGCAGATCAACACCATCTGGCTCGATGAACTGTCCGGCCAGTGGGGCGTCAGCAAGGCCACAGCCAAGCAATGGGTGCGTGACGATCCCTGCACCAATGTCGGGGTGGCGGCCTGGATCCTCAGGCGGCACCTCAACCAGACCGGCTCTCTGGCGCAGGCTATCTCCAATTACCATTCCCGCACCCCCGGTATCGGCAAGGTCTATAAGGCTAAGGTCTTGAAGTCCATGAACCGCCACGGCCTGATGCGCGCCGGACAATAAAGCCCCCTTGCGCCTGTTGGGGAACAATCCGTAAAAGAGTGCTTGTTCGGCTTGTTTTAAACGGCTAATTTTGTGACAATATCCCGATTTGCGCACGCCCGTGTGTATCAGGTGGTTTTTTCAGAGGTTCTTTTGTCCGAGGTATTTCGCATGTTTCGCCGTTCCTGCAAACTCAGCACGCTGACAGTAATGGTCTGCGCCTGCGCGCTCAGCGCCTGCGCACCGGGCAAGCCGATTTTTAATCGTACGCCGCAAGTAGTAGCTTCCCCCGATAAAGTATCGGCACAACTGGCCGAGGCAGCAGATCGCGCATCGGTCGCACTTGAAACACTGGCCGCTGTGGAGCAAGCCCGTTCACCGGGTATCGCTGTGGCACCAATCGAAAGCGCACCTGCGGAGCTGCGTCGCGCGATCACAGTGAACTGGGTAGGCCCGGTAGAAGCAATCACCAAGACGCTGACAGACCGCGCCGGTTATTCCTTTAATGTGGTGGGTAATGAGCCTGTAACGCCGGTGGTTGTTTCTCTTGATGTTGAAAATAAACCGGTCATCGATGTGCTGCGCAATATCGGATTGCAACTGGGCACACGCGCGGATATCCGTGTTGATGCCGCCCGTCGTCTGGTAGAAATTCACTATGCACCGAATACCGGTGTGGGGGGATAGTTGTTGCGGGTGAACCTCATGAATATGAAGACGATTTGCTTGTCGCTGGCTGTGGTATTGCTGCTGGCGGCACCCGCTTATGCTGTTGATGTCGAGCAGGGTGAAACGCCGCTGCCGCCGCCGGTTGGCGAACTTGAAAATCTTGAAGGCGGTTTAAGCCCTGTTAAGACGATTGATGCCGACGGTAATGAAAGAAAACCTTCCGGGTTTGCTTTCGACATGCGCAATAAGGCCGTCAAGGAAGCCGCACTTTCTTACGGTGCGCGCGGCGGTCTGGCATGGCGCACCTTCCATATCCGTAACGAACTGGAAACGCGCACGACGCAGCTCGACAAAACATTCGATTTCCGCCAATTGCTGATCCCTGCCCCTTCGGGGCTGCTGATCGAGCCGCCGATTATTTCCGAGAACATCAATGCCTTGATCATCGAAGGCACCGGTCAGGAAGCGGCCGTGTCTGATCGCGTCTATGAAATCATCCGTAACGCCCGCATCGTCAGTGCGCCGCGCAGCTGGAGAAATTATCTGGAGCGAGATTGGGGTGAAGTAACACCGCCGCCGGAAATTCTCCGTCCGGCTACAGCTGAAGAACGTGAGAGCTGGAAACGCTGGGTGCGCGAAGGCTGGAATAAAGGTATTGAGCAAGCGGACGAAATCTTTACAGACGACCTGAACCAGCTCTCGGCTGATTATAACGGCATGGTGCGTTTCCGTCTTCTGCTGGCGCAGGGCATGGTCTCTCCGCCTTATGCGCTTCAAATTGATCGCGGCATTACAGCTGCAAACGATAAAATGCGCGTAGGCGATCGTGCCGTACAAATTACCGGCAAGCCTGAGTTTGTGCCAGGGATCGAAAAATGGCAGCCCGCAAGCCGATAAGTCTTCTCAAAGGCAAGGATAGCAAGGGGCAGACCTGGCCCGAAGAGCCTGGTCGGTTCACGCAGGACCATATCGATCATTTCCTGTTGTGGTCGGTGAAGCGTGGTGCTTCCGATATTACTTTCCAGACGGACCGCCAGATTTACCACGAACTGGATGGCGGACTTTACCCCGGCACTTTCCGCGCACTTGATGCCGCCGATATGAGCGCCGTTCTGCACAAGATTTACGGCCCGGAAGCGCAGGCGCGTCTGGCCTCGGGCACCGATCTCGATTTGTCCTACGAAGTAAGGCCGGATCGTTATACCCGCATCCGTTTCCGTGTGAACATCACAGCTATCCTGTCACGTGGCCGCGACGCCGCGCAGGTGACGATGCGGGTTCTGCCCAGTACGCCGCCATCGCTCAAGGACCTCAATATCGAAAAAGAGATCGTTGATAACTGGGCGCCGCGTCAGGGGATTGTGATTGTCACCGGGCCTACCGGCTCCGGTAAATCGACCTTGCTCGCGGCGGGTAACCGCATGCTGCTTGAGCGCCCGCATGGTTGCGGCAAAATGCTGACCTATGAATCGCCGATTGAGTATGTGTACGACACGATCCGTTCGCCGCGTTCTCTCGTGTCGCAGACGGAAATCCCGCGCCACCTGCCGGATTTTGCGCGCGGTGTGCGTAACGCCCTGCGCCGTAAACCGGAAGTTATTCTTGTCGGTGAATCGCGTGACCGTGAAACTATTTCCGCGTCTATTGAAGCGGCACAGACAGGCCATGCCGTTTATACCACGACCCACACAACCGGGGTGGCTTCGACTATTCAGCGTATGGTTTCAACCTTCGATGCTGTCGAGCGTGCGGAGCGCGCTTATGCATTGGTGGAATGTTTGCGTATGGTCGTAACGCAAGCGCTGGTGCCCAAGGTCAATGGCGGCAGGATGGGTGTACGTGAATGGATGATCTTCCCCGCCGAGGTGCGCGAGAAACTTTTGGATATGGAATTCACTAACTGGCCCTCCACGATCCAGCGCATGATCCCCGCCTATGGCCGCACGATGGCCGATTCGGCAAAAATCGCTTTTGAGTCCGGACAGATCGAGCGCCGCTGGTATCTGCTGCTGGCCTCTAGCACGGGCGGCGGCGGTTAATATTCCTGAATCGGGCCTTCTTCTTTACGGCCCATTCATCCTTTTTTGTAATTCTGGTACAATGGCTGCGATTATAAGTCGGGAGTGAATATGGCAAACGCCAAAGACGATACCGAAATAGAGAAGCAGAATTGGCACTGGCGCAACACGATGCGCCCGGTGCGCTTCTTTAATATGGATGCGCGCGCCGGTATCCCGTATTTGATGCTCTTGCTTTATGCGCGCCCGATTACCTTGTTTTTTGTGGTCATTTCCACAGTGACTTTCAAGATCATGGAAAAACGCGGTCTGACCTTCCCGGCGGCGCTCCGGGCCTTCCGTGTCTGGCTTTTTGGTGATGAACGCCCCGGCTGGCTGCGGTTTCGCCGCCGCACCATGAAAGATTTCGGCTAACGAAATATCCGTCTTTTTTGGGTTTTTGCCCCGGATTCAGGTTTCCGGCGCTTGTCATTTTTGGCCTCACACATTATTGTCAAAACGTATTTTACACGCGCGTCCCGGTGGCTGTACGCCCGTGTCTTTTCCTGATTAGTAGATTGAAAGGTGTTGTCACATGAAAGACAGAAGCGTGGTTTTATACCGCACGGCTTTGGCTGGTTTGATGGTGGGCTTCTTCGCTGTTCCCGCTCATGCCGGTTTTGAATGGACACCACCCCCGGCAGCGCCTGTGGTTTCCGCTTCATCCGATGGTGGCCCGCTGGTGCCCGCCGCTCCGGCAACCGCTGTCGATGCGATGGAACTTACGCCTGTTCCGGGCATGCCCGCGCCTGTCGATGTCGTGGTTTCCGATGTCGCGCCCAAGCCTCTCATTGAAAAAGAATCCGACGCTCTGGTAGTGATGCCTGCCGAAACGCTGGCAGCGCCGATGCCTTCCGGTCCGTTTGCTGAAGCTCTTGGTTTTGGTTCCGATATTCCGTTGGCGCTGGCGCTGGGCCAGATCGTGCCGGCTGAATTCGCCTATTCCTTCGCTTCCAATGTAAATCCGGGAGTCAGAATTTCCTGGAATGGCGGCAAGCCCTGGAATGAAGTTTTGAACGAAGCGCTGCAACCGCACAATCTGCGCGCTGAAATTGCCGGAACGGCTGTGATCGTACGTAGCGGTACACCGTCTTTTGAAACATCCGCGATCACAGAACCGATGGCGGAGCCGCCGCAAGATGTGCTGATACCGCGTCCGCCTGCTGATGCTCCCCTGTCTATGGATGCATCTGCGACACCAGCCCTGCGCGGCGAAGGCACATCGGATAATTATCCGCGCCGCGCGCCGCAAAGAAAAAGCTTCATGGATTCTATTTTTACTTCCGATGAAGATAAGGGAAATATCGCACCCCCGCCGCCACAGACTCAAGAGCAGGGCGTACTGATTGAAAATGAGGTTTCACCAGCGACGCAAGCCGCAGCCGTTGCCCCCGCCGCAGCCGTGACGCCGTTGCCCGGTTCTGGTGCGCCGATTCCGCTCAAGGCGCAGAAAATTTCTTACGCTGACGACAGGATAGAAAGCGCATCTCCGATGCTGGCTGATCGCCCTATGGCGCAGAGTGCTTCTGTTGACAACAGTGCAAGCAATGTTCTCGACCCTTTTGCTGTGCGTTTCTGGCAGGCTGAGAGCAATCGCAATTTGCGTGATGTTCTGGAAGAATGGTCAGACGCCGCAGGCGTAGAGATGATCTGGGATTCAGGTTACGAATATAAACTGCCGGACAACTTCAGCCTGCATGGCACATTCCCGGATGCTGTGACAAAAATATTCAGCCTCTATGGCAAGGTGGAGCCGCGCCCGCAGGGGAAACTTCACCCCAATCTGCCCAAAGGCCCGTCGGTCTTGCTGGTTGAAAACTATCCCTGATAAGAACTCTTAATCAGAAGTTATTTAAAAAGGCGTCTTTAGAAGACGCCTTTTTCATTTAAGAGAGGAATTTTGTCAGATTGAGTGAGCTGACCGTGGCGGTAACCCGGTAGGACGCCTCAAGCTGGATCGTCAATGTGTTCAGCTTTAACGCTACTTCGTTTATGTCTACGTTTTCGACATTGGCAATGGTGTTCGATAACGTGTTCTTCTCAATCTTGTGGTTTTCGCCGATCTGCGTGATCTGCGCCTGCGCCTGCGCCAGCTTGAACCGTTCGCTGTCAATCTGGTCCAGTGCCTTGTTCATCATCGCCGCGATATCGTTGAAGACGCGGTAAAAATTTTCATTCTGCTCTGCAATCGTCGATCCGGGCGCTGTCACGGTTGTGGCGGGATTATCGGCGGGATCCAGCGTCACCTCGTCGATAACGTTGTCGATATTTTCAATCATGCTGATCGCAATCAGGATGTTGCGGAAAGGCGTGGCATTGGCCTTAACGGTGTAATCAATTTCCGCATTATCATCGACGCGCACCGTAACATTCTTCGTTTGCCCACTCGATAATTCGGGGCTGTAGCCGATGATGGTATCTGTCAGTTGTGTGCTGTCCTGATAGCTTTGCATGAACTGGTCTGTGGTAATAACGCCGTTAACCCAGTCCGTGATTTGCTTGGTCGCATAGGTATCAAGGCCGCCCGTATCCGTCAGCGGCTTGTTCAGCGTATTGGCGCCGCCCAGCACATAGCGATCACCATCTTTTTCGTTCAGCAAATTATAAACGAAACCTTTCAGGTTCTTAGCGTAATCCGATAATGCCGCTATTTCATATTCGCCCTGTTGCGTTTGTCCTTCCAGTGTTCCCAGCAGATTCCTCGATTGCGCCTGAATTTCTTCGATGACCGAGCTTGTCATCTCGATACGGCGGGACGCTATGGTGATATTGTTCAGGTAGTTATCAAGTGCATTGAAGCTGGCGCGCGCCTTCTTCGAGGCGATGACATCCGAGCCCAGGCCCTTATACAGGTCTGTTTTCTTGCCGGTGGTCAGTTGGGTTTGCAACGTACCCAACTGGCTTTGCAGTGTCTTCAGGCGTTCAACCTGATCCAGCGCCTGCCCTAATGTCGATACGAATGCCATGACAAAACCTCTCTATCTAAAAAATTAGCGGACCGCATTGATGAGCTCTTGGAACAGCTCATCAATTGCGCTGATCATGCGCGCAGACGCCGCATAAGCGGTCTGGACGACAATCAGATGCGAAAGCTCCTCGTCGATATTGACGGTGGATTTCTCCATGAATTCAGTGTTCAGAAGATCGCGGAATGATTGCTCGTCATCGCGGTGCGCTTCCGCCGTCAAAATTTCCTCGGCATGTTGGTTGACCATCTTCTGGGAATAATCAATCAGCGTGGTCGAACTGATAATGCCCGTGTTTAAGGCAGCATCTGGTCCGAGATTACTGTAGCGGAAAGCTGATGTGGCATCGTGCCTGATATTGGCAATCGGATTGTTGTTGCCAAACAGGGATTCAAGAACAGTGGCACCGTTAGCGATCCCGGAGCCGCCCGTGCCATCGGCGGTAAAGGGGCCGCCGACAATCTTGATATCGCCGCCGAAGACCGGACCGCCATTGCTGTCGTCGTTGCCGGGTCGCAATGTCAGGAAACCTGTCGCGACATCGATATCGACATATAACCCCGGGACACCGGTTCCGGTTAGCGCGTTATATTCCAGCTTGGCGGCGAGCTCGACTTCCGTATCGCCCGGTTCTATGGTCACTCGTACGGGGTTGTCTTTGCCGACTTGAATCTCGATATAGGGATCTGTTGTCGTATAGCTGCCATCGGTCAGGCCCAGTAATGCCAGCCCTTCCGGGCGCATGCCGCTGATCGATGTCGATGAATCGATTGTGATGTTGGCGCGTGACTGAATGATGAGTTCGCCATAGGGACTTTTGCTGGCCTGTACGGCAAAGGCTGGATCGGTCGGTGGGGCCAGATTGTTGATCGCGGCCACCAACTGGTCGGCAGCATTGACAATTGCGCCGCCGATCGGATAAGCCGCATTGATAGCGCTCAGACTTAAAGTATAGGTTTGTGCGGCCACAGGCGGCACCAATCGCGGATCATCGAAGGTAATCTCGAATTCATCATTGATCGGCGGCCCCGGCGGGTTGGGGTCAAAGGTCGTACCGCCCGCATCGATCAATGCCTGCAGATCGGAATATTGTGAAAGATTAAGTGTGCCCTTGACGGTATTCTGCGAATAAAGTCCCAGCCATTCCTGCATGGTCACGCCGCCTGTACCGGCAGCGCGTATATCGACATTACCCACGGCTTCCTGGTGGTCGATTTCACCAAAAACAAATTCAGCAATCCGGCGGAGGACTTCATTCGAACCGGACTGGACGGGCATATCGGCGGCGGCTGTGCCCGACTGGATCAGTGAATTATCATTCACGATATTTTGATTGACCTGCATTTCGCGGGAAAATCCGACATATGCTACCGGTGATAACGGTCCCGGCGGATTAGGTACGGGTGCGGTATCGGCAGGCACAGAGCCGGACGCATCCGTAAATAGGCGCAAACCTTGCGCTTCGAAGCGCAGGGCCATTTTGTGCGCCAGTTCATCAAGCTGCGCTTGTTGGCGCGGCAATATATCATCGCGCAGTTCGATCAATGCGCCCAGTTGCGCACCCAATCCCGTTGTCGTGACGTTAATGGCGTTCGCATTTTCAGCGGGATCGCCGCCGACATAAATACCGTTGGCTGATGCCGGGTAGTAGCTGTCGGGGCCGAGCGGCGCGCCCATGTCAAAGAAAACAGTTTCGGCGCGTTCATCAGCCAGCTGTACGCCCTGCCGTGTTTGCACGACCAGAACGCCATCAGGCCGGGTGAAGAAGGAGATGTCTATAAGGCCAGAAAGCTCTTTAATAGTCTTGTCGCGCAGATCAGACGTGGCGGCCGTTGTCTTGCCGAAAGCCGTATCAAGCTTGATTTCTTTATTAAGCGACGCAATCGTCTGCAGCTTGTTATTGATTTGCTGCACAGTCAGGGTCATTTCTTCCTGCGCATCGTTGCGCAATTCATCAAGCAGGGTAGAAAAATCATTGAATTTTGAGGCGGTCGTCTGCGCCTGCTGAATCGCTGCCCGTTGCAGGTAGGTGTCTTCCGGACTGTCTGCCAGTGACGCAAACGCATCGCGCAGCTTGCTGATCTGTGCGGACACGGAAAGCTCGCTCTCCGGCGCGCCATGGAATTGCTGAATCCGGTCGAGATATTCGACTTTGGTATCATAGAATGTGGTGGAGCTAACCTGTGTCCAGTAATCACGCTGCAGGTTCATATCGACATTGCGGATAATAGCATCGCCGCGCACGCCCGCAGCCTGACCCTGTATGGCCACCGTGGATTGCGGCAAAATTTTCCGCGAATAGCCATCGGTGCCGACATTGGCGACGTTGTTCGAGATGACATTCAGCTGCTGCTGGGCCACCCGCAAACCGGATAATGCTGCATCTAGACCGCTTAACGACATGTTTTTCCTCGTAAAAATCCGAAGGGCGTCTTTTCACCGGAATAAACCGGAAATCAGCGCCTGTAACATGTTTTGCAAGAAGGGTGCCACGCGGAAATATTCCACGAAGAGATATTTTATATATATAAATCAAATAGTTATAATATTATTCGCGGGTCGGGGCGTTTTTACGGCCGCCCAGGTCACCTTCCACGACTTCCTGTGCTTCCCGTATCCTCATTTCCAGAATGGTGGAAAGCAGCATTTCGCGGCGCAGGCTGGCCTCAAAGCGGTCACGATCATGCATGATCTGCAGGGCTTGCAACGCCACGCCGGTACGCTTCAGGTTTTCCGGCTTGGTGTAGAGATTCGTATAGAACACAGGGTTTTGATACATTTTGCGGGTCAGAACTTCCATTTGCGCAAAATAGCTGGGATTGGCCCCTAAAAACTGGGCGATGTCCCCGGCGGGGACGCCCAGCTCTTCTACGATACGCGACATAAAGGGACCGACGGTGCCGCTGCCGCTGGCCTTCATGCCCACGATATCTGAGAAGCTATTATGCGCCACGCTGCGCAGGGCGTGCATGGAACGCGTCTCAAGGATGTTGGCGGTATTGCCTTGGCGGGACAGAACGTCATCAGCCTTGTATTCAATCAGATCGTGAGAGTAAACATTCCGTGCCAGCGCCAGAACATCTTCTTCATCAGGTGTCATCAGACCATCGGTAAAATTGACATTCAGCGTCAGGCGCGTATCGATCAGGCGCGTGAAGTCCATATCATTACCGATGCGCGGCCCCCCGGCAGCCGTCATACAGATGCTGGCGGTGGGGATGTCAGCTCTGCGCATAGCGGCGTTGTTTTCCTGCGGGTCGCAATAGACGCGGCGGAATTGTTCAAAACGGTTGCGCTGGTCGAAATAACGCCCACGTTCACCGACCGAACCACTGCGCAAGGTCAGGCGCTGCTGCAGCACCTGTGAAAGAATGCGTTTATTGGCGCGCGCCAGCTCTTCTGTTGCTGCCAAGCTTTTGACATTGGTGCCGTAACGACACATTTGCTCGGAACCCAGATAATTTTTATGGGCCTCGGCGCGCAGCTGTCCGAAAAGGCGCTGCGTTTCCAGTTGGTGTTTGGCATCAAGAATGGTGCCGATGCCGAATATTTGATGAATCATCACGGCAGAAAACTGGTCGGCCATTTCCGGAAAGGTGGGCATCCAGCTGTTATTCAGCTGGTCGACCAGATAGGCCTCTTGTCCGGGCCGATCAAGCGCACCATCCGTACCTTCGTGATCGGCAAAGGCGGGCGTCAGGCGGGCGCAGAGCATGAGCGCCAGAAAAATCAGGACGGGGGTGCTTGAGAATTTATGTGCCTTTTTCCCGGTCATTTAAGTCCTTTCCTTGAGAAGGAGTCTTCCACGGCGTCCTGTGCCTTCTGGACTTTCAACTCAAGAAGCTGCGATAGCATTGCTTCCGCGCGCAGCTGACTGTCAAATATTTCGCGATCCAGCATCGAGGAAATAGCGGTCATGGCGACGCCTTTTCTGCGGGTATTCTCAGGCTTGTCGTAAAGCTCGCGATAAAAGCCCGGGTTTTGGTAAAGTTTCTTTGCCAGCACTTCCAGTTGTGCGTAGTAGCTTGGATTATCCCCCACGAAGGCGGTGACTTCTTCGGGCGTCATGCCGAGATCTTGCAATAATACCGTCATATATTGCAGGGTGTTGTTGGCGCCACTGCCGGGTGTGCCGCGGGCCTTAAGGCCGACAATCGCACTATAAGATGTTTGCGCGATACTACGTTTGGCAATGATCGAACGCATATCCAGCATCTGGCTGTTCAATGCGGTCTGGCTGGTGCTGCTGATCGTCACCATCGAAGGTATTTTGTGGCCGTAAAGGTTGGCCGCCAGATTAAAGATATGGTCGCCCCACTGATTCTGCGGGTTGCCGGGATTGGTAAAATCAGCGTTGATCGTGCGGGGATTCATGACCAGTCTTGTGAAATCAACATCCAGATTGATGGTGCCGTCATCGCGTGAAGCGGTGGTGCAGATATTGGCGAAACCGGTTTGCGGATTGTTGTAAATACGGTTGTTGTCAAAGCGATCGCAGACATGGGCCAGAAAAAAGCGCACCCGACTCTGCTGGTCGCTGCTGGGTCCGTTCATACCTGTGCCACCGGTTGTACCCAGCTGGCGGTCGAGCAGGCGCTGGTTCAATGTATAAGATGTCAGTCGGCTGCGTCTTTCCGAGGCGGCCAGGCTGCGTATATTCGTGCCAATAGTACACATGCCGACACTGGGGTGGTAGCGTTTATGGATTTCCGCTGTGCGTTCCTGGAACAGCGCCTGTGTTTCCAGTTGATGTTTAGCGTCGATCAGCGCGCCGATGGCAAACGTGTGCCAGGCCGCATTGACGGTGAGTTGCTGGGCCATGTCCATCCAGACCGGCAGGAAATTATTGTACCAGAGTTCCCAAACGAAAACTTGATGCTCCCCGATACGTTCTGTCCCCTGTGGTTCGCCCTGAATGAAGCCGGGATTGGTGTTATAGGCGTAGAACGGGATCGGCACGACCAGCCCAAATTCATCAAACCGTGTTTCCATGTGCAGATCTATATTCGTCTGCATGTTTTCAATGAATTCATCGAGCGTACAGTTGCAGCCGTCGCAGACGCAGGCCGCGTATGATCTTTGCGGCATGCTCAGCAATAGTATTACTATGAAGCACAGGGCGCAAAGCCCGGCCAGCCGGGAGAAGATCGGCGCGGGAAAGGTGGACGGATATGTCTTCATCTTCATGATCATGGTACTGCCGGTGCCGCCTGATCGTTCATCTGGTTCAAACGGTTCGAAATATCCTTGCGGTAACGGACGATTTCCGCCTCCAGAAGGACTGAAAGTAATGCTTCGGTTCTCAATTCGCTTTTGAAAGTGTCGCGGTCGAGCATCAGATTGACGGCCTGCATGGCGACGTTTTTGCGTAGCACGTTGGTAGGCGAGTCATAAAGATTGGTGAAGAACTCAGGGTCCTGATAAATCTTTTGCGAGACCGCTTCCAGCAGCGCGTAATAACTGGGGTTGGTGCCCAGCATCTGGCGGGCCTGTGCATCGTCAGCGACGCCGAGTTGTGAGAAAATCGCATACAGATAATTTCCGCTATTGGCGGAGAGGTCCGTTCCGGCAGATTTCATCCCGGCGATGGCGTTGAATGAATTTTGCGCGATGCTGCGTTTGGCGGTGATGGCGCGTTTATCCAGATACCAGGCCATCTCCCCTGAAACCTGGCCCTGTCCGCTTGACATGTCGGAGTTGGGCGTCTCTGATCTCTCGAAAATACGGTTGCCGTAAAGATTGCTGGCCAGCGCCATAACATCTTCATCGTCATTATCGGGGGCGGCCAGCGTATCATTGGTCAGATTGAGGTTGATGGTACGGCGCAGGCCCAGTGTCGCGGCATAATTGATATCTTTATTGGTGTGCTGGCCGTTGGCGGCCGGCAGACACATATTGGAGGTATTGCCGCCATTACTGCTGCGGTCACAGAAGCGGCGGCGCAACTGCTCGACGCGTCCTTTCATATCAGATGCCAGCCCCTCGCTACCGGCGGAATATTGCAAGCCCATCTGGCGGTCAATCATGCGCTTGTTCAGGACGTTGGCGTTCGTTTCGGCCCTGCGGTCGTTCGCCGCCAGACTTTGCGCGGCGGTGCCGATGGTGCACATGCCGACGTCAGGTTTGTAATCGCGGTGGGCTTCGGCCATCTTTTCACCGAACAGGCGTTCGGTTTCCAGTTGCTCCTTGGCATCCATGATGACGCCGAAAGTATAGATCTGGCCTTCGCCGATGGTCGTCAGTTGTTCAGCCATGTCCATCAGGCCGGTCAGAATGTAGTCACGGAAGAAATCGTATATGAACCAGCGCTGTTGAAAGACAAACTCATTTGTAATGTGATCACGCAAAATTTCATGCAGGCTGATTTCCAGCTGTTGGCTCAGGGCGTTTTCGATGATGCTGCATTCAGGCGCCTGGCCGCAGCATGCGGCCAAAGCCTTACGGCTGTTAAGAGCGCCGGTTGTGATGGCCAGCAGGGCGACAAAGAATAGCGCTAAAGCCCGTCGATTCTTGCGGCGGCGCATTTTTCCAGCAATTTTATTCTTACGACCGACGAAGATCATCATTTCTGAATGCCCCCTTTCGGGTTTTCAAGGTCGCCTTGATATTTCACGACTTCCAGCTCCAGCAGGACAGAAAGCAGCGCCTCGGTGCGCAGATAACTCTGCCATGTGTCGAAATCCTGCATCAGGCTGATCGCTTGTAACGCGACCTTCTTTCTGTCGACGTTGGCGGGCTTGTCATAGAGGTCGGCATAAAATCCCGGTTGCTGGAAGGCCTTCTTGGTGATGACTTCCATTTGCGCGAAATAGCTCGGGCGCTCGCCCAGGAAAAGCGTGATATCGGCGGCGCTCATGCCGAGCTGTTCAAGAATGACTCTTAAGTAACGGGCGGTATCGACCGAGCTGCCGACGGTGGCATTGGCCGCAGCCGGTGAACCGGAAGACTTCATGCCCACAATAGTGTTGTATGAATTCTCAGCAACGCTGCGCTTGGCTACGATCTGGCGTTGTTCCAGCAATATTCTCAGTCTGTCAGCGCGCTCTGTGGGTGACGTATTGTTGTAGACCGTTTCTTCAATACGGTTAAAAACTTCGTGCGAGTAAAGATTGCTGGCAAGCGCCATCACGTCTTCTTCGTCACCTGTCAATACGTTGTCGGTGAAATCGATGTTCATGGTGTGAAAACTATCGATGGTGCGGTTATAATCGATATCTTTATTCAATGTCGCCTGACGCCCGCCGTTGCCTGTCAAACAAACGCGCATGAAGGTGTTGTTGTTATCAAGCGTATCGCAGTAACGGCGGCGGAATTGTTTGAGACGGCTTGTTTTGTCGTTATTGCCGCCGCCGGCTGCCGCGGCGTGCATGTTTCCAAGTTGGCGGTCCTGCGCCCGCTGGCTCAAGACGAAGGTCGTTGTTTCAGCCCGGCGCTCGGCGGCGGCCAATGAGCGGATTGTCGTGCCGACAGTGCAAACACCGACGCTGGGTTGGTAATCGCGATGCGCCTCGGCGACTTTCTTTTGGAAGATGCGCTGTACCTCCAGCTCCTGCTTGGCATCCAGCAGGGTGCCAATAGCAAAGACCTGATAGGCCATGGTCACGGTTAGTTGTTCCGTCAGATGAACCAGATATTCAGGCGGCATAAAGGCGTCGAGGAAAGTTGTCTCCAACCAGTTTTCCCAAGAATCGAATTCTGCCCGGAAGTGTGCGCGGGTCTCATCATGCTGCTGCTGCATGACTTGACGCGTCATCTGGTTTGCGGGGATGACAACTGCGCAGGTCACGCAGGCGGCACGGGTGGGCGCAAGAGTTCCTGCTGTCAGTAACAATAGCGCAGTACAAAAAGCGGTGCGGATAAAGGATTTCATCATTTTCCGCCCTCGCCTTCAACGTTGATTACGCCCTTCTGCATATCTTCGAGATAAAGCTCAAGCAAAACGGAGAGATTTTGTTCGCTGCGCAGGACGCTGTTGAATTTGTCCATGTCCTGAATCAGCTTGATGGCCTGAATGGCCGCATTCTTGCGCCCGACATTGGCGGGGGCATCATAAAGGTTCGTATAGAATTCGGGCTGTTGGTATATTTTTTTCGTCAGCATTTCCATCTGCGCGTAATAACTGGGTCGTGCGCCGAGATAGCTGGCTGTGTCGGCCGCCGGTGCGCCCAGCTGTTCGAGAATGGCGCGCAGATATTGCGCTCTGCCAGCGGATGCGGCGCTACCGGCTGCTTTCATACCGACAATGCTGCCGAATGAATAGGAGGCAACACTGCGTTTTGCCGCAATCGCCCGCTGGTCCATGAAATAAGAACGCCCGCGTTCCGAGGTGAGCAAGTCATCCGGGAAGGGTGGAAAAACATGGTTGGCGTAAAGATTGGAAGAAAGTGCCATCACGTCTTCTTCAGGGCCAGTGCGGACATTGTCGGAAAAATCGACATTAATGGTTAGAGGTTCCATCACAGTGGTGTTGAAATCAACGTCGCGATTGCGACCCGCAACGGGTGTTTGTGGATTACAGACGGAGTTGGCCATGCTGCCGCCGCTGTCACGGGCATCGCAAAAACGTCTTTTGATTTGTCTGACGCGGTAATCCACATCGGAGGCAGAGCCGCCCGCCGCCGAGGAGTTGCGCGTGTTGGTCAGGCGGTCGATCTGGTTTTCAACGATGGCGTGGGCGGTATATTCACCGCTGCGGCTGGTGGCGCCTAGGCCGACGGCGGCGGTACCGATCGTACACATGCCGACATCAGGTTTGTAATCGCGGTGCGCGTCTGCCATTTTCATTTGCAGCAGACGCTGGGTTTCCAGCTGATGCTTGGCGTCAAAAAAAGCGCCGACGGCAAACATCTGTGCCATGGCTGAATTGGATAATTCATTTGTCCACATCATCAGCGCGTTGCCGATATTGTAGCCCCACATCCATTCGTCCCAGAAAATCTCGCGGTGGGCAACGAATTGTGCGGTGATAAAGGCCGCTGTTGCCGCGCTTTCGAATGCCAGCGCTGCCCGCAAGATAGCGTGAAAGGCGCTTTCGCAGAAGCAGTAGTCGCCGCAGGTCGCCTGCGCCGGCTTACTGACCGGGGCGGTTGTAAAGGCAAAAACCAGCAGCGTCACGAGGGCGGCACGGCGCATTAGGTGCAGCAGACGCCCCCCTCCGTTTCCGGCAGCACAAAGCCCCATTGCAGTAACCCGCAATGGCACAAAAGCCCGGCTGAAGCGCCTGGCATCGTGTGTCATACCGAAAAAACCCCGCATTTTCTTATACTTAAGAATATAACCTTTTAATTTTATCATATTCCGTTTTTAAACGCACAGGCTTTCCCGCAATAAAACGGAACAAAAATTTTAAAGGGTTTTTTTATCCGGTGTTGGCATCTTCATATGCCATAAGCCTGTGTCATGGGGTATTTACGCGGGATGGCGTACAGGGGGCTTCTTTTCAGGCTTGGTAAAGCCCTGTAATTTCTGTTAGATAAATAGATGCGATTCGGGGGAAATATTCTTCGGAGAGTGGTAAAAAAAATATCGCGTTATGTTCAATTGCAACGGGCGCGATCTTATATTTCGAGAGCATTTCAATGGCGACTGAAAGACCGATGAAACCAGGTTCTCCGCGCACAGGCCCGGCTCATTCCCGTGGACGTGCACCGGCACAAAGAGCCGCTTCGGCTGATAATGATGGCGAGGCGCCCTCATTAGGCAGCCTCGGTGCCGTTGTCGTCCGTAATGAGTTTTACCGCGATGGCTACAGAACCATGCTGCGCGTGGTGATGTTGCTGGTGCTGGTGATAGTCGCCCAGATCGGCGTGATGGTCTATGTGGTTAAAACAAACCGCATGGAATATCGCTATTTTGCAACCACCGAAGACGGTCGATTGATCCCGATGGCCGCCTTGAGTGAGCCGAATTTGAGCTCGCCCGCGCTGATGTCGTGGGTGGCGCAGGCCTCCACCGAAGTCATGACGTTCGGTTTCAACGATTATCGCCGCCGTCTTCAGGAGGCGTCGCGTAATTTCACCAAGCGCGGCTGGGAAAGTTTCTCTTCTGCCTTGCAGCGCGCCCGGATCATTGAAACCGTCGAGGCGAACCAGCAGGTTGTGACCGCAGCACCGACAGGGGCGCCCGTTATTCAGTCAGAAGGCTTGGTTAATGGCCGTTATCAATGGGTTGTACAGCTGCCCATGTCACTGACATATCAGTCGGGAAGTAAGACGCGGTCGGATAATTTGTTGGTGACGCTTGTGATAGTGCGTGTACCGCGTCTGGAAAGTCCAAACGGGGTAGGGATCGAGCAATGGATCGCATCGGCCAGGAACTAGGGGATTGTCCGGTGAAGAACGCTGGATTTGGGGATTTTCATGATTGATTGTGCAAAAACAGGTCTTGTACGCAGGATTTTTTCGCTGACGCTTTTGACGGCGGCCTCATTGGCTGTCGTGTGGCCTGTGCAGGCACAAGAAGCGCCGCCATCTCTGCAGGACAGTCTGCCGCCGGGTTTGACGGGTGTGGTGCCGCAGGCACCTGCGGATGCCTCGGCTTTGCCATCCGGTGAAGAAGTGAGCCCGCGTTCCCCCGGCTTCCAGTTGCCGACTGATGCGGGTGCGGGTGCTGGCACGAGCGCCCCCAGCAGCAATCCGTTCGCCGCCGCGCCTGTTGAAGTTACAAAGACCCCCGAGCAGATTGAAGCTGAAATTCGCAAGAAAGCGTTTAATGCCGCCATTACCGGCCTGATCCCCTTGCGTCCGGCGGAAATCCGGACATTGCTGGAGCGTTACGACCAGACACGTCAGGCTGTTGAAACGCCCGTATACCCCTATCCAAAGCCTGAGATTGTAACAGAGGATATCTCGGTTGATCCGGGCACAACGCCGCCGGTTTTGAAGTTGGCGACCGGGCACGTGACGGTTTTGAATTTTGTTGATGCTTCCGGTGAACCTTGGCCAATCGGCGATATCGCTTGGGCGGGTAATTTTGAGATTATTAAATCAGAGGATGGCGGCAATAAAATTGCGATCTCGCCGATGGCTGATTTCGCTTACGGCAACATCAATGTGCAACTGATCGCTATGAAAACGGCGATCCCGTTCACGCTCGAAACGCAGCGGGAAAAAGTATACTACCGCTTCGATGCGCGTATGCCCGAGGATGGCCCGAATGCCAAACCATCCTTAATTGGCGTTAATACCAGCGTTTCGTTGACGGCGGGCGGTGGCCACATGAATGCCGTGCTTGAGGGCATCCCCCCCGCTGGTAGCGATAAGCTTGCTGTCGAGGGTGTTGATGGGCGTACCACTGCTTATCAGCTCAATAAAATTACTTATGTCAGAACGCCCTTAACCTTGCTATCTCCGTCCTGGAGCAGTTCGGTGTCGTCGGCTGATGGCATGAATGTCTATACCGTGAAAAATGCATCCGTACTTTTGTTGTCCGATAAAGGGCAGGTTGTGCGCGCCAGGCTGAGCGAGAGGGATCTTACCCATGACGAATAATGAGAATGAAAATGGGATGGAACCCGAGGATTTCGAGAGTGGCGGCCTGGAAGGCGGCGATTCTTTCGATGATTTCGAGGGTGGTAATGCCACCAGCCCGCTCAATAATCCCATGGTTAAGGTGGGTATCATTGTTGCAGCCATTGCGACCATTATAGGCGGCATCATTCTGTTCGGTGGCAAGGAAGAGGCTAAGACCCTTTCGAATGTACGGGGTGCGGGCAATGTTTCGGGCGTACCAGGGACGGATCCCGTAACGCCGCAAATGAAGGAAGCAATCGAGGAAATCAACGAGGAAGAGGCAATCAGGGCGGCCCGTACAGGGGGTAGTGCTATTCCGGTTCCGGTCAGCTCTCCGCAGGCAACATTGGAGGTTCCTGACCTTTCGGGTGCCGGTGAAGAAGATCCTCTGGAAAGATGGCGCAAGATTCAGGAAGAGCGTCAGCGCAAAGAAGCCCAGCAGCAGCGCCCCAATGCGCCGCAAGTTGATCCCAATGCGCAGGTGATTGACCAGCTGGCAAAATCTATGTCTGCGCAGATGCAGACCATCCTTGACGCGCAGGTGCCGCCAACGCCGGAGTCGGAAGTAATAACCTCTGCTGATTGGCTGGAAAAGCGCGAGGCTGCAAAGAATCAGAAAATTCAGGAACAGAAAGCCGCGGCGGCTGCTAACGCGCAAACGGCCGCGCAGGTACTTGATATTATTCAGCCCGCCGGAACTATTGAATACGCCCAGCTTATCACGGAAGCTAATTCTGACGCGCCCGGCCCCGTGTTGGCGCAAATTATGAGCGGCCCGCTGCGTGGTGCGCGCATACTGGGTACATTCAGCACACAGGAAAACTATCTGACCCTTACTTTCCAGACTATAGTTGTGGATGGTGTCAGTTATAGCGCGGATGCTATCGCGCTTGATCCGGCATCGGCCAATCCGGGTCTGGTGACGGAAATTGACAGACGCTATTTTGAGCGCGTCATTCTGCCTGCTGCTGCCGCTTTTGTTGAGGGCATGGGTGAGGCGATTGCCGAATCCGGTTCCACCTCGGTAACGGTTTCCGGCGATACCGTTATCGAAGAGGAAGAGCCGATTGATACACGTCAGGAAATCTTCAATGGTATTGAAGAGGCCTCTGGCAAAGTCGGTGATATTCTCGATAAGGAAGGCAGTAAGGTAAAGCCGATGATCAAGGTTCATGCCGGCACTGCCGTTGGAATTTTGTTCCTGCAGCCTGTTACAAAAGATCCCGCCCAAGATTCTGCCAAGGCCGCACAATAAGAGCCTGATGCCATAAGTTAGAGGTAAGGTAATAAGATGACCGCAAGCAATCCTGATCAGGATGATTTTGATCCCGCATTCGATGAAGCCGTTGATGATTTCGCTTATGAAGAAGAGGCGCTTGAGGAAGAAGGCGCGTTTTCTGAAGAAGAAGGTTGGGACGAGAATTATGAAGAGGGTGATGAGACGCCTGCGGATGGGCCTTCCAAGCCAGCAAAGAAAAAAGGTGGTCTGTTCAATATCATATTGATCGCCGCTGCTGTTCTGGGTGGTGGTGGATTTATTTATTTCAAGGTGCTTTCCCCGGCTGCAACCCCTGCGCCCGCTATGGTGGCAGAGGCGCCACCTGTTCCCGAACCGGTGCAACAGGTGCAAACACAGACTGCTCCGGCAGCGCCGGTGGCTGTGGTGCCTGCTCCCGCAGAAACAGCAGAGGCCAGTCCTCTGCTGCCAACGCCTGACATGAATGCCTCCGTTCCCGCCTCGGTGACCGAGTCGGCACCGGCACCCATTCCGGCACCGGTGGCAGAGACCGCGCTACAACAGCCCTTCGAAGTCAGTAGCGCGCCGCCTATGCCCGCGCCGATTACAGCGCCCGATGCAACAGTGCCTGCGGCTTCGGATGGATTTAATGCCGCTTTGCCGACAGCCAAGGACGTCATGATCGCATCACCGCAAGCGGTATCCGTTGAATCGGTTTTGGCGCTCCCCCCCGAAGGTTTGTCCGCGGAAGTCCTCAAGGGTATTGAGCAAAAACTGAGCGTATTGATTACGAGGCTGGATACGTTTGAGGGTCGGATCACTAATCTGGAAAGCGGCCTGCATCAGATGTCATCCACGGTGGCCTCCGTGCAATCCGCTCCTGCGCCGACAGTTGATTTAAGTGCTGTTAATACGGCGATCCAGTCGCTTGAGAAGAAAATGGCAGAAGTGGAGGCTGTAGCTACTGCGGGCGCCGATATACAACAGGCAGCCCCTGCTGAAAAACCTGTGTTTGTGCCTGCACCCGCCGCGCCTGTTGCCAGCAAAGAGGTCGTTACCGAAGCGCCTGAGGCAAAAGTGCCCGAAGCCGAAACACCGCAAACACAAAGCGCGCCGGTGGCTGTAGCGCCAAAACCAACTCCAGCGCCTGCCAAGGCCGTCGTGACCTGGGTTTTGCGCTCGGCACAACCCGGATCGGCCATGGTCGCCCCTCAATCGGGCGGCGATATGCGGTCGGTCAAGGTGGGCGACACTTTGAGCGGTTTAGGCCGGATTGTTTCTATTGAAATGGAAGGTAGTCGCTGGGTTGTGCGCGGCACACAAGGTAGTCTGACGCATTGATTTCTTTATGAAATTAAGCGGAAAATATCTTATGCAAATTGCGTGTAAGGTATTTTTTAACGGTTCTGGCCTCAAAATAAAGACCTGTGGGGATAATTTGCACAATTTAGGTAAAATGTGATTTAATGGAAGAAGGTTATACGAGTGGTATCGTATCAAACCGGGTGTGTAAAAGGCGGTATAATGCTTATTAAAAGCATGGGGAAGCTTCTGGGCGTAATGACGTCCGTACTGGTTCTGGGGGGCGCTGAGGCAGCCCACGCCCAGACTCTCGGCACCGTCATCGAGAATACCGTTAATTCCTCCGCTGAAATCCCCTTCCTGTTTGCCGCTGTCGCCTACATGATTGGCATAACGCTCGGCGTTCTCGGCATTATAAAGCTCTATGAGCATGTGCAGAACCCGAACCAGGTTCATATATCAGAGGGTTTGAAAAGATTGCTTGCGGGCAGCTGCCTTCTGGCGCTTCCGATCATTCTGGAGGCCACCTGGCGGACTATGAATGATGATAATATTGACGCTGTTACTTTAAGCGCTTTCTCGGGCGATGCTTCTGCGGGCGCGGGTCTAGATTCCATGATGCAGGCGCTCATGGTCGATATTCACGATCCGCTCGATTGGGCGATGAAGGCCTTTTGCTATCTGGCGGGGATTGTCCTCGTTATCATTGGTATTCTCCGCTTGTTGAAATCCTCGCAGGAAGGGCCGCGCGGTCCCGGCGGTGCCGGCACATTGATGACTTTTATCGTTGCGGGCGCGCTTCTGTCGGTTGATGCCATGCTCGGCGCCTGGAGCTCCTCGATGTTTGATAGTTCCCAGGTGGCCAATACCAGTGTGCTTTCCTATACCGGGGGTCTGACCGCGGATGAAGAGCAGCACGTTCTGGGCGTGTTGAGTACTATATTGATATTTATGATGATTCTTGGGTGGGTCAGCTTCATTCGCGGCTGGTTCATTCTCAGGGATGTGGCCGAAGGAAACCACAACGCTTCCCTTATGGCGGGGCTAACCCACCTGTTCGGGGGGGCTTTGGCGGTAAATCTGGGGCCACTGATGAATGCTGTTCAAGAGACTTTGGGATTGACCGGCTATGGTGTAAACTTCACTATGTGATTGTTCTATTTGGTATGAGGAGGAAACAAATGACCAAACTGATCAGAAATAAGTCGCTTCAGATGTCCGCTGCTTTCGTGGCTGGCTATATGATGACGTCGACGACTGCCCACGCTAACAACTTCAGCTCGGTAGCAAGTAACATTGTTGCTTCTATCACGAACCTGCCGCAGTTGCTTGCTGCTCTGTCTTACATGTTCGGTATTCTGCTGGGCGTTCTTGGTATCATGAAAATCAAGGACCACGTGGAAAACCCGGGCCAAACACCGATTAAAGACGGCGCAATCCGTCTCGCAGCCGGTGGCGCATTGCTGGCTCTGCCGATCATCTTCGAATCAATGCTCAATACAGCAGGTTCGGGCGGCCAGGGCGCCAGCGTTCCGACAGTCGAAGTCATCACATTTGGTCCCTGATCTGATTTGATGAAGATTTTACCTATTTCTCTGGGCATTGCGCGGGTTTCCGCCAATGCCCAGAGTACTTCCGGTGGTCGCAGCGCTGCCAAATTATCGCCCGAGGCGCGCCAGAAGATTCTGGATCGTGATCAGAATCTTTGTGCCTGTTGCGGATTCCAGTCCGCTAAATATCAGGACATTCTGTATCTCAACGGCAATTCAATAGATACGCGCCCCGAAAATTTGGCGACCGTCTGTATCTTCTGCCATCAATGCTTCAATCTTGATCAGGTCGCGCAGATGCGCTCAGGCGTTTTGATCTGGTTGCCGGAAATCAGTCAGGCCGATCTTCACCATGTGGCTCGTGCCGTGTATGTCGCGCGCATATCGCAAGGCCCGGTAGCCGATGCCGCCCGCCGGACGCTCGATATTTTCATGCAGCGCCGCGAAGAGGCCCGCAGGCGGCTGGGAACCGACGATCCTTTCATCCTGTCATCTGTGATGCGGGATTATATTAGCGGCAAGGCCTATGAGGGTGCGCAGGCCAAGCTTGAGGGCGTACGCCTGTTTCCGCTGGATCGCCGGATTATCAAGGAAGCTGACCTTGAATTTAACCAATTTCCGCAAATTCTGGCCTACTGGCGTTCAAAGGACGGCCCTTTTGGCGGCATGCTGCCGCGTCAGTGGATCGATATTTATCGTGCGCTGGCTCCACAAAAAACAGCAGCTTGATTCTTTTCATATTCAATATCTGTCGTCCACAATCTCTCTTCTTTGAGATTGTCTGAATTTGCCTATTTTTTCCGCTGTTTAAACCCGTTATACTAACGGACGTTCTTCTTTCCTTTAGCCCGGATTCTATTTCCATGAGCTGGTTCCTTAAATTTCTTTCTCCCTTTCAGGTTGCCCTGAAGCAACCCTTGGAAAGCTTTATTCGTCTGGAAACAGCTGATGATGAATACACCATGGTGGCCATGGATGGGTCGCTCGTGTCCTTCGTAAAAATTGAGGGCTGCAAAACAATTATCGGCGAACAGGAATATAAATTCATTATCGAGGGCGCCACGATCAAAATCGGCGCCAAATTCGATCGCCTTGGCCATGCCGTGCAGGTTTTTTATGTACGTGATCCGGACAGGACCGTGCGTCAGATTGAGCATTTCATAAAGCCCAGCCGTAACGCAGCGCGCAACATGGGTCTTGAAGTGGACGATGTTTTTGAAGAGCGCGTAAAAAATCTTTCCAAATATCTTTCCTATGAAGAAAGTTACTTCGTGTTGTGGACGCGCCCCAGCGCCCTGACAAAAAATGAGGTGGAGCGCGCATCCAAGGAGGCCAAGGAGAAACGCTGGCTGCCCGCGGGTTATGCGCAAAATCCTCTGGCAGCGCTTGACATGCTGCGCGTTCGCCACAAGAGTTTTGTTTCCTCTGTTATGACGGCACTCGATGAATTGGGTGTTAAGGGTCGCATGATGGAAGTTCACGACGCCATGCGCGCCGTGCGTAACAACATGCATCCCGACCGTTCCAGTGAAGAGTGGCGCATTTGTTTGCCTGGCGACCCAATCCCGCCGCGCGCGCCGACATCGCGCAGCGATTTGTCGGACATTCTGTGGCCGCCTGTGCGGCAGCAGTTGGTGGCGGCTGACGCACGCGTTATTGATCAGCACATCTGTCAGATCGGCACGATCTATTGGGCGGGTGTCGACATGACACTGGGTCCCATGGATGCCGCACCGTTTACGCAATTATTGACACGCCTTTTCGAGGCGAATATTCCCTATCGCGTTTCCTTCCTGATTGAGGGTGGCGGGGCGCAGTCCGGTGCTTTGCGTACCTTTATGGCTTCCATTCTGTCGGTAACGAATTCTCTTAACAAGCAGATCAAATTCTCTCTTGAGGGTTTGGCAGTATTGGCGCGCCGTGAACCGGTTGTGCGTTTGCGGATATCGTTTGCAACGTGGGCTGAGGATTTTGAAACGGCCGAGCATCGTTTGTCTGTTTTGGCGCAGACAGTTGAAAGCTGGGGTTATTGTCAGGTTAGTGAGTTTTCCGGAGACCCCCTTGACTGCGTGATGTCGTCAGCGATGGGGATTCACTGCGCCGGTACGGCACCGGCGGCAGTCGCGCCTATGTATGAGGTGATGAAACTTTTGCCGTGGCAGCGCCCTTCAAGCCCTTTCCAGCATGGTGCGATTATCCTGCGTACGCCGGACGGTAAAATCTGGCCGTATCAAACGGGCACTAATGTGACGACCACCTGGTTCGATCTTGTTTTCGCCCAGCCGGGTGCTGGTAAATCAGTGTTGCTGAACACATTGAATCTGGGGACTATTCTCTCGCCTGGTCTTTCAAAATTACCCTTCGTGGCGATCGTTGATATCGGCCCGTCATCATCGGGTCTGGTGTCGCTGATCAAGGAAGCCTTGCCGGTAAATCGTCAGCACGAAGTGGCACACTACCGCCTGCAGATGGCGCATAAATTTGCGATTAACCCCTTTGATACCCAGCTCGGCATGCGCTACCCGCTGATGGATGAACGCAGTTATCTGGTTGAACTGCTGACGCTGCTTTGTACGCCACCCGGTTATGAGAAGCCCTATGACGGCATACAGCAGCTGGCCGGTCTTGTTTCTGACGAAATGTTCCGTTGGCGCGATGATGGCGCGGCGAATGCTGAACCGCGCCCTTACTTGCCGCGTCTTGATCCGGAAGTGGACGAGGCATTGCAGAAATTCAACGTGCACTTGCCGACTGATCCGTACTGGTGGGATGTCGTCGATAAAATGTTCGATCTGGGACAATATCACGTCGCCGGTCTGGCGCAGCGCCATGCCGTGCCGACATTGGGCGATACCATTACAGCCGCCCGTCGTCCGCAGATCAGAAGCCTGCTGGAGCAGACATCCGTCGGCGGCAGTGCTGAAAGTGTCATTAATGCGTTCGAGCGGATGATTACATCGGCGATCCGTGAGTTACCAATCCTTTCCTCGGTGACGCAGTTTGATATTGGTGTCACGCGTGTTTGCGCGCTTGATCTGATGGACGTCTGCCCGCAGGGCGATGAAGTGGCTGACCGCCAGACCTCGATCATGTATATGCTGGCGCGTCACGTGCTGGTACGCAGCTGGTGGATGGGTATGGAATCACTGCAATTCGTACCGGAAAAATATCGCCTGTATCATGAAAAGCGCCTTCAGGACATTTCCGAATCGCCCAAACGTTTGGGCTATGACGAATTCCACCGCACCAGCTCGTCTTCTTCGGTGCGCGGACAGGTGATTCGTGACGTGCGCGAAGGCCGTAAGCGCGGCGTACAGATTATTCTGGCTTCACAGCTTCTCGATGACTTCAGTCAGGACATGATCGATCTGGCGACGGGCGTTTGGGTTCTGGGTACCGCTATTTCCGATGCGGCAGTTGAGAATGTGCGTGAACGTTTTGGCCTTTCCGATACGGCCCGCGATATCATTCGTTATAAACTGACCGGTCCGAAAGCGGGCGGTGCTCCGGCATTGTTCGTTCTGGGCACGACCGAGGGACGTTATGAACAGTTTCTGATCAATACGCTGGGCCCGATTGAGCTTTGGGCGCTTTCTACGTCAATGGAAGATGTTTCGCTGCGTAACCGCCTTTATAACCGCATCGGCGCCGGGCAGGCCCGTAATATGCTGGCCCTGATTTTCCCGGGGGGCAGCGCACGGACGGAAATCAAGCGTCGCGTGATGATGAAGAGTGAAAAAGAAGGGGAAGCCAAGGGTGCCATGACCAGCGCGGTCATTGATGAGCTCGTGGAAGAACTGGTCAAAAAATCTGAAATGATGCGCGCCGAGAAAGAAAACAGCCGCCTGAGGCAAGCTTCATGAGTCAGGCGGATGAGGCAACTCTCGTCACGGTCGGTGGCAAGAAACCCAAAAAACGCTTGACCGTTTCTGAACGTCAGAAAAAGCGGCGTCTTCAGAAAATGATAGCGGGTGGGGTTTTTGTACTGATCGCGTTGATCATAGCGACAGGTTTGCAGCCTTTGCGCGCGACAATGGATTACGGCATCTGCCGTACTCTGGCTGAACTGAAAGCGGCCAATCCCTCGACCATGAAAATTATTTCGTATGAAAATTACGGGAATGCCTGGAAATTATTCTATACATTCACCGGTCCTTACGGCGAACAGCGGTCAAATTTCATCGATTGCGTATTCACCAATGATTCCGCCGGGAAAAGAATTCTGCGAGAGGCGAAAATCAATCGTAAGACGATTGAACAGCCCGCGCTGGACATTTTTAATTTGAGCATTCCGGCCATTATTGCCGGCAACCCCGATCTGGTCATTCCGCCGCCGCTGGAAGAAAGCGATCTGATGGGTCTGCAAAGATAGGCCGTTACAGGCTTCTTTAGATAACTATCTGATATAAAACAATAAACAAGCCAGATAACCAGCGGGAGAAGTTTGCATCCTTTGCCCGCTTTCTGGTACAATTAGGGAAATTACAAAGAGGGCTGTATGACCAAGGATCTGGAAAGATTCGGTTTTTCTGACTTTACGCATCCGGCGGGAGACGCGGCAAATCCGGTCTATCCTTCCTTGATGTCGCAGATGAAGGCGGAGTTGGTTGTGAACCCCGAATCCGATGTCTGGCTCATTTACGACCGTCCGCTGCCGGAAGTCATGAAGTGGATCGAATATGACGTCGATCTGGAAACACTGACTCTTGTGAGCATCAGCGGAAAAATTCAGGATTTTGGCATGCGTGTGCCGCCAGCGATGAAAAAATACCTGCGCCGTGCCAAGCAAATTTATGTGGTACATCAGGGTGAAGACCGCATCAAGGATATGAGCCTCGTGCCGTTGCTGGTACGTGATTCAATAAATTAAAAAGAGGGAAATAAATAATATGGCAGCGCAAACAGAACTATCAGTTGTGGCAGAAGACAAGCTTTCCGGGTTTGCATCGTCTTTGCTGACGGACATGGATACAATGAAGTATGCCAAGGATATTCTGGGTCTGCGCGGCACCTTTAAGGATCCGAATAAACTGCCCGCGGATGTACGCAATCAGCTGATTGAAAAGATGAACCGCGATCCCGACGGTACCATCAAACAGGCGCAGGCGATGATTGACAAGAATCCAGCCATGCTAGCGGAGTTCAATAAAGATCCCATGAAGCTGGCCGCCGCAATGGGTGTCAGGCCAGTGGCACCAGTAGCAACAGCGACGACGACCCCGGTCGCCGAAAAACAGGAAGCGCAATCGCCTAATGCTGCAGCGCCCGTGTCTGCAAATGAACCTGTGGCCTCTAGGAAACCTGAAGCGGTCGCTGTTGCGGCGGCCCCCAATGCAGCCAAGCCTGCGGAAACGCAGCCGATGACGGATGCGCAGATTGAAACGGAGCGTCAGATTCTAACAGTTCATGGCGAGATCAGACAGATGCCTGGATACAAGGATCTGATGGACCGGGCTGCCAAAGACCCTGCACTTGATAGTGCATTGACAGCCATGCTCAAAGGTAAGGAGGGCGGATCGCCTGACGATACCCTGAAATCGCTGACGGAATTCAGGGATCAGGCCAAAACTGATCCGAATTTCTTCACAAATGCGGTCGAAATGATTGATAGTACGCCACCGCAAATGCGTGAAAGCGTATTCAGCCAGATCGCCGAAAACCCTGATCTGGGCAAGAAGGCGCTGCAAGGTGACGCGGGCGCCAAATCGTCGTTGATGATGGGTAGTATGTTCGGCGGTGCTGGCGGTCAGGGTTTGGGCGGCTTGTTTAGTGGCGAGGGCATGAAGGGTATTGGCGAAATGCTCTCCAATCTGCTGCCCATGCTGCTGGGGGCCATCTCGGGGATATTAAGCAAGCTGACGGGTGGTCTTGAGAAATTTTCGCAAAGCTCCGGCCTGATGCGCGCGGGTAACGATCCCGATCTGACGCGGCAGCATGGGCAGGTCGTTGATCGCGCGCTGGGTACTAACAGTAGCGATAAACCGGTGGTGGATGCCAACAAACCTAACGATCCGGCAACGCCGATGGCGCAGCTGGGCAAGGGCGCCACGCCACCGTTTGCGCCGCCCGAGCAGCAACGCAAACTCGATACACAGCAACCAGGCACACCCACCGCGATAGCCTGATAGAGCCTTCATCAATTTACTGTGCGCGGACGGCAGCAATACAGCAATTGCTGCAGGTGATTTGGACATCCTGTGGCAGTAGATCGAGCGGTTCCTGCGCCGCCATCAGCATATTGGTTGCCCCCGACATCACCGGATCACCCTGCATATTCTGCCATTGGCCTTTAATCTCGGTGAAGGTAATTTTTTGATCGCTGTCTTTATCCAGATGCGTGAACAGCCACGCGAAATACGCGCTGCCATCGGCATTCAAAGGCGTAATGCCCTCCGTTGTGAGGCCGCAAGTGCCAAAGCTGCTGGCGGGTACTACCAGCTCCCAGGCTTTTTCCATTTCTGCCCGATCCAGAGCATCATCATTGTTGATGTCAAATAACGTAAAGACAGATTTCTGACACTCTGGCTTAAAAATATCGGCGGCCTCAGGGCAGGCTTTGTGAATTTTATCCAGTCGCGGCAGTAACGCCACGAGCACAGGATCTTCCCTGATGATCATCGGCCCGTCAGTCGTGCAGTTCTGGAACTTCACATGCGGCACCATGATCTTCTTGGCCTCCAGCGCTTCAATAGAAAAACTGGCGTACTGAGTGCCGTAATACTGTATCAGTTCCCCCTTCGTGCCGATCACCAGCCCCACCGTTTCTGCAGGCATCGTCAGGCTGTAACGCTGATTACCATCATCGCGGAGGCCGCCCGTACGGCGCAGCTTGCTCCCCTCTCTCGTGGAAATCAGCATGAAATAATTCGAAAGGCGATAAGCGACCTGACCCTTCTCGCAGTTATTCAGTATCCAGCGTTGTTGCATGTCCTGAGGAACGGCCACCAGTGTCGATGCCTCAGGGCGCGGTTGTGGTTTCTTCAGAGTCGCGGCATCCGCCATCACGGGCGGCGCTAATAGTGACAACAATATGAGCGCTGTAAGAGATGATTTTTTCATGCGGCCTCGTCCCGGATCAGGCCGGGTAGCAATCCGGCGGCCCCCATGGCCTGCTGCATGAAAAATTGCTTGGCGAACGGAATGCGTGAAACTGCATGTAACCCTATACGCCTTGCCATCCGCAATGGCATCAGGTCGTTTGAAAACAGGCGCGTCAAGCCGTCCGTGGCGCCTGCCATGCCGATATTATCCAGGCGGCGTTTTTGTTGATATGTTTCCAGCAGGGCGGCATTACCGGGATCATCGCCGTGCGCCAGCGCCTCTGTAATCAGAGCGCCGATCTCCGCAATATCGCGCAGGCCCATATTCAAACCTTGCCCGGCAATCGGGTGGATGCCGTGCGCCGCTTCTGCGATCAGTGCCATGCGCGGCGCGATATAGCTGTGCGCGTGCACCAGCCCCAGCGGATAGCTGTAACGCTTGGCAATCTGCCGTACGCGGCCATAACTGGCGGGGAAGCGCGCTGTCAGCGCCGCATCGAAGCTTTGCTGGTCCCAATGCAGGGCGGAATTTTTTAATGGGGTATGCTCCGTCCACACTACTGAGGAACGCGGTACGCCATCCTCTGAATCAAACATTGGCAATGTGGCAAACGGGCCGCCGGGGCGGAAATGTTCGACTGCCACATGATGATGCGGGTTCTCGTGCTCGACAGTGCAGACCAGTGCCCGCTGGTTGTAGGGCCATGACCGTGTGCCGATCTTCATCCATTCGCGGGTGAAAGACTGGCGGCCATCGGCCCCGATCACGAGGGCGCCGTCAAAGCATCGGCCATCGGCCAGATGGACGCTGACATGCGTATCATGCAGTGTAAAATCGCTGACCGCCGCCGGGGCGATATGCTGCGCGGTCTTTAATTGGGCGACGCGGTGATAAAGGGCTTGCCGCAATGTCAGGTTTTCGACAATCCAGCCGAACGTGCGCCCGCCGACTTCCTCACTGTCAAAAGCCAGCAGCACCGGGCTGTCGCCATCGAGAATGTGAATGGTGCGAATAGGGCAGGCGACTTTATCAAGGGCTTTCCACACCCCGGCGGCCTCCAGCACTTTGCGCGAGCCCCACGAAATAGCGGTCGTGCGGCCATCAAATGTTTCGGTCAGCGTGACGGGCGGGGCTTCACGGTCGATGCAGACGACATCAATTCCGGCAGAGCCCAGCAACGCCGCCATCGTCAATCCGGCCAGACCGCCGCCAATGACGATAACATCGTGACGATGTTGGCTGGTCGCGCTTTTCTTCGTCATGACAGATGCTCCGTAAGAAAATAATCCTGCTCTTAATATAGGAGAGCAGGATCGTGAAAGCCAGACAGGTTTTCCGGAGAGTATCTTACTTGAACATATCGACCGGCAGGTCGTATTGCAGACCGGCACGGAATTCGTGCGCACCGTAATCAATATCGTAATCGCCGATGCCGAATGAGGTCGTGCCGACATAGCGGTAACCGCCGGTCAGGGCCAGACCCGGCTTCATCTGGTATTTTAGGCCGCCGCCGACCGAGTAAGCGAATTCATACGCGGTGTCAGAGGCATCGGTCAGGCCACCGGGGGCACCCGCAATGGCACCGTCATGCATCGCCAGACCCATACCGGCGCTGACAAACGGGGAGATGTTTTTCCAGTTCAGGTCGAAATCATAATAGGCGTGTGCCATGTAAAGCCAGGTCTTCAGGTTTTTGCCGATGGAGCCGCCTGCGCCCGTATTGAGCGTCATACTGGTAAGATCGGAACGGCTATAGGAAATCTCGCCTTCGACACGGACATTGGGCGTGAAGCGCAAACCCAGCGCCCCGGCGAACGAGGTGCCGTTCTTAAGGTCGATAGAGCCGCTGCTGGTCGGGTGTGAAAAATCCTGCGAAGTAAACGTATTCAGACCCATATAACCGGCCAGATACATGCGGCTTGACTGCGCCATGGCGGCGCTGCTCCCGGCGGCGGATAGCAGAATCAAAACGGCGGCATAAAAACTGATCGTTTTCAAAAGTCGCATATATACTCAAAAAAAGACCGGACAGGTCGAGACCATGTTGTGCCGGGCGAATCCGGCAGCGATATCTCCATGATAAATAAAGAAAACCCGGCTGTCCAGCCGGGTTTGTCTTGAAAGCTTATCGGTGCCCTTAAGTGGTCAGGCGACAGGTGCCTCGACACGGATCGGCAAATCGCCTGCCACCGGTTCGTCGTTCAGCATTTCAATCATGCCGCCCGGCTGTACCGAGAAATTGGCCAGGAACAGCGCGTTCGAATAGAACACAACGCCGTCGCACAGGAATTCACCTTTTTCGTTCTTGCCCTCATAGGTGGCAGGACGCAGGACGCCTTCCATAACGGCCTTTGTCTGCGGGTCCATGTTCTTCGGAATATCCGCATCATCCATGGACTCGGCAATCAGGAACGGGCCTTCTTCACCGCGCACGAAGAAACAGAAGAAACGTAAGTATTCGATAACGTTTTCTTCGGTGATCTTGATCGGCGCTTGCGCGTTGACTTCATGGATCGGCGGCGAGGTGCCGTTCAGGCGGTACAGGTTGCCCTGCATGGTCAGGTAGTAAATATTGATATTGCGCGGCGTCCAGGAAGCATCGCGCACACGGATCAGGACGACTTGATCGTAAAACGGCAGGGCGCGCCAAGCGACTTGCGTTTGTTCGGCGGTCGCCCGCAGACGGCCATCGACCGGATTGATCTGTTCAAGAAATCCCGCGAGTTCTTCGCCCGTTACGGGGTTCCAGTTATTGTCGTCATACATGGAAAAACATATCCCTTATAGAAACTGATCAAACACGGCAGGCAAAGCGCCGCCCGGAACGGCTATGATGCCAGAAGGAGGGCACGGCTGCAAACCTGCATTAGCCGCAGATTAAAAGTTTGCTCCGCCAGCGTCAAAGAAAATCTGAATGAAATGAAAGGGCTAAAGATAATATTATGGAATATAAAGGTTGTGTGAGGGCTGGTCCTCATGTAGAAAATCGGGCTGTGGAAAAGATTGACAGCCCTCCGGGAACCCTTTATACAAGCCCTCTCAACTGATTTTGATGACTGACGGAGCCTAGATTATGAAACGTACTTATCAACCCAGCCGCATTGTTCGTGCCCGTCGCCACGGTTTCCGTGCCCGTATGGCAACAGTCGGTGGCCGTCTGGTTCTGGCAGCGCGTCGCGCCAAGGGCCGCAAAAAACTGAGCGCCTAGTATCCTTATTTTTAAGGGAACTAAGCTTTCAAACGGCGGGCGCCAGCAGCGCCCGCTTTGTTTTTGGAATTTCCGATGAAAAAAGCGACCAAAGAAACCATCGGCCAGACACCGGGCCTGCGTAAGCGGGTTGAATTTCTGCGCGTCCAGAATGGCGGCAAGAAGTGGGTTTCGCCCGGTGTGATCCTGATGGCCGCCCCGGCAGACGGAGAATCCATAAAATTCGGCCTGACCGTCACCAAAAAACTGAGCAAATCCGCCGTTGTGCGCAATCGTATCCGCCGCCGTTTGCGGGCCGCTGCCTATGATATATTGCCGCGCAAGGCCAAGGCCGGGGTGGATTATGTGCTGATCGCCCGCCCTGAATCGGAAACTATACCCTATGACAAATTATGCAGTGATCTGGGCTGGTGCCTCAAGAGGCTTGAATGTCTGAAAGAAACCGCGCCCACCGCGCCGTGAACGGCCTTTTAAAGGGGATGGTCAAGGCCTATGCCGGGCTGGTGTCTCCGCTGCTGGGCCCTAAATGCCGCTTTTACCCCACTTGTTCCGCCTATGCCTGTCAGGCGCTTGACCGCCACGGGGCTTTACCCGGTCTGTGGCTGACAATCCGCCGGATCGGCGCCTGCCATCCCTGGTCAGGACGGCAGGGAATCGATCCGGTGCCGGATCAGTTTGAATGGCGCGCCCAGTTCGGCTATAAACGCGACATCCCTAACACGGCCTGTAAATGTAAAGACGAGACACTGAACCCATGAGACAAAAACCAATGATGACCGGCAAAGACCAGATGCACCCGGACGACCGCCGCAATCTTGTGATCTTTCTGGCGGCGGCCTTGGCCATCTGGTTCAGCTTCGATCATTTCGTGATGAAGCCGCGTCTTGAGAAAATGCGCGCCGCGCAGGCCATCGCCGTTCAGGCCGCCGAAGAAAAAGCCATCAATCTGGCCGCCGGTATTGTAGCGCCAACAACTGTCCGTACGCGCACCGAGGTACTCGCTGAGGCGACACGCATTCCGTTGCGCAATGACGCTGTAACAGGATCGATTTCCCTCACCGGCAACCGTATCGACGATATCAGTCTGAACAAATACGTGAAGACACTGGGCGGCAAGGATAACGTCGTCCTGCTGGAACCGACCGGCACCGAGAATCCGCAATACGCCGAATATGGCTGGTTGGCCGATGATGACACCGTTGCTGTTCCCGGCAAAGATACGCGCTGGCGGGTCGAAGGATCGGCGCTGACCAAAGAAACGCCGGTGACGATGTTTTGGGATAATGGCCAGGGTCTGCGTTTCGAGCGTACGCTTTCTCTCGATGAACATTACATGATCCATGTCGCGCAAAAAGTCGTAAACAATACCGGCAAGACGGTCACCCTTTATCCTTATGCGCTCGTCGGTTCTTACGGCTTGCCCGCACACATGGAAGGCGCTAAAGCCGTGCATGAGGGCCCGATAGGTTATATCGGCGGCAATCTCAAGGAATACACCTACCGCGATATGTCCAAGAAGAATATCAGCGAGGAAATTCTGGCCGATGGCGGCTGGATTGGCATCACCCAGAAATACTGGCTGACGAGTGTGGTTGTTGATCAGAAAGAAGCGGCGAAATACCGTTTCAGCTACACACCGGCCCCTGCGAACGGCAAAGAACATTATCAGGTCGATGCCATGGGTGCGGCTCGTATTGTTGAACCCGGCAAGGAAGCTTCTTCCAACGTCTGGGTTTTTGCAGGCGCTAAGGAAGTAAAAGTGCTGGAACAATACAGCCGCCAACTCAAGATCAGCCACTTTGATCTGGCGGTTGATTTCGGCCTTTGGTATTTCCTGACCAAACCTTTCTTTTACATTCTGCATTTCTTCGGCCACCTGTTCGGCAATTTCGGGATCGCGATTATCATCCTGACCATTATTGTCCGTGCGTGTGTTTTCCCGCTGGCCAACGCCTCCTTCCGTTCGTTCGCGAAGCTGAAAAAGATTTCGCCGATGATGACGGAACTGCGTGAGCGTCACGGTGATAACCGTGAAATGCTGCAGCAGGAACTGGTCAAACTGTACGAGCGGGAGAAAGTGAACCCGGTCGCAGGTTGCCTGCCGATCCTGATCCAGATCCCCATCTTCTTTGCGCTTTACAAGATTTTGATGGTGACGATTGAAATGCGTCATGCGCCGTTCTTCGGCTGGATTCACGATCTCTCCGCCATGGACCCGACGACCATATTTAATCTGTTTGGCCTGATCCCGTGGACGCCGCCTGCGTTCCTGATGATCGGCGCCTGGCCGGTCATGATGGGCTTGTTTATGATTTTGCAAAAACAGTTGAATCCGCCGCCGCAGGACAAGATGCAGAAAACCATGATGGACATGATGCCGTACCTCCTGACCTATATCATGTCCAGCTTCTCCGCCGGTCTGGTCGTGTACTGGACGTTCAGCAACGCGCTCTCGATTGTGCAGCAATACATCATCATGCGTTCGATGGGGGTTGAAGTGCACATGTTCAGCAAAAAAACGCGCGCCGAGAAGAAACTTGAGGAAGCGATTGAATCGGGCCCGGTTGTTCACCCTGAATTGGAATTGCTGGAAAAGAAGGCTGAAGAAGCTTTGTTTGGCCATGACGACGAGCCTTCCAAAACCGTATCAGCGCCTAAGCCGCGCAAGAAGAAGAAAAAATGATGGATGATCCCCTATTGCTGGAGCAGGCCCGCAAGGTCTTTGCTGGCCCCTGCGATTTTATTGGCGCCGTCAATAATCTTGATAGCCTGCCTCCGGCGTCCTTGCCCGAAATTGCTTTCGCGGGACGCTCCAACGTCGGTAAATCATCGCTGATCAATGCTCTCACCGGGCGCAAGACTCTGGCGCGCACCTCCGATACGCCGGGGCGCACACAGCAGCTTAATTATTTCGATCTCGGCGGTCATTTATTTTTGGTCGATATGCCGGGTTACGGTTACGCTAAAGTTTCCAAAGCGCAGAAAAAGCAATGGAATTTTCTGATCCGCGATTATTTGCGCGGTCGTCAGACCCTGCGCTGCGTATTGCTGCTGATCGACAGCCGCCATGGCTTCAAGGAAAGCGATGAAGAAATCATGCAGATGCTGGATGAATGCGCGGTGTCTTACCGCATCGTTCTGACCAAGGCTGACAAGGGAAAATCCGAAGGCATGCAGGAAGTGCTGGAAAGCATCACGGCCACCCTGAAGCAACACGCCGCGGCGTTCCCTGAACCCATCCTGACCAGCTCTCACGAAGGCGGCGGCATTCCCGAACTGCGCGCGCTGGTGCTGGGTGTGGCTAAAAGCTGATCGCGTTAGCGCGAAATAATAATACTATAGAAGCTGTATATGGTGGGATTGCCCGCTGCTTCGCTCGTACCCTCGACGCAACCGGAAATGACATCTTCACAATTCGGGCAATCGACCGTTTGCCATGTCAACGGATTGGCGGCGGAATAAACCGATCCGTCGATCAGCAAGGCGCGTGGATTGGGCGTCATTACCAGCGGGGTCGGATCGCCCAGCAATTTCTGATTGATCGCGCGGCAAACCGGCTCGCTGAGTTGGTGTGCGGTAAGAATGACATCTTCCTGCGCCGTGCTGGTCCATTCAATATTGATAAAGCGACCAATATACCAGCGGGCGGGCGGGGTCGTTGAAACTTCATTTGTGCCCTGTACAGGTACCGGCTGCAAAATCAGGCCGCCGCCCGCGGGGTGAAATACCTTATGGACGTTCGGCGCGGTGCTGAAAGCAGGCTCATCATCCGGCGTGACGAAATCAAGCTCGTCCGGCTCCGAGCCGCTATAGAGCATCTGATCGACGCCCTGTTTCAGCTGCATGGATGTCTGGATGATCTGGGTGGCTGCGATTTCGCTGCGCTCATTGTCCAGCGCGCCGCTTTCGCTGTTATCGCCCTGCCGTGCCACAATCAGGCTTAAGGCCGCAAACAGGACAATCGCGATCAGGACGTAAATCATGGCGTTTCCGGCCTCTTTACGGGGCAGGGCAGGCGGACAGGACACTGATTTGCGGCTTGTTTTCATCATCATCCTATTCTACACCAAAGAGAGGTTTTTAAAAATGGCAGATACGGAAATGGCAGGTTTTTTGGCAGGGCTCGATCCGGCTTCCCTGGGATTGGGGATGGCGGGCGGGGTCATTGTAACCCTGCTTTTCGCCGGGATGGCCATTATCCGGCTGGAACGCGACCGCGCGGCTTTAAAAGCCCGGTCTGAGGCCGAACAGGTCAGCCGTACCGAACTGGACGGGCTTTTTGCCCGCACTGCACAGGAAGCCTTAAAAAACAGCAATGAGCAATTTTTATTGCTGGCACAGGAAAAACTCAAACAGGCCCAGAACGACAGCGCCTACGATCTCGAAAAACGCCAGAAGGCAATTCAGGAGATGGTAAAGCCGGTCGATGAACATTTGCAAAAACTGAATATCGCCGTCGAGCAGTTGAAAAGCACCGATCAACATCTGCGTGACGACCTCCTCAACCTGCACCGTGAAACCGCCAAACTCTCGGGCGCGTTGCGCAGCCCGACCGCGCAGGGAAAATGGGGTGAATATATCCTCGAACGCCTGCTCGATAATTCCGGCCTGATGAAGGGCGTCCATTATGATACGCAAGTATCGATGAACACCGACGAAGGCCGTATGCGCCCCGATGTTATTATTAAGCTGCAAGATGGTTTCAATATCGTTGTCGATGCCAAGGCTCCTGTGAACCAGTTTGCCGACCGCATGCAGGAAGACATGCCCGAGGCCGATTACAAACTGCTGCTGGCCGATCTGGCAAAGCAGGTGCGCGCTCATGTTAAGGCGCTGGGCAGCAAGAATTACTGGGAACAACTGGACTCACCTGATTTCGTCGTACTGTTCCTGCCTTCCGAACATCTCTTTAGCGCGGCGCTGCGCGCAGACGCCACGCTGGTGGATTTTGCCGCTGAAAACCGCATCGTCATTGCTTCCCCCACGCTGATGATGGCGCTGTTGCGCGTGGTCGGCTTAAGTTGGCGGCAGGTGGAACTGGCGCGCAACGCGCAGGAAATTTCCGCGCATGGTGCTGACCTCTATCAACGCCTCTCTACGTTTAATACCCATCTTGAGAAAGCCGGGCGCGGTCTGGGGCAGGCGCTTGATGGTTATAACAAGGCGATGGGTTCGCTCGAACGCATGGTGTTGCCCGCTGCCCGCAAACTGAAAGATCTGCATGTGCAGACCAGCGGTAAAACACTGGAAGACCCTGTTTATATTGAATCGCTGCCGCGTTCCCTGACCGGTGCACCATTGACCCCTACCGATAACGACCCACATGATTATGACGAGGAGCGCCGTCCTGAACGGCTGATATCATGACCGCCAGTCCCTATACCATTATCAATATTCCACACCCCAGCTTAAAGGCGGTCGCGCAGCCGGTGACGACCATCACCGATGATTTGCGCCTGCAACTCGACCGGATGCTGGAAACCATGTACGAGGCAGGCGGTATTGGTCTCGCCGCCAATCAGATCGACATGCTCAACCGCGTCTTTGTCATGGACATGGCACCGCGTGAAGGCGGCGATCCGCGCCCCGTTCATATCATCAATCCCGAAATCGTCTGGCGTTCAGAAGAACGCAGCGTGATGGAAGAAGGCTGCCTCTCTATTCCCGGCCAGTATGCGGAAGTGGAACGCCCGGCCTCCGTACGTTTGCAATATCTAAATTATCACGGTAACCCGGCAGAACTGCTGGCAGAAAACGCAATGGCGCACTGCGTTCAGCATGAACTCGACCACCTGAACGGTGTGCTGTTTATTGACCATATCTCAAAACTCAAGCGCGACATGATCGTGCGTAAGATTGAGAAGCTACGTAAAATGGGCGAGATTTTATAGGTGGCGCATAAGCTCAAAATCATTTTCATGGGTACACCGGATTTTGCCGTTCCGGCGCTGGAACGATTGATCGGCAGCGACCATGAAGTGATCGCCGTCTATACCCAGCCTCCCCGCCCCAAGGGCCGGGGTCAGCAAGTGCAGAATTCCCCCGTACATGATGTGGCCATCCGTCACGGCATCCCTGTTTTTACACCGCGCTCACTCAGGAAGGATGAGCAGGCGCGTAAAGAGTTTTTAATGCTGAATGCAGATATCGCGGTTGTGGCGGCCTACGGCTTGCTCTTGCCCAAGGATATTCTCGAAGGCCCGCGCTTTGGTTGCCTGAACATTCATGGTTCCTTGCTGCCGCGCTGGCGCGGCGCATCGCCGATCCAGCATGCCGTCTGGAAGGGTGATGCCGAAAGCGGGAATTGCATTATGAAGATGGAGGAGGGTCTTGATACCGGCGCGGTAATCGCACAGCGCGCCGTGCCGATCCGCCCGGAAACCACCGCGACCAGCCTTTATAGCGAACTGGCCGCCCTCGGCGCCATGATGATTCATGAGGTGATTGATAAGATCGCTGACGATCAGGCGCTTCCACCATTGAAAGCGCAGAACGATGCGCGCGCCACCTATGCGCCGATGCTCAAGAAAGAAGACGGGCTGATCGACTGGAATCAGAATGCACAGGAGATTGATTGCCAGATACGCGGCCTAAATCCATGGCCCGGCGTCTTCACCTTCAATGGCAAGGGGCACCGCCTGAAAGTGCTTGAGGCCGTTCCTGTTTCCGAACATACAGAAAAAGATTCCGGCGTAATGATCGACCGCAAAGGTCACGTCGCTTGCGGCAACGGCACGGTTTTAAAACTGGTGCGCGTACAGCCTGACAACGCCAAGCCGATGGATATGGCAGCGGCGCTCAATGGCGGTTATGTCAGCGAAGGAATTAAATTCGGCGTTTTATCGCCGTAATTTTCCCGTATCCATGCCTGCAGATGTCGGCTGGCGCGAATGTCATTCGTCCGGGCAATTTTAATGCCATCTTGTTTTGCCAACGCTTCCAGATCCTGATCTTTCGCAATTTCCGGGAAAAGCGACAGAATGCTTAGGTAAGTGCGCACAAAACCTGGCCCATGCCATGCCCATTTATCGCGATTGACCTGATCATTCACCAGATGCGCAAATTCATGCAGCAATAATGCCAGATGAGGGCGGTACATGATGATGTGGTTATCATCAAGGACGGCTTCGGCATAGGTTCTGCTTTTCTGTTTTGGAATATAGCTGACACCGGGCGCTTCCATATTGAATATTTCAGAAAGCTTCCCGACGACACGCTTCATCTCAGGCAGGGACAGTTCACGGCTTTGCAGACGGAAATGATCTTCCCACCTGTAAACGTCATTCATTTGCGGATCGTGCCTGAAATGATTGTGACCGGGCGGGCCGAAATTCTTTTGTTTTATGAAGAAGGAGATAGATTCCTGCCGTGTTTGGAAATTACGGTAGAACCATGTCTTATTCTCATCTGCGCCCAGCCAGCCCACGACATAAGGGCCGCTTGCCGGACGGGGTTTTTCGTTGATTTTGGCAAAAATCAGCCGTGCCCCGGTCGCGGGGTGCGTGTACTTGCTCTCAACCGGAACGGATTGTTCCAGTATCATCCTGCGCCGACGCCTTAGAAAAAGCATCGTCAGGTCGCCCTTTTGAAAGGCCATATAGTTGTTACTCCCTGTTGTCGTTTTCAGGCGCTCGTTTAAAGGCTGGCACCGTGATTCACGTACAGACGATATTAGAACCTGTTTTCAGGACTTGCTCAAGCGCATAAAAAGGGCTATCTCCGCCCTATGACAACTCAACGCTGGAAAATTACAGTTGAATATGACGGACGTCCGTTTGCCGGATGGCAACGGCAGGAATCCGGTATTCCTTCGGTGCAGTTCGCGATCGAGGAAGCGATACGTAAATTTTGCCAACAATCCATAACCATTCATGTGGCGGGCCGCACCGACGCCGGTGTGCATGGTCGCGGGCAGGTCGCGCATTTCGATCTTGATTATGGCGATCGTAAATTGACGGCCTACGATCTGGCCAAAGCGATCAATGCGCATCTGCGACCACTGCCCGTGGCGATCCTGAAGGCTGAACCCGTCACGCAGGAGTTTCACGCACGCTTTTCCGCAGTGAATAAACTTTATACCTACCGCGTGTTAAGCCGTTCGGCGCATGCCGCGCTTGATGACGGCTTTGTCTGGCAGACATGGCGCAAGTTTGATGTCGATGCGATGCGCGCGGGCGCAAAATTCTTGCTCGGCCAGCATGATTTCACCACCTTCCGCGATAGCGAGTGTCAGGCCAAATCCCCGGTCAAAACGCTCGACCGTCTGGACATTGAATCATTTGATTATGACGAGCAGGGCGGCACCGAAATACGCTTCCATGTCGAAGGCCGCTCGTTCCTGCATCATCAGGTGCGTAACATGGTGGGAACGCTCGCACTGGTGGGGGAAGGAAAATGGCAGCCCGCCGATATTAAGACCGCGCTGGCGCAATGTGACCGCACCAAAGGCGGGCCGACAGCGCCCTCCGACGGGCTTTACCTGATGCGGGTTGATTACTGAGGAAAATAATTCTCAAGAATTTTCTGATAGATCGCCGTCAGCGTATGCAAGTCGTCAATCACGACATGCTCGTCTATTTTATGAATTGTCTTGTTGATCAGGCCAAACTCGACAACCGGGCCGTAAGCGGCGGCAAAACGCGCATCCGATGTGCCACCCGCTGTCGATAATTCCGGTGTACGTCCCGTAACGTCCTTCACGGCAGTACTGACAAGATCGGTAAGTGCGCCGGGTTGTGTGATAAAGGCAGCAGCATTCGACGTTGTGGACAGTTCATAAGCAACGCCTGTGCTATCCAGAAGGGCGCGTAGTTTTCTATCGAGCGTGTTGGCGTTCCACAAATCGTTAAAGCGGATATTAAAGCGGGCGCTGCCGCTCGCCGGAATAACATTATCAGCCTTGTTGCCGACATCGATAGTGACGATTTCAAGATTGGTGGCCGGGAAATGCACCGTGCCCTGATCGAATTCATGAGCTTCGAGCGCCGCCAGTAATTTGACCAGCTTGGGCAGCGGATTGTCGGCGCGGTCGGGATAGGCGACATGGCCTTGTGTGCCCTTGACGGTCAGCGATCCGGTCAGCGACCCGCGCCGCCCGATCTTGATTTCATCACCGATGGCGTTCGGGTTGCTCGGCTCTCCGACCAGATAAAAGTTAGCAAGCTGGTTCTGCGCCTTCATCCATTCCAGCACTTTGACGGTGCCGTTGACGGCTTCGGCTTCTTCGTCGCCGGTAATCAGGAAACTGATGGAGCCATTGAAAAATTCCCGCTCGCGCAGGAAACGGGCGGTGGCGGCCACGAAGGCGGCGATATTGGCTTTCATGTCGGCAGTGCCGCGCCCGATGATTTTGCCGTCTTCAATCGTGGCGCTGAAAGGATGGTGTGTCCACTGCGTCACATCGCCCGGTGGCACGACATCGGTATGACCGCAAAAACATATATGCGGCCCGCCCTGACCGTAACGGGCGAATAAATTCTGGATATTGCCAAAGGGCAGATCGTGACATTTGAAATCAAGCGCGGTCAGTGCATCACGCATCACGGTGAGCGCACCCGCGTCTTCCGGGGTAATGCTGGGGCAGCGCACAAGCGCCTGCGTCAATGTAACGGGGTCGATCAAAGCCATGCCGGAAGATTAGCAGAGTGCACGGGGTGCGCCAAGAGAGCAGATGGTTGACAGATCAGGGCGAGGGCGTGATCGGGAGGCCATTACGCGCCTTGATCCAGTTGATCGTTTCAAGCGCACGGTGCTGGGTTATCTGTAACGGATCAATACCGGCGGGCAACGGATGGATATGTTTCATGCGCGGCAGTCCGGCGGTCAGGGCGGACACGCTGCTGTCGGGTTCGGTTTTATCCAGAAAACAGCTATTGAAATAGATTTGGGCGCTGACAATATTCTCCATAACGGTGAAGGCGCGCGCATAGCGTGGGTACAGGGTACGGGCGCGTATCAGGGTATTGCGCAGATCCAGTGTTTCTACAATGTAATCTTTGTGTTTGTCAGGCGCTTTCACGCCGATCAATGTTGCCATGTTATGAATGCGGTCCTGAAATTTCGCGATGACCGTCGAGGGATCATCCAGCATGTTCATAAAATATTTCCGGTTATCCGTTTGCGCGGGATTATCGTCGCGGGGATACAGGGAAAGCCCATCCATCTTTTTCGCCATGCGTGTCATCAGTTCGGCGGCGTTATCTTCCCAGCCCTTGTTCAAGACCTGCTGTGTAAGGACGGGCTTATTATGCAGGGGTGTGCGGTTAATACCGGCGCGCTCGAAATGGGCCAGAAAATCCTTTTTCCGCAGGCTGTATTCTTCGCCCAGATCATGGGTGAAATTCAGGCACATCAGCAACTCAGGATCGGGCAGGTCGTATCCGGCTTCCACCAGCGCCACCGTGTATAGACCCTGACTCAGCTCATGCAGGATGGACGGCGTTACGCCGTCTTCGCGCTTGCTGCTCCCCTTATGCGCGACCAGCAGGTCAAGGCAGGCCAGCCCATACTGAAAATTGCGCTCCTGCATCCAGCGCGTGATGAAATCCAGCAGGGGGGCTGTTTCATGCGCGGCATCCCGTTCGGTTTTGATATAGGCGAGCGCCGCCAGTTTTGCGGGCGTCGTGACGGATTGGCTCTGGAATGTGTGGCTCAGGGTCATGATTGTATAGGCTTATATATTTCCATAAAATAATGATATGTTTAACATAGGTCGGCGGCACGATGCAAAATAATAAAAGAATATATTATTTCAAGCCCTTAACAGGTCATTCAGGGCGGTTTTCGACCGGGTTTGCGCATCCACCCGCTTAACAATGACGGCACAGGCCAGCGACGGCACGGGTTTGCCGTCCGGGCGCGGCGTACCGGGCAGGGTGCCGGGGACGACCACGGCATAAGGCGGCACATGGCCGAAAGTGATTTCGCCTGATTCGCGGTCAACAATCTTGGTCGATGCCCCGATAAAAACGCCCATCGAAATAACGGCCCCCTGACCGACATGTACGCCTTCGGCGATTTCACTGCGCGCGCCGATAAAGACATCGTCCTCGATAATCACCGGGGCGGCCTGCAACGGCTCCAGTACGCCGCCGATTCCCGTGCCACCGGAAATATGGCAGCGCTTGCCGATCTGCGCGCATGACCCGATTGTTGCCCATGTATCAACCATCGTGCCTTCGCCGACATAGGCACCCACATTGATGAAGGACGGCATCAGCACGACATCCTGCGCGATGAAAGAACCATAACGGGCATAGCTGCCGGGAACGGCGCGGAAGCCCGCATCGGAGAAAGTGCCGCCATTCCAGTCCTCGAATTTCGGTGCAACCTTGTCCCACCACAGAGTCTCGCCGGGCGCACCCTTGATTTCCTGATTGCGCTGCAGACGGAAAGATAAAAGAATGGCCTTCTTTGCCCACTCGTGCACACGCCACGTGCCATCCGTCATGGGCTCGGCTACGCGCAGTTTGCCACTATCCAGCAGTTGCAGCACATGATTAACAGCATCGCGTACACGGCCTTTGGTGGAAATGCCAATATTGCTCCGGTCTTCCCAACCTTGGCCGATAATGGCCTCCATGTCTGCTACGGACATTACGTCTGAAAGTGTCATGTGATTAGCGCCCCGCAAGCACGTGGAAATAGGCATAAGTACCGACAGGGGGCGTACCGCCACCCTCGACGCAGCCATAACTATGGCCGGACAGTATCGCTATATCACCGCTGCCGCCGCTGTCAACCTTGCCGCCATCGATAAAATTCCCGGCAAATACCGGCATGCCGGCAGGCCACATATCCCCCGACGCCTTGGGCGGATTGCCGTTCGGGTTCTGAATGCCCAGCTTCGTATTGATTTCCAGGCATAGCGATTTTGAAATATTGGGCAGAAACAAGATCAGGTCTTCGCTGGCTGTCGTGCCGTCACCGTTGCAGTTGGTGTCCAGTGACATGCCGATACCGACAACGCAGGATTGCCCCGTGATGTACCATGTTTCTCCGGCATTTGCGTCTTCCGGCGGTGGCATCCAGGCGACTTCGCCGGCGCCGGGGGCCGTACTAAAAATCTTGTTGGTCTCCGTAGCGCAACCGGCATGATCGTAATCAGTGTGGCCCCAGAGCGGTGAATCAAAACAAAGATTGTCCAGCTCAACGCCGCGGAACTTCATGCGCATGACGGATTCACCCATGAAAGTGGCATACTGGACGATAGACGTGCCACGTATCCGCTGGCTATCCTTCTGCCCTTCTTTAGGACTGTTGCGCAGGCTTTGTGTGGCCGCAAAACTGAGCGCCGCGAACAGCGCCACCGCAATCAGTATCAAAAAAAGAACATTTCCCTGCTGGGATGAGGTCTTCATGGGCCGCCAAGGTTTAATGAAATAAATATCTGTATTTTACATTCAGCCCGCGCTCGGGCACTATTATAGATAGAATAGCGTATCCAGCTTTCCTGTGGGGAATTTCATGAAATATAGTTTCTTTGTCATATTTGCGATGCTTTGCGGGATAGCCCTGACATCGCCCGTGCAGGCCACTAAAGCTGAAACCTTGGTAAAAGTCAGTGCGGCGACCGGTCCGCGACAGGTCATGTTTTATGATGTCTATGCGGGCGGCATCCATGCGGTTAAGGCCGAATTAGATGTTTCTTATGAAAAAGATGGCCGTTACAGCCTGAAACTGGGCGCCAAGACCATCGGCTTCCTCGAAAGGCTGGTGCCGTGGGAAGGTACGTTTGAAACCAATGGCTGGCAACTCGGTGAAAAGGGCGACCAGCCCGAGGTCCACCGCTCGGTTGCAACCTGGCGCGGGCAGGACGATCTGACTGAATATCTTTACGGCAAGGACGGCAGCTTCAAAAGCCTGCGCATTATCGAAGACAGCAAGGATAAAAGCCCCACCGATATAGCCCCCGAACTGGTGCAGGGCACCACCGACGTCCTGACCGGAACGCTTGAGGTGATGAAACATATCCAAAAGGATGGCAAGTGCGAGGGCGAGTCCGAAATTTTTGACGGCAAGCGCCGTTTCGCTATGGTGTTCAACCATGAAATGGATGAAGTGCTGATCCCGACCGATTACAACGTCTATCAGGGCGCGACCTCGCGCTGTCAGGTAGAAGTCAAACCGGTTTCCGGCGAATGGCATGTCAAGCCGCGCGGCTGGATGTCGATCCAGGAACAAGGCCGTCAGGCCGGCAGCCTGCCGACCGTCTGGTTTGCCAAGGTCGCCGAGGATGTTCCGGCGGTGCCTGTGAAAATCCGGGTCAAAACCGAATACGGCACATTGTTTATGCACCTGACCGAATATCGCTACGGCGACCGCATCATCAAGACCGCATCGAAAGAGTAAGCGCGGCCGTTCAGTTAAATGACTGCAACGTGTTGCAACACAACGTGAATTGATTTGACCCCTCTTTCATTTCAGATAAAAGAGGGGTCGTTCTTTTAAGGGTTAACGATATGACGACAAAAGGTAAAAAGGCAGAACTGGCGGTGGTTATCCTCGCCGCCGGGCGCGGCATGCGGATGAAATCGGCGCTGCCCAAAGCCATGCACCATCTGGCAGGCCGTCCGTTGATTCACTGGCTGCTCGACTCGGTCAAGGCGCTCAAGCCTGTCCGTGTTATCATCGTGACTGCTCCGGACATGGACGATTTGCGTACTGCTGTGGCGCCGCATACCTGCGTGGTCCAGCAAAAGGCGTTGGGCACAGGTGACGCGGTCAAGGCTGCGCTGCCAGCGCTGAAAGGGTTCAAGGGCGATGTGCTGATCCTGCTCGGCGATATGCCACTGATTACTATCTCGACGCTGAAAGGCCTGATCAAAGTTCGCCATCATGATGACGATACCGCTCTATCCGTCCTCGGTGCCTATTACAATCCGGCTCCGGCCTTTGGCCGCTTGGTTGAAAATGCCGATGGCACACTTTCTAGCATCGTCGAACATAAAGATGCCACGCCGGAACAACGCAAAATTAATCTGTGCAATACCGGCGCGTTCTGCGTCGATGCCACCAATCTGGTTAAATGGCTGGGCAAGCTCACCAATAAAAACGCGCAGAAAGAATTTTATATCACTGACCTTCCGGCCATCGCCGCGAAAGGCGGCTTCAAAACCCGCATCGCTATCACCGAAGATCTGGATGAAGTGCAGGGCGTGAATTCCCGCGTCGATCTCGCCATGCTCGAATATGTCGTGCAATCTGCCATGCGCCTGAACGCGCTCGAAGACGGCGTCACCATGCATGACCCTGCTTCCGTGTATTTCAGCTACGATACCGAAGTCGGCAAGGACGTGGTGATCGAACCCAACGTCTTTATCGGCCCCGGGGTCAAACTCTCCGACAATGTCACCATCCGCGCCTTCTCGCATATAGAGGGTGCTACGTTGAAATCAGGCGTTACCGTCGGGCCTTTTGCCCGTCTGCGTCCCGGCGCAGAACTCGCTGAAAACGTTCATATCGGCAATTTCGTCGAAATCAAAAACGCCAAACTGGGCAAGGGCGTGAAAGCCGGACATCTTGCCTATATCGGTGACGCTACCGTGGGCGAGGGCACCAATTATAGCTGCGGCGCCATCACCGCCAATTACGACGGCGTCAATAAACACAAAACCGTGATCGGCAAAAACGTCATGGTCGGCAGCAACGTCAACCTGATTGCCCCGGTAACGATTGGCGATGGTGCCTATTTGGCCGCCGGCAGCACCATCACCGCCGACGTCCCCAAAGACAAACTCGGCATCGCCCGCGCCCGCCAGACCAACCTCCGCAAGCCGGTGATGCAGAAAAAGAAGTAATGAGAAATTTAATCTTAATTCTTATCGCGACTTTTTTACTATCAACGAGTGCTGCTTGGGCAAATAATTGTTCATGTCCCCCTGTAACCTTGGAAAATAGTCAAAAAATTGTAGACGAATCTTATGCTGTATTTAGCGGAGAAATCATTGAAGCTTATAAAGATGAATTTTATGAAATTAAAATAGATAAGCTATATAAAATTGATGAAGGGAGTCTTTTTCCTGCAGGGGCATTTTTTGAGGTAAATTATTTACGGCCAAATGAAAACCTAAATGTAGAAAATAGATACCTCGATCCCAAATGTGATAGAGAGAAGTATAATATTAGGGATAAGAAAGATTTTATCATTTTTCGAGATAAGAAAATTGAAAAATATCGAAGCATACTTACTAATCAATGCGCGCAAATTTCTCCAGAAATGTGGAAAAAATTAAAATCCAGCCCACTCAATAAAAGCGATATACGTACTTACCTCACTGAAGAATGTAATAGAAGAGGTGGGGCCCTTAATTATTGGGCGTTAGGAAAAATTGACTGTAATATTCCAACTAAAGATAAGGGGAGTTTTTGTAATAGTGAGGATGATTGTGAAGGGCTTTGTTTGGCGATTAAATCTAATCCTATTAACATTTTGTCTTTCATTAAACGAATACACTTTGGCAAATGTTCTAAATATAAAAAATTGCAAACGACGCTCGATAAGGACGGTTATAAAGATAAGTGCAATCCCTTAATTTGGCGCGGAAGTGTTGATTCTGGTTATTGTGCTCGTGAGTAAAAAAGGATCTAAATTATGTGTGGTATTGTAGGTATTCTCTCACAAGACAAGGATGTAGCACCTCTACTGGTCGAGGGCTTACGTCGTCTCGAATATCGCGGCTATGACAGCGCCGGAATTGCGACGTTGCATGATGGCAAGATCGAACGGCTGCGCGCCGAGGGCAAGCTTGCCAACCTCGAAACCAAACTGAAGAAAACCCCTGTGCATGGCACCGCCGGGATCGGCCACACGCGCTGGGCGACGCATGGCGGCCCCACCGAAAATAATGCGCACCCGCATGCGACCGACCGTGTGGCGGTGGTGCATAACGGTATCATCGAAAATTATGTCGCGCTGCGCGATGAATTGCAAAAAGACCAATGCCGTTTTGAAACCGAAACCGATACTGAAGTGGTGGCGCATCTCGTCACCCGCAATCTGAAACAAGGCATGAAACCGCAGGAAGCGGCGATGGCGGCGTTCGACCGTCTTGAAGGTGCCTATGCGCTGGCGCTGCTGTTCACTGGCGAAGATAATCTGCTGATCGGTGTGCGTCAGGGTACGCCGCTTGCCGTCGGTTACGGTGACGGCGAAATGTATATGGCTTCCGATTCTTACGCGCTAGCGCCGCTGACCAAGAAAATTTCTTTCCTCGAAGATGGTGACCGCGTTGTTGTCACCCGCGCCGGTGTCACGATCTATAACAAGGCGGGGGAGGTGCAAAAACGCCCGATCCGCATCACCGCCCAATCCGGTGCCACCACGGGCAAGGGCGAATACCGCCATTTTATGATCAAGGAAATCCATGAGCAGCCCGCTGTCATCGGCGATACGCTCAATACCTTCATCAATCCGGCCACGGGCAAAATTACTGTGCCGGAAAATATCCTGAACGCGCTTGATGCCGCGCCGCGCCTGACCATGGTCGCCTGCGGTACCGCTTATTATGCCTGCATGGTCGGCAAATACTGGTTCGAGAAAATTGCCCGTCTGCCGGTAGAGATCGATGTCGCTTCCGAATTCCGCTACCGCGAAGCGCCGATGCCTGAAAAGGGTGTGGCATTGTTCGTTTCGCAAAGCGGCGAAACCCTCGATACGCTCGAAGCCCTGCGTTACAGCAAGCGCGAAAAGCAAACCATTATCTCTATCGTCAACACCATCGAAAGCACCATCGAACGCGAATCCGACATGGTGCTGCACACGCTGGCCGGGCCGGAGATCGGTGTCGCTTCGACCAAGGCGTTCACCACGCAATTAACCACGCTTTTGTGCATGGCGCTGGGTCTCGCGGTCAAACGCGGTCTGCTGACGGGTGAGGCTGAAATCAAGATGACGGAATCGCTGCGCCGTTTGCCGACGCTGGTGGCCGATGCGATCCGCTCTTCCGAAAAGCCGATTATCGAGATCGCCCGCGAAATCTCCGACGTGCATGATGTGCTTTATATTGGTCGCAGTTATCTGTACCCGATTGCGCTCGAAGGCGCGCTGAAGCTCAAAGAAATTTCCTATATCCATGCTGAAGGTTATGCTGCCGGGGAAATGAAACACGGCCCCATCGCGCTGATCGATGAAACCGTGCCTGTCGTCGTGGTCTCGCCGGGCAGCGACCCGCTGTTTGAAAAAACCGCCTCAAACGTGCAGGAAACCGTTGCCCGTGGCGGTCAGGTTCTGATGATCACCGATGAGGATGGCGCGGGCCGTATGCATGCTAAAACCCGCTGGAGTGTGAAGCTGGATGCTGCCCCTGTGGAATTTGCGCCGATCCTTTACACGATCCCGGTACAATTGCTGGCCTATCATGTGGCCATTGCCAAGGGCACCGACGTCGATCAGCCGCGCAACCTCGCAAAATCAGTGACGGTGGAATAATGCTCCCGGTTTTGGTCATTACCGGCATCATTTTTGACCTGCTCTCGCTGCGGGCCTTGGCGCTAACGCTGATTGATAAGAAATTTAAACCGGGCGTTCCGGTGATAGGCCTTGTCTGTTATATGATTTTCTTCCTGATGGCCTTCACAGATTCTCTGGACGCCGGAAGTTTCAACAACCCTTACCTGATGGCCGCCAGCGGTTTGGTAGCGGCGCATCTGCTGCTGCACGGCGCGTTGTTTTATTGCAAAAGAAAATATAGCTAGAGTACGCGGCCTATTTCCGCAGCAGCAGGCTCGTCCACTCGGCACGGTCATAACGCTTGACCAGCGTCAGTCCTTTATCGGTATAGGCAGCGCCCACTTCCGGCGCCTGTTCGCCCAGCATACCGGAAAGCAAAACATAACCGCCATCAGCCACGGTTTTGATGAGATCGGCTGACATCACAATCAGGGGCCCGGCCAGAATATTGGCAATCACCAGATTGAATTTGGTTTCGCCGTTCAGGCGCGGCGAATTGAAACCATCCGCCGTTTCCGTGGTCAGGGCTTTTGCGGCAAGCGGCGTATCATTCATCTTCGCATGCACATCAGTCACGCGCACACATTCGGGGTCGATGTCGGTCGCCAGCACAGGTGTACCCCAAAGCTTCCACGCCGCAATTGCCAAAATGCCCGATCCTGTACCTAGATCCAGCGTATGCGCAGGTGTGAAGCCCTCGCGCTTTAAGTCCTGTAAAGCTTCAAGGCAGCCCGCTGTGGTACCGTGTTCGCCGGAACCAAAGGCCGTGGCCGCATCGATTTGCAGCGGTCTTTTGTCTGCCGGTTTGTCGCCGGTATAATGGCTGCCATAGATAAAAAATTCACCGACGGCGAAGGGCGCGAATTGCTGATAGCTGTGCGCCAGCCAGTCAATCTGCGGCACACGGTCGATTTTAATATCATCGCGGACAAGGGCAATATCGAGTTCCGCCATTTGCAACGCCAGTGTAACGCGCAGCAGGATATCGTCGCGGTCGGGTTCGCCTTCCACCATCCAGCGCAGGTGCCAGTCTTGCGTATGACGGTTGTCCGCACGAATTGCGGTCGCGGATAGTGCCCAGTCATTCAAGGCATCAAGAAGACTGCCGGCCACGGAGTCTTCCACGCGGGCCGGCAGCATTATATCGATCCAGAAGAAATCTCCGGCTATAACGGGCTCACTTTGTCCCATTATTCCTCTTCGTCTTCCTCTTCATCGTCATCATCATCGTCGTCATCATCATCGAGATCGTCGTCGAAATCGTCATCAAGAGTTTCGATGGCGAGAGTCTCTTCCTCTTCCTCCACCACTTCTTCTTCGACGTCATCCAGGCTGACGGTATCGTCATTCTCCGGCAGTTCAACGTCATCATCGTTCGCGGCTACTTCTTTGACTTCCAGGCCTTCATCACCCAGAATGGCTTCATCATCTTCGATGACGGCGGCACGGCTGCGGCGCGCCTTCATCTTGATTTCGCCGGTAAATTCGGTTTTGCACTCGGGGCAATGCACCGGGCGTTTATTGAAATCGTAATAGCGTGTGCCACAGCTCGGGCAGATGCGTTTCAATCCTCGGGTCGCTACAGCTACGGGCAAGAGCGTTCTCCTTAAAAAAGTTTGTGGGCGGACAGCCCTCTAGTTGTCTGATTTTGCAAAGATTGTCAAAGGTTAAATTGGAGGATGCCCGGGCGCAACGGGCTGGATTTCTGCCGCTTTCCCCGGGAATACGGCCGTTGGAAATGGCTTTCCGGGGAACCTATATGAATGTAATCTATCGGGCAGCACATCCAGACCCCTGATTCTCGGGAGGAATCTAAATTATGGAAAAATCAGTTGTTATCTGCGGTTTCAAACGCACCCCCTTCCATTTCGCGAACAAGGGTGCGCTCGCCAAAGTGCGTCCGGACGATATGGCCGCTGAGGTCGTCACGGCGCTGCTCAAGCAAACAGGCGTCAATCCGGCGGATATCGAGGACTTGCTGCTCGGCTGTGCTTTTCCCGAGGCCGAACAAGGCTTTAATCTTGCCAAGATTATTGCGCAGCTGGCGCAGTTGCCCAATTCCGTGGCGGGCGCCACCGTCAACCGCTTCTGCGGCTCCTCAATGACGACGGTGCAGATGGCGGCGGGTTATATTCAGATGGGGGCGGGCGATGTTTTCATCTGCGGCGGCGTCGAATCGATGACCCGCATCCCGATGGGGGGGTTCAACCCGATGCCAAACCCGAAACTGGGCCAGATTTATCCTGCTGCCTATATGGGCATGGGTGAAACGGCTGAAAATCTGGCCAAGAAATACCAGATCACCCGCAAGGAACAGGAAGAGTTCGCCGCTAATTCTCAAAAGAAAGCGGCCGCGGCAGCAGCGGCAGGAAAATTCAATGACGAAATTGTCCCGATAGGCGATGTAAAAGCCGATGGTACGATTCGCGCCGAAACCACCGCTGAAACACTGGCGGGTCTGAAACCCGCTTTCTTCGAAGATGGCACTGTCACCGCCGGTACATCTTCGCCGCTCACCGATGGCGCTTCCATGGTGCTGGTGGCCTCTGAAGAATATGCGAAGAAACATAATCTGCCGATCATGGCGCGTATCGTTTCCGTCGGTGTGGCGGGCTGTGCCGCTGAAATTATGGGCATCGGTCCGGTGCCGTCCTCGCAAAAAGCATTGGCGCGCGCGGGTCTTTCGGTCAAGGACATTGATATTTTTGAGCTGAACGAGGCCTTCGCCGCGCAGGGTCTTTCTGTGATCAAGGAATTGGGAATCGATCAGTCGAAGCTCAATCTCGATGGTGGTGCAATTGCGCTGGGTCACCCGCTGGGTGCGTCCGGCGCCCGCATTACCGGCAAACTCGCGAGCCTGCTGGTGCGTGAGAAAAAGAAACGCGGTCTCGCCACGATGTGTATCGGTGGCGGCCAGGGTACGGCCATCATCCTCGAAGCCGCTTGATCCGGGTGCTGGGTGAATAATGCCTTTGCATCCTTTTTTGGCATCGATGGGATTTACGCAGGAAGCCGATATTGACGCGGTCGAGCGCCGTTTTCTTGAATTGGTGAAAGATAATCTACAAAAAATATCCACCAGTTTCGATGAAGATGAAGTCAAAAAAGAAGAAATATGGCTGCGTGATTTTCATGCGCAATATTTCATGTACATGGTGCAGTGGGTAGCCGATGAATCGCGCCGGAATACGAAGCCTCCTACTCCGGATGCGGCGAAACTCCGCAAACAGGCGCGCGATGTTATGAACGATTTGCAGCGGCACATGACGGAATTTTCTTGCTGCTATATGCATATCAATCGCCTGATGACTCTGCTGCGTGATGAAATGCGCAGTGAGGAAGAGCGTCTGGGCATGAGTATCTCTCGCGAAATAAAATGGACAGCCGATGCAGGGACTATTATGGCGCGTTACAAAACGCAAAAGCGTCTTTTGGTTGATAATGCCACGCGTATGAAAAATGCCCGCCCGCTGCTTGAATCTCTTGAGAATCCTTTCAGTGTGTTCCGTCAAGCGATCGTGCGGCTGCATGGCGCTGATAATGCAGATGCCACGCAGCGGCCCGTGATAGCGGCCCTGCGCATGAAAGAATTCAAACGCGCCCGCACGGCGCTCGCCGTCATAGCTGAAAGCAGCAAAAAGGCAGACATACAACAGCAGATACTGGAAGCGGGGAAAACAATCATAGATACCTGCGAACAATATCAGGACTTGTTCGTTAGCGAGGAAGGGCGCTTGTATCTCAAGCCTTCCGAGGCCGATCAGGCTTATAACGTGCACATGCGCGAACTGGGCAAGATCAAGGTGTTTTTAGGCAAATACTACATGCCGTATATGCAGTACAAGCTTGAGATACTGATGCACCTGAAAGACAAATTACTGGTGATCGGTTCCATCGAAAGCCAGATGACGCTTTATAAAAGATTGATGGCGGGCATGGCGCGCCCGCTCGCGGATATTCGTGATCTACGCCTTTATGAAAGTGAAGTGCTGGATAAAATTAAATATTTGCTGGGCGGGCAATTTCAGGAAGTCCCTGTGATTTTGGCACGTGCACATGAAACGGTTGGCGAGTTCCGGCAGGGTGCTGATGAATTCCGCGACATGGAAAAAATTGATGTCACCGAGGTGGGGACGGGTGACAATTCCCAGATTGCCGCTTCCGGCACTTAAGAAGGATTATGCATTGCTTTCGTTTTTTAAATCATTGCTCGGCAAGCGGGCGCAGGAAAGTGGAGTTGGCACCATGGCTACACAGGTGAAGATACAAAAGGTCGGCGTAATCGGTTCCGGCGTCATGGGTTCCGGCATCGCGGCGCAGATAGCGAATGCTGGCATCCCGGTCGTTTTGCTGGATATTAAACCTGCTGACGGGACAAATCTTGCGGCCAAGGCCATCGAAAAAATGATGAAGGCCGATCCCGCGCCTTTTATGAGCGCCCGCAACGCCAGACTTATTACACCCGGCAACATGGAAGATGATATTGGTCTGCTGTCCGATTGCGACTGGATCGTCGAGGTGGTGCTGGAAGATTTGAAAGTCAAACATGCCACCTATGAGAAAATACAAAAGGTGCGCAAGGCGGGGTCTATCGTGTCTTCCAACACTTCGACTATTCCGCTTCATAATCTCGTCGAACCGTTTGGCGACGCGCTGGCGAAAGATTTCCTGATCACGCACTTCTTCAACCCGCCCCGCTATATGCGCTTGCTTGAAATCGTTGTCGGCGACAAAACGCGCAAAGACGCGCTCGATACCGTGCAATCCTTTTGCGATGTGCAATTGGGTAAGGGCGTGGTGTTCTGTCACGACACGCCGGGATTTATCGCCAACCGTCTGGGTGTGTACTGGCTGACGGCCAGTATCAAATATGCGGTTGATCAGAAAATCCCCGTTGAACTGGCAGACGCGATTATGTCGAAGCCGGTGGGCATTCCCAAAACAGGCGTCTTTGGCCTAATCGATCTTGTCGGCATCGACCTGATGCCGCATCTGGCGGAATCGCTGCTTTCGACCCTGCCTAAGGATGATGATTACCGCCGTATCTTCAAGGATTACGAATTCATCCGCGGCATGATCGGTGCCGGTTATACGGGTCGTAAAGGCAAGGGCGGTTTCTACCGCCTGAACATGGCCGCAGGCAAAGTGAAGGAAGCTTACGATATCAGTGCCGCCACTTTCTCCGAATCAAATTACAAGAAGGCAGATAAACCAAAGCCTGCCTCTGCCGAATTGGGCAAGCAAGGCTTGCGCGCGGTGTTAACGGCGGGTGATGAGGCCGCCGATTACGCCTGGGCCGTACTGCGCGACACGTTGTGGTACGCCGCTTTACTGGTGCCGGAAATTGCCGATGATGTCGCGGGCGTCGATGAAGCCATGCGCCTTGGCTATAACTGGAAAAAAGGCCCGTTCGAGATGATCGACGATCTGGGCGCGGCTTGGTTCGCGGCCAGATTAAAAGAACAGGGCATGTCCGTGCCGCCACTGCTGGCGAAAGTGGGTGAAGGCACCTTCTACAAAGTCGATGCCGGTAAGCTGCATTTCTTTGGCACCGATGGCAAATATCATGCGGTGGAGCGTCCCGAGGGTGTTTTACTGCTGCGTGATATCAAGCTGGGCAGCAAGCCGCTTTATAAATCCGCGTCCGCCGCGCTCTGGGATATCGGTGACGGCGTTGTCTGCGTAGAATTTACCGGCAAAATGAACGCGCTCGATGAACAGGTCTTTGAAGTATACCAGCATGCGATCAAACTGATTGGCGATGGTTCCGGCCAGTACAAAGCGATGGTGATTTATAACGAAGGCTCCGCCTTCTCCGCAGGTGCCAATCTCGGCCTGGCCATGTTCGCCATGAACATTGCGCTATGGCCGCAGATCGAGGAATTGATAGCGGGTGGCCAGCGCATTTATAAAGCGCTTAAATACGCACCCTTCCCGGTAGTAGCAGCGCCCTCGGGTCTGGCGCTTGGCGGCGGTTGTGAAATATTGTTGCATGCCGATCATGTGCAGGCCCACGCTGAAACCTATTGCGGTCTGGTCGAGGTCGGTGTCGGTCTGATCCCCGCCTGGGGTGGCTGCAAGGAAATGATACTGCGCTATCAGGAACGCGAACGCGTCGCCAGCAAGAAGGCGGTCAAGGCGGTGACGGGTCAGGAAAAAATCTGGTTCTCCCCCGCCAATACGCCAATGGGCGCGGTGCGTCAGGCCTTTGAAACCATCGGCACGGCCAAAGTGGCAAAGTCCGCCGCCGAAGCCAAGGAAATCGGTTATTTCAAGGACCATGACGGCATCACGATGAACCGTGACCGCCTGTTGTTCGATGCGAAGAAGAAAGCGTTGGAGCTGGCAAAGGATTACAAAGCGCCCGAACCGGTGAAAGAAATTCGCCTGCCTGGCCCCACGGGCAAATATGCGCTCGATATGGCGGTGGCCGATATGCGCAAATCCGGCAAGGCCACACCGTACGATGTCGAGGTTTGCAATTTGCTGACCACGGTTCTAAGCGGCGGTGATAAAGCCGATTGGACGGCTCCGGTTTCGGAAGACGATCTGCTCAAACTGGAAATTCGTGAATTCCTGAAACTGGTCAGGAACGAAGGCACCATGGCCCGCATCGAACACATGCTGTCCACGGGGAAACCTCTTAGAAATTAGATGGATATGTGGAGTTAAAAGCCATGTTCGATTTTTTCAAAAAGAAAAAGGAAGCCGCCAAAGCACAGAAATCAGCCGATCTGCGGGCGCAGGCGCTTGAAAATATGCGCGGTGCCCGTGAACGCCTCGGCGACGATACCATTCAACAGATGGCGGCCATCCTGCGCGAGAAAGACGCCTCTCCGCTAAAACAGGCCGAAGACAAGATCAAAAGCTTTGATAAAGGACGGATAGCCGACAACCTCAAGGCGATGATCGACGACAAATAAAAAAAGACAGGCACGGACCTGGAAGGGGGTAGGTCCGTGCCTGACTATTTCGGAGAGACAGTAATTACGCTTATATCTTCATATTATGATGTTCTAATATTGAGTGCAATGGTACCTTGGGATAGAAATACCTATCTTAGGGATAGGGGATAAACCTTATAATTAACCCATTGTTTTTCAATAATAAAATTGCCTGTACGTGCGTTCTGTTAAGGTTTTTGCACTATGTTTACACTGCCGGTTCACGTTTAAGGAGCGACTGACATGCCATCCTATAAGACCCCCCTCGAAAATATCCGTTTCGTCCTGCATGAAGTGCTGGATGCGGCGGCATTGTCGAAATTACCGGGGTACGAAGAGGCCACGCCCGACCTGATCGACCAGATTATCGAAGAAGGGGCCAAAGTTTGTGAACAGGTATTGTTCCCCTTAAACCAGAGCGGTGACGCCGAAGGTTGTCACTACGAAAACGGCGTCGTGCGCACACCCAAGGGTTTCAAGGAAGCTTATAAAATATTCTGCGATGGCGGCTGGCCGGGTCTGGGTGCCGATCCGCAATATGGCGGCATGGGCATGCCCCACATGGTTAATTGCGTGCTGCAGGAAATGATCTGTTCGGCCAACATGGCGTTCGGCATGTATCCGGGTTTAACCGAGGGCGCATATCGCGCCATCCATCTGCATGGTACGCAGGAACAAAAAGATTTATATCTGCCAAAATTCACCACCGGTGAATGGTCGGGCACCATGTGTCTGACCGAACCGCATTGCGGCACCGATCTCGGCCTGATCAAAACCAAGGCGGTCCCGAACGGCGATGGGTCTTACAAAATCAGCGGCACCAAGATTTTCATCTCAGCAGGCGAACATGACCTGACCGATAACATCATCCATCTGGTGCTGGCGAAACTGCCCGATGCGCCGGAGGGGTCACGCGGCATCTCACTCTTCGTTGTTCCCAAATTCATGCCTAAGGAAGAAAACGGCCAGATCAAATCCGGTGCGCGCAACGGCGCGATGTGCGGCTCTATCGAACATAAAATGGGCATCAAGGCTTCTTCGACCTGCGTGATGAACTTCGATAATGCGCAAGGCTGGCTGGTGGGTGAACCGCATAAGGGTCTGCGCGCCATGTTCACTATGATGAATGCGGCCCGCCTCGGCGTGGCGATGCAGGGGCTCGGCATCGCCGAAGTCGCGATGCAGAATGGTTTGAACTACGCTAAAGATCGCTTGCAGATGCGCGCCCTCGACGGCACGAAAGCGCCGGATAAACCGGCAGACCCGATCATCGTCCACCCCGATGTGCGCCGTATGCTGCTGACCTCGAAAGCTTTCACCGAAGGTTCGCGGGCGTTGTCCTATTGGGTTGGTTACCATCTTGATGTGGCGCACAAGCATCCGGACGCAGGCGTTCGCGCCGCCGCTGATGATCTCGTCGCGTTGATGACGCCGATCATTAAGTCCTACCAGACCGATATGGGCTTCGAAGTCGCCAGTCTGGCGATGCAGGTACATGGCGGTCATGGCTATATCTGGGATTACGGCGTCGAGCAATATACGCGCGATGCCCGCATCGCGATGATATACGAAGGCACCAACGGCATTCAGGCGCTCGACCTCGTCGGACGTAAAATGGGCGAAGGTTATGGTCGCCTGCTGCGCCGTTTCTTCCATCCGGTGACGGCGTTTATTGACGCCCACCAGAACGATCCAAAAATGCAGGAATTCATCTTCCCGCTGGCAAAGTCTGTAGCCAAACTGCAGCAACTGACCACCAGCGTCGCGATGAAGGGCTTAAAAGACCCGAATGAAGCGGGGGCGGCCTCCAGCGATTATCTGCGCATGTTTGCGCTGGTGGCGGTGGGTTACATGTGGGCGCTGATGGCTAAAGCTGCCCTCGAAAAACTCGAAGCAGGAACAGGTGGCCGCGATGAATTCTATGACAGCAAGGTCAAAACCGCACGTTTCTACTTCGCCCGCATGCTGCCCGATACCGAGGCGCATTTCAGGAAGGCCATGGCCGGGGCCGATAACCTGATGGAACTCGAAGCCGCGAATTTCTAGAGATTAAAAAACCCCGCTGCAAGGCGGGGTTTTTATTTGATTAAGGCACTGTCGGTGTCGGCGCTGATGGTCCCGTACCCTTCGCCGGATAATCGCCGACGAGGATTTTCTTCAGTTTATCATCAACGTCAGAGGACAGTTTCGGCTGCGAAGCGACGCTAATCAGCGCCGCTTTCATCAGACCCTGCCACGGCTCCTGATATTTTCTGAAATCCGCCAGCACATCGACAAAACGTGCTGCTGTTTGCGGGTTTTGAGTGTCCAGCTTGATGATCTCCTGCGCGATATAGTTATAGCCGCTGCCATCCTTGTTGTGGAAGGCCTCGGGTGCTGCCGACACGCCGCCGATCACCGCACGGATACGGTTGGGGCTGGCATTCTGGAAGTCCGTGTGTTGTACGATATTAGTTGCCGCTTTAACCGCATCCTTGCCCGCGTAAGTCACATTCATGCTGAACCAGTTGTCCAGCGGGGTGCTGTCGTTTCTAAAGGTCATGTAATAGTCATGCAGGGCCGTCATTGCCGGTGGCGATGTATGGTCCATACGCAACAAAGCCCGCAAGCCCGCACTACGCTCCGTCATGTTATCGGCCCCGGTGTACTGTGCCAGCGCCAGATTTTCCATGACGGGATCTTTCACAGTCTCATCGGCGCAAAGATAATAAAGGGCGGTGTTTTTGAGGGCGCGGCGGCCGACCGATTGCAAATCATAGCTATAGGCCGTTTTCACGTTATTGGCAGCATAGAGCGTCATCAATTCCACTGCCAGCTCTGTGCGGATCGCTGTTGTAAAGGCCTTTCCCACAGCCAGAATAGCTTCCGGGTTAATGCTGGGGCGTTTCTGCGCTAAGGCGCTATAGCCAGGCAGGGAAAGCATCAGTGCCAGCAATTCTTTATCCATGCCGGGGCGGTTGATCATGTCGCGTAGGGCGTCGATGATCACGGGCTTGACGACGATGGGTTTGCCGGTCTCGGCTTTATCGACCTGCGCCAGCATTTCTTTCAAGACCAGTTGCTGTCCGGCGTCCCACTGATTAAAGCCGTCGCTGTCATGCACCATCAAATGGCGCAGCTCATTGTCGGTATAGGGCGCTTTGAGAGTCACCGGCGCTGAAAAATCACGCAGGATCGACGGCACGGAACCGGCGGGCACGTTGGCAAATGTAAATGTCTGCTGCGCGCTGTTCAATTCCAGGACCGTCTGGGTGTCGCCGTTTGCATTCAGAGCGATATCGCCACCCTGTGGACCAACAATACCGAATCGTACGGGAATGACTACAGGCTGGTTGGCGGGGCAGTTAAGGGGTGCTGTCTGTTTCAGCGTCAGCGTCAACTTGTTTGTCGCGGCATCATGCTGCCAGCTTGCTTCCACGCCCGGTGTGCCAGCCTGCGAATACCACAGTTTGAACTGGCTCATGTCATAGCCCGACGCATCTTCCATCGCCTGCACGAAGTCGTCGCAAGTGACAGCCTGTCCGGTATGGCGCTGGAAATAAAGATCTGTGGCTTTTCTGTAATTCTGATCGCCAATCAATGTCTTGATCATGCCAATCACTTGCGCGCCCTTACGGTACACGGTGGCTGTATAAAAATTATTGATGCTTTCATATTGGTCCGGGCGGATCGGGTGCGCCATCGGTCCGGCATCTTCCTTGAACTGCGCGGCACGTAAGCCTATCACATTCTCGATCCGGTTGATCGCTGCCGACCCCATATCGGCGGAGAACGATTCATCGCGGAAAACCGTCAGTCCTTCTTTCAGGGTCAGTTCCGGCCAGTCGCGCACGGTGACATTGTTGCCTGTCCAGTGATGGAAGAACTCATGCGCAATGACGCCCTCCACACCGGCGAAAGCGGCATCTGTCTGTGTTTTTGGATGTGCCAGCACATAAACGGTATTGAAGATATTAAGCGAGCGGTTTTCCATCGCGCCCATGTTGAAATAATCAACCGCAACGACATTGAACAGGTCAAGCTCGTATTCACGGCCATAATTCACTTCATCCCAGCGGAAAGAACGTTTCAGTGAATCCATTGCGAAAGCAAGTTTGTCCTTGTCCTTTGACTCGGCATAAATGCGCAATGTCACATCGCGCCCGCTCATCGTGGTGAATTTATCTTCGATATGATCGAGGTCGCCCGCCACCAGCGCAAATAGATAGCTGGGTTTTGGCGCCGGGTCGTCCCACACCGTGTAATGACGGCCATCCGACGTGTCCCCTTTATCGATCAGATTGCCGTTGGAAAGCAGCACCGGTGCCGATTTATCGGCGATCACCTTGACCTTGTAGGACGCCATGTTGTCCGGTCGGTCGATGAACCAGGTGATGTTGCGGAAATCCTGTGCTTCGCATTGCGTACACCACATACCGTTCGATTTATAAAGTCCGGCTAGCGCCGTATTGTCTTCCGGTTTGATTTTGACTTTGGTCTTCAGGATAAAATCGTCATCGGACGTAGGGATCGTCAATGTTTCATCCGTGGTCTGGTACCCTGTATGCGCGGCCAGTACCCATCCATTCGTTTCAACTTCCAGCGTGTCAAGCTTGCGGCCATCCAGCACCAGCGGATTTGTGTGTGTGCCGTTGCGCTCGACCTTCATCGTCGCGGTCACGAATGTTTCACCGTCACGAATATCGAATTCCAGATCGACATGGCGGATAAAGAAATCCGGCGCTTTGTAGTCGAGGCGGTTTTTCATGGCGGTGCTGGTCATCGTGATGTTCCCTGTTTTTGTATATGAATTGATGCTATTGACCTTTTATATGGCAAAGGACACAGTGTCACAATATGGAATCATGACTTTTTGTTTTGCGGTGCAGATATGGGCGTTCTTGAAGAAAGACAGATAGGGGCACTGGTGCAGCAGGGCTGGTTTGCGCAAGAAAATTTCTTGTTAGCGCCCTTATGCCAGAGTCTGCTTAATGATTTCCGGAATCTTGAAATAAACGGTCAGTTGCAACAGGCCGCCATTGGCCGTGCGGGAGACCGGATGCTGGCGCAGGACATCCGCACCGATCAGACCTTCTGGCTGAACGGTGAATCTCCCGCCCAAGGGGCAGCACTTTCGCTGATGGATCGGCTGCGCCAGCAACTGAACCACGCGCTCTTCCTCGGCTTGTCTTCTTATGAGGCGCATTTCGCCAGCTATCAGGCGGGCGGGTTTTATAAAAAACATCTCGACTCGTTTAAGGGTAGGCGCAACCGCATCGTTTCCACCGTGCTCTATCTGACGCCTGACTGGCAGGAAGATGATCACGGGCATCTGGTGATTTACGATCCTGTCGAACAGGACAAGGAAGTTGCCCGCGTCTTGCCGCGCGCGGGTACGCTGGCCTGTTTTATGAGCGAGGACATGCCGCACGAAGTTCTGCCGCCCGCCCGCGAACGCGTCAGCATTGCCGGTTGGTTTCGTGCGGGCAGCAGTGATATAATAAATCCATGAGCATCGAATCAGTCACCGAAAAAATCCGTTCCAAGATGTCCCGCGCCAGCGGACTGACCGCCAAAGTCAAATTTGATTTCGGTGATGAAGGCCGCATCTATGTCGATGCGACGCAGTCGCCGCCGGTCATCAGCGATGAAGACGGCGACGCCGATACCACCTTTGAATGCAAGCTGGAAACCTTCGAGGCCATCCTCGAAGGCCGACAGGATCCCAGCCTTGCCTTTATGATGGGCAAGATGAAGGTGCGCGGCTCAATGGGTCTGGCGATGAAGCTCAATGCAATCCTGGAAGATTAAGATTTTTTGCCTCTGGACAGGATGCTATGACCGCTATACCTCATTGATATGAGCCTGTTTTTCCGCACCCTCTGGGTTTATCTGCTGTCATTCTTTCGCCCCCGCATTACCGATATTCTGGATGTGGCGACGGTTGATTTCCGCGTTCTGCCGAATGATCTCGACACCAATATTCACATGAATAACGGGCGTTACCTGACGATCATGGATCTCGGGCGTTTCGATCTGGTGCTACGCAGCGGCATCCTGGAATATATGATAAGGCAAAAAGCAATGCCGGTTTTATCGGCGGCCCAGATGCGCTGGCGCTTGCCGCTTAATCCGTTCCAGAAATACACACTCGAAACCCGTGTCGTTTGCTGGGACGAAAAATGGGTTTATATGGAGCAGCGTTTTATCATTCGCGGCAGTAACAAGGATGGCGCTGTCGCGGCTATCGGCATCGTTAAGGGCAGTTTTTATCGCAGTGAAAAGAAACAGACCGTGCCGACGATTGAAATTCTCAACGCGCTCAACATGTCTGCTGAAAGCCCGCTCATGCCCGAACATATCCGCGAATGGCAGGCCGCCGAGGAACACCTGAAAGCCGTGACTGCATACGCCGCATAAGAAAACACCCGCAATTTCTTGCGGGTGTTTTGCAGAAGAAGAATGCCTTCTAGAATTTATATGTTGCCGCCAGCGCCAGAATGCCGACGCTGCCCTCGGTTTCACCGCGGATCACCGCATTACCGGTAGCGGTGGCGCGTGTCAGATTGATGTCCTCATCCTTGATAAAGATATATGTGGCCGCCATATCAACATCCCATGCCGGGGTAACATTATAGGTGGCGCCCAGAGACAGCCATGTGCGGTCGCCATCAGGGGTACGGCTGGTGCGGTACAGATCGGTCGTCGGTGTTTCATCGAACTGCACACCGCCGCGGAATGTCCATGCATCGCTATAGGCATATTCTGCACCGGCGGCGAACGCCCAGGTCGTCTGATAGTTCTGGTCAACGCGGGAAGCTTGCGCACCGCTGTCGCGGATGGCCGTGATGTTATCGAAATTGTTCCAGCCAAACCATGTCGCCTGGCCCTGCACCGTCCAGCGGTCATTCACTTTGTGTGAAATGCCCAGCGTGAGATGATCGGGGGTGGTCAGTTTGGCCGTTCCCGGCGTACTGGTGGTGCCGGCACCGACAATCGCACCTGTGGCATCGTTGGTCACACGGATTTGCCCATCCAGATGATGATGGACTTCGGATTTATAATTCAGGCCGATAGTGGTGCTTTCAATCGGTTTGATCTGAATGCCAAAGGAATAGCCATAGCCCCAGTCATCACCGGTCAGGCGGCTGGTGCCCTCGGTCGCGGCACCCAGCATCACTTTGTTTTGCAGGTCGGCATCGGAATGCTGGAAGTTCACACCTGCGCCGATGGAAATCATGTCATTGATTTTGTAGGCGATGGTCGGCTGTACGTCGATGACGGTCAGCTCCGTCTTGGTTGAATCAAAACGTCCAAACCAGCCGTTTTTGTATTCATTGGCCAGGCCAAACGGCGCGGTGATACCGATGCCGCCCCAGAAACCATGCCCCAGTTCGGCAGAGATAAATCCATTGGGCACGGGTGTCGGATCATAGGGGTTGCCGCTTTTACCGCCCAGCGTGGCGGTGGCCGGGGCAGTTGTGCCACGATCATTGATTTTGGATGTGGGCACAAGCAGGTGGGCGCCTGCCTGCATTTGCGTACCACTCAGTTGTGACATGCCTGCCGGGTTGAAATAGATCGTGCTGGGGTCATGCAGGTTGGAAGCAGAACCGGAGAAAGCGGCCCCCAAACCCTGCACGGATTGTTCCTGAATATAGAACCCGGCAGCATCAGCCCTGTGCGCGCTACCTGAAACGACGATAGCGACTGTGGCCATCAGCAGGGTTCTTTTGAAAGAGAATGATGTCATGGGGAAACCTCCTGTACATTTTTTGATCGCAAAGAATCTTGAATTCATTCTAGGCGCAAATGGTGTACGGCTAAATACCCAAAGGTTCCCGCAACGCAGAAAAATCACGGCAAAGCATACACATGGATGCGTTCTGAAAACAGGTGTCTAATGCTGTGTCAGTTCCTGCCGGATCAGGTCGATCATCTGTGGCGGCGTATCACCGCTATGGAAAAGATGCAGTACCTTGTCATCGGGCCCGATCAGGTAAACCAGCGCCGAATGGTTGACCATATATTCGGTATGTTCAGGGTCTTCGGCCTTGGCGGAATAGACCTTGAATATTTTTTCCATATGTTCAATTTGCGGCACGGTGCCGGTCAGTCCGATAAAACGCTCATCAAAGCGTCCCAGATATTCTTTTAAAACTTCGGGTGTATCGCGGGCGGGATCAACGGTCACGAAAAGCGGTTTGATCTTTGCGGCATCATCGCCCAGCCCCTCAAGCACCAGACTCAGGCGTTTGAGTTCCGTAGGGCAGACATCAGGGCAATAGGTAAAGCCGAAAAACATCAGGCGATAGGTTCCGGTGAAATCCTTGTCGCTGACTTGTTTGCCGTTGAAATCTGTCAGTGTCCACGGTCCGCCCAACCCTTCGATACCAGCCGTCTTTTTGATTGCCGGTTCTGCGGGCGCTGATGATTTTGAATCCGGCATCAGCGTAAACGCGATCACGGCGGCGAGAATAAGAACAAGGCTGGCAACCAGCAGGAAGAAGGACTGTTTTTTCATGGTTACTACATATTGAATGATGACCTCATAAAGCAAGTTTTTTCATGCAAAAATCCCCGTACAGCAAGGAGAAACTGTACGGGGATCAGTGCTTTGTGATTGTTACTCAAGTTAGGCAGGAAACAAGGCGAAAAGTGTTTAAAGAACATCCAGCATCTGTGATACCAGCGGATGGCGGACGATATCGACCGATTGCAGGCGCACGACACCGATATCCGGAATGGCCGACAGACGGTTGGCGGTGTCGGCAAGCCCCGAAAGACCGTCCAGAAGATCAGACTGGTGCGGGTCGCCGGTAATCACCATTGTCGAATTCCAGCCCAGACGCGAAAGCAGCATTTTTAATTGTTGGTACGTGCAGTTCTGTGCCTCGTCAATCACGACGAAGGCGTTATTGAGTGTACGGCCACGCATGAAACCCACAGGCGCGATTTCAATTGTACCTTCCTCCAGATATTGACGCACACGCTTGCCACCCAGACGGTCGCCGAGCGCATCGTAAAGCGGCCTTAAATACGGGGCCATCTTTTCATGCATATCACCGGGGAGGAAACCGATCGATTCACCCGCTTCCATTGCCGGACGCGAGAGAATGATGCGTTCGACGCTGCCTTTTTCAAGCCTGTCTACGGCGGCGGCAATCGCCAGATAGGTCTTGCCGGTACCCGCAGGACCAATTGCCAGCGTCAGGTTATATTTTTCAATCGCATCGATTAGTTCCTGCTGGCCTGTGGTGCGGGCGCGGACGTTCTTGACGTATTTTTTATCGCGTTGTTCGTCGATCTGTTCATCCAGCGGGTGCCAGTCCATGTCATCAAATGCCGGACGAATGACATTTCCTTGTTTGACGGGCCGTTGATTCGGTTTCGAATGGCGCGGTTTCTTGGACATGTCAGACTCCTGGGTTTGTGAGGTGGGGGTAGGAGAGGCTTTCAGGCGGAAAAAAATCAGCCGCGGGTGTTGGGGAAACACCACGGGGGATAAGGCGGATGATGGCGGGAATATAGAATGGAATGCAGGGGCAACAGGAACACGTTGGTGCTGTTTTTGTTGGCACCGGAACGCACGAGTGAAACGCGGGGTTCAGGGGATGAGGGCAATGAGTGACCTTATAAAGAACCGTTCCTGAAATTGATTCTATCTGATTCGCGAAAGCTTTCCTAACGGGATTTAAAAACTATACGTTTCATATAGCAAAAGAATCGCCATGCGCTTTTTCTTCGTTGACCAACTATGTCCGGATCATGGCAATATTGCGACAACACTTTGATATCACAGGAAATTTTTTTTAAAGTGTACTCTTTACAGTCGAATGATTTCCGATCAAATTATCCCGGTTCCCACTTATTGACTGTCTTTCTAAGGAGACACTACGACATGAAAAAACTCATTCTCGGTACAGTTTCTGTTATCGCGCTTGGTCTGGCACCGGCTTACGCTGAAGATCATGGCCACGCTGCTACGGAAGCAGCCCCGGCTGTTAAAGCGGAAGCTGTTGTTGAAACAACAACCAAAACTGAAAGCGTTGCTGCCGTTGAAGCTGTTGAAGCGAAAACCATTGCTGACCTTGCTGTTGCCGATGCTGAACTCAGCACACTGGTATCCGCGCTGGCCGCTGCCGAACTGACTGAATCGCTGAAAGGCGCAGGCCCGTTCACAGTATTTGCGCCGACCAACGCCGCATTCGAAAAACTTGGCAAGGAAAAACTGGCTGACCTGTTGAAGCCGGAAAACAAAGACCAGTTGGCCGCTATCCTGAAATTCCACGTCGTACCGGGTAAAATCGCCGGTGCCGATACCAAGGGCGCTGCTGTTGACCTGACCACGCTGAACGGCGCTATCGTGAAAGTGGATGGTAAAGGTGAAGTTGTGAAGGTTGGCGAAGCCACCGTTACGAAAGCCGATATCGTGGCTGCCAATGGCATTATTCACGTGATCGACACGGTCATCATGCCGCCTGCTAAAGAAGCCGTGAAAACGGAATAAGTTTTCTCCCGCGTTTCCTCCGTAGAAACCCCGCCCTTTAAGACGAAGGGGCGGGGTTTTCTTTTATCTTACGAAAATGTTTTCTTCAGCGCGGTGAAGACTCTGTCCGTCCAGCGGGGGTTGCTCACATCATCGAGGGTCTTTTTCAGTACCTCCATGGATTCGTTGTTGCGCAATTCCTGAGCAACAGAGCGCGAACCGTCATAGACGACGGCAACCTTCTGGTGCAGCCCGAAACTGCCGCGCGCGACCTGTGTGCAGTACCAGCGTTGTGCGCGTTCGCCCATCTCCTCCGGTCCCAACTGGTTCAGATCAATCTCCATGCTGCCGCCTTCGCCGCTGGCAAGGCCTGTGTCATCCAGTACGGTCATAACCATGGCGCGGTCATTGCCCTGTGCGGGCCGGAAAACGAAGGCGGTTACTTCGCCGACATGGAAAGGGCCGCGCAGGTTTGTGACCGATGCTTGCCGTATCTGCTCTGCGGTGACGCAGTTCTTAAATAAGGCTTCCAATGTGGGCGAGCCGTGTGTGGGTGTTGCTGTCATGGGAATATCCCCTCTTGTTATAGTCGTGTGTTAAAGCCTCTGGAGTCCTCTAACGAACAGAGAACCAAAAAAAGCCGGAAAAATAAGGGTGCAAGGCAGGGTTTCCAGGGCGCTTAAGCGCCTAGAATAAGAAGAACGGAAATAATAACGTGATGGCCTGCCATGGGTTGGATTAAGCCCGATAACGGCCATTTTGGTCAAGAAAATTATGTATACCCCTGTGGCGAAATAAAATTACGCGCTGTCCTGCAGGCAGCCGGGTTGTTCCGATCAGAGCAGAGCGGTAAAGTTCCACAAGCGACAACAATTCTGGATCGGTTTTCATTTCATGCTGCGTTATCTCACCCACGCCCGTTTCACACTTGTCTGGCTGCCGCTGTTGCTGCTGGCGGCGCAGCTGCTGATCGAAAACATGACGACCGGCGCCCTGCATGATCGTATGCTCACCGAAAACGGCCCGGTAGAAACTTTGCAGTTCTTGTTGTTGTTGCCCGCTGCTCTGGTGGCGGTATGGCTCTTGCTCGATCTAAAATTTAGGCCTCCCGTATTTCTGAGTCTGTGGGCGTTGCTGGCGGCGCTGGGTTGCTTTTATGTCGGCGGCGAGGAAGTCAGCTGGGGGCAGCATTTCCTCAACTGGGACACGCCCGCATACTGGGCGGCGCTGAACGATCAGGAAGAAACCAATCTGCACAATACATCTGCATGGTTTGACCAAAAACCGCGTTTGTTGCTGGAAATCGGTGTTATCGTGGGCGGGCTGTTGCTGCCGCTTTATCGCCGCTTCCGTAAACAGGGTTTGCCGCACTGGCTGGCGCAGATTGCCCCGCCGGACAGATTTTGGGTGATTGCCTTGATTGTGCTGGTCGTCAAACTAGCTGATAAGTTCGGCGGCGCGACGGAAATATATATCTTCGGCCGCGCCAGCGAACTTATCGAATTCTATCTGTATTATTTTATTCTGCTGTACCTCGTCGATCTGCGGCAGGTTTTATCAACCACCGGGAAGGAAAAAGAAAATGTCTAGGAAAATTGCTGTCGTCGTCGGCAGTCTGCGCAAGGACTCCTATAACAAGAAACTGGCGCATGCGCTGGCAAAGCTGGCCAAAGGAAAAATGGAATTCGTATTCGTCGATATCGGCAGCGTACCGCTGTTCAATCAGGATCTGGAGGCTAATCCTCCGGCGGCCGTGACCAAACTCAAAAGTGAAATTGACTCCGCGGATGGCGTGTTGTTCGTAACGCCTGAATATAACCGCTCGATTCCCGGCGTATTGAAAAACGCGATCGACTGGGCTTCACGCCCCTACGGCAAAAGCTCATGGGCAGGCAAGCCAGCGGCCATCTGCGGCACTTCACCGGGCGCTGTCGGCACGGCGGTCGCACAAAACCATCTGCGTTCGATCACCGGCGGCTTCCTCGATATGCCGACCATGGGTCAGCCTGAAATGTATATCGGCTTCAAGGATGATATGTTCGATGCCGATTACAATGTCCTGAACGAAGGTACGCAAAAATTTCTGCAGGGCTTTGTCGATAAATTTGCGGGCTGGGTGGATACCCACGCCGAAGCCAAAAAGAAAATGGCTGCTTAGTATAGGAATTAAAAACCCCGTCGATGGCGGGGTTTTTGACAATAGCGTTGGTGATGATGCGGCAACCTTATGGTTGCCGCCCTGGTTTAGACGGCTGGGAAAGTCCGTATTTTTTCTCAACGGCCTTAAATATCAGTAGAATTTCCTGCTCCTGATGGGGGGCTTTGTACGCTGCCCAGGCCGCCAGCCGCTTAAGAGTGGCCCGCATCCCGACATCTTGCGTGATGTGATAGCGCCCTTTCATCTCGTCGATGGCTTCCCGCCCGGCGAGCGCGCCCTGTTGATTGAATACAATCACAAAACTTCGGATATCATGATAAAAAGGGGACAGGGGAGGCTCGCAATCTGGATCATGATTGCCGTACGTTACATCGAAACGAAAATGGCCGGGCTGAAAATGATGGCCGCCTTTGAAATAAAATTTTTCCTGATCATTGTCCTTGTGAAACGGCAAAGCTTTTAACTTCTCCAGACACTCAAACAGCGCGGGCATCGCGCGCGTCCGCAGTTCGTCCATGTCTTTGTAATATTTATCAACCACGTCCTCAGGCGGTTTGTCAGTTTTACGTGCGGCGCGACCTTCCTGCGCTGCTTTGTTAATGATAGTTTTTAGTGACATAGACGGCCTTCCTGTTCTTTTAAAAAACCCCGCAGATTGCGGGGTTTTTGTTTGTGTCCTGATTTATTCAGCCGCGTCCGCGGGTTTCGCGTAGTTGCCGGCAAATACATCGTTAGAGAATACTTCTTCCCATGTGCCCTGTGTCGAGGCCTTGGAATATTCCGTCGCGCGGTTCTCGAAGAAGTTGGTGTGTTCAGCGCCATTCAGCATCTGGTCCATCCACGGCAGCGGATTTTTGTCCATGCCGAATACTGGCTCCAGATTGAGCTGCTGTAGGCGGCGGTCGCCGATGAAGCGGATATAGTTCTTCACTTCCTGCGGGGTCAGTCCTTCGACTTCACCCTCGGAGAAGGCCAGATCAATAAATTTATCTTCAAAACCGACAATGGTTTTGCAGCTTTCGGTGATTTCGGCTCTCAGCTCATTGTCCCAGATATCCGGGTTTTCCTGAATGAACGCATTGAACAGTTTAATCATGGAGAGGCAATGCAGTGTTTCATCGCGCACTGACCATGTAATGATCTGGCCCATGCCCTTCATTTTGTTGAAGCGCGGGAAGTTCATCAGGATCGCGAACGAGGCAAACAGCTGTAGTCCTTCGGTAAACGCGCCGAACATCGCCATCGTTTTCGCGATATCGCGGCGTGACGCCATGGAGGCGCCCTGCATATAGTCGAACTTGTCCTTCATTTCCTTATATTGCATGAAGGCGGAATATTCGACTTCCGGCATGCCGAGCGTATCGAGCAAATGCGAATACGCGGCAATGTGCACGGTTTCAATGTTGGAGAAAGCGGAGAGCATCATCTGCACTTCCACCGGGCCGAACACCTGAGAATAATGCTTCATGTAGCAGTTGTTCACTTCCACGTCCGATTGCGTGAAGAAGCGGAAAATCTGCGTCATCAGGTTTTTCTCTGATGCTGTTAGTTTCTTTTTCCAGTCGCGCACGTCTTCAGCCAGCGGCACTTCTTCCGGGATCCAGTGAATGCGCTGCTGCGTCAGCCACGCCTCATAGCACCATGGGTACAAAAACGGCTTATAAACATGGCGTTCCTGCAACAGCGGCGAAGGGGAACCGGTAACATCGTTAAGGACGGCTTTGCTGGACATGAGGGGCTACTCCATCTGAAAAGAAAAGGGATCTAATATTGACTCATAAGGAAATCCGCTCACGAGTCCGAGTCCTTTCGGGGATTCATCCACAGCGGCGGATAAGGATGTTGAGCAACATATGACAATTATTGCGAATCATTCTCATATTCAATATATAGACAATTATTCATCTTGAAAACACTATATATAGTGTTTTTGGTAATTCTACAGGGCGCAACCAACTTTTTTGTGCTCTGCCGCAAAATCGGTTAGGCTGGCAGTGCCCGTTGCGCTGACCTGCAGGAGTTTTTTCAGATGTTCAAGTTGCCGTTCCTGAAGCCGAAAGAAAACAAATTCTGCGTTTTGCTGGAGGGGTTGTCGCTACAAGCGCTCGAATGTGCCCGCCATCTGAAAACTTTTGTCGAAAGCACCGATGCCCAGGAACAGGCCCGCGCCGGGGCGGCAATTGAGGCGTCGCGTAAGAAATCCAAGGAGCTGGCGGGTCAGGTTACCGAAGAATTGTGCCGCACCTTTATCACGCCCTTTGACCGTGAAGACATTCAGGATATCGCTGCTGATCTTTACCGCATCCCCAAGACCATCCAGAAAATCAAAGAGCGTCTGTCCATGCACGGTATCAATAGCGTCGGCGGCGATTTTTCACGCCAGACCGACCTGATCGTGCAGGAAGCCGAGGCGATGGAAGAAATGCTCAAGGAGCTGACTAACGGCCATGACGACGAACGCATCATCGCCAAAGCCGCGCAGTTGCAGGAACTGGAAAACCGCGGCGACGCGGTACTCGGCGAATTGCTGGTAAAGTTATTCCGTGAAAATACCGACACGCGCGATCTGATCCTGCGCAAAGATATATATGACATGCTGGAAAAAGTGATCGACCGTTACCGCGATGCCGCCGCCGTGGCGCTCCAGATTGTGCTGAAACATTCTTAACGAAATTGTCATCCTGAAGGAGCGTGAGCGACTGAAGGATCTCAAGAAAGCAGGAGATCCTTCGCTATCGCTCAGGATGACAGGAGAAAATAATGGATCCTACTTTTCTGCTGCTGATCCTGGTTGTGCTGCTGACGCTGGGTTTTGATTTCGTCAACGGCTTCCACGATTCAGCGAACGCCATTGCCACGGTGGTTTCCACCCGGGTGATGACGCCGTTCGTGGCGGTGGTATATGCAGGCATCCTGAATTTTATCGGTGCGCTTTTGGGCACGGAAGTTGCCGCCACCATCGGCAGCGGCCTTGTCGATGTTGCCACGATCACCCTTCACACGATCTTATGTACCGTGCTGGCCGCCATCATCTGGAACCTGATCACCTGGTACAAAGGCCTGCCCACCAGTTCCTCGCATGCGATCATTGGTTCTTTACTGGGGGCGGCGTGGTTTTCCAGCACTGGCGGCCATGAAAATATCCATATCGACAAACTACTGAACAAGGTGATCTACCCGATGCTGACCTCGCCGGTGCTGGGCGTGGTGCTAGGTTTTATGGTGATGACGTTGCTGATATGGCTGATCTGCCGCATGACCCCGCATCGCATCAACAAGGTTTTTGGAAAACTGCAGATTGTCTCCGCCGGGTTTATGGCCATCACTCATGGTCTCAACGATGCGCAGAAATCCATGGGTATCATCGCGCTTGCACTGATCGTGGTTTATCCGCAAGATGCTTTCACAGTACCGCTCTGGGTCAAGATTACCTGTGCGCTTGCCATGGGCGCGGGGACGATGATGGGCGGCTGGCGTATCATCCATACGCTCGGTAGTAAAATGATCAAGCTCCAGCCCATCCACGGTTTTGCGGCGGAAACCACGGCGTCTATTATTATCGGCAGCGCTTCTTATTTTGGCATCCCCGTCAGCACCACGCAGGTCATTACCACTTCGATCATGGGTGTGGGCACGACCAGACGCTTGTCCGCCGTGCGCTGGGGCGTGGTCGGCAATATCGTCTGGGCATGGATACTGACAATTCCGCTGACCTTTGCTTTGGCAGGCGGCTTGATGCTGATTTATAAGGCCGTTTTTGGCCCTTGATCTTCCTTGAGAGCGACTTAGGTTGAAGGCAGCTTAACCAACCAAAGGAAATGCAATATGTCCTATACCCTTTATTATAAACCCGGTGCCTGCTCGATGGCGGTGCATGTGGTCCTCAATGAACTGAACGTGCCATTCGACACAGTAAACCAGACCGATCTGAAAGCGCCTGATTTTCTGAAGCTCAATCCACGCGGCCAAATTCCGCTGCTGATCGTTGACGGCGAACCGGTCAAGGAAGGCGCTGCTATTATCACTTATCTGCTGGATACACATGCCAACGACCTGCTGCCGAAAACCGGCATCGCGCGCGCCAAGGCGCTGGAATGGCTGATGTGGGGCAATGCCTCGCTGCACCCGGCTTGCGCGCGCATGTTCTGGCTGAACAAACAAAATCTTGATGACGCTACCAAAACCGAACTGGCAAAACTTTTCACCGCGCAGATTCAAGCGTTGTGGGATGAGGCCGATGCGCGTCTTGCCACCAGCAAATATCTCGCCGGTGATAAAATCACGGCGGGTGATATCCTGCTGGCCGTGATCGCCAACTGGGGGCTTCCAGTGACGCTGGGTACGAACGTCAAGCGCTTACTGAAAGACGTCGTGGCCCGCCCGTCCTATCAAAAGGCACTGGCCGCTGAGGAGATTGAGTATAAGGCCGCTGCTTAAACCCGATGAATCCTTGTTAAAGCCGCTCTCTAAAACAGGGCGGCTTTTTCTATTGGCGGTTTACGGCGGCGTTTGCTAGGCTCCTTGAAAATAAAGATAAATACAGGGATTTTATAATGCGTCGTATTCTTCTCGTTCGCCACGGCCAGTCCGAAGGCAATGTCGATGAAACCAGATATATGGCGGTCGGCGATCCGCAGATCGAGCTTACGGCTTTAGGCTGGCGACAAGCTTTGGCTGCTGGTCGGTTTCTGGATTATTATTACCGCAATAATCCTCCAGAAGGGGGCAAACAACCGACGATTTGGAGCAGCACTTTTGCGCGCACACGCCAGACGACCAAAGGTGTGCTGGAGGGTATGGGCTGGCAGGACAGGTCCGTGCGCGAGGATCTGCGTCTGGTCGAACAGAGTTACGGCATGAATGCCTGGGCTTTGCAGGAACCCTCGCCGGAAACCGAATTGGTGAAGCAGTTCATGGCCATCTCCCAAAAAGTTTTCAGAACCAACCGTTTTCTGACGCCCTTGCCGAGTGGCGAATCATTGCAACAGCAATTCATGCGCGTGGATAGTTTCGTGGGTACGCTCTACCGTGATGAAGAAAAGCATGGTCACGATGATCATCTTATTATTAGCCATGGCGCGACGGTTAAAAACTTCCTGATGCGCTGGTTCCACATTCCTGATTACCAATGGAAACAACTGGAAACGCCGCATAACTGTGACGTTATCGCCATCGAACGCCATAACGGCGCGTGGCGCGCGCGCAAACTCTATGACGGCGAAACCCGCCACATCGCCCTGCGCGATCCGCTGAAAGACATCAAACCTGTGCCTGTTCCGGGGCCGCGCTGATCTTGGCCGCAGGTCGCTTTGACCAGTCGATAAACGGCCTTTCAATACAGTAGTACAGGAATACAGAAATAGGCGTTATCAGGAAAGCCATCACAAGATAGGTAAGGCTCCAGACAAGGACCGGTGGTTGTCCGGCACCGATGATCTGTTCTGTGATGTGCAAAAAGGGCACGGTCAAAAATGCATGTATCAGATAGAAGCTGTAGGAAATGATGGCGATCCCTCTTAAGGGCGCGCTCTCGAAAATATGATACCCGTCAACTTTGCCCAGCAACCCCAGAAGCATACACCCAAACGCCAGTGAAATTAGCGGGAAATAAAATGTTTTCGCAAAGAAGCTGATGTCGCCATCGGGAATCAGAAAATACGGTCTTATGAAAGCTGTTAGATAAATGAACAATAAAAAGCCTACAGAAAATATCAGTCGTGCCGCTTGCTTCTTACTTAAAAAATTTCGGATATTCTCCTCACTCCATAAGAGCTGGCAAAACACCCCCGCCATAAGACTGTCCAGAGCCATATGAAAGGGGGATCGAACCTGAAAGAAAAAATCCAAAGAATCCTTGACGTCTGTAAGGTATAGAACGGCCAGAATTTTAAACAGGACATAAGACAGAATAATGGCAAAAAATAATTTATGTTTCTGAATGAAATCAAATTGCAGCAATGCCAGTACAAGGAAGGGGCTGACGAGGTAGAATTTGGCTTCAACGGCCAAAGACCACAGGACATATCCCAGATTGGATGTCAGGTAATCATTCAGGAATAATAAATGCTTTAGATATTCACCCAGCCACCAGAGCGGGTGTTCTAGACTCTGCGGCAATGTGCCGATAATGGCAACGATCAGAAGAATCGTGGTGATCAGGTAATAAAGAGGAGCGATACGGAAAAATCTTTTCTTGAAAAAGCGCAGAATAAATTCTTTTCGTTCACCTGCTGTCGTCTTGTTCTGGAGGGGCATCAGTTGTCCGGTAATAAGAAATCCACTCAAGACGAAAAATAAATGAACGCCCACCCAGCCATTGAGGATAAAGGTGGCCAGATGCGGTGATCCCATTATGGACGTAACCTGATAATGGCCGGTGTTATGCATGGTGTAGAGAATGTGATGCGCTACGACCAGCATAATGGCAACGGCCCGCAAGCCATCAAGGACATTTATGCGTTCAGAGTGGGCGGGGTTGTTTTTTCCGGCATCATTCATCTCTGGAATCTAGCAGCTTGTGTAAGGCTGACAATAAAAAAGGGAGCCTGACGGCTCCCTTTTTCCTCGTGGGATTCTTTTGTTATTGGCAGGCGAGGCATTCTTCGTATTTGTTGGCCTCTTGTCCGCTTTCGCCAAGCTCCGGCTCGCGGTTGCCGAGTAGGGATGCCTCTTTTTTCGCCGCATCCTTTGAGCGTTGCCAGCTGGCGGCGGACTCGGCGCGCTGGATTGATTTCGAACGGCAGTAATACAGAGACTTCACGCCCTTCTTCCACGCTTCGAAATGGATGTTGTGCAGGTCTTTCTTATGCACGTTACCCGGCAGAAATACGTTCAGGGACTGCGCCTGGCACACGAACGGTGTGCGGTCGGCGGCGTGTTCGATCATCCAGCGCTGGTCGATCTCGAACGCGGTCTTGAACACGTCTTTTTCGTCCTGCGACAGGAAGTCGAGATGCTGCACCGAACCTTCATTGGTGAAGATCGATGACCACACATCATCCGTGTTCATGCCTTTTTCTGCGAGCAAATCAACCAGATACTGGTTCTTGACTGCGAAGGAGCCGGAAAGCGTCTTGTGGTTATAGGCGTTGGCCGCGTTCGGCTCGATGCCGGGCGACGAACCGCCGCAGATGATCGAGATCGAGGCCGTTGGTGCAATCGCCATCTTGTTGGAGAAACGCTCCATCACGCCGTAATCTGCCGCATCCGGGCAGGCGCCGCGCTCATGTGCCAGTTTCACGCTCGAATCATCGACCTGGCGCTTGATATGCTGGAACATGCGGCGGTTCCAGACTTTGGCCATCACCGATTCCATCGGAATCATCTTGGATTGCAGGAATGAATGGAAACCCATCACACCCAGACCCACCGAACGCTCGCGCATCGCGGCGTATTTGGCGCGCTTCATGGAATCCGGGGCTTTGTTGATGAAATCCGTCAGCACATTATCAAGGAAACGCATGCAGTCTTCAATGAAGGTCGGGTGGTCCTGCCATTCTTCAAACGTATCCAGATTAAGCGAAGATAGGCAGCACACGGCGGTGCGCTCGTTGCCCAGATGGTCCTTGCCCGTGGGCAGCGTGATCTCCGAGCACAGGTTCGACATCTTCACATTCAGGCCCGCCATCTTGTGGTGCGCCGGAATGCGGTCATTCACATGATCGATGAACAGGATATACGGCTCGCCGGTTTCAATCCGGGCGGTCAACAGGCGTATCCACAGATCGCGCGCCTTGACGCGGGCGACGACATGCTGGTCTTTCGGTGATTTCAGCGCCCATTCCTCATCACGCTCGACGGCGTGCATGAAGCTGTTGGGGATGACGACCGCGTTGTGCAGGTTCAGTGCCTTGCGGTTGGGATCGCCACCGGTCGGACGGCGGATCTCGATGAATTCTTCAATTTCCGGGTGGGAAATCGGCAGATAGATTGCCGCCGAACCGCGACGCAGGGAGCCTTGCGAAATAGCCAGAGTGAGTGAGTCCATCACGCGGATGAACGGCACGATCCCGGAGGTCTTGCCGTTGCGGCCGACTTTTTCGCCGATTGAACGCACATTGCCCCAGTAAGAACCGATGCCGCCGCCGAGTGAGGCGAGCCATACGTTCTCGTTCCACAGATTCATAATGTCTTCCAGCGCATCGCCTGTTTCATTCAGGAAGCAGGAAATCGGCAGGCCGCGGTTGGTGCCGCCGTTCGAAAGAATCGGTGTCGCCGGCATAAACCAGAGCTTGGAGATGTAATCATAAATGCGCTGGGCATGGGCGGAATCATCGCCGTAATACATGGCCACCCGCGCAAACAGGTCTTGAAAGCCTTCCTCAGGCAGCAAATAACGATCCGTCAGGGTGGCCTTGCCGAATTCGGTCAGGCGGGCATCCCGGGCCCGGTCGATCTGAACGCGATTACCGCGTTCCATTTGCGCAACATCAAACATAGGCTTACTCTCCCACGAACAAGCAGGTTATACACAGATTCAAGGTAATGGCTGTGGACGGAATGTGGATAACAACACCATCCATTGCGGTATCTACCCATCCATACTACTACATATCGTGTGTCCCTCAAGTATGACTATATTCCCATTTGGGCCGCTATCGGTGGTTGAGGGGGCTGCTAACCCTTGTTTTTCAGGTGTTTGGGGCGCCTGTCCCCCGTCTTGTCCACACAATCCCTCAGCCACAAAAAGAACAAAAAGCAACGTGATTTCAGGATTACCAAAAGTAAGTTAGCGTTTCTTTCATAAACGGGAAGGGGCAGACACAGACTGCTATATTGTTAATATATTGATATATAATGATAATTATAAAAAGAATCGGGTGCGCGTCTCCACCTTTGCCATAGCGCCCCACCGGAGTGGGAACCATAAGGGGAGAGATGCCCCAAAGTGATTGCGGCACAACGAAAAACCTCTCATTCCGGCGTTATGACACAGGATTAAAATCCTTTTTTGAAACGCTCCGGCTCCCCCGGTTTCCGGTTGCAGGCTAAAAGTGCTGCTACATTTCAAAGGATAGATCGGGCAGATATGAAAACCTTGTGGTGATCCGGGTATCTAAATGCTAAAAGAAGACCACTTTTTGCAGGACAGCAATGAATAGACGTTTTTCGATAGAGGTTTCCCCATGTCCCTGATCCGTAACCGCCAGACCAAGATCGTCGCAACCCTCGGGCCCGCGTCCAATACTGAAGAGATGATTGAAAAACTCTTCATCGCCGGTGTCGACGTGTTTCGCCTGAATTTCAGCCATGGCAAACATGAAGATCATGCCGACCGTGTGAAATCCATTCGTGCGATTGAGGCGCGCCATGGTCGCCCGATCGGTATCATCGCCGATCTGCAAGGGCCGAAACTGCGCGTCGGTAAATTCAAAGATGGTGCGATCGAGCTCAAACCCGGTATGAAAATCCGCCTCGACCTCGATAAGACCGAAGGCGACGAAAAGCGCGTTAATCTGCCGCACCCGGAAATTATCAATACGCTTTCACCCGGCGCGTTCATCCTGTGCGATGACGGCAAGGTGCGCATGAAGATCGTGGAAAAGGGCGCTGACTTCCTGATTGCTGAAGTGGTGTCCGGCAACAAGCTCTCTAATAATAAGGGCGTGAACGTCCCCAACGTCGTGCTGCCGATTGCCGCCCTGACTGAAAAAGACCGCAAGGACCTTGTCGCCGCTCTTGATATGGGTGTGGACTGGATCGCGCAAAGCTTCGTGCAGCGCCCCGAAGATGTCGCCGAAGCGCGCAAATTGATTGCGGGCCGTGCGTGGCTGATGGCCAAGATTGAAAAACCTTCCGCGATTGAAATGTTCGATGCCATTCTCGACCATGTCGATGGCATCATGCTGGCGCGTGGCGATCTTGGTGTGGAAATCCCGCCGGAAGATGTGCCGAGCGTACAAAAGAAAGTCGTGCGTCAGGTGCGCTATGCGGGTAAACCCATTATCGTCGCGACCCAAATGCTGGAATCGATGATCGATAATCCCGCCCCCACACGCGCCGAAGCATCAGACGTGGCAACAGCCGTTTATGATGGCACCGATGCCGTGATGCTTTCCGCAGAAACGGCTGCCGGTCAATATCCGCTGGAAGCGGTATCAATCATGGACCGTATCTGCCGCAAGGTCGAGGGTGATGAAGTTTACCGCCGCATCATGGATACCAACCATCCCGATGCCGAAACCGAACCCGGTGATGCGATCACAGTTGCCGCCTGTCAGGTGGCGCAGACGATCAATGCCGCCTGTATCACCAATTATACGTCTTCCGGTTCGACAACCCTGCGCACGGCGCGCCAGCGTCCGCCGATGCCGATCCTCTCGCTCTCTCATTCACAGGCCACGACACGCCGCCTGATGCTGTGCTACGGTGTTTATGCCGTGTTCACAGAAGACAAAAAAACTTTCGATGAAGCTGTGGTCACGGCGGTGAAATCCGCCGCCGCCATCAATCTTGCGCGCAAGGGCCAGCGTCTGGTGATGACCGCCGGTGTGCCGTTCGGCACACCCGGTTCGACCAACATCCTGCGCGTGGCCTGGGTAGAATAACGCGCCCTACAGGGACGGGGGCGGCAGCAGAGTCTTAAGGGCCTTCAAACTCTGAACCTCCAATTGGCGGACGCGTTCTTTGGTGATGTTAAATTTTGCGCCAAGGTCTTCCAGTGTCTGTTTTTGATTATCCTCAACCAGATAACGGCTTTTAATGATTTCACGTTCCCGTGCGGGTAATGCTCTGAGAGAATTCAGAGCCGCCTGATAATGTCGCGCCATCTGTTCTTCCTCTATCAGCTTTGTAACCATATCGCGATCATCTTCCAGCAGATCCATGAACGTGGCAGATTCGGAATCGTTGCTGTCGGCCTGTACATTCAAGGAGAGCTTGCCGCTATACAAACGGCCTTCAAAAGCTTTGACATGATCCGTTGTAATCTTGTGGTGTTTATCTGCCGCCAGTTTTGCGATTTCTGTCTGACGGGCATGGTCGCTGATGTCACGCTGGCCACGCAAAACTTGATTATTAAAGCGCCCCCAATGTGAAAACAGGTATTTAAGAGGTTTGGTGGTGTAGAGCAGTACAGGCCCCGAATTGCGGTTGATGAATTCGAGCATGCGCCCACGCAGACGCTTGTCGAGATAGGTCGCAAAAGAAGCGCCGGCCTCGTTGTCCGGGTCATAATGGGGAAACGCTTTTATCATCTCCAGTTGCGCTTCGCCGAACAGGTCATAGGCCGAGATATAATTCTTCTTCGCGTATTGCAGGGCAATCTTACGGCAGAAAGGCAGATAGCTGCTCAGGATTTCGGTGCGGGCCTGTTCGTCTTTCGTTTGTTTCCAGCGTTGCCATAGTTCCGTTTCGCGCTGTGGTTCCAGAAGGGATTTAACGCCTATTTCCGATTCCAGAAAACTGTAATACTCACCAACCAGCATCGCTATAAACCCCTAATCAAAAGCGTATTGCGCAGGAAGCTGTGCCCGCAGGGTTCTGAGGCTCCGGACTTCTAGCTGACGAATGCGTTCGCAGCTAACGTTGAATTTAGCAGCCAGATCATGCAGCGTTAATTTCTTCTCATCTGCACACAGATAACGGGATTCGATAATTTCACGGTCGCGTGCTGGCAACGCGGAGAGCGCTGTTTGCATGTCCTGTTTACGTCTTGTCTCGTATTCGGTATTCTCCAGTGCGGCAATGCTGCTGTCCTCATCTATCACGTTATCGATAAATTCCTGCGATTCAGGATCGCCGTCGGTCAGGCTTCTATTTAGGGACAAATAGGAACTGTGTAGTCTGGCCTCAAAAGCGGCGACAGTTTCCGTTTTGATGCTTGTGTGTTTCTGTGCGGCCAGTTTTGCAATTTGCTGATGCCGGGTGTAGTCGATCATGTCAGGATTGTTGAGCAGGACTTCACGATTGAGACGTCCCCAGTTCCTAAAAAGATGGTCCTGGGCTTTGGTGGTTGAAAGCCGGACAGGGCTAGCATTACGGCTGATATAGTCCAGAAGTTTGCCGCGCATGTGCTTTTCTATGAAATGCACGAAGCGGGCACCCTCGACTTTTTCCGGATCGTAACGCGGGAACTGGCGGGTCATCTCCAGCTGTGCTTCGCCAAACAGGTCCTGTACAGGCACATTGCTCCGGCGGGCATATTCAATCGCGAGATGGCGGCAATAGGGCAGGTAGCTCTCCAGAATGGTGGCGCGGGCGCTCTCATCCTGATTTTGTCTCCAGCGTTGCCATAGCCGGGCCTCGGCCTGCGGCTCCAGAAGGCCTTGGCCGCTTCTGGCGCCCACCCCTGATTCTTGGAAACTTGTGAATTCACCGACCAGCATCGCTATAACTCCCTAACGATTTTTATGATTATGAAAACATACATATTTTTCCATAATTTGAAAATCATTTTTTGCCCCTTCCTTTGAAACAAGATTGCGTTCTTTTCAGCGCATGTCTGAGTCTGGGTGATTTGGGAGGAAAATGTTAATAAATATTGCTGTAACGTGGAAAAGTTAAGAGCATTCAATGCTTATTGACATAATAATATAATTATGGGAATATGTAGCACATTCATAAAATTAACGGAAAGAGGCTGTTATGAGCGATAATCCGACCCCCCAAGATTTTGATAAAGATTTTCAAATTGGTTACGGGAAAAGCTGGCTTACGCCGAAGGTAAAAGCGATCTTTCATGAAATGTATGCCACAGGCGATAAGAATACCGCGCTTGCGAATCTGAAAGAAATTTTTGCGCCTGGCGGAGAGCTGGAAATGGCCTCTGAAATGTACCAGCCGATCTGTAATACTATAAATTCTATGGATTTAAAGGCAGCTAAAAAGGACGATAAGAAAATCGAATGCATAGTCATGAATAGGCCGCATGCGTGAACTGCCAGAAGTATTCAGCTGATGAAAAGTAAGTTGCTCTATTACCCCTCCCTATATTTTAGAAGAAAAAGGGAGGGGTATTTTATTGACATAATGATGATTGGTCAGGTAGAGATACCTAATCTACCAGGATGAAAGAGGCCGCCATGAGTAATGATCTGAACGCTGATAATACCGGTAACCCTGTGCACCGTTTTATGCCAAAAGGCGGATTCAGTCAGATCCTCCCTGTCAGCGGGGGGAAAAGTGCGTCCGTTGAAATATTGAAACCCATTTTCGAGGGACCGGACGGGCTTTGGGCGACCGGCGATAAAGACGCCGCTCTCGACAAGTTGCGGAAGGCTCTTCAATCCAGGGTGATGTTGGGTAGTGTGTACAAACAGGTCCGTGATCAGATCATGTCTATGGAATTGATTGACACAGCCGCCTCTGGAAAGCCGGAGACCTATAATGTCAAAGGGCTGATTGTACAATTATCAGCCGCCAGCCGAGAGCTGGATGCCTATTATGGCGCGATGCATCCCGACGCTCGTAGCCGTCAGAGTTTTGAAGGGAGCATTTTCTACCTGCCGCCCGGGCGCGAAAACGACAGAGTACGCGCACATTTGTCTGAAGGACGCCGGATTATGATCGACAGTTTCATACCTTCCGAGGTTCTTGATCGCGCTGCCCATGATCCAGGTACGATCACTTTTGAAAATCTGGAATTGCGTATCGGTTCGGCTAATCGTCTGATGGCTGTCGATCCGCGCCCGGCTTGTGCGGTTCCCGGTACGCCGCAACATGCTGAACGTGTTCACCAGAAATACCGCGCCATATTCAATGAACAGGCCAATGATCCTTGTGTGGACTGCGCTTGCGGCAAGAAAAAGGCGTTTATTCCGCAACTCTAGTTATTCAATTTCGTTAAATGAAAACGGCTCCTCTTTTAAGGGAGCCGTTTTCTACTTCACTTGTGAAACTGTGGGAGCAGACTTCTACAAAATTCTCTTTATTGTGCCGATGCCAGTACCGTGCTTCCGGGTTTGCTGTGCAGCCACCACGCTTGACGGTTGATCGAGAAAATCGGCTTGTAATGATCGACGCTGGCCGTGCTCAGGGCGCGCTTGTTCTGGTTATCCAGCACCATGGCACCATCTTCGGTATAGACGATCAAAATCGCATGCGGGATGTTCTTGCGCATGTCCTGAACGATAGCGATGCGCATACGTTCTTCCGGAACACCCAGTGCCCGCAACGATACATATTTGGCAATCGCGAAATCCTCGCAGTCACCGCCGCGTGTAAAGAACTCAACCGGCGTCGCCCAGTAATCGCTTTGGCCGTAATTATTGCTGTCTTCGATATATTCGGTTTTGTTGATCAGAGAATTTACGTTTTCTGCCATCTCGCGCAGAGACTTGCCCTGATAGGCCTGCAGGTCTTGCTTCCAGTCCTCAATGATTTTCTGGTTGCGCGGTTGGTAGGCGGCCTTTTCAAAGCGGCCAAACATGCTCGTCCATTTTGTAAAGGGATCGAGATTGCCGGAACGGCGCTCCGTTGCATTGAATAAAGCCGGATAGGAAGCTACCGGCGAAAACGCGGCGTTGGCCGCACTGGCCAGATTGATCTGTGCCGGAATATCCTTGATGCCACCCGCCTTGGCAGGCTTGATGCCCATGCAGGCGAACGCGAGCATCAGCGTGGTGAAGCCCACCATGACCCGGATCGTCCATTGTTGCGCCAGTACGCTGTAAAGCGCTGAACGCGAAATCATCTTTTCTTCAATCAGGATACGGCCCAGATTATGCGGGCTGGTGCGCTGGCGGGCCAGGGCGTAACGCAACTCTCCGGTAGTCAGATGGCCGTTGAGGACCATCAATTCGCCCAGACGGTGGCGTTCCATGAAAATCTTGATTTTGCGCAGGATACCGCTTCTGCCTGCTTGTTCTTCACTCATGTTATTCACTCTTGCCACCCTCGGAAAATCCTTGTTTCCCTTGTATTTTGTCCGTTTCTGGCTTGTCTTATTATTGTTGCCTTTCTGTAGCCATGCCCCTATTAAACACTATAAAGGTTGACGAATTCTGAATACGGGCATGAAAAAACATAAAATCTTAAGGATCTTTGGATCATGGGTATCCCCCTGAAAGAATGGACTGATTTTTTGCAGGCCGCACCCGTGCTGGTGGTGGGCGACCTGATGCTTGATCATTATGTGCACGGCGAAGTGTATCGTCAGGCGCCTGAGGCACCTGTGCCCGTTCTTTCCGCCACCCATGAAAGCTTTTTGCTGGGCGGTGCGGGGGGTGTGGTCGCGAACATTGCGGGTCTGGGTGCGCGGGCGCATGTGCTGGGCGCGGTGGCCGCTGACGGTGCTGGTGAAAAAATTCGCGCACATCTCGCCGGGTGCAAAGCCGATACGCAATATCTGACTATTGTTGCCGACCGCCCCTCGACCGTGAAAATGCGCTTTGTTAAAGGCGATGAATTGCTGCTGCGCGCCGACTACGAAAAGGCACTGCCGCTTATCTCTGCCGATGAAGAAAAACTGATCGGCAATATTCAGGCCGCGATCAAAGGCTGCGGTGCGGTGGTCCTGTCCGACTACGGTAAGGGCGTACTGACCAAAGCGGTGATGGCGGCGGTGATGAAGGCCGCCAAGGCACAAAATATTCCGGTGCTGGTTGACCCTAAAGGCCGCGATTTCACTATATATAAAGACGCTGATTTTATTACGCCGAATGCCAGGGAACTTGGCGAAGCCACAGGCCTGCCGACGCTGACGCAGGATGATGTAATCAAGGCCGCCACGCATCTGCTTGCCACGACAGACATTAAAACCGTGATCGCCAAACGCTCTGAACACGGCATGAGCATTATAACGGCGGGTGCTGCTCCCGTTCATTATGCAGCCACCGCTAAACAAGTGGCAGGTGTGGCGGGTGCCGGCGATACCGTGATCGCCACATTGGCCGTCGCGCTCTCTTCGGGGCTTTCTATTCTGGAAGCGGCGAAAATTGCCAACGAAGCCGCCGGGATCATCGTCGCCAAACCCGGCACCACGCCGATTGAAAAGGCGGAATTGCTGGCGGTTGTTTCCGGTGGAGCTGTCGGCCTTCAGCACGAAGCGCCCGTCTATCAAGACTGGCAGCAGGCGCGCGCGCAGGTTGCGGCGTGGGAGGCACAAGGCCTGCGGGTCGGTTTTACCAATGGTTGCTTTGATATCCTGCATTACGGTCATGTCAATTACCTGAACCGCGCCCGCGAACGCTGCGACCGTCTGGTTGTGGGCCTGAATGCCGATGCTTCCGTAACCCGCCTCAAAGGCGCAGGCCGTCCTGTGCATGGTGAACTGTCCCGCGGGGCCGTGATGGCGGCGCTGGGGGCGGTCGATATGGTGGTGATTTTTGGTGAAGATAAAGCCGATGACGATAAGCCCATCCGGGTGATCGGGGCGCTAAGGCCCGGCATCTGCTTCAAGGGCGGCGATTACCGGGTGGAAGATCTGCCCGAGGCCGAAACCGTCTTTGCCTATGGCGGTCATTTTGAAATCATGCCGCTTTATGACGGGCACAGCACGACCTCCTCTATCCGTAAAATACAGAAAACCGGATAGCACGGCCCTTTTTTAAGGAAACGGGGGCTATACCACCTTGATAAGACTTGGTAACATCAAACGTCACCCCCGGCTGATTCGGGGGTGTCTGTCCCCGTTTCAGGGGTGTTCTCAAGATTATCCGCCGCAACGGCGGCAAGCCAGGCTGGTGCATGATGACGTCAGGTAAAACAAGGTCCTTGATCAAGTCCCTCTATATTGTGGCGCTGGCCGTCCCGTTCCTCTTGAGCGCCTGTGGCGGCTCTATCGAACCCGGTCCTACACCAACCGGCTATAAATACCATAACGGTGCCTATAAAGCCCCGGCGGGTGCTGAGCCCGGCTTCTGGGAAAAAGGTACAAAACACGCCCAATCGACAGAACTGGCCCCGCTGGGTAGCGATGGCGCGGACGATGGCAGCGGTGTTGAAAGCCAGAGCATGGGTTTAAGTGCTGAATCGCTGGCATGGATGCCGGCTTCCCGTGAGCTTGTTTCCCGGATCAAGGGTCGCCTCGGTTACCCGGTTGAACCGACCTTCTTCGAAGGCATGGAGGGAAAATCCATCCCCGGTTTTGAATCTGCTCTGAAATCCGCCACCAACGAACAGGGCTGGCCGACCGCCGCCACGCGCGGTGCGGGCACATTCCATCTGGCCTACAGCGCCATGCCTTCCGATCCTGCCAATCCGGCGCGTCTGTTGCTGACAGTGCGTCTCACCGTCTCGAAAAGCAATTTCGTGATCGAGGAAAGCGGCATTTACACCATCGGCACGGGCGTTTCGATGGATGGCCCGGCGGTCATGGCGGTTCCGGCTGATCCCGTGGCCCTGACTCCATCCGAGTAATTTCCGATGAAATTTTCTATTTTGATGTTGGCTGTGGTGATGCCGTTGCTGGCAGCCTGCGCCTCGGGCATGAGCATGCTCTCCACGCCCGATACCAATCTGACTTCGACCAGCTACGCCGCTGCCGATATGTTGCTGCAGCAAGCGGAAGCCCGTATTTCTCAGGATACGGTTCTGGCGCTGGGCACACTCACGGATCTGAAAACACCGGCCAGCACCGCACCCTTCGGCAAGATTGTTTCTGGCCAGATCGGCGCCCGCTTTGTGCAACTTGGCTATAACGTCAATATGCCTGATGATATCGGTACGGTGTCCGCAGGCGACATGCCCGCAAGCCCCGCTGCACCCGTGCTGAAAGCGCCGCTTGAGGGCGCGCCGACCGGGGGTGTGAGTGTGGGCAATGTACAGGCGATGATCACCGGTCATTATGTGATCAGCGGTGGCGACATTCTTGTCAATCTGCGCATCGTCGATATGAGTTCAGGCCGGATCTGGGGGGCGTATGATTACAATATCCCGATGACCAACGAAATTGCCGAAATGGCGCGTCCACCGGCGGCACCGGGTGAAAAACGCGGGTTTTTTGATTTCTAGGCATGGCCCGCCCGGCAAAATCGGAAGATTTATCAATTCTGGACAAACAGGGTCTTTCAGCGGCACAATAAGAGAAGCTTATTAAGAGGGGCAAGCGGGACTTCGTGGGCGAACAGGTAAAAAAATCCTTTGTTTTCAGATCGTTCCTGACCGGGACGTTTTCATTGCTGTTGGCGCTGACCGTGCAGACAGGCAGTGTTGATGCGCAGACGACAGCCTGCGACCCGCAATTCATGGATGCCATCGATGCGCGGGGTTTTGCTGAAGCCGCCCGTGAAAATGTGCAGAACCAGAACCTGATTTTCAAACCCGACAGCGTTTTTGAATATAGCTGTTTCCGCGACCATGTTCCCCCGGTGCAGCAAAATGCTGACTTTTTGTTCCGTCCGGCATCACTGACCGATGTGACGACAAACCCGATTGGGAATTACCTCACGGCGAACTTCGCCGATGAATATCTCAATAGCCGCTATACCGCGCCCAATCCGGCGCTGCCCGCTCCTCCGGCGGGTATGTGCAATGCCATTGCCAGCCTCTGGGAAGTATCGCGTTGCATGAATTTTTATAATCGCGCAGATCTGGAAAGCTTCTTTGACCTGACCTATTACACCGGCGGTGAACCGCGCCAGTTGCCGACGTCGCTCGCGGCCTGTCCGGCCCCGGCTTATACAGGTTTGAATATGGCGCTCGATATCGCCTATAACGGGCGTGTGCCTGTCTGGACGATGGGGGCTAATCCGCGTGACGGCGTTGATTACATTGCCGATCCGGTGAATATCTTCATACGCACAGGCACCAACACCACTGGGATTGATATGTACACGTCCGGCGAATGCGGTGTACCTGTCCCGACAGGCATGCTCGTGACAGATTTTACGTCGCCGCTGGGCACGACATCCTTCAATGAGAAAACGTGCTCGAACCCGGCTTGCGTTTATATGCCCTCAGACGTGGATGTCGGCGAATGCACAATGCCGAATTAAAATGGCCGAACTAGAACGTCCTCGTTTCTAGCGCGCTAAAAGAACCCTGACAAAATGACGTGACCCGTCGCCGCTGCAAGTGACGCAGGCTTGTGTGGCGGGCTTGATCGAGAAGGTCGCTTCATCGGTCGTATTGCTCGCAGGGTCGCTATAGATGCCGGCGCTGGAGAAACGGGCGCTTGAATCGCTATAGACGCAAGCGGCTGATTGCGCGTTGCCGCCCGTGTCCGTCGGGGTGCCTGTATAACCGGCCTGCGTATTGATCAGCGTACAGGCATCCGCTGTGATATTAGGGAGCACCGCCAGCAATTCCGGCAAGGCAGTACCGACTTGTGGCATGTGTGTATTGCCGTAGAACTCCCAGCCGCTGCCGTCATTGATGCCTGAAGGAGGCGGCAGATATTCAACCCCCCCGCCCGCACGTGCGAAAATCTGGAACGGCGCACCTACTGTAGGGTCGTTGCCGTAGTCGGCAGGCGCATCGGCGTGTGCAAAGCGTATGTCGGTTTCGCTGGCATCGTTTTGCATGATGAACGCTACCCCGCGTTCAAAAGCATTGGCCTGGTCTTTCATCCGCGAAACATTGATGGCATTGGTCTCGCCATCGATCTGGCTGCCTTCAATCCCGCTTGAACGTAAAGCGGCCGTCAGCAACCCCAGTAATAAAATCGCCAGCAATATGAAGAAAATCACGTTACCGGATTGTTGTCGTTCACGGTGCGGGGCGTCGGGGTTTGAAATGTGCATGTTAACGCGCGGCATCAGGGGAAACGGTCAGGCAGGAACGTAAGCGCGCACAGGCGCTGGATGCTTGCTCCTTGGTGTAGCCGCTTAAGCGTCCGCGGAACATCCAGCCTTCAGCCGTTTTCAGTGGCACGATCATGGGTTGCGCGTTCGTGGTCAGGGACGAAGGCAGCGCTGTCATGGCCGCGCGGATGGCTTTGTCGGTCTGGACGCGGCTGGTGAAGGCGCCAATCTGGATCGCCCACGGACGGTCGAGGTTGGTAATATCATCTGTGATCGGGGCGGCGGGGCGTCCCGGATGTTTGCTCGCGTCACCGGTAATCGCGGCAATCGCCATCAGGCCGGTTTCAACCCGTTTGGTTTCTGCCGGGTCAAAATCGCCTTGCCCGCCCATTTCGCTTAAAGCATCGTTTTGCAAAAGATTGCTGGTGATCGCAGGGGTAACCACAGAGGTCTGCACCTGCGCCATGACGGCAGCCGATGTGCTCGCCGCCGGGGCAACTGTTTTTATGGCCGCCAGTGATGCTTCGTTAACCGGTTTCCGGCCTGGAACGACGCGGGGTTTCATGGCAATCGGGGGGGCGACCGATGCGACCAGTTGTTCTTCCCCCGAAACTTTCCCGGAGAAACCTTTGTCCAGCAATGACGCCATTTGCGCGTTACGCGAAGCTGTTGAGCGGCCACCGAACACCACGCCGATCAGGCGCTTGTTGCCGCGCTTGGCCGATGCCACCAGATTAAAGCCGGATGCCGCGACATAGCCGGTCTTCATCCCGTCCATCCCGGCATATTCGCTCATCAGGCGGTTATGGTTGTGGTAGTTCCGGCCCTGAAAGGTGAAATTCTTGGTGCTGAAATAATGGTAGTACTGCGGATAACGGTAAATCACATAGCGGGCCATTATCGCCATATCGCGGGCCGTTGATATTTGTGCCGGATCATGCCAGCCCGAGGCGTTGACAAAGCGTGTGCGGCTCATCCCGATCTCGCGCGCCTTGCGGGTCATCATCGTGGCAAAACGCGGCTCGCTTTCACCGACCTTCTCGGCCAGCGCTACGGCCACATCGTTGGCGGATTTGGTCACCAGCGCATAGATGGCGTCTTCGACCCGCATACTGGCACCGACCGGCAGACCGATCTTGCTGGGCGACATGTTCACGGCGCGGCGGCTCATCGGCACACGGTCGCGCAAGGACAGGGTGCCGTTTTCCAGCGCTTCAAAGGTCAGCAGCAACGTCATCACCTTGGTCAGGGATGCCGGGTAAAGCTGCTTGTCAGGATTACTCTGGCTTAAAATCTGGCCGGTCTCGGCATCCATCACGATCGAGGCGTAGCGGTTGTTCGGAGTCGGGCCGGATTTTTTCCGGGCGGCCAGCGCCGGGGACGCGCCAATGCTCACCATCAGAACGGCTGTCAGCGCAAACCTGAAAAAGGGGCGGGCAAAGCTCATAAATCGATCCGGCAAAACGCGTGAAAACAGGTGCTGAAAAGAGGAGCACTGCGAAGCAAAACACCTCTTAACATCATAATCCGCCAAGGTTATTTTGTCCATGAAAAGGGCACAATCCCCAAAATGCCATCGCATGGAAATATCACCGCAAAATGCATGCCAGCGGGCAATAAAGGGGTATTTCTATCCTTAATAGTCAGGCTTTATTTACCCAGAATGAATTTTTGGCGGCCTTCGTGGGTGCAGGCGGCTTTGGAATAGGTAAAGCGTGTACCTTCGATATTGTGGCCCTGCCCGATGAATGCCTGATCCATCAGATAACCTAGGCAGTTATTACGCTGATCCTTGGTAACACCGCCCATAAAGACACCGAATACGCGGTGGATGGTTTCCGGTCTCCCGGCCTTGGCCGGAATAATCCGCTCGGCGGATGCCGCCAGTTGCCAGCCATGGTTGGTCATGCCGGTTTTCAGGCCGTCCATGCCGCCATAAATCCGCATCAAGCGGTTATGGTTATTGTAGGTGTTTCTGCCGAACTGAAAGGCCAATGTCGAGAAGTAATGATAATGCTCGGATTGTTTGGTGAAGATGTGGTGTGATAAGACAGCTAAATCATAAGCGGATGTATACTGGTCGGGGTGGCGCATGCCGTGCGAGTTGACGAAATTTGTATCCGTCATGCCGATTTTACGCGCTTTCTCGTTCATCTGGCGGGCAAAGGCGGTTTCTGATCCGGCCAACCGTTCGGCCACGGAAACGGCGACATTATTGGCGGATTTTGTGACCATCGCCAGAATCGCCTGATGGACGGTGATCTGTCGTCCGGGCGCTACTGGCAGCAATGTGCCGCCCGCGCCCGTATCCGTATCGGAAATGGTGATTTTGTCTTTCAGATCCAGTCTGCCGGCATCAATGGCATCGAACAGCAGGGACAGGGTCATCAGCTTGGTAACGGATGCCGGGGTGCGGTAGGCGTGCGGCTGATCTGCACTCAGAATACGAAATCCCTTGGGGGTGCTTTCATCAATCACCATCACAATGGAGGATACATCAGGAACGGCACCAGCCAGACTCATGATCTGTCTGTTGCTGGGGCGCGGCTTTTTTTTGACCTGCTGGTGCTTTTTCGCGCTGGATTTTTTCTGGGCGGCATCGGCGTTTTCAATGGTGAAGGCGTTGCCCGCCATCAATGCCACGCTCAAGAATGCCGCGATCAGTCCCTTTTTCGTATCCATAGTCATACCATCCTGTTTACGCTTATTTTTTATATTGCGATATTATAGGCAATAAACCCGGTCGCCTTCATTCTGTCAAGTAGCCTGGGGCTGTTATTGAGCGGCAGCGCGGGACACGAAGATTATTGTGCGGCGCACAAAATAAATCTTGACCCCGTCAGGAGAGCGCGCTACATTATAATTGTGCACTGCACCAAAGAACTCATTGCCTACAGATCCACCAAAAAAGCTTATAAATCTGCGATTTTTTAAACGGGTCTGGAAAAAATACAATGATTTCAACTTGTTGCGCTGCAGCTATTGCGATGCGATAAAACATGTGCCAGACTGCTGCCAGCTCAGAGTAAAAACTAAAGGCAACGGCAAAGTCCGGCAGATTAAGGAGAATAAAAATGGCTGACCAGCCTTCTCGCAAGAAATCTTCCGGTACGGCCCTTGTGGCTGTTCCCGCGGTGTCGGCCCGTAAGGCCACGGCACCGCATGCGGTCGTCGGTAATGATGAAACCTTCATCGCGGCCGCATTCGCCGTAAATCCTTTAAGTAAAACTGAAATTTTTAAGACAATGGAGAACGTCATGACACAACACAAAGCACAATACGAAAAAATTTCCAACGAAGCCGCTTCTGTCGGCAAAGAAGGCGTCGAAGCGCTCCTGAAATCCACCAATATCTGGATGAAAGGTACGGAAGACATCATGAAGGCGTACATGAACTTCGCGCAGGAAAGCGCCGCTAAGAACAGCGAAGCAATGAAAACGCTGCTCGGCTGCAAAAACCTCAACGAACTGACCGAAGTCCAGAATAAACTGGCCCAGGAATCTTTCGATGGCTTTATGGCCGGTGCGACCAAGCTCTCCGAGCTGACCGTCAAACTGACCACCGACGTGCTGGAGCCGATCAACGATCAGGTCAGCAAGACCATGCGTAAGGCAACAGACGCAGTAGCCGCCTAGGCTCTGACGCGCTATATTATGAACGCTGTCAGGTTTTCCTGACATGACAACCGGGTTTCAGCCTTCTTGTTTCAAGGGGGCTGAAACTTTTTTATGGCTTTGGAAAAATTAGGACGGAAAATTAGGACTGAGTGTGCGCCGCCGGGCGTTCCCAGATGACGACCTGTTCCTGGGCTTCGCTATACCCCTTGTAGTCTAGGGGCTTTGCGGGCTTTCTGGCTTTTTCAAAAATGGCGCCCAATGATCCCGGCGTACGTCCGCCCAGACCGACCGTCAGTCGTGCAATATCATGATCCTGCCGTTGGGTAAGCTCTGCCGCAATTTCTTGCAGTATCTTTGCCCATTGCTCGCCTGTGACATTGTCACCCAACGTTTCCAGCGTATCGAAACACATGCCGCCCTTCTCCGTGCGCCAGGCAAATGTCTGGGACACGATCTTCCCTTTGGTGTTTTCAACAACGTAAAAACCGCCATTTTCGGATTTATAGCCGTACTTTGCGCACTCATGCCCGTGCCCGCCAATCGACTGGCAGCAATTTGTCATCTCGCCCAGGAACAGGCCGCGCATATCATCGGCGGCAAGGCGATAGAATTTGCCGCCCTCCATGCCGAAACGTTCGCCCGCGATCATGATATCGGGTACGGCTTTCTGTGTGGCGTTGCCTGTTTCAACAATCTTTAAGGCTCTCTCGAAAGCGTCTTCGTCGAGATCATGTTCGAAGCACATCCCTGCCAGCGGCTCATTCATAGCGGCCTTTTCATAGGCAAACTCCGCGCATAGGGCGCGGGTGGCAACGTATGACCATGTCTTGCCGTCTGAACTGCGTGCGGGTGCGGGTATCCTGTCTGCAAACTTGACCAGCCTTGCCATGGATGGTCCGCATTTCAGCACAGCATCGCCCCAGTCCTTGATGCTGAATGTGCAATCGTCCTGTGGCAGGTGTATCATGTGAATCACATCATGCAGCGGCTGCTTGCCCGGCTGTCCCCATGCTTTCAAGTACTGCATGGCACGGTCCGGCGTCTGGAGCAGGCCGGCGGCTTCAAAGGCCATGACATGCCCGGAAACGTCTTTGTACCCCTCATGTGCCAGCAGCGGCAGCAGGAAATCATAAGCGGCCTTTTTGAAGAGACGGGGATTTTGTTTGTATAAACCTCGCGGCGGATCGCAACGTACGGCTTTCTGCCACCGCGCCTGCCTCAATTCGTAAGCAGTGAATTTCTCAAGTTGGCCGGGGTAAAGCGTCGACATATCGGTGCCACGCTGATGCAAGTATTGGGCAACATCCATACGGTCTTCGCATACCGCTTGTACCAGCGCAGGATAATACACTGCCCTAAAGTTTGGGCTGTGTTGGCACAGATATTGAACGATATCCAGATGACCATTTTTAGCTGCGTATATCAGTGCGTATTTACCCTGCGCGGTGATGTCAGCACCATTCTCGTGCAGGTATTGGAAGAAACCCACAGGACCATTCGTGGCCGCCCACATTAGCGCTGTATTGTCCCGTGCGGTAATGTCGGCACCGTGTTGATGCAGGTACTGGATTATTTCCAGATGACCGCATTGGGCCGCCCACATTAGCGCCATATTATCCTGCGCGGTAATGTCGGCACCGTGTTGATGCAGGTATCGGACGACATCCGGGTAGCCGTTCTGGGCTGCGTATATCAGCGCCCGATTTTTTTGTGCCGTGATGTCGGCGCCGTTCTGGTGCAGGTATTGGACGACGTCCAGATGGCCTTTGGCAGCTGCCTCTATCAGTGCATTATTATCCTGTGCGGTGATATCGGCGCCATTCTGGTGCATTGTTCTGATGGCTTCCAGATCGCTCTGTTTACAGGCGTCGATGAACTGAGAGTTTAAGGGGATGGGAAAGCTTGCCAGGACATCGTGGTAAACCTCGATCGGTGTTTTTGTAATTTTGGTCTTTGCGGGTTTTTGTACCTTGAACCAATCGGGCCCTTTGCGGGCATCTTCCAGCAGGGATTCTGCCGTAACGGACTGCCCATCCTTTTCCTGCCGCAGGGCATAACCGGGCAGGATGGATTTTAGAGAATCGGCCAGCGCCGGGTCCTCTGCCCGCAATTGTTCCAGCACCGTTTGCGCATAACGGATGCAGGCGGGCGGCTGATCTGTTTCAGGTGTTTCAGGCATACATACTTATGGATTATGAAAACATAGTAATGCAAGTAAAATGAGACCTTTGCGGGGGAACTTCTGGTCCCGGGAATTAAAATTTTAACGATCCGGGCTGTAAAATAGGGGAAGAAAGGGCTATCTTATCCCTATGACCGCGCTTCATCCCTTTATTCCCCTTATGGACGATTCCGACCCCGATTTCGGCGATGATTCCGGGGGCGAGGAGCGTCGTCAGACCGGGGTGATGCTGAAAGTCCGCCCCAAGACCAAAAAACCGTCCATGTACAAGGTCCTGATTCTGAACGACGATTACACCCCGATGGAATTCGTCATTCATGTTTTGGAAAGGTTTTTTAACAAGAATAGACAGGAAGCCACAGACATCATGCTCCACGTCCATCGCCGGGGTGTCGGGATCTGCGGCGTTTTCACCTACGAAGTGGCGGAAACCAAAGTCGCGCAAGTCATGGATTTCGCCCGCGCCAACGAACAACCGCTTCAATGCACCATGGAAAAAGAATAAACAGAAAGAGTAGCCGCCCATGCTCTCACGTAATCTAGAACAGACCCTGCACCGTGCGCTCAATATCGCCAACGAACGTCACCACGAAAGTGCGACGCTCGAACATCTGCTGCTCGCTTTGTGCGAGGACCAGGACGCTATGGCGGTTTTGCGTTCCTGCGGCGTGTCGATTGCCGATCTGCGCGAGGGTATCGAGCATTTCCTCGATAGCGAACTGACCTATCTGATCAATCGCAATGCTGAAGAATCCAAGCCGACCGCCGCTTTCCAGCGCGTACTGCAACGCGCCGCCATACACGTACAGTCCTCGGGTCGCGAGGAAGTAACGGGGGCCAACGTGCTGGTGGCCCTGTTCTCCGAACGTGAAAGCCATGCGGTCTTCTTTCTGCAGGAACAGGACATGACCCGTTTCGACGCAGTGAACTATATTTCGCACGGCATCGCCAAGGTGCCGGGCAACAGCCAGACCCGTACGCCGCAGGGCGCGGAAGAAACGACCGAAGGCGAGAAGAACAAGGCGGGCAAGGATGCCCTTGATGCCTATTGCGTCAATCTCAACAACAAGGCCCGCAAGGGCAAGATCGACCCGCTGATCGGACGCGCTGCCGAGGTTGACCGCACCATCCAGATCCTCTGCCGCCGCAGCAAAAACAACCCGCTTTATGTTGGCGACCCCGGCGTCGGTAAGACCGCGATTGCCGAAGGCCTCGCCCGCCGGATTGTTGAAAAACAGGTGCCGGATGTACTTAAAGAAGCCACCATCTTCTCGCTCGATATGGGCGCGTTGCTGGCTGGTACGCGTTACCGCGGCGATTTCGAGGAACGCCTGAAAGCCGTGATTACCGAGATCGAAAAATACCCGCATGCGGTTTTATTCATCGATGAAATCCATACTGTGATTGGTGCGGGCGCAACATCAGGCGGGGCGATGGATGCCTCTAACCTGCTGAAACCAGCGCTTTCCAACGGCACGATTCGCTGTATCGGTTCCACCACGTACAAGGAGTACAGGAACCATTTCGAGAAAGACCGCGCCCTCGTCCGCCGCTTCCAGAAGATCGACGTCAACGAACCTTCGATTGAGGATGCGATCAAAATCCTGACCGGCCTGAAATCCTATTACGAGGAACACCACAAGGTGCAGTACACCGACGACGCCATCAAGGCGGCGGTCGAGCTTTCGGCCCGCTATATCGGCGACCGCAAACTGCCCGACAAAGCCATCGATATCATCGACGAGGTGGGTGCTGCACAAATGCTGGTCACAGAAGACCAGCGCAAGAAAATCATTACGGTGACCGATATCGAGGGTGTCGTCGCGGCCATCGCCCGCATCCCGGCCAAGACCATGACCAAGGACGACCGCGAGGCGATCCGTACGCTCGAACGCGATCTGAAAACCATGGTGTTCGATCAGGACGCCGCCATTCAGGTGCTGTCCGATTCGATCAAAATGTCCCGTGCGGGTCTGCGCGATGCCGATAAACCGATTGGTTCCTATCTGTTCAGCGGCCCGACGGGCGTCGGTAAAACAGAAGTGGCGCGCCAGCTGGCCAAAACCATGGGTATTGAACTCAAACGCTTCGATATGTCCGAATATATGGAACGCCACGCCGTATCGCGCCTGATCGGTACGCCGCCGGGTTATGTCGGTTTCGAACAGGGCGGTTTGCTCACCGATGCCGTCGATCAGCACCCGCATTGTGTGTTGCTGCTCGATGAGATCGAGAAGGCGCACCCCGATATCTACAACATTTTGCTGCAGGTGATGGACTACGGCAAACTGACCGACAATAACGGCAAAACCGTCGATTTCAGGAACGTGATCCTGATCATGACAACCAACGCCGGTGCCCGCGAGATGGCCAAAGCGCCGCTTGGCTTCGAACGCGAAATGCGCGTCGAGGACGATCAGGAAGAAATCAAGCGCATGTTCACGCCGGAATTCCGCAATCGTCTTGATGCCATTGTGCCGTTCAAACCGCTTGGGCCCGAAACGGTGATCCGCGTCGTCGATAAATTCGTCATCCAGCTCGAAGCGCAACTGGCCGACCGCGGCGTCGAAATCGAACTTTCAACCGAAGCCAAGGAGCATCTGGCCAAAATCGGCTACGACCCGCACATGGGTGCCCGTCCGCTTTCCCGTATCATTCAGGAAAAAGTCAAACGCCCGCTGGCCGAGGAATTATTGTTCGGCAAGTTGGTGAATGGCGGTATCGTTCATGTCGGCTTGAAAGACGAGCAACTGATTTTTGCCTTTGAGGAAGCGCCCAAGCGGGCAGGCGAACTGGTGCCTGCTGGACGCGCGGATTAACGCGCCAATAGCACTTTGTAGTAGAAATACGAGGTGCCACCGAACTCACGCAGGCAGGCGGCCGTTTCCCCGGCCCGGGCGATAATGGTGCCATCGGCGAAAGTACCTGTGAATTTACCGCCGCCCCATGCCAGCGCGCTCGCCACCGGGGGATTGCCGCCTGTATTGATAACCCCCAGACGCTCGTTGATCGTAATACATAATTCCTTCTTGACCCACGGCAGGATCACGACCAGATCTTCGTTGTCCAGACCGTCGGTGTCGCAACCGGCACCGCCAGTACCCACGCCCTGCGCGCAAACACCCGCCGGGAAGAACCATTCGCGGTACAAGGCCTGACCGTCTCCGGCGGGATCCAGCCAGTCATCCATCGGCGGCATATAAGTTATACCGCCGCCCGCCGGTCTAAAAATCCGGCAGGAATCGGCGTTGCACGAGGCATGCGGCGCATAACCGGCCAGTTCCGGGGTTTCAAAACTGAAATGGTCGTCTTCGATACCGCGTATGCGCATGGTTTGCACAGCACGTTTCAGGCCGTCGGCATACTGGATCACATCGGTGGAATGAAGCTGGCCGACTTCGCGGTTGGGGTTGCCCGCGCCGGACTGCATGATTCTGGCGACGGCAAAGCTGAGCGCCGCGAACAGGGCAATCGCGATAAAGATATAAAACATGACATTGCCGGATTCCCGGCGTGGCGCGGACGCGGACATATTCAAAAACCCTTCCCTTTTAAAATCATAACAGAATCAGGGGGAAACTGAAAACGCCGCTTTGTGGCCTTCCGGGTTTACAAAACATTGTTTAGACTTGATTTTCTCGCGATTTTCAGCCATCCATGAAGGCGGTATCGATTGTACGCGCTACCCCCTTTATCAGGATTTTATTATGGGATTGTTTTCCTTTCTGGGCGTGTTGTCGCCGGTGCATATGGGTTGGGTTCGTCTGTGGACGGGCGCGCGCTTTATCGGCGTCGATCAGGCGGGTAACCGTTACTATGAAGCCAAGCCGATGCAGGGCTATAAACGCCCGCGCCGTTTTGTCCGTTACAAAACCAGCACCGAGGCCAGCAATATTCCGCCCGAATGGCATGGCTGGATCCATCACCAGACAAACGTCGTGCCGACCGGACAGTCGCAGACTTACCGCCGTGAATGGCAGAAGCCATACCAGCCGAACCTGACGGGCACCAAAGAAGCTTACCGTCCGCCTGGCCATATTCTCTCGGGCGGCAAACGCAGCAAGGCCACGGGTGATTACGAAGCCTGGATACCGCCGCAATAAAGCCTGAATAAAAACCAACCGTATTCTTACTATCCGACAAGAAGGATTCCTAAAAAGCCATGAAACGCAGTGTCATTGAAACCGCTCTCGGCGCGATTGTCATTCTTGTGGCGATCACGTTCCTGATGTTCAGCATCAACACCGCCAAGGTCGGAAAAGTAAGCGGTTACGAACTGAATGCGCGCTTCTCCGGCATCGGGGGATTGGGCATCGGTGATGATGTCCTGATCAGCGGTGTCAAGGTCGGCACGATTGCCGCCGTCACGCTCGATCCTGAAACATTCCTCGCCAAAGTGACCATGAGCATCAAGGATGACATCAAGGTGCCCACAGACACCGCCGCCCTGATCAGCAGCGAAAGCCTTCTCGGAGGCCGCTATCTGGCGCTGGAGCCGGGCGCTGATGATGAAGTTCTGTCTCCGGGCGGCACGATTGAATATACGCAAGCGCCGCAGAACCTCGAACAGCTTCTGGGCCAGTTCATCTTCAGTATGCAAGGTGACAAGGACGAGAAAAAAGACGCGGCCCCGGCAACGGCCAGTCCGGCTCCTCGCACTGCCGCGCCGACCGCGCCTGAAACAGATGAAAATCCGTAAGCGGGTCTTTCATAGCTTACTGCCGTCCGTCATCGCGCTGATGCTCTTTGGCATGTCCCCGGCGCAAGCCGCGATGCAGGACATGCCCGTTATCAAACTGCAATCCATCGACAAAGTCACGGGCCGCACATTGACGTTCGAAGCGCGCGTCGGCAGCACCGTCAAATACGGCCCGCTTTATATCAAGGTGCAGGCTTGCCGCAAGGCGCCACCGATTGAACAACCTGAATCCGCCGCCTTCCTGCAAATTTGGGAAGTCACGCCCAAGGATGATTCCAAATGGGTCTTCAGCGGCTGGATGTTTGCGTCATCGCCTGCGCTTTCACCGATGGATCATCCAATTTATGACGTCTGGGTGCTGGATTGTCTGGAAAAGAAAACCGCCGAGTCTGAGGCCGAACGTCGCGAGGCTGAAGACGCCAAAGCTAAAGAAGGCGCGGTTACCGAGGATCGTCTGGATGAAGAGGTCGAAGACCTCGGGGACTGACCGATCACTCGAATCGAGTCAGCCGGTTTTTATAAAGATTTTGCAGAGAATTGACGCCGCCTTCTTGCAGGGGGGGCGTTGCCGTGTCCGCCACTCTGCCCGCTGCCGGGGCCATCCATTTATCAAAAGACGCCGCTTCCCTTCGGGGCTGGCTCAGTCCCGACGCCGCTTTATTCAGTTCCTCACGCGCGATGATAATCACAGTATTACTCTCTTTTTACCAAACCGATTTTACAGATTGTTAAGACTAAGTTATCACTTTCTTAACAAAAAATCAATTATTTGGGCAATAAAAAGGCAGTTAATTAGTATGTAGTTGTAATATAATTACAAATCAGCGTTTTTCAAGGTATTCAGTTACCAGTAAATCTTCGCGTACGGGTGGACAGGCGGGCAGGGTGAAATCGGCCTTGCTGGTCAGCGCCCGCGCCAGCCGTTCTTTATAGGCAGCGCTGTCGATCTCGTAACAGCCGAACTGTTTCAGATGATCATTCACAAATTGCGTATCCAGCACCGTAAATCCGGCCTTCCATAGCCGGGCGCATAGATGCACCAGACAGATCTTGCTGGCATCGGTGGCGGTGCTGAACATGCTCTCGCCGCAAAAGGCGCGGCCCAGTGCCAGCCCGTAAAGCCCGCCCACCAGCTGCCCGTCTTTCCACGCCTCGACGCTATGGGTAAATCCGGCCTGATGCAGCCCGATGAAAATATCGCGGATCGGTTTATTGATCCATGTTTCGGCTTGTGTCTTGCGCATGTGCGCACAGGCGTCGATCACGGCCGCAAACGCCGTATCAATCCTGATTTCATAGGGAAATTTCAAAACCGTCTTGCGCAGCTTCTCCGGGATATGCAGCCCCGCAATGTCCAGCTGTCCGCGCTGCGGCGGATCGAACCACCAGAACTCTTCATCGTCCCGCGACTCAGCCATCGGAAACAGCCCCATGGCATAGGCGCGCAACACATCATCAAGGGTAAGGTCGTCGGACATTTGTCAATTCTGGCACTCTTGGGCCGGAATCACAATCGCCAGCGGCTTATGAACGCTCCGCCAGCTTCTTCTCCAGCCAGTGAATGGTGTAATCACCTTTCTGGAAGTCCGGCTGATCGAGAATCCACATATGCAGCGGCAGTGTGGTTTTTACACCTTCGATGACCGTTTCAACAATGGCACGGCGCAGGCGGCGGATGCATTCATCGCGGTTGCGGCCATGCACGATCAGTTTACCGATCATCGAATCGTAGTAAGGCGGAATGCTATAGCCCGCGTAAATGGCAGAGTCAAAACGTACGCCCAGTCCGCCCGGCGCATGGAATTGCTTGATCATGCCGGGTGAGGGCATGAAGGTGTCCGGGTCTTCGGCGTTGATGCGCACTTCAATCGCATGGCCGCGGAAACGGATCAGGTCTTTTTGTACACTCAACGGCTCACCGGCAGCCACACGGATCTGTTCGGCGATCAGATCGATGCCTGTCAGCATTTCGGTGACCGGGTGTTCTACCTGAATGCGGGTATTCATTTCCATGAAGAAGAACTGGCCGTTCTCATACAGGAATTCGATAGTGCCAGCGCCGCGATAACCCATATTGCGCACCATGTCGGCGGCCAATGTACCGATGCGGGCACGTTCTTCATCTGTCAGTGCGGGGGAGGGGGATTCTTCCAGAACTTTCTGGTGACGGCGTTGCAGCGAGCAATCGCGCTCGCCCAGATGGATCGCATTACCATGCGTATCGCCGAATATTTGAATCTCTATATGGCGCGGCTTCTCAAGATATTTTTCGAGATAAACGCGGTCATCGCCGAAATTGGCCTTGGCTTCGGCGCGCGCGGTAGAGAATGCTTCGGCAAACTCTTCGCTGCTGCGCACGACTTTCATGCCTTTGCCGCCGCCGCCTGAGGCCGCCTTGATCAGTACCGGATACCCGGCCTTATCAGCGAAGGCACGCCCTTCTTCGACGTTATTCAGGGCGCCCTCGGAACCGGGAATAACCGGCAGACCCAGTTCTTTCGCGGTTTTCTTGGCCTGTACCTTGTCACCCATCGTGTCGATGTGCTCAGGCTTGGGGCCGATAAAAACAAAACCATGTTCCTCGACCATGCGCGCGAATTGCGCGTTCTCGGACAGGAAACCATAACCGGGGTGAATTGCTTCCGCGCCGGTAACGGCGGCCGCGCTTAAGATCGACGGAATATTCAGATAGCTGTCTTTGGAGGCGGGCGGGCCGATGCAAACGCTTTCATCAGCCAGACGCACGGCCATCGCATTGGCATCTGCGGTGGAATGCACGACGACGCTCTGGATACCCATCTCGCGGCAGGCACGGATGATACGCAGGGCAATCTCGCCACGGTTCGCTATCAGGATTTTTTTGAACATGCTGCGTTCTTTATTCGATGACCACGAGAACGTCGCCGAATTCAACCGGCTGTCCGCTTTCAATCAGAATTTGCGTGACGGTGCCGCCCTTGGGCGCCTTGATCGGGTTCATCACTTTCATCGCTTCGATGATCAGCAACGTATCGCCTGCCTTAACGCTGGAGCCTTTGCTGACGAACGGTGCCGCACCGGGTTCGGGCGCCATATAGGCCGTTCCCACCATCGGTGATGTAATCGCGCCGGGATGGCTCGCGGCATTGGCGGAAGGGGCTTGCGTGTTGGCGCGCTGCGGTGTGGTCGGATCGGAATCCATGGCAACCGACTGATTGGCCGCTGGGCTGAAGGACACGACATTGCCGCCGCGGCTGACGCGCACGGACTGATCGCCGTCCTCGACTTCGATTTCCGTCAGGCCGGTTTCATCCAGCAGTTGCGCCAGTTTGCGAATAGCTGATTCATCAATTTTCATCGGCACCTAAAAACACTCCGGTTGCCCGTTAAAACAAGTCCCCTGCTTTAAAGAAAAAGGGGGCAAAAGTCAAAGCATCAGCTTTTTCCAGAATCATGCATTTTTGAATTTATCAAGGAATTCCAGTGACTTGACGTAACCTTCAGCCCCCAGACCGGCAATGCAAATGGCCGCCACCGGCTCAATATAGGAATGATGGCGGAAGGATTCACGTTCCCGGGGGTTGGAAAGATGCACTTCGACGATCGGCACATTCAAAAGTTTCAGCGCATCATGGATGGCGACCGATGTATGCGTATAGGCGGCGGCGTTAATGATCAGCCCGTCTATTTTTCCCCGCGCCTTTTGAATCCATGTCACCAGTTCACCCTCATGGTTAGACTGGCGGAAATCGATTTTCATGTGCAGGCGCGCACCCGTCTGGCGGCACAGCGTTTCAATATCTTTAAGCGTCTGGCGGCCATAAATTTCAGGCTCGCGCTGACCCAGCATGTTCAGGTTGGGGCCGTTGAGGATCAGGATTTTCTTGTGCGCGGCCATTTTAAGGTGTCGCTTCCTGCGCAGGTGCCGTGCTCATTGCGGGCTTGAGATGTTCAGCCAGTAATTCTTCCAGGTCTTTCACGCTCATCAGGCCGCTGCGCGGCAGGTAAATCTTTCCATCGACGATCAACGTTGGTGTTGCTTTGATGCCGAGCGCTTTCACAGCCGCGGCCGTATCCAGCAGGTCTTTGGTCGCCGACCATGAGAATTTGTCCTTCTCGAATTGCACCTTGTCCAGTCCCAGCTCCGCGACGAGCGCGGCCTCGACTTCCGGTGTTACCGGATCGTCGCGGCGGATCAGCCTGTTGTGCATTTCGATGAACTTGCCCTGATTGCCCGCCGCCATCGCCAGCTTAGCCTCGTACATCGAAGGTTGTTTGTAGATCGGATAGACGCGGTAAATCACGCGTACTTCCGGATGCAGGGCGATGAACGCCGTCATCGTGTCATGCATCTGGCGGCAATAGGCGCAGCGGTAATCCATGATTTCGGTGATGATAACCGATGGATTTTCAGCACCCGCATATTGATGGTGAGGCGCCATCTGCAATTTATCAAATGCCGTATAACCGACATAAAATTTCCAGCCGATCATGGCGGACAGGATGACAATTGCAATGCCGATAAGCCGCAGATACATGACGAGAACGCTTTCTGCTTTGACCGGTTAGTTGGCGGCTTTTGTTTTCTTGTCGCGCAGGGCGGCGATAGTTTCTTTCATGCCCTCATAACCCATGTAACCGGGGGTCAGCTGGTTCTCAAAGATAAAGCCGGGTGTGCCGTTAATGCCCAGTTCGCGCGCCAGCGTCAGGTTTTTCTCGATTGTTTCCAGCGTCTCACGGCTTTCCGCATCGGCTTCCGCTTTCTTCACGTCCATCTTGACGTCCCCGGCGATCTTGGCCAGCAACTTCTTGTCTTTCTGTCCGGTGAATTTCATCAGGGCGGTGTGGTATTCATAGAACTTGCCTTGCTTGTCGGCGGCCAACGCCCACTTGGCGGCCTCAATCGAGCTTTCACTCAGGATCGGCATTTCGATGAATACAAAACGCAGTTTCTTGTCTTCGTCGATCAGTTTGGAAACGTCGCTGAACGCCTTTTTGCAGTAGCCGCAATTATAATCATAGAATTCGAAAATGGTGACATCAGCATCGGCGGCACCCACGGTCGGGTGTCCGGCTTTCAGTAGCGCCTCTTTCTGGTTGTCGAATTTATCAGTGAATTGCTTGTCCTGATCGGCACGTTGCATTTCCTGAAATTTCTGCAGCGATTCAACGATGATGCCGGGATCGCGGGCCAGATATTCTTTGAGCACGGTTTCGATTTTGGCGCGTTCAGCGTCCGAAATGGCAGGATCGGCGGCCTGTACCGGGGCGGCGTTTAAAAAACCGGCCAAAACAAAAGAAAGGGGGATCAGGCGCATCGCCGAACGGGTTATCGAGAAAGCCACGGAAAGAATCTCCTGCTAAAAGGATGTTTGAAAGAAATGATATACGCCGCATACAGCGGAAATCTATAGTACCCAATGGCGCAAACGCATGCCAGCGGCAATTCGCGGCGTTTAATTGCCCTTATCTTCCTGATCGTCCGATTTCTTGGATTTTTCGCTGATCGCGACCTGACTCAGGATGTCCTGAGTCCTGATCCACGCGGCAGAACCTTTTTTCAGGCCCACGGCGGCGGCTTCGGCTTGTTGCCGCGCTTGCGGAATGCGTCTTTGCAGCAGCGCCTCTTCCGATAAATGCAGCTTGGCCATCGCCTCGTCGCCCATTTTGCCATAAGCCGTGGCCAGCAAACGGTGAATCCGGGTTGAACGCGGTTCATCGCGCTGGGCGCGTTCCAGTTGCGTGACGGCGGTTTTCATCTGGCCCTGATTATTCCCTGCGGTTTCGATCAGCGTATGGGCATAGGCGGTGCGGATCAAACCTGAGGCCGGATCAAGTTCCGTGGCCTGCCGGTAATACGGCACGGCTTCGCCCGGACGACCGAAATCGCTCAGCATCTGGCCTTTCAGTTCAAGGAAATAGGGATTTTTGGCTTCGTCCTGCAGCAGGCTGTCGGTCAGGCGCAGCGCCTCCTCGACCTTGTTCTGGCGATAGGCGGCAATGGCGCGGGCATAACGCGCGGTCAGAGACTGGTCTTTGTCACTGTAATTCCAGATGACATGTTCCGGTGTGACAAACCCGGCAAGCTTGGCCAGCATGCGCGCATGCTGGTCGGCCCAGGCGGCGGGCAGCGCGGCATCATTATAGGCTGAACGCGTTGTTCCGGCCTGTAAGCTCTCAACCCGGTCACGGGTCAGCGGGTGGGTGCGGACATATTCCGATTGCTGGCTGATCGGCAGCAACTCTTCGTCTTCCAGTCGCTGCATGAAAGAGACCAGACCCTGCGGGTTCAGGTGCGCCCGCTCAAGAAATCCGATGGCGGCCTGATCGGCGCTTGATTCCTGTACGCGGCTAAAGGCCAGTAATTTATTAAGCGCCATGCCGGAGCTGGCTCCGGAAATCGCTCCGGCAGCACCGCCGTCACCGGCCAGAATGGCCGCGCCAATCCCCAGAATCGTGCCCAGCATCGCTTCATAGGAGGCGTTTTCCATCGCGTCCTTGCTGCGGATCAGGTGCCCGCCGCGGATGTGGCCCAACTCGTGCGCCATGACGCCGACGATTTCGCCGGGACTTTTTGATTTCATCAGCAGGCCGGTATAAAGAAAGATGTTCTGTCCGCCCGCGACGAAGGCGTTGATATTATTGTCCTGCACCAGAATGATATTGACGGATTCCGGATCAAGGTCGGCGGCCTTGATCACGGGTGCTGCCCATTCCTTCAGGTAATTCTCGATTTCCGTGTCGCGGATCAGCGATGCCGAACGATTCCCCTGGGCATGCGCCATCAACGCCAGACTCGTCATCAGCAGGACGATACCGGCAAGCGCACAGATGATCCTGTGCAGATGGGGGGTAAAGAGGTTATTCTGGGTCATCGCAAGGGGTATTCTGAACCAGAAATATGGTTCAAAGAAGGCTTCAGCAGGGTACGAATAAGGTAATATGACTCAAGTATTATATCAATGGATTGATTTGCTCTGGCTGCCGGTAGCCATGCTTGCCGTGCATAAGGGCCAGCGCTTGAACACAGCGGTGTTTCTACTGGTCTGCATTATGACTCTGCGGGCGCAGGTCGAACTGATGGAAAGCATAGGTCATCTGCACGGCCTGATGGGATTGATCAAGGCGGGCGCTTACGAACGCGGGCTGATTGTCTATGGGATTGTCTTTGCCTTGTTCCTGATCCTGGCCTATTTTTCCCCAAATACCAAAGGCATTGTCTTTTTTGCGGCGACGCTGACGGTTTATATTATCTCTTTCTGCGTTTCGATGTTAGTGATGACACTATGACCAAAGACGGCGATGGCGACAAAGTTCCCGGCAGATCCAAAAAGCCCGTGCGGCGTACCGCCCGGGATGCGGCTGTGCGGGTCAAAAAAACCAACCAGCGCACCACCTCGTCGGCGCGCTGGCTGCAACGCCAGTTGAACGACCCTTATGTGCATGAAGCACAGCGCCTCGGTTACCGTGCGCGCTCGGCCTTCAAGCTGATCGAGCTGGATGACAAGCTGAAATTTATCAAAAAGGGTTGCACCGTTGTTGATCTCGGCGCTGCTCCCGGTGGTTGGTCACAGGTCGCGGTGGAGCGCGGCGCTTCCAAAGTGATCGGTCTTGATCTGCTGCCGATCGAACCGTTGCCCGGCGTCACCTTCCTGCAGATGGATTTTATGAATGACGACGCCCCCGAAGCTTTGATCATGGCGATGGGCTCCGGTGCAGACGTTGTTTTAAGCGATATGGCCCCGAACACGATGGGCCACAGGCAAACCGATCACCTGCGCATCATGGCGCTGGTCGAGGCCGCCTATGAATTTGCCACGCAGGTTTTAAAACCCGGCGGCACGTTCGTGTCCAAGCTGTTTCAGGGCGGTGCGCAAAAAGAACTGCTCGATATGATGAAACGTGATTTCACCACGGTGAAGCACGTCAAACCTCCTGCCAGCCGCAAGGAATCGGCGGAGCAATATGTGGTGGCGACGGGCTTCCGCCGCACACCATCCTGACTGATTTTACACGGGCCGCAGCGTCATAACATTGGCGGGCGTTTCCAGATCATGCAGAAATGCGCGCAGATGAGTGCGTAAATCCTGCCCCTCCTTCACGTCAAGGCATACGGCGAAACACACGTATTCATCGTTATCGTCCATAACGGCATCCATATCGACGTCTACATCAGGCATCTTTGCCGCCATCATATCAGCCAGGGCGTTCAGGGGAATAATCTGTTCCAGCAAATCATTTGATGCGACGTCATGCAGGGCGGCGTGATAGCTTCGTTGCTGGCATTCCGGCCCGCTAAAGCCTTGCGCCCGCAGGCTCGCGAAAATTTCCGGAAATTTCTGTTGCGCCATGTCGGAGATTTCCTGAAATTTTTCCGGATCGTTCGTCGTCATGTGATGAAGATATGACTCAATAATGACGTTCCAATCTGCGGTCGTGACGGGTGCGAGAATAGCTAGGTTGGCCCAATTTGGCGGTGCCGCTTGGCCCGGGCTTTGCTTTTCTCTGGTTGCCAGATCGGCATTCATGTCGATCACTATGTATTTGATGCTTTGGCTGAGCTCCGCCGCCGCCATCGGTTCTACGCTGTTGGCCGTGTCGAGGAACTTCTGAAAAGCTGGTAGCGTCCCGGAGGGTGCCTGATTTGCCTTCTGCGGAAAATCACGGCGGAATTTGTTGATATCGGTAATATTCGAATGGTCGTCCAAGACTTTAAATCTCCCATTTTTATTATGTAATTAATTACCCAGATAAAAGGAAATGCCCATCCCTTGTCAAGAAAATGTCTGTCTGAGGGGTAGTAATCCCGAAAATCCTTTACAGGATGCGGGCTTCGTCTTATTAACTCTCTGCAAATTCCCTCTATGCCGCGCAAAGGAGTTTGCACATGTTCAAGATAAAATCCGCCCCCATCCGTGAAGGCCTGACTTTCGATGACGTGCTGCTGGTGCCTGCGGCCTCTGAAATTCATCCGGCGGACGCTGACACAAAAACCCGGCTTACAAAATCAATCGCGCTCAATATCCCGTTGCTCTCCGCCGCGATGGACACAGTCACCGAATCCGACATGGCCATCGCCATGGCGCAGGCGGGCGGTCTGGGCATTCTCCACCGCAACATGGAACCGGAACAGCAGGCCGATCTGGTGCGTATGGTCAAACGCTTTGAATCCGGCATGGTGGTGAACCCGATCACCATCGAACCCGATGCCACGCTGGCCGATGCCTTCGCGCTGATGAAACATTACCGCATCTCTGGAATCCCCGTGGCGGAAAGCAACGGCAAACTCGTCGGTATCCTGACCAACCGCGATGTGCGTTTCGCTGATAACGAAGAAACCCCCGTGCGCGAACTGATGACCTCACAAAATCTGATCAAGGTCGTAAACGGCGCGAGCAAAGACGAAGCCCGTCGCCTGCTGCACAAACACCGCATTGAAAAACTGCTGGTGGTCGATGAAGCTGACCGTTGTATTGGCCTGATTACCGTCAAAGACATTGAAAAATCCACGCTTTACCCGCAAGCCAGCAAGGACATGCAAGGCCGCCTGATGGTCGGTGCCGCTGTCGGCACAGGCAATACCGGCGTCGAACGGGTTGAGGCGATGATCGAGGCAGGTCTTGATGTCGTCGTCGTCGATACCGCGCACGGCCATTCAAAAAACGTGCTGGAAACGGTTGACCGTATCCGTAAACTCCGCACCAATAATCTGCAAATCATTGCTGGTAACATTGCTACAGGCGATGCCGCTCGCGCCTTGATTGATGCCGGCGCTGATGCGGTCAAGGTCGGCATCGGCCCTGGTTCCATCTGCACCACCCGCGTGGTTGCCGGAGTTGGCGTACCCCAACTGACCGCGATCATGGATGTGGCCGAAGCCTGCGCCAAATCCGGTACGCCCGTCATCGCCGATGGCGGGATTAAATATTCCGGCGATCTGGCCAAGGCGATTGCCGCCGGTGCCGATTGCGTGATGCTCGGCAGCCTGTTCGCGGGCACCGACGAAGCCCCCGGCGAAGTTGTGCTCTATCAGGGCCGTTCCTACAAAACCTATCGCGGTATGGGCTCGGTAGGCGCGATGGTACGCGGTTCCGCCGACCGTTATTTCCAGGGTGCGGTGAAATCCGCGCAGAAACTGGTGCCCGAAGGGATCGAAGGCCGTGTACCTTACAAAGGCCCGGTCGGCAATGTGATTCACCAGATGGTGGGCGGCCTGCGCGCCTCTATGGGTTATACCGGTAATGCGACCATTGCCGATATGAAGGCCAACGCCGAATTTTTGCGCATGACCTCGGCGGGCTTCCGTGAAAGCCACGTCCATGACGTGACCATCACGCAGGAAGCACCGAATTACCGCGCCAGCGAATAAATATTACCGGGTAGAATCCTGAATATCTTCGCCGACTTCTTCAACCGCATCGCCGATATCATCGGCGGCGCTGTTGACGGCGTCTTCGATTTTCTCGCCCGTGGTTCTTGGTCTGTTGCCCTGATAGACAAGCACGGCCAGAATGGCACCGAGCAGCAGTACGACCAGAACCAGCATCGTTTTGTTTGAGTTCATGATGAAAATCCTTATGATGTTGAAACTTACCGCAAGCCTAAACACAAACCGCCAAATGACAATGCTGAATATCAGACCCTGCACACCGGAAGATGCTCATGATCTTGCCACTACTCACATCGAGGGATGGCGCGCAAGTTATGCAGGTTTGGTCGATCAATCCTTTCTGGACGCGCTCGATAAAGACAAACGCGCTGCCGACTGGGTCAAATGGCTGTCCGAGGGCACCGAAGCATTAATCGCGCATGACGCCGCGGGCAACTCTGCCGGGTTTATTTCCTTCAACCGCCTGATGACGCCGCCGCCCGGCATGTCGCCGGTGCGCCCGCTTTATACGTCCGAAATTCTTGCGATCTATATCTTGCCTGCTTACTGGCGGCAGGGTCTGGGCAAGCAACTGATGCGCGCAGCGGCTGCCCGTCTGAAAGAGCGAAAACACAAATCAATGTGCCTGTGGGTGCTGGAAAAGAACGCGCGCGGCAACGCTTTCTATAAGGCTTTGGGCGGCCAGCGCTGCGGCAAAAAAGACGTCACCATCGGCAACCAGAAACTCACAGACGTCTGCTATGGCTGGCGGGATACGTCAGTTATTTAAGCCACCATCTCCATAAACGGATAATCGGTATAACCCTCCGCGCCGCCCTTATAGAATGATTCCGGATAGGGTGGGTTCAGCGGCGCATGGGCGGCGAAACGCGCAGGCAGGTCGGGATTGGCAATGAACGGTGTACCGAACGCCACCGCGTCGAGAATGCCGTCTTCCAGTACTTTTTGTGCTTTCTCGAAATCGTAGGCGTCGTTGCCTACCATGACGCCTTCATAGACCTTGCGCATCGCGGGTGTTACAACCAGCGGCTTATTGGATGTTTCCCGCACATGCAGAAAAGCCAGATGAAAACGGTTTAGCTCTTCCGCCGCATGGGTAAACAGGGCTTCGAGGGTGCTGTCATGCATGCTCTGATAGCCGTTCATCGGCGACAGGCGCAATCCGGTGCGGTCGGCACCGACAGCGGATGTCACCGCTTCCGTCACCTCCAGCAGGAAGCGCACACGGTTGGCAATCGGTCCGCCATATTCGTCGCTGCGCACGTTTGAGCCATCGCGCAGGAACTGGTCGATCAGATAGCCGTTCGCGCCGTGAATTTCCACCCCGTCAAATCCGGCGCGCATTGCGCGTTGGGCCGCGCTCACATAATCCTGAATGGTCAGCTTGATCTCGTCCTTGGTCAGCGGACGCGGCGTGACATAGGGTACGTTCCCTTCAAGCGAACGGGCAAAACCCTCGGCGGCAATCGCGGATGCCGATACCGGCAAATCCCCTTCCAAGAAATCAGGGTGGGAGAGGCGGCCCATATGCCATAGCTGCAAAACGATTTTCCCGCCCTGTGTGTGTACAGCATGGGTCACGGCTTTCCACGCTTCTTCCTGTTCGTCGGTATAGCTACCGGGTGAATCTTTCCAGCCATACCCTATCCGTGAAATAGCGGTGGCCTCGCTGATAATCAGCCCGGCGCTGGCCCGCTGGCCGTAATATTCCGCCATCAGCGCGTTCGGAACCCGGCTCTCCCCGGCGCGGGAACGCGTCAGCGGGGCCATCCAGATGCGGTTTTTCAGGCTTAAAGCCCCGGCTTTGATCGGATCGAACAGGGTGGGCATGGTTTTGAACTCCTATCCTACTGATCTAGAACAGTGGCATCGTAGCGGCAACCCTGTTATAAACGCCCCCATGTTACCATCAGCTCGCATACAAACCGCCGTAGAACTTCTGGAAAAGACCGGGGCCAGCCGGATTCCGATGGATTCGACCGTCGGCGATTACATGCGCCACCGCAAGTATATTGGCTCCAAGGACCGCGCGGCCATCGTCGAACGCACCTATGCCGTCGAACGCGCCCGGGCGCGTCTGGGCTGGTGGCTGGCTCATGTTGGCACAGCCGACACCGCCCGCAACCGCATGATCGCCTGGATGGTGCTGGCCGAAGGCGAAGGCCTGAACGCTATCGACAAACTTTTCGACGGCAGCAAATACGCGCCCGATCCTTTGCAGGATGATGAAAAAGAACTGATCGAAAAACTCTCCGGCAAAAAACTTGATTCTGAAATTGTTCCTGAAACCGAACGCGTCGAATGCCCGCCGCAATGGGAATCCCGTTTACGCGGTTTCTTCGGTAAAGATTTTAAGGCTGAAATGTCGGCAATGCTCGGCACCGCGCCGCTCGACCTGCGCGTGAACACACGTCAGATCGACCGTGAAAACGCGGGCAAGGCCTTAGCTGCCGACGGTATCGAAACCGATCCTACCAGATTATCGCCGTGGGGCTTGCGCTGCCGTGGCAAGGCCTACCTCTCGGAAAGCAAGGTTTTCCGCGACGGCATGATTGAAATTCAGGATGAGGGCTCGCAACTGATCGCCTATGTTACAGGTGTGCAGCCGGGCATGCAGGTGCTTGATTATTGCGCCGGTGCCGGGGGCAAAACGCTGGCGCTCGCCGCCGCGATGAAGAACAAGGGCCGCATCGTCGCCATGGATATTGCCGAGGGCCGCCTTGAAAAAGCCCGCCCGCGTTTCCGCCGTGCCGGTGTGGCCGATATTATTGAAGTGCGCGCGCTCAGTGATGAGAAAAACCGCAAATGGCTGCGCCGTCAGAAAGAAAGCTTCGATGTCGTGCTGGTCGATGTGCCCTGTAGTGGCACCGGTACATGGCGCCGCAATCCGGATATGCGCTGGCGCAATTACGGTCCCGGTCTTGATGAACTGATCGCCACACAGGCCGATATTCTCGACCGTGTGACCAAGGCGGTAAAACTGGGCGGCAAGCTGGTCTATGCGACCTGTTCCCTGCTGCCCGATGAAAACGAAATGCAGATCGAAAAATTCCTCGTCAATCATCCGGAATTTGAAGTGCTGTCGCTGGACCAGGTCTGGGAAGATGGCGATGCCCCCAGCAAACCCTATATGCGCCTGACGCCGTATCGTCATGATACGGATGGTTTTTTCGCCGCTGTGCTGGTGCGGACGCAATCCAGCCTGCCGCCAGAAGAACAGTATCCTGTTGATTTTACTGAATAAAATATCTCATTCTTGACAAATTCCGCTGGTAGGAGCTTTTTAAGCGCTATCTGCGTATGATGATTGAGCGTAAAACAACGTGAGTACAATGGGATGATCCCCGATCTTAAAAGTTTTGAAGGCCTTCACCGCGACGATATTTGCCGCAAGCTGAAAGGCGAAGGTTATGAAATTCTCCGCCGTGGCAGTCTTTGCACCGTCTTTCATCAGTCAGGCAGCGACAAGGTTGTACGCGTATCGATGACGCCTTCAACATCCGCACTGGCATGCAATTATTTCCAGAGGAATGTCGATAACCCGTATCTTCCCAAAGTTTACGAACATGCGATCATCAATGACCGTGTTCATGTCAGTATCATGGAAAAACTGGTTTCTCTGGAAGAGTTGGCCGAAGAAGATGAAAATCACGTTCTGTTCGGTATGGCGCGCGCGATATCTTCATTTGCATTCGGCGATATGATTCACGGTGCCGTTCATCAGGAATTCGCCAAGGATCAAAAATTAATCGAAGCGCTGCATGCGTTAGTCAATTGCGCGCGTGAATCATTCGACACGCTGGGGGGTAAGGGCGACAGCCTTTTCCTTGACCGTGATGTTGACGGCATCTTGTTCCGTAAAGATGAGAACGGCGCTTTCCAGCCGGTCTTCGCCAACGCATTGTGCTACACCACGCCTTCAGCGTCCCTGAAAACGGATTTCGATAAAATTCAGGAACGCTTGCATCAGATGGGGCCGGTTTCTGAAATGAAAAAATCCCCGGCGCCTGCGCGACCGGGGACTCCTGCGCTTTGATATTTTAAGGCAGGCGGCCTCTAGGCCGCCGCTTTTTTACGTTTCTCACGCAGCGTCTTTGCCGCTTTCACCAGATTGACCAGTGACGGTTCGACTTCCGCCCAGCCGCGTGTTTTCAGGCCGCAATCGGGATTGACCCACAACTGGTCCGCCGGAATGACTTTCTCAGCCTTTTCCAGCAGGCCTGCCATTTCATCTGCGGACGGCACACGTGGGGAATGGATGTCCCACACGCCGGGGCCGATCTCGTTCGGGTATTTGTAGGACACGAACGCCTCCAGCAATTCCATCTGCGAACGCGATGTCTCGATCGAAATCACATCAGCATCCATTGCGCCGACAGAATCAATGATGTCATTGAATTCCGAATAGCACATATGGGTGTGGATCTGGGTTTCGTCTTTCACGCTGCATGATGACAGCTTGAAGGCCTCCACCGCCCATGCGAGATAGGCTTTCCAGTCGGCGCGGCGTAGCGGCAGGCCTTCGCGGATTGCCGGCTCGTCGATCTGGATGATGTTGATTCCGGCCTTTTCAAGGTCGGTTACTTCATCACGGATGGCGAGGGCGATCTGGCGGGCGGTTTCTGAACGCGGCTGGTCGTCGCGTACGAACGACCATTGCAGAATCGTAATCGGCCCGGTCAGCATGCCTTTCATCGGCAGCTTTGTCAGTGATTGCGCATACTGGCTCCACTTCACCGTCATCGGCGTTGGGCGCGAGACGTCGCCGAAAATGATCGGCGGTTTCACGCAGCGCGAACCGTAAGATTGCACCCAACCGTTTTTGGTAAAGGTGAAGCCTTGCAGCTGTTCGCCGAAATATTCAACCATGTCGTTACGCTCGGCCTCGCCATGAACCAGAACATCCATGTCGATTTTTTCCTGGAAGCGCACGACGCCTTCGATTTCCTTCTTCATCGCGGTTTCGTAAGCGGATTCATTGATCGTGCCCGCTTTGAAATCAGCGCGCGCCTTGCGGATTTCTTCCGTCTGCGGGAAGGAACCGATGGAGGTCGTCGGGAATGCCGGGAGTTTAAGCGCAGTCTGTTGTTTGCCACGACGGACGTTGAACGAGCTATGGCGATTGGCCATCGCCGGGGTTATCGCTTTGATCGCCGCCTTCACGGTCTGATTGTGAATGCGCGTCGATGTCTGGCGGTCTTGCGCCACAGCATCGCTGGCTTTCAGTTCAGCAACAATCGCATCACGACCACTATTCAGGCCTTTGGCAATTGTCGCAATTTCCGAAAGCTTTTGCTTGGCGAACGCCAGCCAGTTTTTGATCTGCGGATCAAGCGCGGTTTCCTGATCCAGATCGTTCGGCGTATGCAGTAGCGAACAGCTGGAGGATACGATCACACGGTCCTTGCCCAGTGCCTTCACGGCTTTCTCGGCGATATCAAGGGAAGTGGTCAGATTGTTCTTCCAGATATTGCGGCCATCGACCAGACCGAGCGACAGTATATTATCGGCGGGCAGTTTCGAAAGTACGGCGTCCAGTTGGTCCGGTGCGCGTTTCAGGTCGATATGCAGGCCGTTAACCGGCAGGTTGACGGCCAGTTCCGTATTATCGCGCAGCCCGTCGAAATAGGTTGCCACCATAATTTTCAGATTAGGCACGGCAGCACGGATCATTTTGTACGCGGTTTTGTAGGCGTCCTTGTAACGGTCTTCCAGATCGAGTGCCAGCGCAGGTTCGTCAATCTGTACCCATTGCGCGCCCAGAGCTTCGAGTTTCTTTAAGGCTTCGATATAAACCGCGACGATGCCCGGCACCAAGGTGCAGCGGCAATCGGTGAAATCGGCGGCTTTCTTGGATACGATCAGGAATGTCATTGGCCCCACCAGCACCGGGCGTGTTTCGATCCCGGCGGCCTTGGCTTCACTATATTCATCGAACGGCTTGGTGCTCGAAAGCGCGAAGGTCTGGCTCTTTTGCAGTTCCGGCACGATATAGTGATAATTGGTGTCAAACCATTTGCTCATGTCCATCGCGGTCACGCTGTCATTGCCGCGCGCCATCGCGAAATAGGTTTTGCTGTCGATATTACCGCCCTGCCATTTGTAACGCGGCGGTACCGCACCGATCAGCGCGCAGGTATCCAGCACATGGTCATAAAGGGAAAAATCGTTGGACGGGATGTGGCTGATGCCCGCATCCTGTTGCAGTTTCCAGTGACGCAGGCGCAAATCACGCGCGGTCTGCTGCAGTTCCGATTCAGGGGCTTTGCCCTTCCAGAATGCTTCAATGGATTTTTTCAGTTCACGTTGTACGCCGACGCGGGGAAACCCCAGAGAAGAGGTGAGTACCATGCTAAACGCTCCTTGCCTGTCTTGAGCCGTTAATAACCGTGCTTATTGCACGGCAATATTAAGGCACAAGCCCCAGTTTCTGGCAAGCCTTGTAAGGCAGGTCGTCATGGTTGAGGCTGTAGAAATGCAGGTGTGTAATGCCCTGCTGAACGAGGTCCTCGCATTGGCGCGACAGCAATTCGTTTGTGGCATCGGCAAAGGCAACCGGGTCGTTCTTGATCGGCTCCAGTTTGGCCTTCAGCCAGTCCGGCACCTGCGCCTGACAGCTATTGGCAAAGCGCAGCATGTTGTCGTAGTTCATGATCGGCAGTACGCCGGGGATGATGTTGACGGTGACGCCCGCCTTGACGGCCTGATCGCGGAATCGCAGGAAATTGCTGTTTTCAAAGAAAAATTGCGTGATCGCGCGGTCGGCCCCGGCATCGCACTTGGCCTTCAGGAACCGTATATCGGTGGCCAGATCGGGCGCCTCCGGGTGCTTTTCCGGGTAGGCGGCAACACTGATCTGGAATGCGTGGCGGGCCTTCAGCGCCGTGACCAGTTCATGGGCATGCGTATAATAATGGCTGTCCGGCATATTGCGCAGGGACGGGTCTTTAGGCTTGTCGCCGCGCAGGGCCACGATATGGCGGATGCCCTTGGCCCACAGATCATCGGCCATCGCATGCAGCGTGTCCTTGGTGGTGGCCAGGCATGTCATGTGCGCACCCGTCGGCATCCCGGTCAGGGCGAACATGTTTTCGGCGGACTCGATGGTCAGCTTGGTGCCTTCGCCATTCAGGCCGCCCGCGCCATAGGTCACGGTCATGAATTCCGGCTTGACCGATGCCAGCCTCAGGACGCGCGGCCATAAATGACTGGCGGCTTCCGGCGTTTTCGGCGGAAAAAATTCAAAGCTGACTTTAACAGGGCTACTCATAGATAAAAATCACGCTGCTTGTGTAATGACTTGAGAATTATAGGCTTTGATAAAAGCATGCAAGCTTTTGGCCATGTTGCCTTCGGCCAGTTTTGCCCCGATCAGGGTCTGTTCATGGCTGGGCTTTTCAAAACCCATCCCAGCCGCCCGGTTGACCACGGCGGCCAGCCCCACGCATGCAAGCCCGCAATGACGGGCAATAATATTCTCTGGCACGGTGGACATGCCCACCGCATCGCCGCCCATCACGCGCACGGCGCGAATTTCAGCGGGCGTTTCAAATGTCGGCCCCAGATGCGCACTGAACACGCCCTCATGGATTTTAACGCCCGCTTTGGCAGCGCCTTCAACCAGCAAGCGGCGCAAGCCGTCATGCCACGCGCCTTCCTGCGACGGAAAACGCGGCCCCCATTCATCGTCATTCGGCCCCATCAGCGGATTGGTGCCCATGCGATTGATATGATCGGTAATCGCCATCAGCGAACCGGGTTGTAAATCCTCGTGCAGGCCGCCGCAGGCATTGGTAATGACCAGTGTTTCCACACCCAGCTTTTTCAGCGTACGGATCATTACTTTCAAGGGGTCGGCCCCCAGCCCTTCATAAAGATGTACGCGGCCCTTTAAGTAATAAACCGGCACGTCATCGACGGTGCCGATCATCAATGTGCCCTCGTGACCTTCGATGCTCGGCTGCGGAAAACCGGGCAGGCGGCTATAGGAAATAGACGAAACAGGATGCAGCAGATCGGCAACGGCACCCAGCCCCGAACCCAGAATAATCGCCAGCTTGGGCTGCAATCCGGGTGCGGATTCGCGGATGATCGCGGCGGCAGACTGGATATGATTGTTCAGTTCGGTCATGGAGGCTTTTTCCTGCTGTATAAACCCTGCAATATCTATGCGGGTCAATGCTATGGCTGTCAATCCTGCTTTGTATGGGCCAGCGGCTTGACGTACTGGCGGTAGGTGTCCCACGGGAACCGTACCCACACATCCTGCGCGATTTTCTCGTGATACAGATCGACCAGCGCTTCACCCTCCGGTTTGGCGAACAACGTCACGACAAGGGAATCCGTCAGCATGGTTTTCAGCAGTTTGAGCGTCGCCCCGGTATCGACCAGATCATCGACCACCAGCACGTCACGGCAATAATCGGGGGCGGGGGATTTCAGCAGGGCAGGCTCTTTACGGTCTTGCGTATCGTAAGTGTCGATGCAGACGGTTTCGATATGGCGAATCTCCAGCTCACGCGCCAGTATCCCCGCCGGGAACATGCCGCCCCGCGTAATGACGAGGATTTTGCTGAATTTCTTGTCCCTCTGCATGATCTGACGCGCCAGATCAAGGCATCGTCCCTGTATCTCGTCCCACGTTACATATTTTTCCGCGTGATAGCTCATGTCGATGATACACCGTTATAGGTTTTCAGGCGTTCGGGGTCTTGCGCCTGCAACCGCGCCCATTCCTGCTGCCCGAGATTGGCAAACGGTTCAATGCGTATGACGCGCAGTGCCGAATACTGGTTATTGTAGGGACGTGCCGCCACCGCCTGAAATAAATCATCATTGCTGATGGCGGGTGCTTCCGGGGCGATGTTCTCATCGTCAGTGACCCGCACCCAGCGCGCGATATTGGCCCATTGCGCCTCGGCATAGCCCAGCGGCCCGATCTGCGCTGTGGTGGTGTAAAGTGTGGCTTTGTGCAGATCCCAAGGTTCTTCAGCACCCTTGGCTTTTTGCGCCTGACAGGCTGCCCGCATCGCGGTGACTTCCGGTGTCAGTGTAAAATGCACCTGACGGTCATCCTGCCCGGCGAATAATCCGCCGTGGCTCTGCAGCACCGCCTGCGCGTTCTGCAATTTAAACTGCACCGCGCCGGGTAGTTGATCGCGCGGCATATCCTCAATCCGGATCAACCGTGCGCCCTCAGGCTTCAGCATATCGGCATGATAGGGTTCATCGTTAAAACCCGCCACATGCAGCGTATCGCCATAGGTCGCCCCGTAAGCCACGATAAAATGCCCGAGCTGTATAAGCCGCTCATCAACCAGTATCCGCGCCAGAATTTCCAGCTTGGCCTGACAGGCCGGACAGCTCTCGGCGCTGGATGCCACGATCACGGCTGTTTTGGCGGAGTCGCGGTCTTTCAAATTGGCTTTCAGCGCGCGGACATTCTCCGGGCTTAAGGCCTGGTCTTCGGCATGGGCGCTGCCCACCCCTGTTTCCAGCACGGCGTTGCCAGCCACCTGTCCGATGCGCAACACATGGCCGTTTTCAAGATTGATAACATTTAAGGAAGCCCCGAACGGCCCGCCACGCCCCTCGCGCACGTTTTCAACGGCCGCCAGATCGGCTTCCTCAACCAGTTTTTTCAGCAATTCCTGCGGGATCGGGTCTGTCATAACCCTTCAATTTATAGTATGGTGCCAGCATATCCGCAACCACTGCCCGCATGTTATAAAGCAAGGACTGCCATGGCCCACTCCCAGCCCGAAACCGCCCCCGTTTCCCTGCCGCAGCATGACCGCATCCTGATTCTCGATTTCGGCTCGCAGGTGACGCAATTGATCGCCCGCCGCGTCCGTGAATCCGGTGTTTATTGCGAAATCTGGCCGTTCAATCAGGCCGATGACGCCCGGATCAAGGGCTTTAACCCTAAGGGCGTCATCCTCTCCGGCGGCCCCGCGAGCGTCACGGAAGAAAAATCCCCCCGTGCCCCGCAATCCGTATTCGAAATGAACGTGCCCGTCTTTGGCATTTGCTACGGCCAGCAAACCATGGTCGAACAATTGGGCGGCAAGGTCGAGGCCGGGCATTCCCGCGAATTTGGCCGCGCCTATGTCGAGGTTGCCGAACACAGCACCCTGCTGAACGGCGTCTGGGACAAGGGTGCTAAAGAACAGGTCTGGATGTCGCACGGCGACCGCGTCACCAAACTGCCCGCGGGTTTCCGCGTTGTCGGCACGTCCGAAGGTGCGCCTTATGCCGTCATCGCCAACGATGATAAAAAATTCTACGCCGTACAATTCCACCCCGAGGTTGTGCATACACCCCACGGCGCGGCCTTGCTGAAAAATTTCACCCACGGCGTCTGCGGTTGCCACGGCGACTGGACGATGGCGGCCTTTAAAGAGGAAGCCATTAATAAAATCCGTAAGCAAGTCGGCAAGGGCAAGGTGATCTGCGGCCTCTCCGGCGGCGTTGATTCCACCGTGGCCGCTGTATTGCTGCACGAAGCCATCGGCGACCAGCTCACCTGCATCTATGTCGATACCGGCCTGATGCGCGCGGGCGAAAGCGATCAGGTGGTCAACCTCTTCCGCGATCATTACAACATCCCGCTGATCCACGAAGACGCCTCGGAAAAATTCCTCAATGGGCTGGAGGGCATCTCCGACCCCGAAATGAAACGCAAACTGATTGGCGCCATGTTCATCGAAGTGTTCGAGATGCTGAGCAAGCGCGTGGGTGGTGCTGACTTCCTCGCCCAAGGCACACTCTACCCCGATGTCATCGAATCCGTTTCCTTCACCGGTGGCCCCAGTGTCACCATCAAATCGCACCACAATGTCGGCGGCCTGCCCGAACGCATGAACCTGAAACTGGTCGAACCCTTGCGTGAATTGTTCAAGGACGAAGTGCGCGCTTTGGGCGTCGAACTCGGTCTTCATCCCGATTTTGTGAAGCGCCACCCGTTCCCCGGCCCGGGCTTGGCCATCCGCATCCCCGGCGAAATCACAGGCGAAAAACTCGAAATCCTGCGCAAGGCCGATACGATTTATCTGGAGGAAATCCGCAACGCCGGATTATACGACGCCATCTGGCAAGCCTTCGTCGTCCTGCTGCCCGTGCGCTCCGTCGGCGTCATGGGCGATGGCCGCAGCTACGATTACGTCTGCGCACTCCGCGCTGTCACCTCAACCGACGGCATGACCGCCGACTTCTTCCACTTCGATCACGAATTCCTGGGAAGAGTCGCCACCCGCATCATCAACGAAGTCCGCGGCATTAATCGCGTGACGTATGATATTACGAGCAAGCCACCGGGGACGATAGAATGGGAATAAAATTTTTCCGAGACCCTTACATTAATGGACTTACTTTAGGAACCTTTGGTGGATACGTAGCATTTTGCATCACTGATGAATCTTCTTTGAAAGTATTGGAATATGCTTTCCAACTTCCTGATAAAAGCACGGGAGGATTTATCTTTCATTATCAGACCTTATTATCTGCAGTTGTTGCATTTATAGGGGCAACTTTTGTTTTGTTAACACATCGTGACTCTATTGAAAGGAAGGCAGATGCAGCAAGATCTCTTGCCTCTCTCGCTTTTTCAAATATTGCAGGCTATGCACGCGACTGTTATTTTTTAATAGATGGGCAAGATGGTGCAGATCATATGCCAAAAATAAGTTCTAGCGATATTGAGATACTTAGCAAATTTAATGAATACGGCAGCAAGAATGATAGAGAAAGATTACAAAGTTTCATAAATCAGTTACAAATTTACAAGGTGAGGCTAGAGGGTTATTTAGAAGAAACCCATAATGTTATGCGGATCAATCGAACTGATAGTATGGTCTATGACACAATAAAGCTATATCACCAAGCTATCATTTTTCTTGCTTACACAAGAGATGGTAAGGCCTTTGCAAGCTTTTCTAAAGAAGACCTGTGCCGCTCAGCAATCAATATGACTCAGGCTATATTTTCTAATGATTTCGACCAAATAAGCAGAGAGATGAAACGGATTATTGATAGATTCTATCCGGGTTGATCTGTGAAAGTAATTTGCAATCAGTGGGGTCAGGGCAACTTGATCTCCACCGCTTAATCTCAAACCTTCTTCAAAAAACAACTCTTCAGCACCAGCCCCTTGATCTTGTCGGTGCGACATTCGACTTCTTGGTCGTTTGATGTCAGGTGAATATTTTTGATGAGGGTGCCGCGCTTGATCGTGGTTGAACTGCCTTTGAGGGTCAGGTCTTTGATCAGTTGCACACTGTCGCCTTCGTTGAGGATTTTGCCGTTGCTGTCGCGGGTGGTGCTGGCGTTGTCATCGTCGTCGTGTGGGCTCATAAAGTTTCTCCGTGGTTCGTATGCTCTTCACCATAAAGAACCGGTCCGCAAAATAAAAGAGGGTCTTGCAATGTTGCAGACCCTCTTTGTTATAAGAATGGATATATGATTTACGGTGCCAGCTTCGGGTCAGCCGGACGGCGTCTGGCGCACGGGCTTAGCGGGTTAGCCCCGCGAAACTCCGCACCATACGCATCCAGCTCAATCGTCTGTCCCGCCTTGATGTTCAGTTTCTGCAGCAACTCGCCACCCAGATGATCGGATGGGGTGAAGTGTTGCGGGTGGCTGCTCATATTGAACAGGCACAGCATGGTCTGCTCTTTGCTCTGGCGCACGAAGGCAAAAATATCGCTGGCGTTATCGATCACGGCGGTTTCACCGTGATGCAATGCGGGCTGTTCTTTCCGCCATGCCAGCAAGCGGCGTGTGAAATTCAGATGGGAATCGGGCGCGGCATCCTGCACGTCGACGGCCAGCTGGTTATGGCGGCGCGGTACGGGCAGATAAGGCTGGTCGGAATCGGTGAAGCCTGCGTTTTTCTCCGCCGCTTTCCACGGCATCGGCGTACGGCAGCCATCGCGACCGCTGCCCAGCGTGAAGGCGGTCGGGTCTTTTTGCATGTGGTGCGGAATATCTTCCGGCACACGGCCTTGCGGCAGCCCCAGTTCCTGTCCCTGATACATCGAGAAGCTGCCGGGCAGGGTGGCAAATAATTTCAGCAGCTGCCGCAGGATCAGTGGCTTGTGTTCATCCGGCTTGTGCGCGGTCATGCGCGTACCCGAACGTGGCGTATCGTGGTTATCGACCGAATTGCAATGCCCGCCCGAAGCCGGGAACGTATTCAGCAGAAAACCGAGCGTATGTTTCAGCCGGTGTTGTGACGGGTATTCATGGATCTGCGTCAGCGCGTCGGTGTAGCACATATCGAGTCCCTTATCGGTATCGACATAGCTGGCCGCCACCGGAATACTGCCGCCGCCGCCATGCGGGCCACACACGGCCTCGCCCAGCGTCGTGCGCTTGTCGGGATAGCTGTCCAGCAGCGCGCGTACACGGGCGGCCAGATCAACCGTCTGCGGTTGGCACAGGCTGTGTTCGAAATACTGATCGCCCCAGCCTTCATGCTGGCGCGGCCATTGCCCGTCAAGCCACGGGTTATGGCGCAGTTCTGGATCGTAATTGGCAAACGGCAGCGCATCGATGCGGAAACCGTCAACGCCCATATCCAGCCAGAATTTCATTTCGCCGAGAGAGGCGTCCTGCACCATCGTGTCATTGAGCGCGAGCGAGGGCTGGCTCTTGAGGAAATGGTGCATGTAATATTGTTCACGCTTGTCATCCCATTCCCACGCCAGACCGCCGAACACCGATTTCCAGTTATTGGGCACGTAATGCTGCGTCCAGGTGCCGTCTTCTTTGTTCTGCGTCCAGGCTTCGCCTTGCGTGTTCTGTTTCCAGTCGGCGGGGGGCGCGTCATGGCCGCGATCGACTTTCCAGCCATCGTGCCAGACATAGTAATTGGTGTAAGGCTCTTCGCGGTTACGGCTTTTCTCGAACCATTCATGGTCGTTCGCCGTGTGCGCGATCACGAAATCGATATAAACGCGTAAGCCGCGCTCATGCGCCGCGCCCAGCATTTCTTTGAAATCGTCCATGGTGCCAAAACGCGGGTCAATGCCGCGATAATCGGAAACCGCATAACCGCCGTCACCTTCCGGTCCCTCGGGGGAGACATAGAACGGCGACAGCCACAGCGCGTCCGCGCCCAGTGTCTTGATGTAATCGAGTTTCGAGGTAATGCCCTTGATATCGCCCAGCCCGTCGCCATCGGCGTCGGCAAAGCTGGAGGGGTAAATCTGATAAATGACTTCGCCGGGGCGCTGTTCGGTGCTGTTACCGACGGCCTCGATAAAAGGCGACAATGCGTTCTTCTTTTCCATGACTTTAAGTCTTCTCCCGCTGTTTTTTTTAAACAATAGCGTCTGGCTATGAAAATGAAAACAGACCGGGATTTTTCCTCCCCTACACTTTGACCACATTCCCCTAATTTTCTGTAAAACGGGCGGATTTTTCCAGGGACGGGGCGGGTGTTCAGCTGATAATTAAAGGTAAGTTATTGAATAATAACGATTTTTAAAAGCATTAAAAGCTTGCCCTACGCGCCCCTGTCTATTATTATGAAAACTAATAATCGGGGGTAGGCCATGGACAAACACACAGCAGCAGCAAAAAAAGCGAACACGCTCATCACTATCGAGGGCAATCGCGCCCATATCGAAGAATTTCTGGCCGCCGCCATCCGCGCCGAAGAACGTCACGAATTGGCGATGCATGTCAGCTATGCCTCCGACGAATTGCATCTGAAAACGCCGATTGTTGAACGCATCCATGAACATGCCGGGGATCTGAAAAAAGCCATGCCCAAACCGGATGACTACGGCGTCACCCTGCTTTTTGAAAAAGCCGGGACTTGCACAGGCACAGACCCGGACTGCGTCGCTGAAAAGACTCTCGATTCCGCCGGTAACGCACATGTTGTTCTGAACCTGAACGAGGTCAATTATCGGACAATCGCCAGCGCTTACCAGAGCAAACCTTACGCATATCCTTAATTTCGCCCTTTTTTCTGCGCAAATCGCTGTTAGTCTGTTTCCTGTAACACCGGGAAAGGGTCATACAACATGGTTTCTGCAATTTATAAATCTTCATATACCGGACTGGCGCTGCTGGTCGCATGCAGTATTGGTTTCACGGGTCTGGCGCATGCTGACAAAGGCGGCCCCGGCAAAGGCAAGGGTGGCGCTGACCATTACGAAGATTCACACCATGATGATGACCATGACAGCGGCCATGGCCGCCATAGTGGTGACGATGATGTGCTGGTGAAGATCATCATCGGTGATGACGACCGCAGCATCATCACGAAATATCTCGGCGACGACCACCGCCGTCACTGCCCGCCGGGTCTGGCCAAGAAAAACAATGGTTGCCTGCCCCCGGGCATCGCCAAAAAATATAAAATCGGCGAGCGCCTGCCGGACGACGTGATCTGGTTGCCGATCTCCGATGATCTGCGCGGACGCCTGAAACCGGTCCCCGGCTATCAGTACGTCCAGGTCGATAAGGATATCCTGCTGATCGGCGAGGCCAGCAAAAAGGTCATCGATGCCGTGACGCTGATTTCCGCTGTCGGCCAGTAACCGTAAGAATTTTTGCTAAATCCACGGGTTCGGGGTAATGTCGCCATTATGGCTGGCAAACATAATAAATCCGAATTTTTACTCCTTCTCTCCGTGGCTCTGCAGGATGCAAGTTTCATCAAGCTCTCGCTCGGCCATTACAAGGGCAGGGAAGAGGGCCTGAAACAAATCCATGCCCGCCGCATTATCGTCAAGCGGCAGGAGGTCTTAAGTTTTACCTATCGCTATAAAACCCGCGATATCGTCAAAAATTATCCTTTTGCCGAAGCTGAAAAGCTGGTCGAGGACATGCTGGGCCGTGATTTCCTGACGGCCAGCCTGTTCACGACCGATTTTGATCTCGCCTTTGATGGGGACCAAAAGACGCTCAAGAAAACGCTGGCTACGCATAAAGAGGCCGCGGGTCTCAGCCATGATCGCGCCAAGGTGCGGCAGCTCGGCACCAAAGGCGGGTGGCTTCACGCGCTCGGTATCACCGATGCCGATGGCCATGTCCGCAAGGATGCGCAGGATAAATTCCGTCAGATCGATAAATATATCGAAACGCTGGCCGCGCAGCTGAAGGACATCAATGTAACGGATGGCCTGCGTATCGCCGATATGGGCGCGGGCAAGGGCTATCTCACCTTCGCGCTCTATGATTATCTGACCACCAAACTGGATGTGAAGGTGCAGGTTACGGGCGTTGAATACCGTAAAGACCTTGTTGAATTATGTAACGGCATCGCGCGCGATTGTGGTTTCGATGGTTTGCATTTCGTGCAAGGTGCCATTAATGATTACGACAGCACAGGCGTCAACGTGCTGATCGCCCTCCATGCCTGCGATACCGCCACCGATGATGCGATTGCCAAGGGCATTGTCGCCGGGGCCGACCTGATCGTCGTTGCCCCTTGCTGCCATAAACAAATTCGCCGCGAAATGGAAAAGCACAAGGCTAAAAATCCGCTCGATTTCTTGCTGAAGCACGGCACCTTCATGGAACGGCAGGCGGAAATGGTGACCGACGGCCTGCGGGCGTTGCTGCTGGAATATGAAGGTTACAGTACCAAGGTGTTTGAATTTATCTCCGATGCGCATACGCCCAAGAACGTCATGATCGTGGCGACCCGGAATCCGAAGGCCAAACGCCACGACCAATCCCTACGGGAAAAAATTTCAGAGACAAAAACCTATTTCGGCATTCAGCATCATCATCTCGAACAAATCATGACCGGTAAATAGGATATACCATGGGAAAAAACAGGCTCGAAGCTTTCAGTGACGGCGTTCTCGCCATCGTTATCACCATTATGGTACTGGAAATGAAGGTGCCGCATGGAGATGAGCTGGCGACGCTGCAAAATCTCCTGCCCGTCTTTCTGTCCTATATTCTGAGTTTTATTTACATTGGCATTTACTGGAACAACCATCATCACATGTTCCATGCGGTTGAAAAAATTGATGGCCTGACCTTATGGGCCAATCTGCATCTGCTGTTCTGGCTTTCCTTGTTTCCGTTTGTTACGGGCTGGATGGGAGAAAATCATTTCTCCATGTGGCCGGTAGCGCTTTATGGGGCTGTACTGCTTATGGCCGCGCTGGCTTATTTTATTCTGTCGCGGGCTTTGCTCGGGTGCCATGACCGCAACCCCGTTCTGGCGCGCGCGTTGGGCAATGATTTCAAAGGCAAGATCTCGGTCATCGCGTATGCCGTAGGCATCGGCCTTTCATTCGTAAATCCCTGGCTGGGTGTTGCCTGTTATGCGGGCGTGGCGCTGCTGTGGCTGGTTCCTGATCGCCGTATTGAAAAGGCCTTACCAGCCGAAAAGTAAAATTTTCTTCACTTTTGGACCGCCGCCGCTATATAACAAGGCAGTAAAGGACAAATGACATGAGCAAAAAATTCGGATTTTTGAAATCAGGCCTGATGGGCTCCAGCACCATGCCGCTCGGCACTGGTGGCGCTTCGTTCAATCTGCTTCCGGTGGCTGGTCATCACCACCATGAACACGCGGCTGATGGCTCCTGCTGTGGCCACGACCACGGCCACCACCATCATCACGAACATGACGCTGAAGGCGACCATGATCATGTGCATGACGAACATTGTGGCCATCAGCATAAATAACATCTAGACCACCCCTGAATTCTGCGCCGCGAGCGCGAAAGTAAAGGGCAGATATCGTACACCAGAAAGCGGGCGCCTGTATGTGGGTGCCCGTTTTTGCATGTTGGTGTCCAGCAATATGCCGACATCCGTACTGCTCAACAGGTTGGCGGGAAGTTTGCGCGTGGTACGCGGCCTGTCTTCACGCATCTCATAGGTGCGACCATTCAATTCGATAGTGCGCGGCATGTCCTCTTCCGGCCACAGATAATGGCGGAAAGGAACAAGCGGGGCGTCTGAAATGGTCGTGGCGTGTGCCATGTCTTGCAATTCTTGTTTTTGTTCTTGTTTTTAAATGCGGTCCGCCGTTATTCGGCGACATCCATACAACAAGCCGCGGCCATGCGTGGTTCCTGCAGCTGTGCCGCAGAAACAAAACATTACAAAGCAAGGAAGGAAAGATGCTCTTAAGGGGTAAGACCAAAGAACCGCCTGATTAGACCTCTTGGCCGCAGCACCAGCCCGAAGACCACGCCCACTGGAAATTATAACCACCCAGCCAGCCGGTCACATCGATGACCTCGCCGATAAAATAAAGGCCGGGTACTTTTTTGGCCTCAAACGTGCGCGATGATAATTCGTTGGTGTCGACGCCGCCCAGCGTTACCTCGGCGGTGCGGTAACCTTCGGTGCCGTGCGGGCTGACCGACCAGTTGGTAATGGCAGCAGCAATATCGGCGATTTTCTTGTCCGAGAGTTCGGCCATCGTAACGTCATGTCCGCTTTGCAGCGCCAGCGTTTCGGCCAGCCGCGACGGTAGCCATTCGGAAATGATATTATGCAGGACTTTGCGCGGCTGTTTCTGGCGGGCCTGTTTCAGCAATGCCGGGATATCAAGGTCAGGGCAGAAATTGACGCTTACGGCAGCCCCCGCTGTCCAGAATGATGATATCTGCAATATCGCAGGCCCGCTTAATCCACGGTGCGTAAACAAGACCGCTTCACGGAACGACGTACCGTTGCAACTGACCACCGCTTGGTCGACCGATACGCCCGATAGCGGTTTCATCGCCGCCAGTTGCGCATCATCAAAGGTCAACGGCACCAGCGCGGGTTTTGGTTCAATAACATTCAAACCGAACTGCTGGGCGACCCGGTAACCGAAACCGCTGGCGCCGATTTTAGGAATCGACGGGCCGCCAGTGGCGATCACGACCTTTTCCGCTGTGTAAACACCATTGACCGTTTCAATGGCAAAACCGTCATCCAGTTGCCGCACTTCGGTGATCTTGGTGTCCAGCTTGATGATCACCCCGGCAGCAGCGGTTTCTTTCAGCAGCATATGCACGACGTCCCGCGCGCTTTCATCGCAGAACAGTTGCCCCAGTGTCTTTTCGTGCCAGGCGATATTATGGCGCTCGATCATGTCGGTGAAATCGCGCGGGGTGTAACGGGACAACGCCGATTTTGAGAAATGCGGATTACGCGATAGGAAACGGTTAGGGTGGGTATTGGTGTTAGTGAAATTACACCGCCCGCCGCCCGAAATTCTGATCTTTTCGCCCAGCTTGTCGGCATGGTCGAGCGCCAGCACCCGGCGGCCCCGTTTACCCGCTTCCATGGCGCACATCAGCCCGGCCGCACCAGCACCGATGATAATGACGTCAAAATCGCCTGAATCCTTGGTTCCGTGTGCCATATTTTCCCGTTAAACCTTTTCTTTGCAATCTGATATACAATATTAGTGGTACGACCTCCAGAAAACCTTATGGTTTTTAAAAGCGGGGTTCATCTGTTGGAACAGGCTGAACAAAGGAATACAAAAATGTTGGAAATGATTAAGTCCCTGATCGGGATGGGCGATAAGAAAGCGGCCGGTGGTTGCTGTGGCGGTAACGCCAAGGCGGCGGAAGAAATCAAGGCTGCCGGTGGCGGTTGCTGCGGTGGTAGCAAACAGGCACATCATCCTGTGCAGGAAGAAGAAGACCACACAGCGCCCGCAGGTGGCTGCTGCGGCGGTCATCACAAGCACTAAAAAATTCTGGCACACTTGGTGCTGGTCAAAGAAAGCGCTCGCGGGGAACCGCCGGGCGCTTTCTTACGTATAGGGTTTAAGTAAAATGCGCGTCAAAAGCCTGTAATTATTAACAAGAGGTTAAAATTACTGCTTTAGAATAGAAAATGGAGGAGCAGGCGTTTTTCTTCGGGAGGTATATTGTAATGGAACGGGATAATATTTTTTCGGCGGCGCTGCAGGCTATTCAGCAAAAGACATTTTACCAGACATACTGGCGTACATTTGAAATCGTCCACGCGCAAACGGACGAGTTGAAAGAGCGGGCTTTCAAGCTCCGCTATGATGTGTACTGCAAGGAAAACCAGTTTGAAACACCGGGTGGTCCCGAGGTTTGCGGGAAAGAAGTAGAGCGCGATATCTACGATCCCAAAGCTTTCCATTTTTTGCTTGTCCACCGCGACAGCGGTGAAGATGCGGGGACCGTGCGTGTGCTGCTGCCCAATGAAGGTGAACCTCAGCAAAGCTTTCCTCTGCAGAATGTTTGCGACCACCCGTTGCTGCTGCTTGATAACAAGGTGATGCATCTGGCCGAAATGTCGCGCCTCTGCATGGCCAAGCGTTTCCGTCGCCGCCCTCTCGATGGCAAGGTTCTACCGGCTTACTATGAGGTGGAAGATTCGGAAACCAAGAGTTTGGGGCAGTATTTCCGCCGCCGCATACCTTACGCGCCGCTGGGTCTGTTGCGGGCCGCTTTTGAAACCGCGCTTGAATTCAATATTCCCGACATGATCACGGCGATGGATCCGGCCTATTTCCGTACGATGAAGCGGATCGGATTGTCTTACCGCGTACTGGGGCCGCGTGTGTCCTATCACGGCGGCCAGCAGCCGGTGGTCTTCAATATCAAACATGTGCTGGATAATATGGCCATGGAAAATCCCGAATGCTGGGAAATCGTTTCCGATCAGGGCCGCCTGCATAAAAAGGCCAATACCATTGCCCAAAATGAATGGCATGACAGCGTCTTTGATGACGATTGCCGCGAGATGATTATGAGCAAACTGCTTTAGAAAACGGTTTCCTCCCCTCGTGACTTTGGGCGGGCGTTGTGTTGAAATGGCAGCATGATTCGCCCTTCTATCAACTATGTGTCCACGCGCGGCCCCGGGCCTTCTCATTCCTTCCTCGATGTGATGATGGCGGGTATGGCGCCTGATGGCGGCCTCTATCTGCCTGAAATCTGGCCTGAGCTTGACAGCGAATTATTCAGCCATCTCTCCGGCATGAGCTACGCCGAAATCGCCATGCACATTGTCGAGCCTTTCGTCGGTAAGGATTTGGCGCGGGAAACCCTGCAGACATTGCTGAATGAAACCTATACCCCTGAATTTTTTGATCATACTGCGCTGACGCCGCTGGTGCAGGCAGGCCCGAACGCCTGGATCATGGAGCTTTTCCACGGCCCCACTTATTCATTCAAAGATTACGCGCTGCAATTCCTCGGTCGCCTGTTCGATCATGTTCTGGCGCAGCGTGGCCAGCGCATCACTATTGTTGGCGCAACTTCCGGCGATACCGGTTCAGCGGCCATCGAAGCGACGCGCCATTGCAAAAACATTGATATTTTCATCCTGCATCCACAAGGCCGCACCTCTGAAATCCAGCGCCGCCAGATGACGACGGTGCAGGCACCCAACATCTTTAATATCGCGCTCGAAGGCACGTTTGATGATTGTCAGGGCGTGGTCAAAGCGCTGTTCGCCGATGAAAAATTCCGTACCGAAACCAATCTCTCCGCCGTGAATTCGATCAACTGGGTGCGGATCATGGCCCAGATCGTTTATTATGCCGTGGCGGCCGTGGCCTTGGGCGGCGGTCAGCGCCCGGTTTCTTTCGCCGTACCCACGGGCAATTTCGGCAATGTCTATGCCGGATGGGTCGCGCGCCGCATGGGCGTACCGATTAAAAATCTGGTCGTGGCCTCGAACCGCAATGATATCCTCACACGCTTTTTTGAAACGGGGGAAATGAAGATTGAGGGCGTTGTGCCTTCTCTAAGCCCCAGCATGGATATCCAGATTTCCAGCAATTTCGAACGTTATCTGTGCGACCTGATGGATCGCGATTATCAGGGGCTGGCCCGCTTGATGACGGATTTCCAGACGCAAAAATCTTTCCGTCTGCCGGACACGCTGATGGAAAAGGCCCGCCGTGATTTCCATGCCTACCGCTGCACCGATATCAATACGCTCGCGATGATGAAACAATGTTATCAGGCCACTGGTATCGTAGTTGATCCGCATACCGCCGTCGGTTTCAGCGCCGCCCAGCAGGAAATGGAACGCGATCCCGTCACGCCGATGGTGATGATGGCCTGCGCCCATCCGGCCAAATTCCCCGAAGCCGTCCGTCAGGCCATTGGCATCGACCCGGTGATGCCGCCCTCGCTCGCCGCCGTCCAGCATAAGGCCGAACGCCTGATGGCCCTGCCGCGCGACCTCGACAAGGTGCAGCGCTATATCCGCCAGTCGGTTAATAAATAATTGATATTATTGGGTTACGGTCATAAATCCGGCTCTTTGCAGACCGACTGAATCGCACTATCTTATAACCAGCCTTTCTTATGTCCCTTTTAGGAGTTTTTACGCCCATGACCATCGAACTGACCACATTGCCGAACGGCCTCCGCGTTATGACCGATACGGTGAAAGAGGTCGATAGCGTGGCGCTCGGGATGTGGGTCGATGTCGGCACCCGCCACGAGGACATGAAAGATAACGGTGTCGCCCACATGGTCGAACACATGATGTTCAAGGGCACCCCCACACGCAACACCACCGAAATCGTCGAACAGCTCGAAGATGTCGGCGCGAATGTGAATGCCTATACAGGGCGCGAGATTACCGCCTATCACGTTCATTTGCTGAAAGAAGACATGCCGTTGGCGCTGGATATCTACAGCGATTTTATCCAGCACTCGAACATGCCCGAGGATGAAATAGAGCGCGAACGCGGCGTCATTCTGCAGGAAATAGGCATGAACAACGACGCCCCCGATGATCTGGTGTTCGATTACTATCAGGAAATCGCCTATCCGGGTCAGACGTTAGGTGCCTCGATTCTCGGCGATCCAGCGATTATTTCCGGCATGAAGCGCGACGTGATGATGGATTATGTGCGCCGTTTCTATTCCCCCAAACGCATGGTCGTCTCCGCCGCTGGCCATGTTGATCATCAGGATTTTGTAAAGCGCGTCGCTGACCTGTTCACCGACCTACCGCCTGACCTCGACTTTCAGCCAAAATCCGCCGATTATCAAGGCGGCGACCGCCGCGAGGAAAAAGATCTCGAACAAAGCCATATCCTGATCGGTTTTCAGGGCGTCGAACGCAAGCACAAGGACATGTTTGCGGTCGTGGCGCTGGCAACGATTCTGGGCGGCGGCATGTCATCGCGCCTGTTTCAGGAAATCCGCGAAAAACGCGGTCTGGTTTACTCCATCTTCAGTTTCCACACCACCTATCAGGATGACGGCCAGTTCGCGGTGTACGCGGGCACCGGCCCTGAACATCTGCCCGAACTGGTGCCGGTGGTATGCGAGGAAGTTTTAAAATTTGCCGATACGCTCACGGAAAAGGAACTCGACCGCGCCAAGGCGCAAATGCGCGCCAATCTGCTGATGGGTCGTGAATCAATGATGAGCCGCGCCAACCAGCAGGCCAAACATCTGATTCATTTCGACGAGGTGCTGGATACGCAGCTGAAAATCCGCCAGATCAACGAACTGACCACACAGGATGTTGCCCGCATGGCGCGCCAGATTTTCGCAACCAAGCCGACGGTTGCCGCATTGGGGCCCATCGGTCAGCTCGAATCCTATGACGCCATCGCGGCGCGGTTGCGTGTCTGATGTTTTCCCGGACGCCTGCCTCCGGTCTTGATACGGGTCTGCCGGATATCCGGCTGCAAGGTACGCGTCTGACCTTGCGCCCGCCGCGCCGCAACGATTGGCATGAATGGGCAATGCTCCGTAGTCATAACGCAGGATTTTTAAAACCGTGGGAGCCGACATGGGATCCCGAATGCCTGACTGAAGATTACTATGACCGCCGTTTCCGTCGTCAGGTGCGTGAATGGCGCGCCGACCAGACTTATCCGTTTTTGATCACGCAGAATGATACCGATACGATTATCGGCGCCATCAATATCAATCATGTGTGCCGTGGCGCATCGCAACAGGCCTCTCTCGGTTACTGGCTGGGCGAGGATTATCAGCATCAGGGTTATATGACCGAAGCCGGACGCCTGTTATTGGCACATGCCTTCACCACCTTGGAACTTCACCGTTTAAATGCAGGGTGTCTGCCTGAAAATTCCGCCAGCCGTTCTATGCTGGTGCGGTTGGGCTTCAGGGAAGAGGGTTTCGCTACCCGCTATATCCAGATCGACGGCCTGTGGCGCGATCATGTGCTCTACGGCTTGCCGATTGAGGAATGGGAAACCCGCGATATCGTGGTATAGGATTTAAGCGCGTCCCGCTTCGCCGGATAGCATGCTCGGATCAACGCCGATCTTGCGGATCGCGCGGTCCCAGCGGTCATCAGGATTACCGTTGAAAATAACGTCCGGATCGGCATCCGTCACCAGCCACGCATTTTCCTGCAATTCCTGGTCCAGCTGTCCTGCCGTCCACCCGGCATAGCCCAGGATAAACAGCATCTTCTCAGGTCCTTGCCCGCGCGCGACCGCTTTGAGCGCCTCGATGGTGCCGGTCACATAAATATCGCTCTCGATTTTCAGGCTTTCCACTTGGCGGAAATCACCTTCATGTAAAATAAAGCCGCGCGCTGTCTCCACCGGGCCGCCGCTCATCACCGGCATATCATCATCCGGCTGGGCGTCCTCGATATGCAGCTGCGTCAATAATTCGGAAAGCTCAATGCCGGGAAGGGGATGATTGATCACAAGACCCATCGCGCCGTTGGCATCATGGGAACACATAAAAATCACCGCCCTGTAAAAACGCGGATCGCCCATCTGCGGCATCGCCACCAGCAACTTGCCGGTCAGATAAAGATTTTTGTCAGGCGCATCGTGAGGCATGCTGTTTGTTTCCCGCTTGCTGAACTTCTATTTTAGCATATCTTTGCTAAGGGTACATATCCATCAGGACGGGGCAGGATGTTAGTTTCGCGCAAGTTTTTGAATTATCTGGTTTTTATAATGGTGGCACAGGTACCATTTCCGGCGTTGGCCGCCGAAGGCGCCTGGGCGCAGGCCGATTTCCTGAAAGCCCGCCTGCTGACGGAAAAAACCGCTACCGGTAACGAAGCCACATTGAACGTGGGTCTTGATATAGTCATGGAACCGGAATGGCATATTTATTGGCGTATGCCCGGTGATGGCGGCTTGCCACCGGTGCTGGACTGGACGAAATCCACCAACCTCAAAGAGGCTAAAATCCTCTGGCCCGCACCGCGTCGCTTTGAATATGAAGGTCTGTATGGCTTTGGTTATAAAGATGCGGCCTTGCTGCCGTTAACGCTGACCCCCGTAGAACCCGGCAAGGCGATCAATCTGGTGCTGCATGCCGATATCATGATGTGCAAGGAATTGTGCGTACCGCAGGCGCTCGATATGACGCTGGAAATCCCCGCAGGCACCGCCACAGCCGATGCACAGGCCGATCTATTGGCCAAGGCGCTTAAATCACTGCCTTACACCGAAAATCGCGGCGACATGAAAATCGAGAATGTCGTGCTCGGGCCAAAGGCGATTGTCGTGCGCGCTTATCTCGGGCAGGGATTCGAAGATGCTGACCTGTTTGCTGAAATCGGCCCCGATTTTTATTTGGTCGCCAAACCGCAAATCACACCCGATGAAAAAGACCCGCGCTATGCCTCAATGGTGATCACCGCCCCCGAAGGCGTGGATAATCTGGCGGCGGCGGTCATGGGTAAGAAACTGGTGCTGACCCTGACCAATAAAAAAGGTCAGGCGCTGGAACGTTCTTTCGATTTCTAATTTTTAAAACATGTCATCCCGGGCTTGACCCGGGATCCAGAGTTACGGGCTTGGAGTTCTACCTTTCCCTCCTGGATCCCTGCTTTCGCAGGAATGACAATAGAGGGTTAGTAAATTCCACCCGTACCCATCGTCGAGGCGCTGTCCGTGATCGTGCTGTTCAGTGACGGCAGGTTGCTGATGCCGTTGGCATCTAAAATAAACATCTGGTCCGATGGTTCATTGCCCGCGAGGAATGATTCCCAGATCACTTTTGCATCACCCGCCTGCGCCAGCGCGCCGGTGGCGGCGTTTACCTGCATCTGCTTGATGCCGGGCGGTACGCGGAACGGGATTGGCGGCACGTCTTTCAGCGCTGTTTCCATGAATTCCTTGAAAATCGGCACTGACAAAGATGAGCCGGTTTCCCTTTTGCCGAGTGATTCCGGATTGTCGAAACCGACATACACCGCCACGACCAGATCGGGGGTAAAGCCGACAAACCACGCATCACGCGATTCATTGGTGGTGCCGGTTTTCCCGGCGAGCGGATAACCCAGTTCTTTCAGCTTCACCGCCGTGCCACGTTCGACTACGCCCTCAAGAATGGAAACCATCTGATAGGCATAACGCGGATCGGTCAGTTGTTCGCGGTTGTCAGGGATGATGGGCGTGTACTGGTTGTTCCATTCCAGTAACGGGCCGCAATTCTCGCAGGCGCGCTTATCGTGACGATAGATCGTAGCGCCGCGGCGGTCCTGAATCCGGTCGATCAGTGTCGGGGTTATTTTTTTACCGCCATTGACCAGTTGTGCGTAAGCCGTGGCCATGCGCAACACCGTGGTTTCACCCGCGCCCAACGAATAGGCCAGATGCGGTTCCATATGCTCAACCACACCGAATTTGGTCACTGTTTCAATAATCGGGTCCATGCCCAGAAAATGGGCGAGGCGCACCGTCATCAGGTTGCGCGATTTTTCAATGCCGATGCGCAAGGGGGTAGGGCCGAAATATTCACCCTTATAATTGCTCGGTTTCCATTTCGGCAGGCCAGGGCCTTGGTCGATCACAATCGGGGCGTCGAGAATTAATGTGGCCGGGGTGAAGCCTTTTTCCAGCGCGGTCAGATAAACGAAAGGCTTGAACGCGGAACCCGGCTGACGCTTGGCTTGCGTGGCGCGGTTGAACACGCTTTGCTTGTAGCTCCAGCCGCCTTGCATCGCCAGCACCCGGCCCGTGTGCGGGTCGAGCGCGACCAGCGCGCCGTTGACGCGCGGCACCTGACGCAGGGCGTATATGTTTTTGTCCTTATCGTCCGGCGTATGCTCGACCATGACGATGTCGCCCTTGTTCACCACCATGCGCATCGCGCTCGGCTCTTCAGTGAAACCCTGGCCCTGCTTCAGGCGTTTGCGCGCCCATTTCACATTTTCAAGTTTCAGCACACCGTTCACATCATCGGCGAACCCGAGCGTAGCGCGGTCAGCGGCGACATCCAGCACCACCGCCAGCTTCCATTCTTTCAGCATCGCTTCCGGGTGCTTTTGCTCCGTCAGTTTGTCTTTCCAGTTATCCAGCGTCGGCAATGTCGCCACCGGCCCACGCCAGCCCCAGCGGCGGTCATACGCCATCAGGCCGTTGCGCAAGGCGCGCTCGGCTGTTTCCTGCTGGCGCGGATCGACGGTCGTGCGCACGGCCAGCCCGCCGCCATAAAGGCTTTGCTCGCCATATTGTCCTGCCAGCTCGCGGCGCACTTCTTCCGCGAAATAGGGGGCATCGACGACCTTGGCTTCGGCGCGCACGACGGTCAGCGGTTTGGCAATCGCTTCTGCGGCCTGATCGGCGGTGATATAGCCATCTGTCTGCATCCGGCCAATCACCCAGTCGCGGCGTGTCTTGGCGGCATCGGCATGGCGTTCCGGATTATAATTGTTCGGCGCTTTCGGCAGCGCGGCGAGATAAGCCGTTTCCTCGATAGACAAATCTTCCAGCGGCTTGTCGAAATAATTCAGCGCCGCCGCCGCCACACCGTAAGAACCTTCACCCAGATAAATCTCGTTCAGGTAAAGCTCCAGCAGACGGTCTTTGCTCAGCGCTTTTTCCATACGGAATGACAGCAACGCCTCGCGGATTTTACGTTCGTAAGAAACTTCATTGGTTAGCAGAAAATTCTTGGCCACCTGTTGCGTGATGGTCGATGCCCCTTTCGGGCGTCCACCCTGCACGACGTTCATCAACGCTGCACGGGCGGTGGCAACGAAATCGACGCCTTCATGGACATAGAAATTCTGGTCTTCGGCGGCGATGAAGGCATGCTTGACCTGATCGGGGATCGTATCGACCGGCATAAAGACACGTTTTTCCTTGGCATACTCCGCCATCAGACGGCCATCACCGGCATACAGGCGCGTGAGCACCGGCGGCTGGTATTCTTTCAGCTGCGAATAATCCGGCAGGTCCTGCCCGTAATAAGAAATCACATAAACGACCATCCCCACCCCGGCCAGTACACCCAGCATGCCGATGGAAAATAGTGCGAGAAATAAATAGGTCAAAATGCGCATAACCCTATTTATTACATAGGATTATGGCCGGGAAAAGGCCTAAAGGAGGGGGTTAAGCCCGTGCCCGAATATCATCCGTAATCGGCCCCTCGGCGCGGCCATGGATGAACTGATCGACATACTCGTTGCCGGAATGGTCGAGACTCGAAACCGGGCCGTGCCAGATGATTTTGCCCTGATAGATCATGGCGACGTCATCGGCGATTTTCCGGGCGCTGGCCAGATCATGGGTAATGGAAAGCGTCGTCGCCCCCAGATGCTTGACCGATTTTACGATCAAATTATTGATCACGTCCGCCATGATCGGGTCGAGGCCGGTGGTGGGTTCGTCAAAGAAGATAATTTCCGGATTCGTGGCAATGGCGCGGGCCAGACTGACGCGTTTTTGCATGCCGCCTGAAAGCTCGGCGGGATACAGTTGCGCCACAGGCTCATCCAGACCTACCGATTGCAGTTTCTCAATCGCGGTATCGTAAGCGGTGCGGCGGTCAATGCCTCGGCCTTGAATCAGGCCGAAGGCCACATTTTCCCAAACCCGCATCGAATCGAACAGGGCGCTGCCCTGAAACAACATGCCGAATTTACGCATCAATTCATCACGTTCGCGCGCGGGAATGCCGACGGTTTCTTGGCCATCAACTAAAATCGAACCCTCATCCGGTTTCAACAATCCCAGTACGCATTTCAGCGTCACCGATTTGCCTGTGCCCGAACCGCCGATAATCACCAGCGATTTGCCGGGGCTGATCTTCAGGTCGATCCCCTCCAGCACTTTTTTGCTGCCAAAGGCTTTCTTGACGCCCTTAAGCTCAAGTTTCGCAATATCACTCATGAGAAGAAAACCTGTGTCAGGATATAGTTGAAAATCAGGATCAGGATGGATGAAGACACGACCGCATTGGTGGTCGCCGCCCCCACGCCCTGTGCGCCGCGCTGGGAATTGAAACCGTGATAGCAGCCCATCATCGACACGATGAAACCGAACGCCGCCGCTTTGACCAGACCTGAAATCACATCCATGTTTTCAAGAATGTCCCATGTCTGCGTCAGGTAGGATGACGGATTGAAACCCAGTTTATAAATACTGACGATATAGCCGCCATAAACGCCGATCACGTCGCCGATCAGCACCAGAATCGGCAGCGTGATCGTGCCCGCAATCACGCGCGGCGCGATCAGGTATTTGAACGGGTTGACGGACAATGTCACCAGCGCGTCGATCTGTTCGGTCACGCGCATCGTGCCGATCTCTGCGGCGATAGAGGCGCCGACGCGCCCTGCGACCATCAGGCCCGCCAGCACCGGCGCTAGTTCACGTGTCACGGAAAGAACAACCACTCCGGCAATCGCCGATTCCGCATTAAAGCGGGCGAAACCTGTGTAACTTTGCAGCGCCAGCACCATCCCGGTGAATAGCGCGGTCATGCCGACAACCGGCAGCGAATAATAACCGACATCCATAAACTGGCGGAGCATCAGCTTCGGGAAAAAAGGCGGGCGGAAAATATGGCTGACCGATTCACCGATAAAAATATTTAAACGCCCCGCGACCTGCAGGAATTTCAGCATCGTCGCGCCGATCCGGGCGAGGAAATCAAGGAAGCCATCCACGGGGGAAATGCCTGCTGCCTGATCCTGTTTCACATCGCTGACCATCTGCTATACTCTTTCCCTGCGGGGTGTAATGACCGGTAAACCCGAGCTTTCGACCCTAAAGCATTTTGCCTCTGAAATCCATAGGCCGTTTTCACTCTATCCCGTTGTTTACATTGATGAATAGCCCGACCTTGAAGCCAATCGACCCCGCCGACCTCGTGCCCATGGATCTCTTCGTCAAGGAGTATCCGCTGGAGGTCGAAGTCATGTATGCCGGGCCGCTCAGTTTCTGTGGGCCTGTCTATCGTCCCGATGCGCGCCTTTCGCTGCATAAAGACATGGCGGAAATCGTACTGCTGACCGCGCATCTGGTTCATAAGCGGGCCGGGGCGGCGCTGGTGCTCTATGACGGCCTGCGCACAACGACGGTGCAGGCGTTGATCTGCGACACCCCGATTGTGAAAGCACACCCGCACTGGACGGCCGAAGGCCCGTTACGCATGTTCGCCCCGCCCGGCAAAGGCGGTCATCCACGCGGCATGGCGATTGATTTGTCCATGCGCGGTGCCGACGGCCAGATGCTGGACATGGGCACGATTGTCGATGCCCTGCCCGAGGGCGGCGCCGACAAGGACCATAACCCCGCCCACCGCGAATATGTGCAACTGACCGCAGATGTGCGCCGCAATCGCGACTTACTGACACAGGCCTTCCTTGATGCTGCCGCTTGCTTTAACCGCGTGATCAGGCCGCTGCCCTCCGAATGGTGGGACTACCGTTTCACCGATGATGTTTATAACGCCTACGCACCACTGGCCGACGAAGATGTGCCGCCGTCATTGCGACTTTCCAATCAAGTTTCCGCCGATAAAGGGGTCCAGGAATTTCCGCCCGCACATTACCGGGAACTGGCGCAGAAAGTGAAACAGGCTGTCGCGCCCCCATCTTTGATTTTTTTGTCATCCTGAGGGCTTTAGCCCGAAGGATCTCTTCTTGGTTTAAAGATGAGATCCTTCGCTTCGCTCAGGATGACAGAGGAGCAGGCAAATATATCCGCTGATAACGCGGCCCAAGGCCGGTCAGAATTTCATAGTCGATGGTACCCGCCGATACTGCCAGTTGATCGGCGCTTTGGTGTGGCCCCAATACTTCCAGCCAGTCGCCTTGTTGCGGCAGTTTGCCTTGCAGATTGGATAAATCCACCGTGACCAGGTCCATCGAAACCCGCCCTACCAGCGGGCAGGCGATGCCCTGCCAGTATAATGACGCTTTACCGCTATGCGCACGGTGGAACCCGTCAGCATAACCAAGTGCGACGGTCGCGGTCAGGCCCGTGCCCTTAAATGTATGTGTCGCGCTGTAACCGATTGTGTCGCCCGCCTTGATGTTGCGTGTCTGCAAGATGCGCGCTTCCAGCTTTACCACCGGGTGCATCGGATTTTTTGCCTCCGGGGTCGGGTTCAGGCCGTATGTCGCCATCCCCGGACGCACCATATCGAAATGGAAATCCTTGCTGCGGAAGATACCGGATGAATTGGCCAGCGATTTTTTGGCATGCGGGAAATGCGCCGCGAACTTGCGGAAGGATTCATGTTGCGTCACCGTCAGTGGGTGAAATTTTTCATCGGCACAGGCAAAATGGCTCATCACAATAATCACGTCCAGCCCGCGCAGCAGTGCCGGATCGTTGATCAGCGTTTCCGCTTCATGCGCGGGCAGGCCCAGCCTGTTCATCCCCGTATCCAGATGAATGATCGCGGGCAATGTTTTATCATGCCTGCGCGCGGCTTCGCGCCACAGGGCGATATCATGCAGGCTGTTTAAGACAGGTTCGATATGCGCGTCGATAAAATCATCGGTGTGCCAGGGCAATCCACCGCCCAGCACGGCAATTTCGGCCAGCGGTAAAATCTGGCGCAAGCTGAAACCTTCATCCGGCGTCGCGACGAAAAACCGGCGGCTGCCCTTGGCGAATAACGTCGCGGCGATGGGGGCGAGGCCAGTGCCATAGGCGTTGGCCTTTACCACCCCGACAATCTCGCACCCAGATCCGATCTGGTGACGGAAAATATCGTGATTGGCGGCCACGGCCTTCAGGTCAATCGTCAGGCGGCCAAAGGCCGAATCACCCTGCGCAAGCGGGGCGGCGGTCACGGGTGCTGGTTTTTGTCGTGTGAACATCCCCTAACCCTATAGAGGGAAAGGGAAATTCTCAAGCGGGGTAAGGTTGACAATTTTGTTGTTTTATTGCATTTACACCGCTATATTTAGAAAGGTTATTATAAAAACAGCGAGTTGAACGAAATAAAGAACAAGTTCTGCGTCTCACAGGGTTACCAGAATCATTACTGAACAGGGTTTTCGCGTCCTAAGCATATAAACTTCACCCGGCCATCCGTCATAAGGGGCCGGGTGATTTGTTTTCCGTCCTCTCATTGTCATCCTGAGCGATAGCGAAGGATCTCGGGTGACTATCGCTCAGGATGACAGGAACGGGGTGGCTGTTCTAGAATCAGGGAATAAGGAATTTTTATGATTCGCACCATTCCCCGCCAGATATTTCCTGTTTTCATCCTGCTCGCCCTGATCGTCACGCTGATGCCGTGGGCGGTCAGCATCCTGCGCACACCGCTGCACAGCGATCTGGTTTGGCTCTATGAAGGCTTTGCCCGTCTGGCGGCGGGCCAGTCTATGACCGATTCCATCTTTGAACCCAATCCGCCCTTAAGCCTGTTCACCTATGCGCTGCCTTATTACCTGAGCGCGCTCACCGGGTTGCCGTCATGGGTGACGATTTTCATTTATGTGATGGGCTTACTGGCGCTGGGCGCGGGCGTGGTCAGGTATGCTGTCGCCAGACTGGCCGGGCCTGATTCTTACGCGCCGTGGCTGGTGATGGCGGCCTATGTCGTGTCGCAATCAATCATGACGACAACGCTCTACGGCGAACGCGATCATCTGATCGGGATTGCGTTGTTGCCGTTCGTATTGCTGCAATATGCGCTGAACCGCGATGTACAAATACCAAAAACATTGCAATGGTCGGTATTCCTTGCTGGGGCTGTAATCATCCTGCTGAAACCGCATCATGGCCTGGTCCCCTTTTGCTTGATCGTTTACCGGATGCTCAAACAAAAAAATCTGAGCTTTATACGTGATGCCGATTTTCTGGCGCTGACTTTGGCCGTGCTGGCCTATGGCGCATTGCTGTGCTTTGGCTTTGCTGATTATCGCCACATCATCTTCCCCGATGTTGTGCAGCTTTATCTCACAAATATAAGCCCTGATATTTTAAAGAACACGGGTATGTTGTTGATCCCCGGCCTGATCGTGCTGGCGGCGGGTTATGTGCTGCGTTACCGGATTCGTCAGGGCGAACTGGTTTGCTTTCTGGCGCTGTGCGCGCTCCTCAGCCTGATTCCCTACGTGGTGCAGGGCAAGGGTTTCTTCTATCATCTGCTCCCTGCTTTTGCCTTCTTCACACCGGCTTTCTTTCTGTTGCTCGCGGGTCTGCTGGAACGTGAAGTAAAAAATGTCCGGGTCGCGTTCCTGTTATCGCTGGCGATGCTGCTGAGCGCGGCCTATGCGATCTTCCCCGCGAATATGCAGTTGCCGATCTATCAGGACTATCTTGAAAAACCGCTGACAAAAATCATCGCCGAAAATTGCCGCAACGTGCCGGACTGCAGCTTCTTCATGTTCAACGACACCATGGGTATCACGCACGAAACCGCTTACGTCACCGGTTACACCCACGCTTCGCGCTTCCCTTCCTACTGGTTCCTGCCTGAAATGCTGAAGCGGGAGAAAGCCGTTCCCGGTTCCACCGATACCGTGCGCATGGCCTACGCCACCCGCGTCGGCGAAGATCTCGCGCATTACAAACCGCAGACATTGGTAATAGGCCGTTTCCAGCCGCAGGACGACGACAAATTCTTTGATTTTGCCGCCTGGTGGGCGGTATCGGCTATGTTCCGCGATGAATGGGAAAAATACGAACATACCGGCGAACTGATGATTGCGTACAAGGATTATTATCCTGGCACCATTGCCGCCCGTGATCTTCCCATCACGTACGACATTTACCGGCGCAAAGCGGACGGCGATCAGTAATCCGATTCTGTATGAATCTGGTCGAGGTCGGAGAAGCGCGTGAGATTGGCTTCGAAGTGCATACGCACCGTACCGATAGGGCCGTGACGCTGTTTGGCGATGATCGACTCGGCGACATTATGGGCGCGGCCCATCTTTTCCTGCCATTTGGCGTATTTATCGGCTTCATCCATGCTCGGTTCCGAACGCGACAGGTAATATTCCTCACGATAGACGAACATCACGACGTCGGCGTCCTGCTCAATCGAGCCCGATTCACGCAAGTCCGAAAGCATCGGGCGCTTGTCTTCGCGCTGCTCGACCGCCCGCGAAAGCTGCGACAGCGCCAGCACCGGAATCTGCAGTTCCTTGGCAATCGCCTTCAATCCACGGGTAATTTCTGAAATTTCCAGCACACGGTTCTCGCTCGACTGACGTGAACCTGTGCCCGTCAGCAGCTGCAAGTAATCGATCACCAGCATGTCGAGACCATGCGTCCGCTGCAAACGGCGCGCACGTGAACGCACGGCGCTGATCGAAAGGGCGGGAGTGTCGTCGATATAAAGCGGCACCTGCGCCAGTTTTTGCGCGGCCTGCGCGAACTTGCGGAAATCATCCTCGCGGAAACTGCCTTTACGGATCGAATCCCCTGAAATGCCCGACAGATCGGCCAGAATACGCGTGGCCAGCTGGTCGGATGACATCTCCAGCGAGAAGAACCCGACGCGTCCGCCTTCCTTGCCGCCGCTATCGGCGTAGGCCTGCGCGGCGTTATAAGCCATGTTGACGGCAAGCGCTGTCTTACCCATCGACGGACGTCCCGCAAGGATCAGCAGATCGGAAGGGTGAAGCCCGCCGAGCTTTTCATCCATATCGCGCAAGCCCGTTGTCACGCCTGTGACATGGCCTTCGGTCTGGAACGCTTTCTCGGCAATGCTGATGGCAACCTTGACCGATTCAAGCACGGACGAAAATCCGCCTTTGACATCGCCGGTTTGTCCCAGCTCATAAAGCCGGCCTTCGGCCTTGCGCAAGACGGCCAGCGGCTCTTCATCCAGTTTCTGGTCGAATGATTCGTTGACGACATCTTCGCCGACGATAATCAGTTCACGGCGCAGATGCAGCTCATGAATCGTGCGGGCGTAATCTTCGGCGTTGATGATGCTGACGACGCTCGCCGCCAGCTCCGCCAGATATTCAGCGCCGCCGACAGCGGCCAGGTCCTGGTCTTGTTCGAAATAACCCTTCAATGTCACCGGGCTGGCGGTCTGGCCACGGTCGATCAGTTTCTGGATCGCGCCGAAAATACGCTGGTGCGCGGGATGAAAAAAATGCGGCGCTTTCAACGTATCGCCGATGCGCTCCATCACCCGGTTATCAACCAGCAACGTGCCGAGCAAACCTTGCTCCGCCTCCAGGTTATGCGGCATGACGCGATAAGCGCGCTCCGCGATACCGGTTAAGGGGGGCGTGTTCTGGTTGGCTTTACGTGCGGCTTCTGGTGACATGCCCTTACATTACAGATGTACAGGCTCCGGTGCCATAGACTCCGATCTCACCCCCTGTGGATAACGGGCATAAGAAAAAGGCCGGTCTGAAACCGGCCTTTTCGTAATTTTTTGTGAAAAGAAATTACTCTTCAGTAGCTTCTTCTTCAGCGCCTTCGGCGTCGTCAGCTTTGACTTTCTTGGTCGCGCGCTTAGCAGACTTGGCAGCGGATTTAGCAGCGTCTTTTGCTGCCTCTTCCGATTCCTCAGCCGTACGGGCCGCTTCCACAGCCAATGCGTCAGAATCCAGCAGGTCTGATTTCGCATCTTTCGCATCCGAAGCGCCGCTGTAATCCACGACGACGGCTTTGCCGGTCTTCGCCTGGATTTTGGCTTCTTCTTCGCTGCGGGCGATGTTGATGGTCACGTTGACCTTCACTTCAGGGTGCAGAACAACCGGCACTTCGAACAGGCCGATGGCCTTGAAGTTCTGGTTGACGACAACCATGTGACGCTCGACTTTGGCTTTGTCGGCAGCGTTGATCGCATCAGCGATATCGCGGGCCGTCACAGAACCATACAACTGACCACCTTCGGAGGCGTTGCGGATCATCGAGACTTTGAGGCCTTCGAGCTTCTTCGCCACTTTTTCAGACTCAGCGCGTTTCTCGGAGTTCAGTTTCTCCAAGGCAGCGCGTTGTGTTTCGAAGTAAGCGATATTAGCGGCTGTTGCGCGCAGGGCTTTGCCCTGAGGCAGCAGGAAGTTACGTGCGTAACCCGGCTTTACACGGACTTTGTCGCCCATGTTGCCGAGGCTTTCGACACGTTCCAGCAGAATAACATCCATAGACATTGTTTTTACCTTTCCTTATCGCAACCGATTAACGGCTGTTTTCGGGTTCTGTGCGGACCGGTGCCATCAGCGCCATAAAGCGTGCGCGTTTGATGGCTTGCGCCAGTTCACGTTGTTTCTTCTGGCTGACTGCTGTGATACGGCTCGGCATCATTTTGCCGCGCTCGGATACATAACGGCCCAGCGTACGGGGGTCTTTCCAGTCAATGGCCGGTGAATTCGGGCCAGAGAACGGGCAGGTCTTGCGGCGTTTGAAGAACGGACGCTTGCCAGCTGTTGCTGCTGCGGGAGCTTCGGATGGAGCACTCATTATGCAACCTCTCTTTCGGTTCTGTCAGGACGTTCAGCGCGGTCGCCGCGATCGGCACGGTCACCACGGTCAAAACGGTCTGATCTTTCTTCGTCTTCGTCGTCGCGACGTGATTTGTCGATGATCGGGGACGGGCCTTTGGACAACTCATCCAGACGGATGGTCATGTAACGCAGCACATCTTCGTTGATGCGCATGTTACGTTCCATCTCGATGACCGCGTCAGACGGTGTGTCTGATTCGATCAGGATGTAGTGACCCTTACGGTTTTTGTTGATGCGGTAAGCCAGGTTGCGCAGACCCCAGGACTCTGTCTTGGTGATCTTGCCGCCGGCTTTGGTGATGATTTCTGAGAATTGCTTTGTCAGCTCTTCAACCTGGGGAACACCCAGGTCCTGACGGGCAATAAACACGGTTTCATAAAATGGCATAGTACGTTTCTCCTCTCGGTTTTGTATTTGCCAATCGCAAAACAAAGCTGATGTCACAAGAACAGCAGCGAGGTTTATGGAATGAGGGGCACTATACTCATAGCGCCCCTCAAATCAAGGAAATTCTGTGGAAAAATGCTGAAAATCAGGCCTGTTCGGCGCAGTTACCGTTGGCGCAGCGGGAGCGGGTGCGCTCCAGAAAGGCCGTCCAGTAGTTTTTCTGGCCGCTGACGGCGGATTCCGGGGAATCCTGACGGGCGCGGCGCAGCATACTGGTCAGGCTCATGCGGCTTAAATCCGGGTTTTGCAGGGCGCTGCCCGCGGTAACCTTGGCTTCCGGTTTTGAACGGTTCTGCAGCAGGACATCCATGTCCTTGCCGCTGCCTTCGACGTGTAGCTGAATGGTATCGTTAATAATTGAGCAACCCATAATATCTTTGTTCCTTCCAAGCCGTTTATTATTGTTAAGGCCACAACCCATCTTTTTATGGGGCCGCAGCGGCGGATAAGATATGCAACATCCATGCCGGACATGCTCTACCCGCTTGATTCAAATAGTTCTTTCTGACACAAGAGCCCGTACTATAACACGTTTCGTTGCGAAATTCAAAAGTTCCGTGAAGGTAAATAATACCGTAAATTCAATAAGATAATATTAATGCACTGCACAATAAAGGGGTATGGGCAGCCTCTGGTTGACAAGAAAGCCCGCAAAAGCTTGTATGTGCCAGAATTCACGAGGCTTTGCCAAAAGAGGACTTAATATATGACACGCGCTTTCATTTTCCCCGGTCAAGGTTCACAAGTCATTGGCATGGGCAAGGATCTGGCCGATGCCTATCCGACTGCTCGCCTGACGTTTGAGGAAATCAACGACGCTCTCGGCCAGGACCTGACCAAGATTATGTGGGAAGGCCCTGAAAGCGATATCAACCTCACCGAAAATACCCAGCCCGCATTGATGGCCGTGTCGATGGCCGTGATGAACATTCTCACCAAAGACGCCGGGATCGTGCTGCCAAACGTGGCCAGCTTCGTCGCGGGCCATTCACTCGGCGAATATTCGGCGCTGACCGCTGCGGGCGCTTTCACGCTCTCCGATACCGCACGTCTTTTGAAACTGCGCGGCCAGTCGATGCAGCAGGCCGTTCCAGTGGGGCAGGGCGCGATGGCCGCGATCCTCGGTCTCGATTTCGACGAAGTCAAAGCCATTGCGATTGAATCCTCCCTTTCCGAAATCTGCGAAGCCGCCAATGACAACGCGCCGGGTCAGGTGGTTATTTCCGGTCACAAGGCCGCTGTTGAAGCCGCGATGGCGCTCGCCACCGAACGCGGCGCCAAACGTGCGCTCGCGTTGCCGGTGTCCGCCCCGTTCCATTGCCAGTTGATGGCCCCCGCCGCTGATAAAATGCGCGAGGCGCTGGCCAAAACCGATATACGCCCGCCGGTGGTGCCCGTTGTCGCCAACGTGACCGCGAACGCCATCAGTGCCCCCGACCAGATCCGTGACCTCCTCGTCGCGCAGATCACAGGCCGCGTCCGCTGGCGCGAATCCGTGACCTGGATGAAAGAAGAGGGCGTCACCGAAATGATCGAGATCGGCACAGGCAAGGTTTTGGCTGGGCTGGTCAAGCGCATCGAGGGCGATGTAGCGGCGTCCTCCGTCGGTACGCCTGCACAGATTGATGAGCTTATTAAGAGACTGGTTTGACGGCTTCTCTGACAGATATTGAAAAAACGGCGAACCAAACCTTAAAATTAACAACCAATATGAAAAGTGATATTGACTCGGGAAATGAGCGGGCGCATGGTCGCCCTAGATTAATTATTTACAGCAATGGAGTGATAGCCATGAAACATTACAGTGTAGTCCTGACGGATACCTACAATGGCAGTGCTGCAGATCATCTGGAAGCCGTGCATAACGATGTTCTGGATCTGACTACAGTATTCTGCATAGAAAACGCACTCGTTTTGAAAAGCGATTTTAGATTTTTAGCTGCTAACGAGCCACTGACATTGGATTTGGTTTGCGATCACGATTTCGCAGCCATGGTTGCGAATACGCAAGGTGTTGCCTTCGTCAAAGAGGGCCTCTTCGGTCCGGTTGTTGAACCTAAAGTTCTGTAAGCGGAAAATAGTTTTCTAAGAAGCCGGGAGCAATCCCGGCCTTTTTTATGCTAGAAAGAGCCGATGCAAACCATATCTCCAAATTTCGCCTCCGACCCGCGCCCTATCGGTGTTTTCGACTCCGGGATCGGCGGTCTCACTGTGCTGCGCGCGCTGATGGCGGCGATGCCGGGCGAGCGTTTTATTTATCTCGGTGACACCGCGCGTGTGCCCTATGGTACTAAAAGCGCCGATACCGTGCGCATCTATTCCATTGGTCTGGCGCATATCCTGATGCAGCACGATGTGAAAATGATCGTGATCGCCTGCAACACCGCATCCGTGCATGCGGCGGATGCGATTTCTGAATTCATCGCGCCCATACCCGTGATTTCCATGGTGCCGCCTGCCGCCGCCGCGGCGCTCGCCGTGACAAAAAACAAACATGTCCTGATTATGGGTACGCAATCGACCGTGCGCTCCGGCGCTTATGCCGCCGCTCTCAAAACGCTTGATCCTTCTGTCAAAGTCACGGCGGTGGCAACGCAATTGCTGGTCGCGCTGGCGGAGGAAGGCTGGATCGACGGTCCCATCGCCCGCGCCGCCGTCGAACGTTATATCGGCCCGCTTTTCGAAGGCGCAGACAGGCCCGATACCGTCATCTTGGGCTGCACCCATTTTCCGCTGTTGCGCGGCGTGATTGCCGATGTGGCCGGGTCGGACGTGCGTCTGATCGATTGCGGCGATGCGGCATGCGCCCATATCCGTACGCAAATGCCCGTCCGTGCCGAAGGCCAGACGTCTCTGCGCTTTCTTGTCACCGATGCTGTGGAACGCTTCACCCCGCTGGCCGAGCGTTTCTTGGGGATTCCTGTATCAGGTATCCCGGCGGAACATATCGATTTGACTGAAATCCTGAATACTGATTTAAAAAGAGCCTCATAAAGGAGTTTTAAGACCATGTTCAATCTCTCGGGCAAAACCGCTCTCGTCACAGGCGCTACCGGTGGTATCGGCGGCGCGATTGCCAAAGCATTGCATGCGCAGGGCGCTGTCGTCGGCATCTCGGGCCGCAACGAAGGCAAGCTGAAGGAACTGGCGGCTGAACTGGGCGACCGCGTTCATGTGCTCCCCGCTGACCTCTCCGATGTCGCGCAGGTCGAAGCACTGGTCAAGGCCGCCACCGAAGCGATGGGCAGCATCAACATCCTCGTCAACAACGCGGGTCTGACCAAAGACAATCTGTCCTTGCGTATGAAACCCGAAGAATGGGACGAAGTCATCCGCGTCAACCTGACCGCGACCTTCCTGCTGGCGCAGGCCTGTCAGCGCGGCATGATGAAGGCGCGCTGGGGCCGCATCATCAATATTTCTTCTGTCGTGGGCACCACGGGTAATCCGGGCCAGTGCAACTATGTGGCCTCAAAAGCCGGTCTTGTCGGCTGGACGAAAGCCATGGCCGCCGAGATCGCCAGCCGTAACGTCACCGTCAACTGCATCGCGCCGGGTTTTATCGCCACGCCGATGACTGATGTGCTGACCGACGACCAGAAAGCCAAGATCAACGCCTCCATTCCGATGGCGCGCATGGGCGGACCGGAAGATATCGCGGCCGCGACCGTATATCTCGCCAGCGATGAATCCGCTTACGTCACCGGCCAGACCATCCATGTGAATGGCGGCATGGCGATGATTTAAAAGAAAAAATTATGACAGGGGAATAAAAATGCCGACGGATGATCTCGAAGAAAAAGATTTTCAGAATTTGGGCCCGTTATCAGCGGCGCCGTCAAATGATGCTGATGAAGTTTTGATGGATCTGCGCGTCGATTTCGATGACGCCATCGATATCAGCCGTGAAAGAATGGTGTCTATAGGCACCGCCCTGATTGAAAAGACGGGTTATCAATTTACATCGGATGTGAATACCACGTTGTTGATGGCCATGTTCCATGCCGCCGGTAAACCGGCACCGGATAGCCCGCTGCAAAAATCTGTTGTCGTGGCCAACGCCGATCTTGCTATCATGGTGATCGATATCGCCAAAGCCGATGGCGCGGGCTGGTGGGAACGCCAGATGCTGATGCGCCGGATGAAAAAATCCCTAGGAACCCCCGAGTGACCGCCAGTGCCTTTGATCTTATTATCTTCGATTGTGACGGCACGTTGGTCGATACCGAAATGCTGTGCAATCTCTCGACCAGCGAAGTGCTGACCAGTCTCGGTTATTCAAAATACACACCTGATTATTGCCTGGAATATTTTATCGGCACTGGCCAAGCGCTGGTCTGGAAAACGGTGGCGGAAGAAACAGGTGATATTCTGCCACCCGATGTTACCCGGCGCTTCATCGACCGCGTTGCCGCCAACATGGAAGGAATGTCCCGACCCACGCCCGGCGTTCAGCCGTTGCTGGAAACAGTGTCCACCACCCATAAAATCTGCGTTGGCTCCAACGGTGAACGTCCCAATGTTGTGGGCGCGCTCAAGGCCACAAATTTGCTTTCTTACTTTTCTGATGATTGCATCTTCACGGTCGAGGATGTCGCCAATCCCAAGCCCGCCCCCGATCTTTATCTGTACGCGGCAATATCTATGGGCGTACCACCCGCCCGCACACTGGTGATCGAGGATAGTGTGCCCGGTGCCGCCGCCGGTGTTGCCGCCGGGATGACCGTTTTTGGTTATACAGGTGTGGCCCACCATCAGGCCGAACAGGCCGAAAAGCTCCGCCGCGTGGGCGTACATGCGGTATCGAATGATCTGGCGGATATATTACCGTTTATTGCCAGCTTGAGTCGTGCCGCTTCCTAGAAAAATCGGGGTTAAATAGAAACAGGGCGCTTGATGCGCCCTGCGAATTCATTTCGTTTAACAAATATCTAAACGCTCGGGCGCAGTTCCTGCGGACGCAACGCCGGAGTGGCCGCTACCAGTGCCGCTACTGGGGTTGCTGTAATCTCGGCGCGATTGGCTCTGAACATTTTTAGGGTTGCGGATTCTTCGACAGGCTCGGCTTTCGACAGCTTCGGAGTTTCGTTGCGCATCGCCCAGACAAAATCGATCATCGCACGACCGCCGTTACGATCCATGCCTTTTTGCAGAACGGCTTCTTTCTTCACCAGATTGTCCAGTGATGCGACCATCGCCGGGTTGGTGAAGTCACCATCGGTCTTGCCGCTATAAAGGCCCAGTTCTTTCAGGTTGTCCTGCAGGAATTTTACTTGGATCGGTGATAACTCAACCAGAGTCTTTGATGACATCAGGTTTTCAATATTCTTTTTGGCTTGGCGCTCATCAACAACCGGGGTGCCTTCGATCAGCTTGTCCAGTTCTTTATCCAGACCGGCCTTGGCAATGCTGACCTGCGCCCATGCTGTGCCGCTTTTTGCCTGAATGAGCGGGTCGTAGCGCATGGCCTCAAGCAGTTTTTCACCGCTCAGGTTTTTGAGTTCACCATCGGTCAGGCTGGCGAAGACGCTGGCGAGTGCTTTATCCAGAACGGCGCCGATATCATCCATCTTGCGCGCATCTACAGAAGCTTCAGCGACCAGTTCGCGTTTCTCTTTAGACGTCATGGCACCTTCGCGGGCACCCATTTGTCCGGGTGCTGCCGCTGAACCGCCCACTTGCGTCTGACTTTTATCTGAAGACACTTTAAAAACCCTCTAATCCAATAACTTACCGTATTGTACGGCTTTTTTTAATTACGTCCAGTGTATCAAAAGTGGTGCCTTTCTGTCCAACTTTTCCGGAACCTTTAGTTAACATAATGATTTAGAAGGCAAATTTGGCCGATTTCCGCGGCACCGTGGGTATTATGACCTGCTGCGAAGCAAAATCCTTGATTTCGCCGGGGCATCTGCTTACATTCGCCGAGTTAAAAAAACTTAGGACTAACTAAACAAGCAAGGTTTAAAAATGAGTGACGTAGCCGCACGCGTGAAGAAAATTGTCGTTGAGCATCTCGGTGTTGACGAAGCGAAAGTTCAGGAAGGCGCGAGCTTTATTGACGATCTGGGCGCTGACTCCCTCGACACAGTCGAGCTGGTCATGGCGTTCGAAGAAGAATTCAATGTTGAAATCCCCGATGACGCTGCTGAAAAAATTCAGACAGTTGGCGATGCCGTCAGCTTCATCAAGGAACATGCCGCCGAGTAATGCTTAAGGGCATGCTGGACGCATAAATTTCAAAGCAGTGTCATAACCGTGACGCTGCTTTGTCATTCTTAAAGGAAAGATCGGAGTCGAATATGAGACGTGTCGTTGTCACCGGAATGGGTATGGTATCGCCGCTGGGCGTGGGTGTGGATCACAACTGGAAACGCATCACACAGGGCCATAGCGGCATTTCTAAAATCACCGGCTTCGATGCCTCCGACATCGCTGCCCAGATCGCCGGCCAGGTGCCGCGCACGACCGATGCCGCGCCGACCGACGGCAGCTTCAATGGCGATCTGTTCGTCGCGCCCAAAGACCAGAAGAAAATGGATATCTTCATTATCTTCGCCATGGGTGCTGCGAAAGAAGCGGTTGAGGATTCTGGCTGGAAACCGCAAACCGAAGAAGAACGCTGCCGCACAGGCGTACTGATCGGTTCCGGTATCGGCGGCCTGCAAAGCATTTACGAAAGCTCCATCATCCTGCATGAGAAAGGCCCGCGGCGTCTGTCACCATTTACGGTGCCGGCCATGCTGATCAATCTGGCCTCCGGCCATGTGTCGATTGAATACGGCTTCAAAGGCCCGAACCATTCCGTGGTAACGGCTTGCGCCACTGGTACACACGCCATTGGCGATGCCGCACGTCTGATCATGTTCGGTGATGCCGACGTGATGGTCGCAGGCGGCGCAGAATCCGCTGTCAACCGTCTGGGTGTGGCGAGCTTCGCTGCCATCCGCGCGCTGTCAACCGGTTATAACGACAACCCGACGGCGGCCTCGCGCCCGTTCGATGAGGCCCGTGACGGTTTCGTGATCGGCGAGGGGGCTGGTATCGTTGTTCTCGAAGAATACGAACACGCAAAAAAACGCGGTGCGAAAATTTATGCCGAAATCATCGGTTACGGCCTCTCCGGCGATGCTTTCCACATGACCGCCCCCGCCGAGGACGGCGATGGCGGTTTCCGCGCCATGAAAGCGGCGCTCGGCCATGCCAAACTAAATCCCGAAGATGTCGATTATATCAACGCGCATGGCACCTCGACCCCTGTGGGTGACGGTATCGAATGCACGGCGGTCAAACGCTTGTTTGCGGGCAGCTTGAACAAAGTCTCGATGTCCTCGACCAAATCCGCCATTGGCCACCTGCTGGGTGCTGCGGGCGCGGTGGAAGCGATCTATTCGATCAAGGCGCTCCAGACGGGCGTCCTGCCGCCGACCCTGAATCTCGATAATATTTCAGAGCCCTGCAAAGGCCTTGATCTGGTTCCTAAGGTGGCGAAGGAAAAGAAAGTGAATGTGGCGCTGTCCAATTCGTTCGGCTTCGGCGGCACCAATGCCAGCCTGGTTATGAAAGCCGTTTAACGGGTTTTCTATCGCTTTAATTCATGTGACAATGGCCTCCTGACGGAGGCCGTTTTCATTATGCGCGGTTTTATATCCATTGTGACCTTCATGCTGACGCTGGCGATCATTGCCGGTGTCGGCAGCACGTTATGGGCCTTGAATGAATACAGGAAGCCCGGCCCCCTGACCGAAGCGAAATTCATCACCGTTGATAAAGGCACAGGCTTAAGCACGATTGCCGACCGTCTGCAAACCGAAGGCGCCATCACGCACCCGCTGGTGTTTAAAATCGCCGCCCGGGTGAAGAATGTGCATACCAAACTCCGTGCCGGGGAATATGAAATCGCGCCACAGGCACCGATGGCGATGATTCTCAACAAAATGGTGACGGGCGATGTCTATGACCGCAAGCTCACCTTCCGTGAGGGTTTGACCAGCTGGCAGATCGTGCAGATGCTGAACAAGACAGCGGAACTGTCAGGTGACCCGCTGACCGCGGTCCCGGTTGAGGGAACGCTGCTGCCCGAAACCTATCACTACATGAAAACCGATACACGTCAGCACATCCTAAACCAGATGGAAGCCGCGATGAAAAAAGCGCAGGACGATCTGTGGCCTACGCGCATCCCCGACCTGCCGGTTGTGAATATGAGCGAGGTCATGGTGCTGGCCTCCATCGTCGAAAAAGAAACAGGCGTTCCTGAGGAACGCCGCAAGGTCGCGGGTGTTTTCATCAACCGCCTCAGGAAAGGCATGCCACTGCAATCCGACCCCACCGCGATTTATGCGCTGACCAAAGGTGAAATCAAGGAGGACGGCATGGGCCCGCTCGGGCGTCGCCTGCTGCGCAAGGATTTGGAGATCGACTCCCCCTATAACACCTATAAATATCCCGGCCTGCCACCGGGGCCGATCTGCAATCCGGGGCGCGAGTCTATTGCCGCCGTGCTGAACCCGGAACCGCACAATTACATCTATTTCGTCGCCGACGGCACGGGCGGCCACGCCTTCGCCAGCACATTGGCTGAACACGAAGCCAATGTCGCCAAATGGCGGAAAATAAGGGCGCAGGGCCAGTAACAGCCCTCTTCTATGGAGAGGACGGGTAGGGTCGGTGTTTTTTCTCGCGCCCGGACCGTTTTTGAGTCTAATGTTAAAGGGTGGCGGTCTGTTCACGTCACCCGATTAACAGGGGAATGCTTATGAAAGAAAAAAAATCATCCACGATCTCCGCCGCGCAGGTGCACAGCATCCTGAAAGAATTCAATTACGAGATGGTGCCTGCCGATAAGGACCGCGAAGTGAAAAAAGTGGCCAAGGCGGCCGCCCGTGCTTTCCCCGGTGTCAAGATATCCCGCGAAGGCGACAGCGTCTATTTCCGTTATGCCGGTAAAGATGATCAGGGCCCGTCAGGCGAATTCTTCGTCAAGGCTGGCGGCATGCTGCGTGTGGATATGCTCAAAGGCATCGAGAAAATAACCGGCATCGATTTTGCTGAACAGATCCACAGCAAACAGTCTCAAAACAACCTCTAGCGTTTGCCCTTATCGTCGTCATCGTCGTTGCGATGCGCAGGCGGCGGACGTCCGCGCAGGGGATTAACCTGACCGCCACGGTTGCCACCGCCACCACCCATCCCTAGTCCGGGCGCGTTCGGCCCCTTGGGTGCCAGTGTTGGGGCGATCTCCATCGTGCGCTGCCGTGCCAGATTCGGTGCGAATTTCAGGATCGACGTATTCATGCCGCCCATCACCGAACCGCTCGATGTCTCATCGGACAAATCATCGCGGTGCAGCGGCTGGCCCCTGACGCAGGCTTTTAAAAAACGCTCAAACGCTACGACGGAATTGCGCGGTTTGGCAAAACGCGCCCGGTCTGAATTGGCCGCCGGATCATTCAGCAGCAGGATCGGCACTTGCCTGTTCTCGCGGATCTCACCATCAATGATGGTGCCGATCTGGATAGACGTCGCGTAATAAAGCGTTTCGATATAGCTGTCGTCCACCGGGATATTCAGGTCGAGCGGATCAAGCTCGGTATATTCCAGACTCATGAACCCGGTATCGGAATCGAACATCACGCCCGCCACAGGGCTGCCCACACTCTGGTCGCAGACCAGACCAGCTTCACCATTGGCTGTCAGTAACAGGTCGATATTCAAATTTTTTCTTCCCTTAGATACACAACAACAGGTTGCTTGGACAGAAATGTAAGGCGATCTGCCAGCGCAGGCAAGGTCATAACATAGTGTAATAAATCATAAGATGGTAAAAATTCCTACATTAGCCTTTAATTTTCAGCCATTTTCGAATGATCATCTGGCAGGGTTTCTCACAGAACAGGTAAACCAGAACGGAGGCCGATATTGTTACGCCCAGATATAGGGCGGCCGTCACAATGCCAGGAATATGCGCGGGCAGAGGCCATTGCATAAAGACAAGCAATAGCGGCAGATGCAGGATATAAAGTGCATAACTGGCTTGGCCCAGCAACACCATGGGTATTGTGCCGCACAAACGGCTTAAGCCCTCGCGGCGGCAGGCAATTCCCAGCAGAAAACAAGCCATAAAAGGCGCCAGCGCGGTTTTGAATACATAGGGTAGTGGTATCAGCAGTCCACCTGCAATCATCCCTGCCAGAACCCCAATCAGACCGCCCCATATAAGGAGCAAGACGTGTTTGTCCAGAACATCACGATAACGCATGAATAAAACGCCTACTCCTATACCCAGAATGAATTCAGGAAGGCGGAAAGGGGGGAAGAGCATGACAAAGATCGTGCGCTCGTCGTCGAGGGCGACTGTGGGGTCTGATAACGCGATCAACCCTGCGAGGCTTGCGATATAGTTAACGGCGAGTCCGACGACATAGGCAATGATCATAATCAGAAATATGGATTTTACCGTACGCTGCCTGACGATCCACAATGCAAGACAAGGAAACATGAGGTAGAAGAATGCTTCTGCGGATAACGACCAGTTAGGCATATTCCAGCTTGTAGCAAAAGCAGGAATCCATGACTGGATCAGAAATATATTTGTAAGAATGGATAGTAGCTTATCCTCGGTACTCTCTGGTTTCATAAGATCGGGATAGTCACCCAGAAGCACCAGCGGTATAGCGATGAGAAGACCTAGAATATAGACAGGATATATGCGCGCAAATCGTGCACCGTAAAAATCTCTCAGACGAAACGAGTATTCTGTATCTCGTGCGTCAAAATAACTTAAGGTCAAAATAAATCCCGATAGTATAAAAAAGAAACTCACCCCTAATATCCCAGATTGCATAAGTCCCCGATATTCTTGAGGCATAGCGTCGAGCCAATCTGTAAAAATGCACAGATGGAAAAGTACGACCATGAGAGCAAAAAGGAACCGTACTCCTGTTAAGGGCGGAATAACCTCTCTTTGTTTCCCGCTAGCAGTTGGCAGAATATTCATTGGCCCCATCGAAACGTATCTAAAAAGTACATTGGCTGATTATAGAGCAATTTCTGTGACGGGGTAACAGGATAGAGGATATGATTTGTTTGCACCTTTGAGGCAATAGGTGAGGCAATCTGCCCTCAAGGTTGACAGGATAAAATATATCCATTATTCTAGATATATGGACATAAATGAAGCCCTCACCGCCTTTGATGCGCTCTCTCAGGAAACCCGGTTGCGTGTATTCCGGCTGCTGGTCGAATACGGTCCCGATGGCGCCCCCGCCGGTAAACTGAGCGAAACTCTGGGTGTTCCCCAGAACACTTTGTCTTTCCACTTAAACCACATGAGCAATGCCGCTCTGGTCGTCTCACGCCGCGAAGGGCGTTCGATTATCTACGCTGCCAATTTTGATTTCTTCACCGGCCTGATCCGGTACATGGTCGAAGATTGCTGCCGCGGTGAATTCGCCAGCATTCGTGACGACAGAAAAAAAGGGTCATCCATTATTGAACTGATGAATTGCTGCTCAACATCATCGAAAGGAAAATAATCATGAAAATTTCAGAAATGAAAAAGAATCTGTCCGGATTGGCGGCTGTAAATTTCAGGCTGCCTGGCGGCGCTCTTCTGCCGCCACACTTCCATGTGACGGAGGTCGGCCTTGTTACCAAACACTTCATCGATTGCGGCGGGGTTGAACAAAAAGAAACCGTTGCTAATTTCCAGCTCTGGGAAGCGGGTGATTACGACCACCGTCTGGCCCCGCAGAAATTTCTGCATATCCTCAATCTGTCTAAAAAAGTTTTGGGGGATGAAGATCTGGATATCGAAGTCGAATATCAGCAAAACACCATCGGCAAATTCGGCCTTGCCTTCGACGGCAAGGATTTTATCCTGACCACCAAACAAACCACCTGTTTAGCGCAAGACGCTTGCGGCATTCCGGATGCCCAACTGCCGAAGTCTTCATCATCCTGCTGCCCACCGGGTGGGGGCTGCTGTTAGATGGCAATTCGCGTCCTTGTTCTCTGCACGGGCAACTCCTGCCGCTCCATTATGGCAGAAGCACTTTTCAATGACCTTGGCAAGGCAGAGATAGAAGCCGTCAGCGCAGGTAGTAATCCGGCGGGCCATGTTCATCCAAAATCCATCGAAACGCTGAAACGCCATGGTATTGATCCCGGAAACCCACGCAGCAAGTCATGGGACGAATTCGCGGGCCAACATTTTGATCTGGTTGTCACGGTTTGTGATGCGGCAGCGGCGGAGAGCTGTCCTGTTTTTTTGGGTAAGGCAAAAAAATTGCACTGGAGCACACCCGATCCGGCCAAAGTGACGGGCACGGACGCGGAAATAAAATCTGCGTTTGATAAGGCGTTTTTTATGCTTAAGGGCTGTATAGAGGATTTAATCAATGACAAGCCCTGATCAGTTCGATCTGCCCCGCAGAATGGTGGCCGAAGCGCTGGGGACGGCGCTGTTGGTGGCCACGGTTGTGGGTTCCGGGATCATGGGTGAACAACTGGCCGCTGGAAATGCGGCGATTGCCCTGCTCGGCAATACTCTGGCTACCGGCGCAGTGCTCACGGTATTAATTTTGATATTCGGCCCTCTATCGGGGGCGCACTTCAATCCAGTGGTAAGCCTGTCTTTTGCCTTACAGCGTAAGCTATCATGGCGGGATTTTTTTGCTTACATGGTGGTTCAGGTCGCAGGCGCAGTTTTTGGTGCCGTGCTTGCTCACATCATGTTTGAATTACCGCTTATTCAGGTATCTTCACATGTGCGTACGGGCGGTGGGGTTTGGACTGCGGAAGTTATTGCATCGTTCGGATTGATGGTAACCATTCTCGGCTGCCTGAGAAGCCGACCTGAGGCTGTGCCGTACGCCGTAGGTCTGTTCATCATGGCCGGATACTGGTTCACATCATCAACGTCCTTCGCCAATCCGGCCGTCACAGTTGCACGGGCGTTGACTGATACGTTTTCTGGCATCAGGCCAGAGGATGTCGCCGTTTTTATTCTTATGCAGATTATTGGCAGTTTGCTGGCCACTGCCACATTGAGTTGGCTATGGGTTAAAAACGCCGGACGGTAAGGTGTCTTCTCGATAGCACGGACAGGGTAATATTTTTGCTTCCCCCGGAAAAGCAAAAGGCCCAACCGGGTGAGTTGAGCCTGTGCTAAGTATCTGTTTCTAAACCGTAAATTGGAGCGGGTGACGCGATTCGAACGCGCGACCCTAACCTTGGCAAGGTTATGCTCTACCCCTGAGCTACACCCGCATCCGCAAGTTCAGACTTGGGGGAATATAAGAATTCGCCGGATAAATGCAAGCTAAAAAATAAAAGGGAGAATCAGGCCGGAATAGGCCTAAAAAGCGGGAATTTAGATGCCGACATGCACCAGCGGCACGTCATAACCGTAAAGCTTGCGGCCCGGGCCGTGGTCGATAATCATAATATTCGGGCTGGATTCCACGGCTTCATGGGCCACGTCCGGCAACTCGTAATGCATCAGGTCGCCCTCATGCTCGGGATCGTCATAAACCAGCATCATCAGCCGCTGGTCGCGGTAATATTCGATACGGCGGATATCATGCGGAAACGGTGAATCGGCAAATACGATCAACCCGCCATCCCCCAGTCGGCTCAATTCAATATTCATGAATTAACCCCCCATTTTCGGGGTTTGGGAAACCGATGGTTTGGAGGACACCAGAGAACCGATATCGTTTTTGGCCATAGGCAATTCATGGCCGTCTTGCTGACAACGCGCACCCATCAAAGTAGGCCCGTTTTCCCCCGGCAGCGGTGACCCTGCTTGCGGAAATGTATCGGCAACCCCTCCACGGCTTGCCAGATATCCCGTAAGATCGGTCACATCTGTGGCTGTCTCAAATGCAGTTTTTGACATGTATTCTCCTCACACACTTGACATATTTTTACCATGGTACACCTTACCAAATCGTTGATTTTTGCCCGGGGATGGCTAATTTTCTTAAGGAACCAAAATATCCGGCCAAATAAAGGAAGTATTTCAAAGGGATGACCTCAGAAATCGTAATAACGGAAAATTCACCCGCACCGCTGCCCACCCCGGCTTCGGCGCTTTTGCGCATACTCGGGGATTTGGATATCGCAAACCGTCTTTATCATCACCAGCCGGTCTTCACAGTGGAAGAAAGTCTGGAGATCGAACGCGACATGCCCGGCGCCCATTGCCGCAACCTGTTCGTGCGCGACAAGAAAGAAATCATGTTCCTCGTGGTGGCGCAGAACGAAACCATGATTGACCTCAAGAAACTGTCCGGGCTGCTGGATTGCGGGCGGCTGTCTTTTGGCTCTGCCGAACGGCTCTGGACGCATCTGGGTGTGCGCCCCGGCTCCGTTTGCCCTTTTGCCATCATCAATGATAAGGATAACGCCGTCACCATCGTGCTGGACAAATCCATGATGGAAAATAATATCGTCAACTACCACCCGATGGAAAACCATATGACGGTCGGTTTGTCGCCGGATGATCTGGTGAAGTTTATAAAATACACGGGGCACGAACCGCTGATACTGGATCTGGCGACGGTGGCCCCCGATGAAAGCGAGTAGCAATGATTTTAGGTCTTGGAAATAACAAGCCCCCGGTAAAAGCCCCGGCACCTGCCGCAGGGGCCGAAATTTTCGATGTAAATACCGAAAATTTCGAACAGGCCGTCGTCATGGCTTCGATGGAAACCCCTGTGCTGGTCGATTTCTGGGCGCCGTGGTGCGGTCCCTGCAAACAACTGATGCCCGTGCTGGAATCTGCTGTGAAAGAAGCGGGCGGCAAGGTGAAGCTCGCCAAGGTCAATATCGACGAGAACCAGGAACTGGCGCAGGCCTTGCGCATCCAGTCGGTGCCGACGGTGTTCGCTTTTTTCAAAGGGCAGCCTGTCACCGCGTTTGCGGGTGTGCGTCCGGTGAGCGAGATCAAGGCCATTATTGATCAACTTGCCAAAATGGCGGTACAGGAACAACCCGGCGCGCTGGATATCCCCGCCGCGCTGAAAGCCGCCGCCGAAGCGCTGGCGCAGAACGATTTCCAGACCGCGCAAGGTATCTATGCGCAAATCCTGCGTGAGGATGAAACCCATGCACAGGCCTATGCCGGGTTCGTGCGCACCTTTATCGCCGCTGACCAGCTCGATCAGGCGCAGATGATGATTGATAACGCGCCTGAAGCGTTTGCCAAAGACCCGCAACTGGCCGCCGTGCGTACAGCGTTGGAGTTAGCCAAGAACAAGCCTGACCGCAAAGAGATCGAATCCTTCATCAAGCTGCTGGAGAAAAATCCCGAAGACCATCAGGCCCGTTTCGATCTGGCCATGGCGCTGTTCGCAGCCGGTGAAAAGGAAGAGGCGATGGATGCCCTGATCCTGATTATCCGTAAGGACCGCACCTGGGAGGAAGACAAAGCCCGTAAACAGCTGCTCCAGTTCTTCGAGGCCCTCGGGCCCGCTGACCCGTTGACGCTGGCGGGACGCAGAAAATTATCGACCGTCCTGTTTTCCTGAAGGTTTCTGCCCTATATGAATGAGATGACTTTGACCGCAACGCCCAGAACAGTGCCTGCTGCATTGCCGCAAGAAATACCGGTCTTTCCGTTGACCGGGGTATTGTTACTGCCGCGCGGTCAGTTGCCGCTGAATATTTTTGAGTCGCGTTATCTCGCCATGATCGAAGACGCTCTGAAAAGCAGTCGCATTATTGGCATCATCCAGCCGCGTGATTTCCAGCAGGGCACTACCAATGATACCGCACCTTTGTTTGCGACTGGCGGTGCTGGGCGTATCACCGCTTTTGAAGAAACCGATGATGGCCGCTACCTGATTACGCTGACAGGGGTCAGCCGTTTTCAGCTCACGCAGGAAACAGGCCTGCAAAACGGTTACCGCCGCGCGCAGGTAAACTGGGAACCGTTCAAGGATGATCTGCAATCACCCGATTGCCTCGGCATCGACCGCAATCATCTCAAGGACCTGCTGCGCAGCTATTTCCATCTCGAAGGGCTTTCCTGCAGCTGGGATTCCATAGACAGCGCCAATGACGACAAACTGATCACTGCGCTTTCCATGATCTGCCCGCTCGACCCGGGCGAGAAGCAGGCCTTGCTCGAAGCCGCCTGCTGCCGCACCCGCGCAAAAATGTTTATGACCATGCTGGAAATGGCGGTGCACAACGGCAATGCCAGCTGCAACTGCGATGGCCGCCACTGATATTGAACTTATATCCCGGTTGTTCTACTAATATACCCATGACCCAGACCGTTGACCCAAAACTGCTTGAAATCCTTGTCTGCCCGCTGACGCATGCGCTGCTGCGCTATGACGCGGCCCGGCAGGAACTGATTTCCGATCAGGCCAAACTGGCCTATCCCGTGCGTGACGGCATCCCGATCATGCTGCCCGACGAAGCCCGCGTTCTCGATGACCATGAGGTAAAGAAAAAATGAGTGCCGATAAAAACCGCGTCATCATATTTGATACGACCCTGCGCGACGGCGAACAATCGCCCGGCTGCTCGATGAACCATGATGAGAAGCTGCGCATGGCGCGCCTGCTCGATCAGATGGGCGTCGATGTCATCGAGGCCGGTTTCCCCATCGCCAGCAAGGGCGATTTCGAGGCCGTGCACGCTATCGCCGGTGAAGCGAAGAACGCTGTCATCGCCGGTCTGTGCCGCACCGTGAAAAAAGACATTGAAGCCACCGCCGAAGCGATCAAGCCCGCCAAGCGCCAGCGCATCCATACTTTTATCTCCACCTCGCCGTTGCACATGAAATACAAATTGCAGATGGAACCCGAAGCGGTGATCGAGAAAATTGCCGAATGCGTGGGTTATGCCCGCAACTTTACCGACGACGTCGAATGGTCAGCCGAAGATGGCAGCCGCACCGAGGATGATTTCCTCTGCCGCGCCGTTGAAACCGCGATCAGGGCAGGCGCCACCACCATTAACATTCCCGATACCGTCGGCTATGCCACGCCCGAAGATTACGCGGCGCGTTTCCGCATGCTCATCGAACGTGTGCCGAACATTGATAAGGCGATTCTCTCCGCCCACTGTCATAACGATCTCGGTCTGGCTGTTGCCAACTCGCTGGCCGCCGTGCAGGCGGGTGCCCGTCAGGTTGAATGCACGATCAACGGTATCGGTGAACGTGCGGGTAACGCCGCGCTTGAGGAAATCGTCATGGCGATCCGCACACGCCCTGACAAGCTGCCATACACCAACAATATTCAGACCACGATGATTATGCAGCTTTCGAAAACGCTGTCGGAAGTGACAGGTTTCTCCTGCCAGCCGAACAAAGCGATCGTTGGGGCTAATGCCTTCGCGCATGAAAGCGGCATCCATCAGGACGGCATGCTCAAAAACGCGCAGACCTATGAAATTATGACACCTGAGTCTGTCGGCCTTGATAAATCGGAACTGGTGCTGGGCAAGCATTCAGGCCGCCACGCCTTCCGCAAGAAACTGGAGGCGCTGGGTTACAAGCTCGGCGAGAACGCATTGGAAGACGCCTTCGTCCGCTTCAAGGATCTGGCCGACGCGCAGAAGAAAGTATCAGACGAAGAACTGATCGCGCTGGTGGCCAAAAACGCCGCTCTGCGCCACTAGAATCGCCCGAATCTTTTTATTGCATCGAAAAAAAGTTCTTGATACGGTCGGATCATGGACTACAGCAATATTATCATTGTGAACATGCTGACAATGCGCTTCTAAGCGCATCCCATTCCTATACCAAAATCACATCATTGCCATCCTTTTGAAATGCCGTGCCCTGCAGGGGGCAGACTGAAAGGATTTTCTCATGTTCATATAAGGTATTAAAAAATGAAACGCCAAAAACTCATACATAAAATTCAGGAAATTCTACTCGATACCAAGCAGCCGCCGGGAAATGTGGTGGAAGCGCTGAACGAACATTTTGCCCCGCAATGCCATTCTTTGTCGGAACAGTTTAACGAACTTGCTTCCCTAAATACGGGGAATGGCAATTTATTTGCAGGCTTTGCTACAAATATTCAGGCAGGCGGAATAGTCGTTGTAGGAAAGATTTCTAATGCCTTTGCAAAGGTCAATGCGCTCTCTGCCGATTACGATAAAGCTTTAAAAAAAGTAAACAGTTCTCTGGAAAGGCTGTTGGAGTTTTATGACGCTAAATATGAAAGCGATGCTGCGTTCTATCATGGCATACCAGATGGATACACGCGGGATCCCGTCGCAAACTTTTTCCGGAGTCGCTTGTCGTGGACGGAGTTAGGCTGGCGGCATGGCTTTGATTCGAGCTGGAATGTGCATGTCGGGAGAGGAAGTGAAGCAGAACTTTCCCGTAGGCGTTCTCATGGATGGAATTATCATTTCTGGACTGATGCAGATATCGAACAAAGATATAAACGAGCCCGTAAGTACTTCTTAACGGATATAAGAAAAGAGCAGCCTTCTATTCAGGCGAGAGTCGCCGCTGTTCGCGCCGCTATCATATCAAATGGGGATCTGTCTCAGGTTGCCGAAAAAAGACAGGTTAAAAAATCTCTGCAACACACGCCCTTGTAAAAGCAGACAATAAAAAAGGCTGCGAGAACATCGCAGCCTTTTCTTCAATTCAGTTTCTTTTAGACATTCGCGACTTCACGCGGCGGCACATCGCTTTGTGCGCGCATGATTTCTTCAGCCAGAATATCCAGGTCCAGAAAGTGGTCGGCCTGGCGGCGCAGTTCATCGGCGACCATCGGCGGCGTCGACTTGATCGTGCTGACCACCGTCACGCGCACACCCTTGCGCTGTACCGCTTCGATCAGGCGGCGGAAATCGCCATCACCCGAGAACAGCATGATGTGGTCCACATGGTCGGCCATTTCCATCATGTCGATGGCAAGCTCGATATCCATGTTGCCTTTGATCTTGCGGCGTCCCTGCGCATCGACGAATTCCTTCGTCGGCTTGGTGATCATCGTATAGCCGTTATAGTCCAGCCAATCGACCAGCGGACGGATAGGGGAGTATTCCTCGTTTTCGATCAGGGCCGTGTAGTAGAAGGCCCGTACCAGACGGCCTTGCGTTGCCGACCACTGCAGTAATTTTCTATAATCAATATCGAATTCAAGGGCGCGGGCAGCGGCGTATAAATTGGAGCCATCAATAAATAATGCGATTTTTTCTTCCGCATAAAACGGAATATTAGAAAGGGAAGACTTAGATGATTTAGGCATTTTCATACTCTTTAGTGGTTACGCGTTGAGACGGTCTAACAGTAATTGCTAATGTAAATAATGCTTTAGAATCAAAATTGCCAGTCTAAAATCCTGAAACTTAGGCATAGTAGCTATGCGCCGTTGTATAGCATTATGCAAAATAGAAAGCCAGCAAAATCCGCTGAAAAACGACAAGAACCTTGCTTTGCGGTATAAAACTGCCTATAAGCGGCATCTGTTCCTTAATAAATTAGCTGATTAGGTGATGTTCCATGGCGCGCGTAACCGTTGAAGATTGCATCGACAAAGTAACCAACCGTTTTGAACTGGTGATGGTGGCCGCCCAGCGCGCCCGTCGTCTGGGTTCGGGCGCGGCGCTGACTGTCGAACGCGACAATGACAAAAACCCTGTTGTGGCCCTGCGTGAAATCGCGGATACCACGATCAGCGTTGACGATCTGCGCGAAGAACTGGTCAAAAACAACCAGCGCGTCCTCGAAATGGATGACAGCGAAGATGTGATCGACCAGATGGATGGCGAAGCTGAGTGGAGCGCGATTGCCGCCGCACAGGCAGCCGCCGGTGAAGGTTTCGAAAACATTCCCGATGACGATGACGACGAGGATTTTGCTGATTCCGCGCTCGACGATCTGGCCGGTGGCGGTACCGAAGAATAATCCGGTATTTATACCACGGGTTTATGAAAGGCCGGATTTTCCGGCCTTTTCTATTGGCGGTTCCCGCGGCGCACCCTATATTGGATACCTGAATTCGCTTAGGTATCTTAATGTACGAACCCTCACCGCTGATCTCCCAGATACAAACCTACAACCCGGATTTTGATCCCGGGCCGGTGACCCGTGCCTATGAATACGCCAAGAAAATGCACGACGGCCAGACCCGTTCCTCCGGCGAGCCTTATTACACGCACCCCATGGAAGTTGCCGGTCTGCTCGCCAACATGAAAATGGATACGGCCACTATCGTGACCGCCATTCTGCATGACACACTCGAAGATACCAAAGCCACTTATGACGAGGTCAAAGCCCAGTTCGGCGAGGAAGTCGCCAATCTGGTCAACGGCGTCAGCAAACTCTCCCGGATCGAAGGCCAGACGATGGAGGGCAAGCAGGCGGAGAATTTCCGCAAGCTGGTCTTGGCCATGTCCGAAGATATCCGTGTGCTGCTGGTCAAACTCGCCGACCGTTTGCACAACATGCGCACACTGAACGCAATCCAGAAACCGGAGAAGCGCCAGCGCATCGCCCGTGAAACCATCGAGATTTATGTGCCGCTCGCCGAACGCATCGGCTTGCACAATTTGAAGGAGGAGCTGGAAGACCTGTGCTTCGCCCAGCTCAACCCCGAGGCCCGTGAAAGCATCGGTAACCGCTTGTCTTTCCTGCGTCAGGAAGGCACCGAAGTCACCAAGGAAATTATCGTCGAACTCAAAGAACTGATGGAGGATTCCGGCATCACCGCCGAAGTCACGGGCCGCGAGAAAACCAAATATTCGATCTGGCGCAAGATGCAGCGCAAGAACGTGTCGTTCGAACAACTCTCCGACATCATGGCGTTCCGTGTCGTGGTCGAGAATATCGAGCAATGTTACGGCGCGCTCGGCATCGTCCATAGCAACTATCCGACCGTACCGGGGCGCTTCAAGGATTACATCTCGACGCCCAAACCCAACGGCTACCGCTCGATCCACAGCACGGTGATCGGCCCCGGCAATCACCGCATCGAAGTGCAGATCCGCACCCGCCAGATGCAGGAAGAAGCCGAACTCGGCGTCGCCGCGCACTGGGCCTATAAAGAGGGTAAGAAATCAGAACGCAAGGACGCCAAGGAATATCGCTGGCTGCGCGATTTGCTGGAAATTCTCGATCAGGAACAACGCCCGGAAGAAATGCTTGAGAACACCAAGCTCGAACTCTTCCAGGACCAGGTTTATTGCTTCACGCCCAAGGGCGACCTGATCGAGCTGCCCGCAGGCTCGACCCCGGTGGATTTCGCCTATGCGGTGCACTCGGGCGTGGGTGATAAATGCGTCGGCGCCAAGATCAATGGCCGCATCGCGCCTTTGAATACCAAACTTAACAACGGCGACCAGATCGATATTATAACCGCTAAAAACCAGAACCCGTCGCCAACCTGGGAACGCTTTGTTGTGACCGGCAAGGCGCGCTCTCATATCCGCCGTTTCGTGCGTATGCAGCAACGCGATCAGTACAGCGCGCTCGGCAAGGCGATGCTGCAAAAAATCTTCCAGCAGGAAGGTTACGAATTCACCGATAAAGCCGTCACCAATGTCGTCCCGCAATTCCGCATGGACGAGGTCGATGATCTCTATGCCGGTATCGGTCAGGGCAATCTTGTCGCCCGCGATGTCTTCCGCACGATTTTCCCGGCGCATAAAACGCCGACCGCGAAAAAGCCGACCGACGCCGAGGTCGAACAACAGAACATACAAGGCCGCAATAAAACTGAAAGCTCTGGCGGCACCAACAAGCCGATGCCGATCAAGGGGCTGATCCCCGGCATGGCCGTGCATTACGCCCGCTGCTGCCACCCGCTGCCCGGCGACCGCATTGTGGGCATTGTGACAACGGGCAAGGGCGTGACCATCCACACCATCGATTGTGAAACGCTTGAGAATTTTGCCGACACCCCCGAACGCTGGCTCGATGTGTCCTGGGATGAAGGCCCGGATAGCCCCGAAGCGCATGTGGGTCGCCTGCAGGTGACGATCTCGAACGTCGCGGGCGCGCTCGGTACGCTCTCCACGGTCATCGGCAAAAACGGCGGCAACATTATCAATCTGAAAATCACCAGCCGTTCCCTCGATTTCTGGGACATGCTGCTGGATGTGTATGTGAACGACACGCGGCACCTGAATAATATTATTGCTGCGTTGCGCGCCACACCGCAAATCGCCTCCGTCGAACGCGCCCGCGGCAGGTAGGGGATATCGTGCTGTTCAGACGTCGCCAACCGCTAGATTTGACCCGGCAGCTGCGTGAGTTGATATGGCCGTCTATGGGCTGGAAACGCACGATCTATTACATTCATCACCGTTTGTTCCGCCAATCCGATTCCACTTACCGGATCGCGGGCGGGCTGGCAACGGGCGCGGCGGTGTCCTTCACGCCGTTTTTAGGGACGCACTACGTACAGTCGCTGTTCTACGCGCATATTTTCCGTCAGAGCAAGATCGCGTCACTGGTGGGCACGTTCTGGGGCAATCCATGGACATTGCCGCCGATGTTTTATCTTGATTACAAACTGGGCGTTTGGCTGATGCGGGCTTTCGGCGCTGAAGAATCCGTGGCGATGCCGCATGAACATACGCTCTCGTTTTTCTTGAGCGAACCGTTGACGCTGTTTTTACCGATGGGAATTGGTGGAATCATTTATGGCCTTCTCTCCTGGCCGGTTTATTACCTGATTCTCTATTACCCGGTGCGCAAGCTGCAGCAGCTCTACCACATGCGCCGCGTTTTGAAACTGGGCATCAAAGCCCCCCGGAGTGACCTATGATTATTGGCACTGGTTCCGACATGATCGATATTCGCCGCGTCGAAAAAACACTGGCGCGTTTCGGCGATCGCTTTATCCGCCGCTGCTTTACCCCGGCGGAAATCGAACGGGCGGAAAGCCTGAGATCGTCCGGAAAACATATTGCCAGTTATGCCAAACGCTTTGCGGCCAAGGAAGCTTGTTCCAAGGCGCTGGGCACCGGCATCGCGCAGGGCGTGTTCATGCGTGATATCGGGGTAGTGAACGATGCGTTGGGCAAGCCTTCACTGGTACTCACCGGCGGGGCTTTAAAACGCCTGCAGGACATGACGCCTTCTGGAAAGACCGTGATTTTGCACCTGACCCTGTCCGACGATCCCCCCTTCGGGCAGGCCTCGGTCATCATCGAGGCCGATTAACATCCTGTTTTTCGCCGTATTTTATGCGAGAATAGGCGATCTTGCTGGCATTTTAGGATGCCTTTCAGTAAAACAAAGCCCATGACAAAAGATATGAAAATAGACAGCGCCAAGCAAAATCCTGCGACCCCCGGTCAGGACGCCCCGGAAGGCACTGCTGAAAAAGCGCCGCCGCTGAACGCGCGCGAGGAATGGGCTGAATTTTTGAAAACAGCCATGATTGCCGTCGTGCTGGCGTTGCTGATCCGCACTTTCTTTTATGAACCTTTCAATATCCCTTCAAGCTCGATGAAGCCGACACTTGAGATCGGCGATTATCTGTTCGTCAATAAACCCGCTTACGGTTATTCCCGTCACTCTTTCCCGTTCAGTCTCGCCCCGATTGACGGGCGCATAATGACTGGTGGCGACATGCCGCTGCGCGGCGATGTCGTGGTTTTCAAGCTGCCGACCAATACCCGCATCGATTTCATCAAGCGCGTGATCGGTCTGCCGGGCGATACCATCCAGATGATCGACGGCAGGCTTTATCTCAACCGTAAGATCGTGCCGCGTGAAACCGTGGGCCTGAAAGAAGTGCGCGAGGGCAATGTTACGCAGGTGCTGAATGAATATATCCAGACCCTGCCCGAGGGCGCCATGTTCAGCATCTACGAAGAATCCGACAATGGCCCGCTCGATAACACCGAAGAATTCGTCGTGCCGCCGGGACATTATTTCATGATGGGCGATAATCGCGATAACTCGCAGGACAGCCGCGTACAGAATGCCGTCGGTTATGTGCCGTATGAGAATTTTGTTGGCCGCGCCGCGTTTATCTTCTTCTCGACCAATGGTTCGGCCAATATCGGCGAAGTCTGGAAATGGCCGTGGGCGATCCGTTATGGCCGCATTTTTGATACCATCGCGCCTGTGCGCCCGCCGGAAGCGAAAAAACCCGCTGACTCTGCCAGCCTTGTCAAAGACGCCCATGCCGCACCAGCCCCTTGATCATCTGCAGCAACGGCTGGGATTCAAATTTTCCCGCTCTGACCTGTTACAGGCGGCGATGACCCATGCCAGCACCGGCGCGGATACCAATTATGAACGCCTGGAATTCCTCGGCGACCGCGTACTGGGTCTGCTGATGGCCGAAATCCTCTATACCGCTTTCCCGCACGAGGCCGAAGGCGATCTCGCCAAGCGTCACGCGGCGCTGGTGCAGGGAGAATTGCTGGCCACGATTGCCCGCGAGATCAATCTGGGCGATGCGCTGATCCTCTCCGAGGGCGAGCGCGGCGCGGGCGGCGCCGATAACGATAATATGCTGGCGGACGGGCTGGAGGCGCTGATCGGTGCCATCTATCTCGATGCCGGGCTGGAGCCATGCCGCCGCCTGCTCACCGCCTTGTGGGGCGAGCGCGTCAATATCCTGAGCGCCCCGCCGCAAGACCCCAAAACCGCCCTGCAGGAATGGGCGCAGGGGCGCGGCTTGCCGCTGCCCGCTTACGACGTGGCCGGACGCGAAGGCCCCGATCACGCTCCACGCTTTACCATCTCTGTCACCGTACAGGGCTTCCCGCCTGCGCAAGCCGCAGGCTCCTCCCGCCGGGCTGCCGAAAAAGAGGCCGCCCGCCTTCTTCTTGAACGTCTGGATAATTCAAAATGAACGATCATTCTGCCGCCCCCGAAACCCGTTGTGGCTTTGTCGCCGTCATCGGCGCGCCCAACGCGGGCAAATCGACACTGATGAACACGCTGGTAGGCAGCAAGGTGTCAATTGTCTCACCCAAGGTGCAAACCACCCGCACGATGGTGCGCGGCATCGCCCTGCAGGATCAGACGCAAATCATCTTTATCGACACTCCCGGCATTTTCGCACCCAAGGAACGTCTGGAAAAAGCGATGGTCGCCGCCGCCTGGCAGGGACGCGACGAAGCCGATATCGTCATGCTGATCGTCGATGCCAGCCGCAAGAAAATAGATGGTGATACCCGCGCCATCGTCGAACGTCTGGCACAAGTCAAAGGTGATATGCCCTGCATTCTGGTTTTGAATAAATTCGATAAGGCCGCCAAAGATGTGCTTTTGAAAATGGCGGCAGAACTCAATGAAAAGATCGATTTCGATGCGACCTTCATGATTTCTGCACTGACTGGTGACGGCACCGCTGATGTGATGAAATGGCTGGTCAAAAAAGCGCCCGCAGGCGTCTGGCATTACCCCGAAGACCAGATCAACGACATGCCCGAACGCCTGCTGGCGGCGGAGATTACGCGTGAAAAACTCTTCCGTGCTCTTTATCAAGAGCTGCCCTACGCGCTCACCGTGGAAACGGAAGAATGGGAACAGTTTGATAACGGCGATATTAAAATCTCGCAGATCATTTATGTCGCGCGTGAAACGCATAAAGCCATCGTGCTGGGCAAGGGTGGATCGCAGATCAAGAAGATCGGTGAGGAAGCGCGCCTCGAACTGCAGGACTTGTTCGAATGCACCGTCCATCTGAAACTTTTCGTCAAGGTTGATGAGAAGTGGCTGGAGGATCGCGAGCGTTACGAAGTCTGGGGACTCGATTTCAACGCTAAATGAATCACTTACGACTCTTTTTTGAGTCGCCCTTGACTCTTTATCCCCTGTAAGAGTCATTTTTGAATCCGATTCTGATTATTGTGGATAAGAGAACGAAAGATTCGCCCGACTCTTTCCACGCGAATCACACGCCGATACAGTAACTTCATCAACGCGCCACCATTTATCTATATGTGAATCAGGGATATCTCTGTCATTTTCATAGGCGTTTGTGTGTGGACACTTCTGGGAGAGGAAGTCTGATGAGCTGGACTGATGAACGCGTAAAGCTTCTGAAAAAATTGTGGGGCGAGGGAAAAACCGCCGCAGAAATTGCAAAAGCCCTGGGTGGCGTTACCCGTAACGCTGTTATAGGCAAGGCGCACCGCCTCAAGCTTTCAAACCGCATATCCCCGATCCAGCAAAATGAACGCAAGGAAGAGCGTGTTCCCGAAATTAAAAAACCGTTGAAGGTCAAGTCCGTGGTGGTTGCAAAACCGGCCAATATGTCCTTCAAAGGCCTGAAAATGATCGAACTGAAGGAACGCATGTGCCGCTGGCCTTCAGGCGATCCGAAAGAAGAGAATTTTTCCTTCTGCGGCTGTACCTCCGTGCCGGGTCTCCCTTATTGCGAGGAGCATGCCCGCGTGGCGTATCAGGTGCCGAGCCGCAGCCGGACCCTCAAAGCCGAAGATTTTGATGATGCTGTATCATCTGTCCTGCCCGAAGACGACCTTAAAGAAGTGGTCAACGCCTAGATTTAATCTGGGTGGTGGGTGCAGAACAGCCGCTTATGCGTAATGACTATCCCTATTGTCTGATGTGACCTTCTAAGGCTGGCTGCCGTTATGGTAGCCAGCCTTTTTTTAACAGGGAACGAGGGATGGTTCAGCCCTGGCGGACGATCTCTATTTCCACGACTTCGCGGCCTTTGGGCACGGCGCGGAACAGCATGCTGACACGCTGGCCGGTCTCCAGCTTTTCAATGCCGTTTTTCTCAAGGCATGTTTTATGGATGAAAACATCTTTCATGCCGTCATCCGGTACGACGAATCCAAAACCCTTGTCTTCCTTGTACCATTTGACTTCGCCGCCCATGCGCTGGGTCTTGCCGATCGGCATGGCCGCTTGCGGCGGCGTATTGCGGATTTCTTCCGGCAGATTACCGGCGTCGAGCATCTCCAGAATTTCCAGCACATGCGCCCCTTTGGGGCCGCGCTGAATATGGCAGAGCAGACAAGCGCCATCGCCCAGCGCATTAATACCGCTGCGTTGTAACGTGGTTATATGCAAAAAAGCATCAAGCGTCTGGTCATCTTCGGGAACAACGAAACCAAAACCCTTTGGGGTATTGAACCATTTCAGGCGCGCCCGTACCGGCGGTCCCGAATGGGTGGTCTCGATATTGGTAGACACATCTTTATTAGTTTGTTCGTACACAGAATGTACACCCTTATTCATCAAAAAAATTAGTAGATATCGACTAAATATATCGTGTTCGATACCCAAGATTGTAAGGCCACATATTGGCAGAAGAAAAGGAGCAAATCCAGAATTTTTAACAAAAGCAAAGGATAATATTAGAATATGCTCAAGTTATAAGATTTTAGACGCCATTTCGGAAATTAAATTATAACATGGTGGTACCCCTGAAATGATCTTGACGTGCGGTGCAGCAATCAAAAATTGTAATCGCCTGCCATTAACCATGGAAAATCCAAAATCTGTGACTTAGACTCAGTAGAAGGGGGGTGCCGATCAGGGGTATCCCCGGTGCCGAACCCGCCCTTCAGGAGCAATCCACATGAACAAAACGAGCGCCTCATCCTCTTCGGAATCATGGCCATGGCTTAAAAACTACCCGGAGGATATCGACTGGCATGCGGCGATTGAGACCGGCCCGGTGACGGTCATGCTGGACCGGACAGTACAAAAATTATCGGCACAGCCCGCTTTTGATTTCATGGGGCAGGTGACAAGCTGGGGCGATATCGGTGATCAGGTCAATCGCATGGCCAAGGGTTTGCAGGGTCTGGGCGTCAAAAAAGGCACCCGCGTGGGACTGTTCCTGCCGAACTGCACTTATTTCTTGATTGCCTATTATGCGGTGCTGAAGGCTGGTGGCACCGTCGTCAATTTCAATCCGCTTTACGCGCCCAAGGAACTGATCCACCAGATCAAGGACAGCCAGACCGAATTGATGGTGACGCTGGACCTAAGCCTGCTGTACGGCAAGCTCTTTGATATCCGTGCGGAATCGGGTCTGGCGCGCATTTTGGTCTGCCCGTTCGCCGATATTCTCCCGTTCCCGAAAAATATCCTGTTCCCGCTGCTGAAACGCAAGGATATCGCCCATATCGGCAATGAAGATTTTGTGACATGGCTCAGCGACATCAACGTCAATGATGGCAAGCCGTCACCTGTGACCATCGACCCTGACGAAGATATAGCCGTCCTGCAATATACGGGTGGTACGACAGGTGTGCCCAAGGGTGCCATGCTGACTCATGCCAATATCACGGCCAACACCAATCAATCCGCGATGTGGTTCGTGGGTGCCAAGCCCGGCCAGAAAATGCTGGGCGTTATTCCATTTTTCCACGTGTTCGCAATGACGGCAGTGATGAATTTAAGCGTACGCATCGGCCTTGAAATTATAGTGCCGGTGCCGCGTTTCGAGCTGGATAAAACGCTCAAGGCCATACACAAAAGCAGGCCTGATTATTTCCCGGCTGTGCCCGCGATTTATAACGCCATCAACAATCATCCGAAGCTCTCCCAGTTCAATCTGACATCGCTGCGTCTATGCATGTCCGGTGGCGCGCCGCTGCCGGTCGAAGTCAAAAAAACGTTCGAGAAAAACACCGGCAGCGTCGTCGTCGAAGGCTACGGCCTTACCGAAAGCGCGCCTGTTGCCTGTTGCAACCCGGCGGTTGGTGTTAACAAACCCGGCTCCATCGGTCTGCCGCTACCCGGCACGATCATCGAAATCATCAATCCTGACGACCATGTCACGCCCATGCCGCATGGCGAACGTGGCGAAGTCTGCATAAGCGGGCCGCAGGTGATGAAAGGCTACTGGAACAAACCCGAAGCCACCAGCGAGGTGCTGCGCAATGGTCGCCTGCACACCGGCGATATAGCCATGATCGATGAGGACGGCTATGTCTTCATCGTTGATCGCATCAAGGACATGATTTTGGTGAACGGCTATAATGTCTATCCCCGTAATATCGAAGAAGCAATCTATCTGCATCCCGCCATCGAGGAATGCATCGTCGCAGGCCTGCCCGACCCGCAGCGCGGCGAAACGGTCAAGGCGTGGATCAAACCCAAGACGGGCCAGAGCCTGACGGCTGAGGAAATGAAGGATTTTCTGAAAGACAAAATTTCGCCGATAGAAATGCCACGCCAGATCGAAATTCGTGATAAGCCGCTGCCCAAAACCATGATCGGTAAACTGTCGCGCAAAGACATACTGGCCGAAGAAATGGCGAAGACGAAATAATATTTCAGTCATTGTTGGCCTTTAAGGCTTTTCTATAAAAAACGCAAATGCTAGGTTTTTCTTTCATATTCTGAAAGGATTTAAATGACTGTAAAAATTCCGCAAGGCCCGCTGGATTCTGATGGCTACCCGCAATCGCTTGAATGCCTGCGCCTGAATATTTCTGTTCAGGAAGCCCGTGATCGTTATAACACGATGGCGGGTGAGCCGAGGGAAGATACCGATTGGCCAGATATTTTAATACAATGGGACGATAATCCCGAACAGCGGTATGTGGTTCTAAAGCCCGTCGAGAATAAACCCGGTCAATGTATTGTTTATTGCTCTCAGGATGGCAGTCACGGAGAAGATTGCCTGCGCCTCATTCGGGAGCTTGGCCTGACGGATGGCGATATTGTCAGTCATGACTCAACGCTTGATAGCCTGTTCCCGCTTGTGAAGCCCGCAACACCAGCTCATTCAGCACCGTCCGGGTCTTCACCGTCGCCTTAAGATAGGGACGTCTCTGAGCTTTATGAACCCAGCTTGATCGTGTGGGATTCTTTCTCGCGGATCGTGGCCGCATCGGCAAACCGTGTGCCCGCGCCGGAATAGGAGCTACCCGGATTAATCGTTTGCGCCATCAGCTGTTGCAGATTCTCATCGACCTGCCCGACCGCATTCATCCGTATGGCGTGTTTCAGCTGCAGCGTACCGTCCAGTAAATGCAGATCCGGGTCGCTGGCGATCAGTTTCTCGGCGAATATCTGTTTCATCGCCTCCATCTCCAGAAAGCGGAATACATCCAGACGTACCCAGTTCGGCATACGCGGCAGCGATGTCAGGCTCATCACGCGGTGAATATCGCGGCAACGGCGTCTTTGGTAGTCGTCGCATTCCAGCCATGCCCACACCAGTTCATGCGCTTGGGAGATGTTCTTTTTGCGCGCATTCATCTGCCCGTTATGAACATAGCTCTCAAGCGGTTTGCGCGGGTCGTGATCTAGCCGCAGACCAAACGCCAGCAGGATATGCGCGCGGATCTGTCCTTGCTGTGCTTCAAAAAACCCATCGAATTGTTGCAGGAAGCGATCAGTATGGTGGCCCAGGATATTACGCTGGAAGCTGTAATCTTCCTTATGGCGGCGCAGATTCATCAAAAACTGCACGTAAATGCGGGCCAGAGCGGCGGCATCCATATGTTCGAGGACCGGGTGGCGCAGATTGCCCGAAATTTTATCGCCGCCCGGATCGGCGGCTTCGATCGTGTGCGGTAACGGCGCGCCGTCGAACGCATTGACCAGCGCTTCCATAATGGCCTTGTTGTGGTGCCGCGCGGCCAGTGCCTCATCCAGCACCAGCTCCATATTGAAATGGTATAGCGGAACATCGTGCACCAGCTGCGCCAGATCATCAACTGCGGCTATTTCGTTCAGCTGTATGATATGGACAGGATTGGCCAGTACGAAACAATCATCAACATGCCCGTCGCACGGGCGCGGATCACGCGCAACGGTAATCAACGCGTTGGCGTGGTCGCCCGCTTCCGCTTGCGTCAGTACCGGGTCGATGCAGTAATAATAGGAAGTCATCAGAAATACGCGCTATGTACGCAGCACGCCCCCGGTTTTGCTGGCGACGGCATCGACGATCTTCTTGCTGATCGCCTCGATGTCGGCATCGGTGAGTGTCTGGCTGCGTGGCTGCAGCGTGACGGAAATAGCGACTGATTTTTGTCCTTCCGGCACACCCTTGCCGGCATAGACGTCAAAGATCTGCACATCGTCGATCAGGTCTTTATCGCTGCCACGGATGGCGCGGATCAGCGCATCGGCCTCAACCTTGCCATCGACGATAAAGGCAAAATCGCGGGATACCGGCTGCAGCGTGGCCAGCGCCAGCAATGATCGCGCCGTGCCTTTTTTCTTCGCCTGCGGAATATTTTCCAGCATCACCTCAAAGCCAACGACTGGCCCTTTGATATCCAGCGCATCGAGCGTCGCCGGGTGTATCTCGCCAAACCGGGAGACGATATTTTGTCCCATTTTCAAAACGCCGGAACGACCCGGGTGATACCAGGCAGGGGCGTCGCGACTGACCTGTAGTCCAGCGGTGCTCATGCCTGTCGATTCAATCACGGCCAACGCATCGGCCTTGGCGTCCATTACATCCACGTTGCGGCTGGCTTCAGCGCCGCTCCAGTGACGGGGGCCGCGCTGCCCGCTGCGGATGCCGGTAGCGACCAATGCTTGCCCCTTGACCTTGGGGCTGATGAATACAGGGCCGACCTCAAACAAAGCGTTATCGCCGAAACCACGGGCGCGGTTGCGCTCGGCGGCCTCGATCAGGTTGGGCAGAATGCTCGGGCGCATCTGCGACAGATCGGTGCTGATCGCGTTTGACAGTTTCAGCGCGGCTGCCTGCTGGCTGTCATTGGCACCGAACAGGTCGGCCTTGTCTTCCGGCATGAACGACCATGTCACGCATTCATCCATACCACGGGCTGCCAGCATCGCGCGGGCGCGGCGTGTGCGTGTGCCGTTGGCGGTTTCGCCGCCTTGTGTCAGGGCACTGGTTTTCTGCATGGATACAGGCGGAATATTGTCATAGCCGTTGACGCGCAGGACTTCCTCAACGATATCGGCGCGGCCTTCGACGTCACCGCGCCATGATGGCGGCTGGATCTGCCAGTCGCTGGCCGATTTTACATTCACGGTAAAACCGAGCGCTTCCAGAATCGCCTTCTGTCTTTCGGCGGGCAGTTCAAACCCACCGATCTGTTTCAAATAAGCAGGGTCATAGGCAATTGTACGCTGCCACGCAGGCACAGCGCCTGCTGTGACGATCTCACTCGCGTCGCCGCCGCATAATTCCTGAATCAGGCGCGTGGCGATTTCCATCGCCGGAACGGTGAAGGCCGGGTCGATGCCGCGCTCGAAACGGTAACGCGCATCGCTGTCGATCTGTAAGGCCCGGCCTGTACGCGCGGTGCGTAACGGATCGAAATAAGCGCATTCGATATAAACATTGCTTGTGCCCTCGGTGCAGCCAGTGGCTTCGCCACCTATCACGCCGCCCAGACCCAGTACGCCGTTATCATCGCACACAACGGTCATTGCGTCGGTTAGCGCATATTCCTTGCCGTTCAACGCCTTCAATGTTTCACCGTTCTTGGCCAGCCGCACATGAATATCGCCTTTGAGCTTGTCAGCATCGAACACGTGTAACGGGCGGCACAAATCGAGCGACAGATAATTGGTGATATCCACCAGCGCCGAAATCGGGCGCAAGCCCACGGCCTTCAGGCGGTCTTGCAGCCATTTAGGCGATGGGCCGTTTTTCACGCCCTTGATAGCGCGTCCAATGAACAGCGGGCAGGCATCTTTCTTGTCAGCATCGAATATCAGGGAAACATTAATCTGTGATTTACCGTTGCCCTTCACCACATCTTCATTCAGCGGTTTCAGTTTGCCCAATCCCGCAGCCGCCAGATCGCGCGCAATGCCGCGAATCCCGGCGCAGTCCGCCCGGTTGGGCGTCAGGCCAATCTCAATCAGCGGATCATTCAGGCTGTAAAGATCGGCAAATGAAGTGCCGACGGCGACATCGGCAGCAACATCGATAATGCCCTCATGTTCTTCCGACAATCCCATCTCGCGTTCGGAAACCATCATCCCGTTCGATTCCTGACCGCGGATGCTGCCCTTCTTGATGGTAATGCCAGTACCGGGAATAAAACTTCCGGCGGGCGCGTACACGGCCTTCATACCGGCGCGGGCATTCGGTGCGCCGCAAACCACTTGTAACTTCTCCTTACCGGTATCGACGATGCAAACGCGCAGGCGGTCGGCGTCCGGGTGCTTCTCGGCCTTTTCGACGTAAACTACATGGAACGGCGCATAGAGCTTGGCGCGGTCAGTCACGGCATCGACCTCCAGACCCAGTGCGGTCAGCGCTACGGTGATCTCATCCAGAGACGCCGTTGTATCCAGATGCTGTTTCAGCCAGTCCAATGTGAATTTCATAATCAGCCCTCAAATGCCCGAAAATTTCAGGGCTGATTTAACCCGATTTTCCTAAGGAAACCAACCGTTTTCCGGATATTTGACAAGTGCCCCTGAAATCGGTGACAATTTAACATAATGCTTAACAGGTTATTAACCTGTTTCGATAATAATAGGGGCAACAACTCCCGTGGATATAAGAGCCGTTAAGGCAGGGAATGGGATAAGAGGGTGAGATAAAATGGCTGAACAAACAGGTCTGACACCGGAAAAAATTCAGGAGCTTGCAAAACAGGCAGCCAGCAGACCTCCCGCAACGTCTGCCAAAGCAGCGCCGACTTATCAGGAAAGCAGGCTCGAAGCTGAAAAATTGCTGGTGGAGCTGGGTTATACGAAGACGTTTGATGCTGGTGTTGGCCTGAAAGATAATTATAAATTCAAACACCTTATAGAAAAATTCAGTCAGGAAAATAATATGGCTCCTGACACAGACATGGGCAAACTCGTCGAGAAAATGCAGGAAAAAGTCAACGAGTCGAAGATACAGCCGCCTTCCTTCAAGGCCACCGATCGTGGCGTGGATAAGGCGATGCCTGCCAGCACGACTCCAACCGCACCGGCCGTTGCCGCCAACCCCGTTTTTGACCCGCAAGTCCAGAAAGCGCAAGGCTATATGCGCATGCTGGGCATAACTGATGTTGAAGCAGGCGGGCAGAAAAAACGTCTTGTGGTGGATGGTATAAACGGTACCAATACCCAGACGGCACTCACAAAATACAACACCGATAACGGCTTGGCCAAAGATGCCAGCATGGAAGATTCTATCCGCCATATGGAAGAAAGCCTGAAGAAAAACGGGCCGGAACTCCAGCAACGCATGAACAAAGTCATGGAGCAGGGCACAGACGCATTGCGCAGCGACGTGCGCGGCATGCAGCTGACGATGAATCTGCTGAAAAGCGAAACGCTGAAAGTTGACGGCATCAACGGTATCATGACGACGGCCGCCTATAATCAGTATTCCGGCAAAAATTATGCGGTGCCGACAGCACCTATCGCTGCTGCCGCTGCAACCAGCGCCGATCCGCTCGGTGATTTCATTCAGGAACGTGGACTGGATAAAACCCCATCCGCCCCTGCACCAGCAGCCAGAACACCGCAACAAAATGCGAGTGCGGGCACCCACCAAATCAGAACGGAAGCCGTACCGCCGACTGTTAATGTTGAAAACGCGGCTGGCTACGAGCGCCCGCAACAGCAACGCCATGAGCAACGCTATGAACAACGCCCGTCACAGCAACAGCGTTATGAAACGACACGTCAAAATCCGGGCTATAATGCAAGAGATTCTTATAACAATGCCTCCGGTGTTGCCGATCTTGAAAAAACATTGATGCGCCGTAATGATCTGCGCTCGCAGGGCTACGGGGATGCTGTTGCCAAACAACTGGTCAACGACCATCGCATGGACGAATTGCTGCGCGGTGGCATGGACGAACGCGCTGCCAAGACGAAGGTCAATGCTGAATCACGTCTGGCGGATCTGCAGGAACGAGGCCAGCGTGGCGAAGGTCAGGATATGCAGCGCATTATTCGCCAGATGGACCAGCAGGAGCGTCGCGAGGCCGCCCAAACCAGAGGGACTGTACGGCAGGTCGGTCAGGATGCAGGCACGATGATTTATAACGGTACCATTTTTGCCGATGGTTCCAGAACGGTGGCGACGGGCGGCAGACAGGCGGCAACGGGCCTCGGCCAGGTTTTTGGTGAAGTTATGGGTTCCGGACCGTCAAACCCAAGGCAGGTAGGCAACGCGGTGGGTACGGTAGCGGGCGGTATCGCCGGTATGGCGGGGGGCACAAGTAGGGATTCAGCGGCTATAAGACAAGGTGTCGGCGGTGCCGTCAGTCTCGGCATGGGTGTTGGCAAGCTGTTGGGGCTCGATAAGATATTCAGCAGTGATCGTGAACAACCTGATATGCGCGTTATTGAATATCAGCGCCCCACAACATATTCCAATCGTCTGCAAGGTTCGTCATGGGAAGACAGAACTGTTGCGCCTGTATATCAGGAAGCCAGCTCGCGTGGCATGACCCCGGCTGATCGTGCACAAATGGATTATGATCAGGCCATGCAACGTCAGCAGCAGCAACAACAACAGCAGCCAGCATATAACCGCGGTCCAAATAATAGCTATACGGGTGGCTGATTAAAGCGGCAGAACGTGCAACGTGAAATCGAGTTTGAGGCCCAGGTTCCTGTATAGTGCCTGGGCTTCTTTATTCTGCGCCTCGGCTAGCCAGTACATACGCGCCCAGCCTTCTGATTTTCCTAAGGTCGCGAGCGCCGTGACAAGTTGACGGCCAATGCCTTTACGGCGGTGCGTGGGCGCTACGAAAACATCCTGCATATAACAAACCGGTTTGATGTGCCCGGTCACCGGGTGCAGGACAAAATGCACAAGGCCCGCTATCTCACTGTCATCCAGCGCCACTAGTCCGCGCACCTGATCATTGTCCATCAGGCGTTGCCATGTCATGGCTGTGACATCGTAATTGATATGCCCCTGATTGTTCGCATTCCACAGCACCAGCCATTGATCGTAATCATCAGGGGCAAGGGGGCGGATGGTAATGGGCATGTGGTTTTCTCCGATTGTCATCCTGAGCGAAGCGAAGGATCTCATCTTAAAATCAAGCGGAGATCCTTCGCTTCGCTCAGGATGACAGATAAAAAAAGAATCATTCACCCGTGGCGCGGTTGGGGCGGGACAGCGGATCGAACCCATAATGTTCCAGCCAGCGCACATCGCTCTCAAAGAACGTGCGCAGGTCGGGAATGCCGTATTTCAGCATCGCCAGACGCTCGATCCCCATGCCAAAGGCAAAACCCTGATACTCATTAGGGTCGAGTCCGCAATTCTTGATCACGTTCGGGTGCACCATGCCGCAGCCCAGAATCTCAAGCCAGCTATCGCCCGCGCCGATCTTCAGGCCGCCATCTTTACGCGAGCAGCCAATATCCACTTCCGCGCTTGGTTCCGTGAACGGGAAGAAACTCGGGCGGAAACGCACGGGCAGGTCCTCGATCTGGAAGTAAGCGCGCAGAAAATCCATCAGGCACCCTTTCAGGTGACCCATATGCGTGTTCTTGTCGATCACAAGCCCTTCCATCTGGTGGAACATCGGCGTGTGCGTCATATCGTAATCGGAACGATAGGTGCGCCCCATGCAGATAATGCGGATCGGCGGCTTTTCCTTCATCATCGTGCGGATCTGCACCGTCGATGTATGTGTGCGCAAAAGCTTCTTCGCCGCTTCACCTTTTTCCTCCGGATCATCCGGCAGATAGAAAGTATCGTGCATCTCGCGCGCCGGATGGCCGGGCGGGAAATTCAGCGCCGTGAAATTGTGGAAATCATCCTCAATGTCCGGACCCTCGGCTACCGAGAATCCCATATCGGCGAAAATGGAAACCAGCTCTTCCATCGTCTGGCTGATCGGGTGGATATGGCCCTTGCGCTCCGGGCGGGTGGACAATGTGATATCGACGGTTTCATTGGCCAGCTTGTCGTTCAGCGCCTGTATCTTCAGGCCCGCTTCCTGCTTTTCAATCAGCGCGGCAATTTCGTCTTTCAGTTCATTGAGCGCGGCGCCTAACGCCTTGCGCGCTTCCGGGTCCATCGCACCCAGATTTTTCATCAGGTCGGTGATGCGGCCTTTTTTCCCCAGCGCGGTCACGCGGGCCTGTTCCAGCGCAGTCAGGTCGTTCGCGGCCTCGACCATCTGGACGAGTTCTGTTTTCAGCGCGGCAATGTTTTGGTTCATATCTGTCACTTTAAAATCCTTGATAACCCTTGTTTTTTAGCACTACAGGCCGGGAATTTCAAAGGATAACAAGCGCCTGTCAGCTATGATGACGGCGGCAACAGGTTTTCCGGGCCGAAAGAATGAGGCAGGAGTTCCGCCAGCGTGAAGGATTGCCGCACCCCTTCCGGCCCGGCGACATAAATCGTTATACGGGCCGGATCGCCATGCTCGCGCAGCCATTGGCGGCAGTGGCCGCAAGGGGTGCACAACTGGCCGTCGCCTGCCTTCCCGCCCACCACCAGTATCGCTTCGATGCCCTGACGGCCTTCATGGGTAATCATGTTGCTGATCGCCGCTTGTTCGGCATGCGTACAGATATAGGCGGCTTCCTCGACATTCGTCCCGGCGTAAATCTTGCCGCTGGCCGAAAGAATGGCGGCACCCACCCTGAAACCGGAATAGGGAGAATAGGAATGTTCCCGTGCCGCCATCGCGGCCTTGAACAGGGCATCAACAGGATGTGTCATGGAAAAACTCTAGAAGACGGTACGGCATAAAGCAACAGCCCGCTCAAAAGAGCGGGCTGTCTAATCCGTACCAATGGTGATGTGTGGGAGAAGAATATGATACGGAGATCCTAATCCCTGAATAACGTCTGCTTAGGCGGCCTTTTTACGGGCATCAGCAGCCTGTTTTGCAATCGCGTTGAAATCGTCAGGGTTTCTGACCGCGATATCAGCCAGGACCTTACGGTCCAGTTGCAGGCCGGTCAGTTTCAGACCATGCATGAACTGGGAATAGGTCAGGCCGTTCAGACGTGCTGCCGCGTTGATACGCATGATCCACAGAGCGCGGTATTCGCGTTTGCGTTCACGACGGTGCTTGTAGGCATAAGCCAGAGCACGTTCAACGGAGTTAGCGCCGATCTTGTAGCAATTCTTGCGGCGGCCATAGTGACCTTTGGCCATACGCAGAATTTTACGGTGACGGTTTTTGGTGTGCGGACCACTTTTTACACGAGCCATGGTGCGTACTCCTTATTCTGCAGCAGCGGTTTTTTTGGAAACCGGCTTTTTGTTTTTACGTTTACGGGAATAAGGCAGGAAGTTCTCAAGGATGATCTTTGTATCGATCGCGTTGAGAATCGACGAACCCCGTGTTTTCAGTTTCATCTTCTTGGGCTTGTTCATTTGCATGTGACGTGCGAACGCCGCTTTGAACTTCACTTTGCCCGAAGCGGTCACGCGAAAACGCTTTTTCGCTCCGCTTTTGGTCTTCATCTTCGGCATTTTTCTCTCCTCTGAGTCCTTCGGGACTCGTCCAAGTCAAAACAATAGAGCGGGCAAGGCAATGCCAATTGGCCAGGCCGCATCCTTTTGGAAGCGCTGTTATAGTCGTTTCATGCCTGAAAAATCAAGGTTTTTTGCGGAAAAAAGTGAAACCGGGCTTTCGCCCAAGTTGCGGGGCGGTTAGCCGCCCGATTCCGGGAAAAAGCAGGGCGGAAAACCCTTTGTATAAAATTATGAAAAATAAAAAACTCTGTCATCCTGAGCGTCTGCGAAGGATCTCATCTTGAACCCAGAGGAGATCCTTCAGGCTAAAGCCCTCAGGATGACAGATGCGTTGCTTATGCTGCGGGCTTCTTCGGCGCAATATAGCTGGATTCGTTCTCTTCCCACGGGAAATGGATCCAGGTATCGGTGCTGACGCTCATAATATAGGTATCGACCGCCGACTCGCCCGCCGGTTTGGCATAAATCGCCGCATAATGGGCTTGGGGCATCATTTCCCGGGCGGTGCGGAACGTGTTTCCGGTGTCCGACAGATCGTCGATCACCAGCCAGCCTTCGCCATCGCCAGTGCCTTCGGGCTTCTTGATGACCTTGGTTTTGCGCTGGCTCTGGTCTTCATAGCTTGAAATGCACAGCGTATCGATATGCTTGATCTTCAGGTGGCGGGCGATGATGCAGGCGGGCACCATGCCGCCGGTGGTGATGGCAACAACGCCTTTCCATGGCCCCTTGTCAGCCAGCTTCAGCGCCAGCGACTGGGCATGCAGGTTGATCTCTTCCCAGGTGAGGGGCATATCAAGATGTTTTTGTGCGGCTGACATATAGTCTATCCTTCTTCATGAAACCTGAACTATTCATTATGATGGACGGGAACGAAAGACAAGAGAAACCAGCGCATGACCCTTTATAAGCCGCAAATTATGATCGCCGATGACGAAACCGCTTTTGCGCCTCTGGCCGCGGACATGTTCCTGAAAATGGCGACGGGGCTGGCGCGGCCTCTGGTGACGCTGCCGACCGGCATGACCCCGCTGGGTCTGTATCAGGTGCTGGTATCAGAACACGCATCGCGTCGCGATATCTGGGACCAGATGCGTTTTATCGCGCTTGATGAATATGCCGGTCTGCCGCCGGGCGATGAACGCCTGTTTGGCAACTGGCTGGCGCGGGCATGCCTTGATCCCTTGCATATACCAAACCGCCTGATGTTCAACAGCCTGGCCGATCCCGACTCCGAAGCTGCCCGGATAGAGGCGTGGTTGAAACAAAACGGCCCGCTGGATATCGCCGTGCTCGGCCTTGGCGGCAACGGTCATGTCGCCTTTAACGAACCCGGCACCGCCTTTGCGCAGGCCACTCATGCCGTTGCTCTTACACCCGATACGATCAGCGCCAATGCCCGCTACTGGGGCGGACTAGAGCGCGTACCGCGTCAGGGGATGACGCTGGGATTGCAAAATCTGGCGGCGGCCCGTCAGACATTGCTGCTGGTACATGGTGCTGCCAAAGCGGATATACTGAAACGCGCCCTGAATGGCCCCGTGACAACCGATGTGCCCGCCAGTTATTTACAAACCGTGCCGCATGTGACGGTAATCGCCGATCGGGCGGCTGCTGCCGGGCTGGTTATTGATTGATAGAAAAAGCAAGCCTGAGGAAAGAACAAGGTATGGAACGTTTAAAGGCCTTTATTGAACATCGCTATTTCACCACCGTGATCACGATTTTGATTTTGGTTAATGCGGTGACGCTGGGGCTGGAAACCGATGATGCGCTGATGGCGCGTCATGCCGGGCTTATGCATCTGATCGACCAGACCATCCTGATGATCTTTGTCGCCGAATTGATGCTCCGGCTCGCGGCCTACCGCCTGAATTTCTTCCGTTCCGGCTGGAACTGGTTTGATTTCATCATTATTGGCATTTCCCTGGTCCCGGCAACCGGTGCCCTTTCGGTGCTGCGGGCGCTCAGGGTGTTCCGGGTTTTACGCCTGCTCTCGGTGGTGCCTTCGCTGCGGCGCGTGGTGTCGGCATTGGCACGTGCTATTCCCGGCATGTCCGCCATCCTGTCCGTGCTGCTGGTGATTTATTATGTGGCGGCAGTGCTGGCGACGCATGTCTTCGGCCATTCGCAGGATCCCGTGCTTGAATCTCTGTTTGGCAGTGTTGGTAAATCAATGTTCACCTTGTTTCAGCTGATGACGCTGGAAGGCTGGCGTGACGGCATCGCCGCACCGACGATGGCGATCTATCCCTGGTCATGGATATTCTTTGTGGTGTTTATCGTGGTGACGTCTTTTGCCGTGTTAAACCTGTTCATTGGCGTGATTGTAGATGCCATGAATATTATTCACGAGGAAGAAGACCGCGACGAAGGCAACGTACTGACGCCGGATGATATCCATAAGCTGCGCCATGAAATCGCTGAACTCAGGAAACTGCTGGAATCTAGATAGGCTGGCCATCCTCTGTATCGAGGATGGTAAAGGAATCAATACCCCAGTCGCCTTCCGGATCGCGCTGTAATTTATAGATCACGATCACGGGGTCGCCGTGGGTATAGCTGACTTCCACCCGCTGGATAAGACCGCCGGTTTCGGTTTCCGTCTGGTCGAGGAAGCGGAATGATTCATGGTTGTAAACAGGGCGGTAGGAAAAACGCATCTCGCTCAGGAACTTTCCCGCCGTATCAAATTTTTTGTGGAACGTCCCTGTCATCAGGGCATAGGCCAGATCGGCGTCCCGTGCGCTGATGGCGTCCAGTTGCTGTGTGATCAAGTCTTTGATGGTTTCGCTGTCATTGACGGGCTTACGGGCGGGGGTGGAAATACTGATGATTTTAGCCTGCAAAAATGGGCCATATTGCTGGTTTTGTTCCTGATCGCGGGTGGCGCCAGCATAGGGAGCCTTGCCAGTCATCGCGAAAGCCGCGCAGGCGAGGCATAAAAGAACCAGCGGTATGCCCATATGTCCGTGACGGTCAGGTTTCATCCTGGTTTATTCCTCATTATCAATGTGTTAGACTGGCGCTTGCGCTTCATCTTTTGATTTTTAGGACTATCCTTTATTCTATGCGTTTGATGCTTAAGCTCCCGTTAATGGTTTGTGTGGCTGTATGGATGATTTTTCCATTGCCCGCTGCCTATTCTCAGAACGAACCACAAGCGGCGGCGGTTCCCGTCACTGCTGTGGAAGCCCAGCCTGTCGTCACCGGCGATGAACTGGTGGTGCTGGAATTATTTTCATCACAGGCCTGTGTGTTTTGCCCCAAGGCCGATCAGCTGTTTTCCGAACTGATCAAAACTGACCATGTCATCGGTCTTGCTTGCCATGTCGATTATTTCGATGTTCATAGCGGTTCACTGGCGCGCCCTTTCTGTACTGCCCGCCAGAACTGGTATATGCAGACGCTCGGTGCCGGGCCAAACTATACGCCGCAAATGATTGTCAACGGCACGACCGACGTTGTGGGTTACAAGGTCAATGACGTGAAAGATTCCATGAAAAAGGGGCAGCAATACCCGCCGCTCGATATCGTGATTACCAAGGGCGCTGCGGATGATGATTTCACGCTGGCATGGGATGCCGCCAGCGCCGCAGCAAAAAATGAAAATGCTGTTTTATGGCTGATGATGATTGATAAACCGCATGACCTCACCATCGCCGAGGGCAGAAACAAAGGGCAGCAAGTCACCTATGTGAACATCGTGAGCGATATGGAAGATCGCGGTTCCTGGGACAAGGCCAGCCAGAATAAAACCATCAAAGTCACCTTGAAAGAACAACATGCTGGCTTCGCCGTCATCGCTCAGGACAGCAAGGCCGGAAAAATTATAGCCGCCGGACAATTCAAGAAGCCTTGATTTTTGCTATTTTGTCATCCTCCGGCTTGACCGGGGGATCCATTCCTCAGCTTGCAGATTGCATGGATTCCCCGATCAAGTCGGGGAATGACAATAAGTGCTAATGCGCTTCCGACCAGTTGTCCGCCCATCCGGCTTCCGCATCCAGCGGTACGCCGATATCGGCGACACTTTCCATCACATAGCGCACAATGTCGGCTGTCGCCTGCAACTCATCGTCTGGCACTTCCAGCAATAATTCGTCATGCACCTGCAATAAGATGCGGGCTTTCAGGCCAGCATCATTCAGTGCTTTGGGCATCCGCGCCATCGCGATCTTCATAATATCGGCAGCGGTGCCTTGTAACGGCGCATTGATCGCCTGACGTTCGGCAAAATTGCGCTGCGCCGGATTTTTGGAATTAATATTGCCGACCATGCATTTGCGGCCATAAAGCGTCTTGACGTAGTGATGCGCGCGCGCTTCTTCCTTGCGCGCCTCCATGTAATGCTGAATCTCCTGAAAATTCTTCAGATATTTCTGGATAAACTGGTTGGCTTCACCGGGTGTGACACCCAGTTGCTTGGCCAGCCCCCAGCCGGAGATGCCGTAGATAATGCCGAAATTAACCGCCTTGGCAGAACGGCGCAAATCGGGCGTCACCTGGTCCAGCGGCACACCAAACACCTGCGATGCCGTCAGCGCATGAATATCGACATGATCGCGGAATGCTTGCTGTAATGCTTTCACACCCGCCAGCTCCGCCGCCAGCCGTAATTCAACCTGAGAGTAATCGACCGAGAGCAGCTTGTGTCCGGGCTCGGCAACAAACGCGCGGCGAATACGCCGTCCTTCCTCGGTGCGGATCGGGATGTTCTGCAGGTTCGGGTCGGATGATGATAAACGACCCGTATTCGTGCCCGTCATATGAAATGACGTATGCACACGGCCTGTCGCCGGATTGATCTGCTCCTGCAGCGTGTCGGTATAGGTGGATTTCAGCTTCGATAGCTGCCGCCATTCCTGAATTTTCTCGATGATCTCATGCCCTTGGCCTGAAAGTTCATCCAGCACGTCGGCGGCTGTTGACCAGTCACCCCCCTTGGTCTTGCTGCCGCCGGGCAACCCCATTTCTTCAAACAGCACCACGCCCATTTGCTTGGGCGAGGCGACGTTGAATTCATGGCCCGCCAGCCTGTATATGTCCTGTTCCAGCGCTACCAGCTTCTTGCCGAATTCGTTGCTCAGTTCGTGCAGCACCTTCGTATCGACCTTGATCCCCGCCAGTTCCATCTCTGCAATAACTGGAATAATCGGGCGCTCAATATCTTCATAAACGCGCACACATTGCTCGCGGGCCAGCCGCGGTTTGAATATGTGATGAAGCCGCAGCGTAATTTCGGCGTCCTCAGCGGCGTAATCACGCGCCTTGTCCAGCGGCACCAGATCGAACGTAATCTGGTTTTTACCCTTGCCCGTAACATCGGCATAAGCAATGTTTTTATGGCCGCAGAATAATTCCGCCAGTTCATCCATGCCGTGGCCGTGATTGCTGCCATCCAGCACGTAGGACATCAGCATGGTGTCATCGACGGGACTCATCTTCACGCCATGCTTGGCGATCATCTGCCAGTCATATTTCATGTTGTGCCCGATTTTTAGCACACGCGGATCTTCAAGGATCGGTTTCAGCAGGGCAATTGCTTCGGTCAGCGGAATCTGTTTCAAGGTTCCCACCGGGCCGCCGAGCAAGTCCTGCGGCGGGTTGCGGTGGGTCAGTGGAATATAATATCCGCGCCCCAGCTCACAGCTCAGGCAAATGCCGACCAGTCCGGCTTTCGCCGGTGTCAGACCAGTGGTTTCGGTATCGACCGCCAGAAAGCCTGTTTCATAAGCGCGCGCGATCATAGCCTGCAGGGCGGGGATATCCTGAATCAGCTCATATTTATTGGCTGATGTCGGCGGCAGGTCATTCTGGTTATGGGCATGCGGCACAGCAGCGCCCTGATACGGTGCAATCGTCGCCGGTGGCGGCGCTTTCGGCTCCGGTTGCGCGGTGGGCGTCTGCCCCAGCCTTGTCATCACCGAACGGAACCCTTGCGAGGCCAGAAAGCCCGTCAGCTCCGGTGTGTTCGGATCATGCGCATGCAAATCTTCGATCGACAGCGGCAGAGGCACATCATCGCGCAGCGTGACCAGCTGTTTGGAAATACGCGCGATTTCCGCATGCTCGATCAGCGCGTCGCGGCGCTTGGGTTGCTTGATCTCCGGCGCTTTTGCCAGCAGATTTTCAAGGCTGCCATACTCAATGATCAACTGCGCCGCGGTTTTCACGCCAATCCCCGGCACACCCGGCACGTTGTCTGAAGAATCGCCTACCAGTGCCTGCACATCTGTGACTTTATCGGGCGGGACGCCGAATTTATCGTGCACGTCTTCCAGTGTCAGGTAACGACCCTTGATCGGCTCGTACATGCGTACGCCTTCGCGTATCAGCTGCATCAGGTCTTTATCAGACCCAACGATGGTGACTTTCTTGCCCTGTGCAATCGCCTCGCGGGCATAGGCCGCGATCAGGTCGTCGGCCTCGAACCCTTCCAGTTCCAGCGCCGGAATGCCGAACGCCTTGGTCGCCTCGCGGATCAGTCCGAATTGCGGGATCAGGTCGGCGGGCGTCTCATCGCGGTTGGCCTTATATTCAGGATAAATGTCGTAACGGAAATTCTTGCGCGCCGCGTCGAAGATCACGGCGATGTAGGGCGCGCGCAAATCCTTCAGCAGCTTGACCATCATATTGCAGAACCCCAAAACCGCGCCCACCGGCACACCCTCCGGGTTGGTCAGGTTCTGCGGCACCGCGAAATAAGCGCGGAAAATATAACCCGATCCATCGACCAGAAAGATTTCGTCTTCGTCGGGAATATTCTGAACCTGCGGGTTGGTCATGTTAACTGTCCTTCACCCTCGATGAAATCAAGGTCGGTGTGGAATGTTTCTTTCAAATAGCGCAGCGCGATAAACGCGATAACGAACGCGGCAATACCCACATAAAGCGCGCTTTCGACAACGCCATAACCTTTCAGCGCCACGAACGCGGACGTGCAGATTACTGCCGTACCGCGCACGAAATTGGGCACGGATGTCGCCACGGTGGCGCGTAAATCGGTACCGAATTGTTCGGCCGCCGTCGTCAGCATCAACACCCAGTACCCCATGCTGAACCCGATCAGCAGGCAGAAACCGTAATATTCCGTCGCATCCAGATACGGCCCCAGCAACAACAACCCGCCGCACGAAACCGCCGCCATGCAGATAAACAGTGCGATGACGATCTTGCGGCTTTGCATTTTCTGACTGATCAACCCGCTGGCGATATCGCCGAGCGTAATCCCTAAATAGCAAAGGGGCAGGGCGGTCGCCACCAGCAGCGGTTCGGCAATGCCCATGGCCTTGCCGATCTCCGGCGCGAAAGTAATCAGTACCGCGACCGAATACCACAACGGCACCCCGATCAGGATACAGGCCAGATAGCGCAGCAGCCGTTCGCGCGATCTCAGAATCAGCATCAGATTGCCGCGTTTGACATGGGCGCGGTCTTTCGCCGCCTTGAATAACAGCGATTCCGCCACACCCACGCGCAATGCCAGCAATGCCAGCCCCATGCAGCCGCCGAATATGTAAGCTGTCTGCCAGTCGAGCGTATGCCCAGTGAATCCGGCCAGCACCCCGCCCGAAACCCCGACCGAGGCCACGAACGTCGTGCCGTAGCCGCGTAAATGCTTGGGCATCAGCTCGGCCACCAGCGTAATCCCCGCGCCGATCTCCCCGGCCAGGCCAATCCCCGCCAGCAAACGGCACAGCGCATACTGGTCTATGGTGGTGACGAACGCGTTGGCGATATTGGCCAATGAATAGAGCAGGATCGAGCCGAACAGCACTTCCTTGCGCCCGACCTTGTCGCCCATGATCCCCCACAGCAATCCGCCGATCAGGAAACCACCCAGCTGCATATTGAGGAGAAGAGCGCCCGTGGACATCATGGCGTCGCCTTCGACGCCCAGCCCCTTCAGGCTCGCCACGCGCACGACGCTGAACAGCACCAGATCATAAATATCGACAAAATAGCCGAGCGCCGCGATCAGGATCGTCAGCGTGACCTTGCGGTCGGCTTTCAGGCTGTTCCAGAGTGTCTGCATAATAGTTTCTCCCCTTGGGGAGAAACTTTAAGCTACCGCCGCATACAGCGCAACCGCTGCCGCGTTGGATACGTTTAAGGAAGGGATCGGGCCTTCCATCTTGATTTTTACCAGAACATCGCAATGTTCCTTCACCAGATGGCGCAAGCCCGGGCCTTCCGAACCCAGCACCAATACCAGACGCTCGATGCCTTTTAAGGAATCGACGGTTTTCTCGCCGCGTTCGTCCAGACCGGCCACGGTATAACCTTCCGCCTGCAGCGCTTCAATGCTGCGCGACAGGTTGGTTTCATAGGCGACCATGACATGCTCGGTAGCACCACTGGCGGCCTTGGCCACCACGCCCGTCAGTTCCGGGGCGTTCCGGCGCTGCATGATGACGCCGTCACCGCCCAGCGCGCAAACGCTGCGGATGATTGCGCCGACATTATGCGGGTCAGTCACCTGGTCCAGAATGACCACCAGCGAACGGTCTTTGCCCTTCGCCTTATTGATGATGTCCTGAATAAACACTTCTTCTGGCTCGGCGGCGGTAATCGCCAGCCCCTGATGCACGGCTTCGCGCGGCAGGTGCTTGTCCAGGTCTTCACGCCCGACCAGTGTCGGTTCCGGGCGGTGGATACCGGCTTCGCGGGCTTCGTCCAGCACGTCCTTGAACAGCTTTAATTCCTCAGGCGTGGTGTACAGCGCACTGATGGTGCGGTTCGGGTTCAGCCACGCGGCCTTCACCGCATGCTGGCCCCACAGATTGGCCTGAATCCGTACGCGCGGCGTCGATGTGCCGCCGCTCAGTTTTTCAGCGCCCAGACGGGTTTTGCGTTCGCGCGGGGCGGCGGCACCTTCATCCTCGAAACGGCCTTTGAACGGCTTGCGTTCAGGATATTCGCGCTTTGCGCCGGTTTTCCGGGCGCGCGGGGCGTCGCCCTCATCACGGATATAACGGCGCGGTGTGCTCTCGTCACGGCCTGTGCTGCGGCTATCGTCGCGGCGGGCATAGGGTTTGCGTTCGCCATCTTCACGCGGACGACGGGGGCGGTCACTGTCATAGGCGCGCGGGGCCGGTCTTTCCGAACGCTCGCCATAGGAACGCTTGGGTTTGTCATCCCGGTCGCCATAGGTGCGTTTCGGACGATCTTCGCTGTAAGAACGGGCGGGTCTCTCCGAACGCTCTCCGTAAGAACGTTTCGGCTTGTCGTCACGATCACCACGGGCGGGGCGCGCATCGCGGTCTGCATAAGCGCGTTTAGGCTTATCATCGCGGCTGCCGCTGCGGGGCTTGGCACCGTCTGAACGGCCAAATCCTGACGGTTTTCCGCCAGTGCGGGCACCCGAACGACCGGCGGGCTTATCGCCCCGTCCTCCGGCGCTGCCGCCACGGCTTCCGCCTCTGCTACCACCTTTATTGCCAAATTCGCGCGCCATGGGGGCTCCGTTTCGTATTGTTTTTCAAGAATTCTGTGGGCGGACAATACGCGGACTTGACAGATAAAGCAAAAACCTTTTTGTTGTGCGGGCTTAAAGACGCCGAATATCCTTATGGGGAGATGGCTGAGCGGTCAAAAGCATCTGACTGTAAATCAGACGCCTTCGGGCTACGTAGGTTCAAATCCTGCTCTCCCCACCATTTAAGAAAAACCACCCCCCGCGGGGTGGTTTTTTCTTAAATATCGGGCAGAGCCTTGGATTTTAACCTCGAAGGCCTTTTGAGGCCTTCAGGTTCACGGCAAGCCCGCCCCCGGCGGGCGCAGACGCGGCGAACGAAGTGAGCCAATTCCTGCTTTCTATCATTATTAAAATATGAGAAAGGGCTTCTTTTATAGCAGAAAAAATATTAAAAAATAACGATACCTAAAACTTATGATTGAGAGGAAATCATGCAGAAAAATGAATTCATTGCTGAAATAAATAGAACAGTACCAAGAATAAACCTTAAAGATGAGGATATTGAATACATCTATCGTGATACTTCTAACTTACCAGAATTGACTGGGAATACAGTCGCAGCAGTTGGTATTCTAAGGGCTGAAGTAACTATTACCTACAATGGTAAAACTAAGATGTACCAAGCAGAGCATGGAACAACCTTTCCATGTGAGTTTATTGATGATTATAAAGATGGTTTTTTTAGCGAGTGATTAAACCAGCTAAAGCCGTTCTAAGAGCGGCTTTAGCTTCATTCATGAGTCATTACAATAAATTGGTTCAAACCCCCAACCACTCCATATTCCCCAAACTCCACGCCACCGTCTTTCTCAACGATTCCTCAAAATTCTTCGGTGGCTGCCAGCCCAGTGCTTTCATCTTCCCGTCATCCAGCGCATAGCGCAGATCATGCCCCGGGCGGCTGGAATGGAAATCGACCATTTCGTATTGCAAGCCCGCAACGCTCAATCCCATGCCGGGTGCCAGTTCCTGCACATGGCCTTCAATCATCCGCGCCAGTGTCAGATTATCAACCTCGCGCTCACCGACGATATGATAGGAATCGACATATTCTGAATTGCTATTCCGCCACGGCTGTTCCCGCAGCAAGAACATGTGCGCGTCCGCCACATTACGCGCATGGATATAATGGCGCATGCCTGCTTGTTGCTTGTCAGGGGTGGCGTGAATCGGCACGGTTTCGCCGTTCAACACGCTGCGGATCACCTTCGGAATAAATTTCTCCGGGTGTTGGCGCTCGCCGAAAATATTCATCTGCCGCGTGATGATGCAGGGCAGGGCGTAAGTGTTGGCGAACGCCGTCACCATCTGCTCGCCCGCACTCTTGGTCGCGGCATAGGGGTTCTTCGGGTTGTGGACCGCGTCTTCCTTATGTCCCGGATAGGCGGGGTCAAGCGGCACCGGTCCGAACACTTCATCCGTCGAGAAATAGATGAACAGTGCAAGGTTCGGTAATCCCCGCGCCAGTTCCAGCATATTGGTGGTACCGACCACGTTCGCGGTCACAAAACTCATCGGGTCGCTGATCGAACGGTCAACATGCGATTCCGCACCCATGTGCAGCACATGGGTAACGGCGGAGAGTTCCTTGATCAGGTTCAACCCCGCAGGCTGGCGGAAATCATAACCCATGTGCGTGAAGCGCGGATGATGAAACGGGTCGATCTGTATATCGCGCAGCCGCTCCAGCGATCCCGAATAGCTTAAGGAATCAATCCCGATAATGCGGAAATCCGTATTCTTCAGAATATGCTCGACCATATGATGGCCGACAAATCCGGCGGCGCCGGTGATCAAAATAATGCGTTCGCTCATGGTCTGTTAAACTTCAGTTTGCTGACGCGGCGGCCATCAAGGGCTTCAATGGTGACCTTCCAGCCCGCGAAATCAAATATGTCACCCTTCTGCGGCATCCGGCGCAACACATGCAGCGCAATCCCGGCGGCGGTATTGTAATCACCCTCGGGCAATGATTGCTCTTCCAGAATTTCACCCAACTCCTGCAAGGTCAGGCTGCCGCTCACCACAATGGTGCCGTCGGCCTTCTTGTCGAAGCGGAATTCATGGCCTTCATGGTCTTCGGGCAGATCGCCCGCAATCGCTTCCACGACGTCAGTCAACGTGACAAGGCCTTCGAGTGTGCCGTATTCATCGACGATAAACGCCACATGCAGACGGTCCTTGCGGAACGCATCCAGCGCCTGCATCACCGTTACCGTCTCGGGCAGGATGATCGGCTGCACCATAATGCTGGAAAGGTCGGTCATGTTGCCGCCATCCAGCAGGAAATTGGCAAGGTCTTTTTTCTGCACGATCCCGGCTGGTTCCTCGATCTCGCCGTTCCCCGCCACCACCAGTGACGAATACGGGCATTCGCGGATATCCTTCATGACCTCATCGACATCATCGGCCAGATCAATCCAGAACAAGTCCTTGCGCGGCGTCATCACGCTGGTGACGGTCTGTTCAGACAGGCGCATCACGCGCTGCATCATCAGCCGCTCCTGCGGGTCGAATGCAAATTCCCCTTCATCGCCGCTTTTCAGGTTGGCAATCTCGCTCTGGATATTCGGGTTTTCCGATGTCCCGCCCAGCAGGCTTAAGACCGCCTGCGACATGCGTGTACGCGGGTCCATCACCGCATAGGTCTTGCGGCGGTTCTTAAGCGCCACCTGATTGAAGGTCTCGATGATGATCGAGAAGGCAATCGCGGCATACAGATAGCCTTTCGGGATATGGAACCCGAGGCCTTCAACGATCAGGCTGAAACCGATCATCAGCAGGAAGCCTAAGCACAGAATGACCACCGTCGGGTGCGCACTGACGAAAGCCATCAGCCTGTTGCTGGCGATAATCATCAGCACCATCGCGATGCAGACCGCCAGCATCATCACCGGCAGATGGTGCGTCATGCCGATGGCGGTAATCACAGCATCCAGCGAGAACACCGCATCTAAAATAACAATCTGCACGATCACCTGCCAGAACACGGCGTAATTCACCGGGCCGTCACGGCCCGAATGTGCCCCCTCCAGCTTTTCGTGTAGCTCCATCGTGCCCTTGAATAGCAAGAAGCCGCCGCCGAACATCATAATCAGGTCGCGGGCGGAAAAACCGTGGTCCATGACGGAGAAAAGCGGCGCGGTCAGTTGTGCCAGTTGCGAAATCCCGGCCAGCAGGCACAAACGCATCAGCAGCGCCAGCGACAGACCCACCACGCGCGCACGTTGGCGCTGGTGCGGCGGCAGCTTGTCGGAAAGAATGGCAATAAAAATCAGATTATCGATACCGAGAACAATCTCAAGGACAACCAGTGTTGTCAGTCCGGCCCATGCCGCCGGGTCATACATCCATTCCATCAGGTATCAGTTGCTCTTTCTTTGGTTACAGGAGGGGGAAATGCCAAGTTTTCATAAGATCATAAAGCCATGGCGGCTCCTCCAGCCCCAAGATTACAAAATTTCCTGATGAAAAGGTAGGGGGTGTTCCGCAGGGCATGATTCCGACTATGATGCCCTGTGAAACCCTGATGGGTATTATTGAAAATATGAATCGCCAGCCCCAACCCGATGAAAACGATCTGGCTGCCTATATCCCGCACAAGGCCCTTGTGGCGGGCATGGCATCCATCGCCACCGTCACGCTGCTGATCATGATGAAAACGGCCATGTATGCTCTGAGCGATTCAGCCAGTGTTTTGGCCTCGCTGGTGGATTCTCTGGGCGATGCCAGCGTGTCGCTAATGACGTATTTTGCGATCCGTTTCTCCCTGAAACCTGCCGATGCCAACCACCGCTCCGGCCATGGCAAGATTGAAGGGCTGGCGGCGTTGTTTCAGGCTTCGCTGATCATGCTGGCGGGGCTTGCGCTGTTGTGGGAGTCAGTGCGCCGCCTTATGGACCCGCAACCCGTCGAATATCATGAACTGGCGATTGCGGTGATGCTGGTGTCTATTGTCCTTTCAGTGGTGCTGGTACGCATTCAGGCCCGTGTCCTGAAAGAAGCCCCCTCTCTGGCGGTCGAGGCCGATCAGGCCCATTACGCCACCGACATCATCGTCAATGCGGGCGTGATCCTCGTCTTGTTGGCGCTGATGGCGGGCGCGCCGCTCTGGATCGATGCGCTGTTCGCGGTGCTGGTGGTGGGCTATCTGGGCTGGGCGGCGCGCGGTATCGCCATGATGGGGCTGGACATGCTGCTTGACCGCGAACTGCCCGATGATGTCCGTCAGGCGATCACCGCCCGCGTTACGGCGCATCCGGGGGTCAAGGGGCTTCACGATCTGCGCACTTCCAAATCCGGGATGCGCGTCTTCATCTCTTTTGATATAGAGGTTGATGGCGGCCTGACGCTTACCGCTGCGCATGAAATTTCGCGCGACCTTGAACACCGGCTGCTGCGCGATTTTCCGTATGCTGAAATTATGATCCATATCGATCCCTATGGCGATCCCGACGATACAAGACACAATGTGAGGTAAACAGACATGACAATTATTCTGGCGGATATCGGCGGCACCCATGCCCGCTTCGCCTGTGAGGAAAACGGTGTACTGGTGAATAATTTCAAACTCGCCACCGCGTCCTATCCGGATTTTACCGCCGCGCTCAGTTTTTACACGCAGCAATTCGGCTATGATGACAGCGGCGAACTGCACCTCGCGGTGGCCGCGCATGATGACGGTCATGGCAACTGGCGCTTCTCCAACAGCAATCAATGGGTGATCCGCCCGGCGGAATTGTCGCGGCTGGGCTGGAACGTCAAGACCATCGTGATGGACTTCCTGGCCTCTGCGCACGGCGCTCTGGTGCTGCCGCCGGACAAACTGGTGACGATCAAGGCAGGTCAGACAACGGCGCGGCCCAAAGCCATACTCGGGCCGGGGACGGGGCTGGGGTTGGCCTACGCGATCCCGCTCGCGGATGGCAAAACCCATATTCAGGAAACCTATGGCGGGCGCATGCTGATGGCGGCTGTCACCGATGAACAATCTGAAATTCTGCGTCTGGTGCAACGCCATAAAGGGCCGGGCAGCGTCGTCGAATGCGAGGACATGGTGAGCGGGCGTGGCCTGCCGCTGCTTTACCGTGCCGTATGCGAACGTCAGGGACGGCCTGTTGTCTTCCAGACGGCGGAACAAATGTTAAAGGCACCCGATGACGTTGATGTCGTTGAGACCCTGCGCCTGTTCCATGAATTTTTCGGTATCTTTATCCATCATGCGGTCTTGAGTGGACACGCCTTTGGCGGCGTCTATATTGATGGCGGCATGGTGCACCGCCTGCGTGAGGCCAATCTGTTCGATGCCGACCGCATTAACCGTTTCTTTGATTTGCCAGGTGCGCCTGCGGTGGAACGCGATCTCGGTCAGACGCCGCTCTGGGTGGTCAACGATCCCCATGTCGCCCTCACCGGTTTGCAGGAGTTGAAAAACAATGCGTAAAGCCCTTCTGACCATCGATGACAGCCCTTCGAGCGATAGCGATGAACTCACAGCCTTCCTGCAGGCAAACAACGTCCCCGCCGTGTTCTTCTGTCGTGGCGACCGCTTGAAAGATAATCCCGAACCGATGGTGCGCGCCGTTGAACGGGGCTTTGTCATCGCCAACCACGCTTTCAACCACCGCCGCGCCAGTCAGATCACGCTTGAAGAAGCTAAAACCGAAATCCTCGACACCGAACGCCTGATCGAAAATATTTATCAGCAGGCCGGAAAACCGCAGCCCGCCAAATATTTTCGTTTTCCGCACATGGATCGCGGCGCGGGCGGTTGGGTCGTCGATTATGATGCCGTGCCTGCGCACCGTGCCGTGCTCAAAACCCTTTTTGCCGACGGGTTGAACGTCACGCTCGATCCGCCGACGCCGGAGCAGGTGGAAAAGAAACGCCTGCTGCAGGAATTCCTGCGCGCTGCCGGTTTCACGCGCCTGCCATCAGATGAGATTACTCACAAATGGTTTACCGACACGGAAATGGCGGACGCCATTGACGCCATGTTCACCTTTTCGACATCCGACTGGATGCTGACCACGCGCCATCTTGGCAAATGGCCCTATAAATCAATAGAAGATCTGAAGCGGAAAATAGACGACGACCCGTGGCTGAACACGCAGGGCAGCGCGAATATTGTCCTCGCGCACGATCAGCCCGAAGTATTGCCGACAGTCAAGGCGCTGGTCACCCACATGCTGCAAAAAGGTTTTACGTTCACCCCTGTCTGATGGAGAAACAAAATGGCCAAAAAGAAAACCGATCACGATGAACTGGCGGCGGATAAAAACCGCAAATATGTGCGCGTCATCGCTGATTACGGCCAACTGGGCGATCTGGCCTTCTCCGAAGTCACCGACCGTCTGCATGCGGTGATGCGTGAAGCCGGTGTTGATGATTATAAAATAGATACCACCTCCGTCCCCGCGTTCGATACCTACGCCACCGGGTTCGTGCTGGCGCAGCTCGCAGTCAACAGCGAACTCGGCAAGGACCATATTTTCTACGTCAACACCGCCCCGCGTAAGGATAAAAAATCCGCCCGCATCAATAACGAAGGCGAGGGGCTGGTTTACGCGCAGCTGAAAAACGGTGCGCATATCGTGGCGGTGAATAGCGGCTTCTCCCTCACCTTCATCAAGCCGTTCGCCAAAATGATCCGCGAACTCAAAGTCGATAAGGCGGGTTCCCAATTCCGCTCACGCGATATTTTCCCGTTTGCGGTGGGCGCGATCCTGCGGGGCGATAAATCCATTCTCGGCAAAGATGTCAGCAAAACCGTACCCACGACCATTCCCGAAAACCGCGTCGTCTATACCGACGGCTACGGCAATCTCAAAACCTCCGTCTCGCCGCAAGACCTTAAAAAAATGCAGGGCAAACTGGCCTATGTGCAGGTCGGCGATTCCGAAAACGTGCCCGTCCATGTCGGCGCGGGTATCTTCTCGGTGCCGGACGGCGAATTCTGCTTCGCCAAGGGCAGCTCCGGCTGGGCTCTCGGCAAAGGCAAGGCGCGCATTGAGTTTGCCGAAATCGTCCGCCGCGGCGGTAGCGCCGCCAAGGCCTTCGATAACCCGATCGGCGGTAAAGTCGTAACGTGGAAGCCGATCCCGCGCTGAATCGCGCCTTACCGCTCCGCAAATAAAGGCCGCTTTCTGAAAGCGGCCTTCGTTTTTTCTTGCCCCGGAGCGCCTCATGGCTATAGCGTTCATGTTATACATAAAACGGGCAGGGGATGATATGAACCTTAGGAAATTCTTCTACGCGGCCATGGCCGCTACGGGCTTGGGCGCCATGACAGCAACCGCGGCACCACTGAACGATATCGCCAGCAGCTTCGATAATAATGCGCTGGCTGCCCGTCTGGGCGCTTCCTGCACCACGCAGGAACGGCAGCGGGCGCAGCGCGTACGCGGAGGCATGGCCTTCGTCATTGAGTCCCGGCATTTCGACGCCCAGATGCGGGCGGATGCGAACGCTTTGTTCGCCAAAATCCCGAAACACACCAAGGCGCTGGCCTTCAACGAAGGCGGCGCTTTCGTCTGGCCGCGCTTTGGCTTGGCAGAAGCGATACCATCACGCAAAAACAGCCGGAACGGTTACATCACACCGGGGCTTTATCTTGAGGGCGAACGCCGCCTGTATCTGCCCTTCATGATCGCTGATAACGTGACGCGCAACCCGGATCATTTTTTTGAAATGCCCGCACGCCGTGAGCGTTTGATGAATCACGAAAGCGGCCATATGATCGATGATCTGATCGGGAATTACAGTTACGCTAGCGGATCGCGTTCCGATGGCCGCCTGACTGACCGCCGTGACTACAAGGATGCTATTGTGCGCGATCAGGCGCTCATCAGGGAGAAGCGTCGTAACGTAAAACCCGTCAGCCGTTATATGCCGGTCAGTCTCGGCGGCGACCCAGACAATACAGAACAGCTCGTGCGCCGTGAAGTATTCGCGGAACTCTGGGCTGAATCCTCAGGCTATCTCAGCACGGGCTTATCCCGCTATTACCCTGAAACTTTCAAAGTAGTGAAGGGCATCTACGATCACCTGCAAACCCTGCACCAGGCCAAGGGTATGCCTTGCACCTATCAGAAAAATGGCCGCGCCACGGCCGTGCCGGGCGCGTGATTACAGTTTCATTTGCGGCGCAAAGGCGCGCTGCGTGAATGTCGATGTCGGCGCGTCCGCCTCCGGCGGCTTGCGCTCATCCACCTTGATGCCTGCCTGATCCAGTTTTGAAACCACGCTGTTGCCCATCTCCACCATCGCCTCGACGCCCATACCCATCTTGTATTGCCCCGCAATCTCCTGCGCGCATTCGCGTGTGGCGGCGATTTTGGCGCTGCGCTGCTCGGCGGGCGACAGGTCGGCCTGCGCCTGTAAATGCAATTCCTGTGTGCTGACTTTCGTCATCGCGCCGCTCTCCAGTTTTTCAGGCATATTCTTCAATGCCTGCTTCGGGTTGGCCAGCGGATCGCCGTGATCAAACACGACCGTTTCAACATCGTTCAGCAAATAACTTTCACCCGTGTGGATATTCTCAAGCGCCACGGCTTTACCGTACAGCGTATCGGCTTTCCCCCACACCGGCGCGCTCGCCGCCGGGTAATCGACCGGGCGCGGCATCACCGCTTTGTAATCTTCACGAAATCCTGAAAGCACGACCACATCATGACCGGATTGGCCGTTGAATTTTTCCTGCTCGGCATCGGGGGCTGACGGGTTCTCATTCTTTGTCGAGCCGTTGGACAAAAACACGTCATCCTGCGCGCTGCCCTGAAACATGTCCTTGCCTGTACTGCCACTATAAGTGGCCGCGCCGTTATTCCACGCCACCCCGGCACCTGATTCAACGGGGTTCGCGGCAATGACTTTTCCGGCCTTTCCGGTCGGTTTCAGGGGTTCTTCATTCGGCGGCTCAGTACTCAATTACGGTCCCCATAATAACGGTTATCCCGATAATACGTGAAATACCCTATGATTTTGTTAATGGGGGCAAGGGCGCTGGACCGGGGAAAATGGCGATTTGGGTTTGATTTTTGCCCATCCGTGATTTACAGCTAGGGCTTCCTACCGGGGCGCGGGTGTAGCTTAGTGGTAAAGCTCCAGCCTTCCAAGCTGGCTATGAGGGTTCGATTCCCTTCACCCGCTCCATTTTGTCTCCCGTACCCTCTGAAATTTCAATGATGATGGAATAAACCTCACCGCAACGCAGTGTTGATTCCCGTTTGTCCGTATAAAAACTCCGCTATAGTCCTTGCTGTAGATATTTCTATCGGGAAGGGAAAATCATATGACGCGTGAAATCAGGCAACTGGCGAGAATCTGGACGGCCGATCAAAATGCGGAAGACAGGTTTGTGCTGGATGAAGACATGGCCGTGGATCAATGCGTGGCCATGAAGGGGCTGGCTTTCGAAATCTATGAGGTAGATTGCGAAATTGAACAAACGGCGCAGGGCGAAAAGATAGTGAAACTGCGTAATGTCCCGGCACCCGACTCACCCGAGAGAGTCATGCATTATGTCGGCGTTGATAAAATCTATACCGTAAAGGACATCGTGACCGAACTGGATCAGGTGTTGGCCAATCCGCAGATCGTGGCCGGGGACGCAGACGGCCTTCCGCGTCTGAAGACGATGCGTGATGCGTTTAATGACATGGCGCCGGTTCTTGCGCAAAAGCAGATGCCAGCTCTGATATTTATCCGTGAGCCTGCGCTCCAAAGATATGACAATAGCTGTAGGCAGTTCAGCTATACAGCGCTGGGCGAAAAGCAAAACGCCTATGACAAGGCGGGCGTGAAGATCTGGCCGCTGAAGCCCTGATGGCAGCATCAGATTTATGACTATTATCGATAATCCCTTCCGTGTTGATCGCCGGAAGGGATTTCTGTAAAGACCGCCGGGTCTTCACCCTTGAAATCCGCGACAAAACCAGTTGACAGAGGGGCTTAACTTTCTTAAACCCTCGACTACGCGCTGGAGGCGACTGCACCTGCGGAGCCGCGCTTTTTTTTGAACTCTATTCCACATCTGAAGAAGGAAAGAAAATGGCAAAGGAAAAGTTTGAGCGGACGAAACCGCACGTGAACATCGGAACGATTGGGCACGTTGACCATGGTAAAACGACGCTGACAGCGGCGATTGCGACAGTATTGTCGAAAAAAGGCCTGTCCAAAGCGATGGCGTATGACCAGATCGACAAGGCGCCTGAAGAAAAGGCCCGCGGTATCACGATTTCGACGTCACACGTTGAATATGAAACAGCCAACCGCCACTACGCGCACGTTGACTGCCCCGGCCACGCTGACTATGTGAAGAACATGATCACCGGTGCGGCGCAGATGGACGGCGCTATTCTGGTGGTGTCCGCGGCCGACGGCCCGATGCCGCAAACGCGCGAACACATTCTGCTGGCCCGTCAGGTCGGTGTGCCTTCGATGGTCGTGTTCATGAACAAATGCGACATGGTTGACGATGCCGAACTGCTGGAACTGGTCGAGATGGAAATCCGCGAACTGCTCAGCAAATATGAATTCCCGGGCGACGACACCCCGATCATCAAGGGTTCTGCGACCGAAGCGCTGGCTGGCAAGTCCGGCCCGTACGGTGAAGACTCTGTGCTGGCACTGATGGAAGCTGTTGATACATTCATCCCGACCCCGGCGCGTCCGAAGGACCGTCCGTTCCTGATGCCTGTGGAAGACGTATTCTCGATTTCCGGCCGTGGTACGGTTGTGACGGGCCGCGTTGAGCAAGGTATCGTGAAAGTCGGCGAAGAGATCGAAATCGTGGGTATCGCGCCTACGCAGAAAACCATCGTCACCGGCGTTGAAATGTTCCGTAAGCTGCTGGATAGCGGCGAAGCGGGCGACAACATCGGCGCGCTGCTGCGCGGCACGAAACGTGAAGACGTTCAGCGCGGTCAGGTTCTGTGCAAGCCGGGTTCAATCACCCCGCACACGGAATTCGAAGCCGAGGCCTACATTCTGAGCAAAGACGAAGGTGGCCGTCACACGCCGTTCTTCACCAACTACCGCCCGCAATTCTACTTCCGCACGACGGACGTAACGGGTGAGTGCACACTGCCGGCGGGCACCGAGATGGTGATGCCTGGCGACAACGTGAAGATGACCGTGAAACTGATCGCCCCGATCGCCATGACAGAAGGCCTGCGCTTCGCTATCCGCGAAGGTGGCCGTACTGTCGGTGCAGGCGTTGTAGCAAAAATCCTGAAGTAATCTTCGGGGAATAATTTTCACGAAACGGCCGGGTGCATTTGCCCCGGCCGTTTTCTTTTGACTGCATTTGCGCGTATGCACGTACACCCCCATATGGCGTTACGTCTGTGTGTTGTTGCTACGCAACGACATAATCGCAAACGGATTGTCCGGCGATCATCCTGATTATTCGAAGTGATAAAATGCGCTCGGAATTTTTTTTGAAATTTTTTCGATGGAAGAATTTTCGCACTGAGAAACACAACCATAAATGAAGGTTTTTCTAATGTAACTTTTCATTATACCAAGTTGTGGTTTGTGCAGACGCAACATACCCACAAGATGCTCAGAGCAAATATCATGAATCGTAAATTTAGTATTGACAGTTTCTCGATAATCCAATTACGTGAAACATCACTTTTGAAAAGAAACTTTACAAATCTACGAACAAGGCAGGGAGATTGCTATGTCGAGTACCAGCGCTACAGATATCCTGGGTGGCTTCAAAGAAGATTATGAAAAAAAGAACTCCGAACCCATTAGCATGGTGGAGTATCTTGAGAAGTGCCAAACCGATAAGTCGGCCTATGCCACGCCGGCAGAACGTTTTCTGAAGGCCATTGGCGAGCCGGTACTGGTTGATACCAGCCGTGATCCGCGCCTGAGCCGTATCCACCAGAATAAACTTATCAATACCTATCCGGCTTTCGAAGGTTTCCATGGCATGGAAGAGGCGATCCAGAAGATCGTCGACCATATGACGCATGCTGCGCAAGGTCTTGAAGCTCGCAAGCAGATTCTTTATCTGCTGGGTCCCGTTGGTGGTGGTAAGTCCTCTCTGGCTGATCGCATGAAGTCACTGATGGAGCGGGAGCCTTTCTTCCGTTTGCTTGATAAGGATGGCAATCCTTCACCGATCAACGAAAACCCGCTGGGTCTTTTCGTGGGGCATCCGATTGCTGAAAAACTGCAGGCACCTGTATCCGAAGGTGGTTTTGGCATTCCGGCCCGTTGCTTCCCCGACACGATGTCCCCATGGGCGGCCAAGCGCCTGAAGGAAGTGGGTGGTGACGTCAGCCAGTTCAAGGTGCAGCAAGTTTACCCGTCGCTGCTGAACCAGATCGCGTTGTCCAGCACCGAACCGGGCGACGACAACAACCAGGATATTTCAACGCTGGTTGGGAAAATCGACATCCGCAAGATGGAAAGATTCAGTCAGAACGATCCTGATGCTTATTCATGGGATGGCGGTCTCTGCTCAGCCAACCGTGGTATCCTCGAATTCGTCGAGATGTTCAAGGCACCGATCAAGGTTTTGAACCCGCTGCTCGCAGCGACGCAGGACCGCCGCTTCCAGGGTACTGAGAAAATCGGCGCCATTCCGTTCGAAGGCATCATTCTCGCGCACTCGAACGAAAGCGAATGGAAAGCTTTCTCAGGGAACAAGCGTAACGAAGCGTTCCTTGACCGCGTGAACATCATCAAGGTGCCGTACTGCCTGCAGAAGAACGAGGAAGTGCTAATCCTGAAAAAACTGCTCGACAACAGCGATCTCAAGGACGCGCCGCGCGCGCCGGGTACGCTTGAGATGATGGCTGAATACAACGTTCTGACGCGCCTCAAGGAGCATGAAAACTCTGAGCTGGAAAGCAAGATGCGCGTTTATAACGGCGAAAACATCAAGGATACGGACCCCAAGGCCAAATCCATCCAGGAATACAAGGATGCTGCCGGCGTTGATGAGGGTATGAACGGTTCTTCAACCCGTTTCTCCTACAAAGTCCTGTCCAAGACCTTCAACTTCCATTCACAAGGCAAAAATGAAATCGCGGCCAACCCGATTCATCTGCTCTATGTGCTGGAGGAAGACATCAAGCAACTGCAGTCTCCGGATGAAGAAAAACGCATAGGCTTCGTCAAGAGTCTGGGGGCGCAATACGCCAAGACGCTGGGCAAGGAAATTCAGACAGCTTACATCGAAAGCTACGCTGAATATGGCCAGAATCTGTTCGATCGCTATATCCAGTACGCTGATTTCTGGATCCAGGATCAGGAATTCCGTGATCCGGATACAGGCGAAGTGCTGGACCGTAAACTGCTGGCGGCCGAGCTTGAGAAAATCGAGAAGCCCGCTGGGATTTCCAATCCGAAAGACTTCCGCAATGAAGTTGTAAACTTTGTTCTGCGTCAACGCGCCAATAATAACGGCAAGAATCCGGAATGGACATCTTACGAGAAACTGAAAACAGTGATCGAAAAGAAAATGTTCACCAGCATCGAAGAAATGCTGCCGGTTATCCAGTTTGGTGCCAAAGCGGGTAAAGACGCTGAAGGCAAACATAAAAACTACGTCGATAACATGGAAAAACGCGGTTATACCCCGCAGCAAGTACGTTTGGTTACCGAATGGTGGCTGAGATACAGAATGTCCTAATACAGGCATCAGCCCGGCATTGGACCTCTTGTTCATGCCGGGTTGATGTTCCCGGTGCGGGAACGGAAAAGAAATGAAATCCTGCAAGCGTAATAAAAAGAAAATACTGAACATAAGGGAGCGATCTTCATGGCAATCGTCGTAGACCGCCGCGATCAGACTGGTGCTTCGACACGCAGCCGCCAGCGTTTTCTGGAGCGCCAGCGAGGCAACATCAAAAAGGCCATCGATAAGGCTATTTCCAATGGCAATATCACAGATATTGGCAAGGATGGCGTTGATGTTTCTGTGCCCCGTGAAGATTTAAGCCGCCCCCGGTTTGTTCCTGGTCAGGGCGGTGTGCAGCAGCGCGTTCTTACTGGTAATAAAGAATACCGCCCCGGCGATACGATCCCCAAACCACCCGGTGGCGGTGGCCGCGGCGGCCCTGGCAAGGCCGGTAATAGTGGTGAGGGTGAGGATGATTTCACGTTCCACCTGAGCAGCGAAGAATTCATGGAATATTTCTTTGCTGACCTTGCATTGCCGAACATGACCAAACGCACAGATGCTGATGCTACGCAGACAAAAATGCGCCGCGCCGGTTTTGTTTCGCAAGGGGCATACAGTAATCTCGATCTGAAAGCTTCACGTAAAAAGCGCATGGGTCGTATCATGGGCATGACGGGCGAAGCGACGGACATGATTCTTGAACTGCTGAATAAGCAGGTTGCCATTCTCAAGCCCCATGATCAGGGCTTTGTCGCGCCCGCTTCCAAGGAAGAATGGCTGCCGCGCAAATTTGAAATCATCGCGCTGGAAGAAAAACTGGACGCCATGAAGGTGCGTACCCGTCGCCATCTGTCCGCGGATGAGGAAAAAGCATTATCTATTTTCGAAGAGGAAGTTGATCAGCTGAAACAGGCGATCTCGCTGATACCAAGCTGGGTCGAGGCGAATGACCTGCGTTTCCGCCATAATGAACCGGACCCAATTCCATCCGCCAAGGCCGTCATGTTCTGCGTTATGGATGTTTCCGGCTCGATGACCCAGGAAACCAAAGATCAGGCCAAAATTTTCTATATCCTCTTGCACCTGTTCCTGAAACAGAATTACGAGAAAGTCGATGTCGTCTTCATTCGCCACCATACGGCGGCAAAAGAGGTCGATGAAGAAGAGTTTTTCTATGGCAGGGAAACGGGTGGCACGATTGTATCCAGCGCGATTGAGTTGACGCAGCAGATCCAGGAAGAGCGCTATCCCGCCGACCTATGGAACATCTACTGCGCACAGGCGTCGGACGGCGATAACTGGCGCGATGATAGCCCCAAATGCGTGGAGCTGATCCAGGAGATAATGCCGAAGCTTCAATATTGGTTCTATACAGAGATTACCCCCCGGGAACATCAGGAATTGTGGGAATCTTATGAAGGTATTGCCAAGCGCTACCCGGATAAATTCGCCATGGCGCAGATCAAGAGCCGCCCGGACATCTATCCGGTTTTCCGCGAATTCTTCAAAAAACGCGGCGTTGGGGAATCTGTTGGCGTAGCGCGCCCGTCTGCTTTTGATGGCCCGGAAATCTAACAGGACCTTGTTAATATAAGAGTGAAAAAAATGACCCAGGGAATCAAGGACTACAAGAAAGAGATCGATGAACTCCTCAGCCATTATGAGGAAGGCCGCGATATTTTCAAAAATGCTAAAGACTGGGACCATCCGGTTAACCGCAAACCCGGCTTGGAAGAGGCACCCGTGCCTCAAAACTGGCTTCAACTGGCTGAGCGTACGATTGGCATAGTTGCCAAAAGTAAATACGGTCTGGACACCTATCAGACAGAGATAGCCGTTATCGACTACGAGCAAATGCTTGATCTGTATTCCACGGTGGGTCTGCCTGTTAGTTACGATCACTGGTCGATCGGACAGGACGTGCTGTCGCAAAAAGATGCTTATAAAGCAGGCCAGATGGGTCTGGCCTATGAAATCGTCATCAATTCCAGCCCGTCTATCTGCTATTGCATGGCGCAGAACTCGCCGTTGATGCAGATGTTGGTGATTGCGCACGCCGCTTTCGGTCATAATAACTTCTTCAAGAAAAACCATCTTTTCCGCCAGTTTACGGATGCGGAAGCGATCCTGCCGATGATGCAGCGTCTGCGTGACGATATTCATCGTTACGAAGAGCGCTTTGGTATACGTGAAGTAACGCGTCTGATCGATGCCGCACATGCCTTGGGGTCTTATGGCGTCAATCGTTATAGTAAGCCGCAGCCGCGCACCGTGGAAGAAGAGCAGGAGCGCCGCGCACGGATTGAAGAAATGCGCCGCCAGAATTATGACGCGGTTCTTGATCGCGTGGGCGCCTCGCCAGCCAAGGAATTCGCGAAATCGGCGTATGATATGCCTGCCGATCTCGAAGAAAACCTGCTGCGTTTCATCGCCAGCGATGCGCCGCATCTGGAGCCATGGCAGCGCAACCTGCTGACGCAGTTTGCCGAGAAAGAGCAATATTTCTATCCGCAGAAACAGACCCAGCTCATGAACGAAGGCTGGGCCAGCTTCTGGCACTACACGCTGATGACCGATATGCACGAACTGGGTCTGATTAATGATGGCATGATGCTGGAATTTCTCCATTCACATTCCGGCGTGTTGAAACAGCGTGACTTCGATGATCAACATTCGGACGGCAGCATCAATCCTTATGCGCTGGGTTTCGCGATATTCCGCGATATTCGCCGCATGTGTGAGAACCCGACCGATGAAGATCGCAAATGGTTCCCGGACATTGCCGGTAAAGACTGGCTGCCCACGCTGAAGAACGCGATGGAAAATCACAAGGATGAAAGCTTTGTGATGCAGTACCTGTCGCCCAAGGTGATCCGCGACTTCAAACTGTTCTCCTTCCGCAATGACGCGAAAGCCGACTTTGTACAAGTGACGGCGATCCATGATGAAGATGGTTACAAACAGGTACGCGAAGACCTGGCGTCCCAGTACCGCCTGGCAGATCGCGAATTGCAAATCGAAGTGGCAAAGTACAACTATCGTGGCGACCGTTCGCTGACATTGCAGCACACGATCCGTAACGGCGTCCCGGTTGACGACAAATATGCCAAGGACACGCTCAAGCACCTGCATTACCTATGGGGTCATCCGGTGTTCCTGCACAGCGTCGACAATGACGGCATCATTCATAACAGTCTGGCCATGCCGGAATCCTTCCTGAAGGATGCGCCGAAACTAGGCCAGAAGATGACGTACAATTAATCAAAAGCCCCTGTAATCAGGGGCTTTTTTATGGCTTTGACAATTTCACTGGAAATCCGCCGTCGTCTGTGGTTAAAAAGGGGCGGCTTCTAGGGGTATAGCTCAGCTGGTAGAGCGCCGGTCTCCAAAACCGTAGGTCGAGGGTTCGAATCCTTCTGCCCCTGCCATTTTAAACGCCATACTTTCTCCGCGAAAATATTGAATTTTTAGACTGGCCGCGCTATGCTGCGCCGCAATGAAACGCGCAAGTAGCCGGAGTCTCCCATGCTTTTATCCAAAGTCTCAATCGGCCGTAACCCGCCCGACGAAGTCAACGTCCTGATCGAAAACCCGATGGGCGGTGTGCCGGTGAAATACGAACTGGATAAGGAAAGCGGCATCATGTTCGTTGACCGCTTCCTGCACACCCCCATGTATTACCCCGGCAATTACGGCTTTATCCCGCATACCCTCTCGGGCGATGGCGACCCGGTCGATGTGATTGTCATTGGCCGCACCCCCGTGATGCCGGGTGCCGTGATGCGTTGCCGCCCCGTCGGCGTACTGCTGATGGAAGACAACGCGGGCGTGGATGAGAAGATTATCGCTGTTCCGGCGGCAGCCCTGCACCCCTACCATGACAATATCGAGAACTACACCGACATCCGTCCGATCATGCGCGACCAGATCGAACATTTCTTCAGCCACTACAAAGACCTCGAACCCGGCAAATGGGTCAAACTCAACGGCTGGGCCGACGCCGAAACCGCAAAAAAGATGATCGTCGAAGGCATAGAACGGGCGAAAAAAGCGGAAAAATAGGGGCGGGGGGCTGCCAAAACCACAGCAGCCCGTCTATAGTATCCCTGAATAAACAGGGATACAGGCCATGACAATTCTCAAAACCGCGTTATTCGATTCCCACATTGCCGCCGGTGCCAAAACCGGGCCGTTCGCTGGCTATGATATGCCGCTTTATTATAAGGAAGGCGTACTGAAAGAGCATGAATGGGTACGCGCGAGCGCAGGCCTGTTTGATGTGTCGCACATGGGCCAGATATGGCTCGAAGGGGCGGGCGTTGTCGCGTTCCTTGAAAAAATCACGCCGTCCAATTTTGCCAAGGCCGGACATAGTGTGGCCAAATACACTGTGCTGACGAATGACAAGGGCGGCATCGTCGATGACCTCATCATCACCCGCATCCACGACACGAAATTTTTCTCGGTCATCAATGCGGGCTGCAAGGAAAAAGATATCGCGTGGATCACCGATCATCTGCCCGCTGATGTCAAACTCACCCGCCTTGATGACCGCGCACTGATCGCGCTGCAAGGGCCGAAGGCCGAACAGGCGCTGCGCGAGGTTCTCAAAATTGACGCGAGCGATCTCGGCTATATGCGCATGATCGAAGTCGATGACCTGTTCGTCAGCCGCCTCGGCTATACCGGCGAAGACGGTTTTGAAATCAGCGTCCCTGTGATGAAAGCGCCGGAGCTGTGGGCAAAGCTCCTCAATAACCCGCTGGTGAAGCCGATTGGCCTCGCCGCCCGCGATTCTCTGCGCCTTGAAATGGGTTATCCGCTCTACGGCCACGACATCAATGATGAAACCACCCCGCTCGAAGCCGATCTCGGCTGGGTGATGGGCAAGGGCAATGAAAGTTTTATCGGTGCCGGCAACGTGCTCGGTAAAACCCTCACCCGCAAACGCGTCGGCGTAAAACTGACCGATAAGGGCATCGCCCGCGAAGGCGCCGAAATCCGCAATGATAAAAACGAAATGATCGGCGCACTCACCAGCGGCGGCCACTCGCCGACCCTGAAAAGCTCCATCGGCATGGGTTATGTCGAGGCCGCTTACACCGCACCGGGTACCAAAATTTTTGTGACCGTGCGCGGCAATAATATCGCTGCCGAAATTGCACCGCTGCCCTTTATTCCGGCACGGACCAAATCATCCAAAAAAATAGCTGCTTAAGGAGAAAATACCATGTCTGACAATCTGAAATACACGCAAGAACATGAATGGCTGAAAATCGAGGATGGCAACGTGGCTGTTCTGGGTATCACCGCTTACGCGCAAGATGCGCTCGGCGATCTCGTTTTCGTCGAACTGCCCGAACTGGGACGCAAACTGACCAAGGGCGAACATTTCGCCGTGGTCGAATCCGTCAAAACCGCCGCCGAAGTCTATACCCCTGTGGCGGGCGAAGTCGTCGCCATCAACGACAACCTCTCCGGCGACCCCGAACTGATTAAAAAATCACTCGAAGAAGGCTGGATCGCCAAAATAAAACTGTCCGACCCCGCCGAGCTTGAAGGTTTAATGGATCGCGCCGCCTACGACAAATTCACCGCGTCGCTGGATTGATTATAATGCCTCTTATCCCCTCTCCCTCTGGGAGAGGGTTAGGGTGAGGGGAATACAGATAACAATAGAGGAACTGCACCATGCGTTACCTGCCGCAAACCCAGAAAAGCCGCGAGGACATGCTCGCCGCTATCGGTGTGAAATCCGTCGATGAACTTTTCCGCGATGTGCCGAAAGCCGCCTTCATCAACGGCAAGGCGAACATCAAGGACCACATGGGCGAACTTGAAATCGAACGTCTGCTCGGTGGCTACGCCAATGAAAACCACGCCGCCAATGCCGGGCCGTTCTTCCTTGGTGCCGGTTGCTACAATCACCACATCCCGTCAACGGTCGATTATATTATCCAGCGCTCCGAATTCCTGACCGCCTATACCCCCTATCAGCCGGAAATCGCGCAAGGCACCTTGCAGGTGATCTTCGAATACCAGACCTTCATCGCGCAACTGACCGGGCAGGATATTGCCAACGCCTCCATGTATGACGGCGCCACTTCAGCCGCCGAAGCCGCCCTGATGGCGATGCGCGTCACCAAACGCGATAAAGTCGTTCTCGGCAACGCGCTGCACCCGCATTACCGCGATACGATTACCACTTACGTGAATAATCAGCACGGCGCTTCTCTGGCCGCTGGCAAGCCGGATGATAAAACCGCCTGCGTCATTATCCAGACCCCCGATTTCCACGGCACCCCGCATGGGTTGGCTGATTGGCGCAAAATGTGTGATGAAACCGGCGCGCTGCTGGTCGTCGTTGTCAACGAAATCGTTTCCCTCGGCCTGCTGCCCGCACCCGTCGAGGCCGACATCGTCTGCGGCGAAGCGCAATCCGTCGGTGTGGCGATGAGCTACGGCGGCCCGCACTTGGGTTTCTTTGCCACCAAAGAAAAATTCCTCCGCCAGATGCCGGGGCGTTTGTGCGGCATGACGCTCGATGCCGATGGCAAACGCGGTTTCGTCCTCACGCTCAACACCCGCGAACAGCATATCCGCCGCGAAAAAGCCACCTCCAACATCTGCACCAATCAAGGTCTGATGGCGCTCGCCTTCACTGTGCACATGGCGCTGCTGGGCGAAGGCGGTTTCAAACAACTGGCAGTTCTCAACCACGAACGCGCCATCCAACTGGCTGACGCACTGGCGAAAGTACCGGGCGTAAAGGTCGAAAACAAAAATTTCTTCAATGAATTCGTCATCGATCTCGGCAAACCCGCGAAGGCCGTCGTCGAAAAACTTGCCACCCAAGGCATCATCGCCGGTTTCGCCTTGGAGGATAACAAACTCCTCGTCACCGCCACCGAAATGACGACTGATGAGCATATCGACGCGTTTACTAAAGCATTGAAAGAGGTGCTGTAATGGTTGATGAAAAAGTTTTCAAAACTATTGTAGGGGCCGATTCTTTCCTCTTTCAGCTGCTGGTTCATTATTTAGTAGATCAAAAAATTATAGATAGAACGGATTTTTGTACATATTTACGCAGAGTGCATGATCTTGCTCTGAGCACTGGCGGTAATGAAGATGTGCTGAATTTTCTTGCGGGGCGTATCGATAAACTTGAGAAAACGCCTCCAACCACAAAAGGTTGGGATCCAAAAGTTATCGATAATACTAATTTATAGGTGTTTAAAATGGTTGCCGAAAAGAAAATCGCATTGGTACAGGAACAAAACAGCATGAATCTCATGGACCAAACCCGTGGCCTGAATTACGAAGAAAACCTGTTGTGGGAGAAAGGTCACGGCGATCACCCGGGCGTCGATCTGCCCGCGCCGAAAAAACTGGCGTTGCGCACCGGCCTGCCCGCGCGCGCTGAGGTCGGTCTGCCGCAGGTTTCCGAACCGCAGGTGGTGCGTCACTTCGTCCGCCTTTCAACCAAAAACTATTCCATTGACCACGGGTTCTTCCCCTTGGGCTCCTGCACGATGAAACATAATCCGCGCCTGAATGAAAAAATCGCGCGCTTGCCGGGTTTTGGCGGCATTCACCCGCTGCAACCGGAATCAACCGTACAGGGCGCGTTGCGCGTGATGTATGAACTGCAGAATATTCTCGGCGAACTCACCAACCTGCGCGGCGTCTGCCTGACCCCGGCGGCTGGCGCGCACGGCGAACTGGCAGGTCTCATGACCATCCGCCGCGCCCATGAAATGAACGGGCAGGGCCACCGCAAAGTGATCCTCGTCCCTGACTCCGCCCACGGCACCAACCCCGCCACCGCCGCGATGTGCGATTACACGCTGCGCGTCATCCCCACCAAAGAAGGCGGGCGTGTAACGGTCGCGGCATTCAAAGAAGCCCTTTATGCTAATGGGGGTGACGGCAAAGACGTCGCCGGGATGATGGTGACGAACCCCAACACCTGCGGCCTGTTCGAGCGCGATATCATCGAATGTGCTGACCTGCTGCACAAAGCGGGCGGTTATTTCTATTGCGACGGCGCCAACTTCAACGCGCTGGTCGGTAAAATCCGCCCCGGCGATTTTGGTGTCGATGTCATGCATATCAATCTGCATAAAACCTTTTCCACCCCGCATGGCGGCGGCGGCCCCGGCTCCGGCCCGATCTGCGTTAATGAAAAACTACGTCCCTATCTGCCGATGCCGCTCGTGGTCAAGAACGCCGACGGCAGCTTCCACCTCGAAGAAGAGGGCGAACGCGACACCTCCATGGGCCGCCTGAAAGGTTTTCAAGGCCAGTTCGGCATGCATATCCGCGCACTGACCTACATCCTCTCGCACGGTGCCGATGGCCTCAAACAAGTGTCGGAAGATGCTGTGCTGAACGCTAATTATATCCTCAGCCAACTGAAAGAGGATTTCTACGTGCCGTTCGCTGGCCCCTGCATGCATGAATGCCTGTTGACCGACAAACTGCAAAAGGATGCGGGAGTGACAACGCTCGACATCGCCAAAACCCTGATAGAACATGGCATGCACCCGATGACGGTCTTCTTCCCGCTGGTAGTATCAGGCGCGATGCTGATCGAACCGACCGAAACCGAAAGCAAGGAATCTCTAGACCGTTTCATCACGGTGATGAAATCAGTGGCATCGGATGTGAAGGCCGGGGACACGGATAAATTCCACAACTTCCCGCTCTCCGCTCCTCGCCGCCGTCTCGACGAAACCAAAGCCGCAAGGGAACCGGTGCTGCGCTGGAAGGCTTAAAGCGCTACGGCTTATACTTCTCGACCACCTGCGCCATCGCATCCAGCAGTGGCAGGATATCCATCGAGAATTCTTCGCGGCGTTTGGCGTCGATGCCTGATTCTAGTCCCTTGGCCAACCCCAGTAATTTATTCTGCAAATCGGCCATGTTGCTGTAATGCTGGATCTGGCTTTGGTTGGCGGCGCGCAGGCGCTTGATTAAGGCAGTAATCAATGCCTGTACGAATTTATCGTCGATATTATTGATCCGCTCTTCCAGGTCTTCACGCTTGAAGACGCTGACGGTCGTGTTTTCGATCGCGGTGACGGTCGCCATGCGGATCTGATGCTCCAGTACGCCCATCTCACCAAAAACTTCACCGGGGCCAAGTTCGGCCAGCTTGATTACATGCGGTCCCTCGCGCACGGTCACTTCGACGCGGCCTTCTTCGATATAAAAAGCCTGGAATGACGGCATGCCCTGTTCGAAGATCGTGCGCCCGGCATTGGCGACCATCTGGTTGACGGACATGAAATCGGATTTGTCAGTTTGAGAATCAGTGTCTTTCATAGCAGATAGATTCTATCCGCTATTTCATGGCCCCTGCAAGATCGCTTTTAATCCGCCACCCTGCTGGATGTAATTGATATCGTAGGAGGGCAGATGGCCTATGACATCGTTGATCTTCTGTGAGATATAATGAGAAGGTATCTGGTAACCCTTCTCTGAATTTTTACGCAAGGGCGTTGCGCAACTGCCATACGATGCGGCCGCGTTGCCGGAGAACGAAGCACTCACGCCCAATGGATCGATGCTGATATGTTTGAGCGCGAGCGCGCTGTAAAAGGACACTAATCGTTCATCATCATACCAGCTGCGAAAAGCGGCCTGCGTAGCGACGGCGGGCGTGGCACCGCCTTCAACGGCTTTGCGGAAGGCGTCTGATATGCGGGCGTAGCAGATAGATCGCGGCGCGTAGTGTGCGGGGTCGTTATGCGCGTTCCACGGCGCTGCATATCCGGCCTGTTTCAATTCCCACAGCACCAGTATCGCGGTGGCTTCGGCATCGGCTTCGCTGGCCAGTTCTTTATGAATGCGGTCTTGATCTGTACGCGTTTCTATTTTGTGCAGACCGGCTTTTTCCTGATACAGATGCCGCAATTCATGCGCGGCATCGGTGACGATTTCCGCATTGGTTTTATTCAAACCGACCGTCAGAACGCCTTTGTTGATGTAATAATTAGCGCGCAATCCGTTGACGTTGGCAAAACATATCCAGGCCGGATCGCGGTCATATTGCGCGGCGGTGTTGACTAGGTCACGGCCCGTGGGTGATTGCCTGATGACGTTGTTGAAGTCCTGAATTCTTTGCTCGATGACGGGGTTTTGTGCGCCGCCGGTAATCGGCCCGCACATCTGCGCGGCATGCGCATAGAGTGCCGTCACACGCGGCGGTATCGGGGCGGGTATCTGCAACGTCGTCACGGGCGCATCTGTCGCAGGCGCAGGAGGGGGCACTGTATTTTGGGCTACGCCTGACAGCGGCAAGGCAAGACACGTCGCCGCCAGAAGCCGGGCTGCCAGCTTCTTGAATCCGGATGTCATAATGTACTCCCTGTTCATGCGCGCTCTTTTAGGCCGGCCCGCATTTTTTTGATAACGCCTGTTTTATAACGGGTCGTTTCGTTACGCAATTAGCGCATGAATCAAAGAGGGCGTAAAGCCCTCTTTTTATTAACAAATTTTGGAAAATGACTCTGGAAAGCCGCCGTGTTCTAGCGCGCCTTGTACTGGTCCAGCAATTTATCGAGCTGGTCCAGCAGCGGCGTGACTTCGCTGCGGAATTGCTGGCGTTTTGATGCCTCAACCCCGTTCGATGCCTTTTCAACCATCCCGGCGATACGCTCCTGAAACTCGGCGAAGTTTTTGTAATGCTGCATCTGGCCGCGATTGGCGCCACGCAGACGCGCCAGTAAAACACGGATCAACGCGCGAATCGCCTTGTCGCCGACATTATTCAGCTTCTCATCCAGTTCACGGTTGGTGATGACGGTGACGGTGGTGTCCTGTAGTGCCCGCACGGCGGCCGACCTGTCTTTATGTTCGATCAGCGCCATTTCACCGAAAATCTCACCCGCACCCAGCACGGCTACCCGCACCATGTATGGGCCTTCCTTGACCAGAACCTCCACCAGCCCGCGCTCTATATAAAAGGCGCGGTTGCCGGAAACATCCTGCTCGATAATCGTCTGGTCTTTATAGTAGATCTCCCGGGTCAGTATCCGGGGCATGTGCGCGGGCAAGCCGCTGCGGGGGTCCAGGTCTGAAATGTCGCTTTGCATGGCCGATCTCGTTCTGTATGATTTTTTTGCATTTTGTATCTGTTATCTTTCAGTATAGCACATTTACATAATAAGAATAAAATAAGAAGCGCAGTTGGTTATAATTTTATAACCATTTGATTTTAAATAGATATTTAACAGTTATAGACGAAGCTGCGAAACAGGTTTAAACCCATGAGTATGAGAAAAATCATACATAGGCATATCATTTCCGGCGCTTTTTGCTGTTTTCTGGCGCTGGGCCTGACCGCCTGCCAGACCGTCGATACGGTCATTGGCGGCACGGCCACCCGTTATGGCTGCGTCGAAGGCAGTGTGCTGACGCTGCAGCCCGGTTACAACCGTCATCAGGTCGATGTGACTTATCATTACGGTGGTCAGTTGCTGTACCGCGCCACGCTGCAGGCCACGTCTTCCGACTTTGGCGAACGTTTCCGCGCCGACGATGGCACCTCGTTCTGGCTGAACGGGGAAAAGGGGCTGTTCAGCCGCCCCGGCGAAAACCTGATCCTGTGCCACCTGCAATAGAGGGCCGGGCCGCATTTTTTGCTGGCAAGCCGCCTGTACTTGGGTTAAAAACATCCATCTCCTGACAATTTGGTTCAATGCAAACGGCGACCGCGCCGCAAGACACGAACCTTTGGCGGGAATGACACGACTTTAAACTGTAGAGGAACCGATGGCTAAATTATCGCCCGTTGAATATGTGCGTCAGGTCAAAGCAGAAATGCAAAAAGTGACATGGCCTTCCCGTCAGGAACTGACCAGCAGCACCATCGCTGTATTCATCATGGTCGTTCTGGCGGCTTTGTTCCTGTTCGCCGCTGACCAGATTCTGGCTTTCGGCGTGAATATGATTTTAGGTTTGAACTAATTTAGGTTTTGAAAGAGAGCAACAAGATGTCAACTGCAAAACGCTGGTATGTCCTGCACGTTTATTCCGGCTTCGAAGAAAAAGTCGCCGAAGCCATCCATGAAAAAGCCCGCAAGCAGGGTCTCGAAGATAAAGTCGAGGAAGTCATGGTGCCGACTGAAAAAGTCGTCGAAGTAAAGAACAATAAGAAACAGGAAAAAGACAGCAAGTTTTTCCCCGGCTACGTGCTGGCGAAGCTGCAGCTGACCGACGAAGTCTGGCACATGATCAAGGACACGCCCAAGGTCACGGGCTTCCTCGGTGCCGGTAACAAACCGTCGCCTATCAGCAACAAAGACGCTGAGCGCCTGATCAAACAAATTCAGGAAGGCGTCGATCGTCCGCGCTCCAGCGTGACCTTCTCCATCGGCGAAGAAGTCAAGGTTATCGAAGGCCCGTTCGCCTCCTTCAACGGCAGCGTCGAGGAAGTCGACGAAGAAAAAGGCCGCCTGAAAGTTTCAGTCTCTATCTTCGGCCGCGCTACGCCCGTCGATCTGGAATTCAGCCAGGTTGAAAAAGTCTAGAAACCGGATACAGATTTGACATTCCTTCAGGGCGCTGGCTACAGTGCCCTGAAGCTTTTTAAGGACCGGGAAGGATAAATCATGAGCGCATTCTATGAAGAAGGACTGAAGCACGAAGAACTGCGTGAGGCGTTTCAGGAAGCGGCCGCCAATGGACAAAAGAACCTGCTCGTGCTGCGTGAGATCGCTCATAACGTATTGCAGAGCGAGGCGCGTACCTTCACCTGTTCCGTGGCGCATCAGGCGGGTATCGTTCCCACTCTCAGACGCCTGAACCGGTATGCCCACATGGGAATCGATGTGGAACTGGTCGGCGTTTACGACCTGACCGGTGATTTCGAGTATCAGGCATCCTATAGCGGCGCGGAACAGATCAAGGGCATTCTCTCATACCCCACCCGCGCAGAACTGGAAGCCTACGAACAAGAACGCAACCCACCCCCGGCCGCAAAGCCGCTGCCTTGGTACAAACGCCTGTTAGGCTGAGCGCGCTTTTTTTACGAGAAAATTTGACATAATAATAAGACCGGGTTATAAACTTGGGCAGGATCAATTCATAAGGAACAAGGGGATTTTATCATGGGCGAAAAACCAATGAGCGGCGCATATCAGTTCACATCGGCAACGGCGGCCCATCTGGAAGAAATTGCTAATAAAATTCAAACGCTTGGCTCTGGTACGGGGGTAGGCGTCAATTACAACCGTGGTTCCAAAGAAATGGCAGTACGTTTCTGTGACCATGCGCACGGCATCGGCTATCTTGAGCTGGCACCTGCAGAAATGGCAACCCTGAAATCCTATGTGGAACAACGCCATAGTCCCGAAGACGCGAAGGTCCTGCGCTTGCTCGCGGACGGTGAGGGTGCGCTCACCCGCGCCCGCGAATATCTCGCCCAGGAGAAAATAGAGCCAAAAACAGCGCCGGAGCTGAAAGTCAGTTCTAAGACCGGCGGGAAACGCCATCTGCATCTGTCCTGATTTTCCTTGCTTTCCCTACCCTGAATCGCTAGTTTGCCGCGTCCCCGAAGAGGTCTTTGGGGACGTTTTCGTGGGAGGCCGTGCCGGGCTTCGAAAGACCATCCGGCCGCCGCACCACGAGCCTCGTTCTTTGTTTAGGAGGTTTACATGGCAAAGAAAGTAACCGGATATATCAATCTGATTATCCCGGCGGGTTCTGCGAACCCGTCACCGCCGATTGGTCCCGCACTGGGCCAGCACGGCGTGAACATCATGGAATTCTGCAAGGCGTTCAACGCCAAGACAGAAAAAATGACCAAAGGCATGCCGATTCCGGTGGTGATCTCGGTTCACGAAGACCGTTCCTTCACCTTCATTATGAAGCAACCGCCGAACACGTACTGGATCAAGGAAGCGATCAAACTGAAGAGCGGTTCCAAACTGCCCGGACGTGACATCGTCGGTTCGATCACGACAGCCCAGCTGCGCAAGATCGCCGAAGATAAGATGCAGGACATGAACGCAACAAGCATCGAAGGCGCCGTGAAGATCCTCGCCGGATCAGCACGTTCCATGGGCCTCGAAGTACGGGAGGCATAAGAGATGGCTTTTGTTGGTAAAAAACTGAAAGCGATTAACGAAAAAGTCGATCGCACAAAACTCTACACAGTGGAAGAAGCTGTAAAAGCTCTGAAAGATGCCGCAAAATCACGCAAATTCGATGAAACCATCGAAATCGCGCTGAACCTCGGCATCGATCCGCGTCACGCTGACCAGGCCGTTCGCGGCATGATCTCGTTGCCGCATGGCACAGGCGCTAAACTGCGCGTGGCTGTGTTCGCAAAAGACGCGAAAGCAGAAGAAGCTCTGAAAGCCGGTGCCGACATCGTGGGCGCAGAAGATCTGGCGGAAAAAGTGCAGAAGGGCGAAATCAACTTCGACCGCTGCATCGCGACCCCGGACATGATGCCGCTGCTCGGTCGTCTCGGTAAAGTCCTCGGCCCTCGCGGCCTGATGCCGAACCCGAAACTGGGTACGGTCACCATGGACGTTAAAGGCGCCGTCGCGATTGCTAAAGCGGGTGCGATTGAATTCCGTGCTGAAAAAGCCGGTATCATTCACGCAGGCGTGGGCAAGGCTTCGTTCGCTGACAAGGCCCTGGTTGAAAACATCATCGCTTTCGTCGATGCGATCAACAAGGCAAAGCCGTCAGGCGTTAAAGGCACCTATATGAAGAAGGCTTCCGTGTCTTCGACAATGGGCCCCGGTCTGAAACTGGACCTGTCCTCAGCTGCCGGTAAGGTCGCCTGATAGGTTCGTTTATGACGATATGTTAAAAACCCCGGCAAATGTCCGGGGTTTTTTCATGAATGGCTTTCTGGTGCTTGGCGCTGGGCGTTGTTTCTGGCAAGAATAATACGTCAGTAAATAACGAAGCGCGCTTAAATGACGCTTCTCATAATAAAGGGGTTGTTATGCGGCAGTGGCCTTTCTTCTTTTTCGCCCTCACATTTTTGGTGGCAGGCGTTTCACCGGCAGTACATGCGGAATGTTCCAGTGCAGGCGGCGGCTATGTCTGCCCCACAGGATCTTCGACGCCCGCGCCGTCGTCATCGGGCGATACGGCAAAGGGTGCTGCGGCACCGCCTCTGGGTTCGGGAGAGCCGATCTATTACGGGCAGACCATGACGTCGCAAAATGCGCCGAATGTGCAGCCTAACCTTGATGAAGAAACAACCCTGCTCCAGCCGGGGCAATGCCTCAAGAAGACATTGCCCGCCCATAGCGCTATCGCTTTGCCCTTTACCTATGACGGCAAGCCGCTCTCCATGAATGTCGCGCCGGGCAGCGGCGTGGCGCGTCTGTTCGTTTCTAATATGGCCGGTTACGACCCGCAGGGGAAACAGCCCTTTGGCCTGCATACCGATTTCCAGAGTCCCTGCCACGCACAGGCCAACCTGCCGCAGGATTGCAAGGACGGTGCTTGCGCCCCCCATCCCTACAACGAAAACAGCCTGGGCCTGATGGATGCGCAGATCGTCGCCGATAATGCGGCCCTGTATTATAAAAGCTGCCCGCTGGTGCCGGGACAAACCTATTACCTGAACCTGCAGAATCGCAGCGCCGCACCGGTTTGCGTCAGTATCGGCAGTAACGCCGATTGTGGCGGCTGCTGAAACGGGGCTTCTTCGTAAATCCCCTTCATATTCCCGTGAACTTCGGTCTACAATGACCGGAGTTCTTTTTTATGGAGAAGGATCGCATTTATGAACTGGGCCCTTTACGCCTTGCTCCACAGTCTGTGCCGGGCATTCTTCGTTGAAACTAACCGGGTCTATAAGGTCGATAGCTGGCATCTGACATTCTTGCAGGCTTTTTTCGGCTTTTTATTGCTGTTGCCGTTTGTGCCCTTTATGCACTGGCCTTCCGATCCGCGTTTTTATTTTGCGGCGGTGATCGTGGCGATGATTACGGCGGTGGGATACATGATCCAGCTCGGTCTGGCCGCGCAGAAAACCGGACGCGTGTCCGGCATGTATATGCCGCTTGAGGCGCTGACCGCGACCATTATCTGGGTGCTGGTGATGCCCGCCGCGCTCGAACTCCATACCAACAACCTGATCTTGTCGGCAGGCGTGGCGCTGGCGTTTGCGCTGGCGACCTTTGGCATGGTGCGTATCCGTGAAAGCGATGTGTCATGGGCCACGTTCCTGATTGTGGCGCCCGTCGGCGTGACCTATGCGGTTTCGGGCATCGCTACCAAGATCGTCATGCCCGAAGTGATGATTATTCCCACCGTACTGACCTATTCCTTTGTTTGTTTTTTCACGATGACCCTGGCTCTGGGGTTTGTTTTGCTGATCAAGAAAAAGGCCAGCGCCGCGATTCTTGAAAAACGCACATTGCGCGCAGGTCTGCTGACAGGTGTATTTTCGCTCGTGGGTTCTCTAAGCTTCGTCGCCAGCGTTGCGATGGCGCCGAACCCCGGATACACCAGCATGATGGCCATGTTGTTGCCGGTCTGGCTGATGCTGTTTCATAAAGCCATGCGCGTCGAAGACCGCGCCCAGCCTCTGGCGGCGTCTATGCTGGTGGCGGGGGCTATCATACTGATCGGCGTGACAGCGTTCTTCTCGTCCGCGCACTAGAATCTCCACACAGACATGCAAAAACCCCGGACAAGCAGCCCGGGGTTTTTTTATTTTTAAGCAGCGGTAAAAATCAAACCGGCTTGATCTGGTTGTTTTTCAGCTGCATGTAGAAAGAATGGTGCGGGTTATCGCCAAGGCGCGATGCATTCGATACCGCAGGATCGGCATCGCTCAGCAGGTGGGCGGTTACAATTTCTTTGACGCCTGCGTTTTTCCAGTCTCGCAGAGCATCGACGCACTCCTGTTCAACATTGGTGTTGCCGCCGGGCCAGTTCGCTGCCCAATCGCCCATACCGTTAGGCTGGCCGATTTTCAGGTTATTAACTTGGGCTTGTTTATTGTCGCGGGCGGCAGTGAAGATCGTCAGCAGGCGGTCAACATTATATTGGGATGCGTTGTCGGGGGTGATCATGTTCAGTCTCCTTCAGGGTTGCAGTTAAAACGTTAAAAAACAAAACCCCCGGACATGCCGGGGGTCTAAACTCACATTTTGGGCGCTTGGGTGCTCACAAGGGCGCACACCGGGTCTTTGGGCAGTCCGGGCGCACCGGGACCGTGTGCCATCGCTGGCGGTTGTTCGTAGATAACTGTGAATGTCGGGGTGCTCATCGCACGTTCCTCCAAAACGGTTCAGTTCTTTAGAAGTGCGACATTTTCTATAATAACAGGGCTTAAGAGTCAAGAAAAAATCACCGGGCGGCGGCATTTTTTTTATGCGGTTCAAAAAAGGGCTGTTTCAGGCCGCTCCGGGCCAGCCTTGCTTTTTGTAACAATAATTCTTGACGCCCCGCAGCCTCTCCCCTATAACACGCGGGCTTGAAGGCCGCTTAAGCCTTCTTTCTGTCCAAGACTACAGGCGAAACTCCGGTTTCATAAACCCTGTATAGACGGAGAAATCGCCTTTCTGCCCCGCCTGGTTTATCAGGGCAGCCGGATAATTTCCCCGATTTTTGGACAGGATGGGCTTGGGCCCGTCCTTTTTTATTATTTGGTTTTCAAGGAGAAAAACCGTGACACATAAACATGGCTTCGTAGAGAAAAAATCCCTCGTTGCAAAACAGGCGAAAATTGATGCCGTCAAGGAACGCATGAAGGATGCCGAACTCGTCATCCTGACACGTAACAAAGGTGTTGTTCACAAACTCGATATGGAACTGCGTAACAACCTCCGCAAGGAAGGCGCATCGTTCGCTGTTGAGAAAAACACACTGGTTGCGCGCGCTCTTAAAGGCACCAAATTCGAACACCTGTCTGACAAACTGACCGGCCCGATTGGTATTGCGATCTCCAAAGATCCGATGGCAGCCGCCCGTGTTGTTTACGAATTTGCCAGGAAAAATGACAAACTCGAAATCGTTGGCGGCGCTTCCGGCGACGAAGCCCTCGATCTTGAGAAAATCAAGTTTCTGGCACTGCTGCCGTCTCTGGACGCGCTGCGTGGCAAACTTATCGGCATTCTGCAGGCTCCGGCTGGCGGTCTTGCACGTGTAGTAAACGCCTACGCAACCAAAGACGAAGCTTCCGCTTAACTTTTTTAACCGAATACAACTTTTACACTTACTAAGGAGAACTAAAAATGGCTGCAAATCTTGAAAAACTCGTTGACGACCTGTCCGCTCTGACGGTTATCGAAGCCGCTGAACTGGCGAAACTGCTGGAATCCAAATGGGGCGTTTCTGCTGCTGCTCCTGTTGCTGCTGCTGGCCCTGCCGCTGCTGCTGCAGAAGAGAAAGACAGCTTCAACGTTGTCCTCATTGACGGCGGTGCCAACAAAATCAACGTGATTAAAGAAGTACGCGCTATCACCGGTCTGGGCCTGAAAGAAGCCAAAGACCTGGTCGAAGCAGGCGGCAAAGAAGTTAAAACCGGCGTAGCGAAAGCTGAAGCTGAAGAGCTGAAGAAAAAGCTCGAAGCTGCTGGCGCGAAAGTCGAACTGAAGTAATTTCAGTTTCATTCGCAAAGTTTAAACGGCCCCTCACGGGGCCGTTTTTTTATTCCGGCTCTTCCACCCGGTGCAGCGCGAATGTCCAGATCGAGCAAAGCAGCGTCAATACGGCGCAACCCGCCATCCCCAATGCCATCGGCACAGGTGTGCCATCCGCGAACAAACCGCTGACGCCAATCGCAATCGCGCCGATTACCAGCTGCACGGTATTGGCAACCGATGCCGCCGTCCCGGCGATATCGCCGTGATTGGCCAGCGCCATCACCGAAATCGTCGGCAGGATAATCCCGAGGCAGGCAAAGCCTGCGAACATAAATCCCATCATCAGCATCAGCGACGTCATTCCTGCCAGCACAAAGATCGCCATCAACGCCATGGACAGGCCAAAGCCAACCGCTGCAGGCAGGATGATCGTATGAATGCCAAAGCGTTTGGATAGCATTTCATTGCACTGCGCGGCGGCAAAGAAAGCAACGGCGTTTGCTGAAAAAACAAAACTGAATTCACGTGATGTCAGGCCGTAATAATCCATCATCACGAAAGAAGAATTACCCAGAAAGATAAAAAACGTCGTGATGCCAAACGCGCCGACCAGCGTCATCCCGACATAGGGGCGGTCGCGAACCAGGGCGGCGAAGGCCGCTTTCATGCTCGAAAAACCGGCGGTGATGCGTTTTTCGGGCGGCAAGGTTTCACTCAGGCATAAAAGCATGAGAGCGGTCCCCGCAACGCCCAGTCCGCACAGCACCCAAAACAGCGCGCGCCATTCAAAAAACTCGATGATATAACTGCCCGCCAGCGGCGCCAGCAGTGGTGACACGCTGAACACCAGCATCAGCAGCGACATCATCTTGACCTCCTGTATGCCGTGATACAGGTCGCGCACGATCGCACGGGCGATAATAATTCCGGCAGCGCCGCCGATGCCCTGCAGGAAACGCAAGGCGATCAGGCTGTTACTGGAATCCGCCAGCGCGCATCCGGCGCTGGTGATGACAAACAGCAGCAATCCCGCCAGCAGAGGCCCGCGCCGTCCGTACATGTCAGAAATCGTGCCGAAAATAAGCTGGAATATGCCAAATGAGGCAAAAAACGCCGTCAGCGTCAGCATCGCGCCGTTTTCGTCCTGCCCCAGCGCCTTGCCGATGGCGGGCAGGGCGGGCAGGTACATATCGACGGCAAACGGGCCAATGGCGGTAATAAGGCCGAGGATCAGGGCGTTCTGGAGGAGCGAGTTTTTAATCATGGCATGATCCTGAATTATTTGCGTCAGTATGTATGAGCAGACCAAACTTTCATAGCGCGTTCATAAAAAAACAACCCGCCAGAAGGCGGGTTGTTCAAGCTTATCATATAGGTCTGGATTATCCGTTAGACGGGCACATACTTTTCGGGAGTAAGGCCACTAATTGATATTTCGGGAGGTCAGCGTTGCTTCTGACTGTCCTCAAGGCCGCGTTGATATAGCTGTAGCCCGCAAGCACACAGTTTGGTTCGTTTACCTTGAGATCCCCCCAGAATGTCTTTCCGTCATCAAAGCTCAGGGAGCCATCAGAAGCATTGGCGTGACCGTAGTTGCTGCCGAGCAATTTAAACCGGTCTCCCTTCTCGGTTCTGAGGGAGATCCAGTTATGAAACGTATCGGGGGCGGGATAGGGGTCTTTTGCCACGATCCGGATTTCTTCGCGGTGCATATTGAAGAATCCGCTCGCATCAGCGAACATCGCCACGCCAGCTGCTGTTGCAAAGATAAGCGCTAGGGGTAGGGATGGGGTTTCTGTTTTTTGTGTCATTTAAGCAAGCCTCCTAAATTTTTTTTAATTATGTGAAGATTGTTCGTATCGAAACCATAAAGTTATGTCAACGACTCTTGTGGCCGACCTAGCTCAATATGAATAAGATTAATTCCTGTGGATAATTATGCTATCCGATTCTTTCCACAGTGTTTTTTGTCGAATTCGTTGGAGTCAATAATACTTGACTCAACGCCCCCCGTCCGGCATAACACGCGGGCGAAAGACCGGGAAAAGTGTGACTGCAGCAAATTCGCATATAGATTAAGATCTTGATTTAACACCGTTTTTAGTGACCCTGAGCAGGGCGCGCTAAAGGCGGTTTTCCGCGTTTCACATGATGCAGTCAGCGGACGCGACCATAAATTTTTTTTGATGACGGTGAAGGAAAAGTAACCATGACGACAAAAACGCCAAAGACAGCCCCTAAATCTGAAAAAACAGAGAAAAAAGCATCGAAGTCCCGTTCTTCGACCAAGGCTGCCCCGGCAGACAAGCCTGTAACCCGTTATGTTGTTGAAAAGCCGATTGTTTTTAAACCGGCCAACGATGTGGACAGCTTTACCGGCCGCAAACGCGTACGCCGTTCCTTCGGTAAAATCCGCGAAGTCGCGGAAATGCCGAACCTGATCGAAGTGCAGCGCCAGTCATACGAAGCCTTCCTGCAGGCCGAAGTGCCCGCCGACCACCGCAACATGCAGGGTCTGCACGAAGTATTCTCCTCCGTATTCCCGATCAAGGATTTCTCTGACCGCGCTGAAATCGACTACGTGAAATACGAACTCGAAGAGCCGAAATACGACGTTGATGAATGCCAGCAACGCGGCATGACCTTCGCAGCCCCGCTGCGCGTCACCCTGCGCCTGTCCGTGTTCGATGTTGATGAAGATACCGGTCTGCGTTCGATCCGCGACATTAAAGAACAAGATGTTTACATGGTCGACATGCCGCTGATGACAAAGAACGGTACGTTCGTGGTCAACGGCACCGAGCGCGTGATCGTGTCCCAGATGCACCGTTCACCCGGTGTGTTCTTCGACCATGACGGCGGTAAAACACACGCATCAGGCAAGTATCTGTTTGCCGCCCGCGTGATCCCGTACCGTGGTTCCTGGCTCGATTTCGAATTCGATGCGAAAGACAATATCTATGTCCGTATCGACCGTCGCCGCAAACTCCCGGCCACGACCTTCCTGCGCGCACTGGATTCCGATGCGACCGCGCAATACCGCATTAAATGCGAAGAAAACGACCAGCCGGTTGATCCGCTGCTCGTACAGGGCATGGGTAACGAAGAAATCCTGCAAACTTTCTATGACGTGATCAATTACACGAAAGAGAAAAAAGGCTGGAAAACAGCGTTCAACGGCGAACGTATGCGCGGTGTGAAACTGCTGCATGAACTCGTCGATGCAAAAACCGGTAAGGCTGTGGCGGGTACGGGCGATAAAATGACCCCGCGTCTGGCCAAGCAACTGGTCGAAAAAGGCCTGAAAGACATTCTGGTTCAGGATGACGAACTGCTGGCGAAATTTGTCGCGGTTGACCTGTTCGACCCGAAAACCGGTCAGGTTGTCATGGAAGCCGGTCAGGAAATCTCGGAAGAGAGCCTGAAGATGCTCGACAAAATGGGCGTGACCGAACTCCCGGTTCTGGCCATCGACCACCTGAATGTTGGTCCCTATATCCGCAACACCATGATGGTGGACAAGTGCGATACGCGTGAAGAAGCGCTGATCGATATTTACCGCGTGATGCGCCCGGGCGAGCCGCCGACTGTTGATTCCGCTGATGCATTGTTCCAGTCGCTCTTCTTTGATGCTGAACGTTATGACCTGTCCGCTGTGGGTCGCGTCAAAATGAACATGCGTCTTGATCTGGATGCGGAAGACACCGTCCGCGTTCTGCGCAAGGATGACATCCTCGCGATCGTGAAATACATCCACGGCCTGCGCGACGGCATGGGCGAAATCGACGATATCGACAACCTCGGTAACTGCCGTGTCCGTTCTGTCGGCGAATTGATGGAAAACCAGATCCGCGTCGGTCTGCTCCGCATGGAGCGCGCGATCCGCGAGCGCATGTCTTCTGTCGAAATCGACACCTACATGCCGCACGATCTGATCAACGCCAAGCCGGTAGCGGCTTCGGTGCGTGAATTCTTCGGCTCCTCGCAGCTGTCGCAGTTCATGGACCAAACCAACCCGTTGGCTGAAATTACGCACAAGCGCCGTCTCTCAGCGCTCGGCCCCGGTGGTCTGACACGCGAACGCGCTGGCTTCGAAGTCCGCGACGTGCACCCGACCCACTATGGCCGTATCTGCCCGATTGAAACGCCGGAAGGCCCGAACATCGGTCTGATCAACTCTCTGTCCACCTTTGCCCGCGTCAACCAGTACGGTTTCATTGAATCCCCGTACCGCCGCGTCAATAACGGCAAAGTGACGGACGAAGTGATCTATATGTCTGCCATGGAAGAAGCCAAATACACCATCGCGCAGGCGAACTCGCCGATGGATAAGGCTGGCAAATTCACCGAAGACCTCGTTTCCTGCCGTAAAGCGGGCGACAACATTCTTATCGGTGCGGAACATATTGAATTCGCCGACGTATCGCCGAAACAGATCGTGTCCGTCGCGGCCTCGCTGATCCCGTTCCTTGAGAACGATGACGCGAACCGTGCGCTGATGGGCTCGAACATGATGCGTCAGGCCGTGCCGCTGCTGCGCTCCGATGCGCCGCTCGTTGGTACCGGCATGGAAGCCACCGTGGCCCGTGACTCTGGCGCTGCCGTTGTGGCGAAACGCTCGGGCGTTGTCACGAAAGTCGATGCGACCCGCGTCGTTATTCGTGCGACCGAAGATATGCGTTCCGACCAGGCGACCGTCGATATCTACAAACTGGCGAAATTCCAGCGCTCCAACCAGTCAACCTGCATCACGCAGCGTCCGCTGGTCAAAGTGGGCGATGAAATCAAGTCCGGCGACATCATTGCTGACGGACCGTCGACACAACTGGGCGAACTCGCTCTGGGCCGTAACGTGCTGGTCGCGTTCATGCCTTGGAACGGTTACAACTTCGAAGATTCGATCCTCCTGTCTGAGCGTATCGTGTCCGAAGACGTATTCACCTCAATCCACATCGAAGAATTCGAAGTGATGGCCCGCGATACCAAACTCGGTACCGAGGAAATCACACGCGATATCCCGAACGTGGGTGAAGAAGCGCTGAAACACCTCGATGAAGCCGGTATCGTTCACATCGGTGCCGAAATGAACCCGGGTGACATTCTTGTTGGTAAAGTGACACCGAAAGGCGAATCGCCGATGACGCCGGAGGAAAAACTTCTCCGTGCCATCTTCGGTGAAAAAGCCGCCGACGTGAAAGATACCTCCCTGCGCGTACCGCCGGGCGTAACGGGTACCATCGTCGATGTGCGTGTGTTCAACCGTCGCGGCGTCGATAAAGATGCCCGCGCTATGGCCATCGAACGTGCTGAAATCGAACGTCTTGCCAAAGACCGTGACGACGAACGCGCGATCCTGGAAGACGGTTTCTTCGCCCGTCTGAAAGACCTTCTGGTCGGTCAGGCCGCTGCCACCGTGCCGAAACAAGTGACCTCTGTGAAGAAAGGCGAAAAAATCAAGGCCGCCGATCTTGACGAAGTGGGTCGCGGTTTCTGGCGTCAGATGTCGGTCGAAAACGAAAAACGTATGGAAGAAATCGAAGCCGTTTCTAAAACCTTCGATGACGCCGTCGATCACCTGCAACAGCGTTTCGAATCCAAAGTCGAAAAACTGCAGCGCGGTGACGAACTGCCTCCGGGCGTGATGAAGATGGTGAAAGTCTTCATCGCCGTTAAACGTAAAATGCAGCCCGGCGATAAAATGGCTGGCCGTCACGGTAACAAAGGTGTGGTTTCCCGCATCATGAAAACCGAAGACATGCCTTACCTCGAAGACGGTCAACCGGTTGACATCGTTCTGAACCCGCTCGGTGTGCCTTCGCGCATGAACGTCGGTCAGATCCTTGAAACCCACCTCGGCTGGGCGACGGCAACACTGGGCAAACAAATCGGCGTGATTATCGACGGTTTTGCAAACCCTGACGAAGCCACTGAGTCTGACATGAAAAAACTGAAAACCATCCTCAAGGTGGTTTACGGCGAAAAAGAATACGACGAGAAAATCACCCAGTTGAACGACAAGCAACTGGTTGAGATGTCGAACAACCTGCGCGGCGGTATCCCGATGGCAACACCGGTATTCGACGGCGCGCACGAAGCCGACATCGACGTCCTGCTGAAAGATGCTGGTCTGAACAAGTCCGGTCAGGTACGCCTGATCGACGGCCGTACAGGCGAATTCTTCCATCGTCAGGTGACAGTGGGCTACATCTACATGCTTAAACTGCACCACCTTGTTGATGACAAGATCCACGCCCGTTCTATCGGACCTTACTCACTCGTCACGCAACAGCCGCTGGGTGGTAAAGCCCAGTTCGGCGGTCAGCGCTTCGGTGAGATGGAAGTCTGGGCGCTGCAAGCATACGGCGCAGCTTACACGCTGCAGGAAATGCTGACAGTCAAGTCGGATGACGTCGCCGGACGTTCGAAAGTCTACGAAGCGATTGTTCGTGGCGAAGACAATTTCGAAATCGGTGTACCGGAATCTTTCAACGTTCTTGTGAAAGAACTGAAAGCTCTGGGTCTGAACGTCGATATGAAGAACTCGGAATCGTAATAACCATGCGGGTAACCGGCATCTCCGGTTACCCCCGACTGATGCATAAAAGATAAATTTAAAGCCCAATCTGGAGCGCAAAATGAACGAACTGATGAACCTCTTTGGTCAACCGACCGGCCCGCAAGCTTTCGATAGCATCCGTATTGCTATTGCCAGCCCCGAACAGATCAATTCCTGGTCTTTCGGCGAAGTGAAAAAGCCGGAAACGATCAACTACCGTACCTTCAAACCGGAACGTGATGGTTTGTTCTGTGCCCGTATTTTTGGCCCGATCAAGGATTACGAATGCCTGTGCGGTAAATACAAACGCATGAAATACAAAGGCATCATCTGCGAGAAGTGCGGCGTCGAAGTCACGCTGACCAAAGTCCGCCGCGAACGCATGGGCCACATTCAACTGGCATCACCGGTGGCGCACATCTGGTTCCTGAAATCACTGCCGTCACGCATCGGCCTGATGATGGACATGACTCTGAAAGAGCTGGAACGCGTTCTGTACTTCGAAAACTACATCATCATCGAACCCGGCATGACCCCGCTCAAGCAATACCAATTGCTCTCAGAAGAGGAGTTCATGGATGCGCAGGATGAATACGGCGATGAAAACTTCCGCGCCGCCATCGGTGCCGAAGCGCTGAAAGAAATCCTCTCCGCGATTGATCTTGAAAAAGAAAAAGTGCAGATCGAAGAAGATTTGCGCGACACCACGTCGGAAGCCAAACGCAAAAAATTGGTCAAGCGTCTGAAACTGGTCGATAGCTTCATCAACTCCGGCACACGTCCGGAATGGATGATTCTCGATGTCGTCCCGGTCCTGCCGCCGGAACTGCGTCCGCTCGTTCCTCTGGATGGTGGCCGTTTCGCGACTTCCGACCTGAACGATCTGTATCGTCGCGTCATCAACCGTAACAACCGCCTGAAGCGCCTGATGGAGCTGAAAGCGCCGGACATTATCGTCCGTAACGAAAAACGCATGCTGCAGGAATCTGTCGATGCGCTATTCGATAACGGCCGTCGTGGCCGCGTGATTACAGGCGCCAACAAGCGCCCGCTGAAATCGCTCTCCGACATGCTCAAAGGGAAACAAGGTCGTTTCCGTCAGAACTTGCTCGGTAAACGCGTCGATTATTCTGGCCGTTCGGTCATCGTCGTCGGCCCGGAACTGAAACTCCATCAATGCGGCTTGCCGAAAAAGATGGCGCTCGAACTGTTCAAGCCGTTCATTTACCACAAGCTGGAAATCTATGGTCTGGCCTCGACGGTCAAGGCCGCCAAGCGCATGGTCGAAAAAGAACGTCCGGAAGTCTGGGACATCCTCGAAGAGGTTATCCGCGAACACCCGGTCCTGCTCAACCGCGCCCCGACGCTGCACCGCCTTGGTATTCAGGCGTTCGAACCCGTTCTGATCGAAGGTAAAGCGATCCAGCTGCACCCGCTCGTCTGTACAGCGTTCAACGCTGACTTCGACGGTGACCAGATGGCCGTTCACGTGCCGCTGTCGATTGAATCGCAGCTCGAAGCACGTTGCCTGATGATGTCCACCAACAACATCCTGTCCCCTGCGAACGGCAAACCGATTATCGTGCCGTCACAGGATATCGTGCTGGGTCTGTACTATCTCTCGATTATGCTGGATAAGCAGCCGGGCGAAGGCATGATCTTCCGTGATGTCGGTGAAATTCACCACGCGCTCGAAGCCAAAGTCATCACGCTGCACACGAAGATAAAGTGCCGCTACAAGACCGTGGACGAGAACAACCAGCCGGTAACATTGATCGTCGAGTCCACAGCGGGCCGCATGATCATGTCCGAACTGTTCCCGCGTCACCCGAAACTGCCGTTCTCGGTGATCAACCAGACGCTGACGAAGAAAGAGATCACTAACCTGATCGACACCGTCTATCGTCACTGCGGTCAGAAAGAAACGGTCATTTTCTGTGACCGCATGATGAAACTCGGTTTCAAATATGCGTGCATGGCCGGTATTTCCTTCGGCAAGGATGATCTGATCATCCCGGAAGCGAAGAAACAACTGGTGGCCGAAGCCGAAGGCAAGGTCAAAGAATACGAACAGCAATATCAGGACGGTCTGATCACCAAAGGTGAGAAGTACAACAAAGTCGTCGATATCTGGTCGCGCTGCACGGATGACGTTGCCGATGCCATGATGAAAGGCATCAGCAGCTACGCCGACGGCACCATGAACGCTGTTTACATGATGGCCCACTCGGGCGCACGGGGTTCCGCAGCGCAAATCCGTCAGCTCGCCGGTATGCGCGGTCTGATGGCCAAGCCGTCAGGTGAAATTATCGAAAACCCGATTATCTCTAACTTTAAAGAGGGTCTGTCGGTTCTCGAATACTTCAACTCCACCCACGGTGCCCGTAAGGGTCTGGCCGATACGGCCCTGAAAACCGCGAACTCGGGTTATCTGACACGTCGTCTGGTTGACGTCGCGCAGGACGCCATCATTACGCAAGATGATTGCGGCACCAGCAAAGGTGTCACACTGAAGGCAGTGATGAGCGGTGCCGATCTGGTCGTTTCCCTCGGGGAACGCATTCTGGGCCGTACAACGGCAACGGATGTGAAAGATCCGCTCTCGGGTGCCTTGCTTCTGAAAGCCAACGAACTGATCGACGAAGTGCTGGCCGATAAAATCGACACCGCCGGTGTTGATACCATTATCGTGCGTTCGGCTCTGACCTGCGAATCCAAGGTCGGCGTCTGCGCGAAGTGCTATGGCCGTGATCTGGCGCGTGGTGCTGCCGTGAACATCGGTGAAGCTGTCGGCGTTATGGCCGCACAGTCAATCGGTGAACCGGGTACCCAGCTGACCATGCGTACGTTCCACATCGGCGGTGCCGCTCAGAAAGGTGCTGAAAAATCATCCTTCGAGTCACCTGTCGATGGTAAAATCGAGATCCGCCATGAAAACGTCGTGAAGAACTCAAGCGGCATCAACATCGTCATGGGTCGTAACACCGAAGTCGTCGTCAAAGACGCCAAGGGTTCCGAGAAAATGGCCAACCGTGTGCCTTATGGCGCGCGTCTGCTGGTCACTGCCGGTGACAAAGTCAAAGCCGGTCAGAAACTGGCCGATTGGGACCCGTACACCCTGCCGATCATCACCGAGAAAGACGGTGTGGCGCACTTCTTCGATCTGGTTGAGGGTGTCTCTCTCTCCGATAAAGTCGATGAAGCCACAGGTATTTCCTCGAAAGTGGTTATCGACTGGCGTTCACAGCCGCGTGGTGGCGATCTCAAGCCGCGTATCGCCCTGCTGGACAAAAAAGGCGAAGTGATCAAGCTGCCGAACGGTCTGCCTGCGAACTACTACATGTCTGTTGACTCGATCCTCTCGATTGAAAACGGTCATGAAGTAAAAGCCGGCGACATCTTGGCGCGTATCCCGCGTGAAACCTCCAAGACCCGCGATATTACCGGGGGTCTGCCGCGCGTGGCCGAACTGTTCGAAGCCCGCCGCCCGAAAGATTTCGCGATCATCTCCGAAATCGACGGTCAGGTGGAATTCGGCAAGGACTACAAGTCCAAGCGCCGCATTATCGTCAAGCCGGTCGACAAGAAAGAAGAGCCACGTGAATACCTGATCCCGAAAGGCCGCCATCTGGCCGTTCAGGAAGGTGACTTCGTCCGTCGCGGCGATGCGATCCTCGATGGCGCGATGGTCCCGCACGATATTCTGGACGTTATGGGTGTCGAAGCCCTGTCCGAATACCTGACGCAGGAAATTCAGGACGTTTACCGTCTGCAAGGCGTGAAGATCAATGACAAGCACATCGAGGTGATCGTTCGCCAGATGCTGCAGAAACATGAAATCTCCGTGCCGGGCGACACCACGTTCCTCGTCGGCGAACATGTTGATCGTGAAGAGTATGAAGAGACCAACACCAAGGCGCTGGCTGAGGGCAAACGCCCGTCATTCGGCAAGCCGATCCTGCAGGGTATTACCAAAGCCTCTCTGCAGACCAAGTCCTTCATCTCGGCAGCTTCGTTCCAGGAAACAACACGTGTCCTGACCGAAGCCGCCACGCAGGGCAAAGTCGATAACCTGATGGGCCTGAAAGAAAACGTCATCGTTGGTCGTCTGATCCCGGCGGGTACCGGTGCGTACATTGCCAAGGTCAAACGTGTGGCTGCTGATCGCGACCAGGTCGCGATCTCCGCCCAGCAACAGGCCGACGCTCTGGCGCAAAGCAGCGGTGAAACGCTCGGCGCTGGCGATGAAGCCGATGAAATGAGCAAAGCCAGCTAAACGCTGACTTCATAAACTTTCAAAAAGCCCCGGCAGCAACGTCCGGGGCTTTTTTTGCGGTCTTGGGCACCCTATATTTCCAGAAAACTTGACCCGAGGTGGGTGTTACGTTAAATATAACCTCTTGCAGCGCAAGCGTCAGGGAAGGGGCTCTCATGGCCACAAAACGTCCGCCGCCGATTGAAATATCCAACGCGCTGGCCGCGCTGGATATCTTGCGTGTGGAAAACCCGGGTTACGACCACAACGCCCTCGCCAAGACTCTGCCCCCGTTGGCCCAGATGCTGGCTCGTAACGATCAAGATGTTTCCATCGAAGCTTTGCGTAGTCATGCCGAACAAGGCGTCGACCATCTGCGCGATCTTTATGAAGCGCTGAACACCAGACAAAAGAACAAAGCCCAAAAAACATACGCCGAAATTGTTGCCTCTCTTCCACCGCCGCCCCTGAACGCGGAAGAGCAAGTCAGGCAAAAACTTGACCTGCTGATGGCAAAGGGCGATATCGATACTCTAAGAATTGCCATTGAAGATGGCACATACGATAAAGACGCAGCCCTGCAACTCGCGGCAAGTGGCGGCCATCTCAAGTGCGCGAAATTCCTGATCAAGTGCGGTGCTGATATTCATGCCAACCATGAACACGCCATACTATTGGCCGCCATAAATGGGCGCGCCAATATCGTTAGGTTATTGATCAAGCACGGCGCCGATATTCACACCAACGGTGAGCACCCTCTACGACTGAGTGCCGCAAACGGCCATGCCAATGTCGTTAGATTACTAATCAAACACGGTGCCGATATCTACGCCTATAATGTCGATAATGAGTATGCCCTGCCTTTGGCAGTAAAAGAAGGCCGCACCAATATCGTACGTTTGCTGATCAAAAATGGCGCCGACATTCATCATCGCACGGATGCAGGCATACAATGGGCCGCTTTAAATGGTCACATCAATATCATGCGCTTATTGATTAAACATGGCGCTGATATCCATGCCTTCGATGACGCCCCCCTGCGGTCGGCTGCTATGAGTGGCCATGCCGACATCATGCGTCTATTGATCAGACACGGCGCCGATGTTCATGCCCGTAATGAAGAAGCCCTGCTAGAATCTGTTAAAAACGGGCATCTTGAAGCCGTGCGTTTATTGATCAAACACGGCGCCGATATCCATGCCAGTGGCGAATATGCATTGCGGCAATCCGCCAGGATCGGCCATGTCGGTATCGTACGTTTATTGATTGAAAATGGAGCCGATATTCACGCCAATGGCGTATATATCAAGGACAATGCGGTGAAAAACAGTCATTGCAACATCCTCAAACTCCTGAGCGAATATGGCATGGATCAGAACACCCTGCCTGACAGTGTTCAGGAGAAGATCGCGCAATTTGATCTGTGGAGTCGCTTGCATAACATGGAAACCGTGCATCCCACTTTATTGGGCAAGAACCCGCACCTCGTCAAATCATCAACATTAACGGCCCTCTCGGAAATTTTTGTGGCTGAGGGATATGTGCAAGAATTCACCACGGATATATTCAGGGCCCTATGCGAATCTTCGGCAGATGTGCGTTGGAAGTATTCGTACAATATTGCGGCCCTGCTGGGTACGGAATCACGTGTTCTGCAATATCTGGAAAAATGGGGTACGCAGGGTAAACAACCCTTGCACGACATCACGCAGATGATCGCTATTCCCACACCGCAGAATATTAAAAAATATCAAAAGCCCGATTTGAAAGCCTGGGGTGATGCGGTTTTGCAATGCGGGCCGGGCATGGCCGCTCTGGTCAAATTTTCGCACCGCTTGCCACGCCCGATGCAGGATGCATCAGGCCGGTTCTGGTCCCTCCAAAAAACCAAGGACGAGGTTGCTCAATTCGCTTTCGACAATGCCCGGAAAAATCACGCGTTGGCTGCGCTGGGCATGGAATGCGGCTGGGATAATGATGATTTCAACGAAGCCCTGATCGTACTGGAAAAATACCAGGCCACATACGCGGCCAACGACAACAGAAAGCCCGTCGATGCTATACCCAACATTACAATCGATGGTGCAGAATTCGACAAAGAAGGATTTACCTTCCGCCGCCTGCCCGATGGCGACTTGCGCGGGCTTGCCTTGGGGGCCTTTACGGCCTGTTGCCAACACATGGGGGGCGCAGGAGGAAGTGAATGCGCGGCACACGGTTTCCTGTCACCCAAATCCGCGTTTTATATCGTAAGCAATAACAAAACCAATCAGGTCGTCGCCCAAAGCTGGGCATGGCGCGGAAAAAAAGGCGAACTTGTTCTCGACTCTCTGGAATATCTGCCCAGCCAGATGAACGATAAACAATGGACAACATTGTGCCAATTGTTCGCAGCAGAAGCCACCAAAACGGGAATCGAAAAGATTCATGTCGGTAAAGGGGGCAACACGCCGATGAACATGGGGTTCCCCGCCGCAAAAAAATCCGCTACGCCAGCTGACTACGATGGTTATCGCGATTCAGGTAAACAATACGTTATCGCCGGACCAGCGTAGCAGCCCGCAATATTCAAAAAGCCCCGGCAGCAACGTCCGGGGCTTTTTAACTGTTGATCCGATATCCGCTTTGCCCTTTAATCGCGGCATAGCAGGAAGACATAAATGACAAACCGTATTTTTAAGGCCGTCGAGTCCTTTGCTGAACTTGAGGCCCGCGTACTGGCCGAACTTGCAACTCTGGATGAGCGCAAAGCCCGTGTTCGCGCCAAACCCGAAGTTTATCGCAACCTCTATGATGACGCTCTCAGGGGGCTGCAACAGTACGACATGCTGCCGCTGGACAAAGCTGCCGGACGCATGCGCCTGACACCAGCGGCGCTGCTGCGCAAGGCCGACCGTGGCCAAGTGGTGCTGATCGATATAGAGGGGCTTCAACTCGTCCCGGCATGGACTCTGGATAAGGCCGGACGGGTAAAACCCTTCCACCTGGCCATCGCCCGCGAATTTACCGAAAGCGGTCAGCAGGAATGGTTTAAATTCATGAGTTACGTGAACTTCATGGGTGGCGAGAAACTAAAATTCGTCGTCGGCCTGTCCCCGCGCAGCCTGAAAGAGGCTTTCAACACTGTCGGTGTCACAAAAGGTGAGGGGGTTGCCATCATTAAAACCCCGATGTTCGAAGCCGCCGACCGCGCCCTGAAGAACAAGGGCGTGATGCAGGCTTTCGTCGAACGTCTGGGTTCAGCGCTGACCCGCACCGGCGGCATGGGCAACCCGAACGAGGGCGGCCTGTCTGAGGCGTTTTTAGCCCAATTTGTCCCGGCGGATATCCCCCATCGAGAACGCTGGAAGCGTGAAATATAATAATATTTTCAATGGTTTAACATTGCAGAGTGTGTTGCCTTCAAAAGACAGGGCTATCTTCAAGGCTATAAAATTATGTAAATAGTGGGGCGGGTCAAAAATAATGCCTAAACCAGCCATTATCGATTCATGGGCGAGTCATCCGCGAGTCAAAACCGGGTCATTTTCGAGTCAGATTTAAAATAATTGAGGATTTCGTAAAGAAAACGTTGACTCAGGAATCCCCAATACGTATATTGCGCCACGTTTGCATATGGATGGATTGGCAGTAAGGCACAGCTAAAAACTCGGAAATCCTTGATATAAAAAGAGAAATTCGAGGTAGGTGACTTAGACGCAATCCACTGAGATCTGATAAGGGGGTTCCCTTTGAAAGACCGCAGATGAGCGAGCAATCGCGCGAAAATGAGGAAGAGACCCGCAAAGCGATCACGCCAGTGACGCAGATATGGGTTTCTCGACCAAGATGAGCGCAATAGCCAACCATCCTAAGACAACATTATTGATGATAGAAAAGGGCGCGCTGAATGCCAACGATACAGCAATTGATCCGTCAACCGCGTGACCGCGGCGGCAAAAAGGCCATGAAGGCCAAAAAGAACAAGGCTCTGAAAGGCAACCCGCAACGTCGCGGCGTTTGCACACGTGTATATACAACGACCCCGAAGAAGCCGAACTCCGCTCTTCGTAAGGTTGCGAAGGTTCGTCTGACCACCGGTCAGGAAGTTATTTGCTACATCCCGGGCGAAGGCCACAACCTGCAGGAACACTCCGTTGTTCTGGTACGCGGTGGTCGTGTGAAAGACTTGCCGGGTGTTCGTTACCACATCCTGCGCGGTTCGCTGGATACGCAAGGCGTTAAAGACCGTAAGCAGAGCCGTTCGCACTACGGCGCGAAACGTCCGAAATAAGTTTTAGGAGATTTAAGATATGTCCCGTCGCCATAGCGCAGAGAAACGTGAAATCCTTCCCGATCCAAAATTCGGGGATATGATCCTGTCCAAATTCATCAACTGCATCATGACCGGTGGTAAAAAATCCACGGCTGAAGGCATTGTTTATGGCGCTCTCGAAGAAGTGCGCGCCAAAGCCAAGCTGGCGAACGATAACGATGTGATCGATTTCTTCCACAAAGCGATCGAAAAAGTAAAGCCGCAACTGGAAGTGAAGTCCCGCCGTATCGGTGGTGCGACCTATCAGGTGCCGGTGGAAGTCCGTGCTGACCGTGCGCAGGCTGTGGCCATGCGCTGGATCAAGGGTTCCGCCCGTAGCCGTGGCGAGCGCACAATGATGGCGCGTCTGGCTGCCGAGCTGCTGGACATTGCTAACGACCGCGGCGCCGCGATCAAGAAACGCGACGATACGCACAAAATGGCAGAAGCAAACAAAGCGTTTGCGCACTACCGCTAATTATAACGAGTTTTGGTTTAAGAAAGACTGATACAACATGACACGTCAAACACCTCTTGAGCGCTATCGTAACATCGGCATCATGGCACACATTGATGCGGGTAAAACGACCACGACAGAACGTGTTCTGTACTACACCGGCAAATCTCACAAGATCGGTGAAGTGCATGATGGCGCTGCGACCATGGACTGGATGGAGCAGGAGCAAGAGCGCGGTATTACAATTACCTCCGCTGCCACGACATGCTTCTGGACGGGTCCGGACAAACAACAATACCGCATTAACATCATCGACACCCCGGGCCACGTTGACTTCACGATTGAAGTTGAGCGTTCCCTGCGCGTTCTCGATGGCGCTGTTTGCCTCCTTGATGGCAACCAGGGCGTTGAGCCGCAGACGGAAACCGTTTGGCGTCAGGGCGACAAGTACAATGTGCCGCGTATTATTTTCGCGAACAAAATGGATAAAATCGGCGGCGACTTCTATTTCTGCGTCGATACAGTGAAAGACCGTCTCGGCATCACCCCGCTGATCCTCAACCTGCCTATCGGTATCGAAAGCGATTTCGCGGGCGTTGTTGATTTGCTGAAAATGAAAGCCATCGTTTGGGATTCGGATACACTGGGCGCGACCTTCCAGGAAAAAGAAATCCCGGCTGATCTGGTTGACAAAGCTAACGAATATCGTGCGAAACTCATCGAAATGGCCGTTGAATATGACGACGCCGCGATGGAAGATTACCTCAACGGTAAAGAGCCCGATAACGAAACACTGAAGAAATGCATTCGTAAAGGCACGGTTTCTTCGAAACTGATCCCGATGATGTGCGGTTCTTCCTTCAAGAACAAAGGCGTTCAGCCGCTGCTGGATGCTGTTATCGACTTCCTGCCGTCGCCGCTCGACAAGGGCATCGTTCACGGTAAGAAGGTTGATTCTGAAGAAGAAGATAGCCGCGCTTGCAGTGATGATGCGCCGTTCTCGGCTCTCGCATTCAAGATCATGAACGATCCGTTCGTGGGTTCTCTGACCTTCGCGCGCATTTACTCCGGTAAACTTGAGTCCGGTTCTTATGTTCTGAACTCGGTGAAGGACAAAAAAGAACGTATCGGCCGTATGTTGCTGATGCATGCCAACAACCGCGAAGAAATCAAAACAGCGGAAGCTGGTGATATCGTGGCGCTGGTCGGCATGAAAGATACGACCACAGGCGACACGCTGTGCGATCCGCTGAAGCCAATCGTGCTCGAACGCATGATCTTCCCTGAGCCGGTGATCGAGATCGCGGTTGAGCCGAAAACCAAGGCCGACCAAGAGAAAATGGGCCTGGCGCTGCAACGCCTCGCTTCTGAAGATCCGTCCTTCCGTGTATCTGTTGACCATGAATCCGGTCAGACGATCATGAAAGGCATGGGCGAACTTCACCTGGAAATTCTCGTTGACCGCATGAAACGCGAATTCAAAGTGGAAGCCAATGTCGGCGCGCCGCAGGTTGCGTATCGCGAAACAATGGCGAAAACCGCCGAGATCAGCTACACCCACAAGAAACAGTCGGGTGGTTCGGGGCAGTACGCTAAAGTCGGCATGATTTTCGAACCGGGCGAAACCGGTTCGGGCTACGTGTTCGAAAACAAAATCATCGGCGGTGCTATTCCTAAGGAATTCATCCCGGGCGTTCAGAAGGGTCTTCTGATGGCGAAGGAAAGCGGCATTATTGCTGGTTTCCCGGTGATCGACTTCAAGATTTCGCTGGTTGACGGCGGTTATCACGATGTTGACTCCTCGGCTCTCGCTTTCGAAATCGCTTCTAAAGCGGCTTTCAAAGAAGGTATGGCGAAAGCCGGCCCGACACTGCTTGAGCCGATCATGAAAGTCGAAGTTGTAACGCCGGAAGAATATATGGGCGACATCATCGGCGATCTGAACAGCCGTCGTGGCCAGATTGCGAACATGACCGACCGCGGCAACGCGAAAGTCATCGATGCGATGGTGCCGCTGGCGAGCATGTTTGGTTACATCAACAATCTGCGTTCAATGTCACAAGGACGCGCACAGTACACGATGACCTTCGATCACTATGATCCGGTACCCGCGGCTGTCGCTGAAGAAGTGAAGAAGAAATACGCATAACCGTTTAAAAGTTTAACGATTTTAGTTTTTTGCTAAGAAGGAAAATAAGATGGCTAAGGAAAAGTTTGAGCGGACGAAACCGCACGTGAACATCGGAACGATTGGGCACGTTGACCATGGTAAAACGACGCTGACAGCGGCGATTGCGACAGTATTGTCGAAAAAAGGCCTGTCCAAAGCGATGGCGTATGACCAGATCGACAAGGCGCCTGAAGAAAAGGCCCGCGGTATCACGATTTCGACGTCACACGTTGAATATGAAACAGCCAACCGCCACTACGCGCACGTTGACTGCCCCGGCCACGCTGACTATGTGAAGAACATGATCACCGGTGCGGCGCAGATGGACGGCGCTATTCTGGTGGTGTCCGCGGCCGACGGCCCGATGCCGCAAACGCGCGAACACATTCTGCTGGCCCGTCAGGTCGGTGTGCCTTCGATGGTCGTGTTCATGAACAAATGCGACATGGTTGACGATGCCGAACTGCTGGAACTGGTCGAGATGGAAATCCGCGAACTGCTCAGCAAATATGAATTCCCGGGCGACGACACCCCGATCATCAAGGGTTCTGCGACCGAAGCGCTGGCTGGCAAGTCCGGCCCGTACGGTGAAGACTCTGTGCTGGCACTGATGGAAGCTGTTGATACATTCATCCCGACCCCGGCGCGTCCGAAGGACCGTCCGTTCCTGATGCCTGTGGAAGACGTATTCTCGATTTCCGGCCGTGGTACGGTTGTGACGGGCCGCGTTGAGCAAGGTATCGTGAAAGTCGGCGAAGAGATCGAAATCGTGGGTATCGCGCCTACGCAGAAAACCATCGTCACCGGCGTTGAAATGTTCCGTAAGCTGCTGGATAGCGGCGAAGCGGGCGACAACATCGGCGCGCTGCTGCGCGGCACGAAACGTGAAGACGTTCAGCGCGGTCAGGTTCTGTGCAAGCCGGGTTCAATCACCCCGCACACGGAATTCGAAGCCGAGGCCTACATTCTGAGCAAAGACGAAGGTGGCCGTCACACGCCGTTCTTCACCAACTACCGCCCGCAATTCTACTTCCGCACGACGGACGTAACGGGTGAGTGCACACTGCCGGCGGGCACCGAGATGGTGATGCCTGGCGACAACGTGAAGATGACCGTGAAACTGATCGCCCCGATCGCCATGACAGAAGGCCTGCGCTTCGCTATCCGCGAAGGTGGCCGTACTGTCGGTGCAGGCGTTGTAGCAAAAATCCTGAAGTAAGATTTAGGTTAAAGGAATAGAAGCACATGGGTACGCAAGTTATTCGCATTCGTATGAAAGCGTTTGATCACAGAGTTCTGGATCAGGCGACTTCTGAGATCGTCAATACCGCGAAACGCACGGGTGCCCGTGTGCGTGGGCCTGTACCGCTGCCGACACGCATCGAGCGTTTCACAGTGTTGCGCAGCCCGCACATCGACAAGAAATCGATGGACGCATACGAGATCCGCACACACAAGCGCGTTCTGGACATCATCGACCCGACCGATCTCACCGTGGGCGCGCTGATGAAACTGGACCTCGCTGCAGGCGTGGACGTTGAAATTAAAATTGAGGATGCCGCCTGATTGGCGTCTTAGAGGCTTGGAGAATTAAAATGCGGACTGGATTGATTGCACGCAAAGAGGGGATGACCCGGATTTTTGATGGCGAAGGCCGCCAGATTCCCGTTACCGTTCTTAAAATCGACAACTGTCAGGTTGTAGGCGTACGCACAGAAGAGAAAAACGGTTACGTTGCCGTTCAACTCGGTGCGGGCACAGCCAAGGTATCACGCACATCCAAAGCGATGCGCGGTGTTTACGGCGCTGCCAAAGTCGAGCCGAAAAAGAAAGTCTCTGAATTCCGCGTTTCTCCCGAGAATATGCTGGAAATCGGTGCTGAACTCAGCCCTGAACACTTTATTGTTGGTCAGTATGTTGACGTGCAGGCAAAGACAATCGGTAAAGGTTTCGCCGGTGCGATGAAGCGCTGGAACTTCGGTGGTCTGCGCGCGACCCACGGCGTGTCCGTGTCTCACCGTTCACACGGTTCGACAGGTCAGCGCCAGGATCCGGGTCGTACCTTTAAGAACAAGAAAATGGCGGGTCATTTCGGTAACGAAACCGTCACAACCCAGAACCTGAAAGTGGTTGGTCACGACCTCGAACTGGGTCTGCTGCTGGTTCAGGGCGCTGTTCCTGGTCCGGATAGCGGCTGGGTCATGGTCACGGATGCGATCAAACGCCCGATGCACCCGGATGTGCCGAAACCGGCAGGTCTGAAAGGCGCTGCGAAGGCGCAAGTGGAAACAACAACGGAAGCTCCGGCAGAGACACCTGCTGAAGCACCGGCAGAATAAGTAACCGAGAACGAAAAGGACTCTTCAAGATGAAAGTCGCGGTCAAAACTATGGAGAACAAGGAAGTCGGCCAGATCGAGCTGGACGAAGCCGTGTTCAATGTTGACGTGAAAGCAGCGCTGCTTCACCGCATGGTGAACTATCAGCTGGCAAAACGTCGCGCCGGTACGCACGACACCAAGGAAATTGGTGAAGTCAGCGGCACAGGCAAAAAACCTTTCGGTCAGAAAGGCGGCGGCCGTGCTCGTCAGGGTTCGCTGCGTTCTCCGCAAATGCGCGGCGGTGCCGTTATATTTGGCCCGACCCCGCGTTCATACATGCATGACCTGCCGAAGAAAGTCCGCGCGATCGCTCTGCGCATGGCGCTCTCCGACAAGGTGAAAAACAACAAGCTCATCGTTCTCGATGCCGCTGTCGCCAAGGATCACAAAACAAAACCGATGGCGGTTGCGTTTGAGAAACTCGGTCTGAAATCGGCTCTGGTTGTATGCGGTAAGGAAGTTGATGCCAACTTCGCCCGCGCGACGAACAACCTGCCGCGTATTGATGTACTGCCCAGCCAAGGCGCGAATGTCTATGACATTATCCGCCGTGATACGCTGGTGCTGACGAAGGAAGCTGTCGAAGATCTGACGGCCCGCCTGAAAGCCCAGGAATAGGATAAGGGAAGTTGAAAATGGCTGCTAAAGCAAAAAAGACAGATAAAGTACAAGAAGCACCGTGGATGTATGACATTGTCAGCCACCCGCTGGTGACAGAGAAATCCGCGCGCGGTTCCGAGCACGGTCAGGTCACATTCCGTGTGCCCCTGACAGCGACGAAGCCGCAGATCAAAACCGCCGTTGAAGTTCTCTTCGGTGTTAAGGTCAAGGGCGTGAACACAAGCGTCAATAAGGGCAAGACAAAACGCTCTAAAGGCAAAATCGTGTTCCGCAGCGACGTGAAAAAGGCTGTTGTGACCCTCGTTGAAGGCTCAACAATCGACGTCGGCGCATAAGGTTTGAAAGTTTAAGTGAAGAAAGGCTAAACAAATGGCTTTGAAAAAGTACAACCCCGTGACGCCAAGCCAGCGCGAGCTGGTCATGAGCGACCGCAGCGGTTTGTGGAAGGGCGGCCCCGAGCGCAGCCTGATCGAAGGCCAGACGAAGTCAGGCGGCCGTAACAATACCGGCAGCATCATGGTTCGTCATCGTGGCGGCGGTCATAAACACAAATACCGCGTGATCGACTGGAAACGTCGCACATGGGACGTCGAAGCAACCGTTGAGCGTCTGGAATATGACCCCAACCGTACGGCACACATCGCGCTGATCGTGTATCCGAACGGTGAGAAAGCATACATCCTGGCACCGCAACGCCTGAAAGCGGGCGATAAAGTGGTCGCCGGTGAAAAGACTGACGTGAAGCCGGGCAATGCTATGCAGCTGCGTAACATGCCGGTCGGTACGATCATTCACAATATTGAGATGAAGCCAGGCAAGGGCGGTCAGCTCTGCCGTGCGGCTGGTACTTATGGCCAGCTCGTCGGTCGCGATCAGGGTTATGCCCAGATCAAACTGGCTTCTGGTGAACTCCGCGTCGTCCGTCAGGAATGCATGGCGACGGTGGGTGCTGTTTCAAACCCTGACCACCTGAACGAAAACGTCGGTAAAGCCGGCCGTTCACGCTGGAAAGGTCGCCGTCCGCACGTACGCGGTATCGTTATGAACCCGGTCGATCACCCGCACGGTGGTCGTACCAAGGGCGGTACACACTGGTCTTCACCGACCGGCGTACCGGCCAAGGGCTTCAAAACACGTAGCAACAAGGCCACGGATAAATTCATTATCCGCCGCCGCAAGAAGTAAGGTTTTAAAACTATGGCTCGTTCAGTCTGGAAAGGCCCGTTTGTTGACCGTCACCTCCTGAAAAAGGTTGAGACGATGCGCGAAGCAGCGAAGAAAGAGGTTATCAAAACCTGGTCTCGCCGCTCGACCATCCTCCCGAACTTTGTCGGACTGACATTTGGCGTTCATAACGGCCGTAAGTTTATCCCTGTTCTCGTGACCGACCAGATGATCGGCCACAAACTGGGTGAGTTTGCACCGACACGTGCTTTCGGTGGTCACGCTGGCAACAGCGGTGATAAGAAAGCCGCGAAGAAGTAGGATTTGGTTAGTAAGGGAATTTAGAAAATGGCTCAGGCAGCAAAAAAACCGCAGGCAGCGACGAAAAAACCGCCCGCGAAAAAGGTAGAAAAAGAAGCGCCCAAGGCAACCGCAACTGCGCCTGTCGCAGAGGCACGCGCATACGCTAAATTCATCCGCTCCAGCCCGCGCAAGCTGAACCTGGTGGCGCAGATGATCCGCGGAAAAAGCGCTGGTAAAGCTCTGGTCGATCTCGACTTCAGCAGCCGCCGCATCGCGATCGATGTAAAAAAAGTACTGCAGTCCGCTGTAGCCAACGCTGAAAACAACCACAACATGGACGTTGACCGTCTGTACGTGGCGGAAGCGACCGTTGGCCGCGCGATTAAAATGAAGCGTTTCATGGCCCGCGCGCGCGGCCGTGGTGCGCCGATTGTAAAAGAATTCAGCCGTCTGACGATTGTCGTCAGAGAGCGTCAGGCATAGTAGGGTTTTAGGAGAATATCTTATGGGTCAGAAGGTTAATCCAATCGGTATCCGCGTCGGTATCAACCGCACCTGGGATTCCCGCTGGTTTTCGGATCGGAACTACGCCGACCGTTTGATCAAGGATCTCAAACTGCGCGAATATGTACGCGACAAACTGAAAGCCGCTGGTATCAGCAAGGTGATCATCGAACGCGCCGCACAGAACACGAAAGTGACTGTACACACCGCGCGTCCGGGCGTGATCATCGGCAAAAAAGGCGCCGATATCGAAAAACTGCGCAAGGACCTGTCCATGCATGCGGGCAGCGAAGTATCGCTGAACATTGTTGAAATCCGTAAGCCGGAAATCGACGCACAACTCGTGGCTGAGGGCGTTGCCCAGCAGCTGGAGCGTCGCGTATCTTTCCGTCGTGCGATGAAACGTGCGGTTCAGTCCGCGCTGCGCCTGGGCGCACAGGGCATTCGTATCAACGTATCCGGCCGTTTAGGCGGTACAGATATCGCCCGTACAGAATGGTACCGCGAAGGCCGTGTGCCGCTGCACACACTGCGCGCCGACCTGGACTATGGTTTCTCCGAAGCACTGACAACCTACGGGATCATCGGTGTGAAGGTCTGGATCTACAAAGGCGACATTCTTGAACACGATCCGATGGCTCGTGACAAGCGTTCCGCTGATGGCACAACACCGCGTAACCAGGGTTAATTGGATTAGGATTTTAGGTTAGAGATTAGATCATGCTGCAACCAAAGAAGATGAAATTCCGCAAGGCGCACAAAGGCCGCATCCATGGCAATGCCAAGGGTGGCTCGACGCTGGCTTTCGGTGAATTCGGCCTTAAGGCGCTGGCACCTGACCGCATCACAGCGCGTCAGATCGAAGCAGCGCGCCGTGCCATTACGCGTCACATGAAGCGTCAGGGCAAGGTCTGGATCCGTATATTCCCGGATGTGCCCATTTCGAAAAAGCCTCTCGAAGTGCGTATGGGTTCCGGTAAAGGTTCACCGGAATTCTATGTGGCACGTGTGAAGCCGGGCCGCATCATGTTCGAACTTGCGGGCGTACCGGAACCACTGGCGCGTGAAGCACTGGAACTGGCAGCCGCAAAACTGCCGATCGCAACAAAATTCGTCGCCCGTATCGGCGGCTAAGTAGATAGTAAAAGGAGACCGCCATGAAAGCGGAAGACCTGAAGACAAAAACAGCTGACGAACTGAAAAAAGCTCTGCTGGAGCTGAAGAAAGAACAGTTCACCCTGCGCATGCAAAAAGCGCAAGGCCAGCTCGAAAATTCGGCCAAAGTACGCGCCGTGCGTCGTAATGTCGCGCGCGTACAGACAGCCTTGACCCAAAAAGCAAGTGGTGCTGACAAAGCAGCTCCGGCGAAAAAGCCGGCTGCCGCGAAAGCGAAAAAAACCGCTAAAGCAAAGACAGCCGCGTAAGCCGGTAAGTAGGAGATAAAGAATGCCCCGTCGTGTACTCGAAGGTGTCGTCGTTAGCGACAAAATGGAAAAGACAGTAACCGTTCTTGTTGAACGCCGTTACATGCACCCGGTTTACAAAAAATACATCCGCAAGTCGGACAAGTTTGCTGCACACGATGAAAGCAATTCTTTCCAGATCGGCGATCGTGTTGAGATTGAAGAATGCCGTCCGCTGTCCAAGAACAAGCGCTTCACCGTGATCACAGCGCCGACCACGGAAGCCATGACACGCACAGCTGACAAGCAAAAAGCCAAGGCCAATGCGAAACTGGCTGAAGAAGCTGCTAAAGAAGCTGCCAAAGTCGAGAAAAAAGAAGCCAAGGCAAAAGCCAAAGCTGAAAAAGCGGAAACCAAGGCAAAAAAGACAACAGAAACCAAGACCACAAAAGCTAAAAAAGACAAGTAAGCTTTAGGTCAACGTGAACGAGTAAAGAAGGCAGGATTGCTATGATACAGATGGAAAGCGACCTCGACGTAGCTGATAACAGCGGCGCCAAACGCGTGAAATGCATCAAAGTGCTGGGTGGCTCAATGCGCACCACAGCAAATATCGGCGACGTTATTGTCGTTTCGATCCAGGATGCCATTCCCCGTGGCCGCGTCAAAAAAGGCGATGTGCACCGCGCTGTTATCGTGCGTACGAAAACAGGTCTGTCACGTAACTATGGCGAACGCATCCGTTTCGATACAAACGCTGCTGTTCTGATCAACAAACAAAACGAACCGATCGGCACCCGTATTTTTGGCCCGGTGACCCGTGAGCTCCGCAAGAGCTTCATGAAGATCGTTTCTCTGGCTGCAGAGGTGCTGTAATGACACAACCGAAATTGAAAATTAAAAAGGGCGACCAGGTCGTCGTTCTCACCGGTAAGGACAAAGGCAAAAAAGGCGAAGTCCTGCGCGTGATCCCTGAGGATAGCCGTGTGCTGGTTGCGGGCGTGAATATCGCGACCAAACATACAAAACCGTCCCAGACCACCCCGGGTGGTATTCAGAAAGTCGAATTGCCGGTTCATATTTCGAACGTAGCAATCGCCGATCCGAAATCCGGAAAACCAACTCGCGTTGGTTACAAAGTTCTGAAAGACGGCAAAAAAGTCCGTGTGGCAAAAAAATCCGGCGAACAAATCGCTTAGGACCGAGATAGAAGAAAGAAAAAGAAATGAAAGCGACCAAGACACGTTTTCAAACGCGCTTCGAAAAAGAGATTAAACCATCTCTGAAACAGAAGTACGGCTATAAGAATGACTTCCAGATCCCGCATCTGGAAAAGATCGTTCTCAATATGGGCGTAGGCGCTGCGACAACGAACCGTGCTGAAATCGACAGCGCATTTGATGATATGGCGCTGATTGCCGGTCAAAAGCCGGTCATCACCTACGCGAAGAAATCAAACGCTTCGTTCAAGATTCGTGATGGCATGGCAATCGGCGTGAAAGTGACCCTGCGCGGCCACCAAATGTACGAATTCCTTGATCGTCTGGTGACGATTACAATGCCGCGTATCCGCGACTTCCGCGGTATCAACGGTAAAAGTTTCGATGGTCGTGGCAACTATGCCATGGGCATTAAGGAACACATCGTGTTCCCGGAAATTAGCTACGACAAAGCTGATAAAATGCGCGGTATGGACATTATCATCTGCACATCAGCAAAAACGGATGCAGAAGCCAAAGACTTGCTGACGGCTTTTGACATGCCGTTCAAAAACTAGGATTTGAGAAGAAAGGACTAACGGATATGGCAAAGACCTGTTCGATCAACCGCAACGAAAAACGCAAAAAGCTGACGAAGCAGCATTCTGCACGTCGCGCTAAGCTGAAAGCGATCGTAAGTGATCGTGATCTGCCGCCGGAAGAGCGTTTCCAGGCTGTACTGAAGCTGGCTGAGATGCCACGCAACGGCGCCAAGATCCGCATCCGCAACCGTTGTGAGCTGACCGGACGTCCGCGCAGCCATCACCGCAAGTTTAAACTGTGCCGTAACGTACTGCGCGAATTGGCTCAACTCGGCGAACTGCCGGGCGTGACCAAGTCGAGCTGGTAATTACGGGACGATAGGAGATTAGAAAATGACAATGAACAGCCCACTGGCAGATACACTGACGCGCATCAGAAACGCGCAGAAAGCCAAGAAAGCCACAGTCGAAGTTCTGGCTTCGAAATTTGTCGGCACCGTTCTGGATGTTCTGGTCGATGAAGGTTATATCCGCGCTTACAAACCCGGAAAAGATGCAAAAGGCCATGCCCTTTTCGTCGTTGAACTGAAATACGATCAGGATGAAGGCGCGATCCGCGAAGTAAACTGCATTTCCAAACCGGGCCGCCGCATTTACAGCGGTTCCCAGGAAGTGCCGCGTTTCTACAATGGTCTGGGTCTGACAATCGTCTCTACGCCTCTGGGTGTGATGGCCGATTATCAAGCTCGCGAAAAAAATGTTGGCGGCGAGATTCTGTGCCAGGTCTTCTAGTTGTAGAAGAACGAAACGGAACTGAGTTTTAAAGAGGACAAAAGAATGTCACGTGTTGGTAAAAACCCTGTGAAACTGGTTGATGGCGTCACCGCCGAGATCAACGGTCAGACAGTGAAAGTCAAAGGCAAGCTGGGCGAGTTGAGCATGAAAGTGCACGACAGCGTAGCTGTTAAGCTTGAGAACGGTGAAATCGTCGTATCTCCGCGCGACGAAGAACGTCAGACACGTGCGCTCTGGGCGACCATGCGCAACCTGATCAAGAACATGGTGCAGGGCGTCAGCGCTGGCTACACCAAGACTCTTGAAATCCACGGTGTGGGTTTGCGTGCGAACCTGCAAGGTTCCAACCTGAACCTGCAACTTGGTTTCAGCCACGACATCAATTTCCCGGTTCCGGAAGGTATCAAGGTCGCTGTTGAAAAACAGACCAGGATCACCATCACCGGTATCGACAAGCAACAAGTCGGTCAGGTATCTGCCGATATCTACCGCATGAAGCCGCCCGAGCCGTACAAAGGCAAAGGCATCCGTTACGAAGGTCAGCAAATCCTGCGTAAAGAAGGCAAGAAGAAGTAATTAGGTTTTTGACGAGGAAAAAGTCATGAGAGCACATCTGTCATCCCAGGATCGTCGTACATATCGTACACGCAATAAACTGCGCGCGATCAACATCCAGAAGGCCGGTCTGAAAGAGACCCGCCCGCGCCTGTCCGTGCACCGCACGAACAAGCAGATCTACGCGCAGATCATCGATGACGTGAAAGGCGTGACGCTGGCAGCGGCTTCCTCGATGGATAAAGAACTGGGCCTGAAAAAAGGTTCCGATAAAACGGCCGCCGCGCAAGTGGGCAAGCTGGTTGCGGAACGCGCTCTGAAGGCGGGCGTTAAGGACGTACAATTCGACCGTGGCAGCTACCTGTATCATGGCCGCGTTAAATCTGTTGCAGAGGGCGCCCGTGAAGGCGGCCTGAATTTCTAAGGAATTTATGGAGAAGAACTGAAAATGGCTCGTGGACATCAACAAGAACAACGCGGCGAAGAAAGCGAACTGATCGAACGTTTGGTCAGTATCAACCGTGTTGCCAAGGTCGTAAAAGGTGGTCGTCGTTTCGGCTTCGCCGCTCTGATGGTCGTCGGTGACGGTCGTGGCCGCGTCGGTTTTGGCACCGCCAAAGCGCGTGAAGTGCCGGATGCGATCAAAAAGGCAACCGAGCAGGCAAAACGCAGCATGATCCGCGTTCCGCTCCGTGAAGCCCGCACGATCCACCACGATGTGATGGCAACAGACGGTGCCGGCAAGGTTTACCTGCGTTCGGCTCCTGCCGGTACAGGTATTATCGCTGGCGGCCCGATGCGCGCGATTTTCGAAGCTGTCGGTATTCAGGACATCGTCGCGAAAGTGACAGGTTCCAACAACCCTCATGCGATCGTGAACTCCACAGTAGCGGCTCTGAAGAAAATGCAGAGTCCGCGTCAGGTGGCTGCCCGTCGCGGTAAAAAGGTTAGCGATGTTATCTCTAACCGTGAAGCCGCCCGTTCGGCTGCAGAAATAGCATCGGCTGTTGCTGAAGCTGAATAATTTGAAACTTAATAAGGTTATTTGAGGTCGATCATGACTGAAGAAGCGAAGAAAAAAGCCCCGGCAAAGAAAGCAGCAGCTCCCAAGGCTGCTCCGAAAGCTGCCGCCAAAAAAGCTGAGAAGGCACCGAAATCCGGCAAGACGGTAACCGTCGAGCAAATCGGCAGCCCGATCGCTCGCGAAGCATCGCAACGCGCCACGCTGATCGGTCTCGGCCTGAACAAACTGCACCGTACCCGCACACTGGAAGATACACCGTGCGTACGCGGCATGATTCATAAAGTAAGACATCTGGTTCGCGTCGTGGATGCGGCCTAATTCGACAATAAGTCTATAAGAGAGTGAAAGGCTGAAGCCATGAAACTGAATGAACTGAAACCAAAGAAAGGCTCGATCTTCTCGCGTATGCGCGTAGGCCGTGGTCTGGGCTCCGGCAAGGGTAAAACAGCCGGTTCCGGTTACAAAGGTCAGAAATCCCGTTCGGGCGTTGCGATCAACGGTTTCGAAGGCGGTCAGATGCCGCTTTACCGTCGTTTGCCGAAACGCGGTTTCAAGAACATTTTTGCCCTCGATCTGGCTGAAATTTCCCTGGGCAACCTGCAGGCCGCTATCGACACCAAGAAAGTCGATGCCAAGAAGCCGCTGGACCACAAAGTGCTGGTTGATGCCGGTGTTCTGCGTCCATCGAGCGAAGGTTTCCGCCTGATCGGTGGTGGCGAGCTGAAAGCCAAAATCGAAATCACGGCCCACGGCGCAACCAAGTCGGCAACCGCCGCCGTTGAAAAAGCCGGTGGTAAAGTGGCGATCTTCGAAGTGAAGAAATTCGTCCGTCCGGGCAAGGAAAACAAAGGCAAAGGCAAAAAAGGCCGCGGTAAAGTGAAAGCCGCCGCTGCACCTGCCGAAGAGTAGTATTTGCCATACAAGAATTGATGGAAACGGCGCCCGGGCATGACCTGCGGCGCCGTTTTCTTTTGCCCGCAATATGCCGCTTTTTTGCTGTTGGATTCCTGTTAATCTGGGCTTGCGGGGCTTGTTTCTGCGGGGTCTTTTCTTTATGTATCTTAGACTATCCATTATTTCACACGCGTAGAGGATTATCACGATGGCATCAGCCGTTGAACAACTCGCCAAGAATGCCAACTGGGGCGCACTCGCCAAGGCCACTGAACTCAAACAACGCATCCTGTTCGTACTGGGCGCGCTGATTGTTTACCGTCTGGGTACCTACGTGCCGATCCCCGGTATCGACGTCACCGTCTGGAAAGATATTTTCGATCAAAAGGGCGGCGGCATTCTCGACATGTTCAACATGTTCTCGGGCGGCGCGCTTCAACGTATGACGATTTTCGCATTGAACATCATGCCGTATATTTCGGCATCGATTATCATGCAGCTGGCTTCCTCCATTTCGCCGCAACTCGAAGCGATGAAGAAGGAAGGCGAGTCCGGCCGCACACGTATCAACCAATACACAAGATACCTGACCGTGCTGATCGCGATGGTGCAGGCCTATGGTCTGGCTGTCGGTCTTGAAAGCCTGCAAGGTTCCACTGGTTCCGCTGTGATCGATCCAGGTATCTTCTTCCGTATCTCGACCGTGATTACCATCGTTGGTGGCACCGTGTTCCTGATGTGGCTGGGCGAACAGATCACCGCGCGCGGTGTTGGTAACGGCATTTCGCTGATCATCTTCGCGGGTATCGTGGCCGAATTGCCGCGCGCCATTGCCAGTACGCTGGAGCTGGGCCGTCAGGGCCAGTTCAACCTGCTGGAATTGCTGCTGATCGGCATCATGGTCGTGGCCGCGATTACTTTCATCGTGTTCATGGAACGTGCGCAACGCCGCGTTCTGGTGCAGTACCCGAAACGCCAGACGGCAACGGGCATGCAACAGATGGGCGCACAAAACCATATCCCGCTCAAGCTCAACACCGCCGGTGTGATCCCGCCGATCTTCGCGTCCTCGCTGCTGCTGCTGCCGATGACGCTGGTGGGTTTCAGTGGTGCCGATGGCGGCGATTTCACCGCCACGCTCGCCCGCTATCTCGCACACGGCACACCGACCTATATGATCCTGTACGGGGCGCTGATTATATTCTTCGCCTTCTTCTATACAGCGGTCGTGTTCAACCCGCAGGAAAATGCCGAGATGTTGCGCAAGCATGGCGGCTTCGTGCCGGGTATTCGCCCGGGTGCTCCGACGGCGCAGTACTTTGACTATGTCCTGACACGCACCACCACCATCGGCGCGCTGTACCTGACATTCATCTGTCTGTTCCCTGAATTGCTGATCGCGCAATACGGCCTGCCGTTCTATCTCGGCGGTACCAGCCTGCTGATCGTGGTGTCGGTGACGATGGATACGGTGGCACAAATTCATTCGCATATGGTCGCTCATCAATATGAAGGGTTGATCAAAAAAGCCAAACTAAGAGGGTCAAAACGTCGATGATCAATCTGATTCTTCTTGGCCCTCCGGGTGCCGGTAAGGGTACGCAGGCCAAACGTCTGGAAGATAAATACGGTCTGAAGCAACTCTCCACGGGCGATATGCTCCGTGCGGAAATCGCGGCCGGTTCCGAATTGGGTCTGAAGGCAAAAGCGATCATGGATTCCGGCGCGCTCGTGTCCGATGCTATCGTTATCGCTATGATCGCCGACCGTATTGGACAACCCGACTGCAAGAACGGCGTGATCTTCGACGGCTTCCCGCGCACGGTCGCGCAGGCCGAAGCGCTTGATAAAATGCTGGCAGAAAAGGGCCGTCCGCTGTCCGCCGTTATCGAACTTAAAGTCGATGAAGAAGCATTGGTCAGCCGTCTCAACAACCGCATCGCTGAAACCAAAGCCAAGGGCGAGCCTGTGCGCGCCGATGATACCGAGGAAACCTTGCGTAAACGCCTCGAAGTATTCCGCCAGCAAACTGCGCCGATCATCCCGCATTATAAAGGCAAGGGCATGTTGCAGTCGGTCGATGGCATGGCCGCGATTGATGACGTCGCCCGCGCGATTGATAACGCCGTATGTGGCGGCAAGACTTGCACCGTCCCCAAGGCCGCCCCCTGAGGAATCTCCGCGAAGTGAAGTCGGGATCCTTCGCTGCGCTCAGGATGACAGTGATGTGTCATTACTTCGTTCGTCTGTTTTGATGATTTTTTCAGCGACCGTTGCATCCGCAGCAGCAAGCGTACTTGTTTCAGGAATTCTTTCTGCACACGCAGGTAATGCACCGCTGCCCGGCGTTCGGCGAGGACGGCGGCGGAGCGGTTGCCGTGTTTATAGGCATTCATTTTTGTGACGGACTTTCCGGCTGCGGTTTTCGGCCCGGTCGCTTTCAGCCACGGCTTATGCGTCTGCATGCGCGCAGAGGCCGTCTGTCGTCGTGCGGCACTCCAGGCACTCATGGTTTTTCCGGCGGGTTCTGCCGTTGCCATTGCTGCAGTGTGCGGGCGGTGGCCTGACATTGCGCCTGTGCCCGCAGGGCGACGAGGATGCGGTCTTCGCTGAATTTGCCGATTTCCATCCGGGCCAGAAAGCGGTGAAAGATATCGTCCAGTTCACGAGCCTGTTGCTGAAGAACGGCCTCCAGCGGATCGTCGCGGACGGGTGGTGGGGGTGGGTTGTCGTTGGTTTCATTTGTCATGCGCCCATTATAGGACTGAAATCCTATATAAGTCAAGAAATCAATTTAATAATATGGAAAAAGATTGCTGACCGGGTTCACCCTTTGGTATGGTCTTGGGCATGACAGTATCGCCCACATCAGATAGGAAGCCTTGCCGGACAGTCTCCTGCGCGGATAACCCGCAGGACCTGCGCCCGGCGCTGGATGCTTTGGAGGCAGAGATTATCCGCCGTGCGCCCACCCCTGAAAAACCGCTGGTGGTGATTATGGGTGAGGAGCATACGATGTCTGTGCACCATATGTTGCAGCAGGGACTCATGGCGCGACTACTTAATACTGTTTCGCCGCTTCCCATCGCGCTGGGGATGGAGGTGCCGCACAATCTGCTGGAGATCGCGGCATATGATGTTCTCAGGTATAAACGGCGACCTGACATGCATGAGATGCTCGGCACTGTGGACCGTGATGGCCGGAATTTCCTGCGTGTCATGCGCGCGGGTTTTGTGAGAACACCATACGCTCCGGTTGCTTTCCAAAACAGGATGGCATTCTGTCAGAAATATCAGGTCTCTGTCAGGGGCCATGATATGGCCTATGTGGCTAATCATGGCTCTTACTGTCTGAACCAGAAAGATCCGCTGACAAGGGCAATGGTAGAAAGTCGTGCTCCCTTATTAGCAGGTGATCAAATCGATGCTGAGAGCGTACGAGGGATATCGTTGCGCAACCAATTTATGGCGGCACGTACCATTGATCATATGCGTGAGACAGGTGCCGCCGTTTATATTCTGACATGCGGTGCTTATCATGTTCTGGGGATGCGCGCGGGGTATCTGCGACCGGAGTTTCCCAGTACTGAAAGCCTGATGGCCTGTTTCAGAGAAGCGGGCGTCAATGCCATGCCAGTCGTCACACGGTTTCGCTGGCATAAAGATTGCGATGATACAGAATTTCTGTCTGTCGAAGGATTTAATACTTTGTGCAATCAAGGCCTGTTAATTAAGGGAGTCAGTATGCAGTCTCATACGGCTTCCGATCCTGCAGGCGAGGAACTGGCCTTTCTGCGGGAGATCAGCAAAAACTCTGGCGGACGTATCGAATTATTTCCGCCGTATGGGTGGTTGGAAAGATTCCAGGAAAGATACAGGATCAAACGCGAAATTCCGAAATGGATTGCTCAAGCGCAGGCAGCGGGGAAAACATATGCGCCTTGATTCAGATCAGCAGGATAAGTGATGGGATTACTCCAGACCATAAAATCGATGTGCGGTATGCTGACGCCGGATGAGGAGTCCTATCGTCTGAACAAGGCCGCGCCTGAAATCGCAGGCCGCATCCGGGGTGCTGCGCAAAGTATAGTCTATCTCATCGAAACCCGTCTGGCGCAGAAGCCGCAGGACGGCAAACCGCTCTACGTTATGTTGGGCGAGTTGCATCAGGCACCCGAACACCAACTTGTCCATATGCTGGTGGGTAGTGCGTTGCGCGACAAGGGTTATAATATCGCCATTGGCCATGAACGTCCCTATAACGCGGGATGGAAGCAGGCGCTGGAAATCATGGGTAAGGCCAGGGTGGTGGGTAATAACCAGTCGGTGGCCGCCTTGCAAAAAATGACAGACAGTGATTTTGGCCGCATGCAGATGAATTTTAAAAATTTCAGACCTGTCGCGGCACCCTACAGTCATGATCTGGCATCAAACAGCTTTACGCGGCGTGGTATCAGCATGGCTTTCAATGATGCGGCCCGCTGTGATATCGAATCCGATAAGCGGCTCGATAAATATAACAGCAAGCTGGATATGCTGGATATGCTGGATGAAGTAAGCCGTTCACTAACCGCAAAACACAGCATTGTCATGGACGATAAAGCGTCGTTGATGTCGGTACCGGGCGTACATCTGCGTAACCGCGTGATAATAATGAAGGCCTGTGAACATGCGGCGCGTGAGAAAGCCGAAATTTATATTCAACTATGCGGCAACGCGCATGTGGTGGGCATAAAGAACAATGTATTCACTAAAAAATTTCCCTATGAAGAGAGCTTGACGGGGCTATTCCGCGCACAGGGCGATTCAGTGATAGGTATTCCGATCTTTGGTAAAACACTCAATGCGCGGGACATACCGGAGGAGGCCTTGTGCAATGACAGTGTCGTGCCCGGCACTGTGTTCAGCGGCTGGGAATTCGAAGGTCTCGGTAATCAATACGAGCGTCTATGGCTGGAAGCGGTGATGAAACATTTGCAGCCCGGCACCGATATCGACAAGGCGTTGACGCGTCCCGGCTACAATGAGTACAAGGCAGGCTTGTACGATTACGAAATTCTCCGTCTGAAGCGGCATGGATATCTGAACGGGCAGATGCCTTCTTAAAAATCTATTTCACGAGCCGCAGGTGCGAAGTTTCGCGCGGGCATAAGGCGCGATAGGCCTTAACCAGTTCCTGCACGTCCTCAAGACACGGTTGGTCGAAAGCGAGGGCGCAGGGCTCCATGATGTTGGTCTTTCTTATGCGCTCCCGCTCCGCGATCATTTTCGGCAACAGGTCTTCCAGCGGCAGGATGATGTCCAGCGTATCGGAGGATAACAGGGTGCCGCGTGGCGCGGTGCCATAGATATGCTGCCCCGTGCCTTGCGTCCATTTCAGGCGGAACAGGGTACGCAGACCCGCCGGGTCGCCGACCCGGTTAGCCATCAGGCATGCCCAGTCGAATTCCGGCAGCGGGCCGGTGGGATTCCTGCTCAGGCGCAGGTTCCTTTGCAGCGTTGGCGCGTAGAAGCTGTCGATCTCGTTCATGCGGGCGGTCAGGTCCGCTGTTGGCGGCTTCGGTTCTGCCAAAACCCGTCCCGGCAGCAGATTCCGGAGGGCGCGGGCGAAATGATCGCGCAAGGATTGAATAATAGGCATGAAATAGACCCTGTTCTTACGTTCTTGATTATGGTTTTTGAAACTAGCAGGAGGACTTGAAAAAGAAAGGGGAATTTCCATCCTAAAACGGGAAAATGCAGGGCTATTCAATTGACATAATAATTTAAAGAAAACCGTACTTATCCACAGATTATTAGATTGACTCTCATTAAGAAATTCATATAATCCGCGCATCTCCCTATAAGGAGCTTACGTTTTTCGTCCCCCTGCATAAGGGTGGGAAAAACGGTTGGTATACGATCCGGCGTCCATCTTTATAGGTGTGATTTTACGGATCGGTTGGAAATCAAATGAAAACGAAGGAGTCAAAACGTGGCCCGTATTGCTGGTGTTAACGTTCCTGATAACAAACGCGTGATTATCGCGCTCACTTATATCCATGGCGTTGGCCGCACATCTGCGAAAAAAATCGCCGATGATTGCGGTATCACACATGATCGTCGCATGAATTCGGTTACGGAAGATGAGCTGAACGCCATCCGCCGCGAAATTGAATCCGGCAAGTACACGATCGAAGGTGACCTGCGTCGTGAGATTTCTCTGAACATCAAGCGCCTGATGGACATGAAGTCCTATCGTGGTCTGCGTCACCGTGTGAACCTTCCGGTTCGCGGTCAACGCACCAAGACCAACGCGCGCACCCGCAAGGGCCCGGCGAAACCGGTTGCTGGCAAGAAAATCGTTAAGAAGTAATTCTTCAAGATATAAGGAATTAGAATCATGGCTAAAGAAGACGCAAAAGGCGTTAAAGGTAAAAAGAAGGTTCGCAAGAACATTTCTTCAGGCGTTGCACACGTAAACGCAAGTTTCAACAACACGATCATCACGATCACAGACGCGCAAGGTAACACTGTGTCATGGGCATCGGCCGGTATGATGGGCTTCAAGGGCTCACGTAAATCCACGCCGTACGCCGCACAGCTGACCGCTGAAGATGCAGGCCGCAAGGCTCAGGACCACGGCATGCGTGAACTGGACGTAACGGTAAAGGGCCCGGGTTCGGGTCGTGAATCCGCACTGCGCGCTCTGCAGTCTGTTGGTTTCACCATCCGTTCGATCAAGGACATCACACCGGTGCCGCACAACGGTTGCAAACCGCGCAAACGCCGCCGCGTATAATCGCCCAACGTGTCCCGGCGCAAGCCGGGGTTCGACAAGATTTATTATAAAAGCCCGTTTTTTACGGGATGACAGTCAAAGAGAAAGGGTACTACCTTGATACAGAAAAACTGGCAGGAACTGATTAAACCGAACAAAGTCGATGTCGATCATGGCAACAACCCGCGCGTGGGTAAAGTTGTGGTGGAGCCGCTGGAACGCGGTTTCGGCCTGACGCTCGGTAACGCGATCCGTCGTATTCTGCTGTCCTCCCTGCAGGGTGCGGCTGTAACAGCTGTTCAGATCGACGGCGTTCTGCACGAGTTCTCCAGCATCGAAGGCGTTCGTGAAGATGTCACCGACATCGTTCTGAACATCAAGGCGATTGCCGTGCGCATGCACGTCGAAGGCCCGAAGAAAATGCGTCTGCACGCAGAAGGCCCGTGTGAAGTCACCGCCGGCATGATCGAAGCCGGTGCCGACATCGAAATCATGAATCCCGACCTGGTCATCTGCACGCTCGATAAAGGCGCGAAGCTGAACATGGAAATGACCGTGAACACCGGCAAGGGTTACCGCCCGGCCTCGCAGAACCGCCCGGAAGAAGCCCCTGTGGGCCTGATCCCGGTCGATAGCGTGTTCTCACCGGTTCGTAAGGTTTCTTATGAAGTCGAAGATACCCGCGTAGGTCAGATCACCGACTACGACAAACTGGTCCTGAATGTTGAAACAAACGGCGTGATCGCGCCGGAAGACGCTGTGGCTTTCGCTGCGCGCATTCTGCAAGATCAGCTGCAAGTGTTCATCAACTTCGAAGAGCCTAAAACAGCAGAAGCCAAGGAAGAGCGCAGCGAACTGCCGTTCAACCGCAACCTGCTGCGTAAAGTCGACGAGCTGGAACTGTCGGTTCGTTCGGCCAACTGCCTGAAGAACGACAACATCGTTTACATCGGCGACCTGGTCCAAAAATCCGAAAGCGACATGCTGCGTACGCCGAACTTTGGCCGTAAATCTCTCAACGAGATCAAAGAAGTTCTCGCGACCATGGGTCTGCATCTCGGTATGCAGATCGAAGGCTGGCCGCCGGAGAACATCGAAGACCTCGCTAAAAAAGTTGACGAGCCGTTCTAATGCTAAACGACTCTGACAAGGATAAACTCAGAGAACACTGGCGTAAGGCATTGCAAGACCCTTTTCTTGCGAAGGAGCCTTGGCCGGATGAAGATCTGGAGTGTTTTCACTTGAGTCAGGTGTTTAGCAAGTATTTGAATGACCCGCAGAATGCGGAAGAAGCATTTGCAAGGGTTGAAGAAAACCTGAAAGTGAATCTGGCGTTAGAATATCATCAATATGCCTATGATGATGTTGAAGGCTATATTAGCGCGACGGAGAAGCATTTCTCCGAATTGTTAAGGCCTACAGGGAGAGTGTACATCCCAACTATTAAGGCGAATGAGGAGGATTTCTCCGAGTTTTTTAAGGCCTATGGCAAGGGTGTACATCCCAACTGATTTTTAAGGGACGTTGTGTCCCATCCCGGTTTTAATTGCCAGTTGCTGGTGGATGAAATCGGAAAACAAAATGGTTCTTCTACGGAAGGCCGCTGCGAAGAAAGGAAGACCGCGATGAATCACGGTATTAAACAACGTAAACTCAACCGTACGACACCTCACCGCCAGGCGATGTTCGCGAACATGGCTGCCGCGCTGGTGAAACACGAACAGATCGTGACCACTCTGCCGAAGGCCAAAGAACTGCGCCCGATCGTTGAGAAACTCGTCACGCTCGGCAAAAAAGCCGCTGCTGATCCGAAAACCGCGCTCGCCAATCGCCGCCGCGCCATTTCGATCATGCGTGATAAAGATCAGGTTGCTAAACTGTTCGACGTCATCGCCGCGCGTTACAAAACACGTGAAGGCGGTTATATCCGCGTTCTCAAAGCCGGTTTCCGTTATGGCGACGCGGCCCCGATCGCTGTGATCGAATTCGTTGACCGCGACGTAACCGCAAAAGGCAAAGACAGCGGCCCGACGCAATACGCCGACGCTGAAGCTTACGAAGCGGCAAAAGAAGCTGCCAAAGCTGAAAAAGCCGAGAAAAAAGCCAAAACGAAAATCGAAAAAGGCGACGCGAAAACCAAAAAGGATTCCCACGCCGCCGGTGGTAAAACCACAGTGCGCAAAGCTTCCCAACGCGGTAAGTAAGCGTTTTCAGGAATAGAATAAAAAGGCGGCTTCCCGTGACTGGCAGCCGCCTTTTCTTTTACGGGTTCTCTGGTACGATTACGCATGACTGTTTCGTCCTCGGCCATTCCTATTCACACCCTGCCTTTCCTGAAAGGGGCGCTTGCCCTTATTCTGGGTGTCCTGTTGCTGGGCTGGGGCTGGCAGCAATGGCAGGCGGCAGTGGTCAATCACGATCTGTTCTGGCTCTATACGGGTTTTGTCCGCCTGACTCAGGGTCAGACTATGGCACAGGCTTTTTACGAAACCAATCCGCCGCTCAGCGTTTTCATTTATACGCCCGCTTTCTGGTTGGTGCAGCAGGGCTGTCTGAGCCTGCCGCACGCTATTCTAGCCTATACCATGGCGGCTGTAGGGTTGTCGGCGCTGGCGACGATGGCCGTTCTTCGATGCGCCCGTCTTGATCGCTACCAGACGGCGCTGATCTGTCTGGGCCTGATTATCTGCGGCACGGTGCTGACTCCACCTAATCTCGGCCAGCGTGATCATCTGCTGGCGCTGGCGGCGTTTCCCCTAATGATCCTGCTGCTGACACGTACCAGAGGTTTCGATATCCCGGCCTTTCTGGCGATTCCGATATTATTTGCAGGTACAGTTTTCTTGCTGTTGAAGCCCTATTACGGCCTGTTACCCGCAGCCTTGATGATTCACCGTGCCATCACGCAGAAAAGAATTTCCGCCTTCTGGGATGCTGATTTTCTGGTGATGGCGGTGCCGCCGTTGCTATATGCCGTTTCTGTGTGGCGGTTTTTCCCGGATTATATCACGGTCATTCTGCCTGATGTGATGGCACTCTATGCCGATACGGGTGGGAGTGCCAATCCGCCACGGGTAGCTCTGGTAATCAGTGTCTGGCTTATTCTGATGATGCTTTCCGCCCCGCACCGGAATCTCAATAGCTATATCCGCCCGTGTCTGTGGCTTTCGGCGCTCAGCTTCTTCATTTTTGTTTTGATGATGAAAGGGTATTCCTATCACCTACTGCCATGCCTGACATTCTTGTATGTGGCGGGTTTATTATTGGCTGATGGCTTATTGCGTGGGCGGATCAGGGAACCCGTCATAAGAATGCTTTCTTTGGGCCTGATGGCAAGCGGCTTGATGCTGATATTTCCGCACAGTTTTTTTCCAAGCCGTGACGATATTATGAAGGAGGAAATCACGCAGATTATCGCAGACTGTGGCGATGATTGTAAATTTCTGCTGATGGGCGGCACGGTCAGGACGACGCAGTTAATATCATATTACGGCGGCAAGCCGCATGCCTCGCGTTTCCCAAAATTCTGGTTTCTGGAAGGATTGGTGTGGGATGGCTTGAACCAGAAAACAGACGAAAATCCGCTGGGTCCGTATCATCGCTATGTCGACATGATTGTTGAAGATATTGATTTTTATAAGCCGCAGATTATCTTTTCCTGTGACCATATTGTCAGGCATGTCGAGCTTTTGTCACATTATGAAAGTTTCAGGAAGAGTTTTGCGTCTTATAAGGTTGTGCGCAATTTTTCCTATAATCACAGTGCCTTTCATGGCCATCGTCTGGGGCGCGGGGATAAAATCATTCCCTGTACGCTTTATCAACGTTCTGATTAGAGAGTAATGGGGATCATGAGCAAAAATATTTTTGCATTTATATGTATGATGTTGGCTAGCTCCTCTGCTGCCCTCGCGCAGGAGGTTTCGCGTGAAATACCCTCCGGACAAACAACGATACAGCTCTCCTTCGCACCACTGGTGAAGAGGGTGGTTCCTGCGGTGGTCAATATATATACCACCCGCACAGTGACGCGCCGTTATAATCATCCTTTTATGGACGATCCTTTCTTCCGTCAGTTTTTTGGCGAGGCGCCGGGGTTTAATCAGGGCGGCGCGGTACGCAAAAAAGTGGAGGGGGCGCTGGGTTCGGGCGTAATCGTCAGTGCCGAGGGGCTGGTGGTCACGAATACGCACGTGGTCAAGGGTGCTGATGAGATCAAGGTCATTCTTTCAGATGGCCGTGAATTCCCGGCGAAAGTCTCGTTGATGGACGAGGCCTCGGATGTGGCGCTGCTGCGTGTCGAGGCCGCCGGACAGAGATTGCCCTATGCCGAGATGAAACCGAGTGAATCGCTGGAAGTTGGTGATCTGGTGCTTGCCATCGGTAATCCGTTCGGCGTCGGCCAGACTGTGACCAGCGGCATTGTCTCCGGGCTTGCCCGTTCGACGCTTGATATCAACGATTATAATTTCTTTATCCAGACTGATGCCGCGATCAACCCCGGTAATTCCGGTGGGCCGCTGGTGGCGATGGATGGCGGCGTCATTGGCATCAACACCGCGATCTTTTCGCAATCCGGCGGTTCTGTCGGTATCGGTTTTGCAATCCCGTCTGAAATGGTGGAATCGGTGATCGCCGCTGAAGCGGGGGGCAGTAAGGGCGTGGTACGGCCGTGGCTGGGTGTGTCATCGCAAGCCGTCACGGCGGAGATTGCCGATAGTCTGGGGCTTGATAAACCGCGCGGCACGTTGATTTCCGCGCTTCATAAGGCAAGCCCGCTGAGCAAAGCCGGGATCAAGGTCGGTGATGTGCTGGTGTCGCTGAACGGCCACGAAATTCGTGACCCTTCGGAAATGAAATTTCGCATGGCCACCGTAAAAATCGGCGATCAGGCCACTATCGGCTATCTGCGCAAGGGCGAGGTCAAGGAAGCCAAAATCGTGGCGATGGCTCCCCCGGAAGAGCCGCCGCGCGATGAACACACGCCGGAGACCGGATTTTTCAGCGGCATCACGGTGGTCAATGTCAATCCGGCGGTGGCCCATGAACTGGGTTTGACCGATCAGGGTGTCAAAGGCGTCGTGGTCACGAAGGCCGAAGGCCAGAGCTACGGCGCCCGCATCTTCCGCAAAGGGGACGTGATCGTCAGCGTGAATAATCGCGATATCAGCGATGTCGAATCCTTCAGAAAAACCCTGATGCTGCGCATGGCGCTGATCAATATCGTCATCAATCGCGGTGGCCAGATTCAGCAGATCGAGATTCATTAAGTCTCTATTTCTGTCATCCTGAGGGCGTATGCCCGAAGGATCTCAAGACTGCAGGAGATCCTTCGCTGACGCTCAGGATGACAAGAGATTAGGCATAGATTGATCTTGTTCATGGATTGTTCTATATACAATCCATGCCTGATTTATTCGCCCAAGAGACCGTAAATGACGATATGCCGCGCCCGCTCGCTGACCGGTTGCGGCCGCGCGTGATTGACGATGTTGTCGGGCAGGACCATCTGACGGCGGCAGGCGGCGTACTGCGCCGGATGGTTGATCAGCGCAAAATGTCTTCGATCATTCTCTGGGGGCCGCCGGGCTGCGGCAAGACGACGCTGGCCCGTATTCTGGCCGATCATACCGATCTGCATTTTGAACAAATCTCGGCGATTTTTTCCGGCGTGGCTGACCTGCGCAAAGTATTTGATTCCGCAAAACTGCGCCGCGCTCAGGGTCGTGGCACTTTGCTGTTCGTCGATGAAATTCACCGCTTCAATAAATCGCAGCAGGACGCGTTCTTGCCCGTGGTTGAGGACGGCACCATCATCCTGATCGGCGCAACCACGGAAAATCCTTCCTTTGAATTAAATGCCGCGTTGATGTCGCGCGCGCAGGTGGTGGTTTTGAAACGCCTTGATGATGCGGCGATAGAAACCCTGCTGCAACGTGCTGAAAGTGAAGAAGGCAAAACCCTGCCGCTGACCAAAGAGGCGCGGGAATCGATGAAGGCCATGGCCGACGGTGACGGGCGCTACGCGCTGACCATGGCCGAACAGGTTTTGGGGCAGGACTGGGAACTGGATATCGGACAACTGGCGGCCTTGGTCAATCGCCGCGCCCCGCTCTACGACAAGGCCGATGACGGCCATTACAATTTAATTTCGGCGCTGCATAAATCGGTGCGCGGTTCCGATGTCGATGCCGCGCTCTACTGGTTCTGCCGGATGCTGAATGGCGGCGAAGACCCGCGCTTTATTGCCCGCCGCCTCGTGCGCATGGCGTCCGAAGATATTGGTCTGGCCGACCCGCACGCGCTGACCATCACCTTGCAGGCCTGGGACACCTATGAACGCCTCGGCAGCCCTGAAGGCGAGCTGACCTTGGCGCAGGCGCTGGTTTATATCGCCACCGCCCCGAAATCAAATGCGGTTTATACGGCCTATAATGAGGCCAAGCGCGTGGCACAGGATACCGGGTCGCTGATGCCGCCCACGCATATATTGAATGCGCCCACCAAGCTGATGAAAGAGATCGGTTACGGCAGCGGTTATCAGTATGACCACGACACACCCGAAGGCTTCTCAGGCCAGAATTATTTCCCCGACGGCATGGGCCGCCGTGAATTTTACACGCCGGTAGAGCGCGGTTTTGAACGCGAAATTCAAAAGCGGCTGGAGTACTGGCAAAAACTGCGCGAGAAGAAAAATGGCTGAATCTAGGTTATTCCTCTGGATCCCGGGTCAAGCCCGGGATGACAATCATGTGTAATTGGTGAACTCTGTTAGAATGAATATATCCCGCGAAAAAATAGCACAATCATTGGACAGACATGTTCCCCTCGACGATAAGGAAAAAACCGATCTGGCGGCGATGATTGGTTTTTTGCAAGGGGGCGGCGATTGTTTTGAACGCACCCATCTGCCCGGTCATTTCACCGGATCGGCTTTGCTGGTGAACCGTGCGGGCGACAAGGTTTTGCTTAACCACCATAAATCATTGAATTTCTGGATGCAGTTTGGCGGCCATGCTGACGGCGATTCCGATTTGTTTGCTGTCGCCCGTCGTGAGGTGCAGGAGGAATCCGGGTTTATGGAGATCGTGCCCGTGATAGAGGGTATTCTCGATATCGATATTCACGGCATTCCCTATAACGCGAAGAAAGCAGAACCGGCGCATCTGCATTACGATGTGCGTTATCTTTTCCGCCTGACTGGTGATAATGAAAATTTTACCGTGAGTGATGAATCGCTGGATATGCGCTGGTGCGATTTTGAGGAAGCGGTGGCTTTGACGGGGCTAGGGTCTGTCGCGCGTATGCTGTCTAAATGGAAAAATCTGTAGATGAAATCATTCCCGCGTAAGCCTTTCTATCTTGTCCGTCACGGCGAAAGCTTTGCCAATCGTTTTGAATATCCCTCCGGCACCATGGATACGCGCCTGACAAGGAAAGGCTGGGCGCAGGCCCGCGAGTCCGCCTTGATCGCGGCGCGGCTGGATGTGAAACCGTCGGTCATGGTTTCAAGCGCGCTGGTGCGCGCGCGGGAGACAGCGAAACTGATCCATGCGCACATGGATTGTGACCTGAAAATCGACCGATATCTGGGCGAGCAATATTACGGATCATATCAGGGTATTTCCAAGCGCCGGATCAAGGAACAGTACGGCCATGAAATTTGGTGGCAGACGCCGCTCAACGGTGAAAGTCTGCCCGTGTTTTCGCACCGGGTGATGGGCTGCATGGGTCGCTGGCTGGGCCGTTATGACATGCCGATGTTCGTCGCCCATGGGGGTCTGTTTACCGCGATCGGCAGCGTTTATGGCCAGAATTTAAGGGGTATTCCCAATGCCGGGCTATTCCTGTTCGAACCGGTTAATAAAGGCTGGCGCTTAAACCGTATAGAAAACGCAGACGACCGCAATAAAACTGTATTATACTGCCGTTTATGAAGCTGGTTCTGGCCCTGATAACAATGATATGCCTGTCCGCCTGCGTGGCCGAAAACGTGCCCGAAGGCGAGATGGAGCGCATGCGCGCTAGCATGCCCAAGGACCAGCCGCCGCCTGTGTCCTATAACCGCAGCGGCATAGGTACGCCATGATGAATGTGATCGCCATTGCCGCAGGCGGTGCTATCGGGGCGTTGTTGCGCCACGGCGTCAATATGCTGGCGGTGGGCTGGGCATTTCCGTGGGGGACATTGTTTGTCAATGTCAGCGGATCGCTGGTGATGGGGTTGCTGGTCGGTGCCTTTGCGCTGTACTGGGACGCGCCGCAGGCGGTACGTGCGTTTTTGACCGTGGGGCTGCTCGGCGCTTTCACGACGTTTTCGACCTTCTCGATGGACTCCGTTTTGATGCTTCAAAAGGGACAAATCGTCGAGGCGGTTTCATATATTCTGGCTTCGGTGCTGTTGTCGATAGGCGGCATGGCTCTGGGCCTGTTACTGGTAAGGATGATCCCGGCATGAGTGCCCCTAAAAATGAAGTGCAGCAACTGACGGTAGCCGATGACGATGACGGGCAGCGCCTTGACCGCTGGTTGAAGAAAACCATGCCCGGCGTACCCTATGCGTTGTTGCAAAAGATGATGCGCACGGGGCAGGTGCGGGTGAATGGCAAGCGCGCCAAAGCGGAAACAAGGCTGGAGTCCGGACAGACCGTGCGCGTACCGCCGTTCAGCGCCAGCACTGGGGACAAAACTGGCAATCATTTCACGCCCGACGAAGGCGACCGAAAATTTCTTGAATCAATGATTATTTATGATGACGGCGATCTGGTGGCACTGAATAAGCCCTACGGCCTCGCGGTGCAGGGTGGTTCAGGTATCCGCCGTCACATTGACGGTCTGCTGGAATTAATGACGAGCAAGAAGGGCGTCAAGCCGCGCCTTGTCCACCGCCTTGACCGTGATACTTCCGGCGTGTTGCTGGTGGCGCGTTCGTTGAAGATGGCGCAGGCGATGGGCGCGATGCTCTCGGGTCGCGAAATCAGAAAATATTATTGGGCGCTGACCGTACCCGTACCCGAAGTGATGGACGGCACTATCCGCATGGCGCTGATCAAGGGCGACGGGCATTACAAGGACATGATGGTGGTCGATGAAATCGATGGCAAGAAGGCCACCACCGAATTCCGTGTTCTCGAACGTGCCGGGCGCAAGGCGGCGTTTGTGGCGTTCTGGCCGCGCACGGGACGCACCCACCAGATTCGTGTTCATGCGGCCTCGGGCCTGAAATGCCCGATTTATGGTGATGAAAAATATGGCGGCGATATCCACGATCTTGATGACTTGAGTCTGTCGGGTCGTTTGCACCTGCATGCCCGCCGGGTCATTTTCCCGCATCCGGTGACGGGCAAGCTGGTCGATATTACGGCACCGCTGCCGGATGATATGCGCAATACTTGGAAAACTTTTAATTTTGACCATAATCTCAAAGATGATCCGTTCTCGGACATAGACCTTTAAAGACCGCGGAGATACTTCATGGTTTTATTCTTCGACGATATTCAGGAAGCGCCGCCGACCAAGCGGCATAAATATCTGCGCCGCACGATCAAAGTTATTTTGTTTCTGGGCGTTTTGCTGGGTATTAGCCTATGGGTGCTGTCTTCTCTGGGCGGCAACAGTAAGGCCTTGCGGCTGGGTATTCAGGATTATCTGGCGGATTCGACGGGTTATCTCGCCGAGATGGGTACTTTAAACAGCATGTCGTTCTTCCCTGCGGCGCGGCTGGATTTTTTCAATCTGGCACTATACAGACCAGTCAGAAAAGAAGACGGCGCTGAAGATAAGACAGAAACCACCGGGAAGGACCAGAAAACATCATTCCCGCAGCAAAAAACCATGGCCGATTATTTCGATACCGGTGAACAGGTCGCCAGCGTCAAAAGCGCAAAAATCGCGATGAAATTCTGGGACATGTTCCTGGCGCGCCGCCGTTTTATTGAACTGGAAATCACGGGGCTCAATGCCAATGCCGGGGTTTGGCTGCCACAGGCGATCAATATTGAATCCCTGAAAGTCGTGCCGGATGAAGCCGCCGCCACCATAATAGTGACGGGTACTTACGGTCCCCATAAGCTGGATGCGAAGATCGCCGTGTTGACGGTAAAATTACCGTCGGGCGCAACGCTCTATGAAATCCCCGATACAACCGATGTGGACATCAAGCTGGGACCGGTTGCTCTGGAAGGTAAGCTGAAAGCCCCCGCCGGACAGGCGATTAACATGGATATCAGAAAGATGACGGTGGCGGGGCTGGATTTTACCGGCACCCTGTTATTTAAAGGCGGCGGGTCGAAGGCATCGTTCAAGGCTGATCTGCGGCGCGGCCACAGTCATTTGCTGGCCGATATCAAAACCACGCCGACAGAAGTGACCGGTACTGTGACCATGCCCGTTCTGGATATGCGCGATGTGGAGCCTGTGCGTCAGGCTTACAACACGCTGGATGAATCGTGGAACGGAAAAGCGTCTGCCGATCAGGTATCATTCGGTACACGTAACCGCGAAATAAAAATCGTCATAGAGAAGCTGGTGAGAGACGGGCAGGAATGGGGCCATGCAAAGGCCGATCTGCTGACCAAGCCTTACGAATTGCATGTCAATAATTTGTCGGGTCTGGTCGGTGGCGGCGCTCTCAAAGGTAGTTTCGCGATCAATGCTACTGGTAAAATTCCAGCGCTCAAAAGCGATCTGCATTTGCGCGGCTGGGATTATGCGCGTGTGCAATCAAAAGTCACCGGACAGGCTGATACGCATTTGGTTTTGTCAGCGGAAGGAAAGACCTTTGATGAGTTGCACAAAAATCTTAAAGGGGAAGTCCTGACCGTTGCCGGTGCCGGAGAATTATCGGGTAGTTCGGCGCTGTACTGGGGGGGTGGTTTGCTCAATGCCATGTTGCCCGGTTTTTCGGCGCAGGAAAAACTGAAAGTGAACTGCGTGGTGGCTGATCTGGATATCGGCGGCGGGGAAGCGAAGGTGCAGACCTTGTTCATGGATCTTTCCGATCTCACCATCCGTGGCGAAGGTGCCATGCGGATCAGCGATATGATGCTTGATATGCAGTTAAAGCCCTATCCCAAGGAAGCCAGCATCATTGATACAGGTGTGGCGGTAACGCTGCGCGGTACGCTGGCCGATCCCGAAATCACCCCGGACAAATGGTCGGTGGGTAAGAAGCTTGGCGGCCTGTTTCTAGGGACGATCAATCCGGCTTTTTTTGCGTTTAGCCTGACCGATCTGGGCCTGAATGAAAATCACCCTTGCCGCGCATATATTAAACAGCCATGAAAAAATTCTATAAGCTTGTATCCACCCGCGCCGATCAGGGCGGCTGGCTGATTGAACTGGACGGCAAACCTGTGCGCACCCCTTCAGGTGTGCCGATGCTGTCCCCGTCTGAAAATTTGGCCGCGGAAATCGCACGGGAGTGGATGGCGCAGGAAACCGATATCCTGCCCGATACTATGCCGCTGACCCAGTTACTGGTGACCGCCCTTGACCGCGTGGCCAAAGAGCGCGCGGTCATTGAAGACACGGTGCTGGGCTATCTCGATACCGATTTGCTTTGTTACCGCGCCAGTGTGCCGCCTGATCTGGTGGAGAAGGAAGCCGCCGTGCGCGATCCTTGGCTGGACTGGTTTGAGAAACATTATGGCCACAGGCTGGCGACGACCACCGATCTGACAGCATTGCGCCACGATGAACAAGCGCATGCGCAGGTCGCAGCTACTGTGCGCATGCTCGATTTATGGGGCTTTACGATTTTGCAGTTGGCTACCGCCACGACGGGATCGCTGGTGCTGGCGTTGGCACTGGTGAATGGCCCGGCGGATGAGGATGATTTGTTGCGCGCGTTTTATGCTGAAGAAGATTACAAATCCGCACTCTATAACGAGGAATTCTACGGCCGCGCCCCGCATCAGGAAAAAGCGATGAACGCCGCCGCCCGCGACCTAAAGGCTGCGCGGGTTTTTCTTGAGATTTTGGGTTTGAAAAAAAATCAGGATTAGAATTCATTAAATCATTTCTTGTCATCCCCGGCTTGACCGGGGATCCAGAGCCACAATCGCGTGACATCAGAATTATTCCCCTAGATCCCCGGTCAAGCCGGGGATGACAGGTAGACATTGAATCTAGAGCCACGATTTCGGCTTGGCCAGACGGTAGCCTTTCAGGGCGCGTGAAAAGCCGTGGATAAGGCGGTAGGCGATATAACCAAGGGTCGGTAGCAGACAGAATAATCCCGCCACGATCATCAGCATCAGATTGACTTTGATATACTGGATCAACACGTCGAAGGCCTGCGGCGTCGAATAGCGGATGCCGTTCATCATGTCATTGATCATATTGGTATAGGGGGAATTGTCCGCATAATTGATAATGACGACACCCGCAATGGCTGTGGTCACCGTCATAATCACCGAAAACATCCAGATCGTGCGCGAAATGTAAATCATGTGATTGTAGACAAGGCTGTCTTCGCTTTTGTTAAAGCGCAGCAGCCAGGCGATAAATAATGCCACAGGCAGCAGGAACGTGCCGGTAACAAACACCGGGACAATGGGCGTAAACAGAAAAATAACCGACAAGGACAAAATCGTATAAACGCCGATGATGGCGGAATTACCTTCGGGTGCGTGGTCTTGTACTTCGGTCATATCTTTATCCCCGTCTGCCAAAAAGTTTTTCAATATCGGAAAGCTGCAATTTTATCCATGTCGGGCGGCCATGATTACATTGGCCCGACAGCGGCGTTTCTTCCATCTGCCGTAGCAGCATGTTCATTTCATCGGCGTTCAGGCGGCGTCCGGAACGTACCGACCCGTGACAGGCCATGGTCGCCAATACGTGATTGATTCGTTCGGATAATCCCTGCACACTGCCGTGCTCTGTCAGTTCATCGCACAGATCGCGGACCAGTTGCGCGATGTTGGCGCGTTGTCCAAGTAGTGCGGGAACGCTGCGCACCGCAATCGCACCCTTGCCGAACGGTTCAATCTCCAGCCCCATCCGCGCCAGTTCCGCCGCGTTATCCAGCAGACGTTGTGCGTCAGTATCTTCCACCTCAACGATTTCCGGGGTCAGCAGGCCTTGCTGGGCAATACCGCTATCAGCCATCTGCGCCTTGAAACGTTCATAGACCAGACGTTCATGTGCGGCGTGCTGATCGACGATCACCAGACCGTCATCGGCTTGCGCGATGATATAATTTTCATGGATCTGTGCGCGGGCGGCACCAAGCGGATGGGAAATGACCAGCGCTTCCTGCGGCATCTCTTCGGCGCGGGCCGATGGCTGTGCGGTGAATAAAGGTTCGTAAGACGGCGATATTTTTTCCGCCAGACCTGTCGGTGCGTAATAGCTGTAGGAAGGTTGATAGGTTTGGTGGTGCGCGGGAACCTGATTATTCTGCAGCGTATGCAGCGCCCCCAGCGAAACCGTGGTGGCGGTTGAATGCCCGTTTTCATGCAGCGCGTGTTTAAGCGCCCCGACGATCAGGCCGCGGATCAGCGCCGCATCACGGAAACGCACTTCGGCCTTGGCCGGGTGCACGTTCATATCAACCTCGGTGGATGGCAGATCGACATAAAGCGCCACCACTGGATGACGGTCACGCGCCAGCACATCGGCATAAGCCCCGCGCACAGCGCCGTGCAATAATTTATCTTTTACCGGGCGGCCATTGACGAACAGATACTGGTGTGTCGAGGTGCCGCGGCTATAGGTGGGCAGGGCGGCGAGGCCGGTCAGCGTCACGCCTTCGCGCTGGGCGTGAATGGCAATGGCGTTGTCGGAAAATTCCCGCCCCAGCACGGCGGACAGGCGTTCGCGCCGCGCCTCGTTACGGTCGGTGTGCAAGGCGGCGGCATGCGAGAACGCTGTCTGCCCGTCATGGTCGAGTTTAAGCGCGACATGCGGAAACGCCATAGCGAGGCGTTGCAGCGTATCTTTGACCGCATCATATTCGCTGCGGTCGGTTTTCAGAAATTTAAGCCGTGCCGGGGTCGCGTAAAAGAGATCGCGGACTTCGATCCATGTGCCTTGCGTATGCGCGGCCGGTTCGGGGGCACCCTTGCGCCCGCCTTCGACACGAATTTCCCAGCCGTCTTGGTCCTGCATTCTGGTGCGGATGGTCATGCGGCTGACAGCGGCAATCGAGGGCAGGGCTTCGCCGCGGAACCCCAGATGTTTAATATTCAGCAGATCGTCATCGGGCAGTTTAGAGGTGGCGTGACGGTCGAGCGCCGCCACCAGTTCCTCGCGGCTCATGCCGCAGCCATCATCGACGATGCGGATCAGGCTTTTGCCGCCCTCGCGGATATCGATGCTGACGCGGGTGCTGCCTGCGTCGATGGCGTTTTCCACCAGTTCGCGCACGGCGGCGGCGGGCCGCTCGATGACTTCACCGGCGGCGATCTGGTTGACCAGGATGTCTGGCAGATGACGGATACGCATGGAATGAAACTAGTGCTTCGGGCCGCTTTTGTCAGCTTTGACGCGCCAATAGCCGTGGAAAAACGGGGATAAGCATGGCAATAAAGGGGAGGTTATTTGCTATAACGTTTATCGATGATTGCCCCGGTCAACAGGGCGCCGCTTAAGTCGGCTCCGTCGAGAATCGCTCCGGTCAGGTCGGCCCGGCGCAGGTCGCAATCAATTAGTACGGCATAGGAAAGATCGACGCCCATCAGGATCGCATCCGTCAGGTTGGTGCCGCGCAAAACGGCATAGCGCATGTTGCTGCCGCTTAAATTCGTCCGTTGCAGCCATTTGGTGCCGTCTTCGTTGGTGAAGTGCAGCGGCGAGAAATTGGCTTCCGACATATCGGCACGGGCCAGCATGGCGTTTTTCAGCGTGGTGCCGCGCAGGTCTGAACGGCGCATGATGGTATCGCGCAAATCGGCGCGGTCGAGCAGGGCGCTTTGCATCTCGATGCTTTCAAGATTCTGGCGCAGGAAATTGGCACCGATGGCCTTGACCGCCGTCAGGCAGTAATTGCGTATGCCGGGGACGGTGCGCAGATCAAAGCCGCTCAAATCAAGGCGGCGTCCGGTTTTGCCCACGGTGGCGACCCAGGCGGTATGTTCTTCGAGCAGTTCAGGCAGAGATTTTCCCAGTGATTCAATCTTGGTGCCCATGGCGTCATCGGTGATCGCCTCGCGCAGGTTCGAGCCGTGGGTTTCGGTCTGCTGCATGATCGTGCCGCTCATAATCGAGGAGCGTAGATTGCTGTTGCTCAAATCCGATCCGGTGAAATCGGCATTGGTCAGGTTCGCGCCTTCAAGATTGGCGCCGCTGAAATCGGCATCCTTGACGACGACGCCGGAGAGGTCGGCATCGGAAAAATCCGCCGACGAAGCGCGCGAGCCGGAAAGATTGGTTTCCGAAAGCTTGGCCCCGGTGAAAATAGTCTTGTGCGTTTTATCGAGCGGCACACCGGGGCGTTCCATATCGACCATCTGGCCTTTGTCATCGCGTTCCATCAGGCGGCCTTCGCGCATGTCGGCGCTCTTGAGGTCGGCCCCTGTCAGGTTTGCGCCCGCGACATAAGCCCCGCGAAAATCGGCGCGTGAAAAATCAGCATGTTCGAGGCTGGCATTGCGCATATCGCAGGCAAAGAAAGAAACGCCGCGGAATGTTCCCTTCGACAGATTCGCGCTGTTGAGCAGCGAGCCGGTGAAGTCGCCCTGCGACAGGTTGCCGCCGCGGAAATCGAGATGACTGAGATCTTTGAATTTGAGAATAGCCCGCGCACCGCCGCGAATACCTTTCAGGAAGGTATCGTGCTTCTTGATGATATCATCCAGTTCTCGCTGCGTGACCTTTTCAAGACCACTGGTGGCTTCGGGTGCCGATAGCGACATGATATTTCAGACTCTTACTCTTTTTACATTGCGGGCCAGATCTTCTGGCGGGTTCAACATCCTGTTTTTCCCAAATTTTAGAATAGCTTGCTGTTATCTAAAATTTTATGAATTTTGCCAGCCGGACGGTTTTAAGTATATGGAGAAAAAGCAGCCTTGCCGTCGCCAGATCGGGTATTTAACAGAATTAAAATATTAGCATGTTGAAATTAAAGGATTATTCCACATTCGGCACAATGGTCAGCGTATCGGTGGGGGTAATCCCTGTGGGTTGCCCGACCACGATGGTGAGGGTCTTTTCCGGATTCAGCAGCCGTTTTGAGACCCGTTCGACATCGGCAATCGTCACCTTGCGAATCAGGGCCGGGTAGCGGTCGAAATAATCCATAGGGTAATCATCAGCCTGTAGCCACACCACATTCGAGGCAATCGCGTCCGTCGAGCTGAAGGAAAGCGGCAGTGAGCCTACGATATAGGATTGGGCGTCGGCCAGTTCCTGCGCGGTGATGGGGGTGTCGCGCATGCGGAGTATTTCCTGACGGATGATTTTCAGGGCTTCGCCCGCATTCTTGTTTTCCGTGGAGAGCGACACGCTGAACCCGTTGCTATGGTCCATATCGTACAGAGAGGAATTGATGCCATAGGTCAGGCCGCGCTTCTCCCGTACTTCTTCGGTCAGGCGCGAGCCGAAGCCGGAGCCGCCCAGCACAAAATTCATAATCGCTGCCGGATAAAAATCAGGGTCTTTCTGATCAATGCCGGGTTGCACGAGGCTGATGAAGCTTTGCGGAATGTCCTGTTTGTAGAAATAGACTTTGGAACCGCCTTGTATCTCTATGTCAGCGAGTTTTCCGGTATCGGCCTTCGCGGGCAGCTTCATAAAAATCTGGTCCAGCACGGCGGCAAGCTCGGCAGGTGTGATATCACCGGCCACGCCGATATGCAGACGGTCGCGGGTCAGGTTGGTTTTAACAAAATTCACGAGATCGTCACGGGTGAGGGCGGCCAGAGCGGTCAGCGTACCGCCGCTGTTCAGCGCATAGGGATGTCCGGCATAGGCGATATCGTTTTGAAAGCGCGCCGCGATCCAGTCCGGCTCGGTCATCGAGGATTTAATGCGGGCGATATTCGCCGCCTTCATCCGGTCGATGGCTTCCTGATCGAAACGCGGGCTGTTCAGCGCCAGCGCCATCAGGTTAAAGGCCTTGTCCTTGTGACGGGTCAGGGTTTTCAATGAACCGGAAAAATCATCACGCCCGACATTGAAGGACAGGCTGATCGAATGATCGGCCATCATCTTCTGGAAGGTCTGGCTGTCAAGATCGCCTGCACCTTCATCCATCGTGTTCGATACCAGACGTGCTAAGCCCTGACGGTCTTTGGTGTCACGCGCCGATCCGGCTTCCTTGAAAGTAAACCTGATCGAGATAATGGGTAGCGTATGGTCTTCGACCAACCACGCGGTGATGCCGCCCGGGCTTTTGACTTCCTGAATATCGAGCATCGGTTTGACGGCGGGCGCAGCGGCCTTAACCGCTGGCTGCGCCAGCACGGGTGTCGCCGTGGCCAGAAAAACGGCAAAACTGCAGAACAGGATTCTCATTCTTTTTTCCCGCTTTCAGGTTTTGTTTCGGATACGGGCGGCAGCAAATAGCCCGAGATAAAGGGACGGCGATTGATCTGATCGGGGTCGAGATATTTGACGGCCACGGCCTGGATTTGCTCTTTGGTCACGGCGTCGAGATGATGCGGCCAGTATTCGACATCATCAAGGGTAAGCCCGCTGGCAAGCGACTGCCCCACCGTCATCGCCGGGCCGGCGAGGGAATCGCGGGCGAAGGCGGCGCTGTCTTGCATGCGCAAACGCGCTTCGGCCAGTTCCTGATCGGTGACGCCGCTCTGAATAACCTTACGCAGTTCGGCTTCCAGTGCCTTTTCTACCGTATCGAGGGTGACGCCTTCGGCAGGTGTGGCGGACAGCCAGCCCGATCCATCGGACAAGGACAATCCGTCATAACTGAAATTGACGCCGGTAGCGATTTTCTGTTCCACGACCAGCGATTTATAAAGCCGTGTGGCGGCGCCGCCATCAAGAATATTTTGCAGGACGCTCAAGGCGTAACCTTCTTCGCGGCTCTCCCGCAGCGAGGGCAAGCGGTAAACCCGCATGAAAGCTGGCTGACGAATTTGTTCGTGATGCAGCGTCAGTTCCGGTGTCGCGATCATCGGCGGTACCGACGTCCATGTGCGCTCTTTCAATGTGATCGGCTTCAGCGGCCCGTAATATTTTTCGGCCAGCGGTTTGAGCTGCGCGGCGGTAATATCACCTGAAATCACCAGAATCGCGTTATTGGGGCCGTAATGCTGTTTATAAAACTCTTTGATCTGCGGCCATGCCAGCGCGCCGACTTCATGCTGCCAGCCGATGACCGGGTTGCCGTAGGGGTGGTTGATAAAGAGCAGCGCTTTCAGTTGTTCGGAGAAAAATCCGCGTGGATCGTTTTCGGTGCGCTGACGGCGTTCTTCCAGCACCACCTTTTGTTCGGACGTGAAATCGCCCGGCGGCGGATCGGTGTTGACCATCCGGTCGGCTTCCATCTTCATCACTGTTTCCAGATGTTCAACCGCAATGCTTTCATAAAAGGCGGTATAGTCTTGCGATGTGAAGGCGTTGTCGTTGCCGCCCAGCGCACGGATGCGTTTGGAGAATTCGCCGGGTTTGACGGTCGCGGTGCCCTTGAACAGCAAATGTTCCAGATAATGCGCCATGCCGGTCAGGCCGCGCGGTTCATCGGCGGCACCGACGCGGTACCAGACCATATGCGTGACGACAGGGGCGCGGTGATTGGGGATGATCACCACCTGCATGCCGTTCGCCAGCGTAAAGGTCTCGGCGTTATAAACCTTGGTACGCGGCGTTTGGTCCTGCGCCATTGTACCGGAAGGAGCGCATACAAAAGAACAACCCAGCGCTATCACAAAGATAAATGTATGGATGATTTTCATGTAGATACATATATATCAAAACGGGCCTCACGACTACCGGAAGCCCGTTGACATAATGGGAATTAAATATTTTTGTCAGCCAAACAGGGGCGCGAAACCGTTATCGCGGTGCGCTGTGGCCGCAGGTGAAGCGGCCCGTTTCATGTCGTAGGTCCGTGAAACCCAGTCAGACAACAAGCCCTTTGCATAGTCTTCGCGGGCTTTGACCTGTTCCGGCGTTAGTTCCAGATGGGCAGGGGGCAGAACGCGCGCTGCCAGCGCTGGATCATAATCAGGGCTGTTTGTGTTGTGATCGCGGCGGTATTGGTAATCAAGAATATGCAGGGCCTGACCCTCAAAGTGAGGATAGGTGCTGGATGTCATATAGGCGTATTCAAGATGCGCGAGCGTCAAAATCCAGTTGCGGCGGCTGTCGGTAATGATGCCGGGCTCGGGTTGCGGTGTTTCTGTCGTTTCTGTAGCGATGCGCAGGCCGTTGCATTCAACGGCATTCAGCAAGGCACGACGGTTGAGCGTATTGTTACGGGATGTCGCCAGATAAAGGCGTTCACCCTGTGCGGTCTTATATTCATAGTTGCCCAGAAGTTTGTGCGGCGCCTGTTCCTTGGCAATCCCGTAGCTCTGATAGGCCACGGCCATCGCGCCCGCGCAGACCGCCAGCAGCGGCAGGGAAAGTTTTTCAGCGTCGCGGATAATCTCCTGCAAAGACTCCCAGAAATGAAGCTCTTCAAAATGCAGGTTAGAGGCTGCGTAACCTGTGATCAGCAGGGAATCTATCTTCAGTTTTTTAGCATCATTCCAACATAGCCCTTTTTCAGGCTTGTTTTCAGGACTGATAAATACCGGGCGAATGTCGCGGCCTGTATAGGCCAGTCGCGCCAGCAGCAGGTCGACGGTTTCTTCCAGATACATCCGCGGCATCAGGTTGACGAAGCCCAGCGTGATGGCGCTATCAGCGGCGCGCTGGTCCGTATTGGCGGCCTCGGCCAGCACCGGAATATTCTGAGATTGAAGACGTGAAAACGCAGGATGGTCCTGCGGCAAAATAATCGCCATAGCCGTAATTCCCTAAATTGAATGTGGTTTGCCCTATCGTAGGGTCCTTGGGAACTACAGCGGCGGTTGAAAATCAATGCCCGTCTATAGCGCTTTAGCTTTTCTAACGCGGTGCAAGCTGATCCTCAAATTCCGCGATCCGAATGAAAGATGGGGTATCTTTAAGCAAAACCGGATTTTGATGCAAGAATTTTTTCAGATCTGCAGCAAAACCTGGGAAAATCCCGGGATACCGCCGTTACGACGTTTAATCGTGACGTGTGCAGCGCAGATAATCGGTGTCGTTTTTATTGACACTCGCCAGACCTCCGTTGTTGTACATGTCCAGGTACCAGGCCTGTGAACTACTGGCCTGCCCTGTGGTCCAGTACCAGTCGACTGCCGAAAGGCCACCGATGATACTCAGATTTATATGGGCACTCCACATTTCAAGACGGCTAGGCAGATACCAGTCGGTTTTTCCATGAATTGACAGGCTATCGCAATAGGCTGCGGCCTGGTGGGGCTGCGTCCCGCCGACACCACTGTCGGAGTCGGCGGCCACAAGAATGACTGTATCTGCAGCGCCATCAAGTCCTGTCACTGCCGTACTTGTATAACCTGTGGAATTGCCGTTGTTCCACGGTAATAGCTGGCGCGTTCCGGTACAAGACGTGCCAAATGTTTGTCCGGCATCGCAGCGTGTCATGAAGGTTCGGTGATAGGTTGGAGCAGGGCAGCCGATAAAAACCGTCCCATCTGTGCAGACGTCTCCGATGTCCGGGCAGGAGGACGGGCCGACGCAGGCCCCGCGGTGAAATGAGACCCAGGCGCTTCCGTTGCAATAGGCCCAGGTACTTGTTCCGTCGTAGCGAATACGTCCGGTCTTATCGGCAGTGCAACTGCCTGTATCGTTTGCTATTTGGTTGCTGACACGCGCTCCCGTTCCTGTGGAGTAGTCGACAACCTCTATAATTTTCCAGTTTGTTCCGTCGCAGACGGATTGGGTTTTTGTTGTGTCGTCATAATTCACACTCCCTGCAACACCGTCAGGTGATGCACAGGCTGCAAAAGCGGAGTATGAAAGTAGCATGAAAGCTAGCAGCAGCAGGCAAAAACGCATTTTATATTTCTCCATTAATCATGACGTATGCAGCGGGCAAGGGCAGTACTTGTTTTGCCTGCTGCCGGACCGATGCATGCCCCTTGGTCAAAAAGGTGTCCAGGTACTCCCGTCACAATATTCCCAGACATTTGTACCGTCATATCGCAGTCGCCCGGTTTTAATTGCGGTGCAGGTGCCGACGTCATTTGATATCTGGACGCTAATCCGTGCCCCTGTGCCGGTTGAGTAGTCGATCACTTTTATCGTTTTCCAGGTTGTTCCGTCGCAAATAGTCTGGGTTTTTGTTGTATCATCGTAATTCAGGGCGCCTGCATCACCTGCGGGTGATGTGCATGCGGCGAATGCGTGTGATGGCGATATAATTGTCAATCCAAGGCACATGCAAAAAAGTAGCGGTAAAGCAGAGATTGCACATGGCACTGGAGGTAGCTCTGGTTTTCTTCTTAGAACCAGTTTGTTTCTTACCCTCTTGAGCATTTATCTTCTCCTGTAGGGGGATAGGCAGAGTCATAAAATTTACTAAAATATTATTTCTGATGATCAAGTGCCTCTCCTTTAAGGATAAGAGAAACGCAAAAACCGAGCAAGAAATATGTGCACGCTAAAATTTCCTAAAAGCACAATATTAAGAAAGTGTTAGCAGGTGGTCTCTATCCCTCTAAACGCAGAAAAATTAAGCGTAGCGCAGTGGTCAATAATGGGCGCGCTGGTGGAAAAAGTCAGATAGCAGCACTTTTACCGCCGCATGCACCTTACCCGGTATGCGTTGGTTTTAGTGGGATTACCCTGAAAGCCTGCATTGAAATCCTGGTACCCCGCAGCGCTGCTGGAGGCTTCTGTAGAGCTCCAGTAATAGGCGTTCTGGAAGTTAAATGTCCCTGCTGGCTGCCCCGCCTTCAAATTCAGATAGGCCACATTTAATTCATTGAATGACGGCAAATACCAGCCAGTGCTATAGCCATGCGCATTCAGGGCAGCGCAGTAATCTGCCGCAGCATATGTTCCCGCAAGGCCAGCCAGCAATTGTGTGTTTTCCCGGCCCCTGTCACATGACCCTCCTAGATAGGGGGCTGTATCACAATATCCCATACCGGTTGCTCCTGTAGGGCCCCATGCCAAAGTCGTTGGTGCATCAGTGTCTGCGATATAGATCTGAGTGCCATTGTAATTCCCGGCATAGATTGTCCCATCCGCGCAGACATCACCGAGGGCCGAGCAACCTGACTCGTTGCGTATGCAGCGGGCGGGGCGAGTCGTTGTTCTGGCTCCAGTCTGGCTAAGACCATCGGTTCCAAGGTACCAGGCGTTGACGGCGCTTCCATAATAGCCAACGGCTTCGCTGGTCCAGTAGCTCGTGCCGGTACCGAAATAATTGATGGCGCTAGAGTGGGCATATATTTGCCACAGTTCCGTACGGTTTGGTAAATACCAGTCGGTTTGACTATGCTGTGTCAAATTGTTGCAGTTTGTCGTCTGTGTTGCCCAAGTCGCAGACGTCCGGGAGCCTGTTCCGCAGGTGGCGCCGCTCATCCCGACATCGCAACGTGCCGCATATGTTCTGAAATAGTTTGGAATGGGGCAGCCGATAAAAACGCTGCCATCGGTGCATACGTTGCCAATATCCGGGCATGATGCCGGACCGGCACATGCTTGGTCAAAAGGGGTCCAGGTACTCCCATTACAATACTCCCAGACGTTTGTGCCGTCATAGCGGATGCGTCCTGTTTTGATTGCTGTACAGGTGCCGGCGTCATTTGATATCTGGGCGCCAATCCGCGCCCCTGTGCCGGTTGAATAATCAATTTCTTTCAGTACTTTCCACGTTGTTCCGTCGCATATCTTCTGGGTCTTTATAGAGTCGTCATAGTCGAGACTGCCGGCCACGCCATCAGGTGATGTACAGGCTGCAAAAGAGGGCGAGGGGGATAAAATTGTTAATCCGACGCACATGCAGAAAAGCATCGAGAGGATTGAGTTTACGCGCGACACTGGAGACAGTCCTGCCATTGTCATCAGGTCCGGATTTTTTCTTATTCTTCTGAGCATTTATTTTCTCCCAAAAAAATGAAGTGAACGCCAAATTGAAATAATAAACAAAGGTCACCAGAGGAATCTCTGGTGACCGGGTTTTGAAGCCCGGAACCACACCAATTAATGTTGTGGTCACAATCTTGAAGATAGGTGAAAGGGGAAAAGGGGGCAAGGGGGCAAGGGGGCAAGGGGGCATGTACGCATAACAGTTATTCTAGGAAACACAGTGTAAAGACGTCCCCTGGACGCAGCTTATTCTGCCCCAAAGGTTAGAAAGAGAGAATGCTTATATAAGAAAAAGGGGGATTTGATGTCATGGCCTGCGTTGTGGCCTGATACTGGAAGCATCCTTAGATGGTATGCAGGTCAGGCTGAAAACTGTTCTTTCAATTCGATATCGACCTGGGCAACGTCGTGCACCTCGGTGTAATCGGCGGTGGTGCTAACTGGACGTTTATCGGATTCGAGAATTTCAAAACGGATCTTAACGTGGGACGGCAACAATGCCCCGCGTCAGCAACAGGTCGACGGTTTCATCGAGATTGATCGTCGGCATCAGGTTGACGAAACCGAGTGTCACCACAGGAGGTGATTTCACGGCGCGCCCGAATGATTCAGACGTTTCGGTCTTTACATCGATGCCCTGATTTTTGAGTCGGGAATATGCAGGATGGTCCTGCGGCAAAATAACCGGCCTTTCTGGAAAAGGCAGGTTTTTGTGCGCTGCGATTGGGGGGGGCTGGGATTACTTCTTCTTTTTGACCGGGGCGGGCGCTTCTTCTACCACTTCTTCAGCTGCGGCAGCTTCCGCGTCCTGCTGCGCTTTCAGGCGGGCGGCTTCTTCCTTCGGATCGACCACGGTCTTGTCCTTATGGTTGCCGACCTTGATCCCGAACAGGCGTTCGGCCACCGGTTTGCTGTCATCGACGACGGTCGCGGCCTCGCGGTCGATCACGTTGCGGATATTAGGGTCAGCGCTATCGGCACCGGCTTGTTGCAGCAGGGCGGATTCGCCGCTGGCGGGTGCGGCCTTGCGGGCACCTTTATCGGAACCAAACACGGTTTCGCGCGCCTGTTCATTGACGGCTTGTTCTTGCGGGCGGGCGGCACCGGGGCGCGGCGGACGCAGGCCGTAATCGGGCGGCATTTCCAGCGGGGCGCGTTTGACCACGGCAAACTCATCAGGTGCCGAACGGGTCAGGCCGAGAGTTTCCTTGGCATTGCTGCATGCCGACAGCGTACCGGCGGCCAGCAGGGAGAGAAGAACGGTATTAAGCTTTTTGCTCATGAGATCCTGTACTCTTGCGTTTCGGTTCAAAGAATAGACCATCCAGAACGATATAGGCAATCCCCAGCACAATGGCGGAATCCGCCACGTTGAAGGCCGGATAGTGCCAGTCCATGACATGAAAATCGAGAAAATCGACCACCGCGCCAAAACGCACCCGGTCAATCACATTGCCAAGCGCCCCGCCGATCACCGCGCCGAGCGCCAGCGCCAGCCCTTTATGATCCACCCGCCACAGCCATACTAAAAATAGCGCGGTAATCAAGAGCGACAAGCCCGCCAGAATCCACGCGCCGGAATGATCGTTGTTGAACAGGCCAAAACTCACCCCCCGGTTCCACACATGGACGAGGTTGAAGAACGGCAGAATCTCCTTTTGCCCTTCATAGAGGAAATGCAGGACCAGGTTCTTGCTGATCTGGTCAAGTATCAGCAGCAACAGCGCGAACAGCAGGCCGGATTGTTTTAAGGAGAATGCTTTCACTTACGCCGCCATTTTCCGCTTCGCGTACCAGCGCACCGCATCGGCGCAACGGGCGCACAGGCCTTTATGTTCTTTGTCGCTGCCCACTTCCGGAAGAATTTTCCAGCAGCGTTCGCATTTGCAGCCTTGGGCTTTAGTTGTAGATGCGTGAAAGTTTTTCTGTTCTTCAGAGAATTCAATTTTTGTTTTAGATGTAATGCATATCTCAGCCATATCTATATTTATAAATACATTTTTAAACTCAGTATTAACTGTAATTTCGGCCTGTCCTTCCAAGGAAGAGCCAATAATTTTTTCTTTTCGATCTGTTTCCAGACTGAAGAGCACAACATTACGGACGTCTTGGATTTTCGTCCACTTTTCGGCCAGTGCCGGATTTTTCCAATCTGCCGGAATAACCGGGAACGTGCGCAAATGCACGCTATCAGCATTCTCGAACACGCCTTGCGGGCGTTGTGCCCAGGCTTCCTCAGCCGTGAAGCACAGCATCGGGGCGAGCCATGTGACCAGGCAATCGAAGATATGCGTCATCACCGTGCGGCAGGCGCGGCGTTTTTCGTCGTCCGGGCGGTCGCAGTAGAGGCTGTCTTTGCGGATATCGAAATAGAAGGCTGATAATTCATTGGCACAGAAATTATGCAGGCGGTGCGCGAGGCGGCCAAATTCGTAATTGGCGATATAGCCGCGCATTTCCGCGTCCAGTTCGGAAAGCCAGTGCAGTACCAGACGTTCCAGTTCCGGCATGTTCTGATATTCAGTCGCCGGAATCAGTTCGGTCTTATCCATGCCTTCGAGCGCGCCCAGCAAATAGCGGAAGGTGTTGCGCAGACGGCGGTAGAGGTCGGCGGTAACTTTGAGCGTTTCCTTGCCGATGCGGATATCTTCGCTGTAATCGGACAGCATCGTCCACAGGCGGATAATGTCGGCACCGTGCACGTTCATCATCTCCAGCGGATCGACGACGTTGCCGACCGATTTCGACATTTTGTAGCCTTTTTCATCGAGCACGAAACCATGCGTCAGCACGGCCTCGAACGGCGCGTGGCCGTTGGCGCCGCATGATTCCAGTAGCGATGAATGGAACCAGCCGCGATGCTGGTCGGAACCTTCGAGGTATAGATCGGCTTTCTTCACGCCTTTAAAAGCGGGCCATGTCTTGGTGTCGCCCAGCACGAACGCATGAGTGCAGCCGGATTCGAACCACACATCGACGATGTCGAAAATCTGATGGTAATCATCGGCCTTATATTTATCGCCGAGGAAGAATTGCGCGTCGTGTATCCACCATGCGTCCGAGCCTTCGGTTTCGAATGCATCGCCGATGCGCTTCAATACATCTTCATCGCGCAGCGGTTCGTCGGTTGCCTTGTTCACGAACAAGGCGATGGGCACACCCCATGAACGCTGGCGCGAAATGCACCAGTCCGGGCGGTTTTCAATCATCGCGGTGATGCGGGTTTCACCTTTGGCCGGATACCATGTGGTGTCTTTAATCGCGGCGAGCGCCACATCGCGCAATTTTTTGCCGTTGATGTCTGCTTCATCCATCGCGATGAACCATTGCGGCGTGGTGCGGAAAATCAGCGGCGCTTTGGAACGCCAGCTATGCGGATATTCATGACGCACCGAACCCTTGGCCAGCAAGCCGCCCGCTTCATCGAGCGCCTTGAGCACGGCAAAATTGCCATCACCCATTTCGCCTTTTTGCGTCAGCACTTCCTTGCCCGCGAACAGCGGCACATGGTCGCGGAATTTGCCGTCATCGGTGACGTTATCCGGAATATCCCGTGCGCCGAAATGTTTCATATACAGCCAGTAATCGTCCTCGCCGTGGCTGGGCGCGATATGGACGAAGCCGGTGCCTGCGTCTGTTGTTACAAAATCACCAGCAAGCACGGGCACATCGAAATCATAACCTTGGCCGTGTAGGGGGTGTCTTGCTACAGCGCCTTTAAAGGCGGATGGTTCAAAAGTATCAACGATTTCGAATTCAGTAATTTTGGCATCTGCTGCAAGACGTTCCGCCAGAGCTTCTGCAACAAGAAGTGTCTCTCCAACTTTGGCGCGGCTATCTTCGGCAACAGCTTTTACCTTTAAAGCGGCATAGGTAAAGTTACCGTGTGCGATGGCCCGGTTTGAAGGCAGCGTCCAAGGTGTTGTTGTCCAGATAATGATGCTGGTGTTCTCAGGATCAAACTTGTCTTTTTTCCCTTGAAGCCATGCCCGCAGCGGAAACTTCGCCCACACCGTAATCGATTTATGTTCTTTATATTCCACTTCGGCTTCGGCCAGCGCGGTTTTTTCGACGACCGACCACATCACAGGCTTGACGCCTTTATACAGCAGGCCGTTCATCAGGAATTTGTGGATCTCGCGCACGATCTGCGCTTCCGCCGGTTTGGTCATGGTCAAATACGGTGTCGCCCAGTCGCCGATCACGCCGAGGCGCTGGAATTGTGCTGATTGCGTATCGACCCATTTCTGCGCGAAGGCGCGGCATTCGGCGCGGAAGGCGAGCGGCGATACGTCGTCCTTGTTCTTACCTTCGGCGCGGTATTTCTCCTCGATCTTCCATTCAATCGGCAGGCCGTGGCAATCCCAGCCCGGCACATAGGGCGCATCTTTGCCGAGCGCCTGATAGGAACGGTTGATAACGTCTTTAAGAATTTTATTGAGCGCATGGCCCATATGGATGTCGCCGTTGGCGTAAGGCGGGCCGTCATGCAGGATGAATTTCTCGCGCCCTGCGGAGGTGGCGCGCAGCTTTTTATACAGGTCAATCGATTGCCAGCGCTTCACCGTTTCCGGTTCCTTCTTCGGCAATTCGCCGCGCATCGGGAATTCGGTCTTGGGCAGGAAAACGGTGTCTTTATAGGCATCCGCGTTGCTGGTGGTGCTCTCGGTCATGGCGTATCCGTTATATGTCTTTATAAGACACGCACTATCGCCGTTTTATCCTTGAAAATCAAGGTGATTAAGGATTTTACGCGCATCGGCGCAATCCTGCCCGATCTGGGCGATCAGTGCCTCCAGGCTTTCGAATTTGGCCTCGCCGCGCAGGCGCTTTACGGGTTTGATTCTCAAGGTTTTTCCGTAGATATCGCGGTCGAAATCAAAAATATAGCTTTCGACCTGACCCACCTGCAATTCGAACATCGGGCGGATGCCGATATTGGTGGCGGCGGGCAGCCACGGGGAATTTTCGCCATCTTCCACAATCTGCACCCATGTCGCATAAATGCCGTAAGCCGGGTGCAGGGTTTCGCCGAGCGGCACATTGGCGGTGGGGTAGCCCAGTTCACGTCCGCGCTGGTCGCCTTTTTGCACCACGCCTTCGATTTCCCAATCCCAGCCGAGCAGCGCATTGGCGGCTTCTATATTGCCGAAACGCAGTTCCTGCCGGATGGCGGAGGAGGACACATCGTCGCCGTCTTCATCGACGATCTTTTCAAGCAGGGTAACGGGCAGGCCGGATGTTTTCAGTGTTTCCGCCGTGCCTTTGCGCAACTGGCCGAAACAAAAATCCTGACCTACGATGATATGCGCGGGGGCAAGGCCCGCTTTCAAAACCTGATCAATGAATTGCTGCGGGCTAAGGCTGGCGAAATCCCAGTCGAATTTCAGGCTGAAGAGGAAATCGACCCCGGCGGCGGCAAGCTGGCGTTCCTTGACGGCGGCGGGCGTGATGCGGAAAACCGGATCGTCAGGGCGAAACAGCGCGCGCGGGTGCGGCTCGAACGTCAGTACGCCCATGGGTACATTCAGCGCCTGCGCCTGGGCGCGGGCAAGCGCGATCAGTGTGCGGTGCCCCTGATGCACACCGTCAAAATTGCCGATCACGATCACCGCGCCTTTGGCGGCCAGTGGCAAATCCCGAAATGTCTTGAAAACCTGCATCCAGACCCTATGCTTAATTCCAGTTTTTCCCGTGTCACTGATGTAAGCCCGCCGCCCCCAAAATGCAAGTTCCGCCCGACAAATCGCTGGAATTCCTGCAACAGGCTCCGAAATCCGGGGCGGTTGAGCAACTGGTCGTGCTGCTGCACGGTTATGGCCGCGATGCGTCGCTGATGCGTAAATTGGCCGACGAGGTGCAGACGCGTTTGCCGCAAGCCCTGATCCTGATGCCGCAGGCCCCTGAAGAATATGAAGCCCACACCAGCGATGAAGGTAATGCCCTGCGCGTACCGGAACAATTGCGCGGCGATGATCCGGAAGGCCTGAGCGCAGGCGCGCGCCGCCAGTGGTTTTCAATCCGCGCGGCCTCGATTGATGATATGGCGCACCATCTGATTGGGGCGGCGGCACGGGTGAATGATTTTATCTCCGGCAAGCTCGCGGAATACGGATTGCAGAATTCGGATGTCGCGCTGATGGGGTTTTCGCAGGGCGGGGTGGTGGCGCTTTACGCGGCCTATCACCGCGCAGAACCCGTTCGCTGCGTCGTCGGCCACAGCACGATTTTTATGGGCGGCGCTGGCCTCGGCAGCAAGCCGCCGACGCTTTATCTGTACGGCCTGGATGATGAAGAATTCAAACCCGCGCGTTATGAAGCGGCGGCTTCCTTCGTCAAGGCGCATGTGCCGGAGACCACGGTGCGCGCAGTACCCGGTTTGCGCCATACCACCAACGCAGAATCACGCGCCATCGTCGCGGATTATATTGCCGGATATTTTGCGCAATTGTCATCCTGAGCGAAGCGAAGGATCTCATCTTAAAGCCAAGAGGGGATCCTTCGGGCTAAAGCCCTCAGGATGAACAATGGGGGAGTTAGCGCTGCGCCGGTTTGCATGGCGGGTAATCGCCAGCGCTGACGGGCGTCCATGTCTGGCTTTTGCCGAACAGCGGCATGCCGACATAACCGCGCACCAGCATATTGCCCTTGGGCAGCATTTGCAGGGTGGCGTTGTACAGGTCGCCGTCATCGGCCTTGTAGATATGGCCGTCGATCCAGTTGCGGGCGTCTTGCTGTTTGAACCCCCACAGGATTTTCAGGCCGCACATCGGCTGGCCGCGTTTGGCGGCGTCTTCGTTTTTCTCATCGAATTGCATGCCGTCCTTAATGATCCAGTGAACGGTGCCGCACAGCCCTTCGGCGCAGGGTTTCACGGCAATGACCGAGCGTTCATTCTCAGTCAGCCACAGACCTTCCGGCGAGGCCGCATTCTGGGCGGCAGCGGGGGCGGAAAACAGGCTGAGCGCGAGGAAGGAAATGGAAAGAAAAGCGTTTGATTTCAGCATGATAATACCTTCTTTCAGGAAACGGACAGACCAGCGCCAGTATAGGACTTTTTTTACTGGTAATCCATGTCGCCCTGACGTAGATTATCCATAATAATTAACAAGCCAGAGAAACCAAGGGGGCTGTCATGGACGCAGAAATAATTTATGAATTCGAGCGTAACCATGTCTATGGCAGCTTGGGCCGTGCCTTGGAAGGGCTGCGCCAGAACAGCCACGGTATGCTGGCGGAAAAGCGCGCTCAAGTCATCCCGCCTATGAGCAATGATGGTTTTTTCTATCGTCAGGTGATTATCGCGCATAACTGTCTGGGCGCTTTGCAGGAATTCTGCGAAGACCGTTGCCGTGGTGTCGAATATTACGAGGCGCGTCACAAGCTGATGGATGTATTCAAGTCCTTCATGGACAAACCCTTCAGCGATGAAGATTATGCGTTCTTTCTGCCGTCTTATATGGATCCGCTGCCGGACAAAACGGATGCCGAGAGGGAGCAGGCTTATCGCTACCGCCATCTCGATGAATTCAGAACCACCGTACATGCGCTGGATACGTTCCTGCATCAGGGGCGGGCCAATTCATGGTCAACTGACATCGTGTTCGGCCAGATAGAGAGTCGTCTTGATTCTTTTATGGATCAGGATGTGGCCGCGCAGGGTTTTGATAAATTCCCGGTGCCGCAGGAAATTGAATATTTCGCGCAGGCCGTAAAATGGCTGAAAGAGCGCGCCGCGCAAGCGGCAGCTAAGGCCAATGTCAATCTCTTGATCGACACAACGGGCATGCCCGGCATGTTTGGCCGTGTGGCAGGTAACAGTTTCGAAGACAAGATCAAATACGCCCATTACCACCAGAGTTGCGAAAATCTGGGGGCCAGTCTGGCCGGGGTTATCGGTTCCAGCGAATATCTGAAAATGCTGCGCATCGCTTGTCCGTCCGTCAGAGTGGGCAATAAGGATACCGTCGGCAGTTTTACAAGCCACGTGTCGGTCAATCTACCGCAGGCGCTGGCTGAATTTTCATCGGCTTATCTGGGGCACTTTATCGACCATCTGCCCGATGGCCAGCCTGCAGATTATTACCGTGATGCCGTCGAAGGTGCAGATAGCGCCGTCGCTGATTTCATGGACGAGTTTATCTTCGCGCCCAAACATCAGCCAGCACCCGCGCCTTCGGCATGGAAATGGCAGGAGCTTAAAATATAAACGCGCGCTTTTCCTTGCCTTGCGCGCGGTTTTAATGCTTTCTATCGTCCCGGCGTGAAAGGGAAGAATCCGCACATGAATAACCCCGTGCCCACCAGTTTTGTCTATAACCCGCCGCTCGATCCGTACATTCGCGTGATCCATCAGGATGACGATTTGTTGGTGCTGGATAAGCAAAGCGGCCTGTTGCATGTGCCGGGTAAAGACCCCGCACTGTGGGACTGTCTGCAATACCGCGTACACCAGACTTTCCCGAACGCCTCGGTCATTCACCGTCTGGACAAGGACACCTCCGGCGTGGTGGTGATGGGCCTGCATAAACGGGCGCATGCCATCGTCGCGATGCAGTTCGAACAGCGCACCTCGAAGAAATCTTATGTTGCCCGTGTCTGGGGCCAGATGGAGGGCGATAGCGGCCATGTCGATCTGCCGCTCGCCACCGATTGGGAACGCAAACCCCGCCAGCGCGTCGATTACGAACGCGGCCGCCCCGCGCAGACAGATTGGGAAGTCATCGCGCGCGAGGACAACGCCACCCGTGTCAGGCTCTATCCGCGCACTGGCCGCACACATCAGTTGCGCGTACACATGATGATGCTGGGGCACGTGATTATCGGTGATGAATTCTACGCCGAAGGCGCAGCCCGCACGGCGGCAGGCCGCCTGCAACTCCACGCCGAAGAACTCAGCTTCAAACACCCCGCCGACGGCCACGATTGCCATTTTGTGGTGCCATGTCCGTTTTGATTTAATCCTTTTGATTTATTATGCAGTGAGTGCTGTCATAGACACTCCGGTATAAGAAGCGTAATGATAAAAATGGGGTCTAATCCTCGTAACCCTCGGCATAGAGGCGCGGCGCATGAAATCATGGCATTCATTGGATGTTGAGCAAACACGGTCGGCGCTGGGTCAATTGCCGCCTACTGCCGGCCCCAACAAGCTGGAGGATACGCAGTTCTCGCGCTGGTATGTCATGCTGGCAGAGCAATTCAAGAGCTTGCTGGTGCTGACCCTGATCATGGCCGCTGTGTTGTCGTTTATGATCGGCGACAAGGTTGATGCGCTGGCGATTATGACCATCGTTGTCTTGAATGCTTTTCTCGGTTTCGCGCAGGAATGGAAAGCCGAAACTGCCCTCAAAAATCTCAAGAAAATACTCTCGCCGCGCTGCCGCGTACTGCGCGACGGTAAAGAAGTGGAGATTGATGCCGAAACTCTGGTGCCCGGCGACCATGTCTTGCTGCGGGCCGGGAATATCGTGCCGGCGGACCTGCGCCTGACCTCGGTGATGAACCTGTATATAGATGAATCGGCGCTGACCGGGGAATCGGTGGCTGTCGCCAAGGATGCAGCTGTGCTGCCTGAGAACGCGCCGCTTTCCGACCGTCGCAATATGGCGTTCATGGGCACACATGCCGTTAATGGTCATGGCGAAGGTTTGGTGGTGGCGATTGCCACTGCGACTGAATTTGGAAAAATCGCCAAGCTGACCGGTGATATCAGGGAAACGCAGACGCATTTGCAAAGGCAACTGGCGTGGTTGGCAAGGCAATTAAGCATGGCCGCGCTGGCCATTGCCGGGGCTGTCTTTATTATCGGCTATCTCTATGGCCGTGATCCGTTGCAGATGGCGATGACCGGCATATCGCTGGCGGTCGCCGCGATACCGGAAGGGCTGCCCGCCGTGGTGACCATTACGCTCGCGATTGGCATGGGCGCGATGGCGCGCAAGAAGGCCTTGCTGCGCCATCTACAAGCGGCGGAAACATTGGGCGCGGTATCCGTCATCTGCACCGACAAGACCGGGACACTGACCGAAAACGAAATGACCGTGCAAAAAGTATGGCTGCCTGATGCGGCCTTTACCGTTAGCGGTGCCGGTTATGACCCTGTGGGCGGGTTTATCAGGGACGGCCATGAGGTCGATCCGCGTTCCTGCCCGGAATTGATGGCGCTGCTCGATACCGGACGCCGCTGCAATCAGGCGCGTATCGAAAATGACGGTGGCCCGTGGCGCGCCCTTGGTTCCCCCACTGAGGCCGCACTGATCGTCGCGGCGGAGAAAGCCGGATTGCGGCAGGCCGATCATGCGCGCATTGTCGCCGAATGCTCTTTTAATTCCGTGCGTAAGCGCATGACGATGGTCGAGGATAAAGAAGGTGTGCTGATCGCCCATATCAAGGGCGCGCCCGAAGCCGTATTGCCGCTCTGCACGGATTATATGAGTGAGGGACAAAGCCGCAAGATGGATGCCGCTATGCGTGAGCGGATCACCGAAGCCTATACCGGTTTTGCCCGTCAGGGTCTGCGCACGTTGTTGCTGGCGCGCAAGATTGTGCCGCCGGGCACCGCCCTGACCGCAGGCGACATTGAGGGCGATCTGGTCTTCCTCGGCATTGTCGGCGTGATCGATCCGCCACGCGATGAAGTGCGTGAGGCCTTGGTCAAGGCGAGAAGTGCGGGCATCCGCATCATTCTGATTACCGGCGATTCCGCCGACACCGCGCAGGCGATATCCAGGCAGGTCGGTCTGGAGGTCAACCTGACGGTTATCGGTACGGAACTGGACAATATGTCGGACGAAATGTTGGCGGAGGTTTTGACGCAGGATGTTTTGTTCGCGCGTACCGTGCCCGAACATAAATTCAGGATCGTGAAAGCCCTGCAGCAGAAAAATCAGCTGGTGGCCATGACCGGCGACGGCGTCAACGATGCCCCGGCATTGAAACAGGCCGATATCGGCATCGCCATGGGCATTCGCGGCACCGATGTTGCCAAGGGCGCGGCGGACATCGTGCTGACCGATGATAATTTTGCCACCATCATCGCCGCGATCGAGGAAGGCCGCCGCCAATACACCAATATCCGCAAATTCGTGAATTTTCTGGTGGCGCATAACATCGGCGAGGTCACGGCGGTATTCCTGAATATCCTGTGGGGCGGTCCCTTGATTCTTTTGCCGATTCAGATTCTCTGGATCAACCTCGCCACCGACAGCGTAACGGCATTGGCCTTAAGCACAGAGAAGGCGGAAAAAGATATCATGAGCGAACCGCCGCGTATCATCGGCCAGCCGCTGATCAGCAGGGCGGGCATGATCATGCTTGCGGGCTTCGGCCTTTATATCGGCCTGATTACGCTGGCGCTGTATCATGTCTATCTCGGGCAGTCTTATGCCTTGGCCAACAGCGTCGCCTTTACGGCCATCGTGATGACGGCACAGATTTTGGTGCTGAATTTCCGCCATCTCCACGGCCCGGTTTCCGCCATCGGCTGGTTTTCCAATCCGTGGCTGCTGCTGGCGATGGTCGCCATGACCGCGATGCAGCTGGCGGCGTTGTATGTGCCGTTCCTGCAGGAAATTCTGCATACCGTGCCGCTGTCCGCCGATGAATGGGGCATTATCGTTCTGGCAATATTGCCGATATTCCTCGTGCCGGAATTTTATAAGCTTCTAAGACGCTCGCAGGTATGACCCCTGTCCCGATCTATCCATGGCTCAAAGCCGGAATATCGGTTACAATATTTTTTGAGGCACAATCACAAGGGTTGCAGGTGAAATTGTTCAATACAGCCGGGTTCAAATATTTATGGGCTGTGGCGGTCTTGCCGTTATTCTTGCTGACGATGGCAGGGCAGGCAAAGGCAGACATGGGCCAGACCTTCGATATGAAGGGGCTGTCCGAAAGCTACGCACTGCCTTGTGACAAGCAGGCCAGCCTGCGCGTTTCATATATTCCGCCTGCCTACTTTCCCGGACGACCATCGGCGTTCAGTAATGATTCAAAGTCGCTGGTCGTGTATTCACCGCACCTTACAAAAAGCCAGCGCCACACCGCAGAACGCCTGATAGAGAGTCTGCCTGCGCATGTGTTGCCCATCGCTTACATGCGTGGTGCCGTTTATGTGTTTACAAGGCGCTCGATTGTGGAGGCCGTCCCGGCATTGGCAGTAGAGGATAGCTGGTTCGGGGATTTTGGCCTGTATATGTCCGTGGAACGGCGTCTTTATTTCCCCTTTGAAAAAGGTGAGGGCGTAACGGCGCAGCCGGACGGCACATATAAGGCGCGGCGCTTTGTCCCCTCTCAACGCGAGCCGTTCCGGATCATCAATCACGAAACCGGCCATCTGGTGGATAGTCTTTTAGGTGAATATAGTCTGAGCAGCCGGGGCGATGACGGTGATTCCCGGCTCAGCAATCGTGAAGATTTTCTCGCGGCGCTGAAATCCGACTGGGTGCGCCTTGCGTCTAAGAACAGCCCTCTGAGCAAGAGCCAAATCAAACGCCTGGGCTATTACATGCCCCGTGAATTCGAAGGCATAGCGTTCGGCGGCCTGCACCCCACTGAACAACGCGCCCGCCGCGAAATTTTTGCCGAACTATGGGCGGAAGCGCAGGGCTACGATTCCAATAAAATTTCCCGTGCATACCCGGATTCATTCAAGCTGGTCAAAACGATCAACCAGTTTCTGAAAACGCAGTATGCCAAGGCGCCTGTGCGCTGCGAATAAGGTCTGCAGACCTCACCGGCCATCATTCCAAGGCCAGGGAACTTAAGCCATCTTGATGAATTTCGTGCGCTTTGGCATTTTCGATCACAGAGATATCAAGGTTGGATTGTTCATCAGCCGTCCCGGCTGCCGTTTCTCCCGTGATTTTTGTATCCAAGAATTGACAGCAAACATTCTCCTCCCGGCACATTTTTTGCCTTTCTTCGTGAGTGACACAGCGAATAATGCGCGCCTTAATCGGAAGAATCGCTTCCGCAGCGCTTGCCGTTGCAACGGGCATGGCTGGTGCCAGAATTACAGTCATAATTAGAATGATATTTTTCATTTCCTCCTCGGCCCTGTCCTAGCCAACGAGCTCTACAACCGATTGTTGCCGGAGTATGTGGAAAATATTTTTGATTGTGACAGAAAATAAGGGAACTATGATGCAACTAATCAAAGCCTATTAAAAAAGTCGCAATTAGGATAATGGTATAAGTGTTGCTATTTAATCTCATGCCATTCCCGCAGTCGTCATATTATTGGCCGTATCGTCTGACCTTATCGACAATCCCACCCAGCGCTTCTGCACTGGCTTCCTTGAGGGAGCGGGCTGCCCCTTCGCACAGAGCGGTGGGAATAACGGATGTCTTGCTAATATTGAAAGGCGCAGATTTGCCGTTGCGGGCAACGATCTTGCCGGAAACATTCACCCTAGCCTCACACTTCCCGGAGGCGGCACCGGTGGAGATACATTTGAGTGTGCTGCTAGACATAGCGGCAAAAACGGTCACATCGGGATGGGCAGGCTGCGTCAGTGAGCCATCCTGATCAATGTCGGCCAGCATGCCGCTCAAATCTTCAGAAAGGTTCATTCTGTATTTGTGCGCACTACATATAATGCCCCGCACCGCAGCCTCGCCATCGAATGCACTATCGGCCTTGAGGCTGACATGGAGATCGGAGCGGGAAGCAGCTTCGGGAGCTGTTGCGTGGTTAAGAGATTTCTGGCTATTTATATTATAGGTGCATCCTGCCATCGGCAGGGTCGCAACAACTAATGATACTAGAAATGCCTGCTTGTTCATGATTTACCGGGACTCGTCTCTATCAGGTTGGGGCGCAGCGGATGTTTTGGGATAACCCAGATGATCACCGATGATATCTGCAAACTGCAGGGAAAGATTTTCTCTCATACCGCCCCTTGTCACAACACCGACAATGCCGCCCGCACCTTTAAGCACATCAGTGTAAAACTCGGTCAGAAGCACATTGGTTCTAGGATCGTATATGCGCACAGTACCGGCCAGCTGGTCGGTATCACCTACAAGGAAAGCTTTCATAGGATTGGCCAGCTTCAGATTGTCGATTTCGATTTCAATATTGGCAGCCAGCGGGCCATCACTATCCCGGGTTTCCAGCCGCTCTTTGACAATATTTCTAAGTGTTTCTTTAAGCGGAAGATAACGGGCATGCTGTTCTGCCTTTTTCTCTTCCTGTGTTTCCTTTAGTCCTTGATCGGCCGCGATGATATTATCTTTTGAAAGATCACTATAACTGACGCTGACAGATTGAATATTTCTGACACCCTGATCTTTAACATTCAGAGGGGTTATAATCGTTGTCGGTGTCACGCAGGCAGAAAGGGAAACAGCAACAAAAAACAAAGCAATAAAGCGGAACATGAATACGCGGCCTTTCGAAATGACTACCACTATAAAAACAGAACCCCTTCGTTATCAGCTTAAACTTTATCAGGCAATCGAAAATGAATACAATTGTGGGGGGCAATACGGTGAAGGGACTTGAACCCCAAATATTAAAACACAATAAATTCAAATAGATAGACAATACTTTGTTTGATCATGTGTTACATGTTTGTGTTACAAATCAACTCCAATTCTTAGGCTTACTAAGGCTGCATCCAAAAATGATCATCAGAAGCCATCCTGCCATAAGAAGTAAGCCGCCCACCGGTGTGCCCAAAGTCAGGACGGGTAAAGTAAGGAATGCGGACAGGTAAAGGCTGCCGCAGAATATCAGGATGCCTGCCAGAAAAGTCAGGTAGGTGGCCATCAAAATTTTTGAGTGTTCTTGTTTCAGCGCATAAAGAGAAAGGCACAAAAGAGCGATACTGTAGAGCTGGTGATACCGGAGGGCTACGTCGATCTGTTCTGCCGCCTGTGTTGATAGATTTCCATCCAGTATATGATCGCTGGCTGCCCCCATGATAACAGAGGAGAGACCCGTTAATCCCGCGATAACAACAATCCATTTCATGAGTTTTTCTCGAAAGCCATTGTAACAACCAGGCCCTGAGGCTGGTTGTCAGACATCTGGATGATTGCACCATGTGCATCGGCGATAGACTGCGCAATAGAAAGGCCCAGTCCGCTGCCAGTCTGCCCGGTTTTATCAACGCGCACAAAACGTCCAAAAACTCTTGCCTTGTCTTCGTCAGATAACCCCGGGCCTGTATCTTTGATAGTCAGTACAGCATCTGGTGAAAGGGTGATGTCAATTGATCCGCCATAGGGCGTGTATTTCAAAGCATTATCGAGAATATTACGTATCAGTATCGACAGGAAATCCGGGTTACCTTTGATGCGGATGTTATCTGGAATGTTCATCATGATGGCTTTATTCTGGGATTGCGCAAGGCGCGATGAATAATCAATAACATCGCGCAGGCATTCCGAGATGTCCATCACTTCCAGGTTTCGATTTTCATTCTGGACTCGTGCCAGTAACAGTAATTGCTCAACCAGATGTGTTGCGCGATCAATCGTGTCATGAAGATTATTCAGGCCTTCCCGGCATTCCGGCATCTGTGAGGCCTTCTTCATCAACACTTGCGTCTGGGTCTTCATAGCGGCAAGCGGTGTCCGCAGTTCGTGCGCGGCATAGTCCGTAAATTCACGCTCGCGCCGGAAACTGTCTGAAATTCTGGCAAACAGCCTGTTGAGTGCCTGTACCAAGGGCAGAATTTCCTGTGGTATGTCGGTGGCTATGATCGGGACGAGATCATCCGAATGACGTCTGTCAACAGCATGAGAAAGACGCACAACCGGTTTAAGATTTTTCCGTACACCAATCCAGACGATGGCAAGGATGATGGGTATGAAAAATAGAATGGGTATGATCAGGCTGATCATCAACTGGCCTATCAGCTCATAGCGAATGGCATAGCGTTCCGAGGTTTCTACGCGCAGCTTTTTCTGGGGGTCGACAAAAACGAAGAAGCGCCAGGGCTTGCCCTGAATATGCTGGTCAGAAAATCCGGGTTCGGCTTCAAAATCACCGAAGACGGATGCATTGGCGGATTCAGTTACCAGTTTTTCATCATGCCATATGCGAAATGCCATTTTCTTTTCATAGCGATGCTGCAAGTTGGGATTTTCAACGCCGAGCTGAATATCGCCTTTGCCGTTTTCAAGCACTTCATGCTCTGTCAGCTGCAGCAGAACTTTCGCCGAATGGACCAATTGCGCGTCATAGACTTCTTCAATTTCATGCCATGAGAATATGAAGGCCAGAATCGCGGTTAAAATACCCGCGATCAGAACAGGAATGCTGATCCATAACAGTAACTGGCGGCGTAAAGATAGGTGTTTATCGCTCATGGCTGTATCATATACCCGACGCCGCGAATTGTCTTGATCAGATCACGGCCCAGCTTACGACGTAGGCTGCCGATATGAACCTCGATGGTATTGCTTTCAATTTCTTCCGAAGACCAGTCATATATTTTTTCTTCGATCTTGGCTTTGCTGACGGGGCGGTTCAGATTATGGATCAGGACATCGAAAATTGCCCGCTCTCGTGCCGACAGAATAACGGCTTGTCCCTCTTTCTCAAGTTTTCCGGTGGCAGGCTCAAACGTAACATCAAGAACAGTGATGATAGGCTCTGCATGCCCTTGCGCACGGCGTACCAATGCCGCACAGCGGGCGAGAAGCTCATCAAGATCAAAGGGTTTAACCAGATAATCATCAGCACCGGCATTCAATCCTTCGACGCGGTGGCGAATAGCATCGCGTGCAGTCAGAAGCAAGACGGGAATCTGGTTCTTCTCTTTTCTTATGTTTGTCAGAAAATCGAGTCCCGAGGCGCCGGGCAGGTTAATGTCGAGGACAATCAGATTATAAGCCGTGACTAAAAGGGCGTCATCGGCCTCTTCAGCCGAGCGCACCCAGTCCACGGCAAAGGATTCTTTCAGACCCTCTGTCGTGGCTTTACCCAGATTTTTATCGTCCTCGACCAGAAGGATGCGCATAGTCGCTTTATAAGGGGGTTAGTTAAACTGCTTTCCCTTACTGTTCAGCTTTTCTGCGACTTTGGCAAGAGCAGCCTTTATTTCCTGACGGCGTCCGGCATCAGCCAATTCACGGCCCGGGCGCGCGGGTGCTTGAAGGGCGCGGTCAAGATAGGCTTTGGCCTCATCATACCGGCCATCCTGCAGCAGGAAGTCGCCGTAGAAGAAATTGGGATCTATACCCGCCGGATTGATCTGCAGGGCCTGTTTCAGGTGCCTTTCGGCCTCGTCATCATCGCCAAAGCCGACCGGCCAGCCGGGAACCTGATAGTAAAGCGATCCAAGAGAGGTATGCGCAGATCCATCCAGCGCATTAGTATCTATGGCTTCCGCCGCTTCCAGCAAGGCTTTCGCTTGCTTCACCTTGGGTAAGGCAGACATGCCCTTGATAATGCCGGCCTCGGTGGACAGAATAATTGCTTCCCAGATTTTAGGTTCAGCCTTGTTGCTATAGGTAGCCGTTACTTTCGCCGCGTGTTCCTCCAGTTTATGAAGAGCTGCCAGTTGCGTATTCTCATCAGGAGTTTGATACTTGATACGCGCCCATTCATTCTGCAGATAAGAAATCTGTTCCATCATAGGGTCTTGAACAGTTTGCGCCTGTGCAGGCTGCGTTTGTGGCCCTTCATAGTTTTGCGCATGGGCAGGTATGGAAAAGGCTACGAATGCCGTTGGTAAAAGTAATATTTTCTTCATGGTCGTTGTCCTTAGTTAGAAGTTTTGTGTGAAGCTAGAATTTGTTCGCCGATAATTCGGTTCTTTTGCAGGCCCAGATCAATAATTTGTGGAAGATTGGCGTTTAAGAATGCAAACAATCTTTCCGGCCAGCCGAAGCGTACCTCCCGCTCACGCTTGAGGATGGCTTTGAAGATGCGTACGGCAACAATATGGGGATCGTCATAATGAACGCCTGTGCGCTCATTTATTTCTGCTCGTGTTCCGGTATTCATCGCGGTTCTGACGGCGCGGGGCACAATATGGGTGACCGCAATACCTGAACCACCCAGTTCTCGCCGCAGGGAATCCGAAAAACCCTTTAAGCCGGATTTCGCAGTGACATAGCCAGTCAGGTGCGGCAGCGGGATCAGCGCCGTCATCGAGCCCATGTTTACGATATGACCGGAGTGGCGTTTTTTCATGCCCGGCAATACGGCTTGTGATAACCTGACCGGTACCATCATGTTCAGCGCAATGATGGCCTCCAGATTTTGATCCTCGCAATAATCAAACACGTTATATCCCGCCATATTGATCAGAATGTCGGGTGCATTCCCCGCAAGGGAGGCACAGGTTTGATCAAGATTGGCAACCAGATCGCCATCCCGCTGCATATCGTAAAGGGTGACGTTCGCACCAGCACTACGCAAAAGGCCGACCAGAGGGGTGCCAATTCCCCCTGTGCCCCCGGTGATAAAAATACTTTTATCTTTAAGCTGCACGTTTAATCTCCTGTGTGTGGGGAATGGCGCGCATTAAGTTGGCAAACAAACGGAATGTATTGTTGGCAACTTCAATTATCGCCGCCTGGTCTGCGGGATCGTCAATTTTGTTGACTAGCTGTTCGAAGAATTTAAGGTGTTCGATATCCAGTGCGCCATGTGAATAAAGATAGGTGAATGCTGATTTTGGCAGATCCAGATTTTTCATCACAGCATCGGCACCGGCATTGGCGATCTGCGTCGATGTGCTTTCCAGCATGAAGACCATGCCGAGGAAACCGACTGGATTTTTGCGGGCGATGTAATCATAGTTATAGGCGACCAGCACCTGCGTTTCGAGGTTGGGTGTGGCGGTACGTGCTTTTTCCTTGTCACCACCGGCGGCGGCGATATCATTCAGGATCCATTCTTCATGACCTTTTTCTTCCTCAATATATTCAGAGATGGCGTCATGCAGCCATTTTTTATCATCGGGTAAGCGCGCCCCCATCAACATCAAAAAACGTACAGTATGGCGCACATGGTGGTAGGCCTCGGTCAGGTAGGCGATGTAGGTTTCGCGGCTGATATCACCGCGCAGGCCGTCAGTCAGTTGTGGCACGGTATAGAGTGATTGACGGGCAGTTTCCGTTTCATGGATAAGGCGATCATAGAAGTTCATGATGTTCTCCTTTGGGGTTCTGGGACAGTGCGGGTTTCAAGGATATTCTGGCGGCGCAGGCGACCATTGCCGGTCAATGTGCCGTCTTGCTGGGTGAAAGGCGCGGTCAAGCTTGTGTGATGAATTTGTGCATAATCGGGCAGGGCTGCATTGGCGCGCTCTATCGCATGTTCAATATCTGCATCAATGCGGGTGGGGACAATCAGCGCGGAAAGATACGGCTGCGCATCGCCATAAACAAAAGCTTGCGCAATTTCTGGCTGTGCCAGCAGTACCGATTCCACCCATTCTGGCGATACATTGCGACCATATGATGTGATGAGGATGTTCTTCTTGCGGCCTGTAATGGACAGGAATCCATTCTGATCCATCTGGCCCAGATCGCCTGTTGCATAAGGGCCGTGATGAGGCTCTCCGACATACCCCAGGAAACCGGGATTGTGTATAATGATTTCACTGTTCTCGATAGAGGCTTCAACGTGCGGCAGTAAGCATCCTGTCGTTCCGGGTTTATCGTGACCGGGCGCATTCATAGATACTACCGACGCACATTCAGACAGGCCGTATCCTTCATAAACCGGCAGATCCAGTGCGCGCGCCTGCAGAACAAGCGCGGATGCGATTTTTGATCCGCCTACTGCGACAAATTTCAGAGCGGGCAGAGGACCGTGATGCACGACCTGCGTCATCAGAATGCGCAATATTTCCGGCACCATAATCGCGGAAGTGGCATGGTTCTGCTTCAGTTGCGCATGCAGGCAGCCATATTGCGCCCCGAAATCCTTGAGCGAAGGCAATATGATCGTGGCACCTGCAATCAGCGCCGCATAGACACCCGCGACATTTTCCAGCAGCACACCCAGCGGCAGGATAGTACAATGAATACCGGCAAGGTCAGATCCTAGAGTACTGACGATGCTTCGGGCGACATTCTCCATCGCGGCTTGCGGCAGGCAAACGCCCTTTGGCATGCCGGTGGTGCCCGAAGTATAAGTAATCTTGACTGTACCCAGGGGAAGCGCGACCGGGGCAAAGGGCAATGGGGAGAGTCCCTGCGGTGTGATCACGGCTGTGCAGCCGGATGATTGCAGCGCATGCTGCGTCTGGGCTGCGGTAAAAAAGGGCGGCAACGGCACCAGAATGGTTCCGGCCTTCAGTGCTGCGAGGTCCCATAGCACCCATTCCACGCTGTTATCAAGCGCGAGCCCGGCACAAGTGATGCCATCAAGCTGTCGTGCGCGTTCGTCAATCATATCTGGCAAGTCGCCGTAAGTGATGCAGCGCTGCTGATCCTGCAGCGCTGTCTTGGCGTACGGATGTTGCGTGAGGGCGGCTAGGATACTCATGACATATCCCCCCTGTAATGCAGGCGGGTCATCAATCGGGGACGTGCTTCTGTATATTCAGCGCCCAGAACTTTCTGCAGACGTTTGTAACCTTCATCAATACGTCCTGCCATGACATGGGGATCGGTATCGTAATAGCTTCCCCAGTTTTCATCTTTCTGCAGCAGCAGATCAGGATTGGCAGGGGCCAGTTTCTGCGGTCTCAGGCCCAATTCATGAAAGCGTTTATCAAGGAATTTCGTGCCTGTGATAACGGCGTGGTCTTGCCCCTTATGATAAAGATAGGTGGATAGTGCCGCGAACAGGAACAATGAAGCACCGCCGCCGTTTGACGCCAGATTGCCAATCTCGACGATGCCGCTGCGCGGTGTGTTCAGGATATTTTCAACCGGCTGTTTCAAATATTGTTCCAAAAACAGCGGCTCATCGGCGGCGTAGCGGAACCCGACAGCCGCCAGAATATTGGCGTTTTCATCACGGACGCTCATCAGCACGGGATAATGCACACCGATCTGTGCGCCGTATGCCTGCGCGTAAATGCTGATAATAAAATCCTCAACCGCTTGGCGGTCTTTGGCAAACGCCTGATAGATCGACACCACCGCCGGGCGCGCCCGCAGGCGTGACAGCCAGCGCGACTCGTTCATACTGAGCTGGCCGGTATATTGGCCATTTTCTTGATAACAGAGTTTGAACATGATGAAGATACTTTCTTTGATAAGACATCTTCATCATGCGGTTTGAGGCTGAAGCCAACCTGAAGGCCGCATCTACTATTAAGTATAGTGGAGGATCATTTATCGTTTATCTGTGCGATACGCTGAAAAGGACAGGGAGGAATCTGGTCACAAAGGGTTTCTAATGCCCCGGAGCAACAAAGCTGATCCGCAGTCACAATAAGATGAAGTGATGGGCTTTCCAAACAGATATGTTTTGAAATGCAGAGCATGAGGGGATCCGGTACCCCAGCGGTACCCCGGGCAAAAATCGGGGGTCTGCTTTCAGAGAGTATTTATTGTAAGTTATTGATTTAATTGAACAAAATGGTGGCGGTGAAGGGACTTGAACCCTAAATATTAAAACACAATAAAATCAAGTAGATAGTCAATACTTTGCTTCATCATGTGTTACATGCTTGTGTTACAAAATCAACTCCAATTCTTAGACTTACTAAGGCCGCATCCAAAAATGATCATCAGAAGTAAGCCCGTCCACTGGCGTACTCAAAGTCAGGACAGGTGAAAAAGTAAGGAAAGCGGACGTCAGGATTTCTAAGTCTTCCTGTTTCAGCGCATAAAGAGCAAAGGCGCAAAAACGATGATGTAGAGTTAGTGATACTGGAGGGTAAACCTGTCAGCTTCCCCCAAGAGTAAAACTTCTCAATTTTTTTACATAGTTAATGCGATATGGGGTGGTATGAAAATGAAAACAGATATGAAATGATACGCTGTTCACAGTTTTTCTAAATTCCGGGTAAAATTTCATGAAGGCAAAAGCATCTAAGGGATACTTAAATAAAAAGAACCTCAAAGTAGATATTACAATAGGCGCTAATCTGCGTTTTCATCGTGAAGCTGCCAATATTACCCAGCAAGAGTTGGCGAATGCTTTGGGAATTAGTTTTCAGCAAATTCAAAAATATGAGAAGGGCGCAAATCGCATTGCCTGCTCTACCTTATTGATGATAGGAGATTTTCTGGATATATCAATATTATCCTTTTTTGATGATCTGGGTAAAATCAAGAAGCCCCCTAAGAGTGGACTGCTTAGCAAGGAAGAGATTGAAGTTGCTCTGCTGTATAAGAATTGTGACCCTTCTGCGAGAAAGAGCGTAAAAAAGATTCTAAAAAATCTTTCAATGCATTGAAAATACTTTACTCCTCTTCCTCTTCTCCACCCTCCAGTGCTTGCATTCTTAAGGCAAGATAATAGCTTGTGAAGCATATGTTGAATGCTGAGTTTATGAGGGTATAGATTTCCTGATCTCCACTATTCTTTGCCTCTACTCTCAGGTAATCCATGGCTCTTACTATGTTGCCAATTTTCTGGAAGTCGTATTCTTCTTGGATTCCATAGCCATAGACGACTGTTTTGGTTTTTTTTATGTCTTTCATTACTAATACCTGACAAGTGATTTAAGGGATTCTTTGTTTAATTAAGCAGCAATGATCTCGGTGATCTGAGAGTTGCCGCTTAAGTTGGTATTGGCAGGAGAGCTTTGGGTGTCTGATCTCTTAAGCGCCGTGCCGGAAGGAATGCGAGAAGCGTTCTTATAGAAAATTAACAATTCTCTTAAGCTCATTGCTGGCTTTTCAAGGGTAAGTTTTCTCAGCTTGGGGAGTAGGGAGTATGAAACATTTGGCCAATGGTGATGTTCGTAATGATACCAAGCGTTATGCGGAGAAAGAATTATGCCTTCCAGAAGGTTCAAGTGTAAAATATGTGTGTCGTCCGATCCCTGATGCTCAAGCCATGTTCTTAATCTAAAGAACATCATGAATGTTGTAGTAAGTGCGCCATACCAAAGAGCTGGTACCCACCATAAGCCGCACAGAATGCTTGCTGTTATGAATGTTACATGAAATGCAGCGAGTGCAAGATAAGATCTTTTTTTATCAGGCTGCGCAAACATCACTATCATAATATAGTCCGATAAGGAGTATCCTACGAGATCCAGAGTGGCGAGTTTCATAACTTTGCGGAGAGTTATTGGCAGATCCCACTGAGGCGCTTTGGCGCCTCTGTGCATCAATTCTGGATCATTTTCTGTATTTGTATGCTTGTGATGTTTGAAGTGAAGATTTCTATATCCTGATGCCGTTAACCCCACTGACCAAAAAGCAAGCAAGTTTGTAACCAAGTCATTTAATTTCTTTGATTTGCTGATGGTAAAATGTGTGCCGTCATGCCCCAGAATGGCAAGGGCATGCTGCCTATTCCCGAGGATGATGACTGAGGCTATATAGCCAATCGGATGATTCCACAGCCCGGCTGCCAGCAGTGTTGCAGATATTATGCCCCAATCAATGAGAGCATCGCGAATCCAGGGCATAGGACGCTTTTTTGTAAGAGCTTTGAAGGTATCTGCATCAAACTTTCTATAATGTTTCTCTGCCATAACTTTCTCCGTATATTTCACAGGAGTTTTCTACGTGAAATGAACGTGTCGGGGTACTACGAGAACCCGGGGGATTACGGTTAACTTGAAATATGGCTTCCTGAGATCTTCAATTGATCTAGACGGGAGAACAAGATGACCGAAGTGAAGCGCGTAGCAAGTACCGAGAGTATTGGCAAAATTAATGAAATTCTGGAAAAAGATGGCTGTATCGTGATTGAGAATGTTCTTACTCAAGAACAGGTCCAGGCTCTAAAAGGTGATTTGAATCCCCATTTTCAAGATACCCGATATTGCCATGGAGATTTTTATGGGTATGTAACGAAACGTCTAAGCGGGCTTATAACTAAATCCCCCATGTGTCAGCAGATGAGCATTCATTCTAAAATTCTTGGTGTAATGGACGAGTTCCTCTTAAGAGGGTGTAAGGAATATCAACTGAATTTGACCCAAGCCATCAGCATAGGCTCCGGCGAACCAGAGCAGATCATCCATCCGGATGATCCCATGTTTCCATTTGAACATGCTGGATATGAGGCGATGATTAACTGCATGTGGGCTGTAGATGAATTCAGGATTGAGAATGGTGCTACTCATGTTGTTCCTGGCAGTCATAAATGGCCAAGAGATAGAAGGCCTGAAGCGCATGAAATCGTCCAGGGCGTCATGCCTGCGGGATCTGTTCTGATTTATTTTGGCTCTTTACTACACGCTGGCGGCGCTAATAAGACGGATAAACCGCGGGTTGGTGTTGTTCTGAGTTATTGTCTGGGTTGGCTGAAACAAGCTGAAAATAGCTTTCTGGCTGTTTCGTCCGAACAGGCATCATTGCTTCCTGAGCGGCTTCAGAGATTGCTCGGATATTTTGTTCACAAACCTAATCTTGGCTGCGTCGAGGGACAAGACCCTATCTTGCTGTTAAAGCAGGGAAATATTCAAAACAGGGGTTTCGAGGAATTTTTGCCGGATGAGGTGAAGCCCATACTGCGTGAGCATCGGGAGAAAGTTGCAGCTGCGGCATAATTTTTTCATATCACACGCCTCTAATGTTGCATGGCATGGTGTACTGTAAATTGACATATGCAACCTGAAATTGCTAAGTTAGTCCTGCACTTTGTAGTAGGACTAACTCAAAATGATTAGAGACTTTGAAGATTACGTTGAAAAGGCGAATGCCGCGCAGTCAGAGGAAGATCTTTTCAATACATATCTTGGTGCAGTGAAACGTCACGGCCTTGATCGTGCGCTTTTCTGCCTTGCTACAGACCATCATGATATAGGCCAGAAACCCGGTATTGGCGTCATTCACAATTATCCCGGCGATTGGATGAAGTATTACTTCGAACATAGTTTGGATAAAATTGATCCAGTTATGGTCTATGGCTTAAGCCAGGTTGGCAGCTACACATGGGATGTAATCCCCACCAGAATGGAACTGAAGAAAAGACAGTTTGATTGTTTAAATTATGGCCGAGAAGCGGGATTACATAATGGCATCTGTACACCGCTTCGTGGCCCCAGTAATCAACTGGCGGGTCTGAGCCTCGCATCTTCAGAGAAAAAAGATTCTTTCGACGGGAAGCTGGATCTAATAACGGCCTATAGCAATCATTTCTATATTTCATGGAAACGCTTCCACGAAAAGCAGATGGAAAAAAATATCTCTCCTAATCTTGCGCTTACAGATAAGGAAAGAGATGTTTTGACATGGGTGGCCAAAGGTAAGACTGATTGGGATGTAGGAGCAATCCTGAATATGAGTACCCATACAGTTGACTGGCATATGCGTAGTGTCTTCAAGAAGCTGGATGCCAACAATCGCATCTTGGCTGTGGTTAAAGCGCTGTCCTACGGTTTGATCAATCCCTGATTACGAGAGTCCGTAGCTTATTAAGCTGATAAAAATTTGTTGTAATTCTCGCGTGTAAATGTGGGAGGATTGCGTGATTACATGCGTGACTTACGAAAATCTGAAAAGTACTGCCAATATTTTCAATTCTCAATTTCAGCTACGATATAGATGCTTTATTGAACGTCAAAATTATGACGTGAAGGCTTTTGAGAAAAAAGAATACGATCAGTATGATACCCCGGCGACAGTCTATCTTGTGCATCATGATACTCAAGGAAAGGCGCTGGGGGTTAGTCGCCTGATACCTGTAAAGCAGGCGTGCATGATAAATGATCTGTGGCCTGACATGGTTCAAAATCAGAGTATTTTGCATGCCGATAATGTCTGGGAAGCAACCCGTTTTTGCATAGATAAAAATTTGGACTCGCATGTGCGAAAGAAAATAGCGCAGGAGCTTGTGCTCGCATATCTGGAATTTGGTATGCAAATGGGTGCTAGAGCAATCATTGGTGTAATGCCTAAACTTATTCTGCGAACGGTTTTTGGTGCAAGCGGTGTGGAATACCTACCTTTAGGAAAGACCAGAATGATCGATGGTGCAGCCATACAAGCCGCCAGTATGGAGATTACTTACACGCAGTTAATGAACGTACGAGAAGCTACAGGGATATATGGTTCCGTATTTACGGGGAGTGCCGATCAATATGCTGCTAGGGCCGCCTGAATTCTCTTTTTACCAGAAATAAGCATGGCCGGTATCGCTACGCGATACCGTAGGTGGCGAACCGGACGCTCCAATATAAAGTTCAGGAGGTAGCTAGTGAGGGAGGTAATAGGTGTGCCGAACGCGAGCACCCAAGTCTCCATTTCCAGGCTCACTGAGTAACTTTATAGGGAGTGTTCCGACAATGCCCAAATCAACTTTGGCAACGCGTAATATCACTATTCTTGGCAACAGAACATCCATCAGACTGGAACCAGAAATGTGGCAAGCTCTTAAAGAAGTGGCTACGCTAGAAAAGTGTAAAATTCACGATATTTGTTCATTGGTATTTTTGCGGAAAGAACAGAATACATCGCTGACTGCTGCAATCAGAGTATTTCTGATGTTGTATTATCGCACTGCCGCAACTGATGAGGGGCACAAAATGGCTGGTCATGGTAACCTAAATAAAATGGCACTAGAAATTCATTCTAATCTCGATTTATCCGGAAAGCTGAAAATGAGCTTTCTTCTGAGTGTTATGGATGACGATCAGAACAAATGCGCGTAATGCCCGAACCAGCGGTGAAGGGAGCCGTATTTCCCAATTAAACCACTGATTTGAATCAGTAATATCCAGTTAGAATTTTCATTATGCCCCCAAATATGCCCCTTCTTTGACGTTCTTCTGAATACTTTATAAGTATATGGGCTTAATTATTTCGAAGGGTAAATCTATGATAACAGAAATTCATTTTAAAAATGGCTCCTCTAAAGGTAAAGCAGCATTAGTTCTACCGAATAATCCTGCGGTCACGATTTTTGTAGGTCCAAATAATTCTGGGAAGAGCCAAGCCCTTCGCGAAATAACCGCCTTTTGCAATGCTGGTCAAAAAAACCAAGCCAACGTAATTCTTGAGAAGTTGGTTTTTCAAGAATCTGGTATGGAATGGGCGCAGGAAGAATTTAAGAAGCAAAAACAGACGCCTGTGTTGGGCGACAATATTCCAGAATCTGAATCGATTATCTTAGTCGGCAAAGGAAGAACAACGGTTAACAATGCCGAATTTCTTCAATCGCTAGCCGCCCCCAATCAAAGCGAGCATCGAAGCAATTTATTTGCCCAGTGGTATCTTAGGGGGCTTACCTTGAGTTTGGATGGCCCAAGCCGGATTGGACTTGTGAATGCTCAGAAGCGTGGTGATTTAAAAAATCCTGAGCATCCGTTTGCTATTCTTCTTACTAACGACACAAAGCGTGAGAACCTTCGTAAGGTTATTCGAGAGGGTATAGGTTTAAATATTGCTATCGATGCATCAGAAGGGGATTTTCTAAAACTGAGGTTCGGCAAGGATGTTCCCCCTGATGAAAGATCGCTCAAAGACGATACGTTGCAATATATGCGTGAGGCTCAGCCTGTTCAGAATTTAAGCGATGGCGTAAAGGCTTACACGGGAATTCTTCTCCAGCTCTACTCTGGCGAATCGAAAGTTATTGTTATTGATGAACCCGAAGCATTCTTACACCCATCCCTAGCGCAAAAACTTGGAAAAGAAATCGCAAAGAGTGCGACCGAAGAGGGAAAGCGCGTTTTCGTTTCAACGCATAGCCCGCAATTCGTAATGGGAGCCATTTTATCTGGTGCCAAAGTTAATATTGTCCGTCTGACTTATGAAAGTGAGGTCGCGACAGCCCGGCTCTTGCCTAGCGAGGATTTGAATATCTTAATGAATGATCCACTGTTGCGGTCAGTAGGCGTATTATCAGGCCTTTTCTACAATCATGTTATCGTCGGTGAGGCGAATGCAGACCGGGCTTTCTATCAAGAAATTAATGAGCGTTTATTAGCGGCTGGGGATAATCGCGGTATTTCTCATACATTATTTTTAAATGCTGATAATAAACAAACGATACCACGAATCCTTGCCCCTTTGCGTAAATTAGGCATTCCTGCGGCAGGTATAGCAGATATTGATATTGTGAAAGATGGAGGCAGTGAATGGACAAAATATTTAGAGGCTTGCTGCGTCCCTCCTTCTGATCATCAGCCTTGGGGGACTCGGCGTGCATCAATGTTAAAAGCTCTTGAAAACAAAGACATAGATTTTAAAATGCGGGGTGGGATAGAACTCCTTTCTGGCTCTGAAAAAGAAGCCGCTGAAAATTTATTGGATGATTTAGATCGTTATGGCCTTTTTGTCGTCCGTTCTGGAGAGGTTGAAAATTGGCTTTCTGGTCTCAATATACCCCGCACTAAAAATACTTGGTTACGCTCAATATTTGAAAGAATGGGTGCGGATCCCGCTTTACCAAACTATGCCAAGCCGTCTGCTGGGGATGTTTGGGATTTTGTAGGTAAAATTGGTGGTTGGCTTAGTAATCCGGAGCGAAAAGGTATCCCATTTTAACTGCTAGTCGTCTTGGCTTTATTGCCACATCAAGCTTGAGCACTTTCATGGCATCTTCCTGGAAAAAACTGTTCGTACGTTTCATTAAGATGCTCAAAGGAATGAGCTGCGTCACCACGCTCTACATCGAATGTAAGTAGATCGCCTGCACTTTGTCTCTGTCCTTCAAGCCATTTTCTTTTCAAGGTTGCCATAAAGTTATTGATTGAGGTGAGCGATAAAGTGTGTTCAAAGGAATTCCAAGGAAGAATTTCAATTCCTGCTACATCAAGATCATTAAACATTCCTGTTCGTTCCGCGAGTGAAAGAAAGGGCATAGCTTCTGCTGTGATGTGCTCAGCGATAAATATAATGCCTAATGTAGGATGTTCAGCACGTCGATGTTGACGAATTGAGCGTGAGCATTGATTGCTAGCTTTATAAAGAAGCTTCCAGAGGCTTTGAACTGCTTCTGGATTCATCATGGATTGCTCCTGGTAACCACCAAGAGTCGTCTTTACTTCAACAATTAAGTCACATTCAGGATGGCGAATAATGAAATCTGCATGTTCGCCAGTGTCTTGGATACGTGAAACATTTGCAGCGCCAAAAATGTGGCATATTGCATGATAGGTATATTCTTCAACAGCATCACCAAAACCAACCATATCGCTATTCTCAAAAATCTGCGAGAAGAACGCGTTCACAAACCCACGCACAAAGAAAGCTGGGGAGGGCATCAAAAAATTTATCTCACGTTCGCCTTGATCGCGATGAATTAATGGATAACGGTATAAAGGTACAGGAAAGAATTTTTGATAAAATGCAGGAATATCTTCTAGCATTTGTTGATACCAAGATCGAAGATCGCTTTCATTAAAGGAGATACGAGATGCTACTAACCTACATGTCTCTGCAGTAATTTGATATTCATTAATAATTGTATCTTCAGCAGTTAAATCCCGAAAAGTAATGTGACCTGCCCTTCGATCATCATTAGCAAGAGCAAAAAGCATAAATCCAGAACGAAAAAAATGGATTGGGTCAATATTAAAGATTGACCTGCAAACTTCACTACGGCGGCCACTCTGAGATTGATCCCAAATCTCGAAGATGCGGTAGGCTCTCAACAATTCTTCCATGCTGGTGAGGTGGGTTTCATGCTGACTTCGCAGTAAACGGGATATTGAGAGTTCAAGGCAACTATGCCGAATTTGTTCAAGTTGAATGTACGCTTCTGGTATATTCCTTTGTTCGATTAATCCAGTTCTGATCCTGTGCGCCTCCTCATCCAGAAAAGCACTAAAACCGATTGAATCATAAATTCCCAAATAATCATTACACAGATCATGGAGACTCTGAGGAACTAAACAGTCATTGCGATAATCATTAGCAGTTGCCATTGCAAGAATGATAATTCGAGGAGCATAAGAAATAATCAATTGTGGTACAGAACTTCCACGCTGCCGCAATTCAGGATTTTTATAAATATGCCAGAGGCAATGAGTGCCTGTATTAATTATGGAGGTTTTTCTAAATCTTCTTAATCTTGCTACTAGGGCAGGTAAGTTTGGCAGTCCTCGACGGTTACCAGAAGTAAATATCTCAAGTGGCATGCTGAACCCCACATTGATTGGCGAGCGCTGTTTGCGCAATGGATTAAATGGTCTCATACTTGGCCAAGCAATAGCGTATAAAAGCTATTGGAGCCATGACAGCCTCCAAGTGCAATATAAAATATACATATCAGGATCTTTAGGAAATTTCATCTCAAGTCGAGTCATTATTGTAATTTCATAAAATTTCCGCCAATATGACCCCGGTTTGTTCTCATGGACAGACCGGGGCTTTAATAACCCCGCTATCAACGGTGGCGTGTCCGTCATCACGTCGCTTCTCGTGTTTTACGACCGGGAGGCGGCGGCGTATGTCCAAAGCCTCGGCTTAAAGGCCGTCGCGGTCGTTTGATAGCGGCTTATTAACTTCCGGTCACCAGAGAGGACATCTCTGGTGGCTTTTTTATCGGAAGAATTTGGGCTATGAAAAAATATTGGGCATATCGGTTAACAACTCTGGGAGTCTTCTTTTGCGGGTCTTTTCTGATCGCTCAAGGGGCTTTGAACGACAGTTGTGAAGATAGGTGTCTGGGATTTCGATGGGAGCCAGAACCTATCCTAATCGCATGCGGGGTTACTTTATGGTTTTGTTCCTTTTTCTTGTTCAGAGACAAAACTAAGTTTTGCCTCAAGTCTAGCAATGAATTGATTGACTAGCTCAGGGCTGTATTTTCCATCGGCTGCTGTTCGGTGCCTTAATAATAAATCTAGAGCTCGTGCTTTACCAAATGAAAGCTTACGTTGAATAACACGACAATGGGGGCAGCTATTGCCTGGTTGTTGGCAGACAAATTCTCTTTCTGAATAATTTGTAACACCACGTAAATAATGAAGATTTTCTACGATGTTAAGGCGTGCCGTACCGCTGCTGTCAAACTCAAGAAAATCCCCTATAGACACATAGGCCATGGCCGCAATTTCCTGAAGGATTCGATCAGCTGATAGATCTAACTCTGTTTCAGTCTCAACACGGTTAAAGCTGGCCTTTTTAATCTCAGAGATACGACTCTGAATATCAACATTTGTTAACATTCTACTGGCTTGTTCACGGGCAGATCGCCCTGAATAACCAGCACGGATTGCGGCTTTGGTAGCATTCAAATCAATGCAGAACTCATGGCAGAATTTTTCTTGTTTTAGGGTTAAACCCGAAAGTGCCCGAGACGGTAAGTTTTTTTTATTCATCATTTTTTTCTTCTCCATGAGATCTTCCAAGCTAGTTCTCGCATAGCGGCGGCGAAGCCGCCTTGCGATCTTTCCCTTATCCACAGTTGTGGATGAAAGGAGACAATAGAGGTTTTGGTTTATGTTTTTGTCTGGGATTACCATTGTTATGCGACGGCATAAGAGATTCCTCATCGGAACCCCAACGTTTCTTGGAATTTGCTCTATTTTTTGAAGATTTTTCTTCGACTTGTTGGATAACGTTTAGGCAACGTTCGTTGACTAAACGGGTTACTTTTGGATTATCAGGATCGGGAACTATGTGAAATTTACTCAAGACCCGAGGGCTGATTGTCTTCCAAACTTTATCCGATACCCAAGCTAGACGGGCAAGAGTTTTTGCATCATAGGGTAATCCTTCTTCCCCCCTTTGATAGTGGATTATGAGTAGATGTATCAACGCACCAAACTCAGTTGCATTCCATCCAACAGTTCCTGCAAGCAGGTCACCAATATGAAGGGGGATCGTATGGACTTTAGTCATGTCTTTTCCTTTATTGACAGTATGTTGGCAATACTTACCTATCCCTCACTCCAAGAGTGAGAGTTGTGTGAAGCATTCCTGGTTAAATCTAAGGCTTGTTTTTGCTAGGTGTGTAATCAGCAAGAGTGATTAAAAAAGAGTCTAAATCTTGTTTAAGCACGATAGTTCTTTTACCTAATTTTCTTGCCTTCAAAGCTCCCGAGTTAATGGCCTCATAAAGCTTTGTTCTTCCAATGCCAGTCATTATTCTGACTTCTTCTATCGAGTGAGATACTTGCATTTTTTGCTCCTGAATACAGATGAACGATATTGTTCACGAGCGTGAATATAAATATGAGAAAAAGACATGCTTAGCGTATGTCTGTTTTTATTTCTGTTCCCACAGACCGCTAGCATGCGTTTTAAGATGACGAGCTATTTGCCGCTCACCTAATCTCATTGATAAATTTGTATGATGCCGGATTAAGGCGTTTATTTGATGCCTGGGTTTTCCATTTTTTAGGTATTTTGTTGCAAGATCATGTATTTCTTTTTCAATAGTTTTTGCTTTAATTTTCTTTTCAAGGTTAGAATTTTTAAGATTTTTTTCCCGCTTATAATTTGAGAGTTCTTTCTTTACGAAATTCTCAGTCTTTTTTTTATCGATCTCGGCCATTTGTTGTATTTCTGCTTCAGCAAGCATCAATCCTTTAGACAGAATTGAAGGCCACCAATTTTTTTCTTGTTGTTGATCTGAAAAAATAATTAACCATGCAACTGCATCAAGAAAAATTGAGGTATTTATTAACTCTTCGAAATTTAATGCGTTTATAAAATAAAACATTTCAACAGGATTGTTCACATGGGCTGGCATATCTAGTCCAGTAAAGAATTCCTTTTTAAGTAAATGATTAGGTTGTTTAACCCCAAAAAATTCTAGGCAAAAATCCCGTGTCCTTTTCTTATGTGCGTCATCTTGAAAGCGATTTTTTGCTATTTTAACTGCTCGATGGATGTCGGATAGAGAAAAAATCTCTACTTCTGCGTTAAGCACAATTGGCATAGATAAATTCTACTTTCTTAAGTGAACGATCTCTGATGGTTTCTAAGTAATCTGCCCATTCCTGCATCATTTTGGTTCTTTCCTCAAGGAATTTGGCACGATCATATGCGGCATCAATCTTATTACGTTGTGCATGGGCAAGTTGACGATCTACAACTTCATGCCGGTAGCCGAGGCGTTCTTTAATGGTTGACATGGCAAGAGCGCGGAAACCATGGCCTGTCATTCTTCCCGTGTATCCCATACGTTTAATTGCGCCCAAGATGGTTCCTTCGCTCATTGCATCTTTAGGTCTGACCTGATTAGGAAAAACCCAATCTGTATTAATGCCATTTGTGTATTCTTTCTGTTCCCTGAAAAGATCGATTACCTGTTTGGAAAGAGGAACAATGTGAGGTCTCCGCATCTTCATTCTTTCGGCTGGTATTTCCCATACGGCTCTTTCAAAATCGATTTCATTCCATTTCGCGTATCGTAATTCGCCAGTTCTAACGAAAGTCAGCATAAGCAGCTTTGTAGCACGGCGTGTTTGGGGATAGAGCCGGACATCATTATTTTCCAGCTTTTTTAAGAATTCTGGAATTTCATCAATTTCTATAGCTGGCATATGGTGGCGTTTAAAGGCTTCCAAGGTTCCTCGTAAATCTTGCGCCACATTCCGGTCGGCTTTCCCTGTGCCAATACCGTATGCGAAAATCTGTTCGCACATGCCCCGGGAGCGGCGCGCCAATTCATGTGCACCTCTGGCTTCAATCTTCCTTATGGTCTGTAGTAAGCGAGCAGGTGTTATCTCCCGGACAGGCATGTGCCCAATATCCTTAAAGACGTCTTTCTCAAGCCGATAAATGATGGCTTCCGCATGTTTCTCCGTCCATCTGGCTTTATTTTTTTCGTGCCACTCACGGCCTAATTTCTCGAAAGTATTCTCAGCCTCCATAAGGGCATTCTGGCGGCTTTGTTGTCTGACAGCCGAAGGGTCTTTACCCTGGTCCAGCAGTTTCCGTGCTTCTGTCCTTCTTTCCCGTGCCTCTTTAACGCTGATCTCCGGGTAAACACCCAGAGCGAGTCGTTTTTCCTTGTTCAGGTAACGGTACTTCAATCGCCAGTATTTAGCCCCGTTTGGCATAACTTCTAGATACAGGCCATGTGCGTCCGCTTTCTTATACGACTTGGCGCTGGGCTTCAGGTTTTTGCATTCTGTATCCGTCAAAGTCATTTTGGGGGCATCTCCTTTTGGGGGTGGGGGCATAAGGGTTAAAATATGCCCCCAATTTTTCAGGCTGTACGCGATTAATCAAAAACGATAGAAAACAAATATAACGAAAAACCCCAATGAAACCAGTGGTTTTTGGGGTCATGAGCGTACAGTGATGAACGGGGATGATAAGGTAAATGGTGGCGGTGAAGGGACTTGAACCCCCGACACAAGGATTATGATTCCTCTGCTCTACCGGCTGAGCTACACCGCCATCTTGGTGTATTCGAGGGTGCGTTTATCGCCGCTTAAGGGGTTTTTGTCAAGCTTTCCGCTGCGGCGGGCGGATGGGCGGTTTTTTTGGCCTTTTCAAACGCTTTTTCCAGAAAAGACAGGCTGCGCTGCCAGCTTAAGACATCGGCGTCTTCGTTATAGGCGGCGCCCTTGGTCGGGTCGTTTCCGGCCGCCTGATCGGTAAAGCTGTGGACGGCACCAGCATAGGCGTAGAAGGTCAATTGTGCGTGGGCTGACATCATTTCCTGTTCGAACGCCGCGACTTCGGCGGGCGGCACATGCGGGTCGTCCGCGCCGTGATGTACCTGCAGCGGGGCTTTGACGGCATCCTCGGCGGCGGGGGCTTTAGTGGCGAGGCCACCATGGAAGCTGATGACGGCGGCGAGGTCTTCACCCGCACGGGCGGCTTCGAGCGCCATGGTGCCGCCGAAGCAATAACCGATAATGGCAATCTCCGGCCCGATACTGCTCATCGAGCGGACCTGTGCCAGCGCGGCATGCACCCGCTGGCGCGCCAGCACGGGATCGTTTTTGTAGAGAGCGGCCTGTTTGCCTGCTTCCTCCGGCGTTTGCGGACGAATGCCCTGACCGTACATATCAATCGCAAAAGCGTTGTAGCCTTCGGCGGCCAGCATGTCGGCGCGGTGTCTCTCGTAATCGCCCAGACCTTTCCATTGATGCACGATCAGTACGACGGGGGCGCCTGGCTTTTCAGCGTGTGCGAAGTAACCTTCGAGCGCTACATCTCCATCCTTGTAATTGAAAATCTCCCCGGCGCGGGCGGGGGTGGTGACAAACATGATAAAGGCTGCAAGGGCCAGTCGGATAAAGCGCACGGTTATCTCCTTATTAAGACAAGGCAATGATACAGGCTATGGCGATAGGGATTCAATGTAAGTGGCATTATATAAGGTCACAGACATTAATATTGACAGGAAGGGTAGAAAACATTAATTATTTTCATAATTCAATTTAACTGAAAAAGGGATTGTCTTTAATCATGCCAAAAAAATCACTGAAAAGCCCAATAGAGAGAAGCCCATTTCGCATTCTTAATGATCTGGCCGGTCTGACAGTTCCTCTTTTGAAAGCGACAGCTTTCCCACTTGGTGCGCAGGACCCCATACGCGCGACACTCAATGCGGCGATGACCAGTGAGCAAAATGATCAGGTTAATGAGTTGAGGGCATCGTTGTTTTCGTCGATAGATTCATGGGAAAAACATCGTGCGCATTCCCGTCCTGCTGCGGAGTCTAAGGCGTTTGAGACATGCCTCCCCCCAATGTTGAAAATTGCCGAGATCTATGCAGTCGCCGCTTATCAGGCCAACGCGGAGGATTCTGCCGTCAAATTTATTCCGATTAAAGAAGTCGTGGAGAGCTCCGTGGAGGAGCTTCAATCCCGCGGTTGTAATGCGCTTGCGCGTCTGGTGACGAAGGCTTGCACCCCTTAAGCGTTATCAAGATTACGAATGAAATGAAAAGGCCCGCCACATTGTGGTGGGCTTTTTAAATATGCCAAGACAGATCAGCCGTTTTTCAAAACCGAGGCCGGGTGCCGCTGTATGGCGCTCTGGAAGCAGGCGTTCTGCATGAAATCGTTCAGGTCCAGGCGCATATTGGTGAGGATGCCAGCGTTGTTCCTGAATTCGGCCAGCGGCCCTGTGCGCTGGAAGCCGAGCCTTTCATAGAAGCCTTCGCTCATGTCGTGCGTCTGTACGACGAGGGATTGCACACCCATCTGTTCCCAGAACGGTACCTGCGAAGAGATCAGCGCTGTGCCGATGCCCTTGCGGGTTCCCATGCCGCGCTCTCCATCCACCTTGATGCGGTGGATGATGCCGAAAGCCTGCGTCAGGGTGAGACGCGGGGCGCGGCTGACGAGCGCGAGCGGGTTGGCGTTTCCCTTTTGATCTTCCTCGATGAGCAGGCGTGCGGTCATGCTCAGGCGGCCTCTGATAATTGTAAGTTTTCAGTGGTGTTGATCCAGCCGCCGCCGATCATGCGTTCGCCGTCATAGCAGACGGCGGCTTGTCCCGGTGAGATACCGTATTGTGCGTCTTTTAGCGTCAATGTCGCGCTGCCATTATCGTGGCGCGTCAGCGTTGCGGGTATGGGCTGCATCATCGAGCGGAATTTCAGCAGCACGTCATGATCGCCGCTATCCAGCCAGTTGCAGTCTTTCAGGTGGATGGTATCGCGGGCGAGCGCCTCTTTGGGACCGACGACGACACGCGCATTGGTGGCATCGACTTTCACCACATAGAACGGATCGTTATTGTCCGAATGGCCGCCGCCGATGCCGAGGCCTTTACGCTGGCCGATGGTGTAATGGATGATGCCTTCATGCGTACCCAGCACACGGCCATCGACATGCTCGATATTGCCGGGCTTTTGCGCTTCGGGACGCAGGCGTTTGACGACTTTGGTGTAATCGCCGCCGGGGACGAAACAGATGTCCTGTGAGTCAGGTTTGTCAGCGGTGAGCAGGCCGAGGCGCTGGGCATGTGCCCTCGTCACGTCTTTCGTCCAGCCGCCCAAGGGAAAGCGCAGAAAATCGAGTTGCTCCTGCGTGGTTGCGAACAGGAAATAGCTTTGGTCTTTGCCGGGATCGACGGCGCGCAGCAATTCGGCGCGGCCTGTATCGGCGTTCACCGTGCGCTGGATGTAGTGGCCTGTGGCCATGCAGTCAGCGCCAAGGTCTTTTGCTACGGCGAGCAGGTCGCGGAATTTCACCGTCTGGTTACAGCGCACACACGGGATCGGCGTTTCACCGCGCAGATAGCTGTCGGCGAAATCTTCAATCACGCTGTCTTTGAAATTATTCTCGTAGTTCAGGACGTAATGCGGGAAGCCGCGCGCTTCAGCGACGCGGCGGGCATCGTAAATATCCTGACCCGCGCAGCAGGCACCTTTTTTCTGGAGCGCCGCGCCGAAATCATAAAGCTGGAGCGTGACGCCGATGACTTCGTAACCCTGTTCATGCAACAGGCTGGCGACCACGGATGAATCGACCCCGCCCGACATGGCGACGACCACGCGGGTATCTTTCGGTGCTTTATCAAAGCCCAGTGAATTAACATGTGAATTCATGGGTCAGAATATAGGGCAGAGGGGTGCCAAATATCAAGAAATATTGACATAATTAAAAGTGGGGCTGATTAAACGTAGGTGAGATCGGGAGCCGTGCGGGGGCCGATGACCCTCTGGGCGAAACTATCGGCAGCGACAAGGTTCTTGTAGCACGCCAGATGTACGCCCCACAACGCGTCCGTCGCGGCACCCAGCAGCACGATACTGTTCTTGGTGCCATTCGATGTATACAGGCCCAGCTGGTCGCCGGGGACCTGCTGGATCAGGCCTTGGTTCCGCATGCCGTGCAGAAGGCGTTCTTGTGGACTTAAGGGTGCCCCCTCTGCCACGGCATCCCATGAACGGGCGAAAGGTTTCGCGTTCATAAAACCTTCCGCAAGGTAGCGGATTCTGCAGTGAGTGAGGTCCGGGTTGCGTGTAAGGACGGGAATCTGGAATTCCTGATCAACCTTCGTGATTTTGTCGATCTGCGCACGGCCTTCGATATGCAGGATGCGGCCCTGCCGCTGCAGGTCTTTGTAAAGATCGAGCATTTGCGGTGCCACGGCATGCTCGAGTATTTTAATCGCATAGCGTTGCAATTCGTTAAAAGCCATCTGGGCCTGCGCCCGTTCGAGCGCGTTGGGTTTATGTTGTTTTTCCCACATCCCCATCAAGCGCTTTGATTTAGCAGCGGCGGCAAAGAGCGGGTATTCTGGCCCGAGATCATGAGGATTGGCAGAAGGGTTGCGGAGCTCGGCGACATCACGCTGCAGTGCGTCCTTCAATTGCGTGGCCGTCACCGGGCAGGGCAGGTTGCCGGGTTGCAGGAAGCGTGAAGGATAACCAACATCGGTAGGAATAGGCTTTTCGCGTCTGAGGGACCAGAAGGCAGAGCTGGATTCGCCGATCAGGATATAGGTTCCCTTGAACCCGAATTCCTTTTCCAGCAGTGCCATACCATCAAAGCACGAAGCGCCGGGGCCGAAGCAGGCGATGCGCGTCTTCGGGTTGCTGAAATCAATGCCGGATTTCTCAAAACTTTCATAACGGCTGGGCGACGCGATATAACCGCGTTCTCCCTGCAGGTGCTGCGCGGCGTGATTAGGCGCGGGGCCGAGGGCCATCACAACATCATCGACGGGGCGAAAGCGGTCATCATCCTTGATGATCAGATGGCCGTTCGGTGTTTTATGAATGGCTTTGGTTGTGGAATGAATGGTTTTGATCTCAATACCCAGTGCCTGCGCCCGCTGGAACAGGGTCGGGGTCAGTTCCTTCAAAAAGCGGCCATAGACATTGCGGGGCAGGAAAGCGCTATGATCGCAGGCACCGTATGTCCGGGTACAGAAATCGTGAAAGATTTTAGGGTTGATCAACGTCGGCTGCATCATGGCCACCGGGTTGTTCAGCGTCAGGCAGTCGGGCTGGTGCGGGTCAAAGGCATCGGCATGACCGAAATGCCCGTTTCTGTCGAACCAGAGGATCTTGGGCGGCTGTGCCTTAACGGCGGCAGGCCTCCCTTCCAGTAAGGAGATATAGTCATGCAGGAACATCGTCCCGCAGGCGCCACCGCCAATAATTGCCATGACACGGTTTCCGGTCATTCTGTTTTTCCCTTAATATCCCGGGACCATAGCAAAACCGTGGGCGGGCAGGCAATGTTTATTGCCATAATATTAAAAATGACCATGGCGGACGCCTTTTATATTAGAAATATCTAATTAAATATATTTTATATTGACATAATAAATAAAAATAGCGAAAGTCATTCTATGCAAAGAACCATCCTGCCCATCGCTTATCTGAAGGACAATGACCCGGTAGAGATCCGGGCGGCGTTCCGTAACGGATGCGGCGGCGTGATCGTGAAGGGCGCCATACCGGTTAACGTGGCGGCGGAAATCGCCCGGATGGCGGATAATGACGAATGGCGGGAGCGTTTCCGTTCCCATAGCCTCTCATTACAGGTGGAAGATAAACAAGGTGCCCCCCGCCTATGGACGCAGGATGTGCCCGAATTGCAGGAAACCTGCCGCTGGCTGGAACAGGACTACGCGCAACTGAAAGCCGCGAAACTGTGTCCGGAGTCAGTGCCGGGCAGCCATCGCGAAGTGCTCCGCACATGGTTTGGCGAGGAAATCATACAGCCATGGCATGTGGACAGGAAACTTACGTCCGATACGGTGGCGCTGGAAAAGCATATTCATATCCATGGTAAGGGCATGCTCGTGGCCGATCCGTGCAAGGCGCTATCTCTGACTTTCTCGGGGAATGCTGCCAATAATTCCCCACGTCTGGAAGTTAATGGCCGTGACGATGAAAAACGGCTCGACGGGCATCTGCATGATCAGGATGTCAAAATTATCGCTTTGCAGCCGGGCGAGTGCATTTATTTTGGAGAAAACTGCCTGCATAAATCCAATCCCAACTTTATAGAGCGGCTGAAATTCCGGGCGACAATTCTCTAGAAAGAGCATACCCGTGCAAAGAATTATTCTCCCCATCGTTTACGAAGATAATAATCCCGCCAAAATCCGCGCCGCTTTCAAGGCAGGCTGCGGCGGGGTGATTGTTGATGGCCATTTGCCGGATTCTGTCACGGTTGAGCTCGACAGGTTCGCCGCCAATCTTGAACGACAAAGATGGCTGGCGGGTGAATCTATGGCGCTTGACGTGGATGCGCAGGCACACCGAACATGGTCGCGCGATGTACCGGAGCTTTATGAAACCTGCCGTTGGCTGGAAGAGGAATTTGCAGCGCTCTCTGCCCGCAAGCTGACGCCTGCCACGCCGCATGAAGGCCATCGCCACCTCATGAGTATATGGTCGGGCGAGAGCACGACGCAACCGTGGCATATCGACAGAAAACCATCTCAAATTATTTATCCGGATACGCATATCCATCTTTACGGCGCGGGGCTGGTCATGGCGGTGCCGCCGAGGCCGTTATCATTACTGTTTAGTGATGCGCAAGGCACTTCGCCGCGATTGCAGATTCCCGGCAGCGCGTACATGGTGGAATCGGACGAAGAATTAGATGGGCACCTGCAGGATCGCGGCTGCACCTTCATCGCCCTGCAGCCTGGTCAGCGTGTCTATTTCGGAGAAAATTGCCTGCATAAATCCTCTTTTACCTTTCCGCCAGCCTTCAAAATGCGGGCAGCGATTTTTTAATCTGAAAAAATTTATCAATGAAAAGAATCATCCTCCCCATCGTTTATGAAGACAATGATCCGGTAAAGATTCGGGAGGCTTTCCGTGCGGGCTGCGGCGGTGTGATCGTGAAGGGCGTGGTGCCTGATGCCGTGGCGGCAGAGGTCAGAAAGTTGTCCGTTGAATTTGAATTGCTGCATCGATTGCAAAGGGAGGGGTTCGGGTTGCGGGTGGAGGACGGGCAAGGCGGCACCCGCCTATGGACGCGGAACGTCCCCGAACTTCAGGAAACATGCCGCTGGCTGGATGAGGAATATGCACAAGTAAAAGCGGGCGGTCTGAATCCGCCTGTACCGCCGGGCAGCAAACGCTTTGTGATGACGGCCTGGTTTGGTCGGGAAGTGGTGCAGCCCTGGCATATTGACAAAATTGATCCCGCGGTTGGTGTGCCGAGCATGCACATCCATATCCATGGCAAGGGGATGGTCGTGGCGGTGCCGCCGCAAGCGCTCTCCGTCGCTTTTAGGGAGAGCAAAACCAATTCAGTCGATCTGTATGGCGATGGTCGCGAAGAGGAAGAATATCTGGACTATTATCTGAAGGACCGCGGTGTTGAATTCATTATGCTGCAGCCGGGGCAGCGGCTTTATTTCAACGATGCCTGCCTGCATAAATCCTCTTATTCCGCCAATAGCAAAATACGGGCAGCGATTTTCTAAGCGCATTCCCCTTACTTGGTAAAAGCTGAACTTGCGGCACCGTGGCAAATGAAAACTTTGACACCAGACCTGTGTTTTTGCTAGTCCTGCCTTAATCAAAAAATAAATAAGGCAGAGGATTACGGGCATGACAGCATTATCGGACAAGAAAAAACGCATCAAAACAGTGGGCGTGTTCTGTTCGTCGCGATTGGGTAATGATCCCATCTATGCACAGCATGCCGAAGAAGTCGGGAGGCTGCTCGGTCAGAACGGTTTCGATCTGGTCTATGGCGGCGGCTCTTCCGGTCTGATGGGGATCGTGGCCAAGGCCGCCCGTGATAATGGGGCGCGCGTCTTTGGCGTGATCACACAGGCCTTCAAAGATTCCGCAACTTATGCGCCCGTTGACGGCACAGTCGAAAAAATCGTCAAAACGCTGCCGACCCGCAAGGCATGGATGATGAACAAGGCCGATGCCTTCATCACGTTGTTCGGCGGCATTGGTACGCTCGATGAAAAATGGGAAATCGCCGCCAACAACGACATGCTGATCGCCGCCCGCTCGCGTGAATTTCTGACCCCGATTATTGTTTTGAATTCGGACGGTATTTACGATGATGAAAAACGCCTGATGCGCAAACTGATCGCCGCAGGTGCTATCCATCCGGGTCGCGAGGAAATGATCCGCGCCGTCAACGAGCCACAGCAGGCCATCGACAAACTGAAAAAATGGAGCGCCGAGGGTGTTATGCGCGGCGTTGATCTGGCACCGCCAGTGGTGGAATCGGCGGTCCACGCTGTTGGCAAGCCGCAACCCTAATAAAGCTTTGTAATTTACTCCACACGCCGAAAAGGTTAAGATTCCCTGTAACGTCTGTTTATAGGGAATTTTTCTTTGTCGAGAATATCACTGGCTTTGTATGGCGGTTCGCGTGATGGCGATAACCCGGTTTTTGCGGAAGAGGCGCGGGCGTTGGGCAGTTTGATCGGGCGTCATGCTGTGCTGCTTAAATACGGCGGTTCGGCCAAGGGGCTGATGGGCGCGTTTGCGCGCGGTTTTGTCGATTCCGTCCGTGATTATAAATCGGATTCACAGCTCTACGGTGTCATGCCGCATAAATATTTCTTCGAGGGTGATGTCGAGGCGCTGGGTTTCAAATATTCGCTGACCGAAACCATGGCGGAACGTAAATCCTATTTCGTCCGCGACACGCAGGCCTTTATCGTGCTGCCCGGCGGCACCGGTACGCTCGATGAAATTTTTGAATCCGTCGAGATCGACAATAACGTCAAGGATGAGCAAGGCAACCGCCTGCCGGTACGCCCGCTTTATTTCCTGAACACGCTGGGTTATTACGACCACATGCTGGCGCAGTTGAAGCACAGCGAGAAACTGGGCTTCATCTCTTCCCATAGCGGTCTTGAGCATTTCCGCGTCGAGGAAACGCCGGATGCGCTCTATGAGCGGATCAGGAAAGATATCGGGCTTTAAAGGGAAGGTGTCGTTGCGAGCGATGACGATATCGTTACGGGGTGTGTTTATCGCCCTGTACCGGCTTGGGTGTTTCTGGTTCAATTTCTTCCGGTTCGGAGTCAGCAGGTTCGTCTAGCCCTTTCGCAAACGCTTGGAATGTCAAAGTAAGTACAGTGCCTGCTGTTACGGCCATGGGTATGAATACCATGGATGCGGGGCCGGGCAAATTCGCTGCACCAGCGGTAATAAGACTGGTAAACAATGTCACTCCCGCAGGTATAGCGGCGTTTTTGAAAGCGGCTGACAAATTATAATGCGACATGAAAGACCCCCTATAAATGCATTAAGGTATGGGGATGCGTAACATGCATTATGTCATTTCGGCAAGAAAATTATGGCAAGAAAAACCTGTTAACGCGCCCAGTCGGTCTTGGTGCCGGGCAGGGCGAGAACCAGCCCGTCGAGTTCGGGTTTCACCGTAATCTGGCACGACAGGCGCGAGGCCTTGCGCACGTCGAAGGCCAGATCCAGCATATCTTCCTCTTCAGTCGAAACGCCGTCATCGGGCAGCACTTTGTCCCACCAGTCGGGATGGACATAGACATGGCAGGTGGCGCAGGCCAGACTGCCGCCGCAGGCACCCTCGATCTGTTCGATATCGTTCATCTGCGCGACTTCCATCACGGAATATCCCACCGGGGCATCCACGGTCTTTTGCGATCCATCGGCAAACAGGAAAGTGATCTGCGGCATAGTTCTAAGCTCTCATATAATCTAACGGGCGATTTTATCAGCGACACGGCTATACATCTTTAACCACGCTTCGGCAAGGCGTTCGATATCGTCGGCCTTGGTGTCCCAGCCCATGGAAACGCGCAAGGCCTGACTGGTCAGATGCGGTCCGGCGTTCATGGCTTCGAGCACGTGGCTGGGCTTGACCGTGCCGCTGGAGCAGGCGGAACCGCTGGACACGGCAATCCCCTCAATATCCAGATTCATCAGTTGCGTATTGGCGGCGATGCCGGGCAGGCCGATATTGCTGGTATTGGCGACACGCGGGGCTTGTGCGCCGAAGATGACGATTTCAGGCGCTGCGGCTTTAAGCTGGCTTTCCAGTTGGTCGCGCAAGGTGGCCAGCCGCTGGAAAGTTTCCAGTTCAGTCTGCGCCATGTCCGCAGCTAGGCCGAAGCCTGCAATCGCGGCGACATTCTCCGTGCCTGCGCGCTGGCGTTTTTCCTGACCGCCGCCATGGATGAAGGGGACGGGTTCCGATCCCGGTGCGCACAACAGGGCGCCCGCGCCATGTGGCCCGCCGAGCTTATGCGCGGACAGGGAAAGATAATCGACGCCAAGCATGGACAGATCAAACGGGATTTTTCCGGCGGCCTGCACGGCATCGCAATGGAAGAAAACACGCGGGTGTTTTGCGCGGGCGCGTTTGACCAGTTCGGCAACCGGCTGGATCACGCCGGTTTCATTATTCACCAGCATGACGCAGATCAGTGCGGGCGCATCGCCGCTATCGAGTAGCTTGTCGAACGCCGCGAGATCAATCACGCCGTCTTGCGTAACGGGAATTTTTTCTGCCTTTGGCGCCGATTCCAGAACGGAGGGATGTTCGATCGCGGATACAAGAATGCGCTGGCTTGCAAAATGTTTTAAGACCGCGTTGTTTGCTTCGGTGGCGCCCGATGTGAAAGTCACATAATTGGGATGCGTACCCGCCAGTGCAGCGACTTGCTCACGTGCCAGTTCGATATGTTTGCGCGCTTCGCGGCCAAAACCGTGAATGGATGAGGCGTTGCCCGGTGTGGTCATCAGGGCGCGCATCAAATCCGCTACGGCGGGGCGCATTAATGCGCTTGCGTTATAATCAAGATAAACAGGGGTTTTTTCCATCTTTCAGGCTCTCAAACTTATTCAATGCAAACAAGCCTTTATCCACATGGGTTGTCAAGGCGTTATGATAAATTTGTGGACATTTCGAAGCCCGGTTTGCTATATCAGGCAGTAGAACCAGTAATACCAAGCGTATATTGAATAATCACGGCTATAGGGACTATGCCGCGAAAATACTGTGTGTGACGCTGAAACCAGCTAGGGGAATTTATGCCTGAGATTATTATCAATGGGCCTGCCGGTCGTCTTGAAGGCCGCTACACCCATTCCAAGACACCGAATGCGCCGTTAGCCATTATCCTGCATCCGCACCCGGAACATGGCGGCACCATGAACAACAAGGTGACATACCACCTGTTCCAGACTTTTGTTGAACGCGGTTTTTCCGTGCTCCGTTACAATTCACGCGGCGTTGGCCGCAGCCAGGGCATGTTCGATCGCGGTGAAGGCGAACTGAGCGATGCCGCGTCCGCGCTCGACTGGATGCAGGAACTGAACCCGAATGCGCCTTACGTATGGGTCGCCGGTTTCTCGTTCGGCGCGTGGGTCGGTATGCAATTGCTGATGCGCCGTCCGGAAATTCGCGGTTTCATTTCAGTGGCACCGCCTGCCAATATGTTTGACTTCACCTTCCTGGCACCGTGCCCGACATCGGGCCTGATCCTGCATGGTGATCGCGATTCCGTTGTACCGGAACCGCATACAGAGAAACTGGTGCAGAAATTGCGCGCGCAAAAAGGCATTGAGATCGATTACCGCGTCGTCGAAGGGGCCAATCACTTCTTCAACGATCATGTCGATCTGTTGACATTGCATGTGCACGACCATCTGAACAAGGCCGGTTGCGGCCGTTCCGTCGTGCGCCAGATGAAAGCGGCGTAATCGTTTTTTATATATTCTGAATTCATAAGCCGGGACATCGTCCCGGCTTATTCCATGAGGAGGAAAGTATGAAAGGTCTTAAAAAAATCTTTGGAAAATATGTCGGGCAAACATTGCTCGATCCTGACCGCAAGACAACGGATATAGATTTCGTTTTGTGGAACCTGGAAGCCGATGCGATCAAGAACGGCCTGTTCCTGCGCATGAACTGGGATGGCCAGCCTGCCCTGCATCCCAATCCAAAGCGTCTCAATGTCAATGTTGAAAAAGGGGCTGACGGCCAGCTGCGCGTCAAGCGGTACCATCTGGGCTGAAACAATTGGCTATTTGTCATCCTGAGCAAAGCGAAGGATCTCATATAAAACCAAGAGGAGATCCTTCGCTTTGCTCAGGATGACAGAAGCAGGTTAGGCCGCTTTCTTGTGTTCCTTTAACGCCTTCAACACCTCTGTCACATGATCGGTCACGCTGACCTTGCGCCAGATATGCGCGATCTTGCCGTCTTCGTCGATCAGGAAGGTTGAGCGTTCGATGCCCATGTATTTCTTGCCGTACATGCTTTTCTCGACCCAGACGCCGTATTGTTCGCAGACATCGCCGTTTTCGTCCGAAGCCAGCGGGAAATTGAGGTCGAATTTTTCCTTGAACTTGTCGTGTTTCTTCACGCTGTCCTTGGAAATGCCGATCACCTGCACCTTCAGGCGTTTGAGCACGGTCATGTTATCGCGAAAATCGCATGATTCTTGCGTACAGCCGGGTGTGTCATCCTTGGGGTAGAAATACAGCACTACGGGCTGGCCTTTGAGTTTCGAAAGCGTCACAGAATCGCCGCCATCGGTGGGCATAGTGAAATCAGGCGCTTTACTGCCGTTTTTTAATGCGGGCATGGTGAGTATCTCCTTATCCAGACTTACAAATTTAGCGCCCATACGGTAAAAAGATAGAGGCAATAAGCCGTCATATTTCATAATATTGAGAGCGATGAAACTGTCATTTCCACGACTGTCTTTTCTGCGCCCGTCCTTCTGGGGGGTATGCAGCCGTTCCGGCCTGCTGGTGCTCGAAATCGTCGCGGCGGTGGTGGGGCTGCTGGTGCTGCTGACGGGCGTGTTCATGTGGCGGTTGACCACGGGGCCGCTCGATATCGGTTTTGCCCGCAACTATGTTGAAGAAGCGCTGAAGGAAAATGAATCAGGTTACGGCGCGGACATTCAGGGCGCTTTCCTGTCGTGGCCGCGGATCAATAGCCCGTTGGTGTTAAGCCTGCGCGACGTCACGCTGACCCGAAACGAAGCATCCTTCCTGAATGTGCGTGAACTGGACATGGGCGTGGCCGTGCGCCCGCTGTTCTTCGGTCATATCCGTCCGGTATCGATCCGTTTGCAGGAACCGTCGATGCGTCTGTTCCGTAGCGAACAGAATAAATTCGAATTATTTCTCGAAGAGGAAAAGCAGGCGGAGCATCTGGGCAGCGAAGATCATATGCTGGATATGGTGATCGACGCGCTTTCGCGCGAGGACAAGGACCGTCGCAACTGGGGGCCGCTTGCGCTGTTGCGCCAGTTTGAAATCATCGATGCGCGCATGGTCGTCGAGGACCACAAGCTGGGCCTGACCTGGTATATCGCGCCGCTGGACCTGTCTTTTGCCCGTGACCGCGAAGGGTTGGCGATTACGGCAACGCTGGAATTGCCCGGCGGCGCCAACCGCGCTTCGGTCATCGTGGCCGATGCGATTTATAACCCGCGCAAGAGTGACTTCGTCCTCAATCTCCATTTGCAGGATATCGACCCGCATGCGCTGGCGCAGAAAATCGACGCGCTGGCATGGTTCCGCAACCAGTCGATCGTGCTGAACGGCGATCTGACGCTGATTGCCGACCCTCAAGGCAAGCTCAAGCGCGTGGGTATGGACCTGATCAGCGAGAACGGTTCCCTGAATATTCCCGAACTCTACGACATCCCGCTTGGTTACGATGAAGTGCTGGTTAAGGCTGATTACGACCATGAAAATGGCCGCTTCTCGCTGGAGAATCTCTCTTTGCGGATGAACGGGCTTGAGGTCAATGCGGCCTCGCAGATGGAAGTCAGCGCCGATAAGATCAGCGCCCCGATTACAGTCAAGGTGCCGAACCTGCCGCTGGAAACGCTGGCCGGGCTGTGGCCTTCGGCGCTGAATGATACCTCGGCGCGTTCATGGTTTACGGAGCGACTGTCCGTCGGGCGGCTCTATGACGGCGTGGCGACCATCAATCTTTCGGCGCAGCGCACAGTGGGGCAGATGGGCCAGAATTCGGTGTGGGATGTCGAAGCGACCGATCTGGTGGCCGATGCGAAGATGGAGAATGTGTCTGTCGATTATAATAAACCGATGCTGCCAGTTAGCGCCGCCAACGCGGTCGCCCATATCGCGGATGACAAGCTGACCATCGATATTCAGTCGGGCAAGATTGATGAACTGGAAATCAAGCAAGGCAAAGTGCTGATAACCGAACTGACTTCGGATGTAACCGGACAGGCCGATATCAGCGCCACCTTGCAAGGCCCGGTCAAAAGCGTGTTGCGCTATATTGGCCAGGAGCCGATTGCGTTCAATGCGGAGAAGGCCGGTATCAAAACCGAGGCCACGCAGGGTCAGGCCACTCTCGATGTGGATGTATCCTTCCCGACCCTCAAAGATTTGCCTGTTGAAAAAGTCGTGGTGAAAGCCGAGGCGGTGGCGCAGGGGTTGTTGCTGCCCGGCCTGATCAAGGGGCTGGATGTCGGTGGTAATAATATCAACGTGACGGTCAATAATGGCGTCGTGAATATCAACGGCCCCGCCACCCTGCAGGGCCGTCCGGCGCAGGCTGATTTCACCGCCTATATGGACAGCACCGGAAAACCGTTCGTGTTTCAGGCCAAATCCAGAATCGTGGCTGATTACGAATTGCGCAAGCAGTTTGGGGCGGGTTTGGAAGACTGGCTGGCGGGCGATCCGACCATCAATGTGACTTATAGTGAATTGCAGGGCAGCAAGGCCGAAGTGCTGGTCGATGGCGCGGTCGATAACGTCAAGCTGCTGGTCAAGCCGATGAAGTACGAAAAAGCCATCGGCGTGGCCGGAACGGCATCGGCCAAGGTGCTGCTGCAAAGCGGCGAATTGAAGGAAGTCACTGATCTGGCCATCAATACGCCGGACCTGAAAATTGAAAAAGGCCGACTGGTTTTTGAAAATGTTAAAGGTCAATCAGAATTACGCCGTGGCCAGATCGGGCGTGCGCGCCTGACCGAAACCGATGTGGCGATTGATTTTGAACAGGTGCCGGGCGGTCCGATCCGCTTCAAGGTGAACGGTCCGTTCTTCGATGCGCGGCCTTTCCTGGGCAAGGAACATGACCCGGCGTTGCAGGATACGCCTTATACCGGCCCGGCAGTGGTGGCGAATGTCAGCGTTGAGCGCATGCGCACACACCCGGCGCGCATGGTGGAGAAGGCGAAATTCTATCTCGATATGAATAACAAGGGCGATGTAAGCCAGTTTGAACTGGATGCTACGGTCGGCACCGGGCCTTTGTTCCTGCGTTTCAAGCCTGATAAAAGCGGCAAGATGACCATTCATCTGGAGGCACAGGATGCGGGTGCCGTCTTACGCGCCTTTGATGTGTATGAGAATGTGCGCGGCGGCAAGATGAAAATTTACGGCGAGCAGGTGCCGGAGAAAAATACCCGCCGCCGCCTGCTGCGGGGTTCGGGCGAGATGACTGATTTCCTCGTGGTGAAAGCGCCCGTGCTGGCGCGTCTGGTCGGGGCATTGAGCTTGACGGGCCTGTCTGAATTGCTGGGCGGGCAGGGCATTTCCTTCAGCCGACTGCAAAGCGATTTTGACTGGGTGGTGGCCCGTGAGGGCGATGCCTACTATACCCGCAATGGCCGCACTTCCGGTTCCTCGGTCGGTTTGACTTTCGAGGGCAAGATCGACAAGCGTGAAGATGTGATGGATATCGGTGGCACCGTCGTGCCGGTGACGTTCGTGAATGATTTCATCAGCAATATTCCACTGATCGGCAGTTTATTGACGGGTGGTGAGGGGGCGTTGATCGCCGCGACCTATTCGGTCAAGGGGCCGGTAAAGACGCCGACGGTGACGGTCAACCCGCTCTCCGCGCTGACCCCCGGCATTCTGCGCCGCATCTTCTTCGAAGAACAAAAGGCCGACCGTGCACCGGATTCGATGGGGCCGATGGCACCGAAAGCCACGCCGCAAAGTCAGCAGACCGCGCCGCGCAAGCCGGGCGTGAACAGGTAAGTTATACCCGCACCAGCGCGTGACGTTTTTTACCGGCGGACAGTTTGATATAGCCATCGCCCGTCAGGTCTGATTCTTTTGCGATAAATTTATCATCGCTGACGACGTTGTCGTTGCAGCGTATGCCACCGCCCTGCACCAGACGGCGCGCTTCGCCTTTCGATGCCGCAAAACCAGCCTCAACTAGCAAATCGAGAATAGCGATGCCGGTGCTCAGACGGGCGCGTTCGACGGTGATACTCGGCAGATCATCGCCGACGCCGCCCTGCTCGAACACTTTTTGCGCTGTCGCGGCGGCTTCCAGCGCGGCGGTCTCTCCATGGCACATTTTTGTCGCTTCGTGAGCGAGGATTTTTTTCGCTTCGTTGATCTCGGCGCCGTCCAGTTTTTCAAGACGGGCGATCTCATCAAGCGGCAATGTCGTGAATAGTTTCAGGAAGCGCCCGACATCGGCGTCCTCGGTATTGCGCCAGTATTGCCAGTAATCATAGGGCTTCAGCATGTCTTCGTTGAGCCAGATCGCGCCATTGGCGGATTTGCCCATCTTTGCGCCCGATGCGGTGGTGAGCAGCGGTGTGGTGAATGCGAACAATTCCTTGCTAGCGGTGCGGCGACCCAGTTCGACGCCGTTGATGATGTTGCCCCACTGGTCGGAGCCGCCCAGCTGCAGCACCGTGCCAAAACGTTTGTTCAGTTCGACGAAATCATAAGCCTGCAAAATCATGTAATTGAATTCGAGGAAGGTGAGCGGCTGTTCACGTTCAAGGCGCAGCTTGACGCTATCAAACGTCATCATGCGGTTGATCGTAAAATGCGGGCCGAAATCGCGCAGAAAGGAGATGTAATGAATATCTTTTAGCCAGTCGTCGTTATTGACCATCACGGCGTCGGTGGCGCCGTTGCCATAGGTCAGGTATTTTGCAAAAACTTTTTTGATGCCTTCGATATTGGCGTCGATCGCCGCATCATCGAGAATTTTTCGGCTTTCGTCCTTGCCAGACGGATCGCCCACTTTGGTGGTGCCGCCGCCCATCAGCGTGATCGGTTTATGGCCGCATTTCTGGAACCAGTGCAAGGTCATAATTTGCACCATGCTGCCCGCATGCAGGCTGGGGGCGGTAGCATCGAACCCGATATAGGCCGACTGCACACCGGAGGAGAGCTTTTTATCCAGCCCCTCAAGGTCGGAGCATTGGTGGAAAAAGCCCCGTTCCTGCATCACGTTCAGAAAATCAGATTTTACAGCGGTCATGTTATTAATTCTTCTCTTGTCATCCTGAGCGCAGCGAAGGATCTCGCAGGGTAAGAGCAGAGAGGTCTTCCCATTGAGGGTTGATGTCTTCGATCAGCGCGTTTTTTTTAATTCTCAACCAGCCCTTGATTTGCTTCTCACGGGCGATGGCAGCCTTTATATCAAAACAATGTTCATAATACACCAGTTTTGTAATGTTATATCTTTGCGTAAAGCCGGGAATTAACTTTTCCCTGTGTTCGACTATCCGCCTTTCCAGGTCGTTGGTAACGCCGACATAAAGGGTGCGATTGCCCTTGTTTGTCATCATATAAACGTAGTAATTGTGCATGGATAGCCCTTGAGATCCTTCGCTTGCGCTCAGGATGACATTAGGGAGTTTTGGAGAAAATGAATAATAAAATCCATACCGTAATCGGTCTTATGTCCGGCACTTCGCTGGATGGTATCGATGCGGCGTTGGTCCGCACCGACGGGCATGATTTTGTTGAGCCGCTGGCGTTTTTAAGTGTGCCTTACGAACCGTCGGTGCGCGATGCCTTGCGCGCTTGCCTTGGCCTATCCCAAGACCCCGATGGCCGGGTGGCACACGCCGAAGCCCTGATGACCGACGCGCATGCCGCCGTTGTCAAAAATCTGCTGGCGCTGTCTCATGTGAGGGCGGACCATGTCGACCTGATCGGCTTTCACGGCCAGACGATTTTCCACGATCCGGCGAACGGTTTCACCTGGCAGATCGGTGACGGCGCGGCGCTGGCCAAAGATACAGGCATTGCCGTGATCAATGATTTTCGCACCGCTGATGTCAAGGCAGGTGGGCAGGGCGCGCCGCTGGTGCCGATCTATCACGCGGCGTTATCGCACACGCTGGCAAAACCGGTGGCAATTCTCAATATCGGCGGCGTGTCGAATGTGACGGTTATTCAGGGTGATGGCTCTGTGCTGGCGTTCGATACCGGCCCCGGTAATGCGTTGATCAATGACTGGGTGCGCACACATACGGGCGCGGAATATGATGCTGATGGTCAGCATGCGCTGAAAGGCCATGTTGATAGCGCAGCCTTGAGCCGCCTGCTGCAAAATCCGTTCTTTGCTGAAAAGCCGCCGAAATCGCTTGATCGTGACGCGTGGAATATCGCGTTCCTGGGCGGGTTGTCGCTGGAAGACGGCGCGGCGACGCTGACGGCCTTTACGGCGCGGGCGATTGAACAAGCGCTGGCGCATCTGCCGGATAAACCCAAGGCGTGGTATGTCACTGGCGGTGGCCGTCTTAATCCGGCAATCATGGATAACCTGCGCGCTGCCTTAAAGGTGCCCGTTGCCGCCGTCGAGGATATCGGGTGGGATGGTGACGCGCTGGAGGCTCAGGCCTTTGCCTATCTCGCTGTGCGCTCGAAACTGGGGCTGCCCTTTTCTTACCCGACCACCACGGCGGTGCCCCGGCCCATGACCGGTGGCCGTTACTGGCCATCGCCATGACCCTGCTGAAAGTCCCTACCCCTGAATCGCTGCGCGAAGCCTCTGAACTGCTAAAAAGCGGAAAATTGGTCGTGCTGCCGACGGAAACCGTCTATGGCCTGGGCGCGAATGCGCTTGATGGCGAAGCAGTGGCGCGGATATTTGCGGCGAAAGGTCGTCCCTCATTTAACCCGGTGATCGTGCATGTGCCGGATGCGCAGGCCGCACAAAAATATGTCAGCATGGATGCGCGCGCGCGCGCTGTGGCGGCGGCTTTCTGGCCCGGCCCGCTGACGATGATTTTGCCGCGCCTTGAAAATTGCGCGGTCAGCGAATTATGCAGCGCGGGACTCGCCACGCTGGCGGTGCGTGTGCCCGCGCACCCGGTGGCACTGGCCTTGCTGAAAGAATCCGGTCTGCCCATTGCCGCCCCCAGCGCCAACATATCGGGGCAGGTGAGCGCGACGACACCACAGCATGTGGCAGATGGCCTAGGTGATAAAGTGGCGTTGATACTGGCGGCGGGGTCTTGTGAAGTCGGCGTTGAATCGACCGTGCTCGATTTAAGCGGTGAAAAACCTGTCGTGCTGCGCCCCGGCGCGATTACGGCGGAACAGATCGCCGATGTGCTGGATATGGATGTCGGTTACGATTTCGGTGAACACGGCGACAAAGTAAAATCACCCGGCCAGCTTTTGAAACATTATGCGCCCTCCGTGCCTGTGCGTTTGAACGCGGTTGATGTCGCCCCCGGTGAGGCGCTGCTGGCATTCGGTTCGATCAAGTTCATGGGTATCAAGGGCGGCGGCAGTGCGAAAGATTTGCCTGCGTCCTCGTTCCGCAACTTAAGCGACGCAGGTGATCTAAATCAGGCGGCGGCGAATTTATTTCGCATGCTGCGCGAATTGGATAGACCTGAACACACGCAGATAGCCGTGATGAATATTCCCGATCAGGGTCTGGGCATCGCGATCAATGACCGCCTGAAACGCGCGGCAGCGGGCAGCCGGAAAGCTTGATCACTAAATTTGTCATCTTGAGCGTCAGCGAAGGATCTCCTGCTGTCATGAGATTCTTCGGGCTGCGCCCTCAGAATGACAGTGGGGCTTAGAAAACGACAAAGACGCCATCTTGATCAGGGATGGCGTCTGTTTGGGCGTTAGACCGGGCTTGCGGTCGCTTTAGTTGTTCAGTGCCAGTTGGTTAAACCGGCGCAGGGCAGCATTCATTCTTTCTCTCGTAAAAGACGGGGCGGTTTTGAAGCAACCGGTACCCGAAATACGGTAAAGGCGATGCAGTGCCTGTTTCCTGAACTCGTGGCCAAGAAGAGAAGTCATGTGAAACCTCCATTTCCTAGTCTCTATGCCTTCAATATATACAATAGATTTTAAAATGTCAAGTATATCCATGTAAAACTCATATATATCGAATACTGTATATCTTGCTTTATATTTGAAACTATTCAATATAATCATCAGTATTCAAGTATATATTTATTTTATACATGGCAAATTAACCAGTATTATATAAGTAATCATATAGTAATCCCGGGATCGGGTATGAAAAAGGGCTGAGAATCAGCCCCTTATCGACTCTTCTGGTAAAGGGGAATTACTCGTTATAGCGGGTTTTGCTGCGCGGGGTCTTGAGTTGCGCCATTTCCATGATCTGCAGCGGGCTGGCTACCATGGCCTGGCGGCTGCCGGTACGCTGAGCCAGCGTGTCGAGGCGGTTGAAGCGCTTGCTTCTCTCGTCTTCATTATCACGGCCTGAAAGCATGCGAATTTGCTGTGCCTGCGTGTCATGGAACAGTTGCTGCGCCCAGAGGGTGGCTTCAGCAGCGTTTGCGCGGGGTGCGTTATCACGGGCGGCAGGAATTTGTCCGGCGGTACGCGGCTTTTCAATGTTGGCAGCGACTTCTATGTCCGCTGTTGCGCCGCTGGTGCTGCCCTCAAATTTTTTGGCGAAGAAATCATAAACCCCGGCGAGCGTACGGGCGTCTCCGGTTTTAGCATCATAGAACACGTTGCGGTTCGCGCGGGAAGCGGTGGGGAAGATATCAGCGGCTGTCTCCAGCGGGTTGTTCTCCATCGCTTTCAGGAAACCCGCAGCACCCGAGGGGCCCATGAAATGCGCCAGATATAATTCAACCGGGCCGACATCACTCTCGATGCGGTCTTCCAGATATTGCTTGTTGTCGGCAGCGTATTCGGCGGCCATGGCGGCGGCGGTTTCAGGATCTTTGCGTAGATCGAGAATTTCCTTGCGGGTCTGGGCATCGGTTACTTTACCGCTGGCGCTGATTTTATCGGCATATGCACCGAGACCATATTCCTCACCATGGTCGCGTACCATCGCGATCCATGTCTTTTCAATGAACTGGAACAGGCCGGTGGCGGAGCTGGTTTTGGCTTTCACATCAGTGCGGAAGCCGCTTTCGGCGGAGGCTTTTTCGAGCAGATAGGCAAAATCGACCCCGGTATGGGCGCTGGCTTTTTTAATCGCGCCCAGCACTTCCGGCGAGGCCTGACGGGCGAGAGCGGCTAAGTTACTGTTTTTAAATATATTTGCAGCGGAAGTCATAATGATTACCTCAAAAGGGGCATTTATATCTCCCTGTTATAAGAGCAAGCGCTATGCCAGTCGGGCCTGTTTGTTGACATATTCTTTGGAGAATACAGGGGGTCTGGGGCTATGGCGGGAATCTGCTATATTGAACGTCCGGTCTTTTGACCCGATTCACATTTATCCAGCCCGCCCTTTTGCCCCTTTGAGGTTTCGATGAGTTCCTATAAAGCCCCTGTCGCGGAGATGCAGTTTGTCCTGAAAAACGTCGTCGGTCTGAACCGGCTGAAGAAGGCGCAGGATCTCGATGACCAGATGGTCGGCACAATCCTTGAGGAAGCAGGCAAGCTCGCTGCCGATGTGTTGGCACCGCTCAATCATACCGGTGACCGCACCGGGTCGAAGCTGGAAAACGGCACGGTGAAAACGCCCGCCGGATTCAAGGAAGCTTACAAGCAATACCGCGAAGGCGGCTGGAACGGCGTACCGTTCAATCCCGATTACGGCGGGCAGGGTTTGCCGCTGGCGCTGGCCTTTGCCGTGCAGGAAATGTGGCAGTCCGCCAATATGTCGTTCGGATTATGCCCGATGCTCAATCAGGCGGCGGTTGAGGCGATTGATGTGCATGGCACACAGGAACAAAAAAATACTTATCTGGCCAAGCTGATCAGCGGTGAATGGACGGGGACGATGAACCTGACCGAACCGCATGCGGGCACTGATCTGGCGGCGCTGAAATCCAAAGCGGTGAAGCAGATCGATGGTTCTTACAAGCTGAGCGGCCAGAAGATTTTCATTACCTATGGTGAGCACGATTTTGCCGACAATATCGTTCACATGGTGCTGGCGCGCACACCGGACGCGCCCGAAGGGGTCAAGGGATTGTCGTTGTTCCTTGTTCCCAAATTCATTCCCGATGCGCAGGGAAATCCCGGCGTGGCGAACGATCTGAAATGTGTCGGTCTTGAGCATAAGATGGGCATTCACGCCTCGCCCACCTGCACGATGCAGTATGGCGATCATGGCGGCGCCACCGCATGGCTGATCGGCAACGAGAATGACGGCCTGAAATGCATGTTCACGATGATGAATAATGCGCGCTTGAATGTGGGGTTGCAGGGTGTGGCGATTGCCGAACGCGCTTACCAGCATGCGCTGCATTATGCGCGCGACCGTGTGCAAGGTACGAAGATCACCGAGAAAGCGGGTACCCGCGTGGCGATTATCGAACACCCGGATGTGCGCCGCATGCTGCTGTCGATGAAGGCGCAGGTTGAGGCTGGACGCATGCTTTGCTACGAAGCCGCCGCTGCGATTGATGCCGCTGAAGAGGGCGATCAATTAGCGCAGGACAAGGTTGATCTGCTGACCCCCGTGGTCAAGGCGTGGTGCACTGATATGGCCGTGGAGGTTTCGTCGACTGCTTTGCAGGTGCATGGCGGCATGGGTTTCATCGAGGAGACGGGTGCTGCGCAATATTACCGCGATGCGCGCATTACTCCTATTTACGAAGGTACCAACGGCATTCAGGCGCTTGATTTGTCGCTGCGCAAAATTCTCGCCAACAAGGGCGTGGCGATGAAGGCCTGGATGGCCGCTGCGCAAGGGACGGTCAAGGCGCTGGGCGCGCATGCCGATCAGGCCGTTAATCAGGCGGCCCTCAAAGACAGTCTCAAGGCGTTGCAAACGGCGACGAAGTGGTTATTGGAAACCGGCGGCAAAGGTGATCTGGAATCGGTGGCGGCCGTCAATGTGCCTTACCTGAACGCTTTTGGCGTGATCGCAGGCGCGGTGATGATGGCGCGGGCCGTGGTTGAAGCCAAAGCGCAACCGGACAAAGCCGTAGCGTTACAACACGCGATGACAACCGATTTCTATATGCAGCATATCCTGCCGCGCTATAAGGGGCATGTTGATTCCGTGCTGGCGGGCGCACCATCCGTCTGTGCTTACAAAGCGGACATGTTCTAGATCATCAAACTAGGGCAGGCCGATGATCGCACCGGGCACCTTTTTCAGGCAGGTGGCGTTTGATTTGCTGGTAAGCGCCCGCAGATTTTCAAAGTCCGGCCAGGGGGATCTTTGATAATTTTCGGCCAGCGTGTTGGCGAAGCAGTTACAAAACGCGCTCATGTGCGTTTCGTGCACGACATATCTCATCGCAGCGATGCATTGGTCAAAGCCATAACCCGCCACGCCGGGAACGGACGTGCATTCCCCGGATATAGCACCGACAATGGTATCTTTGCTTTGTTCGGGGGAGAACACGCGTTCCTCGAAATAACGGCTGCCCAGACATTCGCAGTTATGAAGCTGCGCATAGATTTTGTACTGAGTGCATTGATTATGGACCGAATGTGTTTCATCGAGAATCTGTGACTGTATTTCGGTGGGCAGCGTAGCAAAAACCTCATCGGCGGTTTTACCGCCCTTGCGTTTGGCCTTTTCTTTCTGCCAGGGCTCCTGCGAGGGGGCGATCACGGATTCGCCCTCATTCAGCGGATTGGCCGGCGCCTGATAGCCATTACCAGGCTTTGTGATGACATCCGGTGTCAGGTCGGGGAGTGCCGGGGTCTCAGTAGCGGGCGCTGACAGTTGTGCCGGCTGGGCGCGTACCGTGCCGGTGACAAAAAATCCGCTGGTGATTATCAGAGAAACGATAAGAATGCGCATGTTCTGGCTTTGAACCCCTTTAAAATGCTCAAGCTGCCATTATAGCATAAGAGTTGTTTTGAACGTTGAATTCTTGCCGGTCACGATGACGTCATTTCTAATAATAATTGACATATTAACTAGCTCTATGTTAATAAAAACCTTAATTATTCTACGCAAATTGAGGGATTAAAAATGAAAGACCTGAATGGCAATGCTGATCTTCTGCGTCCTATAACAGACCTTTATCTGAGTTCGCGGACTTATAATGCTCTAAGCCAGTCACAACAATGGCCTTGTTACGTAGGAAATCTGGTTGGGCAAAGCGATGAATACCTACAAAGACGCCCTGGTTTAGGTGATGTTAGCGTTGCGGAGATAAGACGCGCCCTTGCTGTTATGGGCCTAGACACAGGGATGACCGGAACGGCAATGGATACCGAAGGATTGTCGCAGGATAAATTGAGATCTCTTTTTAATATCCCGAGCGGGGTGGAGGCGCCTCAGACGCCATTATTTGCGAAGACTATGCAGGAACAGATGGACTTGTTTCCAAAAGCTAAGAAACAGCCAAAACGCGGCCAAATGACGCTCGACATCTAAATCTAGTCCGCCGCTAGCGCTTCGATTTCCTGTTTAACTCGCGCCATCTCAGCAAAGACCGACCCCTAGAATGGCGGGCCGGTCTTTTTTAAAATTAAATGCTACCGATCAGGCGCTGGCTTTGTCCTTCGGGGTTTCGCCGCCGTTGGCGACGCTTTCCCCGCGAATTTTCTGCCACAGACCCTGAATATCCAGAGATTTGGCGGCTTGTGCCGCTTGTGCGGCGACCTGACGCTGACGCTCGAACGGGCTGCCCTTGCGGCCCTTTACAGCGGGTTTCTCGCTTTCCGGAACGGCTTTGACGGCGACCGGCTTAGCGGTGCCCTGAGCGACCGGGGCGCTGCCGCGGCGCTGGATTTCCATCTGGCGGCGGACTTGTGCGCGGCGGTCGCGCTCTTTCAACTCTTCCTTCAGCTCTTCGGCCTGTTTTTGGCTGTACTGGCTGGTGATCAGAACCTGCTGGGCTTGTTTCTGCCACTGGTCGCGCTGTTCTTTCAGGTCGTCAAGCTGATCCTGTGCGACGTCCAACTGGTCTTCCAGCATACGGATGCGCATTTTCATGCGTTCGGCTTCGATCATGTTGGCGGCTTTTTCCAGCTCGCTTTCAACGCTGACGGCAGGCACGGACCTTTCCGAACCCTGCGGTGCCAGACCGAAAACACGCTCCAGTTCGGAAACGTCGATCACGCGGCGACCGGCATTGTCGATTTCATAGGAAAGCTTGCCGGCCTTCATCGCGCGCTGCACGGTGGATTTGGAACGACCTGTCAGTTCTGCTGCTCTTTGCGGGCCGACTTTAGCCATGAGAATTCCCCTTCTTATCTATTACCTGTTACCGATGGTTCTATACGGACATTATTGCTTTGTGCCAGTTTTTTCTTCCAGTTCGATCCGGCGCGAGAGAATCCGCGTCAGATGGCCCCATTGCGCGCCTGAGAACAGGTGCGCATAAAGGAACGGCAGCCAGCCGTTTTTGCGCCATTCGAGGAAGTCTTTTTCCGGCAGCGCTGCGAGTTTTTGTTCATCGACGATACGGAAGCCCGAGAAATTAATGCGCTTCCCGCCGCCGATATTAATTTCAGCCTGACGTTCCACCAGCAGACCGCTTTGCGCCAGCGCCTTGCTGAAGCCCAGCGTCTGTTGCGCGGCGGCGTGGTAGGATTTGCAGAATTCCAGCGCGTTTTGCGACAGCAGCGTCGGTTTGCCTTCGGCGTCGAAGAATTTTTGATCGCCTTTTTCATCAATGATCTTGTCGTTCATATCTACGCACAGTGTCAACTGGTCGGTACCGGCGATTTCCGAGAAAATGAACGGGTAACGGCGGATATAAGCGGGGATGTAGGCGTCTTCCAGCCATTGGCCGGAGGCATCGACGAACAGATTTTCATTGTCGCGCACACCCAGCAGCGCTACCGGTGTGGCGTTCTCGTCGGGGCTGAAAGCGATGGGATAAAAATGGCTGACCTGCGGCATTTCGATCATGTTGATCGGCACGGCGTTTACGTGGCTGCAGAAAGACAGGCCGAAATTTTTCTTCAGCGCCGCGTTCTGATGTTTCTTGCCATCAAGCGGAACAGGATTGGAATAAAAAAGGGGCAGCGGCGCGCTCTTGCTCGCGGGTGTTTCTGCGCCGGATGCAGCGGTTTCCTGTTTTTTCGCCATGATATATTTCTCTCCAAAGTGGCCTAAGGGCGGGGTATGCCCGAGCCGTTATCAATATGAACTGGATAATAGCACCTGAATCAATCAGACTTGCCCGGAGTTGTCCACCACTTTGCTATTCCGTAAAACGATTTTCCCCTGTGAAAAGGCGTAATTCGTATTGGTTCCGATACGTTCGGTTTCTATTCCATCGCCCTGCGACTGGATAATTTTCATAAATGGTTTTTGCCCTTTTGTTCGCGCTGGAAATGCGCTAGTTTTCAGGCCAGCTGGCGGTCGCTATCGTAAGCGGGCGGCTGGATGAAAGGATGAAGTCATGCGTATTGCTGTGATTGGTACGGGTTATGTCGGTCTGGTTTCAGGAACCTGCTTTGCCGAGTTCGGTCATCAGGTCGCCTGCGTCGATAAGGACGACAGCAAGATTACCCGTTTGCGTCAGGGCAAATCACCGATCTATGAGCCGGGCCTTGATGAATTGCTTGCCCGCCAGATCGAGAGTAAACGCATTACCTTCACCAACGACCTGAAATCAGCCGTCAGTGATGCCGAAGTGGTGTTCATTGCCGTCGGTACGCCGCCACGCGCCACGGATGGTCATGCCGACCTCTCGCAAGCCTATCAGGCCGCACGTGAAATTGCCGAAGCGATGACGGGCTATACCGTCGTGGTAACCAAATCGACCGTACCGGTGGGCACATCGCGTGAAATCGAGCGCATTATTCGCGAAGTGCGCCCCGATGCCGATTTCGATATGGCGTCTAACCCCGAATTCCTGCGCGAAGGGGCGGCGATCAGCGATTTCATGCGCCCTGACCGTGTGGTCGTCGGCCTGACGTCGGAACGCGCGCAGAAAGTGATGAAGGAAGTTTATCGCCCGCTGTTCCTCAATGAAACGCCGATCGTTTTCACCGGACGCGAGACTGCCGAGATTATCAAATACGCAGCGAACGCGTTCCTCGCCACCAAGATCACCTTTATCAATGAAATCGCCAATCTGTGCGAAAAAGCCGGTGCCGACGTGCAGGATGTCGCGCGCGCCATCGGCATGGATAACCGCATTGGCAAGAAATTCCTGCATCCCGGCCCCGGTTATGGCGGTTCTTGCTTCCCCAAGGACACGCTGGCGCTGGTACAGACCGGCGAAGTGCTGGGCGCGCATCAGCGCATTGTTGAAGCCGTTGTGCAGATCAACGCCGAACGCCAGCGTGAAATGGCTGAGCGCATCATGCAGGCTTGCGGCGGCGATGTTACCGGCAAGCGTATCGGCGTTCTGGGTGTGGCGTTCAAGCCGGAAACAGACGATGTGCGCGAAGCGCCCGCGTTGACGATCATTCCGCTGTTGCAGGAGGCGGGCGCTATTGTCGCGGCTTTCGATCCGGTGGCGATGGAACAGGCGCAAAAACATCTTCAGGATGTCGTCTGGTGCAAAGACGCCTACGAAGTGGCGCAGGGCAGCGACGTGCTGGTGATCATCACCGAATGGAACGAATTCCGCGCGCTCGATCTTGAGCGTATCGGCAGTGTGATGAAAGCGCGCCGTCTTCTTGATCTTCGCAATATTTATAAATGCGAGGAAATGGAGGGCAAGGGTTTCCATTACAGCTCAATAGGCCGTCCCGATGTTCTGCCGGACAAAGGCGTGGCGCGGGAAAAATTACGTTCCATTTCATAAGAACAGGACCTGCATGAACGCCTCGCTGGATGATCTGGAAGCCCGGTCGGTTTATATCCTGCGTGAGGCGTATAACCGCATTCATCCGTTGGCCATGCTATGGTCAATCGGCAAGGATTCAACCGCGCTGTTGTGGCTGGTGCGCAAGGCGTTCTTTGGCCGGGTGCCATTTCCGCTGGTCCTGCTCGATACCGGCATGGAGTTGCCCGAGGTCTATCAATTCCGCGACCGGCTGACCAAAGAATGGGATTTACCTATTATCAATGAACAATGCCCGCCCGAAAGCGCGATGGATCCGGCGCTGCCGCCTGCCACCCGCGCCGCCATGCGCAAAACCGAGGGCTTGAAGAACCTGCTGCAACGGGAAAAATATCGCGGCATCATCGCCGGCATTCGCCGCGATGAACAGGCCTTACGCGCCAAAGAACGCGTCTTCTCGCCGCGTACGCTCGAAGGCGGCTGGGACTTCAAAGACCAACCGGCGGAATTCTGGGACCAGTACAAAACCGATGTGCCCGATGGCTGTCATCTGCGCATTCATCCGCTGCTGCACTGGACGGAGCTGGATATATGGCGTTACACCCAGCGCGAGAATATTCCCTGCGTACCGCTTTATTTCGCGCGCGATGGCAAGCGTTACCGTTCGTTGGGTGAGAAGAACATCACCTTCCCCATCGACAGCGATGCTGCCACGATTGACGATATCATTCGCGAACTGGAAACGACGCAAAACCCCGAACGCGCAGGCCGCGCCATGGACCACGAATCCGAAGAGAGTTTCGAAATCTTGCGCACACGGGGGTATATGTGATGTTGTCCACTCATCGCCAGCTATTACCCATCGTTATCGTCGGTCATGTTGATCATGGAAAATCGACGCTGATCGGGCGTTTGCTGTACGATACCGACAGTCTGCCCGCAGGCAAGCATGCGGAACTGCAAAAGATGGCGGCGCGGCGAGGGCTGGAAGATATTGAATGGTCGTTTGTGCTCGATGCATTTCAGGCCGAGCGTGACCAGAACGTGACCATTGATACAACGCAGATCCGCTTTAAAACCGGCAAGCGCGACTATGTGATTATCGATGCGCCCGGGCACCGCGAATTTTTGAAAAACATGGTATCTGGTGCCGCCGCCGCCGCCGCCGCTTTTTTGGTGATTGATGCCGTTGAGGGCGTGAAGGAGCAGACCAAGCGCCATGCCTATCTGCTGCATCTGTTAGGATTGAAACAGGTCGCCGTTATCGTCAACAAGATGGACCTGGCCGGTCACGATCCTGAAAAATTCAATCAGGTGAAAACACAGATTGAAACTTACCTGTCGTCTCTGGGTATTGTGCCGACGCATGTCATCCCTGTTTCAGCACGTACCGGCGCGATGGTTGCAGGGCGTGGTGACAAGCTGGACTGGTATGCAGGCCTGACAGTGATGGAAACGCTGGATGGTTTTGAAATTCACCCGCCTTCTGTGGCGTTGCCGCTGCGCTTTCCGGTGCAGGACGTTTATAAATTCGGCGACGAGCGCGTGATCGTCGGGCGCGTGGAAAGCGGTACTCTAAAAAAAGGCGACACGCTGGTATTTTCGCCCAGTGGCAGCAAGGCCGTCGTCACGGCGCTGCGCGTCTGGCCGGACGATGCGCATAAAACGGAGGCGCATGCCGGGGAGGTGGTGGGCGTGACTCTCGATCAGCCGGTTTTTGTCGAGCGTGGCCAGATCGCCAGCCATGAAATCAATATGCCCGCGCTATCAAATATTTTCCGTGTGCGCCTGTTCTGGCTGTCGCCGGAGCCGTTGAAGGTGGGCAATAGTTATACAATCCGCTACGCCACGCACGAAGCGCCCGTGACAGTGCAATCTATCGATAGCGTGATCGATACGCAGACGCTGGCGCGTGACAGTGTCGCCGTTGACGTGCCATCGGGCGCGGTGGCTGAAATCACGCTGCGCGCCCGCAATTTATTGCCGATAGATTCCTATGATGTCTATGACCGCACCGGCAGGGTCGTTCTCTATCATGGTCACGATCTGGCGGGCGGCGGCACCATCAGCATGGAAGGCTATGCCGACCAGCGGCGTCTGACGCAGCCTAAGGCCACGAATATCCACGCTGTCCATCATCTGGTGTCCTACGAAGACCGCATCATGCGCACCGGGCACAAGGGGTGCGTGTTCTGGTTGACGGGATTTTCAGGCGCTGGAAAATCGACGCTGGCGATGCTGCTCGAAAAAGAATTATTTGCCCGTGGCCGCCGCGTCTATGTGCTGGACGGTGATAATGTGCGCCGACGTTTGTGCGCCGACCTTGGTTTCTCGCCAGAAGACCGCAGCGAAAATATAAGGCGCGTGGGTGAAGTGGCGGCGCTGATGGCGGAGGCCGGTTTGATCGTGATTACCGCTTTCATATCGCCGTTCCATGAGGACCGCGAACGTGCGCGCCGCGCTGCTGGTGAGCGTTTCCATGAAATTTATATCAAGGCCGATCTGTCCGTGTGCGAAAAACGCGATCCCAAGGGTCTTTACCGCAAAGCGCGCGCCGGGGAAATCGCCGATTTCACCGGCATTGATTCGCCTTACGAGGTGCCGGAGAATCCGGACTTGGTGATTGATACGGCTCGCGCCGATATTGATGCCTGCTTGTCGCAGATATTGTCCTATATAGAAAATCATAGTGCGCTTACCCCTCCGGAGGAAACATCCCGTGCTTTCTGACTCTTCATTGAAATTGCTGAAACATCCGCAGGCGCTTTGCAACATGGTGCGCCGGATTGCCCTGCAGGCAGGTGAAATCACGCTTCAATATTTTGATGAAGCGGGTATGGACCAAAGCCAGTATCAGGTCAAAACAGACGGTTCGCCGCTTACGCAGGCTGATACAGAAGCCGAGGCTTATATTACCAAAGAGCTGAAAGAGATGCTGCCCGATGTACCTGTGGTGGGTGAAGAGGCCATTGCCCGCGGTGAAATTCCATCCCTTGATGGCCAAGAATATTTCTGGCTGGTCGATCCGCTGGACGGCACGTTGCAGTTCAAGGACGGCAACAAGGATTATACGGTGAATATCGCGCTCATTCACAAGGGTGTTCCGGTCATCGGTGTGATCTGCGCGCCCGCACGTGGCGAGGTTTATGCCGCCTGCGGTCCCGGGACGGCCGTGCGCTGGCTGGCGGATACCGATAAGGACAAGGCGATCAAAACCCGCAGGCCGCCGCATGGCGGTCTGACCGTTGTGGTCAGCAAAAGCCATGGCAGCACAGCAAAGATGGATGCCTTTCTGCAAAATCATAAGATTGCCAAGCGTATGGGCGTGGGCAGTTCTCTGAAGATATGCTTTGTCGCTGCCGGGAAAGCCGATCTTTATCCGCGCTTCGGCGAAACATCGGAATGGGACACGGCGGCGGGAGATGCCATCCTGCGCGCGGCGGGCGGCGTACTTGAGGATTTACAGGGGCAACCGTTGCTTTATGGCAGAGCGGACAATCAATTCCGCAACCCGGAGTTTATCGCCCGCTCTGCCGATCTGGCACTTTAGTAGCAGGTTTTGACGATGACATCGATGGCACCATCGGCGCCGGTGACATCGAAGATAGCGTTCTGAATATAAGAGCCATAAGGCGTGATACCTATCGTCAGTTTTTGTTTTTTCATGATATTGCGAATAAAGGCCGCCGGATCAAGAGCAAAGATGGCGTATAGATCGGATGAAATTTCCCAGTTCTCGTTAATTTTTTCGCTGCCGTTTAGATAGTAAGTCACTGTGGTTGTGGTTTTATTTGCGCTTGTTGAGCCAGTAACAGGCGCTTTCCAGTCAAGAAAAACTTCCGTTTTTCCGGGGGTGCAACGTATCACCAGCGCCACATTGCGCTCAGTGCCGGTGCGTGATTTGATCGTGTTGCTGGATTCGAGGCGCAGGGTTGTTTGCGCGGTGCCATCAATATTCTTTTTGCTTGTGATGTCCCAAAAGCCTATTTTGCCCAGTGTTTTTTGATCTTCCGCTATTTTTTCGGCGCTCAGGAAACCAAGACTCTGTGAGAGTTTATCGTAACATGACATGCGGATGCCACGATCCTGCAATTCAGAGCAGCGTTTGATCGAGTCCTTGAGTTCGTCCAGCGCCACATTCACAGCAGGCTCCGGCGTAGCGGTTGTGGCAACGGGCGCTGCCGGTACGGGTGCCGATGCCTGCGCCGTATGGCTGCTGATCGCGATTGTGAGAAGAGCGGCACTCAGAAGAAAAACACCAAATGGCTTGACCGACATCATATCCCCCTCTTGACGTCTGCTGATGGATACCAGCCCGCAGTTTAATATATAAAGGTAGTATTACGCGATGATCGGGCGCGGTTCCTGGCGGAATTGATCCTGGTCCAGTTTGCCCCATTTCTCAAAAACTGTACAGTTCCGTCCGCTTTCCTTGGCGACGTATAAAACCTTGTCGGCGCGGTCGATAACGGCTTGCACGGTATGGTCGCCCGGTTCGATATAGGCGCCGCCGATAGATGTTGTTACGGTAATTTCACCGTCCGGCGCGCTGCACTTGATCGGCCGTTCGCCAATCGAGCGGCGCAGGCGTTCTGCCACGAATTGCGACATTTCTTCGTTCGTATCGGGCAGGATGGCCACGAATTCCTCGCCGCCCAGACGCGCCACAAGGTCGAAACTGCGCAGGCTGTCTTTCAGACGGAAGGCGATGGTTTTCAAAACCTCGTCCCCGACGCCGTGGCCGTAGGTGTCGTTGATTTTCTTGAAATGGTCGATGTCGAGCAGCAGTACACACAGATTTTTTTTGTTCTCTGCGTTCTTCTGGATCAGTTTCAGCAGGTGCACTTCCATATAGCGGCGGTTATAAAGCCCGGTAAGCGGATCGGTCAGTGCCATCGACAGGCTGACCTGATAATTGGCCTGTAACCGTTCCTGAAAACGGCGGCGGCGAATTTGCGTACGGGCACGTGCCAGAATTTCGTTGCGGTCCACCGGACGCATCACATAGTCATGGGCACCGATTTCAAGGCCGCGGGCGACGCGGTCGAGATCGTCTTCGGTCGCGACCATCAAAATTGGTACGCTGCGTGTGCGTTCGTTTGATTTCAGGTGCGAACACAGGCGCAGCCCGTCTTCGTTTTTCAAGTTCAGGCTGATGATGATAAGGTCGAAATCATGCACCGATACCAGTTCCATCGCCTTGATGCCGCTATCGACCGGCACGACGATATCATTGTCGCGGTGCAGGGTCTCGGCGATCTTGTCGGCTTCGAATTGCTGGTCGTCGATAATCAGGATGCGGGCTTCTTCGACGCGCTCGCTCATCACCGTGGTGTTGTCTTCCACGATGCCGAGCTGGTTGGCGGTGTTTGAACGTGCGCGCCATTCATCGACGGTCATTTTCAGGCGTACCAATGAACGCACACGCGCCATCAGCGCGGTATCGTTGACCGGTTTGGACAGGAAATCATCGGCACCGGCCTCAAGCCCGCGCACTTTATCGGTATTATCGGTCAGCGCTGTGACCATCACAACGGGAATATGCGCATAAGCAGGGTTGGCCTTGATCCGGCGGCAGACTTCAAAACCGTCCATGCCGGGCATCATCACATCAAGCAGGATTATGTCGGGGCTGTCCTGCGCGACGCGTTGCAAGGCTTCTTCGCCGCTGGTCGCGGTCAGGACGTCGTAATACTCGCTGCTGAGTTTGGCCTCCAGCAGCTTGACGTTCGGCAGGATATCATCAACGACAAGAATACGCGCAGACATGGTTCGCCTGTTCCCTTGGGTTACAGCTTACTTAAGGTATTTGTGCACGACTTCCATGAAATGCGTCACGGAAATCGGTTTGGAAATATAGTCTTCGCAGCCGCCTTCGCGGATTTTCTGCTCGTCGCCTTTCATGGCGAAGGCCGTCACGGCAATGACGGGAATGGATTTGAGTTCATCGTCGGCCTTAAGCCATTTGGTGACGTCCAGACCCGAGACTTCCGGCAGTTGGATGTCCATCAGGATCAGGTCGGGTTTGTTCTGGCGGGCCAGTTCCAGCACGTCCTTGCCGTTACGGGTTTCGATCGTATTGATCCCGTGCGCTTCGAGCAGGTCATGGAAGAGCTTCATATTCAGCTCGTTATCTTCGACGACCAGGACTGTTTTTGACATTGTGGATGTACTCATCTGATGTGATGGCTGCCCCGGTTAAAGCTGGCAACCTGTTGTTTTCCCCGGCATTCATCATAACCGGGTAAGGTTTGCCAAAGAGTTAAATTTTAGAGTGTTTGCGAAGCGAAGTCGAGGGAAGATGCCCGTATGCGCGCTTTATGGAATTAATTTGAACAGCTTCTTGCGCGGTTTCTCGGCGGGCGGGCCGGATTTACCGGGGGACGCCGCTTCATTGTTGCAGGCAGGGGCATTCACTTTCTCAAGGGCGACCAGTTTTTGCGATACGGAAAATTCACCGTAATCGACATTCATATCGCTGATGACGCCGTTATCATGCAGCACGACATCCATTTCGTAATCGGCGGCAGGATTATCGTCATTGATCGGGAAGAACGCCATGCGCACCCTGTGCGCCGGGGAACTGACCAGTGTGCTGTCGATGGCGGGCGTTGTCGTCATCGCCGCTGGGATGGTCACGGGCTTGTTGACGATGGTGTTGATCTCGATCGGGCCTTCTTCATCACTGCCGTCAAACACCACGGCGTTAAAGACTTTGCTGCCAGCGCGGATACTGTCCATCATCGCGGCGGTATGCGCCATCGGGAACAGGCCGCCCTGGGGCATGTCAAAGGCCAAGCCCTCGGGCGTGGTGTAGGTCACATGCGCCAGACCGGCTTCATCGCGCACGGCGGTACCGCGCAGCTCCTGATACATTTCGCCATCGCGTTTGCGCCGGGAATTGAAATCAAAACTTTTGCCGTCCAGCGGTTCATAGGTCGTAAAATCGCTGGAAATCTGCATCGGCGGGCTGTCGGCATATTCGTAATACAGGTTGAAACGGTGATCGGTTGACCATGCCTCGCACGAGGGTTGCAGGGCGAAATACATCTGGCCGTGAATATTCAGCACCTGTGACGAACTGCGCTTTGACGTCATTTCGATATTATAAAGCGCCTTGTGGGCGGCCAGTGCTTCGCGCCCGGTTTTATCCAGCCGTGCGCCCGCCAGCGACGGTGTTGAAACCGTGGCCAGCAATCCGGCGATCAGCAGTGATTTAATCAGGGTCATACTTCCAGTATAGGCCATTCAGTCGGCGGCGGGTAGGGGCGATCCCGTTTGCGCCGTTCCCCGTCAGGACATTTTTGACTAGGCAAGTTTGGCACAAGGGGCGGTTTCGGCCTTCCTTACCCCCTCCGGCTTATGCAAAGGGTATAATATACAACATATTGATATTGAATGATAATCAAGGGGCGATCTGAGATGGCATAATGCTCGCAATACTTAAAAACAAGGGTGTGGCGATATAAAAAACAACGTCACGTGATCTCATTGTTAGGGTGAATGTCATGAGTACTGAAATTGTAAATTACAGCGAAACGGCGTCTATGGCCGTGACAGCCGGAAACGCGCTGGCAGGTGTCGTCCTGCCGGGTGCGGCCAGCCGTCCGGACGTAAAAATCAGAAAAAGCAAAAGCCGGAAGAAACCGGAAAACTTCAAGCTCGAATTCAAGTCCGCCGATCCACAATCACTGTTTGAAACGCTGGAGCAGCATGCCCGCGAAAAAGACGGCTGGGAACGCAGCATGGCGGCGACACTGGCGCTGCTGAAACAGGCGCACGGCATGATCGAACAGGCCGAAGACACGATTTTCGCACAGGAACAACGCATTCGCCAGCTTGAGAAAGTGGCCACGACCGATGAACTGACCGGCATGCTGAACCGTCGCGGCTTTTATGACGCATTCACCGGTGAACTGGAACGCTGCAAACGCGGCCTGACCAAGGGCGGGCTGCTGGTGCTGATTGATCTCGATAACTTTAAAGCTATCAATGACACTTACGGACACCTCGCGGGCGATGCCGCCCTGCGTCTGGTCGGACGTACGCTGAAAAATGAAATCCGCGCCATGGACGCCGCCGCGCGCCTGGGCGGTGATGAATTCGTGTTGCTTCTCTCCCATACGACAAAGAGTGACGCCGCCAGCCGTGCCCAAAGCATCGGCTGGAAGCTGAACAACCTGTCGCTGGCCTGGCACGGGGAAGAAATCCCCGTCCGGGCCAGCCTCGGGCTCAAAGGATTTGCCGCCGGAGACAGCGCCGAAACGATTTTCAATGCCGCCGATGTCGGCCTCTATCAGCAGAAAGAGGCACGCAAAGGCAGCAAAGAAGAGCCCAGCAAAGCCGATGAACGTAAAACGGAGGAGCAGTCCGCCAGCGTGTAAGGCCTCCTTTATACCTGAGTAGAACAGAGAGACAGAGTAAGAACAGTTTTCGTCTGCCCCCACCTAACCGTGAACCCAAACCCCAAGGCAGACGATTCCCCCGGCCCGGTCAGCGACCCCAAACGCTGACCGGGCCAAATTTTTTCAATTCCTCTCCTTTGTCATCCTGAGCGCCAGCGAAGGATCTCTCTTTGTTGTAGTAAGGGGATCCTTCGCTCACGCTCAGGATGACAATGACTTGAATTTTGCCAACGCCGCCGTAATCAGCTATTTTGTTCCCATGTACTTCACCATTTTTTAAAAAGAGATATTTCATGAACCTTATCCGCGCCGCCAAATTGATGGCCTTGGCTTTGACCTTTCCCGTGTTCACGATGTTGCCCGCGTACGCCCAGACGCAAGGCGGCGTTAAGGCCAGCGATGTGTCACTCGCAGCGGCGCAACAAATCGCCCCGGTTTGCATCGGCGCATGGGAAAGCCCGGCCTGCCTGACGGCGGTGTCCGCATCCAATATGGTGATGCTCTCGAATTACGGCGCGGTCTTGCAGGAAAAGAAGCTGGAAGCCCCGGCAGATACGCTCAAGCAACATTGCGCGGCTTCCACCGCGCACGGCGAACAGCAATTCCCCGCCTATGCCATGAAAAGCGCCTTCATCGAATGCGTGAACACAATCACCGACGTCGCCGGACAAACCACAGTGCCACCCGACGTCGATCATTTCCAGTTGCTGGTCATGGCCGCTCTGTGCCTGAGCAAAGACCCCCGTTGCGCCCCGATGGAGCAGGCGCTGGGGCAGTATAAGTAGGCCGCTCTTTTTTTGTCATCCTGAGCGTAGTCCTGCGTCAGCAGGACGAAGTCGAATGGATCTGCTCAGGTTTGCAACGGGTCAGATCCCTCGGCTGCGCTCGGGATGACGATTGAGAGTGGTGTTTTGATTACCGTAGTTCTTATGTTTGCTGTTGTGGTTGGGTTGGGGCAATGGGGCACCATTGACGATCAGCGAAAACATAAATTCCAGAATGCTTGCCTACTAGCCGCCCATCATTTGTAAACTTTATACGAACTCCGAATTTATATCCTAAGTTTGAATAGTCTTCTATCTTCTGTTTGTCATTTCTAGAGTTGGAGTGGCGTTTAACTTCAATAACGGCAAGATTGTTAGTGTTTTGACCCCGTATTTGGTGAATCACAATGTCCGGCCTGACAGTCATGCCGAATTGGTTTTGTTTTTCATCCGTACCGGCAAGGGCGTACTCACAATCCACAATATGCTCTGCGAACTGGATGGATAGCTTGCAGGCTAGCTGATGATTAATTGTGGGTTCGTGATGACCAAGTGTAAAGATCACTGAGTCGATACGATGCAATGCTATTAGAGCGTCATATAATTTTTGCCTAAAAGGCTCAATATTCATTATGCTTTAAGCGCTCTTCTTCTCCGCCATCTCCACCTTAATCGGCGGGACGACCTTCAGATGCAAATCTTTAAGCTGCTGCGGTGTCGGGTCGGTGGGGGCGCCCATCATGGGGTCTTCGTAGGCGCCGTTCATCACGAAGGCATAAACCTCGCGCAGGTTCGGCTCGTTGGCGAGGATCATGACGATGCGGTCGATACCGAAAGCGCAGCCGCCGTGCGGGGGGGCGCCGAAACGGAACGCATCGAGCATGCCGCCGAATTTTTTCTCCAGCACGTCGCGGTCGTAACCGGCGATGGCGAAAGCGCGTTCCATGATTTCCGGCTTGTGGTTGCGGATACCGCCCGAGGCCAGTTCGTAACCGTTGCACACGCAGTCATATTGCGTGGCGACAACGGCGAGCGGGTCGCCGTTGAGCGCGTCAAGGCCGCCTTGCGGCATCGAGAACGGGTTGTGCGAGAAATCGATCTTCCCGGCTTTTTCGTCCATTTCATACATCGGGAAATCGACGATCCAGAGGAATTTATAGACGCCTTTCTCACGTACGCCCATGTCGTCGCAAATCTTGTCGCGCGCGCGGCCTGCGAATTTGGCGGCCTTACCTTCCATGTCGCAGATGAAGAAGATCGCATCGCCGTCTTCAAGTCCGGCAATTTTTTTCAGTTCTTCCTGCGCGGCAGGCGGCACGAATTTCGCAATCGGGCCTTTGCCTTCGCCTGCTTCGATCAGGATATAACCCAGACCCGGCGCACCTTCGCCGCGCGCCCAGTCATTGAGCTTGTCGAAGAAGCTGCGTGGCTGGCCGCCGACTTTGGGGGCACGAATCGCGCGGACGACGCCGCCCTTGTCGATGATGCCCTTAAAGGCGTTGAAGTTGACGTCATCGCGCTTGAACACGGAAGTGACATCGCAGATGACGAGCGGGTTGCGCATGTCCGGCTTGTCGGAGCCGTATTGCAGCAGCGCATCGGCATATTTCATGTTGGGCAGCCATTCGACCTTGTGCGGCGTACCTGTCCAGTTGGCGAATTCCTTGAACACGCCGTCGATGACGGGCGTCATGGTGGCGAAGATGTCTTCTTGCTGCACGAAGCTCATTTCAACGTCGAGCTGATAGAATTCAGCCAGACGGTCGGCGCGGCCATCTTCATCGCGGAAGCACGGCGCGATCTGGAAGTAACGGTCGAAACCCGCCACCATCAGCAATTGCTTGAATTGTTGCGGTGCCTGCGGCAGCGCATAGAACTTGCCGGGGTGCAGGCGTGAGGGCACCAGATAATCGCGAGCACCTTCGGGGCTGGAAGCGGTCAGGATCGGTGTGTTGAATTCCTGAAAGCCCGCATCCCACATACGCTTGCGCATGCCGGAAATCACATTGTTGCGCAGGCGGATGCGGCTGTGCATCGCTTCGCGGCGCAGATCGAGGAAACGGTATTTCAGGCGCACGTCTTCGCCCGCCGCATCGGCATCGGCCACTTGCAGCGGCAGCACTTCGGCATGAGATTGTACAGTCAGATCGTCGATATAAACTTCGATATCGCCGGTGGCGAGGTCGGCGTTGGCGGTGCCTTCATGGCGGATTTTGACGCGGCCCGTGATGGTGATAACGGATTCAGGACGGCATTTTTCAACCTCGGCCAGCAGGGGGCTGTCCTGATCGATCACGCACTGGGTCAGCCCCGTGGTATCGCGCAGATCAATAAACAGCACACCGCCATGGTCACGCTTGCGGTGAATCCAGCCCGAAAGCTTGACGGTCTGGCCCGCATGGTCTTTACGGAGTTCGGCGCATTTATGGGTGCGGTAGGCATGCATGGTCTAAAATCCATCGATTACGGGTGAAAACTGACCGCAAACATAATGGCAGAGGCCTAAAAACTCAAGGATTTCAGGCTGATTTCACAGGCAGGATGCAAAAAAGCGTGACAGGGGCGGCATTTGGCCTTAGAACCATGATTAGCCATAATAATAAAACTTAGACAGGGAATGCGCCATGCTAAGCGATAAATTCAAGGAACTGCTGGATATCGAGGAAGAACGCCTGTTGGCGATCCGTACTGATTGTGCAGTGTTTGCCGGAAAGGATGGCAGTGAATCCGCCGCCGTGCATCAGCGTGTGCTGGATGATGTCGATTGCCTGCTGACCCTGACCCGCGATTTCCGCGATGCCAATCCATCGACACGGGAGGAAAAGCAGGCCGCGCTGAATGCTTATCTGCCATGCTCTCGGATCAGCATGGATTTATCTTCCTTTCTGTTCAGTAACAGCCATTGCGCCGGATCGTTCCGTAACGCCACGCTGCAAAAACATGCGGCCCTGATCAATGTTATCGCCCGGGAACAAATTTTGACCAATGTGAACGCTGGATGGGCCATTATCGAGGACGTGCTGGCGGCCAGTCGTGCACGGACGGGTGAGGCGGCGGTATCCCTAGCCCCTGGAAAAGATGTAAAGATCCGTGCGGGCGCGTTGCGGTTGGTGTCATCGACAGACAAGTCCGGCCCGCAGCCGGAATGCTGAGTGATAATTATTCATAATATTTGTATAAAGAGAGCACTATGCTAACTGACGAATTCAAGGAAATGCTGGATAACGAGGAAGCGCAGATGCTGGCCATCCGTGCCGATTGTGCCCGTTTTGCCGCCCGCGAGAGCAGCCCGTCTACGGTAGTGCATACCAATATTCTGAGCGATCTTGATGATTTTCTGGCCCTGACACGCACGATCCGCAAGGCTGATCTCTCAACGCTTGAGAATAAGAAGAGTGTTTACCAATCGTGTCTGGAAACCGCGCAGGCCGGAGGATTGCTGTCATCTTACATACGTAAGAAAGCAGACTGCGCCGGGCTTTTCCGCCGCGCCGCGCTGGAGAAGCATGCCAAAACCATGAGTACGCTCTCTCAGGAGAAATTTCAGGTGGTGCGCGCACTTATTGAGCAACTGCCAAAGGTTTAAGGCTGACAGCGCGGGTTTCATCCGTTAAGTTCAGGCCATGACAGGCATTATATCAAACCAGACCGAACTGACCGCCCTGTGCGCCGAATTGGCGCAGGGACCGTATTTCACCATCGACACAGAATTCCTGCGCGATAAGACTTATTATCCGCAGCTTTGCCTGATTCAGGTGGCCAGCCCCGAAGGCGAACCCAAAGCCATCGACCCGCTGATGGACGGCATCGACCTCGCGCCGCTGCTGACATTGCTGGCGGATGAAAAAATTCTCAAGGTGTTTCATGCCGCACGGCAGGACCTGGAAATTTTCTTCAACATCATGGGCAAGGTGCCGCACCCTATTTTTGACACGCAGGTCGCGGCCATGGTCTGCGGCTTCGGCGAGTCGATTGGTTATTATTCGCTGGTCGCGGATATCTGCGGTGTGCATCTCGATAAGGGCGCGCAGTTTACTGACTGGTCACGCCGCCCGCTGTCGAAGAAACAACTGCTCTATGCGCTGGATGATGTGACTTATCTGCGCGATATCTATGAAGACCTTGCCGAGAAACTGGAAAAGACCGGACGCACCACCTGGCTGAAACAGGAAATGGAAATCCTCACCAGCAAGGAAACCTACGAAAACAAACCTGAGGATTCATGGGAACGCATCAAGGTGCGCACCGACAAACCCAAAGTGCTGGCGGTCTTGCGCGAAGTGGCTGCCTGGCGTGAACGCGAGGCGCAAAGCCGTGATGTGCCGCGTCAGCGTATCGTCAAGGACGAAGTGCTGGCCGATATGGCGATCCACCCACCGGAAACTGCGGAAGAACTAGGCAAGATACGCGGCCTGTCGCCTGATTTCGCGCGCGGCAAGATGGGTAAGGGTTTGCTGGAAGCCGCCTTGAAAGGGCTGGCGACACCGCCCAAGGAGTGTCCGCATGTCGAACGCCGCCCGAAATTCCCCTCGGACATGACGCCGACTCTCGAAATGCTGAAAATGCTGTTGCGGATTCAAAGCTCTGAGCACGGTGTCGCGCCTAAACTGGTGGCAAACGCCGAAGACCTTGAGGCCTTTATCATGAATCCGGATGGCGATTTATCCGTAACCAAAGGCTGGCGTAATGAAATTTACGGGCAGGTGGCGCGCAAGCTGCTGGCGGGCGAGATCGCCCTGTGCCTGAAGGACAAGCAGATCACGCGGATGGATATTTAAAGAGGATATCATGGGTTTGAAAAATCATCCGGCTTTTGCCGCGCTGGAGAAACATCATAAGACACTAAAAGGCTTTCATCTGCGCAACGCGCTGCAGGATCAGGCGCGTTGCGGTGCCCTGACCGTCAATTTCGGTCAGGCGGTTTTTGATTTTTCCAAGCATCTGGTGACGCCGGAAACGCTGACGCTGTTGCAGGAGCTGGCGATTGCCCGTGATGTCGCAGGTTGGCGCACGAAAATGTTCAGCGGTGAGAAAATCAATAACACTGAAAACCGCGCCGTTCTGCATACGGCCTTGCGCGCGGCGGAACATGCCGATATCCGCGTCGATGGTGATAATGTTGTACCGGGCGTTTATGAAACGCGGAAAAAGATGGCGGCGTTCGCGGATAAAATTCGCGGCGATAAAAATATTACCGATGTGGTCAGCATCGGCATCGGCGGCTCCGATCTTGGTCCGCGTTTCGTGACCGAGTCGCTGGTTGATCTGCATGACGGCCCCGCTGTGCATTTTGTTTCGAACGTCGATGGTCATGCGATCAGCCGCGCACTGGCGGGTCTGAAGCCTGAGAATACGCTGGTGCTGATTGCGTCCAAGACGTTCACTACTGAAGAAACCATGCTCAATGCTACCGTTGCCCGTCAATGGCTGGCAGGGGCGCTGGGCGAGGATAAAGTCGGCCCGCATCTGGCGGCGTTGTCGTCAGCGGTTGATAAGGCGGTGGCTTTTGGCGTACCGCAGGAACACATTTTCAGTTTTGCCGACTGGGTCGGCGGGCGTTATTCGTTGTGGTCTGCGATTGGCTTGCCGATCATGCTGGCCACCGGTCCGCAGAATTTTGATAGATTGCTAGCGGGCGCGCGGGCGATGGATGATCATTTCCGCACCGCGCCTGCGGACAAGAATGTACCGTTGCTGATGGGGCTGCTGGGTGTTTGGTACCGCAATGTCTGTCAGTATCCGACGCAGGCTTTACTGCCCTATGACCAGCGTCTGGCGCGTCTGGCCAAATTCATCCAGCAGATGGACATGGAATCGAACGGCAAAACGGTTGACCGCGACGGTAAAACACTGGACGTGGCGGCGGGGCCGGTGGTGTTCGGCGAACCCGGCACCGACAGCCAGCATTCTTTCATGCAGCTGGTGCATCAGGGCGAGATCGTGCCCGTTGATTTCATTGCCGTGGCCAAGCCCGATCATAAACTGGCCGCGAACCACCGCAGCCTGCTGGCCAATTGCTTCGCGCAGTCGCGGGCATTAGCCGTCGGCCAGACGTTGACCGAAGCGAACAATGACGCCAGCCGCGTATTCTCCGGTAACCGCCCGTCCACCACCATCCTGCTGCCGCAGCTGGATGCGTATCATCTCGGCGCGCTGATGGCGGCCTATGAACATAAAGTGTTCGTGCAGGGGATTATCTGGGGCCTGAACAGTTTCGATCAGCCGGGCGTGGAGCTGGGCAAGAAACTGGCGCAGGTGATTGCCCCGGCGCTCGATACGGGCGATGTAAGCGGCCTGGACCATTCCACCGCCAACCTGATCAAGGCCGTAAGGCCTTAAAATAATCGGTTAGATGATTGTCAGTTCATATTTGGCGCGCTGTTCGAGGCCGAGTAGGCCGATGGCGTCGTGCTTGATCAGATAGACAGGAATGCGCTTCATGTAATCCTTGAAACGGCCCTTGGCCTGAAACTCCTCAAGGAAGCGTGATTCAAAGAAATAATCGCCGAGCTTGGTGGGGATGCCGCCCGCCACATACATGCCGCCCTGCGCATTGAGGGTCAGTGCCAGATTGCCGGTGACGCGACCCAGAAAGCCCAGCATCAGATCCAGCGCTTCTGTGCATACCTCACAGGTGCCGTTGATGGCGTTCTGGCTGATCTCGGGCGCGGTCAGGTCGGGGCGGTCGAATTTCTTGTCCTGTGCACGGATGGCGTTATAGATGTTTTCGAGTCCTTTGCCGGAGCAGACGCGCTCTGCCGAGATATGGTGATATTTCACGCGCAGTTGCTGGAACAGCTGGAATTCGCGGTCGGTCGTAGCGGGCATTGTGACATGGCCGCCTTCACCGGGCTGGCTGACATAGCGGTTACCTGTCCAGAACAAGGAGGCCACGCCCAGACCCGTGCCGGGGCCGATGACGCCTTTGGCGCGGTGTTCGATAGGGGCGTCGCCACCGATATGCTGGAGCAGGTCGGGATCGATTCCGGGAATGGCCATGGCCACGGCTTCGAAATCATTGATGACTTCCAGTTTGCTGAAGCCGAGGCTTTGCTGAAGTTTGGATTTGCGGAACGCCCACGGAATGCTGGTGAAGCCGACCAGATCGTCTTCGGCGGGGCCAGCGACGGCCAGAATGCCGACATCAGGCCTCTGGGCACCGACTTGTTTCAGATAGGCTTCGGCGGCTTCGGTCGGGCCGGTATAATCGCGGCATTCAAGATAGACAAGGTCGTGAACACCCTGTTGGTCTACAATCCCAAAGCGGGCATTTGTGCCGCCGATATCGGCGATCAGGGCTGTGCGTGCCATCTGTCTTAACTCCGGTATTCCCTTGCAATGTCAGGACAATATAGAAAAAATGGCGCAAAAGTAAGAAATTCTTGTATATTACGCAGATAATATGATCTGGACGTTTTAAACGAAGGGACGCCGCCATGCCGGGGCCGGTTCATAACATCGCCCATCTGGTCGTGCACATGCAAAAATGCTTTGTGGAGGCCTTGCCGGAAGAGGATCTTGTGCTGCCGCAGAAGATCGAGAATTTCATTGAGGAAACGAGCAGCCGTTTCCTGCCGGTCTATACCTATGTCACCAATGTCGAGGAAGAGCTGGCGCTGACCAAGCGTTGCACAAGGTCGATGAAGGACGGCGGCATGAACTGGCCGGAAACCAGCCATGGCTATCTGCCTTCGGTTTTCGAAGCCAATCGTTATGGCGATTTGGTTATTCCGACGGATGTACCGCGCATTCTTAAGAAGCATGATGTCGGCACCTGCATCCTCTCTGGCATCAATCTGCGCGATTGCGTTTGGCAGAGCGCGCTGAGTGCGCAAAAGCACGGTTACAGGACGATCATCCTTTCCGATCTGTGCGCGGATTCAGTAGGGCACCACCGGAGTAATATGCCGGTCATTACCCCGGCCTATGCCCGCGACCATGGTATTGAGATGATGAACTCCCGCGAATTCCTGTCCCTGCGTACCGAACCTTCCCTGTCGCCTGTTTCAAAGCCGGTGGGGCATAAGCTCTAGGGCGTTGTTTTGCGCTGCAAAATAAGAAAACCCCCAAAAATAAACATTATGTAAATAAAAAGTTTGATTTTACGCCCGGATTTCTGTAATTTCAGGCTACTTAATGAAGCTTTTTCCAAATGGGGTGTGTGCCATGGAAGCTGTTCGTGCCGTTTTTGAGGCTGCTGCGCAGCGCAAACTGGTTCTTATGATAGACCTCGATGGTGCGACGATCGTGCGCCAGCCGGGTGTACATGACCCTGTAGCTTCCGAACCTGAATTTCAAACCAGCCTGATGGATTTGATGACAGCGCAGTGCCCGGTATCGATCAATACGGGACGCCCTCAGAAATTCGTTGAAAACCTGTTCCCCGATATCGTCGCACAATCCGAGAAATTACCGTTCTGGCTGTCGACCGAAACCGGCGCGTTTATCCAGCGCCCCGATCGTTCTGTTCTATTCCAGAAACAGGTGCCTGAGATTCAAAAGTTAAAAGATATTTTCAATCAGGAATTGAAAGCTCACCCCGGCGGCTTCGTCGAAGAACACAAAATGTGCGCCATCACGATTTCGCTGGCGGCGGCGGTTGAAAAGAAAGAGGCCTATTCGCACATGCTGACCGTCTGCAACGATGTGGCGGCGGGCATGGAAGGGATCAATATTATTCCTGTCTACAAACCGACGGATGCTTATATTGAAATCGTACCGGCGGGTACGCACAAGGGCACCGCGACAGAAATGATGATGGATGAAATTGGCTGGTCAGGCATGACGATTGTGTGCTTCGGCGACAGTAATGCCGACGAAAACATGATGGTGGCGGTCAATAACGCCGATACCATGGGTGCCAAGGGTTTCTCGTTCGGCGTGGGTCCTAAATCTCCTGACGTGGCGGCCACCAAGTTACTGACCCACCATGATTCCCAGAAAGTCATTGGCATGCTTTCAGACCTCGCGCTAGGCAAGATAAACGTAAACGAAGCCTGCCAACGCTACTCAAACCTTAATTTCGCGAACTGATGATCGTATGAAACGTCTGCTGTTGATGCGTCACGGTGAGGCCCGGAACCTGGAACCCGGACAATCCGACCATCAGCGTATGCTGACCCGTAAAGGCCAGCAGGATATGGCGCGTCTGCATGATACGTTGCAGGCCGAAGCCTTGCTGCCGTCCCTTGCTTTAGCATCGGACGCCCGCCGCACACAGATGACTTTGCGGGAAGTGGCGGGCGGCGATTTCCCAGGTACCGTAGAATTCAGCGCCGATCTTTATAATGCGGATGCGGAAAAAATTATCGAAGCCGCGCAATTTCTGGATGATCGTCACGAAAGCGCGCTGATCGTCGCGCATAATCCCGGCATATACGAGGCGATTTTGAATCTGGTGCAGGCGGACTCTCTGCCTGCACTGCAAAGCAGGATCGGCCTGAATTATCCGTCCGGCACGCTCACGGTGCTGGAATGCCCGATTGAAAAATGGGGCGATCTGAAGCCGCATGCCAACAAGCTCGTACGGATTTTTATTCCTGATTAAATTTTTTGATGACTTTAATTGTCTTTGTCGTCATCCCTGCACCTTTTTTCAGATTGTCATCCCGAGCGTAGCCGAGGGATCTGTCCCGTCACGAACCTGAGCAGATCCATTCGACTTCGTCCTGCTATCGCAGGACTTCGCTCAGGATGACGATTTGGAAAAACTTTGTGTTCCTTCGTGTTCTTCGTGCCTTTGTGGTAAAAATAACATTGCCACGAACGTCATGGTTTTGTGCAGTATCGTGGCATCTGTAGCAGTTAAAGAATGGATGCCAGCCGGAGTTTATCCCCGCGAAGGCGGGGCGGTATGACGCTGATTTCTACATTTCAGGATAACAGGTTGAAGTTTATTCCGCTGTGGTCTGTGTCATCAGCACATGGCGGATCAGCGGTATGGAGACGGGGCGTTTTTCGGCCAGCGCTTGCCGGTCGGATTTTTCAACCAGATCGCGGGCGGCGGCGAAAGAACGCTCCATGCGCGGCAATATATAATTCAGGACGTCTTCGCCGATCTGTAACTGGCGGTCGGCAAACATCTTGACCAGCACCGCCCCCAGCAGCATTTCATCGGGTGCGTGAATCGCAACACCGGGCGCGGCGCGCAGCCGCGAGGCCAGATCGGGAATCGCAAAAGATAACCGCACCGGCGGCACACGCATGGTCAGCAGCAACGTGCGTCCGTTTTCTTTGGCCAGATTATAAAGATGGAACAGTGTGGTTTCCGCCGCGCGGTCACCAATCCACGGATCGACCGGATCAATCAGGAAATGTTCGCCCTGTGCGAATAAAGTGTCGGCGCTTTGCGTGCTTAAATCTTCCGGGTTGATAACGGTTGCTTTTGCCTGCGCGCTCCACACGGCGGCGAGGTGCGTTTTGCCGCAGGCGGCGGGGCCGTAGAGTACCAGCGCAGGGGCTGGCCATTCCGGCCATAAATCGATCCATGATACGGCATCGCGGTTGCTGTCCGCGATCAGAAAATCTTCACGGCCTACCGCAGAGCGATGACCGAGATCGAAGGTCAGCTGTTCATGCCGGGCGGTGATCATTCCGACAGGCCGCTCGCCGGCTGGATTTGCGGGCTGTAATAAAGCTCATAGACGGGGGCGGCGTTATCATAGCCGTTCATGTAGGAAATCTGCGGTTCCGAGAGCGAAAGACTGGATTGCGACAGCGCCAGACGCAGGCGGTCTTCCGTGCCGCTATAGGTCAGTTCAATTTCGGCCTGTTTCGGATTCAGGCGTACGACGCGCATATAGGAAATGCCGGGAACCTTGCGCAGGGCCTTCTGCGTTTCCGACCATTCACGCAAGGAATTGAAACGTACCCGCGCGTTCAGTGTGGCTTTCTCGCCCAGTTGCACACTGGTTTTACTTTTCCAGTCGCTCTGGAAAGCCTGACGGGTGAGACGCACGGCGGTATCGAAAAGCGTTTCAGCGCCCGTTTTATCGGTGCTGGCGGTGCTGATGGTTTTCACGAAAACGGGCGCGCTTAGGTCCGTGCGGTAAATCATCACATCGATGCTGTGCGGTTCGCCCGCGGTATCACCCTGCCATTTCGGTTGCGCCATGACGATAATCGCTTCACCGGCACCGTAACGGCTGATCATGTTCTGCAGGCTGGTGCCGTTATAGGTCAGCGCCTGTGTGTCGGTGATATCACCGACATCGGCAATATCGCCGATGGGAATCTGTACGGGCACCAATCCGGCTTGCGTATTAGTGCGTCCCCAAGCGGCCAGCCACGGATTGCCTTCGCCCCACAGCGTGACCTTGGTGCCGACCTGATAGAACGGCAGGATCAGCACGGGTTTGCTGCGCACATCGCTGAAGGACACATTCTTGTTGGCAAAGAAATTGCGGATGGCCTCATCTTTGAAGCGGAAGGTATAGGTGCCGATATACTGGACGCGGGAAAGCTGTTCGCCGGTAATTTCAAAATCTTTGACCATCGGTGAAATCACGGCGATGGCAGGCGGTTCGAATGATTTGGCGTCTGCTTCCGGCAACAGGCGCTCGGCCAGCATTTTGAAAGCTTCCTGCTGCGCTTTTTCAAAAGCTTGCGTACGGGCGGCGACGGCGCTTTCGGCGGTCACATCGACACGCACCCCGTCCACGGTAAACAACGGGTCTTCAGCCTTCGCGATTCCGGAAAAAAGGAAAATGCCGGAAAGCAGCACGAGTGTGCTGGCGAGGGGGATAAAAAATCTGTAATGTCTGGCCATAATGCGAAAACCTTGCAAGCAAGCCGTCTTCAAGGACGCTGCCTCACTTATATAATGCCTTCGGGGAATGAATCCAATGAAAGACAGTGCCTATAAGCAAGCCGGTGTGGATATAGAAGCTGGTGACGCGCTGGTCGGCAAAATTGCCCCGCTGGCCGCCCGTACGGCCCGTCCCGGTGTGATGGTGGGTCTGGGCGGGTTTGGTGCGCTTTTTGACCTGAAAAAAGAAGGTTTTACCGATCCGGTGCTGGTGTCCTCGACCGACGGGGTCGGCACCAAGCTCAAAATCGCCATTGATGCGGGTTTGCATGACACGGTCGGCATCGATCTGGTGGCGATGAGCGTCAACGATTTGATCGTCAATGGCGGCAAGCCGTTGTTTTTTCTTGATTATTTTGCAACCGGACGGCTGGATGTCAATATCGCCGCCCGCGTGATCGCCGGGATCGCCGAAGGCTGTGCTCAGGCTGAATGCGCGCTGGTTGGCGGCGAAACCGCCGAAATGCCCGGTATGTATCAAGACGGTGATTATGACCTGGCCGGATTTGCCGTGGGTGCGGTCGAGCGCGCCCGTATGCTCGATGGCCGCCGTGTGCAAGCGGGCGATGTGGTTTTGGGTGTGGCCTCCAGCGGTGTGCATTCCAACGGTTATTCCCTTGTCCGCCATGTTGTTGGTAAAAGCGGTTTGAAATATGAAGATGCAGCCCCCTTCGACAAAATGGGTAAAAAGCTGGGCGAAGCCCTGATGGCACCGACGCGGATTTATGTTGTGCCCGCTCAAAAGGCGATGGCAATCAACGATGCTGACGGCGGCCCCGCCGTGCATGCGATGGCGCATATCACCGGCAGCGGATTGCCGGGGAACGCCGCCCGCACGATTCCTGAAAATTACGCTTTGCAGATCGACTGCAGTTCATGGGAGTTACCGCCAGTGTTTAAATGGCTGCGCGATGCGGGGGGCTTATCACCCTCAGACTTGGCCGAAACCTTCAACTGCGGGATCGGTCTGGTCGTTGTCGTGTCACCAGAAAAAGCAGAAGACGTCAGAAAAGTCTTGTCCGATGCGGGTGAAACCGTTTCCGTGATCGGTGAAGTCGTAGCGGCGCAAGCCGGACAGGAGCAGGTCATCCTTATCAATCGCGATCAGGCATGGTCGTGAAAAAAATCAGGCTCGCCATTCTGATTTCCGGACGCGGTTCCAATATGGAGGCGCTGATCAAAGCCTGCGCCCAGCCTGATTACCCGGCGGAGATTGCTGTGGTGATTTCCAATCGCCCCGACGCGCCGGGACTGGATAAGGCCCGCGCCGCCGGATTGAAGACGGCGATTGTCGATCATAAACAATTTCAGGGTCGCCCGGCTTTCGAGATGGCCTTGCAGGAAGCCATCCTGTCATACGCGCCGGTCGATCTTGTCTGTCTGGCCGGGTTTATGCGCATCCTGACCGCTGATTTTGTCAATCAATGGACGGAACGCATGATTAATATCCATCCCTCGTTGCTGCCTGATTACAAGGGGCTGGATACGCATGCGCGGGCGCTGGCCGATGGCCGGGTCGAGGCAGGCTGCACTGTGCACTACGTCACCCCTGAAATGGATGACGGGCCGGTGATTGTTCAAAAACGGGTGCCGGTTCTGCCCGGTGATACCCCGGAGACGCTGGCGATTCGGGTTCTGGCCGAAGAGCACGGTGCTTATGTCGAGGCCGTACGGCTGGCGGCGGTTCAAATTTCAGGGCAGATTTCAGGTTGAAATTCCCACGTTTTTAAGGTTAACTGGGCAAAATTTTGCAGGAGCTAAAGAGTTATGGGCCATCCCACAGTGAACAATGACGTCGATCCGCATGCTCTCGCCAATGCGCAAGGTCTCTGGAACAACTTCACCACCTGCATGGTTTACGGCGTTATCGGTGTGGCGGCCCTGCTGATCCTGCTTGCCGTTCTGTTTGTTTAGGTTTTCTTAAGAACTGTAGTCCTGAAAACCCCCGGTTTTCAGCGTCTTTTGCCGGCCTTTTCCGTAAGGGCTAAGTGTCTATTTATTCACGATTTTGTAAGGGTTTCCGGTCAAGATAGCGGAGTAGGAGTCTGCTTCAAATCTTGTCATGCCCAACATGCATATGATCATACAACAGCGCCGCGCGCTTTTCGGCCCGGGAAGAAAACTGTTTCTTCTCCTGCTGGCGTTGTTTGTGTGCGCCGGACTGTCCGCCGATACACGGGCGCAAAGCGGAACATTTGCAACGCAGCTGATCCTGCGGGATGACAGCGCCCGTTATAGCCTGACGCCGTATATGTATGTGACGCGTGATCCGGCCAAGGCGATGACCTATTCCGGTCTTACAGAACGTCACCTGAACGGCAAGCGCGGCGATGTCATGAAGGGGAATGTGCTGTCGCTTGGTTCCACGGGTGTGCCGCACTGGGTGATTGCGACCATCAACAACCAGAGCCATAACGAAAGATGGATTCTGGATCTGGGCGAGCATCTCGATGGGCGCATAGGCCTGATCGACAGAATTTTTATCTATGATAATACTGCACGGCGTCGTGTCATTGATACAGTATCTCTCAATCCGGTGCCCGGTACGAAAGCCGAAAGTCTCGACGGCACTACCATCAAGGTCAGCATCCCCAGCGGTGCATCGGCAATGCTGGTGATGTACATCGTGCCACGTGCAGGCATGCCGCTGACGCTGGGCTTCGATTTTATGACCGAGGACCATTATATCCAGAACAGCAGCAACCCGCTGAACGGTACCAATATCATCTACCTTTTGTTTGCGCTGACAATCGGTTTTCATCTGGCGATTATGGTTTTGATGCGGGCGAGTGGCAATGTCGCGATTATTGCCTATTTTGCGGCGCAGTTGCTGCTCTTCTCCTGGATGAATAACAGTGCTTATTCTCCGCTTCTTCATGCGCAGCTGATTACGGCCATTCTGACAACGCTGTCTCTGGTGACCGGGTTTGCCATGATGAAGTCGTTCTTCAATATCAATACCTATGATGGCACACCTTTTAAGGTGATTGTGGCCGCACCTCTCATCATTGTTGTGATGGCAATTCTACCGAATATGATTGCGCCGGCGGATAGCGTTATCAGGCATGGTTTGTTGGGTGCGGCGGTGATTGGCGGGTATCTGTTGCTGATTTTGCTATCGCTGGCGCAGATGCTGCAGGGAAAATCGGGCGCGCTTTATATGGCGCTGGGCTGGGTGTGTGTATTCCTGGGTGCCTTTATGACCATGCTGGCCAGTGTGAACGTGATTGCGCCCAGCGTGGCTACCGTATCGGCATACTGGTATGGGCTGGTGCCGCAGATGGCGCTGATCGGCATGGCCGTGGTGATGCATTATCTGCGTCAGGAAATGCTGCACGCGCAGGAGGAAGAGGAATTCGAGGAGGAGGACCGTCAGGTCTCGAAAATCGTCCAGAGCCGCGAGGGTCAGGAATTCAGCCGCCTGAAACGCCTTGTCGAGCATGAGCGTGAAGTGATGCAGGAATTGCGCGACCGCGAAGTGCAGCAGAACGAGGAAATGCGGCAGGCCCGCGTCGCTGCCGATGAAGCCAATCGCGCCAAATCGGCCTTCCTGGCCGTGGTGAGCCATGAAATTCGCACACCGATGACCGGCATTATGGGCATGGTGCGCCTGTTGCTGGATACGGCGATGTCCGCCTCGCAAAAAGATTATGCGCAGACCATTCAGGATTCGGGCGATGCCATGATGTCATTGCTGAACGATATTCTCGATTTCGAGAAGATTGAAAGCGGCAAGATGGACCTCGAAATGATCGATTTCGATCTGCATCGTCTGGCCAATAGCATTATTACGCTGATGTCCGGCCATGCGACCAGCAAGAATATCTATCTGCGCTTGCAGTTGGACCCGGCGGTGCCCCGCTATGTGATCGGCGATCCGGTGCGTTTGCGTCAGGTATTGCTCAATCTGGTCGGGAACTCGATCAAATTCACGAAAGAAGGCGGCGTGACGCTTGAGCTTTCTCCGGAGCCGAATTCTGAAGGGCTGGCGCGGGGCAAGGTTTATAAAATACGTTTTGCGGTCAGGGACACCGGCGTGGGTATTTCCAAGGAGGGGCAGCATAATCTGTTCCGTCCGTTCGCGCAGGCTGACTCAAGCGTTAGCCGCAAATTCGGCGGTACAGGTCTGGGGCTGGCGATTTCACAGCGCCTGATCGAAACCATGGGTAATCGTATTGCCATAGATTCCGAAGAAGGGCGTGGCAGTACCTTCCATTTCACGCTGATCCTGGAAGAAGGGCAGGCTGTTGATGGCGCGAGCGCTGACGTCGCCCGTGAATCACTGTCCAGTAAATCGGCGAAAGCGCTGCGCATCCTTGTGGTCGAGGATAACGAAATCAACCAGAAGCTGCTGAAAGAATTCATTGGCCGCATGGGGCATGAAGTGCTGCAGGCCTTTAACGGTGAAGACGGGATCGAGGCTGTCAAGCGCGAACGCCCGGACATGGTTTTTATGGATGTAGAAATGCCCGGTATATCCGGCATGGGGGCGACCAAGGCGATCCGCAATCTGCCCGATGATCAGTTGGCGCGTTTGCCGGTGATTGCGCTGACCGGTAACACGCGTGAGGAAGACATCCGCACCTGTTACGCGGCCAATATGAACGGCCATCTGGCCAAGCCGGTCGATCCGTTGCGGCTGCGTCAGATGATCGACAAGGTCATTAATAACAAACTCGATAACCCGGTCGAAGTTTCAGATGATCGGGGAGAAACCTATACGCAGACGACCCAACTGGCTCCTGCCGTTGTTGAGACGGCACCCGCGCCATCTTCAGGGGAATCGGCTGTTCTGCGGCATTTGATGCAGGAGGATTTGGGCGAGAGCGATGATGATGAACCGCCGGAAAAAATAAAACAGGCATCCGCGCCGGAGCGTTCTTTCTTGAGTGAGCTGGTCGCCAGTGAGGGCGCGGCATTGCGGCTTGATGATGATGAACTGGATGAGGACACATTCGAACAGGCCGTGATGGCCACCGAAGATACGCAAGCAGACGGTGGCAGCGGCGATATTGTTTTCGACAAGGCCATGCTGGAACCGCTGAAAGGCGGGATGAAGCCCGCGCAATTGCAGGAACTGATTGAGGGGCTGCTGGATAAGGCTGAGGAAATCGTGCTGGCGCTGGATGTGGCCGCCAATACGCATGACCGCACCAGCATCACCGCCCGTGCCCATGAACTGAAGGGCATGGCCGGCAATTTTGGTCTGATTGAACTGAGCAAGGTTGCCGAAGTGCTGGAACGTGTTTCCAAACACGAACCGACGACCGATCTTTCCGATTTGATAGCATCGGTGCCCGATGCCTACAAACGCGCCCGTTCAGAGATTACAGTCTGGCTGGCGCAATAAAAAAGGCCTCATGCCGAGGCATAAGGCCTTTTAAAATATCAGCAGACGCGCTTAAGCGGCGATTTCTATTTCACTGAAGAAGAACGATACTTCCTTCACGGCATTTTCAGCGCTGTCGGAACCATGAACTGAGTTGGCTTCGATGCTTTCCGCGAATTGCTTGCGGATGGTGCCTTCAGCGGCGTTGGCCGGGTTGGTGGCGCCCATGACGTCGCGGTACTTGGTCACAGCGTCGTTGGCTTCCAGGACCTGCACGACGACCGGGCCGGAGATCATGAATTGGACGAGGTCGTTATAGAACGGGCGTTCTTTGTGAACGGCGTAGAATTGTTTTGCCTGGTCTTCGGTCAGGTGCATGCGCTTTTGCGCGACGATTTTCAGACCGGCTTTTTCGATCGTGTTGTTGATGGCGCCGGTCAGGTTGCGACGGGTCGCGTCCGGTTTAATGATCGAAAGGGTGCGTTGCGTGGTCATGTCAGAAACTCCGTTAAAATAGCTTTGTGGGGGCGGTTATAGCGGGAAGGCGGGATTCCTGCAACAGTTTCAGCATTCTGGCAGATTTCCGGTGATTTTTAGCCTTTTGAGAAATTTTGTTACCTAAAGGGATGTAATAGGTATTATTTGTTGCACAAATTGCACCAGTATGTTTTCCTATAAGTATATTAGGGAGTGCTGACATGTCTCGGGGCATGCAACTGGTTGGAAATAAACAAGAATATCCGCAGTTCAGAAGCGGCTATAATTCTTTGTGTGAGGAATTCAGCGCCGCAGACACGCGGGCGCGCTATCAGGTTCTCAGAAAAGCCACTTCGCAGCAGACTATCTCCTCGGATCTGACCGAAATCCTGTCGGTTGCCGCTGAATCCATGCCCGAAATGACCCTTAAGGCCGTCGACTACGCCAACCGCATGGGTGGCGAGCTGAAGATCGTCAATGTGAAAACATGGACGAGCGCCGCGCCTAAAGTTGAAAACGAATACGATGGTAATGCCAGCCTGCTGTGCGATCCGATAAGAGCGACTGTTATTATCCCGGCTGAGAATATTGAGCTGGCGCGCGCTGTATTGGCCTTGCATGAAAGCACATGCGCGGTGAAGGATTTGCTGGTGCGTCCGTCCAAGACCGGATTGGCCATCCTGAATGCCAAGATTGAGCTGGATAATGGCCTGAGAGGCGAAATCCAGTTTGTAACGCCGAACATGTATCAAGCCATGCAGCAAACGCATGGGAAGTATAAGGAAATAGGCAGACTGGTGGATCAGTTCGCCGCTGTTGCTATTCCTGCTGATGTTGCAAGCAAAATCAACCAGTTAAGCGTTGATTGCGTTGATATCCATACCACCGGTGCTGCGCTTGATGACCTGAGTAGGTATGTTGACAAAAGGCCGCTGGAAGATCATCCTGCGCAGGCTTTTAAAATATAGAACGCAGCGAAATTATGATTTTCAACGACCTCACCCCCCTTTTCCGTGAAAAGGCCTCTCGCGAGGAATTTTATGTCCTGCGCGAAGGGGGCAAGCTGGCGCGTGTTGAAATGGAAGGCGATCTGCTTTCGCAGATTACCGTGACAAGCGATTGCTCCGAGCAGATTGATAATCGCGCTTACATGAGAATCCTGAAGGGTTATGCTCGACCCATCACACGCGAGGAATACAATATCTCCCGTGCCCAGAAGTTACAGCTGGCATCCTAGTGGTAAAGGCATGAAACAAAAAAACGGCCTCGCTTGAGGCCGTTTTGTTTTCTCAATGTTTGTCATCCTGAGCGTTAGCGAAGGATCTCCTGTGGTCATGAGATTCTTCGGGCTAAAGCCCTCAGAATGACAAAGAAATTTACGATGCCAACTGTTTCTCAATCGCGTTCACGGCGTCATTCGCAGCCGATCCGTTCGGACCGCCGCCTTGTGCCATGTCGGGGCGACCGCCGCCGCCTTTGCCGCCTAGCACTTCGACGCCTGTTTTGACCAGATCAACGGCGCTGACTTTCGATGTCAGGTCGGCGGTGACGCCGACGACGATGGAGGCCTTGCCGTCTTCTGTCGCAATCAGCGTGATGACGCCGGACCCCAGTTTGGCCTTCAGATCATCGACCATCGGCTTCAGGTCTTTGGCCGGGAAGCCTTCGAGCACGCGGGAGGTGAATTTCATGCCGGCGATGTCTTTGACTTCAGGGCCTGCGCCAGCGGCGGCACCGCCACCTGTGGCCATCTGACGGCGCAGGTTGGAGATTTCCTGCTCCAGCTTTTTCTTGTCATCCATCAGCGCTTTGACGCGCGGTACGATATCGGCAGGAGAAGCTTTCAGCGTGGACATGACTTCAAAGAGCGTATCTTCTTTCTCATGGACATGATCCATAAAGGCCTTGCCGACGATGGCCTCGATCCGGCGGATACCAGCGGAAACGGCTGATTCAGATACGATTTTAAACATACCGATATCGCCGGTGCGCTTCACATGCGTACCGCCGCAAAGCTCGACGGAATAGGGAATGTTTTGCCCCGGACGCTGACGGCCCATGCTGACCACGCGCACTTCGTCATCATATTTCTCACCGAACAGGGCTCGGGCGCCGGATTCGCGGGCTTCTTCCAATGGCAGAACGCGGGTCACGACTTCGGTGTTGGCGCGGATTTCTTCATTCACCTGATCTTCGATGGAACGCAGTTGTTCATGCGTAACCGGCACGGGTTGTGAGATATCAAAACGGGTGCGGCCATCATCCTGCAGCGAGCCTTTCTGCGCGATGTGATCGCCCAGTGTCAGGCGCAGCGCTTCATGCAGCAGGTGCGTCACCGAGTGGTTGGCTTCGATAGCCGCACGGCGTACTTGATCTACCCGCATTTCAATGGAATCGCCAACTTTAATATCGCCTTTGGCAGCCGTAACAATATGTGCCCAAAGCTTTCCAACATACTTTTTTGTGTCCGTAACCTGAATCACTCCATAGCCGGGCAAAATCATTTCACCAGTGTCACCGACTTGACCACCAGACTCGGCGTAGAAAGGTGTTTGATTGGTAATAACTATGCCGGACTCTCCAGGATTTAAGATTTTGACTTTCATGCCATCTTTAACAAGGGCTTTCACTTGCGCTTCAGCGATTTCAGTTTCATAACCGAGAAATTCTGTCGGCCCAACTTCATCTAAAATTTCAAACCAAATTTTGGACGTGCCGGTATCGCCTGAACCCGCCCAGCTTTTGCGCGCGGTGGCCTTTTGCTGTTCCATGGCGGCTTCAAAACCAGTCATATCCACTTCAAGGCCTTTGGCACGGAGCGCATCGGAGGTCAGGTCAACCGGGAAACCGTATGTGTCGTAGAGTTTAAACGCCACATCGCCGGAGAGCTTGTTGCCGGAGGAGAGTTTCGCGGTTTCCTCGTCGAGCATTTTCAGGCCGCGATCGAGCGTCTTCTTGAAACGTGTTTCTTCGTTCTTCAGAGTTTCGGTGATCAGACCCTGTGCACGGATTAACTCCGGATAGGCTTCACCCATCGAAGCCATCAATGTCGGGAACAAGCGGTACATCAGCGGGTCTTGCGCGCCCAATAGATGCGCATGACGCATGCCGCGACGCATGATACGGCGCAGCACATAACCACGGCCTTCATTCGACGGCATCACGCCGTCAGCCAGCAGGAAAGAAGCACAGCGCAGGTGATCGGCAATCACGCGGTGGCTCGGCGCCTGTGCACCGTCCGGCGATACGCCTGTGAGATCGGCGGAATGTTCAATGATCGAACGGAGCAGGTCGATATCATAGTTGGAGGTTTTGCCCTGCATCAGCGCGGACATACGCTCTAATCCCATACCGGTATCGATAGAGGGTTTGGGCAGGGCTTTACGGTTATAACCGCCCTTGCCATCCGGCTCCTGCTCGAACTGCATGAACACGAGGTTCCAGAACTCAAGGAAGCGGTCGCCATCCTGATCGGCGGAACCCGGAGGGCCGCCCGCGAGCTTGTCGCCCTGATCGTAGAAAATTTCTGAACAGGGGCCGCAGGGGCCGAAGTCACCCATCATCCAGAAGTTATCGTTTGTCGGGATGCGGATGATTTTGCTGTCGGGGAAACCGGCAATCTTGCGCCACAAGCCAGCGGCTTCTTCATCCGATGTATGGACGGTCACCAGCAGTTTATCCTGCGGCATGCCATAGCCTTTGGAAATCAATTCCCAGGCATAGCTGATCGCTTCTTCCTTGAAATAATCGCCGAAGGAAAAGTTGCCCATCATCTCGAAGAAGGTGTGGTGGCGGGCGGTGTAGCCCACGTTATCGAGGTCGTTATGCTTGCCGCCTGCGCGTACGCATTTCTGCGCGGTGGTGGCGCGGGTGTAGGGGCGCTTTTCAACGCCGGTAAAAACATTCTTGAACTGGACCATGCCGGAGTTGGCGAACATCAGGGTCGGGTCGTTCTGCGGCACCAGCGGCGATGACGCTACATGCGTGTGTCCCTGCTTCTGGAAGAAGTCGAGGAAGGTGTTGCGGATATCCTGAACGGTCTTGGTCATGACTTAAATCCCTAATGCTTTGAATTGTCAGATAATTAATCAGATAAACCCCGGAAAGTCCATGGCCAGCATCCGCGTTTTCAGGCGGTTTGTCAGGCTTTTAAGATCAAAATGGGGATGAGAAGCGATATGACGGGCCCTAACGGGCCGCCGCTGCGGCTGCTGTCGCGAAAATGAAAAAGGCTGCCGGGTTCGTGTTCATGGATTAACTATGGCAGCAAGCTATCCGGGACGTCAAGAAAATCAATAGTGAGCCTGAAAATCCTGTCTTTGTCCGGACGGGGCGGGTGCGGCGGATAGTTTTTTGACAATGGCCTCCACGTCAATTTTCTCCGTCTGCAACGCCAGCCGGGCATAGGGTGATGCCCCGGCTGTATCGGCATAGCTTTGCATGAAGTCGCGCAACGCAGCACCGGCTGCCTGACCTTGAGGCGATGAGGATAATTCCAGCATTTTGATTTGCGTCTGAATATACTCGGCGCCATTCACATGATCGCGCACATATCCGTAATGGGATAAATCGCCTTTTTGTTCGTCGTGCCGGTAATGAAGGCGTTCCGGTTCTGACGCCAGCCTTTGAGTATTCTTGGCTATACAATCCCGCAGCATGCTGGTTGAGGCGATATCTCTTTCCTGATGAAGCGCATTGAGGGCATCAACCAGTTTTTCGGCTTTCTGGAACAAAGCCTCATCGGCGTTGTCGGGGAAAGCAATTCCTGAAGCGGTGCCGTTTTCGTCCGGGAATAAATTGTCGATGCTGCAGCGGGCAATCGCTGGCGACGGCGTGATGTTTGCGGAATCCACGAATGCCGAAGAGATAGAGGGTGATGCATCCAGGGATACAGCGGGCGTTGCGATATTGTGCCTCATCAGTGAAGTTGTTTTAATGACCGCGGTGAGGTCTTCGCGGATTTGCGCCATCAGCGCCCCACCGCTTCCCTCTTGAGGGAGGCGGTGCCGCAGATGTTCATAGCCATCGGGCAGTAGTTGGTCTCTATGGCCTTCCTGCAGATCAAAATAACGGCCATGCGCGCCACATGTTTGCACAATCGGTGCGATGAAAAGCTGTGTCGGATTGATCTTGTGTTCTTCTGCGGGATCAAGCGCCTGAAGGCAAAGTCTTGAAAATGCATTTTTCAGTTCGGCAACGGAATCAGAACTTTCTGTAATGATGCCAATTTTATCCAGTGCGCTGTAAATACGGGTGCGCAGGGAAAGAAGTTTTTCCCCTTCAGGATGGGGCAGCACTTTTTCTTCCAGCGTTTTACCGGGCTCCGGATAGGCTTCTGCCAGTTTTTGCAAACGATCTTTAAAGGCTGCGGCATGCGGCCCATACAGACCCTGTGGCAGAAAACTGCCCACCTTTTCCTGATTAAAAAGACAGACATAGGCGCCTGCTGTACCGTCGAAACCCGCATGGACCAATGTTTTGATATCTGCCGGAGCTATATTGTCAGCGTGTTCGGCCAGCCTGAATGCCAACCCGTTTTCAACAAGCTTTTCTTTCATGGCGGTGTTGCCGTCGCGCGTGGCGGCCGCCAGCAAGCGGGCATGCTCACTTTCTGAAAGGTCGCTGTGTAATTTGAGTAATTGTGGATCTTCTACGGAAAAGCTGTAATCCACAGCTTCCGTCTCTGCGGGGAAATGCCCCTCTCTTATAGATGTCCGGCACCAAAGCTGTTTGAGTTCGCTCTTGCGCATATTCGGCGGGTCATATTGGTCAAAAAGATTAGGCGACCAATGGTAAAAGACGACTTTCATGGATCTTTTTCCCAGTTAAATTCTTCATAATTATACATAATATTGAATTGGAAGTCAAAAACAGGCGGGGTGAGGGCGGGACAGGTTAATAGCGGTTAATTGGTCGCGGCCAGGCGCAGGTCGGAAAGCGTTGGCAAGCCAGCCTGACGGACGCCGTCGATGGGGACGTACTGCGCCCATTGGCCTTCGGCCACGGCTTCCAGCGAAGGTACGGGCTGGTTCATACGCAGACGGTAAATCCAGTAGTTGGACATGACGCGCTCGACATAGGCGCGGGTTTCGCCCATCGGGATGCTTTCAATGAACAGCAGCGGATCGTCCTGCATGTCGGCCAGTTCGCGCTTCCATTTTTTCAAATTGCCGGGCCCGGCGTTATACGCCATGACCAGCGAGAATAGTTCGGTATCGACATGGTCCTGATACAGCAATTTTTCTATATAGCGCTGGCCCAGTTCGAGATTGACCTGCGGGTCGCGCAATTGGGCATGGTTGCCCTTGTTCTTGAAATGGTTCTTGCCGGAGATATAGCTGGCGGTCGCGGGCATCACCTGCATCAGGCCTTGCGCGCCGCTGCGGCTGACCGCGCCCGGGTTGAATTTCGATTCCTGACGGATGATCGCATGTACCAGTGCGCGGTCGATGGTGTACCCGTCTTTGGGTTTCCACGGGCTGAGCGGATAGAGCGCGGCATCATAATAGCCGCCCTTCGGGTGCGCCTGCGTTTGCGCGAGCTGCATGCCGAGGGATGAAAGGTTTTTGTTGGCGGCGAACGCCATAATGGCTTCGCGCAGTCCCGGATTGCCAGCGGTGTCTATTTTCGCCAGTGCGGCTTCGCCATTGCGCAATTGTCCGGCCTTTACCAGCGCCAGAGCATTGCGGGCGGCAGGATGCGCTTCCAGTGTCTTTTTATGTGCGGCGGTCAGTGCGGGCACGTCCCAGTTGAAATCATAATCCCAGCCCAGCGCGCGCGTGGCGATCAGACCGTAGAAGGTGCGCGGATGTGCAGCGGCGCGTTTCAACCAGACGGAAACCTGTTGCGGCTCATGGGCGCGCATATAGGAGCGCGACGCCCAGTAAGAGCTGGCCGAAGCCTGCCATGGCGAACTGAAGGAAGAATCCGCCGAGTTGCTGAACATAGCGGCCGCCTGATCGTAATTGCCCATGCGCCAGGCCGCCAGCCCTGCGACCCATCCGGCCTGCGGGATCGAAGCGCCGGAACGGCGGCTGCTTTCAGAAGCAAGCTCATAGGCCTGCACGACCTTCCCGGCGAGCAGGAAACCGCGGGCGACCAGTGTCTGCAACTGGTCTTTCTCAACCGGGTCGAGGTAAGGCACGGCCTTGTCATGGGAAAGACGCTTGAGCGCACGACTCGGGCTGCCGTTGCTGATGTCCTGCTTAACGATGCCGACCAGACGGACAACGCTGTCACGCTGGGCCGGGGTGCGTTTGCGGGCGCTCTTGTAAATCTTGTTATAACCGTCCAGCGCCTGAACTTGCCCGGCGGGCGGCGTGGGCGTGGTGGCTTTGGCGGCCTGCATCAGCGAACTGAAGATGCTCTTTTTAGCCTTTTCAATTTTGGCCGCTTCAGATTTTTCCGCTTTTACGGGGACTGTCGGCGCGGGCGCGGCGGCGGTCAGTTTTTGCGGCGGCGGGGCGGCCTGAATTTCCGGCTTGCGGCCCGGAACGACGGCAGGCTTCGAGGCGACCTTTTTCGCAGGGGCTTTGTAGGCAGGTTTATGGCTCGGCGTAATCGCGGGCTGTACGGAAGCTTCACTGTGACCGGGATAACGCAGCAGCGCCAGCGGATCGGCCCGTGTTACGGGGGATTCCGCCGAAGCATTCATAGAGAACCCGATCACCAGGATCGTCCCCAGACTCAAGACCGAAAGTCTCTTTGTCGTTTTTTCGAATGTGCGCATGATGGGCAGATTGATAGCCCAAGTGCCGGAAAATGTCCAGAAAATGCAAGGGTATGGCTGCTAAGTTACTGACAATATTACAGAATTCATTGTCAGAAAGGGGTAAAAATTAGGGAAAATCAGGCAGCTTTGACTGCGATTCCAAGCTCTTGGCGCTTGCTCGCTAGATTTAACATATCCTGCCATACGGCCTTTTTCTGACTGGGTGTACGCAAAAGATAGGCCGGATGATAGGTAGCGATGGCTGGAATCGGATCGATAGAAAGACCGGGCGTCAGGGGCTTGTAGTTGTGCCAGCGGCCCCGCAATTTCGAAATGCCATCATCTGTATTCAGTAGCGCCTTCGCGGAAACCCCACCACAGAAAATCAGCAATTTCGGTTTCACCAGCGCGATATGCCGTTCGATAAAGGGCAGGCTCAGCTCGATTTCCTGCGGTGTCGGGGTGCGGTTGCCGGGGGGGCGCCAGTTCAGGATGTTTGAGATATAGATCGCCTTTTCAGGATCGGTTTCGGTGCGGTCGAGATCGATGCATTTCAGGATGCGGTCAAGCAATTGGCCGCTGACGCCGACGAACGGACGGCCCAGACGGTCTTCATCGCCGCCCGGTGCTTCGCCGACCAGCATGATGGGGGCGGCAGGGTTGCCGTCGCAAAAAACCATGTTGGTGGCGGTTTTCTTGATCGCCAGTCCCTCGAAATTGGCCAGCGCGGTGCGCAGTTCGTCCAGATTTTGTGCCCCCAGAGCCAATCGGATCGCCTCGTTCTTAAGTTCAGGGGTGCCCTGCACGGGCAGGGCGGCTGTGGCGGTGGTCACCATCGCGACACGGGTTGGCACCGGGGCTATGGTTTCCGGTGCCGGGGGGGCTATATCAATCGCAGAGGGCGTCACGGCGACCGGCACACGCATCAGCGCACCCGGCTCGTCGGCCAGAACTTCGTCCATGCCCTGATCGAGATGCCATTGCAGGGCGGCGAAATGGGCGATCTGTTCAGCGATGTCATTTGGGCTTGTCATAAAACAAGTCGTCCTTATGCATGTAACGTTGCAATGTGCCTTAGAGATTTAACGAATATATTATAAAGTGTTCAAAGACAAATCATCCGCGTCTGATTTATCCCCTTGAAGGAGAATTTTCTGCAAATGCCGACCCCGGTGCGCCCCGATCGTGAATGTATGGAATATGACGTCGTTATCGTCGGCGGCGGGCCTGCAGGCCTGTCCTGCGCGATACGCCTGAAACAGCTCAAGCCTGAACTGGCGGTCTGTGTGCTGGAAAAAGGCGCGGAGATTGGATCGCATTTGTTATCGGGCGCGGTGTTTGAAACCAGGGCGCTCGATGAACTGATACCCGACTGGCAGCAAAAAGGCGCGCCGCTGAAAGTGCAGGCGCAGGAAGACCGTTTCTATTTCCTCACCGCGACGAAATCATGCCGCCTGCCGACACCGCCGCAGATGCACAACCACGGCAATTACATTATCTCGCTCGGTGTGTTCGGACGCTGGCTCGCGCAGCAGGCGGAAGCTCTGGGTGTTGAAATTTATCCCGGCTTCGCTGCCGCGGAAGTTTTATACAATGCCGGTAATGCCGTGATCGGCGTGGCCACTGGCGATATGGGTCTTGATAAGGAAGGCAACCGTACAGGTAACTTCCAGCCCGGCATGGAACTGCATGCCAAGCAGACGGTGTTCGCCGAAGGCTGCCACGGCTCGCTCACCAAGACGCTGATCGCGCATTACGATTTGCGCAAAAATTCAGACCCGCAGACTTATGCGCTGGGCGTGAAAGAAATTTGGGAAATCCCCGCCGACAAGCACAAGGAAGGCCTGATCATCCATACGCTCGGCTGGCCGCTGGATACGCAGACTTACGGCGGCTCATGGCTTTACCATCTTGATAACAATATGGTGTCGGTCGGGTTTGTGACCGGGCTTGATTACAAGAATCCGTTTCTGTCGCCGTTCGAAGAAATGCAGCGTATGAAAACCCATCCGCTGGTTCGCCAATATCTCGAAGGCGGCCGCCGTGTGGCCTATGGTGCGCGTACGCTGGTGGAGGGTGGCTATCAGTCATTGCCCAGGCTCACCTTCGCGGGCGGCATCCTGATCGGCGATACCGCTGGTTTCCTGAACGTGCCGAAGATCAAGGGCAACCACATGGCGATGAAATCCGGCATGGTCGCCGCTGAGTCTCTGGCGGCGCTGCTGGGGGATGACGGGTATGGCGCTGAATGCATGTCTTACCCTGAAAACCTGAAACAAAGCTGGCTGTGGCAGGAACTGTACAAAGTGCGCAATATCCGCCCCGGTTTCAATCTGGGTCTGTGGGCCGGGTTGGTCCATGCGGCGTTCCAGACTGTGGGCGGTTGGATGTTGCCTTATACGCTGAAAAATCACGCCGATCACAAGCAACTCAAACGTGCCGACGAAGTGCAGAAAATCATCTATCCAAAACCGGACAACGTGCTGACCTTTGATCGTCTGACCTCTGTTCGCCTGTCCAACACCATGCACGAGGAAGGCCAGCCCAGCCATTTGAAACTGCGCGATCCCTCCGTGCCGCTGGAGGCCAATCTGCCCTTGTACGCCGAACCCGCGCAGCGTTATTGCCCGGCGGCGGTTTATGAGATCGTCGAACAGAACAATGAAAAGAAATTTGTCATCAACGCCCAGAACTGCGTCCATTGCAAGGCCTGCGACATCAAAGACCCGTCGCAGAATATTGACTGGACGGTGCCGCAGGGCGGTGGTGGCCCCAACTATACGAATATGTAGGACATGAACGATATGAAACATTCCGTACGCTATTCTTTTTCTCTGCTGATGCTGGGCGCGGCCGCCGTGATCGCCATGGGCGCAGGTGCCCGTGTATGGCAGGCCAATGCCGACACGCCATCGGCAAAGGCGCTGCAAAAGATAGCGCCCGCCAGCGGCCAGACCGTGGCCCCGGGCTTCGCGGGTGATTTTCTCGCCAGTTATCACGCCCAGTCGCAATATGACTGGAAGCGCGCCAACGAATATCTGGAGCGCGTACTGGCGCAAGACCCGGAGAATGCCGAATTGCTGCGCCGTTCGATGGTGTTGGCCATGGGCGCGGGCGATTTGAAGGTGGCTTCGCAACGGGCGCGCCGTCTGATGGAGATAAACCCGGCGGATGCCTCGAACGCGCTGGGTGTGATGATTTTGACGGTGGATGATATTTCTGCCGGAAAGCTTTCTGAAGCGCTGGTGCAGATTGATAAAATGCCCGCAGGGGACATGACCGATTTCATCCGCCCGATCATGCGCAGCTGGATTCTCGCCGGTCAGGGAAAATTCGATATTACGGGTTTTAATCCGACGACGGTTCATCTGTATCACGGCGCGTTGATGGCGATCATGCTGGACAAGCCGACGTCCGCACGTGAATTCGCTGACAAAATTGCAGCGACCGAAGGCGTGTCGGCAATGGAGCAGGAACGCACTGCTGATCTTTATGCATCCGTTGGTGACCGCAAGAAGGCGCAGGACATATATAAGCAGTTGGTGGCCGAACGGCCCAATGAAGCGCTGGAAGAAAAAATCACCGCTGTCAGCGATGAAAAAAGCGATCTTTCGGGCTTGCTGCGTCCGCTGATGATCAAGACGGCATCGCAGGGCGTGGCGCTGGCCATGTTCGATATGGCAAACATTCTTTACAACGACCAGACAGACAGCAGCACCAAATTGTTCGCGCAGATGGCGGTGGCTCTTGATCCGAACCTGATCGATGCGCGTTTGTTGCTGGCTGATTCACTGGCGCGTAATGGTCGTCTGGATGAGGCGGTCGGTTATTTCCGCCAGATCCCTAAAAATCACAAAGCCTATCTCCCGGCGCAGCGTTATGCTGCCGATCTGCTTGCCGAGGCCGGGCAGCTTGATCAGGCGCGTACGATTCTGAGTGAATTGTTCACGCAGTATAACGATGTGGAATCGCTGATCCGCATTGGTGATCTTTACCGTACGCAGGAAAATTATAAAGACGCGCTGACATGGTACAATAAAGCCGCCGGTCATTTGGGCGGCAAGATACCGGAAGATTACTGGCATTTGCTTTATGCGCGCGGCATGGCCTATGAACGGCAGGGCGACTGGGGCAAGGCCGAGGGTGATTTGAAGGCCGCGCTCACTTATCGTCCTGATCATCCCTATCTGCTTAATTATCTGGGCTACGGCTGGGCCGATAAAGGTACGCATCTGGATGAGGCGTTGAAAATGATCGAACGGGCCGTGGCATTGCGTCCGTCCGATGGCTACATCACCGACTCTCTCGGCTGGGTGCATTACATGATGGGCAATTACAAGGAATCGATTCCGTATCTGGAACGCGCGGTTGAATTGTTGCCCTATGATCCCACTATTAACGACCATCTGGGTGACGCTTACTGGTTCGTCGGGCGGCGTATGGAGGCAAAATTTCAATGGGAACGCGCTTTCAACTATGCCGAAGATCCTGTGCTCAAAGAGCAGCTCAGTCACAAAATGGCCAACGGACCGGCGGCGAAGTCCTCCGTGCGTGAAGCTGTGCACGGCAAGCAACCGTAATCATGCCGTCAGCCCTGACGGTGATCGCACCGGCGAAGATCAATCTTTATCTGCATGTCACGGGTCGCCGTGAAGATGGATACCATCTGCTCGACAGTCTGATGGTGTTCGCCGATGTGGCGGACCAGATCGCGGTTCATCCCGCCCGCCAGTTTTCATTGGCGATCGAGGGGCCGTATGCGGCTTCGTTTTCTGCGGCCGATCGCGATTATACGCCCGCCAGTAAAAACCTCGCTGTGCGCGCTGCCTATGCCTGCGCCGCGCATTTCAACCGTCCGCTGGATTTCCGCATCGTGCTGGCCAAGAATTTGCCGTTGGCCTCCGGTGTCGGTGGCGGCTCCGCCGATGCGGCGGCGGTTGTGTGGGGTCTGATGCGCTATTGGGGGATTCAGGCGCAATCCGTCACGGCGTTGATGCCGTTGCTGCTGGGATTGGGTGCTGACGTGCCCGCCTGTTACCTGTGCCAGGGTGTGCATGTCGCGGGTATTGGCGATTCTTTATGCCCCTATGAACAATTGCCCGAATGCCCCGCCGTGCTGGTCAACCCGCGCCAGCATTGCCCGACGCCGGAAATTTTTAAGGCGTATAGGGACGGCGGCCGCGCATTTTCTGCACCCATAGATTTGCCGCAAGATTTGTCCGAGCGCGAAGATTTCCTACAATTTCTGCGTACGCAGGGCAACGACCTCGAAGAGGCCGCCATGGAAAAACTGCCCGCGATTAATGATGTGATGAGGGCGTTGCGCCAAAGCGCTGACGTCGATCTTGTGCGCATGAGCGGCAGCGGCGCCACCGTGTTTGCACTTTACCCCAGTATCGAAAGCGCTCAGCACGCCGCCGAAGAAATGCAAACGCAACACCCCGGCTGGTGGATGCGCGCCTGCACGTTGAACCGGATTGTCAGGTATTGATTTTACTCTTGCGAGCCCATTTCCTGCGACAGCATGTGCACCAGTAAAGCTTCGTTGGCGCGGCCATCGGCGGAGAGGTCGTGGTCTTTTTGATAGGAACGGATGGCATCGGCCATGACGTCGCTATAGATGCCGTCTGCCGGGCCGGGATACAGCCCGTTATTCATCAATTGTTCCTGAATTTGCGCGATCACACCGGCGTCGCGGGTCGAGGCGCTGGCCATTTTAGGCTTGGGAGCCACGGCTTGCGGCGCAGAAACAGGCGTTACGGCGGCTTCTTCATCCAGCGGTAACACGGGGATGTCATTGGCGGACGGCGTTGCTCTCACGGCAGGGGCTGTTGCAGGAGCGGACACAGGCGTAATGATAGCAGGTGCGGCGGCTGCCGGGGCTTTGGCTGTTACGCCTTCGATCACGGTTTTGCGCTTGTTGTAGATGTCTTGCACCCGCGCTTCGCTGTAATTCATATTGCGGGCAAGCTGGTTGAGGGCGGCTTTGCCCTCGGGGCTGCCTTGCAGGGCGGCGCTGTTATACCAGTAAATGGCATCTTCCACCTTGGGCGTACCGAGCAGGCCGTTCTCATGGATCAGGCCGAGATTGTAGGAAGCTTCCAAAATGCCCGCGCGGGCGGCGCGCTCGAAATTCTCGGCGGCTTTTTGCGGGCTATATTCGGTGCCGACACCTTCGATATAGGCGATGCCGAGATTATATTGCGCTTCCGGGTGGTTTTGCGCGGCGGCGGCTTTGTACCAGTTGATGGCTTTTTTCGTGTCCTGTTTGACACCGAGACCCTGATGGTACAGCACACCCAGATTATAACGCGCATTGGAAATGTTGCCGAGGGCGGCTTCTTCGAACCATTGCGCGGCGCGGACGAAATCGGTTTTCACGCCGCCTTGACCGGCGGTGTAAAGTGCGGCCAGATCGTGCTGCGCTTCGGGGATGCCGTCAAACGCCTTGCTCTCCACGTCTTTCAGCGCGGCGGGCAGGCTGGAGTCGGGCTGGATGCGTTGTGAAAGCGGGCGCGAATCTTTTTGCGCGGTCAGGAAGTCCGCGGTTGCCGTATCGCTTGTTGTTGTGGCAACGGGTGCCGTTTCCACCGGGACGGGCGGTGTTTCTGCCATGTCCTGCGGGATGCCGGCAGCACCGGGCGCGATATTGTTGAGCGCGGCGGCCAGCGCATCCGGATCGTCATTCAGCATCTTGACCAGTTCGTCATCGCTCTTGCTGAGGATGTCTTCGGCAGGTGCGGTATCGACAACATTGGGAACGCGTTCTGGCGTTTTGGCGGCTTCAACGATCGGCGCGGTTTCAGGAACGTCTTCGGCGGCGGCAACGGGTGCTTCTTCCGGTTCCATCAGGTTTTCCAGCGGCGCGGTATTTGTATTATTCGCCTGCGCGCGCACATCGGTGACGTCTTCCATCGCAAAGGGCGGTGTCGCCAGCAGATTTTCAGCCGTGACGGTTTGTGCTTCGCTGTCGGCGTTGTTAAAGCGCGCTGACGGCAGGCTTTGATACACGCCCCAGCTCAAGCCCGCGATCAGCGCGAACACGGCCACGGTCGATGCCAGACGCCGTGTCGTGCTGCTCTGCCATAGCGGGTTATTGAGATTGGCCGGGTGCGGTATGCGGGCGCTGGCATTGGCGACACTGTTCTGGTCGCTGACCAGCACCAGAGATTTGGCGTTGAGCGCAGTCTGCGTTTCAACGACGGCCTCTTCGATACGCTCCAGCTTGCGCAGCATGCGCGCCTTGTCCTGCGTGATCTGTTCGATGCGGCGGGCAAGGCGGTTTTGCTGGTTGATCGCGTCTTCGATACGTTCGGCCAGTAACACGGCCTTTTCCATCTTCTGCATCTGCGCGGTGTAATCGCGCTCGATTTTTTCCTGACGGCGGCGCAGTTCTTCTTCAGCCAGCGCCTGTTTGTCGATTTTATTTTCCAGCGCGCCGATCAGGTCGGCATAGCGACCCACGGTCTCTTTCATCTCCAGACGTTCGCGTTCGCTGCGGACCAGCCGTTCACCCAACTGGTTCAGCAAACCGAGAACGCGGTCGTCCTTGACCGGGTCGAAAGCCGGATAGGCCTGGCCCGCGCCGTCATCCGTCTCATAACGGTTTTGTGCGCGCATGTTGCTATAAAGGAATTCGCGGACGTCTTTGCCTGACACGTCGGTTCTCCCGGCTCGTTTCCCAGCCTGTTGATTTTTTATCTATGGATTATGACTAGGACTATAGCGGATCGTGCATATAATGGCCAAGCGGTTTTCCTCTACCCTCCGGCCATAATCCACACATTATATGGGGCCGCCGGGAAGGGCGCGGAATCTCCGGTTTTCTGCGGTTTTCCGGATTTTGTTAAGAAAGCCGGTCACCGACACGGCTTTCCGCTTGATTTTCCCGTATATCTTGGCTAGTTTCGCAGCCGATCCCTAAGGGGTTAGCCGATTTTTTCAAGGATTGGGGCGTCGCCAAGCGGTAAGGCAGCGGTTTTTGGTACCGCCATGCGTTGGTTCGAATCCAGCCGCCCCAGCCATCCACCACTGAGAACCGGGCATTTATCCTTATTTTTTCGTTTTCTTTTTTTGAATAATAAAATTAATTTGATCGACGCATTCACTTAAAGATTCTTTTAAATCATGCTCCCAAAAGCGCAAAACGGCATAACCAGCCAACTTAAGCTGGCATTCTTTTTCCTTATCACGCGCCTTTGTCCTTGCAATTTTTGCCTCCCAAAAATCACTTCTTGTTTTGGGTATATGCCCGCATCTGGGGCAACCATGCCAATAACAGCCATCAACAAAGACAGCCAGCATCTCTTGGTCAAAAATAAAATCAGGGTTCCCTGAAATCCCCCTTGGCTGAACGCGCCAACCAGAAATGCCGGCACCGACCAAAGCATATCGCAATTTCTTTTCAGTGGATTTATTGCCTTTGCCCCGGACCGAGGCCATCTGACGAGAACGCGCCTCGGTGACTCCCTGAAATTGGCCATTTTTGAGATATTTTTTTAAGGCTTTGTCCATTTTATAAAACAACCTATTATTTCAAATGAAAAAATCGAACAGGTATGCATTAGAAAGTTTTTATCTATGAAAGAGTCGGAGAAAAAGGAGATTCTTGCCAAGGCACAAAAATGGTTTAAAACAACCATCGCCGATAACCATATCAAGAATACCCAAAAGCTGGTTGAGGCAAAAGAATTCGACATTAATCCTTTCCTGACAATCTATTTGGCAAATTTCTTGTCTGGCAACTCCAGCCCAGAAAGCATTGCACGCGCCCTTTTATACCCAAGAGTATTAGGGACTTCGATTACCACTTCTTTCGGACAAAACATGCAAAGTTTTACAAGCAACGTTTTGTCATCATTTGGCAGCACAACAAGCGGAATAGATATTGAATATATAGACCAGATTGATGGCGAAAAAAAATATTGCCAAATGAAGGCCGGCCCCAACACCATTAACAAAGATGACATTGCAACTATTGTCGGCCATTTTTCTAGCGTGATAAAATTGGGACAAACCAACAACGTAAAACTTGGATTTAGCAACTTGGTTGTTGGCGTTTTACACGGCGATCCCCAAAGCCTAAGCACCCATTATAAGAACATCACAAAGAACCATCATTATCCCGTACACGTAGGCGTTGACTTCTGGACCCGCTTAACGGGGGACAAAGACTTTTATGCGGACCTTATTTCTTGTATAGGTGCCGTTGCTCAAGAAGCGGATTTTGCCCAAGAGCTAGAGGAGGTGGTTTCCCAGCTTTCCAAAACCCCCGAGGTCTTAACTCTATCAAGCGAAGCATCAAAAACTAGTTAGGCCGCTCTAGACCTTTTCTTTTTGACATTTTGCCTTTCAATTTGGTTCAGAAAATTGACAACACTTGCCCCAATTTCATAGGCCAAATTAACGGGAACAGCATTACCAATCTGCTTATATTGTTGGCCGACTGACCCACAAAACTCCCAATCATCTGGGAAAGTTTGTATTCTTGCGTACTCCCGAACTGTAAAAGGGCGTGTTTCTTCAGGGTGGCAACGCTCAGTTTGCTTTTGCGCAGGGGCGCATGTAAGCGTAAGACACGGATCGTCCCAACTCATACGTCGCGCCATACCTGTCTTCCCCCCACCCAAAAAGAAACTTTTTTTCATATATTCTTTTTGCAAGCGTAACGGCAAGTCCCGCCAATATCCACCCGGGGGCACCTGCGCCATAATTTCTGCTTTTCTACTCGGATATTTCTGCCCCGGCGACAAGGGAACATCACAATTAAATAACTCCCCCGTCTTAAGCGCGTCCTTCAGGCCATAGATTTTAGAATAAGGCTCAGGGTACTTAAAAAATGATTCTTCTATGTCCTTTCTTATGGCCACGATAATAAGGCGCTCTCTCTTTTGTGGTACGCGATAAAACATGGCCTTCATAACGCGCGGCTCTAATACGGTATATCCCAACTCATTAAGGACATTCTTCATGACCTCAACCGTCTTGCCCTCATCATGTGAAAGCAGCCCCCTAACATTTTCTCCAATACAGATGGCGGGATTAATTTCCTTTATGGCCCTAGCATATTCATAAAAGAGCGTACCTCTTGTGTCCTGAAATCCCATTTTTTTGCCTGCATAGCTAAATGACTGGCATGGGAAACCCCCGGTCAAGACATCGACATTCCCTCTATATGGCTTAAAATCAATTTGCGAGACATCTCCGCATATGACATTCCAATCAGGCCTATTTTTCTTTAGCGTCTGACAAGCCCATTTATCGTTGTCATTTAACAATGCGCATTCCAGTCCTGCCCTTTCCCAGCCCAAGGCCATCCCCCCGGCTCCAGCAAAAAGCTCCACAACTTGATATTCTCTTAGGGGCGCTTCTTTTTCATCTTTTCTCTCATGAAAAATAAAACCAAGCTGCTCAAAGGCCTTTAGCTGGTCTATGTGATACATTCTGTAGTTATTAATCGGGTGACGAACAGGTTCTAACTTTCCGTTCTTGTCCCATCGTCTCAATGTTTCCTTCGAGACGGACAGCATGTCTGCTAATTCAGCTACAGAATAATATGTTTTCATATATATACTTCCTTACACAAGGTTGGACATGGTTACTACAATAATGCCAAAATCCTCATGTTATTAAAGCCCCAAATTTGAGTTGTCCCTTTTCTTATGAATTATACGACCCCAAAATTCAGAAAAAATTGTCATATTGGCGTCCACCCTGAAGACCAGTCCCAAACTTTGTTTTGTAGAGTCCCCTTATGGAGAACCGGCAGACTGTACAGGTAATGCAACACGATTAAACCATGTTCACTATATTCGCACGGTTTGTGGATATTTCCACCCATGCCAGTGCTCAATGCTTGCCAAAAACTATGATCCTGCCTCGTATAACAAAGCCAATTTACCTCTGCCGCATATTTAAAGGATTTAGAAAATGAAAAATCATTCAAGCGACACTCTGGCCATTGCCGATGGCACCAACCTTCCCGGTGTTTATCCGCCTGGTGTGCGTTGGGACATTGATATTCCTGAAACGGCGACGCCGCTGGCGCTGGTTGAAAAAGCTATCCGTGCCTATCCGGATAATACGGCCATGTCTTTTATGGGGCGTCTTGTTACGTACCGCGAATTCGGTGAATGGGTGGACAAGGCTGCTTCATCGCTCACCGCCAGCGGTGCTGGCAAGGGGACAAATCTGGGGCTGTTCATGCCCAATACGCCTTATTATCCCGTATTCTTTTATGCGGCCCAGCGTATCGGCGCGACCGTCGTCAATTACTCACTGGCGCATAAGAACAAGGTGCCGCTGCAAGAACAAATCCGCAATAGCGATACCACCATCATGGTGACGCTGGATCTCAAGGATTTTCTGGCACCGGTGAATGAGTTGCTGCAAGAGGGCGTTCTCAAACATGTGGTCAGATGCCCGTTCGTTGACATGCTGCCCGATAAAAAAGCCAAACCTTTTAAAATTCTCAACCGCCTTCCGGCACCTGTTTTATCTGTTCTTCTGGCTGTTATGAATATGGTGCCGTCCTTGCGGCATAAGGCGGCTGACTTTAAAAACCTCAAGGAGAAACTGGCGGAAGCCCCGCCAGCCGGACAACAGCACGTCACGAACTTTACCGTGAAGGCCGCGACTGCCCCTGTGAAATATACAGGCCCGCAATCCGGTGATGTGGCGGTGTTGCAATATACCAGCGGCAGCAGCGGCGGCCCCAAGGGCACAATCCTGACCCATTTCAATCTGGCGGCGAATGCCATGCAGGTATCTGAATTCTTCAAGGCGCCCTCAGCGCAAAAGCCCGGCGAAAAATTGCTGGAGCCGGGACGGGAACGCGCAATGGCCGCGATCCCGCTGTCGCATATTTTTGGTGAAACCGTATTGATGTCGGCTTACATGGCGGCGGGCTGCGAATTGATCTTGCAGGCCGATCCCCGCAATACAGCGGAGACGATGACGCTGTTAAGTGATCGTCAGGCCACGGCCTATCCGGCCGCGCCGCGTTTGCTCACTATGATTACGGAAGAGCCTGATTATACCCGCCATGATTTTTCCAACTTGAAGACCGTGATCGCGGGCAGCGAAAAATTGCCGGGTAGTACAAGACAGAATTTGCCTGACCTTGAAATCAGCGAAGGCTATGGCCAGACTGAATCCTCGCCGGTGATTTCCTGTAATCTGCAGGGGCAATTTAACAAGCCCGGTTCGGTGGGTCTGCCTTTGCCGCGCACGGAAGTGAAGATTGTTTCGCGCGATGAGCCTGAAAAAATCATGAATATCGGCGAGGAAGGAGAAATCTGGGTGCGCGGCCCGCAAGTCATGCAGGGCTACTATAAAAACCCCGCCGCGACCGCCAAGACGCTGACCGAAGATGGCTGGCTCAAGACCGGTGATGTCGGCTATCTCGATGATGATTTATTCCTTTATATCTGTGGACGTCTGGGGCGGGCTTATAAACACAACGGCCTTTGGGTGGAACCGGAGCAGATTGAAGATAAAATCAATGTCCATGCGGCCATTCTTGAATCAGTTGTCGTGACTCTGAAGAATGAGCAGGATGAAAAATTCGGCAAGGCGCTGGTGCGGCTGAAGCCAAATGTAGAGCTTGCGGGCGGCAATAATCAGGCGGCCTTGCTTCAGCATCTGCGTGATCAGGGACTGGGCGGCCATGAAATGCCAAAGCTGGTTGAATTTGTGACAGAGCCTCTGTTGCGTACGGCTGTCAACAAGATCGACTGGAATAACATCCAGAAGGCAGAGCAGGCAAAATTGATCCCTGCGCCTGCGCAGCCGAAACCCTCAATATAGGAGTGGCTTGTCAGGGGCGCGCCGCAACGAATAGAAAATTTTTCTTATTCCTTCAGTTCCCGTAACCTGACCGTGGCGCGTTATAGTTCATTTTAGTTTCATTGGCTTTATTGCCGTTGAGGGCGTCGTCACGCCAGTATTTCGTGCCCTGCAACATCGCCTGCGCGATCAAGCCGGTATCTGTCAGTTGGTAAATACGCGTTCCCGGCAGAATATCGGCGGCACCGCTGACCGCACCGCCTTTCTCGCCCGCTTTGGCGGCGGCATCCGCCGTGCCGCTCAGATCAAGGCCTGTCGTGGTAAATTTTTCAAATGAAGCGGCATCATGGAAGACAAAGACCGTGTTAAAATCCTTCGCACCCAGCCCCAGTCCTACACCGCCTTTCGCCATCTGCATGTAAATGTCTTCTGCATTGTTGTTGTTATGGGCGACACCATGGCCATAACCGGCGCTGATCCAGAGCACGGCAAGCTCGCCGCTTGAGAAAACGGCGTAGCCAACGGCGCTTTGAATTTCACGCTGGGTATCAGGCTTTTCCCTATAAAGTCTGGCAAGCGTATCGCCTTCCATTTTCTGGATAGCCGCGCGCTGGTCTTCAGGACTGTCGGCACGAGCGGACAGGGGCCATGCAACGAATGCCAGAGTCATAACGGCGGCGGTCAATATTGATTGTCTCATGGTTTTTCTCCTGTTTTGCGTACCAACAGGTGGGCAACGCATTTGTTCCCGGCTGAGTTTTTATCAAGATTTCAGATAATTTACTTGACAAATATCACCCCCATACTAAATAGTTTAGCATTGGCTAAATTTAAAGAGGGGGCGGCATTATGCGCCATATCATCAAGAAAACACTGCATTTTTCTGTTTTTCTGATAGCCGGGCTTATCTTGGCGGGTGTTCCGGCATCCGCAAACGCCAAAGACCCGCTGCGCGTGGTCACGACTTTTACCATCATCGAAGACATTGCCAAAAATGTGGCCGGGGATGCCGCGATTGTTGAATCCATTACCAAGCCGGGCGCGGAAATCCATGATTACCAGCCAACCCCCGGCGATGTTCTCAAAGCCCAGAAAGCCGACCTGATTCTCTGGAACGGTATGAATCTGGAGCGCTGGTTTGAGAAGTTCTTTGCCGATATTCAGGACGTGCCGGGCGTTGTCGTTACGGAAGGGATCGCGCCCATGTCCATCGGTCAGGGGCCATATGAAGGAAAACCGAATCCGCATGCATGGATGTCGCCTGCGAACGCTGTTCTTTATGTTGAAAATATCCGCAAAGCTCTGGTGAAGGCCGACCCGGAGAACGAGGCTGTTTATAATAAGAACGCGGCGGCTTACACGGCGCAGATCAAAGCACTTGAAGCGCCTTTAAAAGAAGCCCTTGCCCATATTCCCGAGCAGCAGCGCTGGCTGGTAACAAGTGAAGGTGCGTTCAGTTATCTGGCGCGGGATCTGGATTTGCGGGAGGTCTACCTCTGGCCGATTAACGCCGAGCAGCAAGGAACGCCGCAACAGGTGCGGGCCGTGATCGATACGGTACAGAAAAATAGTATCCCGGTTGTATTTAGTGAAAGCACCATATCTGATCGTCCGGCCAAACAGGTGGCCAAGGAAACGGGCGCGTTGTATGGTGGTGTACTTTATGTTGACTCTCTCAGTCTCGAAGACGGGCCTGTCCCGACCTACCTGAAACTGCTGGAGGTCACCACGGGCACGATCGCCAAAGGGTTTGAACAAACCGGGAAAGAAAATTAATGCCAGAGTTTACGGAGCAACAGCTTTCAGCTTCCATTTCGGTAAAGGACGTGGCCGTTGTTTATCCCAACGGTCACATTGCACTGGAAAATGTCAGTTTTGATCTGAATCCGGGCACCATTTGCGGGCTTGTCGGTGTCAATGGCTCCGGCAAGTCAACGTTGTTCAAAACGATCATGGGTTTTGTCTCGCCGACACGGGGCACGGTTCATCTGGGCGGTCTGCCTGTGCGTACGGCTTTACGCCGCAATCTGGTGTCCTATGTGCCGCAAAGCGAAGATGTGGATTGGAACTTTCCGGTTCTGGTCGATGATGTCGTAATGATGGGCCGTTATAGCCATATGGGTTTTATGCGGATCGCCGCCGCCGCCGATAAACGCAAGGTGGAAGAATCCCTCGAACGTGTGGGCATGACGGCTTTCCGCAAACGCCAGATCGGTGAACTCAGCGGCGGCCAGAAAAAACGCGTCTTTTTGGCGCGCGCGCTGGCGCAGGAAGCAAAAATTATTCTGCTGGACGAACCTTTCACGGGCGTCGATATCCAGACCGAAGCGGCGATAATGCAGCTGATGCGTGATTTAAGCGCGAGCGGTCATTTGATATTGGTGTCCACCCATAATCTGGGCAGCGTTCCGGATTTTTGTGACGAGGTTGTTCTTATTAATAAGACATTGCTGGCGGCAGGACCGGTGGCAACGACGTTTACCGAAGAAAATCTGGTAAAAGCTTTTGGCGGCATGTTGCGTCACGTTCAACTGGGCGGACACTCTCTGCATGACGATTCTGATCCGCGCAGTGTCACGGTCCTGACCGATGACGAGCGCCCCCTTGTCCTCTATGGCAGGGCCGAGCAGCAAAGCATTGTAAAACGGGAAAAGCCATGATCGATCTCCTGCTGGAGCCGTTCGCTTACGATTACATGGTACGGGCCATCTGGGTCAGCGCGCTGGTCGGGGGCGCTTGTGCCTTTCTCTCCGCCTATCTGATTATGAAAGGCTGGTCGCTGATGGGCGACGCGCTGGCGCATGCGGTCGTGCCCGGCGTGGCCTTGGCCTATCTGCTCAATCTGCCTTATGCCATCGGCGCTTTTGTTGCCGGTATTCTGGCGGCGCTCAGCATGAATTTTATCCGTCAGAAAACGCGCCTGCGCGAAGACGCCATTATCGGTTTTGTTTTTACAACATTTTTTGCGCTGGGTCTTTTGATCGTATCGATCAACCCCACATCGGTGAATGTGCAGGCCATTATCCTCGGCAATATTCTGGCCATTTCCGATCAGGATATTTGGCAGGTCATTATTATCGCCGGAACGTCACTGGCGCTGCTGGCGGCCAAGTGGAAAGATCTGATGGTGGTTTTTTTTGATGAGGCCCATGCCCGCAGCATCGGTCTTCCCGCCACCGGCCTGAAAATCCTGTTCTTTACATTGCTGAGCGCCTGCACGGTCGCGGCCTTGCAGACCGTGGGTGCCTGCCTTGTTATCGCGCTGGTGATTACGCCGGGGGCGACGGCCTATCTTCTGACTGACCGTTTCGGGCGCATGATTGTCCTGTCCATTGCCATCAGCGTTGTGGCCTGCGCCGTCGGGGCTTATCTGAGTTATTTCCTTGATGGCGCCACGGGGGGCATCATTGTCGTCCTGCAGACCCTGATCTTTCTGGCAGTCTTAATTTTTGCGCCAAAACATGGCATGCGGGCGGCAAGGCGCGCCATAAAACAGCAAAGAGTGGTGGCCTCATGATGGATTTGCTAGCCACTCTTTTCCTTGAGCCGTTATCCTACGGCTTTATGCAGCGTGGTCTGGTGATTGCCACGATGGTGGGGATGATTTGCGCCGTTCTGTCTTGCTATCTCATCCTGAAAGGCTGGTCGCTGATGGGGGATGCGATTTCCCACGCCGTTCTGCCGGGCATCGTGCTGGCCTTTGTAACCGGGTTGCCTTTTGTTTTTGGCGCCTTTGCGGCGGGCATCACCTGCGCTCTGGCGACAGGCTATATCAGGGAAAATAGCCGGGTGAGGGAAGACACGGTGATGGGCATCGTTTTCTCCGGCATGTTTGCGCTCGGCCTTGTTCTTCTCACGAAAATCGAAACAGACCTTCACCTGATGCATGTTTTGTTCGGCAATATGCTGGGCATCACCTGGCATGATATCGCCGAAACCGCGATCATCGCGGGCGGGACGCTTCTTGTGATTGTCATGAAATGGCGTGATCTTCTGCTTTATTGCTTCGATCCGGCCTATGCGCGGGTGGCGGGGTTGCCTGTCAGAACACTCCATTTTGGCCTTTTGCTCCTGTTGTCACTGACGATTGTCGCCTCGCTCAAGGCCGTGGGCATTATTCTTGTGATTGCCATGCTGATTGCGCCAGGGGCAATTGCGTTTTTGCTGACCAAAAGTTTTGGTAAAATGCTACTGATTGCGATATCGGCCTCTGTTGTCTCTTGTCTGGCCGGGACGATTATAAGCTTTCATATTGATGCGGCAACGGGCCCTTGCATCGTTGTCCTGCAGGCCGTCTTATTCTTAATCACTTTTTGTTTCTCTCTAAAGCAGGGAACGGCAGGCGCCTCGGCCTAAAGCAATCTCTTGCTGCCAAAGCGCCGGGGGCGCTATGATCTCCATGACGGAGGTCAAATCTTTATGAAATTAACTTTTCTCGGCGCGGCTGAAACGGTCACCGGTTCCAAATATTTAATAGAAACGGACGACAAACGCATTCTGCTCGATTGCGGATTATTTCAGGGGCGTAAGGATTTACGCTTGCTCAACTGGAATGAACTGCCCATCAACGCCGCGTCCGTGGATGCCGTTCTCCTTACCCATGCCCACATAGATCACAGCGGCTATATCCCGAAGCTGGTTAAGGCCGGTTTCAAAGGTCCCGTTTATTGTTCCGAGGCAACATTTGACCTTTGCAAGATATTGCTGCCGGATTCCGGTTATCTACAGGAAGAAGATGCGGCGGCGGCAAATTATCACGGCTATACCCGCCATTCTCCGGCATTGCCGCTTTATACCGAGCGTGAAGCCAGAGATTGCTTGCAGTATTTCAAAGCGGTTGATCTGGGGTTTCCGCATGCGCTGGGTGATGAATTGTCGTTCAGCCTGCATCGCGCCGGGCACATCCTCGGGGCGTGCTCGATTCAGGTCAGATCGGGGGACGGGACGTCTATTCTATTCTCCGGCGATATTGGCAGACTTCATAACCCCGTCATGAAGCCGCCCGCAAAAATGCAGGACGCCGACTATATCGTTGTTGAATCGACCTATGGCAACAGGCTGCATGACAAGGATGATCCCACGGAAGACATTGGCCGGATCGTGCGTGAAACCGCCGCCAGAAGCGGCACCATTGTGATACCGTCCTTCGCCGTCGGGCGGGCGCAGGCCATTTTGTACCATCTGTATGTACTCAAAAGCGAAGGGAAAATTCCCAAGAATATTCCGATCTATCTTGATAGTCCCATGGCGATCAGTGCTACGGAGTTACTGCGCAAGCATATGAACGACCACCGTCTTTCAACGGAAGAATGTGAGGCTGTTTGCAGCATAGCCACCTACACCTCTACGCCCGAGGAATCAAAGGCCATCAATGCGACAAACGGCATGCCAAAAATTATTATTTCCGCCAGCGGCATGGCCACCGGGGGGCGGGTGCTTCACCACCTCAAGCATTATCTCGGCGATGAGCGCAATACGGTATTGTTCCCCGGCTTTCAAGCCGAAGGCACACGCGGTGACCGCCTGACCCGCGGCGAGGACGCAATCAAAATCCATGGCCAGATGTGGCCTGTGCGCGCCCAGATCATTAAATTAGACAACATGTCGTCTCATGCCGATTACAGTGAAATTCTGACATGGCTGGAAAATTTCAGGTCTCCGCCGCGCAAGGTGTTTATTACGCATGGCGAGCTGTCTTCTGCGCAAGCCCTGCAACAAAAAATAGAAGAAAAATTCGGCTGGGAAACTGCTGTCCCGGCTTACATGCAAAGTGAGGACTTGTAATGCCCCTGATTACTCAGCCCGTCGCTTGTGAAAAAGAATGCGATAAAGAAGGCCATGCATATGATGGCACAAAATTGATTGTTGTCACCGGTGGGCCCGGCGCAGGCAAGACTGCCGTGCTCGAAGTGGCGCGGAAAGAACTGTGCCAGCATGTGGCGATTTTACCCGAAGCGGCATCCATTGTTTTTGGCGGCGGATTCTGGCGTTTGAATTCCTTGTCTGCGCGTTTTGCCTCGCAGCGGGCCATTTTGCACATCCAGCAGGAAATGGAAAATCTAGTTCTTGGCGAAAAGGCGTGGCCGGTGGCTCTATGTGACAGGGGCGTCCTTGATGGGCTGGCTTACTGGCCGGGGACGGAACAGGAATTCTGGGATGCCGGAGAAACATCGCTCAGCAACGAATATGCCCGCTATCATGCGGTGATTCACTTGCGCACCCCTACGGAAGAATTAGGCTACAACCATCAAAATCCCATACGCACGGAATCGGCAGCGCAAGCGCAACTGATCGATGATAAAATTTCTTCCATATGGTCGAACCATCCGCAATATCACGTCATTGAGAGTACGCCGGATTTTTTGAACAAGGCGCAAAAAGCCATATTACGCATCGCTGAATATATGCCGGATGTAAAGATGTAGTACGAAGCCCTGCATGGGCGGCGATAAGGTATTATCAGAAGAATACAGGACTATGTTTCCAAGACAGGCGGGGGCGCCCTGTCGGTCTGATCTTTGGCGTATCGACGAAAGAGGGTGGATATGCTAGGTTACGGCAGAAAAAGGAACGCATGATGTTTGAACTTGATCCTATCCTGCTTGCTCGTATCCAGTTTGCCTTTACGATCAGCTTTCATATCGTTTTCCCCGCATTTACCATTGGCTTAGCGAGCTTTCTGGCCATGGTTGAATGGCGGTTTCTCAGGACGGGCAATCAGCTCTATCGTGATATTTATAAATTCTGGATCAAGATTTTCGCCGTCGCTTTCGGTATGGGCGTGGTTTCGGGCGTTGTCATGTCGTACCAGTTTGGTACGAATTGGTCGCTTTTCTCTGATAAGGTCGGAAACGTATTGGGGCCGCTTTTGGGTTTCGAAGTGCTCACGGCCTTTTTTCTGGAGGCATCGTTTCTGGGCATCATGCTGTTCGGCTGGGGGCGCGTGAGCAAGAACATGCACTTTGCCTCTACCTGCATTGTCGCTATCGGGACATTAATCTCGGCCTTCTGGATTCTGTCCGCCAATAGCTGGATGCAAACGCCGCAAGGTTTCACCATGGCCGAAGATGGCCGTCTGATGCCCGCCAACTGGCTGGAAATCATTTTCAACCCGTCATTCCCCTATCGGCTTATCCATATGGTGACGGCGGCCTATCTTTCCACGGCGTTTGTCGTGGGTGGTGTCGGCGCATATTATTTGTGGAACAAGCGCCATGTCCCGCAGGCGCGCATCATGCTGGGCATGGCGGTGATCATGGCGGCGCTGGTGGCGCCTTCGCAATTATTGATCGGTCACGAACATGGCCGCAACACCATGGAGTACCAGCCCGCCAAAGTCGCGGCGATGGAGGGGAACTGGGACCATACCACCGATGCCCCGCTTTATCTTTTTGGCTGGCCTGATGAGAAGGAAGAAGTCACAAAATTCGGTATTACGATTCCCGGCGGCGCGAGCTGGATTCTGACCGGGCGCACCGATGGTGAAATCCCCAATCTCAAATCATACGCACCGGAAGATCGCCCGCCGGTGGCATGGGTGTTCTGGTCGTTCCGCGTGATGGTGGGGCTGGGTGTTTTGATGATCTTGATCGGGGCGGTCAGCGCCGTGCAATATTTCCGTGGTAAATTGTTTGAAAGCCGCTGGCTGCACGGGTGGTGGATGCTGATGATGCCCTCGGGCTTTATTGCCCTGTTGGCGGGATGGTTCGTGACCGAGATAGGCCGTCAGCCTTTCACGGCTTATGGCGTCATTCGCACCGCAGAGTCGGTATCGCCGGCCATTCTCGGGCCGCAAGTCGCGTGGTCATTGCTGGCCTTTGTTGTCATGTACAGTTTTGTCTTTGGCGCGGGCAGCTATTACATTCTGAAATTGATTGGCAAGGGCATTCCTGCCGCCGATGATCAGGAGCAATATTACAAGCACGGGATCGAAGCCTCGGTGGTGGAAGCCTCTGCATCGGAAGGAGCGCGCCATGTTTGATTTTTCAAATGTGATCGATTTACCCCTGATCTGGGGGCTGCTGATTGCCACGGCGGTCTTTATGTATGTGCTGCTCGACGGGTTTGATCTGGGCGTCGGCATTCTGTTTCCCTTCGCGCCCTCTGATAAATGCCGTGACCGGATGATGAATTCCATCGCGCCGTTCTGGGATGGCAACGAAACATGGCTGGTCTTGGGCGGAGGTGGATTATTCGCGGCCTTCCCGTTGGCTTATTCCGTTTTGATGCCAGCCTTTTATATGCCAGTTATTATGATGCTGCTCGGGCTGATTTTGCGCGGCGTGGCTTTTGAATTTCGCTTTAAGTCCAGTGATAAATCCCGCCATATCTGGGACAAGGCCTTTCATTTCGGTTCTTTGGTGGCGGCCTTCTCCCAAGGTCTGATTCTGGGGGCTTTCGTGCAGGGTGTTGAGGTCGATGGCCACAATTTTGCAGGCGGGCCTTTTGATTGGGCCACGGGGTTCAGCGTAATGACGGGTATAGCGGTCGTGGCGGGCTATGCGCTGCTGGGATCGACCTGGCTTGTGATGAAAACCGAAGACATCACGCAAGAATGGTCGCGCCGCGTCGCTGCCTATGTTTTAGGGTTTGTCGGCATTTTTATGGCCCTCGTCAGCATCTGCATGCCGTTTATGAATGCGCAGGTTAAAGACTTCTGGTTCAGTACGCCGAACATCTATTTCCTGTTGCCGATTCCGCTGCTGACAGCGGGTCTGTTTATACTGGTCTGGCGTGATCTGCGTCGTCAGCAGGCTGAATATCGCCCGTTTCTGGCCAGTATCGGGATATTCCTGATGGGTTATCTGGGGCTGGGACTCAGCATCTTCCCCTGGATCGTGCCGTTTAAGTTCAATCTGTGGGAAGCGGCCGCTTCCGGCCCCGGTCTGTCTTTAATGCTGTGTGGCGTCGCGCCGCTGTTACCACTTATTCTGGGCTACACCGCTTACTGCTATTACATCTTCCGCGGCAAAACCAGCCATGAACACATGTATTAAATCTGTTCAGCTATGGCTGGACACTCATCCGAAAACCAAGCAATGGGCGTGGTTCGTAACGCTGTGGTGCGGCGGATTGTTCACGGTGTCAGCGTTGGCCTATCCGATCAAGTGGCTGATTAAAAATATTTAAGGCGCTATTGCAGCCAGAATTCATTTCTTTACGTTTGACAGTCATCAAACCGTCTTTTGTCTATGGGTATAGGCTGGATGATTAATGAGCTTATCTTCAGAGGGCATTATGAAGTACATCAAGGAAACGGCAAAAACGGTAGAGCAGGCAGTCGTTGATTTGCAGGCAGCGGTGGAGCGCCATAAGTTTGGCGTTCTGCATATTCACAATCTTCAGGAAACGCTGAAGAAAAAAGGCATCGATTTCCCCAATGCCTGTCAGATTCTGGATATTTGCAATCCTCAGGCGGCTAAAGATGTGCTGATGATTGATATGGATATGAACATGACGCTTCCCTGCCGGGTCTCTGTCTATGCGGATAAGGGTAAAACCAAAATAGGAATGATCCTGCCCACCGCTTTACTTAAATCTCTTTCCGATTCCGCTGAGCTGGCCGAAATTGCGCAGGGCGTTGAAAACGAGATCATGGTGATGATCGCAGAGGCATTGTAACAATTTTCCCGGAAAGCGGACTCTAATGGTATAAGCCTGTATGAACTTTACTAAAATTTTTTTGCCACAGGGGCTGAATAAATGGGAAACAGGGGTGGCTCTCGCCGCCCTTGCGGCCATGGCTTTTCATTTTGCGCTTATAAATACGTCTTGGCGCGATCTGCCCCTGCTGGCCGTGATTGTGCTGGGCGGGTTGCCGCTGCTTATTCAGATCGCGGCTAAATTGCTCAAGGGCGATTTCGGCGCAGACCTGATGGCGGTTGTTGCCCTTATTACGGCGGCCATTCTCGGCGAATATCTGGCGGGCGCATTAATTATTCTGATGTTGTCGGGCGGGCAAGCGCTGGAATCCTACGCCATGCGTAAGGCCTCCTCCGTCCTGCGTGCTCTGGCTGATCGTATGCCATCAACCGCGCACCGCAAAACAGAGACAGGCACGGAGGATATCGCGCTTGATGCCATCGTCATTGGCGATGAAATTGTAATCTATCCCCACGAAACCGCCCCGGTTGATGGCACCGTGACCGAAGGCCACGGCAGTATGGATGAATCCTATCTGACGGGAGAACCGTACAACATCACCAAAGCGCCCGGCGCGAGCGTACTGTCCGGCGCGATCAATGGCGAGGCGGTGCTGACCATACGTGCCGAAAAACTAGCGATCGATTCCCGCTATGCCCAGATCATGACGGTGATGCAGGAGGCCGAACAAAAACGACCGACCATGCGCCGTATCGGCGACCAGATCGGGGCGGTTTTCGCGCCGCTGGCCTTTATTTTTGCGCTGGCTGCATGGTATTTCACCGGTGATTCAACGCGCTTTCTCGCAATTTTGGTGGTGGCGACACCGTGCCCGCTGCTGATCGCCATCCCGATTACGCTCATCAGTGCGATTTCCATGGCGGCCAAACGTGGCATTATTATTAAAGACCCCACCGCGCTGGAACGTCTGCCCACTTGCCGCACGGCGATTTTCGACAAGACCGGTACGCTCACCTATGGCAAGCCCGAGGTCACGGAAATCATCCCGGCAGAGGGGCTGGCCAGCCCTGATATCCTGCGTTATGCCGCCTCGCTGGAGCGTTATTCCAAACACCCGCTCGCCAGCGCGATTTTAGCGGCGGCAGAGAAAAATAATCTGATACTGATGAACGCAGACGCCGTATCCGAAAAACCGGGGCAGGGTTTAACCGGCACCGTGGACGGACATGAAATTGCCGTCACTAGCCGCAAGAAATTTCTGCTGGTTAATCCCGATCTCGGTGCCCTACTACCCGATACGGAAGCAGGGTTGGAATGCCTTATCCTGATGGACGGGCGCTACGCCGCGACATTGCGTTTCCGCGATGCGCCGCGCAGAGACGGTAAACCATTCATCGCGCATCTCGGACCGATTCATCAATTTAACAAGGTCATGATCGTATCAGGTGATCGTGAATCGGAAGTCGCGTATCTGGCAGACCTGATCGGGATCAAGGAAACCTACGCCTCGCAAAGCCCTGAACAGAAAGTCGCCATCGTCCGTGCGGAAACCGCACACGCCCCCACGCTCTATATGGGCGATGGTATCAATGACGCCCCCGCACTGGCGTCTGCTACGGTGGGTATCGCCTTCGGCCAGCACAGCAGCGTTACCGCCGAGGCCGCCGGTGCCGTCATCATGGAAAATTCGCTGGTGAAGGTGGATGAATTGCTGCACATATCATCCGCCATGCGCCGTATCGTCCTGCAAAGTGCGCTCGGCGGCATGGCGTTGAGTCTTGTCGCCATGGGCTTCGCCGCTGGTGGACACATAACCCCGGTCGCAGGGGCGTTGCTGCAGGAAGTGATCGATGTTCTGGCGATTGCCAACGCCCTGCGCATGACCTGGCAAAAGAGAATAAACGCGGATATTTAGGCCGCCTTGGCCACGCATGTTTCGATAGCGCCTGTTAAGTTCTGGTCTTTGCAAAGGCGTGCAATATCACCCAGAGAAACAACGCCGGTCATGCGTTTTTCGCTATTCAGCACGATCAGACGGCGAATTTGCTCTGATTTCATCCGATCAGCGGCGGCGGTCACGTCATCGTCCTCGAAACAGTACTGAACATTTTCCGTCATGATGTCCTTGACCGTGGTATCGTTCGGGTTATGTCCTGCTGCGATACTGCGGATGACAATGTCCCTGTCCGTGACGGCACCGATAAGGCGGTCGTTCTCGCCTACAGGCAAATACCCGCAATCATATTCACGCATATATTCAGCGGCTTCTTTGAGCGTCGTGCCAGGCTGGATAAGTTTGACTTTTTCTTCCATTATATCTTTAATTTTCATGGCGATTTTCCTTTTGAGGTTATGTTCTGAATAGGTTCATCCGTCACCAACCAATGGCATAAGGCCATAAAAGTTCCTTGTGATTTTTTACTACCGTCCGGGGAATATTTCCCTGTATCTTCCATAAGAATGCACCGCCGTTAGATTTCCTTGTGCCAGTGATGAGAAATATTCTATGAAAATATGGGTTGATGCGGATGCCTGTCCAAAGGTGATCAAGGAACTGCTCTTCCGTGTGGCGGAACGCACAGCTGTAACCATTACGTTGGTGGCCAATCAATATATGTTTGTACCGGCATCCCCTCATATTCATTCGTTGCAGGTAGGGTCTGAATTTAATGCCGCCGATGATCGGATAGCAGCGCTTTGCGAGCCGGGAGATCTGATAATCACGGCGGACATTCCACTGGCGGCGGAAGTCGTTAAAAAGGGTGCCTTTGCTCTTAATCCACGCGGGGATTTCTATGATGAACGCAATATCGGCCAGTTGCTGGCGATGCGCGATATGATGGAACATCTGCGTGGCGGCCTGATGGAACAGGGCAGCGGCGGTCCACCGCCCTTTACCGCCAAAGATCGTGAAACATTCACCAACAGGCTTGATAAATTCATGGCCAGTATGAAATAGAACGGGTATCAGTACGTATGATTTCTATCGGAAAAACAGCAAGACTTCAGATTATCAGGCAAGTCGATTTCGGCCTCTATCTAGACGGCGAAGATTACGGCGACATTCTGCTGCCCGTACGCTATGTGCCGCCTGACTGCAAAATCGATGACTGGCTGGATGTTTTTATCTATCTGGATTCAGAAGACACGATTATCGCCACCACGGAAAAACCCTATGTCGAAGTGGGGGAGAGCGCACATCTGGAGGTCATCGATACCAATGCCCACGGCGCTTTCATGGATTGGGGGCTTTCAAAGGATTTGTTTGTGCCATTTAAGGAACAGCGTGTGCCGATGAAAGTGGGGCATGCCTATACGGTCTATGTCTTTGAAGATAATTCAGGCCGCATCAGCGCCAGCAGCAAGCTTGATCATTTCTTAAGCGAATATGCAGATGATCACTTTCAGAATAATCAGCCTGTAAACCTGCATATCGCCAGCCAAAGCCCGCTCGGGTATAAAGCCATCATTGACGGCACACATCTCGGCTTAATTTTTAACAGCGACGTGCTGACCCCCATACAAGTGGGGCAGCAGATAAAAGGCTATATCAAGAATGTGCGCCCCGACGGTGCCATCGACCTGATGCTGCAGCCGCTGGGGCCGCAGATGAGGCGCAGCCTGTCCGAGCAGATCATGGCCGACCTTGAAAAGCAGGGCGGCGTATCGCTTTTAACTGACAAAAGCCCGGCCGATGAAATCTTCAGCCGCTATCAGGTCAGCAAGAGCAACTACAAAAAGGCGCTAGGGCAGCTTTACAAAGACAAGAAGATCATTCTCGGTAAAGACCGTATCACACTGCCCTGATCGTCATCTTTACAGACTGGGTGTTTGTCCCGGCTGCACGACCTTTTTCACGGTCTTGGTTTTGTCCCAGTTGATCGTCGCCGTCTGCGTGTCTTCCGCATTCCGGCCGATATGGATGATGAAATCGCCAGGTTCCCAGCCATATTTCGTTTCCGTGATGAAGAATTTCAAATCTTCCGGCGTGATGGCGAACGTCACTTCTTTCTGCTCGCCGGGTTGCAGCATCACCTTCTGGAAGCCTTTCAGCTCTTTAACCGGGCGGGTGCGGGAGCAAACCGGATCGGTGATGTAAAGCTGCACGATTTCCTCACCGGCACGGTCGCCCGTGTTGGTCAGCGTAACCGAGGCCTTCAGTTTCTGATTGCCTGTAAGGTCTGTCTTGTTGACCTTGACCGGGCTGTAATCAAATGTCGTGTAGCTCAGGCCAAACCCGAACGGGAATTCCGGAGTGTTGGGGCAATCCAGATAGGCAGAACGGAATTTTATCCATTCGCCTTTAAGATTTTTATCTTTAACCTCAACGGCATCTTTATTGATCAGGGGGCGACCCGTGTTTTTATGATCATGATAAATCGGGATCTGGCCAACATGGCGCGGGAAGGTGGCCGGCAGTTTACCGGACGGATTATAGTCCCCGAACAGAATATCCGCGAGGCCGTTTCCGGCTTCGGTCCCGCCATGCCATGCCATCAGCATCGCATCAACATGTTCACGTTCCCATCCCAGTGTTAGCGCACGACCGGCCATAATGACAAGAACCAGCGGTTTTCCGGTTTGCACGGCGACGTAGTGCAGTTCTTCCACCAATGCCTTCTGGCTTGCCGGGAGGCTGATGTCGGTGCGGCTTGACGCTTCACCCGTATGTTCCTTGGCTTCACCAACAACGGCGACGATCACATCCGCCTGTTCGGCTATGCTGACCGCTTCGGCGATCATCTCGGCGGAAGAGCGCTCATCGATCATTGCGCTTTTAACCGGTAAGTCTCCTTCGAAAACATTAACTTTCGCGGCTTCTACCGGGTCGTCGGTGATATTGGCACCTTTAGCGTACAATATTCTCGCTTTATCGCCAGCGGCTTGCACAAGCCCGTCAAGAACGGGAACGCAGGCATCAATCTTGACGTTGGGTGACCACATACCGGGAAGGTTGCGTCTATCATTGGCCAGCGGCCCGATCAGGGCGATGGTGCCCTCCCTCTTCAACGGCAGGGCCGCATTATCATTTTTAAGCAGAACGCAGGATTCTGCCACCGCCACACGTGCGAGCGCCCGCGTTTCGGGGGCAAGATGAACCTCAGCGGGATTGGCGTTCATGCGACCATACGGGGCATGGAACTTGTGGAGTTTGTATTTTTTCTTCAGATTTTCACGGCAGGCGCGATTGATATCGTCGATGGAGACGCGGCCCTTTTCAACCAATTTTTTCAGGAATTTAAGGTAGCTTTCGCTGGCCATGTCCATATCCAGACCGGCTTCGATGGCGCGGGCGGAAGCTTCTTCATTATCTCCTATGCCATGCGCAGTCATTTCACTGATACCGGCGAAATCTGATGTGAAGGAGCCTTCATAGCCCCATTTACCACGTGCAATTTCGGTCATCAGCCATTTATCCGCTGAGGCGGGAATGCCGTTGAGGTCATTGAACGCATTCATGATGTTACCGGCCCCGGCCTTGACGCCTGCCAGGAAAGGCGGAAGGACCGTCTCCATGATTTTCAGGCGGCTCATATCCACTGTGTTGTAGTCACGTCCGGCTTCTACGAACCCATAACCGGCGTAGTGTTTGAGACAGGACATAACAGACGTAGGATCGGTAAGATCATCGTTCTGATAACCCTTTACCATTGCTGCAACGCAGAGGGAGGTCAGATGTACGGATTCACCAAAAGATTCGTTACCACGTCCTTGGCGGTAATCGCGTGTGATGTCGCAATTCGGTGAATAGGTCAGGTCAATGCCATCCGCTGCGGCCTCAAGGGCGGATGCTCGCGCCACCTTTTCCAGCAGCTTAGGATTAAAGCTTGATGCCATCGCCAGCGGTGTCGGAAAACCTGTCACATGACCGTGAATAACATCCAGTTCGAAGTTCAGCGGAATGCCAAGGCGCGATTCATTGACGGCACTGCCCTGATAACGGCGCATGAGATCGAGGCCGCGCGCATTCAGAATGCTGCCGACCTGGCCCTTGCGGATTTTTTCTTCCGTGCCGCTGCTCTTGATGGCGCCTGTGACGATGTCTGTATCACCTGCCGACGGCTGTGCCAGGTTCATCTGCCCGATTTTTTCCTCAAGGGTCATCTGGCTCATCAGAAAGGTGATAAAATCGTCCCGGCTCATGTTCTTGAGAGCGTCTTGTATGGCGTCTTTTACATTCTGCATATCGTTCATTCCTGACATTTCTATATCCTGTTCTTCCCTATGATCTTGTGTCGCTAAATTTCCTGAATCACGCGTAATATCAACTACCGATGAGGCATGGCCTCTGACATTTCCGTATTCAGCCTTCAAATTTTATGATGGAAATACCGTTAGTACGGAAAATAACCCTTGTCTATGGCCTAAAGCGATTTTTCCGGAATATATTTTCATAGTGCGGCGCACAATTCTTTTATTGGCATAAGCGGGACTGCTCTCTTGTCAGAGTGTCGGAATGGCTCTAACAGTTTCCCATATCCTCATTAAGAAGGCAGAAGAAGATCGAAGATCAGGGATCACATAAAGCCCGGTCATGGCTGCGCCGCATGTTTACGAAAGCGGGCAAGCCTGATACGCCGGATGACAAGGGACTGACCCCGCAGACGCGTGAGCGTTTGCTGGGAGAAACGTCGCATAGCACGGATGTGTCGAGCATGCGCAGTTTCTGGGGACTGGTATCCGCCTACTGGAAATCGGATGAGAAATATAAAGCAATCGGCTTGCTGGCGGTGGGCAGTGCACTGACCTGTGCCGAGATTTATCTGGGCGTGGAGATGATGAAGTGGGCGGGTGACTTCATCAATGTCGCGATATCACATAAGGGTGATATGATGCATCCCGACGTGATAGACCAGGCTCAGAAGTTTATCGGGATAAGTGCTGGCACCGCTGCCGTCTGGAATCTGCGTTATTACCTTGAGCGGCTTTTGATTGTCGGCTGGCGTGGCTGGCTGACGGAGAAATTCGGCGATGCCGCGCTCAGCAACAAATCATTCTTTCATATCAGCAATTCGAAAACCGTTCCGAATATGGACCAGCGTCTGGCCGAAGACCCGGATGTTCTGGTCAGTCAGATTGTCGAACTTTATACGGGTGGCCTGCGCTCTGTGCTGAGTTTAGGCCTTGTCACGCATGAGCTTTATAAAATGACCGGTTCGATGCCGCTGGACATTATGGGGCGCACGTGGGCGGCACCATCTCCCTTTTTCTGGGCCAGCTTTGGCACGGCCCTTGCCTGCGCAGTGATGGGTATTGTTTCGGTGCGCAAATTCGGCGCGCCCAGCGTTTCTCTGGGTGAGAATTATGTGCGCGCGCAAGGCGAAATGCGTAAAAACCTGACCAACATGTTCGAGCATTCCAGCGAGATTGCTTCCTATAATGATCAGAATGTCGAACGTAATAACCTGAAGCACGATTTCGACAAGGTGAGGACGGCTTGGAAAGGTTATGAAAAGATGCAGGCCAAGATGCAGGCCCTGCAGGGCATCATGAACGATTTGTCGCGGCTGGGGGCTTGGATCGTGGGTGGCGTGTCCTATGGTCTGGGTTATGTTTCAACGGCGGGTGCTATGGTCACCTATGGTAACCTGGTTGATAGGCTCCGTGACAGTCTCGCCTGGCCCATGACGATCAGCCAGTCCGTCTTCCGAATCCAGACACGCGCCAACCTGCTGATGAATTTCGCCACGGAAATAGAGTTATCGAAAGATCCGCAGCATTTTTACAGTTTGCACGGCAAGGATGCGAACATTGCGATTAAGGAAGAAAGCGGCGAGTCGATCATTCTGCGCGACCTTGCCCTGAAGGATTCTGTGCGTACTGACCCGATTATGCGTGTGCCGTTTCTGGAGATTAAAAAAGGCGAACGCATCATGCTGACAGGGCCATCGGGCAGTGGTAAGTCGTTGCTGATCCGCGCCATGGGCGGACTGTGGAAACATGGTGAGGGCGAAATTACGCTGCCAGCAGGGCAATCCCGCATGTTCGTGCCGCAGGCGGCGTACGTGATGAATAACATGACGCTCAAAGAGAACGTGATTTATCCCGATTGCGATCCGGAGAAATACAGCGACGACGATGTGGCCGAAGCACTGCGTCTGGCGGAGCTGGATTACCTGGTTCCGCACCTGAAAGATTCCAGCCGTAACGACACATCATGGGGCAATCTGTCGCCAGGCGAAAAGCAGCGCCTGATCTTTGCGCGTATCTTCCTGCATAAGCCCGATATGGTCTTCCTGGATGAGGCGACATCCGGTCTGGATGCCGCCTTGCAGGATCGCATGTATAGGCGCCTGAACGAGATTCTGCCGGATGCTATAGTGGTCAGCATTGCGCACCGTGACGGCCTGATGGCTTATCATACCCGCCACTTGGAAGTGAACAACGGCGGGTTGGAGGAATGCAATAGTCCGTTCCCAGGCATATATGCGCGTTACAACTATATACCCCCGTCAATGGGGCTGCAGAGACCACCCCCTCATTGATTTTAAGTTACGGTGACGGCCATGTGCAGGTGCTCAACGCGCCTGCCTTCAAATCCAGCGTGGCCTGTTTTCCGTTATGATTTATGTTGAAACGCTGATCCTGATCGCTGTCGTTCAGCACGATCATGGCAATGCGCCCGTCTGGTGTGCGGAAGGCGGCATTGGGCAGAGTTTCATGCTCGTCAGAAGCAATCCGCACCGATCCCGGCGGGATGAACTTAGCCGCATGACCGATCAGGTAATAAGCAACATTCCGCTTTACATTTTGATCGTCGATTGTGAGTGCGCCAACGCAATGCGCTTCGCCACCCGCTGTATGTGGCTTGCATGCAGAATCGGCAGCCAAATTCCATTCCAGCACGGCGCTGCCGCCGTTGCGCATCACACCGATCATCACGTTCCGCGCATGCCATGCCAGATCGCCGCCAAAGCTGCTATTCGCACCGACCCATTGTTCGGTCAGGTATAATTTCTTATCCGGGTTCAAGGCTGAAACCTGAGAGAGCGCATCAGGCGTACCGCCATATAAATGGAATGCGGCACCTTCAATATATTGCCGCGCTACCGGGTCTGAAAGCACGGCGATGGGATAATCCGGTTCATCGCAATTATGGTCCCAGCAGAAAATTTTTGTATCAAGTTTGGCGGCCTGCAGCGCCGGGCCGATATGATCTCTGATAAATTCAGCTTGTGCCGCAGCGGTCATAAGCATGCTGGGGTCGTTCTTGTGGTTATGCGGTTCATTTTGCAAGGTGATGGTGTGCACTGGAATGCCGTGTAACTTCATTTCCTCGATATAGCGTACGAAATAACGCGCATAGACATCAAAACATTCAGGTTTAAGAGAGCCATTAATGAAGCTCTCGTTGGTTTTCATCCAGCGCGGTGCTGACCACGGGCTACCCATGATTTGAATATCGGGGTTGATGGCCAAAATTTCCTGCAGCACCGGAATGACATGCTGGTCCCCTGCCATAATGTCAAAATGCGCCAGCGAAAAATCGGTCTGGCCAGCGGGTACTTCGTCATAGGAATAACTATGTGTGCTTAAATCCGAAGCGCCGATGGTCAGGCGCAGATAGCTGGTGCCGATGGCGTTGTCATCGCGTGAGAATAATGCGCGCAGCAGTTTGTGCCGCGCATCTGGTGCCAGCCCCGCGATCAGCATCGCGCTGCCGCCGGTCAGCGAAAACCCGAACCCGTCCATGGTCTGATAGGTTTTTGCTGCATCGACATGCAGCGTCGGGTACGCATTCGCGGTGAAGGTGGCGGATAAAGTGCCCTTGCGATGTGCCAGCAAGGCGCTTTGATCGCCAGTGGTCGTGTATATGTCCAGAAGCATTGAGTTTCCCTGTGCGCTGTTTTTTTGAGTTTTTTGAAAATTACGTTAAATGAGGGGTGATGGCAATCATGGACGTGGCGATACTAATCTAAGGCATTGATATTAAATGAATTTATTTTTTAACGGCGGGGAATGGATTTCACCGCTTCTTTATAAGTGATGCTTATAATGGTAAGAGATGTTTATTATAATGTGACTCGTACTTAATGCTCTGAAACAACTGCGAGAAATGCTGCATGCGCACGAAAAAGACGATCCGTCTGATTATCGGGGTATTCATTCTCACCGCCACAATCAGCGGCGGCTGGAGCACTAAGTCAGCCTACGCCGCCTGCGCAACACCGACGGCCGCCGCCGGGGCGCTGGAATGGTTTGTCGCTGACCTCAAATTCAAATATTGCGATGGCACTAACTGGAATTTTTTAGGCACGGGCGGTTTGTGGACGCTAAACGGTGCGAACGCCTATTACTCGACAGGCAATGTCGGCATTGGTGTAACCAATCCGGTTGTCGCCATGGACGTGAATGGCAGCATCCGCATGGGCAGCAGTGGCGCGACCTGCAACAGTACGTATGAAGGTACGATGCGCTTCAACAGCACCACCGATCAGGTGCAGGTCTGCGATGGCACGGCCTGGAAATCGATCGCCGGAACGGCTGTATCCAGCTGTGCGCTGACGGAATACACCACACCGGGCAACTACAGCTATACCGTGCAGGCGGGATGTACCAATCTGCAGATAGAAGCATACGGTGCTGGCGGCGGTGCGGCCAATGCCGGGCAGGGCGGCGGCGGCGGCGGCTCCAGCCGCGTTGATAACGGCGGCACGACGCTGGCCTTGGGCGGCGGCGGTGGTGGTGGTTCTTACGATACGTCTACCGATGTTGGCGGCGGCGGCGGCGGTGGTTACGGCAAGAAAGTTTCCACGATCACGGCGGGCACCAACCTGACGGTTGTTGTGGGCGGCGGCGGACAAAATGGCTGTACGAGCACAGGTGGCCCTGGCGGTTCCCCCAGCGGTGGTACGGGCGGCAATACCGCTAACGGTGGGGACTCGACCTATGGCGGCGCGGGTGGTGGCGATCAGACTTATCGTGGTGGTTCATCCACCCACGGCGGCGGCGGCGGGGGAGGGACGAGCGTTTCCAACAGTGCTTCAACCACCACCAATGGCGGCGCTGGTGCTACGGATCCCGGTAATCTGCCTTGTGGGGCAACGACCAATGGCGGCACCTGTGGCGGCATTGGTGAGGGCGGCGGCGGCGGTTATGGCATCGGTGACGTGGCCTTGCAAGGTCTGGCCGGTGATCAGTTCGGCGGCGGTACGGCTGCCAATGGTGGCCCGGGCACAGGCGCGACCGATGGTCCTGCCTGCCCCACGGGAGGTGGCAATGGCAAAGTGGTGATCCGTCCGCTATGAGATCGGGATCTTTCACAAACAGCCTATTGCTAAGCGGAGGTCTGATGGCCTTGTCGCTTTTCTGCTTCATGCCATCGGCGCAGGCGGCGTGCTCCAGCCCGGCGGCGAATGCCGGCACTTTTAACTGGTTTTCAGCGGCCAATCGTTATCTATATTGTGATGGCACCAATTGGCTGGACACATCCAATGACCTCTGGAGTTTCAATTCGTCGGACATGACGGAAATATACCGTAACAACAGTGTGGGTATCAAAACGTCCACGCCCGTTGTGCCGCTGGATGTCGTGGGCAGTATTAAGATTGGTTATGATGGCAGTACCTGCACCGCGGCGCTGCTGGGCGCCATACGTTATCTATCAACTGATAAAACATATCATTATTGCGATGGCACCACGTGGCAGGGATTTGTTTCAGGTACTATACCGCCTACCTGCGAGGTCGTCGATTATACGACGCCCGGATATTATTCTTACACGGTAACAACCGGCTGCACGGATTTGCTGATGGAGGTCTGGGGTGCGGGTGGTGGTGCAGCCTATAACCTCAACGGCGGCGGTGGCGGCGGCTCCAGCCGCTTTGAAAACAGCAGTGGCACGACGCTGGTGCTGGCAGCGGGCGGTGGTGGTGGTGCCTATGGTACTGCTACTCTTAAGGGCGGCGGCGGCGGCGGCGGTTATTCACGCAAAAGAACGACCTTCAGCGTGGGGGCCCACCTGAAAATTATTGTGGGCGAAGGCGGACAGAACGGTTGTACCGGTGCGGGCGGCGCGGGTGGAGAAATATCGGGCGGTATTGGTGGTAATGGTGCTACGGCCGGTTCGTCAACGTATGGCGGCGGCGGTGGTGGTGATTCTGCCTGGGCTGGCGGTGGTTCAACCAATGGCGGTGCCGGCGGCGGGGGCGATAGCGCTATCAACTCATCAACATCTTCAACTTTTGGCGGCGCGGGCGGCGTCGATCCGGGTTATGTCCCCTGCGGATCATCTACCAACGCCGGCAGTTGCGGCGGTTTTGGCGAGGGCGGCGGCGGCGGCGGCGGTAACACGGCAGGCGATATTGCACTCACCGGTCTTTCAGGTGACAGGACGAGCGGCGGTACGGCGGCCAATGGTGGGCCAGGCACAGGCGCTACTGAAGGCTCTGTCTGCCCTGCGCGGGGTGGTGATGGTCAGGCCCGGATTACACCTGCCGCTTTCATCACAGCGCAGGATTGCAGCACCGTGACATTTTCGACGCCGGGATATCATTTATATCAGGTGCCATCAGTCTGTAATACGTTGATCATCGATGCTTATGGCGCGGGTGGCGGTGGCGCGGCGCCTACGCAGGGCGGCGGCGGCGGCGGCTCCAGCCGTGTGCAAAATAGTGCCGGTACGGTACTGGTGCTGGCGGGTGGTGGCGGCGGCGGCGGTTATGACAGCGCGGCGCGTGGTGCCGGTGGCGGTGGTGGCTATGCGCGTAAAAATACAGGCGCGTTGACGGTGGGTTCATATCTTCTGGTCGTTGTCGGTGAGGGCGGAGAAAGCGCGACCGCCAGTGAAGGCGGTGAAGGCGGGGAGCCAAATCCCGGTCTGGCAGGCTATCAAAGTGGCGCGGCCGGGAATTCTACACATGGCGGCGGTGGTGGCGGTGATAGCACTTTTACCGGTGGCAACTCGACCAATGGCGGTGGCGGTGGCAGTGGCACAGGAACTAATAATAACTCTACGACGTCATATGGCGGGGCTGGCGGCGCTGATAAGGATTTTGCCTGCGGCACATCGACCAATGGCGGTGCCTGCGGTGCGACCAAGGGCGGCGGCGGTGGTGGTGGCGGAATCGGTGATACGGTAACGCTCGGTAGCGCCGGTGCGGCGACCTCGGGCAGCGGTGCGGGCGGTGCGGCGGCGAACAGTGGTCCCGGCACAGGCGCCAATGGTAATACAACGGCGCCGACACGCGGCGGCAATGGCCGTGTAGTCATCGATCCGCAATAAAAGCGGAAATACCTCTCATTTTTCAATTGTACTTACGCGGTCTGTTGGGCATGCTGTGGCGGAAAGCGGGTGGCTGCCTATGAAAGAACAAATGCATTTTTTGCGGCGTCTGCTGGCCGATCCGCGTAATGTCGGCGCTGTGGCGCCTTCGGGTTCTTCGTTGGCGCGCGCCATGGCGGCACAGATCGATGTTCGTCAAGTTGGACCTGTGCTCGAACTTGGTCCCGGTTCCGGCGCGATCACAAAGGAATTGCTGGCGGCGGGTATTGCCCCCGAACGCATCACGGTTGTGGAACGCGATCCTCAGTTTGTCAGTTTCATTGCCAACCGTTTTCCCGGCGTAAAAACCGTCAACGGCGATGCGCTCAACTTGCCGAACATTCCCGAGGTCAAGGCCGCTGCGCCGTTTATTGGCGCGGTGTCAGGAATTCCGCTGCTGAATTTTCCGCTGGCGACAAGGCAGGCCTTGCTGGATCTTGTCTTCGCGCAGTTGGTGCCGGGGGCGCCCTTTATACAGTTTTCCTATGGATTGCACAGCCCGATCCCGGCGCGCGCCGATATCAGCGTGACCCGCGCGGTGCGCATCTGGAACAACCTGCCGCCCGCGCAGGTCTGGGTTTACAGGAAACGCTGAAATTATTCGTCTGATTTTTTGGACTTACGGTGCTGCAACGCGGCCACCGGTATGCTGGCGATATAAAGCAGACCCAGCGCGGTCAGCGTTTGCCAGGGCACGGTGAACAAAGCGGCGATCACCAGTGCTGCCAGCGCCATCACCGGCATCACGGCCTTTGCCGGCACACGGATGGCTTTCACCGAAAATGTCGGAATGCGGCTGATCATCAGCGCCGCCACGCAAACCGTCCACAGGCTGATCAGCGGTGTCGCGGCGGCGAACTGGGCGAAGAACGCCGGTTGCTGCATCCATAAAATAATCGGCAGCATGGCCAGACCCGCGCCTGCAGGCGAAGGAACACCAGTAAAGAAGGCCGATTTTACGGTCGGGTCTTTTTGTTCGGTGTTGAACCGCGCCAGACGTAAGGCCGTGGCGCTGATGTAAAACAGCATGGCGATCCAGCCGATTTTGCCCGAAGCCTCCAGCGACCATATATAAAGAATGACCGCAGGCGCGATGCCGAAGGCCAGAAAGTCGGAAAGCGTGTCGAGATAAGCACCGAAATCGCTGGTGGCCTTCAGTAGCCGTGCCGTCGCGCCATCGAGCGTATCGAGGATAGTGGCGATCAGCATGGCTAAAATCGCCTTGTCCCAATCCATGTGCAGTGCATGCTGGATCGAACTGATGCCTGCCCCCATCGCGGTCAGCGTGATCAGGTTGGGGATCATGCTCTGGACCATGACCAGATGCGGAAACTCCGCTGTTCGGGTTGATGGTTCTTTCAGGGGTTTGAGTTTTATGACGGCCATTTTTATACGATCGCTCCTTTACGGGCGGATTCCTTGTTTTCAATATCGGCGAGCACGGTTTCGCCGCCGACGGCGCGTTGTCCCACGCATACCAGCGGCGCAATGCCGTGCGGAATATAGACATCGACGCGGCTGCCGAACCGGATGATGCCAAAGCGGCTTCCGGCGGCAAAGGAAGCGCTTTCATCAGCCTGATTGACGATGCGGCGGGCAATCAGCCCCGCAATTTGCACGACGCAGAATTTCATGCCTTCGTCCGTTTCCATCAGCAGGCTGCAGCGTTCGTTTTCTTCGCTGGCTTTGTCGAGATCGGCGTTGAGGAATTTTCCGGGTTTATATATTTTGCGCAGCACTTTGCCGGAAAGGGGGCTGCGGTTCACATGCACATCCAGCACTGAAAGGAATGTGCTGATGCGGGTATAACGGGCATCGTCTTCCATTTCGGCGGGCAGAGAAACATCTTCGTCAATCGCACTGACGATCCCGTCCGCGGGTGCTATGACCAGCGATGATTTTTGCGGGGTGACCCGTTCAGGGTCGCGGAAGAAATACAGGCAGAACAGGGTGAAGGTCAGCCCTACGGTCGCCAGCCAACCTGAGAACATCATAAAGATGATCGTGGCGGCGGCGCCACCAAGGATAAAGGGAAGTCCTGCCGGGTGCGGTTTGACGGCGAGTGTTTTTTTCAGGGAATCGATAACAGAGAAACTCATGGATGCTTTTCTTCCTGTGGGAACGTCCGGCGTGTCGGTCATTCTTTACGCGTTACCGTGAATAAACAGGAAATCCCTTATGATCGCCAGCCGTTTTTAATTTGACATAATTTTATGACTGGCGAGGGGCGGTTATTCCTGTATATTGGACGTATTAAAAGATGGATGGGTTCCGGGAATTTCTATTTATGCGTAAATGTTTAGCGTTCACTGTGCTGGCTGTGTTGTTCCTTACCGGCTGCGCCGGAATGGATATTTCCGGGGTGCCTTTGTCCTCCCCTTATGCGTCCGCGCGCCGGGTGTCGGCACCCGTGCAATGTGTGCCCTATGCGCGTGAGGTTTCCGGTATCTGGATTCGGGGCGATGCCTATAGCTGGTGGGACCGTGCCGCGCCGGATTACGAACGCGGTCATGTCCCCAAACCGGGTGCCGTACTGGTGCTGGCCCGTACCGCCAAAATGCGCCATGGCCATCTGGCTGTCGTGAAGGATGTCATCGGCACCCGCCAGATCAACGTGGCGCACAGCAACTGGGGCAATGACAAGGCCAGCCGCCGTCTGATTTATGATTCCATGCGTGTCGAGGATGTTTCAACCCGTAATGACTGGTCACAGGTGCGTTTCTGGAATGTCGAGGAAAATGTTTTCGGTTTTCCGTACGCGGCGCGGGGATTCATTTATCCCTAAGGGATTTTTTCTGGGGGATTGAGGCGCACCCGGAGGGATGTTAAAAGGATACAGGTTTTATAAGAGGCATAATCAAATGACGACCATGACGCGCGAACAGGCGCTTGAGAACATCTACACTTCAATGAACAATGGTAACGAGGACATCGATGCCCACATCAGCGCCCTGAAAGCCGTTCTGGCCGCCAACGCTGAAAAGGACATCATTGTCGATGCGGCAAGACTGCCGCAAAACAACCGCCAGGGGCGCAAGATGATGCAGTCCTACTTCAAGAAGCGCGGCATAAACGTCAACTTCTCCTCATAATCCGGAACGTCTCACGGCATGTCATGCACACGTACATGCGTGGCACCGTGACGTGTCAGGATATCGCATGCCAGATTTTCGCGTTTCTTGTCGGGAGTCCTGACCCACATCACCATGCCGCCATGTGCGACCTGCTCCCGAACATGCCGGCGGTGCAGACTGGCGACATGTTTGACGACGGCACCGGCCAGAAGCGCACCGGCGACACCTCCCAAAAAGATAGACGCATAAGTCGCCGACAGTGCCGCCGGGCCGAGTATCGCAACGGCGGCGACAGCGCCTATATAGGCCGTACAGCCGATCGCCACACCGATGCCGATCGTCCACTCCTCGGCCCGCACCGGGGCTTCACGCGGTGCTGACGGATCATCTTCGAGAAGTTTGCTATCAATTTTAGGGGCGAAACCTACAGCGCCCGCATCAGTCTCCGGGTTGTAACCGCGCACACTGATAGCGTCGCGCGGAAACGCGGTGGATTCCAGTTCACGTATAGCGTCCTGCAAATTCTCCTCGTCATCAAACAGGCCGACGGCTTCGTGATCGGCATGCTCCGGGGTTCTCATTCTGGAAGCTGTACTCATCATGGTCATATCCTCCGTTACAGAATTTGACGAAACTCACTCCGACAAACAATCGAAACACAGGCGAGTTCCCGCGGGCTGCGGCATTTTGCCGTTTATGCAATTTGGCACTGATTATGGTATAATGAAGCATATACCTTTGAATGCGCGTCCGCAGACAGGATGACCGCAGAGGTCTTCCCTACCACTTTTTATCCGCTGCACACGTCTTGAGCCTGCGGGCACGACGCCTATACTGGCGTCCTCAATTCATAACAAAGGCCGTTCAAATGATTCAGGACATGAAACTGAACATTCTGGTGTTTCTGGGCGTAACCATGTTGTTGCTGGGTGGCCTGCTGTGGGCGTTCCCCGTGCGTGACATTCAGGATTTTGCGGCTGTGATTTTGCTGGCGTCGCTGCTGGTGACGGTGCTTCACGCCGCATTTGTGAATTCAGGTGTGGTCCCTGATTCTTTAAAGCAATCGGAAGAGCGTCTGCGCCTAGCCGTTCGCGGCACCAATGATGGGGTCTATGACTGGAACCTGCTGACGCAAGATTTGTACTGGTCGCCGCAATTCAAGGCGATGCTCGGTTATCAGGAAAATGAAATTGAAGCCAATCCGGCTTTGCTGGAATCGCTGATGCACCCCGATGACCGGGCGCATGCGCTGGATATAACCGGGAAATACATCAACCGCGAATTGCCGGAGCTTTCCTGCATTTTCCGTTTGAAACACAAGGACGGACATTGGGTCTGGATGCAAAAGCGTGGCCGTGCATTGTTTGATGAGGATGGGCGTCCTGTACGGCTGGCCGGGACATATAGCGACGTCAGCCGCCTGAAGGAATATGAAGTGCGCCTGGAGGAAGCCAAAGATCAGGCCGAAAAGGCCAATGCGGCCAAGACGGAATTTCTGGCGCACATGAGTCATGAAATTCGTACACCGCTGACCAGTATCAGCGGTGTCGCCGAAATTCTTATGAACCAGAAGCGGGATTTCAACACCAAACAGCAGCAACTGGTGAAGGTGCTCAGCTACAGCACTGCCAATCTCAAGGAACTGATCAACGATATCCTCGACTTTTCGAAAATAGAAAGCGGCCAGATGGCGCTGGAGGAAAAACCGTTTGCGCTGGCAGGCCTGTTTCAGGAAATTATCAGCACGTCAGCGGTGCGCGCACAGGAAAAAGGCCTGAAATTTTCTTTTAATTATGCCGATGTCGCCGATATTGATTTTATCGGCGACAAAATCCGTTTGCGCCAGATTCTGGTGAACCTGATCGGTAATGCTTTGAAATTCACCCATCAGGGCGCTGTCAAAGTCACTGCGAAACGTCAGGAGAATGAGGGCATGCCGTTTCTGCAGATCGAGGTGCGGGATACAGGTATCGGTATAGAGAAGGAACATTTTGAACTTGTCTTCGAGCGTTTCCGTCAGGCCGATCCGTCTGTGTCGCGCAAATATGGCGGTACCGGGCTGGGGTTGGCCATTTCCAAGAACCTGGTCGAATGCATGGGTGGCACGATAACGCTGGCCAGTGTGGTGGGTGAGGGGTCTGTATTTACGATCATGCTGCCGCTGCGCGTGGCCACCGCAGCAGATAAAAATACGATTGTCCCTCAAAAAAGCTTAACTGTTTCTCATCCTAAGGCAGGACGCAGGAAACATGAGCATATTTTGCTGGCGGAGGATTATGAAGGCAATATCGCGGTGCTCGGTTATATTCTGGAATCATGCGGCTATGATTTCGAAATTGCGCGCACAGGCTTGCAGGCGGTTAATTCATGGAAAAGCCAGCGTCCCGACCTGATTCTGATGGACGTGCAGATGCCGGAGATGGACGGTTTGACCGCCACGCGGCAGATACGAAAAATTGAACAGGAACAGGGCTGGCCGCACACGCCGATCATCGGTATGACGGCGCATGCCTTCGTCGAGGATAAGGGCAAATGCGTGGAGGCCGGTATGGATTCTTACCTCGCCAAACCGATCGCAGAGATCGATCTGGTTACAGAGATATCAAAATATCTTTCCCATCACCAAAAAAGGAGGGCGTCCAACCGGCATTAAGCGGCTTTTTTCCCGGCCGTTTTCGATGCCGCAATATAAGCGGGCACGGATTTTTTATGAGTGTCGTCAGGTTTATTGATAATCGCCTGCAGGTTTTCGCGGGCGCGTGACAGGCGCGAACGTACCGTACCAACAGGAATTCCGAGCGCTTGGGCAACCTGCTGATAAGGCATGTCCTGTACGCAGACCATCATCAGTATTTCCCGGTGATCGTCTGAAAGCATTTTCATCGCGTCACCGACGGCATGCAGTTCCACTTTACTGTCCTGTGATGCGGAAACGGACTGCGACTGGATGTAAGGTTCGGGGTCATACTGCGTTTCGAATTTTGTTTTGCGCCGGTAATCGGTCACAAACAGGTTGAACATGATCTTGGATGTCCATTTGCGTAGACTGGTGCCGTCGACGAAGTAATGTGACTTCTCCAGCGCACGCAAAAGCGTTGATTGCACCAGATCATCGGCATCGGCTTTGTTCCGGGTTAGATGTAAGGCAAATTTCCGTAAATTTGCATTCTCGGCAATCAGGTCCTGCGTTGCAAACATAGCAACCTCCATGGCTGTTTGTGCGTATGTCTTAAGAATAGTGATCGACCATGGAGAGAATGTGTTGTGACTGTATCGGGAAGGGGGAATTTTGTATCTGCTGCGTAACATTGATTTTGTAGAATCCTGAAACTTTTTTTAACGCCGTATAACGCATTGGAATATCAAATGAAAAAAGCAACCATCCTGACGATTGAAGATGATCACAATCTGCAGATTGTGATGCAGAGCTTCCTGGAAGATCAGGGGTATGAAGTCCTGACAGGAAGCAGCGGCCATGATCTGCTGGAGAAAGTTCAGGCGACGCATGTTGATGTTATCTTGCTTGATTTAGTGTTGCCCGACAGTGATGGTCTTAACCTGATGAACCAGATCAGGGCTTACACACAGGCGCCTGTCATTATGGTGAGTGGTAAGTGTGATCCGACTGATAAGATTCTCGGTCTTGAGCTGGGCGCTGACGATTACATAGGTAAACCGTTCCAGATGCGCGAGCTTTATGCCCGAATCAAAGCCGTGCTGCGGCGGGCCGGACAGGATATGAGTGCTGCCGTGCGTCCGGCGCTGGGCAGGCAGGATGCGCCGCGCTTGTCTTTTGGTGACTGGGTTATGGACCGTTCCTCCTTTAGTGTGATTGATCGGCAGGGAAAAACAGCGGATTTAACGGCTGCGGAATTCAGGTTGCTTGAAATTCTGCTGAACGGGGCGGGCCGGGTTTTGACCCGCGATCAATTGTTCGAATTGAGCCGTGGGCAGGATTATCATTCATACGACCGCGCCGTGGATATTCAGGTGGCGCGCTTGCGGCGTAAGCTGGGGGATGATCCCAAAATGCCGCACATGATCAAGACCGTGCGTGGCGTGGGTTACATGTTCTGCCAGCCTGTCACGGTTCTCGCTGAAAATGTGGCGTCATCACGGTGATTGCGGAACTTTCTTTGCATAAGATTGTTACTTAAATGTAGGTAGAAGGTTGCCGCAGCATGTACGCGCAATCAGTCCGTTTCTCATGGTGTGCAGATGAATCGCGAAAAGAACATTATTTCAGAGTTCGATATTCAGGCGATCATCGATGGCGAGGTCGATGGCGCGGCGCGTGTGCATATGATGAAGAAAATTTGCCAGCATCCTGAACTGAGGGAACGGTTTGAGACACTGTTTTTCCAGAAACAGATACTCAAAGAGTGGTGGGATGCACGCCCACCAGAATGAAGACAGGCCGCTATCCGGGAGGGAGGCGACCTGTCTTTGTTCTCAATGACCGGGGAATTACAGGCTACGTCCGCTATCCTGAGAATAACGTCCTGAGAAATGCCGCTCTCCATGCGGGATCATCGCGGCATGCTTCCCCGGAACGCCTTCCTCATTCTGGTGCTCGTGCGGCGTTTCATGCTGAAATTCCTGATCTGGTTTTTCTTTTGGTTCTCCGTTTGGGCTGCCACCCGGAGAGCCTTTGGGCGGATTTTTCTTTTTCATGGCTTTATACTCCGTGCTGTCGGTTGCGTGGTTTACCTACCACCAACGGTATAAAGAGGCAGATGTTCCCCTGGACCAAAAAATTCATTAACATTTTGAATTCATTAAAGAAAAATGCCATTATAAAAAGGGCATGCGGAATTTCGAATAGTTTGTTCCGGCGCGCCGTATAAAGAACGAGTTGCCGACATACGAAGGAGATAACCCCCGTGACATTCCGTAAAAAGATTGCCGCTACTCTGCTGCTGTTGGTCGTGCTGGCAGGGGCTGGTTATGGTGCCTGGTCGTATTTCACACCGGCAGCGGATGAAAAGGCGGAAACGCACCCGGTCAAGATCGTGCGCGGCGATATCGAGGATGTCGTCACCGCACAGGGTAAGCTGGAACCCCGCGAATACGTGAATGTCGGCGCACAGGTGTCCGGCCAATTGGAAAAGCTTTATGTCGATATCGGTGACACGGTAAAGGCGGGCGATCCGATCGCGGACATCGATCCTGAAATTTATGAATCACAGGTCGCGGGCGACGAAGCGCGCCTGAAAACCCTGACCGCGCAACGCGCTGAACAGGAAGCTTTGCTGGAGCAAGCCAAACGCAACCGCCTGCGCAATGAAAAACTGGCGAAACAAAAGGCCATCAGTCAGGAAGTGTTCGATGACAGCGACACCGAAGTCAAAATCGCCGAAGCTAAACTATCCTCGCTTGATGCGCAGATCGAAGAAGCGAGTTCGACGCTCGAAGGCAATAAGGCGAACCTGAATTACACGAAAATATTCGCGCCCATCGCCGGAACGGTCGTGACCCTCTCGGCGCGTGAGGGCGAAACCCTGAACGCCAACCAGACCACCCCGACCATCGTGCAGCTCGCCGATCTGGATACGATGACGGTGAAGGCGCAGGTGGCTGAAGCCGATATCACCCGCATTGCTGTCGATATGCCGGTTTATTTCACGACGCTGGGTGCACGTGAGCGCAAATGGACAACGACCGTGCGCCAGATTTTACCGACCCCGGAAACCATTAATGATGTGGTCCTCTATAATGTGCTGGCCGATGTCGATAACAAGGACCGCCAACTGATGTCCAGTATGAGCACACAGATGTTTTTTGTGCGTGGGCAGGCGCAGAACGTGCTGGTGATTCCTGTCACGGCACTGGGCAAGCGTGTGTCAAAAGAGGACAGCGAAGCCGGGCAGGCCTATGAGATACAATTGATAACGGCGAAGGGATTTGTTAAAAAAATTATCCATATCGGTTTAAGCGACCGCACCAATGCCGAAGTTACCGCAGGCCTCAAAGAGGGTGACGAGGTTCTGGTGTCGGCGTTGTTGTCCGCGCCTTCAGCGTCATCATCGCCGCGACGTGGCGGCCTGCGCGGAATGGCGCGCCTATGACAGGGCCGCTTCTGGAGCTGACAAATATCAGCCGCGTTTACGCAAGCGGCGACACGCAAGTGAGGGCGCTTGATGACGTATCTCTGTCTATCTGGCCGGGTGAATTTGTAGCAATCATGGGCCAGTCCGGCTCCGGTAAATCGACGCTGATGAATATTATCGGCTGCCTCGACCGCCCGACCTCCGGCAGTTACCGTGTGCGCGGACGGGAATCTTCAACATTGGAACCAGACGAACTGGCTGGTCTGCGTAGCCAGAGCTTCGGTTTCATTTTCCAGCGTTACAATCTGCTTGGCAATGCCAGCGCTGAAGAGAATGTGGAAATTCCCGCGCTTTATGTCGGCATGCCGCGCGAAAAACGCCTTGAGAACGCACGTGCCCTTCTAAATAAGCTGGGATTGGGTGACCGCAGCGATCACCGCCCAAGTCAGCTTTCCGGCGGGCAGCAGCAGCGTGTGGCCATCGCCCGCGCTCTGATGAACGATCCCCCTGTCATTCTGGCAGATGAACCGACGGGCGCGCTCGATAGCCGCAGCGGTCAGGATGTGATGGATTTGCTAAAGGCGCTGCATAAGGAAGGGCGCACGATCATCCTGATTACCCATGATGAGAACGTCGCCCGTAACGCTAGCCGCATTATCAAGATTCAGGACGGTAAAATCACCGAAGATAGCGGTCGCGCCGATGCGGTGCATGAAATACCGTCCGGCACGGATGTTTCCCATGGCGTCACCAGCCTGCGCGCAGAAGGGTCGGAGGCGGTAAAAACCGCGCTGCGGGCGCTGCATGCGAATATTTTCCGCACCGCGCTGACCCTGCTCGGGATTGTGATCGGCGTGGCCGCCGTCATCATCATGCTGGCGGTCGGCAATGGCAGCAAGCAAAGCGTTCTTGATCAGATCAGTATGATGGGCACCAATTTGCTGAATATTCGCCCTGGTGCGCCGGGCATCCGTTCCAGTGGCGATATTGCGACAATGACGCTTGATGATGCGCGGGCGATTGCGGGACTGGATAACGTCATGGTCGTCGTCCCTGAACGCAGCGGCCGCAAGACTTTGCGTTTTGGCAACACTGATTACGCCGCCAGCATTCAGGGCGTGGGACCGGGGTTTCCCTTGGCGCGTGACTGGCCGTTGGCGCAGGGCAGTTTCTTCACCGACCGCGATCTGGAATCTTACGCGCCGGTCATCGTGCTGGGTAAAACAGTGAATGACTCCCTTTTCCCGGACAGTGATCCTGTCGGCGAATATGTGCTGGTCGGGAATATTCCGTTTCAGGTCATCGGCGTCATGGGTGAGAAGGGCGCGGCCCCGTGGGGCGGCGATCAGGACGATAGTGCCTTTATCCCGGTGACAACCGGCATGATCCGCCTGTTCGGGACGTCTTACCTGAACAGTATCGTGGTCAAGGTCGCGGATGTGGCATCGGTCGATGCCACCGAGGAATCCATCAGGAATTTGCTGATACAACGGCACGGTACCGAAGATTTTTCGGTGCGCAGTACCGCATCCTTCGTCGCCATGGCTAATGAAACGCAGAATACCCTGACCATCCTGCTGGGGGCGGTGGCGGCGATTTCTCTGCTGGTCGGCGGCATCGGGGTTATGAATATCATGCTGGTCAGCGTCACCGAACGCACCCGGGAAATCGGCATTCGTATGGCCACAGGCGCCCGCCGCCGTGATATTATGCTGCAGTTTAATACCGAAGCCGCCGTTGTTTGCACAATCGGTGGATTAATGGGGCTGGCCATTGGATTTTCTGTGGGGGCCGCCCTAACTCTCTTCGGGGTTAAAGTCCTGTTTTCGCCGGGCCCGGCGATTATGGCCTTTGCCTGCGCCGTGGGTACGGGGCTGCTGTTCGGGTTTTTACCTGCGCGCAAGGCCTCAAGAATGGACCCGGTCGTGGCCTTAAGTTCTGAGTAGGAAGAAGGAAAGTATGAAAAAAATTGTAGTGACGTCACTGGTTGCGGTTTTACTGACGGGCTGTTCGTTTGTCCCTGAATATCAGCGCCCGCAGGCACCGATGCCCGCGGAATGGAGCCAGCCCGGTGCGGGCACCGCGCAGATGGCGCGGTCCTGGTGGGAAAGTTTTGGCGATGCTGAACTCAGCCGTCTGATGGCGATCGCGCTCGACCAGAATCTCGATATCCGCGCGGCGCTGCATCGTGTTGATCAATCAAGAGCGTTGCTGAAGATCAGCGGTGCCAGTTTGCTGCCGTCTGTTGACGCGACGTCATCCGCCAGCCGTACCCGCACCAATCCTGATTCAGGACGCACCACCACGGAAACCGACTTGCGGGCGGGTCTGGGTATTTCCTATGAACTGGATTTGTTTGGCGCCAACCGGGCCTCCGTCGAAGGGGCGCAGGCTGATTATGCCGGCAGCCAGTTTGATCGCGACGCCGTGGCGCTGGTGGTCATGGGTGATGTGGCGACGACCTATTTCAATGTTTTGAATGCGCGCCAGCGCCTGACGATTGCCGATGCCAACCTGAAGAATGCGCGCGATGTTTTGAAAATCGTCGATGCGCGCTATCAGGCGGGTACCGTATCGGCATTGGATCTGGCACAGCAGGAGGCGTCTCTGGCGGCGACACAGGCGGTGCGCGCGACGACAGCCCAGAACGTCAGCGTTGCTGAAAACGCGTTGGCGGTGTTGCTGGGACAGGTGCCGCAGACGCTGGAGATCAGCGGCGATAGCCTGAAAGATATGAAAGTGCCCGCGATTGATCCGGGGCAACCGTCAGCGTTGCTGGAGCGTCGTCCGGATATTCGTAAATCGGAAATGGACCTGATCGCGGCCAATGCCGATATCGGTGTTGCCCGCGCCGCCTTTTTCCCGACTGTCACATTGGGTCTGGACGGCAGCATCGCCGCCGCCGGGTTTGGCGATCCGGCGACAACGGCGCTGGGGCTGGCATCGGCGCTGGCCGCACCGATCTTTCAGGGCGGCAGGCTGGAAGGCGGGGTCGAACAGGCCACCGCCCGCCAGAAAGAACTGGTAGAGAATTACCGCAAGACTGTGCTGGTATCGCTGCAGGAGGTCGAGAATGCGCTGACAGCAGAAAAAACCGCCGCCAGCCGCGAAGGTCATTTGGCCAAGGCCATGCAGGAATCGCGCAAGGCCTATAAATATGCCCGTCAGCAATACGAGGCCGGGGTGATCGATTTCCAGACATTGCTGGAAACACAGACGGCGCAGCTTCTGGCCGAGGACAGTCATGCACAGTCGCGCAACGAACGCCTCCAGGCCAGCATCGATCTGTTCAAGGCGCTGGGCGGCGGCTGGGCCATTCCTGAAAAGATGTGAATTATGACAATGTATGGGCCGCCGTGGACCGGGAAAAGGTTGCTTTTCCGGGCAGCGAGCATTTGCAGCCTTGATACCTTTATGTTAATGCTTTTAGACTTCCAGACAATAAAAATAAGCATTGAAAAACAGGGTAGCCATGACGTCGACCGATCATAATTCTCAGGAAAAGAGAGCCGAAATATCGCCGGAAAATCTGCCGCGTGAATTTACCCGTGCGGTACGTAATGCGCGTACGGCGATTTTCTGGGAGCGCTTGTGGCCGCGCGTAGTGCCTCCCGCCGCCATCACCAGCCTGTTTTTGTCGGCATCGTTTGCCGGTGTCTGGGGTTTGGCTTCGCCCGTGGGGCGCATGGCCGGTGTTATCGCATTTACCCTCGCTCTGGCGGCATCGCCCTTCCGCTATAAAACCGGTTCCCTGCACGTGACTCGCGATGACGCGCTCAAACGTCTTGATAAAAATCTCGGCGATCCGCTGAACCCGGCGCAGATACTGGGTGACCGCATTGCCGATGGCAGTGACGAGGGCGAAAAGGCCAAGTGGAACCTCCACATCTCGAATATCTGGGAAAAATATGCCGGAAAATTTGAAGCCGGTAGGCCGCGCCCCGGCATGGCGGCGCACGACCCGCATCATTTGCGGTTCTTGATCGCGCTGACACTGGCCGTAACGGCGGCATTCTCGCAAGGTCCGCATATCGAGCAGGTAAAACAGGCTTTCGACTGGACGACACCGATACCGCCGCCACCGACCGTGCCGCCTTTGCTGCTCAAAGCATGGGTGACGCCGCCCGACGGTATCAATAAAGAACCGCTGCAAATGACGGAAACCACCCGCGATGACACGCAGGGCGGCGAGAAAATGGTCGCGCATCAGAGCAGTGTGCTGACGATTATGACTTACGGCAGCCCTACGCGCATTCTGGTCAACGGTCAGGAAGTGCCGCTGCAAAAGGAAATTCCGCAGGGGCAGGGTAAAACCGGATATCAGTATGAAGTTAAACTGGAGGCTGGCGAGGCCACGGTCAAAATAGAGCGTGGCCCGGAATGGCGTATCTCTGTCGATCAGGACCAGTCTCCCACGGTGACGATCAAATCGATCAATCCGTCGGAAGCAAAAAATTCCAAAGCGTTGGATATTGATTACGAAGCCAAGGATGACAACGGCTATCAGGGAGAAATCGTCATCGAAACGGAAACCAAATCCGATCCGGCAGCAAAGCCTTTGCCGTCCGGTCTGCCCCCTGTCTTGACGCTGCCTTGAATATTCTAGGGCAATGACGGCGCCGACAGCTTGCCTTTTCCGCCCTTAAGCAGGCGTTCGAGATAATCACGCTCTGTCTGCGGCATGTCCTGTTTCTTCAGTCGTTCGCGGATCTCATCGCGGCGCTGGCGGCTTAAGCTTTCACTGTCGATCGGGCCGAGTTCCTGCGCGTCACGCGGCGCGGCGCGACCCAAAACATCTCTTGGTTCGTTCATGGTCGCTTCTTGGCCTTCACCGTCGCCAGGACCGTCACCTTGTCCGGGTTGCTTCTGCATCATTTGCTGCATTTGCTTTTTCATTTGTTCCTGACCTTCGCGCAGTTCCTCCAGGGCCCTGTCCTGTTTGGGCACGGCATCGCCGGGGTCGCCCTGTTGCAGTTCGCCCGAAGCGTCATCCATGGATTTATCGGCATCCTGCAGCTTGCCAGGGTCCATGCCTTTCTGTTTCATTTTCTCCATCAGCTCCTGCAGTCTTTTCTGCAGGTCCTTTTGCTGCTGGGTCATGTTCTGTTGCTTCTGGCCGTTTTGCTCTTGTTGCTCTTGCTGTTGTTGCTTCTTGCGCAGTTGTTCGATCATCTGCTGGATGCGTTCCTGCATGGTTTGTTGCTGCTGCTGTCGGTCTTCCTTCTGCTTTTGCTGATAATCCTGATCGCGCTGGTCCTGATTCTTCTTTGCATCCTCTAGCTGCTTGTCCTGATTCTTCTGCAGCTCGCTCTGGATGCGCTGGAATTGCTGAAGAATTGCTTCCGCTTCCGATTCCTTCAACTGAATTTGATCTTCTCGTTTTTGTTTCAGGTCGCCGGCCGTCGTTTCGACTTCCGTTTCCAGTTCTTTAAGACGCTCTATCTGTTTGACGATTTCGTCATATTCCTTGCTTTTGACCATGGTGCTGCCGCGTCCGCGCTCAAAGCCCATTTCGGCGACCAGATAGCTTTCCCCTGTCTTTGCAGAAAGCGCCATGAAGGAGTATTTCTGAGATGGCTGGTGATAGGTGGATGACAAATCATCACTGGCCGGTTCTACTGCCGGCGTTTCGTACTGGCGCTGATAAGCTTCCGATTCCTCTGCGTCTATCTGGTCTTTCAGTTCCCGGGCGTATTTTTCAAGTTGCTCAAGAACCTTGGCCATGTCTTCCTTGCGCTTTTCACGTTCCTCGGCGGTCTGATTGCGCAGTTTCTCCTGATCTTCGATCAGCTTGCTCATGTCTTGCTGCATCTTTTGCATTTGCTGCTGCTGCTGCATTTGCTGTTGCATCTGCTGCATCTGCCGCTGCATGCGTTGCATACGCTGTTCTATGCTTTCCTGCATTTGCTGCTGTTGTTGCTGCATTTGTTGCTGTTGCGGGCTTTGCTCTCCATTTTGCTGTTGCTTCTGCATTTGTTGCTGGAGCTGCTCCATTTTCTGCTGCTCCTTCATCATCTCCTGCATCTGCTTCATCATTTCCTGCATTTTCTCGGCCGCTTTCGGGTCCATATTCTGCAGTTGTTCGAGCATTTTCTGCATTTCTTCGATCTGCTTCTGCAGGTCTTCGAGTTTTTTCTGGGCTTCCGCGCTCTGGCTGGCTTTGGCGGCCTGTTCCTTCAGCGCTTCTTTCATCGCCTCCATGGATTCTTCAGTCAGCTTGCGTATCTGTTCTTCGTTCGCGCCGCGTTGCAACGCTTCACGCAGGGCCTTTTCCAGTTCGCGCAGGCGGCGCTCGGCGGCGCTCATGTTTTCCTGTTCCAGAATTTGCATGACCTGCCACATGTCGCGGACGACGATTTCCATCGTCTCTACGTCCTGCGCCGTGGCAAGGTTGCCTTGTATGGTATTTAGTTTCGCGAGCGTTTCAGGGTTCACGACGGTGGCTGATTTTTCCTCGATCAGTTTGCCAAAGCGGGTGGCGACATCGGGCGCCTGACGGCTGTCCTGCGCCAGCGTACGACGCAGCTCGACCATGGCAATGGCGACTGGGTGGCGGAAATCTATGTGCGGAATTTCAATTTTACATTTCTCGGAAGAGGCCGCCTGCCCGAGGGCGTCCTTGACCTTGATGGATACCTCGACGGTTTGCCCGGCCAGTGTCGGGTGCGCCGTCAGGTCCGAAAGTGTGTACGTCCCGAGTCCGTCTTTATTAACGTCCTTCTGGGCCTTTTGGCAGGTCGCCGAAGGTGCGGGGGCGGGTTCTGTGGCGGCCTGCAGCGGGCTGGCGGCAGCCATGAAGGCAGCAGCTACCAAAGAAGCCTGCGCGGCCCAGTGCTGTATATGTTTGTATGCCCTGTTCATGTCATTTGCTTCCGTTTATATCAAAGCCCGAGTTTTTGCACACTGGCGGGTACGTTGGGCGCCATTCCGTACATGGCCTGCAATCCGAGATGCAGCGGTTCGTCCGTGCGTTGCAGAATAAAGGCGAACCCTTTGTCTGTGGCGATCTGTTCAATCAATGTGATGCGCTCTTTAAGCGCCAACTGATAGTTTTTGCGCAGTGACGGGCTGTCAGCCTTATCGAATTTTATTTCCTGTTCGCCTTCCAGCCCTTCAAACAAAGTGTCGCCTTTAAAACTGAAATCAAAAATTTGCGGGTCTTCCATCATAAAGACCCAGCCCGAGATGCGGCGGGCCTGCAGTAAATCCAGCGTGTCTGATAGCCTTTGCGGATCGCCGAGAAAATCGCTGAATAGCAGGGCCGAGCTGTCCAGGACGAGTTTTTTCTCCAGTTGCGGCGCATCGTGGGTTGAATCGATGCGGCCCAACTGTGTGGCCAGCCATTCGGCAGCGTTGCCAGTGCCGCTCAGCGCACCGCTCTCGATCAAGCCTGTCTTTTCCTGATTTTTGGTGAAATGCTTCGCCAGCGCCAGCATCATGATTTCGGCGGCATCTTTGGGTGTGTAGGGAGCCTTTTCCGATTTCCAGTCCATCGAGGCGCTGGCATCGCGCCACATGTAAAAATGATGGTGGATTTCGGCTTCTTTTTCCACGACCATCAATTTGTCGCGCTTGCGTGAATGCTTGGCATGAATGCTGCGCGGATCATCGGAACTGGGGTCGTATTCCCGGATATCGAAAAGTTGCGTTCCCGGACCTTTCCGGCGCAGAAATCGTGGCCCGTATTGCGGCAGGCCCTTGCTAATATCATCAATTTCCGGGCGCAGATGCAGCGGCAGTTCGCGGCGCACTTCGTCCGCCTTCGCCAGCAGGCCAAAAAGTTTGCCCAGTTTTGTGTCCATGATACCCAATTTCAAAATTCCCTGTTTTTCTTCTTAGTTATCCGGTGTGGGCGTGGTTGTGCGTGTTTTCTTCGGGGTGGAACGGGAGCCACGGCGCTGCCACAGCATGATGCCCATATCCAGCAGCAGGAAAGCCAAAGCGCCAGCCCACATATAGCCGGTCATGTCCGTATCCTTCTTTCCGGCCTCGTAAGTCTTGCGTACGATGCCATCAGCTAGTGCCGCAAGCGGTTTCAGTTCCGCGACGGCACCGGACAGGTTGTGCGCCTGCTTCACGCTTTCATTGCCGTAGAAGCCCGGCGGGTGTTGCGGGCTGACATTGTGATCGGCGATGGCCTGTGCGGTGAGCGGACGCACGGCAGGGGACGGCGTGGTCATGCGGCCTTCGCCATCCATGATCTTGACCGGGGGCAGGGATATTTCACCGCCCTCCAGTTGATTGGCCACGCCCTGACTGCTTGTGACAACGGCGCGCAGCATATCAACGAACAGTCCGGAATAGGCAATGTCGGCCCAGCGCGGGTCGGCGGTCGTGTGCACCAGAACGATCTGGCCAGCGCCGTGCTTGCCGGCGGTGACCAGCGGCGTACCGTCTTGCAGGCGCGCCCAGGTGTTGCCGTCATTGTCCATGCCCGGTTGCGGCAATACCTGCTGCTTGATGTTGACATTGTCCGGCAGCGCAATGCCTGCGAAGGGTGATGTGTCCGCAAAGGGGGCCAGTTTACCCTCCTTGCCGCCCGATACGTTGCCGCCCAGCGTGCGCGATCCCTGGCGCAGTTTTAGCGGCAGTAGCGGATCTTCGGTGGTTATAGGTTGTTCGGCAAGGCGCGGGCCTGCAAAGCGCAGCAAGGTGCCGCCCGCGCGTACCCATTCTTCCAGTTGTTTGTTCTGCGCGTTGCCGACGCTGACGGAATCGGCCATGACGATGACGGCGAGTTTGCGATTCAGCAAATCGTCAATGCTACCCTGATGCAGATCGACATAAGGCCCCATGGCGTGTTGCAGATAATCTGATTCGTTCAGTAGAGATGGTGCGCCATCGGTTTTGCCCGATTGAATTAATCCGACAGGGCGGCGGCGGAAACGTTCATCGAGAAGAACACGCGCACCGGCCGTATTATCGCCCTCGATCGTGATGCTCGTGACCTGATTGCCGATCTCGCTGGGCAGTTTGAAAACGGCATCGGCCTTGTCTTCGCCAACCTTGAAGGTTGCCGTGACCTGATAAAGCGGTTGCCCTGCTTCATCCACGGCGGTCAGCGGCACGGTTTCTTCGCTGCCTGTCTGTGTGCGGCGTACGGTGACGGTCAGATTTTCGCTGCTGCCTGCGGGTTGATCGATCAGGCGCGGTGCGATGGATTTGTCATCTTCAATCACGGTGAGTTTGCCGAATTCTTTCAATTTCTCCGCCAGCGGTGCGGCATTCTCATCGTGCAGCCCGTCGCTCAGCCAGAAAACAGAACCTTTCTCAGTTGTTCCCAATGCTGTCAGGGCTTGCAGGGCGGCGGCACGATCAACAGGCCAGGGGTGCGGCTTCATGTCCTTGATAACCTGGCGCGCTTCGCCAGCGCTGATCGGGCCTATGGCGCGCAGGGGGCTGCCATCATCCGGCGCGGCCGTCGGCACAATAATCACGCTGCGTTGAGCGCGTTCGGCGCGGTCAATCAGGTGGTTCGCTGAATCGGTGCGGGCATTCCAGTTGCGTGCCGAAGGCCAGCCATTGTCGATTAACTGCGTGACGGGGCCGCTACCCTCAAGAGGAGCTTCGGGATTCCATTCTGGCTTGGCCAGCGCGCCGACCACGGCGGCAGCGGCCAGTGTGATCGGGATATATTGCCACCACGGCATGCGTGTGGGCGTCTGCTCTTCGGATTTCAGATTATAAAGCAGCGTGATTCCAGGGAATATCTGGCGCACGGGCTGTTTTGGTATGCTTTTCATCAGCCACCACAGGCCCACGACGGCAGGCACCGACAAAAGCATCCATGGCGATAGGCTTAAACTTAAAGCGCCGATAGAGGCCGCTTGCGCGGCGGCAGGCGTGGCGACGGCTGCGACACCGGCGGCCAGTTTGTAACGTCCCTTGATCGACGATGTGTTTTTATCCTGATTCATGTTCGGTCCTATAGCGCGGGGCCGCCGGGTGCGGGCGGCGTCTTGCGTTTGAAGGGATTTTTCCCCGATTGCTGGATAAAAGCCGCCGCCATGGAGAGCGCCAGCAAGCCCGCGAGCCAGCTGTTATCGATGACCTGTTTTCTGTCGATGCCGCGCAGTATGCTGGCATCGGTCATGCGTATGCGCATTTCGCTGGGGTCGGAGATGCTTACCTCTTTGCCGCCGGGATGTACGGCTTGAAGCTTCGGTATGTTCATGTCCCCGGCCTGATCGGTCATTCGTGTAATCAGGCCGCCTGTGCGGTTTACCAGCGGCTTCAGCGGATCGAGGGTCGATACGGTATGGACGAATTCGCGGGCATTGGCGGGGCCGACATTGATAAACGCGACACGCGGATAAGCACCGCCCTGTTCGACGCTATACAGACCCATCTCGTTTGCGGGCAAACGTGTGCGCCAGATGCCCGGCGTACCGGCTTCGGGGGTGGCTTCAATTTTCTTGCCCGAGGGCGTGTGCAAGGTGACAGGGGTGCTTTTATCGGCCATGGTCTGCTGTTCGATCACCAGTTCTTTTTGCTGCCGGGTGATTTTCAGTGCTTCTTCTTCCAGCACCGGGTTTTTCATCAACCAGTGCGCTGTCTGCAGTAGCAGCGATGAATAGGGGCCGTTATTCTCATACGCGCTGTCCCACCGCCACACATTGTCGGAATTCAGCATCGCCACGCGGCCTTTTTCCTGATGGCTCAGGATGAGCAGCGGCTTCTTGTCGGCACCTTCCATGACGGCCTCGCCCGTGGCCGTCAGAACATCGACGGAACGGAACCATGGTCCCCATGACGGTTGCTGTTGCGTATCACCGGGGGGATTACCGCCCGCAAGGCCGCGTGTCACGGGATGACGATGCCCGCGTTCGCTGATGCGTGGGACAAAAGTACGTTCCGTAATCTGGCCCGATGGCGCGGCGGGCAGGATTGCCCCAAGCGGCGTTTTATAGATACTGCCATGGCCCGCATATTCAGAACCGGACGCCACCAGCAGCGCGCCGCCGTTCTGTACGTATTTTGTAATGTTGGAAAGGTAGGAATTGGGCAGCAGATAGCGGTTCTCATAACTATCGAGAATAACCAGATTGAACTTGCCCAGGTTTTCAGAGAACACCTCGTTCATCGGGAACGGTCTCATCGCCATTTCCTCGCGCGGCGTATCGTCAACCTGTTCCGGATAGCGCTGGATGACGATATGTATCGGATCAACATCGGGATCGGATTTCAGCAGGCTGCGCCACATCCGCGTGTTCGGGTTGGGTGCGCCGGTCACGATCAGTACGCTCAGCTTCTCATGGATGCCTTCGATTGACGCCACAACGCGGTTATTGACGTCGGTGGTCTCGCCGTTGACCGCATCGGTCTTGATTTCGATTATATTTGGCCCCGCATGGCCGATATCAACACTAACGGTCGCGGTTTCTCCCGGTGTCACCATCTGCGTCGCCGACAGCTTGCCATCCTGATGGATGGAAACGCTGATCTTCCCTGTGCTGTCCGGTACGGCCCCTTCATCGGACACAATGAATTTGATGTCCTGTTTCTTGTTCACGAGGCCGAAATGCGGCGCCTCTTCAAGGGCGACGCGGCGGTCATACTCGCCCTCTTTGCCGGAAATCAGCGCATGCACGGGCACACCTTCGCCCAGAGTGTAGTGCTCTGCGATCTGGTCGTGAATCTGTCCGTCGGAAAGAATAAACACGCCGCCCAGACGATGGCGCGGCACATCGCTCAAGGCTTCATCGATGCTGCCCAGGATGCGAGTGCCGTCAGCGGCCACGCCATCCTTTTCACCGCCCACACGGACAAGGCGTACATTCACGTTGTTGTGAGTGGACAGCAGACTATTTAATATATCATGTGCGGCGTTTGTCGTAGCTGTGCGTTCGCCCAGTGACTGGCTCGGGCTTTCATCGACAACGATCAGCGTTTCTGTCGGCAGCTTTTCACGTTGTTCATCGACGCGCTGGTGGTTGGCCATGCCGTACATGATGACGGCACCGGCAAACAGACGCGGCAGATTGCCCTTCACACCGCGCCGCCACATCATCAGGCAGAACGCGGCATAAAGCACGCCCATGCCCCCCAGCACACCCGGATGAAAAGGGGGATTGAATTCAGTATAGGAATTTTTCTCGATGACCTGTGCGCGGGCGTTGGCATCTTGCAGCGTTGGCGCCGCAGGCGTTTCTGCTTGCGCAGATACGCCCTGCGCCGCACTTAAAGCAAAGGCGGCAGCCGCTATGTTCGAAGCGATGGTGCGACGAAAACTCATGGAAGTCCCTGTATATTCATTATTTGATTACATTATGGCTAACAATCGTCCGGGGGCATGTCAACTGGATTCACGGTCAGAAATTTTATTACGCGTATAAAAACAGCAGGTGTGATTTTCCTGTTTATTCATGGGGGTGTTATGCAATATAAAGGCACTATAAATCATAAAAAACAGGGATTAACGACGTGACTTCCAGACGACAGGCTTTGACTTCTTTTTTGCTGCCCGCCCTGATGGCACTGGCACCCGCTTTTGCTTTAGCGCAAACGACGGCATCCGAACCGGGATCGGCACCTGTATCATCGACGACGGCACCTAAACATACGAACGCGATTCATCTGGGCTATGTTCGGACGGCCTCAGGACAGATCAACAGCGATACGCAAGCGGGTATGGACGCGTTGTCTGTGGCGCTGAATAAAAAATCAGCCGTCAAGGTTGATGGTGTCGTGGCGCTGGATCTTGAGAATGACGATATTTCGTTCTTCCGTTTCCTGTACTGGCCGATCACGCCTGACGCGCAGCCGCTTTCTGCAAAGGCGCGCCAGCGTGTGCAGAGTTATATTGATAAGGGCGGCGTCATTCTTTTTGATCTGCGCGATGCGGGCGGCAGTATGCGCGACCAGCGCGCACTGCGCCGTGTGCTGGCGGACATCAACATCAAACCGCTTGTCACATTGTCGCAGGACCATACCCTGACGCAGACATTCTATCGACTCTCCGGCCTGCCGGGCAGCACCGCCCATGGCGATATTTCGGTAGAGGTGCCGGGCGAGAAGGGCACAGAGTCCGTCAGCTCAGTGATCATCGGCGACAGAAACTGGGGTGATGCCTGGGCGGGAAAAACAGTGCTGCCCGGTACGCGGGAACGTGAAATGGCGCTGCGCGCTGGTATTAATATGGTGATTTACGCTTACACTGGAAACGCCAAGGTCGACCCCATCCATCAAATGCTGGAACAGATGAAGCGTTAATGTCCGGCGATAAAAAAATCCCCGCGCTGGCGGGGATTTTTGTAATACGCGGGCGCGATCTAGTTCATGATGTCCGGGCGCGGGTAATAGCAATACACATGATGGTTTGCATTGGCCCACAGGACATTGAATGGCGGTGCCTTACAGGTGGAAGCCGCTTGCTCCTCGGGCGTTTTACCCTCATTCAGTTGATCGCACACGGCTTTGGCATGTTTGGCGGTCAGGATGGCTGTTTCAGGAATATCAATCCATTTCGGTTCTGCCAGCGGGACACCCGCCAGATCGTGCGTGATCTTGACCTGATACTGGCCGTCTGTTGTCATTCTTTCTTCAAGGTTTCCGCGGCCATCATCCAGATTGCAGCAGGAGCCGCCCGTATTGTTTTTCATCTGCATGATGAAATCTTTAAAATTCTTCAGCAGCTCATGCTGTTCCGAACCTTCGGCCGGTATGTGCGCATAGGCGTTGAAGGCGCCGGCCATCGTGAACGCCAGCCCGGCGAGCAATGTTTTCATAGGTGTTATTTTACTGGTCATTTTAAGCTCCCTGCTTAAGTTGGTTTTAAAAGCTGATTATAATTTCAGTTTGTTGCGGACGTGGTCGAAAACCTGCGCGAACTCCACGTTGCGGTCTTTCTGGAAGCTCAGTGCCATGCGGTGTTGCAGGATAGGTTCCATGAGGTCGATAATGTCATCCTTGCGCGGGGCAAGTTGGCCGTCTTCAATGCGGCCATCAATCAGTGCCTTGGCTTTCGCCATCAGTCCAAAAGCGATCAGCGCGCGCGGTGATGGGCCGAATTTAACGTTCTTCTGGATGAATTTGTCGTCGTTGTTTTCAGGGCGCAGGGCACGGACGATGTCAATAGCGGTGTTCGTAACGCTTTCCGACAAAGGCAGATGGCGCGCGATCTTTTGCATGATGATCAGGTCGTGGGCGGTGAATGCCTGCTGCACACGGCTCTGGCGGTCGGCATCGGGCAGACGCGACAGGTCGAATTGTTCATGGCCTGTGGCATTGAATTGATCGCGCAGCGAGAATAATTCCTCGATGTTGGTGTCGGTGCTGCTTGAGGACAGCATGATTTTCTTATCGGCATCGCGGTCGGGATACGTAAAGATCAGTTTTGTCATGAAACGGTCGGCCTGCGCTTCGGGCAACGGCGAGGTGCCGTCCTGGTCCACCGGGTTCTGCGTCGCCAGCACATGGAACGGGCGTGACAGAACGCGGGTGGTGCCGTCGACGGTGATTTGTTTTTCTTCCATCGCTTCCAGCATCGCGGATTGCGTCTTTTGTCCGGCGCGGTTGATTTCGTCAGCCAAAATCATTTGTCCGAACAGCGGGCCGGGGCGGAACGACCAGGTGCCGTCTTGTTTATTCAGAACTTCTGAACCGGTCAGATCAATCGGCTGCAGATCAGGTGTGAACTGAATGCGTTTGAAATCAAGTCCGCTCGCACGGGCGACCGCTTTGACGGTCAGGGTTTTCGCCAGACCCGGCATGCCCTCGGCCAGCACGTTGCCACCGGCAACCAGCGTGGCGAGGATCATCTCGATCATGTAATCCTGATTCCACACATCTTTGGCGATTTCGCTTTTCGCGTTACGCAGACGTTCCGAGGCCCACTTGACGTGTTCCATAAGCTTGGCGGCCTCGTCCTTGTTCAAAGATGGCTGTGTTGGATTCTGTGACACGCGTAGTCTCCCTGTAAGAGTATTTTTAATTATTAGAAAAGGACATTAGCGAAAAAAGGAGCTTATGCAAACGGTGTTTGGGAAAAGAATGCGGACAGAGGGGATAAATGCAATCGAATACAAAAGTGAAAATGGAAAATGTTGAGTTGATAGTTGGTAATAACCAAAGAAATAATTGCGATTACAGGGGGAATAATGAGAAGGGGGCAAAGTTATAGAAAATTTACATTTTATTAACCAAGCCAGCGTAGATTAGGGGAAATACGGAAAGAGACGGAGTTGAACATGGCGGAAATCAAGGTCACAGCAGACGGGGCAACAGTGACGACCCATAAGGCGCGTACATTTACATTCGGCGCGCAGGGCGGCGTTGAGGCCGTGACAACCGGTGACCGCACACGTCAGTTTTCTCACGAAGACATTCAACGCCTTAAGAACGTCGGCGAACCGTTATTTGAAGCGCTGGATATCGCCGTGAAGAATGCAAAACTGCATGAAGCTGCGCAGGGCATGACAGCCAAACCTGAAAACACATCTGCCGCACCCAAGCCGACGATCAAGCCGGATGGCTGGAAACACTAATCTCTTTTAAGACCGGAGAGATATTTTTTCGTTTCTTCGCTATCCCATTCGATGCTCAGGCCCGCAACCTTGCGGGCCATCATCATGCTAGGGGTAATGATAATAGTTTCCGGTACGCGCACGGTCTGAAACAGGTCCTGCGATACGGATTTATCATGGTCCCAGAATAGCTGCACATTTTTCACCGCTGTATGACCGGGAACATGGCGTTTCAGGAATTTGCCGATGCTGGCTTTATCATCGTCAATCGATACGGCGAGAATGACCAGATCGTCCGGCATCGCCCGTGCCAGCCTGATGAATTGCGGGAATTCGGCAATGCACGGCGCACACCACGTCGCCCAGAAATTCAGTAATACGACCTTGCCTTTGTAATCATGCAGCCTGACGGCTTTGCCGTTCATGTTGGTAAGCGTGATGTCCGGCGCGGGTTCGTACGCGACCTTGATTTTGGCAGGGTCGGTTCCGGCGCTTTGCATGACGCCCCTGTATCCGTCCATCCACCACGTCGCCCCCAATGTCAGCGCGATGACGACCATGACCAGAGCCGCATTCAGGCCTTTATGCATGACTGGTCCTCCGCCGGTAAAGGAAGGCGATCAGTATGATTTCAGCGGTGCAGAACAGCGCCAGACCTGTTGCGATCCCCGATGTAAAGCCATAGGAATGCAGGCCGACACTCAGCAGATTGACGCCGAACCACGCCAGCGCCACGATCATATTCAGGCCAGCAATTCCGGCGGCATAAAGCAGTGGTGGCAAATGCCCGCCCATGCGCCCGTGCAACAGCCAGACAATCCATAAGACGATCAGCAATGCGCCGTTTTCCTTCGGGTCCCAACCCCAGAAACGCCCCCACGACTGGTCGGCCCAGATCCCCCCTAATATGGTGCCGACAGCGGTGAACAGCAGTGCGGCCAGCGCCATCCGGTGCATGGTTATAAATAGTCCCGAGCGGTCTTTGCGTTCATAAAGCCACGCATGCGCCAGCATCGCCGACAGGATGGAAAGGCCATAGCCCGCCGTTACTATCAGCACATGTGTCGCCAACCAGAAATTCGTATTGAGAACCGCCACCAGCATGGAGAGCGAGTCACCGCTCTGTGCGCCGAAATAAAGTGAAACCGCCAGAATGAGTATGCCCGACAGCGCCGCCGCCAGCCCGCTGATGCCGTCCTGTCGCTTCCAGCACAAGGCTGTCCCCGCCAGCACACAGATCAGCGATACAAACAACAGCGATTCATAAAGCGTACCCACAGGTGGCCGTGCAAGGATATAGACACGCGCCGCCAGTCCCAGTGTCTGCACGAGGGCACCGCTGGCCAGCAGGGCAAGGGCTGCTGTAAACAACCGTTCTTCCGGTTTGTGGCGCAGGGCGATAAACAATCCGGCGGCCAGCGCATAAAGCGCCAGCGCCCACAGGAACGGATTGGTTTTGTGGTAAAGCGCTTCGGCGGTGAAATGCGCGGTCTGCGTCTGTGATAGATGTCCGCGCAAGTCAGCGGCGGTTTTTTGCCACAGCCCCGCATCTTCATTCAGCCACGCAAGGCCCAGCGTTTTCCACTGTTCAAGTTGCGCGGCGGTGGCGGGTGATCCCTGTCCGCTTTGCAAGACCGCCCATGGCGATATGCGTTCCTCATGGTTCCAGCTCACCGGGATGACGCGGAACAAAGTGTTGCCGTCGCTGCCTTGGGAAAAAACCTGCAATTGCCAGACGAACGCGGCGATGGCCTGTTCCTCCGGCGTATAATGTTCAGGATTGTCGCCGCGTTTGCGAACAATATTCTGCAACCGCTTGGCGGCGCGTTCCTCGAATTTGCGCAGACTCATGTAATCAGGCGTCTGCCCGGTAAACTGGCGGCGCTCTTCCTTGCTCAATAGGCTTTCCGGCGGCGTGATCGCCAGCGGCAGCACCAGCGAGAAGGTGCGCATCAGTTGCAGATAGGCTTCCGTCTTGTTGTGCAGATCAAGCAGCGTTTTCTGCCGCGCCTCCAGCTTGTCGGGCGGGGTTTGCAGCAGCGTCTGGATACGCGCGGCCTGCGGCGTTAGCGCGGCGGCTAGCTGGCTGAAGGAATAAAGGCTGCCCGGTTGTTTCGGCAGGTTCAGCATCATCAGAATATCGCGGTTGCGCACGGCAAACACCGCGCGGTCAGCGGCGGTCACCGGATCAAACAGCAATTCCGCCAGCCAGTTTTCAGCATCTAGGCCATCAATCGATTTTTCGCCGGAAAAATTCCGCAATTCCGTCTGCGCGAATGTTTCCAGCGGTTTCAGACGCCCTTCATGCAGCACCGGGATCATGCGGAAATCGCGCATGTCCATGTCGGCGGCTTGTGCGGGGGTCTGATGCAAACAGGTCAGCAATAGCACAACGCCGAGCGTACGCCGCCCGCGTGTCGAGACCAGCAGATGCCATATCAGCCCAATAGAGATAATGATGCTGGCGATATAGGGGAACAGGCGTCCGGCATTCCAGACGACGCTCAATACCGTGGCTTCACCCTTAGGTGTCTGCATATAGGAGGATTGATAGAAGGTGTATCCACGGTAACGTAAAGGATTGTTCATGCTGATCTCGGCGGGCCATGCCGCGTCCTGGTCTTTCACCGTCAGCACTGAACGATAGGCCCGCGCCATATCCATGCCGGGATAGCTGTCTTTTTCGACATCGGATAATGCCAGCGTGAACGGCAAGGTGGTCTTGGCCTTGGTAAAACGCAGTTCATAGGCATGTTCTTTGAATTCGATCTGCGGATAAACAGGCATGATTTCGGTCATCAGGTAAGCGCCGTCCGTATCCGCGCCGATGCCGCGTATGGCCACGGTCACCGCCCCGTGATTGTTTTCATTTTGCTTGTCGGGTGCGGCTTGTTTCATTTCGATTTTGGCAGCGGCCCCGCGCAGGGGCGGCTTGCCCTCAGGAGCATTATCTTGCCGTTGCTCTGGTACGCCATTCACCATGGCGGAAAGAATTTCCACGTTGAAGGGAAGCCCTTCATCCAGACCCAGCACACGGCCAGGGAGAATATGCTCTTGCGGCATCGTAAAGATGATATCGCCGTCTTTGCTAATGGTCAGGACGCGCGCATGATAATCCTCGACGACGGCGGATTCCGCGCCCTCGTCAATGACGATAAAGCCTTCCCGTGTCGTCAGTGCCGTCAACAATCCGCCCGCCAGCAGCACCAGCGCCCCGAAATGCGTCATGATGATCCCGGCGCGTTGCCAGTGCCAGCGGCTCTCGGTGACGAATTTGACCAGCAGCGCGACAAAAATAATGCCGATCATGGCATAGCCGCCGGGTAACGGCAGCGGCCCCAGCCAGAAGATGAAGGAAGAGAAGAATGTTTTCTGCGCGATATACAGACCGACATATTTCTGCGCGACCGTCCCGGCCACCAGCAGCACCATCAACCATGGCAGCGCCCAGAACATGATCGCCGGACGTGACAGGAGGCCTGTAAACGCAGAAACTTTCGACATGATATTCATGGCCGTAAGAAATAGTCTGCCGGGCCGGATTCGTACAGGAAAAACTGAAGTTTCAGGCGGTTAGCAGGTCGATGATTTTCAGGATTTTTGCGCGTTCATGCGGGCTGTCGGTTTTTTGTATCTTGAGTGCCCGCAAGAGAATCGCCGGAGACAGCGGCGCTGGGGGGGTGATGATGGCGATGGGGTCGTCTATACTCATGAAAAAGTTTTCATAAGTTGAATGTAGGATGCGGCTTAACACGAACAGACGGGCGGCGGAAAAGCCGCTTTGGCCTTTTTCATATTTTTGCACCTGCTGGAGCGTAATGCCCAGAGCCATGGCCAGTGCCTGTTGGGTGATGCCCCGGCTTTCCCGGATCTCTTTCAAGTTTTTACCAATAATGGTCTGACTTTTTATCTCGGGGAGCAATGTGACCATATCGCAATAGTATTTCTATAATAGAAATTTATCAATGATTAATTTCTTAATTAGAAATTTATTATATTAATTATTGCCATCATAATAGGCTCTATGGATTCTCTATGGTTAAAAACGCAATTCCAGCTTTACCCCGAAAAAACAAGGGCGGATCTCGCACGGGCGCTCACCCTGAATCCGCCCGCCGTCAGCAAAATTCTGGCCGGAAACCGCCAGATCAAGGCGAATGAGTATATCGCCATGCGCCGGTTTTTTGGTCTGCCTATCGATGGCTTGAGGGCGACTGGCCGGGTATATCGCTTGCAGGCCTTGCCGCAGCGGCCTTCGGAGCCTGAAGAACCAGAGGAACAGGATGCGTGGATTATGCCTGCGCGGCTGCTGGAATCGAAAACGCAGGCGCCGCCGGAAAAAATCCGCATCTTCACCGTACGGGATAATAACATGGAGCCGGATTTCATGGTCGGTTCACAAGTGTTGATTGATCTTTCGAACGTGATGCCATCACCGCCTGGTGCGTTCGTGATGTCCGATGGCATCGGCCATGTACTACGTCAGTGCGACGTTGTTCCCGGCGAAACGCCGCTTCAGATCAGCGTCTCCTCGCGTAGCGGTGTGTCGTTTCGTGTGCCGCTGGAACGCGCCAATATCATTGGCCGCGTGATCGCCCGTCTGGAGTGGCTGATCTGAGCGGCGGTCTTTAAGAAGGCGACTGTGAAGGCTGACGCGATATCGGCACAGGCAACGGTGCTTGTTCCTCGCGCACACTGGAAGCTGATAACCGGTCGAATGTCAGGGCTTTCGGGCGCGCTTCACTGAAAACATGCTTCAGAACATCATCAATATTGGCGACGGGAATGATATTCAGCGCCTTTTTGATATCTTCCGAAGCCTCGGCCAGATCGCTGGCATTGGCCATGGGGATCAATACGGTAGTCATGCCTGCCTTCATAGCGCCTTCCAGCTTGGCGATGGTGCCGCCAATTTCCAACACGCGCCCTCTCAGGGACATTTGTCCCGTCATAGCGATGTCACCGCGCAGTTTCTTTCCTGTCAGGACTGACATGGCAACGCTGACCATGGCTACGCCGGCTGAAGGGCCGTCTTTCCGAACGCATTCGGGGGCATCGATATGTATGTTTATTTCATCAAGATTCTGGACGCCGTAATTTTTGGCATTGGCTTTGATCCATGAGGTAATCACGTCGACTGATTCCGTCATCACTTCGCCCATGCGCCCCGTGGATTTGACCGAGAAACCACGTGTAGCGCCTTCATAGGCAACCGCTTCAAACTGCAAAAGGCTTCCAATCTCGCCTGCCACGGCCAGGCCGTTGACCATGCCGATGGAATCAGGAGGCGCCAGTTTAAGACAGCCCAAAGGAGGTTTGCCGAGGAAATCGGACAGGTTTTTTTCATCAATCGTCAGAGATGTGGCCGACCCTGTTTCCAGTTTATAGGCGCTCTTGCGGCAAAGCACTTCTAGTAGGCGATCCAACTCACGTACGCCGGGTTCGCTGACATAATCGTCAATGATCAGTTTGAGTGTGTCTGTCGTTACGGTCATGTTTGCTTCGCTGATGCCGGTCTTCTCACGTTGGCGCGGCAACAAGTGGCGCTGGGCGATTTCAAGCTTTTCAGCGACGCTGTAGCTGGGCAGGTTGATCATTTCCATCCTGTCATAAAGGGCCGGCATGATCTTACTTTTGTCGTTCGATGTGGCGATGAACATGACTTCGCTCAGATCGAAATCAATATCCAGGAACGTGTCCTTGAATCTTTTGTTCTGTTCGGGATCGAGCGCCTCCAGCAAGGCGGACGCTACTTCACCGGCATTGTTGCTTTTTGAGTCAAGTTTATCAATCTCGTCCAGCAGGATAATCGGGTTCCGGGTGCCGGCCTCGGCCATGGCCTTCATGATGCGGCCTGCTTGCGCGTTTATATACGTGCTGCTGTGACCGCGAATATCGACGACATCTCTCATGCCGCCCAGTGCCACGCGTACCAGTTTGCGGCCTGTGGCGTGTGCGATGGTTTCCGCCAGCGATGTTTTGCCGATGCCGGGCGCGCCGTCCAGACACAGAATTTTGCCGCCGGGCAGCCCCGTGCGTTTTTGTACGGCGATATGCTCGGCGATGACTCTTTTGACCTTATCAAGCCCGAAATGCTTTTCATTCATCCGGGTTTCTGCTTCAGCGATGCTGAAAGTTTGTGCTGTGCGTTTATTCCACGGCAAATCCAGGATCATCAGCAGCGGTTTGATGGCGCTGCAATAGTCAGCCGACTGCGGATGCATTTTGTCCATGCGTTCAAAGTCGCTACGAAGGCGCTTCATGGCCGCCGGAGACATCTCCAGATTTTCGGCGCGCAGCATCAGGCGGTTCAATTCATCGGATGCAAATTCACCGCTGCGCGCATCTTCTTTTTTCTGGAGAGAACCGTCTTCCTTCTCTACGTAATTTTTCTCAAAATGGCCGACTGTCCGCTCCAGATAACGCTGCATGCGGGTGGTCACGCTGAATGATTGTTCTGTTTGTGTAACGTCGCCTAGGCAGGTGATGACAGCTTTCCACAACGGCATGATTTCAACCACGGCGGCTATAGGGCTGTTTTCAAAGATCGTGACGAATTCAGGGGCGAACACAGGCTTCGCGTTGCGTTCCCTTTTGCGGGCATCCCGCAATTCCGAGTTTGCTTCCTCCAGCGTGGCGGTCATCTTGTAGCGCGTTTCCAGCAGACGACGGTATGGTTCCAGCGGCACTTCGCTGACTTTCAGCTTGTATGTCATGTTGATATAGGCACCGAGCAAGCCGTCGAGGATGACTTCATGGAAGTTGCGGCTATTGGTCAGATCGGGTTTCAGGCAGGTGTAATGCTTAGTGAATTCAGGAGTGATCTCGATCTGTTCGATGGCCTTGGTCAGTTGATCCAGAGCGGTGGTCAGTCTGATGTCAAAATTGCTTGGTTTGCCCATTACGCGAGGTCCCCTGTCTTTTTAATTTATTGGTTGGGGATGACTTTATGCAAAAAAAGGCCGACTGACAAACTTTTATTTGTCAGAATGCGATTAAAGCGGCGGATAAACGCAAAAACAAAAGGCGCCCGTAAGGCGCCTTTTTTCAATAAACGGCAGTAAGCCGCTATTTTTTGCCCTACTTTTTGTGCGGGGGCATTTTCTTTTCTTCGAAAACGACGTGCATGCCGCGTTTGCCGGTTTCCGTGTTTGTGGCCCACGGATCGTACTTCTTGATCTTCATTTTTTCCGTTTTTGTACGGGGGTTCTTCGTCGTGTAGTAGCGGTAGCCGGTGCCAGCCGAGCTTTCCAGACGAATTTTCATGGCCACGCTTTTCTTCGCCATAACACTAAATCCTTGTAATTACTGGGCATTTCAAAAGGGAAACAGCCCGAAAACCTGTGGAACAGGGGCGTAATTTACGGATTTCCGCGGGAATGTCAAGGAAAAGAGCGGATTTCATTTCAGGTCAATTTTATTGACATAAAAACAGGGCTCTGACACTGTGCCCGCATGCCTGAAACCCGCGAAACCATAGCGTCTTTGTTCAAGACTGTGTCCTGTGCCGCTGATCCTGACGATCTGCGTCCGGCGCTGGCGGCCTTGGAGAGGGAAACGGCTGTTCGGGCAGCGCGGAGCCCTCTGGTGGTGCTGATGGCCGAAGATCATACGGTGCCCGTGCACAAGCTTTTGCGTCAGGGTTTAATGGCCCGTCTTTTGAAGACATCTTCCCCGTTCGCTTACGGCATGGAACGGGCGCACGACATGCTTGCCTATCTCATGGAAAAGAGTTTTGACCAAACCGTGCCCAAAGATTTGTGCGCACAGATAGAGGCTGTCGATCATAACGGTCACCGTCTGGCGCGTGTATTCCGTGCCGCGCTGATGCCGGAGCATACACCGCTTACAGGCAAGAACCTGCTGGCCTTTTGTCTGGAAAACGGCATTTCCATCCGGGCTAACGATGCTGCGAAAATCAGGATTGATAATAAATGGTATCTGGATTCGCCGCAGAACCAGAATATTCCCGTTGAGAGCAGGGAAGGCGTGGCCCGGCGCAATCAGGTCATTGTAGAACGCGCCTTGGCGCATATGAAGGAAAGCGCCGTGAATATCTATGTGCAGGATTGCGGTATGGGTCATTTGCTGGGGCATCAATCCGATAAGGGCATTTGGCCTTACGCGGAAAGTTTAAGCGCCTTGTTTGCACAGGCGGGTGTTAATGTCTTGCCTGTTTATACGGCTGATTTTTGCTACATGCCGGACAAACTTCCTGAAGAAGGTGCTGCGCTGCTGGCCAGCAAAGGGCTGGTCATAGAGGAAGTGAACACACGGAGATTTTTGCCGGGCATGAGTGCTCCCTATATGGAGATGCAACTCATGGCGGAGATCAGCGCACATTCCGGCGGCGAGATAAAAATATTTCCGGAAGCCACCAGAGAAGAGATCGAGCAGGAAAAAGAACAGATCAAACGCGAAATTTCGCACTGGCTGCAGCAGGCGGGTTTGACGCCTTAACGCCGTTTGCCGGGTTTCTTCGGGCCGCCTTTTTTCGGTGGGCGCGGCCCGCGATCACCGCCGCCACGCTCTCCGCCCCGGTCATCACGCTTCTTTTTGTTCCAGCTACGTTTTTCATGGTGCGGTTTACCGGAGAATCCGGCGGGCGCGGCCATCATCAGACCCGGAATATCCGCGCCGTCCGTATTGGTGACGGCAAAGACCATCCCGCCCGTCACCGGATCGGCTTCGGCAAGGCGAATGCGGATCGCCGCACCCAGACGGTAAAGACGGCGGCTGCGGCGGCCAATCAACGCGTGTTGTTTTTCATCATGATCATAAAAATCATCCGGCAGTGTGCGGATCGGGATGATGCCATCGGCACCGGTCTCGCTTAACGATACAAACAGGCCAAAGCGCGTAACGCCGCTGATGCGGCCATCAAATTCGCCGTCAATCCGTTCCGAAAGCCAGGTCGCGGTGAAACGGTCAACGGTGGAGCGTTCCGCTTCCATGCTGCGGCGTTCGGTATCGGAAATTTGCTGCGACATTTCTTCAAGCCGCACCATTTCTTCGTCATTCAGTCCGCCGGGGCCAAGATCATAGGCACGGATCAGCGCCCGGTGAATCAGCAAGTCGGCATAACGGCGAATGGGCGAGGTAAAATGCGCGTAACGCTGTAACGCCAGACCGAAATGGCCGACATTTTCCGGGTGATAATGCGCCTGCGCCTGACAGCGCAGCACCACTTGGCTTACGACATGGCTGAACGGCAGCTTGGCCGCCTGATGCAAAAGTTGGTTGATCTGCGCCGGGCGCAAGACCTGCCCCTTGGGCAGCGACAGGCCGAAACCTTCGATAAAATCACGAACGGCATCCAGCTTTTCGGGCGAGGGGCGTTCATGCACACGGTAAACGCACGGGGTTTTCCGTGCTTCCAGCGCCTGCGCCGCCGCCACGTTGGCGAGGATCATAAATTCTTCGATCAGCTTGTGCGAATCCAGACGTTCGCGCAGCTTGACGCCGACCATCTCGTTTTTTTCATTGATGACGATCTTGCGTTCCGGCAGATCAAGATCAAGTGCGCCGCGTTCCTCGCGTGCCTTCCACAATACGGCATAGGCTTGGTAGAGCGGCGTGATAACGCGCTCCATCAGCGGGCCGGTGATGTCGTCGGTAACGCCGTCTTTTGCGGCTTGCACCTGTTCATAGGTCAGGCGGGCCTCCGAACGCATCAGGCCGCGCACGAATTTGAATTTCTGCAGTTTGCCGTTGCGGTCGATCCACATATGCACGGCCAGCGCCGCGCGGTTTTCACGCGGCAGCAGCGAGCATAGTTCATTCGAGAGTTTTTCCGGCAGCATCGGCACGACGCGGTCGGGGAAATAGGTCGAGTTACCCCGGCGCAGGGCTTCCTGATTAAGGGCGCTACCCGCCGTGACATAGTGCGCGACATCGGCGATAGCGACGATCAGATGGAAACCTTCGGGCGTTTCTTCGGCGAATACGGCGTCGTCATAATCGCGGGCATCGGCACCATCGATGGTCACCAGCGGAATATCACGCAGATCTTCGCGGCCCTTGAGATCGGGCACTGTCATGTTTTTGGTTTCGTCGATGACGATTCTGGGGAAGTCCGGCCTGATGCCGACCGTGTGCATGGCGACCAGGCTGATGGTTCTCGGGTCTGTCGTCTGGCCGACGACTTCAATCACTCGTACGCGCTTGTTGTTGACGCCGCGCGCGGGTTGTACTTCGGCGATGCACAGATCGCCGGGGCTGGCACCGTTCATGTCCGCCTGATGCAGGTCGAAATCGAACTTGGCCTTGCGGTCGGTGGGTTTCAGGATGAAGCCGCGCGTGATCTTAACGACCACGCCCAGCACACGGGCTTGCGGTGTGTCCAGACGGCGGATAATTTCGGCTTCATAGAATTTATCGTTAATGCGTTTCAGCCGCGCCAGTGCCCGGTCGCCCGGCCCCATGTCGGCATGCCCCTTTTTATCCGGCATGACTTCTATGCGCGGCAAATCGCCCTGTGTCGGCTCGTCCCATTCGGTGGGTTTGGCCAGTAAATCACCATCGGTGTCGATATCGGTAATTTCGATCACGCCCACGGTCGCCAGCGCCAGCGGCACGGCATAGGCCTGACCGGGTTGCTTGACGATGGCGCCCTCGGCTTCCAGTTCGCGCAGCATATCCTTCAGGATGATCCGGCCATCACCGGTAATGTCAAAAGCGCTGGCAAGCTCCCGCTTGGTCAGCGGGGTCGGGCTTTCTGAAAGGAAGCGGAGGATACCATCGCGGGAGAAGGGTGGTCTGGTCATCCCGTGGTTTTCTTTTTCGCTGCCGGTTTTTTCGCGGCGGCTTTCTTTTTGGCGACCGGCTTTTTCGTGACGGCCTTTTTCTTGGTTACTGATTTTTCTTCTTCTTTATTATCTTTAGATGTTTCTTCTTTTTTCTTCTTGCCCCAGCGGCCTTTACCGCCACCGGCGGCAATGCGTTCAGCTTTGGCGGCAATCAGGTCAACGGCGCGGTTGATGCCGATAATCATCAGATCGTCCGATTTCGGGATCGACGTATAAACGCCCTGATGCACAAGGAACGGACCAAAACGGCCAATGCCAGCCTTGATCATATCGCCAGTCTGCGGGTGTATGCCGACTTCACGCGGCAGCGCCAGCAATTCCAGCGCCGATTCCAATGTCACGTCCTCGACTTTGGTTCCCTTGTTCAGGCCTTGGCGTTTGGGTTTTTCTTTGGCTGGTGCTTTGACTTTTTTCTTCTTCACCTTGCCGGTTTTGGGGTCAACCACTTCTTCAAAAGCGGGCGCTGGCGGCGGTGCGTTTTCGGTTTCTGGCGGCAGGTCGATCTGCACATAGGGACCGTACGGGCCCATGCGGATGGATACGGTACGACCTGTGACAGGGTCTTTACCAAGAATTTTCGGCTGGTTGCTGAGCGCGGCCGCCGCATCATCGCCGCCTTCACCACCCTCAGGTATAACCAGCGGACGCGTAAAGCGGCATTCAGGATATGTCGAGCAGCCGACGAAGGCACCGAATTTTCCAAGCTTCAGCGACAGGCGTCCTGCTTTGCAGGCCGGGCATTCACGCGGATCGCCGCCATCGGCGCGTGGCGGGAAGAAGTGCGGCCCGAGTTCGGCATCAAGATTGTCGATCACTTCCGTAATCGTCAGTTCTTTGGTGCCTTCGACTGTTTTCGAAAACGCTTCCCAAAACTCGCGCAGGGCTTTCTTCCATTTAAGATCGCCCGATGCAATCGCATCCAGTTCCTGTTCCAGGTTCGCCGTGAAATCGTAATCGACATAACGGTTGAAGAATTTCACCAGGAACGATGTTACCAGACGCCCGCGGTCCTCGGGGACGAAGCGGCGCTTGTCGATCTTCACATAGTTGCGGTCCTGTAAGACCTGCATGATTGACGCATAAGTGGACGGGCGGCCAATGCCCAGTTCTTCCAGTTTCTTGACCAGCGTCGCTTCCGAATAACGCGGCGGCGGCTGGGTGAAATGCTGGTTGGGGTTGACGTCGATCAGCTTTGTCTTGTCGCCTTCTTTCAGCGGCGGCAGACGGCGTTCATCTTCATTTTCGACATTCTCAATGTCCTCTTCTTCCTCTTTGTAGAGGGTGAGGAAGCCGTCAAAGGCAATGGTTGAGCCGGTGGCGCGTAGCACCACGTCATCGGTACCGTCGGAAATATCGGCACTGACCTGATCGAGAACGGCGTTTTCCATCTGGGACGCCATCGTGCGTTTCCAGATCAGATCGTAAAGGGCGGCCATCTCGCTATCGACATACTGGCGCACCTGATCGGGTGTGCGCGAAAGATCGGTCGGGCGAATGGCTTCGTGCGCTTCCTGCGCGTTCTTGGCTTTCGATTTATACAAACGCGGCTGATCAGGCAGGTATTTATCGCCGTAATTTTGCTTGATCAGGTCGCGGCTTTGCTTGACCGCATCCTCGGACAGCGTGGTGCCATCGGTACGCATATAGGTGATCAGGCCGACGGTCTCGCCGCCGATTTCAACGCCTTCGTATAATTTTTGCGCCAGACGCATGGTCTGCGAAGCGGAAATACGTAGCTTGCGCGAAGCTTCGATTTGCAACGAGGAGGTGATGAACGGCGCGTATGGATTGCGGCGTACCTGTCTCTTCTCGACCTTTTGCACCGAGAGGTTTTTGTTCTGGATACGGGCGACCGCCTTGTGCGCGGCGTCTGCCGACTTGATATCCATTTTGTCGAGCTTGTTGCCCGCCAGATGGGTCAGGCGCGCCATGAACGGCACACCATCGGTGTTATGCAGCTTGGTTTCGATGCTCCAGTATTCTTCCGCCCTAAAGGCCTCGATTTCGGCTTCGCGCTCGCAGATCAGGCGCAGCGCCACCGATTGCACACGGCCCGCCGAACGCGAACCGGGCAGTTTGCGCCACAGCACCGGCGACAGGTTAAACCCGACAAGGTAATCAAGCGCGCGGCGCGCCAGATAGGCATCGATCAGCGGAATGTCCAGATCGCGCGCGTTCTCGAATGCTTCCTGCACCGCTTTCTTGGTAATCTCATTAAAGGTAACGCGGCGGACTTTACGGTCGCCGATCAGCCCTTCTTCCTGCAAAAATTCCTGCACGTGCCATGAAATGGCTTCCCCTTCGCGGTCAGGGTCGGTTGCGAGATAAAGGGTCTTCGCCTTTTTCAGCGCGCGTTTAATTTCATTAACAGGCTTGGCGGAACGTTCACCCAGTTGCCATGACATGGCGAAATCCTGGTCCGGCAGGACCGAGCCGTCTTTCGGCGGCAGATCGCGGATATGGCCGTACGAGGCCAGCACTTCATAGTCCGGGCCGAGATATTTATTGATGGTCTTGGCCTTGGCCGGTGACTCAACGATGACGAGGTTGCTCGGGGGCACGGATGACATAATCCTTATGGTATTCACACATATATAAGTGTCCATTCTCACGAGCAGGGGGGGCACGTCAAGTGAGATAGATTGCTTTAATGGTTATGAAAATAAAATTATCCCAGCAACACGATGCGCTGGCCGGGCAATCTTTGCGCCCGTCCCGCTAGCTCTAATTCCAGAATAACGATCTGTACGGCGGCAGCCGGGAGTCCGGCGCTGCGCACGATTTCATCGACGGAAACAGGCGTCAGCGACAGGCAGGAGAGGACTTCTTCACGTGTGCGATCGAGTGTTTCCTCATCAATGAGCGGAGCCGGGGACAGCGGTTCGTAACGCTGTCCCGCGCTGTCCTGCAAACTGCCGGACTGGAATGTGCTTAAGGATTCCAGAATATCGCCCGCGTTGCGCACCAGCACCGCGCCATCGCGGATCAGCGCATTAGGCCCTTCGGCGCGGGGATCGAGTGGGTGGCCGGGCACGGCGAACACATCGCGCCCCTGTTCGCCCGCCATCCGCGCAGTAATCAGCGAGCCGGATTTAAAGGTGGCCTCGACAATCACCACGCCTTGCGACAATCCGGAGATAATGCGGTTGCGGCGCGGGAAGCTTTGCGCAAACGGTTGCTGGCTGAACGGGCTTTCGGCGATCAGCAAACCCTGTTCGCGGATTTTCGCGTAGAGGTCTTTGTTTTCGGGCGGATAGATAATATCCAGCCCGCCGCCCAGCACCGCGACAGTGCCTGTTTCCAGCGAGCCTTCATGGGCAGACGTATCGATGCCGCGCGCCAGCCCCGATACGACCGTAGCACCGGAAGCGCCAAGGTCATGCGCCAGCTTCTCTGTGAATTTGCGGCCATTGAGTGACGCGTTGCGCGAACCGACAATCCCGACGCAGGCTTTTTTAAGCAGCGCGATATGGCCGGTATAGGTCAGCACCGGCGGTGCATCATCAATCGCGGCCAGTGAAACGGGATAACCGGCTTCACCCGCGCACAGAATGTCGCCGCCGAATTTTTTTAACGCCTGATATTCTTTTTCAATCTGCGCTAGCGGCGCGGCGGTCAGCGGTTTGGCGCGTCCCCCGCGCTTGGCCAGTTCCGGCAGCGCGTCAATCGCTTGACTGGCGCTGCCATAGGCCTCGACCAGGCGATAGAACGTGACAGGGCCGACATTCTCGGTGCGCATCAGGCGCAGCCAGGCCATTTTCTCTTTGAGGTCGATATTTGAAACTTCTTTGGTGACGCGCAATAACTTCATAAAATAAACTTTCTTTAAATCTACTTTGTCATTCTGAGCGCAGCGAAGAATCTCATCTTTGTACCAGGTGGAGATCCTTCGGGCTAAAGCCCTCAGGATGACAAAATATTATATTTTTTCTTTCTTCTTCCCGATCTTCGGTTCTTCGCCTTTCAGCAGGCGCTGGATATTGGCTTTATGCCGGTACCACACCAGCGCGGCGACAAAGGCCGACATCAGCGCCAGTTTTGGCTCATGATAAATCACCATCGCGGAAACCGGTGTCGAAAGCATCGCCATCAAGGCCGCCAGCGATGAAATGCGGAAGAACAGCGCCATCACCAGCCATGTCACGCAGGCCGCAATGCCTGTCAGCGGTGCCAGCGCCAGAAACATACCGAGCGTCGTCGCCACACCTTTGCCGCCCTGAAATTTTAGCCATACCGGAAAGCAATGGCCGAGAATGCTGAACAGACCTGCGGCATAAAGCGCCAGCGGCGACACAGAATCCGGAAACATCTTCGCGACGAGAAATGTCAGGCCGACGGCGAGCGCCCCTTTGCCGCTATCAAGCAGTAATGTCGCCAGCGCCAGCGGCTTGTTGCCCGTACGCAATACGTTGGTAGCGCCGATATTGCCCGACCCGATCTTGCGGATATCGCCGTACCCGGCCATGCGCGTCAGCACAAGACCAAACGGGATAGAGCCAAGAAGATAAGCCAGTGTGGCGAAGAGAATGATGTCCATGGATGACTACTAACCTTATTTCACCAGTAAATCCAGCACTGCCATCCGTGCCGGGACGCCGTTTTGCATTTGTTTGAAGATCAGGCTGCGGGTCGGATCGTCGGCGACTTCGTCCGCTATTTCTACGCCGCGATTCATCGGGGCGGGGTGCATGACGACGGCGTTTTTGTTCGCGAGTGCCAGCCGTTCATGGGTCAGGCCGTATTGGCGGTGGAACGCGGCATCACTCGGGATAAGGTCCTCGTTCATGCGTTCCTTCTGGTTGCGCAGCATCATCACCACGTCGCAACCGGGCAATCCTTCTTCCAGAGAAGTGAAGCTTTCAATCCCTGTGGCCGGAAATTTATTCGGCATCAGGAACGGCGGCGCCACCACGCGCACTTTGGCACCGAGGCGCGAGAATATCTGCATGTCCGATCCCGCCACGCGGCTGTGTGACACATCGCCGCAGATCGCAATGGTCAGGCCTGATAATCCTTTGGTTTTAAAGTGACGCTCCAGCGTCAGTGTATCAAGCAGCGCCTGCGTTGGGTGTTCGCGCCAGCTGTCGCCCGCATTGATCACCGGGCAATCGACCATCTGCGCCACCGCATGCGGCGCTTCATATTCGGCGGAGCGGATGACGATGGCATCGGGGCGCATCGCGCCCAGCGTACGGATCGTATCACCGAAGCTTTCGCCTTTTTTAAGCGAGCTGGTTTCTGAATCCCAGTTGATGAGAGACGCATTCAGCCGCAGCGTCGCCATCTCGAATGAGGTTCGTGTGCGTGTGGAATTTTCAAGGAACATATTGACGATGACGCGGCCTTTCAGGCGGTCGGAATGGAAGTCGCCCTTATCCAGCGCGGCGGCATAATCATGCGCCTGATCCAGCAGGGCGCGGATATCGGAATCGGAAAGGTCGGAAATGCCAGTCAGGTGTTTCATGTTATGCGATGATCTTTTTGTTTCTGAGCTGATGCAGCTTATCTGTATCCAGCCCTAGCAATTCATTCAATACATTTTCTGTGTGCTCTCCGCATACCGGCGGCGGCAGGCGGTAATCGACCGGATTTTCTGTCAGCTTCAGCGGGCTGCCGACCAGATGCACGGGTTGCGGTGATGATGGATGGTTCATTTCGATTTCCATGCCCCGCGCCTGCACTTGTTCCATGGCAAACACCTGATCCAGATTGTTGACTGGGCCTGCGGGCACGTCGATATCCTGCATGGCTTTGATCCAGTAGGAAACGGGCTGTGTCTTCATTTTCGCGGCGATCATCGCCACCAGCGCTTCCCGGTTTTCTACGCGGTTGCGGTTGAGCGCGAAACGTTCGTCTTGCGCCCATGCGCCGTGGTCCAGCAGTTGCGCAAAGCGGGCGAATTGCGTGTCGTTGCCGACGGCTACCACGATCCATCCGTCGGCGGCTTCGAAAGCCTGATAGGGGACGATGGTTGAATGCGCATTGCCCCAGCGTTTAGCGGGCTTGCCGGAGGTCAGGTAATACTGGGAAAGATTGGTCAGGCTGGCCAGTGTGCAATCGAGCAATGCAACGTCGATATGCTCGCCCAGACCTGTTTCCGTTCGTTTGTGAAGCGCGGCAAGGATGCCGATGGCGGCATAAAGGCCGGTCATCACATCGCTCAGGGCCACGCCGACTTTCATCGGTGCGCCGTCTGGTTCGCCCGTGACCGACATCAGCCCGCCGATGGCCTGTGCCATCAAATCGTAGCCGGGCTCGCTTGCCAGCGGCCCCGTCTGGCCGAAACCTGTAATCGACGCATAGACAATATGCGGGTGGCGTTCTTTCACGCTGTCATAATCAAGGCCGTATTTCTTCAAGCCGCCCGTTTTAAAATTCTCGATCAGGACATCGCACTGTTCGATCAACTGATGGACCAGCGCCTGACCTTCCGGCTTGGTGATATCAATAGCCACCGAACGCTTGTTGCGGTTGCAGGAAAGATAGTAGGCGCTTTCCGTTGTATCCTGACCATCTGCGTCTTTCAGATAGGGCGGACCCCATTTGCGCGTATCATCGCCTTCGCCGGGACGTTCAATCTTGATGATGTCCGCGCCGAGGTCACCCAGAATCTGGGTGCATGATGGCCCCGCCAGCACACGGGAAAGGTCGAGAACGCGTATACCTGAAAGCGGGCCCGCCATGCTATTTACTCCCACAGCTTGAGATTATGGAACATATAGGCGGCCACCAGTACGATGCCGATGGCAAAACCGGGGCCGGCCGGAATTTGCAAACGCGCAAATTGCGGCTTTGATTTTGTCTTATAGGCTATCCATAAGCCCACGGCCATGCCATGAAGCAATCCGGCGAATGCGCCCGCAGAAAGCGCCATCATGACCATGTCTGGCCCCAGCCATAAACCGGCAGCCCCCATCAGTTTGACGTCACCCAGCCCCAAGGCGTCCTGTTTATAGATGTGATTGGCCACGGCGCGGATCAGGAAAAGAATGCCAAAACCAGCCAGCGCACCGAGCAACATGCCGGTCAGGTCAAGATAAAGCCATTTTGTTGTGATATGAAAAATGATGCCCAGTAACGCAAACGGCAGCACCAGTTTGTCGGGCAATAAGCGCACACGCAGGTCGATTACGGATAATGCAATCAACAAGGCCGTCGCCAACGCGAGACATAAGGGGGGAATCCATTCCAGCATAGAGGCAAACTCGCATGCGGCGCGGGTTGCCGTCAATCGGGCAGCCTTGTTATCTGCGGCATTATCCGGGGCAATTTCCCGTGGATAGAGGAAAAAAGGTTTCTGTGGATGATTGCGGCATGGTTAACAATTTGCTCTATTGGATAGTGTGCTTGATTCGTTAGCGCTCGCTGGCGGTATCGGGATGCCCCTGCCGGATTATTCTTATGGGATTAGGTTCTAGTTTTTCATGCCTGAAAGACCAAAAGTGTTAGTCGTCGAAGATAATGATTTCGTACGCATGCAAATCGTCAGCCACCTCAAGGGGGCGGGCTACGATACGCAGGAAGCGCCGGACGGCGATCTCGCTTTGAACGCCATAGAAGACGACACCAATATTGAACTGGCCATCGTCGATGTGCGCATGGATCCGATGGGCGGATTTGAATTCATAAAAATTTTACGTGATAACGATAACAAACTCCCTGTCATTCTGGTGACGGGCGACGACACCGCCGATCTGCTGGAGCAGGCCGGAAAATACGGTGTTGCCGCCGTGCTGATGAAGCCTGTGGAGAAGGAACGTCTGGTGCGTACGGTGGAGCGGACATTGTCTGCCGCGTCCAAGGCGGGCGGGCGGGGGCATTCACTATGAGCGTATTCGGGATGAAGAAATTACAGAATGTGATGACCGCCGCCGCGATGTCGGCGCTGTTGCTGGGCTGCGCGGACGCCAGTGTGCCGGGCGGGCGTAATGTGAATATTCCGACACCTAATCAGGCCGAGCAGCGCAAGGAAGCGATTAACGAGCGTCCCGATAGCGTGATGTATCTGCCGCTGGGCAAGGATGTTCTGGTGCCTGAGGTCAATGTTGATGATCCGCTGCCGCGGGACATCGTCGGGCCTTTCGAATTACGTTCGGAAACATTGGCGGGCGCCCTGCAACTGATTTTAGCGGACTATGAAGTGCCGCTGGCGTTCGAAACGGACGAAGGTCTTAATCGCCGTATTACAGTGGCGAATTTAAGTGGCCCGGTTGGGCAGGTTGTGCGCAATGTTTGCGGTCTGGCCGATCTGTATTGCAGCTACGAAAATGGTCTGCTGGTTGTGAAGGACAGGCAGACATTTACTGTCAAAATTCCACCGATCAGTCAGGACGCGGCGTTCATGCAGAATGTGGCAACGGGACTGCAGGCGGTTCTGGGCGGCGGTGCTACTGTGACGGTTGATCCCTCGACCCGTACTATTGTTTATCGCGCTTCTCAGCGCAGCGCCGAAGTGGCGGAGCGTTATTTCCAGCGTATGCGTTCCAGTACGGCGCTGATCGTGTTTGAGACCTATATCTGGGAAGTGGCGCTCGACTCTGGCAATTCTGCAGGTATTAAATGGGACATGATCGAGAGCTTCGGTAAGTTCACAACCAGTATTGCTTTGAACGGCAGTATTGGCGCTGATTTTACTAACCCGATCAGTATCGGCCTTCCGGCAACGGGCGGTCAGCCCGGTGACCAGCTGACGCCGCCGAAGATTTTGGATTTCCTTTCGACCTTTGGTGCGGTGAAGACGATTTCCCAGCCGCAGATCACTGTGTTGTCTGGTTCGGAAGCCAAGCTGCGCGCCGCCGATACACAGAACTATGTCGCGGAAGTGTCTGAAACGATTGATGACGGCCTGAGCCGTACCTCTGTTAATACGGCCTCCATCGATACTGGTTTCACGCTGACCATTGCCAGTGCCTGGGACAACGCCACAGTTTATGCGGATGTTGAAATCGTTCTGACGGACGTGTCGGAAATTGAAGACTTTGATTTCCAGTCCGGCGATGGTGGCAGTACGACAGTGCAGCTTCCTAAATCGACCGAGCGCGAACTGACGACCCAGATCCGTATCCGTCCCGGCGATTCCGTGCTGATTGCCGGTCTGGTGCGTGAGTCTGATGCCTATAACAAAGAGGGGATCGGTTTCATGAAGCCGATCATCCCAAGCGCCCGCACGGCGACGACCAGTAATCTGGAATTGGTATTCCTGCTGCGCCCGCGTGTGATCGTTTATACGAGCCCGACGGAAGAGGCGCATTACAATGCCATCAAGGATTACGGGCATCGCAAAGCGCCATTATCACCTTCTGATGGGGCCTCTGCCGGGTATGAATCCGTAACGCCGATGGCAACTGGTTATGAAGGGCAAAATATTCCGGCTGCTGCGGCGTCTGCGCCTGTGGGGCAGCCTGTACCGTTGGGGTCTGTACCTCCTGATCTTATGGATCCGTCGGGAGGCTGATGAATATATGATGATGAAAAATTCTGTACGCTTGTTTACGGTTCTCGGGATGATGGCCATCGGTCTGTCGGTAACGGCAGCACCCGCGTGGGCGCAACAAACGGCTTTCGGCGACCCGCCATCACGCGGCGGTTCCGGTTCGACTGCGGGCGGTGATTTGATCCCGGTGCAGGCCACGATTGATGGTGGCCAGATTTCGGTCGGGGCAACTTCTCAGGTCGTGGTTTTATTCCGCAATGACAGCGGTCGTCCGCTGCAAGCCGGGGCCATTCAGCTCTATCCCTCTTCGACGGTCTCTGCCAACGTGGCGCTGAACAATTGCGACGCGAAAGATCCCGCCAATGCCGAAGGTATTTCTGCGGGCGGTGTTTGCGCCGTTTCCGTGTCGGTCAAGGGGTTGCAGGCCGGCAGCTGGCGTGTCGAGATGCTGATGCGCCACAGTGGTCGTGCCCGGTTGGTGACGGCGACGCTGTCCGGTTCGGTCACGGCGGCGGATACCGGTGAGAAAGAATTTATCAGTGATGTTGAAGCGATCCCGACAGAGCTTGATTTCGGCGATCTGGAATCGGCGCAATCTGTCGTGCGCGGCGTTGTTCTGAGAAACATTACCTCCGATCCGATCGATATCAATTCTATCTATATTGAAGCGGCGGCACAGTCTGGTTATTCGCTGCGCACGGATTGCTCACGTCTGATGCCGGGGCAGGCCTGTATTGTAACGGTGACATGGTCGCCGGTTCTGGAAGGGCAGGCGAGCGGCGTGTTGCTGATCGAGCATAACGGCCCGACATCCGTGGCGAGCGTCAAGCTGGATGGCCAATTCGAGCCCGATGAGACCGAGCAGGCCAAGCCGTTCCCGCGCGCCGTGCCGGGCAAGGGTTTGCTGGTGGCTTCTCAGGAAAAGGTTGATTTTGGCGCCGATGTCGCCACGACTTCGGCGATTACGGTATCTCTGGTCAATATCGGTGATGCGCCGCTGACCATCGGTGATGTGTCTATGGCCAATGGCGATAACGGTGTCAGTATCAGCAAAAAAGGTTGCGCGGCGAAAACTGTCCTTGAGCCGGTAGAGGCCTGTCCGCTGACCCTGACCTGGTCGCCTGTCCGCGAGGGTGCGGTTCTGGATGACGTGCAGATTACGCACGATGGTACGCGTGGCGTTCTGGTGTTGCCGGTACGCGGCAGTTCCAGCACCATTATCTCTCAAGATACCAAGGCTGTCCGTATGGTTAGTTCGACCGGTAATGCCTCACTGGAACCGGGTCAGTCTGTTTCCGATCTGGGTGAAACGGTCATGGTGCGCGATGATAGCGTCGATCCGGCCAGCGTTCTGGACGGGTTTGTCGTAACATCGCACTCAGCCAAGCGCGGGATCATTTCCGGCCCCGGCGGCAGCCGTATCGTCTATGACGGCGAGGAAGTGGTGATTGGCGGATTTTTATGGAATGTCAATATTCGCCCCAGCGGTGTAGAATTCCGCAGTGGCGACGATAAAGTCCTGCTTCTTTTCGACCGTTCTTTATCTTCTGTTAACCGTGTTACGGGACAATCAGGGAGTGGGTCGTCCAGCAGTTCAGGCGCGTCCTCTTCTTCTGCGACCAGTACAGCGACGACGACCACGACCGGTACCAACTAGATTTTTTCTTGAGCAGGGCCAAGACTCTGTTTCTCACATGAGCGATCAGGATTTACCACCAGGCCCTCCAGAGGGCACCGGCATGGATGTAACGGGAGCGCCGGAGCGCACCGCCTCTGATCGTCGCCAAAATCCCAGTGTGCCGCCCGGTGGTTTTGAACGCCGCCAATGGGGTGATCGCCGTCGCCGTAATGCCGAGGGCCGGGAACGCTATCTTGATATGGTGCAGCGTGAGCGCGCCGTCCTGCTGGAACAAGGCGTTAGCCGTTCCACTGAACAATTGCTGGATATGGCTGGTGTTACCGGTTCCTCTGAACATGAAGAAGAAGGTGTGCGCGACCGCGCCACCGGCGACATGCTGCGTTCCGTTTTGCCGGTGCAGGCATGGCTGCCGCTCTCGATACATCTGATCGGCCTGCAGGACGGCGTGATGCGGATTGCGCCGCTGCACGAAGTCAATGACCGCCAGCTCAAGACGCTGCTTTCGACAGCCAACCGTTCCGGCTTTACCGTACAGCGCATTGAAGTTGAAATCTGGGACAGGGCGGAGCTGATACAAACCCTGCGCCGTGTGCACGATCTTTCTGCCGACCGTTGCGAAAAGACGCTGGCACAATGGCTGGGCGATCTCGATAACGGCCTGCTGCTGAACCAGTTCCAGCGCGATATGCTGGCCGAGGCTTTGCAGATGCGCGCCTCCGATATTCACTTGCTGCAAGACACCGCACCCGATACGCCGAACTGGATCAAGTACAGGATTGATGGCGATCTGGTGCCGATGCATTTGCTCTCTGCCGATGCGATGGCACGTCTGACGACGTTATTGAAGCGTGATGCCGGTTTGAACTTCGGTGATAAGACGACACCCAAGGACGGTCGCTTCGGCTTCACCTGGCAGGGCCGCCAGATCGACGTGCGTGTGGCCGCAGGCCCGCATTCGCAGGAAGGTGAGAAGCTCACCCTGCGTCTGCTTGATCGCGCGAGCCTAAAAGGTTTCGATGAACTTTTCCGCCGCCACCCGGATGTGGCTGATTATCTTTCCAAGCTGTTATCGCCTGAAATCAAGGGCGGTGGCGGCATGATCCTGCTTTCGGGTCCGACTGGTTCCGGTAAGACGACAACGCTTTATGCCTGTGTGCAGCAGATTGATCGCCGCCGCAAGCACGTTCTGACGATTGAAGATCCCATCGAATATGAATTGCGCTACGCCACCCAGTGGCAGGTGCGCCCCGGCATGGCGGGCGGTTCTTTTGCCGATCTGATCCGCGCCGCGATGCGTCATGATCCTGATTATATCATCATCGGCGAGATGCGCGATGGTGACACCGTGGAAACCTCACTGCGCGCCGCTGAATCGGGCCACACGGTTATTTCCACCATTCACGCCGATACGGCGCTCCAGACATTCGAGCGTCTGCGTTCCCTGATGCCGCATGAGCGCGAGCGGTCTTCGACCTATACTTTATCGCAGCAGGTCAAGGCGATCCTGAATCAGCGTCTGGTGCGGACTTTGTGTCAGGGTTGCGCGCATAAAACCAAAGCGGCGCGCCACCTCAACGAAGATGAAATCCGTCAGTTGGGGGTTTCAGATGAGACCGATATCCGCACACATAATTCCGCAGGATGCGATCTGTGCAACCGCACCGGCATTCAGGGGCGTACATTATTGCTGGATGCTATTTTGATTAATTTGCCGCCGGGCGCACGTAACGATATTTACGAAGCCCTGATGCAGAATGTTAATGGTATAATGGGCCAGAAGGGCGTGATGATGCATACGCGCCGCGAAGGACTGATTGATCTTGTCACCAGCGGTCTTGTGGATCCCAAGTCCGCCCTGACATATTTGGAAGATTAGAGTAAGGGGATAGCGTTATGCAGCAGTGGGTGGCAGAAGTCGCCTATGATACCCACGCAGGCCCGAAACGGGCTACGGAATCCTATTACCTGCCGACAATCGACGACGTACGCGCCCAGATCATGAAGAATGGTGGTTATCCGCTGGCCATCCGCCCGCATGAACGTTCCCCCATCGAACGTCTTTTTGCCCGCTCCAGCTGGTGGCAGGTGCAGCTTTTGCGCGGTATTCAGTTCCGCTCGACATCAACATCCCCCGGCGTGGCGCTGTGGAAAATCATTCAGGCGGAAACCAGCCCGATGCGCCAGAATATTCTGGCACCGGCCCGCGAGGCCTTATCGCGCGGTATGGGCGTTATTGACGCGCTGAAAGCGCTGCGCATTTTCGATCATAGTACATTGGCCATTCTGGCCGCGAGTGAACGCGCCAACAAGCTGCAGGAAGGTATCCCGCACGCCATTCACTCCATCACGCAGAAAAAGAAAAATACCCGCGCCATCGCCGGTACGATGTCGTGGCTGGCTTTTGACGTGATCAGCATCGTGCAGTCGCTGTTCTGGGGCAAGGGGATGATCCTGAAATGGTTCCGCGACAACCCGCCGACCGACCCCGTTGAGCTGGAAAAATTCGTCAAGGTGGTCGGGCGTCTGGAACTGACATGGGACAGTTTGATCTATATTTCATTTGCTACGGGCGGCTTCATGGGCTGGGCGGTCATATCCTTCTGGCTGAATAAAGGTAAAGATGATTGGCCGACGGCCCGTGTAGTACGGAAAATACCGCTGGTGGGCGGCTATCTGCGCGATCTTGGCTTTTCTGACTCGATGATGGCGGCGGCGCGGATGCTGCGCGGTATGGTGCCGATTAACGATACGCTTAAGCAATCTGCCGGGGCGACGACCGTGCCCGAGGTGACGCTTTACTGGCAGGCCGCCAGTAAAGAGCTGGAGCGGGGTGTCCTGCTGGGGGCGGCGCTAGACCGTGCCCCTCTGACCCGCAACGAGCGTCTTGAACTCGCGAGCTTGTCTGACCTCGGACAAGTTGCTACAGTGTTGGAGTCTATAGCGGAAATGCGTCAGGCAGCCGCCAAGACAAAACACGCCCTTATCGTCTGGGGGGCCTTCGGTCTCACAGGCGTCTTTCTCACTATCGCCTTCGGTAGTGCAATCTATGCGTTAACGGTTATGAATATGAGCATGGACGGCATGATGGGTGGACTTATGGAAGGAGCTATGTAGGTTGGCCCTCTCTTTTAAGGACAACCCGTTTTCCAGGAAGAAGGATTCCGCACCCATCGGTGTGCCGGAAGCGCCTCTGCTCGACACGACAAAACCGGAAACGCCGGGGCGTCCTGCGCTAAAGCCGGGCATGGCGGAATATATTGCCGGTGAAACCCGTGAATTCAAGATTGCGCTGAAACCTTATCTTCCCAATGACCTGATGGGTGGATCGCTCCCGCATATTCCGGGCATGGAAGACGAAGCCGTATGGAACGCGGCCTCTCAGGCTTGCGCCACGGAAAAAGTCCATTATTGCTATTCAGTCGATCAGGGGCGCCTGTGGTATCTCGCCTGTCCATCAAGTTCTCTGGCATCAAACCCTGACAGCTGGTGCCCTCTGGCGGCAGCGTTGCCCGGCAACAGCGAATACTGGGACCGTCAGACCGTCTATATTTATGAGCAGGAAGGTATGGCCTCCGCGCTGCGCTGGGACCCGGAAACCGGGCGCATGCAGGTTTTTCTGGGCGCAGCCCGTACATTACTGCCGCGTATCCAGAGCATGGATGCCAATTTTGTGACGATCAATCCCGAGGTGGCGCAGACAATTTCCTGGCGTAACCGCGCTTTGCGTTCGGAAATGCTGTCGCGCGGCGCCGCGCGTTCGCTGCTTTATTTTGGCCTGCTGCTCAACGTGCTTATTTTTTCCATTCTGATTTTTAGCTATATCAGCCTTAATTTCGTCAAGCGCGATCTGGATTCGGTGAAAACGCAGACCGAGAATGCATCTATGCAGCTGATGATGAACGCCGCCAACGCGCTGCAGTCGGATGCGATCAAGCACATGGTGAGGATTCAGGATTTGCTTGATTCTCTCGGAACCATTGATGGCACACTGGTGCGTTATGAAGTCAATAAAGGCAAAGTGGAATGGGAGGCCTTGGTGCCGCCGTCTTTCCAAAGTGGTGTGGGTACAATCAAGGGGCAGGTCGTAACAGAAACCGTTCCCGCGCAAGGGCAGTCTAATGAGCAGGGTATTGGCAAGGCCATGGTCCAGCCGAAGCTGGAAAAGGACGGGCGCGTACGCCTGAAAGGGACGAATTAATCATTTCTTTACCTTGCCCGGCAGTGCGCAGGAAGTTGAAAAATCAAGAAAATCACGATTGCGGCTTCATGATCTGAGTTTATACTGTTTTAAGCTTTAGACGATAAAATTAATAATTAGGGTCATGGCTTTAAAAATTGACGGTTCACGGCAAGATACATTTTAGGGTTTTAGGAGAACGTTTTGGATTTTAAGTCCATCAACTGGAATGCTTTGCTGACAAAGCTGACAAGCTCCCAGTCGAGCCACGATCTCAACGTATTTCTGGAGCGCATGCCGCACACAGCCGGTCATACGGTGCTGATCGCCGCCGGCATTGCCTGGGCATCGGCGGCGGCCATGGGGCTGTTTACCACCGTGCAGTTGCAAAGCATGACCAAGTTTCGCGCCGAGTTGAAGGATGCGCAAGCCCTGCAGCCGATTGTGCCGATGATTCGCGACGTACCGGTGCAGCCGACGGAAGTGTCGGCCTTTGCCGCAGACCTGGTCAAAATTTATCCCGATCTGGTCGTCAAGCCTTCCGCCAGCGCTATCCAGCTTACGGCCAAAACAACCGCTAATTTCGGCCAGTTCCGCGAGGCCGTGGGGCACGTCCAGAACGGGGGGAATGGCTGGCGTGTGTCGGTTGACCGGCTTTGCGTGGGACGTGAATGCGCGACTGATAAATTAGCCGTTCTTCTGAAAATTAACCGCGTTTCGGTGGACAAACCGCAATAGGGGTTGGTATGCAGGAAAAGAGTGGTAGGATCGTACTTCTTTTGATTTAATAGTTAATAACACAAGGTAAAAACGGAGAAACCAGATGAATACAGTTTCAACAACAAAGGATCGCCAGAGCGAAAGCGGGAACGTGTTGTTCCTGATCCTGATCGCGGTGGCTCTGTTCGCTGCGCTTTCTTATGCGGTGACACAATCGACACGTTCGGGGGCAGGATCGTCAGACAATGAAACCAGCCTGATTAACTCTGCACAGCTGACACAGTATCCTGCCGGTATTCGTACCGCAGTTGTACGGATGATGATCGGTGGCGTTGATATTGGCAACCTGTCCTTCAATGCTCCTTCAGACTTTACAAATTTGGGCACCAATTTGGCATGGGGTGTATTTTATCCCACGGGTGGTGGCGCTACTTACGCAGAGGCGCCTGTTGACGTGATGGCAACTGGGCCTGGTGTCTGGCACTTCAATCTCGAAAACCAGATTGATTTGGTCGGTACTACGGGAGGCGCTGGTCCTACAGACACGAGTGCTGATTTGATTGCCTTCCTGCCAGGCATATCGAAATCTGTATGTACAAAAATTAACAGCGAGCTCGGCTTGCCGACAGCTGACGCTGATATCGCTGAAGCGGATGCTCTGTATGATGTGGGCTACACATATACAAACGATATGGTGGCGACAGGTGGTGGCACACCTCCGGGTGTTCCCGGCACCCCTGGCGGCGGAACGATTAACGGGCCTGCTACTGAATTTTCAGGTCAGCCCTTCGGTTGCATCCTTGATGGCACCACTTATGTTTACTATCACGTCCTGATTGAGCGTTAAAACCGCGCTGGACTTTCCGTTTAAAAAAACCCGGTTTCTTAAAGGAACCGGGTTTTTTCTTTGCTCCTCCCCCACAATGGGGTGACGCAAAGGTATTTTGAGGTATAATGGACAAAGAGGCATTTGATTTGATGAAAAGACGTCACAACCGTGAGCGCGGCAGCGCCCTGATTTATATCCTGATCGCGATTGCGTTGCTGGCGGCGCTGACCGTGGCGTTTATGGAGCCTTCCAGCCAGCAGGGCACCAGCCAGAATACCTTTAAAACCGTGTCTGAAATTTCATCGCAGGTAGAGTTTATACGTTCCGCCGTGCAGGAATGCGTACTGAGCTTCCCGGCGGGCGATGACAGCATCTCGGATACAGCGGCGGAACCAGATGCTAACGAAGCCTATCCTATCAACCCGAATTCGGCCCACTTTGCCTCGGCGACACCGGGGCAGTCGGGCAATCGCAACGTTTCCGGCTTACGCTGCCCCGGTAATCCGGGCAACAATGATGAAAACCATGTTCCGATTTTTACGGGCGCTTCGGGAAAGTTCATGCCGCCGCCGCCCGCCTTGTTTGGACACTGGCAATGGTATAACAATGCCGACGGCGTGTTTTTCTGGATCGCTACGGATAAGAGCGACGCTTATCTGGCGACAGCACTGGAAAAGCTGGATGCAGAGTATGATGAATGCGAGGTGGATGTCATTGATGCCACGGCAGCCGACGTGCCTATGGCCTCCGACGATGCAGATGTGGAATGCCCGCAGGGCTCTCTGTGCTTCCGCGTACATATGATCACGCGCTCTGGCTCCGTATTCTATGGCGACGAATTGGCAGCGAGCTGCGGCGCCTAATCTTCCGGTTTTAAATTCTGTATGGCTGCGCGCGCGCGCGCGAATTCGGCTTCAATCTGCGTGACCAGTTGCGGGGACGGTTTCTGGTCTTCTGATGCCTGCTGCAGTTCGGCGGCGATATCGCCCAGCACATTGCAACAGGCCGACCGCGCAGCCCCCTTCAGACTGTGCGCCAGTTCTTTCAGGCGGTGCAAATCGCCGTTGCTCTGCGCTTCTTTCAGCGCCTCAATCTGTGGTGCGGTCATGTCGATAAACATGCCCAGCATTTCAATCGTCCCGGCATCGAGCGCGCCCATCTGCTGGCGGATCGCAGTCTTGTCGATGGTCGGTGGCAAACCAGAAGTTTCGGGGACGGGCACTACAACCGTTGCGGCCTCTGCGTTTTCATCTTCCTGATGTTCCAGCAGCCCCCAGCGGATCAGCAATCGTTTGAATTGGCCAAGCGATACGGGCTTGAGCAGGCATTCATCAAAGCCGTGGCTTAAATATACCTGCCGCTGCGACATCTGCACATCGGCAGTCAGTACGATCACCGGCAAATGCGTGGTACTGAGTCCCTGGCCCATGGCCTTGCGTCCGGCCTCTTCGTTGCGGATGGTGGATACCACGTCATAGCCATCCAGTTCCGGCATATGCAGATCGGTGATGATGATGCCGTATTGCCCGGTGTGATAGGCGGCAATCGCTTCGCGTCCGTCATTGACGAAATCGGCTTCGACATTCAGTTTTTGCAATTGCCGCTGCAAGACATCGCGCACACTCGCGGTGTCTTCGGCAATCAACAGTTTCGTCGGGCCATCGGTGGCCACACGCGCTGTTTTCATCGCGGCGTCTTTGACCGCCGTACCCAGACCGATGCGGCTTGCGGGCTTGGCCAGATAGGTCACGCCTAGGCTCTGCAATGTGTGCTGCATGCCGATATCGTCACGTACCGTGTACATGATTAAACCCATATAGGGGCGGATATCCATGACCTCACGGATCAGGTCGAGGCCAAGGCCGTCAGGCAGCCCTTGATCTATGACCGCCACGTCGAACGGGCGGCGCTTGACCAGCTCCAGCCCTTCCTTATAAGTCGGGCAGCTTTCCACCTTGGCGCCCATCGACATCAGCGCACGGGCAATTTCTTTGGCACCCTGCGGGTGGTCTTCGACCGAGAGTACGGAGAGGCCATCAAGCGAGGGCAGGTTGGTCGAGATAATGCTGGTATCGACTTCCTCGGTCGGGATTTCAAACCAGAAAGTCGATCCGACCCCCGCTTTACTGGTGACGCCGATCTGGCCTTCCATCAGGTCGATCAGGCGGCGGCAGATCGACAGGCCTAAACCCGTGCCACCATATTTACGTGAGGTCGAGTTATCAGCCTGCGAGAAGGGCTGGAACAAGCGGTTGCAAACCTCTTCGCTCATGCCGATGCCGGTATCCGTAATTTCAAAGCGCAGGGTCAACGGCCCGGCTTTCTTTTTGGCCTTGCCCGCGCGTGTCACGCGGATGGTGACGGTGCCCTTCTCGGTGAATTTCAGTGCGTTGCCGGTCAGGTTCATAATGATCTGGCGCAGGCGTTTGGGATCGCCGATCACAACGAACGGCACGTCCTGCGCAATATCATCGACCAGCGCAACGTCCTTGCCCTGAATTTTGACGGACAGCGCTTCCATCGTGCCGCGCACCAGCGTACGTACGGGCACCTCGAACATATCGAGTTCCATTTTATTGGCGTCGATCTTCGCCATATCGAGAATATCGTCGAGAATTTCAAGTAGACCGCTCGCCGATGTCTTGGCGATATCGACCATACTGCGGATTTTCTGCTCCGGTTTTTCCTCGCCGATCAGCTCCAGCAGGCCGTAAACCGCCTGCATCGGCGTACGGATCTCGTGGCTCATGGTGGCGAGGAAATTGGCCTTCATTTCAGCGGCGGCATCAGCTTCCTGCACCTGCTGTATCAATTTTTCCTCGGCTTCCTTGCTGGCGGAAATATCGCTCGCCCACAAGACAAAACAGTTCTGGCCTTCGAAACGGCCTTCGGTCACGGAGATGCGCGCCCAGCGGTCGGCGCTCTTGCGCGGAATACCTACTGTAAAATCACGCGGGGTTTTGGCGGCGGTCAGTTTTTTGATCAGTTTGGCGACATCATCGCCGGGCCAGATGCCCGCCAGAGGTTGTCCATGGGCTTTCGCCGCGGTTTTTCCGATCAGCGTCTGTAGGGCTTTATTCGTATAGAGTACCGCCATGTGCTTGCGGTCACGTTTGACAATACACACGCCCACGGGCGCCTTGTCGTAGAAAGCCCGTTGCGGATCGGTTTTGGCGGCTTTTTTTGCCGGTTTCTTTTGGGGTATGCCCTTTGACATGGCCGCTATAGTACCATAAAACAGGGGAACACGAAGAGGTGTTATATGTCTTATAAAGTCGCGGTTGTCGGTGCTACGGGAAATGTCGGGCGGGAAATGCTCCAGACGCTGGCGGAGCGCAAATTCCCGGTCAGCGATGTCATCGCGCTGGCTTCATCCCGTTCGCGCGGGCTGGAGGTGTCCTTTGGTGATACCGACCTGAAAATTCAGGATCTCGCGACTTATGATTTCAAGGGCACCGATATCGTACTGTCTTCGCCGGGCGCGAAAGTCTCGGCGGAATTTGCGCCCAAGGCCGCCAAGGCCGGGGCTGTCATCATCGACAACACCAGCCATTTCCGTATGGACCCCGATGTGCCGCTGATCGTGCCCGAGGTCAATCCTGAGGCGATCGGCGACTTTAAAAAGAAAAACATTATCGCCAATCCCAACTGCTCGACCATCCAGATGGTGGTGGCGTTGAAGCCGCTGCATGATGTGGCGAAAATCAAGCGCGTCGTCGTATCGACCTACCAGTCCGTATCCGGCGCGGGTAAAGACGCTATGGATGAACTATTCAACCAGACAAAATCCATCTTCACCAACAGCCAGACCGCGCCCGAACATTTCACCAAGCAGATCGCCTTCAACGTGATCCCGCAGATCGACGTCTTCCTTGACGACAACATGACCAAGGAAGAATGGAAGATGATGGTCGAAACCAAGAAGATTCTCGACCCGAAAATCAAGGTCTGCGCCAACTGCGTACGCGTACCGGTCTTTATCGGTCACGCGATGATGGTGAATGTCGAATTTGAAAGCGAGCTGAGCGCCCTTGAAGCCAAAAAACTCTTCACCCGCGCCAAGGGACTGACGCTAATTGATGTAGAAAGCGACCTCAATTATGTGACGCCGACGGAAATTCAGGGTGAAGATGATGTCTATGTCAGCCGCGTCCGCGATGACGCCACGGTCGAAAACGGCATTAACTTCTGGTGCGTGGCCGATAACCTGCGCAAGGGCGCCGCGCTGAATGCGGTGCAAATTGCCGAGCTTTTGAAGTCCAAGAGATTGATTTAGAATAAAAATTAGCCTCTTGAAAAAGACGGGTGGCAGGCGTAGCTTTACGCCTTACGGTGAGTTCTCCCACAGAAGAGAGCGGCCAACAGGGATTTTAGAACATGCTTGAAGATGTACGCAGCGTATTTTTGAAGGTTTCAAACCAGCGGGATGATGAGTCCTCGTCTGGTCTTGCGCCGGAACGCTACCGTTTCCGTATCAGCGGTGTTTTATATGCCCATCAGATCAATCTGTACCGGGAGGCGCGCGAGCTGGTCGATCAGCTTGAGCGGGTTTTGGATGACGGGGAACACAGAACGCTGATTGAGGAAGGCAAAATATTGAAGATGCGCATGCCGGATACCGATTCATTCCGCCTGCGGATCGAGGCGATGCGCGCCCAACTCGATAGCTATGATCCGCGTGATGTCAAACGCCTGCCCGGCGACATGGTGGAAGTACCTATGAATACGGCACGTAACATGCACACGACGACGTTAATGACAGCGTCCCTCGTCTATGATTTTTTCTACGCCATCATGTGTTCCGATTACATGAAAAATATCCGCCGTACAAAAGAGCTAGGCGCTGTTTATGCCGGCCCGATCTGCGTTTATGAAGCCTATAGGCCTTATTTCACGCTTCACTATCTGGCGTCTTCTTTGCGGCATGAAGCGGTGCCAGAGCAACTGCCCGCCAACTGGATGCGCAAAACCCCGTCCGCCGCGCCGAAATAATTGCGTATCCTCGGCCTCTTGCATGTACGTGTTTCAGCGCTAGATCATAATTATGCCAAGCCGTCGTCAGTTTATATATGTTTCAGCTATTTCAATGGGTTGCTTTCTAACCAAAGGAGCCGCTGCCATGGATCTTTTTACAAAAAAAGATGAAGATCATCTCGACCGCGATGCTTTCCCCTACAAGCTGTCGCAGGCCGAATGGGAAGCCAAGCTCGACAAGATGCAATATCACGTCCTGCGCAAGGCGGGCACCGAACGCGCTTTCAGTTCGCCTCTGTATGAAGAGCACCGCAAGGGCGCATATCATTGCGCGGGTTGCGCGCAGGCGCTGTTTTCATCCGACCATAAATTCGAAAGCGGTACGGGCTGGCCGTCTTTCTGGCAACCCATAGCCAAAACGGCGGTGGGTGAGGACGTCGATCACAAGCTGGGTTACGCCCGTACCGAAGTCCATTGCAGTAACTGCGGCGGACATCTGGGGCATATTTTCCCGGACGGGCCAAAGCCCACGGGTCTGCGTTACTGCCTTAACGGCGTGGCGCTGGATTTCAAGCCTTCTCTTTAGCTGTCATCCCGAGCGTAGCCGAGGGATCTGTCCCAGCTTAAACTTGATAAGATCCCTCGGCTACGCTCGGGATGACAGAAAAAAGAGCGGGGTGTTATTGGGTAACGCCCTGTTATCTATCGGTTTTTCTCCGTTGCAATCTTTGCCGTTGGCCTTATGATAGAACTTCGCTCCAACAGGCAGGCTTCAATCATGGCTTCTGAAAAACCGCTTTCGCCCCATATCCAGATTTACCGCTGGGAAGTGACCATGCTGGTCTCGATCCTGCACCGTGTTGCCGGTATCGCGATGCTGGTGGGGACGGTCTTCGTTGTCTGGATGCTGCTGGCGCTGGCGAGCGGCGAGGCCGCTTATGACTGCTTCCATAAATTCATCACCAGCCCGCTCGGCACGTTGATGTTGCTTGGCTGGACGGCGGCCTTGTTCCTGCATATGGGCAACGGTATCCGTCATTTCTTCTGGGATGTCGGCAAGGGTTATCAGATCACCACTGCCCGCCGCAGCGCCTTCGCGCTTCTGGCATTCACGGCCATCATGACGCTGATCGTCTGGTGTGTCGCGTGTCCATGGCAATAAGGAAAAAGCATTATGCCCGTATATAAACTGACGCCTGCTGATAGAGATATGCCCGCTGATGAAGCGGCCATGATCGCGCGCGATTTTGATTCAGCAATCAAAATCCTGAATGAAGACGGCCCGCTTGTCGAAGTCGAAATGACGGAAGAGCAGTTGGGCGATTTCCTGGCGACGTATGAGGACTGGAAGGCAGAAAAATTTGTCTACGCTGATATCAATAAACCGGCGACCAACTTCACGAATTTGCAACGCGCCATCGCAAAAAACAAACCGCAACCTCAATAACGGAAGAACAACATGTCAGTCGTAAAGACAGGTCAGCAAAGCATTCTGTCCCCGCTTGCAAAGGCGCGTGGTACAGGTTCCGCCCATCATGGTTCCGGCCATTGGCTGCATCAGCGCATCACCGCGCTCGCCAATATTCCGCTGATGCTCTGGCTGGTATGGTCGGTCGTGCATATGCGCAGCTGGGAATATGCCGATGTGACAATGTGGCTGGCGCAGCCGGTGAATGCGATCCTGATGATCCTGGCCGTGCTCTCGACCTTCTATCATGCCGTACTCGGTTTGCAGGTGGTGATCGAGGATTACGTGCATTGCGAATGCATGAAATTGGCAAGCCTGATCGGTTTGCGTCTGGTATTTGTGGCGCTGGGCGTGGCAGCGATTTTCTCGGTTCTTAAAGTGTCTTTCGGCGGTTAGTGAAAATGACAAGTTCTTATCAGGTTACAGATCATTACTATGACGTTATCGTTGTCGGCGCGGGCGGCGCTGGTCTCCGTGCAGGTTTCGGTTGCGCGGAAAAGGGCTTGAAAACGGCGCTGATCTCGAAAGTCTTCCCGACACGTTCACATACCGTCGCGGCGCAGGGCGGTATCTCCGCGGCACTCGCCAACATGGGCGAAGACGACTGGCGTTTCCATTTCTACGACACCATCAAGGGTTCGGACTGGCTCGGCGACCAAGACGCCATCGAATATATGTGCAAGGAAGCCATCCCCGCCGTCATCGAACTGGAACATTACGGCGTACCGTTTTCGCGCACCGCAGAGGGCAAGATTTATCAACGCGCTTTCGGCGGCATGACCACCAACTACGGCAAGGGCACCGCCCAGCGCACCTGCGCCGCCGCCGACCGTACGGGTCACGCGATCCTGCATACGCTCTACCAGCAGGCATTAAAACACCGCGCCGAATTTTTCATCGAATATTTTGCCCTCGATCTCATTATGAGCGACGAAGGCGAATGCCTCGGCGTGATGGCGTGGAACCTGCTCGATGGCACATTGCACCGTTTCCGCGCGCACCAGACCATCTTGGCCACAGGCGGTTATGGTCGCGCTTATTTCTCTTGTACCTCTGCCCACACCTGCACGGGTGATGGTGGCGGCATGGTTTTACGTGCGGGTCTGCCGTTGCAGGACATGGAATTCGTGCAATTCCACCCGACCGGCATTTACGGCGCGGGCTGTCTGATTACCGAGGGCGTACGCGGCGAGGGCGGGTACCTGACCAACTCCGAAGGCGAGCGTTTCATGGAACGTTATGCGCCGTCTGCCAAAGACCTCGCCTCGCGCGACGTGGTATCGCGTTCAATGACCGTCGAAATCCGCGAAGGCCGCGGCGTCGGCGAACATAAAGACCATATCCATCTGCATCTCGAACATCTCGATGCCGACATCATCCATTCCCGCCTGCCGGGCATCGCTGAATCCGCGCGCATTTTCGCAGGCGTCGATGTGACCAAGGAACCGATCCCGGTATTGCCGACCGTGCATTACAACATGGGCGGCATCCCGACCAACGTGAGGACCGAAGTCGTCTGCCCCACCGCCAGTGATCCGCACCGCGTGGTGCCGGGCCTGATGGCGATTGGCGAGGCCGCTTGCGTGTCCGTCCACGGCGCCAACCGCCTCGGTTCCAACTCGCTGCTCGATCTCGTCGTCTTTGGCCGCGCCGCCGCTATTCGTGCTGCCGAAACCGTAACGCCGAATGCTCCCCATAAACCGCTGGCCAGCGATATCGCCAGCAAGCCGCTTGATCGTTTCGACCATTTCCGCAACGCCAAGGGCGGCACCCCGACCGCGAAACTGCGCCTCGACATGCAAAAAACCATGCAGAACCACGCCGCCGTATTCCGTACCGGCGATACGCTGCAGGAAGGCTGCACACAAATCAGCAAATGCCACGACGCGATGAAAGATATCGGCATCAATGACCGCTCCATGATCTTCAACACCGATCTCGTCGAAACCCTAGAACTAGATAATTTGATGGGCCAGGCCGTCGCCACCATGTATTCCGCCGTCAACCGTCAAGAATCCCGCGGCGCCCACGCCCGCGAAGATTTCAAAGACCGCGACGACGTCAACTGGCTGAAACACACTGTGACATGGGTCGATAAAGCGGGCAAAACCAGCATCGGCTACCGCCCTGTGACACTGACCACGCTCACCAATGAAGTCGAAGCGGTGCCGCCGAAGGCTAGGGTTTACTAAGTAAGGCGGGCTGTCTTTTCGCCCGCAATTCATGTAAGGTGGCGCCATCATGAAAGCGCGCCTCAACAGCTATATCGACATCGAAAAGATGCCCGACAACCCGGTAATCCCGGACCGTCTGGGGGCTTTGTTCTGGCATTTTGTCCGTCAGGTGAAGGGGCCGCTGATCTGGCTGGTGTTCTTCAATGCGGTGTGTGCAGTGTTCAACGCGCTGATGATTTATTACGTCGGTGTGATTATCGATGCGCTTTCCAGTGGCGGCGCACCCTCCCTTATTCTTCACGATCACGGCTGGCAACTGGGTGGCTTTGTTCTGTTCGGCCTGATTTTAGCGCCGCTCTCGGGTATCGGCGCGCAATATGTGCATAGCATCGTCGTGGTGCCGTTCTTCGGCAATATGATCCGCCGTCAGTCGCACTGGTACGTGCTGCGCCATTCGCTGTCTTACTTCCAGAACGATTTCGCCGGACGCATCGCCAACAAGGTGCAGCAAATGGGCCCGGCGATCCGCGACGTGATGACGCAATTCATCGGCTCGGTGATGTATGTGGCGGTCTTTATCGTTTCGACCACAATCATGCTGATGGCAGCGGACTGGGTCTTTATCCTGCCGATGCTGCTCTGGATGGCGCTTTATATAGGCATATTGTCTATATTTATTCCGCGCATACAAAAACGCTCGCTGCGGCTTTCGGAATCACAAAGCCATATGGTGGGGCGCATCGTCGATAGCTACACCAATATCATGACGGTGAAACTCTTCGCCCGCCGTCAGCACGAGGATGATTTCGTCCTCGGCTCGCTGCACCGCCATTCAGGACGCATCCTGGATAAGAACGTGCAGATTTTCCTGATGACCTCGACCCTGAGCGTGGCCAACAGCATCATGATCGGCGTGATCTTCGTGATGTCTTTGTGGCTGTGGGCGCAGGGCGCGATTACACCCGGTGGGGTCGCCATGATCCTGCCGCTGGTCATTCAGGTGCATCATCAAATGCACTGGATCATGTGGGAACTGACCGGCATTTTTGAATGGATCGGCACAGCGCAGGAAAGCATGCAAACCATTTCCCGCCCGCACCGCGTCACCGATGAACACGCCGCGCAAGTGCTGGACGTGCGTCAGGGTGAAATCCGTTTTGAGAATGTGGCCTTCCATTACGGCAAGGAACGCGGCGTAATCGATAACCTGAATTTGGTTATTCCCGGCGGTCAGAAAGTCGGCCTTGTCGGCCATAGCGGTGCGGGCAAAAGCACCATTGCCAATATATTGCTGCGTTTTTACGATCTGGGCAGCGGGCGCATCCTGATCGACGGTCAGGATGTCGCGCAGTGCACACAGGATTCTTTACGCGCCAATATCGCCATGGTGACGCAGGATACTTCGCTGCTGCACCGTTCGATCATCGAAAATATTCGCTATGGCCGCCCGCAGGCGGCACGGGCAGAAATCATTGCCGCCGCCCGCAAGGCGCAGGCGCATGATTTTATTTTAGGTCTCGAAGATGATCGCGGGCGCAAGGGCTATGACGCCCATGTCGGCGAACGCGGCGTGAAGCTCTCCGGCGGTCAGCGCCAGCGTATTGCGATTGCACGGATCATCCTGAAAGACGCGCCGATCCTGATCCTCGATGAGGCGACCTCCGCGCTCGACAGTGAAGTCGAAACCTATATCCAGGAACAACTGGCGACGCTGATGCAGGGTAAAACTGTTATTGCCATCGCCCACCGTCTATCGACCATCGCCCGCATGGACCGCCTGATCGTGATGGACCACGGCAATATCATCGAGGACGGCAGCCACGCCGAACTCGTGAAAAAAGGCGGGCATTACGCCCGCCTGTGGTCACTGCAATCCGGTGGGTTTTTGCCTGAATAAGATTTCCTCTTTTTTGTCATCCTGAGCGTAAGCGAAGGATCTCATCTTATATCAAGGTGAGATCCTTCAGGCTAAAGCCTTCAGGATGACAAGGCTGCTGTTATTTCGTTTCATCTGATTTCAGAACGCCTGCGGTCGCATAATCATGCTTGGCCATGTCGTGCATGATGATCTTGACGTGTTCAGGGGTGACGTTGACGGTTTCGCACACGGCTTGTGTGACTTTTTCGACCATGGCGCGTTTTTGCTCAATGCTGCGGCCTTCGATCAGGTGGACATGGATAATCGGCATCAGGGACTCCTCGTTTAAGCGGCTTTGTCCCATGGTGGCGACCAGTCAGGATTGATCAGGCGGCCATCGGGACGGGCGAGGGCAAATATAGCATTCATTTCTTCATCCGAAAGGGTGAAATCATGGACGTTTATGTTGTTGCGGATATTGGCTTCGCTGGCGGCCTTGGGGATCGCCGCCACATTAGGTTGTTGCGACAGCCAGCGCAGCGTGACCTGGCCTTCGTTCTTGCCGTATTTTTCGCCGATTTTTTTAAGAACCGGGTTGCCGACAACGCCGCCACGGGCCAGCGGGCTGTAAGCGGTGATGAACATGCCGTGGGTACGCGCAAAATCCAGCACCGGCTTTTGCGACAGGAAGGGATGATATTCCACCTGATTGTTGACGATTTTGACGCCGTAATCATCGAGAACTTCGCGCATCAACGCCACCGGATAATTGGACACGCCGATCAGATGGGCTTTGCCCGCTTGCTGGATGGCTTGTAACGTTTCCACTTGCTCTTTCAGCGGGACATCGAAGACCGGCCAGTGGATCAGCAATAGATCGACATAATCGGTTTTGAGTTTCCGCAGGCTTTCATCGACCGATTTTGCGAATTTGGCTTTTGATACATTCTCCATCCAGACTTTGGTGGTGAGGAAAATATCGCGGCGTTCAATGCCTGAATTCTGGATGGCCTGTCCGACCTCGGCTTCGTTTTCGTAAATCTGTGCGGTGTCGATATGACGGTAACCGATGTCCAGCGCCAATTCGGTCGCCCGCACACAGCCATCCCCGGTCAGTTTCCATGTGCCAAGCCCCAGTACCGGAATGTCTTTGTTCTGGATTTTAATGGTTTTCATCATATTCCTCCCGTGGGCGGCAAATTTGACGCGTATCTGCCAATCAAATACCCTGAAAGCTGGTTATTTCAAGGAGCGGCCCGGCAACGAAGGCCTGTTTAAGACTATGTCACAGAATAAAGAAGAGCCATCAACAGTCTGGACGCGCCTGCGCGAGAATGCACGTTCCATAATGCAGATGCAGTACAATGATCTGGCGAAGCAGACCGTCGATCCATCACACTGTCTGCTGGAAAGTGATAAAGAGAAGATGCGCCATCAGCAGTATCTGCTGGTGCAGTTTAACCGCGATATCGAGCGCCTGAAGCATGATGGTTTCCGCAGCCGTGCGCTGGCGGTGATGACATTATTTATCTATAGGCCGTAATCACAAGAAAATATTAAATAAAAACAATTAGTTAGTTGTTTTATTTGAATTTTAGTATTTACCGTGTTTAATAGTTAATGAGTAAATGTTGAGTTCCAAGAGCAGGTTTTGAAGCGTGTTTCCACAACTGAAAAATGCCTACAATAATTCGGGTTCCGGCAAACCGCCGGAGGAGCCTGAACAATCAAGCCTGATTGCTGAATTTGCCGCCAGAGTGTTGGGTCCGAAAGTACGCAGACGTCTGAGCGAAGAATACAATGCTTTGGAGCAACGTTCTTTGTTGCCGGATGGTAAAGCGCCGGACGTGCAGGCCTTCAGGGCGTTGAAATCGATACAGGAACGCGTGGAAAAATTGCAGCAGGCGATGGAATCCGGCAAACCTTCGACGCTTTGGCAGGGTTGGAAATTCCATAAAAGAATTAAATCTTTGGGACTGAACGCCTGATTTAATCCTGATTTTTAAGGGCGGCGGGTTTTGTGGCTTCACAGCTGCCATGTAAATCCTTATCCTCTATCTTTATGTTTCTCTTGGCTAAGTTCAATCATGGTACAGCTCAGACTTCCGCAGAATTCCAAAGTTAAGCCCGGCAAGAAAATCGATGTCGCCAAAGGCGCGCAGAAATCGAGAACGCTGAAGGTTTATCGCTACGATCCCGACAAGGATGAGAATCCGCGTACGGACGAATATACCATTGATCTTTCAAAATGCGGCCCGATGGTTCTGGATGCGCTGATCCATATCAAGAACGATGTTGATCCAGGCCTGACTTTCCGCCGTTCCTGCCGCGAGGGTATCTGCGGTTCCTGCTCGATGAATATCGATGGCAAGAATACGCTGGCCTGCACCAAGGCGATTGATGATGTGAAGGGCGATATTAAAATCTCGCCGCTGCCGCATTTGCCAGTCTTAAAAGACCTGGTGCCTGACCTCACTCACATGTACGCGCAATACACCTCAATCGAGCCGTGGCTGAAAGCGGATTCACCCGCACCCACGCGCGAACGTCTGCAAAGCGCCGATGATGCCGAACTGATGAATGGCCATGACGGCCATGGCGCGGCGGCCTGTATTTTGTGTTTCAGCTGCTCGACATCCTGCCCCAGCTACTGGTGGAACAGCGAAAAATTCTTGGGTCCGGCGATATTGCTGCAGGCGTACCGCTGGTTGATTGATACACGCGATGAAGCCAAAGGCGAACGGCTCGACCAGTTGGAAGATCCGTTCAAGCTCTATCGCTGCCATACGATTATGAACTGCACCAATACCTGCCCGAAGGGATTGAATCCTGCGCAGGCGATTGGTGAGATTAAGAAAATGATGGTTGAGCGTAGTTAATTTTTAAAATTTCACACAAGGGAGATATTTCATGGATGTTGTTGTAGAAGCGGTCAGCTTTCCTTATGCGGCCACACTGCCATCTGCTCTGGGCGCTTTTGCACTGGGTTTGCTGTGGTATCACCCCAAGGTGATGGGGCGCCGCTGGATGGAATTGCGCGGTCTGTCCGCTGAAGACATCAAGGTCAAGCCGATCCAGTATCTTTCGACATTGTTTTTGTGGCTGCTGGCAGCGGCGTTCTTTTCGTTCTTTGTTGAAATGCTCGAAATCACCAAAGTTTATGAATTCATCAGTCTGGCGTGCTTGGTGTGGGTGGCATTCTCGATGCCGCCGACGGTGATGGGTTCCCTTTATACCGGCGTTTCATTTGAAGCTGTGGCGATCGATATGGCTTACCAGTTGGGTGGCTATTACGTGTTTGCTATCGTGCACATACTGATGGTGTATCTGCCGGGCATTCTCTCCTCTGTCGGATAGGCGGCGGTCTAGAAGCTTTCGGCCATGCTGACATTCGTGGTGCAGGTGGCGTTTGAAACCTTGATGGTCTTTTTGTCCAGAATGATTTTCTGTTCGCAGTAAGATGTGCCGGAAACGGGAATCTCGTAAGAGGTGTCTTCGTTGACAACCGGTATGCGGCCTTTTTCCATGCTGGTGAACACAACCGAAGCGCCTTTGCCGCCTTCTTCGATCTTGATGTATTCTATGTGCAGGCTCGATTCACGGTCTTTGACGGTTTTGATTTCGCCCAGCACATGGCCGATATAAGCCATGCGGTTCATTTCAAGCTTTTCTTCGCGGGTCTGGCCGTTGGCCTGCAGGACGTTCATGTTGTTTGAAAACGAGCTGTTTTCTTCGAGGTGGTCCATGAACCAGGTGGTAATGCCCATCTGATCAAGCTGGGGGTTATTGCCCAGCGCCACATTTGTCATTTCTGTAACGAAAGCGCTGACCCGCGCCTCTGTCAGCCGGGAAGGTTCATCGTTCCCGTTCTGGTTCAGGAACGTCACCGTCAGCACCAGCCCTAAAAACACGTTGAAACTGGCCATGCCCAGCAGTTCAAGGCTTCTTCCCATCATGTCGTAACTCTAGCCCCCTAAACCGGGCATGCCCGGTTCCACCCTATACGCAGTGATTAAACCCTCTAGCTTTAGTATTGCCGGGGAATGGTAAATTTTATGGAAAAATATGGAGGTATATGGTTACCGTCTATTAATAATTGCTGAAAATCCGGGGCGGCACCGTCCCTAACGGGCCAATCTTTCTTTTTCCCGTTCTTTTTTCATGGCTTTTTTGGCCTCTACGCGGCGGTGGGTCTGGCCGTAGGTTTCGCGGTAACGGTCGTAGTAATTCTGGTGATAGCCTTCTGCTGCCCAGAAAATTTCGGTGGGCTTCAATTCCGTGACGATTGGTTTTTTGAAGTATTTTTCTGCCATCAGGCTATCAATAACCGCTTGAGCAATGCTTTGCTGTTCAGCGTTGTGATAATAGATTGCCGAACGATATTGCGAGCCGACATCCACCCATTGCTTGTTTATCTCTGTCGGGTCATGCGCCCGCGTCAGGAAATGCTGCACCAGTTGTTCATAGGTGATTTTCTGCGGGTCAAAATAGATTTCGATCGCCTCGGCGTGGCCGGTTTTTCCGGTGCTGACATCGTCATAAGTGGGGTTATCGGTGTGGCCGCCCGTATACCCGACAATGGTGAACAGCACACCGGGCAGGGGGCGAAATTCGCTCTCAATGCACCAGAAACAGCCGCCCGCAAAGGTGGCTACCGGAGTGCCATCCGGCTTGGCTTTCAGATAATCGGGGCCTTCGGCGGCCCGGGCGGGTGTAAATGATGAGACCATGGTTGCAACCAAAACTGCCAGAACAAGGCTTTTCATGCAGGCGTCCTTTCTATACCAATAATCTAGTACGAAATCCCGTTCCGGAAGAGGGTGTCTTGAACAAAAAATCGATTTTTGCATGGTGCCTGTTCGATTGGGGTAACTCTGCCTTCTCCACGGTGATTGTTACCTTTGTTTTCAGCGTCTATTTCGCGCGCGGTATTGTCGGCGATGAAACAGCCGGATCGGCGCAGTGGGGCTATGCGATTGCGCTCTCCGGCATTTTGATCGCGATTCTCAGCCCGCCGCTCGGTGCGATTGCCGATGATTATGGCGCGCGCAAGAAATTCCTCACTTTCTTTTCCCTGCTCTGTATCATCCCGACGGCGCTGCTCTGGTTTGCGGTGCCTGATCCTGCCGTGTCAAACGTGCTGATGGTGCTGGCGCTGGTGGTGGTCGCCAATGTCGGTTTTGAGATCGCGCTGGTTTTTGCCAATGCCATGCTGCCGCAGATCGCGCCGCCGCACATGCTGGGGCGCATTTCCGGATGGGCGTGGGGCATGGGCTATATGGGTGGCCTGTTTTGTCTGGTGCTGGCGTTGCTGGGGCTGATCGGCCTCGGCGGTATCAAGCCTTTTATCACGCTGCCGCAGGAACATTCGGAACATATTCGCGCCACCGGGCCGCTGACCGCTTTGTGGTTCCTGATTTTCCTGCTGCCGCTTTTGCTGTTCGTCGATGATATCGGGCGCACCGGCATGTCGATGAAGAATGCTGTGTGCAAGGGCTTCGCCGATCTGGTGCATACGGTTAAACATGTGCGCCAGTATAAAAATCTGGCGACCTTTCTCGCCGCGAGCATGATCTATCGCGACGGGCTGAATACATTATTTACCGTGGGCGGACTATATGCGGCGGGAACGCTGGGGATGAGTTTCGAAGAGATACTGTTGTTCGCCATTGGTCTGAACGTCACCGCCGGTATCGGGGCGGCTAGTTTCGCGTGGCTTGATGATGGCATTGGTTCCAAACGCACGATTATGATCGCACTCGCCGGGTTGGTCCTGACCGGGTTGGGCGTCGTCATGGTGACGGACAAAAATGTCTTTATCGGTTTGGCGCTGGCGCTGGGCATTTTCCTCGGGCCTGTGCAATCGGCCAGCCGTACCATGGCCGCCCGTCTGGCACCGCCGGACATGATCAATCAGGTCTATGGTTTCTATGGCCTGACCGGCAAGGCGATTTCGTTTATGGGGCCACTGGCTTTCGCGGTCGCAACACAGTTTTTTGACAGCCAGCGCGCGGGTATCGCCACGATTCTTGTCTTCTGGATTGTGGGTATGATATTGCTGATGAAGGTAAAGGAACAACGATGAATCTGCCGGTAACCCGCAAACAATCAACCCATCATGATGAACGCAAGAATGGCGCGCTGCCGACATTCCTGATCATTCATTATACCGACACGCTGGATGCGGCGGAACCTGATGCCTATTTCATGGCGACCAAGGTGCATCCCTCAGGCGGGCGCGTCAGCGCGCATTATATGATCGACGTCGATGGCAGCACGACACAGTATGTTGAGGAAGACCGCCGCGCGTGGCATGCGGGCGTTTCGCAGTGGGAAGGTGTGCCTGACCTCAATACCCACTCTATCGGCATTGAACTGGTCAATCACGGCCACCGCTACGGTTATAAAGATTTCCCGGATGCGCAGGTGAACGCGCTGATCGCGCTGGCGCAGGGAATCCTCAGCCGTCACAATATCCCCGCGCATCATGTGCTGGCGCACTCCGATATTGCACCGGGGCGCAAGATTGATCCGGGCGAGAAATTCCCGTGGCAGAAACTGGCCGATGCCGGAATCGGCCTGTGGCCGCAACCGATACAATCCGATTTCAACGAAGCGGCCTCTTTGCTGCGCGATCCGGTACAGCTGAAACAGGCGCTCACTGATTACGGCTATGATCCGGTGCAGTCCCTGGCTGTGCTGGTCACCGAATTCCAGCGCCATTTCCAGCCCGAAGCTTTCCAGCCGTCAGCGCCCTTCGCCGGAATGGCCAATGACGAAACCGCCGCCCGGCTGGCCGCTTTGTTAAGACAGAAAAATTCTCTACATAAGGCATCCCCGTGAAAACCGGGATACAGAAATGATAATTGTAGGATCTGATTAGCCCTACAAAATATGGCGGCTAGTGATAGGTTTGTATGTCGCGGCCTTTACCATTATTTTTACAAGGCCAATCGTAACTATACCCGACAGCGGCGCAACAAGGGCTTGAATTAAGGAAAACCATGAGACAAGATCCCCCCAATTCTTAAGTATTTGCAATTTTAGCCCATAGTTTTCCAAAGCCAAACTATCGAAGAACATCAACATCAATCCTATAAAGTAAGCACTAAATCCAAGCAGTGCCCCATAAGTAACTATCTGCCTCTTTTTGAAAGAATGTACTTCCCACTCACCATTCATAAAATTATAAAAAAACAAAAAAAGGGCGAGGAGATTGAATGGAAAAGAATAAATGAAAGGCAAGATAAGATAAGATAAAACAAGGATACCTAATACGAATCCGAACGGAAATTTTAGTATCATAAAAATAGACAATAGTAGGCTTACCAACAGAACTGAAAATAAACTGCCTACAACAGTTGCGCCCAATGCCAGAAGGCAAATATAGCTTATTTTATATTCTCGTTTCTTCTCCATTTAGCTTTCCAAACCTTAGGGGGCTATCTTTTATGTTTTCAAAGTTCGTATCACAGATACCTTACCATTTCAGGTTGAGAACAGGAAATTGTGGCCTGCTTTCTCCGTCCATGGATCCCCGTTTTCGCGGGATGCTGTTTTTTTGAAACTTGACCATCAGAGAATTTTACCCTCATAGTGCCCGCGCCAGAAGAACGGATGGCCGCTCTTAACTTGCTTTTAGCTTGTTGGGGGAGGAAAGTCCGGGCTTCGTGCAGATACGGTGCCGGCTAACGGCCGGGCAGGGCGACCTGACAGACAGTGCAACAGAAAACAAACCGCCGATGGCTGTCGCAAGACAGATCAGGTAAGGGCGAAACGGTGGGGTAAGAGCCCACCACGGACCTGGTAACAGGGACGGTATGGCAAACCTCACCGGAAGCAAGACCAAATAGGGGCCGCGCATAGGGCTGTCTGCGCCTTGTGGCCCGGGTTGGTTGCTTGAGGTGTCTGGTAACAGACATCCCAGAGGAATGGTCATCATCTACGCAAGTGGATACAGAACCCGGCTTACAGGACTTCTGGTGCTTTTGATATGAAAAACCGCCCGGCGCGAACCGGGCGGTTTTCTTTACGCAGTAGTAAGGCTACGCAAGTCTTACGCAACACAATGCAGCCTTCCCTCTAGAGGGAAAGCGGCAAAGACCATAGTTTTTCTGCAAAACCAATGGTTTGATCCAACCGGGCGGCCTTCCAGGCGGAGTACACGATCGTACCCGCAAAAAGCCCGCCATGGATGGCCAGAACCATCAGGACAATTATCGCTAACATGATGTTTTCTCCCCACACAAAACATTTGATAGTCACCATGCGAGGCTATGAATTACCATAAGCTATCGTTAAATCTCAAGTTTATTATCTTACGGAAATATGAAATGGGGTGTCCTTATGGTTGTGGCGCTATGTAAAAACCCTGCAATTCTGCGGCTCCCCGTCTTCACAAAAAAGACATAATATTTCGCCGGGAAGGGGGTTTTGAAACAAACAAAATCAGAATCTTGAGGGCAGAAATGGGGGTAATTCCCGATTTGGCGTGGGTAACGCAGGGGATAATTTGGGGATAGCCCGGTATAAGAAAAGAGAGATCCATGATTTTGTATGAGTTTCAGATGGTTGAGGGGGTATCCTGATGCGGGACAGAAACATGTGAATGAAACCCGGCGCGCACCATCGCCTCAATTGACCGCCCATAAAATCCCATGGTACCCCATATATATCCATGTTTTTCCATTTCAGGAGAATCGTGGTTCATTCCTGTGCAGGGCTGGAAATTCCGATTTCCGGCATTGCCCCACATATAACAAAGGGACGTCGGAAATCAGCCCATGACGCTGTTTCTCTCGACATATGCGAACAAGGTTGACCGCAAAGGGCGTGTCTCCGTGCCCGCGCCGTTTCGTACGGCGCTGGTGACGCAAGCCTTTCCCGGAATCGTCCTGTTCCGTTCCAGCACCCATGCGTGTCTTGAGGGCTTTGCTTACGCGACGATGGAAGAGCTGTCGGCGCGGCTTGATCATTACGATCTGTTCTCGTCCGCGCAGGATGATCTGGCGACGACAATCTTTGCCGAAGCGGTGCAGCTGCCGTTCGACCCCGAAGGGCGCATCGTTATCCCCGAGCATTTGCTAAAACACGCGGGTATCGACGAGCAGGCGATGTTCGTTGGACTTGGACGCAAGTTTCAGATATGGAGCGCGGCTTCCTATGAGCGCCGCCGCGATGAAGCGCGCAGGCAGGTCAAGGATAAAGGCCTCACTCTTCCACGCGTGACGGGGGAGGCGGCATGATGGCAGTGCGCACGGAAACAACAGAGAAGCCGCATATCTCCGTTATGCTGGATGAAGTTCTGGCGACGCTGAAACCAACGGACGGCGAAGTTTATGCCGATGGCACTTTCGGCGCGGGCGGTTATTCCAAGGCCATTCTCGATGCGGCGGATTGCACGGTCATCGGCATTGACCGCGATAAATCTGCCTTGTGGCTGGGTGAGGATCTCAAGAAAATATATAAGGATCGCCTGATCCTGAAGCATGGCCGCTTCAGCGAAGTGACGCGTCTGGCAGCGGAAGCCGGTTACCCGCAGATTGATGGTTTCGTGCTCGATCTCGGCGTGTCGTCGATGCAGATCGATCAGGCCGAACGCGGTTTCTCGTTCCGTTTTGACGGCCCGCTGGATATGCGGATGAATCAAGATGGCGATGAACCGTCCGCTGCCGATATCGTCAATACCTGGGAAGAATCAGCGCTTGCTGATATCATCTGGAAGTACGGCGAGGAACGCCATTCCCGACGCGTGGCGCACCGCATCGTCGAGAAGCGTCAGGAAAAACCGATCACGCGTACGGCGGAGCTGGCCGATATTGTCCGAGGCGCCATTCCCCGCACCTTCGGCGACAAGATTGATCCTTCGACCCGCACCTTTCAGGCCTTGCGCATTTTTGTGAACGCCGAAATGGAAGAGCTTGAAAACGCCTTGAAGGCGGCGGCTTCGGTGCTGAAACCGGGCGGGCGTCTTGTCGTTGTTTCGTTCCATTCTCTCGAAGACCGTATCGTTAAAAACTTTATGCATGAACAGGCTGGTATGACGGCCCGTTCATCGCGACACCTGCCGGATCATCCGTCCCGTGATGACTCCGTTCCCGCCTTTACACTCCCCTCCCGTAAGGCGATTTTCCCGACCGATCAAGAATCTGCAATCAATTCACGTGCGCGTTCCGCACGTTTGCGCGTCGCTGTGCGTACAGCTTCACCGATAAAGGAAGGGGGGCGTGGATGAAACTTTTCCGTGTTTCGACCTTGCTGGCGCTGACATTGTCGGCTTCGTCCGGATTTATGTTGTTCAGCACGGCGCAAAAAGTGCAGCAGGCTGATAGTGAACAGCGCCGCATGCAGGTCAGCGTAGCGCAGGAAGAGCAGACTATCCGCGTATTGCGCGCGGAATGGGATTACCTGAATCGTCCTGATCGTCTGGAAGCGCTGGTGAAGAACAATCTCGAACTTATACCGGCCCAGCCGGATTCCGTGCGTGACGATGCCTCCGATCTGCCGGGGATTGCCGAGCCTGTCGTGCCTGCCCGCAAGCCATCTTTCAAGCCTTCCTATTCCTCTCCAGTGGTGAAAGCCATTCCCGCTGTTCTTGAATCATCCTCTCCATCTCCCGCCCCTCAGGCGCTCCCCAAACCTGCCGCGCCCCAATCACCAGAAATACCGCAAAAAGATTTTAATAAGCTGCTGAACGAACTCTCGCCCGCCGGGGGTGATGATCAATGAGCATCGTCAACCGTTTCCGCAAGCTCCGCATTCGCATTGATGGCTCCAAACGCTCGGCGCTGGACATGGCGCATGGCCGTGTCGTTCTGATCTCTTTAGGTTTTGCTTTTCTTTATTTGACGGTGGCGGCGCGTGTGGTCGATCTGACTATATTGCAGGGTGAACTTCCGAAACTCGCGGGCACGGCGATAGAACGCGCTCCTGAACCGGAGCAGCAAAAGGCCGCGATGCGCACCGATATTACCGACCGCAATGGCGTGTTGCTGGCGACATCGCTGGAGACGGCCTCGCTCTACGCCGATCCGGCGCTGGTGAAAGATCCTGTGCGGGCCGCCGAAGCGCTGAGCAAAGCCATTCCCGGTATCGTCTATGGCGATGCGCTGGAAAAATTGCAGCGCCGGGCGCGTTTCGTCTGGCTGAAGCGCAATCTGACGCCTGCTGAACAGGCGCGTATCCTTGATCTGGGTGAGCCGGGGCTGCAATTTCAGACGGAGTATACCCGCATCTATCCGCAAGGTGAGCTTGCCGCGCACATGGTGGGTTATGGCAGTGTTGACGGGCAGGGACTTGCCGGTGTCGAGCGCAGCTTTAATGATCTCCTCGTCAAGGGCGGCAAGCCGCTAGCCCTCACTCTCGATATCCGCTTGCAGCATATCCTGCGCCGTGAAACGAAGAAGGCGATCAGTGATTTTTCCGCCAAGGGTGGTGCTGGCATTATCATGGACGTCGTGACCGGCGAAATTCTGGCAGCGACCTCGCTGCCGGATTTTGATCCGCAAAAGCCTTCAGAGGCTTCCAAGGCACAAATGTTCAACAACATCACACTCGGCGTTTACGAGCCGGGTTCGACGATGAAAATTTTCTCGACAGCGGCGTTGCTGGAATTGAAGAAGCCCAATCTCGGCATGACCTTTGATACTACCAAGCCGATCAAATCAGGGCGTCATACCATTCATGACTATCACCCGGAAAAGCGCCCGCTGACCATTCCTGAAGTATTCATGCATTCCTCGAATATCGGCTCGGCCCTGATGGGCCAGATGGTGGGGACGGAAGGGCTCAGGAATTTTTACAAGGATCTGGGGTTGCTTGATCCGGTCAATGTTGAAATTGATGAAAAGGGACGCCCGCTGGTGCCGAATCCGTGGCGCGATATCAATACGCTCACCGCCGCGTTCGGTCATGGTGTGTCGGTATCGCCGTTGCAGATCGTGAGTGCGGCATCCTCAATTGTTCGTGGCGGCACACTGGTAAAGCCGACGATTATCCTTGATGAGGCGCTGGCCAAGGGCGCTAAAAAAGCCACAAATGAAGGCGAAGTGCGCGTAGTTTCGCCGCAAACGTCGCACAGGATGCGTCAGTTAATGCGTCTGGTCGTCACCGAAGGCACGGCGAAATTTGCCGATGTGCCGGGCTATAATGTTGGCGGCAAGACCGGCACGGCGGAGAAAATTGTGAACGGCCGTTACGATCACCAGAAGAAAATTTCATCATTCATGGGGTTCTTCCCGATGGAAGCGCCGCGCTATGCCATCTTCATCATGGTGGATGAACCGGTGGGCAACAAGAAAAGCTACGGTTACGCTACGGCGGGCTGGGTGGCCGCTCCGGCAGTGGGGCGGATAATCGGCACCATGGCACCGTTGCTCGGCATGAAGCCATCAAACACGGCACCGGAAGACGATATTTCCTTCCCGCTGCTGCCCTACCTCCACGATAAAAAACATGAGGGAGGGCATCTTGCGACTGTCACAACTGAATAAGGATTATCAAGGCAGCTTTGATCCTGAAATCGAAGGCCTGACCGAAGATAGCCGTCGCGTAGAAGAGGGCTGGCTGTTCGCGGCCTTCCCCGGCACGAAGGTTGATGGCCGCCGCTTCGTAGAAGAGGCGGTGCGCAATGGCGCAGTGGCTTTATTGTCTTCGGACAGGCTTGCTTTGCCAGTTGGTCATCAGGTGGCGCTGGTTGAAACTGAAAATCCACGCCGTACGTTGGCGCAGATGGCAGCGCGTTTTTACGGCAGACAGCCGGAAACCATCGTCGCCGTCACCGGCACCAATGGCAAAACTTCAACCGCATGGTTCACGCAGCAACTTTGGGAAGCGCTTGATATCAAAGCGGCCAGCCTTGGCACACTCGGCATTCGCGGTATTGAAATCGAGGCGCTGCGCAATGCCAAGCTCACCTCAATGACGACGCCGGATATGGTATCGCTGATGGCCACACTCGCCGATCTGTCGGCTTCCGGCATCAATCATCTGGCGATGGAGGCTTCCAGCCACGGGCTTTCGCAATACCGTCTTGACGGCGTAAAAGTACGTGCCGCGGCCTTCACCAACCTCACGCGCGATCATCTCGATTATCACCCGGACATGGACGATTATTTCCGGGCCAAGGCGCGCTTGTTTAGCGATATCCTGATCGAGGGCGGCGTGGCGGTGCTGAACGCCGATATTCCTGAATATGAGAAACTGAAAAAAATCTGCGCTGACCGCAAATTGCGCGTGATTGATTATGGCCGCAAGGCAACAGGTCTGAAGCTGGTTGAACGCCATGCCGAAGCTAGCGGACAGGCACTGGTGATTGAGTGGCAGGGCAAAAAATACGACGTTACATTGCCGCTGGTCGGCGAATTCATGGTGATGAACGCGCTGGCGGCGCTGGGCCTTGTGTTGGCCGATATGCCCGAACGTGCCGGTGATTTGATAAAGGCGCTGGGTACGCTTAAAGGCGCGCCGGGGCGGCTGCAATTCGTCCCCGGTCATCCGCAGGGTGCTGTTTATGTTGATTATGCGCACACGCCCGATGCGCTTGAAAATATCCTCAAAGCCCTGCGCCCGCACACGGACGGAAAATTGTTCTGTGTCGTTGGCTGCGGCGGCGACCGCGATCCCGGCAAGCGCCCGATCATGGGACGTCTGGCGGCGACTCTGGCTGATGTGGCGGTGATTACCGATGATAATCCGCGCAGCGAGGAGCCGGCTAAAATTCGGGCGGCGATGCTGCGTGACGCGCCGGGCGCTAAAGAAATCGGTGATCGCCATGAAGCGATTATCTGGGCTGTAAAGAATTTGAATAAAGGTGATGTTCTGGTGATTGCCGGTAAAGGGCATGAGCAAGGCCAGATCATCAATGGGCGTGTGGAGCCTTTCGACGATGTCGAGGAAGCTGCGCGCGCGATCAAGAGTTTAATGTAAGGAAGTATGATGACTGCAGGATCAAATGTAATCTGGACAGCAACAGAAGCTGATGCCGCGACGCACGGAAAATCGACGGGGGACTGGCATGCCACAGGCATTTCCATCGATACCCGTACGATCCAGCCGGGTGATCTGTTTATCGCGATCAAGGGCGATACGATGGACGGTCATCAATTCGTGGCCGAGGCACTGCAGAAGGGCGCTGCTGCCGCTGTGGTTAGCACGGTGCCGCCGGGTGTTACCGGGTCGCTGCTGGTTGTGCCGGACACGATGAAGGCGATGCAGGACCTAGGCATGGCATCACGCTTCCGCACCCATGCGAAAGTGATCGGTATCACAGGTTCCGTCGGCAAGACCGGTACCAAGGAAATGCTGGCCGCGGCGTTCAGTGCGCTGGGGCAGACACACGCCAGTCGCGGCAGCTTCAATAACCATTGGGGTGTGCCTTATACATTATCGGCCATGCATCCGGGTTCCGATTACGGTATTTTTGAGATGGGTATGAACCACGCTAACGAAATCACGCCGCTGACCAAAATGGTGCACCCGGATATCGCGATCATCACCACGGTCGCGCCCGTGCATATCGAAAATTTTGGCAGCGAGCAGGAAATCGCCGATGCTAAAGCCGAAATTTTCAACGGCATGGATCATAATGGCATCGCGTTGTTGCCCCACGACAATAAATGGTTTGCGCATCTGAAAGCGGCGGCTGTGACCAAGGGTATCAAGCTATGGTCGTTCGGCGAACATCAGGACGCTGATGTCCGGCTGGTCGATTGTCTGGAAGCGGCCAATGGTTCACGCATTAAGGCCAATGTCGTGGGTGAGGAAGTTAATTTCACCTTGCTGATCCCGGGGCGTCATATCGCGATAAATACGCTGGCCGTGCTGGGGGCTGTAAAGGCAGCGGGTGGCGATCTGAAAGTTGCCGTGGCGGCGCTTGAAAAAATTCAACCGATTGCCGGTCGCGGCAAGCGTGAATTGCTGGATATCGGTGATCCCGCTAATCCGGTAACGCTGATCGATGAAAGTTATAACGCTTCCCCGGTCGCCATGCGGGCGGCGTTCACGGTGCTGGCGCTGGTTGATCCCGGTCGCGGCGGCAGACGTATCGCTTTTCTCGGTGATATGCGCGAGTTGGGTTCGAATGGTGCACGTGAGCATGCCGATCTGGCTTTGCCATTGCAAACCGCCGGGGTTAATCTGGTTTATACCTGTGGTACGCTGATGAAGAATTTGCACGATAACCTGCCCGCTAACCAGCGCGGCGAACACCGTGATACCAGTAAAGATCTGGCGCAGATCGTGCCGGATGTTTTAAGCCCCGGTGATGTCGTGATGGTCAAGGGATCGCACGGCAGCCGCATGGATATCGTGGTCGAGGCCTTGCGCGCTCTTCCGAAAACGCATAAAAACGGCAAACCCGCCAACAAAGGAATGGATCATGCTCTATAATCTTCTTGCGCCCTTTGCCGAAGATTTTATCCTGTTCAACCTGTTTCGCTACCTGACATTCCGTTCGGGTGCCGCCGTGATGACGGCTTTCATCCTTTGTCTGCTGATCGGCCCGCGCATGATATTGTGGCTGAAATCAAAGCAGGGCAGTGCCAGTAATATCCGCGAATATCTGGAAGATGCACACGCCAAGAAATCAGGCACCCCGACGATGGGCGGTCTGATGATTTTGATTTCTGTGACTATCAGTACGCTGTTGTGGGCAGACCTTGCCAACCCCTTTATCTGGATCGCGATGCTGGTGATGGTCGGTTACGGCCTGATCGGTTTTGGCGATGATTATCTGAAGCTGACTAAAAAGAATTCTAAAGGTCTGCCGGGTAAGCTGAAATTGCTCGGACAAATCGTGATCGGTACGCTGGCGACAATGTGGATTATTTATGTATTGCCGCCGAGTATTGATACGCATGTGGCGATTCCGTTTTTCAAAAACCTGTTCATTAATCTCGGCTGGTTATTTATTCCGTGGGCGCTGGTCGTGATGGTCGGTGCTTCCAACGCGGTGAATATTACCGATGGCCTTGATGGTCTGGCGATTGTGCCGATTGCGATTGTTGCAGGCTGTTTCGGTCTGATTGCCTATCTCTCCGGTAATGCCGTGTTCGCGAATTATCTGCAAATCCCGTTTGTGCCGGGTACAGGCGAATTGGGTATCCTGTGCGGTGCCTTGGTGGGCGGCGGTCTGGGTTTCCTTTGGTACAATGCGCCGCCCGCGCGTGTGTTCATGGGCGACACGGGCTCTCTGGCGCTTGGCGGCGTACTGGGCGCGATTGCCGTGATGACCAAGCATGAGTTGGTGCTGGCAATCGTCGGCGGTCTGTTCGTGCTGGAAACCGCTTCGGTGATTATTCAGGTGATGTCGTTCAAGCTGACGGGCAAGCGCGTTTTTGCGATGGCGCCGTTGCATCATCATTTCGAGAAAAAAGGCTGGCCTGAAACCACCATCGTTATCCGCTTCTGGATCATCGCCATCATTCTGGCGCTGATCGGGCTTTCCACACTGAAACTGAGATGATCGACGTCAAGCACTTCGCCAAGGGATTGAAGGACAAACCTGTTGCCGTGTTCGGCATCGGCAAGTCTAATCTCGCTGTGATTCATGCTTTGCAAAAAGCGCGTGTTACTGTTGTTGCTGGTGACGATGATCCGGAGAATGTGAAGCAGGCTGTTGAGGCTGGCGCCAAAGACGGCCTGCTGGATAGCGATTTTTCGCAATATGCCTGCCTCGTGCTGGCCCCCGGTGTGCCGCTGCATTTCCCGCAACCGCATGCGGTGGTGAAGAAAGCGCAGGCCGCAGGCATTGAAATCATCTGCGATGTAGAAATTTTAAGCCGCCTTCATCATGGCCGCCAGACGGTGGCGATCACTGGCACCAACGGCAAATCGACGACCACGGCGCTGGTCGGTCATATTCTGAAGAAATGTAATATCGAAGCGGAAGTGGGTGGCAATATCGGCCATGCCGTGCTCGATCTCGATATGCCGCCGTATGAGGGTGCGTTCGTCATTGAAATGTCGTCCTACCAGATTGACCTGTGCCTGACGTTCGTGGCGGACATCGCCGTGCACCTGAACCTGACGCCTGATCATCTCGACCGTCACGGTACGCTGGATGGCTATTATCAGGCCAAGAAAAACCTGTTCCGGGGAACGGGCGCGGCGATCATCGGTGTTGATGATGAATACAGCCAGCGCATGGCGCAGGAAGTCATGGCCACAGGAACGAGGCAGGTTTACCCCCTATCGGTTCTGCGTCCGGTGCCGGGCGGCGTTTATGTGCTGGACGGCGTACTCTATGACGCCATGTTTGGCGAGGCTGAAAAGATAGATGATCTTGATATCAAGACGCTGCCGGGTCAGCATAATCACCAGAACGCCGCCGCCGCCTATGCCGTAGCCCGCATGATGGGCATTCCGCCGCATAAAATCACGCAGACGATGTGTTCTTTCCCCGGCCTGCCGCACCGCCAGTTTGTCAGTCGCGAAATAAGCAATATTTCCTACATCAATGATAGCAAGGCCACGAACGCCGCGGCGGCGGAAAAAGCGCTGGCCTGTTACAGCAATATATTCTGGATCGTCGGCGGCAAACCCAAAGAGGGTGGTCTTGAGGGGCTTGGTCCTTATATGGAGCGCATCGCCCAGGCTTTCACCATCGGTGAAGCGATGGAAGATTTTTCCGGCTGGCTGGAAAAGCACAATGTTGCGGTCACACGCTGCGGTACATTGGAACGCGCTGTCTTGGAGGCGCATCAGCAAGCGCAGGCACAAGGTCGTGGCGTTGTGCTGCTGTCCCCGGCTTGCGCGTCATTCGACCAGTTTAAAAGTTTCGAGCAGCGCGGTGACGAATTCACGCGTCTGGTCACTGCATTAGAGGAGATCCGGTATGAGTAGCGGCATGTTTACACGCACCGACCGTTCGGTGCTGGGGCGCTGGTGGTGGACGGTTGATCGCCCGATGCTGGCGGCTTTGTCCATCCTGATGGTGCTGGGCATCATGCTGGTGGCCACCGCCAGCCCGCCTGTGGCGCAACGCATCGGTGTCGGTGAATTCCATTTTGTCATTCGTCATGCAATATTCTTGCTTCCGGCCATTGCCATTCTTTTGGGCCTGTCGCTGCTCAGTCCGAAAATGATCTGGCGTCTGGCAACAGTTGTTTTGGGGTGCAGCATTCTCGGTTTGGTTTTGGTGCTTTTTGTGGGCACCGAAGTGAAGGGCGCACAGCGCTGGATCAGCTTGTTCGGCTTTTCCGTCCAGCCCAGTGAGTTTATGAAGCCATCTTTCGCCGTGTTGTCGGCATGGTTCCTGAGCCGTTCGCGCGAGCAGCCCGGTTTTCCGGGGCAATGGGTGGCCACAGGCCTGTTCGGCTTGATCGTGCTGTTGCTGTCTTTGCAGCCCGATATCGGCCAGACCGTAGTAACGGCGGCCATATTCGGGGCGCAGATCTGTCTTGCCGGATTTCCATTGTGGATTCTCTTCGGCCTGATCGGCCTTGCGGGCGTGGCGCTGTTCGGTGCCTATTTCCTGTTTCCGCATTTCCAAAGTCGCATGGATCGCTTCCTTGATCCGGCGAGCGGCGATAATTATCAGGTGGGAAAATCGCTCGAAGCTTTCCGTCAGGGCGGTTTGGGTGGTGTCGGACCGGGGCAGGGTGAAATCAAGCTCAGCATTCCCGATGCGCATGCCGATTTCATTTATTCGGTGGCCGCCGAGGAAATGGGCATGGTCTTTGCCCTCGTCATTCTCGGGATTTATGTGTTTATTATTATGCGCGGCCTTAATCGGCTGATGGAAAATGACAGTCTGTTTGCTATTCTGGCCACGGGCGGTATTCTGACCATGTTCGGTTTACAATCAGTGATCCACATGGGTTCGAGCGTCAGCATTCTGCCCGCCAAGGGCATGACGCTGCCGTTTATCAGTTACGGCGGTTCGTCGCTGTGGGCGATTGCACTGGCGATGGGCATGGTGCTGGCGCTGACGCGCCGACAGCCGCGCACATCGGTTGCCAAGGGCGGCAGTATTGCCCGCGGCTTTTTTACTAGAGGGAACAACCCTCAAGGGGTCTGACGATGACGATTGAAATTCGCGATAAGCTGATCCTGATTAGCGCCGGTGGCACCGGAGGGCACATGCTGCCCGCAGCCTCACTGGCGCGTGATCTGGTATCACGCGGTTTCAGGGTCGAAGTCGCGACCGACTGGCGCGGTTTCACGTTCGAGAAATTCTTCGGCGGCCTGCCGATGCATGTGCTGAAGGCCGGGACGATCCAGCAGGGCTTTGTCCGTAAGTTCACCGGCCCCGCGTCGCTGATTGTGGGTATTGCGCAGGCTTACCGCCTGATTGATAAATTAAAGCCCGCCGTCGTGATCGGTTTTGGCGGCTATCCGTCATTCCCCTCCGTCTATGTGGCGCAGAACAAGAAAGTGCCGACCATCCTGCATGAACAAAATGCCGTGCTAGGCCGCGCCAATGTTGTGCTGTCCAAGCGCGCTGACCGCATTGCGCTCTCTCTGCCGCATGTCGAGGGCGTATCCGACTATGACCAGCCGAAAATTGTCGTGACAGGAAACCCGGTGCGCGAAGAAATCGGCAGGTTATACGCCATGCCGTATCCTTTGCTGCAATCTGACGGCCCGTTAAAAATTTTCGTGATGGGTGGTTCGCTGGGCGCAAAGGTATTCTCCGTTGTTGTTCCGGCGGCGTTGGCGCGTCTGCCCGCCGCGCAGCGGGCGCGTATTGAGATTATCCAGCAATGCCGCGTCGAAGATATTGAGGCCGCGCGCGAAACTTATGTTCGTGCCGGAATCAAGGCGCGTCTCGAAACCTTCTTCCATGACGTACCCGATATTCTGGCATCATCGCACCTTGTCATTTCCCGCTCCGGCGCCAGCACGGTGGCGGAAGTCACCACAGCCGGACGCCCGGCGATCTTCGTGCCCTATCCGCACCACGCCGACATGCAGCAGAAAGCCAACGCCGAAACTGTGGCCGATCAGGGCGGCGCGTGGGTGATGACGGAGGAAGGCTTCACCGAAGACGCCCTGCTGACCCGCGTCGAAACCTTCTTGCAAAATCCGGAAACCCTGTTCCGCGCCGCCGAGGCCGCCCGCTCCTGCGGCCGCCCGGATGCGGCGCGCCGCTTGGGTAATCTGGTGGTGGCGCTGGCCTCCGGCTGGGACCATATCCGTTCGTTCGATATGGAAGACTAAGTTACCGCTTGAAATTTGACATATTGTGATGTTGCCTTGTAATAATGCCCCTTAAGAATCAAGAGGGGGCAGGGTTTTGACCGACAACAGATATCTATACAGCGATACGGCAGAAAATTACGACAAGATCGCCCGCATCAGCGGTTATGACCGTGTGCCGCCGAGGTTGGTGTGTGTTTTTCAGGAAGCCGCCGGATTTCAGCCGGGCATGAAGGTGTTGGATTTTGGTTGCGGTACGGGCAAGCTCACGCAAGCCATTTTCGATGCGGGCGTACCCGTCAAGGTAACTGGCATGGAGCCCTGCCGGGGCATGGCCGACCAATTTATGGTGCGCTTTAAAGATAACGCGCACGTGGCTTTGAATCGGGGCGGCTATGACCGTTATTTGCCAATGCCGGATGAATCTTTTGATGCGGTGCTGGCGGCGGGCGTATTCGACCATATCAGGATCACGCCGCACGTGATGCGGGAATTCATGAGAGTCGTGAAGCCACAAGGTTTCTTTGCATTTACCTATGAACGCCGTTCCGAGCTTTTCCTCTCGAAGCAGAGATATTCAGCTATGGCACAGACATATTCCCACAAGGATTCTTACGTGAAAACCTGTCTGGAGGAAGCGGGTGCCGAGATTGTAAAACATCAGCGCATGTTCGGCTATTTTTACTTCCATCTGTCGCGGATGGGGCTGTTTGTGGCACAGAAACCGGGATAAACCCGCCAAAATCGGCGAAATTTCCTGTCGCATCTTCAGATAATCCCGGTTAGATTGGGGTTTCCTGATACGTAACCGGAGTGTTTTCTCTTGAGCATGAAACCAGCCCCTGTCGATGTGGGCACCATTCATTTCGTTGGCATTGGCGGTATCGGCATGAGCGGCATCGCCGAAGTGCTGCATAACCTCGGTTACAAGGTGCAGGGTTCTGACATCGCAGACAACTACAATGTGAAGCGTCTGCGCGACGCCGGTATTCGCATCGAGATCGGTCACAGGGCCGAAAATATCGTCGATGCCGAGGGCGGTTTTGTGAATGTGGTGGTCGTGTCCTCCGCCGTCAAGAAAGACAATCCGGAATGGCTTTGCGCCCGTGAACATAAACTGCCCATCGTGCGCCGTGCCGAAATGCTGGCCGAACTGATGCGCCTGAAATCATCCATCGCCATTGCCGGGACCCACGGCAAAACCACGACCACGACCATGATCGGTATGATGCTGGAAGAGGGCGGTTTTGACCCCACCATCATCAATGGCGGCATCGTCAATAAGTACGGCACCAACACGCGCCTCGGCCAGAGCGACTGGATGGTGGTGGAAGCCGATGAAAGCGATGGCACCTTTACGCATTTACCAGCGACCATCGGTATCGTCACCAATATAGACCCCGAGCATATGGATTATTACGGCGCGTTTGAAAATGTGCGTCAGGCCTATTACCGCTTTATCGAGAATTTGCCGTTTTACGGTTATGCGGTGCTTTGTATTGATCATCCGGAAGTGCAGGGACTGATTCCCGAGGTCACCGATAAGCGTATCGTTACTTATGGTTTCAACCCGCAGGCCGACGTGCATGCTTTCAACGTGCGCAGCGATTCCCATGGCAGCACTTTTGATGTGAAATTTGCCGATATCTTGACTGATGACGGCAACGAATTGATTGTGCGCGACATCCATCTGCCGATGCTGGGCGTTCATAACGTGCTGAATTCACTGGCCGCGCTGTCCGTGGCGCGCAAGATGGACATGCCGGTGGCGACCATGAAAAAGGCGCTCTCCGGTTTCTCCGGTGTTAAACGCCGCTTTACTAAGACGGGTGAAAGCAACGGCCTGACTGTGATCGATGATTACGGTCACCATCCGGTGGAAATCAAGGCGGTCTTGAAGGCCGCGCGTCTAGCGGTTTCAGAATCCGGGGGCCGCGTGATCGCTGTTGTGCAGCCGCACCGTTATTCACGCCTTGCCAACCTGTTCGATGAATTTTGCACCTGCTTGTACGAAGCCGACACCGTGATCGTGGCTGATGTTTATGCCGCAGGCGAGCAGCCCATCGAAGGCATCGACCGCGACCATCTGGCGCAGGCCATTAAAGCCCACGGCCATAAAGATGTGCAGATACTGAAAAATCCGGCTGAACTTGCGGGCATGATCGCTGAAATTGGTGAGCCGAACGATCTGGTTCTCTGCCTCGGTGCGGGCGACATCACTAAATGGGCTTACGCTTTGCCAGCGGAACTCGATACCGCCTTTGCCAACCAAAAGAAACAACGCGCATAGGAAATATGAACCACAGCGTACACAATGATCACAGCGTTCTCCTTAATCGTCATTCCCGCGTAGGCGGGAATCCATAATGACCAACCATTCGATTGAATGGATCCCGGCCTGCGCCGGGATGATAATAAAGGAGAAATCTGTGAACGCTGTGTCCTCTGTGGTCAAATAAAAAATGTCAAATTCTGTATTGAAACAAAATGAGCTCCCTGTTGTCCGTGGCCGCTATACCGAAAACGCGCCGCTGGGCGCTGTCGGCTGGTTTCGTTGCGGCGGTACGGCGGAGGTGTTGTTCAAGCCCGCTGACCATGATGATCTGGCGGCGTTTTTAGGTGCCTGCCCGAAACATATTCCGGTGACGACGCTGGGTGTGCTGTCCAACACCATCGTCCGCGATGGTGGCGTACGCGGTGTTGTAATCCGTCTGGGCAGGGAATTTGCCAATATCGAAGCGCTGGACGGTCATCGCATCCGCGCGGGCGCTGTGGCGCTGGATGGTAACGTCGCGCAGGCGGCTGCCAAGGCAGGCATCGCAGGCCTTGAATTTTTCAGCGGTATCCCTGGCACTATCGGCGGCGCGTTGCGCATGAATGCGGGCTGCTATGGCAGCGAAACCAAAGACGTGTTGATCGAGGCCACCGCCATCGACCGCGAAGGTCGTACGCATAAACTGACGCCCGCGCAAATGGGCATGACCTACCGCCATACCGATACACCGGAAGATTATGTGTTTACCGAAGCCCTGTTTCAGGGCAAGCCCGGTGATGAAAACGTTATCAAGGAACACATGCAGGCGATCAAGGAAAAGCGCGGTGCTTCGCAGCCGATCCGCGAGAAAACCGGTGGTTCCACCTTCGCCAACCCCTCAGCTGATGAAATTGCCAAAGCCGGATTGCCAGAGGGCACCAAAGTCTGGCAGTTGATCGACCGCGCCGGGTGCCGCGGCCTGACCATCGGCGGGGCGATGATGTCCGAATTGCATGCCAACTTCATGATCAATACCGGCACGGCGACCGCAGGGGAGCTGGAAACGCTGGGCGAGGAAGTTCGCGCCCGGGTGCTGGCTGATAGCGGTATTACTTTACGTTGGGAAATCAAGCGGATCGGCGCGCCTTTATCGCAATAAAAAACCCGGAATCGTACTAGAAACCCCGGCCTTTCATGCTGTATGATGGGGATATCAGCGTTTTCCTGCCTGTTCTCATATTTCCGGGGGTTTCAATAATGAAGAAAAAAGTTGCTCTGCTCGTTGGTGGTTGGTCTGCGGAACGTCAGGTGTCTCTCGAAAAAGGAAAATCAATCGAGAAGGCGCTGCGCGAAAAGGGCTATGACGTCAATGTCATCGATGTACAAAAAGACATCAGCAGCCTGATCGAACAACTAACCCCCAGACCAGATGTGGTTTACAACAACCTGCACGGCAAGGGCGGCGAAGACGGCACCATTCAGGCTGTCCTCGATATTCTTGAAATTCCTTACACCCATTCCGGTGTGCTGGCTTCCTCCATCGGCATGAACAAGCCGGTTGCCAAACGCATGGCGGCGTCCGTTGGCGTCCGTGTGCCGCAAGGACTGGTCGTCGGCAAAGACGAAGTCGTCAAACAACATGTGATGGAGCCGCCTTACGTGGTGAAGCCGCCCTGCGAAGGTTCCAGCGTCGGCGTACGCATCATCATGGAGCGCGACAACCAGCCGCCGCTGGATATGGAGAGTTGGGCGTTCGGTGACGAAGTGCTTGTCGAACAATATATCCCGGGCCGCGAACTGACGGTGGCCGTGCTGGATGGCAAGGCGCAAGCTGTGACCGAGATTGTGTCACAAACCCGCTTTTTCGATTACGAAGCCAAATACCACGATACCCGCACAGAATATGTGCTGCCCGCGAAAATCCCGCAGGATGTTTACAACACGGCGCTCGATTATGCCGAACGTGTATTCACCGTGCTGGGTTGCGCCGGTATCGCCCGCTGCGATTTCCGTTACGACGACAGCAAGCCGGGATCGGAAGGCCTCTATTTCCTCGAAATCAATACCCAACCGGGTTTCACGGCTGAATCAATCGGCCCGTCGCAGGTTATTTATAACGGAACGTCTTACAACGATCTTTGTGCTCACCTCGTAGAAACCGCCAAATGTCACGGACTGGAACAACCCGCTCCCAAATCATCGGCCGCCGCGCAAGATCAGCAAAAAAAGCGCGCCTGACCGGTTTTATCCGACGCTTCGGCTTCGGCATCATCGCTCTGACTGTTGTGGTCGGGGTGGGGACGTGGCTGTCTTTGAGCGGCACACTGGACCGCACCCACCAGCGCACACAGAATAAAATCTATAACATGCTGGCCGATGCCGGTTTCCGCGTGAACAATATTCTGGTCGAGGGCCGTTACGAAACCGATCCTGACGTGCTGCGCGCCATCATCAACCTCAATCGCGGCGACCCGATTTTCGCCTTCGATCCCGCCGAAACCCGCGAAATGATCGAACGCCTGTCCTGGGTGCGCGAGGCGCATGTCGAACGCCGCCTGCCGGACACGATTTATGTCGGTATCGTCGAGCGCCAGCCGATTGCGCTGTGGCAACATAAAAACAAATTGCGCGTGATCGACACCGAGGGCGTGACGTTGACCGATCAACTTTCCGCCAACCAGAAAACCTTGCCTATCGTCGTCGGTGAATACGCCAACGAACAGGCCTATGACTTGCTGGTGATGCTGGAGGCCGAGCCGGAGATCAGGGAATTGGTCGAGGCCGCCACCTGGGTGGGCGACCGCCGCTGGGATCTGACACTGAAAAATAAGATTTCCGTGCGCCTGCCGGAAATGGATATCGGTCTGGCCCTAAGCCGTCTGGCCAAGGCGCAGGCGCAGGATGAAATCCTCGATAAAGACTTGAATGTGATCGATTTGCGCGAAACCGACCGCATCACCGTCCGCACCCGCCCCGGTGCCGTGCAGGAATACAAGGCCAGCTTCGATAGCAAATTGGGCGATAATATCTGATCCCGCATCGTCATTGCTTCGCCTGCGGCTCGCAATGGCGATTGGGATAGGGCTTGCCGTATATATGCAGGCAATACTATAGTAAGGCCGATTATTCCTACTGACTCTTCTGGCTATTCCCTATGAAACAACGTCCCCGTCCCAAAGGTTCTGTGATCGCCGCGCTGGATATAGGCTCCAGCAAGATTGCCTGCTTTATCGCCCGCGTGGTGGATGATGAGGGGCGCTTTCAGATTCTCGGTATCGGTCATCAGGCCGCTGTCGGGATCAAGGCCGGGACGGTGATAGACTTGGCAGCCGCCGAAGCCTCCATCCGCCAGACCGTACACGCCGCCGAAAACATGGCCGCCGAAGCGATGAAGGGCTACCCGCTGCGCGAAGTCATTATCAATGTGCCGGGCGTCCACGCGAAATCCCATAATTTCAATGTCGAGGTCCATACGCTGGGCCACGAAGTCGCCGATACCGATATCCGCCGCGCGCTTTCCAAAGCGCAGGACCAGGCCGTTTCGTCGGGCCGCGAGCTTATCCATACCATCCCCGTCGGCTACGGCCTTGACGGCAACCCCAATATCCGCGATCCGCGCGGCATGGTCGGGCATAATCTCGGCGTCGATATTCATCTGGTGACGGGCGATACCCCGGCGCTGCGTAATTTCGCCACCTGTATTGAGGCCAGCCATCTTGATATCGCCGCCCTGTGCCTGTCGCCTTATGCGGCGGGGCTGTCTTGTTTGGTCGATGATGAAATGGATCTCGGCTGCACGGTGATTGATATGGGCGGTGGCGTGACCTCGTTCGCCGTGTTCCATGGCGGCGCTATGGTCTATGCCGATGCCATTCCGCTGGGCGGCCAGCATGTGACCAGCGATATCGCACGGGGCTTGACGACATCACTGGCCGATGCCGAGCGCCTGAAAACGCTCTACGGCAACGCCATGGCGACGCTGGCCGATGAAAGCGAAGTGATTGATGTGCCGATCATCGGCGAAGACGACCGCACCCACCCCAACCATGTGCCGCGTTCTCTGCTGGTCGGCATCATCCAGCCGCGTCTTGAGGAAATTCTCGAACTGACCCGTGCCCGCCTGAATGATAGCGGTGTCGGCCAGATGGCTGGACGCCGTGTCGTGTTGACGGGGGGTGCGAGCCAGATACCGGGTCTGCGCGATCTGGCGCAACTGATCCTCGATAAACAAGTACGCCAGGGTCGCCCGATCCGCATCAGCGGCTTGGCCGAAGCCGTCAACGGCCCGGCCTTCGCCACCACCGCTGGTCTGCTCACCTACGTCGCCGAACGCAGCCACGAAATCCCCGCCGCCGTGACAGCGCAGGCAGCGCCGGGATCGATGTGGGAACAGGTGAAAGTTTGGTTTAAAGAGAACTGGTAGAAGTTTCCAAGGTCTTTTTTACCACAGCGGGCACAGCGCCTATCATCACTTGTTATCCTGAGGGCTTTAGCCCGAAGGATCTCCGCTTGGTTAAAAGATGAGATACTTCGCTTCGCTCAGGATGACAGTTTGAAAAGATAAACGCTGTGATCGCTGTGGTGAAATTTCTTAATTAAATTTTTCTCAGTATCCGATTTTGATTCGTTTTCGCCTGTAACCGCGAAAACCTGAGTCATTTCAGCGGTTTCCCGAATCTAATTCACTTATGACTCAGTTTTGCACCGGACTGTCAACAAGCCGGAAAAGTGCAAAATCCATTGTCAACAGAACATTAGCGGGTGAAAGCCGTGTTTATCCACAGGTTTCTCGCCAGTGACTCTTCACGAATCAAAAGCCCTTTGCCACACTCCGTAAACCTGAGTCGGATGAATCACTTAGCGCGGTTCATTCACTTTTAGATTCCAGATATAGAGTGCTCAAAACATGCGTAAATCACTGATAAACGAGCAAAACATCAAGTTTCGCCACTTCATAAAAATCAATGAACAGAGATAGAATCACAAGGAGAACAAGCCAATGGAGGAATCCCCGCCATGATTAACGTCAGAATTCAGCACAAAGAGGTGCAAAAATTGTCCCCTAGAATAGCAGTCGTAGGCGTCGGTGGCGCAGGCGGTAACGCCGTCAATAATATGATCAGCGCCGGGCTTGAAGGTTGCGAATTCGTAATCTGCAATACCGATGCGCAAGCCATTGAAGGCAGCCTGTGCGAGACCCGCGTTCAGCTCGGCGTCACAGTGACAGGCGGCCTTGGTGCCGGTGCCCGTCCTGAAGTCGGTCGTTCCGCTGCCGAGGAATCCCTTGATGACGTGATGCGTCACCTTGAGGGTGCCAACATGGTCTTTATCACGGCCGGTATGGGCGGTGGTACGGGCACAGGGGCAGCGCCGGTGATTGCCCGCGCTTGCCGCGAAAAAGGTGTTCTGACCGTCGGTGTTGTCACCAAGCCGTTCCACTTCGAAGGAACGACCCGGATGCGCATGGCGGAATCGGGCATCGAAGAGATGCAGCAATATGTCGATACGCTGATCGTCATTCCGAACCAGAACCTGTTCCGCGTCGCGAACGAAAAAACAACATTCGCCGAAGCCTTCCGTATGGCCGACAGCGTGTTGCAGGCTGCCGTGCGCGGCGTGACCGATCTGATGGTCATGCCGGGCGAGGTTAACCTCGACTTTGCTGATATCCGTTCTGTTATGCAGGAGATGGGTAAGGCAATGATGGGCGCCGGTGAAGCCACTGGTGACGGCCGTGCGATTGAGGCGGCTGAGAAGGCCATCAATAATCCGTTGCTGGATGATGTTTCGATGAAGGGCGCGCGCGCTGTCATCATTAATGTCACCGGCGGCAGCGATCTGACCCTGTTCGAAATCGACGAGGCTTGCAATCGCATCCGTGATGAAGTGGATCCGAATGCCAATATCATCTTCGGTTCTACCTATAATCCGGCGATGGAAGGCGTTATGCGCGTATCCATCGTGGCCACAGGCATCGATGCGGCGGAAGTCAAAAAGTCGAAAGGCAATTTTGGCCCGCACATTATCAATGCCGTGACCGCGCAGCAACAACATGTGGAGCGCCGCGTTGAACGTGCCCAGCCCCAGACGGCGGCACAGGCAACGATGCAGGCTTCCATGGAAGAGCCCGCTATATCCGCTTATGCCCGTAACTATCAGCCTGCCGTGCCGCAAGGCATGACGGTGGCGCGTTCTGCCGCGACGATGGCAACACGTGCCCCGGTGCAGACTTATGCGGCACCGGCGGTGGCCACGGCGCGTCGTGTGGATCCTAATGTCGAAGTCGCCGGTGGCGATCTGTTCGAGCAGCAGGAATATGCACAGACGCCGTATGAGGCCGCTGTAAAAAAGCATGAAGCGGCTTCCGCCCCTGCGTCTATGTACGTAGCGCAGGGTGGGACGCAAGAAGTCGCATCTCAATCCGTACGCGGGACGGTGTATAACAACGCCTTTATCCCGCCGCAACCGGTGGAAGTACCACCGGAAAGCCGCAGCCGTGACGGTATGATGTCCGGCTATGGCCCGCAATTCCCTGGGCTGGCAGCGTCCCGTGCCGCGCCCGCGGAACAATCTGCTCAAGGCTATGCATCATCCGCGCAAGGCTACACATTACGTCCGCCGGTTCCCGGTGCGGCCAGCGCGCCGAGAAAACGCGGCCCTTCGATTTTTGAACGTTTCACCAGCCAGCTCCGCCATCAGGGCCATGGCGATGATGGAATGCTTGATGAATCGAATTCTGTTTCTTCTTCTGTTGAAACCGGTTTGCGGGCGTCACAACGTCCGCTTCAGGGAAGCCTGAATATCGAAGCGCCCTCGGCGACCCGCCCTGCGGAACCCACCGACGACGAACTGGATATTCCGGCTTTTCTCCGTCGCCAAGCCAACTAGCCGTTGACGGACGGCTGACAACTTTAAGGGAGCTCCTTCGTGGAGCTCCTTTTTTTATGTGCTATCAACAGATTAGCAGTACCGCATTGTATTTGCATAATGTGGGCATGATCGGGTAAAATGTATGTAATTTCAAGGCCAATAAGAGCTGACAACAATAAACATGATGAAGGTGTGAGAATGGCTGTAGTTTTACTGGGCAAGGCTTTCCAGCTAGCAAGTCGCATGTGGAATGCGCCCATGACAATAGGGCGAAGTGTAACCACGGGCGCCGTTATCGCAGGGGCACCTGTGGCGGCTGCCGTTATTGATCATGAAAATGATGGCGCACTCTCTTATGCCGCTTTCAAAACGACGGTGGGGTATCTGAAAGACAAGATCAAGGAAGGCGCCAGCCCCGAAGAAATCGAAAGCGCCATGGAAACAGCGGGCTATATTGTGGACGTCAGCAGGACGTTCAGAAAAGGTACGCAGAACCTCTATGTTGAACAAAGAATGCAGCAGAAGGAAGGCGTGGAGGCTATCATGACAGGCAAGCGCGCCGCCGTGGAATTCCAGCTTTTGCCGGATAATATGGTGTCATTGGGCGCTAAACAGGCTGTCAGAACGGCAATTGCTGATGATCTGTTTAAGGGAGACAGAAACGCCGCCGATAAATATCTCGCCAATTCCCTGATTGATGACATCGTCAAAGGCGCGCAGGTCATTCCGCTGGAAGGCAGTCAGGTCAGTCGTGATGATGTAAAAACAGCTTTGGTCGATATTATTAACAATCCGGATAAGCACCCGGTGGCCAGCAGATTTTTCGGCGAACAGGATCTCCTGATGAACGGCCTGACGCAGATATGGCCTGAACTATCGGCTCCCGCGACCGCTTCTTCCGTGAAGGCTGACGAAGAGCATAAGAAAGATTCTAGCCTGCGGGATATTTTTGGTATGGCCGCAGACGGTGAAAGCAGCATGCTCAAAATATTCACTTTCTTTATCGCCATGATCATGCAGGCGCTGGGGCTGGGCAAAAATGAGGGGCCGGATAACGACGCCAAGCGGCCATCCGTTGCACCGGCACTGTGCCCCAATGTCTAAGACATGGTTGCTTAATGAAGAGCCTCCCCTGCGGAGGCTCTTTTTATCGGCATTTTCACCGAGGAGGCGCGATGCCAAGTCGTTGTTTTGTAATGATAATTTAAGGTTTGTGCATTGTAACACGGCGCAATAAAGCGTGATTTGTTTAGGAAAATGCCTGCCCCTATATTAAGGAGACAGAATTAGAATCAGCTAATAAAAGGCGTACGCGCGTATAATGCAACATACACTGAAATCAGAGATCACATTCCAGGGCGTCGGCCTGCATAGCGGCCAGACTGTGACGATGACTCTGTCCCCGGCGCTTGCCGATCAGGGCATCGTGTTTGTGCGCACCGATGTGGCTGACCGTGACAATGTTGTGCCCGCGCTGTGGAATAATGTCGTCGACACACGTCTGTGCACGATGATCGGCAATCAGGATAAAGTGACCGTTGGTACCATCGAACATCTGATGGCCGCGCTGCGCGGCTGCGGTGTCGATAACGTGCGCATTACGCTTGATGGCCCGGAAGTGCCGGTGATGGATGGCAGTGCGGCCCCGTTCGTGGCGCGCATTGATGAAGTCGGCACGGCAGCCCTCGCCGCACCGCGTCGTGGCATTAAAGTCCTGAAAGAAATTATCGTTGAGGAGAATGGCAAGCGTGTGCGTTTGTCCCCGGCACAGGGCAGTGTCTTCGGCGGCCAGATTGAATTCGCCAACGCGGTCATCGGTAAACAATATTTTGAAACACGTCTCGTGAACGGCAATTTCCGCCATGATCTGGCCGAAGCCCGTACCTTTGGTTTCCTCAAAGATGTCGAAGCCATGCGCGCCGCCGGACTGGCCCGTGGCGGTTCGCTCGATAACGCGATCGTCCTTGATGAAGGCCGTGTGATGAACAAGGACGGCCTGCGCTTCCACAATGAATTCATCCGTCACAAATTGCTGGATGCGGTGGGTGATTTGTTCCTCGCGGGCGGCCCGATCATCGGCGCTTACGAAGGTTTCCGCGCCGGTCACGACATGAACAACAAAATTCTGCACAAGCTGTTCAGCACCGAAGGCGCATGGATGCCGGTCGATCTGTATATGGACGACCCGGAAGCCACATTTAGCCATATTGCCGGAAATGGCGAGCCGCCGACCGTGGCGCTGGCTTAACAGGCAGTTTTTCTTGACTTTTTGACCTGTGATCGGCTTTTATGCCGCCCATGATGCTGCGTAATCCTGAAAACAACCTGTCCATTTTTGATGAGATCCGTGCGGGTTTTGCCTTTGTCGCGGCGCGCGCGCGCCATGTCATAATCGATGCGGCCGCTCTGGAAGCTTACGCTCATGCCTTGCCCCTGCGTCATCCGGTGATGAATTTTGATGCCGATCATCACTTCATTGGCACACCCGAGAGTACTGCCGCTTATGTGCTGACACTAGATGCCGTGAATTTCGGTTCCGGTTATCAGCCGCATCTGGTGCGTGAAGGCTGGACAATGGTTGATAACGGTATTTATTTCACTTTGGCCACACGGCTGAAAAAGCGCTTCGAGCAAGGCGGCGTCAATGCCGATTATTTAAGCCGTATTAAAGACGGGGAAGTGGCGACCTTGTTTGCATTGCCGCCGGAGCCTTATGGTCAGGAACTGGCAAGAATTTTTACGCAGGGGCTGAACGATATTGGTACTTTAATTGCTCGGCAATATAACGGTTCCTTTTTTTCTTTTGTTGAGTCGGCCAACGGCAAGGCTGCAAATATCATTCGCCAGCTTTCCGATCTGCCGCAATTCTACGATGTTCATAGCTATGATGGTAAAGACATCCCCTTATTCAAGCGGGCGCAAAGTGCTGCGGCAGACCTGCATGACGCGTTTCGTCATATGGGCATCACCTTATTTTCGGATATCGATCAGGTGACTGTGCTGACTGACAATGACGTACCGTGTGTCATGCGCACGGACGGGCTGCTGCGTTATGCCCCTGAACTGGCGCAGACGATTGAATCCGGACAGGAACTGATCAGCGGTTCCCCCGAGGAAATAGAAATTCGTGCCTGCACCGGTTATGTCGCCGAACGTCTGGCGGCCATCAAGGGTGTGAACGCTATCGCGATTGATCGTGTGCTATGGCACCGTGCTGCCGAGGATGCTTGTTATACCGACCAGCCTCGCCACTGTACACGCTCCACTTTCTACTAAAATACTTAGAATACGGGAGAAATCTGGGGATTCTTCGGGGGATTCCGGTGCCTGTTCCCCTTTTCAGAATGCCGGGAAAGCGCTATTCTGGGGCCATGAAAGACATCAAAAAATACCTTCTGGTTTCCGTTATGGGCAGCGTCGTCGCACTTGCGGGTTGTGGCTCGTCCGCCGAAAAACAAAAGCTGGAAGCAGATCGCCCCGTGGAGTCGCTCTATAATCAGGCGGCAGACTCCCTTGATCGCGGTGAATATAACGAAGCCGCGCGGTTGTTCGAGGAAGTCGAGCGTCAGCACCCCTATTCGCAATGGGCCACGCAGGCCGAACTGATGGCGGCATTCTCTTACTATAAAAAGACACGCTACGATGAAGCGCTGCTGGCGCTCGACCGTTTCATGGAATTGCACCCCGGCAACCCCAGCACCGATTACGCGCTTTATCTGAAGGCGCTGTGTTTCTATGAACAAATTTCCGATGTCGCCCGCGATCAGGAAATGACGAAGATGGCGCTCGACTCGCTCGACACGCTGATCGGCCGTTATCCTGATAGCCGTTACGCCCGTGATGCCACGCTGAAGCGCGATCTGACCCGCGACCATCTGGCGGGCAAGGAAATGGAGATTGGCCGTTACTATCTGAAAGCAGGCCAAACCAACGCCGCGATGAACCGGTTCTTAAGTGTGGTCAAAAATTACCAGACCACTACCCACGTCCCTGAAGCTTTGCACCGCCTTGTCGAAATTTATATGACGCTCGGCTTGCAGGGTGAGGCCAGCCGCGTGGCGGCGGTACTGGGACACAACTATCCGGGCAGCCCGTGGTATGAGGACAGTTTCAAATTGCTGACGCCCGAACTGCGCCAGAAAATCATTGAAAACCGTTCATGGGTCGATAAAACCGTCGATTCACTGTTTAAACCGGAATAAAGGCGGGGCGGTGTTGTTATGCTGCGCACACTGCACATTCGCAATGTTGTTCTGGTCGATCAGCTGACGGTCGAATTCTCGCCGGGCTTTTGTGCGCTTACCGGCGAAACCGGTGCCGGTAAATCCATTCTTCTTGATTCATTGGGGCTGGCGTTGGGCGGACGTTCCGACAGCGGCCTTGTGCGTAAAGGGGCTGATCAGGCACAAGTGACGGCTGAATATGATTGCCCTGCTAATCATCCCTTACATGCATTGCTGAAAGAGCAGGGCTTTGAAAGCGACCGCACCATTGTGCTGCGCCGGATCGTCGGTACCGATGGCCGCAGCCGCGCCTTCATCAACGATCAGCCGGTCAGCATAGGGACATTGAAACAGGCGGGCGATCTGCTCGTCGAAATACACGGCCAGTTCGATACCCAAGGCCTGCTCGATCCGCGCACACACCGCGTATTGCTGGATGAATATGCCGGGATCGATGCGCGTAAAATCGGCAAGCTCTGGGACGCCTGGCGCATTGCCGGGCAGGCTCTGGCGGACGCCCGCGCCGCGATGGAAAAGGCCAAAGCCGATGAAGAGTATCTGCGCCACGCGGTCAAGGAACTGGATGATCTCGCCCCTGAAAGCGGTGAGGAAGAACAATTACTGATCCGCCGCGAAGGCCTGAAACATCGTGGGCAGGTGCTGGAAGCTTTGCAGGACGCATGGGATGCCATTGGCGGCGATACCGGGGCGGAAATGTCCGTGGGTAAAGCCTCACGCACGCTGGGTCGTATTCTCGATAAAGCGGGATCGGATTTGTCGCCCGCCTTGGCGGCGCTTGATCGTGCGGGGGATGAGTTACAGGCCGCTGTCGCCGACGTGCAATCCGCTATCAGCCGCATGGAGGATGGTGAGATGTCGCTCGAAGTTATCGAAGATCGTCTCTATGCCCTGCGCGGCATGGCCCGCAAGCATCACTGCAAGCCCGATGATCTGGCGGCACTGGCCGACAAGATGCGCGATGAACTGAACCTGATCGACAAACAGGACGATCAACTGGCCGCGCTCGGCCATAAAGTGATTGAGGCGCGTAAAGCTTACGAAGCCGAGGCCCGCGCCATCAGCAAAAAACGCAAAGACACTGCCGCGAAGCTCGATAAGCTGGTGGCGCAGGAATTGCCGCCGCTGAAGCTGGACAAGGCGCGTTTTGAGACACGTGTTGAAACGCTGGATGAAAATGACTGGGGTCCGGCAGGCATGGACCAAATCCAGTTTCTGGTGGCCACCAATCCGGGCAGCAATCCCGGCCCCTTGAACAAGATTGCCTCGGGCGGTGAAATGTCGCGCTTTATGCTGGCGCTGAAAGTCGTCATGGCCGAAGTGGGCGCGGCACAAACGCTTGTCTTCGATGAGGTCGATAGCGGCATCGGCGGCGGCACGGCAGCGGCGGTGGGCGAACGTCTGGCGCGTCTGGCACTCAGCCGCCAGATACTGGTCGTTACGCACTCGCCGCAGGTGGCCGCCCGCGCAGGCGCGCATTTTATCGTGATGAAGGGCGGGCAGAAGGATGTCAAAACCACAGTGCTGCCGTTACAGGCCATGAATGACCGCCGCGAAGAAATCGCCCGCATGCTCTCCGGCGCCGAAATCACCGCCGAAGCCCGCGCCGCTGCTGAAAGATTGTTGGAAACGGGTTCTTAAATGACATCCTTGTTCGATCATGCGGACGCCAGAAAGCGCCATGCCGAACTGGTGAAGCAAATCCGGCATCACGATGCGCTTTATTATCAGAAGGACAAGCCTGAAATCTCTGACGCTGCATACGATAAATTGCGTCAGAAGCTGGAGAGTCTTGAAAATGAACATCCTGAATTAGTCACAAAGGATAGCCCGACCCAAACCGTGGGTGCGGTTGCATCTTCAGGTTTCAAAAAAGTAAAACACGCTGTACCAATGCTCTCGCTTTCAAATGCGTTCGAAGATCAGGATGTGCATGATTTCCTGGAGCGCATCCGAAAATTTCTCAGTCTGCCTGAAACTGAAATTTTGGAGCTGGTGTCAGAACCGAAAATCGACGGGCTTTCCTGTTCTTTGCGCTATGAGCAAGGCAAGTTGGTCATGGCGGCCACACGCGGTGACGGAGCGGAGGGTGAGGATATTACCCAGAACGTGCGCACCATCGGCGATGTGCCGCAAACCCTGAATGGTAACCCGCCGGATATTCTCGAAGTGCGCGGCGAAGTCTATATGCGCCGCGATGAATTCAAAAAGCTAAATGAACGGCAGGAAAAAGCGGGAAAGCAACTTTTTGCCAATCCGCGCAACGCGGCGGCGGGCAGTGTGCGCCAGCTTGATTCAAAAATCACCGCTGAACGGCCTTTGCATTTTTTTGGTTATGCGCTGGGCGCGGTGAGTGCGCATATTGGCGATACGCAGTGGGCTATCCGTAAAGCTCTTAAATCCTACGGCTTTACAGAGGCCGAACCATCAAAGCTCTGCAAGTCTGCCGAAGATATTCTTGAATATTATCGCGATATAGAAGGGCAACGCCCCGATCTGCCCTATGAAATCGATGGCGTGGTTTACAAGATCAACCGCATCGACTGGCAGGAGCGACTCGGTTTTGTATCACGTGCGCCGCGTTGGGCGATTGCCCATAAATTTCCGGCGGAAAAGGCCGTGACCATTATCAATGGCATCGATATTCAGGTGGGTCGCACTGGCGCGCTGACCCCTGTGGCGCGGCTGGAGCCGATTTCAGTGGGCGGTGTCGTGGTATCCAATGCAACGCTTCATAATGCCGACGAGATAGAGCGCAAGGATGTGCGCATTGGTGATCATGTGGTGATCCAGCGCGCGGGCGACGTGATACCACAGGTGGTTGAAGTCTTACTGGATAAGCGCAAGGGTAATCTGCCCAAATATAAATTCCCTGATAAATGCCCGGTTTGCGGTTCACAAGCTATCCGCGAAGAAGGTGAAGTGATAGCGCGTTGCACCGGTGGCCTGATTTGCGCCGCGCAAGCGGTCGAACGGCTGAAACATTTTGTCAGCCGTCTGGCCTTCGATATCGAAGGGCTGGGCGATAAGATCATTCAGGAATTCTGGGACGAGAAAATCGTACGCACACCCGGCGATATATTCCGCCTCGCGCAGGCCAATGACAAACTGGAAGTGCCCTTGCAGGAGCGCGAAGGCTGGGGTGAAAAATCCGTCGATAAATTATTCAAGGCGATTGAAGCGCGCCGCACTATCGGTTTTGAACGCTTTATCTACGCGCTCGGCATCCGTCAGGTGGGTGAGGCTACCGCCAAGAAACTGGCCGCTAACTACGCCACGCTCGATGATCTGCGTACGGCGATGAAGAAGGCGGGTGTCGAAGATAGCGATGCGCGACAGGATTTGCTTAATATCGAAGATATCGGCCCCAGCGTAGCGGATGACATTGTCGCGTTCTTTAATGAGCCGCATAATCAGGAAGTCTTGAGCGATCTGGACGCGCTGCTCACCATCACACCTTACAATATCCCGAAGGCCGGGAATTCGCCCGTGGCCGGAAAAACAGTTGTGTTCACGGGCACACTGACCACTGTGGGGCGTAACGAAGCAAAGGCCCGGGCAGAACAACTGGGCGCAAAAGTCGCCAGCGCCGTGTCGGCCAAAACGGATTACGTGATTGCGGGCGAAGACGCCGGATCAAAACTGACCAAGGCGCGCGAATTAGGCGTCACAGTGCTGTCGGAACAGGAATGGCTGGCTTTGATCGCGTAAGTAAGGGCGATCAGTTTCTAAGCGCTGATGTCTGCTTCTTGATTTCGCGCAGACGGTCCATCGCATCTTTGATCTCTTGCGGGTAATCGCGACGCTCCACGAATTCACCGCCGCCGGTGTTACGGGTCATCGCCAGCTCCAGCGCGCGGACGAGTGATTCAGCGATGCTGATATCTTCCTGCTCGATGGCGAGTTCCAGCGCATAAAGGATGCGGTCGCTTAAGCGCACACGCTTGGCATCAAATTCTTCACCGGCTGCTTTTTTCATAATCTAGTAAACCCTTATTGAAAACCCATTCTGCCCTGACTTGGCAGTATTTTCAACTGGTTAGAAGGGTTTAACCTGACCGCGCACAGAAACCTGCGTCAGCAATTCCTCAAACGCCTGCAGGAAGTGCTCCCGGACAGGATCTGTTTCCATCAGGATTTCATGGTGTGCCCCCGCCAGACTGAGCAGGTGCGCATGCGGCAGGATTTTAGCGGCGCGGCGGATGGGTCGGTTATCAACGATGGTGTCCTTTTCCGCGAGCGCCATCAGTAGTGGTGTTTGAATACCCCTAAGAATTCTGGGGTCGGCCAGAACCTCGCAGGATTTTACCGCCTCGTGCAGCCAGCGGAAAGTCGCGCTTCCCACTTGCAGCCGCGTGTCATGCAGGCACCAGGCGTTATGAACGGCGGCGCGCACCGGGTCGCCTGAGAATTCGTTCTTACCGGCCTTGCGGAAGTCCGCTTTCCAGTTGCCGCCGCCGGGGACATAGCAATTGCCCATGAATTCATTGAAGGCCGCTGTTAAAACACGGCGCAATGCTAGCGGCATAAAACGCAACTCACGGAAGCCCAGCATCGGTGCCGCAAAAGCCGCGCAGGCGAATGTATCAGGATGGCGGTGCAGGTAACGCAGACCAATATGGGCACCCATCGAATGCCCCATCAGCACCAGCGGAATGCGCCCCACATCCGGATGCACGGCAGAATGCTTGACGTACTCCATGATGAAATAATGGAAATCGGCAATATCGTCGTTGAAGCTGGAGGCATGACGTTTGTGCGGCGTATTCTTCAGGTGACGGTCGGAAAGTCCTTGTCCCTGCCAGTCGATCACCCACAAGCTCAAGTTCCGCTTCAGCAGATCATGTGCCAGTTCGAAATATTTCTCGCCGAATTCACTTAATCCCGGCGCCATAATGACCACGGCATCAGGGATGCGGCTGGCTGGCGCCACCGTGCCGAAACGGATCTTGCGTCCCTGCGGATTGGTAAAGGTGTGCCAGCGCCAGCCCTCGGGCGGCAAAAAGCGGGATTCAAGATCGGGAAGAGATATGGCAGGTTTCATAGGCAGCATAATAATATGGGTTTCCGGATGAAACCAGCCCCCATCTGCCTTTATGTCTAGACTTTCAGCGCCAGTTTGACGGTTTCACTGATGATCCGGCTGCGGAAACGGTCTTCTTCAAAGGGAATTTCGTGTTTTGCCTGGTCCATATGGAGATGCGTGGCTTGCTGAATATGAAGCAGGGCTTGGCGGGTGGGTTCGTTATCAATCAGAATTTCTTTTCCGGCCGTCACGATGGTCAGCGGCCCGAGCGTGGCCAGCCATTCCGGCGCACGTACGATGGTTATGGCCTGACAGGCACGCCAGAGCCAGCCCAGCGTCACATTGCCTGCGCGCAAAGCATCATTCTGTGCGGGGAAAAAATCGTGCAGTTTCATGCGTTCGGCATGGCTGGAATAGGCATCCTGCGGCGGCAATCCCCCTGTGCCGCGCAAGCGCCAGTCCTTGCCGCCGGGGACATACATTTCCTGCGCCCATCCGGGCATGTGCAGGCGGCCGAATTTTTCCTCGCGGCCCTGTAATATTTTATTCTGCAATCCCAGCAGCGGCGCGGTCAGCAGCGGCGGCGTAAACAGGTCGGGCCGATCATGGTAGGCCATCAAGGCGATCAGACCGCCGGTGGAATGCCCCAGCATTGTAACTTTTTGTCCTTGCGGTATGACGTTCTCAACAAAGTGAATCAGATCGCCGACATCGTGCGTAAAACCTTGCGAATGAATCTTGAATTTATTCTGCAGGAACCGCCCGCCCAGACCCTGACCCATGCGGTCAAAAACCGAGAAAGCCAGCGCATGACGGTTGAAGTCACGCGCCAGCTCGTAAGTTTTTTGTATCGGTTCGTTCAGACCCTCGACATACATCACATGTCCGGCAATCGCACCGGACGGCAGCGATAAACCATAGGGCAGGGACTGGCCGCGCGCGTTGACAAAACGGCCTGTCTGCCAGTGATCAGGTGGCGTTGTCAGGCGGTCTTTCCACGCCGGGTGAATGCTGGTATTTGCCATGCGAGAACCTTTTTATGAAGGTCCCCAGACTAGTTACCTCTGCCGGGGATGACAAGAAAATTTACAGGCCGGTCCGTTAAGCTTGTTTAAATTCCCGGTGCCTGTGTGCACATGGTGATGAAGTAGCGTTTCGCACGTGCAGCGAACAGAATTGCGGCGTCTTGTCCGGCGCTATCTTGTCAAGGAATGCTGCCACATGGTCCTGCCATACTTTGAAATTGCTGTCGCGGTCATGCCACAGGCTGTGAACCGCAAACGGCATTTTTTTCAGTTCCGCATGAGGCACGATTTTGGCGACGCGTTCATGGGCGTCGTTGGCCACCAGATCTTCAAGCGGTCCCGCGCTGCCGATCAGCAGCGGCGTCTGAATATCTTTCAGGAAAGAACGGCGCAGCGTAGGGATAATCGTTTTGAAGGCAGAACCGATCCAGCCGAAAGTGGGCCGGTCGCGGTATCTTTCCGGGTGCAGTTCTTTCAGTGCCCGTTTCACCTCGCTGCGGTAATTGATTTCCCCCAATGATATATGCGCCAGCCGTTCGCTGGTTTTTTGTACGCGGTCGATGAAATTGTGATATCCGGCCACAGGGGTCTCGACATTCTTCAGGCCCATCATGGCGGCCAGTGCAAAAACGCTGCGCACGACGGGGCGGAAGAGGGCGGGTAGTCCCATCCTGTATATATCAAACATCGGTGAACTCATCACCGCGCCGCTGAACACATGAGGATGGCGCTTGAGATAGATCAGTCCGCTATGGCCGCTCAGTGAATGCGCACTGAGGACCAGCGGTTTGTGGGGTACGCGCTTGACGATCCGGCATACAAACTGGTCAAGATCATTGACGTCGTGAAATGTATCTTTGGGGCTGGGGGAGTCGTTTGGATCTTTTCCTTCTGACATGCCGTGACCGGCAAGGTCATAGGCCCAGACATCAAAACCCTGCTTCTGATACCAACTGATGGCTTCGTTATACAGGTCGATGCTTTCACCGTGGCCGTGGCGGTGGATGACGGTGCCGCGCGGCTCCGGCGTCAGCGCGGGCGCATGCCCGTAACGGATGCTGTGCCCGCGTTCATTTTTGAAGAAAAGATTGCCGCTCCAGCCCTCAGGCATGGTCGTGGCTTTGCGGAACTGCTCACGCAGCTTGTTCTTGTCCATTCAAACGTGCCCTGTTTACTCTTTATCTAAGGCTCTGATTCTGGCCTCATTTTTCAGCAGCATAGCACAGGTAAGACGGAAATAAAAAATTTGGATGACGCGCCGCAAAAATCGAAAAAGTTCCCTTTTACGAAAAAAGTTTGACGCCACCTGCCTGCCTGTTGTCTGGTATGAACGGGTGAAAAATGCATACGCAAAACATCGGAAAAACAGGTCATTATGAAGCTTACGCATAAAATCGTTCTCGGGATTTCGCTGCCCTTCGCCCTCGCGGTGAGTGTCTTGCAGGATTATAATTATGATAAATATCGCTCTCCCCAAGGTGTTGCTAAACTGAAGACGGCTTATGACCGCGATGTCGTGCCCGCTTTGCGTAATCTCGCGCGCAGCCGTTGCGGCGATACCGATGTCGATATTCACGGTCTGCTGGCCGCCAAATTTATCTTTGACAGCAACCAAGATGATGATGTGCGCAAATTGCTGAAGTCAAAGCGGGTTGATCCGCAGCATGCCAGTACCGAGAAACAGGACGGCGGTGATGGTTATATGACCATCCAGTTTGCGCATAAGCTGGCGGCCTATCTGCTGAAGCATAATATCGGTATGACTGTAGAGCCAGACCGTTACAACGGGGAGCGTCAGCTTGAATATCTGAATAACGGTGTCGTGGACGGACGATTGGTCATCTATTATCAACCGGCAGCTGATGGCTCCGACCGTATTGACGTGCCGACATCGCCCGCGCTGATAAAATTCCTGAACAAACTGATGAAAGACAAGCATACCGATATCGCCATGTACCGGATCATCAAGGACCAGCAGGCCGAAGGCGGCTGGCGCCTTCATAAGGAAAAGCTGGCCGTGCCCGAGCCGGTGAAACCGGCGACATCACCGGCCCCGGCATCGAAACCAAACTAGACGGAATTAATGTTCCAGAGATTTGACGATGTCTTCGGTCATCTTCTTGGCATCGCCCAGCAGCATCATCGTGTTGTCGGCATAAAACAGCGGATTGTCGATACCGGCATAGCCTGAACCCATCGAACGCTTCACAAACAGCACTGTTTTGGCCTTTTCAACATCCAGGACCGGCATACCGTAAATCGGCGATGTCGGATCGTTTTTGGCTGCCGGGTTGGTGATGTCGTTCGCACCGATCACATAGACGACATCGGTCATGGCGAAATCGCGGTTGATATCTTCCAGTTCCAGCACTTCGTCATAGGGTACGCTGGCTTCGGCCAGCAGCACGTTCATGTGACCGGGCATGCGGCCCGCGACCGGGTGAATGGCGTAACGCACTTTCACGCCCTCGCGCTTCAGCACGTCGGCGGCTTCGCGCAGGGCGTGTTGCGCCTGTGCGACGGCCATGCCGTAACCGGGCACGATCACGACGCTGGACGCGTTTTTCAGGATATAGGCGGCATCTTCGGCGGAACCGATTTTCGCGCTGCGGTCACCCATATTGGCGGCAACGCCAGCGGCTTGTTCGCCACCAAAGCCGCCGAGGATCACATTGACAAAGGAACGGTTCATCCCTTTGCACATGATATAGGACAGGATCGCACCGGAAGCGCCGACCAGCGCGCCCGTGACGATCAGCAGATTGTTATGCAGTGTAAAGCCGATACCCGCCGCCGCCCATCCCGAATAGGAATTGAGCATCGAAACGATCACCGGCATGTCCGCGCCGCCAATCGGCAGGATCAGCAGTACACCGAGCGCCAGCGACACCAGTACCACCAGCCAGAACAGCATCGCGCTTTGCGTCACGCACAGCATCACGATCAGGAATATCAATAATCCGCCCAGCGCGGCGTTCAGCAAATGCTGGCCTTTGAATGTCAACGGCTTCCCGGTGATGACACCCTGTAGTTTTCCCCACGCGATGATTGAACCGGTGAAGGTGACCGCGCCGATGGCAACGCCCAGCGACATTTCGATCAGGCTGGCGACCTTGATATTGCCCGCAATGCCGATGTGATAGGCCTCGGGATTGGTGAAGGCGGCGGCGGCGACGAAGACGGCGGCCAGACCGACCAGAGAGTGGAACGCGGCGACCAGCTGCGGCAGGGCCGTCATCTGAATTTTCAGTGCGATGATGGTGCCGATTGTGCCGCCGATGATCACACCGGCGATAATCCAGCCGTAAGAAACAACGCCCGGCAACAGCAATGTCGTGGCGACGGCCAGCGCCATGCCGAACATGCCGAACATTAGGCCCTGCTGCGCTGACTGCGGGTGCGAGAGACCGCGCAACGCCATGATAAAACAGACCGAAGCGACGAGATAGGCGAGAGGAGCAAGCGTTTCCATGATGTGTGGTCCTTAAGCCTTCTTCTTGAACATAGAGAGCATGCGGCGGGTCACGATGAAGCCGCCGAAAATATTGATACTCGCGAGAACAACCGCGAGGAAACCGAGGAATTTGGAGAAGGTCAGTCCGGCAGGCCCGGCAGCGATCAGTGCACCGACGATAATCACCGATGAAATTGCGTTGGTAATCGCCATCAGCGGCGAGTGCAGGGCCGGGGTCACGCGCCAGACCACGTAATAGCCGACGAAGCAGGCCAGTACGAATACGGTAAGACCCGTGACAAGGAAATCATCACCGCCGATAGGGCCGACGGATTGTGAGGCCTGCATCGCAATCTCTGCCGCCTTGTCCGACAGCATGCGGGCCTGTGTTGCCAAATCGGCAGCATTCTCGGTGAGGTTGGATTCGTTCGACATTATTTTTGTCCTTACTTTTTTGTCATCCCGAGGGCAAAGCCCGAAGGATCTCCTCTTGGTTTCAGGTGAGATCCTTCGCGTTGCTCAGGATGACACCGTTGGAATTTTTACGCCGCCGCTTTCGCGCCGCCGAATTGCGGGTGGATCAGCGCGCCGTCACGGGTGAGCGCGATGCCCTTGATAATGTCGTCGTCCCAGTTGACGTTGAGCGTCTTGGTTTCTTTATCGACGATCAGGTTGACCAGGTGCATCAGGTTACGGGCATAAAGCGCGGAGGCATCGGTGGCGATGCGGCTGGGCACATTTATATGACCGATAATGCTGACGCCGTTTTTCTTCACGACTTTGCCTGCTTCGGCCAGTTCGCAATTCCCGCCTTGCTCAACCGCCAGATCGACGATCACAGCGCCGGGCTTCATCGATTCAACCATCTTCGCCGTCACAAGGCGTGGAGCCGGGCGGCCCGGAATCAACGCCGTGGTAATGACGATGTCCTGCTTGGCGATGGTTTCTTCTATCAGCGCGGCTTGCTTGGCTTTATAGGCATCTGACATTTCTTTGGCGTAACCACCCGATGTTTCGGCAGCCTGGGTTTCCTCGTCTTCGACCATCACGAAATTGGCACCCAGAGATTTTACCTGTTCCTTCGCCGCCATGCGCACGTCGGTCGCGGAAACAACAGCACCCAGACGGCGCGCGGTCGCAATGGCCTGCAGTCCGGCAACCCCGGCGCCCATGATAAAGACTTTAGCGGGTGGCACGGTGCCGGCAGCCGTCATCATCATCGGGAAGCCGCGGGTGAAATACTCGGCGGCATCCAGCACGGCCTTATAACCGGCAAGGTTCGATTGCGAGGACAACACGTCCATCGACTGCGCCCGGGTAATACGGGGCACCAGTTCCATGGCCAGCGCATTGATGCCTTTGTTCGCGAAATCCTGAATCAGCGCTTCATTCTTATAGGGAGAAAGAATGCCTGCGAGAATCGCGCCTTTTTTCATATTCGAAAGTGTGGCGGCATCCGGCGTCTGTACCGCCAGTACGATATCGGCATCTTTCACCGTATCGGCGGCGCTGTTTACCAGCGTGGCACCGGCATCTTTATACATATTGTCGATGTAGGAGGCTTCTGTGCCTGCACCTTCCTGTACTTTCACGTGGCATCCCAGCGCGATATATTTCTTCACAGTTTCGGGAATAGCGGCAACGCGGCGCTCGTGTGCGGCGGTTTCTTTGACGATGGCGATGGTCAGGGTCACGGTTTGCATCCTGAAGAATTTACAGAACAATTAGATTCTGTGATGAACAATGAGGAAGACGATGCCTTAACTGGACCGGTTTGTGAAGCCCCGATTGCGGCACGTGTGAGAGCGCTTGCCAAAAACCCTGTTCTTGTTTAGATTCAATGTATTAGATTTTGTTCTTTAGATCGCGTCTGATTCCATCCTGTTTGATTTTATCATGTCAAAAAATCGTTATTCGCTGATGTTGAAAGCCAGTGCCTGTGCGCTGGCGCTTTGCCTTGCGTCCATGCCAGTGCATGCTGAGCCGCTCGCTGTGGCCATCACTGAGGCCCTGAACAATCATCCGGCGGTAGGCGCGGCGATTGCCAACCGCGATGCGCTGAAGCAGGAACGCCGTGAATATGTTTCTGATTATTATCCCGAATTAAATGTGAGTGCCGGTAGCGGGCGTCTTTACGCCGACAACAGCACAAGCCGGGGTTTGACGGTAACGCGTGGCGCCGGGTATTCGTGGGTCAACGAAGTTTCGGTGTCAATGCGTCAAATGATTTTCGACGGTTTTGAGACTTCGGGCCGCGTTGGCGCGGCAACGGCGCGTAAGGATTCTGCAAATTTTGAAATCGCGGATGCGCGCGAAACGCTGGCTCTGCGTGTCGTGGCCGTATATCTCGACGTTATGCGTAATCAGGAAATTCTTTCGCGTGTGCGGGCGCATGAAGCCAAGCTTGATGATTATATCGAACGCATAGAAGAACTGGTGAAAGAAGGTGTCGTTGATGAGGCGATGGCCGCCCAGGCCCGCGACGTCAAGGCGCAACTGGCCAGCACCGAGGCCACGATCGAGGGTACGCTGGCGGCCGCGCTGGCGGATTACCGCGAATCCGTGGGGCATGATCCGGACGGTAATCTGGTGAAACCGGAAGCAAAAGATATCGCGATTGAGCCTGATGTTGAAAAAGCCGTCGAGCATGCGCTGAAAACCCATCCGGCCTTACAGGCGGCCTCTTTGTCCGAAGCGGCTTACCAATATGAAACCGAAGCGGAAAAAGGCGTGTTGTATCCTGATGTCGCAGGCGAGGTGACTTACAGAAAAATCGATCAGGCCGATATCATCGGCGGCGAAGATCTGGATGCCCGCGCGATGCTGCGCGTCAACTGGACCTTACAGACCGGTGGCGAACAATTTGCCCGTATCAAAAAGACAAAATACCGCCAGAGCGAATATTGGTCTCGCCGTCAGGAACGCGAACGTCAGATTGAACGCGCCGTGCGTGCCGCCTATGCCGATATGAAATCAAGCCAGAATCAGGTGACGGTGCTGATGGACCGGGTGCGCCTGAGCAAGGATTTGTTGCGTACGCAGAATACGCAGTTCGATGGCGCGCGCATTACGCTGTTGCAACTGATGCAGACGGATAATGCCTTATTCAATAGTGAAATGTCATTGCTGAACGGCGAATACCGCGGCATGGCCGCGCAATATGCGACGCTGGCCGGAATGGGGCGGTTGCAGGAGGCTTTCAGTATTGTTCCTGCGGCGGCGCCTGCCAATGAGTGACATATCCGTAAAGGCACCCCCTAAAGATTCCCTGCTTGAATGTCTGGTCTTCCTGACAGCCCATTACGGACGCTCTAAATCCGCCGAAGCGCTCAAGGCTGGACTGGCCTATGATGAAAAGGGCATGGGGCCGGAAAGCTTTTGCGACGCGGCGATGCGTTTGGGTATGAAGACCAAAATCATCCGCCGTGCCAGCATTGATGCCATACCGGTGCCCGTACTGCCGGCGGTCATAATATTAAAGGGCGGGCGCGGTGTTGTGCTGACGGCAAAGGACGATACCGGTAAAGGGCGTATTTTTGATCCTGAAACCGGGATGGCGCGCGACATAAAAATTTCTGATCTTGAAAAGACATACGCCGGTTACAGCATTCTGGTTCATCCGCAGGCTTCGTTTACCGATCCGGTTCTCGCGCATAACGAGGACACGGACCGCATGTGGTTCTGGTCTTTGATTCAGGACAACTACGGTATCTATGGCCGGGTCATCGTTGCTTCCATATTGATCAATCTGTTCGGGCTGGTCAGTCCGTTATTCATTATGAATGTTTATGACCGTGTCATTCCCAATAGCGCGATTGAAACGGGCTGGGTTCTGGGGATTGCCGCGCTGACGGCATTTGTCTTCGATTTTATCATGCGCACACTGCGCAGTTATTTCATCGACCTTGCCGGACGCCGTATCGATGTCGTGGCCAGCCGCCGCATATATGATCAGGTTCTCGATATGCGTCTGGCGGGCAAACCGGCCTCCAGCGGTGCCTTCGCCAATATGCTGCGCGAATTCGATTCCGTGCGCGATTTCATTACCTCTGCCACCATGACAGGCTTGGTGGATTTGCCGTTTACTTTCCTATTCCTGTTTGCGATTTTCATGCTCGCCGGGCCGGTGGCCTTACTGCTGTTTTTCCTGATGCTTGTCGTCGTGGGGATTGGCATGCTGCTGCAAATCCCCTTGCGTTCCGTCGTGGCGCGTTCTGCGCATGCCGGTGAGGCCAAGCACGGTCTGCTGGTCGAAACGATTGGCGCGCTCGAAGCGATCAAATCCATCGGTGCCGATGGCCGCCTGCGCGCCCGTTATAGCGCCCATGTCGGTGAAGCGGCAGAGCATGCCACGACATCGCGCTTTATCTCCGGCTTGGGCGTGAACGTGGCGAATTTCCTCCAGCAATCGGCCTCTATCATCGTCGTGCTGATGGGCATGTATCTGGTGCGTGATGGCGATATGACGGTGGGGGCGCTGATTGCCGCTGTCATGCTGGGTGGCCGGGCGATTGCGCCGATAGGTCAGGTGGCGAACCTGCTGACGCGCTATCACCAGTCGCGGGGTGCTTTAACAACCCTGAACAACCTGATGGCAAAGCCGGTCGAGCGCCCGCCGCACAAACAATTTCTGCACCGCCCGCACATGGAAGGCAAAGTGACGTTTGATCGCGTCGCTTTCATGTATCCGGGTACAGACCGCAAAGTGCTTGATAATATTTCTTTCACCATCACGCCGGGCGAAAAAGTCGGGATTGTCGGGCGCGTGGGATCGGGCAAAAGCACGATAGCCCGCCTGATGATGGGGCTTTATGAACCTGAAGAAGGTGCCATTCTGGCTGATGATACCGATTACCGCCAGATCGATCCTGCCGATTTGCGCCGTAACATCGCTTATATTGCGCAGGACGTTGTGTTGTTTCGCGGCACCATCCGTGAAAATATCGCGATTGCGCGCCCGCAATCCGCCGAGGCTGACATTCTCAAGGCGTCGAAAGATTCAGGTGTGCATGAGTTTATATCCCGTCATCCGATGGGCTATGACGCGCCCGTGGGCGAACGCGGCGAGGGCTTGTCCGGCGGTCAGCGTCAGGCGATTGCGCTGGCGCGGGCCATGCTCCTCAAGCCGCAGATATTTGTTTGCGATGAACCGACCAACGCCATGGATTCCTTCGCCGAAGAAGCCTTTACCCGCCATATCAAAGAACAGATCGGTGATAAAACATTCGTGATGATCACGCACCGTCAGAATTTATTGACGCTGGTGGACCGCCTGATTTTGCTTGATCAGGGGAAGGTGATTATGGACGGCCCGCGTGACCGCGTATTGCAGGCACTGGCGCAAGGCCGTGTGGATATAGCTTCGCAGAAGGGTTCAGCGACATGACCCGGGATGTTGATGAAATAGAATTCATGGACCAACTGGCCGCCGCCACGCGCATGAAGCCGAGCAGGGCTTCAAACATGATGCTGTGGTCGATCACGGCGATGATAGCCTTCTTTATTTTATGGGCCAGCTTCGCCAAGGTTGAAGAACTGACGCGCGGGCAGGGGCAGGTGGTGCCGACGCAGGAAATCCAGATCGTCCAAAGCCTTGAAGGCGGCATTCTGCAGGAATTGCTGGTGGGACAGGGTGACCGCGTGACCAAGGGCCAGATCCTGATGCGCCTGAGCGATGTGATGTTTTCCTCTGAGGAACGCGGCACCGCGGCCAAATCGGACAGTCTGAAACTGAAAACCTCACGGCTGGAAGCGGAAGCCTCAGGTCAGGAATTCACCATTCCCCCCGACTTGCTGGAAAAGATTCCCGATATCGCCAACAACGAACTGGCGCTCTACAGGTCACGTCAGCAGGAATTAAAAAACGCCATATCCATTCTGGAAGATAAAATTCAGAAAGTACGCGCCGATATGGATGAAACGCAGGCGCAGATCAACCGCTTGGCGTCCAGTCGTGGTTCGCTGCAGCAGGAATTGACGATTACGCGCGAGATGGTAGCCAAGAAAGCAGTTTCCAAACTGGAGCAGATGCGCCTTGAGCGCGAGGTCAATGATATCTCCGGCCAGTTGAATGTGAATCAGGAGCGTTTGGGCGGCCTGAAGTCTGATCTGAGCGCCGCCGAGAAGCAGAAGTCTGATCAGATGGATCGTTTCCGCTCTCAGGCGCTGACCGAGCTTTCAGACGTGAAAACGCAAGTAGCGCAGATTGGCGAAAGCCTGAAATCCATCGGTGACCGCGTCAGTCGCACGGAACTGCGCGCGCCTGTTGATGGTGTTGTGAATAATATCGCTGTGCGCACTGTCGGTGGCGTGATCGAACCGGCGCAGAAGCTGATTGAAATCGTCCCTGTCGGCAGCGAATTGAAAATTATTGCCAAAGTATTGCCCGATAGCGTGGCTTTCCTGCGCGTGGGGCAGCCGGTCAAGGTCAAGATCAGCGCCTACGACCCGCAGCGTTACGGCAGTCTGGAAGGCAAGCTGGTGCGTATAGGTGCCAGCAGCGTCTCAGACAATGAAGGCAATGTATTCTTCGAAATAGAAGTCCATACCGATAAAAGCTATCTGGGAACCGAACAAAATCAGCTGCCGGTAACACCGGGCATGATTGCCGACACCGAAGTCGTGACTGGCAAGCGTACGATCATGGAATATATCCTGAAGCCCTTCCTGAAGGCGCGCGACCGCGCTCTCAGAGAACCGTAAGGGGGCTGGTTTGTCCCGCCTGATCCATAGCCGCCTCTTTCATTTTTTGATTTTGCTGGCCTTGCTGGTAGCGGCGACCTACTACAGCCATTCCAATCATGCTTTGCGCAAGCGCCTGCAATATGTGGTGTTTGATGCGTTCAATCAGTTGCATCCGCGCGCACCCACCAATGACATCATGATCGTCGATATAGACGAAGCTTCTCTGGAAAAATTGGGGCAATGGCCGTGGCCGCGTTCCATGATGGCTGACCTGACCACCCATCTCAAAGAGATGGGGGCCAGCGCCATCGCTTTCGACATGGTCTTCGCCGAACCGGACCGCACATCGCCGTCTTTCGTGGCCGGTCGCTTACCGTCGACCGATGATATGGCCCCGATCAAGGCGGCCATAACGGCATTGCCCGATCATGACGCCCTGTTTGCCGAAGCGATCCGTAATGCGGGTAACGTGGTGATGGGGTTTGTTGCTGCGGATTCAAGAACCCATATGCGCGATCCTGTTTTAAGTCGTGAGATTCGTTTCCTGCCGCCCGCGAAGTCCAATGATATTCGTGATGAATTTTTACAGCAAACTGTCGGTCGCGATAACGTGGCCACCGATTTGCAGGAACTGGGCGAGGCTGCCGTAGGGAATGGTCATTTTATTGCCGAACCCGATGTCGATGGGATTATCCGCAAGGTGACGTTGTTCATGCGCTATCCACGCACAGTGACGGCGGACAAGCCTGCACGGTTATTCCCGACATTGGGGATAGAGGCCTTGCGCGCGGCGATCAACCCCAAGATCGAAAACCAGATTTTACTCAGGAGGCCTGAGGAGCAAAAAGCGCTCGATACACAATATAAACTGCGTATCGGCCAGAAATATGATGTGCCCATCGAACCTGATTCCCGTTTCTGGGTCTATTACCGCGATATTCGTGATGATGAATATGTACCTGCCTACAAGGTGTTGGACGTATCAGCGCGGGACGAGATGATGCCGTATATCGATGGAAAAATTGTTTTCATCGGCACCAGCGCCATAGGTCTTAAGGATATTCGCTCAACGCCGCTCGATCTGTTTATCCCCGGTGTCGAAGTGCATGTGAACGTGGTCGAGCAGATTTTGCAGGGTAAATTCTTGACGCGCCCGCATTTGATTGCTGGTGCCGAAAGCCTGACCATTCTGGTGAGCGGTTTGGTGATTATCATTCTGGCACCGTTTGTGAATGCATTATTGCTGGGATTGTTTTCGTTGGTTGTGATCGCGGGTGGTTTTGCGCTTTCATGGCATGCTTATACGACGTGGGGGTTGCTGCTCGATCCTGTTTATCCGGGGTTGGCGATTTCGCTGATTTTTCTGGTATCGACCTTGCTCACTTATCTGCGCACTGAATCCGATCGCCGTCAGGTCAAGAACGCCTTCGGTCATTATATTTCGCCTGAGTTTATGGAAGAGCTTACAAAGAATCCAGAGAAACTGGTTCTGGGCGGTGAAACGCGCGATCTGACGATCATGTTCACGGATATCCGTAATTTTACCGGCATTTCCGAACGGATGAGCCCGGCGGCACTGACTCAGTTGATGAATGATTTCCTGACGCCGATGTCGGACCTGGTGATGCATAATCGCGGTACCATCGATAAATTCATGGGCGATGCGATGATGGCCTTCTGGAACGCGCCGCTGGACGATGCCGATCACGCGCGCCACGCCTGCCTGACTGCGCTGAAAATGAATGAGGCCCTGCGCCCGATCAATGACAAGCTCAAAAAAGAAACCGAAGCGGCGGGGCAGGAGCCGATATTGCTGCAGGCGGGTATCGGGTTGAATACAGGCCCGGCATCGGTTGGTAACATGGGGTCGCGCCAGCGTTTCGCTTATTCTGCGCTGGGCGATAACGTCAATCTGGCCTCCCGTCTTGAAGGGCAGACAAAATCATACGGCGTTGAAATTTTGATCGGCCCGGTGACTCAGGAAATGGTGCCTGATCTCGCCACGCTGGAACTGGACCTGCTGCGCGTGAAAGGCAAGAAAGAGCCTGTGCGGGTCTTTACATTGCTGGGTGATGAACGCATGGCGCAGGGCGAGGCTTTCAAAGGCTGGCGCGCTGCGCAAAACCGCATGCTGGCGCTCTACCGCGCCATGGATTTCGAGGCGGCAGAAACGATGATTGCCGAATGCCGCACATTGTCAGGCGGGCAAATGTCAGGTTACTACGACATGTATCAGGAACGCATCAGCGCCCTAAAAACAAACCGCCCCGGCGCAGGCTGGGACGGCGTGTTTGTCGCAACAACAAAATAAATCATACGACGCTGACGGTAACGCCCTGCTCAATCAGGAGTTGATAACCAGTGCCAGATGTATAAATGTCATAGGTGCTGGTGCCGTCGTTATATGTGCCGTTGATATTGAGTCCAACAGCGGCCATAGTTCCGCCCGCGCCTGGGCCATCAATCGTCAGATTTTTCGTGCCGGTGCCGTCATTTGTAATCATCAACGTATAACGGTCACCTTCGCCGGCATTAAAATGTTCGGACGATGAATGCAGCAGGCTGAAGATGTCATTCAGTCCCAGTGTAAGCGATTGCGCCGCTGCAGTGGAAAATGCAATTTCTTCAACTCCTGACAAATCACTGATGTTTCTGAAATCAAGGCTGCCCGTAGAGAATAGCTGAAGCTCATCACGACCGTTACCGCCATCAATGACTCGCGCCATGCCGGTGCCGGTGCCATAAAGCTGGATGATGTCGCTACCAGCGCCGCCCTGAAAGCTGATTTGGTTGTATATAGTGCCACCGTTATTGTTGCTCAGTGTATTGTTGGCGGCGTCACCCACAAGACCGTCACCGGCGCTGGAAGCGACGGCACCGGGGTTGCCTCCCGTATTGACACCGACCGCATGCACATCCGGGTTTGCAGAGCTAAGATCAAGCGGATCGGCGCGGCCATTCACCACATAATAGCCACCGGCACCCAAATTCAGGTTGGGCGATGAAATCAGCAGGTCTTCAAAACCATCACCGTTCTGGTCGCCTACGCCGGTGCCACTCATGGGGACAGGTGTGACGCTACCATGGTTGGCCAGGTCAATCTGCATGTGATAATAGGAGCCTTGGTTATTGGCCAGCCATGTGGCGTCCAGCGCAATCGTGCCGCTAAGCGCACCACCATAAATAACGAACGCATCGATCATGTTGCCGTTGTGAATGGCTACAAAAACATCGTCATGACCGTCGCCGTTGAAATCTCCGGCAGAACCGGCACCGGTCAGGTAGCCCATATTGCTGGTAATCGTCACATTGGCGGCCGTGGCGATGTTTCCGGCCGCAAATTGGCCGCCATACATGACATAGGCCGTACCACCGCCACCGCTGGCGTAGATCAGAAGGTCGGACGCGCCATTGCCATTGACGTCACCCAGATCATAAATGGGAATAACAGGGGCGGAGCCACTGGCTGTAATACCTGTGAGCGTTACCGGCGCTGACAGGGTTCCGGCAGCGTTACCGTAGTATATATTGACAAAATTATTACCGCCGATGGCGAGATCGCCAAAGCCGTCATTGTTGACATCCTGAAGGGCTGACATGCTCATGCCGAACATGCCGCCAAAAGCGCTGCCGGTCGCAACTTGTGTAAAGGTCTGTCCGCCCCAGGTTGCATCGCTCCCGGCAATGCGCCAGATCGTACCATAACCGCCGGCACCTGTCTTGGCGCCCGCAAAGGCATCGCTATAACCATCGCCATTGAAATCAACCATCGCCAGCGATGAACCGAACAAGTCGGAAGCGGCCGCACCATCCATGGACACTGAGGTATTGAGCACGTCCTGACCCGTACGCAGATTGACGCTGCCTGAGTCCGCACCTGATCCACCATCGTAATATGGCGTACTCGTAAGGAAATCGAGTTTGCCGTCACCGTTCAGGTCGCCGCTGTTGGAAACCCGCATATCGGCGGCACCAGCACCCGATTGGCTTATGTCTGTGGGGGAACCGGAAATATCGACCCGCCCGTTATTGGGGACATTCGTGCTAACCGCGAAATCATTACTGCCGTTACGGTCGAAATCGCCTAGATAGGCGGTGCTGAAGCCTATACCTTCACCGGGGCTGCCAGCCATCTTGTAACCGTTAGAGCCGGTAATGGTATCCAGATCCAGAATCGGGGGCGGTGTTGTCCCGCCACCGGCTGTGTTGCTGAAATCGCCATAATTGGCAGGCGCTGTAGAGATAGTTTCACGGCCATCGGGCAGTTTTGCCAGAATAGCGACATTGCCCAGAATGCTGTTCAGTGTCGCTGTCGATATAGCGTTTTCGCCCGCATCCGTAAGAACGATTTTATATACGCCGGATGTCTCAGCTACCAGTGCAAAAATCGGGTCGCCGCTATCGAGCGGCACACTCTGGAAGAACATCTGCACATCAGGGAAGGCCAGCGTTGTAAAGGCGCGCCCGACGACCTCGCCGGAAATGGCATCGTCATCGACAAAAATTTCCACTCTCAAATCAAGCGGCGGCAAAGTGGTCGTCGGTGGCGCAACGGTTGTAGCAGGAGGTTGCGTACCGGTTGTTGTCGTGCTGCCCGGAGGCGGCGGTGGCGGCAGCGGGCTGAGAAGCGTGGTCGTGGTTGCAGTCGATGTTGTGCCGGTAATTGACGTTGTGCCTGTTGCGGCATAGGGATCGGTCGTCTTCAGCGCCACGCTGCTATCAAAGTTTGTATTGGCAGGATCGCTGTAAGTGTCATAGGTAGCGACTACGGGTTCCTCTGTGGCGAGTTGCCCTTCTGTGGTCGGATCGGTAGCGGGTTCGGTTGTGGAATCGAGCGGTGCCGCATCTTGCGGGGCAGTCTCAACGGGTGCCGTTTCAATCGGTGTCTCTGTCGGTGCCTCTTCGGCGGGCGGTTCATCTCCTGCGGTGCCGTCATCAACCGCACTACCATCAGCATTATTCTCGGCAGGTTCCGTATTCAGCGTGTTGAAGAACCCGGCATTGACCGTGCCCATCATGCCATAGCTGTCCTTCATCTGGTTGGCATCCAGTGTGCCTTCCATTTGCATGGGTTGTTCATAGCCCGTAAGCGTGACGGTTTCATACTGGTCGTCAAGCGTGGTTTCACCGGCACCGTTTTTAATGACGATCGCGCCCTCGACCACGGTGATCTGGCTTTCGCCGTCCGGATTGATATGGCCAGCGATGGTAGTGCCGCGGATACCGATGGAGCCTACGGGCGTTTCTATATGCACATCGTCCGGATCATCACGGCCGATCAGGCCGGATGTAAACACGAACATGCCGCGCAGGATCGAAACATTAGTTTCACCGCTCTGCGTGGCAGGATCGAATACATATTCGTCAATCGCCAGACGGGCATTGTTTGAAACGGTAAAAGATGATTCATCCAGAAATACGACATTAACCGCGCCTTGCGCAGATGTCTCGATAATATCGCCCTGATGCACGGCCATGCCCAACGTGATTTTTTCCGATGTGCCGTCCGTGCGGGTGATGGTGGCGTCGCCGGAGACTTCCTTGATGATACCGACAGCGGAAGCATCGCTGCCGCTTTCATTGGCGGCCAACTCAACCGGGCCGTCTGATTTCACGAATGATTGCACCAGTTCAGGTGTCAGCATGCTGCCGTGAGGTGTGGTCAGCGTGGGGGAGGGCATTGCGCTGAAATAACCTTCAATCACAACTTCATGGCCATCGGATGATTGCAGGACCAAGTCCTGACCATCGCGCAGGATATCGCCCTTGCCCATGAAGTCGCCTTCCGGCAGGGCGATGTGCGTCTGGCCATCGGCTTTCATGACGGTAAGCTGTCCTTCAGCAGAACTGCCGGACTGTCCGCCCTGATCGTCGTGGATAATGCGTGCCATGATTTTGTTTCCCCAAATTTCAGCCCCGTAAGGGGCAAGCCCAATGACCTGATAAATTATACACTCAAGTAAGACCCTGTAACATTCCCCCGGCCCGGTCAGAAAACAGACAATTGACCCCAAAAGCCGTGCGGCAAAAACGCTGCCTATACTCAATTATAGGGGCGAATTGATTAATATGAGGTAATCTTTTGCTGTAATTTTATGAAAAAATGTCGTGTAAGTCTTTGGTAAAAGACGACAATTGGTAAAACCCGACAATCAGGCCGAGATCTTGAGCGGCTGCCAGCTTTTTAACAACTCAATGACCTGCGCTTCGGGCAGCGGCTTGGCAAAGTGGTATCCCTGTGCCGCTTCGCAGCCCATATCACGGAGCAAGGCGGCCTCTTCACGGGTTTCCACCCCCTCGGCGATGATATTCAGCCCCATATTTTGACCGAGGCCAATAATCGAGCGCACCAGTTCGCGTGAGCGGATGTCTTTTTCCATCGCCCGGACGAAGCTCTGGTCGATTTTCAGGGTCTCAATGGGGAAGTAATAAAGATAACTGAGCGATGAATAACCCGTGCCGAAATCATCGATGGAAATGCCCATGCCCGCATCCTTGCATTTCTGCAGGGTTTCCTTGGCCATGTCGGGTTGCTGCATCAGCAGTCTTTCCGTGATCTCCAGCTTGATCTGCCACGGTTTCAGGCCGCTGGCAGTCGTGGTGCCGACTGTATTCTGGACGAAATCGCTTTCGGCAAAATCGTGGCTCGAAAAATTGACGCTGACGTAAAGTTTTTCTTTCTGGCCAAGCGCGGATTCGATCCGTTTGAGCGCGGCGCAGGATTCTTTTAAGGCCCATTTACTGGCCTCGACGATCAGACCGCTTTTTTCAGCAATCGGAATAAACACGCCGGGGGAGATAAAACCTTTTTCCGCATGCGTCCAGCGCATCAGCGCTTCAAAACCGATGACATCGCCTTTTTGCAGATCGACAATAGGCTGGTAATGCAGCGCCAGATCATTATTTTCCAGCGCATGTTTGAATTCGTTGGAGATCGTCACGGATTCCATGACGTCGCTTTGGGTTGCATAATTGCGCTCCAGAATTTCCGGCGGCGGCGTGGTGGCGCTTTCATGCAGGATTTCGGCGCGTGTTAGCGTATCGCGGAAACGCGTCAGGATGACCTGCGAGATCATCTGGATAACCGGGTCGGATGATTTCAGGCGCTGGGAAAAATCTTCGCGGGTAATCTCCAGCATCTTGCAGTCTTTCAACGCACGTACGGTGGCGCTGCGGGGCGCGGCATCGACAATCGCCATCTCGCCTATAATAGTGCCTTCGCCGCGTGTGCTGATGATTTGTGATTTGCCGTCGGCGCGTTCGATCAGGATCTCGACCTGGCCCTCTTCAATAATATAAGCGCAGTCTCCGGGCTCACCCTGTTTCAGGATGACTTCACCGGCTTTGAACGTGCGTCTGGCGTGCTGATGGCCGCTCATGACTATTAAGTGTCCTTAGTAATTCTTGTCCCACCAGGGCAGGGGATGCCCTTTATTGTCATGTTTAATATGCAGGATAAGGGGTTAGCGGGTGGTTAACGCCCCAACAAGTCAGTTTAAGGCATAACGGCGCATGTCTTGGCAAAGGGAGGTTTTCAAAGCATAATTAGCGGGTTGCCTTGTATAATTTTCATAATATATGGAATTTTCTCTTTATGACCTCCCTCGCCTTGCTGGTTTTGTACGTCGCTTTCCGGCTGAAACAGTTTATCTGCGATTTTTTGCTGCAAACCGACTGGATGGCCCTGAACAAGGGCAAGCCGGGATGGGAGGGATATAAGGCTCTGCTCACCCATGTGGCGGTGCATGGCGTGGGTACAACTATCATCATGCTGATGCTGGTGCCGTCATTTTGGTGGCTGGGTGTGGTGGATTTTTTCGTTCACGGTTTGGTTGACCGCCTGAAAGGGGTTTATACCTATCAAAAGGGCTGGACTTATACCGACCGCTGGTTCTGGTGGTCGTTTGGATTGGACCAGGAAGCGCACAATTTCACCCATCTGGCCTATATCCTGATCATTGTGGCGGCGCTGGGCGGTATAAAACTCTAGAAAATGGAGGTGTTTTCGGCTTGACAGTGGCTGCGTAATATCGCTATTGTCCGACCCTGATCAAAGAATTCGAACAAGGAATAGTGCGATGAAAGTCGTTAACTCGCTGAAAACATTGAAAGTTCGTGACCGTAACTGCAAGGTCGTAAAACGCCGTGGCCGTGTATACGTCATCAACAAAAAGAACCCGCGCATGAAAGCACGTCAGGGCTAATTCCCTCACGGCTGACATACGCATCGAAAACCCCGCCCGAGATTTCTCCGGCGGGTTTTTTATGCGCGCAACCGATGTAGAGTAGTACCGCGCTAAAATGGTATCGGCAGCCTCAGTGGGCTAGTTATTCTGTAAAGATGAGCTACATAGCTTCCTGCGATCAAAGGGTGTGAATCATTGTCTCCTGACCGTAGAATCCCCCGTGCGGAATAGCGGGCTCTCTGCTATAAACTCATCTACATTCATCATAATTTTTGCGGAAAGAACGCACATGTTTTCGAAACTCTTTGGTTTCATGTCAGCCGACATGGGTATTGATCTGGGAACGGCCAATACGCTTGTCTATGTTCGTGACCGCGGTATCGTGCTGAATGAACCATCCGTTGTCGCCATCTCGATCATAAACGGCAAAAAAACAATTCTTGAGGTGGGCAACGAAGCGAAGCAGATGCTGGGCCGCACACCGGGGAATATCGTCGCGATCCGCCCCTTGCGCGATGGCGTCATTGCCGACTTCGATGTGACCGAAGCCATGATTAAACATTTTATTCGTAAAGTTCATAACCGCCGCTTTGGCGTCAGCCCGCGTATGATCATCTGTGTGCCCTCGGGCGCGACCCCTGTTGAACAGCGCGCGATCATTGAATCCGCACAGAGCGCGGGCGCAAGTGATGTCGCGCTGATCGAAGAGCCGATGGCCGCCGCGATTGGGGCTGGTCTGCCGGTGACGGAAGCGACAGGTTCGATGGTGGTTGATATCGGCGGCGGCACGACTGAAGTCGCCGTTATTTCTCTCGGCGGTATCGTCTATTCCAAATCCGCCCGCGTCGGCGGCGACAAGATGGATGATGCGATCATCAATTATATCCGCCGTGTCCATAACCTGCTGATCGGTGAAACCACCGCTGAACGCATCAAGAAAGAAATCGGCTCCGCATGCCCGCCTTCCGATGGCGAAGGCCGCAAGATGGAGATAAAAGGCCGCGATTTGCTGAATGGTGTGCCTAAGGAGATCGTCGTATCCGAACGCCAGATCGCCGAGGCGCTGGCGGAGCCCGTGGGCCAGATCGTGGAGGCCGTCAAGGTTGCCCTCGAACATACGCCGCCGGAGCTGGCCGCCGATATTGTTGATAAGGGCATTGTCATGACAGGCGGCGGTTCGCTCCTGAATAATCTCGATTATGTGCTGCGTCATGCCACAGGCTTGGCTGTGACCATCGCCGACGACCCGCTGTCCTGCGTGGCGCTGGGTGCCGGTCATGCGCTTGAGGAGTTGAAAAACCTCAAGGGAATCCTGATCAACGGCAACTTCTATTAAGTGGTAGAAGAGGGGTATCCTGCATACCTTTGAAAATTATCCACGTTTACGAGGCTTCTTCATAGACGAAGCCTCGTTTTTCTTGTTAAACTGGTTACATCAAGGGTTGCTTCTATCCCTGTTTCCTTTTAGCAGTTGGTTAAGGATTTTTGCGCTAGTTTATAGTTGTAGAAATGTGAATTAACCATTTTCGATAATGTGGATTTTGACTTGCGCGCACGCTCTCGTCCCAGAAGCCTGATCAGAATTGCCACCTTGCAGGGGTGGGGGCCGCGTTCGACGTCGCTGCTTTTTGCCGCCGCCGCTCTTGTTCTCTTCACCATGTCTTTTGCCAGCCCCAATAATATGCGCACCTTGCGCACGGGTGCTGCTGATATGTTCGCGCCCGTGCTGGCCGTTGTGAATTACCCGATTGAACAGGCCTCAGCCTATGTCCGCGCTGTGACCGGCCTTGCCGCGCTTCAGAATGAAAACGCCCGCCTGTTGCAGGAAAATGAACGCCTGCGCGAGTGGTATCACGCTGCGATGCAGCTCAAAACCGATAACGAATCCCTGCAAAAGCTGCTGAAGGTACAAATTGAGCCGCAGCACACCTTTGTCAGTGCCCGCATTATTGCTGACTCTGACACGGCTTTCGTGCGCAGCGTTCTGGTCATGGCGGGCAGCGAAAACGGCATTGATAACGCACAGGCCGTTCTGGGCGGCGAAGGCCTGATGGGCCGTGTCGTCGAAGTGGGCAAAAAATCATCGCGTGTGCTGCTGCTGACCGATATGAACGCCCGTGTCCCCGTATCCATCGGGGCCGAGAATATCCGCGGCATGCTCGCCGGTAACAATACCGACATGCCGGAAATCATCCATCTGCCGCCGCAGGTTGAAATCAAGGCGGGTGACCGCGTGACGACCTCGGGTAATGGCGGCCTTTACCCGTACGGCTTGCCGGTGGGCGAGGTTGTGGCCACGGAAACGGGCGATCTGCGCGTACGTCTTTACGCCGATATTGACCGTGCGACCTATGTCCGCGTCGTCAAACGCACGGATGATCCAAATCTGAGGATTGCCCCGGTTTCCGCCCCCGCAGCGGATTGACCACAGCGGCGCTAATCTCTAGTTTATCCCCATCATGGCAAGGCGCAGAAAAAGCCGACATTCCGGCATTTCCGAGATATCGTTTTCACGGCGGGGGCTGGAAACGGTGGTGCGCCTTTTTATCGTTTATGCCCTGCTGGGTTTCCTTTTCCTTCTCAATCTGACGGCGTTGCCCATTCCTTATGCGGGCATGATCAAGCCGCAACTGGTTTTGATGGCGGTTTATTACTGGGCGATTTTTCGGCCGCGCCTGATCCCGACATGGCTGTGTTTCCTGGTGGGGTTGCTGCTGGATATCTTGTCCGGCATGCCGCCTGGCTTGCAGGCCTTCGTTCTGGTGATCGCGCAGAGCCTTGTGCGTGACCAGCGCAAATTCCTGATGGCGCAGCCCTATATTTCCATCTGGGCGATTTTCGGTTTCGTGGCGGCGATGGCAGCAGCGTTGCAATGGATGCTCTTTGGTCTGGCAAATGGGTTGCAGTGGCCGGCACTGATGCCTGTCGCTATCAGCGTACTGGTGACGATGTGCCTGTTCCCGCTGGTGACGATGGCGCTGATTGCCTCGCACCGGTTCCTGTCACCCGCCGCGCGCCATAACTACCCTTGAAGGAATGATGCATGGATCGCGATCAGGACAGGGTTGATAAATTCACGCGGCGCGCCTTTGTGGTGGGCGGTGTTCAGACGCTTTTGCTGGGTACGCTGGTCGGGCGTCTGGGATGGCTGCAGATCTCGCAAAGTGAACGTTACCGTATGCTGGCCGATAGCAACCGTATCAACGTCAAGCTGATCGCGCCGCCGCGCGGACTGATCATGGACCGCGCCGGAAAATTGCTGGCTGTGAACGGTCAGAATTTTCGCCTGATCGTCATTCCAGAGCAAACCGAAGATATTGATTATACGCTGCGCCGTTTGCGTAAATATGTCGAGCTGACGGACAAGGACATTGATCGCCTGAAAAAGCAGGCCAAGAAAAATCCCAAATTCTTCCCGCTTGAAATCAGGGAAAATCTCGACTGGGAAACAGTCGCGCGGGTAGAGGTGAATTTACCAGACCTGCCCGGTGTTGCGATTGATGTTGGCGAAGTGCGTTCTTATCCGATGGCGCAAGCCACCGCACATATTCTTGGTTATGTGGGTGCCGTTGCTAAAGGCGATGAGGGCGTCGATCCCCTCCTGAAAATGCCGGGCTTCAAGATCGGTAAAACCGGCATTGAAAAAACCTACGATAAGGAGCTGCGCGGGCGCGCCGGTTCTGCCGAGGTTGAGGTCAACGTCGTCGGGCGTGAAGTGCGTGAACTGCGCAACACCAGCCCTGACCCTGGAAAGACGCTGCGTCTGACGATTGATGCCGACTTGCAAACTTATACGCAGCAGCGTCTGCTGACCGAACGTAGCGCTTCGGCGGTCATCATGGATGCGCGTTCGGGGGAAGTTTTTACGCTGGCGTCTTCCCCCAGCTTCAACCCGAATGATTTTGCCAAGGGTATTCCCGCCGACCTGTGGGAGGGTCTGCTCTCCGATCCCGGTTTGCCGCTGAATAACAAGGCGATCGGCGGTTCCTATCCGCCCGGTTCGACGTTCAAGATGGTGACGGCGCTGGCCGCGCTTGAGGCGGGCATTATCAATCAGTATTCAACGGCGTTCTGCCCCGGCCATTACGAATTGGGAAATGCAAGATTTCACTGCTGGAAGCGTGGCGGTCATGGCACGGTGAATCTGGTGAGAGCGCTCGCTGAATCTTGCGATACATACTTCTACAAGATCGCGGTCGAGCTGGGCGTTAATCGCATTTCTGAGATGGCCAAGCGTCTGGGCATGGGACAGAAATTGGGAATCGAACTGCCTGAAGAGCGCTCCGGCCTGATGCCGACGACGCAATGGAAAAAACAAACGCTGAAAGATATCTGGCATCCGGGTGAATCCATCGTCTGCGCCATCGGGCAGGGCTATGTGCAGGCGACACCGCTGCAACTGGCCGTCATGACGGCGCGTATCGTCAATGGTGGCTATGCGGTGAAACCATGGATCACGGGCTATGTCGGCGAAACGCCCACCCATGATGAACCATGGGAGAAAATAGGCATCAAACAGCAATATCTTGATCTGGTGATGAAGGGCATGGACCATGTCGTGAATTTCCCCGGCGGTACGGCGCTGGGGTCGCGCATCAATGTCGAGGGGATTCCCGCCATGGGCGGCAAGACTGGAACCTCGCAGGTAAAACGCATCACCGCCGAAGAACGCGCCCGCGGCGTCAAGCAGGAAGACTTGCCCTGGAAATTCCGCCACCATGGCCTGTTTGTCGGTTATGCCCCTGTCGATAATCCGCGCTATGTCTGTGCGGTGGTGGTCGAACATGGCGGCGGCGGTTCGGCGGTCGCGGCACCGATTGCGCGCGACTTGTTGATCGAAACGCAGAAACTGAATCCGTCTTCCAAATTATTGCGGCCTGTATCGCGTGAAGACTCCGATCAGACCTTCCCGCCGCGCAAACCTAAAATGCCGGAAAAGCAGGGGTAAAGCATGGGACTTTCTTTCGATATTCATACCGACCAGAAATTATCGCAGAAATTCTTTCACCTGAACTGGGGGCTGATCGCGCTGATCTCGACGATCGCCACGATTGGCTTTATGGCGCTTTATTCAGCCGCCGCCGGGAATTTTGATCCGTGGGCTTCGCGCCAGATTGTGCGTTTCATCATCGGCTTTATTCTGATGATCGGGATAGCGATGGTGGATATACGGTTTTGGTACAGGATTGCCTATCCCGCCTATATCGTCGGTTTTATCCTTCTGATTATCGTCGAATTCATGGGTCAGATCGGTATGGGCGCGCAGCGCTGGATTGATCTGGGTTTCGTGCAGATACAGCCCTCGGAGTTGATGAAGATTGCGCTGGTGATGGCGATGGCGCGTTATTTTCATGCCGCCACCAGTGATGATATCAGGCGACTTTCCTTCCTGATCGTTCCGGCGCTGATGATGGTGTTGCCGATTGGCCTCGTGCTGTTGCAGCCTAATCTCGGGACGGCGACCATCATGGCGGTCGATGGCGCGGCGATGATGTTTATCGCCGGGGCGCCGTTGTGGATTTATTTCCTCGGCGCGGCTTCGTTGGTGGCGCTGGTACCGGCGGTGTGGATTTTCTATATGCATGATTACCAGAAACAGCGTGTCCTGACCTTCCTAGATCCTGAATCAGACCCGCTCGGATCGGGCTATCACATCACCCAGTCCAAGATTGCACTGGGCTCCGGCGGCATTGATGGTCGCGGCTTCCTGCAAGGGACGCAGAGCAAGCTCAACTTCCTGCCCGAAAAACAAACCGACTTTATCTTCACACTCTGGGCCGAGGAATGGGGGCTGCTGGGCGGCGTGTTGCTGTTGCTGCTGTTTGGTCTGGTATTCCTGTATTGCGGCTGGATCGCCTTCCGCTGCCGTCACGCTTTCGGGCGCTATCTGGTATTCGGGCTGATGGTCAATTTCTCGCTCTATGTCTTTATCAATGTGGCGATGGTGATGGGCCTGATTCCGGTGGTGGGGATTCCTCTGCCATTAGTGTCTTATGGTGGTACCGCCATGCTCGCCTGTCTTGCCGGATTTGGTCTGGTCATGTCAGCCAGCATTCACAGAGATGCGCGATTGTCGCGATTCTGATCCTCAAAAGATAAAAAACCCCGCCCGTTTTTTAAATGAGGGGCGGGGTTTTTAAAATCTGTTTTTCTTAAGCCGCTTGATTAAAGCTGACGCCCTTGGATTGCAGCAATTCCTGCAATTCGTTGCTGGCATACATCTCGCGGATGATATCGCAACCGCCGACGAATTCGCCTTTGACGTAGAGTTGTGGAATTGTCGGCCAGTTGGTAAATTCCTTGATGCCTTGACGGATGTCGTTGTCTTCCAGAACATTGATGTCTTTGAACGTGACGCCCAGTTGCGAGAGGATCTGCACCACCGCTGCCGAGAAACCGCATTGCGGGAATACGGCTGTCCCTTTCATGTAAAGAACGACATCGTTCGCGCCAATATCGCCGCGAATGCGTTCGAAGACTGTGTTCGGTACGGTTTGTTGCATCATAGTGTTTTTACTCCCTGATAATAAAAATCGTCATTCCGGAACGGCTGTCTGTATCGCCAGCGCGTGTAATTCGTTGCCCATCTTGCCCTGCAGGGCGGCGTAAACCATCTGGTGCTGCTGCACCCGGCTTTTGCCGCGGAAGGCTTCTGACACGATATAAGCCGCATAATGGTCGCCGTCACCCCGAAGATCGGAAATGGTTACAACCGCATCCGGAATACCTTCGCGGATCATTTTCTCGATTGTCGGGGCATCCATACTCATTATGCGCGTCCTTCCATGAAAGCAGGCAGCCAGTGTTCGTGGATGTCCCTGATTTCATTAATAGTTATAGCCTGATTTTCCGGAATTCTCAAGGATAACCCGATTGTTTTGCCCATCAGTGTCGCCGGAATGCCCATCTTTTCCGCCAGTTGCAGCAGTTTCTCGGGCTGGGTTGTGGTAACAATATACCGCGCCTGGTCCTCGCCATACCAGAAGGCCGCATCACCGGAAACGCCAAGCTCGGCACCAATGCCCGAAGCCATCGCCATTTCAGCAACCGCCACCAGCAACCCGCCATCGGCAACATCATGGCAGGCGTTCACCTGACCGCTCTGGATCAACGTGCGGACGAAATCACCGTGACGTTTTTCCGCGGCCAGGTCCACTGGCGGCGGCGGGCCTTCTTCGCGGCCCATAATTTCACGCAAATAAAGCGATTGCCCCAGATGGCCTTTCGTCGCGCCGATCAGGATGATGCTTTCGCCTTCCTGCGTGAACCCAAAACCAGCCGATAGATTGCCGTGATCGATCAGCCCGACACCGCCGATGGCCGGAGTGGGGAGAATGCCCTGACCGTTGGTTTCGTTATAGAGTGAGACGTTGCCCGAAATGATCGGGTATTCCAGCGTCACGCAAGCCTCGGCCATGCCTTGCAGGCAGGTCACAAACTCCCACATGATCTCGGGCTTTTCCGGGTTGCCGAAATTGAGATTGTCGGTGATGGCCAGCGGCAGCGCCCCGGTTGCTGTCAGGTTGCGCCATGTTTCGGCCACCGCCTGTTTACCGCCTTCGTAAGGATCGGCGTAGCAGTAACGCGGCGTGACATCGCAAGTGATCGCCAGTGCTTTTTTATCAGACAGGCGCACGACAGCCGCGTCAGCGGGTTTATGCGCCTGCGTTTTCTGAATGCCGGGGCTGGAGATAGTTTCCCCGCGCACCAATGAATCATATTGCTCCCAGATCCAGCGTTTGGAGGAAAGGTCAGGGCAGGCCATCAGCTTTTTGAAACTGCCGATGATGTCTTTATCAAGTGTCAGTGCGGGCAGGGGTGCCGGTTTCGCGCGCGCGCGCTGGGGTCTGTCATAGACGGGTGATTCATCGACCAGCGGCGGCACCGGAATATCGCACCAGCATTTGCCGTACATATTCAGGCGCAGGCGGTTGTCGTCGGTGGTTTTGCCGATCACGGCAAAATCGAGGTCCCATTTCTCGAAAATCTTGCGCGCCATTTCTTCCTTGCCGGGCTGCACGATCATCAGCATGCGTTCCTGCGATTCCGACAGCATGATTTCATAGGGCGTCATGTTCGGCTCGCGCTGCGGCACCATGTCCAGATCAAGCTCGACGCCAATCTCGCCCTTGGCGGCAATCTCGACGCCCGATGATGTCAGTCCGGCAGCACCCATGTCCTGAATGCAGATAATCGCATCCGATTGCATCAGTTCAAGACAGGCTTCCAGCAATAATTTCTCAACGAACGGATCGCCCACCTGTACGGTCGGGCGTTTGGCATCCGACTCATCGTCGAATTCCGCGCTCGACATGGTAGCACCGTGAATGCCGTCGCGTCCGGTTTTGGAGCCGACATAAACAATCGGTTGCCCGACACCACCGCCACGCGAATAGTAAATCTTGTCCTGTTCAACGATCCCGACCGTCATTGCGTTGACCAGAATATTGCCGTTGTAAGACGCATGGAAATTGGTTTCCCCGCCGACTGTCGGCACACCCATGCAGTTGCCGTAGCCCGCAATACCTGCCACGACACCGTTCACCAGCTGGCGTGTTTTCGGGTGGTCCGGCGCACCGAAACGCAGCGCGTTCATATTGGCAATCGGGCGCGCGCCCATCGTGAACACATCGCGCATGATGCCGCCCACACCTGTGGCAGCACCTTGGTAGGGTTCGATATAGGACGGGTGGTTATGCGATTCCATTTTGAACACTGCCGCCTGCCCGTCACCAATATCAATGACCCCGGCATTTTCCCCCGGCCCTTGAATAACCCACGGCGCCGAGGTTGGCAGTTTCTTGAGGTGCAGGCGCGACGACTTGTAAGAACAATGCTCCGACCACATTACCGAGAAAATCCCCAGTTCAGTGAAGGTTGGCTCACGCCCGAGAATCTTCAGCATATGCTGATATTCATCCGCCTTGATCCCGTGTTCGAGCGCCAGCTGCGGCGTGATGGCGGGTTCTTTGAATTGTGGAGCTTCTTTCTTTACGGCAGTGGCAGTCATATCAATTCATCGCTCCGACGATACTCTCAAATAACGGCAATCCTGTCAGATTCCCCTGATGGCTCTGTGTGGCGTTTTCCGGGTGTGGCATCATGCCGAGGATGGTTTTGCTTTCGCTCAAAATCCCCGCGATATTGCCAAGTGAGCCGTTGGGGTTGGCGGCATCGTTGATAGTGCCGTTTTCATCGCAATAACGGAAGGCGATGCGGTCCTGGTCTTCCAGTTGTTTGATGGTGGCGGCATCAGCGAAGAAATTGCCTTCACCGTGCGCGATCGGCACCTGAATGACCTGATCTTTCTTGAAGTGCGACATAAAGCTGTTGCCGTTGGTGGCGGCCTTCAGGTGTACTTGCTTGCAGATGAATTTCAGCGAGCGGTTACGCAGGAGTGCACCGGGCAGTAATTCGGTTTCGACCAGCACCTGAAACCCGTTGCAGATGCCCATCACACGCGTACCCTTTTTAGCCAGCGCGATGACTTCCTTCATAACGGGGGAGTGCGCGGCCATCGCGCCACAGCGCAGATAATCGCCGTAAGAGAAGCCGCCGGGCAGCACGATCAGGTCCGGTTTGCCGAGATCCGTATCTTTATGCCAGACGAATTTAGGGGGCTTTCCGGTCAGGCTGCGGAAAGCCTGGGCCATATCCTGCTCCCGGTTGGTGCCGGGAAAAACGATCAGAGAGACTTGCATGCCAGTAACTTAGCACCTGCAGCAGTCCCGGAAAAGCCGGGTATAAGGCTCTGGCCACAAGAAAATGAGGAGAACATACTTAATATAATGGCAAGCGAGTGTTTATATTATCGCAAAACGCACGAATCTTTCGCATTACGGCAAAATTGTGGAATTTTTCTCTTGCAGACCCCAAAAACTTCATTTAAGGATTCTAATATACAAAAAATAAAGACACGCGCTGGATATAGTTTTAAAGAGCCCCATAAAGCCAAGAAGCAACAAGGGGCCTAAACCTGAAGCGGAATAGAGGAAATCAGCTCCAGAACCAGCGAGTTGGACTAGGGATAAGTAAATCAAAAAACTAAATTAAAAAGCCCCGTGAATAACGGGGCTTTTTTCTTATTTACATACGATGGAATATCACGGGGAAGTCAGCTGTTTCTTGGCTTCTTCAAAAGCCTCTTCCAGCTGACGGTCGAGCACATGGTCCGATATATCCTTGCCCTTGGCCTGCAGGTCCGGGATGACTTTGCGTTTGACGTCGTCAAACCCGGCTTCCTCAAGGTTTGCGGAGACCACTTCCTTGGCGTAGGTGTCAGCATCGGCACCGCTCAGGCCGATCTGGCCAGCCACCCAAAGGCCAAACAGCTTGCAGGTACGGGCCTCGACCTTGAACATCAGTTCCTGATCGTGGGCATGTTTCTTTTCAAAAGCGTCCTTGCGGTCTTCGAGGCTCATCGTGGTTCCTTTACATATGGTGTGCTTGAATAAATTAAATCCCAAGCCTTTCTAACATTGGAATGACTGAAAATCTAGGCTATATCAGGGGAATGAAAACATGGACAAGCATCGGCGGTAAACGCAAGGTTTTGTACGAAGGCAAGGCAAAGACCATCTATGAAGGGCCGGAACCGGGGACGGTCGTCCAGTACTTCAAGGATGACGCCACCGCCTTTAACGGCGAGAAGCATGACCTGATCGCCGGTAAGGGTGTGCTCAATAATCGCATTTCCGCGCACCTGATGACCAAACTGGAAGCCATCGGCATTCCCACGCACTTCATGCGGTCTCTCAATATGCGCGAACAGTTGGTGCGCCAGCTGGAAATCATTCCGATCGAAGTGGTCGTGCGCAATATCGCCGCAGGATCGCTGTGCAAGCGCCTCGGCGTGAAAGAGGGCACGATCCTCACCCATCCCATCGTCGAATTCTATTACAAGAAAGACGAACTGGGCGACCCGATGGTCAACGAACACCATATCGTTGGTTTCGGCTGGGCTGATCCCTATGAACTCGAAGAGATCGTTCACATGGCGTGGCGCGTCAATGATTACCTCAACGGCCTGTTTGCCGGTATCGGTTTGCGCCTTGTCGATTTCAAACTGGAATTTGGCCGTCTGTACGGCGAATTCGGCGAGCTTTATATTCTGCTGGCCGATGAAATTTCGCCGGACAATTGCCGCCTGTGGGACGCGACAACCAATGAGAAACTTGATAAAGACCGTTTCCGTCAGGACTTGGGGAACGTGATCGAAGCCTACTCGCAAGTGGCTGAACGTCTGGGCCTGATCCCCAAAGGCGGCATCATCGAGGGCGGCAACATCAACGAACAGCTGGCCGCTTCGCTGGGCGAAATTCAAAACGAGGTCGCTGAGCAACGCAAACTGCGCGAGGTCAATAAAACCTCGCCGAACAAACCCCGGAAAGTGTAGTTGATGAAAGCTTATGTCCACGTCACACTGAAAAAAGGCGTCCTCGACCCGCAGGGCAAAGCCATCGGTCAGGCGTTGCACGGCATGGGCTTTGACGAAGTCGGCGAAGTCCGCCAAGGCAAAACCATCGAAATCGAAATCGCCCCCGGCACCGACATCAAGCGCATAGAACAAATGTGCGAAAAACTCCTCGCCAATACGGTGGTCGAGGATTACCGGATTGAGCTTGCTGCTTAATAAGTCGTCATCCCGAGCGAAGCCGAGGGATCTGCGAGGACTCCTTTAAGATGAAAAGCGGTTTTGTTTACTTTCTCACCAACTGGACGAACGAAGTTATCTATGTGGGTATGACAAGTGATCTTGAGAAGCGCTATGCCGAGCACCGCCTGAAATTATTTCCCGGCTTTACCGCTAAATATAAATTAGACAAGCTGGTTTATTATGAAGCATTCTCGGATATGGAGAATGCTATTTTGCGTGAAAAACAGATCAAGCGCTGGAGCCGCCAGAAGAAAGATGCGCTGGTAAAGCGGGTCAATCCTGAATGGTCTAATCTTTATGATGGCAAAATTATCAGATCCCTCGGCTGCGCTCGGGATGACGAATAGGTATCATTTTTTTCTTTGTCATCCCGAGCGCAGCCGAGGGATCTGCGTAAAATCGTTAAATGCCCATGATGGAATGGTAGATGAATGAAAACATACCTCTATGAAATCCCCCATATCCGCGAAGGTCTTGATCATCTTCTTCTCAATGACCGGGTTTTCAAAAAACTTGATATTGCGCCGGAACATCTGACATGGCGCTATACGCCGCCGGGCTATGATTCCCTCGTGCGCATTGTCATCGGTCAGCAGGTATCGACCAAGGCCGCGCAGAGCATCTGGGAAAAATTTCGTAAGGAATTGAAAACCGTCACACCCGCGCGCGTGATGAAAATGCATGATGATGATTTGCGGGCGCTGGGCTTGAGCGGGCAGAAGGTGAAATATATCCGTGGCCTCTCCGAAGCCATCCACGGCAAATCCTTCGATCCTCATGCGCTGGAAAAATTATCAGACGACGAAGTGTATGAAGCGGTGACGGCGCTGAAAGGTTTTGGCCGCTGGAGCGCTGAAATGTACCTGATGTTTTCGCTGGCGCGCCCGGATGTCTGGCCTGCGGGCGATCTCGGGATTCAAGACGGCCTGAGAATCTATCACCGTCGCACCGAACGCCCCACCGCCGACGAAGCGCTGAAAATGGGTAAAAAATTTGCCCCGCACCGCACGGCCGCCGCTGTTTTATTGTGGCATCTCAAAACAATAACCTGAGTGTTAGGCGAACAGGCATAAAAAACGGCCCCCGCAATGGCAGGGGCCGTTTGTTATTATGTGTTCCGGTTATGCCGCCAGTTTTTGCGCAGGCGGGGTATTGCCGGTCTTGATATGGTTCTCGGTGTAAATGCCCGGTTTGCGCGCATAGGTTTTGAACACCATATATTCGGCAACGCTGCCAGCGTTATGAGCGTCCTGCTCCATCGGCTGGAAACGGTAGCCTGCCATTCCGGCACCTTCCTTATCGCCGCTGATATAGCCGCCATTGCGGCCATTAGCGGAGAAGATGCGGGCGGCCTTGTAATCTGGATGGGTCTTGTCGATCCGTCCGTCTTCATAGGCCTCGGCCAGACGTTGTTGCGAAGCGTGGTGACGTTCGTGCATGATGACGCCGATGCAAGCCTGAAAATTTCCCAGTTCGCTCAAATTCAGGCCGATAACTTCCGGTTTGCCCGGTTGCGGCGGTGAATAGAAACCTTTTAAACCCGGTTGGCCGTTGAACAGGCCGACACGGACGCGGGTTTCACCGATTGAATCGCTATAGGCATCGGCAATGAATTGCAGCAATTGTATGCGGCGTTTCGCATCATTGACATTCCACATCGGCGGGCTGGTCAGTTCCTCGGCCATAGCATCTTCAAAATGATCGGCATGATCACCCAGGCGGCCTTCACTGCGGGCTTCTGCCCACTTGGTTTCCAGCCAGGCTTTCTGCCCGTCGCCCAGGAAATTGGCAATCGGCTCCACGCGCTTTTCGTAAAAAGCGTCGGGGATGTCGAGTGCTTTATGCAGTTCACGTAAATAAAGGCTGTTGCCTTTGGCATCGCTGTCTGAAATTTTCTCGTACAGCGTGATGATCATCTCGAAGCCTAGGTTTTTCAGCGGCTGGCGGGTGCGTACATCGGAGATGCCTGCGTCATTCGCAAAAACCCCGCTCAGGAAATCATTGACGAACTGGCGCGCTGTGTCGGCATCGACATTGCCGCCCTTATCCATGACGTCACGCCATAGCTCGGCAGGTTCCTGTCTGTGTTTGCCACGCGATTTCTTGTAGGGATCGGTCGCGGCTTCCAGAAATGCGTCGCTCAAAGTTGTCGGCGCTTTCATGCCTTCGGGCATGTCATTGATCGTGACGAGGTCGGTATCGCTCAGAAAATTATAGTTATTGTTTGCGAGAGCAAAGCTCTTCGCAGCATAAATAGCAGCCATGTGAAGTCCTCCCAGACTTTGGTTTTTTATTTGTTATCGTCTGCAGTTGTTCTGCAGCCACACCCTGCGTTGTTGCTTATCGTGCTAGGTTATTCGTGATGTGTGAACAAATCGTAAAGGCGGGTTGTTTTTATTATTATGGTAAGATTGAAGAGCCGCGAATGTGCTCCCTGTTAAGTTCCATACTACATGAATTTTTTGCTTAAGGCAAAAACTGCTCTTTGAGAATCCGTTCTTCGAGATTGTGATCGGGATCGAACATCAATGTCACGGAGAGCGATTTTGATTCACGCACTTCGACGCGGGCGACATCGCGCACCTCGGTGGAATCAGCGGTGGCGCTGACCGGACGCGCCTCGGGGTCTTTCACGTCGAACGCAATCGAAACATGCGAAGGCAGCAGCGCGCCTTTCCAGCGGCGCGGACGGAACGCGCTGATCGGTGTTAAGGCCAGCACGTTTGCAGAGAGGGGCAGAATAGGCCCGTGTGCAGATAGATTATAAGCAGTACTCCCTGCGGGCGTGGAGACCAGAATGCCATCGCATACCAGTTCGCTTAAGCGTTCAATGTCATCAACGATCACGCTGACTTTTGCGGTATGGCGTTCCTGCCGCAGCAGCGATACCTCGTTAAAGGCAATCGCTTCCATCTCTTTTCCGTCTTTGGTAACGGCCCGCATCCGCAACGGATGAAGGGTAACGCTCTGCGCGTTGTTCAGGCGTTCCAGAAAATGTTCAGTGCGGTAGGGATTCATCATAAACCCGACCGAGCCGCGATTCATGCCATAGATCGGTTTACCGGTCTGATAGAAATTATGCAGGGTTTCGAGCATCGTGCCGTCACCGCCGAGCGCGACAATCACCTGCGCTTCATCCGGGCCGCATTGACCGTAGAGAGCAGTCAGTGTGGTAAACGCATCCTGCGCTTCGTCGGAAGCAGCGGCATGAAAATGGATGGTGCCTTTTTTATATGTCATGTCAGGACATTAACCTGAAAGCGCCCGCCCGATCAAACACTGATCTAAGGGATGGGGGGTGGAAAACCGCTTGAAAGATTATGAAAAATATTATATAAAAGAAGCCATGGAAACAACATTCAACCAAGCCGCCGATCCTTTTGAAAGCCTGCGCAAGGCGATTGAGGAGCATGCTGTCTTGTATCCGGATTCAAAAATCCGCGATGTCGAGACGGCGCTTAAACATATGAACGCTGTCTTCGTCAGCCCGCAGGCAAGCCGCCTTCAGGAATACGGCACGGATGCGCCGAATGGCCGTTATCAGGTCGGCGTGTCTTGTGGCGATGGGCGCGATACCTTCTTCATTGATGTCGGATTGGCTGAGGAGCGGGGCCGCAAGATTGCCCGTCATCTGTGCTGGTACAATGCTGACATGAAGGTTCTGACTGACCGCGCGCCACAGCCCTTCATCGCCGTTAACCCCCAACGCATCGGGTCAGTGTTCGAAGATCGCGGCAATATCGTTTTCTGTGTGCGGGATTCACAAAACGCATTTTCGGTTCTCTATGGCGACGATCACCGCGCCAGCATTGACGCGTTTCTGCTGGAAAATAAATTGATACAGGCGCGCAGCGGCAATGTGCATCTCAGCCGCCCGTCAGCGGTTAAATCAGTCGATGGTAAAGTGATTGCGCTTCCCTTCGGCAACCGCCACAAAGGGTCTACGCCGACTTAGCCAGATGCTTGTTGTCTTCGGCCCATTTGTCCGGGGCATTTAGGAAGGCCTCGACCGAGTTCAGCGTTTCTTCGTCGAAATATTTTTTCTCCCGCGCCACCGCCAGCACGTCCCACCATGTGGTCAGCGCATGCAGTTTTACGCCCATCGCTTTCATATTGTCTTCGCTCGCCTGGAAAATGCCGTAATGAAACACGACGAAAGAATGTTCGACAATCGCCCCGGCCTCGCGCAGCGCGTCGATGAAAACTTTCTTGCTGCCGCCATCTGTTTGTAAATCTTCGATCAGCACGACTTTCTTGCCTGCTTCGTCCATCACGCCTTCGATCTGCGCCATCCGGCCAAAACCTTTGGGTTTTTTACGGACATACAGCATCGGCAGATTGAGGCGTTCTGAAATAAAAGCGGCATAGGGAATGCCTGCCGTTTCACCACCGGCGCAGTAAGCAAGATCAGGACAGGATTTGCGTAAAATATCAGCGCCGAAATCCATCAGTACGCCGCGTTCTTTGGGGAAAGAGATCAGGCGGCGGCAATCGACATAGACAGGGCTGATGCGGCCTGAGGTGAAGGTGAACGGCTCGCGTGAATTGAACAAAACGGATTTCGTATCCAGCAGGATTTGCGCGGATTCAGCAGCAATATTGGTCATCATGTCCTCATTCTTTTTTTTAGGTTATTCAAGGGGGCGGGGGCGACCGCCGCTTTCCTTCAGGATGCGGCTGGCGGTTTCAATTCCCTGCCGGGTGGCTTCCTGATAATTCAGCCCGGCGACCATACCAGCAATAAAGCCCGCTGCAAACTGGTCTCCCGCGCCGATCGTGTCAATAATATCGGCCTCCGGAATGTCTGGCACCGGCACATGTTCCAGCATCTGCGGGCCGATCAGGTAAACGCCGTTGGCACCGTTGGTAATAATATAGTCCCGGCCACTCTCCTGCGCTTTTTGAAAAGCGATGGCCATATCATGCGCATCGAACAGCGCCAGCAACTCGGTCAAATTGCCCATGATCGTGACATTGGGGCAGGTCAGTGCATCGCGCATTTGCGCCCGCATATTATTTACAATGTCGCGGTCATTCAGGCCGACGAACATACGGATATTGCTATGGCCGTATTTAATCAGGGCGGCGGTGAAAACGCTTTCCTCCGCGCTATAGCCAGTGGGCATGCGTGTTGTATTGGCTTCGATACAGACAATCTGGTTCTTGCTGTCAGGCAGGGCGGGTATATCGGCGGGTTTCATGCACCATCCGGCGGTGCCGGTGCTGAAGGCGAAGCTGCGTTCCTTGTCCGGTGTTACCAGCGTCAGGCATGTCGAGGTGCGGCGGTCTTGATCGGCGGGCAGCATGCCGTTCACGTGGTAACGGGCAAAATCGTCTTTAAAGGAAGCGCCATAACTGTCGCTGCCCGTCCTGCCGAAAAAATCAACGCGCAAGCCCTGCAATCCCAGACCGCAGGCGAGATTGGCAGTTGATCCGCCCGGCCTGACGGTGACGTGCTCTATAATATCCAGCAGATATCCGAGTTTGTGTGTATCCACCGCCGCCGCGACACCCTTGGGCAGCGTATGCGCCTGTAAAAAAGCATCATCAACCATCGCAATGACATCGACATTCGCGACGCCGATGCAGGTGATGTGAGGGGTATCGGCCATAGCGCTACTGGCTCACCCAGATAATGCGCGCCATCCATGAAACGTCGTCCAGCGCCATATGCCTGTTCTCGGCCGCAGGGTCGATGGATTTAAGCTCAATGCGCGTGGCAGTCTGGCGGCGCAGTTCATGGATAAAAATTTCGCCTTTGCCCGTGCGCACGATCACGCGGTCGCCGCGGCGGATATTGGCCTCCGGTGAAACCACCAGCACATCGCCTTCGCGGTACACAGGCGTCAGGATATTGCTGTTGATCTCCAGCGCATACAGGTGCTTGTCATGCGCGGTCTGCGCCGCTGGAAAGGTGAACGCGTCCCAATGCTCACCGGCGGGGTGTCCTTCGCTGTCGAAATGTCCAGTCTTGGCGGCGAGGGCGATATTCATCATCGGAATAGTCGGATGCTTGTGCGCGGTATCGCCATCTTCAAGGCCGATCAGCGCGATAAAGTCGCTCATCGTCGCCCCGGTGACGGCAAGAATTTTTGAAATGCTTTCGGTCGAGGGCCAGCGCGGTTTGCCGTCGCTGCTCACACGTTTGCTTTTATTAAAGGTGGTGGGATCAAGGCCAGCCTTTTTAGCCAGTCCCGAAGCCGAATAACCGTGGCCATCCGCCAGCCGGTCAATCGCACACCACATATCGTCATGGGTAAACATCTAGGTCTTATCTCCTAGGATCATAATCCCATTGTATGCAGCACAAATAAATAGGAAATAAATCCTATTTTTCTCTTGACCTCATACTCAGAACGTATCATAACTAGAACATAAAGAGAACACTTGTGTTCGAAATAAGAACAAAAGGATCAAAAACCGTCATGTCCCCCCGCGAACCCTATACGCCGAAACCCGTTTCTTCTGTGGAAACAATGCCTTTCAGCTCAGCGGAGGAGGCCTGGTTCTGGTTTATCCAGGCACAGGCCGCCCGGAACGACGGCGCCCGATTCTCTGTCGGGCAGGGGCTGGTGGCCCGTCCGTGCGAACCCATCGACATATTAAAGGTGGTTGACCGCCTGTACCGCCAGCGCCGCCTGATCATGGACCACCTGCTGGTGCTGCGCCATTACGGACGCCGCCTGATGCCGCCCGATCCCCGCCGCGTCAAGGAACTCAAAGCCCATAACCTCTGGGTCGAGGCGCTGGAACGCATGAGCCCGCTGCTGGAACGTAAAGGGATTATCGAGCCTTTATCGGAATGGCACCCCTTCGATCCCGCTTTCAGCAATCACAACATCATCCCTTTCACAGTTACAGGAGCCGCAGAATGAGAAAATTTTTTGATGAATCAGAAGAAGCTATCGTTTCGATGAAACCCGTCACAGCGCCTTCGCTGCCGGAAAAAGCATGGGTCGTGTTCAGCGGTAAATCGGATTGGCCGTGGCTTAAATTCCTGCGCCCGGGTTTCCGCCATTGCTTCGTGATCGTGCATGACGGCACACGCTGGCTTTCGCTTGATCCGCTGCTGCAGCATACGGAACTAAAAGTCCACGACGTGCCGCCTGATTTTGATTTGCCGGGCTGGCTGACCGCCCGTGGCAACCGCGTTATGCCGGCACCACTGGATCGCAGCCATAATAAACCGGCCCCGGTGATGCTCTTCACCTGTGTCGAGGCGGTCAAGCGCGTACTAGGCTTGCACCGTTGGGGCGTACTGACGCCGTGGCAGCTTTACCGCCATTTGTTGAAACACTCCCCCTCCCTGAGGGAGGGGGCAGGGGGGCGGGTGTCCTATGCCTGAGTAAAGGCAAGCATCAAAACCCCTCACCCCGACCCTCTCCCCCAACTCCTGTTTTTATGGGAGAGGGGGTTTATAGAAAGGATTTTATCATGGGAAGCCTTGCTTCACGTCCGAAAGTACCCGATGTCGCGCCCGTGCAATATGTTTATGTGCCGACATCAACCTATACGGCACCCGCCGCGACATCTGATTCTTCGTCAGGAACAACAACGCCCGCACCGACAGAGGAAGAGGTGAAGGCCACCGCCCGCACGAATAATCTGCTCGACCGTCGTCGTGGCCGCCTTGGCACCGTCCTTACCAGTTTCCGTGGCCTGCTGAACGATACTGTTGGCGGCGCGCGTAGAACACTTCTCGGAGAATAAAATGACATCCACGACCTTAATAAAGGCACCTCAGGCAGGTGCCGATGGTGAAGCCTTGCGCAGGCTGATCGAACGCTACGAAATCGCGCGCAACCGTCGCCGTGACTGGGAACCGCTCTGGCAGGACGCTTATGAATACGCGCTGCCGCAACGGAATAGTTTTTCCGGCGGTCTGCCCGGCGACAAACGCATGGAGAGAATTTTTGACGGCACCGCGCTCGATGCTGTCGATTCTCTGGCCGCCAGCCTGCTCGGCAATCTGACTCCGCCCTGGACGCAGTGGTTCGGCCTGAAACCCGGCCCTGATTTATCAGCGGCGGAAACGGAATCGCTGTCCCCCGTACTGGAACAGGCTGCTCGCACCTTGCAGGCGCATTTCGACCGCTCCAATTTCATTGTTGAAATGCACCAATGCTATCTCGACCTGATCGTCGGCGGCACGGCGGCGCTGGTTCTGGAAGAATCTGAACCGGGTAATTTCTCTGCCTTTCGTTTTACGGCGGTTCCGTTAAGCGACATCGTGCTGGAAGAGGGACCGGGCGGCATGCTCGATGGTTCCTACCGCCGTCTGTCGCTGACGCTCTCGCAACTGCAGGTACGCTATCCGGCGGCTGAACTGCCGCCTGAATTATTGCGCCGTGGCGGCAAAGATCCGCAAAGCCGGTTCGAGGTTCTGGAATCCGTTCTCCCCGGCGAATTCGGCAATTATGATTTCAAGGCCGTGCTGCCGGGCAATTCTACGCCTGTCTTATTGCGCCAAGGCACCTTTAACGCATCGCCCGTAATCGCCTTCCGCTGGCTCAAAGCGCCCGGTGAACTTTATGGCCGTTCGCCGGTGATGAAAGCGCTGCCCGATATCAAAACCGCGAACAAGGTTGTCGAGCTGATCCTGAAGAACGCTTCGATTGCCGTGACAGGTATCTGGCAGGCCGATGATGACGGTGTGCTCAATCCTGCCAATATCGAACTCAAACCCGGCGCGATCATTCCGAAGGCTGTCGGCTCCGAAGGTCTGAAACCGCTTGATATGCCCGGACGTTTTGATATCTCGCAACTGGTGCTTGATGATCTGCGCACCCGCATTCGCCATGCCTTGCTAGCCGACAGGCTGGCGCCCGTATCGTCACCGCGCATGACCGCCACGGAAGTCATCGAACGCTCGTCCGAAATGTCGTTGCTGCTCGGTGCTACTTATGGGCGTCTGCAATCGGAATTGCTGACGCCGTTGGTGCAACGCGCCTTTAGCATCCTGCGCCGCCGGGGCGAGGTGCCGGATATCCGCCTTGATGGCCGTCTGGTCGCGCTTGATTATCGTGCACCGCTGGCCAAAGCGCAGGGGCAACGTAACGTGCAGAACACGCTCTCATGGATTGAATCCGTGTTGCGCATGGGTCCGGAAGCTTCTGCCGCGATCGATCTGGCCGCGGCGGCGCGTTTCCTCGGCGATGCGCTGGGTGTGCCCGTCGATCTTATCCGTCAACCGCTACCCTTACCCGAACAGGAGATACCCCATGTTCTTCCGCAAACTGTTTAAACCAAAATCATCGCCAGTGTTCTGGATGCCGGAACCGCTCTCAGGAAATGGGGCCGGCGACCGCCGCGATGTCGAGAAAGCCTATGCCCGCGCGTTCTCCGACGATAATGGCCGCGTCGTGCTGGGTCATCTGCAAAACCTGACCTTTGCAAGGGCTTATGCCGCCGATGCACCGGAAGGGCAACTCCGCTACGCCGAAGGCCAGCGCGCGCTGGTCGGCACCATCCTGCGTCTGGTCAATGCCGGACGTAACCCTTCCTGAATTGTCATCCTGAGCGCAAGCGAAGGATTTCATCTTAGCCAGAGGAGATTCTTCGTCGCTACGCTCCTCAGAATGACAAAAAGATTTTATTTTTAACCAAGGAGACTTTTATGACTGATAATCTGCTGACACCTGAAATTGAAAATGCTGAAAATAAACCGGAAAATCTTCCTGAAAAATTCTGGGATGCTGAAAAGCAGGAAATTCGTATGGAGGCGCTGCTGGGGTCTTATCTTGAATTGGAGAAAAAACTCTCCGGCATGATCAACCCCGATGACCGCCAGCGTGTGTTAAGTACGCTCGGTGTGCCGGATAGCGCTGATGCCTATGAAATCGACGTCAGTCACGGCTTGTTCCCGGCTGATCCCGATATCAACAAACGTATGCATGAACGCGGCTTTACGCCGGAACAGGTGCAGATGGTTTATGACCTTGCGGTTGAGAAAATGGTGCCGATGGTGCTGGAACTGGCCGATGAATTCAAAGCCGAACGCGAAGTCGATCGCCTGATTGCTGCTTTCGGCGGGCCGGAAAAATGGGCGGAAATTTCGCGCCAGCTGCTGGCCTATGGTCAGAAAAACATGCCGCCGGAAGTTTTAAGCAATCTCGCCAGCAGTTTCGAAGGCGTCATGGCACTCTATCGCCTGATGAAAGGCGAAGAACCGATTTTGTCTCGTGAAGAGGCGCAGAGCAGTAGCGGTAATGAAGGCGAACTGCAAACCATGATGCGCGACCCGCGCTACTGGAAAACCCGCGACCCGGCCTTCGTAGCGCAGGTGACCGAAGGTTTCCGTCGTATGTATTCCCAGTAATATTATCTCAATAAAAAACCCTCTCCAGCCGGAGAGGGTTTCTTAAAATTCCTAAAAGCTAAATCTGCGATTCAGCAAATTGGCTGGCCACGGCATCATCGATGACGCGCTGGAAACCTTGGCGGATCGTCTGGGTCAGCGGTTCGAATTCAAGCGCGATTTTGCCATGACCCTTGCGCACGACATGACCGCGGTGATGAACGTCCAGAATGGTATTGCGGACTTTGAATTTCAATGTGAAGTCGAGGGTCTGCGTGGCGCCGAACAGGCGGTCATCACCAGCAAGCTGTACGCCGCCGAAGCTCCAGTCCTCAACCGGGAATGTATGGCCGTAAATCACGACAACGCAACGGTCGCTGGCGCGGCGCGGATGGCGGCGGCGTGTTGAGTTGACGTCATTGCTGGAATTCGATTTCAGCGCGGCGATCAGGTTTTGCAGCATCATTTTCTTACAAGACTCCTTGGGCTTCCCGATAGGAAGCTTGAGTTGACATAATTTACAGAACACCCGGCCGTTTTACAAGGAATTAAGGCTCTGATTGGAAGAGAGAAGGGGCGAAGCACCCCGAATAAGGTGATTCTCTCATGAAATCAGATACTTTACAAACACCTCTTAGATAAAAGCTCCACAGGTTCATCGGGCAATCTGCCCATTGAATTTTTTCTTTGATTTTTTCTCTTGACATTCTAGGAATTAAATCCTATAACTGAATCTATCAACGCCCGGACTCTGTTTTGCCAATAGCAAGAATGAGCGGGCGTTTTTCTTTCCCTGCTTTTTAAACTTAAGCGCTGTCGAAGAACCTCTGATTAAAAATCAGCAGGCTCGGCAGCGCTATTTTTCCACGACCTGCGGCCATCAACCGATGACAACCCGGTTTCGTGTCTCTTTTTTTCAACAACCAGAAACATGAGGTATATGTCATGTCGACATCCATCGACCAGGCGTTCATCAAGCAGTTTGAACGCGAAGTCCACGAGTCCTATCAACGTCAGGGCTCGAAACTGCGTAACACCGTCCGTACTATCGGTGAAGTCAACGGCTCAACCGCCGTCTTCCAGAAGGTGGGCAAGGGCACGGCCTCCACCAAATCCACCCACGGCATGGTGCCGGTGATGAACCTGTCGCACAGCGCTGTCGAATGCACACTGCAGGATTATTATGCCGGTGACTGGGTGGATCGCCTGCAGGAACTGAAAGTCAATATCGACGAACGTCAGGTGATTGCCAACGCCGGTGCTTATGCGCTGGGCCGCAAGACTGATGAGTTGATCATCACGGCGCTTGCGGGCGTCAGCGGCGTTCAGGAAGTGGCTGAGGGTAACACACCGGTATGACCCTGACCAAGGTCATGTCGGCGTTTGAAAAACTCGGCGGTGCTGACGTGCCAGATGACGGCGAGCGTTATGCTGTCGTTGGCTGGAAACAATGGAGCGAGCTGCTGCAGATTGATGAATTCTCCAGCTCTGATTATGTCGGTGCTGACGATCTGCCGTTCAACGGGACGCAAGCCAAGCGTTGGCTGGGCACACTGTGGATTCCACATTCAGGCCTGCCGAAAGACTCCAGCGATATTCGTTCCTGCTTCTGGTATCACCGCACGGCGCTCGGCCATGCGGCGGGTTCCGATGTGCAGACGGACATCACCTGGCACGGTGACCGTGCGGCCCACTTCGTCAATAACATGATGAGTCAGGGTGCCGCCCGTATCGATGATACCGGCATCGTCGAAATCCTTTGCGACGAGACACCGGATTAAGAGTGATTAGTTTTGAGTGAGGAGTGATTAGTCATTCTTCACTCACTAAACACTAAAAACTCATCACTAATAACTGGAGACTAAAATGGCTTTCAAAGCATCCGACTTGAGCGTACTTGCCTACGCCAACAACTTCACCCTTTGGCACTACACCACGATTGATAGCGACGTAACCACCGCCAATTATTTCGACAAGGCGGCAGACATGATGCGTGTCAACGATCTGATGATTGTGAATATCGATACGGACGGCACACCCTCGACGAAGTTTTATATCGTCACCGGTAACACCGGCAGCGCCGTCACCATCACAGTTTACAGCTGATGATGTCGCCGGGGCCCGCGATTCGCTCTCCCCTCCCCAACGGGCAGCGGGTTTCTCCGGTTTTGGACGGTCTTGGCCTGTCCGTATTGATAGAAACGGCCTTGGGGGCGCTAAGCTCCTGAGGCTGTTTCATTTTTTCCCATAACCGAAAATTTTATTGCCATCGTGGCAATTTTGTGTTTTGTTAAGTTTATCTTCATAAAAACGGTGCGTCGGCTTTCCAATACAATGAACGCCCGGAGAAGGTAACGAGTAACTGGCAACAATAGAGTTAACGGGTGTGAACATGACCTATCAAGGCATGCGCAGGGACAGCGGTTCTCGCACAGCACAATCCTACATACTGCTTCCTAATTCTGGAAATAAACTTCCCGAATCGATTGAACCCGCACAGGCGCAGCGTCTGGTGCAAAATAGCATCGGCCATGACGAAGACGACATGGAGCTGCTCAAAGTTTCAGACCGCATTCACGGCGATCCCGAACTGGAATCGCAGGTACGCGGTTTCTGGATGACGAACAAGGGTCTGCTGATCCACGGTACGATGGATGCGGCGTTCCGCCTGACGCACGATATCGATATGAAAGAACCGGCCATCGCTGAACCGGTATCGAATGTGGTATCGCTCGGCGCTATTCGCGAAAAATTCACAGGCAGCGTGGCACACTACACAGGCCATGTCCGTAAGCAGATTGATAGTATTAGCAACGCGTTTGACGGTTTTGCCGGAACAGCCGTTGCGCAGCAACGTGGCTACAACGAACCAAAACTGTCATTGGCCGCATAATAAAAATAACGAGGGTGTAAATAACAAGAATACTAAGGCCGCGCACTGTAACAGTGGGGCGGCCTTTTTCTTCGCTCGTTCTATTTCATTCGTCATCCCCCGGTTTAGCCGGGGGATCCATTCATCAGCTTGCGCGATAGGCAAATGGATTCCCCGAACAAGTCGGGGAATGACATAGGATTATTAACTTCCATCAGGAGAACAAAAATTATGGCACTGAACGACGTGGCGTTGGCCAGCCGGGCACTCATTCGGCTGGGCGCGGCGCCTATTTCCTCATTTGATGACGGTTCGGCTGAGTCCGAGATCGCCGGGGCCTTATTCGGTCCGGTGCGTGATGCATTACTGTCGGCCTATGGCTGGAGCTTTGCCACGGGCCAGCAGGCCTTGAACGCGCTGGAAACCGCGCCGCTGGCCGACTACGCCAACGCCTTCGCGCTGCCGGATGATTTTCTGCGCGCCATGTCGGCGGGCACGGGTGGCAAGGGCAGGGGTTTAAATTACCGCATCGCCCGCAATGCCCTGCATACCGATGCCAGTGATGTGCTGCTGACTTATATCTTCCGCCCCGAGGAAGAGGAATTTCCGCCTTACTTCGATGCGGCGCTGATCGCGCGCCTGTCGGCGGAGTTCTGCATCCCCATCACAGAAAACACATCCCGTGCCGAAGCCTTGTTCAAAATGGCCGAAGCCGAATTCGAGCGCGCCCGCCAGATCGACGCCCAGCAGGACAGCCCGGGCAGGATCGAGGACTTTTCTCTGATCAATGCGCGAAATTCTTAAATTTGACTAAGGGGCACAGGTACGTCTAAGGTCGCTTATCATTTAATAAAAACAGGAAAAAACCATGTCACCGGAAAAGAAACGCGGACTAATCGCAGCCTTTGTGGCCGTAGCAGCCACTATTGGTACTGTCATGTATGGGAATAAAATGGAATCGGACGCCGTGAATGAGAGATTTCAGAATGGAGGAAATGTAATCGTGTTGCCTCCTGCCGAATCTCCTAAAAAACCGGTGCTCTAGAGCTTTCCTCAGCCAGAATCAGATTTTTATTACCAACCCCCGGGATTTCCCTGGGGGTTTTTCTTTGGGAGACATTATGACCCGTATCCGACAAATCAAAACCACCTTTACAGCCGGTGAAGTATCGCGGGCATTGCTGGGGCGCGGCGATTTGCGCGCCTATGAAAACGGCGCGCTGACATTGCGCAATGTCTTTATCCAGCCGACGGGTGGTGTGACCCGTCGCGCAGGTCTGCGCTATGTCGATACTGTCGCGGGCAATGGCCGCCTGATGGGCTTTGAATTCAGCGTCGATCAGACCTATCTGCTGGTGCTGACCCATGAAGCGTTGGCGATTTATGCCGATGAAGTATTGATCGACAGCATTGCCGCGCCGTGGACGGATGCCCAGATCGCGCAGGTGGCCTTCACCCAGTCTGCCGATACCCTGTTAATGGTGCACCCGGATGTGCCGCCGAAAAAACTGACCCGCAATGCGGGCGACGTATGGTTGTTGCAGGATTGGGAATTTTTCACGGATAATAACGTGATAGAGCAGCCTTATTTCAAATTCGTGGATACCGCCGTAACTTTGACCCCCAGCGGCACCACAGGCACCATCACGCTAACCGCCTCTGCCGCTGTCTTCAGCGAAGACCATGAAGGCACCCGTCTGCGCGTCGGCGGCAAGGAAGTCGCCGTCACGGATTTTAATTCTGCGACCGTCGTTACTGTCGATGTGATCGAAACATTGAGCGGCACCGCAGCCACCATCGACTGGGAAGAACAGGCCTTCAGCGCCGCGCGCGGCTACCCGATTTCCGTGGCCTTCCATCAGGACCGACTGGTGCTGGGCGGCAGCCGCGATTTGCCCAACCGCTTATGGTTTTCCAAATCCGGCGATCTGTTCAATTTCGACCTCGGCACGGGTTTGGATGATGAAGCGATTGAATTCTCGATCCTTTCCGATCAGGTCAACGCCATTCGCGGCATTTTCTCAGGGCGTCATTTACAGGTTTTCACTTCCGGTGCTGAATGGATGGTGACGGGTGATCCGCTTACCCCGGTCAACGTCCAGATCCGCCGCCAGACCCGCATCGGTTCGATGACCAGCCGTCATATCGCGCCCGTCACAGTCGATGGCGCGACCCTGTTTGTCGCCCGCAACGGTGAACAGATACAGGAATTTCTTTATACCGATGTCGAGCAGGCCTATCAGGTCACTGATCTGGCGCTGGTGTCGCGTCATATAGTGCCCATACCCGCCGACATGGATTTCGACCAGCGCCGACGCTTGCTGTTTCTGGTGCGTGAAGATGGCCGTTTTGCCACACTCACTGTTTTCCGTTCCGAGGCGGTGGCCGCCTGGACACTGCATGAAACGGCGGGGCTGGTGAAATCCGTCTCCGTTGTCGGCGATGATGTCTATCTGCTGGTCGCCCGAGAGGGGACGTATCATATTGAACGTATCGACGATGATCTGAATCTCGATGCCGCCATGACCGGGGCGTCAGAATCTCCCGCCGTGACATGGTCGGGGCTTGATCATCTGGAGGGCCGGATGGTGAATATTGTCGCTGATGGTATCGTCGTGACCCCGCAAGAGGTAACGGACGGCCAGATTATACTGGCAGACCCCGCCAGCCTTGTTGAAATCGGTCTGCCCTACACCCACATCGTCGAGCCGTTGCCGCCCAATGTGCTGGCCGAAAACGGGAGCGGGCGGGCGGTGCGTCTGGTTGAGGCTGTTTTCAGGATCGAGGAAACTGCCGCTCTGCGCCTTGATGTAGGGCGCGGCCTGCGTGACATTCCCCTGCGCCAGTTTGGCATTGACGTCATCCTTGATGAAGCGCCGCCACCTGTCAGCCGCGATGTCCGCGTCCACGCCCTCGGCTGGCAGAACGATACCTCCAGACCGCTCTGGCGGATCGAACACGACATGCCGCTGCCCTTTACACTGCTATCCGTTACCACCGAACTCAAAGTCAACGATTAGGAGAAAATCCCTTATGATTTATATTCCAACCTTATATAATGGTCTGGAAATGACAAAGGTTTCAGAAAATCCATGCATAAAGAAAAAATAAAACTGACGAAAATTGAAAAAGTCATGCTGACATCTGCCCTGATTATGAGTGCCTTAGTTGCTGGATTCATGATGTGGGCGGGATGGGATCACGAATATGGATATGCGTGGGAAGGCAATCACGATTCTCTCATGGAGATAATTTCGGCAGTCATCTTTCTAGGGCTTTCATGGTTTATGGCCATGATTTTACCCTATATAACTGCCATCCTCCTGCCGTTTATCGTTTTAAGGATAAGAAACGGACATACAGATAGTTTATCGGTAAGGACATCGAGATATGTGTCGTGGCAGATATTGCTTTTTTTATCCCCTCTTGGCCTTTTTGGACTTTTGAATAATGAGGCAATTTTTATTCTTGGCCCCCTTTATGGAGTAGGTCTTGTGATCACTTCCGGGCTGATGGCCTTTTTCTTTGCGGCATCTTGTGTCCACAGGAGGAGTGGAAAATAGATAGAATATCACATGAAAATATTGGACGCGCCGTGCTTTGCACGGCGCTTTTTTGTAACTTGAAATGAGGAGATTACCATGGGTGCCTTAACCCCCGTCATTACGGGCTTGACCACACTGACCACCGCCGTATCTGCCGCCGACAGGTTGATTGGTGCGACACGCGGTTTTGCCAGAGATCCTTATGAATCGCAGCGCAAGGCGTTGCGCGCAGAGCAGGATCTGGCCCTGCGGCAACTGACCGCGCAGCAGGCCTTGAACGAACAGCAATCGGCGCAGGAAGCTACCCTGCAACAACAAAAAATTGCCACCGACGCGCTGGATGCCGAACAAAAGCGCCGCGCGGCCTTGCGCCGTGCCGTAGCGAAACAACGTACCCAGTTCGGTGGCAGCGGCCTGTCCGGTGGCGATGGCTCGACCGAGGCGGTGTTGCTAGGTCTGTTTGAGGAATCGGAATCCGATAAGGCCGCCAGTCAGCGTCTCGATACTATCCGTATGGCGGCCATAGACCAGTCTTTGGGTGAGCAACGCGCCTTAAATGTGTTGCAACGGACACAATTGCAGGAGCGAAATGCACTCGCCCGTATTGCATCTGGCGGATAGAGCCATGCACAGAGCACATGCAATTCCACATTATCGTCACATGATGATCTGAAAATGGTCTCGATTGGCCCGTATAAATATCACCATGCCGCATTTGATGGCAGGCGTTTATGAGCTAAAGGAGTCAATCACTATGCCGATGTACAGATCATTACTGGCACCGTTGTGCGCTACATTTATTATGGCAGCCACGCCGCTGTCACAGGCCCGTGATTTCAAAATCGTCAAGGATTGCGATACCGTGCGTACGGTGAACCAAAGCGTCCGCGCATCCTGGTACGGCCCCGGATTTCATGGACGCAAGACGGCGAATGGCGAGGTGTTTAACCAGAACGCGATGACCGCCGCGCATAAAACGCTGAAACTGGGTACACGTTTACTGGTGGCCAATCTTGATAATGGCCAACAGGCGGTGCTGCGTGTCAATGATCGCGGCCCTTATATCAAAGGCCGCACACTTGATGTTTCAAAAAAGGCCGCCGATGTCCTTGGTTTCCGTGAAGAAGGCGTTGCCAAAGTGAAGATGAGCGTCTGCGCCGACTAGATTTTTTTTCGAATTTTTCTCCCCGCATACCCCCTTAAGCCCGCCCGGTTCGCCGTGGCGGGTTTTTTCTTTGCACCTTACAGGAGTTTTTCATGACCACAGAGCATATCAAGATGCCGGCGGTGTTGCCGGTTGTGCGCGTACTGGCCAACGGCAGCCAGACCGCCTTTACCTATCCTTTCCCTGTTTTCACCGAAAGCGATCTGAAAGTTTTCCTCAACGGTGCACTGCAATCCTCAGGCTATATGGTAGCCGGGGCAGGAACGACGGCGGGCGGCACTGTGACCTTTGCGACCGCTCCGGCAAACGGTGTGACTGTGACGCTGGAACGCCGTCTCGACCTCGAACGCCTGACGGATTTTCTCGAAGGCGGTGATTTCAGTGCCCGTGCCATCAATAATGAACTCGATTTTTTGACGGCAGCCATCCAGCAGGTCAATCGTGACCAGACGGCGATGTTGCGCTATGCGCCGACAGAAAATCCGGCGGCCATAGAATTACCGCCCAAAGCCGCACGTGCCGGAAAAGCATTGGGTTTTGATAATGACGGTGACCCGGTGGCAGTGTCGCTGGAGGGCAGCATGGCCGCGCCCGATTTCACCGCCAGCGGCATGGGCGCCGAAACCCGCACCAGCAGCGATAAATTTTCCGATACCATTTCAATCAAGGATTTCGGCGCGGTGGGTGACGGTCTGACCGACGACACGCTAGCCTTGCAACAGGCGTTGGCGGCGCATGATGCGGTCTTCTTGCCGCCGGGCACCTATCTGGTCACGGCCCCGGTGACTTTAGGCGCACGGCAATCCCTGACCGGCGCGGGACAGTCGGCCATCATCAAGGCGCAAAGCAATAGCTTTGTTACTGTGGAAATGGCGGCGGGCTATGCGCTGCTTTCCCATCTGCGTATTGAGGGTGGCCTGATCGGCGTCAAAATGTTTGGCCGCGACGGCGAATGCGTCCAGAACACGGTCAGCGATGTCCATATCGTGGGCGCGGCCACGGGCATTCAGCTTGATGGCTATGACGATACCGATAAACCCTGTTACTGGAACCATGTATCGCGTGTGCTGATCGAACAGCCGACGCTGCACGGCCTGCATTTGACCTTGAGCGATGACGGCGATACCCCGAACGCCAACCGTTTCTATGCCGTGCGCGTCTATTCCAAGGGCGCGGCGACGGCGGGCAGCGGTTTTTATGTTGAATACGGTCAGCTCAATAACAGCTTTATAGACTGCGAAGCCAATATGAACGGCGTCACTGCTGATAGTTGCTTCCGTGTCGGCGGCAACAGCGACAAGACGCTGATTGTAAATCTATTGTGCGAGTCATGGAACGGTGTGCCGAACCTGCAACTGGATAGCGGATCGCAGGAAACCGCCGTGATGAACCTGACCGCGATGAGTGACGGTGCAGCTATTTATGATCTTTCCAGCGGCAATTATGATGCGATTAACGCAGGCTGGCCGGACAAAAATCGTTTACGTAAGACCGTAGTGACGGATTTGAAAGCTACCCTGATGCGTTTCGATACCGAATTTATTGATACAGCAGGCACAACCAATCTTGATCTGTCGCATTCTGTCCATCTGGTGAATGCTACCAGCGGCGCCATCACGGTCGCTTTACCAGCCGCAGCCAGTGCCGCGGGTGCCGAAATAACGGTCAAGAAAGTCGATGATACCAGCAATATTATCACCGTTTCCGAGCAGGGCGGCGGCAGCGGTCCCGATGGCGGTAATTTGTTGCTGGGCGGTAAAGGTGATTTCGTCATGGTTATATCAAATGGGGCGGGGTGGTATATTAAATCATCAAACCGCCTGGCCGGAAACACACGCTATGCCGACACCACGGGCACTTATGATATCGATATGGCGGTCGACGTTTACCTGATTTCCAGCTTCGGCGGCGCGGTTACCGCACGGCTGCCCCCGGCAAATGCGGACAAGGCGGTCGGACGTACGGTGACGATCAAGAAAACCGATAGTTCCGCCAACGCCGTCACGGTGACGGAACAGGGTGGCAGCGGCCCCGATCAATCCAGCCAGCCTCTGAATGCGCAGTACGATGCCATCACCGTCACTTCGAACGGCAGCCAGTGGTACATCATCTCAAAATTATAAGGACGCTTCATGAGTACAAAAATTGAAGATTTAAGCCGTGAGCAGATTGCTGAATTTCTGCCCGATGCTATCCGGGCGGCACTGAATTCCTACCAGAACTACTCTCAATCGGAGGCGGCAACGGATGAAGCAAAATTCAAAGACCACCACATGGCCTGCAAGGTCGCCATTTCACACATTGATTTGTTGTTGAAGCTGGCGCGCTGGGCCGATCTGCCCGATAGCGAGATAGACGGACAAAATCATCAGCGTGTGCTGGTCGCCGCCATTGAGGAAGCTGAAAAGGAACTAAAGGGTTATGACAGATCAGGGGATGAAGACAGTTGATTTCAAAATATTCCTCGTCCTGTGGAATCGTATGCAGGGGCAAGCCACGCCCGCCGTCCATTTACGCATGGCGCAATGGTTGCAGGATGGCTGGCAGGCGGGTGATACGCGTCTGCTGCTGATGGCATTTCGTTCTTGCGGCAAATCGACGATTGTCGGGCTGTTTGCGGCATGGCTTTTTTATATCAATCCGAACCTGCGCATTCTGGTGCTGGCGGCAGAGGGAACGCTGGCGCGGCGCATGGTGCGCAATGTGCGCCGGATTATCGAACGCCACCCGCTGACCATCGAGTTGAAACCGGATAATCCCGATCAATGGGCGGGGGAACGCTTTACCATCAGCCGCCCGTTGGAGTTGCGTGATCCGTCCATGATCGCGCGCGGCATTGATGCCAACATCACAGGTAGCCGCGCTGATATTGTTATATGTGACGATGTCGAAGTGCCCAATACCTGCGACACCGTGGAAAAGCGCCGTAATCTGCGCGAGGTGCTGGGGGAGCTGGAATATATCCTCGTCCCCGGCGGTACGATTTTATATGTCGGCACACCGCATCACTGGCACACGATCTATGCCGCTGAAGCGCGTCCGGAAACGGGGGAGATACAACCCTTCCTCTCTGGTTATCAGCGTTTGGAATTACCGGTACTAAACGATGCAGGGCAAAGCATCTGGCCGGAGCGTTTCACGCCCGAAGATATTGAACGCAAGAAAGCCCAAGGCCTAAACCGTTTCCGCAGCCAGATGATGCTGGAACCCGTCAATATCGCCGAAGGGCGGTTGAACCCGGCACTGCTGCGGCGCTATAACGGCACACTTGTATATATAAAGGAGATTAACCGGCTGGAGCTGAACGGGCGGCGGCTGGTGTCATGCAGCGCCTTTTGGGACCCCGCTTTCGGTGGTAACGATCACAGTGTTTTGGCAGTCGTGTTCACCGATGAACAGGGGGAAATCTGGTTGCATCGTACGCTTTACCTGAAATCAGGAGAGGCGGGCGATGAAGCTACTGGACAAGCCCTTCAGGTAACGGCGGCAGCCCGTGAATTTCATGTCCCGTCCGTGACACTGGAAATTAACGGCATCGGAAAGTTCCTGCCGCAGATTTTACGCCGTGAACTGGCAAGAGCGCGGGTACCGTGTGCGGTGGTTGAACATAGCAACAGCCGCCCCAAGGATTTGCGCATTCTTGAATCATTCGAAACCGTGATGGCGGCGCGCATGCTGCATGCTCATGATTCTGTATTTTCGACGCCCTTTGCCACCGAAATGCAGGAATGGCGGCCCGGACGCAGCCGCGGACATGACGATGGGCTGGATGCCGTTGCCGGTGCGCTGGCGTTGCAGCCAGTGCGCTTGCGCACGGAAATATTCGCAGGCCGTCTGAATTGGCAAGGGAATAGACAAGGCGGCACAACCCATAACGCAAGGACTGATTTCGATGTTTGAAATATCCCCTCAACTGACATGGTGGATCACGATGATCGATCTGCCCGCCTTGGGCGGTCTGTTCTGGCTGATCTGGCGTACGCGTCATGAAAACGCCGACGAAATAGACCATCTGCGCGACGTCGTTGAATCCCGCAACGCGCAACTGCGTGAGGCCTTATCTGCCTTCAAGCTGGAAGTCGCCAAATCCTATGCCTCCGTTTCCGATTTGCGCGATCTGGAAACGCGGCTGGTGGCGCATCTTCTGCGGATTGAAGCAAAGCTTGATTCTACCGCTTTGAAAACGGAGGCGCTGAAAGGCGTGTATTACGATGAATGAAGGCGAACTTTATTTCCGTGAATTGGAGGTTGATACGCTGGCCCGCACCATCTGGGGTGAGGCCCGCGGCGAGGGCAGTATGGGCATGCAGGCCGTGGCCGCCGTTGTTCTGAACCGCCTGCAAATTTCAAAAGAGAGAGGGAAATTCTGGTGGGGTAATTCCCTCATCGAAATTTGCCAGAAACCTTACCAGTTTAGCTGCTGGAATCGCGACGATCCCAATTACCGCAAGGTTTTGAATGTAGATAAGCGCGATAAAGTTTTCGCCAAGGCCTGTGATATTGCCCGTTGCTGCCTGCCCGATCCCACGAACGGGGCCACCCATTATCACGCCCGCGGCATTTATCCGTTCTGGTCGCGTCATCAAAAACCAACCGCCATTATCGGCCATCACATTTTTTACAGGATACTGACATGACAGCACCTTTGCTTTTACAATTAGGCTTGCCCGTTCTGGCGGAAATCGTCGGCGGCGCTTTGAAACAGGTCGATCATCCGGCGGCGCAGGGCGCGGCGGCATCATTGGGCAAGCTCAATGAAATTCTGACAGCGGGTCGGATTACGCCCGAACAACTGGCGGAAGCCAACCGCCATGCCGAGAAACTGGCCGAAATGAAAATGAATGCGGAACAGGCCGCTTATCAGCAGGTGAATGAAAGCCTGCGCGCAGAAGTGGCATCGGACGATGCCTATGTCCGCCGCATGCGTCCGACATTCGGTTACCTGATGGCGTTTACCTGGGCGGCGCAGATGTTTGCGATTGCTTATGTGATCGTTTTTCGCACCTCAGAATCCAGCATGGTGCTGCAAGCCATGGAATCGCTGGGCATGATCTGGGGGATCGGTCTTTCTGTCCTCGGCGTCTATGTTTACAAGCGCAGCGAGGACAAGAAGATCGTTGCCGACGAAGCGCCTAGGACTCTGGTAAAATTGCCGTCCCTGAAACGGTTACCGTCGTTGAAACTGAATGATTAGCTTTGTGGTGAACATATTCCCGCCACAGCATATAAAGCCCGGCAGCCAGAATGATCAGCGAGCCAATAATGGTCGTTATGCTGGGTATGTCGCTGAACAGCAGATACCCCAGAAACACGCCCCAGATCATCTGCGTGTAGTGAAAAGGGGCGACAACGGCGGTTTCAGTGGCGCGGGTAAAACCGATGCTGAAACACATGAATCCGATAAAGGCCGTCAGCCCCAGCAGGCACGGAAGAGCCAGCATCCACGGGTTCTCCGGCACATGGAAGTTGCCGGGTAGCAACATCAGCGGCCCGTAAACGGCGGCATTTGCGACGTTGGGCACAAACGCGAATAAGGTCGATACAGGCTCGCGCCCGATTTTGCGGATAACGATAGTGACCAGACTGGCGCCGACCGTACCGATAAAGGTATAGGCCAGCCCCAGCGGCACACTGTCGAGACGCGGCCCGGCAAGAACCAGAACGCCTATAAAACCGGCAATCAGGGCGATGATGCGGTGAATGCCGATTTTTTCCTTCAGGAACAGCACGGACATGATTGTAACTAAGAACGGAGTCATAAAAACGATACCGTAAAAATCCGCGAGCGTAATCATCGACAGCGCCTTGACTACGAAATAGGAAACGATAATCACCAGTAAGCCGCGGATGATAAATAATTTCCAGTTCGAAGTCAGAAACCCACGCCAGCCATAGCGGGAATAAATAATAGCTGCCGAAAGCAGTGTGCCTACAATGCTGCACATGCCGATCAGTTGTACGAGGGGATATTCCACCGTCATCAGTTTGGTAAAGGCATCCGTCACAGAGAAGAAAAACCACCCCGTCATGGCAATCAGGATGGCGTTAATATTCTGACGGAACAGGGAGTGACTCAAGTGCTTACTCTTTCGCTGATGGTGGGGCCTTTGACGATCCGGCCTGTGCTGTCTGTTAATGTATAGGCATCGCGAATCAGAATTTCAGCACGCCTCATCGCATTGCGGTCGCGCCCGCATATAATGCAAAGCGGGCGGCTGCCCGGTATGACTTCCTCGCCGATGGCGGCGACGGAGGCCAGTCCCACGCTATGATCAATCTTGTCGGTGACCAGACGGCGGCCACCGCCCAGCTCAATGACGGCGATCCCCATCTTGCGTGTGTCGACAGCTTGTACGATTCCGGGAGTTTCTGGCCAGACCTCAAGCGTTTCAGGTGCCAGCGGCAGATCATGATTGAATGTCTCAATGATATTTCTGGGTCCGCCTAATCCATTCACCATACGGTTAAAGAAATCAGCAGCGCGTCCATCTTCAAGATGACGTGCGGCCATCGCACGGCCTGCGGCGGCATCGTCCGCGATCCCGCCGAGTGCCAGCAATTCCCCGCACAATCCCATCGTCACATCGTAAAGGCGCGGGTCGATATTTTCGTTGCGCAGGAATTCTATGGCTTCACGCACTTCAATTGCGTTCCCGGCGGTGCGGCCTAGAATCTCATTCATGTCGGTCATCAGCGCCGTGCAGCGCAGACCCGCGCCATTGGCCACGTCCACCAATGTCTGTGCCAGATTTTTTGTCTGCTCGTAATCGGAGAACCACGCACCCGTGCCGAATTTTACATCCAGCACTAGCCCATCGAGACCCGCCGCCAGTTTCTTCGACAGGATAGAGGCGACAATCAGGTCAAGGCTTTCCACCGTGCCGGTCACATCGCGCACGGCATAGATAGTGCGGTCAGCGGGCGCAATATCGGATGTGGCACCGACGACGGCGCAGCCTACTTCGCGCACCACTTTTTTCAGGCGCTCAAGATCAGGCTGGCTGACATAGCCGGGAATGGAATCCATTTTATCAAGCGTACCGCCGGTATGACCGAGGCCGCGCCCGGAAATCATGGGCACATAGCCGCCGCAGGCAGCGATGATGGGCGCCAGCATTAATGAGACTTTGTCACCAACGCCGCCCGTGGAATGTTTATCGAGTATCGGGCCATCGAGGTTTTCGACGCGCCAGTCTATGCGCGTACCGGAATCAGCCATCGCCAGTGTCAGATCGACGCGTTCCTGTTTCTCAAGGCCATTGAGCAAAATCGCCATGCACATGGCGGCAATTTGCCCTTCGCCAACGGATTTGTCGACGACGCCTTTTACATACTGTTGTATCTGGCCGCGGGTCAGCGTTTCACGGTTGCGCTTCCTGCTGATGATTTCCTGTGTCAGCATCCCTGTTTCCCTTGCCTGCCTGCGCTTAAAAAACCATAATCGATGGCATCGGATCATACATTATTTATTGGAAAATACTATGCGCCAGTTTTTCATCAGGACGATGGGTTTTACCAAGGATTTCTTCCACATGGAGGCGGCCGGGGGGCTGTTGCTGGTCATGGCGGCGCTGCTGGCGCTGGTGATTGCCAATACGCCGCTCTTTGGTTTTTATGACCATGTTCTGAACGGCATGAAGTTCCGCTTTGGTTTTGTATCGCCTGATACAGGATTTAACCTGCAGCTGGAAAAATCGATCCTGCTCTGGATCAACGACGGACTGATGGCGCTGTTTTTCTTTCTGGTCGGTCTCGAAATCAAGCGTGAACTGGTGGAGGGAGAGCTTTCCACTCGTGACCGCGCGCTACTTCCCATTTTGGCAGCGATCGGCGGTATGGTAGTGCCGGCGGCCATATTCTGGTTCGTCAATAAAGACGTGCCGGGTAATTTGAGCGGTTGGGCCATTCCTTCGGCGACCGATATTGCTTTTGCACTGGGTGTGCTGGCCTTGCTGGGCAGCCGCGCGCCGGTCAGCCTGAAAATCCTGCTGACGGCGATTGCAGTGATCGACGATCTGGGCGCGATCATTATCATCGCCCTGTTTTATTCCCACGGTCTGAACCCGGTGCCGTTCTATTTCGCGGCAATGGCGCTGGCGGGGTTATTCATCCTTAATCGCCGTAATGTTTGTGCGCTGGCCCCCTATGTGTTGCTGTCGCTATTGCTGTGGGCATCCGTGCTGGAGTCGGGTGTGCATGCGACACTGGCGGGCGTGGCGGCGGCCTTGTTCCTGCCGACCCGTTCAAAGCGCGATCCTGAATATTCACCGCTCAAGACGCTGGAACACAGTTTGCACCCGTGGATCGTCTTCGGCGTGTTGCCGGTATTTGCCTTCGCCAATGCGGGGGTGCCGTTCGCGGGCATGGGCTGGCATAGCATTATCGATCCGGTGACGCTGGGCATTGTGCTGGGGCTGTTCATCGGTAAACAGTTGGGTATCTTTACAGTCCTGGTGCTGGCGGTTAAATCCGGTTTGTCGCCAATGCCTGCGGGAACAAGTTGGGTCCAGCTTTATGGCGTTTCAATTCTTTGCGGGATCGGCTTCACCATGTCGCTGTTTATCGGCGGTCTTGCTTATCAGGACGTGGCGATGCAGTCGTCTGTGCGCCTGGGCGTCTTGCTGGGATCTGTCATTTCGGCGGCCGTGGGTTACCTGATATTGTCACGTTGTCCGATATCATTCCGCCATGAATGAATGTGCGATTGAGTGGAATGTCTTGAGCTTGCCTGAGTGGGAGGCGCGTTTTACCCGTATCTGCCGTTCAAACCTGTTGCAATCCTATCCTTATGCGCAGGCGGCCTGCGTTTTTAATCATCAAAAAGCGCGATGGGGCTTGATCAAGATCGATGGTCAGGAAGCCGGATTGGTACAAATTCTTGAAACCGGAATTTTTAAGAAGGCATTCCATGCTGTGATCCTTGATCGCGGGCCTTTGTGGCTGCCGGGTTATGGCGCACCGGAGCATATAATAGCGTTTCTGATGGCGTTCGATCAGGCCTTTCCGCGCCGCTTTGGGCGTAAGCGCCGGATCATCCCCGAGCTAGATCACGCGCAGGCCATGCTGGTGCCCTTCAAGGCCGTTGCCCGTGTGAAACCTTATCAAACCATCTGGCTTGATCTCGCGAGGGATGAAGATGTTTTGCGCGCCGCTCTGGAAAAGAAATGGCGCAATGCTCTGAGCAAGGCCGAACGTGAAAATTTGCGGACCGAATGGGAACAAAATCCGGGCGTGGCGCTGGACTGGCTGCTGCTGCATCATGAGGCGCACCGCACGATGAAAAATTTTCGCGCGGCTTCGCCTAAATTTATCAGGCTGCTCGCTAATTTCTTTGCGCCACGCGGCGCAGTGCTGGTGGGGCGCGCCTTTGTCGGGAACGATGCTGTGGCGGGTGTGCTGTTTTTCCGCCATGGCGCGTCTGCGACTTATCAGGTCGGCTGGAGCGGTGAGGCCGGACGCAAGGTCAATGCGCACCAGTTGCTGCTATGGCAGGGCATGACTCGCTTGAAAAATGACGGCGTTCTGAATATTGACCTTGGCGGTATCAATGATGTAGCCGAAGGTGTGCGTACCTTTAAGGAAGGTATGGGCGGCGAGATCGTTACGCTTTCCGGGCTTTATATCTAGCCATTTAACAGATAATGCGCGCCCACGCCCGCGAAATAGCCGAGTATAATCACAGGCGTCCATTTCAGGTGCGAAAAGAAGGTGTAACGGCCATGCGCTACGCCCATCAACCCGACCCCCGCCGCTGAACCAATCGACAGCATGCTGCCGCCGACACCGGCCGTTAGCGTTACGAGTAGCCACTGGAATTCATCCATATCGGGGTTCATTGTCAGTATGGCGAACATCACCGGGATGTTGTCGATTAATGCCGAGATAAAGCCGATTGCAATATTGGTCGGGCCTGCCCCCCACTGTCCGTACATGCCGCCGGACAGCAGGTCGAGATAGCCGATAAAGGCCAGCCCGCTGACGCAGAAGATGATGCCGAAGAAGAACAGCAGCGTGTCCCATTCCGATTCTGCCACCAGCTCGATGATGTCGATCTGGTCGTCGGGGTCCTTCTTTTGCAAATACCATGTGTACATCATCAGCACGGACAGGCCTGTTATCATCCCCAAAAAGGCAGGCAGGTGCAAGAGTTGCTCGAATGAAACCGCCAGCGCAATCGTGGCCAGCCCCATGAAGATAATGGTCTTGCCGCCGGCCTTCATATGCACACTCTGGCCGAGGGCGTCAGGATAGGTCTTGGATACGAAGAAACTCATGATAAACGCCGGAATCACAAAACAGATGACCGACGGAACAAACAGTTCGAGGAAGCCGAAGAAAGGAATCTTGTCCGCTTGCCAGACCATCAGCGTGGTGATGTCGCCGAACGGGCTGAACGCGCCCCCGGCGTTGGCCGCGCAGACGATATTGATACAGGCCAGCGAGATAAAGCGGCTGTCATTGCCGCCCACGGCCATGACCACGGCCCCCATGACTAACGCCGTGGTCAGGTTGTCTGCCAGCGGGGAGATGAAAAACGCCAGAATGCCCGTGACCCAGAATATCTGCCGCATATTCAGGCCGGCGCTTACCAGCTTGCCGCGCAGCGTTTCAAAGATGCGGCGTTCCTCCATCGTGGTGATATAGGTCATTGCCGCCAGTAAAAACAGCATCAGGCTGCTATATTCTTCAAGGCTATGGGTTACGGCACCATGCAGTTGATCGGTGGTGACATCGCTATTTTTCACCATCAGGGCGATGATAATCCATATCAGGCCTGCACCCAGCAGCACGGGTTTGGATTTGCGCATGTCGGTTTTTTCTTCCAGCAGGACGGCGATATAGGCTGCTATAAAAATGACCAGACAAAGGATGGACGCTGGATGCAGTATCAGGCCTTTTGCGTCTGCCTGCGCGGCGGCCTCCATCGCCAGCACCGGGAAGGGCGTCAACAGGGCCATCAGTGATAAGAAGAAAATGGTCACGTAGTTCATGGTAGCTGTCCCGGCCTTTGTTTAAGGAAATGCGCGGGCATAAGTATATCAGGGATGCCATACAAAAGAACCGCCGTCTTTTCAGGGGTGCTTTTTAAAGCTTCGTTAATCCTGTAGATTTATGCTGGCTTGTCGTTCTTTTTTCTATATCCCCCCTGGAGTTTTTTTATGTCCAATCTTGTTCCTATCACAGTTGCCCGTGGCGATGGCGTTGGTCCTGAAATTATGGATGCGACACTGCGCATTCTCGAAGCGGCCGGGGCGGCGCTGAAGATCGAGGAAATCAAGATCGGCAAGGATGTTTATGAGAGCGGTGTGCCAAGCGGCATCCCCGATAGCGCATGGGAATCCCTGCGCCGGACGAAAATTCTGCTCAAAGGCCCGATTACCACGCCGCAGGGCGGTGGTTATAAAAGTTTGAACGTGACGATGCGCAAGGCACTGGGTCTTTATGCCAATGTCCGTCCGTGCATTTCTTACGCGCCGTATGTCGAAACCAAGCATCCGAATATGGATTTGGTGATCGTGCGCGAGAACGAGGAAGATTTATACGGCGGTATCGAATACCGCCAGTCGCAGGACGTTATGGCCTGTACCAAGCTGATTACACGCCCGGGCACCGAACGGATTGTGCGCTATGCGTTTGAATATTGCCGCGCCAATAATCGCAAAAAACTGACATGCATGACCAAAGACAATATTATGAAGCTGACCGATGGTTTGTTTCATAAAGTGTTTGATGAACTGGGTGCGGAATATCCGGATATTGAACAAAACCATATGATCATCGATATCGGTACGGCCAAGATTGCGTCGGCACCGCACATGTTCGATGTGATTGTGACGCCGAACCTGTACGGCGATATTATTTCTGACGTGGCGGCTGAAATTACCGGCTCTGTCGGTCTGGGTGGTTCTTCGAACATTGGTCTGCAATGCTCGATGTTCGAAGCCATTCACGGTTCTGCGCCGGATATTGCCGGTAAAGGCATTGCCAATCCATCGGGTCTGTTGCTCGGTTCGGTGATGATGCTTGTCCATATCGGGCAAGGTGATATCGCGGCGAAAGTACACAATGCATGGCTGCGTACGCTGGAAGACGGTATTCATACCGGCGAAATTTTCCGTGTCGGTACCAGCAAGGAAAAGGTCGGCACTGAGGGATTCTGCAAGGCCGTCATCGAACGGCTCGGTCAGATGCCGCTGAAACTGCATGCGGCCAATTACGACGGCGTTCCGGCAGGCGGCATGAAGCTGCCGCCGCTGAAGCCGACCATTATGGAAGAAAAAGTCCGCGTCGGTGTCGATATCAGCCTGACATGGGATAATACGCCCGATGCGCTGGCGGCCAAGGTGCTGCCTTGCGTGACGGAAAATCTCGAACTGAAAATGATTTCCAACCGTGGCGTAAAGGTATGGCCGAACGGCCAGCCGGATACCGCTTGTGCCGATAACTGGCGTCTGCGCTTCATGAGCAAGGGCGGCGGCAACGTGCGTACCTCGGAAATCTTGAGCCTGATGGAAAACATGAACAAGGCCGACATGAATTTCACCAAATCGGTAATGTTGCATACCTTCGACGGCAAGCCGGGCTTCACGGCGGCGCAGGGCGAATAAGCTGTCTGGATAATGAATTGCAGAGCAAGCCCGCCCCATCGGCGGGCTTCTTTTTTAGGGGGTCGGGCCGTTGACGGCGGCGGGCGGTTGGTAGCGCAGCACCCGGTAAAAAACATTCTGCGATTGATGGCAGAGTTTTTCTTCCGGCTCGGCGCGGTAAGTTTCATACGAGAGAAAAGAATTCCCCAGAATATTATGAGCGGCGATGATCGATGATTTGCGCGCATCCTCATACAGTTCGTGGTCGGGCGTGATCCATCCACAGTCATAGGCGGCACACAGATTCGCCATGAATACATGTTCGTGTTCGTGCCACAGCATCGCGGCGGTATTGTCGAAATCGGTATGCGCCAGCGTAGGGCGATTGATGGCGACAATCAGGAAATCCATCTTGTGAGTCTCATTTGTGTAGGCGCTCACCTGCATGGCAACCCCTTGCGCAAGCGTTGCTCTTACGATGGAAGGAGCGTTCAGGATAATTTCCTCTTCGCGGTTGATCTCGTGGATCATAGCTTTCGACATAATTTTCAGCGCGGCGATTTTGGCATCCTCCGGCAGCGTGGGCCATTGGGCGCACACACGTTGGGCGGTTTCAGATTCACGGAATGATCGCGCTGATTTACCGGCATGCAGGTTGGCCTGCGTTTGCAGCGCATGCGAATAACCGAGCGTATTGAACAGGGCGGTCATCTCCGTCAGTTCTGCTGTGCAGGTGTCCGGCTGAAGCCCGATGATAAATTTATTTTTGTCGCGGATGTAGGCGTTATGCCGATTGGCGTAATCGATTACCTGGGCCCGCAAATACGCAATCCGCAAACAGGCGGCGCTGACCGGGTCGTGGGTTTGCTGGCCAACGCGGCCAAAACCTTCGGACAAGGATCTATGAGGACGGGTATTTTGAGCCATGGATTTTTATAACACCATGGTCGGCGTTGACACAAAATAATTTGTTGTATTTCAGTATGTTGCGGCGCGATAACGGTGCAAATCCTAGTGTTGCGCGGCTTTCAGCGTATTCGCCAGCAGACAGGCAATCGTCATCGGGCCAACGCCGCCGGGGACGGGGGTAATCGCGCCCGCGATGGCCAGCGCTTCGTCATAGGCGACATCGCCCACGACCTTTTTTTCGGCGATGCGGTTGATACCGACATCGATCACGGTGGCACCCGCTTTGATCCAGTCACCTTTGACCATGCTGGGACGTCCGACGGCGGCGACCAGAATATCGGCCTGACGGCAGAGGCCGGGCAGGTCGCGGGTTTTCGAATGGCAATGCGTGACGGTGCAATTTTCCGCCAGCAGCAATTGTGCCATCGGCTTGCCGAACAACAGCGAGCGGCCAATAACAACGGCATGCAGCCCGGTCAGGTCTTTTTGCACTTCCTTGATCAGCATCAGCGAACCTTGCGGCGTACAGGGCACCATCCCCGGCAGGCCTGCCATCAGGCGACCCGCATTCACCGGGTGCAGGCCATCGACATCCTTGTCCGGTGAAATGGTCTGCACCATCATATTTTCATCAAGATGCGCAGGCAGCGGCAATTGCAGCAGGATGCCGTGAATGGCAGGATCGCGGTTCAGGCTCTCGATCACCTTAAGCAGCTCCGCCGCGCTGACATCGGCGGGCAGACGGTGTTCGGTGCTGATGATGCCGGTTTTTTCGCAGGCGGTGATTTTATTGCGCACATAAATATGGCTTGCCGGATCGTCACCTACCAGAATGACCGCCAGACCGACGCTGCGACCCTGCGCCTTCAGCGCGGCGACATCGGCGGCAATTTTTGTTTTCAGGCGTTCGGCAACTTCCTTGCCATCTATGATCCGCGCTACCATCTTAGAAACGATAAGGGCTGATCAGGAATACACGGATAACCATTTCCTGCAGCAGGAAAATGCCGAATATGACGACGATAGGGGTAATATCGATCCCGGCAATCGGCGGTATGAATTTGCGCAGGGGCTTATAGACCGGTTCTGTCAGTTTGTTCAGCAGGTTAACCAGATTCTGCGCTTGCGGGTTCCGGACATTGAGCACATCGAAGGCAATTAACCAGCTGATAATCACGCTGGCTATAATAATATAGAAGTAGATTTCGAGTGCGAAGTGCAGCAGGCGGCCAATGATGTCCATGCGAGGGATCCCTTGAAAAGCATTGAAAGACAAGGCAACCTCATCATAACGGAAAAAACCGCCAAAAACAGGAGAATATTTTAATATGCCCGGGTTTGATCTGCGTATTCTGGCGGCGGCGGTTTTTGCCATTTTCGTGACGGTTTCGGCGACGGCGGCACAGGCCGAACGGCAAACCCGGTCGCCGCAGATTCGTTCGGCGGCGGATGTGCGCTGTCAGGTGCCCAAAGCGCCGGTAATACAGGTTTTGCCCAAAACGGCCCCCATCCGTTACGATTTCAGTAAAACCAGCCAGCAACTGACCGCGCAGGGTTCCAATACGGTCAATCCCTATGCCGCCAGCGTCGATTCCAGTACCGGCGGACTGCGCGCCGACCAGCCGCAGATGAAAAGCAATATCCGCATGGGTACCCAGACCTATCCCGATTTGAAGGTGGGTTGCATGTGGTACGATTCCGTCATCGTCAATATCAATATGAATCCGGTGATTTACATCGCGCAGGAATACCAGCAAGACCCTTGCAAAGCCGCGATCATGGAACATGAGTTGAAACACGTCGCCGTTGACCGCGAGGTGATGAACCGTTACGCGCAGGAAGTTGGCAAAGCCGTGCAGGTGGCCGTTAATCAGGCAGGTGCCATGGGGCCCTTCAACGTCGATGAAATGAATACCTATCAGGACCGTTACATTGGCCATGTACAATCGGCGATCAATTCGCAGGAATTGCTGCTGACCAAGCAGATGCGCCAGCGCCAGGGGCAGGTTGATACACGCGAAGAATATGACCGTGTCAGCAAAATCTGCAAAGATGTTATTAGAAAGAGCCGTTAAAGTGGTCCGTTTCCTTGCCATGACTGTGTTGATCTTCGTCGGCATTTGCCCGGCGGTGCAGGCCGCACAATGTCTAACAGGCGATAAGCCGATCATTAATATTACAGCATCAGAATCAGAGCCGCGTTTCGATTACAGCCTGTCGCAGGAACAGCTGGGGAAAATGCAGGGCAATAATGGCGTGTCGCAGGAGAACGTCTATGATCTGACCGTCAATGCCATGAGCGTCGGCACCATGAAAATCGTGCATAATTTAAAATTCATCACGCAGGCAATGCCGGACAAGCAGGTGTGCGTTCACGTATCACAGGTGAATGTAAATATTCATGTCGATCCGGTTATCTATATCGCCAGCGAACTGCGCAGCGCCGCCTGTGAGTATAAGGAATACCTGATCCATGAAATGAAGCACGTGGAGGCTGATCGCGCCTTGATCGAGGATTATAAGATGGTGATCGTGCGTAACATGGATTTTGCATTGCCTGAGGCAGCGGATTATGGCGTTGGCCCCATGCCGCCCAGTCTGACGAAAGACGCAAGGCAAAGCCTGTCTGACAATGTAGGGGGTGTATTGCAGGCGACCGTTGACAGCATGATGCGCGAGCGCCAGACCCGCCAGCGCGACATTGATAGCACCGGCGAATATATCAGGCTTTCCCGCGCCTGCCCTGGGGATGGTCCGGGCGTTAAGGCTGAATTGCGCATGCCTTGACATAAACGCACCATCATTCTACTGCTAAAGCTTCACAGGCAACAGGAGGATGGGATGTCGCGGAAGAATCATATTTTGCTGGAGGGCGTTCCTGCCGACCTGCAGTCAGTTGCCGACCGCCTGAACCAGTTGACGGATGCGCTGAATCTCAAGCGTGATGGTAAAGGTTTAAGCCGCACGGAAGAGGGTGACTGGAGCAAGCTTCTGGATTACTGGTTCCATGTGGAAACATTGCAGGACCAAAAAGACAGGAGCGAAGGTATTCCGGCCACCGATCCGCTTACATTGCTCGATGTCGCTGAAAAATTTAATCTGGCGGCTCCCAAACAGATCGAAACGCTGCGCCAGCAATTCACCCGCAAGGTTTCGTCTATCGTCGGGCAGGAACTAAGCCAGAAACAGGTCAGGGACCTGTATAAGCTGATGAATGGCTTCAATCCCGCCAGGCCGCTCTGACCCTCAAAAGCCTGAATCCTCAAAAGAAGTGGCCCCCGTGAAGGGGGCCATAAGATTTGCTGAAACTCGGAGGAACAACCAAAGGAGGAGAATTCCATATCTTTATCGTGACGTGAGATTATGTCAAAAAAGTGCCAAATTATGACAGATTTTATGAATTCTGGGGCGCCTCCAAGTCAGAATATATCTAACTATATGATATTTAATGGTTATTTCGTATATGACGGGTATAGGGCAAAATGACGGGCTTTATAAATTTCGCTGCCAGATTATTCAAATTTTATCCATAAAAAACCGGCTGTTAATTTTTCTCCCCTAATCTGGTGTCCAAGGAACAGCGTTCTACATGGACTAAAGAGGAGTACTGCTATGGCTATCAACGATGGTTTGGACATTAAGACGAATGTGGATGTGCAGGCTGCTTTTGGGCAGGCGGCGCCGATGCCTGCGGTGCAGTTGCAGAAGGATGCACCGGCTGTTGCGGTAGAGGCACAGAGCCCGTCGCAGATCTTTAATGGTGGTAAAATCCCGATTGCTGATGGGAAGAAGCTTGGCATCGTATAGGCTGTTTTCAGTAAAACAAAACCCGCCGGATTGGCGGGTTTTTTTATTTTGGAAAATATCATGATTGTGCCGGGCGTCCGGCTGTATTCAGTGTTTTTCCGCGCTATTTTGCATGCTAGAGTCTTAACGATTTCTTAGAGTGCACTGTCTAATTTGGTGGCTCGATTTTTCATCTTCTCACGCCCTTCCATGAGGTTAGCAATATGACCACCCGCACCGGACACGACACCCTTAAGACCCGCAAGACATTGACCGTTGATGGCAAGTCTTATGATTACTTCAGCTTGCCGGAGGCAGCGAAGCAAATAGGTGATGTATCGCGTCTGCCGTTCTCGATGAAGGTGCTGCTGGAGAACCTGCTGCGCTTTGAAGATGACGTATCAGTGACTGTGGCCGACGTGAAGGCCTGTCACGCATGGCTTGATAATAAAGGCAAGACAGAACACGAAGTGGCATATCGCCCCGCGCGCGTACTGATGCAGGATTTCACAGGCGTTCCGGCTGTGGTGGACCTCGCGGCGATGCGTGAAGCGATGAAGGCGCTGGGCAGCAATGCACAAAAAATCAACCCTCTGACACCTGTCGATCTCGTCATTGACCACTCGGTAATGGTGGATGCGTTCGGGCAAAAATCATCTTTCCAGGAAAACGTCGAGATTGAATTCGACCGTAACGGTGAACGCTATGCGTTCCTGCGCTGGGGTCAGCAGGCGTTTAAGAATTTCCGCGTCGTGCCGCCGGGCACAGGCATCTGCCATCAGGTGAACCTTGAATATCTCGCCCAGACCGTCTGGGTCGAGCAGGATGAAGAACGCGGCAGTAATGTTGCTTACCCGGATACGCTTGTCGGTACAGACAGCCACACCACCATGGTCAATGGTCTGGCCGTTCTTGGTTGGGGCGTCGGCGGTATCGAGGCCGAGGCCGCGATGCTCGGCCAGCCTGTTTCCATGCTGATCCCCGAAGTGATCGGTTTCAAACTGACGGGCAAGCTCAAAGAAGGCACCACAGCGACCGACCTCGTGCTGACCGTTACCGAAATGTTGCGCAAGAAAGGCGTGGTCAACAAATTCGTTGAATTCTACGGCCCCGGCCTCGACAATATGTCGCTCGCCGACCGCGCTACCATCGGCAACATGGCGCCGGAATATGGCGCGACCTGCGGTTTCTTCCCGATTGATGCCGAAACCATTCGCTATCTGAAATTTACAGGCCGTGATGCGCACCGCGCGAAACTGGTCGAGGACTATGCGAAGGCGCAAGGCATGTGGCGCGACGCCAATACGCCTGACCCGGTATTCAGCGATACGCTGGAACTGGATATGAGCAAGGTGGAGCCGTCGCTCGCTGGCCCGAAACGCCCGCAGGATCGTGTGCTGCTGTCGCAGTCATCAACCATCTTCAAGAAATATCTGGCTGATTCACTCGGCGCGATTGAGCATGGTAACGGGGATTCCCGCATGGTTTCTGAGATGCCCGAGTCTGCCGAGGCTGCCGATATGCACAATGTCAGCAAGAAAGTGCCTGTCGAAGGCGCTGATTACAGCTTGCAACATGGCGCTGTCGTGATTGCCGCAATCACCTCCTGCACCAATACCTCGAACCCGTCCGTAATGCTGGCTGCTGGCCTTGTTGCCAAGAAAGCACATGAGAGGGGTCTGAAAGTAAAACCGTGGGTCAAGACATCTCTCGCACCCGGTTCTCAGGTGGTGACCGACTATCTCGATAAGGCTGACCTGACCAAACATCTCGATGCGCTGGGCTTCAACCTTGTCGGTTATGGCTGCACGACCTGTATCGGTAACTCCGGCCCACTGCCGGACCATATCGCCAAAGCCGTTGAAACGGGTGACCTGACTGTGGCGGCTGTCCTCTCCGGCAACCGCAATTTCGAAGGCCGCATCAGCCCGCATGTGAAGGCCAACTATCTGGCGTCACCGCCGCTGGTGGTGGCTTACGCGCTGCTTGGTAACATGAGTCTCGATATCACGACCGAGGCGCTGGGCACAGGCAGCGATGGTAAACCCGTCTATCTGAAAGACATCTGGCCAACCAATGAAGAAATCCGTCAGGCGGTTGAGAAGAACCTGACGCCGGAAATGTTTAAATCGCGTTATGCCGATGTGTTCAAAGGCCCGAAAGAATGGCAGGCCGTGAAGGCCGGTGCAGGCGAAACCTATGGCTGGGATGCGAAGTCCACCTACGTCGCCAATCCACCTTATTTCACCGGCATGCAGAAAACACCGGCGCCGATCAAGGAAATCAAAGGCGCAAAATGTCTGGCCTTGTTCGGTGACTCGATTACGACTGATCACATTTCACCCGCTGGTAATATCAAGAAAGACAGCCCCGCCGGGAAATACCTGATGGAACATGGCGTCGAGCAACGCGACTTCAACTCCTATGGCGCGCGCCGTGGTCACCATGAGGTGATGATGCGCGGCACTTTCGCCAATATCCGCATCAAGAACGAGATGCTGGGCGGCAAGGAAGGCGGCCTGACCAAATACCTGCCGACTGGCGAAGAAATGCCGATCTATGATGCCTGCATGAAATATATTGCTGACGGCGCGCCGCTGATCGTGGTGGCTGGCAAGGAATACGGCACGGGGTCGTCCCGCGACTGGGCGGCCAAGGGCACATTCCTGCTGGGTGTGAAATGTGTGCTGGCGGAAAGTTTTGAACGCATTCACCGCTCGAACCTCGTCGGCATGGGCGTATTGCCGCTGGTGTTCAAGAACGGCCAGACCCGCCAGAGCCTGAAACTGACCGGCGAAGAGACCTTCGACGTTGTCGGTCTCGGTGCGGGCATCAAGCCGCGTATGGACGTTGATGTCGTCATCACCCGTAAAGACGGTTCAAAAGAAACCATCAAGGTTCTCTGCCGCATCGATACGCAGGACGAGATCGGTTACTACGAGAACGGCGGCATCATGCATTACGTGCTGCGCGATCTCGCCGCCAAGGGCGCCAAGGAAAAGGCGGCCTAAGGGTAAGGAATTTCAACAAAAGGCCCGCTTTTGAGCGGGCCTTTTTTCTTGCATCGATACGGGGCGTTGCGCTATAAATAGACATAATAATTATCAAAAAATGAGGGTGTGTGATGACAATTCCTACGAATCTTCAAGAGCTTAAGGATTTCAAGCTGTCCCGAGAGAACGTGAAAGGCGTCCTGAGCGAGGTCGCGACCTTTGCCCGTCTGGCCGTTTCAGGCAAGCCGCTGATCAGCGTACGCGATGGCGGTAATGGCACCGTGAGCCTGACCGAGGGTTACTTCGGCACGAGAACCATGGTTGATGGTCTGCGCTTTGAAAATCTGCCCGGCGCTATAGAACAGCGTATGATTTCTGAAGACGCTGCCGTCGAGGCGTTTCGTTTCATGCTGAAGCGCAAGATGCTGGAACCCGCGAACGAAAACGAATAGCCCATCAGCAATATTAAACCTGTTGATAACGCCGTGCCTGTGCACGGCGTTTATATTTTGTTAAGCGGCATACGTGACCATGGAATGACAGTCATTTTGAGGTTTGTCGTCATGCCGCGTCAAAGAGGCCATCTCCGGATTTTATTCAGCGCCCGTGTGCTGCTGAATCTGGAAGCGGCTGATCGTGTCTATAGCGAAGCATGGCGCATAGTGCAGGAGGAGGGCGGCGATCATACCGCCGCTAGACGTGCTGCTGTGGTGCGTTATAACGATTTTGTCGCCTGCCGCGGCGAATTCGCAGGCGATGCGTTTGATCCCGATGTGCGGGGCCGCCGCTTTGCCAAGGGGCCGTTATTCGATTTTGCGTACGCGCTGGCGCAGCTCAATCAACTGTCCGATGAGCCACTGGTGGAAATCGGCCTGTCAGCCAAGGATGAAGCCGAAAGCGGCATCACGATCTTTCGTAATCTCGATATGACGGCACTGGGCGATCATCTCGATTACCGTTTGCTGACCTGCGGCCATCATGTCACGCCTGAATTTCATCAGTCATTCGGCACCGATTTATTTCTGTCCCGCAATCCACGCGATGTGCAGTGTGCGCGTGACACCGGCATCGCTTCAGCGCTGATCAATTTCCCCGAAGACTGGGAATATGATCACAGCGCGCATAAAGGGCCGCTTAAAATCATGGTCGATGGTGACGGTGTGGCGTGGGGCGAAAAATCGGAACAGCGCTTCCGTGAATCCGTGGCGCAATCTGGCAGTTTGCACGAAGGTTTAAGCCGCTATGTAGCGCTGGAGGAGCAGGAGTTTGACAAGCCGATCGAGCCGGGGCCGTTCACTGGTGTGCTGGAAAAAATCAGCCGCCTGAATGACCGTTTCCCGCGTGAACATGCACCGTTCCTGATTTCGCTGCTGACCGCACGGGGCGGGCGGGCGAGTACGCGGGCGCTCACCACGCTGGTGGACCATGATATCGCGCTGAATGGTTTTGCTGAATTCAAAGGCGGCGCAACCAAGGCCGATGGCCTGCGCGCGCATGGTCCTGATGTTTATTTTGACGATCAGAAGACGCATCTTTCGGAAGGTCGGTTGTGCCCGGCGGGTCTGGTGTTCTATGTCAGTGACAGCCCTTTAAAATCTTCCCCCTCTCCCTCGGGGAGAGGGTAGGGGTGAGGGAATAAGATTTTAAACGATCCACTCGCCAGCGTCGATCTCACCGGACTGGATTTTACGCTCGACCTCGGCAGCGAGAACTTTCTGCGCGAATTCTTCTGCCTCTTCAACCATGGCTTTGAAATCGGGCCTGTCCGGGCGGTAACGCACTTCGTACATGCCCTCAAACTGGCCGATGGCAGCGTTCAGGCGGTAGAGTTTCTGCGCGGCGTCTTCACCCTTGTGCGCTTCTTCCGATGATTTGCCGATCAAATCGTAACGCACCTTCTGGCGGATCATGCCCACCTGGAATGCCAGTTGTATGCCTTCAAGAAACGCTGCCGATGCGCTTAAACAGCTGGACGGGCGCACATGGCGACCCGGGCGCTTCTTCGCGGTGAAGCTGAACGTGGTGGTGCGGGCGGGGCCGCGCACGATAATGCCGCATTTGCCTTCGTCTTCCGTGGCAGTGATCAGCAGCGCGACGTTGGCGTCGTGTTCGATTGTCACCAGTTTGCCCGCATGCTTGAAAGCATCTTCGGCGACGGCGACGGCTTTCTCGTAATCGCCTTTGTTGCGGGCATCGCATTGTTCGATGATGTCGAGGAACGGGTGGCGTTCGGCAGCACCACTCTCAAACAGAATGCGGCCCTTGTGATAAATGGCGGCCCAGATATTGGGATTGAATTTCGTTTCATAACCTTTGGTGATGGCTTCATAAGCCTCCGTCCAGTCATAAGCGGGGTCGCGCGTCAGCAGCGGGCCGTGGTCCTGAAAATCCTGCGACAGGCGCGCCGCGAGGCGCACACAGGTGTGCATGTTCTGGGCGCGGACGACGAAATCCTCGCGCACATCGGTGCGGTCAGAAAATAACGGCAGCGTCAGGCGGTTGGAAAGCGCGACGACAGGCTTCTGGTCTGTCTGCTTTTCGGGCATGACATCCTTGATAACGAATTTCTCGCGCAGCAGCGTGGCATTAAATTCGGGAAGCATCAGAATCCTTTTCAGGAATACTGTAACATATTCATTTTAAGGGATGAATCCCTTGTGAAGGATTAAAGCAATCCGCGCTCGTATCAAAAATGGCGGAATCCTTCGTTTTTGTCATCCCGGGCTTGACCCGGGATCTAGGGGGATAGCCGTGATCGTGCCTGTAGTACTGGATCCCGGCTCGGGGGCCGGGATGACAAAGGGGGTAAAGCAAAAACCCCTGCGCAAAGGCAGGGGTTTTTAAAAGTCTTACAGTCCGGTCAGATCCGGGCGTATGTGGATACGCCAGACTGCGGAATTTTGTTTCTACTGAACGATTAGTTCAGGTTGAAACCGGGAACAGGTTTTTGCGTCGGTGCTGTAATAGCAGCCGCTGCTGGGCTAAAGCCCGTATTAAAGTCAGCGCATGCAAAACGTTCTGCAACATTGCCAACTGCGCTCTTCAGTTCTTCACCGGTTAGTTTCATGTTTGTCACTCCCTCTACAGAGTTTTAAGTTACGCCCTATGGATGATCAGGGGGAAATATTCGCCTTCTACGGGCTCTCCCGACTTTTCATCCGTCAGCACCACCAGGATTTGGTAAGCGTTTTGTAGATACTTACTCATATCCTTTTTGACGAGTAGGCCAAAATTCCGGCTATCCCCATCGTTCATCACGAAATCAAGTTTGTTTGTATCCAAATCATACTCGACCCATGAAATCTGTCTTGTGAACGGCTTGCTGTGAAATATGAAGGCTTCCGCCCGGTCATTTATCACAAGCTCCACCTTCATTTGTTGCTCGAAGGAGGCGCCGTCGCTATATCCGGAACGGATTGATGTAGAGGGTATGGTTTCTGTCATTGCCGCCATTTGCGTAGAAAACCTATTAAACTTCCCTCTAGTCTATGCCGTCCACTTCTGTTGTTCAAGAACCGTTTTTAAACAGACACTTATTCATTTTTATCTGTGTCAGTGTATCTACACTACCATAACCACGCCTTTTCATAAAGAAAATTGATTGCGGTTATTAAAAAATCCTTAATCCAATCCCTTAACCATGCATCCTGTAATGCGGTGCCGGGGCCGTTATCGGCTTTTTAGCCGGATGGTAATTGGCCGCCATTTCGCCCCGGAAATGATAGGCGCTGACAGCGCGACCGCCACCCATGCTTTCTTTCATGAATGCCTTGTGCAGAAAGCTTAAGGAAGCGCCGGTTTCACGGCGGACTTTCCACATCGCATTGCCAAAATCATGTGTCAGTTTGCTCATCTCTCTAAACCTCAACCATTCATCGTCAGGGCGTATTGATCGCGGTTGGCCGCCGGAATTGCCGGGTTGACGACCACTTTGCGTGTATCAGCAACCGGATTGGTCATCATGCTGCCGTTGTCACGGAAGCTTGCAACCGGATCGTTGGCGGCGGGTGCTGTCTGTTTTTGCACCGGTACGGCATCGGGGGCTGTAAGACCGTGAGCGTTGGTATTGAACTGACCGGTTGTGCTGGCCTGATCAAATTTCTCGCCGAGCTGATCGCGCATATTTGTAAGCGCCGGGCCTGCTGCCGAGAGCATCGGTCCGAACATTTGCATCAGATGCGGCATCATGAAAGACATGACCATGGTCGTCACCAGACCGGCAACGGCTTTCTTCAGTGGGCCGCCATCTGTCGTGTATGCCGCGTACATGCCAAGCCCCAGGGCCAGTTTATTATCACCAGCAAAATCACGCATCATACGGGCCATATTGCGGGCATTGAGATTTTTGGGATCGATGCCAAGAAACTCGCCAAGCATGTCCTTCATGCCGTCGTCCATATCGAAGTCTGCGCCTGCAGCGTTCAGGGCGCTTGCAACGCCGCCGCCACTCAGACCGGCATATTGGCCAGCTTGTTCAGCTTTTTGCTTGGCTTCGGCAACGATCGTGCCGCGGAAGGTGCGGGCTTTCTCGCTGTGAGGCTGTGTAATCGCCGTGAGCGCATCAGAAACGCGTGTGCGATCTTCTTCGCTCATGTCCTCAATGCCCTTGCCTTTGACGAATTCGCCCAAGGCTGTCAGGTGTGCGCCCGGCAGAATTTGATTCAGTTTCCCTTGCGAGATGTCCCAGGCTTTATTGATGTCTGGTTCGCCATCGGCGATTTCCTGCACCAGAGATTGCGCGGAACCACGGGCTGAATTCAGCGCCACTGTACCCAGACCCGGAATTTGAGACGCTGCATTCAGCGCCATTGTCAGCGCAGATGTCATAGACAGTTTTGAGATGAAAATAGCGGTGTCTGTCGCGTTTTTGGCCAGTGTTTCCTCAATCGGAACATCACGGGACGGTGCGGCAGGCTCTGTCTTTTCACCAGCAACGGGGGGCGTCGGCTTTTCAGTGGAATTTTTAGCGGCAGCCGGATCGGGGCTGTCTGCCAGAGTGTTGACGCCATAGTAAGCGGCAACCCCTGTCCCCAGCAGTAAAGCTTTGCCTTTATGATGCGTGACGGCTTCCGCAGCCATTTTAAAGGGGATGGTTACGGGTGCGGCAACGGCGCGCACGGCTGATTCTCCAGGATATGCTTTCCAGTAGGCGGCTGTTCCTTTTGCTTTCTCCCAAGCAGGACCAACGCCCCACGGAGAGCTAACATAGTCGTCACGAATTTTGCCGACGCGGTCAATAACCGATTGCGGCAGTGAGCGGCTGTTTTTGATGGCCGCCCAGTCATCGCCCGAAACACCGGTTTTTCTGGCACCTGCAATCAGGCGATCCGTCATGGCATCTGCCTTAGGGCCATGCCCCGTCAGAGACTCCAGTCGCCCCGCAAGGTCCTTTTCGCGTTTGACGATTTTAACAACTTCACTGTAACCATACTCAGCTTTAGCCGCGCTATTGGTTCCCGTGACACCCGCTTTTGCACCTGTTTCGGCGGCGGTTTCCGTTGTTTCAGCAGCCACTTTAACGCCTGCGCGTTCGGCTTCGCCAGCGGCTTTGGCTTTGGCCAGAATGGAGCTTGTGTCCTCTACAGTAACTTTAGTCGCTGCTTTAGCGGTCTCTTCGGCAACTTGAGCGGCTTCTTTTGCCGCTGTTTTGGTAGCAAGTTTTGCACCCGTACCGGCCAGCTTGACACTGCCAGCGCCGAGTGTACCGATCGTCATGGCGACATCAGCGCCGATTTCGGTGTAATCAGCCCATTTTTGGTCTGTTTCATTTTTGATTGTCGGCTTCAGGATGTTGAGGTCTACGGCGTCAACGCCTTGCATGACTTTGCCTTGAACCCAAGCGCCAGCAGAGCCTTCATAACCTGTAGCGCCCAGTTTCTTGACGCCCATATTGCCAAGGTCAACGATGTAAGCGGGAATAGCGGGGATACCAGCGACACTTTGAGCAATGCCACGACGAACGAGAAGTGCCTTGTTGGCAATGTCAGCCGAAGTTTCGGAAACCCGATCCCACAGAGACTTTTCTGGTTCTTGCGCTGTAATCGTCGCCATATTTAACACCCTGAGTTAACACACTATTACGTCTATTTATTTTTATAATTCTTGCTTAGTTGACTTCACTATACCTGAGAAATCCACGCTTTCGCAAGCTTTTTCGGCCTTTTAACGGGGTTTTTCCCTACTTTGCGGCCATAGCAGAACTATACAGGGAAGGTCCCTCTCGCGCAAATTTTTTACGTAAAATTAATTTACGTAAAATAACAAGTGGAGTCAAAGGGTTAGCAATGAAGCAAGAGGGGAGCGCCGGAAATAAGCGGATCGTGGACTCTTTTTGAGTTATGGCTGCGGCGTAGGGGTTTTATCCGGCTTGGCTGATTGTTGCTTTCTCATCAGATAAGGAAGCCCTGTCAGCAGCATAAAAAACATCGCAGGGGATGAAATATTCATGCCGTTCAATCGGCGTTCGTCGAGTTCCTTGAGCAGCAGGAGATTCGATTGCCCTTCCAGAGAGCATCCTTGACCCGCTTTGATCTGCTGTTTGCAGATCCTTGCGGACCGGGTAACGTCATCAGGAAGCGTTATGCTGTCTGAGGTGCTTTTAATAGTGAGGGCGGTGCCGCCTATAAATAGCGCGGCTGATATTCCGAAAGTTGCACACAGAATAAGATTTGATTTAACAGTCATAATAAATAGCTCCTGATTTAAATGGGTATCTTAATGCCGGAAATGACGCATCCCGGTCAGTACCATTGCCAGATTATGCTCGTCAGCGGCGGCGATGACGTCTTCATCGCGGATCGAACCGCCCGGCTGAATCACGGCAGTGGCGCCGGCTTCTACGGCGGCCAGCAGACCATCCGCAAAGGGGAAGAAGGCGTCGGAGGCGACGACGATGGCACCTGTACCGCCCTCACCCCGACCCTCTCCCGGAGGGAGAGGGGGATTCGCCTTTTCTGCTTCGTGCATCTTCCACGCCGCGATACGGCAGGAATCAACGCGGCTCATCTGCCCGGCGCCGATACCCACGGTCGCGCCATCGCGGGCATAGACGATAGCATTTGATTTCACATGCTTGCCAACGCGGAACGCGAATAGAAGGTCGCGCAGTTCGGCATCTGTCGGTGCGCGTTTGGTCACAACTTTCAGGTCGTCCCGTGTAATGCGTCCGAAATCGCTGTCCTGCACCAGCAGACCGCCAGCCACCGGGCGCATCATCAGGCGGCGTGTGGCGGGATCGGGCAAGGCGCCTGTCACCAGCACACGCACATTGGATTTCTTCGCCAGAATCGGCAGCGCGTCATCGTCAATCGCGGGTGCGATAATGACTTCGGAGAATACTTTCGTAATCTCGGCAGCCGTTGCGGCATCAAGCGTTCTGTTGAGCGCGATAATGCCGCCGAACGCGCTGACCGGGTCGCAGCGCAACGCCAGATGGTAGGCCTCGATCATTGTTTTTGCAGATGCCACACCGCATGGATTGGCGTGCTTGATGATGGCCACGGTCGGCTCTTCGAATTCCGCGACCAGTTCATAAGCGGCGTCCGTGTCGTTCAGGTTGTTGTAGGAAAGCTCTTTGCCCTGAATTTGCTTGGCGGTGGCGACACCGGGGCGGTTCACGCCATCGACATATAAAGCCGAGGATTGATGCGGGTTTTCGCCGTAGCGCAGCGTTTGTTTCAGTGTACCGCCAAAGGTAATATGCGTCGGCGTTTCCTTCGGATCACGCAGCCAGTTGGCAATGCGCGAGTCGTAGTAAGAGGTGAGCGAAAATGCTTTGGCCGCGAGTTTGCGGCGCAGGGCCAGCGTTGTCTGTCCGTCATGCGCCGTCAGATTTTCAATCACGTCATTGTAATCATCGGCGCTGGTGATGATGGTGACGAAATCATGGTTCTTGGCGCTGGCGCGGATCATCGCCGGGCCGCCGATATCGATGTTCTCAATGCAGGTAGCAAAATCAGCCCCTGCCGCCACGGTGGCTTCGAACGGGTAGAGGCTGACCACCACCATGTCGATATTACCGATATCGTGTTCTTTCATCGCGGCGACATGCGTGTCTTCATCGCGACGAGCCAGGATGCCGCCATGCACCTTAGGGTGCAGCGTTTTGACGCGGCCATCCATGATCTCGGGGAAGCCTGTCCATTCCGATACATCTTTAATAGTGATGCCCGCTTCGCGCAGCGCCTTGGCGGTGCCGCCGGTTGACAGGATCTCTATGCCGCGCGCGGCCAGCGCTTTGGCAAAATCGGTCAGGCCGGATTTATCGGAAACGGAGATCAGGGCGCGGCGTACCGGAACAAGGTCGGGAGCGGGCGCGGATGCATTCTTGCGGGATGGGGCTGTCATGCCCCCTCTTTTAGGGGATTCCCGGGCAAGAGTCTATTGCTCCGCAGCAGAAATTATTCGCCAGTTTTCGGAAAATCAGCCATCTTGTAATCGCCATCGCTTAAGATCAGCACATGCGGATATCCGGGCAGGGTGGTAAACAGGCCGGTATCGTCCGTCCATTTATCTTCTTCGCCCAGAAACAGGAAGCCGTCATCCGCCATATGATAGGCAAGATTATCAAGCGCCTTGGCGCGGGCCTCGGGACTGAACTCATTGATCACATTGCAGCAGAAGATGACATCGAACTGGCCGAGATCTTCGCTTTCATGCAGCAGGTTTGAATTCTGGAATTTTACGCAGGATTTCAAATCGTCTTTCACGTTCCAGCCCATCCGGCTTTGCTCGAAATGCTTGATCAGCTGACGGATTGAATTTTCGCTCTGCGCTTCGTGCTGGCTGTAAATTCCGCGTTCGGCGTATTCCAGCGATTCATTCGAAATATCGGTTGCCAGTATATTAAAGTGCCAATGCTTGTGGCCTTCGAGAGCTTCCTTGGTGGTCATCCCCATGCACCAGACTTCCTGACCGGTAGAACAGCCCGCCGACCACATGCTGATCGACTTCTTGCGTTTGCGTTGCTTCAGCAAATAGGGAACAATAATTTTGCTCAGTGTTTCATAATTCTCCGGATTGCGGGAGAACCATGTTTCATTATGTGTCATGGCCTGGACCACATCGTGGATCAGTTTGGGATCGGGGACGGCGCGCAGCGCCAGCGTCATCGATTCAATCGTGGGATAACCCCATTTGCTGACGATCGGAGTCAGACGCGATTCCAGCAGATAGGTTTTCTCGGGATTAATATCAATCCCGGATTCCTCAAGCAGCAAACTTCTATAAACTTCAAAATCACCCAGTCTCATGCCACTTCATTCCTCAGCAGGCCGATTTGAATCAGTTTGGATTGAATCATATCGCGGTTAAACGGTTTCATTATGTACTCGGTGGCCCCGGCGCGTAGCGCGCGCTCGATATGGCTCAAATTATCTTCGGTAGTGCAGAAAATGACTTTCGGGTGATCGCCGTTTTCCATCGAACGCAGCTTCTCGACGAACTCAAGTCCGCTCATCACCGGCATGTTCCAGTCCACGATGATCAGATCGGGCATAAAATCCTGACAGAGCTCATACGCATGCTTGCCGTCCTCGGCCTCCTCACAGGTGAAGCCGATGTCTTCGATAATTCTCTTTGAAACCTGACGAACCAGACGGCTGTCATCAATAATCAGGCAGGACGTCATCATAACCCCACAGCTATTTTCTTTTGTAAGGCCTTGCGCCTTGCCTTCATTCTAGACAGGCTTCCTTAACCGCGTCTTAACAGGCTGGAAATATTGGTAAAATCTGTGGATTGATTTCCCGTAACCTTGAAATGCAACATGCCTGTATCAGGATATCCGGGGAGATTGCTGCTCAATGCTCCTAAGATATCGCTGCTACAGGCACGTTGTCGGCTTTCGCCTGATACACACCCCAACAAACCCCGGTTGTCCGGAAAGTATTGGGTTCACCCTTATTTATTCTTCTAAGCACCCTATGAAGCGCTTCGTTAAAACCAAATCTACAGGGGTAAAATGAAAACACGCTTAATTATGCCTGCAATTTTATCAATTAAATCAATAAGATGATTGCATTTATCTCAAATTTTAGAGATCGCAGTTTTACGGGATTCAGTGATGATGCCCGTTGAGAAAACCGATTTAACAAAAACCCCGCTGCAGCGGGGTTTTTTATCAAAGTTCAATGCATCAGCGGTTTCATAATCGGTGATAGTTGCGGGTGCAGGGCGGTGCAGGCGCGTTCAATCGCTCTCTCTACGGTAGCCGGTGAAATTTTTTGATCATGTGCAATTTGTGCGATGCTGTGGCCCTTGGCGCAGATATCGAACAAGTAGCTGACACCGGATGCATGACGGCTTTCTTTCATCTTTTCCATGATCACCAGTGTTTCAAGCGCGGCTTTGGCTTCCTGTGTGGTGATGATTCCGGTCGCACCTTCGGCCTCCGATTCAGCATCGGCGACCTTGCGGTTATCTTCTGCAGAGCCGCTTTCCTTGATAACGGAAAAGGTTATTTCCGGATTTTTTTGTTGCGCACCGGCATAGGCGCGCGCGGCATCCATCAGGCTGTCGATAAACGGGCGGTTACGGTCAAGCGTTGCCAGCTGACTGCAAATGTCCGTCAGTGCCTGCTGGGCGATATCAAAGGCGTGGTGTCTGCTCGGCGGTCTGAGTTCGCGGATGACTTGCGTCAGTAGTGCCTTCTGGTTCGCAGTGACCAGTTGAGAGAAGGCGGCTTTATCGCCTGCGAGAGCGTGGCCGATCAGATCTTTTTCCGTGAAGGAATGATTTTGAAGCAGTTGCAAGACGAACTCCCTGATTTTTTATTATTATGGCAAATTAAGGCTTTTCCGCCTTTGCTGTCAAGTAAACAACGAAATTTGCCCGAAAGACAGGATTTTTTAAGGACTTGCCGCTATCATTTTGGGGACAAGGAGCCGCCATGCCTCGGGAAGACCGCCGTATTATCTTTTCCTATGATGAAGTCTATAAGGCGATTTTTGCCTTATGCGTCCAGCGTGAGCTGAAAAAGCCGCCCGCAGGGATCATCATGGCCGTGGAACCTAGCATGGCCGATACCTCAAAAGTATCTGTCAGGATTGAAAACCCGCTGACCAGCGATCCGGTGATGTTCATTGATTACAGTCTGGACTATCTGGCGGCGGCGCTGATGCTTTATTGCCGCACATGCCGGATTCCATTGCCCAAGACAGCTGAAAAATCGGTTGAACTGGTGCCGGACGGGGTTTTGCTCCGCGTGAAAATCAATCAGGTCACCATGTAATCAGCGAGCCAGAAATGATTTCACCGGCGCAGGGTATCCCCCGGCACCGGTGAAGATCGACTTTGTCTGGTAGAGCGGATTTCCTAGCGCTTCATCAGCGGCAGAACGGCCTGCAGGTTCCGGGTGCGGTTTTCGTCAATCGCAAGGGAAGCGATCCCGATCTGGCTGCCCATCTGGCGCAGTTGTGTGGCGGCCTCTTCCGAGCAGACAACGGCCATCGCCATGTTCTTTTCAGGATCGGGTTTGGAGACGCGGTGGAAATGGTCGTGCAGGCCCTGGCCAGCCAGAGCTGTGCGCAGCGTGTTTTCGAAATGTTCGCCGAGTGCCTCGGGAGCGAATGTAGTTTTGAGCATGTAAACGTTCATGGTCAGCCCCTCTACCGTAAGAATTTTAAAACGCAGTGGACGCGCTTGTACATGAGTATGCTGCACTGCGCCAGAAAAAAATGACCTCGTGTCCAAAAAAACTTCACCCTCTCACACAGAAGAGGGTGAAGCATGTTCAGCAGCGATGCCGCAACGACTCACCACAGGGTCATTTAAGCAAGGCCCGGGCGGATACGGTGAGTGTAATTTCGGTTTCTCCCGGTTCGGCAGTCGGGGCGGCAGCTTTCTCCATCGCGCCGCCATCCATCGCCATCGTGCGCATCATCATCGGCGGGTGGATGGGATTGTCGGCGGCATCGACGCTCACCTCGACAAGGTCGGTGCGGCTTTTGCCCATGGCGCGGGCGGCGCGTTCGGCGCGGGTTTTGACCTTGGCCAGTGCGGCTTCCATCAGGCTGTCTTTGGCTTCGTCAGCCTTTTCCGGGGACAGGGTATAGGACAGGTTGCCCATCACCAGACCGGCTTCCTGCAGCGATCCTGCCAGTTTCAGCAGGTCGTCGGCGCTGGTGGATTGCAATTCGATCGACTGGCTGCCGCGCCATTGCAGGGCAGGCTTCTGGCCATCCTTCATCGGCACAGGCTGCGGGTTCGGGTCGTATTGATAGACGTAGTATTGGCCGGTCGAGGCCTTGACCGTGGGGACCATCTTGCTGGCCGTCATGGCTTTCTTCATCGCTTCATTGATCGCGGCCTGCAGGATTTTCGGGTCGGCGCCCTCCTGTTCGATGCGCAGCGAGGCCAGCAGCAGATCCTGCGGCACCTGCAGGCGTTCGGTCGCCGAGATGTTCAGAATGGTTTCGCTGCCGCCGGGAAATGTGATCTTGGCCGGGGTGGCTTCCTGTGTAGCGGCCGTCTGGGCCAAGGCAGGGGACGTAAAAGCCAGTGTCATCAGGACGGGAACGGCAAGCGCGCGCATGGGGATCTCCTTTGGCGGTTCTCAGTAAACTGGTGGGCATTCTACAGGCGGTCAAGGGGATCGGAAAGGGTTGATGGACGGTGCCCCGAAATGGTCACAAAACAGTCACGCCTGCGCCCGAAGGTTTACCGGAGACGACACCGTAGAAAGGGCATGAAAGAACGCAATCAAGCGTTCACCGTTTTACGTGTGAAGGACAGCAGATATGAAAACAACATCGGTCATTTTGGGATTTCTGGCGCTGGGGGCGGCGGCGATCTTCATGCCTGCCAAGGCGCAGGCTTATGATGAATATTGCCGCGAATATACCCGCACGGTTTCGATCAGCAACCGGCAGGAAGTAGCATACGGCACCGCTTGCTATCAGCCGGATGGCAGCTGGAAAATCGTCGATGAAGATGACCAAAGCCGCATCGGCCAGCGTTTTCATGACAATGATGTCGTGAATAATGATCGGTCTGTATACAGCAGACCGGTCTATCAGCCGGTTTACCAGCCATATCATTACCGCCCGCTGCCGCCGCGCACACGCATCGTCTTTATCAGCGACCGTGACCGCCATGATTACAAGCGCCACGGCAAGCACCGCCATCACGGCAGGCACGATGACAGGCATCGCCACCGTTAACGATTGCCCCCGCAGAAAGAACTAATCCCTGCACCTTAATAAGTGCGGGGATTATTCCTAATGGAACTAATCCTCATACGCGGGCGTTTGCATGCTAAGGTGTGCAATAAGGAGATTCAAAATGACTAAAAAATTAATCCTATCCGGTGTAGCCGCGGTGGCGCTGGTTGCCCTCACGGCAGGCACGATACCTGAATTTGCTCACGCGGATCAGGTTAAGACGATGACCACGACCACCACAACCGAGCCCGTCGGCATAGGCGCGGCACCAGCGGCTACGGTGATCGAGGAAACCACGACGACTATACAAACGCCTGTTACCATGAGCAAAACCACGACCGTCACGCCGAAGATGATCGAGGGCGCCATACCGGTGAATTTTGCCACGATGGACCTGAACAGCGATGGCCTTCTTTCGCGTCGCGAAGTGGGCGAGAAACTGTTCTTCCTGTTTGATACCGATGGTAACAAGGTGATTGATAACGTCGAGATCGAAAAAAGTCAGGTCATTACCGTCGTGCCGTTCGAAAAAACGCAACTGACGATGATTGATTTTAATGATGACGGCATAGCGGATGTTATCGATGTGGAGCATGACGATTTTATGCAGGCCTCGATGCTCAACCGCTTCGACAAGGATAATGACGGCCTTTCGGCAGAGGAGTTCATCGGCCATTCCGCTCTTGAGCTTGATACCGATAAAAGCGGCGTCGTCGAATATCCGGAATGGAAGGAAGTCTATGCCAAATCGGCTAGTCCGCTGAACGCCAAACAATGGCGCTATCAGCAGTAAGCTGAGCCTTTAGCCTGCCCAAAGGAACCGCGCCCTCCACCAAAGGGCGCGGTTCTGTCTTTTCCACCTGCCGGGAATACTGTACAACAAGGGGCATGAAAACAGTGCTCTCGATCCAGTCCCATGTTGCTTACGGCCATGTCGGCAACGCCGCCGCCGTGTTCCCGCTGCAGCGCATGGGGTTTGAGGTGATACCCGTGCACACGGTGCAGTTCTCCAACCATACCGGCTACGGCAGTTGGACGGGGCAGGTGTTCGATGCGGACCATGTGCGCGATGTGTTGCGCGGTGTCGAGGAACGCGGCGCGTTTGAAAAAGTCGATGCGCTGTTGACCGGCTATCTCGGTTCCCCCGCCATGGCTGAGGTCATTCTGGAAGTGAAAGAAAAGCTGCCACATGCGATGTGGGTCTGCGATCCGGTGATGGGTGATGTGGGCAAGGGCTTCTTCGTGCAGCCGGAACTGCCGGAATTTTTTAAAGAACAAGCCACCCGCCACGCCCGCATCATGACCCCCAACCAGTTCGAGCTGGAATGCTTAAGCGGCCACACGGTCAGCACGCTGGATGACGTGAAAGCCGCCTGCCGCGTACTGCATGACAAAGGCGTCGAAATCGTCCTGGTCACCTCCATGATCCACAACACCACCGAACCCGGCACGATTGAAATGTTGGTGAGCGAAGCGGACGGCGCGGTGCATCGCGTGGCCACCCCTTTACTATCCTTCCCCATCCCCCCCAACGGCGCGGGTGATGCCACAGCGGCTCTCTTCACAGGGCATATATTGAACGGCGCATCCCCTGCAGACGCTCTCAAGCGCACGGCTGGCGGAATCTTCGCCATCTTCGAAGCCACCCGGAAATCTGGCGGGCGTGAACTGGCGCTGATAGCGGCGCAGAACGCCTTTGAAGCTGTTCATGAGGGTGTAATTTTATTTCAAGATCAGGACTGATTCCCGAAAATTGTTTGACACATAGTCGCGGCAGGGCTTTGCTCTCTCCTTAAATATAAAAAAGGGGAAATTTCATGGGCTGGGACTGGAAATCACAACTGAGCAGGTTATTCGGTGGCCGCGCCGCACCTGCCGTGGAACAAACACCTGCACAAATCGCACGTCAGCAGATAACAAACGGCACACACCGCGAATACAGCCCCGCCGAACTGGACGAAATCATCGAATGCATGCGCCAGTTAAAAGAGATCATTCAAAATAATATCCTGACGATGAGCCGTCTGGCAGCGGCCACACCCGTAGGCGATGATCCTGCCGTGCAAAAAATCTGCGAAGGCTTGAAGACCCTGAAAGGGGAGGCTTTTGATGATGCGCAAACAGGCTTGATAGAACTCAATGTGAACGCCAATACGCTGGAACAAGCCAGAAACAATATCGCCAAATCTTACCGGGGTGGCAGGAATGATAAGCACTTGCCCGTCTATGACGCGGAACGCCTTCTGGTCATCGGCGTCGCCAGGCAGGCGGAAGCCGTTTATACCGTGCATATGGGGCTGACACGGATGCTGTCCTCGGCGGAACCCTTTGTGATCATCCCTGAAAGCGACCGCGTCAAACAAGCTTTAGCTGAAAGCGCTGAAGTGATAGGCCCGCTCACCATAAAATTGTGTGGGATCGTGACCGATAGTGTGGGGCGTAGGGAAGCGCTGGGTATACCCAAGCCTAGATAATTCACGAGGAGTGGGAGCTAGTGCTTTTCAGGCGTAGGGCGGGTTCGGCGGCGCTGTTCACAGGACATATATTAATGGCGCAATTCTGGCAGAAGCACTGACCCGCACAGCGGCGGGCATCTTCGCGGTATTCGAAACGACACAGAAATCAGGGGGCGGGAACTGGCGCTGATTGAGGTGCAGGACGGGTTTTAGGGTACAAAGCTGCAACATCGACACTGCCGTTGTCCGCACTCGGCAAGTGGATAACTATTTGCTGATTTTGGGTGTGATGTGGGTTTTTGATTCGGCTACAAAATTTCAATGGATTAGAAAATAACTAACACGATTATCCACAGCTTTATAAATGAAAAAATGGATTGGCACTCTGGACAGGTGAGTGCCAGCGTGTATTATTGAGGTAACCAATTTTATTGGGAAACTGAGTTGTCCGAGCGGTAAGCGAAAAGCCGCCTCTCGGCGGCTTTTCTAAACAAGACTCAGGGAGAATGTCCCCGATACTTGCGCATTTGCAAGCTGTTTGTATCGAGCCATTCCTTGTGAGTCAATGGGAAAACGGTTGATGTCAACCGTGTTCCAGCCATAACTTATGGGAGTTCAAAATGGCTAATAATCTTCACATTTCTTACGATCTATACAAGCAAGGCCAAGATTACGATAAAGTAATCGCTAAAATCAAAACGCTTGGTGCTTGGGCAAAAATTCACAAATCTTATTGGTACGTGAAATCTAACCTAACTGCTGCTCAAGCTGTAGAGGCCATTTGGGCCACAATGGACTCGAACGATTCTTTATATATTGTGGATTCTACAAATAATAGCGCCTCGTGGCGCAATATAAGTGATGAAGCTTCAAAATTTATCAGAGAGCAGTGGCTCGCTAAGCAATCTGTTTAGATCAGTGCGATGAGAAGTAATTAATCACTTCTCATCGCCCATTTTAAGCGCCGCAATAAACGCACTCTGTGGAATTTCCACATTTGCGTACATCTGCATCTTCGCCTTGCCCTTTTTCTGCTTCTCCAGCAGTTTGCGCTTTCTTGAGATATCGCCGCCGTAGCATTTGGCGGTGACGTCTTTGCGGAGGGCGCTGATGTCTTCGCGGGCGATGACTTTGCCGCCGATGGCGGCCTGGATGGCCACTTTGATCATCTGGCGCGGGATCAGGTCTTTGAGGCGTTCGCACAGCTGGCGGCCACGGCGTTCGGCTTGCGAGCGGTGCACGACCATGGCGAGCGCATCGACGCCTTCGCCATTCACCAGAATTTCCATCTTCACCAGATCGCCTTCTTCATAGCCATCGAGATGATAGTCAAAGCTGGCGTAACCACGGCTGATGGATTTCAGGCGGTCATAGAAATCGAAAATCACTTCGTTGAGCGGCAGGCGGTAAATCAGCATCGCGCGGTTACCGACATAGGTCAGTTCCACCTGTACGCCGCGGCGTTCCTGACACAGTTGCAGCAGGCTGCCGAGATATTCGTCCGGCGTCATGATCGTGGCCTTGATCCATGGCTCCGATATGGCGGCAATACGTGAGGTGTCTGGCATGTCGGCGGGGTTATAAAGCGTCAGTTCGTCGCCATTCGTCAGTTTCAGTTCGTAAACCACGCTGGGCGCGGTCGGCACGAGGTCGAGATCGAATTCACGGTCGAGGCGTTCCTGAATAATCTCCATGTGCAAAAGCCCTAGGAAGCCGCAACGGAAACCCATGCCGAGCGCCTGCGAGCTTTCCATTTCGTAATGGAGAGAGGCGTCGTTCAGTTTCAGCTTGGCGATGGACTCGCGCAGCTTTTCAAATTCGGAGGAGTCCGCCGGGAACAGCGAACAGAACACCATCGGCACACTCGGTTTAAAACCGGGCAGGGCTTCGGGCGCGAGGTTGCGTTCATCGGTGATGGTATCGCCGACTTTGGTATCGCTGATGTCCTTAATCGCGGCGGTGATAAAGCCCATCTCGCCGGGGCCGAGTTCATCAAGCAACACTTTCTTCGGCGTGAACATACCGACACGGTCGATATCGCGCGTGGCGCCTGTGCCCATGAAGCGGATTTTCTGGCCTTTTTTCAGATAGCCATCAATCACGCGCACCAGAATGACCACGCCGAGATAAGCGTCATACCAGCTATCGACCAGCAGCGCCTTGGTCGGCGTGTTGCGGTCGGTGTTGCCCTTTGGCGGCGGCAATTTCTTGACGATGGCTTCGAGCAGCAAATCGATATTCACGCCTGTCTTGCCGGAAACGGGCACGGCGTCGGACGCATCAAGGCCGATCACATCCTCGACCTGTTGCTTCGCCCATTCGACATCGGCGGCGGGCAGGTCGATCTTGTTGACGACGGTGACGATTTCGTGATGGTTGTCGAGCGCCTGATAGACGTTGGCGAGTGTCTGCGCCTCAACACCCTGTGTCGAGTCGACGACGAGGATGGAGCCTTCGCACGAAGCGAGGGAGCGTGATACTTCATACGCGAAATCGACATGCCCCGGCGTGTCCATCAGGTTCAACTGATATTCGATGCCGTCTTTGGCCTTATAGGCCAGACGCACGGTCTGCGCCTTGATGGTAATACCGCGCTCGCGCTCGATGTCCATGTTGTCCAAGACCTGTTCGGTCATCTCGCGGGCCTCAAGCCCGCCGCAGGTCTGGATCAAACGGTCAGCCAGCGTCGATTTCCCATGGTCGATATGGGCGATGATGGCGAAGTTACGAATATGTTCTAGGGGCTTTGTCATGGTGCCGGGACGATAAGGTTTCCCAGCGCGGTATTCAAGGATTATTGGCGATAACGGAGGAGTGCTCCGCAGCATATACGTACATTATTGACATAATAAAACAGGTTGCGCTTTATAACCACAAAGAAGCGCTTTCACCCTATATGAGACGGGCTTTTTGTACGGTATTCTTGAGGCAGCAAAAACTATAATAAACAGGAGATTTTCATGCACTGGTTTAACAAAGATAGTCTGGGTCGCGTGTTTTCCAGCAAGAACAGTTTGCGCGCGGGTTCTGATGATCCTGCGCATATGCTGCTGACACGTAACGAGTTGGAGGCGTTCTCTCACCCGGCGACCCATACTGATGACGATAGGTTTGTATCGGCACGACGCTTTCTGACCGCGCTGAAGATCGCCGCCGAGGGCAGTTCCCTTGATCACATGCTCGGTTCCACACCGCAGGATGTCAGAACGGCGGCGCGTCTGTCGCTGATGAATGCGGCGGAGGAGGGCAAGTGCCCGTTCTTTCACGATAGCAACAATCACGACAAGCAAATTCGTGCTGAAGACATGTATGTGCCCGTGGCATTTCTGGCCAAACACGCCCTGACATTGATGGATAACACCCGGTCGGCGACGCTGCCGGGCATCTATCTGTCAGCGCTCAAGGCCACAGAAGAGCACATGCGCAGCCGGAGCGTACTGGCTGATAGTTGGCACATGACGTACGAGCAGGGTGGAAGCCTTGAACTGGGTACGGCCAGGACCGGTTCCTGTCCGTTGGAAACTGTTTTACAACCGCGCAAGAATGATGGGTCTCGACCCTCCTGATAATTACGGCTGAAAAAAAGTTTTTGAAGGTGTCGATGCGTCAGGCGTATCGGCACCTCTTCATTTGTATGTAAAATAATGAGGTATCCCATACGCTTTCGGAAATGATTGATTTTGGGGGTGGGGATGGCTAGTGTGGCCGCAGTTTTTAAGCCCTAAGTTTGAGTGTGCAGGAGAGTCTTTATGGACAAGAAACAAAAGTTTCGCGTGGTCGTTATTGTACCGGTGATAGCAACCGTGATTATCGCGGGTCTGGCGATCTATTTCGTGCTGCAGGTCGCGGCGTCCGGCGGTCAGGGCGGCACGGCCTACAGTCCGCAGATGGGCGAGGTATCCGATCCCGCACACATGACGGTTGCCAACGGCGACACAGCAACGGGCGAAAATGCCCAGGAAGCACCAGTGATGACGGAAGCGGAATGCAATTATAACGACTGGGTGGGTCAGCCTGTTAACGAAGAAGCGGTCAAGGCCACAGGCCACCCGTACCGCATCCTGAAACCGGATTCGGCCGCGACCATGGATTTCAACCCCGAGCGCATCAATGTGCTGGTGGATGATCATAACGTGGTGACGGCTGTCCGCTGCGGTTAAGCGAAAAACATCCGCATAAAAAATCCCGGCAACTGCCGGGATTTTGTTTTTTAAGCCCGCGTCAGGCTGATCACCACGCGGCCCGGTTCTTTTTCGGCAATCTTGATTGTGAAGCCATAGCTCGCTGCCAGTGTGCTAATGGCGTATGGGTGCACCAGACGCGGATCGAGCGTCGCGGGATCGCTCTTCAGCGCCATCGCTTCCTCTACGCCAGCGCGCACGACGGCGTCCTGACCTTCGGCGAAAATCAGCGTTTCATTACTGCCGCCAGCCTTCACCTTGATGATGCCGCCCTTGGGCAGGCATTCAGCGCCCAGCATCATCGTGCCCATCAGAATCTTGCAGTAACCCTCGGGGCGTTCGGCAAAGCCGAGATTTGCATGCGGGTCCCAGCTCTGCGCGATTTTACCGTCGGCCTCGGTCAGCGCTTCGAATGCCTTCTTGATGTCTTCCGGTTTGATGTTGGAATCGCGGCCACCGGCACCGTAGCAGATGCGGAAAGCTTGCAAACGGACAGAGGCCTGACGGGCGCTGTGTGCGATCAACTGGATGGCTTCGGCACCGGCATCGGCGCCCATTTCTTCCAGAAACTCAACGCCGTTATTGACCGCGCCTACCGGGCTGATCAGATCGTGGCAGATGCGTGAGGCCAGCAATTCGAGAACGGCGGCACTGATGGCGGGGGCTTGTGTCATGGTGTTAGTGTCCTTGAGTGCTGAAGCTGACGTCATAACCGATTCCTTTTACTTCCTGTTGTACCATGGATTTCAATTGTTCGAGTGCCGCCTGACTGCTGGCCTCGGCGCGTGTGACCAAAACATTTTGTGTGTTCGAGGCACGAATCAGCCACCAACCCTCAGGCGTTTTCACGCGTATGCCATCAATATCGTTGACGGTGAGGTCGGGGTTGTTTTTCGCCTGCGCTTTAACCGACGCGACGATGCGCGCCACCAGATCGAATTTATGCGCTTCATCGACCTCGAACCGGATTTCCGGTGTGTTGTAGATATGCGGCAAATGCGCAATCAATGACGATGCCGGGCCGCTGGCCTTATCAACTTCCTTGATCAGGCGCAGGGCGCAGTAAATGCCGTCGTCAAACCCGTACCAGCCATCGCCAAAGAAGATATGACCGGACAACTCGCCGGAGAGCGGTGATTTCTCTTCCGCCATTTTGGCCTTGATCAGCGAGTGACCGGTTTTCCACATGATGGGCTTGCCGCCCATGCGCGCGATTTCATCGAACATCACTTGCGAACATTTTACATCGCCGATGATGGTGGCGCCGGGGTGGCGGGTAAGGACGTCTTTCGCATAGACGATCATCAGCGTATCGCAACGCATGATGTTGCCTTGCTCATCGACGGCACCCACACGGTCGGCATCGCCATCAAAAGCAATGCCCAGATCGCATTTTTGTTCGCGCACCACGCGGATAAGATCAGCCAGATTTTCATCGACGGTCGGATCAGGATGGTGGTTGGGGAAATTGCCATCAATCTCATCGAACAGCAGGATATGTTCACCGGGCAGTTGCCTCACAACACGGCGGACGATTTCACCGCCCGCGCCATTGCCGCAATCCCACGCCACTTTCATGTCCTTAAGCGGCATGATATCGCGCAGCAGGCGGGCGACATATTTGTCCTGAATATCGATAGTCGTGACTTTGCCGTGGCCGGTTTCAAAATCGCCTGTCGCGGCGATACGCCCCAGTTCTTGAATCATTTCGCCGTAAACGGGGCCGCTCTGCAGCGTCATCTTGAAACCGTTATAATCGGACGGGTTGTGTGAACCGGTAATCATCACGCCCGCATCGGCGTGTGAATCCTTCACCGCGAAATTCAGCATCGGTGTGGGGCCAAGGCCGATGGCCTCAACATCCAGCCCCGTGCTGGTCAGACCCGCGATCATTGCATCGGCAAATATCGGTGATGACTCGCGGCCATCATAACCGACACAAACGCGCTTTCCGTTTTTACGGCGCACGTAAGTGCCAAACGCACAGCCGACAGCAAATGCATCGTCTTCCGACAGGTTCTTGCCAAGCTGTCCACGAATATCATATTCGCGCAGGATCGTCGGGCTGAAATTATAAGCCTGTGGTTTTTTCTGGGCGGCGGCGGTCATATTCAGGCACTCCCGTACTTTTTGATCAGATGGGTAACCTGTGCCCCGATCTCAGGATCATGCATACCGTAAGCCAGCGTCGCTTCGATGAAACCCAAACGGCTGCCGCAGTCATAGCGCGTACCTTCATAACGGAAACCGTGGAACGCCTGTTTGCCGATCAGCTTGGCCATCGCGTCGGTGATCTGGATTTCGCCGCCAGCACCGGTTTCAAACGCGTCGAGATGGTGGAACACTTCCGGCTGCAGGATATAGCGGCCTATGATCGAAAGCGTGGAGGGTGCGGCTTCGGGTTTGGGTTTCTCGACCAGCCCCTTGACCTCTACCAGTTGGCCGTGATCAGCCTTGATATCGAGAATGCCGTATTTCGATGTGTCCTCACGCGGCACATCCATCACAGCGACCAGATTGCCGCCGACCTTGTTATATTGTTCGATCATCTGCGCCAGACAGCCTTTGGGTGCCAGTACCACGTCATCGGGCAGCATGATCGCAAACGGTTCATCACCGATCAGTTTCTTCGCGCACCAGATGGCGTGACCAAGACCCAGCGCTTTGGGCTGACGGGTGAGGAAGATAGAACCAACCGGCATTTCCGCCGAGCGCATTTTCTCAAGCAGATCTTTCTTGCCGACGGCTTCCAGCTTCTCGGCCAGTTCGGGCTGGAAATCGAAATGCTCTTCCAGCATTTCCTTGTGGCGGCCTGTGACGAAAATAAATTCCTCGATCCCGGCGTCGCGCGCTTCTTCGACCGCGTGCTGGATCAGCGGGCGGTCAACCAGCGGCAGCATTTCCTTGGGCATGACTTTGGTCGCAGGCAGGAACCGCGTCCCCAATCCGGCGACGGGAAAAACGGCCTTGCGCACGGGCTTGATCGACTTGCCAAACAGCATGAATATTATGGAATTCCAAGGTTGAACCGATGTCTGAAAAATCGCACAGAAAGGGGGGGGATTCAACCCGGCCCACGCTGAATAATGGCTATTTCAGCAATAAATCCCGGGCTTCGTTCAGCTTGGCCGCCATCCAGTCGCTGCCTTGCTGGTCGGGGTGGACTTTCATCATCAGGCGTTTATAGGCGTCTTCGATGGCTTCGGCATTGGCGGGTTCGGACAGGCCCAGTATTTCCAGCGCTTCGGCGCGGGTCATTTTAACGGATTTGGCGGCGGCGGGTTTGCGCGGTTGGCGGGCCTTCCAGTAGGCGAATGCCAGCGGCCAGATGGCCACCACCAGCGCAATCGCGGCGGGCAGGCGGCCTGTAACAGCCATGAATAAAAGCGCCACTGTCAGGATCAGGAAAACCACAGCGGTCAGAAATGCCCCCACCTGTTTCGGGCTGGCCGACAGGAAGAATTTATACAATCCAAAAAGGCCGATAGCGGCCCCGATGACAAGAAGCAGATAAGGCATGCCGGATAGAATAGCATGCCTTTTCAATCTGTCATTAGATAGTCTTTATTGATGGGGTGAAGGGAGCGTGTTGGTTTTGGCAGCCGCCGCAGGAATGATTTCCAATGTGTTCAGTTCGCGGTTGGCCGATTTGTAGGAGCTGCGCGCTGTCGCCGCGAAGAGGGCTCCCATCAGGATCATCATCGGGTTGGGTTTTTTCTCCGTCGCGATTTCAACAGCGGCACTCGTCAGAAGTGCGGTGGCGATAACGGATGTGCAGATCGCCGTCTTGAATTGCGAAACGATGCTGGGCTTGGACATTGTAAAGCTCCTGAACAATTTAACAGGCTTTATTTTTTACATAACTTTAGTGTGGGGAGCAAGAAAATTGTGACCCGGCCGATTTGCTTACATGACTGATAATAAAGGATTCTGTATAGTCATTCGCGACAGTCACAAAAAACGTAAAGATAAAAATCATGGAACAGGCAGATAAACTTCAGGCGCTGCGCGCTCAACTCACGAAACAGAAGATCGATGGTTTTCTGGTGCCGCGTAGCGACGAGTTCCTCGGGGAATATGTGCCGCCGCATGCCGAGCGTTTATCGTGGCTGACCGGTTTTACCGGTTCCGCCGGGGTGGCGGTTGTGTTGAAAGACTGCGCCATGGTCGAAAGCGATAGTCGTTACCGCGAGCAGATCAAAAAACAAGTTGATGAAAACCTGTATGAACGGATCGAAGGCACCACCAAGAAACTGGCAGAATGGCTGTTGGAGAACGCGCCCGATAACGGTGTGATCGGTTATGATCCGCGGCTGCATACACCTGCGGAAATAGGCACTCTTGAATCAATCGTCAAAGCCAAGAACGTCACGTTGAAGCCGCTGCGCAAAAATCTCGTTGATGCCGTCTGGCGTGATCAACCCGGCCCGCCGATGCAACTGGTTGAAATATTCTCGGACAAGGTTGCGGGTAAAACCGCCGATGCAAAGCGCGAGGATATTGCGGCTGCGGTAGTCAAGAATGGCGGCGTGGCGGCCGTCATCACGATGCCGGATTCTGTTGCGTGGTTGCTGAATATCCGCGGCACCGATGTGCCGCATACGCCATTTGCGCTTTCAAATGCGATTGTTCATGCCAATGGCAATGTCGACTGGTTTATTGACGCCGCAAAAATTCCGGCGGATGTGAGAGCTCATCTGGGCAACCGTGTACAGGTGCTGCCGCCCGCCACCTTGGGCGACGAACTGAAAAAACTGGCGCTGCTCTCCAAAGAGGCGAAGAAGCCCATTCTGTTCGATCACAAGAATGGTTCGATCTGGTTTAAGCAGGTCATCGAAAAGGCCAAAGGTACACTCAAGGATATTGAGGACCTATGCTTGCTGCCCAAGGCCTGCAAGACACCTGCCGAGCAAGCCGCCATCCGCGCCGCCCACAAACGTGACGGCATCGCTGAAACGAAGTTCCTGTGCTGGTTCGATCACGAAGCGCCCAAAGGGCAACTCACGGAAATTTCCGTTGCTGAAAAACTGGAGGAGTTCCGCCGTCAGCAAACTGGTTTCCGCGATACCAGCTTTGATACGATTGCCGGATGGAATGCCAATGGCGCCATAGTGCATTACCGCGCCACCCAGAAAGACCACGCGGCGATCAAACCGCCGGGTATCCTGCTGCTCGATAGCGGTGCGCAATATAATGACGGCACGACGGACATCACCCGCACTATTGCGGTGGGAGAACCGACACTTGAACAAAAGAAAGCCAATACGCTGGTGCTGAAAGGCCATATTGCGATCGCTTCCGCCCTATTCCCCGAAGGAACACGCGGCGTCGATATTGATATGCTGGCGCGCCAGCCGCTGCTGAAACAAAAGATGAATTACGGCCATGGCACAGGTCACGGTGTGGGTATCTACCTGTCTGTGCATGAACAGGGAGGCGGCGTGTCCAAGGCGGCCATGCGCCCCTACAAGCCTGGGATGCTGGTATCGAACGAGCCGGGTTATTATAAGACCGGTGCTTTTGGCATCCGCATCGAAAATCTGGTCATGGTGGTAGACGGTGGCGTGATAGATGATGGCCTCAATACCCCCGCGCTGAAATTCGAAACCGTGACGCTGGTGCCGATCGACAAGCGCCTGATTGATCTGTCATTGATGAACGATGATGAACTGGCATGGCTGAATGATTATCACGCACAGGTAGAACGCGAGATCGGCCCGCATCTGGACGCGACCGAAAAGACTTGGCTTAAGGAGGCCTGTGCGCCCCTAAAAAAGCCTGATGCCGCCGTGACCTGCGATCACCGGCGGCACCCTAAGCCGGGGTTTACGCCTTCCTAAGCCGGATTTCAGGCGGCGCTCAGGCGCTTGAGTCGTGAGAAAAATCCGCGATTGGTGTTTTTCTTCGCTTTGGCCATGCCGTACATGATCACTTCGCGCGCGATATTGACGTTGCAGATTTCTGCCTGACGTTGCAGGGCGGCGGCGCTGTTGACTTCGCAGACCTTGAACTTGTCGCCATCGAACAACAGATCGACACCGGCTACATCGAGATCCAGTGCCTTTACCGCAGCAATCGCGATTTTGTTGATTTCAGGCGTGGTCGGATAGGCCTTGCCTTCGCCGCCCAGTGAAATGTTGGCTTTGAAGTTACCATCCTTGGATTGGCGCTCCATCACGGCGACAACACGGTTGCCCACGACATAGACGCGCAGGTCGCGGCCAAAACTTTTGGAAATATATTCCTGAAACAGGAAATGCACGTTGGTGTTCGATTGTGCAATCAGATCAGTCAGGTTCTGGAATTGTTGTTTTGTTTCTGCCAGAAACACACCGCCGCCGCGTGTGCCGCGCAGCGTTTTTACCACAACGGGGAATCCAAGCTTTTGCTCGATCATTTCGATGTTGGCGGGGAATTTGCCTAAGATCGTACGCGGCACGGGCAGACCCTGACTGGCGAGGATCTGGTGCGTCTGGAATTTATCGGCAACGGATTCGATGGACAGCCAGCTATTCAGCACGGTCACGCCGATGCGTTCGTAAAAGCGCAGCAGTGAAAATCCGGCATAGGTAGTTTCAGTACCTGTGCGGGCAATGATCAGGTCTGGTGTGGCCAGCACTTCGCCCTTATACAGCGCCTGCCATTCTTTGGCAGAGTCGATGATCATGTCGAAAAGCTCGGGATTGAGGATCAGCGCTGTCGCGCCGAATTTCTCTGCTTCTGCTTTCAGGCACAGGCAGCTTTTAATCTCCGGGTGCTTTTCAACGGCGTCTTCTTCCTGATGGAAAAGAATCCAGACCTTCATACTTGTTTGCTCCATTGATGAACGGAGGTTCTGGGTAACAACAGATAGCGGGAAAGTCTATTCTTATTTTTGACATCATTGGGTATGTGATTGTTATATAATAAAAAAATACTGAATATCTTTTTAGTGTTTACCCTTTTGCCCCGATAGGCGGTTCCAGAATCCGGGCTTGGCTCTCTGCCGGGCTTTGTGCAGACCGTAAGATATGATGTCGCGGGCGACATTAACCTGACAGACGCTTTCCAGACCGTCTTCGCCGCAGAAGCCGGGTGCGCTATTGGCCTCGCAAATACTGAAATTCTGGCCGTCAATCAAAAGGTCAATTCCGGCAACTTCAAGGTTCAGTGCGCGTGTGACACGCAAGGATAGATCGGCGATGGCGGGGGTGATGGGGTGCGGAAATCCCTGGCCGCCGCGCGAAATATTCGATTTGAAACCGCCATCGGAAGATCGGCGCTCCATGCAAGCGACAACCTGATCGCCCACAACAAATGTACGCAGGTCTCGTCCGTGACTGCCTTTGATATATTCCTGAAACAAAACCTTGGCGCGGCTGTTGGTGTCGGCCAAAAGATCCGTCAGGTCCTTGAACTGCTCTTTGGTTTCGGCCATGAATACGCCGCCGCCGCGCGTACCGCGCAAAGTCTTTATGATAAGGGGGAAGCCCAATTTTTCTTCGATTAAATCCAGATTGGGCGGAAATTTTCCCAGAATTGTGCGCGGTACCGGAAAGCCATGGTTGGCCAGTATCTGGTGCGTATGCAGTTTATCCGCGACGGATTCGATGCTGCTCCAGTTGTTGATTGTCGGTACGTTCAGTCCTTCATAGAAGCGCATCACGGAGAATGCGTTATAGTTTGTTTCCGCGCCGGTGCGCGGGATTATTAGGTCCGGAGCATCTATGTATTCGTCTTTGTAAATAGCGCGCCATTCATTGCTGGAGTCTATAACAAGGTCAAAATCATCGACCCCCATGATGTCGAGAGAGGCGCCCTGCTTCTCGGCTTCTTCCTGCAAGCGCAGGCATTCGGCAAGCTCGGGATGATCGGCGTCAGTGTCCCCATGAAAGAGTATCCAGATTTTCATTCTTGTTTTCTCCGGTGGTGAACAGAAGTGTTTTTTGGGTAACAAGCGAGAGCGGTGGTGTCCACCCTTAATTCCAGATGATTTTTTAAGCGGTTGAAATCAAACAAATAAAATTTTGGGGTAACGGCGTTATCAAAAACAAAACCCCCGGAGAGCCGGGGGTTTCATCTTTAAGCGGGATTTAGATTCTAGAATCCGTCGCGGTCGCGCTTTTTGCGCTCCATCTTACGCCAGCGGCGTACGGATTCGGCCTTTTCGCGTTTCTTTTTTACGGAGGGTTTCTCGTAATCACGACGCATCTTCATTTCGCGAAATACGCCTTCACGCTGCAGTTTCTTCTTCAGAACACGCAGGGCTTGATCGACATTATTGTCGCGCACATTGACCGTTACCAAACTAAATCACCTCTTTCGGATGTTACCTAGAGTTTAAAGTGTCAGGGTTTCTAACCCGTTAAGGGGAGGGCAGGCAAGGGAAAAATCGGAAAAAACCCGGATTTCAGGCAATTTTACCGGATTATCAGCCCATTAGGGGGCGGGATTGGCTTTGTTTTTGGCTGGCCGAGGGGAGATTTTGGAAAAATCGTTACGCAATCTCTCCAGTTCTTGTGCAATTTCCGGGTCACCTTGCGTCATGCTTTTGATCCATGAAACAAATCCGTTTGGCGACAGGACTGCCATCTCGGGCAGAGGTTCATCATGAGTCATCGACTGGTTGAAGAAGCGGGAGAACAGTTCTTTCTTCTCGTTATTGTCGAGAGGGATCAGGTTGACCATGACCGGTGAACCGATAGGGTCGCGCTTCGCGGCGCGGACAGCCTGTTGCGCATCCTCAAGCCCACTCTTTGCCCGCTTCATATGTTTCCACGAATAGGGGTAATTTGATATTTCGGCAAAGCAGGGAAGGACAGCCTGACGGTAAAAGTCTCGTTGGGTTGCCGGGATCTGGCTGTAATTATGGGCTGTCTGGTCACCGAACCCAGAATTTTTGTTATCGGTGAGTAGCTCACCGGTTTCGTCCTTATACTCTGCGGCGAAATGTGCCGTGTAAGCGCAGGAATCTATTTCCTCCAGTGTAGAATATTCCCAAATCGCTACGGGATCGCGTACTTGGGAATTTAATGGCATGGTATAAGCCTGCCATCCATGCCGTATCTCGTGGCCTAGAATCAGGGCGGCATCCTTATCCGACAAGTGTACGCTAAGTTCAACCCGGCCATTCAGGTATGTACCGCTGGCGCTGTCTTTTTCATCTGACCATTGGAACGTGATGGGGTGCGTGGACGCGAAGCGGACGATCTCGCGGCCTGTTTCGCTTCGTTCCATGATGTCGATGATCCGGTTGATACGGGTGTCACCATCTTTTTTGATGGTTTCAAAGGGAACGATGTTATCCAGATTTTCTTCGCGGGGCTCTTCCGGCAGATGAATCGACGCCAGCAGGGCCGTGCCGCCGCACAGGGCAAAAACAATGCCCAGTTGACTGCGCGGCGGGGGTGCAGGGTTATCGCCTTTCATAAAACGTTTCCCTGTTGTTCAGCCTGTGTCACGGACTTACGGAATGAATTTGACCGCTGTGATTTTGTATCCAGTCTTCAATTCCTCAGCAAACTTATTCTTCATCTCCGATCTTTCCGCGCGCATATAGTCAGATACATCGTTGTTTCCCGTTCCCGATAAATGCATTTTCGAAACGTGCTGCAAACTTAGATCGCGTTGCGCTACGATATAGGCATTATCGATATGCTCGCAGGGCACCAATACGGCTTCGAGAACAGGTTTCCTATGAAGATCCGGTAAGTCAGCAGACTCAGATTGTGTTGTGTTGTATATCAGGGCGGTTGATCGCGTAAAGGTGATGGCGCAAGTCGTATCTTTGTCGGCATGTTCAGACCAACGCTGAAGAGAAGGGGCGGTCGTCGTAGGCGGCAGCGCATCAAGCTGTGCGAAAGCCTCATCCATTTGGGATTGCATTTCAGCCTGCGTCAGCGATTTATCAATGCATCCCGTAGCGGCAAGAGCGGCGGTCAAAACGGCGCCCAGCTTTAATGATTTCATGTGATTCATAGATAACGCTCCCGATAATTCCATAATGTTAAAAATGGTTTTTAGCAGCATTCAGCGCGGGCTGTCAAAAATAATTTCCGGAATATAGGCGGAGGGGTGCAGACGTCAGTAATCAGGCCGCTTTGCGGGTTTTTAAGGCCAGCGCCGCATCCAGCAGGGCGCGGGTATAGTCGGTCTGCGGGTTGTCGAAGATGGCCTGTGCAGCACCTTGCTCGACGACCTTGCCGTCCTTCATCACGATCAGGTCGTGCGCCATCGCCCGCACCACGCGCAGATCGTGCGAGATGAACATATAGGCGAGGTTGTATTTCTCCTGCAGACCGCGCAGCAGATCAACGATCTGTGCCTGCACCGAAACATCCAGCGCAGAGGTCGGTTCGTCCAGTACCAGAAATTCCGGCTGCAACACCATCGCCCGGGCAATAGCCACCCGCTGGCGTTGCCCGCCGGAGAATTCATGCGGATAGCGGTGGCGGGTGTCGGGGTCGAGATTAACATCGCGCAACGCCTGTACCACCAGTTCTTCACGGTCCTTCACCGTGATGCCGGGGCGATGCACTTCCAGCCCTTCGCTGATAATCTGCCCGATGCTTAAGCGCGGCGACAGCGAGCCGAACGGGTCTTGAAACACGATTTGCATTTTCGAACGCAAGGGGCGCATGTCGTCGCGGTTGAAGCGGGAAATGTCCCGACCTTTGAAATTGATCGTGCCCGTCGAACCGGTGAGGCGCAGCAGCGCCAGCCCCAGTGTCGTCTTGCCGGAACCGGACTCACCGACAACGCCCACCGTTTGCCCGGCGCGGCAGGTCACGTCGATGCCGTCAACTGCCTTGACCCATTCACTGACCTTGCCGAAGAAATTCTTCTGGCGCGGGAAATGCACCTTGATATCGCGGGCTTGTATGACCACAGGCGCGTTCTGGTTGGCGGGGATGGCGTTGCCCTTGGGCTGTGCTGCCAGCAGCATTTTCGTGTAGTCGTGCTGCGGGCTGGCGAAGAGGGAGGTTGCAGATTTTTGCTCGACGATTTCGCCGCCCTTCATCACGCAGACATGATCGGCCATTTTTTCGACGATGGAGAGATCATGCGTAATCAGCAGCAGCGACATGTCCAGTTTATCTTTGAGGGATTGTAGCAATTCCAGGATCTGCGCCTGCACGGTGACATCCAGCGCCGTCGTCGGTTCATCGGCGATCAGCAGGTCGGGATTGTTGGCAAGGGCCATCGCGATCATTACGCGCTGGCGCTGGCCGCCCGAGAGTTCATGCGGACAGGCTTTCAGGCGGTCTTTCAGTTTCGGCAGGCCGACCAGCTCCAGAAGTTCTATCACGCGCTCATGCGCCTGTTTGTCGTTCATGTGCTGGTGTATCTTGAGGACTTCACCGATCTGGCGCTCGATATTATGCAGCGGGTTGAGTGACGTCATCGGTTCCTGAAAGATCATGCTCATGCGGCGGCCACGCAGACTGCGCATAAAGCTTTCGCCGCTATTCACCAGTTGCTGGTCGCCGAACGTGATTGACGATCCTGCCGGGTGCGCGGCGCGCGGGTAGGGCAGCAATTGCATCAGCGACAGGGCGGTCACGGACTTGCCGGAGCCGGACTCGCCGACCAGCGCCACGGTCTGGCCCTTGCGGATATCGAACGACACTTTTTTGACGGCCTGAAATACGCCGCCGGAGGTGCGGAAATCCACGGAAAGGTCTTTAACACTGAGCAAAATAGGGTCTTCCATAGCCCCTAATTTGGCCCGAACCGGGGTTATAGTAAAGCTTTACTCCCGTTTCTGCCGGATATATACCCATTCCATGGCGAAAGAAAAGAAACAGGGCGCGCCCGCTTGCGGGCTGTATCTGCGGATTGTCGATGACAAGCCGTTCGAAGAGGCTTTCCCGGCCCTGCGCGAGGCGACCTTTGTCATCAACCGTTCCACCTATGAAAAAAACCTGCACGTGCTGGAAGTCGGCGGCGACCCGGCTGATACCGATTCCGTGGATCGCCTGAACGCGCTGGTATTAGCGGGCAAGCATGACGGGTTGGTTGTGATTGTCCGTGAACATGCCGCTCTGGCTTCCCAGACCCAGGCCGATGGTGTGCTGCTGGATAAGGCTGAGGATATCCCGTCCGCCCGTGAATTGCTGGGGCCGGATGCGATTATCGGCCTGCGTTGTGGTCTGTCGCGCCAGAGCGCTGAGAAGGCCATGGAAGCGGGTGCTGATTATGTCAGTTTTGCCTCGGGCGGGCGCGGTGACGTTCTGCCGCCCGAAAGCTTGATTTTATGGTGGGGCGCGCGGTCGGAAACGCCCGCGCTGGTCGAGGGGCACCTGACCAATGACGATTGCGCCCGGTATGTCCGCGCCGGGGCGACTTTCCTTGAAGGCACGGATTATGTCTGGAATCACCCCAAGGGCATCAAACAGGGCACGGTCGATATGCTCTATGCTATAGAACTGGCGCTGGACAGCCAGTCCGTACAATAGCGTTTTTCCACATCTGGAACGGTTTTTGCATTACCTGAAATGGCGGATTCCCGGGGTTTTATGACTCCGTAAAATCCATTTTAACGACTCGTTAACCGTAAAACAGGGTATAATGGAACTATGGCTGTAGGATCAGTGACACCGGGCGCAGGAGCGACCACTACGACGACCACCAGCACCGCGGACCTGTCCCCGGTGCAAAAGCTCATTAAGCAGCAACAGGAAGAAGCCGCCCGTTACAAGGTCGGCACCGATGATCAGCCCTATACCGAGCAGGACTGGTACGTCAACGCCAAGGTCGCACAGCTCAAGGGCCAGATTTACACCTATTCGAATTTCCCGGCACTGGACCCCAGCGGCGCGATCATGGATTCGCTGACGCAGGAAGTGAACGAGCTTGTCGGCAAGCAACAGGCCAAACTGAAAAAATCGCAAGCCGAGGCCGCCGCCAAACAGGCCGAGCTGGATGCGCTGGAAGAGGCAAAAAAGAACGCGCCTCTCACCGCTGAGCAGTTGATCGAACGCGCCAAGCTGCGCGCCGAGGGCAAGGAGCTGCCTGTAGAAGTCAGTGATGAAGTGCAGGCGTTGCTGGATAAATCCAAGGGCGCGATCGTTGATCAAACTGTCTGATGATCAACAATGTTGTTATACAAAAATCCCCCGTTGAAAGCGGGGATTTGTTTTTGTGCCTTAGTGGGCAGCTTGTCCGTACGCGACCAGCCGGATCAGCGGTTTCTGCAGCGATTTGGTCATGAGGTAGGTCATGCGTTCAGGATCTTCGGGGCTGGGTTCGGTTTTGGTGATTTCCATGCCGGCCTTGTCGAAGTTTCTGATGCTGGCAATGTTGTCGGTCTTGATACGTGCCGATGCGGTCTTGATCCCCGCTTTGGTGGCCATATCAAGCCATTGATCGATCATCTTTGAATGCAGGCTTTGGCCGCGGTGTTCCGGGTCAACCAGCACGTTGAGCATGGTGGTGTTGTGGCGGTCAGAACGAACCAGCGCCTGTGCCACCAGCGTACCGTGCGCATCGACCATGCCCATCGCGGTATGGCCTTTTCTGAAGTGTTCTTTGTAATACTCAGCATCGCGCGCGATGATGTTTTCGGTGCCGGTGTGTGCCTGCAAAGCCAGCATCTGCGGGATATGCGCATAGTTCAGCAAGCGCAGACTGTAGCGGGGCGCGGAGGCAATAGCCCCCGCAAAACGGGATGTGAGTTGGTTGAGTTGGGCCTGATGTCTGCTCATCTTCTTAATCCTGACAATGTGTGTACCGTGGGCGTTCAGTTGACCGCCGCCGGGGGTAGGATTTTGTCAGTTTCAGGAAGGGCTACTTACACAGAGAACAGACGTCCTACGCCGCCGTCGGGCGGAAGGTACGTCGCGGTCGTTGGCGCGGAGCGCCGCAGGGGATGAGTGTTTCGTGTGTCATGGATTCACGTATAAGGTTTAATGCTGCGCCGTGTCAAATAAAAATGTTCCTCAGGGGCAATTTTTTTTAAGTGTGGCCCTTACTCGGACACTTGCGGCTCGCCACCCCAAGCGGTGCGTGGCGGGGTGCGGATGTCCTCCTCTTCACCAAAGGCGTTGTGAACGGCGGTCCTGACAGGGACGTCAGGCTTGCTGAAGTCTTCGGGGTAGTCCGGGGGAAGGGTGGGCATGGGCTGGACGTTCTCAGACGTCGCAGCAATAGGCGGCGGCCATGGCGGCCCCATCACCTCATCGGCGGCCTGTGCGGCAGGTGCGCAGAGTGTCAGCACAAAGACCAGTGCTGCAAAATGTTTCAGATAAGGCACACTCAATCCCCCAAGTCCCCGACAGCTTTTCTTAAACCCCTTATTCTTTATCTTAAGGCGGCAATGGTTAAAGCTGTTCCAACGAAGTGGGAAAAGCCAGCAAACACAGGGGATTCCCAAGGGGGTATTCGGTTACTTTTTCAACGGCATGGTCTGTTCGACCAACGTGGCAAAATAGCTGACCCCGATGGGGATGATGTCATCGTTGAAATCATAGCCGGGGTGGTGCAGGCCGCGGTTATGTGGGCTATCTTTCTCCGGTACGCCCTGACCGACGAAGATGAACGCGCCGGGTTTCTGGCGCAGATAGGCGCTGAAATCCTCGCCGCCCATGCTGGGGGGCGTGTTCAGATCGACATTGCCTTCACCGACCACGACGGCAGCGGCCCGGGCCGCCATCTCGACGCCGTCGGCGCTGTTGACGGTGGCGTAGTTGTGGAACAGGAATTGGTGTTCGGCCTTGGCACCCATGGACTCGGCAACGCCTTCGATAATAGCCTTCATCCGGGCGAGGACTTTATCGCGGGTATCATTGTTAAAGGTGCGCACGGTACCGATAAGCTTGGCTTCGTCCGGAATGATATTGAATGCGCCGGAGCCGCTGTGGAAATTGGTGACGCTGACCACCACGGTATCAATCGGGTCGACATTGCGCGCGACGATTGATTGCAGCGCGCTGACGATCTGCGATGTGACCACGATGGGGTCGATCGTCTGGTGCGGCATGGCGGCGTGGCCGCCCACGCCCTTGATCGTGACATGGAATTCATCGACCGAGGCCAGCAGCGGCCCGACACGCATGCCGATCTTGCCTTGCGGCTGTCCCGGCCAGTTATGAATGCCGAACATGTAATCGATCTTAAAATCCTTGAACAGGCCTTCGGCGATCATCTTGTCAGCGCCGTTGCCGCCTTCTTCGGCGGGCTGGAACACCAGATGGACCTGACCGTTGAAGTTTTTCGTTTCGTTGAGATACTTGGCTGCCGCCAGCAACGTGGCGGTGTGCCCGTCATGGCCGCAGGCATGCATCTTGCCCGGTGTTTTGGAAGCGTGGGGCTGTCCGCTTTTCTCAAGGATGTCGAGCGCGTCCATGTCGGCGCGCAGGCCGATGCCCTTGCCGGAGTCGTTCATCTGCCCGGTGATGGTGGCGACGATGCCGGTTTTGGCGATGCCCTTTTTAAACGGGATGCCCCATTCGGTCAGTTTCTGTGCGACGAGCGCTGAGGCGAATTCTTCCTCATACTTGGTCTGCGGGTTCTGGTGCAGTTCGCGACGCCATACGGTGGCTTCATCTTTAAGATCGGCAGCACGGTTCAGAACAGGCATGGGAAGCTCCTTTATCGGTTGTCGGGAGCTGTTCCAGTCTTAAGGTTTAGCTGACAGCTCAGGGAAATATCTAGCACCGCCGAGATAGTTTTCAAAGGCCTTACGGGTCTGCGCCAATGGTAAAGGCTGTGAATCGGTCAGCATTTCACCAAAACGGCCATGCGCCAGCTCTTCGACATGTTTTTTGTAAACTGTCGCCAGTGAAAAACGGCTGAAATCGAGCGGAACTTGCTCTTGAGTCCTGTAATTTTCGATATGGGTTTTGCTGATGAACTCGGAAACAAGGCGCGCCTGCTGTGCCAACGTATCGGATGTGGATTCATACCAGACGCGGGGTCTGTCATTCGCCGGTGTTTCTTTCGTGGTTTTGCAGACTGTCAGAATTTCATCTTCCGGTTCAAATTCATTCCAGCCGACAATATTCTTCAGCAGATGACGCACTTTATCATTGTCTTCATAGACGTTTGCAAAGAATTTTTCGGCAGGTGTGTCATGAAGAAAATCCTGAATAACCTGCGAAGCAATAATAAAGGCGTAGAGACTCATGCCGTTTAGAACAGAACGGGTCGCGCCAAACTCTGACCAGGTTTTTTGGTCCGGGCTGGCCGCACGTGCAAAAGAAAAGCCCATGGAGGACATGCCTGTCTGCCCGTCTTTTTCGACAATGATGATCTGGCCGGCTTTGGCGCGCTCCTGAATGACTTCCGGTTTGCGCAGGTCGAAATCACCGTGCTGGTTGCCGAGATAGAAATTATAAATGGCGGGGGCATCTTGTTCTTCCGAGAAACGGATCGTCAGCGGCGAAACGGCTACGGGAGCGGTGGCTTGTGCTGGAACTTGCGGCGGTGTCTGGTCGGTCATTTATAAATTTCCCCTTCAATCCAAAAAAGAAGGGCATCCTGAAATGATTCCATAATCTTCGCAAGCGCGAGATATACTGCATTGCACAATAACGGGTTGCGCATCATGAAGGTATGGCGCGTAGGTCCTTTTTGGTGCGTACGCCCTGCGCCAGCGCTTCCAAGCGCTTTGTGGTCAGGCCTGTTTCCTGTAGCACGGAAAGATCCAGCGTGATGGTTTGTCCGGACTTGTTCAGCAGACTGCCGCGTTCGAGGAAATCCAGCAGGATGCGCGCCTGATGCTGCCGTGTATCGCGGTCGGATTTGTACCATGTCTTCTGGTCGTCCGTATGATCGTAATCAACCACGCCCGCGTATGAAAGTTCGTTGATGTTTGCCAGCGTCTGCTGATCGGTCACGGCCTTCCAGCGCAGCTTGTCACGGAACAGTTTTTGCGACGGCAGATTATCGTTACCGACTTCGGCGGCGATCAACCCGCGTGGCACGGTAGGTTTCCACCATGCGCTTAAGGCCAGTGCCGCAATAATAACATTCGCGCTATGGAATCCGGGCAGGCGCGTCATGGCGGTGCCGACCTCGATATGACGCGGGCGTGGATGCGCGTCATTAGCGGCGGAGAGGTGCCAGGCCATCGCCAGCGTGTGAACGTTTTTGTCGTCATCCACCAGCATCGCGGCGCAACCGTTATCGATATGTGCATTGAACAGGGAATCTTCACGCCCGGCGACGTGACCTTGCGGGTCGATGCTGTTCTTTACAGAGGGATCAAACAGCGCCTTGATCCGTACACGGTCAGCGGCGGTTGAAAAAGCCAGACGCAAAGTTCCGGGCAAAGGCGTGTCCATAGTATGTATTCCCTGTTCTTCATCTCTTTTATTATAGGCAAAGCTTGCACAGGAGGCAGACGGGAGGCAAACGGTTTTAGAGCCTTGAGAAGGCTAACTAACGGTTTTCATAGGGGTTTTTGATTATGGTTAAAAGGCCATGACAAGAGGTATTTTTTCATATAAGTGTATTTGCCAGAATAAAAAATCACACAGGGAGTATCCAGATGTCATCACTCAATACGGGCCTTAAGAGCCTGCGCAATTCTGTGGGGGCTTTGACTCTCGGGTTTCTGATGGCGGCCTGCGGTTCGAATCCGCCAGTGAAGGAAGCGGCAAAGCTCGCACCTGTGCCCGTACCAGCCGCAGCACCCGCGGTAAAAGTTGTGACGGCGACGACCATGTCCACAATGCTGGCGGATATTGAGCGCGAGGCGAATGAATATGTGCGTAGTGCAGCGGCAGCGCCTAAACTCCGTGTGGCCATTATTGATGCCGATCAGGTCAATACGTTCACAGGCACAAGGCAATTATCGTCGAGTGAAAAATTACGCTATTACCTGAAGGAGCGTGGCATCAACCTGGGTTCGAACGATTTTTCTGCCGCGTACATGGCTATGGGCGATGATTATGGCCCCAGGAGCGGCGATCCGCAGGCGCTGCATTTTGTTACCACCGATGCGCGCGGTACAGAACCTGATCTCTGCCTGATTTCCCCGGCGACAGCAGACGTGTCATCGCGCAGCATGATGGAAGAATGGATTGGTCAGGCGGGAAATAGATTTTTGCAGACCTCAATTGATCCCGGTGCCTATTTGATGGCTCTGCGCCTGGTATGGCACGAGGCATGGCACTGCATGGATGATGATTTTGTACACGCCTACAACGCTGTCGATAAGGATGCCGGACTGGAAAATGCGAAGGGTGTCCATCGTTCAGAAATGTTCGCCGACGTAGCAGCCACGCTGACTCTGGCCTCCAAGGGATATCCTGATATTATGAGGGATACAGCGGATGCCCGCGCCGTGTTTTCCCGGTGGTATGGTCCCAAAATGATGGCGGGAGGCCGGGAAGATTACTCCCCCGAGCATGACTATCAGTATTATACAGGCGCCAATTATTATTCGACTCCGGCCCATGACGCCGCTTTAGCGCATATAAGGGCTGTAGGGATTGAACGCGTTAAGCAGTACAGCCTTACAGATATCCGGCGCATTGCGACTGAAATTACCTTGCAGCATGCACTGACGGCCAAGCAGTTTCGTGCTCTTTCTGATTACCTGAAACAGGGGAATGAATATCTCGATCATCAGGAGCAACAGGCAGCGCAGGGAAATGCTGATGCGCAGGAGAACGTCGCCTTTCTGAATGAGTATATTGCGCGCACCAATGCGGCCAAGACGCGGATTGCGATTGAAACCGCGCGCACTATACCGCCGTTTGTGGATAGGCTTCCTCCAAAAATGGATGAAATTCTGCAAAACGTCAGTACGCGGGAAAAGGAAGAAATATTCCGCGCTATGGAGAAGGCTGTGAACGCTGCGGTAAGTAACGGCCAGTCTGCACGTCAGGGCATTTTCAGCCAGATCGAGGCGTGGCGTCAGCAGATCCACACCAGTCCGGCGCGTCAAACAGGACTGGAGCGGAAACTATATCTGGCAAGCTTGATGCTGGCCTGTGGCCATATGGATCAATTGATGTCTCCAGCACCAGTTCCGGCAGCTCTCGTGTTAAAGCCGTAAATTTTACAGGCTGGTCTTGCGCGGGTCGAAGGCATCGCGCACGGCTTCGCCGATAAAGGTCAGCAGCGACAGCATCAGCGCGAGCGAAAGAAACGCCGTAAAGCCCAGCCAAGGGGCTTGCAGGTTGTTCTTGCCCTGCGCCAGAAGTTCCCCGAGAGAGGGTGAACCGGGTGGCAGCCCCAGTCCCAGAAAATCAAGCGAAGTCAGTGCGGTGATCGAACCCGTCAAGATAAACGGCATCAGCGTCATCGTCGCGACCATGGCGTTGGGCAGCACATGGCGGCGCATGATCGTAAAATTTGAAATACCCAGCGCATGCGCGGCGCGCACATAATCGAAATTGCGGGTGCGCAGGAATTCCGCGCGCACCACATCGACCAGCCCCACCCACGAAAACAGCAACAGGATCAGCAGTAGCGTCCAGAAACCCGGCACGAACATCGCGGAAAATATAATCAGGATATAAAGCGAGGGCAGCGACGACCAGATCTCGATAAAACGCTGCATGATCAGATCGAGCCAGCCGCCGTAATAGCCCTGAAACGCGCCCGCCGTAATACCAATGATAGAGCTGACCAGCGTCAGCACCAGCCCGAACAGCACGGAAATGCGGAAACCATACAGAACGCGGGCCGCGACATCGCGCCCCTGATCGTCGGTACCCAGTATGTTTGCAGGTGTCGGGTGCGAGGGAGCGGGCGTCGGCAGGTTATAATTGACGGTATCGTAATAAAACCGGACGGGCGGCCAGATCATCCAGCCACCTTTGGCTTTCACCAACTCCTGCACGTACGGATCGCGGTAATCGGTTTCGGTTTCAAAATCGCCGCCGAAGACGGTTTCCGGATAGGTCTTGAATACAGGCGCATACAAAGCACCGTCATATTTGAGCAATATCGGTTTGTCGTTGGCAATGACCGGGGCCAGAATGGCCATCGCAAACAAAACCAGAAAAATCCATAGCGACCAGAACCCGCGGCGGTTGGCGCAGAATTGCTGGATACGGCGGCGTGAAAGGGGCGACAGGGTCATAGGGGCTATCATAGCCCTGTGCCAAAGCAGAACCAAGCCCGGGATTACAGTTATTCAGAGCGGTTGCGGCGGTTTCGGTGCCAGAAATTCATTCGGGGTCAGCGGCGTAGCTTTGCTGTAATTCCCCTGTTCCAGAGCCTTGGCCAGAGTGTCTTTCAGGGCTGTGGCGCGCTGGTGGAGCGGGTCTTTATGGTCGGCATAGCGGACAATCTGTTCCAGTACGCAAAAGACATCTTCGCGGCTGTGCGGGGCCGCTTTCTCACAGAGGGCGAAGGTCTTTTCCAGTAGGGGCTGAAATTGCGCGTCATCGGGCGATATGATGTCGAGGGCATAAGAGTAGGATTCCATCGCGCCGGTAACATTATGTGCGGCCACGGTTTCGATCATTGCCAGCACATGGCCTTTCAGAACGTCCCCCATGTCAGTTTCGGATGCGCATTCATACAGCTCCAGTGCGCCTTCGAGCAGCGGGTAAGCCAGCGCCGGGTGCGGATTTTCACACAGGGCCGCGGCCTCCAGATAAATGCGCGTTTCATGGGGCGTATTCAGCGAGAAGCGATAGGCGTACAAGCAGGCACCCATGGCCGCGATCGGGTGGCTGTCAGCGACGCTGGAGGCGGCATCAAGATAGTGCTCCAGAGCATTGTCGAGCAGCGCCGGGGGCAGCTTGTCAGCCACCATGATCTGCGCCGCGATGTTCATCATTTGGTAGGGGGTGTCCCAGCTTTTAACTGTCTTTAGCGACTGCTTTGCAATTTTTGTAACGACATCGGCGGGCGTTTTGTCGCAAAGCATCGACCGGATCTGTCTGGCAACTGTGTTTTCATCACGCTGCGTCAGCGCGGCATCAATAATGCCCAGTGCCTTATGGAGCGGGGCAACATTCTTGAAAATGGGTACGATCTTGTTGTCTGACATGTTTTCTATCCCTGTTTTTCCCGACACTAGCAACTAAAATTGATTATGTCAAAAATGGAGGAGGCTAGATTTTACGCGCGCTGAAGTCGATGCGGGGGTCGACCATCACGTAAATAATGTCCCGGATCAGAGTCATCACCAGGCCGATCAGCGTGAACACGTAAAGCGTCCCCAAAACCACCGGATAATCGCGGCTTATGATGCTTTCGTACCCCAGCAGTCCCAGCCCGTCGAGGCTGAAAATCACCTCGATCAGTAGTGATCCGGTAAAGAAGATGGACAGGAAGGCGCTGGGGAACCCGGCAATCACGATCAGCATGGCATTGCGGAAGACATGGCCGTAGAGCACACGGTGTTCGGTTAGGCCTTTGGCGCGGGCGGTCAGCACATATTGCTTGTTGATCTCGTCGAGGAAGCTGTTCTTGGTCAGCATGGTCAGCCCCGCAAAACCGCTGATGACCATGGCGCAGACCGGCAGCGTCATGTGCCAGAGATAGTCGAGGATTTTCTGGATCGAATTCAGCTCGTCCCAGTTATCAGACACCAGCCCGCGTAAAGGGAAGATGTCGAAATAACGCCCGCCCGCAAACAGGATAATCAGCAAAATCGCGAACATAAAGCTGGGGATCGCATAACCGATGAAGATCGCCGCTGATGACCATACATCAAACGGTTCGCCGTCTTTCACCGCCTTTTTGATCCCGAGCGGGATGCAAATCAGATAGATGATCAGCGTTGACCACAGGCCGAGTGAAATCGACACTGGCATTTTTTCCACGACCAGTTCCATCACGCCGATATTGCGGTAATAGCTTTCACCCAGATCGAAACGGGCATAATTGCTGACCATTTCCATGAAGCGGATATGTGCGGGCTTGTCGAAGCCGTACATTTTTTCCAGCTCGGCGACGAATTCGGGATCAAGCCCCTGCGCACCGCGATATTTGCTGCCTTCGCCCGCGCCCATTTGCGGGGTGTTGTTCATCGTGGCTGTATCGCCCGCGCCGCCACCCGAAAAACGCGCCGTGGCGTCGGTGTTGTGGCCTTGCAATTGCGCGATCATGCGCTCGACCGGGCCGCCCGGCACGAACTGGATAATGACGAACGACACCAGCATGATCCCCAATATGGTTGGGATCATCAGCAGCAGACGACGGAATATATAGGCCGCAAGATTATTCATGGAAAAAGCCTAGGGGAAGGCCCGGTCCTGCGCAATCCCCAGATGGGGGAGGGCTATGATTAATAAACATATTTGCAGGAATTCTCAGGGCTTCATGTTCCAGCACAATGTCGTCCAGCCGACGCCGTTATGCTGCAGGATGCCATAAGCGCCCGTGGCCAGCTTCAGCGGGAAGTGCGCGCGGAAGGCTTCGAAATCGCCGGTCAGGTGCGGGGCGAACCGTGCGGTACCGTTGCTGGTGACCACCATGATCGTGCGGTCGCTGTAATTCTTCACCACGAAATGCCCGAAATCGATCCATGATTTTATCAGGGATGGTGGATCGACCACCCAGCCCTGTGGCGGTACGGCGTATTCGTCCCAGTCTTTTAACGCTTGTGGTCCGATACGGGCCAGCACGGCGTCCTCGGGCATGTTTTCATCGGGTCCGTAATCCAGTTCGTTGAAAATGGCGAGCGGTTCCAGCGGAATGCCGGGCATGATTTGCTCAATCGCCAGTACGGCGGTCTGTTTGGTGCGGCGTTGCTGCGATGAATAGACAATTTCCGGCACCAGATTTTTTTCGAACAGATGTTGTCCCAGTCTGGTGGCCTGCGCCATGCCCGATTCCGTCAGCGCCAGATCGGTGCGGCCACCGACGCGGCGGGGCGTTTCACCGGGATTAAAGGTATTGCCGTGACGGGCGATGATCAGGGTCGTCAGTGTCATTGTTAAGGTGTTTGTTGTTGCTGGAATTGTTGCTTGGCGGCTATCAGGGGCGCGATCTGTGCGGATAGTCTTGTAAAATTCGCCTCGGCCTCGCGGGTTTTAGCGCGGTGCAAACCGTCTTGTAAAACAGCATAGGCTTCATCGGCACGGCCCTGCTTCAGCAGGAAGCGGGCGAACTCTTCACGGGCATGGAAATGCATCGGGTTCTTGCGCAGGGCTTCGCGCCATGAAGACATCGCCAGATTGATGTGATCGGGCTGTTGCGCCTCGTCTATGCGGGCGTAAAGCTTGGCGCGTTTGTGGTCGATATCGGCGAGAGCGGGATTAACCGTTTGCGCCTCGGCCAGTAATTGCAGCGCGTCTTGATAAGCGGTGATCCGGTCGTCGGCTGTCATCATGCCGCCCGGCTGCGCCAAAAGATCGACATAAAATCCCGCCAGTTGCACGTGGGCGTCGGCAAAACTGCGCGGCGCGTATTGGCGCGACAAAGTGATGTTGCTGACGAAGCCGTCTATATCGCCCTTGTTCAGGGCGGTATGGGCGCGGCTGAGGAAATGCGTTCCCGCAGCGGCGCTGAGCAATGTTAGTGAAATCAGACCCGCTGTCAGCAGTAACGCCCCCGACCATATAGCGCGTTCGTGACGGACGGGCGTCAGTGTGATGAATGATTGTTCCTCATTGTCTGTGGTCAGAGCATAGAGTGCTGCCATCAGCACCGCAGCCATGACCAATGTCGCCAGTACGTAAAACTGGAATTCGATATGCGCGTGGGCGGTCAGCGCCAGCAACGCCGCCAGACAACCGGCAATCAGTGGTCGGCGCGTATCGTCGGCGGATAGCTGAGACAGCGATCTCGTCCCGCGTAGCGCCCATGCTATAGCAGCGGCATAAAAGAGAATGGCGCCGAGAATGCCGGTTTCAACACCGAATTGCAGCGCATCCATATGTGCCCAGTTGCCGATCGACACAACATCGCCGTCCAAACGGTAAGCAGGATAATAAAGGTAGAAGGTGCCCAGTCCTGTACCGCCCGCCCAATGATCACGCAGCATCAGCAAGGCGCCTTTCCAGATGGCAAGCCGTTCAAAGCTGGAATAATCTGCCGCCGGATCGCCAAACACCGCAAGACTTTGCGTCAGCGCCGTACCGCTGAGGAAATAAAATCCGGCAAAAATAACGATCAAGGCCGCGACAAAACTGCCCGCAGGCTTCCACCTGGTGATGATACTCTTACGCAGTGTAAACAGGATAACCGCCAGCCCCAGCAGGAAACAGATCAGCCCGGCACGGCTGCCGGTCGCCAGCAACGCGGCAAACAGGATGATAGCAATCCCGCCTGCAATCATCCGGTGACGTTGTTCACCAGCGATGCCATAGGCCAGAACCGGCAGCAGAGAGAGGTTGAAAATAGCCGCCATATTGTTCGGGTTGAGCAGCAGCCCCGGCGCACGTGGCATGCCTTCAACGAAAAACTGCCACAACGTAAAAAGTGCGACGATGAAGGTTCCTGCCGCCAAAGCCAGCGCGCTGTAGCGGATAACCGACAGGCGGTCACGAACGCATAGCAACCCGGTGAGGATCAGCGGCAGAACGCTTAAGTTCAGCCATGTGACAAGGCTGGCAAAAGGCACATTCGTCCATAACAGGCTGATGCTCAAATAACCCCAGAATGCCAGCGTCAGCAAAACGCAGGTGCCACGCGGGAATGATATTTCTCGTCTGATCGACGGCAGCACACAAGTCAGCGCCGCCGCCAGCACCAGAAAGATCGCCGGGGCATAGGTGATGTCGTGCGCGCCGTGGAAAAAGAAAGCGATGCCGAAAGCGGACAGTAACAGGGCAGGCGTTATCAGCATGCTTAAGTTCATGAAAGATCGTCACCGAATTGCCGGATCATTTCTTCCGCCCGTGCGAGATCTTCCGGGGAGTCAATGCCGGATTGCAGCGGGCCGTGCTCGGCATTGACCTCGACGGTCTGGATTGAAATGCCGTTTTCAAGAAAACGCAGTTGCTCCAGCCCCTCCAGTTGTTCATACGGGCTTTGCGGTAATTTCACAAAATGTTGCAGTATATCGGTGCGGTAACCATAGACGCCCATATGCTGCCAGACGGGTGAATGGAGATCGCCGGACGTGCGCATTTTCTTTTCCTCGCGAATAGCGGGGATGATGTTTTTCGAAAACCACAGCGCCCGCCCGTCGGCATGGCGGATGCAGGTGGTGCCGCTGAACGGTGTTGTCTTTTTTGCTACGCGCAAGGCATCGAGATCAAGCCATGACAGGCGGTGCACGGGGGTCACGACTTCAAGTTGCGGGTTATCGCCAATCGTATTGATCAGCGCCCCCAGCACGGAGGACGGCGTAAACGGTGCATCGCCCTGCAAGCTAATCAGGAAATCAAAAGACTCGCCCGAATTCACAGCCGCCTGCAACACGCGGTCGGAACCGGTGGCGCATTCGGGCGACGTCATCACGCAACGCGCGCCGATATCTTTGGCATGCGCGGCGATGCGGTCGTCATCGGTGGCGATCATCACGCTGATGCTTTTATCGTTGGCGGCGGCGTTCATGCCCTTTTGATAGACCCGCGAAAGCATGCTGCGCCCGTTGATCAGCGCCAGCGGCTTGCCTGGAAAGCGCGTTGAGGCATAGCGGGCGGGTATGATGATGGCGGTTTTCATGTCAGCTTACTTCTTCCACCATGTTTCAACGACCGGCAGGCCGAATTCCGGATTTTTCGCGGGCGCGCCATAGCGGTCCCAATAGGCAATGCGCCATGCCGGCATGTGCCAGTTGGTTACGCCATAGAAGCCCCATTGCAGTACGCGGTCGAGCGCCTTTGTGCGAACAACCAGTTCCTCGCGTGAAGGGGCGCTGACGATCATGTCAACGAGAGCGTCAACCACCGGATCACTGACGCCGATGATGTTGCGTGAACCCGGTGTGTTGGCCGTGGCCGAGCCCCAGAATTCGCGTTGCTCGTTACCCGGTGAATTCGATTGGCCGAACAGGCCGCTGGTCATTTCAAAATCATAACTATTCATGCGGTTTTGATATTGCGCCGGGTCGATGGCACGGTAATTCGCCTTCACGCCGATACGCTCCAGATTTTTAATGAACGGCATAATCCAGCGTTCAAACTGCGGATTATCATCGACGAATTCAAATTCCAGCCTGATGCCGTCTTTGGCGCGGATGCCATCGGCACCGACTTTCCATCCAGCAGCATCCAGAATATCAGCGGCCTTTTTCAGGTTGACGCGGTTATTGCCTGATCCATCAGTTTTGGGCGGATTATATTCCGTTGTAAAAACTTCCGGCGGCAGCTTGTCGCGGAATTGTTCAAGGATTTCCAGCTCGCGGCCTGTGGGCAGGCCTTTGGCTTCCATTTCCGAGTTGGAGAAGAAGCTGCGCGTACGCGTATAGCTGTCATAAGCCATTGTTTTGTTCGACCATTCATAATCGAACGCATAGGGAATGGCCTCGCGCACGGCGCGATCCTTGAAGAGTGGCTTGCGGATATTATAGACAAAGCCCTGAAAACCTTGCGGCAGTTTATGTTCGATGGTTTTCTTGGTGATGCGTCCGTCCTTTACAGGCGGGGCATCATAGGCGGTGGCCCAGAGCTTGGCAGTATTTTCCTGACGGAAATCAAACTGGTCGGCAAAGAATGCCTCCAGCAGCACGTTTGAATCGCGGAAATATTCGTAGGTGACTTTATCGAAGTTATATTTGCCCTTGTTGATCGGCAGATCTTTGCCCCACCAGTCGGTAACGCGGTCATATTCTATCGAGCGGCCCGGTGAAATCTTGCCGATCTTGTAGGCGCCACTGCCCAGCGGTGTGGTCAGGGTGCTTTCGGAAAATTTGTGCGTACCGTCGGTATAGAAATGTTTCGGCAAGACCGGCATCTGCCCGACGATCAGCGGCAGTTCCAGATTGTTCGCCATATCGAATGTGAATTTGACCTTGGCGGGCGATACGGCCTCGACGGATTTCACATTGTGGTAATAAGCCTTGAAGAAAGGCGCACCCTCTGTCGTCAGGGTGTTGAAGCTCCACACTACATCGTCGGCTGTGACTTGTTTGCCGTCATGCCATTTGGCTTCAGGACGCAGATTGAAAACCACCCAACTGCGGTCTGTCGGCACTTCCATAGTGGCTGCCAACAGGCCATAGACGGTGAAGGGTTCGTCTTCGGTCTGCTGCAGTAATGTTTCTTGAATCATGCCAAGACCCGCCGCGGGCGACCCCTTGATGATATAACCGTTCAGGCTGTCAAAGGAGCCAATCGCGCTCATGCGCATCGTGCCGCCCTTGGGCGCGTCGGGGTTGACGTAGTCGAGATTCTTGAAATCAGCGGCGTATTTCGGCGCGCCGTGCAGCGCCATGCCATGCACCGCTGTCACGTCCTGCGCCATCGCCGGGGCTGACAGCATCAGGGCAATAGAGGCGGTGATAAAAATTTTTCCAAACATATCTATAGTCCTTATCGTAATAATCAGGCGACTTTGCGGTTATTGTGTGTGCCGTACAGATCGGGCTTGCCGAAATACCAGCCTTGTCCGAAATCGATGCGGAAATCGAGTAACTCGCGCAAGGCTTTCTCCGTTTCAATCTTCTCGACGATCAGATCAATCCCGGCGGCATCCAGTTGCGTTTTCAGGCGGTTGATGCGTCCGCCGCCGCCGCTTGATTGCGCTTCCTTGATCAACCACGCAGCATCGAACTTGATGAAGCGTATATGGCGGCTTTTGAGCAGGTTGATGTCAATCTTGCCGCTGCGCACGCGATCCATCGAGAACCGCACACCCAGTTGCGACAAGCCGTCGAGAACGGGGGAGAGGCTGCTGGCAAGACCTTCTATCTCTTCCTGCGGCAACTCGAAAATCAGCCGCGAAGACATGCCGCGATTTTGCGACAGGAACGTCACCAGATCGCCCATGAATCCGGTATCGTTCAACGTGGCCTCGGATACGTTCAGGATGTAAGGAATGTCGCTGTCCAGTTCCTTGCGGTCTCGCAGAATTTGCAGGCAGCGCAATAACAGCAGATTATCCACCGTCGTCATCAGGTTTTCCTTCTGCGCCAGACGCATATAATGCTCGGCGGGCAGATAGGTGCCGGTCATCGCCCGGATACGTCCGAAGACTTCGTACATGCGGTGCTTGCGCTGCGGCAGGCTGACGACGGGCTGCACGAAGACGTCGATGCGGTCGTCCTGCACCGCCTGTTCCAGCAGCCCGAGGACCATCGCATCGCTGTAATGCGAGAATTTACTGTCCATCGCCTGGTCCAGCGCGCTCATCGGCGGTGCTTTCAACGGCGGCGGTGCGATCTGCAGTTCCAGTATGGCGGAATCCATTTTCGCGGGCATCTGTTCCGGCGGCAACGGGTCGCCCGGTAATGATTTTTTGCCCATGGCCGATAAACGGGCGACGATGGTGCCGATCATCTTGGCCTCGACCGAGGAAGACGGCATCTGGTTTTTTCCGTGTTCCTCGACGGCCACGGCGGTATCGAACAAACCTTCCTTCAGCACCGATATTTCGCTACGGCTGCGGGCGACTTCGCGCACCATGCGGTCATGGTTGCGGATCAGCGTTTGTATTTGTTCCGATACGGCGGATTCCCACAAACGGCGGCTGAAAATATCATAGGTGACAAGCCCGCCCAGCAGAATCAGCGCCGCGACCAGCACCAGAAAATCCGGCGTCGCATATTGCCCGATCAGGTACAGCAAACCAGAACCCGCCATGGCCGCCGCCACGGTGCCCAGCAGCAACTGTCGGCGCAGGCGTCCGAATTCATCGATTTTGACGTGACGGCCAAACAAAAACAAACCTTTCGGCTTGCTCTGGGCGTCAGCATGCGGCGTGGTCAGAAAATCAGGAAACATGTCTTATCCTATCTATACCCCCACCCTGACCCTCCCCCTCAAGGGGGAGGGAGGTTGGGTTATGCGCTCACGCGCTTTTTATCTTGCCGGTGATCCGCGCCAACAGCCTGCCCGATATGGGTGAAGCCATCTGTTTTAAGTCTGCGAATCAATGTTTGTTTGATCTCTTTTACCATGCCGGGGCCGTTGAAAACCAGAGCGGTATAAAGTTGTACCAGCGAAGCGCCCGCCCTTATTTTGTCATAAGCATCGTTGCCGCAAGAGATACCGCCTACGCCGATCAGGGGAATCCGGCCTTCTGTCAGTGCATAGAAATTCCGTAAGATGGCTAATGATTTCTCACGCACCGGTATGCCGCTTAAGCCGCCGCGTTCGCCGCCAAACGGTTGGGCGAGGCTGTCGGGGCGGTCGAGCGTGGTATTGGTCAGGATCAAGCCATCGATTCCGGCCTGTAAAACCGCGGCGGCAATGTCCTGTTGCTGGGTTTCATCAAGATCGGGGGCGAGCTTGAGCAGCAACGGCGGCATGTCCTGCGCGCATGATCTCTGGCGCTCTTCAAGAATTTGCGTGAGTAAGGCCAGCAGATTTTCTTTCTTCTGCAGGTCGCGCAGGCCCGGCGTGTTGGGCGATGAAATATTGATGGTCAGGTAATCGGCCAGCGGTCCCAGTTGCCGCACCAGCGCGCAGTAATCCTTGGCCGGATCGGTCTGGTCTTTATTCATGCCGATATTGATGCCGACAATCCCGGCAGGGCGCGGACGTGCGCTTAGGAAAGCTTCATAGTTATGACGAAAACGATCCACGCCTTCATTGGGAAAGCCCATGCGGTTGATGACAGCCTGATCGGCAGCGGAGCGGAACACACGCGGACGCGGATTGCCGTCCTGCGCTTTCGGTGTCACGGTGCCCGCCTCGACAAACCCGAAACCAAGCCCGAGCATCGGCGCGATCACTTCGGCGTTTTTATCAAATCCGGCGGCAAGACCGACGGGGTTGGGGAAAGCACGGCCCCATAACTTGACGGACAATGCTGGATCATCACGTTCCGCTTTGCAGGCGGGCAGGGCTTTAAGGCCTTTTAAAGTGAAGCTGTGCGCGGTTTCAGGGGCGATCCTGTGCAGCAACGGGCGCGCAAGTTCAAACAGCATGGATTATTCTTTCAGATACGGCATCGCCGATTTGATATACAGCCACCCGGTATAAGCGGTGATAATTGCCGCCGCTGCCAGCCCCAGATCGCCCAGCAATTTCGCCGGGCCGATAAACGGGCCGACAATCAGGATGCCGGTGGCGATCATCTGAATGGTGGTCTTCCATTTGGCCAGCTTTGTCACTGGCATGACGACGTTTTTGGGGCCGAGAAATTCGCGCAATCCCGAAACGATAAATTCCCGCACGATAATGATGGCCACCCCCATCACCAGAATGCCGGAAATGCGATCAACCGCGACCAGCATCAGCAATATGGTGATGACAAAAATCTTGTCGGAGATCGGATCGAGGAAGCGCCCGAATTCCGAAGTTTGCTGATATTTGCGCGCCACCCAGCCATCAAGCCAGTCGGTAACCGCTCCGATCACATACAGACCCAATACCGTCCACGCCGCCCATTCAAACGGCAGAAAGAACAGGGCCATCATCGGCACCAGCATCAACATCCGCCCTATGGTCAGGATATTGGGGATATTCATCGGAATCGCTGTCATAAGAGGGTTATAGCAGCTTTGGATTGCAGGGGAAAAGCCACCCGGCACATTTATCCCGTGCCTATTGCCCGCCGATTTTAGGGGGATTTTCCTAAATACCTTCGCCCTGCCCGTGTATGACCGGTGTTAGCCCGAATGTTGCTATCAGCGGATAATGATCAGAGCCCATCGCAGGGCCGGTGTTTTTTTCGATCAGTTGAAGGTTGGGGCTGAATAAAATTTGATCAATCGGTATCTGAAAAATAGGTAACATGAAGACGGTAGGCCACGTTACAGCAGGATAGGTGCTGGTGTCCTGATGTGTCAGTTTTGTTGTTTTCAATACGTCTTTGAAATGTGGTGAAAAAGGCGTGATATTCCAGTCACCCATAAAGATAATCCGTTCTGAGGAATCTTTGGCGATATGTTCCGATGTCACACGCAATTCAATATTGCGCGTGATTCCAATGGGCACCATGGCATGAAGTGCGTATAGGGTGATGGGAAGCCCGTCATATTTTTCTAATTTTATTTTTAAATAAAAAGTTCCGCCTGTTTTTACTTTTTGAGCCTCTTGAAGTTTATGTTTGCTGAGGATGATCATACCAAATGCGTGGCTGCGCGGCTCATGAATTTGGTAGGGGTATATGTCCTTTAAGCGGGATACATCTGCGGATAATGACTTGTTGGCTTCTTGCAATATAACAATGTCAAATGGCTGAGCACGTAGCCATTCAATAACACTCGTATGCTTAAAATGAGCGGCAAGCCGGTTGTATTGTACAACGGTGATTGTCTTGCCTGTCTCTGCTATCGGAGCGGACTGCTGATAATGATAACGATAACGATGATATTGATAAAATTCTGCGATGCTCGCAATCCCTATAACTAGAACGATAAGCGCCCAGCGTGGTTTTTTGCAATAAAAGAGGGCGGGGGTCAGAAGGGTAGCACCAATAATGTACTGGATAACAAAATGGCTCCCTAGATCGAATAGCCACCCCAAGCGCGCCAGTAGCGAAAATACAAAGGCTATGATCAGGATGGTGGAGAGACTGATGGTTAGGCTCTCGACTGTCGATTTTAATTCCTTCTTCAGGTCATACTTCATGATCTGTCCCCCTATAAAAACACCCGCCGGAATGCCAGCGGGTGTTTTGAATTTATTGTACTGAAGCTTAAGCGTTCGCCGCTTTCGCGGTCTTGCGCTTTTCCTCTTCCGGATCGCGTAGCACGTAACCACGGCCCCAGACGGTTTCGATGTAGTTGTCGCCGTCGGCGGCGTTTTGCAGCTTTTTGCGCAGCTTGCAGATAAACACGTCGATGATTTTGACTTCTGGTTCGTCCATGCCGCCGTAAAGATGGTTCAGGAACATTTCCTTGGTCAGCGTCGTGCCCTTGCGCAGGGACAGCAATTCGAGAATGCCGTATTCCTTGCCGGTGAGGTGCAGCGGCTTGCTGCCCACTTCCACGGTGCGGGTGTCGAGATTGACTTTGACTTTACCGGTCGCGATCACGCTTTGCGCATGGCCTTGCGAGCGGCGGACGATGGCCTGAATACGGGCGATCAGTTCGCGCTTGTCGAACGGCTTGGTCAGATAGTCATCGGCGCCGAAGCCCAGACCCTTGATCTTGTTGTCCATCTCGGACAGGCCGGAGAGGATCAGGATCGGCGTTTCAACCTTGGAGGCGCGCAGGCGTTTCAGGACTTCATAACCGTCCATGTCCGGCAGCATCAGGTCGAGGATAATAATGTCGTAATCGTAGATTTTGCCGATCTCTAGGCCGTCTTCACCAAGATCGGTGATATCGACAATATAGCCTTCGGATTTGAGCATCAGTTCGATGCTCTTGGCGGTGGAGGTGTCGTCTTCAACAAGCAGAACCCGCATGATATTTTCCTCGCTGAGGTTGGGGTTGTTTCGGTAGTCGTTAAGAGGGGTGTCCCTGTGTTCAGTATTATTTTCTTAATTAAACTTTATTAATATTAATATTAACAAATTCTGAACAAGCCGACAAATTGTTTTAGAAAAACCCTGTTTTTTCAATTATTTATTTGACAGAACCTGACGACAGATCTTATATAAAGTATTATGAAAATTAATAAAGGCAATCCTGACCTTTCGACCCTGTTTCAGGCCCGCGCCAACCCGTGGGCGCCGAAATACGAACCACAAATGTGGAATGACCGCTCTCTGGGGCAGTTTGACGCTGCGATAACACGCCATAGAGATACACTCGAATGCGCGGCCAGGGCGCTGCGCTATGAAATGTTAAGCCCGCATATCGCGCGCATGTTGTCGGAATATACCGATAGTATGGTCAGCAAACTGGCCTGCACGACGCAACAAGAAGCCCGCACGATGCGGCAGGATCTGATGGTCTTCCTGAATTCAACCGTACTCTCCACGAATTGCTACGCCTATGCCCTGAATATCCGCGAAGGCTTTGCACCGGGATCGAAGTTAACGCCGGGATATCTTGCCGAAATGGGCAAGAGGGCGACTGTGCCTCTGAACGGTAATCTTTCGCTATTGTTTGATGGCTTGGCAGAAGACGGGATTTCTTTTTTCGCGGGAGACCCCAACCGCGATCAGCCACCAGCAGGTTATTATCTGACGGCGCTTCTTGTTCGGGATCATCCTATTACAGGCATGATGGAGGATTTTCATTTTGTCCGCTATGACCGGGACGGCAGTTGTTCGCATAAGACAGGGCACGGTTATGTGACAAATCTCGATCATGCGGGGCGCGTTATTACTGATCCCGTCACGCAGGAAGTTCATCCAAATTATAAATATCAGGGCTGCGTTCTTATCCCCTCCGTATTACCGCAGCACAAATTCTCATAAAGATTACGGGCGGGACCGTAAAATCCCGCCCGCAAAATATGTAAGCCTTTGCGCTGTTCCTAGTTATAGGTGCGGGCAGGGCGGAATTTGCTGTAGTCGCGTGACATTTTCACTTTGAGTGATTTCAGGGTGCGATCATTGATCGCGCCTTCGCCGATCAGATCGAAATCTTCCTGATAACGCTTTACGGCGCTGCGTGTGCGATGACCGACGACACCGTCAACCGGGCCTGCATTGTACCCGGCTTTGTGAAGGGCGCGCTGCATATTGGCAATGTCATGGCTGTTCATTTTCATGGTGTCGCTGTAGTGCGCGGTTGCTTGCATGGGATCGCTGGCGCTGCGGTAATATTCGTCATTGGCCTTGGCAGGGGACGACATAATTGCCGTCGTCAGCAAGGCGGCCAGTGCAAACAATCTAAGATTTTTCATACTATTTCTCCTGAGGTTATGGTCACTTATAAATCAAGTTTCCCGAGGATAAGCGAGGAGTGTTAATAAAGTATGGATGTTTTTTAAAAAAATACAGGCGGAACCGTAACGGCTTCGCCTGTAGATATGAAGTTGGCTCGCTTTCTAGTTCATGTTCTGAATAGACTGGGCAGGGCGGTGAGTATCATTGTATGGCAGACGGGGCTTCACTTCGAGCGCTTTCAATGTACGCTCGTTAATGGCGCCCTCGCCAATCAGGTCGTAATCTTCCTGATAATTTTTCACGGCGTTGCGCGTAATCGGGCCGACAATGCCGTCAACCGGACCGGAGTTATAGCCGCTACCGTGCAGCGCCCGCTGGAGTCTCATGACGTCTTGGCTTGGCAGATACATGGTATCGCTATAACGGACAATCGGCTGATAGGGATCGTTGGTACTACGCATATATTCGTCGTTGGCCATGGCCGGAGCGCCCATCGCTGCCAAAGATAGCAGGGCAAGCGCAAAAAGTTTCAAGTTTTTCATTTGATTACTCCTTTCATTGTGGTTACTCAAAAAAGCAACAATACAGATCGAAAGGTGAGTGTGTGGTTTGCCTAATCGTTATAGGAACGACCATGCTGTATGCCGCCCATGACACGTGCCGCGGGCGGTGTAACGGATAATTCACCGGAGGCCGGATTTATGTCGCCCAGATCTGCGCCCATCTCCATCATCAGCACGTCTTCGTCGCTGAAATAGGGATTGACTCCGACCTCACGGTTGCTTTGCACCGCGTACTGATCGCGCATGCTTCTTTCGTATGAATCACGGTGGTAATTGTAACGTGCGATGGTGTCCGGGTTTCTGGCAGGATCAGCCAGTGCGCCTGTGCTGGTTCTGACTTGTGTGTTGCCGATGGGCGCGCTCACGCCCGTCCGACCGCCCATGGAATACCCATAGCCCCCTAAAGTATCAGCGGCGGCAGAATGCGCAGACAGCACAATGACTGTCCCCAATATTATCGTCAGAAGCTGGGCGTATAACGGATATCTCATAATTTCTCTCCTCGTTCTGAAGGCGTGATTGCTCAAAACCGAGTTCACGGTTACCAACGTGCGTCAGGCGGATGTGTTCCCGGCCCGTTTCAGATTATTTTGAGGAGAAATCTGCGACTTAAAATGGGCTTTTATGGGGTGCGATGGAAAGGCAAAACGGATTTTGCATGGCCATCATGGTCGGGCGGCGTGTACGGATGCGCGCGGCGCGGTCAAAATCATGCGCGATATAATCAGCGATTTTTCCGGTGATATCGATGGGGGGCAGGCGTGTGCTGTCCAACTGTGTGTTTGGTTCGTGGTTTTTCAGATAACGGATATAGCCGTGTTTTTCCAATTCCTTGTACTTGTCTTCGTTCCAGCCATCAATCAGTTCCCCTATTGACTGAAGATGAAAATGGACGGGGTGCCCGCTTATAATGGACTCAGAAATCATGGATTGAGATTGGCCGATTAGAACAACATGATCGGATTGGTCCAGCAATCCGATATAGGGATTATATTGGTTCCGTACACAGTCCAACGAAGGTGCAAAAATATTAAATTTTTTACTTAGCCCGCGTTGTTTAAGAATAAATTGCAGCTCCGATACGATTGCTTCGTATGTTTCTTGACTCGTGCTCCATCGGGGACAAAAATAAAGTGTTCCTGCCCCATCGGCCAGGCAGTGATCATCAATGATGGTTGCCACATTGTCATCGGCATCGATTTCTGCCAGCAAAATGGCAGTTATGGGGCGTTTTATATGGGCATGATGCGCTTTAAAGGCCTCTCCGTGTTGTTTGAGATCGGTGGCTGTCAAATGATGGGGAACAAGAGCGTTCAGGGTGTCATTGTCTGGCAGTTTTTCTGCCATGAGGGTCAATATTGTATCAATCAGGAAGGTGGGATCGGCTTCCGTATAACGCGTCAATTGTTTTGAGTTGTGGCCGATAACGATATCGGGTGTCCCGTCACGGGCCAGCAATTGTTTCAATTGCAGGACCATCGATTTCGTATTGGGGAAAGCTTCATCCAGCATGTCCTGATCGACATACAGCATTTGCCCGTTCAATTTTTCCGCAACACGTTTCGCCAATCCGGTGGCACCGCGGCTTTCCCCGCGCAGGGGATCGTCATCGCCTATATAGGCCCAGACCCGCACGATCCCATCGGGATTACAGCGGTAGGGCTGAGTATTTTCCAATAGGTCAGGTATCATATTACTGGTTTTTGTCCGGTGCTGATGGGTTGCATGCACGGGTTTTGCAGACCCATCATGTCAGGGCGTAGCGTACGCAGACGGGCGGCGCGGTCAAATTCCTGGACGATATGATCGGCAATGGCTTCCGTGGAGTTAAGCGGCGGCAGATACGTGCTATCCAGCGCTGCCGCCGAATTTTGCTCATATATATATTTCACGTAGCCTGTCTGTTCGAGGGCGGCATAATGCTGCTCGGTAGGGCATTCAGGTCTGTCGGATCGCCAGTCCACATGAACCGGACGGCCATGGGTGACCGCTTCGGAAACGATGGAACGAGATTCACCAAGTACGATGACATGATCCGCCTGATCCAGCAGACCGAGATAAGGATTATACCCTGTTCTTACATCGTCAATCGCTGCTACATACACATCGTCATTCACAAGCTGTGCAAACGTATCGGTCAGGGAATCATAAGAGATCCTCGCGGTTCTTCTGGTCGAAGGGCAGAAATAATAACTGCCGCCTGTCTTCAGGCAGGACTCGGCCAGCATTCCGATACTGGCGGGCGTAGGGTCGATCGTGTTGGCGAAAATGGCTGTCAGAGGGTGTTTCAGTTCTGGATGCCGCGCCTGAAACGCCTGTCCGGCTTTGTGCAAGACATCCGGTGTGACGTGATGGGGAACAACCTCGGCCATTATGCCATCGTGGTACAGGTTGATGGCCATCGTCGTCATAATGGTATCAATCAGGAATGTGGGCGTGGCGGGGGTCTTCAATGTGAGTTGCTCGCTCGTCTGTCCGATCAGAATGTCCGGCTGCCCCTCGCGGGCGAGTAATTTTTCCAGTTGGGCGCTGAGCGGCCTCGTGTTCGGGAAGGATCTCTCAAGCATCGCTTCATCGACATATAGCATCTGCGTGTTCAGTTTTTTCGCCACAAGCCGGGCCAGCGCCACAGCGCCATGGCTGGCGCCGCGTGTCGGATCGTCGGTGCCGATATAGGCCCAGACGCGCACGATCCCGTCCGGATTGCACCGGAAGGGCGGGGTGTTCTGCAGTTTCTCGTCAGCGCTGTCGTGGGCCATGTTCTTTTGCCTTTGTTTATTATTATGAAAATTTATAGTCGAAAATGGCCGGAGGTGCAAATTTAGCTCAAAACCGCAGAAAATCAGGCCTGTCCGGGCGCGGGAACTGTGCCATAATGACTATATGGATCGTCTGTCCGAACAAGCTGAAGCCGCCATCTCCCTCATCCCCGACTATGAAGTCTATGGCCGGGTGACGAAGGTATTGGGTTTGCTGGTGGAAATGGCCGGGTTTGGGCAAGAGGTATCTATCGGTTCCCATGTCCACCTAAAGCCGCGTCGCGACCTGATTATCCCCTGCGAGGTCGTGGGGTTTCGCGACAATCATGCGCTGCTGATGCCTTTTGGCTCGCTTGAAGGCGTAACGCTCGGTTGTCCGGCGATGATCCAGCGCACCCAGCCGGTGATTACACCGGATGAACGCTGGCTCGGGCGCGTTATCAATGCGATGGGTCAGCCTATCGACGGTCTGGGGCCGCTGCCGCAGGGCGGGCATCCAATTCCCTTGCGCAACAAACCGCCGCCGCCGCACAGTCGCCAGCGCATGGGCCAGCAGCTCGACCTCGGCGTACGTGCTGTGAACACGTTCCTCGCCACCTGCCGTGGCCAGCGTATGGGTATTTTCTCCGGTTCCGGTGTTGGTAAATCGGTGCTGCTGTCGATGATGGCGCGCTATACCGCCGCCGATGTCAGCGTGATCGGCCTTGTCGGTGAACGTGGCCGCGAAGTGCAGGAATTCATTCAGGACGATCTGGGGCCGGAAGGCCTGAAGCGTTCTGTTGTAATTGTCGCCACCGGTGATGAACCGGCGCTGATGCGCCGTCAGGCCGCTTACATGACCTTGGCCACGGCTGAATATTTCCGCAATCAGGGGCAGCAGGTTTTGTGCCTGATCGACTCACTGACGCGCTTTGCCATGGCGCAGCGTGAAATCGGTTTGAGCGCAGGTGAGCCGCCAACGTCCAAAGGTTATCCACCCACCACCTTCGGTGAACTGGCGCGCCTGCTGGAACGCGCTGGACCCGGTGCGCCGGGACAAGGGTCAATTACAGGTCTGTTCGCCGTTCTTGTCGAGGGCGATGATCAGAACGAACCGGTATCGGATTCTGTACGCGGTATCGTCGATGGCCACATCGTGATGGAACGCGAAATTGCCGACCGGGGCCGTTACCCGGCGATCAACGTACTGAAATCAGTGTCGCGTTCAATGCCCAAGGCCGTGAGCGAAGAACGTGGAGCGATCATCAAGCGCACCAAACAGATCATCACCACCTATGAAGATATGGCCGAACTGATCCGCCTCGGCGCCTACCGCAAGGGCAGCGATCCCAAGGTCGATGAAGCCTTGCGCCTTTATCCGCTAATCGAGGAATTCCTGACCCAGAATAAAGAGGAAAATACCTCTATCGCCGATAGCTTTGCGCGGTTGGGCCAGATCGTCGGCATGAAGGGGTGATAGGCCATGGCCGATCTTGATCCGCTGATACGCTTAAGAAAACATGCCGTTGAAGAAAAACAGCGCGTCGTGGCGCAGTTATACCGCGAGGTAGAAAACCTGGAACGGCAGAAGAAGGCTGTGCAGGACCAGATGGCACATGAAAAGAAACTGGCTGAGGAAATGCAGCGCCCGGAAGCGATCACCTATTACGGACGTTATGCCGAGGGTGCCCGAAAAAAAATCGCCGCTTTTCAGGCGGCCATCAAAAAAATAGAAAACCGGATCGAAGCCGCCCAGGAAGAAATGCGCACGGCGTTTGCCGACATGAAAAAAATTCAGATCACGCAAAGCAATCGTGAAAAGCGCGAGAAAAAAGAGCACCAGAAAAAGGAAGATGCGCAACTGGATGAGGTCGCGCTCGACCAATATCGCCGCAAGGTGCTGGAAGACGAAAAATAATCTACACGGACGCGCTCAGTAGGTCGGGGCGCAGGCTGATTTTCACGAATTTATCCGGCTGCGCCTGAAATATCAGCGCTCCCTCAAATCCCGCGCTTTCAAGCGCACGAATATAACGTTGCGTCATGTCATGGCGCATCGCCGTGCTGAAAGGGCGCTGGGTGCGCACTGCCAGATCAACCACCTTGCCGCGCACATAGCCATCAAGTTGCACGTCGCCCATCTGGCTTAAATTCAGGTCCATTATAAAACGGGTGCCTTTGCCTTTCTCGGACTGTTCCTGATCACGATCATCGCCGTGATTTGAATGACGGTAATATAGATGGATTTTATCAACCTGACCTTCGCCGTACATCGGGATCGACATGCCGCGCCATTCCGGCGTGACAGGTTCCGATGCCAGTTTGTTCAGGCCTGAAAATTCACGCATCATGCGGCTGACAAATTCCGCTTTGCCCATACGGCGCAGGGACTCGACATTTTTGTCCCCTAGCCACGCATTGATATCGCCCGCCTTCACGGCGGCAATAAACAGCAGCGCCGCTGCCGGAATTTTCCCCGGTTGTGCCGGGTGGGGCAGGATGTTTGCCAGCGTCTGTGTAGCAGGCGAACCGGGGAACGGGATATTTTCAAGATCCATGAATTCATCGAATGCGGGCCAGCGGAACCCGCTCAGCAATTCAAACGCGCTGGGCGGTGTCGCAGGAATCGCAGAGGGCATCAGGGGTTGCTGCGGCAATACGGTGAAGGACGAACCAGGTATAAGATTTGTCGCCGGGAAATTGAGCGTAAAGAGTTGTGGATCGCTCGCACCCGGCATCATCAGTGAGATGACAGGGAATTGCTGCGGTGTCACGGTCACCACCTGCGCCGTCATCGCGGGTGCTGCGGCGGGCTGCAGGATCAGGGGGGCAACAGGGGCTTTGGCTACAGGCGTCAGCGTTGCCGTGACAGGTGTGAAATTCTGTATCCGCGCATCGACGAACATGCCGGGTTTGAGGGCAGGGGACGTCGTAACGGGTGTAGCGGTCGCGCCAGGCAGGGTCACGGGCATCAATGATAACTGGGACGTCGCCGGAATATTCATTGAGGGTAGCGGCGTTGTGGTATTGGCTTGTGGCATCATGATCTGCGCCGAAAGGGCAGGTGACGGGCGCAATGTCGGTATTGTGCCTTGTGTCAGAACTTGCCGCATGAAATTTTCAACCGGGCTGCGGTTTGTCTGTAGCGCGGGTGTAAGTGCTGTCGTACCGGTTGTCACGTTCACCGTGTCGTTCAGATGTGTGAGCGGGGTTTTGGCGGCGATCGTGGCCGTCGCCTGCTGCACGATGTTCTGTATTGCTGAGCGCGGCAAGGCGGGCACCATGGCGGTCAACTCCCGTGCCATCGTATTCTGTACGGCTTGCGTTGACAGGAAGGCCGAGGACAGCATGCGTGTCTGCAGCGTCTGGATAATCTGGTCAACCAGTTGCTTGGCCTGTGCGGGCGGCAGCGGCGTCAGGCGTACAATCGCATCCTCGGGCAGCGGCTGCGGCACAGTCTGCATCGGCAGGGGCTTGGTGTCCGGGCGCTGTGCTTGTTGCTGGTTCAGGCTGGCTTGCGTCGTCTGATCGAGCGGGGGGCGTGTAACGGGTTTATCGATTGTTTGCTGTGGTAATTGCGCTGTCGGTGCGGGGCGCACAGGGATATCCGGCGGCGGCGTTGTGGGGTGCGGCGTCTGTATGGGTGCGGGACGCAAGGTCGCCTGTTTTGGCGGCGAGCCGGGAGCTACATCAATTTCTACACGTTGCCCCTCGGCGGGCACGACACGTTCGCGTGGCTTTAATGTCAATGTGCCCTGATCGGTTTTGATTTCGACGGTGCCGTCTTTATTGACCTTGGATACTTCACCGATAACGGTCTGTGGCGTATCTACCCGCGCCAGTTTGCCGGTTGCATCAATGATCTGCGCTTTCACTTCGCCTTTGACGGGTAAAATGATTGAGGCCGCCGATGGCGGGCGCGTCGGGAATTGCGAAGAACCGGAATCGCTCATTCATATAGGATAGCAGAAAAAGGTTAACCCTGAAAAAGGGGCTAAATACTTGCTGTAGCGCGCTGATTTTCCAGTAACTGGTGCATGACCGTGCGGGCAATTCTGGTCACATCTTCGGCGGCATCGGTGTTGGGGGAACGCACGAGGATCGGCGTCTGGTGACGGATGGAATCCTTCACCCGCGGGTCCTGACGGATGATCCCCGCCAGCGGCGGCGACAGGCGCAGGAAGTTTTCACAGGCCTTCAGCAACGTCCGGTAGGTTTTCTCGCCTTCAAGCGCACTCACCGCCATATTGGATACGATGCTGATATGTTTGGACATACCGACGGCGTTACCCAGTTTGATAAAGGCATAAGCATCGGTAAGAGATGTCGGTTCATCGGTGGTGATCAGCAAGGTGCGGGTCGCGGTGGCGGACATCATGCGCACGGTGCGGTCAACACCGGCACCCAGATCAACGACGACAACATCATATTTATCGGCCACTTCCAGCAACTGGTCGCGCAAATGCATCAGGCGCTGGCTGGGCAGGGAGGAGAGGGACGCTTGGCCTGAACGCCCGGCGACGATATCAAAGCCGCCTTCTTCAAACGGCTGTATCACTTTATCAAGGCTCAGGCGTCCGCGAATCACATCGTTCAGGTCGCGCTTGGGCATCAGGCCCAGTTGCACATCGACGTTGGCCAGGCCTAGGTCGCCATCAAACAGCAGTACCCGCTTACCTTCTTTGGCCAGCGCGTGAGAAAGCGTTACCGAGAACCATGTCTTGCCGACACCGCCCTTGCCGCTGGCAACAGCGATAATGTTTTTGCCACGGCGGAAAGTCGGCGTCGCGGGGACGTCGGCGGGGGGAAGCTGTGTGGTGGCAAAATCGTTCATAGCGGTCATCCTGACTGAAATATTTAGGCGTTCTGTTTATGGCGTTGTGTCTGTTGCGGCGAAGCGGACGCAGAATCTTTACGCGCCAGCTCCGGCATAAGAAGATGGGCAAGGCGTCGCGGCGACAGGCCGATCAGCCCTTCCGCGACTTTCGGTGTATTGCTGGCATCGGAGAATATCAGTCCGCCATGATGGGCGGCCCCGAGCAAGCCGCCAAGGCGGCGGGCGATATCAAGACGCGTCGGCAGCATCGAACGCACACCAAGTGTCGCATAGACGCGGCCCATCTCGCCGGATTCATCAGCATCCACGCCCGCAGGCAGAACCATCACGGGTTCGATGTCCCCGGCCGTCGTCAGGCGGGCAAGGTCGCGCATTTCGTCGGGCGCAAACGGATTATATCCGGCTGTATCAATAAACACCTGATCGGCGGTACGGGCCGCTTCAAGCGCCATCCGCAGCGATTGCGGCGAGGACGCCTTCTGCAGATCGATACGCAGAATTTTTGTAAAGGCGGAAAGCTGTTCCACGCCGCCGGCACGAATGACGTCGGTGGTTATGACGGCAACACGCTGACCGCTCATTACGCTGCGGGCGGCCATTTTGGCCACGGCCAGCGTTTTACCCGCACCCGGCGGGCCGACCAGCATCAGCGCGGTGGCCGATGATTTTTGCGGCAACGGCCTGAAAGAATAAAGATGTTCCAGCGCCGTCGTCAGCGCCGTTTCCGCATCGTCCGCGCCGATCACGGTGGCGCAGGAAATAATCTGGTCGGTAATCTCGTCCGGCACACCATGGCGCAGCATGACATCGGTCAGTTGCTCAATCACCGCGCCTTCTTCGTCCTCGCTGTCATATTGCAGCCAGTCGCGCGACGATGTTTGCGGTTCGCGTACGGTTTCAATTTCAAAATTCACTTCGCCGCGGTTCGTTGACGCAGAAGAACGCGCCGATGATGAAGCCGCGGCACGGCGGGGTGCGGCACCCATCAATTCACGGAAATCGCGTTCGAACTCACGCTCGAAATCACCGTAATCGGCATTGTCGGGCTGCTCGATGGCAGCGGTCACGCGCACACCTTTGCCGTCACGTTCCTCACGGGTCGCAACGATCACAGCGTCGTCTCCGAGTGTCTGGCGCACCATATGCATCGCCTCGGTCATTGTTTTTGCATAAAAAGATTTTAGCCGCATGGCAGAACTTTTGAAGAATCGGGAGAATGCCGAATCTACTCCTCGTTATTATATGTCTTCTGGAATCTCTATTCTAGAGTCAAAAGTTAAACAATTCCCGAGGAATTGAAAGGATTTGAGGGAAATGTCCCTGATATTAAGGTTATCAAGTCCGGATCTGGCCGTTCATCTTGATAACATCGATGACCTGAAAGATCGACTCGACTTCCCAGACGCAGCGTTGCATCGCGTCGGCGGAGACGGGCTGCCATAGCGGCGGGACGACGAACAAGGGCTGGAAGCGCGGATAGGCGAGCAGTACCTCCCGGTTATGGAAGCTTAAAGACATCCATTTGGCGCGCGGCAACTGCCCGGCATCCATCAGGCGCTCAAGGAACTGCGGCGGCACGATGGCGCGGGCTTCGACATTATCGGTGGCCAGCCCCTCATAAGTGCCGTCATATTTTCGCGGCAGGGCTATTTTAAACCAGTGCGGGAAGCGTAAGCGCCCGGCACCCATCAGGGAGCGTTTCGGCAGTACGACCGTGTGACCCTCGAATGCATGGTTCAGGTAAATCCGCGCGACCACGCCCCAGAAAGCCGTCCCGGATTTATTTTTCAACATGATTTCCTGCAATGTGAATGTGACATTGCGATAGACACCCTTAATCCCCTCACCGGAATAGCTTTTTCCGCTTTCAGGCAGGATGCGGTGACCATCGACCTCGCGGGCTTCGAAGAAACCGAGATCGGAATAGGTCAGGGCGCCCCGGGCGCAGATGGCATCGACAAAGGCCTTGTGCACGGCCTTGCCATAGACATTGTTGGTGACTCGGTAGAGTAAATAGCTGGGCAGGAAGGCGATGCAGATAATGGCAACCTGACTGCCCGTGCTGGCATTGCCGTTGACGATTTGCAACAGGGTATAGAGCACGACCACGATCAGCAGTACGCCAAAAAATATGCCGACATTATAGCGCCGCCGCTGCCGCTCCAGCGCCGGGGCCAGGCGTTGCATGTCCATCAGGATTTCCTGAATGATTTTAGGCGGTGTGCCCTGTGTCAATTATATTTGCCCCAGTGTTCTGATCTTGGCCTTGGGATGAATCTCGTTCTGTGACATCACGACGGTCTGCGGACGGAACCGCTCCACCACCGAACGCACATAAGGACGGATGCCGGGTGACGTCAGCATGACAGGCGTTTCACCCATCTGGCCGAATTTGTCGAAGGCTTCGCGCACGGCGGAGATAAAGCCCTGTAACTGGCTGGGTGCCATCGCCAGTTGCTTGTCTTCGCCGTCGCCGACCAGCGCGTCGGCAAAGGCCTGTTCCCAGTCGGGCGACAGTGTCGCCAGCGGCACGAATCCGCCGGGGCCGAGATTGGCTTCGCACAACTGGCGGGCGATGCGCGAACGGACATGCTCGGTGACGTAAAGCGGGTTCTTAGTATAGGCGATGGCTTCCGATACGCCTTCGAGGATCGCCGGCATGTCGCGGATCGATACACGCTCGGATACCAGATTTTGCAGGATGCGCTGCAGCCCCGTGACCGACATTTTCGACGGGATGACATCGGCCACCAGCTTTTGGTAATCAAGCGGCAATTCATCGAGCAGGCGCTGTGTTTCGGTGTAGGAGAGCAGGTCGGACATGTTGTCTTTGATGATCTCGGTGATATGCGTGGTAATGACAGTCGGTGCATCGACGACTGTATAACCGCGGAAATGCGCCTCTTCGCGGTATTGCTCGTCGATCCACATCGCGGGCAGGCCAAAGGTCGGCTCGACAGTATTTTCGCCGGGCAGGGTAATCGGGTCGCCGTTCGGGTCCATGCACATCATCATGGCCGGGCGTACATCGCCGCGACCGGCCTCGATTTCCTTGATGCGTACGACATAGGTATTCGCAGGCAGTTGCAAATTGTCCTGAATGCGCACGGCAGGCAGGATATAGCCCATGTCTTCCGCCAGTTGACGGCGCAGCCCCTTGATCTGGTCGGTGAGTTTATTGCTGCCTTCACCCTGCACCAGCGGCAGCAAACCATAACCCAGTTCCAGACGGATCGTGTCCATGGCCAGCGCCTTGGAAATCGGTTCTTCCGCCACGGCAGCGGCCTTTGTGGCCTTCTTATCGGTTTCGATGATTTTGTCGGCGATGACTTTCTGGTTTTTTGAAATCATCCAGGCCGTGCCGGCGGTGATACTGCCCAACAGGAAGAACGGTGCCGCCGGAATAACGGGCAGCAGGCCGATGGCGAACATTGCGACCGAACTCATATACATGGCTTTGGGGTAACGGCCGAATTGTTCGAAGACAACGGTTTCCGCGCGACCTTCGACGCCCGCCTTGGAAACCAGCAGGCCTGCGCCGACCGAGATGATCAGCGCCGGTATCTGCGTGACCAGACCATCGCCGATGGTCAGCGTCGTGTAGTTCGCCGCTGATTCAGCCAGCGTCAAATCATGCATCACAGCGCCGATTACGATACCGGCGACAACGTTGATGAATACGATCAACAATCCGGCGATGGCATCGCCGCGTACGAATTTTGCCGCACCGTCCATCGCCCCGAAGAAACTGCTTTCCTGTTCCAGTTTGGAACGGCGCTCCTTGGCCTGATTTTCATCGATCAATCCGGCAGATAGATCGGCGTCAATCGCCATTTGCTTGCCGGGCATGGCGTCCAGAGTGAAACGGGCAGCCACTTCAGCGATACGGCCGGAACCCTTGGTAATAACGACGAAATTGACGATCACCAGAATGGCAAAAACGATACCGCCGATGATGTAGTTATCGCGGATCATAAAGCTGCCAAACGCTTCGATGACGTGTCCGGCGGCATCGGTACCGGTGTGGCCGTTCTCAAGGATCAGTCGTGTCGAGGCGATGTTCAGACCCAGACGCAGCGCGGTCGATACCAGCAGGATCGTCGGGAATGTTGAAAATTCAAGCGGCCCTTTGATGAACAGCACCGTCATCAAAATCAAAATCGAGAAAGTGATGGAAACCGACAGGCCCGCATCCACCAGCCATGTCGGCATCGGGATCAGCATAAACATCAGGATGATGATGATACCGAAAGCGAACGCGATATCGCCACGGAAAATATTCCTCACCATGCCACGGGCGTTGGCCATGTTTGTCGAAGGCAGTTTTGGGGCTGATGTATCTGACATGGCTTAAAAAACAGGGAAAAGAGGGCGCATAGACGAGTTTACAGAACCAACGGATTCTGCCCTTTTATTTTAAGGTTTTATGGCTTGATATGCAAACGATTGCGGTGCTTGCCATTTCAGGGGATTGCTCTAGGATTTCCTTATGATCCCCGCAGCAGCACGTATCGCAAAATCCGGACTGATAATGGTGGCCTGCCTGTGCGGGCCTATCCTTTTGGGTGGTTGCAAGGAATACTCTTTCATCAACCAGGCCACACCGCCGCCGCCCTTGTCGCAGAACAGTAGCTTTACGGCTGATCTTGCTAGCGAATATCAGGCCTTGGCCGAGTTTTCTGCCGGACAGGACGTAAGCGCGTCGAGTGCTCCTGTATTTTATGGCAAAGCTGAGCGAGCAGCTTCCGGTGAAACAGTGCCACCGGAAGTGGTCGAGTCTTATAAGGTGCCTGCTTTCGCCGCGCATGATCTGATCGAGGCGCGTCATACGCTGGTGGATGCGCTGTCACGGGTGAATGTGCCGGAAAACGCGCGCATGCTGGCCATGGCGCAGGTCAAATTCGATTGCTGGCTGGCCTATCAGCAATACCAGAAACAAGAAGGCAGCTATATCGGTTGTCGCGAGGCATTCCATGAGGCCATGACCCATGTCGATTTCACGCGCGAAGTGGCCAAGGCAGCGTCCTCTACATTACATACTGGGCCGCAGACAATTTATTTCGCTGACGAGGTGATGACGCTTAATCAGGAATCCCATGACAAAATCGCGGCGCTGGCGGAACAGGCGCTCGCGGTGGAGGGCACGGTCATTCTGCTCGTCGGCCATTCAAAAGCAAAAGCCACAATTGAGGATACCAGCAACAATGCCGTGCGCCGGATCATTGCCGTGCGCAATGCGCTTTATCAGAACGGTGTCGATCCCGATCTGGTTCATATCCAGTTCGAACGCGCAGGCAGCCCGCTGGAAGTAGAGATGGAAATTCAGGCTGGATCTTCTTAAGGCGCGGTGACGCTGTTTCCAATCACGCAATCCGGTATGCGAAAGGCCAGCCAGCCGATCAGGCCGCCCGGGCGCGCGACCACTGATTCCAGCGCGTAACATTGGGGGTTGTTGGTGCGCGGGCTTCCGGCGGTGCGCGGATAGAACGCGGCGTTGTCGGCAACGGATTCTTCTGTTTCGCGTAAGGAAACGGGTTTGCCCCCGGCCATGCCGATGCGGCATTCATACCAGTGATTATCAAGGCCGACGATGCTGACCAGCAGCTGAGAGGCTGCATCCTCTTTAACAGCGGCCACATACGCGCCGCCGCCATCAACCTGCATCAGGCAATCATTTACGGGTTTATAAAATTCCGGGAAACGCTGTGTCCAGCCCGGTGTTTTTGTCATGCGCGGGGACAGGCGGATGGCCATATCCATACCCGCAACCGCTTTCATCTCCGGCATGGCGACGATAGGCGATTCAGCGGGAATGGTGTGCACGGACAGACCCTTTGTCTCTGCCGAGGGCAGAGTGGCTAGTTCTTCCTGCGGCGTAATCTCGGGCGGCTCTATTTCTGCGACTTCCATCGGCGCAGAAACGACCGAAGCCGGAGATGATCCATCCCCGGCTTCGGTTTGTTTATGATCTTTTTTGCATCCTGTCAGCGCCAGCAGCGATAAAACCAGCAGCACGAAAGAAAATGTGCTTATGCAGGTATATCGCGATGACTCGGCACGGGCAGAAGGCATCAGCGATTAGTGCTGTTCAGCCGGTGCGGGTGCGGTTTCCGCAGGAGCAGCTTCTGTCGGCGCAACAGCTGGTGTTTCTGCAGCCGGAGCTGTCACAGCATCGGCAGCGTCTTTTGCAGCTTCGCCAACAGCTTCAGCGGCGCCTTCGACGGCTTCGCCAGTGGCTTGCGCAGCGTCTTTTGTCGCTTCAACAGCGGCTTCGCCTACATGACCGGCAGCTTCGCCAGCGTGTTCAACGGCTTCGCCAGCAGCTTCGCCAGCTTGTGCAGCGGACTCGCCCGCGGCTTCCATAGCGGCAGCAGCCGGTGTTTCAGCAGCAGCGTTATCTTGAGCGGCTTCTTTTTTGCAGGCGCCGAGTGCAAGCAGGGCTACGCCCGCCAGCAGAAGTGTATTCTTACGCATTGTATGTCTCCTAATTCATGTAAGTGCGCGGAAGGTCAGACCTTTTACCACGCATGTGGTGAAATTATGGCAAGATTGTCGGGTTATCCCCCGGATTTCAACAGTAAAAATGCGGGGTGGCGTAAAGACATGGCCTTTACATAATTTATTCGCCAGAGGCTGCCGCCGGGATATTCACCCCTTCATCCTTATACTGGTTCAGCTTGTTACGCAGCGTACGGATGGAAATGCCGAGGATATTGGCGGCATGGGTACGGTTTCCCAGGCAATGATCGAGTGTGCTGATAATCATATCGCGCTCGACGTCGGCGATGGTGCGGCCAATCATGTTCTCGACGGCACCGGGATTTTTGACGCCGCCCGCGCTGGAAACACCTGCCGGATCAGGCATGCGGTTGGCGGTGGGCGCGGGGGTAGTGCTCCATGTACCGCCTTCGGGCAGGATGATCGCATCTGGCTCGATCTGATTTTCGATCGACATCAGGATGGCGCGGTGCATGGTGTTCTCAAGCTCGCGGATGTTGCCGCGCCACGCATATGATTTCAGTTTGGCGATACTGTCCGCCGATAAAACTTTTTTGGCCACGCCATTGGCGTCGGCATATTTGTCGGCAAAGAATTGCGCCAGCGGGGGGAGGTCGTTCGGGCGTTCGCGCAAAGAGGGCAGGCGGAGATTGACGACGTTCAGGCGGAAATAAAGGTCTTCGCGGAATTCGCCTTTCTTGACGCTCTCTTCGAGATTGCGGTTCGACGTGGCGATGATCCGCACATCGACGCGCACGGCTTCATTGCTGCCGATACGGGTAATCTCACGCTCCTGAATGGCGCGCAGCAGCTTCGCCTGTAATTGCGGGGCCATTTCGGATACTTCATCAAGCAGCAATGTGCCGCCGCTGGCCTCTTCGAATTTACCAAGGCGGCGTGACGTTGCCCCCGTGAATGAACCTTTTTCATGGCCGAACAATTCCGATTCAAGCAAATTCTCCGGAATAGCGGCGCAGTTGATGGCAATGAAATTGCCATTCTTGCGTTTGGAATGATTGTGAATGTAGCGCGACATCACTTCTTTACCGGTGCCGGACTCACCCGTAATTAAAACGGTGGCTTCCGAAGGCGCGATTTTGTCGGCCATTCTAATGACGCTCTGCATCACCGCGTCATTGGCGATCATCGTGTTGTCTTCTTGTGTGACAGCGGCCAGAACGGCGGCGATCAGTTCGGCATCGGGCGGCAGCGGCACATATTCCTTGGCACCGTCCTGAATGGCCTTTACGGCGGAACGGGCATCCGTGCCCACACCGCAGGCGACAACGGGCAGGTGAATGCGTTCGTTTTTCAGGGTTTCAACGAACACACCGATCTTTTGCTTGATATCGACCATGGCAACGTCCGCGCCCTTGCCGTTACGCAAAGCGCCCAGTGCCTGTTCGATGTCCTCGCAATGCATGACCTTGGCTCCGCGCTGCAGAGCGATCTTACCCGCAGCACTAATATAGCCTTCCAGCTGTCCGACGATCATTAAACGCATAGTGAACCCCTTTGATTCATTAATAATAGGGCTTAAGCCCTCTAAATCCAATGGGAAATACAAGGGGATAAGCATTTTATTGACATAAAATAATGGGTTGATAAGGCCGATAAAGAACGAAAGACACCGTTAGCAAGTAAGCGGCTGCACTATTGTCATGTGATATCCTCCGGTCTATGGTCGGGGATGTTTTTTTATATTTTCAGGGAGATTGAATGATGGACGCAGAACTTCAAAAAGAACTGGATGCTATGCCGCAACATATAAAAGATACTTTCATTCCCAAAATTGCAGCACAGTTTGGTCTCTTCGGAAAACTTTCTCAAGACTTCGAGACCGCAATAAATGCAGGAAAAACTGTGGAAACGGATCCCGATTTGCTGGCGGCCAGAGATGGCTTCTTAAAAGGTATGAAGGATTTGCGCCAGGAGTTCGAAAATGCAGGCGGTACAATGGATCAGTGGAATATCCTTGCACCGGCTATTCATTACGGTGAACTCAAACCCTGATTGCTAATCGACAACGAAAACCGGGTTAGCTGCTGCTGGTAAGTCGATACGACTAACCTTCAGGAGGCTTGCCTATCTGCTTTCTTGCGATCATATCCCTATGCTGGTATGGTGCGGCGCCTTGGCATGCAGGCCGTGCGGGGCTTTGACGAAACTGTGTAAATGAGAGAGCGAATTCGATGACTAGCAGCACCGCGCAACGCCAGACGACCGAATACAAGGGCAAGGAAGTAACCATGACCGAAGGCACCATCGCGGGCGCTATGGTCGTATGGAAAGACATCGGCGGCGACAAAGGGCGCGGTGTGTTTGCCCTGCGCGATTTCAAACAGGGCGAAGTTATCGAAGTGGCGCCCGTCATCCCCGTATCCAAACGCTGCGTGATCGACAACGGCGAAGCGCCGGATGGTTACCTGCTCGACTGGGACGGCAATTACGAGGACGAAGAATACTGCATGCCGCTGGGTTATATCATGATGTACAACCACAGCAGCACACCCAACCTGCATCTGGATCAGGATTTTGACGCCTATACCATGACGGTGACGGCGATGACCGACATCAAAACAGGCGACGAATTGTGCTGGAATTATAACTGCGATCTCTGGTTCGAAACCGCACGTTAATCGAAATACTTGATCCGCTCGTCGGGGGGCAGGTCGCTGTTGAGCATCATCTCAAGGCGGCGCGGGTTTTCCTGGCGGGCGATTGACACCGCCGCATTCATAATCAGGACGCGGATCATCGCTTCATCGTTGGAATTGCGTTCCAGCTTGCCCGCCAGCGGTGCCAGCAGCACCAGACCCATAATCGCACCATAAAATGTGGTGAGCAGCGCCAGCGCCATGGCGGGGCCGATGGCGGCGGGATCATCCAGCGCCGAAAGCATCTGTACCAGACCCACCAGCGTACCGATCAGGCCCATTGCCGGGGCGATTTCAGAAGCGCGGCGCAGGATAGAGGCGGAGCGGCGGTGGCGTTCCACCAGCGCATCGACTTCTTGTCCCAGTACGCGGTCGATATCATCGCCGGTATAGCCATCGACAACCAGTTGCATGGCGCGGTGGATCAGCGGATCGCGGCGTAACTCAGCATCGAGACTGGAAAGGATCAGCGTACCTTTTTTGCGGCACAGCGTGGCGATGTCCATCAGTTGACGGGCAATCACCGAGGGCTTGCGGATCTTGCGTATCATCGTGCTGCCCAGAATGCCGAAGACGTTCCCCATTTCCTCACCCGTATAGGATATACAGGTGGCGGCGAACGTACCGAGGATCACGATCATAATCGAGGGGATATCAAGGAAGCTGGCATTGCTCTGGCCATAGGCAATGGCACCGGCGATCAGGCCGACGGCGCTGACTATACCGAAGATCGTGAAAAGGTCGGGTTTGGATGACGGCGGGCGCAGGCGCACGACAGGGTCGTTACCCTGCGGTATGGCGGCTGATTGCGCGGCATCGGTTGTCATTTAAGAATTCCTGATCAGGAGCGGTCGGATTTTACGATCTCTGTCATGGTCACGCCGAGTTTGTCTTCCACGACGACAACCTCGCCACGGGCAACCAGACGGTTATTGACGTAGATATCAATGGCTTCGCCGACCTTGCGGTCAAGTTCAACAACAGCGCCGCGACCCAGTTTCAGCAACTGGCTGACCTGCATATTGGCGCGCCCGAGCACGGCGGATACCTGGACCGGGATATCGTAAATAGCCGTGACATCGCTGGCCATGGGTTCGCCGTAAGCGTATTCCTTGTCGTCGCTATTCTTATCCGGGCCCTTACCGGCAATTTCCTGGTAATTCATGTCGCCGGATTTTGTATCGTCACTCATTCTTGTTCTCCTTGCGGGTCTGCCGGATCAGCGGCTTTGTTCTCATCTGATTCAGGCAGGGGCGCAGGCTGGCCTTCTGCGGGGGATTCACTTCTTCTATTATCCCGCAGGCGCGGCCTCTCAGCAAGTATCACCTGCATGTGGCGCTCGATATCTTCAGCGACGGCAGTGCTTTCACGCAGCGCACCGCCATTTTCCCATGACAGGCGGCAATCACCGGCCCCCAGTGACTGATTGCCGGTAACCTGGCAATTTCCGCTGATATTGGCCTGTTTCAGCACTCTTTTGACATGGTCCTGAATCGTTTCCACGTAGTCAGGATGCACTTCCAGCTTGATTACGGCTTGCGTACGCTGACTTTCCAGAACTTCCGTGATGACGCGCTGAATTTCGCCCAGCCCGTATTTTTGGTTCATCGCCGGAAATAAACGCTGCAGCGTCGCCAGTGTCAGCCGTACTGATTCGGCCTCGTATTGGGCGTTGCGCAGGTCTTCAGCGGCAAACAGCGTAGAGAATTCCCGTGAGATCGTTTGCAGCAGATCGGCAACGCGGCGTTCCCGGCTAGCCTCGGCTTCGGCAGTGGCTTCGCGTTTCCCATGCGTCAGCGCCTCGCGTTTGGCCTGTTCCAGTTCGGCTTCCGAAAAGGTTGGGGGTGGCGGTGGTGGTGGCGCCTCCGGCTCTTCGTCTTTCTGATGGTCGTCGAAATCATTCACGTCAAACAGGAATTTACGCGCCGGTTTTTTCAGAAGGGGATCTGGCTTGCCCTGAGTCATCAGTAAATCAGCTCGTCTTCCTCGTTACCCGTAGCGATGACAATCTCGCCGCGGCCTTCGAGGTCTTTGGTGACGGTAACGACATATTGCTGTGCTTCCTCGACTTCTTTCAGGCGCACGGGACCCATCGCGGCCATGTCTTCCTTCATGATCTTGGCAGCGCGTTCGGACATGTTCGAGAAGAACAGGTCGCGCAGCGTTTCGGTGGCGCCTTTCAGCGCGGTCGGCAGCTTGTCCTTGTCGACGGCGCGGATAAGCGTCTGGATCGATGTCGGGTCGAGCTTGAGCAGGTCTTCGAAGGTGAACATCAGGCTGCGGATCTTCTCGGCGGATTCCGGAACCGTTTTCTCCAGCTCTTCCATGAACTTGGTTTCAACAGAACGATCAAGACTGTTGAAGATTTCAGCCATGAGCTCGTGTGAATCGCGGCGCTGGGTGCGTGACAGGTTGGCCATGAATTCGGTGCGGAGCGTCTTCTCGACATCGTCGAGGACTTCCTTCTGCACGGCTTCCATGCGCAGCATGCGGTGCACGACTTCGAGCGCAAAATTTTCAGGCAACAGCGCCAGCACACGCGCGGCGTGTTCGGTGCTCACCTTGGACATGACGACGGCCACGGTCTGCGGATATTCTTTCTGCAGGAAGTTGGCGAGGATTTCCTCATTCACGTTCCCCAGCTTTTCCCACATCGTACGACCGGCAGGACCACGGATTTCCTCCATGATCTGGCCGACTTTGTCTTTACCCAGAACCTTGACCAGCAGGCGTTCAGTGGAATCCAGCGTACCCACCAGCGCATTGGTCGACGTCATCTGTTCGGCAAAATCGATAAACAGGCGTTCGACGACGTTGGCGCTAACCTTGCCGAGACTGGCCATCGTCTGGGAGATTTCCATGATCTCCTCATCGTCCATGTGTTCAAAAATCTTGGCGGTATAATCCTCGCCCAGCGCCAACAGGAAGATGGCTGCTTTTTCGGGGCCGCTCAGGGCACGGTAATCTTCGCGAACGCGCATGTTATTCTTCTCCCCGCATCACGTTCCTTTAAGTCTCCTGCGTCATCCAGCTGCGGATAACGGACACGGCTTCCGCCGGGTAGGAGTCAACAATGTCTTCAACCTTCTTGACGGATGAGGCTTTCACTTTGCCTTCTACGCGGCTCATGTCGATAAGCTCGTCGCTTTCGTCGGACAACTGGTCGGGCGTAAATCCATCGCCGGACGGGCCTGTCAGCTGCGGGTTCATCGGGCGCGCTGCCAGCAGGTCGGCTTCCGCGCCTTCATCCAGTTTCGGGGCTTCGTTGGCCAGCAGACGGCCTACCATCGGCTGGAGCACCAGCAGGATCACCAGAATGATCATGACGGCAACGGTAATGATTTCGACGGCTTGCAGCAGATCGCTCTTTTCAAAACCGAAGAGCTGGTCGGTATCAACGCCTGCTTCATCGCCCATGATGTCTGCAAACTGCATGTTGACGACTTCGATAGTGTCGCCGCGTTTTTCATCGTAACCGATGGCCGAGCGGACGAGGGCGGTGATCTGGTCGATTTCCTGCTGAGGGCGCGGTTGATATGTTTTCTTGCCATCGGCATCCGTGGTGTAGGTGCCATCGACAAGGACGGCTACCGACAGACGCTTCACTTCGCCGGTTTCACGAACGGTATTGCGGATGGTTTTGCTGATTTCGTAGTTGGTGACTTCCTCGACCTTGTTACCTTCCAGCGAAGGCTTAGGGTCCACCAGCAGGTCAGAAGCGATGCCGGGCAGATTATTCTGCACCGATACGTTGGCATCAGGCGGCGTACGCTCGACGTTGTTTTCTTCCGTGGTTTGCGAGGAACGAATAACCGCAGATTCCGGATCGAACAGTTCTTCGGCGGTAGTGATGCGGTCGAAATTCAGCTCAGCGGTGACGTTGGCGCGTACGCGGCCATAACCGACGATGCGGCCCAGTATATCTTCGATCGAACCTGTCATGCGCGATTCATATTCGCGGCGCAGCTCTTCGGCTTTCAGCGGGACGGCGGCATCGCCTGTCTCGCCGCCACGGGCCAGCAACTTGCCATTGTTATCAACGACGGCAACGGTTTCGGCTTTCATCTGCGGTACGGCAGAGGCCACCAGCGACTGGATGGAGAGAATTTGCTCCTGAGACAACTGCGCGCCTGGGCGCAGGGACAGGAATACGCTGCCGCTGGCCGTGCGGCTTTCACGGCTGAACAATTCGCGTTGCGGCAGGACCAGATGTACGCGGGCATTGCGGACCTGACCTAAAGAGCTGATCGTGCGGGCCAGCTCACCTTCGAGGGCGCGTACCTGATTAATGTTCTGTACAAAATTGGTGGTGCCGAAGCCATTCTGCGTGTCGAACAGTTCATAACCCATGTTGCCGCCGTTCGGCAGGCCTTCCTGGGCCAGCAGCATGCGGGCGCGTCCCACTTCATTCTCAGGTACGCTGATGCGCACACCATCATCGGAAACCTTGTAAGGGATTTCGTTTTCTTCGAGTTTTGCCGCCATCGCGTTTGAATCGCCGGATGCCAGATCGTCATAGAGCAGTTTCATATCGGGCGATGATATGCGCATCGATACGAATACAAAAAACAGCAGTAGTCCCAACAGGACACTGCCCATGATGGCTAGTCTGGCGGGGCCAAGCTGCTTGAGGGTTTCAAGAAAACTATTCACAAGTGGTAACCCTGTTATCAAACTCTATGGTGGAACCTGCTAAAAAAGCAGGCGCAGAGGCGGAAGGAATCGAGAATCAGGGCGAGCAAAATCGCCCATTCCCTTAAGATTACAGGAGTTTTTTCAGGCTGGCAAACGCCAACTTTTCCCGTAACCGCGGCATCCCAAGAAGAGAAATGCGCGCATTCTTAACCGGATCTGCTCATCCGCCAGCGCAATTGCCGGAACGGAAGCTGCTTTTCTTTTTGTTATATCAATATTATGGCGCTCCAAATGTTAAGAAGCGCCTAAAAAACATGAACTTATCAAGTAAAAACAAAGGGCTGTCCCAAAGATTATTGTATAGTCATCAGGTTATACTCAAGTGTCTCATAGTAATGAATGCAGTAATACTGTAATAATAAAGAATAATTGATTTTTTTATTCATGATAATTTAGTAGAAAAAGCATCTATTTTTGCAAGTACTCGTGATGAATACTATTGTGATACTTAAGAAAAAGCGGGTGGTTACTGGGGCGTTTTCTTGACTTTTGACAAGGGAAGGCGTAGTATAAGAGTAGGGTATTGTACCATCTTTCCATCAGAAGGGGTTCTGGTCGGAGGCTTATGGGTGGCGCAATTTTTGGTAGTAACACGGTTAGGAATATGATCGAGGCCGTCAACTCAACGCTGCAGAATGCCGCATTGCTCCGCGCTAGCGCCGAGCAATCGTCGAATTCTGACGTGTTCTCGGCCAACCCGGCACCCCAGAAAATTGCCCGCGCACCGTCGATGAGCGTTTATGTCGATATCGATTTTGATACAGCTGTCCTGCAATTCCGTAATGCTGAGACGCGCGATGTGATCGACCAGATTCCATCGGAAACGCTGTTACAGGCTCGTGCCCGTGACGAAGTACGCCATGCCGAGGCGCAGGCTCAGCAAGCGCAGCCGCGCTCCGAGCAGCCTGAACCAGCGCCGCAACAGGAGGCGCAAACGGCTGATACGCCAGCGCCGTCAACGCCGCAAACGCAAACCGCCGATGCACCGGCACCGCGCACCAGCGCCCCGACGCAGCAGCAGATTGCCGCTTTCACCAGCGCGGCCAATGCTGGCAACACCAATGCAGGCTTTACCGCTGTTACGGTTTACGCCTGATCTTTAGGTTCATATTGTTTTGAAAAGGCCCCTTTTGCGGGGTCTTTTACATTTTAGGCCTGCCGGTTGGTGCTTCCACCCTTATGGGGTGGCGCATCGCCATCCGGCGCAGGAGGGGAGGGTTGTTGACTGGCCGGAGCCGGTGCGGCCTGCTGCATCAAGCCACCTGCAATTTCGCGGTTAATCTCGATCAGGATATCCAGTTTTTCTTTCTTCGGCGCGGCCAGAATATCGATCGTGTGCTTGAAAATAAATGAACCCAGATTGAGAATATTATTCCGTAAAGCTAGGGTATGCCCGTCCCCGGTATTTTCAATCGCGGTATCAACGAACATCATCCATATCTGGCGGTTGAAGGTCAGGGCTTCATTCAGTTCTTCGGCGGTTATGCCTGAATCCCACTTCGCCTGCAGCGCCTGCAATTGTTTGCTGGAGCGTAGCAGAGCACGCGCCTCTATCTCGCGCGGGTCGCCCGTGGTGTTTTTGGCGCTCGTGTCGTACTGACGCGAAGCGCTGGCGTAAGGATTATTCGGCGGATTGTTTTGTGACATTCCCGATCAGCTCTTCCTCATGCTTCATCAATTCGCGCGCTTCTTTCATCGCCTTGTAATATGAACCTTCCAGGATCATATCGTTGATCTTCATAAAAAAGAGTGAGGTGGTGGGCGCTGCCGCCTGCATGTCGCGGATCAGACCGAAATACTTGTCGAAATAGACCTTCGGGTCAGACGCCAGATACATGCATTGCACCAGAAAATAAATTTTCTTGGCTGGTGACTCGGCTTCCTCTTCCTTCATGACATCTTTTTCACGAAGAATGGCAGCATCGCCAGAGATGTGAAGGCGGGTACGCTGGCTGTCATTGGTAATGACGGCCGTGCCAATCAGAATTTTTTCACCGGGTTTGAGATCGATTATAAGAGCCATGGACTTCTTCCTTTCCTAAAAACACGGATTTCTTCCGTACGCATATTACCATTATGGCACAAAAACACCAACAACAGGTAAACGCATATTCCGTAACGTTAATATTAACAATGCAATTTCAATGCCAATCTCCGACCCACAAAGTAAAACCGGAGGCTTCTGCCTCCGGTTTTGGTCTTAACTTTATGTCGTCGCTTGCGCGGTGTTCTATTCTTAGAACAGACGCAGGATCGACTGTTGGGACTGCGAAGCCAGCGACAGGGATGTAACGCCCAACTGCTGCCTGGTTTGCAGAGCCAGAAGTTTCGCGCCTTCTTCGTTCTGGTCAGCCACGGTCAGAGCATCAGAACCCTCTTTCAGAGTGTTGATCAGTTCTGTCGTGAATGTTTGACGCGTCTGGATGATCGATAGGTCGTTAGCCAGTGCCGAACCAAAGTTACGTACACTGTTTAATGCTTCACGAACTTGATCCAGAGCGCCGTCAACGGAAGATGTACGTGAGAAGTTCGCAGCATCAAGGCCAAGGCCATCAGCTGTGAATGTAACACTATCCGTTTCCAGAGAGCTGCTGCGGTCTTCGTTGAAGAATGTCGTCAGGTTGTCACCGTTCAGCAGGTTCGTGCCACGATATCCCGTGTCATTTACCAGCAGATCGATTTGTGACCTGATATTGTTGAAGTCTTCTTCAAGCTGCGCGAGTTCACCGGAGGCAGAAGAAAGTCTAACACTTTCAATCGCTTCGTTCGTGCCAGCGTTAGCAATAGCACCGTTCAGACCAAAGCCGAAGTTGGCTGTGGCTGATGAGGCTGTTGCCTGACCGATTTCGATACTCTGAACATCGGCAGAGATAGCACGGATAGAAAGTACGCCTGTCTCATCATCAAATTCAGCAACGATACTTTGATTTAGAGTGGTGTTGCTATTGATGTCATCAATGAAGTCCTGAATGGTCACAGCCGTGTTGGCGGCGTTGGCCAATTCAATTGATTGACGGGTGCCGCCGTTAATGCCGATGACATAATCGTCAGTTGCGGCGTTAATGTTGGCAAACAGGACGACGCCATCTTCATCAACAAGGTTGCTGAGAATGTCGCTTCGTTGAGCAATCTCATCAGGTGTTGCTGTTGAGTCATACAGGGCAAAGGATCTAAGAGCCACATCGGCAACGGCGGTGAATTCCACCGTGTTGTTGTTTGCAGCACCACCTTGTCCTGTCAGACGGGCAACGTCTGCAAAGCCAAGATCAGAAGCCAGAGCCAGATCGGCGGCATCAGTCGCCGCTAACGATGCAAACTGGAGACGGAAATCGCCGCCATTCAGTGTGCGGATCTGGAGGTTGCCACCCTCATCCAGTGACGCTTCAAATGCTTGCTCACCAATAGCGAGACCGGCACCATCAACCTGAAGTGTGAGGTTGTTGATTTCGGCAATAACTTCTTCAATGGAGTCGTCGGTGTTTAATGTGACGTTAGCAGTTGCCGCCGCCGCACCACCGTATACGCCAAGGTTAACGGTATCTCCATTCTCATCTGTAATTGAGAATGTGAGGATATCGCCGGTGGCAACGCCAGGAAGTCCTGCTATATCATCAACGCCACTAAGATCGCGAGCGCCTACAGCTTTTGCTTCTGATTGACCGCCTGCCAGTGCGTCACGTGCTTGTGAGGCAATGGAGTCGGCCTGCTCAACCAGCTTGGTTAGAGCGGTAACGCCATTATCAGCAGCTTTAATCACCTGAATTGACTGGCCGATAGAATCGAGCAGACGGGTCAAGTCACTGGCGCGGTTGTTCAGAGCTTGTGAGGCGAAGAATGATTGCGGGTTATCAAGAGCGGAGTTGACTTTACGTCCCGTAGCAAGACGGTTCTGGGTAATATCAATAACGCTTTGAGTTTGTTGGAGCGAGAGCAGATTACTGCGCAGCGCTGCCGTGAGAACGACATCGGAAGTCATGTTAGGGTTCCTTTCCTAGGTTTCCTAAATTATGTGGAGATCAGAATCCTCCTGATCCCTATTTATCTATATTAAGAGATAGAAGCTTAATAAAGAGTTTAAATAAAATACCACCGGTTTTCCCCGAAGTCATTGATTTTATTGAATTCCATAAAAATCACGCGATTTTTTTGGCCCAGAACTGGTACATGCCGACGAAGGTTTCCGGGTGTTTTTGCTCAAATTCATGCCAATTCAGCATGTTGCAGCGATCAGGGTCGTTCGGGAACGTTTTGTCATATTTCATGGCTGTTTCCGGCGAATTCAGGGAGAAACTTGTGCAGACGAGCCCGAGTTTATCCATCATGCCCTTGATCTGGGGCAGGGTCATGCGGTGTTCCTGCACGTGGAAAATCAGGTCGCGAATTAAGGACGTGGCGTAAAAATCGTTGCTGGCCAGCAGGTATTTGCGCATCGGGTGGCTGCTGGGCAGTCTCAAGATGCTTTCACGGCAGGCGCGAATGCCATCGACTGACGAGGGAAACTTGTTTTCTGCAACATATTGACGGGCTTCAACAATACGTTGCCGTGCCAGCTCGCTGTATAGGCCGACTTTAAAATAGCCCCCCGGTTTCAGAAGATTGTTCAAGACCTGCCAGCCACGGAAGGGATCCTCCATATGATGCAGGACACCGGCAGATTCCACGATATCAAACTGCGTTGGCCACAGATCCATGCTCAAGATATCGGCGTGAATAAAATCAACGCGGTCGGCAAGCCCGGATTCGTGGGCCTTGCGTTGCGCATAGGCAAGGCTGGCGCGACTTAAATCTATCGCTGTGACGTGGGCCTGCGGATGAATGGCGGCTGTGCCCAGAGCATGGCGACCAGTGCCGCATCCGGCGATCAGAATGCTGCGGCTGTTCTGGCGTTCCTGATCCGGTATCGGCATATTATCGCTGGGGGTAGGAAAATTTGTCAGCGATATCCAGCGCGGGTAGGGATTTTCTTCGTACTGTGACTGGACGTTTTTCGATATTTCATTTTCCAGTGTTCCAAAATGCCTGAGAGTCTTTTTAATCTCATTTTCTTCAAGCGGGTCAAAAAATTGGGTTTTAGTTAGGCGCTGGAAATTTTCTGATGAGCGTGACAATTCCGATAGCAAATCCGTTTCATCCGCCAGTGCCTTGTGCAAAGGGTGGTAGCAACTGATCAAGGCACAGGCTTGCATCGGCGTCAAAGTTGAGGTCTGCTTGTTTTTAATGGCATTCAGCAATTCGTTGATAATCGAGGATTCATCAGCAGGTGTTGTGTATATATATTCGTTGTAAAAGCACTGTTCGCCCAGCGACATCAGGAAGGGTTCGAAAAATGACAATTCATTTTTTTGCGCCAGTGTATGGGCGTTCAGGCAAAGCCATCGGCGCATCTGGGTGAGGAATGTTTCAAGAATAGGATCGGCCACCGTTAGCAGACGTAACCCATCAAGAAAGAAATGTTCTTGCAGGAAAGCGCGCTGGGAGTCGCTTGCGTTCTCTATCCATCTTACAAAAATTTCCTCGCTGGCCATATTGATTTCAGCTTCAGCCAACCCGCTGCATGCCGGATCTCTCAGGACAACGACAACCCATGTCGCATAGGTTTTGTATAGATTGGCTTCATAAATATTGTCGAAGCAAATTTGCAGCGCCTTTTTGACTGACGGTTCGGGTTGGCTGTAGGAAACGCCGCCACAGGTGGCGGCAAACAGGGCTTTATAAATTTTCTTGTCCGGTGCTTCAATCATCAGCTCGGCCAGCAATCTCAGGGCATTATCTTTCTGGCCAATCATATTATAAAGGAGGGCAAGGTTGGCTTTCTCATCATAATCCGAGGGATGAAGACGGCAGAGTTCTGTCTGGCAAACCAGTGCTTCCTTGTACTGACGGCGTTTTTTCATGATGGTCAGAATATTTTGGTAGGATTTTCCTAGTGTAACCTTATCTGTAATATTCGCATTAATAGCTTCCATATTAATGTTCAGAGCGGGTTTTGTTTGCGCCATCATGGCGAGCGTAAAATGGACATCGGCCAAAGTAGAATCATATTGCAGCGCCTTGGTTAAAAAGGGGATGGCATCTGCATCCTTGCCCGCAGTTTTAAGATTCATGCCCTGTGCCTTTAAGGATTCAGCCAGAGCATTGCCAGAAACAGCATGCGGTGTTGATTTTACTTTACTGTTTTCCTGCGCTTTTTCAGCGATACGGCGTTCTTTTCTGTTCATTGAAGGCTCCCGAATAATGACGCTTCAGCTTACTCTGAAAAAGAGTACGCCGGAAGGCGGTTCTCCGCGGCTTCCGGCGTATCTGGTGGTTCGAATTGCGCCCGGTTCCTACCGAATCGAGGGTTTCTTCCACCGTGGATGTCCATTCTTGGTCAGCACGGCCACAACTCTGTACCTTGTCCGTCTGGAGTTCCTCCCCGGACTTAACTTTTTCTAGCCGAACAATCTCAGGATCGACTGTTGCGACTGCGAGGCCAGCGACAGGGATGTAACACCCAGCTGTTGTCTGGTTTGCAGGGCCAGTAATTTTGCACCTTCCTCGTTCTGATCAGCGACGGTCAGTTTGTCTGAACCCTCCGTCAGCGTATTGATCAGGGATTTCGTGTAGTCTTCGCGCGTCTGGATCACCGACAAGTCGTTGGCCAGCGTACTGCCGAAGTTACGTACCAGCCCCAGCGCGTCACGGACATCAGACAGCATTTCCTCTGTCGAACTGATGCGCGAGAAGTTGGCTTCGTCCAGACCCAGACCATCAGCCGTGAATGTCACGCCCTCGGTCGTCAGGCTGCTGGTGCGGAATTCGTTGAACACGGTCAGCAGATTGTCACCCATCAGCAGGTTGGTGCCGCGGTAACCCGTATCACCGTTGGAAACCAGCTGTGTCATCTGGTCGCGCAGATTGTTGAAGTCTTTCTCCAATTGCGCCAGCTGACCGGCAGCGGATGCCAGACGAATGGTCTCGCGCATCTCTTCACCGGCTGCACCCGCGGTCAGGTTGGTCAGACCGAAACCGAAGTTGGTCATTACGGCATCATCACCGGCAACAGCCATTTCAATGCTATCGACATTGCCGTCAATCGGCTCGATGCTCAGTTCGCCTGTGGTGTCGTCATATGAGGCCTGAATTTTTGTATTCAAAGCCGTGTTGCCGTTAATCTGGTCGACAAAGCTCTGGATCGATATCGCAGCACCACCGACAAACAGGTCGATATCCTGTATGGCGCTGCCATTGATGCTGATGCGGAATACGTCAGCCGCGTTGTCAATGTTGGCAAACAGCGGTGTACCTGATGAATCTTCGATCTGGTCGAGTGTCAGGCTGGCCTGCGCCACATCGCCCGTCGCGGCATTACGCAGCGAGAACGAGGTCAGCATCACATCGGAAACCGAGGAGAATTCCACGTTGTTTGTACCCGCACCATCGGGGATCAGGCGTGATACATCGCTGAAGCCGAGATCGGCGGCCAGCGACAGGTTGCCGGCATCATTCTCCGGTGTGCCTGCGGCAGCCGAGATGAATTGCATGCGGAAATCGCCGCCGTTCAGGGTCTTGATAACGATCTGGCCTTTATCATCCAGTGTCGCCTCGAAAGCCTGTGTGCCGAGCGCCGCGTTGGCGTCATCAGCCAGATGCAGGTTGTTGATCGCTGCCAGCATTTCCGTGGTAGACATGTTTGGTGTAATGGTCACATCGGCGGTAGCCGTAGCAACACCAGCGCCATAAGCGCCGACGTTAATGGCTGTGCCGTCTTCCGTGGTAATGGAGAAACGCAGGATATCGCCGCCAGCGTCTGTAATACCGGGCATGGCCGTCAGGTCATTTACGCCGCGCAGATCGCGGTTACCTGTGACTTTTGCTTCGGCCTGACCGGCAGCAAGAACGTCACGGGCGGCTTTAGCGACCGAGTCGGCCTGTTCAACCAGACGGGTCAGGGCGGTAATACCGTTATCGGCGGCCTTGATCACCTGAATTGACTGGCCGATACCATCTAACAGACGGGTAAGATCGCTGGCGCGGTTGTTCAGCGCCTGTGCGGCGAAGAACGATTGCGGATTGTCGAGGGCCGAGTTTACCTTGCGACCCGTCGCCAGACGGAACTGTGTGGTGTCAATGACACTCTGTGTTTGTTGCAGCGAAAGCAGGTTTGACCTGAGGGCTGCTGTCAGTACGACATCGTTAGACATTTTTATAATCCTTTCCTAGAAATTCTCAATTCTTAAGGGTTGTTTGTTCTGGTTATCTCAATCTCAGAAGTTCTTCAGTCATCTGATCGACGGTGGTAATGACCTTGGTGTTCGCCGAGTAAGCGCGCTGGCTTACGATCAGTTTGGCGAATTCATCGGCCAGATCGACGTTCGATGATTCAATGGTCGAGGCTTCCAGGAAGCCCGCGCCGCCGGTACCGGCTTCACGCAAGTTTTCCTCACCCGAGAGTTCGTTCTCGGAATAGGCCGTGCCCGAAACTTCGGTCAGTCCGTTGACGTTGGAGAATGTCACCAGCGGCACTTTGTAAAGGTTGGTTGAAGCGCCGTTCGAGAAACGGGCGACGATAAAACCGTCACGTGTAATCTCGATCCCGGTACGCAAGCCCAACTCGGCCCCGTTCTGGTCGGAGAAGATCACGTTATAGCTGCCGGAGAACTGGCTGAACCGTTCGATATCAAGGTCGATATTCTGCGGTGAAGAGCCATTGCCCCAGTCGATCTGCGACAGGTTGATGTCGACGTTACCATTGCTATCCGGAAGGGCGTTCAGCGAGCCATCACCGTTGAAATTGAGTAAGCCGTTGCTGAGCGTGGTGCCATCAGGATGGACGATCCGCAAATTCCACCAGCCACGGTTATTGTAAGAGGCGTTCGGCGGGTTTGGCAGGTTCTGGAATGCCGGGAAACCTTCCGTGCTGTAAGGCGGCGATGCCGGATCACCGTTGTCAAAAGCGGCGGAGTTCAAGTCATCGGAAGCGTAGGTGCCGGCGACCATGCCCAGGCCGGTCAGGGCCGTGCCGGGGCCGACGTTGGCAATCGTGATTTCTTCGGCAGCGCCGCCCTGAAATTCACTGCGCTGGAACACAAGTTCACCATCGTTGCCGATGAAGGCCTGGATCGGCTGAGGATCGCCGAGGGCGGCAGGAGGAATGGCGTTAACAAAGTTGATAATATCATTGATGGTCTGGACAGCGCCAGCGGGCGCTACGCCAACACCATCCCACACTTCCATTACGGCAGCGGCGCCGCCATCGAAGGCAATGCTGAACTGGTGGCCATCGGTCAGGCCCAGATCGGTAACTAGATTGTCCGTGGCAGCCAGATCACCGATGCTGCCTGCGGAAGTACCCTGCGGGCCATAGGTTTTGGTGTATTCGAAGGTCAGGATTTGCGCCGAACCCAGGCTGTCATAGACGGTCATGCCGCGGGAGAAATCAGCGGGGGACGTGGCAAGGTTACCCAGTGTGGTGTCTACCTCGCTCGCGTTCAGGTTCAGGGAGATTTCACCGCTGGATGTCGGGCGTGTCAGGCCGCCGAGGAAGGCGACGTTGACGGGCTGCAGCGAGCTTAAGTCGCCTGAAGCGGAGGGAATGTCACCATTGGAGTCAATGGGCCATCCGTACAGCGCGAAACCAGCCGTATTGCGCAGTTGACCGTTGGCGTCTTCGCTGAAGGAACCGCTGCGGGTATAGAGGAATTCCTGACCGTCAATCGCATCGCGTTTGACCGGGAACATGCCGTTGCCGGAAATGGCAGCGTCTGTTGTCGATCCGGTTTGCTGGATCGGGCCTTGCTGGTTGACGCGCTGTATGCGGCTCACAGCGACCGTACCCGGTGAATAACGGGAGGAACGGCCTTCTGATGTCACGAGGCTGAAGAACGCTGCTTCCGAACGCTTGAAGCCGATCGTGTTGACGTTGGCGATGTTGTTCGCGATCATCGCGGTGGATTGCGATTGTGCGCCCAGACCTGATACGCCTGTGAAAAGTGATCCGAAAAGACTCATTTTACGCCTCCTGTTGAATAGGTTGATCTGCGGTCAGATCAAAAAAATTGTTAACTCTGTGTTGTTGGTGGTGGTGTCTCTGCTTTAGGCACGCTGGCATTAATGACGGAACCAAGTGCGATAGCACGTTCACCGACCAGCAGGTAAACCACGCCGTCCTGTGACTCGATGCCGCGTACATTGCCGTTTACGGCGGTGCTGACGGTCATGGGTTTGCTGTCTTTATCGGCGGCTTCTACCTTGACGCTATAGGTACCGGCTGCCATCACGTTGCCGTTATTGTCCTTGCCATCCCATGTAACTGATTGCGCGCCCGGGGATTTCGGGGCATCCATGCTGCGTACCAGTGTGCCGTCTTCTTTATAGACATTGACCTTGGCAACCGATGCCTGTGCGGCCAGGCCGTAGCTCACTTCAACCGGCTCTGTGCCGTCCCAGTTCATTTCAGCGCTGGTGTAGGTGATGTCCATACCGACATAACCAAGCGCCACACTGGAAATGCTGCCTAGCTGCAGCGCCAGCAGATCGTCCAGTTTTTGGTTGGTGTTGATCGATTGTTCTACCTGGCTGAATTGCACCAGTTGGTTGGTGAATTCGGTCGAGTCCATCGGGGACAGGGGGTCCTGGTTCTGCAGCTGTGTCGTCAGCAATGTCAGGAACTGGGTAAAATCTTCCGCCAGCTTGATTGACTGAGTCGCTGTTTTTTGCGTCTGTGTGATCGCGCCGCTGAGTGTTACATCCGATGTCATTTTATTCTCCTAAACCTCTGCTGCCTGCCGTCTATGCCAGCACGTTGTAATGTTGCATCCCTGTTTCCGGATCGACGTGCCATGACATGGTCGTTTCCATCACGGTTTCGGCGCTGTCGCTATCACCGGCGGCATTGCTGCCTGGCTGGTAACGTTCTCCGCCGCGTTCGCCCTCGTTCTGGAACATATTGTCCTGGGCAAGTTCGAAGCTGAGGCCGCCATCGCCTGTATCCAGTCCAATCCCTTGCAAGGACCGTTCCAGAATTTGCGCGTCGCGCTGGAGCATCATGAAAGTTTCCGGTTTTTCGATAATCAGGAGCGCTTTTACGGCGTTATGTTTATCGATAGACATTCTCACTTCGACGCGCCCCAGTTCCGGCGGGTCGAGTTTGATGTTGAAGGCTTTGTCTTCTCCGGCGGCAGCGGCCTTGCTGATGGTGGCGGCTACGGCTTGTGTGGCCGGGTGCGGATAAGTGGCTTGCGGTGCGCTGGTCACAAGGCTGGTGACGGTGGCGGTGCTGGTCATGGGGACGGGTTTGCCGTTGATCCCGATGTTCAGGCTATCGACGCCTTCCGGAAATACCGCTTGCCAGTTATTGCTGGCTTCGACGCTGCCGGAGGTGTTTCCGGGTACGGTGCTGGCACCGGCACCGATCTTCGATTGAATTTTTTCAGCAGCATTTTCCAATCCACTAGGAATTTTTTTCCCTGCTTCCGTATGTTTGCCGATATTTTCTTCAATATTATTCAAAGCGCGGTCAAGACCTGTGAGCTTGCCTACGGCTTCCTCACCGCTGACGCCACCCGGCATGGATGAGAGTGTGTCGATCACAGGCTTTGCTGCCGCTGCTTGCGGGGGAAGGGGTTTTATTGCCACCAGCTTGTTGAGAACGCTTGTGATGCTGTCGGCATCCGCACTCTCACTTGTATCGGTGATGGCCACATCTTCACCAGCCTGCGCCTGTTCCTGAATGGCGACGAGCGCGCGGGGCAGCAGCAGGGGCATGGCTTTTTCATGCGCGGCCGTCGCGGGCGGCACAATTTTCACCATGATCAGCGAATTAAGTGTGCCGTTTTGCTCGGCGGTTTCAAATTTTGCCATCAGGGCTGAAAGTTTTTCCGGTGTCAGGCCCGTGGCGATCAGCGCAGGGTCACCGGCGTTCAGATCAGCCTGCAGATTGGCCAGCATCTGCTTGAATTCAGCAGGTTTGATCTCGACAATTTGCGGACGTTGTTCAACAGGCAGCCCATTCAGCAGCGTATCCAGATAAGAACGCAGTTGCTGCATGGCATTGCTGAGGGGCGTCGGTATGGACGGATCAGCAGTGGTTGATAAATCGCCTTCCGTGCCTAAGTCGGTGGATAGGACAGGTTCCGCACCAATATCAAGGAACTGTGTCAGCGCATCATCGGCAGAAAGTTCTGTTTGCGGTGTAAGAATAGCAGTGGCCACACCGGCGGCATCATTCTTCAGGTCCTGACCTTCGGTAATGCGGGCAAATATCAGGTCGATGAAGCTCATGCCTGTTAAGGCCGAGAATACGCCGTTGCCGCCCGCCAGAGCATTGCCTTGTGCCATGACGCCTGTGTTGGCACCGGTTTGCGGTGTCGTGGCGGCGCGGGTGGTGGCGAATGCGGCGGTGTCCATGTCTTGTGTCCTTTGTTCCTGTGTTCTTTCCGGTTTTACGCAGACTCGTTCAGGCCCATCGAGACGGGACGGTCGTTACGGTGCAGTGTGCCATTGCGGCGGTAATTGGCGGCATCGCGCAGCGCGGCATCGCGGGCGCTTTTGACGACGCGTTCGCTCAGGCGCTTGACGCATTTGTTCATACGGTCAATGCCGGAGAGGTTGGCGGTCGTGACGGCGCTGAAATCAGCATGCATTTCCTGTAATTGACGGCGCAGCGCCGGATCGGCGTTATTCAAATCATCGCGGCGTTCAATCAACTGGGCGGCGGTATCGTGATAACGTTGGGCAGCCTCAAGTTTGCGTTCCTGCAAATCCATAAAACGGCGTGTGTCCGCTGAGGTCAGGGCGCTGTTTTCATCGGTGTAAACATTGCGCAGGGCGTCCAGCGCCTGCATCATTTCCAGCATGGCCTGATTGGGGTCTTGCGCCAGGATGAACGCGTCCGCGCCGGATTTATTTGTTTCTGCCACTCTATTACTTGTCATGTTGCGTCTCCTGTTGAATGCGGATCAGTTCTCTTTTGACAAAATCTGCTAGGCCTATGCCTTTAGTCTGTGCAATTTCCTTGCCATACTCCTGTACCAGCATGCTGCGGAACATTTCCTCGCCCTGACCGCCGCCGAACATTGGGTCGACATCGACACTTTCGAACATCGGCTTGAACATTTCCGCGAGGAAAACCGCCTCGAATTCCTGCGCCTTGGCGGCGAGCTTGTCGTAGTTCTTGATTTTTGAAGGGTCGATCTCCGCCAGCGGCACATCAGCCGTGCGCGGGGTCTGCAAATTCCCGTAATAGGAATTTTCTGCCTGTTTCAGTAATGGTGTCATCGAGAGCGTGTTCATTTTTTCTGTCGCCCTTACATTGTTGTGATTTCGGCTTGCAGGGCACCTGCGGTCTTGATCGCCTGCAAAATGGTGATGGTGTCGCGCGGGGACACGCCCAGCTTGTTCAGGCCCGTGACCAAGTCTTGTAGCGTGACGCCGCCATCCAGAACGCCCAGCCGCACATCTTCACCCGAATTCACGTTGATGTCGGTACGCGGAACCACCACGGTCTGCCCTTGTTCGGCGAACGGGTTCGGTTGTGACACTTGCGGCGTTTCGGTAATTTTGATTGTCAGATTGCCCTGTGCGATAGCGACAGTGCTGATGCGCACTTCCGATCCCATCACGATCACGCCGCTGCGTTCGTCGATCACAACACGCGCAACCTGATCGGGCTGAACCGGCAGTTGTTCAATATCGGTAATCAGATCGACAATCGTGCCCTTGTAGCCGGATGGTTTGTTGACCTTGATGCTGGTGGAATTTTCAGCGATGGCGACCGGTGCCGACATAAAGCCGTTGATGGCGCGCGCCACGCGGCGGGATGTCGTAAAGTCAGGGTTTTTCAGCGTCAGGCGCAAATCGCTATTATTGGCAAGCTGATAGGGGATTTCGCGTTCGACGATACCGCCTTCGGGAATACGGCCTGCTGTCGGGATATTGCGGATAAAGGTGGCGGCGTCACCTTCGACGGAATATCCGGAAATTGTAAGCGGACCTTGCGCCACCACATAAACTTCACCGTCAGCGCCCAGCAGCGGCGTGACCAGCAATGTGCCACCTTGCAGGCTAGTGGCATCACCCAGAGAAGATACGTTTACATCAATGCGTGTACCCTGATTTTGGAACGGGGGCAGGGTCGCGGTGACCATGACGGCAGCGACGTTGCCGGAATTCAGTTTTTGTCCTTTGATATTGACGCCCAGACGTTCAAGCATGGCGATCATGCTCTGCTGCGTGAACGGGGAATTCTTGAGACTGTCGCCGGAACCGTTCAGGCCCACGACCAGACCATAGCCAACCAGTTGGTTATCACGCACGCCTTCAATATCGACGATATCTTTGATGCGGGTCGTATTGGCGAGGGCAGTCGTTGTAAATCCGCCCGTCATCAGAACGGTGACCGCCAGCAGTATGAGAGTTGCCTTTATATATGACACGCGCATGGTTTTGCTTTTTCCCATAAAAATCAGGATCGAAGGCCGATCCACCCGTAGGGGAACTTGCGAAAGCTGTGCCATCTGTGAAATCACAGAAAATCGTTATATTTCAATATGTTGGTTATTTGCCCATTGCCGGAGCGGCAGAAATAGGTCGGCGGACAGCAGGGCAAATTTTTCCGTCCTGTGTTGCGGCCATTTTGCGCTATAATATGAGATAGATAAGTAACCTGCCTGCGGAATGTAATTTCATGAAAATCGACGGTCCCAACCGCACCACTGCGGCCAACAGTACAAAAGGAAAAGGCAAGGCTTCGTCAGCGGACGGTTCCTTTGGCGACCTGATTACTGGCGGCGCAAAGGAAACGCGCAGTGCCGCCGCCACGCATTCCATTGCCTCGATTGACGCGCTGCTGGCGGCGCAATCGGTCGAAGACCCCACGGCGCGGGCTGCCCGCAAGCGTATGCAGGTCAGGGCGGATAATATCCTGACCGAGCTTGAAAATATGCGGATTGCCCTGCTGACCGGCACCCTGACTGTCGGCCATGTCATTGATATTGCTGATGTTGTTGCGGCGCACCGTGAGAAAATCATGGACCCGCGCCTGCATACCATCCTCGATGAGATCGACCTGCGCGCCCAGATCGAAATTGCCAAGCTTTGCAAGGCTTTGGATAATCAGGGCTAAATCCCGGATTTGATCTTGTCGCCTCCCCGGCGGCATCCTATATTTCCACGGTTGCGAATTTCTGATCTATGTGAAGGGGTTGAAGAACCATGGTATCACCGAACAGCGCTATCGTTCCGCAGGATTACGATCCGAAGAAGGACAAGGGCAAATTCATGAACACCGTCATGAAGGAGTATTTCCGCCTGAAGCTGATTCAGTGGCGGGAAGAGCTGCTGCGTGAATCTCTGGGCACCATCCATGACACGTTGCAGGGCACGGAGTTGCAGAAGCCTGATCTGGCTGACCGTGCTTCCGCTGAAACCGACCACGCCCTCGAACTGCGCACCCGCGACCGCGAGCGCAAACTGATTTCCAAGATCAACGAAGCGATCATGCGCATTGACGATGATTCATACGGTTACTGTGAAGAAACCGGCGAACCGATTTCCGTGGCGCGTCTCGATGCCCGTCCGATCGCGACCTTAAGCCTGGAAGCGCAGGAACGTCACGAACGCATGGAAAAAGTCCACCGCGACGAATAAGCATTCAGATACCCTTTATAAAAAATCGGCATGCGAGAGTGTGCCGGTTTTGTTTTTGCACGGCTTCTTACCCCGTACTTGAGGACATACGTTTCGATATACGGGGGTAGGAGATGGGCAGGCAGAGGTATAGGAACCGTTTTCATACGGCGATGCTTTTTATTTTGTTACTGGTTTTCTTGTTTCCGGGGCAGGCGCAAGCCGATCGCGCCGGAGAAATTCGCTATAACTACACCACGCAGCGTCTGGAATTTCACGATGGCGCGCAATGGTATAATTTTGGCCTGGGCGTAGGGTTAGGGGCATGCACCAAGGAAGGAGATCTTGAGTTCGATAACTTGCTCGCAAGTTATCAGGTCTGCAACGGCACGACCTGGATCAAAATTATCGGCATACCGACATTGGCTGCCTGCACAAAAAAAGGCGAGATGGATTTTAACGGCAGCACCTTTCTGGTGTGCAATGGTTTGTTGTGGACAGACGTCAAAGGTGCGCCGTCCGTGTAAAAGAAAAGGCCTGTCATTTCTGACAGGCCTGAAGTTTGTTAGGGGTCGTTAGGGTGGGGTAGGCTTTGGTTCTCCTGTCCGTGGGGGACAAACAGGAGAACCGGGGGGAAACTTAGAATGGCATCAGGATGTCATAGACCTGTTGGCCATAGCGCGGTTGCTGCAGGTCTGACACATTGCCTTGTCCGCCGTAAATGATGCGGGCTTCAGCGATCTGGTCATAGGTCACCGTGTTGTCGATTGAAATATCCTGCGGACGGATGATGCCGGTGACTTGCAGAATGCGTTTCTCGAAATTGACGCGCACTTCCTGATTGCCAGTAATCACCATATTGCCGTTAGGCATAACCTGATTGACGACGGCCGCCAGACGCAACTTGACGGATTCTTCGCGTTCAATCTTGCCATCACCTGTGGTTTTTGTGTCGCTGTTGAGGTTGACGAGGTTATTGTTATCTATGTCCGTCGGCAGGACTTGATTGAGGGCGGTTTCGTATCCTAGGAAGTTGGGCAAGCCTACGCCTTCCTCGCTGCTTCGTGTGCGCTCGGTCTTATTCTCCATGTCTGCCTCATCCTTGATATCGACCAGTACGGTCAGGATGTCGCCGACTTGCGTAGCGCGCTGGTCCTTGAAGAAGGTTTTGCTGTCGGATTGCCACAGGGAATTCGGCTGTTTCGATACCATTTTCGGGGCGGGCATCGGCATGCTGACCGGTTGGTAATCGGGTTGCAGGTGCGGATTTTCAATCTTGGACATTTCCGGGGCCTGTCCGACATTGGCCAGTCTGTCTAGAGAACCGCAGGCGGTCAGCATGGTGGTTGTCACCAGCATCAGCCCCAATCCTGTCATCCTTTTTCTCATATTGCACATGGTACCCACTCCTTATTTTTATGGTTTTTGTTCTTACGGCGTGACAGTGATTTCATTTTCGGCTGTCACAATCCCCTCAAGAGAACGGTTGGAATTCATATTGACGACACGTACCAGATCGCCGCGCGCGCCGTTCTGCATTGATTTTCCGCGGGCGCTTAAGGTAAGTGGGCCGTCTTTGTAAACCAGTGTTACGGCGCCGCCACGGCTGACAATTTGTGGATTCTCAAGATCGAGGTCGCGCATCGGCTTACCGGCGACAACCATGCGGCGTGGCGTCATGCCGTACAGTTTTTCTTCCTGAATAACGAAATCGCGCTGCACGTCCTTCTGATAGACCTCAATAAAGTCGATATCAGCCTTGCCGATAACATCACCGTTTTTCAGACTGTTTTTCAGCACCGGTATGGAAACCACGCGCTCGACAGAACCAGAAACCACCATTTCATGGATCGGGTTAGATGCCGAAGGGGCGGCAATCGTGGCCTCGAAAGTGTCCTTCTGGGCATTGAAGCTAAATTTTGAAACCTCAGCCTGTGCCGGCATTTCATGCGGCAGGATGATGTCGGAAATCGTGTTGGCCATACTCAGTTTGAAATCGCCGGAGAGGCCGTTTTCAAACAATTTCTCGGATATCAGATTCTCAACGATGTCTTTGCCAATCACCGTGGCGGAACGGCGCACTGTAATCTGGTCGGCGGTTGTGGCCGGTTGCCATGACAGGTCCAGCGCCTTTGAAATGCGGACCAGCGTATTGGTGTTCAAAATCATTTCTTTGCCCGGTTGCGGTGCGGGACCGAGAACCGTGTTGGCCTTATCTTCGCTTAGGCCTTCAAAAACATCACCGACGCGCAGGACGTTGTCGGTAATGACGCTGGCCGGACGTAATGTTGCCGCCAGTGCCGCGCGGGCACCCGCCACCAGAAAGACGATGCCAAAGGTCAGGCACAGGGCCAGAACCAGCACACGGAAGCCAAAATCTGTATATATCAGCAGTGTTTTCATGGCGTCATCTTTCCTAAAGGCGAGTGATTACCTGAGTTGTGTTACGGTTTGCAGCATCTCGTCGCTGGCCTGAATGACTTTCGAGTTCATTTCATAGGCGCGTTGCGCGGTGATCAGCTGTGTAATCTCTTCAACAACATTCACGTTCGAGCTTTCAACAGCACCCTGACGGATGGCACCAAAATTTTCAGTATCCGGCGTACCCAGTTGCGGCGCGCCCGAGGCTTCGGTTTCAAGGAACAAATTGTCACCGACGGCTTCAAGACCGGCCGGGTTCACAAAATTCGCTGTTTGCAATTGACCGAGATTGGTCATGTTGGTCTGGCCGCTGATTTGCGCAAAGACTTCGCCGCTCAGGTTGATGGTGATGGAAACGGCGTCATCCGGTACGGTGATGTTCGGCTCCAGCAGATAGCCCTGCGTCGTGACAACCTCACCATCGCCGTTCACTTGAAAAATACCGGAGCGCGTATAGGCAATATTACCGTCAGGCTGCTGGATCTGGAAGAAACCATCACCCAGGATCGCGAGATCCAGCGGGTTTTCGGTCATCTGGATCGGGCCTTGTTCGTGAATGCGGTAAACCGAGTTCACGCGGACACCGAGGCCTAGCTGCAGGCCGGATGGCAGCACGGTGCCGACATCGGATGACTGCGCACCGGGGCGCTGGATGTTCTGATAAATCATGTCTTTAAAGTCAACGCGCTGGCGTTTATGGCCGCTGGTCGTCATGTTCGCGATGTTGTTTGAAATAACATCTACGTTGGTTTGCTGTGCCAGCATCCCGGTGGCGCCGATATCCAGTGAACGCATAATCTGTCTCCTTTAACCCGTTATCTCTCTAATACCTGTTCTTATGATCCGCCGCGTGTCAGCGTCTGGATCATGCCGCGCTGGCGGTCATGTTCTGCCTGTAACATTCTTTGTGTTGATTGATAGGCGCGGGATACATCGATCATCCGCGTCATCTCCAGCACGGCATTCACGTTCGATCCTTCGATCATGCCCTGCATCATCTCGGTATTTTCTGCCGCTTCGCCGTCTTCTTCCGTCTTGTAAAGGCCGTTGCCTTGCGCGACGAGGTCCTGCGGGTTTTCAAACTCGACCATCATAATCTGGCCGGTTTCGCCCTGTTCTGTGGAAATGGTACCGTCACGGGCTATCTTGATCTCTATGCTGCCTTCGGGGATGGTGATGGTGCCACCACCGGCTGCCGCTACCAACTGACCGGAACCGGTCACCAGTTCGCCGTTACCATTGATCTGAAAATTTCCGGCGCGCGTGTACTGTACGCCATCCGGTGTCTCGACACCGAAGAAGCCTGGGCCTTGCAGGGCCACATCCAGCGGGTTTCCGGTTTGTCGCAGCGGGCCTGACTCGGTATTCATAAACTGGCCGTAATCGTGAACCATGGAGATAGAGTCGTTACCGGCTTTCTCGGCATTGCGCTGGCGTGACATATATTCAAGGAACACCATGTTATGTCCGCGATAACCCGGTGTGCTCAGGTTGGCGATATTATTGGCAACAATGTCCATCTGCTCTTGCAGGGCCATCTGGCGTGAAAGGCCGATATAAAGACTGTTTTCCATGAGGGTTTGACCCGCTGTTTGTATAATTCCTACGAATGTAAACATGCACGGCGTATGCCAGAATAAATTTTCTAGCAATATCAATGCGTTAATAGTAGTCAAGGGCAGGAAGTGCCCCCGGAAAAGTTTTTTCAGGGAATTGACAATCGTCACTTACGGTAAAATTTTCCTTATGTGGCGATATGGTAATGGGGGTCGATGACCCTTTCCGCACAAAGGGGGGTATTTTGCGCTAATTTGCGAGTATAATTAACGAGTTGGCCGATTCTGGCATGCTAATCTTTTATGAATCTCTTTGAAGGAACTGTTTATGGCGATCAAACCCTTGCCGGAAGACGAGAACAAGCCTGCTGACGGAGCCGTTGCTGAAGGCGCGGAAGGTGAAGAGGGCGGGAAGAAAAAACTCAATGCTAAAAAGATCATTCTTTTTGTCGTTGTGCCGCTGTTTCTTTTGGTCGGTGCCGGTGGTGGTCTGTATTTCACGGGCACGCTCGACAGCTTGCTGGGGAAAGGCGAAGAGGCCGCTGAAGGCGAGCATGGCGAAACCGCCGATGCCAAGGGCGGCAAGGACGGTCACGGTAAGAAAGCCAGCGGAGAACACGGCGGTGCCGGACATTTTGTCCAGATACCGAACATGCTGGTTAACCTGACCTCTGAAGGTCAGCCGCGTTATCTCCGCCTGAGTGTACAATTGGAGCTGGCGAATGCAGAAGACCAGGCCGCTGTGGAAGGCGTGATGCCGCGTGTGGTCGATCAGTTCCAGACCTATCTGCGTGAATTGCGCGTTAAGGATCTGCGTGGCTCGGCGGGTATTTACAGATTGCAGATTGAGCTGCTTAACCGCGTCAATGCGGCGGCATATCCTGTCGAAGTGAAAGATGTGTTGTTTCAGGAAATCCTGATACAATAAGGGTTTAGGGTAAGTGGTATGATCCTTGAATATAAGTAAGTGCAAGGGTTGCCAACGAGGTTTGCGTTATGGCCGATACTGAGATGAGCGAAGCAGAACTCGCGGCGTTGTCCCAACTGGAGACGACGGCGGGTTCTGGCGCGGGTATAGAAGCTGATGCCACCCCCGCGTTTGATGCGGATCTGGGTGACGATGGCGGCGCACGTATCCTCAATCAGGAAGAAATCGACAGCCTTCTGGGGTTTGACGATGAAGGCAGCGGCGGTGAACAGACCTCCGGCGTGATGGCCCTGATCAATTCGGCGATGGTCAATTACGAGCGTCTGCCGATGCTCGATATCGTTTTCGACCGTCTGGTACGCCTGATGTCCACATCCTTGCGCAACCTGACATCCGATAACGTCGAGGTATCGCTCGATCAGGTGTCGACGGTACGTTTCGGCGATTACATGAATTCAATTCCGTTGCCCGCGATGCTCTCGGTATTCAAGGCCGAGGAATGGGACAATAACGGCCTGCTCGTGGTTGACTCGGCGCTGATTTATTCCGTGGTCGATGTGCTGCTGGGCGGGCGTAAGGGCACACCTGCGATCCGCGTCGAAGGTCGTCCCTATACGACCATTGAAACCAAACTCGTTGAACGCATGGTGGGCGTATCCTTAAGCGATCTGTCCTCGGCGTTCGATCCATTGTCCCCTGTCAGCTTCACGCTCGACCGCATGGAAACCAATCCGCGCTTTGCCACCATCACGCAATCAGGCAATGCCTGCGTACTGGCGCGCCTGCGCGTGGATATGGGTGACCGTGGCGGACGCGTGGAAATTTTGATCCCCTATGCGACGCTGGAGCCGATCCGTGAATTGCTGCTGCAGATGTTCATGGGTGAAAAATTTGGCCGTGACTCGATCTGGGAAAACCACCTGACGCAGGAACTCTATAAGACCGACGTGCAATTGCAGGCCGTTCTCGGTGAAAAGACGATCAGTTTGCAAGATGTATTGGACTGGAAAATCGGTTCGCGTGTGATGTTTAATACGACCCCTCAGGACGAACTGGAGCTGCGTTGCGGCACGTTCCCGATGTTCCGTGGCCCGGTGGGGCAGAAGCAGGGTTATATTGCGGTGCAGGTCGAACGTTATATCCCGCCCGAGAAAGATGAAGATCTATGAGCGAGAGTCTTTTGGGTATTATTCTCGATGGTTTGGTGTTGCTGTTTCTGGGCGCGACAATCGTGTTCGCCGCAAGGCTCTCGCTTCATCTGCGTAACTTCCGTGAAAGCCGCAAGGATCTGGAGCGCCTGATCGGCGATCTATCAACGCAGATCGTCAAGGCGGAAAAATCGATTGAGACATTGAAGTCATCGGCGCGTGATGTTTCGCGCGACCTTCAGCAGCAACTGGACGAAGCCCGCGCTATGGGCAATGACCTTGAAATCATGACGCGCGGCGCCGACAATATGGCTGACCGGCTGGATAAGGCGGCCGACCGTCATCGCAATGCACCTGTGGCGGAATCCGCGCCCGTACGTCATGTGCGTAAACCGACACCCGAAGAGTTCCCCGGCTTCGCTATTCGCGATCCTGAAGTAGAGCATGGTCATGCCGAAGAGGGAGAAGGCAGTCTTGCCGAGCGCGAGCTGATGGCGGCGCTCCAGTCCCGTAAGGGCCAAAGGTAGAATATTATGAGTTTCCGTGAACGCCTTCGTGAACGCTTACGTGTATTGCCCCTGCTGCTGATCGTTGCCGGGCTGTGCTTTACCGTGCGTTTGGGTGAGTTCGTCACCGGTCTTGAAAACGCCGGTGCCGCTTTCGCGCAGGAAGAAGTCAAGGAAGGGCATGAGGCAGCGCCGCCACCGTTACCTTCAACTGATGCGCCCGCAAAAGCTGCCGAATCCGCCGAAGCCAAGCCCGAAGCGGCAAAATCCACAGGCGAGGAAGAGCATAAAGAAGCGCTGCCGGGTGATATCACGCTCCCCACCATCGCGAAAGAAGGCGAGGGCGCTGACAAGAGCGATGGTGAAGAATGGCGCGATGCCGGTGAAGAAGATTTCACCCACTCTGGGGTGCAAGAAGGTCTCTATCGCGACCTGACTAAACGCCGCGAAGACCTGGAGAAACGCGAGAAGGCACTGGCGACGCGCGAAGCCCTGCTGGAAGCCGCCGAACGAGAGATGGATCAGAAGGTTCGTGAGCTCACGGGGCTGCGTACTGAGATTGAAGGCCTGCTGAACAAGCAATCCGAAGAAGAAAAAGCCCGCGGCGAAAGTCTGGTGCGTATTTATGAAGGCATGAAAGCCAAAGATGCCGCCCGCATTTTCAATTCGCTGGATACCGATGTTCTGCTGATGGTGCTGACAAAAATGTCGGAAAGAAAATCATCGCCGATTCTGGCGGAGATGGACGCCGAACGCGCCCGCACCATTACAATTATGATGTCGCAGCAACAGCAATTACCGCAATTGCCTCCTCAATAATTCCAAAGCAGGACTCTGATGAGAAACCGGCGCCGTAAAATCGTTGAGGAAGATTCCAAGACACTGGGCAGCCAAATTCCCGGGCTGTCGATGTTCGTAATTTTGCTGGCCTTCTTTATCGTTCTTAATTCCGTGTCGATCATCAAGGAAGAGCGCGCCAAGCCTATGATGGAGGGGATTGAGCAGGCCTTTGCCTCCAAGATTTCAGAACGTGAGGATTGGCTGCCGTCGTCTGCGCCTGATGATAAAAATGGTCTGGGGGAAGGTCGTACGATAGACCGGGTGGAGCGCATGTTTTCAGCGCATATCGCTGGTATTCAAACTCAGAAAGATGAAGGCAGCGGCACATTACTGATGAAGATCAAGTACGCCGATTTTGCTGCCGCCGTGAGCAGTGTTGGTGCCGGTGCGGATGCCAATGCAAATTTTATGCGCACACTGACATCGATGATGAAAGCCAGTGCCGCCGGGCAGCCTTATCGCATGGATGTTTTTTTGCAGACAGGCGAAAATCCGCCCGCTTTGCAAAACGACCAGCCGCAGAAAATGGCGGTGCTGATGCGCGATCTGGGCGCGTTGGCGCAAGCGCTGGAGCAGGCAGGTTTGCCGCAAAAATTACTGACCATCGGCATGGAGCAGGGGCAGGACGGTATGGTTGAATTACTGTTCCGTCCGCATGTGGCATACAATCCTCTGGGTGAAACCGGGGAGGCCGAGTAATGGCATCAGCGGTCGGGAAAAAGAAAAAGCGTGTCAGTGCAGGTATCCATACGGCGGACGATCCGGTCGATAATATCGTACAACCCGTCGAAACGCAGATGTCTCGCCGTCGTCTGGGAGATACGCCCAAACCGAATTACATATGGCTTGTTACCTTTACTGACATTATGGGCCTGATGCTGACATTCTTTGTGATGATGTTCGCGATGAGCGAGCCAAGGAACGAGGAATGGGAACAGGTGAAATCAGCGCTGCAATCAGAGATTGGCAAGGTCTATGGCGCAGCCTATATGCAGGGTACGGAAGAAACGATCGATCTAAGCAAGATCAATTACGGACGGGCGCTTGATGTGCGTTATCTTGAAGAATTGCTAGGCAACGTGGTTGAAAACAATGAAGCACTCAAGACCGTCACGCTGATCCCGCAGCCCGGGAGTGTGGTGCTTTCGCTGCCGCAGGATTTGCTGTTTGATCCGGGACAGGCCACGATCAAGGAATCGGGGCGCAAAGTGCTCTATACGCTGGGCGGTTCGCTGACCCGCATGCGTAACCGTATTGAAATTGACGGTCATGCCGATCCGCGCCCGGTTGAGGGTGCCAGCAGCGGGTTTTCTAATAACTGGGAGCTTTCGCTGGCGCGCGCAGCAAATGTGGCAGCCATTCTGGAAAACGTAGGGTATCAGCAGAGTATCGGCATCTCCGGTTATGGCAGCGGACGCTATCAGGACCTGGGGACGATCAGCGATGAAACGCAACGGCAGGATTTGGCGCGGCGGGTTGATATCATCATTATGAACCATGCAGGGAAGCAGGAAAAAATCAGATCGCTCCCCCGCTTGCCGTAACGACGTCCATAGCCATCCAATGAAACGAATAGTATAATCTTTCTATGATCCGTAAGCTGCTTCTGACATCAGCCCTCTTGACCGTTATGGGAACCAGTGCGTTAGCCCAGAGCAACGTCATGGTCAGAACAGGCCAGCACGACGATCACACGCGTGTGGTTTTCGATTGGCCGGTCAGCACGACATACGATGTTAAGGAGACGGCACCGGGTCAGATCGTCATTACTTTTAGCGGGGCCGCAAACCTGAACACAGCGGGTGTGAAGGCGGATGATGTGATCAAGAGTGTCGCTGCATCGGGGCAGAGCGCCACACTGAACGTTAGCGCGGGAACGACCTTCCGTCATTTTATCGTCGGTAACAAAATCATCGTCGATATTTTCAAACCATCAGGCGCGCCGAAAAATAAACCTGCCCAAACTGCAGAAAAAACGCTCGCACCCCCAGTAAAGAAAAAAGAAGAAGCTAAACCAACAGAGATTAAAGCGCCTCCGCCCGCAACCAGCGCCGGGCCTGAGGTAAAGGCCGAAGCGGTGCAAACTGTGGAAAAAGACGCCCTGCAGACGTCCATGCCTGAGATGGAACCGCATGTCATTACAATTTCAGCGACGGAAGCGTTTGGCCTGTCCGCTTTCGAACAGGATGGTTATCTGTGGCTGGTGACTGATCGCGCCTCGGCAGCGGTGCCGCCACAGATCGCAGGGCCAAAGGTAGAAATTTTCCCGAAATTCGAGCGTTATGAAGTTACCGGCGGCATAGCTTACGCGATGAAAATTCCACCGGGTGTGGCGCACGATATTCGTGCCGAAGGTGGCGGGCTGCTTTGGCGCATGATCATACCGACAACGCGCAGCGCGGGTAAGGCCGCATCCGTGAATCGCCAGTTTGCCGCCGGACAAACCATTCGCGGTGGTACGGCGTTCTGGCCGCTGGCGGGCATTACCAAAGTTATCGATTTTACCAATCCGCTGACAGGCGAAGAAATGAAAGTGGTAACGGTCGGTGCCTCGACCCAGTTCACCGGCCCGGCGCTTGACTTTGTTGATTTCGGTGTTCTGCGTTCATCTGTAGGAACCGTTATCGTGCCCAAGGTGGATGACCTTCAGGTGAAATCGAGTGCCAAAGGTCTTGAAGTTACGCGCCCGGCAGGTCTGGCGCTTTCCCGTGACAAGGATGTCAATCGCCATGCGATGCGTGAAGACGTGCAGGACGTTAATCCGATGCACAACGACGCGGCGGCGGATGGCATGCGCCGCATTTTCGATTTTGACAAATGGATGATGGGCGGTCTGACGGCGTTGAATGAAAACGAACGCATTCTGAAGGCCGCGATGCCCGGAAAAGATCCGCAAGGCCGTATTCAGGATCTGCTGACGATGGCCAAGATGAATGTCTCGAATGACCGCGGTCAGGAAGCCCTGGGTTATCTTTCAATCGCTCAGGATGAATTGCCGCAACTGTCCGACAATCTTGAATATCTGGCCTTGCGTGGCGCTTCGTATGCGCTGTCCGGCAAACCTGAATTAGCGTGGCGCGATCTGGGTAATCCGGGTCTGAATGATTTTGCCGAACTGGGGTACTGGAAGGCCTTTACGCTCGCAGGTCTGGAAGACTGGGACCAGGCTTATACAAATCAGCCCAAAGATGTGCGGGTACTGGCTTCATATCCGAAACCTTTGCTTGAAAAAATGGGACTGAAGCTGTCAGAGGTTGCTTTGCGCGGCGGCGATGTAGCACTCGCTGAAAAAATCTTGATGCTGCTGGAACGTGATCGTTCGACTTTGAAGCCATGGACGGTGGCGGGGCTTGATTACCTGCGCGGTGAATCGGCACGGCAGGCCAAAGATAGCGCAACGGCCTATAAATTATGGGAGCCTCTGGTCAAAAGTAAAGACCGTCTGCATCGCGCCCGTGCCGGTTTGGCGCTGACCATGCTTGAATTGCAGGAAGGCAAGATCGACAAGGACAAAGCGATCGACCGTCTGGAAGGGCTGCGTTACGCATGGCGCGGCGATGAACTGGAGGCGCAGATTAATTATATGCTGGGCCGCCTCTATCTTGATCAGGATCGCTATGTGAAGGGATTTGCCATTCTGCGCGATGCCACGACGATGGCGCTGCCGGATTCGAATATTGGAAAAGAGATCACGGGTTATATGACGTCGGCCTATCAGGATTTGATTGTGCAGGACAAGGATTTAAGCCCGCTCGATGCCGCGACGATCTATGAAGAATTCAAGGAACTGACGCCACCGGGCGAGCAGGGTGATGCCGTGATCCAGCGTCTGGCCGAACGTCTGGTCGAGGTTGACCTGCTTGATCGCGCAACGGCCTTGCTTCAGCATCAGGTTGATTTCCGTTTGCAGGGCTTGGAGAAAGCCCGCGTGGCCGTGCGTCTGGCAGGCATCTATCTGCTTGATAAAAATCCGCGTCCGGCGATGACGTCCCTCGATGCCGCGCAGGGCATTTACACAGCCGATACGACACTGACCGAGGTCGAGAAAAAAGAACGCCTGCGCGAAATAGGTTTATTGCGCGCGCGCGCACTTTCAAAAATTAACCGTACAGAAGAAGCCATCGCGTTGCTGAACAGTTACGACCCCGATCCTGATGTAAACGCGCTCCGTGCCGATATCTCGTGGCAGGCTGGTTTGTGGGAAGATGCCGCTGAAGCTTTACAGGACTTGATTTTGGATGAATCGTTGGACATCAACCGTCCGCTTACGGAGAAGCAATCAGACCTGATCCTCAACCGTGCCGTAGCGCTCAATCTGTCCAGCAACCGTGTGGCGCTGGCCAACATGCGCACGGAATATGAAACGGCGATGAGCCAGACTTCACGCGGGCGCCTGTTCGACGTCATTACACGGCCACGCAAAGTGTCGACCTTGTCCGACCGCGAAACCATCGCCGGGATCGTTTCAGAAGTTGATCTGTTCAGCGGCTTCCTCGACAGCTACCGCAAGAACAATACGCCGCCTGCCCCAGCAGTAAATCCGGCAGAAACGCCTGCGCCCGCCGCTGCTCCGGCTACACCACCTGCTTCGAACTGATTTTTTTCTAATCTCGTCATTCCCCGCGCAGGCGGGGAATCTATTTAACAGCTCTTGCGCTAGAGGATGAATGGATCCCCCGGACAAGCCAGGGGATGACGTTGAGGGTGTGTGACAGAAAGGAAGCTATCCCGGCATCGGGCCTGATTCAAAGCTTTGTATCAGCGAGCCGGATATCAGGTGCCAGCCATCCACTAGCACGAAGAAGATGATTTTGAACGGCAGAGATATCGTCACAGGTGGCAACATCATCATACCCATCGCCATCAGGATCGACGCTGTCACCATGTCGATAATCAGGAACGGCAGGAACAGCATAAACCCGATCTCAAACGCGCGCCGCAGTTCCGAAATCATGAAAGACGGGATCAGTATGCGCAGGGGCACGGCTTTGTCGTCTTCGAACGGCCCCAGCTTACTCAAATCTGTAAACATCTGCATGTCTTCGGCGCGCGTGTGTTTGAACATGAACTGACGGAACGGTTCGATAGTGCGTTCAAACGCCACGGGCTCGTCAATTTCTTCATTGATCAGCGGCACGATCCCGGAATCATAGGCAGCCTGAAATGTGGGCGTCATAATGAACAATGTCAGGAACAGCGCCAGCGAAATCATCACCGTGTTGGGCGGCGTTTGCTGGATGCCGATGGCCGTGCGCAGGAATGACAGCACCACCACGATCCGGGTGAAAGATGTCATCATGATCAGGATGGACGGCGCCAGTGACAGTACCGTCAGCATCGCCATTAGCTGCACGACCCGGCCCGTCATGGTGCCGTTTTCAGCGCCCTGACCAAGATCGATGGTGATATTCTGCGCCAGTGCCGGATGTGCGCAGAAGATCAGTCCGGCGACAACGGCAAAAAAGGCGAGAAGGGGCAACAGGCGTTTCATGCTGACTTTTCTAGTTTAATGACCTGAACCCCGTTATCTTGCGGCGCTTTCAGCCCGCTTTCAATCACCGTTTCGGTATTCGTCCCCAGAATCACGAGATGCTCGCGGTCATCGCAACGGATAATCGCCAGCTTGCGGCGGGGATCAAGCGGCAGGGTTTCCACCAGTTTCAGGCGGCGGCGTGACATCGGCATCACGCTGCCTCCGTTATTAATGCGGCGCATGATCAGCGCCAGCATACCCATCAGCGAGAGTACAAAGCACAAGGCGGCGATAAATTTCAGAAGCTGGGGCGTGTCCATAAGTTCCATAATATTTTATTCTTCCTCATCGTCTTCGTCGGTATGTTCAAATTCATCAAGCGCCTGCGACAATTCCTCAAGCTTCTCGATCATCAGGTCCATTTTTGCATCGACCTGCTCTGTTTCCTCAGGTGCCGGTTCGTGGGCTTCCTCGCAGATGGCGGCCACATCGTTGTCGAGATCGTCAAGATTGATCATCTCGCCGCTCTCAATCTGGGAAATAGCTTGATCGATACGGTCGATAACAACCTGAATGCGGTCGGGTAGGGAAAGATTGGGGGAATCACTCATCTGTCTTGTCCTTGTTTTGCTCTTCTTCCATATCATCCCGCAGCACGGCATCAAAGGGCTGCGGGGTGCCATTGGCCTGATACACATAGGAAAGTATCTCGGCCACAGCCATAAAAGCCTCGGAAGGGATGGGGCTGTCGATTTCTATCGAGGCCAGCATTTCCGCCAGTGTGCCGTCTTCCCGGATGGGAATCCCGTTCTCCTGGGCGATCTGTAAAATCTTCTCGGCAATTTTTCCCCGCCCGGCAGCGGTGATTTCGGGGACGTCATCGACCTTATGCTCGTATTTCAGGGAAACCGCTACGGATTTAGCTGGTTTTTGCTTTATATTCAATGGGATAAGGGGGTCTTCCTTGTCCTTGTCCCGGCCATCGTCGTATTTGTCCACCATTGGCACACTTTCTGCAAAGGTTAATCCGGTGGGAATAAAAATAAGGTATTGGGATCATGACTACACAAAATATCGGCCTCTTCAAAGCCCTGAACGCAAAAATGCACTATCTGGACACACGTCAGAAAGTGCTGGCCCAGAACGTGGCGAACGCCGACACCCCCGGATATGTACCCAAAGATCTGACCAAGGTCGATTTTGGCCGTGTTCTCCAGAAGGTCAGTAAAGACAATAACGTGCAGGTTGATACCACGAACCCGATGCACATGCCTCCTTCGGACCATATAGATGATCCGAAGAACCGCGCCGCCAAACTGGTCTATGAAGTTGCCCCTGTCGGCAACGAAGTCAGCTTGGAAGAGCAGATGGTAAAATCGTCACAAAATACAATGGATTATAGCCTGATGACGACGCTTTATCAGAAGAACGTCAACATGATCAAAACAGCACTGGGAACCGGACGCTAACATAAGCGCAAAGATGAGAAACGGGAGCTAACACCATGTCAGATCTATATAATGCCGTTACATTGTCGTCCCACGGGATGAAGGCGCAGAGCACCCGCATTCGCGTGATCTCGGAAAATCTTGCCAATGCTGATACGGCCGCGGCGCGTCCGGGTGAAAATCCCTACACGCGCAAAACCATCACTTTCAAGAATGCCATGGACCGGGAAATCGGCGCCAACACGGTCGAAGTTTCCAAAATCAAGGATGATACAAAACGCCCGTATCCGGTGAAATTCATGCCGGATCATCCGGGTGCGGATGAGAACGGTTATGTGAAAACACCCAACGTCGATACGCTGGTGGAAATGATGGACATGCGCGAAGCGCAGCGTTCCTACGAAGCCAACCTCGGTATGATGGACCAAAGCCGGGCGATGATTAACCGGACGATTGACCTGATGCGTTAACGACCAATATTTTTATGGTATAATAAGACATTAAAAGGATTCTTCCGATGCCTGTAGATAACGTTAATCCCGCCGCCGCCGCCGGTATTTACGCCCAGACCGCCAAGGTTGGTGCCGCAGGCAATGGTGTGGCGGCTGCCGATGGCGGTGGTTTCGGCCAGATGATGAAACAGGCCACGCTGGACGCGATTGAAAGCGTTCGTGGCGGTGAGCAAGCCACAGCGGCGGCTGTTACCGGCAAGGCCGACCTGACCGATGTGGTCGAAGCCATGACTCAGGCCGAACTGACCCTGCAAACCGTTTCCGCCGTACGCGACCGTATGCTGAATGCGTATCAGGAAATTATGAGAATGCCTATTTAACGGTATTCAATTAAAGGGGATATGTCTTAAACCCTGTTTTTGATCACAAAATGATCTGCTAGGCTGGTTTTTATGAATCAGACCGAAATCATCGAAGTCGTACGCGAAGCCATCATGATCTCCATTCAATTGGGGACGCCTGTCATGATGATCGGTCTTGTCGTCGGCCTCGTGATTGCCCTGTTGCAGGCGCTGACGCAGGTGCAGGAAATCACCCTCGTATTCGTACCCAAGATTGTCGCCATGATGCTGGCGGTTTTTTTGATGTTCCCGGCTTTCGTGGCAACGCTGGTGACATTCATGCAGTCGCTGGCGGACAGGATGATCGGTTTACAGTAAATATCGGATAATCCGGCCAAATGGAACAAACGCTACAAACATTCCTGACGCAGGGCGTGTTCGCCTTTATGTTGACGTTCGTGCGTATCGGCGCGGCGCTCACTATCATGCCCGGTATCGGCGATTCCTTCGTGCCGCAGAATATCCGCCTTTATATCGCCCTCGGTATTTCGCTGACGCTGATGCCGCTGGTATCGACCTATATGCCCAACCCATTGCCCTCGACGATGGGATTGCTTGTCCTGATCGGCTGCGAATTTATCGTCGGTCTTTTTATCGGCACGATTGCCCGCATCCTGATGACCGCGCTGGATACGGCGGGCATGATTATTTCAATGCAGTCTGGTCTGGGCAACGCTCAGGTTTTCAACCCGACGATGTCCACGCAAGGTTCTCTCGTCGGTGCGCTGCTTTCGGTCACGGGGGTTGTGTTGATTTTTGTCACCAACATGCACCATTTATTGATCTATGGACTGGTCGGCAGTTACGAGGTTTTTCCGGTGGGGGCGGTGCCCGACAGCGGCGATATGGCTGATTTGATCAGCAAAGCCATCGCGGGCAGCTTTTTGATCGGTATCCAGATATCCGCGCCATTTATCGTGCTGTCGATGATGCTCTATATCGGCATGGGCGTACTTTCGCGCTTGATGCCGCAGGTGCAGGTTTTTATGTTGTCGCTGCCCTTGCAGATCACCTTGTCGCTGGTGACGCTGGTGATGATGTTTTCGGCAGGCATGTTGTTCTGGCTGACCAAATTCGAAGAAGGCATGATGTTCTTCTTCGGCGGCGGAGGGTAATCTGCCATGGCCGATGATGATGACGACTCCCAAAAGACCGAAGACCCCACGCCCAAGAGACTTGAGGAGGCCCGCAAGAAAGGTCAGATCGCCCTCAGTCGTGAATTGAATACGTGGCTGATGCTGCTGACCGGTACGGTGATTATCGGCACCATGTCGGGCGGATTTATGACCGAACTGACGGTTTACATGCGGGGCTTTATCGAACACGCGGGCGACCTGCCGCAAGTGCCGGGGGGCTTCCGCGAAACGCTGGGCGGGTCGTTCTGGAAGGTTCTCGGGATGATGACTTTGCCGTTGCTGGCGCTAATGTTCATGGCCTTCGTCGGCCCGTTCCTGCAGGTCGGCCCGATCTTTGCGACCGAAGTTATCAAGCCGGATCTCAGCAAAATTTCGCCTGTGAAAGGTTTCAAGCGCCTGTTTTCCATGCGTTCGATTGTCGAATTCGTGAAGGGGATTTTGAAACTGAGCATTATCGGTTTTGTCGGCTATCTGTTGTTGTCGCCGTTCTTCGGTAAGTTAGAGCATCTTGTCGGACTGCCGATCGAAGCGATGATGCATGAGATGCTGGCGCTGGTTTTGCGCCTGATGGTGGGCGTTCTGGTCGTCTTGCTGGTGGTCGCGGTCGCTGATGTCGTCTATCAGCGCACTGAGCATATGAAGAAAATGCGCATGAGCAAGCAGGAACTGAAAGACGAATATAAACAAAGCGAAGGTGACCCGCAGATCAAAGGCAAGCTGCGCCAGTTGCGCGCCGAACGTGCTCGTCAGCGCATGATGGCCAATGTGCCGGGGGCCACCGTGGTCATCACCAACCCGACCCACTATGCCGTCGCGCTGAAATACGAACCCGATACGATGGAAGCGCCTATCTGTGTGGCCAAGGGTGCCGATAATATCGCACTGAAAATCCGTGAGATTGCTAAGGAAAACAAAGTCACGATTTACGAGAATCCACCACTGGCGCGTACGCTTTACAGCGTCATCGAACTCGATGAAACCGTACCGCCCGAACATTACAAGGCCGTCGCCGAAGTTATTTCGTTCGTGTTCCGTCAACAGGGCAAAATCCAGTGATAAAGGTGCAGTGTCCTGAGAAATGGTTATGGCTGCTTCTGGGACTGTGCTTCCTGCCGTGGTTTATAGCGCAGACGAGCGCCAGCATTCCCGGCGATATGGCATGGCTTTCTCTCGCTGCTGAAAAATTTCTCGCCGGGGAACGCATGACGGCTTCCTTCCATGATAATAACCCGCCGCTTTCCTATCTGATCTATAGCCCTGTCGCGTTGCTGGCCGATGCGGGGTTGCCGCTATGGAATGCGGCGCTGGCCTATGGCGTCGGTACCATGCTTTTGTTCACCGCTTTGCTGGCCATGGTGGCGCGTAAAGGGTGGGGGCTTAAAGGGGGTAATTACTGGGCGCTGATCATCGGTTACCTGATGCCGCTGACCTTCCTGTTTCAGGGTGAATTGGGGAACAAGGATTATCTGATCGCCGCGGCCTTGCCACCGTTCTTGCTGGCGCAGATGGCGATTACGGACAAGGGTCGACCCGTCAAATGGTATATATGGCTGACACTTGTTCTGGCAACGCCCTTTATCCTGCTGAAGCCTCATTACGGATTATTGCCCGTATGTCTGCTGCTGCACCGCTTCTTTAAGGGGCGCAAATGCCGGGTTATGTACGACCCGGATTTTCTATGTCTTGCCGCAGGCGTGATCCTGTATGCGGCCATCACCTTTATATGGTTCCACGATTATCTGACGGATGTGTTTTGGGACGTCAGTATCGGCCTCTATGCAGGCACCATCATGCATGATGTTTTTAAAACAGCTTCACTGATGGCCGTTTTGTCAGGAACCCTGATCGTGCTGGCGTTCTTGACCGATGCCATGGAAACCAATAGGCGGCTTGCAAAATTTCTGGCACTGATGGCTCTGGTGGCGGTCATTCCCTTCGCCGTACAGATGAAAGGGTTCTCACTGCACATGATCCCGTATCTAGCGCTATGCTGCCCGGCAGTGCTGGTGCTGGCGATGCAATATCTGGCCGTGAACAGGGGCAGGAAAATAATCCTGATTGGCGGCGTACTGGCGGCGGGCTATGCCTATATCTGTGTGAATGATGTCACGACACATGACGATTTCAGACATTCAGAATTTGCCGCAAAAATCCGTGAACATGCGACGCCCGCAGGCGGCTTTGTAATGCAGGATAAAACAACCAACGTGGCAATCCCGCTGGCGGTTTATATGAATATGCCCCATGCCAGCCGTTTCTCAAGCCTGTGGTTTGTTAGCCATCTGGCCATCAGAAAAGACACGGCCTTGACCGCATCCTTTGCGGGCATGATGGCCGAAGACTTGAACCGCTTTAAACCGGAAGTCGTGGCCCTGTACCATGATCCCGCGCCGCAGGATGACATGCTGGCGCTTTTTGCGGCGGATGAACGTTTCCGGCAGGCATGGACGCCGTACCGGAAGACAGGGACGGTCCCGTTCGCCAAGGATGAATTTTACAAAAGACCGAGGCTGAAGGTCGATTCGTATCCGGCTTATGATCTTTATATAAGGGAATAGTTTTCACGGTGACATAATCCCGCCCTCGTCACATTCTGCGGTTTATGCTAAGAATCACCCTATGAAAACCGACCACTCTGAATTCATCGCGCGCCATCACAAGTCACCTTCTACGGACCAGGAACCGGAGAAGGATAGCCCGTGGGTGATGTGGAGGGCGCTGCTCGTCGTTATTCTTTATATAGTGTTCAGTGTCACTATCTCCATTATCGCAGCCATTCCCATGGCGGCTGTCGTGGCAGCCGGGGTTGTGTTTGTCGGTGCCGTCGGTGTTTCGTTCTTTATCCAGAAAACTTTTCACATCCGCAGCGCCCGCGAAAAAGAACGCGAAATCCTGCATGAGGTGATGGAGGGCAGCCGTGGCGGACGCCTGATCACCGATGGCGCTGATAATACTGTCTATTCGAACGAGAAATTTCGTTTCATGTGCGATGGTTTTGGTGCACCGACATTGCATACGTTGGCGAAACTGTTTCAGTCAGACGACAAAACTATGGCGCATTTTCGCCTGCTGTCCGAACAGGCGCAGCGCGGCCTGACCGATTCCATCGAATTGTGCAGCCGTATTGATGATCGCGAAACCTGGTACATGGTCACGGCACAGCCGGTGGCCGGGTGGGCGGGTTATATCCACTGGCGCATTGACGATATCACCGACCGCCGCGAAATCGACCGCGCCATTCGCGAGGAACGCGAAAAGCTAATCGATTTTACCGACAATGCCCCGGTGGGATTTTTCTCGGTCAATGAAAGCGGACAGTTCGTGTTCGTCAACGCGACGCTGGCGCGCTGGCTGGGGGAGGATATTGAAACGCTTCTCGGCGGTGCGCGCCTGCATACGTTCTTCAATGATGTCCCTGCCGATGCGCGGCCCTATGACATAGTCATCAACGGTGGCGCCAAGCAGATGGCCGAAGTCTCTATGAAAGGCCCAGGCGGCAAAACTTTCATGGCGGCGATCAATCAGGCGGTGGTGCATGAAGGACCGGGACTGGTGCGTACGCGGGGTGTCGTGCACGATCTGACGGCGGAACGCGCGATGCGTCAGGCGCTGAAAGTTTCAGAAGACCGCTTCCAGCGTTTCTTCGAGGAAGCGCCGCTCGGCATTGCCATGCTGAATTCCGAAGGCGGCCTGAATGATTGCAATCAGGCGCTGGCCTCGATGCTGTTATATAATATTGACGATCTCGAAGGACGGCAGTTTGAAGCCCTGATCCACGAAGAATTCCGCGAGAGCGTTCTGGCAACGCTGAACCGTATCGAAACCGGTGGCCAGACGGCCCCGGTTGAAATCACGCTGCTGGGTCGTGACCGCAGCGTTTCGGTGCAGATGTTCGCGCGCAAACTGCTGGGTAGTGAAAGCATCGTGCTGCATTTCATCGACCTGACCCAACAAAAGCAACTCGAAGCGCAATTCGTCCAGTCGCAGAAGATGCAGGCCATCGGCCAGCTGGCGGGCGGCGTCGCGCACGATTTCAATAACCTGCTGACCGCGATGATCGGTTTCTGCGATCTGTTGCTGCTGCGTCACAAGCCGGGCGACCCATCGTTCTCGGACATCATGCAGATCAAGCAGAACTCTAACCGCGCCGCGAATCTTGTGCGCCAGTTGCTGGCCTTCTCGCGTCAGCAGACGTTGCGTCCGAAAGTGCAGGACATTACTGACATCCTCACCGAGATTTCACACCTCGTGCGCCGCCTGATTGGTGCGAATATAGAATTACAGGTCATCCACGGACAGGATCTGGGGTTGGTCAAGGTTGATGCCGGTCAGATGGAGCAGGTGTTGATCAATCTCGCCGTCAATGCCCGCGATGCGATGGAGGGTAAAGGCGGCGACCTGACCATCCGCACTTTTGCGTTCGAAAACACGAAGCCGCAAACCTGCGTCAGCGATGAAATGCCACCCGGCCAGTGGGTGGCGCTGGCGGTCGAAGATACCGGCACGGGCATCCCCGGTGAACTGATTACCCGCATTCTCGAACCTTTCTTTACCACCAAGGAAGTCGGGCAGGGCACAGGGCTGGGGTTAGCGACCGTGTACGGCATCGTGCGCCAGACGGGGGGCTATCTCGATATCCAGAGCAAGGTCGGCGAAGGCACAACCTTTACCATCTATCTCCCGCGCGCGCTGGAGAGCGAGAAGAGCGAAGAGGTTGCCACCATCAGTGTTGAAGATGATTCAACCCGTGATCTGACTGGTATGGCGCGTATCCTGCTGGTCGAGGATGAAGACGCCGTGCGCACATTCTCCTCTCGCGCACTCGCCAATAAGGGTTATGAAGTGCTGGAAGCCGAAAGCGGCGAGTCGGCACTGGCGGTCATCGAGGCGAATAAAGATTTTCCTATCGACCTGATGATTACAGATGTCATCATGCCGAACATGGACGGCCCGACACTGGCGAAGACCTTGCGTACGCAGCGCCCTGATCTCAAAATAATTTTCATCTCCGGTTACACCGAAGAAAAACTCAAAGACCACATGGGCGAAAATATTTGGTTCCTACCCAAGCCCTTCACGCTCAAGCAACTGGCGGCCAAGGTGAAGGAAGCACTGGAAGGCTGATGCCTACTGGTACTTGGCGCAATCAATGTTGCGCCAGTCGCGGGGCAGAAGGTCAGCGTCTTTTGCGTCAAACCAGACGCGGTTTTTCCCGGTTTTGGGATTTAATCCGCTATCTATATGGACGACTTTATCACGAATATAATAACCCGTGCCGCCCTGACCGGTGCAATAGGCAATGTTGAAAGACTCTCTGGTTGGGATGCCTTTCACGAAATAATCGATGGCGTCACCTTCCATGTGACGTGATTTTTTTGCCTGACCGCCATAATTTTTGTCATTGCGCAGTATTCCATTCGTCGTAGGCGAGCGGTAACCGGAGATTATCTGAAACACCAGTGGCACATCGGGATAGCGCGCCTTGAATTTCTGGCCAATGGCGTAAAGCCGGTCAAGCGTTTGCGGCGATATTTCTTTTTCCTGCCCGTTCATGCGGTCGCGCAGAAGATGTGTGATCTGCTTCAGTGCCGCAGGAACATATTTCCCATCCCGCTTGTAAACGACATTCAGTGTTTCATTGTTGTGCGTATTATAGAGGGACAATCTTTGTTCTTCGGCGTCCGATGATTGTACGAAAAACGATAGCGCCCCCATCAGCGCTACCGCGCCGCTGTGGTGTAGGAATGTGTTTCTCAATTTTGAAAGCGTGTCTGCCATATTATATATCTCCCTGTATCACGGCCTTAATTGAGGCATGACCTCTCTCAGTTTACCGGCAAGCCTGCTTTGCAGCTCTTCTGTTTTCAGGAACATTGCCGGATCGAGCGCAGAAAAATTTATACGGTGACATATCGTGCCGATCTCGGTGGCCGCCAGCATGACAGGATCAATTGGTTTGCTGCTATATTCCTCATAGCCGCGCAGGGTGCCGGGCACACCCTCAGGGAAGAGCTCAATTATATACACGAAATCATCCAGATGGTTTTTGGTCAGGCAGATACTGGAAAAATCAATCAACGCCGTAGGGTTATTGCTTTGGTCAACCATCAGGTTGCCACCCCAGAAATCACCATGTATGAGGGCTGGCTGGCGGTTGTCCTGCAGGTACTTATTGACGAGCAAAAGCTGTTCATTCGTGTCATTGTTGAGATATATAACCGGCAGAGGCATATCGGCGCCCTCGCCAAGCCGCGTGATTTTATCAGCGGGAAAGCGATCAGTCTGGCTATGCAGTTCTGCCAGAACGCACCCGACCTCGCGGAAATGATTTTCCTTTTCCTGCGCAGATCCTTTCCGCAGCAGTTCACACCAGTCAGCACCCTGTCCGGGTACGCGCGTCATCTTTACGGCCCCTACGAACGGAGAGCGCGGATTGTCAAATACAACAGGTTCCTCGACCATCTGCGGGATAACAATCTTGTCGAAGCGCGCATGGCTCATCTGCATCAGGTTACTTGTTTCCAGTTGGAAATTTACGCGGTCGTTCTCGCGCGTCTTTTCCTGCGGATAGCCGTCATATTGATGATAGAGAAAAAACTTGCTGACGGTACCATTACCATTATCGGTGATTATGCCGTTCGAACCGATACCGAGTGGCTGGGCATGGGCGACCATCTGCGGCTGAAAGGCCTGCAGCTCATTAAATATATTCTTTAGACGGTCATCGCTGTTCATTATGTAAAAAATAATAGGTGATTTCAGGCTGCTAATGCAAGATATTCACAGCAATCCCCTTTTGTTCTCTTTCTGGCTTTACAAAAAGAACAAATAGGGTACATTGACATGGTGATAACTTGAATCGAATGCAGTGGCGGCGTTGCCGGGCTGCGGAAACTGTGACAAAAGGGGAGAACAAACCATGTCCGTAACAGCGCTGAAAACACAAGGTGAAACTATGAGCCAGTCGCCCGCCGAAAAAAACAAAGCACTCGATGCCGCGCTCGCGCAGATTGAGCGCGCCTTTGGCAAAGGTTCGATCATGAAACTAACCGGCGAAAACGCCCATACGGCAGTAGATGTCGTATCGACCGGCTCGCTAGGGCTGGATATTGGTCTGGGTGTTGGAGGTCTACCACGCGGACGTATTACAGAAATTTATGGCCCGGAATCATCGGGCAAGACGACCCTTGCGTTGCAGGTGATCGCCGAAGCCCAGAAAATGGGTGGCACCTGCGCGATCATCGATGCCGAACATGCCCTTGATCCGGGTTATGCCCGTAAGCTCGGCGTCAATATCGACAACCTTCTGATCTCTCAACCTGATGCCGGTGAGCAGGCGCTGGAAATTGCCGACACGCTGGTGCGCTCCGGTGCGATTGACGTGCTGGTGATAGACTCTGTGGCCGCTCTTGTGCCACGTGCTGAACTTGAAGGCGAAATGGGAGACAGCCACATGGGTCTGCAGGCCCGTCTGATGTCGCAGGCTCTGCGCAAAATTACCGGATCGATTTCCCGTTCCGGTACAGTTGTGATCTTCATTAACCAGATCCGCATGAAAATCGGTGTGATGTTCGGCTCTCCTGAAACGACAACCGGCGGTAACGCGCTGAAATTCTACGCCTCTGTGCGCCTCGATATCCGCCGCATCGGTTCGATCAAGGATGGAGAGACTGTTACCGGCAACCAGACCCGCGTGAAAGTAGTGAAAAACAAGATGGCACCGCCGTTCCGTCAGGTTGAGTTCGATATCATGTACGGCGAGGGTATCTCCAAAACCGGCGAACTCATCGACATCGGTGTGCAAAGCAATCTCGTGGAAAAATCGGGTGCGTGGTTTGCCTATGATGGCCAGCGCATCGGTCAGGGCCGCGAGAACGCGAAAAAATTCATGAAGGAAAATCCTGAAGTGGCTGCCAAGCTCGAAGGTCAGATCCGTCAGAAATCCGGTGTCGTTGCCGATGCCATGCTGACAGGGCCGGAGAACGCGGAAGAGGCGGCAGAGGCCTTGCTTGATGGCCCGGTTCCTGAACTCGCGAATGAAGATGAAGTACCGACGGGCCGCAAGTCCAAAAAGGCCGTTGGTTAGTACAACAAGATTAAAGGTCTGTCCTCCCACACACCTTTTGCAACAAAACCCCGGATTTTTCCGGGGTTTTTCTTTTTTAGGATCAGCCTTTATCCCGCATGATCCGCTGCTTGTCGCGGCCCCAGTCGCGGTCTTTGGTGGCGGCGCGTTTGTCATGAAGTTGTTTGCCTTTGGCGAGCGCGATTTCAACCTTCGCGCGACCCCGTGCATCAAAATAAATTTTCGTTGGCACCAGCGTGAATCCATCGCGCGTGATGGCACCGCTTAAGCGGTTGATTTCACGTTTATTGAGCAGCAGTTTGCGCTGACGTTTCGGGGCGTGCTGCAGATGTTTCCCGGCCTGCATATATTCCGGGATATGGCAGTTATAAAGCCAGATCTCGCCGTTATGCTCGCCCGCGAATGACTCGTTCAGGCTGCATTGACCCAGGCGCAGGGATTTGACTTCCGTGCCCACCAGAACGATCCCGGCCTGAAAGGCTTCCTGCAAATGATACTCGAACCGGGCCTTGCGGTTTTCCGCAACGGTCTGGCTGACGGAGATCAAGCCGGGTTTTTTGTCCTTTTTCTGTGCCATGAGAGATACTTAGCGCGAAAAACACGCTAAAGCGAAGGGAAAAAGTCGGGCGCAGGCATTATCAGCCTATCGCACGGGCATCGGCTGGCTTGCCGCCTACCAGCAATCCGGCATTTTCCATGGCCTCATCGACGGCGCGCCGGGCTTTTTCGCTGGCCTTGACCAGCGGCAGCCGCATGTCATCGGTACACAACCCCAGACGGCTGGCAGCATACTTGACCGGGGCCGGGGACGTTTCCACAAACAGCGCTTTGCTTAAGGGTAACAGGCGCTTGTCGATATCAGCGGCAATCGCCGGATTGCCGTCGCGCCAGCTTTGCAGCATTTCGGAGGATAGGGCTGGCGCGATGTTGGATACTACGGAAATGCAGCCATCGCCGCCTTCTTGCATAAATCCCAGCGTCGTCAGGTCGTCGCCGGATAACTGGCAGAAACTCTTTGAAATGGCGGTCCTGGTTTTTTTGACCCGACCCAGATCGGATGTGGCGTCTTTGACGCCGACGATATTGGGCAGCGCCGCCAGCCGCGCCATGGTATCCACAGACATATCCACAATGCAACGTCCTGGAATATTATATATAATAATGGGGATGTGCACAGATTTGGCCACGGCTTCGTAATGCGCGAACAGCCCCTCTTGCGTGGGTTTGTTGTAATAGGGTGTGACAATCAGGGCGGCGTCCGCACCAGCCTCCAGCGCGTGTTTTGTCAGGTCGATGGTCTTCGCAGTTGCGTTAGAACCGGTACCGGCGATCACAGGGATTCTTCTCTTGACCAGCGCCACGCCGCGCTCGACAATGCGCCTGTGTTCGTCATATGTAAGGGTCGGGGATTCACCTGTGGTGCCACAGAGGACGAGCCCGTGTATTCCCTGCTCAATCTGCCACTCGACCAGATCGTCAAAAGCAGGCCAATCAATCTCCCCGTTTTTGAAGGGGGTAATTAAAGCGGTTATCGAACCATGAAACATAACAGGGATATTCCTTTCTCAATGCTGAATGTAATGCCACAAAAGCCGGTTCGCAAGGTAAGTCTGGCATTTTTGATGCTGTGCGCCATGAGTATGCCGGTCGTTCCGGCGCAGGCAATTGATAACGCGCAAGGTACGCCCGCCGTCGCCATGACAAAAGAAAACCGTCAGTTGGTGACGCAGGCATTGCAAGCCGCGAAACAAAAACGCTGGACGGAAGCCAAACGCCTGATGGCGCAGACACAAGATAAAGCAGCGATGGCGCTTTATGAATGGCTGTATTTCACCAAGACTGACGATACCGTCGATTTCAAACGCGTGGCGGATTTTATCCGCAATCATCCGGACTGGCCGCGTCAGAATCAATTGAAAACATTGGCGGAGGAATCTATGCCCGCCAGTCTTCCCCAGCACGAAGTGGCTGAATGGTTCAACAACAACGCGCCGCAAACCGCAAACGGCATGAACCGTTATGTGCAGGCACTGATCGGTCAGGGGCAAAACACTGCGGCACAACAAAAACTGGCCGCGTGGTGGCCGAAAGCGGCGCTGAACAATCAGGAACAGGCCTACTTCCTAAGTCACTATAAAAGTATGATTGACCAGAGCGCTCATATCGCCCGTTTCAATACGACACTGTACCGCAAGCAATATACCAACGCCCGTACGCTGGCGAAGCTGATCGGCAAGGGTTATCCGCTTCTGGCCGAGGCGCGCATCGGGCTGGCGGAAAGCCGTCCCGGCGTTGAAGGCTTGGTGAGGGCTGTTCCCGCGCAGTTGCAGGATGATCCGGGTTTCATGCTTGAACGTCTGCGCTGGCGCCGCAAGAATAATATGGATTTCGGCGCCATCGAAATATTGCAGAACATGCCGCCCGCCGAACAAATACCTAACCTCGGTGACTGGTGGAAAGAACGCAACATCATGGCGCGCCGCCTGATCGAGAAGAAAGATTACCGGACGGCGTATCTGGTCGTTGCCAAACACGGTCTGAAAGAAGGCCCGGATTTTGCGGCGGCTGAATTCATGGCCGGTTGGCTGGCCCTGCGTTTTAATAAGCAGGCAGGAAAAGCTTTCGGGCATTTTGAGTCTCTTTATAACGGCACGGCCACACCGATCAGTAAATCACGCGGTGCCTACTGGGCGGGCAAAGCCAGCGCAGCACTCAATAGTCAGGACGTTGCGAAGCAATGGTACAAGGTGGCGGCCCGTTACCAGACCGCTTTCTATGGACAAATGGCTATTAGCGAATTATCGCCGCAGGATAGGCCGCCGCAGCAATTGCCGCCCGAACGGACCATCGGCGCTGAAAGCCGGTTCTATAACAAAAGTATTGTGAGGGCCGCGAAGTATCTCAATCAGGCGGGATACTGGAAGGAAACGACAGAGTTTCTGGATGCCATGGCTGTCGATATCAAAGACCCCGAAGAATATATCCTGATCGCCGATCTGTCTGAGTCGCTGGAGCATTACCACAATGCCGTGCGCATCGGGAAGAAGGGGCTTGAGAAAAATATCATGATGGTCGATCACGCGTTTCCGACCATCCTGCCGCGCATGCGTAACGTTACGCAGGAATGGGCGCTGATTCATGGTCTGATCCGTCAGGAAAGCCAGTTCGACCGCGAGGCCATGAGTCCCGTGGGTGCGCGCGGTTTGATGCAGCTGATGCCCGCGACGGCCAAGGAAGTGGCGCGTCGTAAAGGCATACCGCACCAGACTGATTGGCTGATATCACGTCCTGATCACAATATTGCGCTGGGTTCGGCGTATATGGGGCAGTTGTTGAACCGCTATGATGGTTCCTATCCGTTGGCACTGGCCGCTTATAACGGCGGGATGGGGAATGTCGATAAATGGATCGCGCGTTTTGGCGACCCGCGCACCGGACAGATCAACATGATTGACTGGATTGAACTGATTCCGTTCGATGAGACCCGCAATTATGTGCAGCGCGTTATGGAATCGACATACATTTACCGTCTGAAGCTAAAGGCGGTTCAGAAAAGCGCCAGCACGCCGTTGCATGCTTCACTAGAGTAGAATAATACCGCAACTGGCGGTAGAAATCACATAATCCATTGAAAACAATGATTTTTTACTTCTGCGGGCGCGGAATATCTTCCGTTGTGCGCCTTCTTTCATTTCTTGTTCAGGTTGAAAGTGTTAAACTGGGACTATATCCTTAAGTATATAATCTGCGTACAAGCCCTTTAAAACCCAAGCTAATCGCATAGATAACTATAAAAGGCATAAACATGAAAATTCTTATCGCTGACGATCATACCCTCTTCAGGGACGCGCTTACTCTGTATATCAACCAGATAGAGCCGGGTTATACTCTGAGCGTGGCGCGGGACATCAAGGAAGTTATGGATCTCCTCGGTGCTGATCCGTCATACGATCTGCTGTTGCTGGATTACCGTATGCCCGGTATGAACGGTTTTCAGGGCTTGAAGAAAATTCGCCAGACATGGCCAGACCTGCGCGTGGCGCTGATGTCGGGTATTGCTAACGAAGAGGAAGTGAAGGCTGCATTCGAGCTGGGTGCTGTCGGTTACTTCCCGAAAACCATGCCCGGCCATGCCATGGTCAAGGGGTTCCAGCAAATCATCAATGGCGAGAAATTTATCCCGCTCGATCACAACACCAATCGTTTAATGCCCTCATACGAGCCGACATTCCAGCCCTCTCTGGATAAAGCGGCCAATCAGGACGGCAGCGGCGGCGTACATCTGACGACACGTGAGATGGATGTTCTGGAACATCTGCTGCACGGTGAATCGAACAAGGTGATTGCGTCGGCGCTTGGTCTGCAGGTGGTGACGGTGAAACTGCACGTACGCAGCCTGTGCAAGAAACTGGATGCCCAGAACCGTACGCAGGTGGCTTTAAAAGCCCGCGAGATGGGCATTCTGGATCAGTTCCGCCGTCCTTCTACCCACCAGGAACCGGCCACCAGTCCCATCAGTAAAAGAACGTAAACCCAGTCCGGCAGGAACGGCGTATCTTTCACGCCTGTCACCTGATAGCTGTTGTTTGATTTCAGGCCAATCCAGTTATTGCCGCCAAAAATTTTGCTGCTATTCAAAAAACGTATGTCCGGTGTGGCGTTATCGGCCAGCCATTGCACGGTGCCGCCGGAGGCGGTGGCCACCGGCTGCAATAGCTGGGCTGTGGTTCTGATGCCGCGTAGTTCAGGCGGATTAAGGTCGCCGATCAGCGCAAACCGTTCCTGCATCCCGTCATCGAACGTATAGATCCCCAGTTGCGTCGCCTGAATGCGCGCTTCCAGCATGCCGCTGGGTTGCGGTTTCAATGTAACGGTTTCAGTCTTGCCGTCCGGCGCGGTCATGGTGATGTCCATCGGCGTTTCATGCAGCGAACGGCGTCGCACCAGTATTGTGTCGCCATCCATCTGCACACTCAGCGCGTTTTCTTCCAGTTCCGGCTCCTTCATCAGCCAGTGCGCCAGGCGACGCAGTAATTCTGTCTGCGGGCCACCGCTTTCATAGCCGCGTGACCATAGCCATATCTGATCAGACGCCAGTTGCGCCACGCGGCCTTCTTCGACGCGGTTTAAGATCAGCAGCGGCATGTTGTTATAGCCGGACATAACGGTTTGCCCGCCCTTGGGCGTGACGCCGACTTGCCGCAGCCACGAACCCCAGCCCGGTTCTTCTGCCGTGCTGCCGGGCCATGTCAGGTCTTGCGTAACCGGGTGGCGCTTGCCGACATCTGTCAGGTGCGGGCGGAAACTGTTATTGAACACGGCACCCGTCGGCTGGCCGGGCAGGATGTCCTGTAGCGCCGTTGTGTAAATGGACTGTTCCCCGGCAAAAGACGGGCCGCTGGCTTCCAGCAATGCGCCGCCTTTCTTGATATACTCGGCAATATTGCCGAAATAATAACTGGGCAGGATGCGGTTCAGACCGTAACGGTCGAAAATGATCAGGTCGAAATCATAAAGCTTGATCTCGAACAGTTCACGGAATGGAAACGCGATCAGCGATAATTCCGTATGCGGCGTCATGTCCAGTTTTTCAGGTTCGCGCAGAATGGTGAAATGCACCAGATCGACGCCGGGGTCTGATGTCAGCAAATTGCGCCATGTGCGTCCGCCCGCATGCGGCTGCCCTGATACCAGCAGCACTTTCAGGCGGTCACGCACACCGTTGATGACCAGCGGCGCTTTGTTGTTGGCGAGCGTCAGTTCACCATCCGTGCCCGAGGCCTCTATATAGACGATATTCTGTCCGGCGTGATTGACTTTGACCTGCAAGGTGCGGTCTTCATTGATGGGTACCAGATCAATCTTGCCGGGTGTGTTGTCTTGTTTGATGGATACGGTGGAGAATTCATCTTTCTGCGCCGAAGGGTCTTCGACGCGGTAGCGTACCGTGACTTCCTGCCCGACGATCCCATAGGCGGGCGCTTCGGTCAGGATCAACTGGCGGTCGCGCTCATTCTTGCGCCCGGTCAGCAGCGTATGAACCGGGCCGTAATCCTTGATCGTCTGTACGTTTGCTGGAATGTCATGCACCTGACCGTCTGTCAGCAGGATTACCCCGGCGCGTCGTGCGGCGGGCACATCGGCCAGCGCCTGATCGACGGCTTCAAATAGTTTGGTTTCGCGGGCGGTAGCAGGGCTATCCAGCGGCGCATCAATGATACGCACATCCAGCCCGTCACGCGCTTCCAGCTTCTCACGCAGATAGGTCAGGGTCTTGTCCATACGCGCTTCGCGTTCACCGGTCTTTTGCGAGGGCGAGCGGTCGGCGACAACGACAGCGACATCGCTAACAGGTTCGCGCTGTTCCTCCACCAGCGAGGGATTGAGGAATACTAATAGGAACCCGGTTACACACAAGGCGCGCGTCACCATCCCCGCACGAAAAAGCGCAGCCGACAGCAACAGGAAGGCAAGCGCAAACAGGGCGATCATCCACAGTGTGCTGTCCGGCAGGATTGGTGCGAAATGTATGGTGAGGGCGGCGCTATTCATCATTGGCCCAGCCTTTCGAGAATGTGCGGGATATGTACCTGATCGGCCTTATAGTTGCCGGTCAGCGCGTACATCATCACATTGATGCCGAAACGTAAGGATATTTCCTGCTGCCTTGTTCCGGCGGAGCTTGCCGCCCATGCGGATATCCAGTCATTGCTGCCGATAATCAGCGACGAAACACCGTCGCGCCCGCTCTTGCTTGTTTCTTCGACCCAGATAGTGTCCCCGTCGTAACGCCCGGGGAAACTGTCGATCAGGTAGAATGATTTTGTCAGTACATGATCTTTCGGCATCAGAACCAGCGGCGGCACGTTCAGGCCACCGGTCAGGCGGCGCAGATGGCTGGCGTTCGCGCCGCCGGAACTGCCGCTGAAACCGCGCGGTGTTGTGCTTTCATCCCGTGTGTCGATCAGAATGGTGCCGCCATGATCAAGATAATATTGAATTCGTTGCAGCGCCTTGCCGGAAAGCGTCGGCTGTCCCGGCGTGATCGCCCAGTAAATCAAGGGGAAGAATGATAAATTATCCTGATCGGGGTTCAACGCGACAATGCCCGCAGGCTCGACTGATGTGCGTTGCGTCAGTACATCGCTTAAGCCCTGCAGTCCGCGTTCTGTCAGGCTGTCAACATCGGGAACGCCTGTGCGGATATAGGCCAGATGAATCTCTCCGGCATAGCGCACCTGATTTTCGGTGGTTTCGGCATGCGAGGACAGGGACGGCAGACAGATCATGGTGATAATCGCCGCTGTCTGTACCCAGCGCAGCGGGTTCGAAAATAAATGCCAGCCCGCATGCAGCGCAATCATCACCAGCCAGTCGATCATAAACAGGAATAAAGCGAGGCTCAGAATAAACGGCATCAGGTTCTTCTCCGTGACGCCGCCATAGCTCTGGCGCTCAACGCCGTCAGGCATGGAGGGGAATGTACGCAGCGTCGGCAGACGGTCGCCGATGTTAAACGCTTTCTGAAATCCGGTACGGCCATAAATGCCGGGCGGGTGTGCGCTGTCCGGTATTTTTTCATCGAATTCCGTCGCCGGAATCGGCTGGTCGGTAGCGCCGGGCTGGCGGCTGTTGCCCTGTCCGTCAATAACGCTCAACGGTTGCAGTGAACCGCTGGCGGTATTTTCAGATGCGGCATGGCTGCCCGCCATCTGGATGGTGCGTTCCATCAGTTTTACGAACAGCCCCGAGAGCGCAAGGTTGGACCATTCCGGTGTCGCGGTGGTGTGGATTAGCACGATCATGCCGTCATCAAGATTGTCAGCGGTGATAAGCGGTGTGCCGTCTTCCAGTGCCGCCCAGCTTTTGCGTTCCAGTTCCGGTTCCGGCTCTGCCAGCAACTGGCGGCTGATGGTCAGGTCTTCCGGAATTTCGAGTCCGTGATAGGGACTTGTTTGCGGGAAGGGTGCCAGTTTCGCGGGCTTGTCCCATGACAAAGCCCCTTCCATGGTGCGGTCGCCACGGCGTAATACGACCGGGGTCAGAAAATTATCGCCTTGCGTCATGTTCAGGCCGCCGAAACGGATCAGCAAGCCGCCCTCACGCACCCAGCCTTCGAGTGCATCCAGTTCCTCAGGCGGCATCGCGCCGACATCGGGCAGGATGATGATGGAAACATCTTCTTCCAGAAGTTTGCCTAAGCTGTCTTCGGTAATATCGGCATAGGGTTGTAGGGCACGGGCGATGTAATAGGACGCCGCTGTGAGGGGTGCTTTTTCTTCGGCGCCACTTGATTTTGTAATGCCTATATGACGGCGATAAGCGCCTCCATCCAGCAGCAAAGTCGCCCCGGCGCTGCGCCGTCCGGCGATTTGTATCCGTGCCGCCTGATTTTGCAGCGGTGTAGGCAGTTCAAACCCGACCTTGAACGCAATTTTGCTGCCGTCGGTTATGATTTCCTTGCTGTCGAGTTGGCGGCCATCTCGGGACAGCACCTGCACGGTAAACGGGATACCGGCGGGCGTACCGGAATTCACTTCGACCATCGCGGCGGCTTGGCCTGTCTTGGATTTGTCAGGGCGCAGTAACACGGGACGCTGTGTCGCCGCCGGTTCAATGAATATCAGGCCGCCTTGGGTCTGCAATACGCGGATCAGGTTGTCCGGCTTGCCATCCATCTGGCCTGAAGACAGCCAGTAACTCTGAATGCCGGAATTCTCACGCGCCGTCTCCAGTAATGCGGCAGCCGCATCATAATCGGAAAGCCACGGCAGCGGCTTGATCCCGCGCAATGTCGCTTCAGCTTCGCCCTTTGTCAGCGGGCCTGCCATCATCGGCGCGGTTTTTCCGGCTTCGGGCGCGGTGGTGGCGATATAAAGCGTCCGGCGTTCACGGCCCGCACGTTCAATGATGTCGATGGCCTGCAAATTTTGCTGGTGCCATGTTTGCGCCCCCGCCCAGCTGTTATCCATGATAATGCGCACGGGGCCATGACCGGATACGGCATCGCCCGGATTTAAAATAGGCCGTGCGAGCGCCAGAATAATCAGCGCGGTGGCTAAAATGCGCAACAGCAGGATCGGCCACGGCGTTTTGCTCGGCACCTGTTTTTGCGCATCCAGCCCCAGCATGAAATGCGCCGCCGGGAATACGATCAGGCGCGGCGCGGGCGGCGTCACACGCAGCAGGAACCACAAAACCGGCAGGAACGACATCCCCGCCAGCACCCACGGATTCAGAAATGCCAATGCACCAAAGCCGGGGATCATCATGATAACGGCCCGCCTTTGCGGCTCTGGCCGATCAGCCGCCACAGCGCCAGCAATGTGCCGGATTCTTCCGTGTCTGTGACGTGCTGGACGAAATGCCAGCCGTTATGATGGCAAATGGCTTTCAGGCCTTCGGTATGAGCGGTCATCTTCTTTTGATAGCTTTCGCGCACGGAATCGACATTGGTAATGTGATGTTTGTCGCCTGATTGTGGTGCTTCAAAAATAACGCGGCCCCGGAACGGCAGGTTGATCTCCGCCGGGTCAAGAATTTGCAGCAGCAGGATATTGACGGTGCGTCCGGCCAGTGCATGCAAGGCATGTTCGATCTGGTCTAGCGGCGCCAGAAAATCACCAACCAGAATGATCGTCGCATGACGCGCCGGTTCGCGCATCAGATGATGGGGCAGGGGCGACGGTTCTGTTTCCAGCAATTTGTCGCCCAGACTCTGGATCGCGATTTCACCTTTGCCCGGACGCAAACTGCCATCCAGTGTACCGACCAACTCACCCGCACCCGTCATCAGCATTGCTAGCGCCAGACTGAGCGTTGCCGCCGCTTCGTGCTTGGTTGGCAAAACACTGCGCGAGGCATAATGCATGCTGTCATTACGCTGGCACCAGATCAGTCCGGTCTGCGTTGTTTGCCATTCTTTCTGGCGTACGAATACGCGGTCGCCATGGGCGGATTGCCGCCAGTCAATGTCCTGCGGGCGGTCGCCGGTCTGGTATTCACGGAACTGCCAGAATTTCTCGCCGCTGCCTGCGCGGCGTTGCGCATGCTCGCCCATGCGGACGGCGGTGGCGGCTTTCTCGGCGGCGATCAGCAGATCGGGCAAACGGTTGGCTGTCTTTTCCGCAGCTGCACGTAACCCCAGCGCTGTCATAGCGCTGCGTGTCAGTCCATGGATGCGGGAATGCACGGCCATAATTCACCCGGTTTTAAGATCAAAGATCCTTGGTCATGTCGGCGATAACATCGGTCAGTGAAACGCCATCGGCGCGCGCCTGATAGTTGAGTGCCATGCGGTGCTTCAGGATCGGTTCCGCCAGTTCCAGCACATCATCGACGGAAGGCGCCGGACGGCCATCGAGCAGCGCTTTGGCGCGGCATGCCAGCATCAGCGCTTGCGAGGCGCGTGGGCCGGGTGCCCATGTCACATAGTCGTTGACCATCTTGGTGGCTTCCTTGCCGGGGCGGCCACGGCGCACGATTTTCAGGATCGCATCGACAACGCTTTCACCGACAGGCAGGTCGCGTACCAGCGCCTGAATCTCCAGCAGCTCTTCATTGCTGAAAACCGATTTAAGGCTGTCTTCACGGTTGGTCGTGGTCACCAGCATGACCTGACGTTCCGATGCCTCATCTGGGTAATCAATATCCACCTGCATCAGGAAACGGTCGAGCTGCGCTTCCGGCAACGGATAAGTACCTTCTTGCTCAATCGGGTTTTGTGTCGCCAGTACGTGGAATGGCTTGGGTAGCTTGTGCGGTTTGCCCGCTACGGTGACGGAGCCTTCCTGCATCGCTTGCAACAGCGCCGATTGCGTACGCGGGCTGGCGCGGTTGATCTCGTCGGCCATCAGGAATTGCGTGAACACCGGGCCTTCGATGAAACGGAAGGCACGTTTGCCGGTGGCCGTATCTTCTTCCAGTACTTCCGAACCCAGGATATCCGCAGGCATCAGGTCGGGCGTACACTGGATACGCGACGACGAAATACCCATCACCTTGGCAACTGTATCGACCATCAGCGTCTTGGCCAGACCCGGCACGCCGATCAGCAGCACATGGCCGCCGGACATTAAGGTCACGAAAATCTGATCGACCGCCTTGTCCTGACCGAAAATCACCTTGGCGATTTCGGCGCGGGCCTTTTTCAGGTCGGCGGAGGCCTTTTCCATGCGCTTTTCTATATGGGCGGCATTGGCGGACGTGGATACATTCGGCGTGGACATGGGGCTGCTCACGATGGGGCTCCTGCTGTAGAGTAGAGAATCTGTTATATGTGGCTTATATTAATAGCGTTTCCGGCTTTGCACAGGGGAAAGAGCGCCCATGCATGATCTCTTCTACAGGGAAGATGTTTTTCAGGATTATGACCACGAAGACAAACGTCGCCGGGGCTACGAATTTACCATCGATTACCAGGGCCGTTGGTATTTCCACGGCGTTCAAAACCCGGGACCGATCAAAAAAAAGGCGCTGGCAGGCCTGTTTGGCGGTGCTGGTGCGGGTTTTATGGCAGGAAAAGGCCTGATTATCGATGAAAACGGCGTTTATTGGCTGAAATCCCCTGAATCCCGCTACCGCGTAGAGGTTGAGGATGTTCCTTTCATCGTTACGCATTGTGATATACATAATCACGCTGTAGATCTTTATACCAATTTCGATGAGAAAATCGAGCTGGGGCCGGATCATGCGCTGGTACTGAGGGCCGAGCCGCGCCATGGAGTAAGAGTCCTTTACGCCGAAGTGCGCAAGGGTCTGTGGGCGCGTTTTTCAACGCAGGTGAATAATGAATTTGTCAATCATGCGTTGATTGAGGATACTGAGGGGCACTGCCGAGTCGTGATCCGCGGCCGGACTTTCGTAATGGATATCGATGAAGCCACGCACACAGATAACGCCTCCTGACTGGATGAACGCGCCGCAAACGGTGGCGGTCATGGGTGCGCTCAATGATCCGGGCGACCGGCAGACTTTGTTCGTCGGCGGTTGTGTGCGTAATGCGTTGCTCGGGCAACCGGTTACCGATATTGATCTGGCGACAGCCTATAAACCGAACGAAGTGATTGCGCGTTTGCAGAAGGCGGGTATTCATTATGCGCCGACAGGCATAGATCATGGCACCGTGACAGCGATTGCGGACGGACGCACATTTGAAGTCACAACATTGCGTGTTGATGTTGAAACCGATGGCCGCCACGCGACGGTGGCTTTTACCGGTGACTGGATGAAGGACGCGGAGCGTCGAGATTTCACAATGAATACGCTGCTGGCAGACGATCAGGGCAATGTTTATGATCCGCTCGGACGCGGACTTGCCGATTTGAAGGCCGGACGGGTGATGTTCGTGGGCAGCCCGGCGGAACGGATTGCCGAGGATTACCTGCGCATCCTGCGTTTTTTCCGTTTTCATGCGCTCTATGGACGCGGCGAGCCTGATCTGGATGCGCTCGAAGCCTGCAGTGAAGCGGCGCAGAATCTTTTCTTTCTCTCACGTGAGCGCGTGACGCAGGAAATGTCAAAGATACTGGCCATTGATGATCCATCCGACACGCTTGTGTTGATGTTCGAGAATTTTATCGCTTCCGAGTTCCGCAGCCAGAATTTCAACCCTAAACTTTTTTCGTGCCTGTGCCAGACCCAGCTTCATTACAAAGTCGTCAATGTCATGGCACGGATCGCGTTTCTGGCGAATATGGACTACGACCGCGCTGGCATGCTGATGATGTTGAGTGGCGCGCAGCATAAATTTGTGCGGTCGCTTGTGATGATGACGCGCGATGTAAAATCAGTGGATGAGAAAATTATCCGTCACCTGATATATGGCAACGACCGTGAAGTCGTAAGGCAACTGCTGGTTTTCTACATGACACGCGACGGCGAGACACCTGAATACAGACGTCTGATGCAACTGGCAGAGACGTGGGAGTCCCCCAAGTTTCCTTTGGCGGGGCGCGACCTGTTCGATCTCGGCGTTACGCCCGGCCCGGCGATGGGGCAGCTTCTCGGCGAGGTTGAGGACTGGTGGCTGGCTCAGGACTTTGCGCCTGATCGCACGGCTTGTCTTGAGAAACTGCGCTCTGTTGTTGAAACTCTGCCTTGAGCGTACAGACCCGCACACCACGTTTGTCATCCAGATAAAGCAATTCCGATGGTTCATTATCCTTCGCCAGCCGCTGGTTGAAATCTGCCAGCTCGGCAATCTCTGCGGCCGTTACGTAAACGCCGTCCTGCATTTCGGCTTCGCCCTTGCGCAGCGCTTTCGTCCGTAGGGAAACTTCGTAAGTACGTCTATGTTCATCTTTTGAAAAACCGGCCATTTTGCCCTCTATTGTAATTTTATTTCATCCGGCATATTTTTATATGCATGTTTGTTTCCTGATTTTCGTTTTCTAACACATTATATGTCGCAGATGACATAAATTTTCCTGAATGCAGGCATGTAAATTTTGCAATGCACAACGAAATGGTGTCAGGCAGCGCAAGTAATTTATTTGCATAATACATGTGGGTTTTGTATAACCCTTTTTGTGGCGTTTTTGTGACTTGTTTGCTAGAAAGCGCAAATCTGTAGTGAACATACCCGATTGTTAAAAGGGCTTGTGGATGCTGAGTAAAACACGACTCATTTTTAATGAGAAAGCTTCTGGCCAGACAGGCGCCGATGTGCAGGATCTGACGTTCCTGATCCGCACGGATGCGGGCTTTGCCACCAATGGTTTTCGCCAGCAACTGATTTCTCTTCTGCAGCAGAATGCCGCGGCACCCGTTTCCGGCGCGCTTGCCATCAATCCGCCTACGCTGGGACAGTCATCGGGGGTGGCGCTTGAGGCTGACGTGAGAAAATCAGTCCATGCAGCCTATGAGGAATGGGGGCATAGCGTTCTCGATACCATTGCCCGCCATGTTAACTATGACCTTTATGACATTAATGAATCTATTCGCCGTCTGAGTGTTGAGTTCCACGACTCCCATTCACTGGCCGAACAAATCGCCAACAACGCCGATAAATTTCTGGCTGCACAGCCGGACTATAAAGCCGATGTACCGGTCGCTTTTGTGTCTCTGGACGAAATGTTCCATGAATGCCGTGCTCCGTGGGGCGAGGTGGCATTCTCGCGTCTGTTCTCCCTGAAGGGTGACCAGCAATTTGGTTATACGGCCCGTCCGGGTAAGCGGCCGATTGATGATCAGGTTAAAAATTTCTCACAGTCATTGAAGGACATGCAGGATCAATACGGAGGGAAAATCAAATTCGTATTGCTTGAAGATAATGTGCGTCATGCCAAAATGCTGAATTGGGTGATTGACCTGATGGATAAGCACGGTGTGTTTGAAAGCGGTGAGCTGGCTTGCATTTCTACATGTTTCTGCAGTGCCTCACAGCAAGAACGTCAGGCGATCATGCACAACGGGCGCAGTATCCCGATGGTGGCGGCTGTAGAATTCAGTGCTAAGAATTTTGAAGTGTCTACGCCGCGTGATCTATTCTTTGACGGTTATGTCGTCGAAGTCGAGGGCGAAACGACACGCCTGCCGGGCCTGTTCATGGATGTAGAGAAGCTGTTCAAGGTCTACCCCGATAAAGTTGAGAGCTTCTGCGAGGAAATCAGGGGCGCCAGCATGCGTTTCTGCGAACGCATCGAAAAAGAATGGAATGTCAGCGTTCCTCTTTCCTGGTTTACCGGGGCCAAGGCGATTGCCCATGTCACGGGGGCTGATGAAGATACCCCGATGCTGGATGTTTTGAAAAAGCTGGATTTGTCTGCCAAGCCGTTGGTCCCGGATGTTGCCGGCCCGTCAGGCAAGCCGTCAGCACCGTCAGTCTGATGAGATGACAACCCGCCCCCTTATCATTGATTGCGACACAGGGCGTGACGATGCCCTGTCGATCTGGCTCGCGTTGGCGCGTCACATGAATCTTGCGGGCGTTGTGACGTCCTACGGTAATACAATTGTTGAAAATGTTTCCGAAAATTCTGCGCGTGTGCTGGCGCTGTCCGGGCGTGACGATATCCCGCTCTGGCAGGGTGCTGCCGCACCATCGCGTACTCATAGCGGCTATACAGGAATCGTACGGCCTCGTCAGGAAAAGTCCGGCAATGGCCTGTGTAATCTTGAACTACCAGAGGCAGGAAGAAAAGCAGTGATAGCCAATTCACAACAATTGGCGGCACATTTAAAGAAAGTCTCCGCCGATCAAGGCGCGATTGATTATATCATTCTGGGGCCCGCCACTAATTTCGCCGCCGTATGTGCTGTCCTGGGTGATGATGCTCATGATATTTTTGCGAGCGTGACCATGATGGGTGGCAAGATGGATGCGCTATGGACACAGATTCCCGGTGCAGATTTCAATCTGGTTTGCGATCCGTTTGCCGTGCGCGATCTCTTAAAGCAGGGACGGGAACATGGGTTCCCCGTGCGTTTCGTGCCGATGAATGTTACATGGCCGATTGTGATGGGACTGGATGCGCTTGAAACTTTACAGTCATCGACCGACATCGGACGTACGGCTTGCGACCTGATGATCGCGCATGCGCGATATTTTGCACCGGAACCTGTGTTCCGTTTTCACGACCCGTGCGTCATATTGGCGCTTGACCATCTGTCGGCGTTCCGTGCAAAATCTCTTGATATTGTTTGTGATGATAAATCACCCGATTTTGGTCGCCTGATCGAAACGCCGCAAGGCATGCCGGGGGCTGTTCTGGATGCCACCGACGAAATGCGCACTGCTTTCCTGAGTGAAATTTTAGAACGGCTTTCGATCAACCGTACTTAAGGCCACTTTGCTTCCGGCGGCAGAGACATCAGAATGGCTTCGGTATTTCCGCCTGTTTTCAGCCCGAACTGCGTACCGCGGTCATAGACCAGATTGAATTCGGCGTAACGTCCGCGCTTCACCAGTTGATGCTCGCGCTGCGCGTCGTTCCAGTCTTCGTTCATGTGGCGTTGTACGATCTGCGGGTAAATGTCGATGAAGGTGCGACCCACATCCTGTGTGAAGGCAAAATCTGCGTCCTTGTCACCGCTATCAAGATAGTCATAGAAAATGCCGCCGACGCCGCGCGCTTCGCCGCGATGAGGAATGAAGAAGTAACGGTCACACCATTCTTTATATTCCTGATACGACACCGGCTGGTGGCGATCACAGCAATTTTTAAGCGCGGCATGAAAATCAGCCGTGTCTTTTTCAACCGGGAACATCGGGTTTAAATCGGTGCCGCCGCCGAACCAGCTCTTCGACGTTACGATCATGCGCGTGTTCATGTGAATGGCCGGGACGAGGGGCGATTGCATATGCGCCACCAGCGATACGCCGCTGGCCCAGAATCGCCCGCCATTATCGTTGGCACCGGGGATCTGCTTACGGAAATCTTCGCTGAATTCGCCGTACACGGTGGAAATATTAACGCCGACCTTTTCAAACACGCGACCCTTCATCAGTGACATTTCGCCACCACCGCCACCCTCACGCTCCCAGAGCTTCCGCTCAAAGCGCCCGGCGGGGCGGTCTTTGAATTTTGTCCCGGTCAGATCATCCTCCAGCCGCTCGAATTCCTCACATATAGTATCGCGCAAAGCGCGGAACCACGTGGCGGCGGTTTCCTGAAGGTCGGGCGGAGCGGTGAGGGCTGGTGCTGTCATGCCGGGAACATGCGAAAAAACAAGGCTAAAGTCAAGTTTTGATTGCCATAATATTTTAGGGTGCGACGGTTGTTTATGAAGCGGCTTGTAAATCTTCTGAGGGCTTGCATCCTCCAGCAATTCCAAGTACATGACTGTGTTATCCGTTCAGGGGGATTCCCTGAATCGTTATGTATTCTGACTAATTCCGGGACTATCTCATGAGTGCACAGACATCTAATTCCCATTCCGATGAAGACGGCGCGAGCCGCCGCGACTTCCTGATGCTGACGGCCGGTGCTTTCGGCGCGGTGGGCGCGGGTTGCTTCGCCTGGCCGTTTATCGATTCACTGAACCCCGCCGCCGATACGCTGGCGCTGTCCACCGTCGAGGTTGATCTGAACCCGATTCAGGAAGGGCAGGCGATCACCGTGAAATGGCGTGGCAAGCCGGTATTTATCCGTCACCGCACCCCGAAAGAGATTGAAGACGCACGCGCCGTGAATGTGGCCGACTTGCGCGATAAGGAAGACGATGCTTCCCGCGTGAAAAAAGATCAGTGGCTGGTCATGGTGGGCGTCTGTACGCACCTCGGTTGTGTGCCGCTCGGCCAGAAAGATACCGATCCGAAGGGTGATTTCGGCGGCTGGTTCTGCCCGTGCCATGGTTCTCACTACGATACGTCAGGCCGCATCCGCAAAGGCCCGGCACCAAAGAACCTCGCAGTTCCCGAATATAACTATGTCAGCGATACGCTCGTAAAAATCGGCTGATCTTCAACACGACATTAATTTCTACGGAGTTATCTAAATGGGCAGTGGCGTACGCGAAAAATTCGAAAATCCGGTGATCGACTGGATTGATGAACGTCTCCCGATCTTCACCATGATGCAAAAGGAATACGGCGTATTCCCGACACCGCGCAACTTCAACTATTTCTGGAGTTTCGGCGGCATCGCCATGGTGATGCTGATCACCATGATCATTTCCGGCATCGTTCTGGCTATGCACTATACGCCGCATGTCGACCACGCATTTAATTCTGTCGAACGTATCATGCGCGATGTGAACTGGGGCTGGATGCTGCGCTATATTCATATGAACGGCGCGTCGTTCTTCTTCATTGCCGTTTATATCCATATCTTCCGCGGCATGTATTACGGTTCCTACAAGAAGCCGCGTGAATTGCTGTGGATTCTCGGCGTGACGATCTTCCTGCTGATGATGGCGACCGCTTTCATGGGCTACACCTTGCCGTGGAGCCAGATGGGTGGTTGGGGTGCGACCGTTATTACCGGTTTCTTTACCGCCATTCCGTTCGTGGGTGATACGATCCAGACGTTGCTGCTCGGCGGCTTTTCGGTTGATAACCCAACGCTGAATCGTTTCTTCTCACTGCATTACCTGCTGCCGTTCGTAATTTTTGCCATCGTGTTCCTGCACGTATGGGCGTTGCATGTTTCCGGCTCGAACAATCCACTCGGTATTGATGTGAAAGGACCGCAGGATACGCTGCCGTTCAATCCGTACTACACGATGAAGGACACAGTCGGTCTGGGCGTGTTTCTGGTGCTTTATGTCGTGGTCACGTTCTTCTTCCCGAACATGTTTGCGCACCCTGATCACTTTGTTCCTTACGACGCCATGAAGACACCGCCGCACATTGTGCCGGAATGGTACTTCCTGCCGTTCTACGCAATCCTGCGCGGCCTGACATTCGGTGTGAACCCCTACATCGCGGCATCGCTGGCAGCTATCGTCGTGGTGATGGCGCCCGTCTATTGCGGTGCCGACAAGAAAACAGGCATGTGTGGCCTGATCTGCGCGCTGGGCAAAAAGTTTGCCATGCCGCTGCTGGCGGTTGCGGGTGTCATGTTTGTGCTGGGTTATCTGTCGCAGTATGAGAAAGCAAGCGGTGGCGCTGTCCTGCCGTTGCCGCTGGCCGATATGGTTTTCGTCAATGCGAAACTGGCGGGCGTTCTGGCGATGTTCGGTTCGGTCATCCTGCTGCTGTTCATGCCGTGGCTTGACTGGCATCCGGTACGCTCGGCGCGTTTCCGTCCGTTGTTCAAATGGGCGACCTTGTTGCTGGCGTTTGATTTTGTCGTGCTCGGCTATGTCGGCATGGAAACGGCTGATGCGGCGCTGTTCGGTGTTATCCCCTTGCTATGGATCGGCCAGTTGGGCACCGGTTTCTATTTCGCGTACTTCCTGGTGATACTGCCGTGGTTGTCACGCAATGAAAAAGCCCTGCCGTTACCGGCCAGCATCAGTGAAGCTGTCCTCAAGGCATAAGAGAAATATACGGAGTAATGATGATGTCGTTCAAAAAACTGGCTCTTGTGACTTGTGTGGCGCTCTCGGTGCTGTTCCCTGTATCAGCGAAAGCGGCAGAGGGCGGCCATGTGCCAGACCTGTCATGGTCTTTCGATGGCCCTTTCGGTTCTTATGACCGCGCATCGTTGCAGCGCGGCTTCAAGGTCTATCGCGAAGTCTGTTCAGCATGCCATTCGATGGACAACCTGTTCTATCGCGATCTCAAGGCGCTGGGTTACAGCGAGGCACAGATTAAAACCGTGGCCGGTGAATACACGTTTATGGATGGCCCGAATGAAGAAGGCGAAATGTTTGAGCGCCCGGGTCGCCCGAGCGATCCTTTCAAATCGCCCTATGCGAATGTCGAGCAGGCGAAATACGCAAACAACGGTGCTTACCCGCCCGATATGTCCCTGCTGGCCAAGGCCCGTCATGGCGGCGCGAATTATATATACGGCATTTTGACCGGATACCACGCAGCGCCTGAGGGTACTCAGCTACTGCAAGGGCAGCACTGGAATACCACTATGCCAGGACACATCATTGCCATGGCGCCGCCGCTGCAGGACGGACAGGTTGCCTACGACGACAATGCGCCGCAAACCATTGATCAGTATGCAAAAGATGTCGGGACTTTCCTGGCATGGGCCGCCGAGCCGCATATGGAACAACGTAAGCGTATTGGCATTACAGCCTTCCTTTTCCTTCTGGTCTTCACCGGTGTCATGTATAATATAAAGAAGAAGCTCTGGGCAAAGTTGCACTGAGTTATTTGGCACTGCGTAGCGCTGACTAAAGGAATGCCATGCAAAATGATCCCCCCAAAGGGGCGAGCGTCCCTGCTGAGTCCATATGGGGGCAGAATCGCGAGCTTGCACGTAGTCTTTTGATTAAGTCGCGTCTGTACCGATTTTTTGCGCTGGCCTTTGCCCTGATCGGCATCGTCGTGTTTATCATTCTTTATTTCAGAAACGTCGAAGGTCAGTTGTTCGAAGCGCTGATGCATCCCTCGATTGTCGCCATGATCCTGATCCCCTTCCTGCCGTCGATTGTCTTGTCGCTGATGGCGCAGCGTCTGGAAAAGAAATTCATGAGGCTGGCTAAACCCGAAGAGACGCTTGAGCCGTCAAAGAAGTAGGGTGAAGCGCCTATGCGCGATATCAAGCATGAGATACTGCATTTCTGGTTCGAAGAAACGCAGCCCCAGCAATGGTTCCAGAAGAACGCCGATTTTGACGCCGCGATCCGCGATCGTTTTTTGACGACGTATCGTCTGGCGGCGGATGGTGTTTGTGACCTCTGGCGCGATGAGGCCGAGGGCTGTCTGGCGCTCTGCATCGTGCTGGATCAATTCCCCCGCAATATGTTCCGTGATACACCGGAAGCTTTCATGACCGATGCCCGTGCGTTGCAGGTGGCGCGTCACGCGATAGCCCGCGGCTTTGACCAGACCTTTGCGCCGCTGCGCCGCCGCTTCCTTTACCTGCCTTTCGAGCATAGTGAGGCGATGGCCGATCAGGATCGTTCCGTGGCGCTGTTCCTGTCGATGCAGGAAACCGATCCGCTTGGCTATGAATATGCGCTGCGGCATCAGGCGGTCATCGGGCAGTTTGGCCGTTTTCCCCATAGAAATGCCATATTGGGCCGACAGAATACTGCGGAAGAAGAGGAATATCTTGTTCTGCCGGGCGCCGGGTTCTAATATAGTAAGTTGATGATTGCGCCGGAAGCACTTGAATCCTCAGGCTTTTTCGCCGCGATGCAGCAAAAACACCGGGCTTCCACCACAAAATAATTTGAAGAAGAAATAACGCCTTGCTTATTGCCACCCCATCCCTTGTCCTTTTGCATGTCATGAGCGGCGTTTGCGTCCTGCTCTGGGGTTTGCGCGGCGTTAAGCTGGGCATGATAAAGGCTTTTGGCCAGGGGCTGCACCGCGCGATTTCATGGGGCACGAAAAACCGTATTCGCGCTTTCTTCTCGGGCATCGGCGTGACGACCCTGCTGCAAAGCTCGACCGCCACGGCGTTGATCGTTGCATCGTTCAGTGGCCGCAAGATGATTACAGGCGCGGCCGCGCTGGCCGTGATGCTGGGCGCCGATGTCGGTACGACGCTGGTCGCGCAGTTGCTGACTTTTGATCTCAGCTGGATGATGCCGACGATGCTGATTTCCGGTTTTATCGTTTACAGCATTTTTGAAAAGAAACCGGGACGTCTCGGACATTTCGGCAAGATGCTGATCGGTCTGGGCCTGATGTTGCTGGCGCTGTCGCTGATCAAGCAGGGGGCTGCACCTCTGCGTGAATCTGATGTATTGCCCGTGGTGCTCGACTCCCTCGATCAGGACCCTGTACTGCTGGTGCTGATTGCGGCGCTGTTGACGTGGCTGTGTCATTCTTCGCTGGCCGTAGTGCTGTTGCTTGGTTCTCTGGTGGCTTCGCAGGTTGTTCCGCTGCATGTGGGACTGGCTATGGTGCTGGGCGCGAACCTTGGCGGTGTAATGGCGCCGTTGATCGCCACGATGAAAGATAGTCCCGAAGCGATGCGTGTGCCGGTGGGCAATTTGCTGATGCGCCTGGTCGGCGTTGTGCTCGTCCTGCCGTTTCTAGAAAATATTACGCCGCTGATTAAAGAGCTGGGCGATGATCCCGCGCGCATGATCGTTAATATGCATATGGGCTTTAACATTATGCTGGCGCTGATATTCCTGCCCTTTACGGGAAGCCTCTATCACCTGACGCTGCGCCTGATCCCTGATCGCCCTGATGCCGATGATCCGGGCAAGGCGCGTTACCTTGATGAAAAGCAACTCGATATACCGGCGATTGCGCTCAGCTCTGCCGGACGTGAAGCGTTGCGCATGGCGGACCTGGTGCAGAGCATGATGGAAGATACCATCGTCGCCCTGCGCACCAACGATGAAAGTATTGTCTACCGCATCCGCGCCCGTGATGATGTCCTTGATAAGCTGAACAAGGCCGTGAAGCTTTACATGGCCAAGATGGCGCGTGAATCACTTGATCCGGAAGATACGCAGCAATATGTGCGTACGCTGACTTTTGCGACCAACCTGGAAAATGTGGGCGATACCATCGACAAGAGTTTGATGGAAATGGCGCTTAAGAAAATTCGCGAGCATAAACGGTTCTCTGAACGCGGCTGGGCTGAAATTCAGGAAATTCACAACACCGTGCTGGAAACCGTGCGTCTGGCGCAAACCGTATTTGTGACCAGCGACAAGAAGCTGGCGCGTCGTATGATCGAAGGCAAGGAAAATCTGCGCCGCGCTGAACAGGTGGCGACACAGAACCACATGGATCGTATTCGCGAGGGCATTCCCGAAACAATCGCCACCAGCGGACTGCATCTGGACATCATTCGCGATTACCGCCGTATCAACAGCTACATGTGTACGGTGGCCTTCCCGATCCTTGAGGAAGCGGGATTGCTGCACGGCAGTGCTCTGAAACCTAAGGACATAGCGGCAGAGGCGATACCGACAGCGCCCGTCGCCGAGTCCTGATTTATTTCCTTTAATATCCGGCATTTACCAAGGGGCTTTAGATGGCCCCCCGATTGTGCAAGAATGTGCCTTTCAAAGTATAAATAATTATTTTCGGGAGATAGAGATGTCCAGTGTAGCAACCGCAAATGTGAGTCCTTTTACGATGAATGACAATAAATCCATTCTGAACGCCCTCGGCCTGACCGGCCCTGATTTCAGCGCCGGTGATCTGGTCGTGGAGTCGCCCATCGATACATCGCAACTGGCCGTTCTGCGCCAGCATAAAGTCGCCGATGTTGAATCAACCGTGATGCGTTCTCAGGCCGCTTTCAAACAATGGCGCGCCGTACCGGCCCCTGTGCGCGGCGAACTGGTGCGTCTGATCGGGGAAGAACTGCGTGCCAGCAAGGAAGACCTCGGCAAGCTCGTCACGCTGGAGTGCGGCAAGATCCTTTCCGAAGGCCTGGGTGAAGTGCAGGAGATGATTGATATTTGCGATTTCGCCGTCGGCTTGTCGCGTCAGCTTTACGGCCTGACCATTGCGTCCGAACGCCCCGGCCACCACATGCGCGAGGTCTGGCAACCGCTTGGCCCCGTGGGCGTCATTACGGCGTTCAATTTCCCCGTGGCTGTCTGGGCCTGGAACGCGATGCTGGCTTATGTCTGCGGTGATACTGTGATCTGGAAGCCGTCTGAAAAGACACCGCTGACCGCGATAGCCTGCAAGAAAATATATGAACGCGCCGCCGAAAAATTCCGTAACGCGGGTCATGCGCTGCCTGACGGCATGATGGAAATCCTGATCGGTGGCCGCGATGTCGGCGCTGCACTGGTCGAACACCATGATGTACCGCTCATCAGCGCCACCGGCAGCGTACCGATGGGGCGTGCCGTGGCGCAGAAAGTCGCGGGCCGCATGGGCCGCAGCTTGCTCGAACTGGGCGGTAACAACGCCATGATCGTGACGCCCGAGGCTGATCTCGATATGGCTGTACGTGCGATCCTGTTTGGTGCTGTTGGCACCTCGGGCCAGCGTTGCACGTCGTTGCGCCGCCTGATTGTGCACGAAGATATCTATGGCAAGCTGACCGCCGCACTGGAAAAAGCTTACGGCGCTATCCGCATCGGCAACCCGCTGGAGGCAGGCATATTGAACGGCCCTCTGATCGATGCCGATTCCTTCCATGCGATGCAAAAGGCGCTGGTACAGGCGAAAGAGCAGGGCGGACGCATTCTGGTCGGCGGTGAACGCATCACCAAAGGTGTGCTGGAAACCGGTTTCTATGTCCAGCCCGCTCTGGTGGAAATGCCAATGCAGACTGCCGTGGTCAAGGCCGAAACCTTCGCGCCGATCCTCTATGTCATGCGTTACCGCAAGCTGGAGGAAGCGATTGCCATTCAGAACGACGTACCGCAAGGCCTGTCTTCCTGCATCTTCACCTTGAACGTGCGCGAAGCCGAGACATTCCTGTCCGCCACGGGCAGCGATTGCGGCATCGCCAACGTTAATATCGGCCCCAGTGGCGCTGAAATCGGTGGCGCCTTCGGTGGTGAGAAGGAAACAGGCGGAGGTCGCGAAAGCGGTTCGGATTCCTGGAAAACCTACATGCGCCGCCAGACCCAGACCGTCAATTACTCGTCAGCGCTGCCTTTGGCGCAGGGCGTAGTCTTTGATTTGTAAGGAGTTTTTCGCCTGTTAAAGAATTTAGATACAATTTTAGGCAATATTTAACAGGGGTTAATAGTTAACAGGTTAAGATGTGAGTATAGGAATGTTGTTCCTCCTCACACGCAACACCTACTCAGCCACCCCTAAAAAGGTGGCTGATTTTTTTTATGGGTATCTACCGATTTTTCGTGCGCAACACCACACGATTTAACTCCTGTTTAACGCATCCCGTGACATTCTGATCTAATGGGTAGCTAACAAAATATTTGTTTTACAGCGCCGGGGAACCGGTGCTTCGGGCTGCCCGTTTGGTTTCGCATACGTGAAGAACAGAAGGAGATTTTGAATATGCCGACAATGCGTGGAAACGTCAGGGGACGTCTGGAAGCTCTTAAAAATCGTCATGCAGCCCTTTCGGCTCAACTTGAAAACGAAATGAAACATCCCTCGGCCAGCGAAGTGGCATTGAAAAGATTGAAACTGGAGAAATTACGTATCAAAGAGGAAATTGAGCAGGAGGCGACCGGTTAACGGCGCTCTCTTACCCAAGAAAAAACGCGGCACCATGGGCGCCGCGTTTTGTTTTATCAGATGGAAATTAGTTGCTTGAGCTTTTCAGGAAGTTGCTGAAATCGAAGCCGGTTGATTGTTTCGGTTCTTCTTCCGGCAGTTGCTGGCTTTGCAGCACTTTTTCTTTATGTGCCGTGATTTCTTCCGGTGTCTTCCCCTGTGCCTTCAGGCCTTTGCGGGAAGCGGCGTCGAGATCGGAATAGGTGCACAGGCCGCAATCGACCGGGTGACGTGCCTTGATGTTGGTCATGTTCGGGTGTTCGCGGTCGCGGATCGACTGGATGGTCGGTTTTGTCGTGCCCACCAGTTTGCAGATCTGCGCATCGGAAATTTCCGGGTGATGCTTCAGGATATAAGCAATCGCATCCGGTTTGTCCTGACGCTTGGTCACGGGTGTATAGCGCGGGCCTTTGGCGCGAACTTTGACCGTCGGCAGATCGCTCTTCGCCATATTCATGCGATAGCTGGCATCGCCGTTCAGGGCGGAATCAATCGCCTTGTCCAGTTCATACTGCGTTACTTCGCTGTGTTCGACCGGGTTACGACCCACAATGCCGCGGCCCACTTCTTCGTCAGCCAGCGCCTGTACTTCAATCGGGTGCAGACCGGTAAAATCGGCAATCTGCTCGAATGTCATCGGGGTATTTTCCACCAGCCATACAGCGGTGGCCTTGGGCATCAGCAGCCCGGCAACGGGGATCTTTGTAGCCATTTCAAACTCTCCTTATGTGACCTTTTAAAAGGTAAAACTTTTTCGCGTCCGGCCCGCTGTTTCAGAGGCCATGTCTCGACGTATTGTAATGTCGGGAATAACAGGAATATAAGGCGGGTTGCCCCAAACTGCTAGCTTTAAATTTATTTACATAATAAAATTGTATAACTTGGTAATTAGGATAATCTGTAGAAGCTATGTTTTTATTAGGGGTAATGTTGCATTCAAATAGACGCCATTTTGGCAACTAGGTCATTTTTAAGCGAAGGATTGTTAAGTGCTTTATATGCTTTTACCCCACGAACATCATTGCGATGATGGCCTTGGTGCTATGGGTGATGAGTTTGAGGAATCAGGTAAGGTTATGGGGCAGATCCCTAATCAAGAACAGAGCTTTCGTCTTGCACGCTGCTTCTTATTTAGACATGCGATTGAGCTCTATTTAAAATCAGCCATTGTAATTTTACATCGTGGATTAAAAATCCCGTATGGGGAATATCCTTACGAGGGTGCTGGTTACGTAAAAATAAAATCAAGGTGGTGCCCTATCTATAAAACGCATAGCGTTGATGCCTTATGGCTCTATTTAAAAAATCTCATTTGCGATCATGCAAAGGAGTTAGAAACTAGATGCATGACAAATTGGGAGGACATCCCCGATGGATTAGACGAAGCGATTGCGACGATAGATGAACTGGATAGAACCAGCACTTTTTTTCGTTATCCAAATATATCAGGAAGTCATCCAAAGCCAAAAAAATCTACTTGGCAAGAGATTGACCTTAACAAATTTGATGTGGATATGGCAGCAGAAAAGCCCATAAAAATGTTATTATTGGCAAATGCAGATGATGAGGTTCATTCTGCTTTTAAGTATCATGAAGATACTTTAGCTGAAGTACTCGAAAATCTAGAAAAAACTGCGCATAACCTATCGGGAATGCATGTAGGTCTTCGGTGTGAACTTATGGGAGGTCGTTAGATTTATTTGTTTGTATTGATCAGCACAATCTTCCCGAAATGATCGCCTTTTTCCAGTGCTTCGTGCGCTTTTGCTGCATCGGCAAGGGGAAAGGTTTTATAGATCGCGGGTTTGACTTTACCTGCTTCTATCCATGGCCAGACGGTTTTATGGATGCCTTGCGCCAGTTCAGTTTTTTCAGCAACGGAACGGTTGCGCAGGGTTGAGCCTGTCAACACCAGCCGTTTTTGCATGACTGTGCGTATATCGATTTCGGCTTTTGATCCGTTCATCGCCGCGATACTGACATGCCGTCCGCCATCACGTAGCACCTTCAGGTTTTTCGGCACGTAATCGCCGCCCACCATATCCAGCACCACATCAATGTCGGATAGTATTTCGCTGAAATCCTGTGTTTTGTAATTCACTGCCTGGTCCGCGCCCAGTTTGAGACATGCGGTGCATTTATCATCCGATCCGGCTGTCACAATCACTTTGGCACCGTGCGCCTTTGCCATCTGGATCGCTGTGGTGCCGATGCCGGACCCGCCGCCATGCACCAGCAATGTTTCGCTGGGTTTCAAGGCGCCGCGTACAAACACGTTATTCCAGACTGTGAAAACGGTTTCAGGTAGCGCAGCGGCCTCAATCATTGACAATCCTGCGGGGACGGGCAGGCACTGGCCTTTCGGCGCCACTACGTATTCGGCATAACCGCCACCGGCGATTAGGGCGCAGATTTTTTCGCCTGTGCCGACAATTTCGCCCGCCACTTCCAGTCCCGGCGTATCACTGATGCCGGGCGGGGGTGGGTATTTCCCTATTCTTTGCAACAGGTCGGGGCGGTTAACCCCCGCCGCATGGACGCGGATCAACACTTCATCCGGGCCTGCTACAGGCATAGGAATTCCTTTAATTTCAAGGGCTTCCGGCGCACCGAATTCCCGGATACGCACCGCCTGCATCATTTGTTGCGTTTGCTGGGTCATGTGCGTAATCTTGGGGGCTTTTGACAGCCAGTACAATAGGAAAACCCAAGAAAAAAGTCATGTTCAGAGACGACGATCTGGATCCCCGTACAAAGAAACCGAAGCCCCGCAATCTCGACGCCATGTCGGTCGAGGAACTGCACGACTATATCGGGGAATTGAAGGATGAAATCATCCGCGTTGAAAGCGAAATCACCAAGAAGCAGAAACACATGAATGCTGCCTCGTCACTTTTTAAATCGTGAGAAACTATGCGTATTGAAGAAGATATCAAACTGGATTTCAAAGACGTCCTGATCCGCCCGAAGCGTTCGACGCTGGCCAGCCGCCGCGAGGTGGATATCAGCCGCAACTACGAATTCAAGTGGAGCAAGCAGAATTATCACGGCGTGCCGATCATCGCCGCCAATATGGATGGCGTCGGCACCATGGCCATGGCCAGCACTTTCGGCAAGATGGGCCACGGCATGACCGCCGCGCTGCATAAACATTATCCGATCGAAAAGTTGATCGCGTTCTATGAGAACGAAGGCAACGCCAATGTCTGGTACAGCATCGGCGTCATGGAAAAGGACGAGGAAAAACTAGAAGCGTTCCTGAAGCATAAAATTCAGAAGACCGGCAAAGGCATCGATAAACTTTGCATCGATGTGGCCAACGGTTATAGCGAACCGTTCGTGACCTTCGTCAAGAAGATACGCGATAAATGTCCCGATATCACCATCATGGCCGGTAACGTCGTTACCGGCGAAATGGCCGAAGAACTGATTCTCTCCGGCGCGGACGTGGTCAAGGTCGGTATCGGCCCGGGCAGCGTTTGCACCACCCGTAAAATGACGGGTGTGGGTTATCCGCAACTCTCCGCCATCATCGATTGCGCCGATGCCGCCCATGGCTTGGGTGGTCTGGTGTGCGCAGACGGTGGTTGCACCGTGCCGGGTGATCTCGCCAAGGCCTTTGGTGCGGGCGCTGATTTCGTGATGCTGGGCGGCATGCTCGCCGGGCATGACCAGTGCGAAGGCGAAGTGATTGAAGAAGGCGGCAAGAAATTCGTGCAGTTCTACGGCATGAGCAGCGATACCGCGATGCATAAACATTCCGGCGGCGTAGCTGAATATCGCGCCAGCGAAGGTAAAACCGTGCGCGTCGCTTATCGCGGCGATGTTACGGATACTGTCACGGCCATTCTGGGCGGCATTCGTTCGGCCTGCACCTATGTCGGTGCGCGTCGTCTTAAGGAATTGTCAAAACGCACGACCTTTATTCGTGTGACGCAACAACTCAACAATATTTTCGGTAGCGAGTAAGCTGCCGTTCACGTAATCTAGCGATCTGAAACAAAAAGGAGTCAGGCTATGGATGAAGTAGGTAAAAGACTGCACGATGCGGCAGAGAAATGCATAAAAAGCTACGAAGCCTGGCAAACCGACAAGAAAGACCAGCCTGCGCGCGAGTCTTTGAACGAGTCACTGCATGAACTGCGCCGTGCGACAGCGGCCCTTGAGATTGATATGATCCGTGAAGAGCGCATGGCTGGCGGCAATCGCCCGATGCCGACCCCGACACACCGCTCCGCCCGCAAGCAGGACGAAGATTTCGGCAATGCCAACGATGATATCGGCAATCGCGGTGGCGGCAATGATGAAGGCAGCCATGGCGGCGGCGGTGGCGGACATGATCGCGGTCCGCGTCGTTCCGGCGGTCACCGTTCGGGCGGACGTCCCGGTGGTGGTCATCGTTCATCAGGTGGTGGCCCGCGCGAAAGCGGTGGCAACGAATAATATTATTAGCCCCCGGCGATCTCGCCAGCGCTTATTTCCTCAGTTCCCAAAGCCGCCGCCAGGCGGCTTTGTGCGCTTCCGGGGCGTAGCGGTTGCTGCTGGCTTTCGTGCGGCGCCCAGCCCGAGAGGAAAATCATTTCAAACGTAGCGCGGATGCGCCCGTCAGGCTCGCAAAAATCAGCCTGATAGGTCTTGGCCATTTCCATCATCAGGTGCTTGCCCGTCAGGGAACGGTCGCGCATATGCAGGCTATTGCTTTCACCCATATAGCGTAAATCCTGCATCAGCCGGAAAGCGTTGTCATAGGTGACCACCACGCGTTCTGAATCCACGACCGGCAGCGCATAGCCGCCCCGCTGCAGTAAGCCTGCAGCTTGTTGCTTTTCGATGAAAGGATGAACGCGCATGCGCGCACCCTGACGATGCTCAATTTCAGTCTTCATAAAGGATTGACGCAGTTCAATCAGGCTTTCACCGCCGGGAAACGCCGCCAGCATCAGGCCGTCCGGTTTCAGTGCCCGGCGCATCTGGATCAGCGCACCCGGCACGTCATTGACATGATGCAGTGAGAAGGGGCTGATGATCAGATCGAACGTAGCGGCGGCAAACGGCAGATGCTCTTCATCCAGACAAACATCGGGCGTAAAAACAGGCGACATATCGGCCACGATCAGTGTTTCAATTTGCCCGGCGGCCTTCAGTTCTTCAATCAGCGCCGGTGAAACGCGCCCCCCGATCAACAGTGCCACAGGGTATGTCCGTTTGATATCGGCCAGCCGTTCAATCAGGTGGCGCATGTTCCAGTCGATCAGAAAATTATGATCCGCCATGCGCGCCGCAGCGCGTGTCTGCATCCGGCGCACCTGATGGCGGTCGAAGATAAGGGGGTGCGTCGTCATTACTGGGGATCCAGACGTTTCTTGCCTTCGGGGTCGCTGGGCTTTTCGCTGGATTTATCAGCTTGTTTGTTGTCATCATTGCGCGTTGCATGACCGATACCGCGCATGTCTTCCCCTTGAAGGCTCATCGGTTTAACTTGATCGGGACTCATCTTGATCGCGAAATCACGCTTGACGCTGTGCTCACTGTTGGCACCCAGACGGGCATAGGTGCGGGCGACCATCACCATGAATGGCAGGTCGCAATCATACCAAAGCAAATCACACAATTTCGACAGCGGGGAATATTCAATCATGCCGTAAAGCGGTGAAGTGACACCGCGCGCTACGCCTGTCAGCGCGAATGGGAAAATGCGCTGCGGCGTGACGCCGTTATGGCAGAAAAAGCTCTCACCCATGCGGGCGACATTTTCAACCGGCACTTCGAATTTTTCAGCGATAAAACGGCGCGCCATTTCAATGTTAGTGATCTCGCGTGGCAAGTCGAGAGAGGGCGCGGTCATCGTCAGCCCGTTGCCGCTATAACGCTGCGGAATGGGCAGGTGTTCCATCGCAAATCCTGCCATGACTTCGCCAGAATGACTTTTTGTCAGCGGCAGGATGACGGCCTTGTTGATGGTGCTTTCATCGGAGATCACGAATTCCAGATCGCGCGATGCCAAACCCGCGACGCCGCCTTCAACCAGTCCTTCGTCAACGAATACCGACTGGATAGTACGCAGATGGCCGGTTGTGCCCTTGATCTTCTTGAAGCGCGTGTCCTTGGCGGTTTTTCGCAGGACGGCATCTTTCAAATCGGCGTTCCTGTCCGGGTCTTCTTCGGTCAAAATCAGCGGGCATTCGTTCCAGCTTTCAGCCTTCATGCCCAAACGGCTGAACAGCATGATGATTTGCTGTTCCAAGCGGGCATTGGGGATCAAGCCGACGGAAATCGCATCCAGAACGCTTTGCGCGTTGACCTCGCGAATGCGGCCTTTGGAGGAAAAGCCCTTATAGGCCTCGTCCTCGTATTTGGCGTCAAATACGCCGCCTTCGCGGTTTTCTACGCGTAGGTAACGCGTTTCAAAACGCTCGTCGATATATTGGGGCGCCGGATAGAAAATCGGGCCTTCTTCCATCGTCGCGGCAGAGGCGGGTTTCAGGCCGAGGTGATCGCGCGCAAACAGCACCGTCTTTTTATGATCATCTTTGGGCACATCGCGCACCAGCTGCCCGGGCAGGCAGATCGCTTCGGTCATGTGGCCCGACCACATTTTCTGGTCGAGGTTGCGGCCATTGCGCGGCACGGCGTTGACGATGCCACGTGGCAGGCCTTCATGCACAAAAATCGTCAGAATGCCGCTTTCTGTGACGCGATAGGGAATGACGTCCATCAGGTCGGCATCGCGGCTGACCACGTCAACGATTTTGCCAGTGACATCGTTGCGCATGGCGCTGATGCGTAGACTGCCCTGTGCCGTTTTCGGTGACGGTCGGCGCTCCTGCAGGCGCAGTGAACGGCGGTCACTCATTTTTTGTGCGACAGCGATAAAGCTGGTCGGCGGCGAACCTAGCGGAGTGCCGTCGTCGTTATACAGGCGGAAACGGCCATCGAAACGCTCGCGGACGATTTTCTCGTCCCAGTGCGGCGAGCTGTAGAGCAGGCGCGCGCCCATAGCGCTTAAATTCCGGCGGTAATCATGCTCGGTAAAGAACGCATATTCCTTGTGCAGGTTGGTTTCGAACGTCGAACGGTCATCCTTGCGCGTAATGAATTCATAAGCCCATTTGTAGGGCAGGCGGAACAGACGTGTCTGCGGGAAACGCGGCGGCAGCTCTTCAAGGAAGAACCCATGGCAACCGGGGTCGTCCTTCGGACGCGCATGTTCGGAATACCATACCAGCAGATCGGTTTCGGAAAGCTGGCCGATTTCCTTGCCGCGGCTGGAGGCGTCGGGCATTTCCAGCAGCACATATTCACCACGCTGGGGCAGGGCATAATCGCGGATCAGCATCAGGCCTTCATTTTTCAACAGGCCGAATTGTTTTTCGAGCGTACTGATAACCGGGCGGTCATTGTAGCGGGAATTGGAATAGAGTTCGTGGAGGATAAAGGAATTGATGATCGCATCGACCGATTGTTCCTTGAACCCGGCACCCAGCGTGATATCGCCATGCTGGAAATCAAGGTTGCCCAGCTTCCATGTCGATTTGGCCTTGGCGATTTTCTTTTTGTCGAAATCAATCCCGGTGAAATGAATCTCGGGGTTCAGGGCCGCCATCGCATAGGTAACCGCCCCGTCATTAGACCCCATATCAACAACACGTGCGCCGGGATGCAGCAGCAGGTGCGCCATGGTAAACCAGGCTTTGCGGATAATGCTGGGCGGGACGTCTTTCAGATGTTCATGGCGCTGATAGTATTTTTCGAGTTCGCGGGAAACAGCCTTCGGCGCGGCAGATTCTTCCTCAATGCCGATGGCCTTGCGGTGTCCGTCTCTCAGCTTGCTGACTTTTGCTTGCGCCATATTCGTTGCCCGGGTAATTCTTCGGTTTGTAACGCATAAACCCTGTCAAACTTTATACATTATATGGCCCCGGTTTCGCAATCATTTAAATATGAAAAATAACAGGAAAAATATCATTATAAATCAATATGTTATAATTCTGTTTTTAGGCCGTTTGCTCGAATGGGTGCTACCCGCCCGTTGCCCTCTCACGGGCGATTCGGTAGAGCGGCAGGGCATGATCTCTCCGTTGGCCTGGGCGACCCTGCGTTTTGTGGCCAATCCCTGCTGTTTTGCTTGTGGTATGCCGCTGGCTGTTTCGGGGGAAGTGGCAGCAGAAATGCACCTGAAATGCGCCGATTGCCTGACCGATCCGCCGCCTTTTGCCCAGGCGCGGTCATCGCTGGTCTACGACGATGCCAGCCGTAAACTGATACTGGGTTTCAAACATGCCGACCAAACCTATGCCGTGAAGACCTTTGTGCCGTGGCTGATGCGGGCAGGGGCGGAATTTTGGCCCGCCGAGCCACTGTTGGTGCCGGTGCCGCTACATCGCTGGCGCTTGCTACGGCGGCGCTACAATCAGGCCGCGCTGCTGGCGCAGGGGCTGGCGCGTGAAACGAAACAGGATTGTGTGCCCGATCTGTTGCTCCGTACACGGGCAACACCCACCCAAGGCCATCTCAAAGCCAAAGACCGCGCACAAAACGTGCGCCGTGCCTTCAGCATCAATGACCACCATGCCGAAAAAGTGAAAGGGCGCACGATCGTATTAATCGACGACGTGCTGACTACGGGCGCTACCGTGCGCGAATGCGCGGACGTGTTGCTGAAGGCGGGTGCAGCATCTGTAAATGTTCTCACCATTGCCCGTGCGGTGAAAAATTAGGCTCTTTGTCATTCTGAGCGCAGCGAAGAATCTCATCCTAGAGCCAAGGGGAGATCCTTCGGGCTAAAGCCCTCAGGATGACAAAAAACGAGGATACTAAACCGCCATACCCTTCTGCATGGCGAACAGTCTTAGCGGTTCAATCAGGCTGAGCGTACGCAGCCCCGCGCGGCGCATTTCATGCACAGGGCGAACATTGTGGCTGACAAAACGCGTCAGCCCGTCCGTGCCGCTTGAGCGCAGGAACACATCGGCGCGGCGCTGGTTCTCGTAACTCTTCAGGACGGATTGCGCACCGATATCAAGGCCGGTCTGTGCCGCCCCGATGATCGTCTGCGCCAGACAATCGGCATCACGCAAACTCAAATTCAGTCCCTGCGCCCCCAGCGGTGACAGCACATGCGCGGCTTCGGCCATCAGCGCCACACGTTTGGCTGTAAGGTCGTGCGCGCGCAAGGCGGATAAGGGGCATGCCTGCGGGTTTGAAATCAGTTTGATCTGCCCCAGCCGGTTGCAGGTGCGGTCCTGCAGGGATTGTTCAAACGCCTGTTTGCTGATGCGCATGAAATCATCGGCATCGGCGGTTTTTTCAACCCAGACAACGCTCGATTCCTTTCCCGGCATCGGCACCAATGTAAACGGGCCGCCGGGGCGGTGAAATTCGGTTGAGACATTGTCGTGCGCGGACGAGTGTGAAATCAGACACGTGATCGCGGTTTGGCCGTAATCATGCTGCCATGTTTTGATGCCGGAAATTTCGCGCACCGGCGAATGGCGGCCATCCGCGCCGACCAGAATTTTCCCGCGCAGCATCTCTCCATTTGACAGCGTGATAGTGACGCCAAAATCGTCGGCCGCAAAATCTTTGAGTGTGAGCGAGTCATGTAGTTTAATGTTTTTATTCTTCGCAGCTGACAGCGCCAGCGCCGTGCGCAGGATATTATTCGGCATATTGATGCCGAAATATTCAAGCCCGATATCGCTGGCCGGGAAATCGGTTTCAATCTGTCGCTGTGCGCCGCCGGTGCTATCGTCAATGATACGCAATATTTCAAGCGGTGCGCCATGCGCCCGGCATTGGTCCCAGACATCCGCTTTCTTAAGCGTGTGCAGGGCGCTTTGCATCAGTGCCGACGTGCGGCCTTCCGGTTTTCCTAATTTGAACGATGATAACGGCGCAGGATCAATTAATGCCACGGTTATTCCCGCCTGCGCCAGCAGCAACGCGAGCGTCAGCCCCGGCGCGCCGCCGCCGCTAATAATCACATCATGGCTGAATGACTTCGACACCATTATCATCCAGCGTTTGTTGCGGTGTGAGTTTTTCAGGCAGCGGTGCGTAAAGATCGTCTGCCGGGGCAGGTGCTGCGGTGGCGGCATCATCTTCGCCGAACGCCTTGACCGCAGGCTGTTGTGTGACAGGCTGCGGTGCAGGCGCGGAGGTTGTTGTCGGTGCTGTAAATGGTATTTCAGCAGCGGGCGCGGGTACAGTGACAGTTGGTGCAGGCGCAGCTACAGGTGCGGAAGTCGTCGTAGCGGCAGCGGCGGGCGCAGGGGCGCGGGCTTTGGATGGTTGCTTTTCTGACCATTTGACCATTTGGCAGGTACCATTCACGCAGGTCGGGTAACTGCTCAGGTCATTATCGTTGCAATATGATCCGCTGTAATTTTTGCAAGTCTGGTCGAGCATCTCGTTGAACAGGACTTCGCTTTTGGCGTTGATCGCGACATAGTCGCCGCAGAAACTGCACGTGGTATCGACGACGATACATTTATCGTTGGGTTTGCACGACGCCATGATTTCATCGACCACAACATGACCCGCTTGCGTACTGGTTCCGCCCGGCGCCGATGCTCCTCTGGATTTGACGAGCGCAACAGCACCGCCGATGATCAGCACGGCGGCAATAAGGGAAATGATGAGCAGTTTTTGACTATTCATTGACTTTCGAGTGTTCTATATCAATTCATATAAGCTTAGCAGGAAAGAGGGCCATGGCACACGTCGAAATCTATACAACACAGGTTTGTCCCTATTGCGTACGCGCCAAAGATCTCCTGAAACGTAAGGGGATTACCCCTGTGGAAATCCGGGTTGATACCGATGATGCCGCACGAGATCAGATGCTGGAACGCGCCCATGGCCGCCGCACCGTGCCACAAATCTTTATCGATAATGTGCATGTCGGCGGCTGTGACGACCTTTACGCGCTGGAATCCGCTGGAAAACTGGATGGAATGCTGAATGTCTGAAAAAGTGAAGGTGGCCCTGATTCAGATGACCTCCGGGGCTGATATTGCGGAAAATATAACAGCAGCGGAAAGTATGATCCGCAAGGCGGCGGCGCAGGGCGCGCAGTTTATCCTGACGCCCGAAAATACCTGCCATATCCGCAGGCCTGCGACGGAAAAGCTGAAATCCGCCAAGCCCGCCAAGGATCACCCGGTGACAGTACGGTTTGCAGAATTGGCGCGGGAGCTGAAAGTCTGGATCATGGCCGGATCCATCTCGGTATTGCTGCCGGAAGAACAGAAAATACTTAACCGCTCCATCTTAATTGATGCTAATGGCAACATTGTTGCCGAATACGACAAGATACACCTGTTTGACGTCGATTTGCCGACCGGTGAAGTTCACCGTGAAAGCGCTGTGGTCAAGCCCGGGGAGCGTGCCGTGGTCGCGGAAACGCCGTGGGGCAAGGTGGGGATGACGATTTGCTATGATCTGCGGTTTGCCGGTCTTTTCAGAACGTTGGCCAAGGCGGGGGCATCGATTTTGACGGTTCCGGCGGCCTTTACCGTGCCAACCGGCAAAGCGCACTGGCATACCTTGCTGCGCGCGCGGGCGATAGAAAACGGCGCATTTGTGCTGGCCCCGGGTCAATGCGGCACCCATGAAGGCGACCGCCAGACCTACGGCCATTCCCTGATTATCGACCCTTGGGGCGTTATTATGGCTGAAGGCGGCGAAGAACCGGGGATTATCATGGCCGATCTGGATATGAATGCCGTCGAAGTGGCACGGGAATCAATCCCGGCGCTGATACATGATCGTGAGTATTCAATAGCTTAGATGATGGCGCTGATATCGACTTGTAGCGCGGATGCCAGATTTTTTAAGGCCGTTAGCGAACCCTCTTTACGTCCAGTTTCAATTTCTGCCAGGTAAGGTCTTGAAAGGCCTGATGTTTCTGCCAGTTCAGCCTGAGTCATGCTGCGGAATTTGCGTAAAACCTTGATAGGATTTTCCGATCGGGCAAACAGTTTGTCCATGATGTCTGCCGGAAGATCGGTTTTAACCGTCGGCTCTGATATCATGCTCCTGTATTCGTGAAGTGGCACCAGCATATAAGGCTTGCCCTGAATATGAACCAGATCGTGTTTCATAAAGTCTCTCCCGGCATGAAAGTCGCTGAAAGCAACATATCATAAAATCCTGTCAGTAGCGATAGCTGATACTGACCCCGCCGAACAGGGTGTCGTCTGGTTGCCCCTCATATTCCTGCGTCCGGTAGGTCAGACTGTAGGACAGGCGGATATCGTCCCAGGTGAGGGCAAATCCGGCGGTGGCATCGCCAACGAACGTTTCTTTATCGACGCTGGGGCTGTCGCGGAAGGTATTGCCATCGAGGAATATATTGCGGGCAACCGCACGGCCCTCAAGTCCGGCGAACAGATGCCAGCTGAAAGCATCATCCGGGGTGGCGAAGAAGCCGGTACCCGGAATGGCGGGGCGTACACGGGGCGGGTTGTCCTGAATACCGTTTGGGGGGGTGATATAGAATGTCATACCGCTATTGGCGTAAGTATAGATGTTGCCGATGGTTGCGCCGATATGAGGTTCCAGCGCAATTTGCACCGGCCCGAAATCGGTTGCCAGCACCGCAGGCCAGCGGCGATTCCATGAAGCCATCAGCCCCGGTTCGTTGTGCAACTGATTGCCCCAGCCTTTGGGTGTGCTGGCGCCCAGTATCTCATGCACGACACGCTGTACGGGTTCGCCGGCGGCGGCCGGACCTACAACGCCTGCCGTCAGTTCGACTTCATCGACATGATTGCCTGTGACCGTGGCAAGTCCCGCAGACATATAAAGCCACGCTGCCCATGGACGTTCGCCGGGCACTTCCTCGCGGATGGTGATGTCGGAGGGCGTGTAAAGATTTTGCCCCAATGTATAAAACACGCTGGTGGTCTGGTTGATCTCAAAAGTCGGAATTTTTCCGGCGATGGCGTGAATAAACTCCGGTACCGGTGCTTGCGCATCGAAATAGGTGATCCGCCCGCCGCTGGTGTAGTCGCTGTCATTGCCGCTGCCGATGGAATCGTTTTCCAGTGAAAAGGTGACGAATTTCTTTTTTGAGGCATGCAGGATCTGGCTGGTGGCGTTTTCTTCAAACGTCGGCGCTCTCCTGACTTTTTGAGCATAGGCTGGCGCTGCCACCAGAAATAAAGCAAGCGTCAATGATAGAAGTTTCAGTCCGATCATGTTCATGATATCTGCGGGCGTCTTTCTTTCAATCTCGCGCAAATGTTGCAGCGTAACGGCATGATTGCGCTTCGCAAAACGTTTCCCTTCATCATCCAGTAGCAGGCCATGATGGTGATATTGTGGCACATCCAAGTCCAGCAGATATTGCAAAAGACGGTGCAGGTGTGTGGCGTAGAACAAATCCTCGCCGCGTGTCACCAGTGAAACGCCTTGAATATGGTCGTCAACGGTAACGCTTAGGTGGTAACTGGTGGCGACATCCTTGCGCGCCAGCACGACGTCACCAAGAATTTCTGGCGTGGCGGTTTGCCATCCCTTGCCGTGGTCGTGCCATGTCAGCGGTTCCTTCACAGTGGTCAGCGCCTTCTGCATATCAAGGCGGAACGCGTAGGGGATTCCCGCTTCGATATTTTTGATCTGCTGTTCCGGACTCATGTGGCGGCAGATGCCGGGATAAAGAGCGCCTTCGGGGCCGTGCGGCGCATAGCCGGAAAGATTGATCTCTTCCTGAATATCCTTGCGCGAACAAAAACAGGGATAGAGGAGTCCTTTTTCTTGAAGCTTTGCCAGTGCCGCCTTGAAGTCATCCATGTAATCCGACTGACGGCGCACAGGCGTTTCCCATCTCAGCCCCAGCCATGACAAATCCTCGAAAATGCCGTCCTCGAATTCAGGAGTACAGCGGGCAGGGTCGATATCCTCGATCCGCAGCAGAAATCGTCCGCCATTTTCAACAGCTTTGTTCTGCGCAAAAATCGCAGAATAGGCATGACCCAGATGTAACCGTCCGGTGGGTGACGGCGCAAAGCGGGTAACGGCTTTTTTCAGGGTATCAATAACCATAAGGGGTTGATCTGTTTTCTGTTTTATCGGACTCTGTACCAAGTCAGTCCAATATATAGAGTCCCAGCCTTGAAAATCCAGCTTCGAGATCGCATCAAATCAGCGTTTGTTCCTTGGAATGAAGCCCTTGGCGAGGTATTCGCCACAAGATTTTTCTGGATATATCTGGTTCTGGTCCTTGGTTTTGGGCTGGCTGTCCGTTTTCTGGCCTATCAATATGATGCCGGTTTTACATTGGCGTCTGTCCTGTACTCAAAGCCCTTGCATGGTGCGCTGATTATTTTCAGCAGCCTTTTCCTGTCGTTACGGCTTTTATACATTACGATGGTTATCAGGCCAGCACGTCCGCTGACAACTTTTGTGGGTGAGTTTCGTACGATCTGGTTTACGCCGCGTCGTGTGGTCACCGGCTTGTCGGTGATGATTTTGATTCCACTGTTTTTCTCTTTTTTTACGTCGGCGAAAAATCTGATTCCTTTTATTCACCCGTTCTCATGGGACCCGACTTTTGCCGAATGGGACCGTGTACTCCATTTCGGCAAGCAGCCATGGGAATGGCTGCACCCTTTTTTGAAAGCGGCGATTATCACATCGGTCATCAGTTTTATCTACAAACTGTGGTTTTTTAGCAAGTATATGGTGATTTTCTGGCAGGCCTTCAGCCTGAAACGTCCGAACCTGCGGTCGCAATTTTTTATTACGATGATACTGGCGTGGATTTTGAACGGCTTCATACTCGCGACTATATTCTCATCGGCGGGACCATGCTATTTCGGGCATTTCTACCCTGACCTACCCAACCCTTACGCGGGTCTGATGAATTTCCTGCGCGACAGCGACAAGGTTAGTCCAGTTTTCGATCTGTGGGCGATGGATTACCTGATCAACGCTTATAATACCAAGACCACAAATCTGTTTTCAGGCATAGCAGCCTTTCCCAGTATGCATGTTTCAATCGCGTTTCTGAATGTGTTGCTGGGTTGGCGCGTCAGTCGTGGCTGGGGTATATTTTTCTCTGTCTATATGCTGTTTGTTGTCGTGGGGTCGGTGCATATCGGCTGGCATTACGCGCTTGATGGCTATATGTCGATTGCCTCGACGTTCATTCTGTGGAAGATTGTCGGCCTGTTTTACCCCAAAGATGAAGTGAAAAATGTCTGAGTTGCGTACTTATGTTTACGGCCCTGCCTCCGGCAACGCGCCGACCAGCCTGGTAATTTTTTTGCATGGCCTCGGTGCCAACGGTCAGGATTTGCTGGGGCTGGCCTATGAATACAAAACAGAGCTGCCGGATACGGTATTCGTATCGCCGGACGCGCCGTTTCATTGCGACATGGCCCCGATGGGTTATCAATGGTTCAGCCTGCAGGAATGGACGCCCGAAGCTATCTTGAAAGGCGTACAGGACGCAGCCCCCATGCTGACCGACTTCATCGACTCGCAAAGCCGCAAATACAATATTCCCTATGACAAAATTGCGCTGGTCGGTTTCTCGCAAGGCACGATGATGAGTTTATATGTCGGTCCGCGCCTGCCGCAGCAACTGGCCGGTATCGTCGGTTATTCCGGTGCCTTTATCGAGGATGAGGGCGCCGATCTTGCAGCCCTGCGCAAACCGCCGGTGCTGCTGATCCACGGTATGGCTGACATGGTGGTGCCGGTGACGGCCTATTACCACGCCAAGGACAAGCTGGAGAGCGCCGGGTTCAAGGTGGAGGGCGGGGTCACGCCCATGTTACCGCATTCCATCGATATGCGCGGTATTCAGGATGCGCGGAGTTTCCTGAAGCGGGTTTTAGCCGTGCTTTAAACTTTCAAACGTCTTCAGGACGATTGATTCATCCGGCTTCAATGTTTCCCGCTCTTCAAAAAGTCTGTAGCAGATATTCTCATATGAGGGGACTGCTGTGCCTTCGTTATCCAGCAAGTGCTGAACATAGCGGATAGCACGGTCAATCAGTTTGTTATTGCTGGGCTTGACCCAGGTCATGACGTTGCTTTCGTAACGCCCCAGATTTCCCATTACCAAAGTCGAATGCATATTCAATGCGATTTTAAGAAATAACTGCTCAAACAATGGATGAAGGGTTGAGACATCAATTTCATGCTGATGTTTGCCTAATGAAAACTGCATCATGTCGCCGTTACGTTTAATAACGAAACACTGTAACTTTTCTGCGCCGACCAGTTCTTCACGTTGGCCCAGAGCGCTACGGGAAAAATCAAAACCCAGCAATCTTTCAATCCCGGCAATCTTTCTCAATTCCTGCCATTCGATAGGGACGGGGGGACGGCGTAGAATATTTCCCCACGCCTCCGCCGGTGCTGTTGCGTCCGGTAGCCGGAAATACGAAAGAGAGGGCGTACGGCCGGGATCGTTCTGGTTTTCAAAGCCCCGCAATGAAAATGTTGGCGCCCGTTCCGTGGTATCGGTCAGGATGGTCATGCCGTAGTGATTGGTTTCGTATAAAGTGAAGTGGCCGTCTTTGTACAAGCGCGCTTCCTCCTTGACGAAAGGTTCAAGGAAAGAGAAATCCGCTTTTTGCAGAAAGTCCCGGAAATTACCGATATCTTTTTTGGTGACGCCCATCAACGCGGCACCGGCAACCAGCATCAGGACTGTGCTGGCTTGCATCCGTGTGCTTCCGGAAAGCGCCATCGGTCCTGTTGACAGGCAAATCTTCTTGATCCTTGGATGGTCCAATACCCGGCGCGAGCGTTCCACGTTCCGCAGGGCGTCATCCGGGTTGCAATATAAAAAGAACGGACTCCGTCTGGAAAGGCGCGCGGCTTCTTCTGTCGCACCAATCACGGACGGTGTTTCCCCGCCTTCCGTGCAGGAGACAAGCAGGTCGTTGGGCCCGAACCCAAGCTCTCGCAATTGTCGCGCGCCATATTCTGGATGATCTTCAAAACTCTCAATCGAATGGACAAGCGCCAGATCGCCGCCACTCATAAAATCAACGACCTGATCGTCGGTGCCCTGTTTTGATGACAATGATCGCCAAAGGTAACCAATCGACAGCGATAAACGTCCCGTTGCGCCGCAGCCGTAAAAAAAGACGCGGTCCCCGTTCCGGATTGTATCGTTAATGGCCCGCCGCAACCGGCCAAGGTCTTTTCCTTTTTCCGCCATATCCGCGATAACCCCGACATCGATCCCTTTCAGAATCTGCAGGGCCTGGGGAATGTCATGGCGTGAAAGATGGGCAAGATCGTGAGTCAGCGGATGACGCTGCTCCGTAGGCAGGCTTTGAAGCCGGAACTGTGCGGAGACGCGCAGATATTCATCTGCCTTTTGATGGGCTGTGTGTGACATTGCTCAAACCAATAACAATGGGGGTGCTTTGTCAAATAATCTATGTAAATAGAGGCCTGAAAACACTGGAAAAGCACATGAAATGCATTGATGGACAAGTTTGATGGCCCAGAAAACATTTACCTTTGCTTAATGCTTGTAATATTCATGCGCTGAAAGATTGTTGCGCGAAATATTTAACATAATTAATGCATAGCAGCAACGAAATCTTAACCGAAATTGTGTAACGCAACCCGGAATTGCGGTACAATACAGGTATAAAAGGTGCACAGCGAGACCCTCGCGGAAATAAGCGGCATCATGCCAGTAACGGCAAGCCTTCATGGGGGTCTCCCCCGCAGCCAGCGGGTTGCAGAAGGAGCATGGACATGATGGAGCATACTTTCAGTAGTAACATTACAAGGCCTCTCGAACAGTGCCCGGCACTGATACTCAATGCGGACTTCCGACCCTTGTCGTATTTCCCGTTGTCGATATGGCCTTGGCAGGAAGCTGTGAAGGCCATTTTTCGTGAATCGGTTGTGGTGATTTCTGAATATGAACGCGTCGTGCGTTCTCCCACTCAGGAATTGAAACTGCCGAGTGTACTGGCCCTGAAAGAATTTGTCCCTTCGGCCCGTAAACCGGCCTTTACAAGATTTAATGTGTTTCTGCGCGATCACTGGGAATGCCAGTATTGCGGCGATGAATACAGAACGAACGATCTGACGTTCGATCATGTCATCCCGAGATCGCGCGGTGGTAGGACATCCTGGGACAATATCGTCACGGCCTGTCATGACTGCAACTTGTTGAAAGGGAGCTATCTGCCGCATGAATGCAGCATGTATCCCCGGACAGCGCCGAGGCAGCCGACAGTGTACGAGCTCCAGGATCACGGAAGAAAGTTCCCGCCGAACTTTCTGCATGAGAGTTGGCGGGATTTTCTGTACTGGGATACAGAGCTGGTTGACTAGCGCTGTTGTCCGGTACTTCCAAACAACAAGGAGGTTGTCATGTTTGGGAAACTCACAGATGTAGGCGAAAAGCGGGATTTTATGGGCGCTTTTATGTTCTATGTCGCGAACGTTGTCGTGCTTGCCGGTGTGTCGGCTGTGCTTGTTCATGCGTTAGGCATGTTCGGCGTGGTTGAAGGTGCATCGGGTAATATATTTGAAGCCGGTACCGTTCAAACGCAGGTCGGATCGCTGTTCGTGCTTTGGCTCGGCGGTATGATCCTGACCAAGAGAGGGCTTACCAGCGATCTATTCTCAATGCTGATCGTGGGCGTGGCTCTTTATCTGGCGTGGACATCCAGCGTATTCCTCGGCCTTGTGCCGCTGGCATTGCTGACGACGATCAACAAGTAACGATCATCTTTAAAAGACTTCTTAAGCCGGGCGCAATCTTGCCCGGCTTTTCTTTTTTGTATTCGCGGCTTCTTTTGTCATCCTGAGCGTAGCGAAGGATCTCCCTTGATTTTAAGATGGGATCCTTCGCTACGCTCAGGATGACAATGAGGCAAGAATCCCTTGCATTTTCACCTATGACCCTCTAAAAACACTGAATTCATAAGCATTTTATTGAGGTCACGACGCATGTTCAGCAATTTATTTGATTTCAGCAAGCCTAAAACCCTGAAAGAATCCATCGGGTTTTATATCTTTTATGCGGGTGTGTTCGCCTGCGTTTCCGGTGTTCTGACATTGCTGGGCGCTTAGGTTTAAAGACCGTTTGCCTTCCGCGTGATCAATAGCGCGGATACCATCGTCATTGGTGCAGCGATCAGCGAAAAGATAGCGTTATATCCAGCCATTGAAATGCCGAACAGGCTCCAGGGGATTTCATCGCAGCGCGCGGCGTTTGTGCTTTCGATTTGTTTCAGCAGATCGCCGGACGCATCGAAATTGATCGTGCAGCCCTCCAGAAACGATTTCCACCAATGTTGCTCAACGCCCGTATGATAGGCGGCGATAACGCCGCCTGCCAGCAGAGCCAGCCCGCACAGGAAGACCAGCCTTGAAACGGCTTTAGGGTTCTTTTTCAGCCCCATAAACAAGGCCACAGCGCTCAGCACGATGATAATCGCATAAGGCCAGCGTTGATAAATGCACAACGGGCAGGGAATCAGTCCAAATACATATTGCGAGGTCAGTGCCGATCCCAAAGCGGTGACCGCCAGCAACAGCAACCCGGCGGGCACCAGAACCGGGTGGGAGAGGAGGTTTTTGAAGGAAAGTGATGGCATAAGCGGAAGCTTTTCAAAAAAAATTACATCTTTGTCATCCTCCGGCTTGGCCGGAGGATCCATTGTTCAGTTTGAAGATCGTATGGATTCCCCGATCAAGTCGGGGAATGACAGCTATTGAAATTAGTCACGATTCTCCATTTTTCCAAGCATAGACTCATTTTTTATATAAAAACGCGCGCTCTACAATTCGGATTATGGATAAGTCTGTGGAAGGATTGATCTATTCCAATTTTATCAGTACGATAGTCGGTGATTTTAAATTTTAGAATCTGGCTGGGCGTCCGCTTGGCCATTCCCTTTGTACCCCACTTTCCCCTCGTCTTAACACGTTCAGAACCCCATGAATCCGCTTCAAAATATGGTCGTTAATAATTTTTTCATAACTCTGAAACGGGGGGTTAAGTACTTTGATTTGTCATGGTTTTTACCAATCGTTAACGACTGGATTTCTTATCAATTTAGTAATGTTTTTTTGAAAAGATTAATAATACGGGATGAAAGCCTCTGCAGGGGTGTCCCGTATGAAACCCGGGGGAAATTTTTGGGAAGCCTTTACCAACAATCTGAAGCTCTATCGCGGAGCCGCCACGTATGACAAAACGCTGGGGGGAAAGCGGTAACATCTTTTTCACGCTGTTCGGCGCGGTAGCGCTCGTCGGTGTGGTCGGTGCTGCCACATCCACCCTGATGCGCGGCCCGGTCGGTACTGTCGTCGCGCTGAACCAGCGCGCCAAAGCCGATAGCCAGATGCAGATCGCGATGAAGCTCGCGATGCTCGAAGCACAAAATACTTTAAATGATTGCGATGCTGACAGCTTTATCGAGCCTGTTCCAGCGGGTACGGCGTTGGCGGGTTTGACGGGCGGTGGCCGCTTGCCCGCAGTCGGTTCAACAACCAATGACCCCTGGGGCGTTCCTTACGGTTATTGCGGCTGGGATCATGGCACGGTGACAGGCGACGTCTGTTTGGGTGGCACACTGCTCGACGGTAGTGCTACGGGACAGGGCACAGTGATTGCTGTTATTTCTGCCGGTCCCGACCGTACATTTGGCGTGACTTGCGTTGACGGCCCCACAGGCACCAATCCTTATATTACGCGTGGCGCGAACGGTGCCGACGATTTGATCGTCGATATGACCTATTCCGAAGCCAACGAGGCCTCTGGCGGCCTGTGGTCGATTAAATCAGGCAACCCCGACCAAATTACAACAAACCGCGAGCTGGACGTGTCGCAGGGCGCGCAATTCTCCGGCGCAGATGTCGGTTTCGATACCAATGCTCAATTTGCGGCAGGGGCGCAACTCGATTTGTCCGCAGGTGCTTTGTTTATGCTGCCGGATGAGACAATGCTGACGGCCTGTTCCGTCGCTGCCGACAAAGGGTTGCTGCGCCGTGATACCGGAGGCGGCACACAAGAGGTTCTGCAGATATGCGATGGCGCGGCCTGGCTTGATATCGGTGGTGCGGGTGCCGTTGTTTCCGCTGTCGGTGATGATGGCGAGATTCAGTTTAACGTTGGCGGTGTCGGTGGTACGGGCGGCGTCATGGGTTCCGATTCCGGCCTGAAATTCAATAGTGGCGGCGGTCTGTCGGCTGATGGCGACAGCATTTTCGGCGCTGATCTGGATATCGGAAGCGATCTGGCTGTGGGTGCCAATCTCAATGTCACCGGAAACTCTATCCTGACCGGCACGTTAGATGTCGATGGCGCGACTGATTTTGACAGCACGATCGATGTAGCAGGTAACGCCATATTTGGTGCCGTTCTGCGTGGCAGTGATGCCACAGCGGGCGCGCCGACTTACAGTTTTACCAGTGATACGGACACAGGTATTTATTATGCCTCCGGTGGCGGATTGGGCTTTAGTTATGGCGGCACCACGGAGATGACGCTGAATGCGGCGGGTCTTGATGTCACTGATGCCAATGTGCAGAACGATCTGACTGTCGGCGGCATACTGACAACGGAAGATTTAACAGTCAATAATGTGATCAATGCCGATCGTTTCATTTCCGACATGTCGACAACATCGGCGGCGAACCCAGGTTTTGAAACCGAGGGCGGCACAGGTATGTACAGCGCGGGCGCTGATACGCTTTCGCTGGTTACCGGCGGTTCGTCGCGCATTGTCATTGACAGCACGGGCGATGTCGGCATCGGTGTTGCTGATCCGAATGCGAAACTGGATGTGAATGGCGAGATCAAAGTCGGCACATCATCCGTGGCCTGCGTGGCCGCATTGCACGGCGCGATCCGTTATGTGTCGGGTGACTTGCTGCAAGTCTGTTCGTCAATGACCAACGTCTGGGAAGATATCGGCACCAGCGGCGGCGGCGGCGGCGGCGCAGGCAGCCACTGGACGATGCTGGTTGATCAGCGCCTTTATTATAATGATGATTTCGTCGGTGTCGGCACGGCTGACCCTCTTGATGATTTCCATGTTGGCGGCGATCTGCTGGTGACGGGTTCTTATACGGCAACGCCGAGTGTGGCTGTGTCAGGTGCTGGTGCCCGCATGTTCTTCGATCCGGAGGGCAGCGCTTTCCGTGCCGGTGGCGTAACAGGTGCGCAATGGGATAGCGGCAGTATCGGTGGTTATAGTTCCGGCATTGGTCTTGATGTGACGGCGTCCGGCCTCGCATCAGGTGCGTTTGGCCGCGAAGTCTCGGCGACTGGCCCTTACGCCTTCGCTTATGGTCTGGGTGATTCTACGGGCACACTGCCAATCGTATCAGGCACCAGCTCATACGGTATCTTTATGGGTGACCAGAACGGTATCAATCTGGCCGCTAATAATACGTTGGCCCTGCTGGGCGGTAAAATGATCATTGATCAGACGCCCGCCGCCAACCCGGCTGTCAGCGGCACCTTGTCGCTGGATGTCGAGGGCGGCGTAGGCGCGGCCCAGTATTGCGATGAAAATGGCGCGAATTGCTTTACGGCCCTGTCTGTGGCCACAGGCGGCGTCGCGGCCCCCGGCACCAACCGCGAAGTTGTTTTCAACAGTGGCGGTGTATTGGGTACGGATGCGAATTTTGTTTTCAATTCTGCCGGTGACCTGACCTTGGGCGGTACTGGCGCGATCAAGGTGCCTGTAGGTGATGGCACAAACCGTCCGGCAGCACCGACGAACGGCATGGTTCGTTACAATACAACGAACGGAAAATTCGAAGGCTATCAGGCAGGCGCATGGCAGGACATCCTGACAAGCGGCGGCGGCGCAATCACAGCAGCGGGCGCGAACACGCAAATCCAGTTTAACAGCGGCGGCGTTCTGGGCGCGGATGCGGATTACACCTGGGACATGACCAATAATATTCTGGGTATCGCCAACAGCGGCACGGCGGCGGTACGCGTCGGGAACGGTGCTGTGGGAACGCCAAGCTTCTCCTTCACGACGGATACCAACACAGGTCTTTATAATGTCGGTGCTGATGCTGTAGGTATCGCCGCCAACGGCGTCAATTACCTGACCATTCAGGCACCGGGCGTAGCCAACGCTTCGGCAATCTTCGGCGGCAGCGCCGCAGTTACATTGCCATCAGGCGCGACGGGCACACGTCCGTCCACAGGCGTAAACGGCATGATCCGTTACAACACCGACAACGGAAAGTTTGAGGCATATCAAGGTGGTTTATGGCAGGACATTCTGACGGCGGGCGGCGGTGCCATCACAGCGGCGGGCGCAAACACTGAAATTCAATTCAATAGCGGCGGTGTTCTGGGTGCGGATGCCGATTACACTTGGGACATGACCAACAATATTCTGGGCATCGCCAACAGCGGCACGGCAGCGGTGCGCGTCGGTAACGGTGCTGTGGGTACGCCGAGCTTCTCCTTCACCACCGATCCCAATACCGGTCTTTATAATATCGCGGCTGATACAATCGGCTTTGCCACAAACGGCGTTGAGGTTGCGCGTCTGACGACAGGACAGATGGGCATGGTTGCCGGTGCCGTTGGTACCCCGGCCTACAGCTTTACAGGTGACCTGAACACAGGTCTTTATAATGCGGGTACTGATGCTATCGGTGTCGCCGCGAACGGTGTGAATTACCTGACCATCCAAGCGCCGGGTGCGGCGAATGCCTCGGCAGTTTTTGGTGGTAGCGCCGCGGTGACGCTGCCTTCGGGCGCGACCGCTCAGCGTCCATCGACAGGTGTCAACGGTATGATCCGCTACAATAGCGAGAGCGGTAAGTTCGAGGCCTATCAAGGCGGTTTATGGCAGGACATTCTGACGGCGGGCGGCGGTGCCATCGCGATTAACGATCTGAGCGACGCTATCAGCAATACGTCCTCCACACTCTATCTCGGCACAGGTTCGGGGACGGTCAGCACGGGTTCTGGCAATACGGCGGCTGGTATAAACACGCTGGCCAGTAATGTTGCCAAGCAAGAGAGCACGGCAGTCGGTCTTGACGCGATGCGCTATGCCGATAGCACAGCGGTGGGTGCAGTCACATATAATACGGCCCTCGGTGCCTATGCCCTGCGCGGTAGCACGACGGCGGCAAACAACACCGGTACGGCAAACACGGCGCTCGGCCATTCGGCCTTGTTGGGCGTAACCAGTGGTTCCAACAACATTGCCATCGGTAGGAATGCCGGTGGTGCGATTACGACAGGTGACTACAACGTTATCATTGGCGTCAATCTTAATCCGCCTACGGCAGGCACCAATAACTATCTGAACATCGCCGATGCCTTCTATGGTGATATGACAGCTGGTAACTTTGTACTTGCGGGCGCGGGTGCTCTGACCCTGCCGCGTGGTGATACGGCGTCCCGCCCGGGATCGGCTGTCAACGGTATGCTGCGTTATAACAGCGTCAGCGGCAAGTTCGAGGGTTACCAAGCGGGGGCATGGCAGGACATCCTGACATCGGGCCTGGCGGGCGGCGCGGCAGCGCCTGACCGCGGCATTCAGTTCAACAGCGGCGGCAACTTCGCGGCCAGCAGTAATCTTATATATGCCGCCGATGGCGATCTGCTGTTGAGCGGCACCTATACCGGCACCGCCAGCGTTCCGGCCACGGGTGCGGGGACGCGCATGTTCTTCGATACGCAGTCCGGCGCGTTCCGTGTCGGTACTGTGACGGGTACGGGCTGGGATAACACCTATATGGGTCTGCACAGCGTGGCGACTGGTTATGGGACTGTCGCCGCGGGCGATCACAGTCTGGCCTTTGGCCGCGAAGTGTTTATATCCGCGACTGGTGACGGATCAGCGGCGTTCGGCCTGAGCGCTACCGGCCCATCACCGAACCCGATCGTTTCAGGTGCCCAATCATTTGCCCTGTTCATGGGCGCACAGAGTGGTGTTGATTTCAACGTCAGCAACACAATGGGCGTATTCGGTGGCAAGATCGTGGTGGATCCGCGTGTGCCTGCGCAGCAGATGACAGCGCGCGCAACGCTTGATTTGGGCGCTTCCACCGACGCTGTTCTTCTGCCGATCGGTCAGGTTGGCAACCGTCCGGCATCACCCGTCAATGGCATGCTGCGTTATAATAGCGTCAGCGGGAAGTTTGAAGGTTATCAGGCCGGCTCATGGCAGGATATCGTGACTGGATCGGCAGGAGCATCTGGTTCCAACACAGAAATTCAATTTAACAGTGGTGGCATTTTCGGCGCGGATGCAGACTATACGTGGGATCTGGCCAATAATGTGATGACGATTGCCAATAGTGGCACAGGGGCGGTGCGCGTCGGTAACGGTGCGGTAGGAGCGCCAAGCTTCTCCTTCAGCACGGATACGAATACAGGCCTTTATAACATAGCGGCTGATACAATTGGTTTTGTTACAAACGGTGCTGAGGTTGCACGCCTGACGACAGGGCAGATGGGTATGGTTGCCGGTGCCGTTGGTACTCCGGCTTACAGTTTTACAGGCGATCTGAACACGGGTCTCTATAATGTCGGTGCTGATGCGCTGGGTGTGGCGGCGAACGGCGTAAATTACCTGACCATTCAGGCACCGGGCGCAACGAATTCATCGGCAGTGTTTGGTGGTAGCGCCGCAGTAACGCTGCCTGCTGGCGCAACGGGCAGCCGTCCTTCGACGGGTGTTAACGGTATGATCCGTTACAACAGCCAGACCGACAAATTTGAAGGCTATCAGGCGGGTGTCTGGACAGACATGATCGCTGGCGCGGGCTCTATCGCCATTGATAACCTGAGTGATGCCGAATCAGATTACGTAACAGATTTCAACCTGTTCATGGGTACGCCTGCCGATGCGTGGGCGATTGCCGCGACGGGCCAGTATAACCTGGCGCTCGGTCAGCTGGCCGGGGATTCCATCACCACGGCTGATAACAATATAGCCATCGGTTACCGTGCACTGACAACGGTTACAACAGGCGGTAGCTATAACCTGGCGATAGGTAAAGATGCGCTGACGGCCACGACAACCGGTGCGAACAACGTGGCCATTGGCGATAGCAGCCTGGTGGCGAATACGGTCGGCTATGGCAACATCGTGATCGGCAAAAACGTGATGGCTTCGAACGTCGGCGGCAGCGAGACGACGGCCATCGGTTACAACGCCATGCTTTATGCCAACAGCGTAGCAGGGGTAACAACGACATATAACACGGCGATTGGTGCCCTGGCCCTGCAAGGCAGCGTAACAGCATCGGCGAACACGGGAACGAATAATACGGCGGTTGGTCATAGCGCCCTGAAGGTCAATGCTGGAGGTTGGAGGAATACCGCGGTCGGTGATGCTAGCCTGAGTGCGAATACGACGGGAACTTTCAACACAGCGGTAGGCCAGGGGGCGCTCAGCACGAATATCTCAGGTAATGATAATACTGCAATAGGTGTGACTGCCCTGCAGTATAACTTAGGTGAAGAGAATACGGCTATCGGTGTAAATGCGATCCAGGGCATTATTGGTGTGCCGCTGACAGGTGTAGAAAACGTCGGTATTGGTAAAACGGCACTCCAGAATCTTCAGGGATATACCTCTTACAACGTCGCCATTGGTAGCAGCGCCGGTAGCAATATTACCACAGGCGCCTACAATATTATGATCGGTCACAATGCCGATGCGCCTTCGGCAACGGCCAGCAACCAGTTAAACATCGGCGGTCTGATTACGGGTACAACAAACGCAGGTCTGATGCAGATTGTGGGCACCGGCGCGCTGACAGTCCCGCGCGGCGACACGGCACAACGCCCGACAGGCGTCAACGGCATGATCCGTTACAACAGCCAGACAGCCAAGTTCGAGGGTTATCAGGGCGGCGTCTGGACAGATATCATTACCGCCGGAGCTTCCGCTTCTGCGCCTGATCGCGGCATCCAGTTCAATTCTGGCGGCAGCTTTGCGGCCACCAGCAACTTGACATGGACAACGGGTGGTACCTTTAAGGCAATCGGCCAAACTGCATCTACATCTATGACGGGTACTTGGGAAGATGTCGCCACGGGCGGCATATACTCAACGCAGACAAGTGTGCCGGGATCAAACTCGACGGCTGTTAAGGCTGCAATATTCGGTGAAATGCTCCATGGCTCGACATCGTCGATCACGGGTGCTGGCCACAACATGGGTGTTTTGGGTCGTGTTGATAACATGAATGCTACTGGTAACGTCGCATTGGGTATCGGTGTTGAGGGGCGCTGCGATAGCACGACGGGTGACTTCACAATATGCGCAGCAGTGACAGCCACATTTGGTACTGACACGGCTAATGCGGGGGCAATCGCTATTCCGATTGGTTACTATGTGCCCGCGCAAGCAGATGATGCGCACCTGATCACGCCGTTTGCTTACCTGAATAACTGGTCGCGCGCACGTACCCGTACGTTGGGTTCTATGGACGCCAACGAATATTGCGATGAAACAGGCGCAAATTGCTTCGAAGCCAGCGATGTTATCAACTCTGATTTTGCTTACGGTGCAGACGGTGTTATCCAGTACGCCAGTGCAGGTCGCCTGTGGGGTAGCACAAACTATATTTGGAACAATGGCACATCCACACTGACCGTTACAGGCAACCAGACAATCACCGGTACGCTCGACTTGACGGGTACGGGCGCCATAAATGTACCACGCGGCGACACGGCACAGCGCCCTGGTTCGCCCGTCAACGGTATGCTGCGTTACAACAGCCAGACCGGCAAGTTTGAAGGTTATCAGGCCGGCGTCTGGACAGACATTATTACCGCAGGCGGAACAGCGGCATCGCCTGATCGCGGTATCCAGTTTAATTCCGGCGGCAGCTTTGCGGCGAATGCGGGGCTGGTGTTCTCCTCGACTGGCGACCTGATGGTTTCGGGCAGCTTCACGGGTGTGGGAAGTCCTCCGGCAACAGGCGCGGGCACACGGATGTTCTTTGATGTACAAAAAGCAGCCTTCCGCGCCGGACGGGTGGATGGTACGCAATGGGATGAAGCCAGCATCGGCGATCTCAGTATGGCCATGGGCGACAATGCCATCGCCAGTAGCAACAGCGCCGTGGCTCTGGGCAACACCACCACGGCCAGCGGCTGGAATTCTGTGGCTTTGGGGTCGTGGACGACGGCCAGCGGCGGCAACAGCACGGCGATAGGGACACTGACGACGGCCGCAGGCAATTATAGTTTAGCTGCGGGACGGGAAGTCAATGTCACTTCTGGGGGTATTGGTTCTTTCGGTCTGGGATTAACGGCCACCGCCCCCGCGACCGATCCGCAGGTTTCCGGTACACAGTCTTTCGGCATATTTATGGGCAACCATAGCGCGGTAAACTTCAGCGCGGCCAACACCATGGGCCTGTTCGGCGGCAAGATGGTGATTGACCCGAACGTGCCAGCCACGCAATTGACAGCACGTAGCGTACTTGATCTGGGTGCGGCCACAGATTCTGTCGTATTGCCGCGCGGCACGACAGCGCAACAACCGGGTTCACCTGTCAACGGCATGATCCGTTACAATACGACGACCAACAAATTCGAAGGTTACCAGAACGGCACATGGACCGACATCATCACCTCGGGCGGCACACCGGCGGGTGCGAATACGCAAGTACAGTTCAACAGTGGTGGCGCGTTCGGTGCCAGTGCTAACTTCGCATGGAACAACAGCACCAACGCTCTGGCGGTGACGGGTAAAGTCAGTGTGACGGACCGCGTGTCCATCGCCGGTACAGCGGGTGCCGCGGCACCTGTAGGCCTCAATATCGACGATCTGGGTGATGTCGTCATCACCGCGGCCGCCAACGGCGAATGCCTGACCTATAACGGCACCAACTGGGTTGATGGCGCTTGTGGCGCTGGCGGCGGTGCCATTGATGATCTGTCTGATGGTAAAACCGATTACGCAACAGATTTCAATCTGTGGATGGGCCAGAACGCCGGTAACGGGATTGCCTCTGGCGGACAGTACAACACCGTCATCGGGATAGGTTCTGGCGACGTCATTTCGACGGGTGACTATAATACGGGTCTTGGCTTTAACGCCCTGACCGCCACCAACACAGGATCAGCCAATACAGCCATAGGTGTAACCTCGCTGGCGGACAACACAACAGGTGTAAACAATACGGCCCTTGGCGTAAACAGCTTGCGCAGCAATGTTGCAAAACAGGAAAACACGGCCGTTGGCGCAGAGGCCATGCGCTATGCTGATAGTACGGCTTCTGCATCTGTCGCGTACAATACGGCCGTTGGCTATGGGGCTCTGCGTGGCAGCGCAACAGCATCGGCGAATACCGGCGTATCGAACACCGCTATCGGTCACAGCAGTATGCTGGTCAACACGACCGGTACTGATAACGTGGCCGTGGGCTCAGGCTCTCTCTTCAGAAACACCACGGGTAGCAGTAACGCCGCCCTGGGTGAGGGTGCTCTTTATGAGCAGACCATAGGTACGCGCAACACGGCGGTCGGTTGGTCAGCGCTGACCTCCAACGTAGCCAAACAGGAAAGCACGGCCGTTGGCTACGCCGCCATGCAGTATGCTGACAGCTCAGGTACAGGCGCGATCACTTATAATACGGCTGTTGGCGCATTCGCCCTGCAGGGTAGCGCGACAGCGTCTGCCAACACGGGCACGGCAAATACGGCGCTTGGCTATGGCGCCCTGATGGTTGTGACGTCCGGCGCCAGCAACATCGCGATTGGTGACCGTGCAGGCGACAACCTGACCACAGGTTCCAGCAACATCATGATCGGCTCCAACATAGACTTCGCCAGCGCCACCGGCAGCAACCAGCTGAATATCGGCGGCCTGATCACCGGTACGACGAATGCGGGTCTGATGCAGGTCGTAGGTACGGGCGCGTTGACGCTGCCGATTGGTACGACGGCACAACAACCGGGCGCACCTGCAAACGGTATGATCCGTTACAACACCACGACCAATAAATTTGAAGGCCGCCAGAACGGTTCCTGGGTCGACATGATTGGTGGCGCCGGGTCAGTAGCGCTTTCGTCCCTGACGGCGGCTTCGGGTGCGAACGCAATCAATAATGCGGCAAATACGCAAACCTGGAATTGGGACAGCTTGACCACGGGCACGGGCATGGTTATGGGCTCATCGTCCATCACCAGCGGTAGCGTTCTGTTTGTTAGCACGACAAACGCATCTATGTCGGGCAACGCGATCTTCGGCACGACCAACAGCACGACGGCGAACGGCACGGCTATCAAGGGTACGGCAACAGGTACAACAGGTGCTACATATGGCGTTTACGGTAGTAACGCGAGTACGAGTGGTACGGCTGTTTACGGTACGGCAACGGCCACAACAGGCGTTACAAATGGTGTTTATGGTGCAAACTCAAGCACAGGCGGCAGGGGTGTTTACGGTTATGCAAGCGCTGCAACCGGCACGACATATGGTGTTCATGGTTATGCAGCCAGCACAGGCGGCACAGGTACATATGGTATTGCGGCGGCTGCTACAGGTACCACTTACGGTATATATGGTCAGTCAGAAAGTACCGGTGGTATCGGCGTTGAAGGTTATGCTCCTGCGGCAACCGGCACGACATTTGGTACCAGGGGTTATGCTAACAGTACGGGCGGTACCGGTATATATGGTGAAACATTTGCGGCAACCGGTACGACATATGGCGTGTATGGTACCAGCGCCAGCACGGGAGGTTACGGCGGTTACTTCACAGGTAGCAACTGGGGCGTTTACTCGGCAATGGATGCGGGTATTGGTGCCGGTAAATACCTGAACTGGGGTACGACACGCGGTTCTGGCGGTTATGGTATCCGCGATAACGCAGGTGTTATCGAATGTAAGAATTCCGGCGGGGGCTGGGCTGCCTGCGCTGGCGGCGGTGCTACACCTGCCGGTGCCGACCGTGAAATCCAGTTCAACAGCGGTGGCGCGTTCAGTGCATCATCTACTTATAAACTGATGGCCGATGGCGACTTGCTGCTGAGCGGCACTTATACGGGCACGGCCAGCGTTCCGGCCACAGGCGCAGGCACACGGATGTTCTTTGATACCCAGAAAGCGGCATTACGGGCGGGGTATATCGGCAGTACGCAATGGGATAACGGCAACATTGGCGATTACAGCGTGGCGTTGGGATATAGTACAACCGCCAGCAGTTCTGGAAGCGTGGCGATGGGGTTTCAAACAACCGCCAGCGGTTCTTATAGTGTGGCGATGGGGGCCAACTCCACCGCCAGTGGTCAGTCTAGCGTGGCGATGGGTAGTTCGACTGCCAGCGGCCTTTCAAGCTTCTCCATGGGGGATAGCACACAAGCCACCGGCATTGCCAGCACGGCAATGGGGAAATCTGTTATCGCCGGTAACGGCACCGCAGGCAGCGGCCAGGGTGATGGTTCGATGGCTCTTGGCTTGATTGATAATGCGGTAACTATTACGACACGGTCTCAGGTAACGGGCATCCAATCCATGGGTATCTTCATGGGTGACCAAGACGGCTTGGTCATGACGGGTGCCAACACTATGGCGCTGTTCGGCGGCAAGATGGTAATCGATACGGCTGTACCTGCCACATTTATGGGTGCCCCGACTTATAACCTGTCCTTCAGCGGTGACACAGCTGACCAGACTATCGGTATGGAACGCGAAACCACAAACACCACCGCTGGACGTAACCTGACGATCAACGCCGGTGGCGCGGATGCGGGCAGCACCGACCTTGCAGGCGGTAATCTTGTTCTGCAATCGGGTATTACGACAGGTAACGGCCTCTCGAACATACTGTTCCAGACAGTGGTTCCGGGACAGGGTACGGGCACAACGGATCGCAGCCCGGCCACATCCATGACACTGGCCTCCAACTCCTTGACCATCCCGACCGGTGCGACGACACAGGAACCGGGGCAGGCAGGCATGCAGGCTGCTGCTAACGGTATGATGCGTTACGACACGACGACCAACAAATTTCGGGCATACCAGAACGGTGCCTGGACGGACATGATCGGTGGTGCGGGTAGCGTTGCGATTGATGATTTAACCGATGCGGCGAAAAATCTGACAACGAATAACATATTTATGGGCCATGAGGGCGGCGGTTCGGTCGGGGCAAATAACCTCTACAATACAGGCATCGGGATCAGCGCGCTGGACTCACTGAATAGCGCTTCCTCGGGTGGGGGCTTGGGTGACGGTAATACGGCAATAGGAATGAACGCCCTTACCGCCGTTACCAGCGGCTGGGCTAATACCGCTGTGGGCGCTGGCGCTGGTGACAGTATCACGTCGGGAGGGTCGAATATTGCCATCGGTAGCGAGGCATTGTCTACGGTTAGCAACACTAACGAGAACACCGCCGTGGGTAATAGCGCCTTGACAGTTACGACAGGTTCGGGGAACACGGCCCTGGGCGATGTCGCCGGACGCTATTTAAGGACCGGCACCGGCAATATCATGATCGGCGCTGGTGCCGCGGAAGGTGAAACCGTCAGCTTTACTTACGACGGCAGCGACAACGTTATTATCGGTACAGATGCGGCATATAATCTGGATGGTACCAATAACCGGAACACGATTATAGGTGCGGATACCGCGGCTAATCTGACCGCCGGTGGCAGCGATAACATCCTGATTGGTTACGGCATCAACGTGCCCACGACAACAAGCACCTATCACCTGAATATCGGCGGCCTGATCACCGGTACGACGAACGCGGGCTTGATGCAGATTGTGGGTACGGGCGCACTGACCGTGCCGGTCGGTACGACGGCGCAGCAACCGGGATCACCTGTCAACGGTATGATCCGTTACAACAGCCAGACCAGCAAGTTCGAAGGTTATCAGGCGGGTGCCTGGGTGGATATGATCGGCGGTGCGGGATCGGTCGCTATCGACAATCTGACAGATGCCAAAACAGATTACGCGACAGACTTCAATCTGTGGATGGGGCAGAATGCCGGGAATGGCATTCTTGCGGGCGGGCAGTATAACTTTGCTATTGGTCAGAATGCTGGCGATAGCATTACCACGGGTGATTACAACCTCGGGCTTGGCTATAATGCCCTGACGGCAGTTACGACAGCCACAGATAACGTGGGTGTTGGATACAACGCACTGGCTGCGAACACCGCGAACCAGATTACGGCTGTGGGTAGTACGGCATTGGACAGTAATACGTCTGGTCAGCATAACACGGCCGTTGGTTACGCGGCGCTAACAGTAAATACAACGGGTGCAAACTCGACAGCCCTTGGTAAACAAGCTCTGGCAGCCAGCAACGGCTCATGGAACACGGCTTTGGGTGCCTTCTCATTGCTTGTCAATACATCGGGAGCCTCTAACACGGCTGTGGGTTATCTGACATTGTCTGCAGCAACAACTGTTGCTTCTAATACTGCCGTTGGTTATGCAGCAATGATGAGTGTTACAGGAGGTTCGAATACGGCCCTTGGTTCTAGCGCGCTGACGAATGGAGCAGGGTCCTATAACGTTGCTCTTGGCGGAAGCGCGATGAGCACTGGCAGTAGCGGTAGTGGTAACGTCGCTGTAGGTCAGGCTGCTCTGCAGAACGTAACTGGAAATGAAAACGTTGCGATTGGCTATTCAACGGGTAGTACGCTCACTTCAGGAGGTTCGAATATTCTCATAGGTAATAACATTGAAGCGGCTTCCGCTACGGGCAGCAACCAGTTGAACATCGGTGACTTAATTACCGGTACGACGAATGCGGGCTTGATGCAGGTTGTGGGTACGGGCGCACTGACCGTGCCGATTGGTACCACAGCGCAGCAACCGGGTTCACCTGTTAACGGTATGATCCGTTACAACAGTCAGACTGCAAAATTTGAAGGTTATCAGGCGGGTGCGTGGACGGACATGATCGGTGGCGGTGGTGGTGGCGGTGCGATTGATGATCTGTCCGATGCTATCAGCAATACGACCTCTACGGTTTTCCTCGGTACGGGTTCAGGCACCAGCAGCACCGGCACGGGTAACACGGCCGTGGGTATTAATACGCTGGCCAGCAACGTGGCGCGCCAGGAAAACACGGCCATTGGTCTTGACGCCATGCGCTATGCCGATAGCACCGCCACAACTCAGGTTTCTGCTAATACAGCCATTGGTGCCTATGCCTTGCAAGGCAGTACGACAGCATCAGCGAATATTGGCGGTGAGAACACGGCTGTCGGCCATAGATCTATGATGGATAATACAACGGGCAATTGGAACACGGCCATCGGCCAGCAATCTCTGGAAAACAACACCACCGGTAGCGGCAATACCGCCTTGGGCGAGATGTCAATGTGGGGCAACGCGACGGCACTGACCGGCAGCAATAACTCGGCAGGCGGTATGAATTCCCTCTACTACATCCAGGGAGGTGCAGACAGGAATACGGCATTCGGCGGTAATGCTCTTTATAATAACAGGGCCAAGGATGATAGTACGGCGATTGGTTACATGGCCATGTCCAATGCCGATAGCTCGACAACATCAGCCATCACCTATAACACGGCCGTGGGTGCCTATGCCCTGCAAGGCGGCGGGACACCGGCAAGTAATACCGGCGTCAGCAACACCGCTGTCGGTCACAGCAGCATGATGGCGAATACCACCGGTATTGATAACGCGTCGGTAGGCTCTGGCTCTCTCGCCAGTAACACCACCGGTAGCTATAACGCTGCGTTGGGCGAGGGTGCTCTTTATGATCAGACCATAGGTACGCGCAACACGGCCCTCGGCTGGTCAACGCTGACCACCAACGTCGCCAAGCAGGAAAGCACGGCCGTCGGTTATGCCGCTATGCGCTATGGCCATAGCACCGGCACGGGTTCGATTACATATAATACAGCGCTGGGTGCGTTCGCCCTGCAGGGCAGTGGAACTGCCGGAAACAACACGGGTACGGCGAACACGGCTCTTGGCCATAGCGCGCTGATGAACGTAACGTCTGGTGCCAGCAATATTGCCATCGGTGACCGTGCAGGCGACAACCTGACAACGGGGTCAACCAACATTATCATCGGATCAAACATAGATTTCGCGAGCGCCACGGGCAGCAGCCAGTTGAATATCGGCGGTACAATCTACGGCGACATGTCGCAGGATCGTATCGGTATCGGTGCGGTACCGGCGGCGGGCGTTGAGCTGGACGTTACGGGCGATATCCAGTACACAGGCACCATCACCGACGTTTCGGATATGCGCCTGAAAACAGATATCAACGAACTGAATGATCGCGGCAGCATGCTGGCTAAACTGGACCAGATCGGCACCTACAGCTTCCGCATGAAAGATGATAAAGAGGGTACTCTCGAATTCGGTGTCATGGCGCAGGAAATCAACAAAGTGTTCCCGGAACTGGTACGCACCGATAAATCGACCCCTGAAAACTATATGTCGGTCAATTATGTCGGCCTGATCGCCCCGATGATCGAAGCCACCAAGGAACTGAAGGCCGAAAATGAAGCCCTGAAAGCCGAACTGGCCAGCGTGAAATCAGACCGCGAGACGATGGTCACCGCACTGAACGACCTGAGCCGCGACGTGCAGGGTCTGAAAGCCCATACCGGTTACGGCATTAACAAGGCCCAGATAGGTTTAGGCCTGATCGTGGGCATGATGCTGATGGGCGGTATGAGCGCTGTCATTTTACTGGTTGCCAACCGTCGCCGCAAACCAGACTAGGGAGCCGCAAATGAAGGCCGCTCCATTTATCTCACTTTCCACGAAGGCAAAGATGGCGTTTTTTGCGGCAGCGTTATGTTTGCTGCCTTCGACCGCACAAGCCGCCTGCAGCAACCCTGCGGGTGTGGCGGGCGATATTGTGTTCAATGACGATTATGATCTTTTGCAGTACTGCAATGATACGCAGTGGGTGGGTGTTGCCATCACCAATGCCCCCACCGGCTGTTCCACGATCGGTGATGAATGCAGTGACGGTTCTGTTTATGCCGGGTTGTCCCCGGATGGCAACGTAGCCATGTACACCACGCATTGCGATGCCGGAATGACATGGGATGGTGCCGCCTGCACCGGCGCATCGCGTACAACATTCGCCTACAACAATGCCAATGCCAGCGGCGACACGCTGGCCAGTACGGGCAGCACGACGGATGGTGACGGCAACACCGTGCTGCTGCTGTCAACCGATGCCGATGGTGTGACGGGTGGTGTGCAACCGCACCAGGCCGCGCAGTATTGCGGCGACCTGACGGCGCTTAATCATACGGACTGGTATCTGCCGGCGAAGGATGAGCTGGCGGTCCTGCGCACCAACCGCGTGGCTATCGGCGGGTTCGAGCTGAATGCGGGTGCTACGGGCAATCAGCGCCGCCTGTGGTCATCAAGTGAGAACGGCCAGTTCACGGCCTGGCGTCAGAACATGCCCGACGGTGTGCAGGGCAATCCGGTCAAGGACGAAATCAACACGGCGCGCTGCGTACGTCAGCACACAGCCACACCAACTGATTGTTCATCGCCGACAGGAACCAAAGGCGATCTCCTCTTTAATTCCGCTGAGCATGTCATGCAATATTGCGGCGGCAACGGCGTGTGGCGCGCCATGGGGCCGATTGGCGGGCCGGGTGCCAGTGGCGCCTGCAGTAGCCCCGCAGGGGCAGAGGGCGATATGATCTACAGCTCCGTAAGTAACAAGCTGCAATATTGTTCGGGCTATTGGATAAATGTAGGAAAATAAAGAGGGTTTCCGGCTGGCCGGTGCAAGTGCCAGTATTATGAAAGCGGGCAGCCCGAAGGTTGTTTTTAAGGATAGTAAGTTTTTCTGAGTTGTCAGGGCATTTTCTCCATTATACCTTGGTATCTCTAATTAAGTAAGTCGTAGTATTTAGTGTAAAAGCTTATCTCTACGCATAGTTGAATTCGTGCAGTTGTGTACTGCCGTTTTAAGTAAAAAGAGCGATTTTGTTCGCCAGATAAATACTGAACGATTTTATTCAGTTTATTCCGGGAATTTAGCGGGATGGAGGGGGAGTGAGTGAGTTTTTACAGGGATCGCGGGCTTGTCCTGATTTTGTCTATAGTGACAATAATCATATCATCGACAGCGGCACAGGCCGCGTGCACTAACCCTGCCGGTACGGGCGGAGATATCATTTATAACGACGACCACGACCTGATGCAGTATTGCAATGATACGCAATGGGTCGGGATTCATCATAATGGCGGTGCTCCCACCGGCTGTCCGACCATCGGCGATGAATGCAGTGATGGCTCGGTTTATGCGGGCGTATCCCCGGATGGCAGCGTACCCATGTACACCACGCATTGCGATGCCGGAATGACATGGGATGGTGCCGCCTGCACCGGCGCATCGCGTACAACATTCGCCTACAACAATGCCAATGCCAGCGGCGACACGCTGGCCGGCACCGGCAGCACGACGGACGGTGACGGCAACACCGTGCTGCTGCTGTCAACCGATGCTGATAGCGTGACGGGTGGTGTGCAGCCGCACCAGGCCGCGCAATATTGCGGCGACCTGACGGCGCTTAACCATACGGACTGGTATCTGCCGGCGATAGATGAACTGGCGGTCCTGCGTACCAACCGCGTGGCAATCGGCGGGTTCGAGCTGAATGCGGGTGCTACGGGCGATCAGCGCCGCCTGTGGTCATCAAGTGAAGATGACCAGTTCACGGCCCGGCGGCAAAACATGCCCGACGGTGTGCAGGGCAACCCCGTCAAGGACGAAATCAACACGGCGCGCTGCGTACGTCAGCACACAGCCACACCAACTGATTGTTTATCACCCGCCGGGACCAAGGGCGACATCATTTACAATTCCGCCGAGAGCGTGATGCAGTATTGTGGGGGCAACGGCGTATGGCGCGCCATGGGGCCGATCGGCGGGCCGCCGGTTCCGCCAAGCTGTGATACAACGCCGCAGACGATTACCGCGACAGGATCAACAGCTTATGAGGTGCCGACAGGCTGTACGCAGCTCACGGTCGAGGCCTATGGTGCGGGCGGCAGCGGTTCACCGAGCAGTTCGCACCGTGGCGCGGGCGGCGGCGGTGGCGGCAGTCTGGTTGTGCGTGTTAGCGATAGTCAGGTTTTGGCTGTGGGCGGCGGCGGCGGCGGCGGCGGCGGTAATGATGCTTCAGGTTCCTCACGTGGCGGCGGCGGCGGTTATGCAACAGCGACGATCACCGTTTCCGGCGGTGATGATATGACGGTCTGGGTTGGCGGCGGCGGTGTTAATCCCAGTGGTGATACCGGCGGCAATGGCGGCGCCTCAGGAACCTATGCCGGGGGCAAGGGCGGTAACCGCCGTCAAAACGGTTCGCCAGCGGCGGGCACGGCACCCAACCGTTACGGCGGCGCGGGTGGTGGCGGTGCTGAAAATAATGGCGGTGCCACCAACTATGGTGGTGCGGGCGGTGCCGGGAGCGACGGCGGTTCCTGCGGTTCTTCCACAAATGGTGGCGCTTGCAGTGGTCGCAATGGTGGCGGCGGCGGCGGTTACAGTTTTACCGGCGGTACCGTTATCACGGGTTCGAATGGCGCCACCAGTTCCGGTGCGGCGGCCAATGGCGGGCCGGGTAACGGCAATTCAGGGGCTACGGGCGGCAACGGTCAGGTTGTGATTACCCCGGGCGGCGGCGGTGGCGGCAGCGGCGGTTCCTGCACAAGCCCCACCGGGGACGAAGGGGACCTGCTCTACAGCTCCGTCAGTAATACGCTGCAATATTGCGCAGGACTTTGGGTATCCGTCGGTGAATAACGGTTTTCCGCCTTGCGAAAAATAAAAAATCCGCTATAGGTAGAGACCTGTGCGGGTGTGGTGAAATGGTAGACGCGCCGGATTCAAAATCCGGTTCCGCAAGGAGTGTCGGTTCAAGTCCGACCACCCGCACCAATAAAAAACCCGGCTTGTGCCGGGTTTTTGCTTTTTATTGTAGTGTCTTATTTCATGCCGGGGATGGGCGATTTGCGGTAAACCTCGTCGCGGCCACAGGCCTGTTCATCCGCGAATTTTTGTTCCATAGGCATGGGCGATTCCAGAACATACGGCGCATTCGGGTGCCAGTCTGCCGGAACAGCCGGAATGTGGAATACCGCAGCAGGCGATCTGGTCAACGGATCGAATTCGGCGTGTTTCTTGTAGAAGGGGGCATCTTTATAAGCCAGCAGGCGCGCCTGCGATTCCAGTTGCGGCTGTATCGCTTTGGCAAAGGCGGTGGCACGTGGCTCACCGGCCATCATCTGGTCGTAGAATTTCTTGTTGGTGCAGACTATGAAGTCAGACATCGGTTGGCTGCCCGGTTTCACCAGATCAGTCACTTTCAGGGCAACTGCTACCGGCGTGGATACCACATTCCATGCAAAGTTGCCGATGGCGCTGACGTTTTCGGCCACACGCATGGTTCTCAAGTAAATACCTTGTACGCTGAGCATTGAATGTTCAGGGTGTTCAATATCGGTTTGTACGAAGCTGGTCCCGATCAGGCCAAAAACGGCAATGCCGCCCGCTTTACGCCAGTGATCTTTCAGGAAAGACTTAACGGCGTTGAACTTTGATGGGCCGGCGGGCTTGTTTGTCGGTGGCTCCGGAGGGTTTGGCTGTCCGATTTTCAGCTTTTGCTTGCCGCCTTCACCGGAACCATTTGATCCGCCTTTTTTATAACCTGTCTCTGCCATGGCCACACTCTCGAAGATATTGGTAAAACTGGCTTATATTAACATAATATTTATCAGAATGCAAAAATACAACTATTTGATTTCATTGAATTATGCTGTCTTTTTGACTTTGGAGGCCGCCTTTGCAGGTGCCTTAAGCAGCGGGGCGAGATATTGGGCGGTGTAGCTGCCCTTGACCTTGCTGACCTCCTCGGGCGTCCCCTCGGCCACGATCTGCCCGCCTTTGTCGCCGCCCTCGGGGCCGATATCAACGATCCAGTCGGCGGTTTTGATGACTTCCAGATTATGCTCGATCACCACCACGGTGTTGCCCTGATCGACCAGACGATGAAGAACAACCAGCAGGTTGCGTACGTCCTCGAAATGCAGGCCCGTTGTCGGTTCATCGAGAATATAAAGCGTCTTGCCCGTCGAACGACGTGAGAGTTCCTTCGAGAGTTTCACGCGCTGCGCTTCACCACCCGAAAGGGTGGTGGCCTGTTGCCCGACATGAATATAACCAAGACCGACTTCTTTCAGCGTTTCCATCTTGTCGCGGATGCTCGGGACGGCCTTGAAGAAATCGGCGGCTTCCTCAATCGTCATGTTCAGCACATCGGCAATCGATTTGTCCCTGAATTTCACTTCCAGCGTTTCACGGTTATAACGCGCACCTTCACAGGAATCGCAGGTGACATAGACATCAGGCAGGAAATGCATCTCGATCTTGATCACGCCGTCGCCCTGACAGGCCTCGCAGCGCCCGCCCTTGACGTTGAACGAGAAGCGGCCCGGACCGTAACCCCGCGCCTTGGCCTCGGGCAATCCGGCAAACCATTCGCGGATTGGTGTAAACGCGCCTGTGTAAGTCGCGGGGTTGGAACGTGGTGTGCGGCCAATCGGCGACTGGTCGATATCGATCACCTTGTCGATAAACTCGATGCCTTTAAGCTCTTTATGCGGCAGGGGATGATCACGCGTATTATTCAGGCGTTTGTTGATGGCCTGATAAAATGTATCAAGCGTCAGCGATGATTTACCGCTGCCGGAAACGCCTGTCACACAAGTGAGCGTACCCAGCGGCACTTTCAGATTGACGTTTTTCAGGTTGTTGCCGGTGGCACCCTTGACCTCAAGGAATTGCTTGGCTTTACCGGGGCGGCGTTCGTCAGGCACTTCAATAGAACGGCTGCCGTTCAGATATTGCGCGGTCAGGCTGGTCTTGGATTTCATCACCTGCGCCGGGGTGCCTTCCGCGACGATACTGCCGCCATGCGTACCCGCACCCGGGCCCATATCAATCAGGTAATCAGCAGTGCGGATCGCGTCCTCATCATGCTCGACCACCAGCACTGTATTGCCGAGATCGCGCAGACGTTTCAGTGTTTCCAGCAGGCGGTTGTTGTCGCGCTGGTGCAGACCGATAGAGGGTTCATCCAGAACATACAAAACACCTGTCAGCCCGGAACCAATTTGGCTGGCCAGCCGGATGCGCTGGCTTTCGCCGCCCGAGAGCGTACCCGATGTGCGTGAAAGATTGAGGTATTCAAGCCCGACATTCATCAGGAAGGTCAGGCGCTCATTGATTTCTTTCAGGATGCGCTCGGCAATGGCGAGGTGCTGTTTCTTCAGTTTCTTGTTAAGGCCACCAAACCACGCACAGGCCTCGGCGATGCTGAGGTCTGAAATTTCGCTGATATCGCGCTTGTCGATTTTAACGGCGAGGGCTTCAGGCTTCAGGCGTTTGCCGTGACAGGCTTCGCAATGCGCGGAATTCTGGTACTGCGACAGATGTTCGCGCTGGCTTTCGCTATCGGTTTCCAGCAGGCGGCGTTCCATGTTGGGAATGACGCCTTCAAACGGCTTGTTGCTTTTCCAGGTGCTTTCGCTCTTGCTCTGATAGGTGGTTTTGATCGCGTCGTCCGAACCGTTCAGGATGATGTCCTGATGTTCTTTCTTCATCTTGCTCCACGGTATATCGATGCGGAATTTATAATGCTTGGCGACAGCTTCCATCGCCTGCAGATAAAACCCGAAGAACGGGCCGTTCCAGGGCGCGATTGCGCCTTCCTCAATGCTCAGGCCGGGGTCTGGGATGACCAACCCGATATCGACATACATCTTCACGCCGAGGCCATCGCAATTGGGGCAGGCACCGTGCGGGTTGTTGAACGAGAACAGGCGTGGCTCTATTTCAGGAATTGTAAAGCCTGACACCGGGCAGGCGAATTTTTCAGAGAATAAAGTTTGTTCCCCGTTATCCGCATTTTCAGCAATCACAAGACCATCGGCCAGCCGCACCGCAGTTTCAACCGAGTCAGCCAGACGGTTACCCAGATCGTCGCGGATGACAAGGCGATCCACCACCACGGAAATGTCATGCTTGATTTTTTTGTCGAGCGCCGGAATGTCCTCAATCTCGTAAAATTTGCCATCGACCTTGGCGCGTTGGAAACCCTTGGCGCGTAATTCGGCAAACTCCTTGCGGTACTCCCCTTTGCGTCCACGTACGATGGGTGCCAGGATATACAGGCGCGTATCTTTCCCCATCGCGACGATACGATCGACCATCTGCGTGACGGTCTGGCTTTCGATGGGCAGGCCTGTGGCGGGGGAGTATGGAACGCCAATCCGCGCCCACAACAGGCGCATATAATCATGAATTTCCGTGACCGTGCCCACGGTCGAACGCGGATTACGGCTGGTGGTTTTCTGTTCGATGGAAATGGCGGGCGAGAGACCCTCGATAGAATCCACATCCGGCTTTTGCATCAGCTGCAGGAACTGGCGCGCATAGGCTGACAGGCTTTCGACATAGCGACGTTGCCCCTCGGCATAAATCGTATCAAAGGCAAGCGACGATTTGCCCGAACCGGACAGCCCGGTCAGCACGACAAGCTGGTCGCGCGGAATATCGATATTGATATTCTTCAGGTTATGTTCGCGCGCCCCGCGGATAGAGATATTCTTTAACATAAATTGTTCTCTAAAGGTTCCTCTGACATCTCATATATATGTGATTTTACCAACACTTGGCTAGGGGCTTTATCACATTAAAAAACCAGCCTCCCGAAGAAGGCTGGTTAGATGGGGTATGAAAGATAATTCTAGCGAATTTTCAACTCATCCGGACGCGGACCGGCAGGCTGACGAATACTGGCGGACTGGTTATTGTCATTGCTGGGTTTGTTTACCACCAGGTCCCATATTTGACCCAGACGGCTGCGCGGTTTGGCAACAACCGGGTTGATTTCTTCCGTCAGCGCATGCTCAAGGACTTCTTCAATTGTGCCGACAGGTCTAATGCTCAGTTGCGATTTAATCTTCTCCGGTACCTCGTTCAGGTTCGGGATATTCTGCTTGGGAACCAGAACGATTTTGACCCCGGCGTTGAGAGCGCCTTCCAGTTTTTCTCGCAAGCCGCCAATCGCCGTCACTTCACCGCGCGAATTGATCTCACCCGTCATCGCCACGTCACGGCGAATGGGGATACCGGTAAGAGCGGAGATAATGGCGGTAGTAAACGCCGCACCCGCTGACGGGCCATCTTTCGGCGTGGCGCCTGCGGGGCAGTGTACGCTTAGCTCGGTTCTATTGAGTTTGCTGTCGCTGATGCCAAACTGTGGCGCACGGGCACGCACCAGACGTTCGGCCACGCCCGCCGATTCACCCATGACCTTGCCCAGATTACCGCTGAGTGTCAGTTTGAATCCATGTGACGGCAGCAGGCTGGCCTCAATCGGCAATACGGAACCGCCGACAGAAGAATAAGCCAAGCCGCTGACAACGCCGACCATGTCCTGTGCCGGAATTTGATCACGGTCACCGTGGCCGGGGCCGACATATTGCTCAAGATTTTCAGGCGTGACAACAGTTTGCCCTTCCTTGCCTGTCGCGATATCGACAACGGCTTTGCTGCAGATCTCACCGATTTTCTTTTCAAGCCCCCTGACGCCTGCTTCCATTGTATGATGGGAGATCAGCGCTTTAATGGCTTCCGGCTCAATCACCAGTTCGCTTTCATTCAGGGCTTTGGCCTTCATCTGTTTAGGGATGAGATAGCGTGTGGCAATTTCATACTTCTCGTCCTGAAGATAGCTGGACAGGTGCAGAGCCTGCATCCTGTCCCGCAACGGGCCGGGGATGTTGCCAAAATCGTTCGCCGTGCAGAAGAACAGGACTTTCGACATGTCGAATTCCACGCCCAGATAATCGTCACGGAACGTATGGTTCTGCGCGGGGTCGAGTAATTCGAGCAGCGCCGCAGACGGATCGCCATGAGCGCCACCTTCACCCAGCTTGTCGATCTCATCAAGCACAACCAGCGGATTGCTGGATTTAGCTTTCTTGATTTCCTGAATGATACGGCCTGGCATGGCACCTACAAAGGTGCTGCTGTGTCCGCGAATATCGGATTCCTTGCTGACGCCGCCGAGCGCGATACGGATATATTCGCGTCCTGTGGCTTTGGCGACAGATTGCGCGATTGAGGTCTTGCCGACACCGGGAGGGCCGACGAGCAGCATGATCTTGCCGTCCGGAGCACCCGTGCGGTTTTGCACGGCCATGTGCTGGATGATCTGTTCTTTGACCTTCTCAAGACCGTAATGCTCATCATCAAGCACTTGCTGCGCCTGATTAATATTGCTGTTCATCTCCTTGAATTGACCCCAGGGCAGCGAAGAGATGATATCCAGACGCTTGCAGTTGACCGAGAACTCGGAGGCCTGCGGATTCAGCTTGCGGGTCTGCTTATAAAGCTTGCGCACACTTTCCAGCGTGGTTTCCGGGAAGGAGATCTGCGATAGCTTTTCACCCAGTTTATCGAGATCGGTGCTGTCATCGCCGTCATCATCGTCAAACCCGTTGCCGAGTTTAGGCTTTTCGGGTTTGCGCAGCGCCACCGCTTTGCCACCCTGGCTTTTAGCGGCAATCGCCGCGTTAATGGCTTCAGAGGAGGCTGTATGGACGCTATTATTGAGCACATAAACATTCAGCGCGTCATCAGATGCAGCCAGTTTTGCCAACTGTGTGAATATACCGTTCCATTCATTGGTCATGTCAGCCAGGTCCGTTGATGATAGAGAGTCTGTGAGAATTTGCAGAAATTCAGGCACGGGGGAGTTTTGGAATTCCGGCACAGGATTTTCGTCATCGAAATCACGCGCCTTCTTCATCAGCCTTGTCAGTTCATGATGTGAATCCTGCCGGGTGATTTGATCGCCGTACCTTTTGATCATGGCCCAGCGGAAATATTCCTCAGGAATAACGTGCCGTTCTTTAACCGGCGCCATAATGGTCGCAAAACGGTTCATCATATCGTCGAAGAAGATGTCTTTAAAATCGCGGCCTTTGGTGATTTCTTCAGGGGCGTAGGCCATGGCATCGGCTACCACGCGGGTGTTAGCCATTTGGTCGAGGCGTCCGAGATAGCGATAGATGGCGTTTCCCGCCGCAGTTTCAAACTGCTCGCGAATGTGCATTCTCATCAGATACTCCCTGTTTTAACTTTTTTATTTTATTAAGCTGTTTTACCACAGCGTACCGCAAGATTAGAACAAAAATATGCGCAGAGGTCAAAAAAACTAATAAAATGTCGCTTCATGCCTGTGGACAGAAAGAATTGAGGAAAACCGTTGGAATTGCGCTGCTGTGGCTTTTAACCGCACGGCAAGTTGTTCTATAGTGCGGCATCCAAAATAAAGTTGAAGAAGAAGGAGTCCCCGCTATGGCTGGCAGTGTTAATAAAGTTATTCTGGTTGGTAATCTGGGGGCTGATCCGGATATTCGCACGATGCAGACGGGTGGGCGCGTGGCCAACCTGTCGGTGGCGACTTCTGAAAGCTGGAAAGACAAAAACTCGGGCGAGCGTCAGGAACGCACACAATGGCACCGTGTCGTCGTATTCAACGACAACATCGTCGGTGTCTGCGAGAAATATCTCAAGAAGGGCGCCAAGGTTTATATCGAAGGCCAGATCGAAACCCGCAAATGGACAGACAACGCGGGCGCTGAAAAATATACCACCGAAGTCGTACTCCGCCCTTATCGCGGCGAACTGACCATGCTGGATGGCAAGAGTGGCGGCGGTGCGGGTGCCTTCAATGACAATGATATGCCGTCCTATGACGCGGGTCCGTCTGCTTCATCTTCATCAGCCGGTGCCGGTCGCGGTAAAGTTGAGAACATCGACGACGAGATTCCGTTCTAGCCTTAAATAAACAACTGAAGATCAGGGTTTAATCATGCGCTTGTTTCTGACTGTCTGCCTCCTTTCTCTGCTGGCCTTGCCTGTCTGGGCACAGGACGCCGATAAGGCGCAACGTCTGGAAATGGCGAAGAAACTGAGCATGGTGAACCCTGTCTCGCGGCAGATTGAATCGTCGATCAAGCGCGTGGGCGAAAGCTGGGGGCTGTCTGAAAAAGAGAAATTCCAGCGCGAAATGATGGCTAAAATCGATATGGCCAGCGTTGAGAAAGCGTCGGTGGAAGCTCTTGCCGATACCTTCACTGCCGCAGAGCTACAGGTCATGATCGATTATTACAGCAAGCCTGAAACTGCGCAGATCATCGAAAAAATGCCTGTTTATCAGGGGCTTGTGCAGCCGGGTATTGCGCGCGAAATTGACCGCGCCCTGATGGCGCTGCGCACAGGCTATGAAGCCCAACAAAAGCAAACGCCGACCCCCTGAAAACGGCCTGTTCCCAGGCGGATTTATCCCGGGAATAACACGGTTTTTCAGCTATTCATTCATTGTGATACCTCCTGCAAAATGCTAGAAAAAAGGCTGATTTTTGCAGTCTTTTTAAGGTCGTTACAGCATGAGTGATTCAGTCACCACCGAAAGCAACTTGCCCTCCATTTCTCTCGAAGAAGAGATGAAAAAATCCTACCTCGATTACGCGATGAGCGTGATCGTGAGTCGGGCGCTTCCTGATGTCCGTGACGGTCTGAAGCCGGTTCACCGCCGCATCCTGTTCGCGATGCAGGAGGGTGGTTATACCTCCGACAAATCTTACAAAAAATCCGCCCGTATCGTCGGTGACGTGATGGGTAAATACCACCCGCACGGCGACTCCGCGATTTATGAATCATTGGTGCGCATGGCGCAGGATTTCTCGATGCGCGTGGTACTGGTCGATGGTCAGGGTAACTTTGGTTCCATGGATGGCGACCCGGCAGCGGCGATGCGTTACACCGAGGCACGCCTGTCCAAGGTGGCTGAAACATTGCTCGATGATATTGACAAGGACACAGTCAATTTCCGCCCCAACTACGACGAGTCAACATGGGAGCCGGAAGTTCTTCCGGCGCGTATCCCGAACCTGCTGGCAAACGGTGCGGGCGGTATCGCCGTCGGTATGGCCACCAACATTCCGCCGCACAATCTCGGCGAGGTGATTGACGCCTGCTGCGCTTACATCGATAACCCCAATCTCGACACCGCTGCCCTGATGGCCTATATCCCGGGGCCGGATTTCCCGACGGGCGGACAGATATTGGGTCGCAATGGTATCCGCAGCGCTTATATGACCGGCAATGGCTCGGTCATGATGCGTGCCAAGGCGCACTTCGAGGATATACGGGACAAGCGCGAAGCGATTATCTTTACCGAAATTCCCTATCAGGTGAACAAGGGCAAGCTGCTGGAACGTCTGGGTGAGGTCGCGCGTGAAAAAATCGTGGAAGATATTTCCGACGTGCGCGACGAATCCGACCGCGACGGTGTGCGCGTTGTCATCGAACTGAAAAAGAACGCCGTCGCCGATGTCGTTCTCAATCAGCTCTATAAACATACATCGCTGCAAACGTCATTTCCCTGCAACATGGTGGCCTTAAACCATGGCCGCCCGGAAACGCTGGTGCTGAAGGATTTCATTTCAGCATTCATCGCCTTCCGTGAAGAAGTCATTACCCGCCGCACCATTTATGAACTGGGTAAGGCCCGCGACCGTGCCCACGTCTTGGCCGGGTTGGCTGTTGCTGTTGCCAATATCGATGAAATCATCGCGCTGATCCGTAATGCTAAAGATCCGGCTGTTGCCAAGGAACAATTGCTGGCCAAACGCTGGCCTGCGGGCGATATCGTGCCGCTGATCGCCCTGATTGACGATCCGGATTACCTGACCGATGAAGCGGGCACGTACCAGATGTCGGAAATTCAGGCGAAAGCCATTCTCGATCTGCGCCTGCACCGCCTGACCGGGCTTGAGCGCGGCAAAATCGGCGATGAATTGAAAGAAATCACCGATGCGATTGCCGAATATCTCTCAATCCTCGCCAGCCGTGAAAAAATGCTGACGGTCATGCGTAACGAACTGATTGAAGTCCGCGCCCGTTTTGCCACGCCGCGCCGCACAGAAATCGTGGAATCGGAATTCGAGGAAGATATCGAAGACCTGATCCAGCGCGAAGACATGGTCGTGACCATTACCCATGGCGGCTACGTCAAGCGTGTGCCGCTGGCGACCTACCGCGCCCAGAAGCGGGGCGGCAAGGGCCGTTCCGGCACAGGCCTGAAGGACGAGGATTTCGTATCCGATCTGTTCGTCGCCTCTACCCATACGCCGTTGCTGGTATTTACCTCCAAGGGCATCGTGCACAAGATGAAAGTCTGGCAGATCCCGCTCGCCACACCCCAGGCCCGTGGCCGCGCCATGGTCAACCTGCTGCCGCTTGAGGAAGGCGAAAATATCTCCGTCTATCTGCGTCTTCCTGAAAATGAAGAAATCTGGGACGAAATGGACATCCTGTTCGCGACCTCGACCGGGAATGTGCGCCGTAACAAACTTTCCGACTTCCGCAATATCCGCTCCAATGGCCTGATCGCCATGAAGCTGGAGGAAGAGGGCGAGAAGCTGGTCTCCGTAAAAATCGCCCGCGAGGATGAAGATATTCTGCTGGCGACCGCTCAAGGCCGCGCGATCCGTTTCCCCGTCGATGACGTCCGCGTCTTCGCGGGCCGCACCTCGACCGGTGTGCGCGGCGTGAAGCTTTCCGAGGCTGGCAAAGGCAAGAACAAGTCCGACAAGAAAGATGAAGTCATCTCGATGTCGGTAATGAAACATGTCGAAGCCACGCCGGACGAACGCAATGCTTACCTGAAAATGGCCAGCAAACTGCGCGGTGCCGATGAAGAGGGCATGGAATTCGAAGAGGGCGGCAATGGCGTCGAACTCTCGGAAGCCCGCTTCAAGGAACTGCAGGCGCTGGAACAATTCCTGCTGACCGTGTCGGTCAAGGGCTTCGGTAAGCGTACCTCGTCCTATGAATACCGTCTGTCTGGCCGTGGCGGTCAGGGTGTCACCAATATGGGCCTGACCGAAAAGAACGGCGCCGAAGTGGTGGCGACCTTCCCTGTGACCGACGAACACCAGATCATGCTGGTCACCGATGGCGGCCAGTTGATCCGCACCCCGGTGAAGGACGTGCGCTTCACAGGCCGTTCGGCACAAGGCGTCACCCTGTTCAAAGTGGCCGAAGGCGAAAGCGTCGTCTCCGTCGGCTGGCTGATTCAGGATGAAGAAGACGAAAGCGGTGAGGGCGCAGAACCTATTGAACCCACCGTGGAACCGTCAGTGCAGTAAGGGCGATATCGTGACCGTACTTAAAAAGCGTATAGGCGTATATCCCGGCACGTTCGACCCGATCACTAAGGGGCACTTGCATATTATCAAGCGCGCCAGCAAACAGGTGGACAAGCTGATCGTCGGTGTGGCCGCCAACCCGCGCAAAGAACCGCTGTTCACCAGTGAAGAGCGCGTACGCATGGTGCAGAACGATATCGACAGCATGTACGACAAATATTGCGAAATCGAAGTCAGGCCGTTCAGCAACCTGCTGATCCATTTTGCCAAAGATGTGAATTCACATTGCATTTTTCGTGGTCTGCGCGCCGTATCTGATTTTGAATTCGAATTTCAGATGACGGGCATGAACGCGCGGCTTGATCCGGATATTGAGACCGTATTCCTGATGGCCTCTGATAAATGGCAGTTTGTGTCTTCCAGCTTCGTCAAGGAAATCTGCGGGCTGGGCGGGGACGTGAGCGAGGTCGTAACGCCCGCTACCGAGGCGCTGCTTAAGCAGAAACTGGGTCGGAATTAAGCGTTTTAAAGGGAAAACAGCCCCAAAAAGTACCCCCGTTCATAAGTAAAAACAAATACTTGACGTGGGGCCACAAAATCCATAATTTGCACCCGTTAACAGGGGTTCCTCAAGCGAATCCCCACGGTTTGGTTGCGTAGCTCAGCTGGTAGAGCATCTGACTTTTAATCAGAGGGTCGTGGGTTCGAATCCCACCGCAGCCACCACTAACTTTCCCTCATAGATGTCCGTTATTTTGTCCGTGCGCTTTGGTGTGGTTGTAAAGCCATGAAAAAAAGGCCGGATCATCTCCGGCCTTTTTAATATCTGTGATGGGCCTGATTATTCAGGGCGCAGGGCCATACGGGCCTTCACCTGATAATTGACGACCGTGCGCGGGGCGCGGGCGATGCGTTCTGAATTATAGGTCATGCCATCGGCTTCCAGAGCTTTCAGCAGGCGCGGAGAGACGGCGTCTTTCAGGATAAAGCCCTGACTATCAGCCAGTGTCTTGTCACCTGATTTCAGGCGGCTGCGCAGGTCGAGATAAGTGTCTGCGGGGACATTGTCGTTTGCACTATCGCCGTTCAGAATTTCCAGCACTTCCGGCTTCAGGGTTGTCTGTGCCGTGACGTTCCCTGCAGTCTTTGTGGCGGCCACCTGATGGTTGATGACTGTGCGCGGCTCATGAGTAGTGCAGGCCGCATTATAGGTCACGCCATCGGCTTCCAGGGCCTTCAGCACTTGTTCACGGAAAGCGTCTGTCAGGATAAAGCCCTGATCGTCGGCCAGTGTTTTATCTTGACCCGATTTAAGGCGGTCGCGCAGATCGACATAGTTTTTCGGCGCAATGCCGCTGTCCGCCAGAATTTCCTGTACTTCCGGCTTCAGCGAGGCAGCGAGAGCCATGTTTGCGATGTCTTCCTGTGACACGATGTCCGTCAGAACCGGAATGCCATCGGCTGGCAACTCGGTGACTTCAACGCCTTTAAGAAAATCTTCCGTGCTGAGAGTTTCAAGGCCGTCATGTACCAGAGCGTTAGCGGGCAGCTCTTCAACCTCAATCAGGGGGAGGTCGGCGCAATGTGCGGGTTCATGAAGATCAATACTGGCGGCAACGGCTTTTTCAGCAACGGGGGCTGCCGGTGTTTCCACGAGGGTGTCGATGCAATGAGCGGGTTCATGCTGAGTGGTTGTTGTGGCTGCAGGAGTTGCTTCTGCCAGAGTTTCGGCGGCAACCGGCGCGATGGGGGCTTCGGCTTTCACGGTTTCTGCTGCCGCGGCCGCTTCGGCTGCCGGTGCTGTGACGCCCTTCATCTCATTCCACAGGGCTTGCGCGTCCTGCATGGTTTGTGCGCTGATCCGTGGCTTGTTGATAATAACCAGTCCTACGTCGCGCGCCGCCAGAGCTAGCAAGGCTTTGTCTAAATCGGTACCGTGGATTTCATTGATGCCTTCTGTTCTGAAGCGCTCGCTGGTCAGGGCCAGTTGTGCGCGGCTTAAGGCCTGTGCAGCGGTAATGTTGATGTTACCCAGAACGGCCTGTACGCCGTCCTCACGTGTGCCCAGCATGACCTCATCGTTGCTGACGGGATCGGCGACAACCAGCGGGCCTGTAGCGGAGGCGGCCTGCACGATGGTCAGATGGCTGACTTTTGCAAAGGCATCGTGATCAACATCATCCTGGCCCCAGGCGGCGGCGATTTCACGGCGCAGTTGTTGCACAACGTCTTCAACGGAAGCGTCTTCAGCAGCAGGCGCGACTTCCGGATTGCCAGCCAGAGGCGTGATAGCGTCCAGATCGCCAAAACCGGATCTGCGCGGCTCCTCTACGGCGGGTTCAGTAAACACATCATCCGTATCCGATATCGTCGGCGTAACTCTGGCGGTTGCTGTTTCAGCGGCGGTCAGAAGCTCGCCCAGCGAAGGTTCTTTCCTGCCGTCGCCATCTTCTTTTTCGCACTCATACAGAGGTCTTGTAGCCAGACCAGCCACTTCAGAGACTTCCTGGTCGGTGCTGTCTCGAACTTGATCACGCGTGTGAACCTGAGTCATAGTTTTGTTCCTCTAAGTGTTAAGCGGCAAGCGGGGCTCCTGCTGGTGCAGGGCCGGGCTGTTGATGTGTATTCTTTTTTTGCGGTGGTGCGGATTCTTTGTCCCAGTCCTGTTTGTTCCTATATTTTGCGTCGAGATATTCCTCAGCGACGCTTTTCCCCAGATTTGCGGACTGTTCGAACTCATAGAATTTAGCAGCCAGTCCGGGAAGTTTATCTGCCGGGATTTCCGGGATGCTGCTTTCCTCTATTTCCATGCCGAAATGCTGGGCCGCCATGAACAGCATCACGCGGTCTTCCAGAGAACCGCTCAGTGACAATGTTTTGTAAGCCGGGTTCAGCGAAGCGGCGGCCGCCATTTTATAGGCCAGTGCCGGTGTCAGCGGCTCATCCGTCAGGATGGAGTCTTTGGTGATTTCCAGTTTGGCACCATCGACGAGGGCATATATTGTGCCATCGGAATTTACCGGTTTTTCCTTGCTGGAATCCAGTTCGAAACCTCTCAGCAGCGGCACGACAGGGGTCGGGATGGCGGAGATGCCATAGAGCATGCACAGCAGACGCATGAATTCTGTGTTGTCGAAGTCTTTGCCGAGGTCTGATTTTTCGTCAGTATCTCTGTTTGTATCCGTGTCAGGGGTGGTTTTTTCTTCCGGTGTTTCGGTATCTGCGGATGCTTTGGCGCGCGGACCCGGACGTGAGGCGAAGCCGGACAGTTGCGGCGCGGCTGTTTCCTGTTCAGGAATTTGGTTATTTTCAGAGGCCGTCATAATCACACCCTTGTTAAAATGCGCCTGTTTTGATTTGCCGTAATATAATATATTTTGAACACTCCTGACAACTTTATTTTTAACCATAATTATCAAAAGCTTGGGGTGGCTTTTCAGGCCTAGCCGGAACGCAGATAGGCAATTGCCTGGTCTCGTTCAAACAGGTACAGCAAATGGCGCAGGGCTTGCCCTCTAACACCTTGTAAATCAACATCTTTATCAATTATCAAACGGGCATCGTCGCAGGCCGCGGCCAGTAATTCACCGTGGAAAGCAAGCTCGGCAACGCGGAACTGCACCAGCCCGCTCTGGCGCGTACCCAGAATTTCCCCGCTGCCACGCAGTTTCAGGTCTTTCTCGGCGATCAGGAAGCCATCTTCGGTTTCACGCATGGTCGAAAGCCGTTCCTTGGCGGTTTCCGACAGCGGCGCGGCATAGACAAGGAAGCAAAACGATTTATCGCCGCCACGCCCGACCCGTCCGCGCAACTGGTGCAACTGGGCCAGTCCAAAACGCTCGGCATGCTCGATCACCATGATCGTGGCTTCGGGCACATTGACGCCGACCTCGATCACGGTGGTCGCGACCAGCACCGATAATTCCCCCTTGGCGAATTTCTGCATCACCGTGTCTTTTTCATCGGGCTTCAAACGGCCATGGATCAGACCCACTTTGTCACCGAAGCGCGCCTGCAAAATCTCGTAGCGTTCGGTCGCGGCGGCCAGATCGAGCACCTCGGATTCCTCGACCAGCGGGCACACCCAATAAACGCGCGCCCCTGTCTGGGTCTGCTTCACAAGCTTTTCAACGAGGTCTTCAGCCTTGTCCTGCGCCAGCAGCAATGTTTCAATCGGCTTGCGCCCCGGCGGTTTTTCATCAAGGCGGCTGACATCCATATCGCCGTAAGCGGTCAGGGTGAGCGTACGCGGAATAGGGGTGGCCGTCATCACCAGCACATCCGTGGCTTTGCTCTTGGAGGAAAGCTGCAAACGCTGATGCACACCGAAACGGTGCTGTTCATCAATCACCGCAAAACCAAGATCGGCGAACGCGACGCCTTCCTGAAACAACGCATGGGTGCCGATGACAATTTGCGCGGCACCGCTGGCAATCTGTTGCAACAACACTTCACGCGCCTTGCCTTTGTCGCGGCCCGTCAGCACGATATAACGCACTCCGGCGGCCTCCAGCCACGGACGCAATGATTCCGCATGTTGCCGCGCCAGAATTTCCGTGGGTGCCATCAGCGCCGCCTGTGTGCCGCATTCAACCGCATTGAGCATGGCAAGCGCGGCCACCACCGTCTTGCCGCTGCCGACATCACCCTGCAATAAACGCAGCATGCGCGTGGGGTCTTTCATATCGGCGTAGATGTCCTTGAGCGAGCGTTCCTGCGCTCCCGTCAGTTTGAAAGGCAGCACGTCCAGCAACACCTGACGCAGCTTGCCGTCACCCTCAAGACTGCGCCCGCTCTGGCGGCGGCTGTGGTGCCGCACCAGCGCCAGCGTCAACTGGTTTGCCAGCAATTCATCATAGGCCAGACGCATCCGTGCCGGATGCTCCGGGCTGATGCCATTCAGGCCCGGCGGATGGTGCAGGGTATGGAGCGCGTCCTGCCATGACGGCCAGTGGTTTTTGGCAAGCCATGCCGCATCCTGCCATTCGGGCAGGGCAGGGGCTTTCTCAAGCGCGGCCAGTACCGCCTTGCGCACAGGCTTGTTGGTCAGACCCTGCGTTAGCGGATAAACCGGTTCCACCACGGCAATCTCGTCAATCTCCTCCGGCGTACCGATGGCATCCGGATGCACAATCTGGGCGCGCCCCTGATAATGATCGACACGCCCGCTGACGATGACCATGGCGCCGATGGGTAATTGCTTCTCGATATAATCTTTATGTGGATTGAAGAATACGAGATCGAGTTGTCCCGTTTCATCATGGCAGCGCACACGGTAGGGCATATTGCGTTTGGCATTGGGCGTATGTTTTTCCACCGTGACGGTGAGCGTGGCAATATGACCGTGCGGCGCGTCTTTCACCGTAGGGCGGAAGCGGCGGTCAACGATATCGAACGGCTTATGCCACAACACATCCAGCAGCTTCGGCCCACCCACCAGCTTTTCCAGCAGTTTACCGCTCTTGGGGCCGATACCGGGCAGGGTCGTCAGCGGCGCAAACAACGGATCAAGCGCAAACGGGCGACCTGTTTTGCGCGGTGGTTCCTGAGGTTCTTTTTCGGCGGCTTCAGCCATTTTCGCTTTGTCGCATCCCCGCGAATGGTTTAGAAAAGTGACATGACTTTAGAAGAATTACAGAACTGGCGCAAACGGCTGGTCTTCCGTTCCTGGCATCGCGGGACGCGGGAAATGGATCTGATTATGGGCAGTTTCGCCGACCGTAACGTGCCCGGCTTCAGCGAAGACGATCTGACTGCCTACGAAAACCTGCTCGAAACCAGCGATCCCGATCTTTATAACTGGATCGCCGGAGTGGAAAAACCGCCCGCCAATCTGCTGACGCCGATGCTGGAGCGGTTCTTAAAGCACAAAATATCATGATATTTCAATAACTTACAATATAGACTTTGGATATAAAGCTTTTCTTCACTATATTTGTAATAATATGCTGGTAAATGAGAGGGTATATACTGATGAAACCATACAAACCGACCGAATTTGCCGATCCCAAGCAGGCTTTCTGGACTTCCGTTTCTAAAGTGATGGAGTCTGAACGCGATATTGATCGTCTGGAACGCCAGATGGAGATTGAACTGCGCGATATTGATACCCGCGATGGTCAGGTTGACAAAAAACGCTTTGAAAGCATTCTGGGGCGGGCTGTAGAGCTTCAGTTGGTTGATCCGGACGATGTTGGAGAATTCTCCGCAAAATCACGCGATAGCGTGAAGGCGGCATTTGATTTCGTTAAAAGCAGCACACAAGGCATCAAGCAGGTGGCGGGCGATCCGTATAAGTATGAAAAACAGATCGACAACACGTCTTTCCGCGATGCTACGCAAAAGCGGCGTCATTTCTGCGACCTGAAGAGCTAATTTCCTTTACCTGCCCCTGAGGGGATAGTAAAAACGCCGCATGTCACAACATGCGGAGAAATCAGCACATTCTGTATTAACCCATCCGGTCATCCATGGTGCGCCGGAGGGACAGGACGCCCGCATCCTGATCGAACGCGCCCGCGCATTGATGCCGGACGACCGCGTACTGATTCATGTCGCGATGGACGATGCCCGCGTGGCGGAAATGCACGACCTGATTGCGTTCTTCGCACCCGATGTAAAAATCGCGATGTTTCCGGCATGGGACTGCCTGCCGTATGATCGCGTCTCCCCCAATGTTGAAATCGTCGCGCAGCGCGTGGCCGGGCTATGCACGTTGATCGCATGGGAACAACAACGCGAACGTCATCCGCGCATCCTGCTGACGACCGTGAACGCCATCACGCAGAGAGTAACCCCGAAAGATACCATCGCCGGGGCCAGCCTGATCGCCGAACGTGGTAGCCATCTGAAACAGGAACAATTGCAGATATTCCTGCATAACAACGGCTATAACCGCACCGATACCGTGCGCGAACATGGCGAGTATGCTTTCCGGGGCGGCATCGTCGATATTTTCCCGCCGGGTTATGATGAACCGGTGCGGCTTGATCTGTTTGGCGACGAGATCGAAAGTATCCGCACCTTCGATCCGGCCAGCCAGCGCACGGACAAAAAACTTTCGAAACTGGTATTGCATCCGGCCACCGAATTTTTTCTTGATGATGCTTCCATTGCCCGGTTCCGTGCGGGCTATCGCGAACTCTTTGGTGTGATCAACGATAACGACCCGCTTTATGAATCGATCAGCGCAGGCCGCCGATACAACGGCATGGATCATTGGCTGCCGCTGTTTTTCGATCAGATGGATACCCTGTTCGATTACGCCCCGAATGCGCTGGTGACAATGGATAGCGCCGGGGAACAGGCGCGCACCGAACGCCTGACCCAGATCGCCGATTTCTATCAGGCCCGCCGTACGCTGGAAGATGCGGGCAGCAAGCGTAAACAGAAAAAAGACGGTGCCGACGTTTCCTTGAGCGGCACGATCTACCACCCGATGCCTTGGGCGCGGCTGTATTTATCCGAGCAGGAATGGGCTGGACGGCTGAGTGATGTCTTCACGCTTTCACCCTTCGGTGCCGCCAATGAAACGGAAGCGGGTGCCCGTAAAGGGCGCGATTTTGCCGATATCCGCGCCTTGCCTGATGGCGATATTTTCAAGGCGCTGAGCGAACATGTTTCGGAACTGCGCAAGGGCGGGCGCAAGATTATCATTGCGGCCTACAGCATGGGTTCACGCGAGCGTTTGCGCAGCCTGATGCTGGCGGCGGGTTTTGCCAATCTTGCCGAAATCGGCGGCGCTGAAGACTTAAAAAAACTGGATACGCATCAGGTCGGCATGGCCATATTGGCGCTGGAACACGGTTTCGTTGCACCCGATCTCGCGGTTATTACTGAACAGGATCTGCTTGGCGACCGTCTGGCGCGTGTATCAAAGAAACGTAAGAAGGCCGATAATTTCCTGCGCGAAGTATCGTCGTTGGCTCCCGGTGATCTGGTTGTGCATATCGATCACGGTATCGGGCGGTTCGAAAGTCTTGAAACGGTCGAGGCCGCGGGTACGCTGCATGATTGCCTGAAAATCGTCTATGACGGCGGCGACCGCCTGTTTGTGCCTGTTGAGAATATCGAAGTGCTCTCACGCTTCGGCGGCGAGGGCGATACCACCCAGCTCGATAAACTCGGCGGCGCAGGCTGGCAGGCGCGCAAGGCCAAGGTCAAAAAAGACCTGATGATCATGGCCGAAGGCCTGCTGAAAATTGCCGCTGCCCGCCAGTTGCAGCGCGGTGAGGTAATGGAAGTCACCGCCACCTACAATGATTTCGTGACACGTTTCCCTTATCAGGAAACCGACGACCAGCAACGTGCTATTGATGACGTGCAAAAGGACCTGATCAGCGGCCAGCCGATGGATCGCCTTGTCTGCGGCGATGTCGGTTTCGGCAAGACCGAGATTGCCTTGCGCGGCGCTTATGTGGCGGCGATGCACGGGACGCAAGTGGCCGTCGTGGTGCCCACGACCTTGCTTGCCCGCCAGCATTACAATAATTTCACACAGCGTTTTGCCGGAACAGGTATTCGCGTCGGTCAGCTCTCGCGCATGGTATCGGCGCGGGACGCTGAATTAACACGCAAAGGCCTCACAGATGGCAGCGTCAATATTGTTGTTGGCACCCACGCCATTCTGGCGGAAAAAATTAAATTCGCGCATCTGGGGCTTGTCATTGTTGATGAAGAACAGCGTTTCGGCGTGAAGCAAAAAGAAAAACTCAAAGAATTGAAGGCGAATGTCCACGTGCTGACGCTGACCGCGACGCCGATCCCGCGCACATTGCAGATGGCGCTGACAGGTGTACGGGACATGAGCATTATCGCATCGCCGCCTGTGGATCGTTTGGCGATACGCACTTTTGTGTTGCCATTCGACCCCGCCGTGATCCGCGAGGCAATCCTGCGCGAGCATTATCGCGGCGGCCAGTCTTTCTATGTCTGTCCGCGCATCAAGGATATTCAGGATGTCGAGGACATGCTGAAAGAACTGGTGCCGGAGGTAAAAGTCATCAGCGCCCACGGTCAGATGAGTCCGCAAGAACTCGAAGATCGCATGACCGCCTTCTATGACGGCCAGTATAATGTGCTGCTGGCAACTAATATCATCGAGAATGGAATCGATATTCCGACCGCCAACACCATGATCGTGCACCGTTCCGACTTGTTCGGGCTAGCGCAGCTTTACCAGATTCGTGGCCGCATTGGTCGTTCCAAAGTGCGCGCTTATGCTTACCTGACATACGAGCCCACCAAGAAATTGACCGACCAGGCGCAAAAACGTCTTGAGGTGTTGGAAACGCTTGATACGCTCGGCGCAGGCTTCCAGCTTGCCAGCCACGACATGGATATTCGCGGCGCGGGCAATCTGCTGGGTGAAGAACAATCCGGCCACATCCGCGAAGTCGGTGTCGAGCTTTACCAGCAAATGCTGGAAGAAGCTGTCGCCGCGGCGCGTGAAGGCTTTGATATCGCCGGTGAAGAAATCCCCGACCGCTGGTCGCCGCAGATCAATCTTGGCACCTCCGTGCTTATTCCAGAGCATTATGTGACCGACCTGAATGTGCGCATGTCGCTCTATCGCCGCCTTTCAGAACTGGAAGATAAGCAAGCCATCGAGGGCTTTGCTGCCGAGATGATCGACCGTTTTGGCCCGTTGCCCGAGGAATTCGAAAATCTGCTTTCGATTGTAGTAATCAAGCAGTTTTGTCGCATGGCGGGCATTGATCGTCTTGATGCCGGGCCGAAGGGCGTGGTCATCGGCTTCTATAAAGACAATCCCCCCAACGTGCCGGGCTTGATGAAGTGGATGCAAGAGAAGGGCGGATCGGTGAAATTGCGCCCCGACCAGAAACTCTTCACACCGCGCCAGTGGCTCAGCACCCAACAGCGCGTCAAAGGCGTTGAATCCCTCGTCAAGGAATTGGCGCAGGCGCAATCCGCCTGACATAGCCCTTTTCGCACCTGCAAACCTGCTATCTTGGCGGTGGACAAGTATGGGGATATATTCGGGAAATCAAAGTATTCAGGAGTAAACGACTATGAGCGCCGCCGCATTGCAGATGACAAAAGAATCCGTCCGATTTTATGAGCAACTGGCCGATCTCGAAGCGCGTTTCGCGGCGATGAAGCCGGAGCTGGAAACGACCGTACGTGATCCTGAACTGGGTGTGGAAGGCTATATTGTAGTCTGGAACACCGCCATCAGCATCGGCGGACCGATGGAGCGCAGCGGAAAGGGCGGCACACGTGTGACCCCGCATGTCACGATGGATGAAGTCAAAATGCTGGCGCGGACAATGGCGCTGAAAAATGCCGCCGCGGGTCTGCCGCTCGGTGGTTCCAAATCAGGATTGCGCGCTGATACATCCGCCCCCGATTTCGAGAAAAAATATCGCCGTTTCGTAAAGCTCTGTGCGCCGTTCTTGCGTGAAAATGGTGGCCCGTTCGGCGGTTTCGGTTTCGACCTCGGCGCGCAGCCGCAACAGGCGTTGTGGGCTTGTGATGAATTGAAATCAACAACCTGCTTCACCGGCAAGCCGCTGGATATGGGCGGCACCGATTATGACCGTGAAGGAATAGCGGGTCTGGGTGTCGCTGTGGCTGGTCAGACGATGATGGATGTGCGTGGGGTCAAACCGGGGGAAAGCACTTTCGCCGTGCAGGGCATGGGCGCGATGGGCGCGGCCGTGTTCCGTTATTTCAGCGAAACAGGTGCGCGCCTGAACGCGATGGCCGATCCGAAATACGGCGGCACCTGGATTTTTGAAAAGCCGCTCTCTGCTGAACTGAAGGCGGCGTTAATTGCACAGGATGTTGATGTCGCCAACAAGCTGTTGCCCAAGGAAGGGGCAAAAATCTCTGACGAGCCAGAAGACGTTCTCTATCAGGAAACCGACATCCTGTTCCCCTGCGCAGTACAGAACGTGCTGACCGAAACCAATTCAGTGAAAGTAAAAGCCAAATTCGTCTGCGAGGGCGCGAACGGCCCCTGCACGGAAGAGGCTCGGTCAAAGTTCCATGAATTGGGTATATGCCTTGTTCCCGATTTCATCGCCAACTCCGGCGGTGTGATTGCGGCCTTTGTCGAGCTGACATCAAAATCAAATAAAAAAGCCGACGAAGCCAAAACCATGACACGCGAAAAGATCGCCGCCAACGTGCGCGAGATGTATGCGCTGGCTGACCGTCACGGTGCCGAACCGCAACACGCGGGCACCTTCATGGCGCTTAGCAAAATTCTGGGCGTTTAATCCGCCTAACTTATGAAAACCGGAGCCTGCGAAAGAATATTTCGCAGTTTCTGCCTTTTTTGCGTCATGGTTGGTTTTTCGGACGGTTCTGTGAGAAAATAGACAAAGATGTTCTGATCCACATTTCCGGGAAAATCACATGAGCCGCGAATACGCTGAAAAACGCATCAAGGAAGCCTTGGCTATTGCCAAGGGCAACGCCACCAAGGCGCGCCAGCAGATTATCGCGTGGACGAATGAAGATCCGAAACTGCTGCAAGCGCTGGCGCAGCCGCATCTGACCGGGATTGTCGCGCATGCCATCAGCCGCGTGGTTTACAGGCAGGAAGCAGAAGACGTGGAGGAGGATATACCCGAAGCGCCGCAAAGCCTCGATATGGCTCCCGATACCTTCGGTAAAGAAATACTCAAAGCCTTGGCCAGTGAGAATACCGTGATGTTCGGTCGCGATACGGGCGTGGTTCCGGCGGGGCGCAAACAGGCATCCCAATCCCATATCGATGCGCTGAAGCAGATCGCCAGCAAAAGCAAACCAATCAAGAAAGATGGGCAATAAACCCGCTAATCTAGTTAATCCCATCGCGGGTTTCTGATATTTCCATTGCTTTTGCGCGTAGCTTCTTTATTTTTCACTCTATGTCCCAGCCGCTGCCCAAAATTCAGGATTGGTTCGATGCCCGCGCTGTTGTGCGCGAGGCGTTCCTTATCCGCACAGGCTGGAAAGATGCCGCCTCATCCGCCGTGGGTGAGGACTCGGCCTTTCGCCGCTATTTCCGCCTGCAGGCGCAGGATGGACGCACCGCAATCCTGATGGAAGCCGTGCCGGATGGTGGGGCTTACGCCACACCCGGACATAGCCTGAAAGATTTTATCCGTATCAGCTCTTACCTGCGTGGTCTGGGTCTGAAGACGCCCGATATCTATGAAGCCGATATGGCGGAAGGTTATCTGCTGATTGAGGATTTCGGCAGCACGTCTTTCAAGATGGCGCTCGACCAAGGCGTCAGCCGTCAGGAGCTTTATGAGATTGCGACCGACGTCCTCAAATTTCTGCGCTTAAAGGCGAAGGCGGGAGATATTAATCTCCCTGAATATTACACCAGCCATGTGCACACGGGCCGCCGTCGTCTGGTGGACTGGTTTGTTCCGGCGCAAAAGGGTGTGCTCAATCCCGACGGTCTGGTCGATGAATATCTGGCGGCTTGGGATAGTATTGAAAAATCATTGCCACCAGTGCCGCAGGGCTTCCTGCATATCGATTATCATTTTGAAAACCTGATGTGGATGCCCGGCCGCGCCGATATGTCCCGTTGCGGCATTCTTGATTTTCAGGGCGCCATGACCGGCCCTGTACCTTATGATCTCGCGAACCTGCTGGAAGATGCGCGTGTCGATGTGCCGTCGGATTTGCGCAAGGCCATGCTCGACCGCTTCTGCGAAGGCATGGATGCGGTCGAGGAAAAGAATTTTCGCGACTGGTACCGCGTACTGGCGACGCAATTCCATTGCCGCGTACTGGGTCAGTTTATCCGTCTGGCAGTACGTGACGGCAAGCCGCGTTATTTGCAGCATTTGCCGCGTGTGGCGGGTTACATCACCGAAGGTTTGAAGGATCCGGTCTTGAAGCCGTTGAAAGACTGGCTTGATAAATATGATGTCCGTCTCGATCAGATGCCCAGCATCGATCCTGTGAAAACCCAAAGTCTTATCCGTCCTGACGCATTCTAGTTTTTAAGGGATCAGGGCGCTGGGGTTTCTCCCGTCTGGCAGAATTTTGTCGCCTTTTCTTTGAGCCTCAGTGTGGCTTCCCCATGCACGGCCTGGGCTTCGTAAAAGATCGCGCCTTCAGCGCTCTTGATAACAAGTTTGCTGTATTTCCCACCGACGGTCTGGATCGTAACCTGATCATTATCAGCGCTTTCACACAAAACGGTAGGCGTCGCGCCACCGCAACCACTCACCGCAGTTGCGAATGCTGTAACGGCTAATCCTTTTATAAAAGTATTCATCATTTTCTCCCTGTTTTTAAACCCTAATTTCAAAACACGACTTTATATCATGAAATGTCAGCTTTTCGCCCGTCACGGGGAATGGCCAGCGCCAGCCCCATAAAAAACCACAAAAACCGCGTATATAGCAACTCATGCACCAGCGACATAATAGCAAAAATCATCATCATCAAAAAGATTCCGAGATAAATACCGTACATATCTTCATCGGCACGGATTTTTAAAAATATCTTCCACAGAGCGATCAGAAAAAACCCTGCAAAGCTGAATAATCCCAATAGGCCTGTTTCCGTGAGCAGCCATAGGGGTGTGCAGTCTATGATGTCACGTGAAAAGCCATTTTTCTCTGTTTGATAAGTACGAAATGTGCCTAATCCAGCGCCGATCAGAGGTGATTTTTTCCAGACTTCTATGGCATCCTCCAAGGCACTTATACGAACTTGATCGCCAACATAATTTAGTTTTTGTGTGGCGTTCTCAGCATTTAATTGACGGATGTCTATCAGTTGACTGCTGTTCCCCATATGCCCCAGTGCTACCCGAACGGCTTGTGATGGGAAAGATAAGAAAAATAGAGATGCCAGAAAAATGCCCACTGTTAGGGGGACAAAAATATGACGCCAAAAAAATTTGAATTTCAGAAGGCAGAAAAAAATGAGCAAAAATAAAATAGAGATTAGACCAGCGCGAGATGCGTTGTAGATATAAAAGAAGGGAACGGCAGCCCACAGGAAATTAAGGCCGTATATGGCAGATGTTGATTGTTTGAATTGCCACGCTGTCATCAGGGCAAGTAGTGAAATTGATAAGAATGCAAAGGCGTTGCGGTTTCCCATGAATCCTGCAAGGGTGTTGCTTATAAAAAAGCTCGAATTTTCACCACGCAGATCCATGGAAATCAGGAAGGGCATAGTGACGATCAGAGTGGCGACCCAAAAAATGACGAATCCATAACGAGTAATTTGGGCCCAGTTCTGTGTAGGCTGACTGCCAATCCACCCCCCCAGACCAAAATAGGCCAGCAGGACATACCATCCAGCATATTTATTGATGATAGCCCAGCGGTCCCAGTCGCCCGTCGTATGGTGCCCGTTGAAAACGGCCATCGACATGATAATGGTCAATCCCACTAGCCATAGATAAGTGCCGGGCACACGCCATTGTGGCAGATGATCTTTTTTCAGCAGCAAACGGGCAATAACCAGTACACCCAGAAAAGGTAAAAGAATGTCAGCCGCATTCAGGCGCAGGCCCAGATAGCCTTCGTGTTTTAAAACGGTGAGTTGTAGCTGTAGTCCGAGGGCAAGTAAAATGAGCGGGATGGTATACACAAGCGGCAGCGTCATATCGCCAGCCAATGTGTGCAGTTTTTTCCGGAGGTAGTGCAGCATGTTCTATAATTCTGCGGCAGTCTTGCTTTTGCCCATCAGGGCTTTGATGTCCTGACCGATTTTTTTCATGTCCATGCTAAGCAGGGCGGGGATACCGGCCAGAATAGTCGCCAGCATGGTCAGTAACCCGATTTCGATGGAAATGACAAAGGCCGTTTCCATCGGGATGCCGATAAGCCCCAGCCCATAGACAAAGGCACCTTCGCGTACACCCCAGCCGCCAAAGCTGAGGGGCAGACTGGCAACCAGCGTAATCACGGGCAACACACTCATCAGGTCAAAAAACGTGAAATGCGCGCCAGTGGACAGGGCAATGAAATAGACGGACACAAAATAGAATGTTTGTGCCGACAGGCTGTTCAGGACGATCCTGATGAATGTTGTGCGGTTCCGCCCGAGGGACAGCATGTAATCAGCGCAGGCTGCCAGTTTGGGGGTTGAACGAATGATGTCCTTGATAGCGTGGCTGTAAAAAAGCGGTATGAAAATCAGTACCGTGAAAACCAGCACGGATATTGTGGCATAAGCGGCATTATGCAGGGCGCCGCTGACGAAGCGGTCAAAGAACGGCACGAACAGGGCCGCCAGTATAATCAGGGACACCAGCGTCATCAGGCGGTCGGCGATGGCGGCGCAGATGCTCTTGGTCAGGTTGACACCGCGATGGACTGTTAATCCGACACGGACGACAAGGCCGCTGATCGAGGTAATGAACAATACGTTTGCCAGCAGGCTGGCGAGCGTAATCTTCAAGGATTCTTTATAGGAGAGGGGGGAGCCTTCGTGATCGATATTGACCAGATCCTTCCACCGCCATGCCAGCAGCCCGATCTGTGCCAGAATAAAAACACCGCCCCAGATAAGCCCGGCGGCCTGCACACGGGCAATTTGCGCGCCAATCGCCGACATATCCATCCGCGAAAGCAGAACAATCACAATTCCGAAAGAAATGGCTATTTTGACGAGAATGTTGAGAGGGGGCATACGCATGTAAAAATTCTTAATTGAAACTGGGCTAAAGATTAGAGTTTCTGGACGATTCCAGCAAGTTTTCTTTACCGTTATCCCGAGAAAATCCTTTTAAAATCAATCCTTCCGTGCTTTATTTCGGACGTAATTTCACCTGTATGAGGAAGTCATGTCAATTCTTGCCAAACGTCTGAATGTTATCAAGCCATCCCCGACCATTGCCGTGACCACGAAGGCTGCTGAGTTAAAAGCCGCAGGCCGGGATATTATCGGGCTGGGCGCGGGCGAACCGGATTTCGACACGCCTGACTTCATTAAGGACGCGGCCACAGTCGCCATGAAAAAGGGCGACACCAAATACACGGCCGTTGATGGCACCCCGGCGCTGAAAGATGCGATCATCGGCAAATTCAAACGCGAAAACGGCCTTGAATACAAACGTGAGAACATCACCGTCGGTACCGGCGGCAAGCAGGTGCTTTACAACGCGCTGATGGCGTCCCTGAATCCGGGCGATGAAGTCATCATCCCGGCACCGTACTGGGTTTCTTACCCGGACATGACCTTGCTGGCCGAAGGTACGCCCGTGTTTGTAAAGTGCCCGGAAAGCAATGGTTTCAAGCTGAAGCCTGAAGATCTTGAAAAAGCCATCACGCCGAAGACAAAATGGCTGATCCTGAATTCACCGTCCAACCCGACAGGTGCCGCCTATACAAAGGCAGAGCTGAAAGCGCTTACCGACGTGCTGCTGAAGCATCCTCATGTCTGGGTCATGACCGACGACATTTACGAACACCTGACCTATGACGGGTTTGAATTTTTCACTCCGGCACAGGTCGAGCCGAAACTGTTTGATCGTACGCTGACCGTGAACGGCGTTTCCAAGGCTTACGCGATGACCGGCTGGCGCATCGGCTACGCGGCAGGCCCGAAAGAATTGATCAAGGCCATCGCTGTGATCCAGTCGCAAAGCACCTCGAACCCCAGCTCGATTTCACAAGCGGCCGCCACAGCGGCACTGAATGGCGATCAGTCATTTCTCAAGGGCTGGAAGGAAACTTATCAAAAACGCCGCGATCTGGTCGTGGGCATGCTGAACAAGGCCGAAGGCATCACCTGCCCGATGCCGGAAGGCGCTTTCTATGTTTACGCCTCCTGCGCGGGTTGCATCGGCAAGGAAACGCCTGACGGCAAGGTTCTCAATACCGATACTGATTTTGTGAATTATCTGCTGGAAAGCGTAGGGGTTGCTTGCGTACAGGGTGAAGCGTTCGGCCTGTCACCGTATTTCCGCATTTCCTATGCAACGTCGGACAAGGCGCTGGAAGATGCCTGTGGCCGTATCCAGAAAGCTTGCGGCACCCTGAAGAAGCGCGCCGTGGCTTAATTTGTGATTTCTAAACAGCTTTCAGTTCAGGCGGGCGGGGCGTTTTAATGTCTCGCCCGTTTTTTACGCCCAAGCGTGCTGTAACGCGGTCGAATTTTTCCTTATCCATCCGGCCAATCAGGTACAGATTGTCAGCGAGCAATTGGCAGATATGATTGATGTTCTTTTCTTCGCTCTCAATCAATTTTTCGTAAAGGCGTTTGACCTTGGCTATATTCTCTGGGCTGGTGTCGGAGATATCTGGCGAGGGGGCCTCTATAAACTCTTCTTCAGTGTGACATGACAGGCGGGGAGAGATAACAAATCTGTTCTTAGCGCCCAGCAGACAGTCAAGCGCCATATCGCTGTTGCTGCCGTTATAAGCTTTGGCTTCCTCGAAAAGGTTTGTGTTACCGATTTCGCTATGGTCGGTGTAGAATTTGAATAGCTCCTCATCGCTGATATCGTCAGTGTCGTGATGGCCTGTGCCCAGTGTAATTGATACAACATCCGTGCCGTCTGGTTTGTGCTGATATGTATTGGTAACGCTGAAATTAGGTGTGTGCAGTGTGGCCTTGTCGATGGTAATGGTGCCGGCTTCGGTAATGTGCGGCGGATAGGCCAACAGCATGGCTGACGATGCCATGCAGGCATCCCAGGCTTTCATGTTGTAAGGCTTTGTTGATTGTGGCGCATCAGGATTTAAGTCAAATGGATCGTGTTTGCGTGAGCGCAGGGAGATACTGTTTTGCTGGCGAACGTCGAAAGACGGTATGTACAAAGAATTTATGAGATCGCCAAGCCTGACTTCGCCGACATTCTGACGAAAGACTTCCTTGCGCACTTCCGGATCATACAATCTGTCTTCATTGTGTAGTTTCCATTGCTTGATTTTGTCCATGCCAATAACGGCGGCATGCATAAAAGTCGTTGTCAGGCGATGGCTTTTCGAAGTGCTGCGTCTTGAAACCAGGCTGCTGATTTTCTCGGTCAGTGCTACGACTTCTTCGGCAGGTATATAAGGTTTTACTTTCTTACCGTCACCTTTTTCTTCGGTGCTGAGTTTGGTGCAGAGCTTAAGGGCGCTGGCGGCATCATTGCGGTTCAACCAGAGTTCTGTTGCCCTCTTGCGTAGATTTTCGACAAGTTGGATTTTCTCCCGGGGGATGGATGCCATCAGTATGTCGCAATGCTGGTTGATTGACCTGATGAAAATACCATCGGCTTTGATTTTCTCGGGATTGATAATCCTGTTGATCATAGTGATGGCACTGGCGGCAAACAGCTTGGTCAGACGGTTTGGCTTCGGCGGCATGACGACAGGGCAATCTTTTTCAAAGCGATCTAAAATGTCGCGGCATGTATGCAGGGGTCTTTCCGGGTTCTTAGGATCACGCATGGCGATGCCAACGGCCGTAATGCTCGATCCTGATGCGGCTTCGATCACCGGGACGGCCAGCGCCAGCGGCGTTTCTATCTTTTCTTCTATATGCGTGGCAATGCTGATAGGTCCAATGCAAAGGACACCGCCGCCTTCCCAGTACATATGGGCGACGATAGGGCGCTTAAGCAAAACCGTGTCTTTGCTTCTTTCGGCTAAAATATCTGGCGCAGGAAGCGAGTGCTGCGTCATTAATGGAGTCCCCTGTTTGAGTACTGTTTTTATTTTTAAGTCTGTTTGAAAGTCTTCACAAAGTAGAAGAAACGTCCGGATTTGTCATGAATTTAGCGTTGTGCGCCGCGATGGAAGCCGTGCGTTTTGTGGATAAGGCTTTATAGTTATGAAAATATCAAGTTTGAAGCTGTATAGTAGCTATTCTACGGTTTCCCGGTCGCCGAAAAAGGTGAAGTATTTCTTCACCCGGTCGCCGATGGTGCTCTGGCGTTGCTGCTCCTCGCGGCGGTCGCGGTTGGAGGCGAGGATATGGCAGATATCATCCATCTGATTTTTGTTTTCTTCCATCAGCGATTCCGAGAAGTTGCGCAGGCGGCGCATATTGTCAGGGCTGGCGTCATCAATCTGGGTGCTGGGCAGTTCAGTGTTACCAGCCTCTGGCAGGATGGAGCGGTTAAACACGAACAGGTTGCGCCCCAGATCATCGGCAAAGCTTTCCATCAAGGCCGACTCTGAGGCATGGAAGAAGATATTAATCAACGGCAGGTCGTTAAGGGGATCGACCACGCCCAGCGCGCCATAGCTGTTCCACTCATCTTTCTTGATCGCACGGTTTGTGTCGCCCGTACCCAGCACGATCATCACCAGCTTGTTGTCGGGCGGTACCATGCGGCGGACGGCACCGAGATAACTGATGCAGGGATTGTCGAAAATGCAGCCATCGATCCCTGTATAGGAAATTTCCTTCTTGCCCGGATAGCGTGCCTTAAAATGGTGGCAGGGAAAATAGGTGGGGGCCGCGCAGCTGGCCATCACCGCATCATACATGCTGACATCGGGCGTACGCAGGCTCGGGCCTGTGGTGGGCATGTGGCGAATATGGCTCAGCCACAGCGCATGGCCGCCGTAATCGCTTAAGGACGCCCGGCCGCGCGCAACCCAGTCATCGCCAGAGCCTTCGGCACCCTCCAGCAGTCTTAACTGCTCGCCGTCCAGATTGTAGACGGGAATGACCAGTGTGCGCAGTGCGTCCGAAAGCCGCGCATCGCCATAAAGCGCCTTGAGTGCGCGTCCGAGGTTAGATGGATCATAATGACCGTGACGGAACAGCCAGTTCAGTTGATTCAGTTTTAGTGTGCGGTTGTTGAAGTCATGCACGATGCCGCGAAATTCACGGAAGCGGTCGGGCGGAAATATTTTATGACCTTCGCGCTCATAAAACTTCACCATGTGGCGCGCCCGGAAGCGGGGGCTGCTGGTGTGGTCGGCGTGACGCAGCGTCATGGCGGCATTCAGAATGGCACCTGTGGACGGGCCGGTGAAGATATCGACCATGTCCGCCATGCGCAGACCTGTCATTTCCTCGATTCGGGTCATCAGGTGCGCGGGAATCAATCCGCGCATGCCGCCGCCATATGTAAACAAAGCAACGGTGGTTTTCTGGCTTGCGGGGTCTGCAGGGTTACTCATGACGACCATTCTTAAAGGAAGTGTCTGTAATAATTGATAATTATACGCGAGAGGGGGGCAAAAGTCAGCTTGCAGTGCAGCACTACGCACAGCATTATAAGCTAGTCCTTAAAGAGGGGGCGTTCTATTTTTCGCTCTTGCCCGACTTTCTGTTGTTTCTCCAGCGGTTTTTGGAATGGCCCCGGTTTGTTCAGATCGTTCTGGTAAGTTTCCAAATGCCTCGGTTGCGCGGCCTTTACTATCGTCTAAGCGATGCCCGTTTGCGGTTACTTCATTAATAATCTTCTGATCATCAGTATGTTCTTCAGGCACAAAAGAAGAATTATCGTTTGCAAATAAAAGTCTTGTTTCATCAATAGGGCCGTAAAGCGCATTGGTAATATTTTGGGCATCACAACCCTGTTTTTCAGCCATCTTTGCGAGTCGCATACAACGTCTTTGGGTATCTGGGTGTGATTTTACGATAGAAGCGGCCATTTTCAATGAGCGCATGTACCAAGGTCCTTCCCGCCAATTACGGGCATAGGCCAAGTCCGGCGCATTTAACTCAAGTGATTTTTCAATTTTCCGTAGCGACTGAATAAGCATCAAGGGATCGGCTCCCATATCAACAGCACCTCGGTCAGCCTGAAATTCATGACGGCGGCGCAAGCTTTTATTAACAATATTGGCGCTCCAGAACGATCCTTGTTCAACAGCATAGGCTGTTAAAACGACCACAGGATTAGCGATAGCCAGTAATGCTACAGAAATTATTTCCTGCCCGGCCATGACGCCGAGTTCTACAGCCTTGGCCTTAGGACGTATCTCGCCATCGCGGGTATACTGTTCTTCTTTTTTCGGCATAAGTTTATGTCCGGCATAAGATACTGCCAGAACGCCTGCTACGGATAAAGCTCCCATAACCCAGCCAGCGCTTAATACAGCACTACCAAGGGCAAACATTCCTGCAAACATTGTTGTTGTAAGAAGCCATCCAGAGGCCAATGATAATTTTGTATGTCCTGCACCTAAATGCGTAAATTCATGCGCCATAACAGCACGAACTTCTTTTGGTTCTAGCGCGTCAAGCAAGGGTTGAGAGACCAGAAGAAAATGCTCGCCTAGGCCTCCGGCTGCCGCATTCATAATACGTTTAACTTGCGGGAGTGTTGTTAAGTCATCCTTGCGATCTTTCGCATGTTCCATGTCTATTTCGAAGTCATACAGTACCGGTTCTTTAGCTAACCCTGCTTTGTCCGTAAACTCTTTTATAAACTGGGCAACCCCCTTGTTTTTACTGTCCGCCAATTCGTGTTTCTTATAATATTTCCCGATCAGTTCATGAACAAGCTTGCCCCCACCTAATGATAAAAGGCCAGATCCTGCTGCGCATCCAGCAATGACCCATGGCCCTACCCAGAAACCAACGGCAGCCAGAATTGCTGTCGCCGCAGTAAAATGCGTAGCTTCCTGCAGATAATTGATGGGCTTGAAATGTTTGGCTGGCTTAGCTGTATCTTCCGGTTTTGTTACTGGCATAGGGCTGCCCTCTGATTAAAAATTTTACGCACCATAAACTCTTTATTATGAATAAGGCAAATTATATAGATATCAGGGTAAGTGTATGAAAAATAACGTTTTTTTATCAGCGCATGAAATATGCGCCAGCCCTACGTTTAGTTTGCAAGGTGCCTAATTCTCAGAAAAAAGCAAAAAAAACCGGGTCTTACGACCCGGCGAGTTGAACAGGGAGGTTTCACGTCTGGGAGACGTAGGACCCCGAAGGATCCCATCGACATCGGAATGTCGATGGCCGCTTTATATACTGGTATGAGTCACGGGAGCCAGAGGGAATTATGCAATGCTATTATGCGTTTTACGCATACCTAAGGATAGAATGTGAATTTCTTTATATATTTCAGATGATTAGAGAAATATGAGTAATCAAAAAGGGTGTATCTACCTTTTGAAAATAATACAATCTGAGCTTGTTTTCTTTCTCAGCTGTTATCAGAACTGGGTTTTGCCGACATGTTTCAGCAAAAAATCCCTGAATATGGCAAGACGCTGTGAGTGGCGGCGTTCTTCCGGATAGACGAAATACATCTCGACGTTAACGGGCTGCAGATCGGGGAGAACGCTTTCAAGGTTTGAATCTTCACTGGCCATAAAATCGGGCAGCAGACCCAGACCGGCGCTGCCTTCAACGGCCTGACGAATGGCATAGAGCGAATTCATCATAATCAGGTTGTTGTGTTCGTGTGGATCAACCCCCGCCACGCGGAACAGCCAGTTGGAATCCATGAAGGGCTGCGGCGCATTTTCAGGGTAACCGATCAGCACGTGATCGCGCAGGTCTTTGGCCTCTGTCGGGCGACCATGTTTCTCGAAATAGGTTTTGCTGCCGAAAATGTGAAACTGGATCGTCGCGAGGTGCCGCTGGATCAGATCGGGTTGCTCCGGCTTGTACAAACGGATGGCAGCATCGGCCTCACGCATCGACAGGTTCAGCACACGGTCATCCATCAGCAATGTGAGCTGAATGTCCGGGTGATCGTGACGCAGATCGGCAAGACGCGGGGCCAGCCAACTGGCGCCGATAAATTCCGTCGTGGTGATGCGCAGCGGACCTTCAGGCAATTGTTTGGAATCGACAAGTTGTCCTTCGATCATCGCCAGCTTGCCGAAAATATCCTTGGCCGCTTTCTGCAGCAGCTCGCCCTGTTCAGTGAGCAGCAAGCCACGCGCATGACGGTGGAACAGGGTGACGCCGAGGGATTCTTCAAGCGTACTGATCTGGCGCGAGATCGCCGACTGACTTAAATTGAGGGCATCACCGGCATGAGTAAAACTGCCTGCTTCTGCCACAGCATGAAATATACGCAGTTTGTCCCAATCCATTATGATGTCCTTACCAAAAATTTTGTCATTCTGAGCGTAGCGAAGAATCTCATCTTAATCCAAGAGGAGATCATTCGGGCTAAAGCCCTCAGGATGACAATAACATATTACTCAGCCGCCGCATGTGCGGCCTCTTCAACCGCGATAAAACGGTCAGCTTCCAGCGCGGCCATACAGCCCATGCCTGCCGCCGTCACGGCCTGACGGTAAATTTTATCTTTCACATCGCCCGCGGCAAAAACGCCGGGAACATTGGTGGCTGTTGAATCAGGCGCGGTCACGATATAACCATGTTCGTCCATCTTCACTTTGCCTTTGAATATTTCCGTTGCCGGATCATGGCCGATGGCGACAAACAAGCCATGTACGGTCAGTGTCGATTGTTCTCCGGTTTTCAGGTTCTTGAGGGCAAGTCCGGTGACGCCCGGATTATCCTGCCCCTGCTGGTTGCCGAGAATTTCCTCGACCGCTGTATCCCAGATAACTTCAATCTTCGGATTGTTGAACAGGCGGTCCTGCGCAATCTTTTCCGCTTTGAGTGAATCGCGACGGTGGATCAATGTCACCTTGTTGCAGAAATTGGTCAGGAAGATCGCTTCCTCAACGGCGCTATTGCCGCCGCCGACAACGGCCACTTCCTTGCCGCGATAGAAGAACCCGTCACAGGTGGCGCAAGCGGAAACACCGATGCCCATATATGATTTTTCTTCCGGCAACCCGAGCCAGCGCGCTTTCGCACCGGTGCAGATGATGACGGTGTCAGCAGTGTAGGTCGCGCCTGAATCGCTTTTGCAGACAAACGGGCGTTTGCTGAAATCGACATCGGTGATGTAATCATAAACCGTCTGTGTGCCGACATGTTCGGCCTGCGCCTTCATCTGTTCCATCAGCCACGGGCCTTGGATCATATCGGCGAAGCCGGGATAGTTTTCGACATCGGTTGTAATGGTCAACTGCCCGCCTGGCTGCAGCCCCAGAACCTGAACAGGCTTCAGGTTGGCGCGCGCGGCGTAAATCGCTGCGGTGTACCCGGCAGGGCCGGAACCGATAATCAGGACTTTCGTCCGGATGTCTTTGTCCTTACTCATTCTTGGCTTTCCTTCCCCTGGCATGTCATCCCGGGCTTGACCCAGGATCCAGAGGAATAATCACAGTTTTGCCCTATGGCACCAGATTGTATTTATATAACCTAGTCTTAATCGCCGTGAAGCAAGGCGTAAAGCCCTGAACTCCCTGTTTTCAGGCGGATTTCCCCATTTTCTCACGAATTTTTGAGGCAATCAGGGCGGCATCCTGCAGCGGTTCGTAGATATAAGGCTGCAATTGGCCGGTGAAAGGCCGGATGATATGTTTTTCCAGCAATGTCCCATGCAAGCGGTCGAACTTGGCCGACCCGCCCTCAAGCGGGATCACGTAAACCGGTTTGCCCGTTGTGGCGGCTTCCGAGATCATCGAGGCGCTGTCCGCCGTCACCAGAATATAATCGGCCCAGCCGAGCAAGCCGAAATAGGGATTATCGCCGCGCCCGTCCCACAGATAAGCCTTGGTATTCTTGAGCGCCTCGCGCAGGATTGCCAGATTTTCATCACCCGTGCGGCGCGATGCCGTGATCATCAGGCCATAGCCGAGCCGGTCAAGCTCCGTCAGTTGCGCTGCCAGCTTGCGCATATTCTCAGGGGTGAAGCTATAGGCCTTGCTGTTGCCACCGATCAGCACCGCCACGCGCGGGTTAGGGACGGCGCGTAATGTATGGGCGAAATCCTGACGACCATCGGCAAGGCGCTGGGTTGTAATGCGGTTGGGCGTGGCCGCTGTGACGATAACCTGCGGCCCGCGCATTTTGTCATGGGCGGGAACGGCTACCAGATCGAAGATGTTCGCATTCACGCGCGGATCTTGTATTTGCACGATGAAACTTTTGCCGCCGCTTTTCTTGCGGATATAGCGCGCCGCCGCAATCGATTTTCGTCCCGAGGAAATCACCAGATCGGGCCATGGCGCGTTCAGCGCGTCGCCTGTAAACGTCCACCCCTGTTCGCCGCCGATAAAGGGGGAGAGCGCTTTCCACGGTTGTCGCAGGCCGATGCGTTTGACAACGGGCATAAGGCCCATCGCCTCGGCGACTCCCAGACACTGGTTTTCCGTGCCTGCCAGTCCTTCTGTGACAACCCAGCATGATGTCATAATGTGTAAATTTCCAATTCTCATTTAAGAAAATATCAATCGGCACGATTTTACACCGATTCTATGGAACTCTGGTAAAAAGTCGCTTGCCTATATGACCGCGCAACTTTATACCAACGGCTGGTCATTCCCGACAATAAATTTGCGATATATTTCATGAAGCGCGTCAAGCTCGACAAAATCGATAAGAAAATTTTGAAAAACCTCCAGGACGATGGACGTATTACCAACGTCGAGCTGGCCAGGGTTGCCGGTATTTCGGCACCGCCCTGTCTGCGCCGCGTACGCGCCCTCGAAGAGGCGGGTTACATCAGAGGATACCATGCCAAGGTGGATGCCGTGGCGCTGGGTTACGGTGTTACCATTTTCGCGATGGTGAAGCTGGTCAGTCAGGCCGAAAACGATCTCAAGAAATTCGAAGAGCTGGTTGTGTCATGGCCGATGGTGCGTGAGTGCCACATGCTGGCGGGCGAAGTCGATTTTGTGTTGAAGATTGTCGCTCCCGACTGGGATACCTATCAGCAATTCCTCACGCATGATCTGACCGGCGCCCCGAACGTAACGTCCGTGAAGTCGGCACTGGCCATCCGCGCTTCGAAAGAAGTGCCGGGCGTACCGATCGATATCTAGGCAGCCAGCTTCCGCTCATCGTCATTCTGAAGGAGTGTAGCGACTGAAGAATCTCACTCTGGCTTAAGAGGGGATCTTTTGCTGCCGCTGGGCATGACGTCTGATTCAGGCTTCGGCGTCTCAATTGTTTGAACTGTGAATTTGCCGTTTTCATCACGGAACCCGAAAGTAGCCTTCCCTGTTTTGAATGCCTGCGCGATGGCCGCCGCCATCATCGGATCTTCTGTTTCAACGACCACGCCGGTTTCTTTGTCCCGAATGAAACCTTGCTTGAGGGCAGGGTCTGTTTCCTCCGGCTTCTGCGCCTTGCTGCCGAATAGGGAGCAAATGGATTTCCAGATATTCATAACTTTATATTTCCTTACCCGTAAACAACTTCGACAATTTCGTATGATTTCACGCCCTGCGGGGTGCGCACTTCAACCGTGTCGCCCTTCGACTTGCCGATCAGCGCACGTGCCATCGGGGCATTGAGGGAGATCAGGCCGTTATCGGCGTTGGCTTCATAGTGGCCGACAATCTGGTACGAAAGTTCAATTTCAGTATCTTCGTCATAGACAACCACGCGCGCGCCGAATTTAACGGTCGTGCCCGACAGGGATGACGGATCAATAATCTGGATCGCGGAAATTACCGCTTCCAATTCCTGAATGCGGCCTTCGATAAAGCTTTGACGTTCTTTCGCGGCGCTGTACTCGGCGTTTTCCGACAGGTCGCCATGGGCGCGTGCCTCGGAAATCGCCTGAATCACGTTCGGGCGTTCGACGCTTTTGAGGTTCTTCAACTCCTTTTCAAGAGCATCAGCGCCTTCGCGTGTCATCGGGATCTTGTCCATCTTCTTATATCCTGTCGTATTCCTATAAAACCAAAGCCCGCCACGATTGGGGGCGGGACTTCAGAGCGGTTACTTGTATAACCAGCAATATAGCAGCCTTGGCAAAAGGGTCAACGGGCTGTTTAGGCCGCCATATCAGACCCGTTTTCGTCCTTGGCGGCATCTTCTTGTATGCTGCTTTGCGGCAGGTATTGTTGCAGGGGCACAACTTCCATGTCACGGGCGCGGATGGCACGGATGGCCTGCAGGCCTGCACGTGCCGCTGTCAGCAGCGTATAGTGCGGTATCTTATGCATCAGCGCCATACGCCGGATATTGTCCGCATCGGCAAAGGATTGCGGCCCCTTGGTCGTCGTGTTGATCATCAGGTTAATTTCGCCGTTGATGATCGCATCGACGATATGCGGCTGGCCTTCCATCACCTTGTTGATCCGGGTGACGGGAATACCGTTTTCCTGCAGCGTTTTGCAGGTGCCGCCAGTGGCGACCAGCTTGAATCCCATTTCCGTCAGGTCTTTAGCAATGGTCACGGCCTCGGGCTTATCGCGGTCCTTGACCGACATAAACACGGTGCCTTCAAAGGGCAGCACGGTGCCTGCCGCCAGTTGCGATTTGGCATAGGCCTGTGCCATATCACGGTCGATGCCCATGACTTCACCGGTGGATTTCATCTCGGGGCCGAGCAGCGGATCAACGCCTGGGAAACGGCTGAAGGGGAACACAGGGGCTTTCACCGCTGTATGACCGTCCGGCATACCGGTCAGCATGCCCGCATCGCGGAACACTGAAAGCTTTTCCCCGACCATCAGACGGGCGGCAATCTTGGCCACCTGAACGCCTGTCGCCTTGGCTACGAACGGCACGGTGCGGCTGGCGCGCGGGTTGACTTCGAGGATATAAATATCGAATTCACCCGTATCGCGGTTACGCTTCAGCGCGAACTGGATATTGATCAGACCTTTCACCTTCAGTGCCTTGGCAAGGATGACGGTTTGTTTTTCCATCTCGCGCACGGTCTTGTAGGGCAGGGAGTGCGGCGGCAGCACACAGGCTGAATCGCCCGAGTGAACGCCTGCTTCCTCGATATGTTCCATGATGCCGGAAACATAGACGTCGTTGCCGTCACACAGCGCATCGACATCGACCTCAATGGCGCTGTGCAGGTAGCGGTCGAGCAGCACAGGCGCATTGCCGGAAATGCGCACGGCATTGTTGATGTAACGCTGTAATTCTTCCTTGGTGTGTACGATCTCCATGCCCTGACCGCCCAGAACGTAAGACGGACGCACGACGATGGGGAAGCCGATATCTTCGGCCTTTTGCAAAGCTTCTTTTTCCGAACGTGCCAGACCGTTAGGCGGCTGACGCAGCTTTAATTTATGCAGCAATTTCTGGAAGCGTTCGCGGTCTTCGGCCAGATCAATCGCATCGACGGACGTTCCCAGGATCGGAATGCCCGCTTCTTCCAGCGCGTTGGCCAGTTTCAGTGGCGTCTGCCCGCCGAGCTGCACGATCACGCCCAGTACTTCGCCGTTTTTCTTTTCGCCCTCTATCAGCTCGATCACGTCTTCCGCTGTCAGCGGCTCGAAATAGAGACGGTCAGAGGTGTCGTAGTCAGTCGAAACCGTTTCCGGGTTGCAGTTGACCATGATCGATTCATAGCCCGCCTCACGCAGCGCGAACGATGCATGGACGCAGCAGTAATCGAACTCAATCCCCTGACCGATACGGTTGGGGCCGCCGCCGAGAATGACGACTTTCTTCTTGTTCGTCGGGCGGCATTCATTAGCCGCCGGATTTACGCCGTCGCCTTCGTAACAGCTATACATATACGACGTGTTCGAAGGAATTTCAGCGGCGCAGCTATCGACGCGTTTATAGACCGGACGCACATTGTGTTTGTGACGGGCCTTGCGCACGGCTTTCTCATCGACGTCCATCAGCTTGGCAAGACGAATATCGGAGAAACCGAGTTTTTTCAGTTTCAACCAGCCCTCGCCATCTACAGGCAGGCCGGAGATTTTGATACGGTTTTCGGTATCGACGATATTCTTGATCCGCTCCAGAAACCAGCGATCATATTTGCAGATATTGTGGATCTCTTCGATGCTGAATCCGTGACGCAGCGCCTGCGCAATGTACAGGATACGCTGCGGCGTCGGGCGCGACAGGGCGGCGCGGATATCATCCGGGTGCGGTATGCCTTCATGATCGCCGATTTTGATTTCATCAAAGCCGCTCAGACCTTTTTCAAGAGAGCGCAGCGCTTTTTGCATCGACTCTTCAAAGCTGCGACCCATGGCCATGACTTCACCGACAGATTTCATCGATGTGGTCAGCGTACTTTGCGTACCGCGGAATTTCTCGAACGCGAAACGCGGAATTTTGGTAACGACGTAATCAATCGTCGGCTCGAACGATGCCGGGGTTTTGCCGCCGGTAATATCATTGCCCAACTCATCAAGCGTGTAGCCGACCGCCAGTTTGGCCGCGATTTTGGCAATCGGGAAGCCTGTGGCTTTCGATGCCAGCGCGGAAGAACGGCTGACACGCGGGTTCATTTCAATCACGACCATGCGGCCATCCGCGGGGTTGATCGCGAACTGCACGTTCGATCCGCCTGTTTCAACGCCGATGCCGCGCAGCACTTTAATCGAGGCATCGCGCATGATCTGGTATTCTTTATCGGTCAGCGTCAGCGCCGGGGCGACGGTAATGGAATCGCCAGTATGCACGCCCATCGGGTCGATATTCTCAATCGCGCAGATGATGATGCAGTTATCCTTGCGGTCGCGCACGACCTCCATCTCGTATTCTTTCCACCCCAATACGGATTCCTCGACCAGCACTTCATGCACGGGCGAGGCATCAATGCCTTCACGGACGATATGTTCGTATTCTTCCCTGTTGTAAGCGATACCGCCGCCGGTGCCCGCCAGCGTGAAAGACGGGCGGATAATCGCGGGCAGGCCGATGGATGGCAGCGCGGCGCGGGCTTCCTCCAGCGTACGCACGACCTGACTTTTCGGGCTTTCAAGACCCAGCGTGTCCATGCAGTTGCGGAATTTTAAACGGTCTTCGGCGCGGTCGATGACATCGGCGCGCGCGCCAATCAGCTCAATGCCCAGACGTTGCAATGTGCCGTTTTCATGCAGCGCCATCGCCGTATTCAGCGCCGTCTGCCCACCCATGGTCGGCAACAGCGCGTCAGGGCGTTCCTTTTCAAGGATCTTGGCAACAACGGCGGGGGTGATGGGTTCGATATAGGTGGCATCGGCAAAATCCGGGTCGGTCATGATCGTGGCCGGGTTCGAATTCACCAGAATGACGCGGTAACCTTCCTCTTTCAGCGCCTTACACGCCTGTGTGCCGGAATAATCAAACTCACAAGCCTGGCCGATAACAATGGGGCCAGCGCCGATGATGCAGATGGATTTAAGGTCAGTACGTTTTGGCATGAAACTCTCGGTCAGAAGGAAGGAGCACCGAGAACCATGATGTAAGTGAAAGAGGCGGCTTCGGCAACCGCTTTCTTGTCCCCGTATGGCCGTAAAAGCCCGGAATCGCTGGATTTTTATAGGCTTTATGCGATTTGCGCAGGGCTGGGGACAAAATAGGGCGTAGCCAGACTTGTAATTATTCTTGCGGCACCGCCCAAAATCAGTATAAGTTAAGATAATCAAAAAATTAAATTATAAAAATCCCAAGTTTTAAGGGATTTTCCGGGCAAACGACGTATTGCTGGGGTGTGCACATAACAATAATAAAGAAAAAGGCCCGTTTCTGACGGGCCTTTCTTTATGGAATGTCGCCAATCCTTATTGCAACTTGCAGCTGGGATAAACCATCGCATCTTCGTGAGAACCAACAACGGCTTCAACACCTGTTTCCCGCAGAAGTGTTTCAGGAATTTTTTCGTTAAACGCGTCTCTGAGCGCCTTATTGTAGGCAGGGGTCTTATTCTCCACATCAGCAATGGTCAGTGTGACCGTGCGTGTACGCCACTCATCATCCAGTGCCCTCAAGGCCACACTCAGAATCTTGTCTTGCAAGTCGACCTTCTCCGAATCAGATTTGCCTGCCGTGGCTTTCTCCCATGAGGGTCTCATCGCAAGAACTTCCATGTCGTAGGTCAGCCTCTCAATTTTTCCATCGACGCTTTTGAGGCAGCCGCTATACGGAAATCTGCTGAAGTAAACGAAATCCGGGTCGTTCTTCCAGCCTTCTCCCGAGGCATTGGCAACTTGTGAAATCAGGCCGGCGGCAGCCAGCGTCAGAGCGGAGAGTAGTTTTTTCATATCAAGGTTCCCTGTGTTTGTAAGGGGATGGTTATAGAGAGGATTTTTGGCTATGACAAATATTCTTATTATAGGATTTCATTCCTGATAGACTTTTCACCTGCCGGGTTATACGACTCGACAGGCTCTCAACAAAGGTCACACCGATGAATGCAAATGTCTTGAAGAAGCCGGAACCGGCACCGGCCCTGAATCCGCTGATCGAATGGGCCTATGTCCATGAAAAGGACCGTGGCATCATCGCCCGCGTCGATATCCCGAAGGGTACGCTGATCGAGCGCTCTCCCGCGATCGTTTTCCCGGTCGAGGACATGACCCGCGCCGATGGTTCGTCGCTGCTGCTAGAGGATTATTGCTTCCTGTGGGAAGAAAAGGGCGAAGACATCGAATACGCCATCGGCCTCGGCTATATCGGCCTTTATAACCACTCGAAGAACCCCAACGCCGAATTCGACTGCGAATTCGAAACCAAGGAAATGACCATGACCGCCGCCCGCGATATCAAAGCGGGCGAGGAAGTCACCTTCGATTACGATTGTGAATTGTGGTTCGAGCCAAAGTGACGGATTTGTTAGCAGCTTCGCTGCTTAAAAATCCGTCATCCCCGCGCAGGCGGGGATCTATAGACTGTTTCCTGCGTACACAAAAAACAAAGAACAGGGAAAGCCTATGCCTAGCAAAACAGCACGCCTGCAAACCATTGCCCTTGATGCAATGAAAGTATGGATTCAGCAGCAAATATTGGAGACCACAGAGCCAGAGAAAGAAAAATCCTGTGATGGCTCTGTACAATGTGTTGTCAACCAGACGCTGGACTGGCGGCGCGACTACACCACAGCCCTTAGCATGGCTTTGAACTTTAAGGGCGTACAGGATTATGATTTTGCCATCAGCATATTACAAAAACGCATTGACGATGAAAATTCAAAGACCACAGAGTATCTCAAAGACCTAATCAATGCGCCCAATCAAGTTGAATTTAATAGCGCCGCACAAGACCTTATGCTCTGCGATGTCCTCATGGGGCAACGCGTTTTTCTAGAGAAAGTTAATCGCGTCTTTTCTTATCTGAACGGGACACTTACAAAACAAGACGAATTGAAGCATATCACGCCAGATGGAAAAAACTGGATGACGGGAAGCCTGTTTAGCATTCTGAAAGATCAAGGCACATTTGACGAATGGCAAAACCTGATTGGAGAATTGCCGAAGACACGCCGGAACCTGTACAAAAGCCACTGGGATACACTCAACCCGTCATAAATATCCATCGCAGGGATGACGTAGGGGGTTAGGCCGCTTTTTTATTCTGCTGCATCATCTCGACGAAACGGTGGAACAGATAATGGCTGTCATGCGGGCCGGGTGATGATTCCGGGTGGTACTGCACCGAGAACACGGGCTTGTTCTTCACGCGCAATCCTTCGTTTGATTTATCGAACAGGCTGATATGCGTCACCTCGACATCGCCGGGAAGGGATTCCGGCAGTACGCAAAAACCATGATTCTGGCTGGTAATCTCGACATTGCCTGTCTGTAAATCCTGTACCGGATGGTTGGCACCGCGATGGCCGAGCGGCATTTTCGCGGTCTTGCCGCCGAGTGCTAAGCCCAGCAACTGGTGCCCCAGACAAATACCGAAGGTCGGAATATTTTTAGCGAGCAAGGTCTTGATCGTCGGCACCGCATAAACGCCCGTCGCCGCCGGATCGCCGGGGCCGTTCGACAGGAACACGCCGTCGGGTTTCAGCGCGATGATGTCCTCAGCCGCTGTATCGCCGGGAACCACCGTAACCTTGCAGCCCGCCGAAGCCAGACAGCGCAGGATATTACGCTTCGCGCCAAAATCCATCGCCACCACATGATAGGTCGGGTTTGAAAGCGTACCGTGGCCACGCCTGATGTCCCACAATGTTTCATCCCAGCTATACACTTGCGTACAGGAAACCTCTTTCGCCAGGTCCATGCCTTCAAGCCCCGGCCACGCGGCGGCTTCTTTTTTCAGCGCTGGAATATCAAATTCGCCCTTGGCGTTGTGGCAGATAATACCGTTCGGCGCGCCACTATCGCGGATGCGCTGGGTCAGGGCGCGGGTATCGATGCCGCATACGCCCGAAATATTATGCGATACCAGCCAGCCTGCCAGCGTATTCGTCGCCCGCCAGTTGGAGTCGTTGGTGATGTCCTCACGCAGCACCAGCCCGCGGCAGGCAGGCGTCATGGTTTCAATGTCTTCGGCGTTGGTGCCGGTATTACCGATATGCGGGAAGGTGAAGGTGATGATCTGCCCGGCATAGCTGGGGTCGGTCAGTATTTCCTGATATCCCGTCATCGCCGTGTTAAAACAGATTTCCCCGACTGATTTTCCTTCCGCGCCAATCCCTTTGCCCCAGAGCACAGTACCATCAGCCAGAACGATCACACCGGTCGCGGATTTGGGTTTCTGGCTTTCAGACATGGCGGCTCACTTTATCTGTGGATTGACGGGCAGGCGCAGAATAGCTACACCGGATAGCAGATGTAAAGACCTGAAAGGACATAATACCATGGATAAGCGCACCGAACTGAATGACGCGATGAAGGCGGCGATGAAGGCCAAGGACGAACTGGCCCTTTCAACCGTGCGCCTGATCAATGCCGGGATCAAAGACCGCGACATCAACGCGCGCAGCAGCGGCAATATGGATGGTATTACCGATACGGAAATCCTCTCCATGATGCAGTCGATGGTAAAACAGCGTCAGGAATCAGCCGAAACCTATAAAGGCGCCAACCGCATCGATCTCTATGACCGCGAAATCGGCGAGATCGCCGTCATCCAGAAATTCATGCCCCAGCAAATGTCCGAAACCGAAGTCGATAAAGCCATCGATGGCCTCATCACCGAACTGAACGTCAAAGACATCAAAGAAATGGGCAAAGTCATGGCCGAACTCAAAACCCGCTACGCCGGCCAACTCGACATGACCAAAGCCAGCGGCGCGATTAAGAAACGTCTGGCGGGCTAGCCTTATTGTCATTCCCGCCGCCGATCCGTCCGAAGGACGGTAGGAGGGAAGGGAATCCAGCATGATAATTGTGCCGCTTTGCGGCACTCCTAAAGTTGGTGATCAATCAGGCTTGAGGGGATTGAAAATGAAAGAAGTAAACTGATTTCAACTTACTCTGACCCCATTGATTGCTATAAGGATACTGGCATCTTATCAAGAGGCTTTATACCCCCCGTGAAAGCGGAAATACTATGATCATCAATGCCAGATCCGTCTTTAAGCCATTTGATTTTTCCGCTCGAATCTATTCGCTCAGATTTTTTTACAAATTTTATTTTATAGAGTACTTCACCAGTGTGAGGATGAACTCCAATATCTAAAATATCTATCACCCATGCCTCTTCCCCATAGAAGTGGGTGTCTGCCTTTTCAGCGGTAGTGCAAAAATTTATCCCATTTAGATTTGTTGCTACACTTGCATAATTTAATGCATCAATTTTGGGAATAGTAAACAAAACCTTCGCTAACACTACGGAAGGCTTATATTTATATTCTTCATCTTTTCCTATTTTCGAAGTTAGAAGATCTTCAAGAAAATTATCTATCATCACAAATTTTTTATGATTATTCTCACCAATACCTCTTTTGAAATCTGATGAATGTTTAAGAATCTCACTCTTTCTTATAGTTGAAACCTCTGGAGCATTTGACCGCGACAAGCCAATAAAAGCGATATTAGAAAAACAAGATACTTTTCCTTTAGGCCGCACAATGAGTACGGTAATTCTATCTCCCACTTTATGGTGCTGTTCGTGAATTGCTGTAATTGCCTTACTTGACGCATAAAATAAAGATTGACCAACATCGTTAAGCCGACCGTATTTTTTTATTCTTTCTGATGGCGGGTACCATAATTTACTTATGTGATCAAAGTCCTCTTGCCCCTTATTTTTTCTGGCCCTGAATAATCCATTAAGGCACAGCTCGTTCGTCTTTACGTGATACTGATCCATTATTCTCCGCAATCGGAGATCGACAGCTTCCATAGAGGTGGACTCTAAGTCCAACTCACGAAAAGAATTAATTCTACGACGCAAATCAAATATTGAAACCGAGCTCAAAGTTCTCTTCACTCCGTACTCCTTTTCTTTTCCATTTCAACAGGTATAGATATTTCTTTAATATTGCTCAAAAATATTGCTCAAAAGATTTTTAGCTATTTTACATGGATTAATGGGGCAGAAGATCAACGGGTCGATCAGGGGTGTCAGAGTAAATTGAAACTCTGCGTTACTCATTAAAGCTGAACTCATAGCGCCCACGCCACTCACCGCAAATGCAAATTAAAACCATTGCGTCCATAGCAGCCCACATGCTGAAGCACGTCAGCTTCCTTCTTCCCATTTATGATATCGCGGCATGTTTCATCCAGATTTTTTTGCATGGTAGCGGTCTGGTTTTCGTTAGCCAGCAGGGCGGGGACGGCGGCCGCGGCGACGGCAAAAGCAACGACGGCGCCATACATCAGGCTGGCGGATACGGTCTGTTTCAGTGTCATGGCGCTTCCATCCTTTGTCGTGTTGCAATGCGGTCAAAATAGGGATCTTTCCGCCCTTCTGTCAAATAAAAGGCGGTTATTAAGCCTTATCAACCAGATAGATGCGTTAACGCTGCGTTTGCGATTGCATTGCTACAATGGAACCGGAAAATCGGAGCAGGGGGCAATTATTGATAATGACGTCACGCAATTCATTTACCGGCAATGCCGATCCTGATCTGCATCAGGTCAAGAACCCTGTCGTCAATGTAATCATCTTGATCGACGGCAAAATCCCCGTGCTGCGCCGGAGCAAGGGCGGGGATGTCTGGCACGATCTCCCCGGCGGCAAGCCCGAGCCGGAGGACGCCACTCTGGGCGATACCGCCTTGCGGGAATTGATGGAGGAAATAGGGGTCGCGGCGCGGGTCGCCAGCGATAATCCGGTCGATATCATGCCGCATCCCCGTATCAAGGATGCGCACAAGGTTTTCATGAAATGCTGCTATGTCAGCGGTGAACCCCGGAACTGCCTGACGGACGAGCACGAAGCTTTGCTGCTGCTGGAACCGGAAGAGGCCGTAACCCTGCTGGGCGCGCGTATTTCCCCGAAAGTGGGACAGTTTTTGCGTGAAATCGGGCGCGAGGGCTGTGCCGCCGCCGCGACGGCAACGCCACGGAAACCCTTTGGCTGAGGGCGGTTTGTCTGCTAGAAATGGGGCATGTCATCCATTTCTCCACGTTTTATGCAGGAATTGCGCGATCGCCTGACCTTGTCCGAGGTCGTCGGGCGTAAGGTCAAACTCGCACGTTCCGGACGTGAATATAAAGCCTGCTGCCCGTTCCACGGCGAAAAATCACCCTCGTTCTACGTCAATGATGACAAGCAGTTTTATCACTGCTTCGGCTGCGGTGCGCATGGCGATGCCGTGGGCTTTGTCATGCAGCACGACAATCTTTCCTTCGTTGAAGCGGTTGAGGTGTTGGCGGCGCAGGCGGGCTTGCAGGTGCCGCAGCAATCGCCGCAGGAAGTGGAAGACTCAAAGCGCGAGAAAAGCCTTTACGCACTGATGGATGATGCCGCGAAATTCTTCGAGAAAAGTCTGCGCGACCCGAAAACGCCCGATGCGGCGCACTACCTGAAAGAACGCGGCCTGCCGGATGATATTATAACCGCCTTCCGTCTGGGCTATTCACCCGCCGATGGTCAGGCGCTGCGTACGCATCTGAAGGCGCTGGAATATACCGACGACCAGATGATCGAGGCGGGCGTGGTGCGCAAATCCGATCAGGGACGCGAGCCATACAGTTTCTTCCGCGACCGTGTGATGTTCCCGGTCGCTGACCGCCGCGGTCGGATCGTCGCCTTTGGCGGGCGGGTGCTGCCCGAACATATGCGGCCTATTCCGCCGGGGGGCAACAAGCCACCCAAATATATCAACTCCTCCGAAACCACACTTTTTCATAAAGGAAAGATGGTTTACGGCGAGTCCCACGCCCGTCAGGCGGCAGGCGACGGGCAGAAGATTGTCGTGGTCGAGGGCTATCTCGATGTCATCGCCTGTTTTCAGGCCGGATGGCGCGGGGCGGTGGCACCATTGGGCACGGCCCTGACCGACGACCAGATATTAAGCCTATGGAAAATGATTCCGGGTGATGAGAAATTCCCGGTCCTGTGTTTCGACGGCGACAGCGCCGGACAACGCGCCGCCGTTCGCGCCTCTGAAAATCTGCTGCCGCACCTCAAACCCAACCACTCGGCAAAGTTCGCTTTCCTGCCGCCGGGGCAAGACCCGGACTCTCTGGTGCGCGGACAAGGGGCCAAGGCGCTGGGCGCGGTGCTCGATGCCGCCATCCCGCTGGCTGAATTCCTCTGGAACCACCACACCGCCGGAAAAGTCTTTGATACGCCGGAGTTACGGGCGGGACTTGAGAAAACGCTCGAAGATCAGACGGTCCGCATCGCTGACCGTTCCGTGCAGCAATATTACCGTCAGGCGTTCCGGGATCGCCTCTACCAGACCTACGGTAACGCACGAAAGAACGATGGTAACTATCAGAATAAAAACAGTAAATTCCAAAAGAACAATATGCCGTTGCCGCTGCGGCGACCGGGTCAGGGCGGGCAGACCTTCGTGACACAGATTTTGCTCGCCACCATCATCAATCATCCGCAGATACTGGGTGACGTGGAGGAGGACATGGGGCACATGGTCATTGCCGATAATCCGCGTTTTGACCAGTTGCGTCAGGAGATTCTGAAAATAGGCTCAGAAGATAGCACCCTTGACGCCGGGGGTCTGTTGACCCATCTCAAGGGAGCAGGTTTTTCCGAGGAACTGGATATTCTCCTGACCGAAAGCGTCTATACCCATGCCGGTTTTGCCCGTCCGGGTGGCGATTATTCGGCGGCGATCCGGGGGTGGCAGGATACTCTGGCCATGATGCGCAAACGCAGCGTCATGCAGGAGGTCAGGGCGGCGGGGCAGGCCTTGGCGCAGGATTTTAGTGAAGATAACGAGCGCCGCATCATGGCTTTACGCGACGCGCAGGAAAATTAGATTCCCCTAATTACCAAATACTTCTTGCAATAGGCCTTTGATATTTCTAAAAAATACGGTCTAATTCACCGAGTCGGGTACAGATGAGTCGCAAACCAATGGCAACAAAAACAACGGGCAAAGCAGCTGCTAAGAAAAAAGAGCAGCCGCAAGAGGACAGCCGCGAGTCCACAGCGGTAAAGGGTTCTCTTGAGTCCATCGTCAAGAAACTCGTTGTGAAGGGCAAGGAGCAAGGCTTCCTCACCTATGACGAGATCAACAAGGCATTGCCCGCGCAGGAATTTTCATCTGACCAGATCGAAGACTCGATGGCGGCCATCACCGACTCCGGTGTGCAGTTAGTCGATAGCGAAGACGATGTCGAGGCTGACGCCGAGAAGGAAGCCGACGACGCCAAAGAAAGCGATTACGAATCCGGTGGTAACATCGCCGACGACGACACAGGCCGCACTGATGATCCTGTACGCATGTATCTGCGCGAGATGGGTTCCGTTGAACTGCTCTCCCGCGAAGGCGAGATCGCGATTGCCAAGCGCATCGAGGCTGGCCGTGAAATGATGATCGGCGGCATCTGCGAAAGCCCGCTCGCGATTGAATCCATCATTGCGTGGAACGATGCCCTGTTGAAGGGCGAGATCATGCTGCGCGAGGTCATCGACCTTGATGCGACCTATGGCGGCGATCAGCCTGACGCCACCGCCATGCCAGCTATTCCGCCGGAAGAACGCGAAGAGCCGGAAGTCGTTGAAGGCGCAGAAGGCGGCGAGGGCGCTACCGAAGAAGAAGGCGGTATCTCTTTGTCCGCCATGGAAATTGAATTGCTGCCGCAGGTCACCGAGATTTTCGGCAAGATTCAAAAGACTTACAAAAAGCTGCGCAAGGTGCAGACCGAGCGCATGGAGTTCACCTCGACCAGCAAAGAGCCGCCTCCGGCGCTCAATAAAAAATATGACGGCGTGAAACAGGAAATGGTCGAGTTGATGAACGAGGTGCGCCTGAACAACGCACGTATCGATCAGTTGATCCAGCGCCTGTACAAGGCCAACCGCGAACTGGTCAGCCTTGAAGGCGGCCTGATGCGTCTGGCTGCCGATTGCGGCGTGAAGCGCGAAGAATTCATCCAGCAATATTTCGGCAACGAACAAAACCCGCGCTGGACGACCACCATTTCCAAGCTCAAGGGCAAGGGCTGGGTCAAGTTTTCCGACAAGCACAAAGACGATATCAAGAACGTGCGCGAACGCGTGACGGCCTTGTCCGAAGAGGCGCAGCTCCCCATCGCTGAATTCCGCCGCATCGTCTCCACAGTGCAAAAGGGCGAACGCGAAGCCTCGCGCGCGAAAAAGGAAATGGTCGAGGCCAACCTGCGTCTCGTGATATCCATCGCCAAGAAATACACCAACCGTGGCCTGCAATTCCTCGATTTGATTCAAGAGGGCAATATCGGCCTGATGAAGGCCGTCGATAAATTCGAATATCGCCGCGGCTATAAATTCTCCACCTATGCGACATGGTGGATCAGGCAGGCGATCACCCGTTCCATCGCCGACCAGGCGCGCACGATCCGTATCCCTGTGCACATGATCGAAACGATCAACAAGCTGGTGCGCACCAGCCGCCAGATGATGCACGAGATCGGTCGCGAACCGACACCCGAAGAACTGGCCGAACGCCTGCACATGCCGCTCGATAAAGTGCGCAAGGTGCTCAAGATCGCCAAGGAACCTGTTTCCCTCGAAACCCCGATCGGTGACGAAGAAGACTCGACACTGGGCGATTTCATCGAGGACAAAAACGCGCTGCTGCCCGTGGATTCCGCCATTCACTCGAACCTGCGTGAAACCACCACCCGCGTTCTGGCGACACTGACCCCGCGCGAAGAACGCGTCCTGCGCATGCGTTTCGGTATTGGCATGAACACCGACCACACCCTGGAAGAGGTCGGCCAGCAGTTCAACGTCACCCGCGAACGTATCCGCCAGATCGAAGCCAAAGCCCTGCGTAAACTGAAACACCCAAGCCGCAGCCGCAAATTGAGAAGCTTCCTCGATACTTAAACTTATAGCGCTTCTCTGCTGTCATCCCGGCGAAAGCCGGGATCCAGTGCCGTTCACCACGGATTTCAACTGGAAACCCCCCTTAAAAGCTGCTAATCCATAGGACGGTCGGGCCTGTAGCTCAGTTGGTTAGAGCTGGGTGCTCATAACGCCTAGGTCGGGGGTTCAAGTCCCTCCGGGCCCACCAACCCTCACCGCCGCCAACCGGAAGCAGGCACGAGCATGGACGCATCACGCATATATTTCTGGACTCAAGTTTCGGCGGTGGTCGCCCTGCTGCTGGCGTTGCAACTGGGGTTGCTTCCGGCGTTGCTCGCGGGGTTGCTGGTTTATCAGCTGGTTCATTACGGCGCGTTGCGGTTGGAGCGTCATGGCGTGTTGCCCGCGCTCGGGCGCATTATTCTGCTGGCGGTGGTGGCGGCGATCGTTATTTCGGCGTTTACCCTTGGGATATTAAAGTTTTCGGCCTCGCTGACGGCGGGGCCGGAGGGCATCGCCGCGCTGTTGCAAAAAATGGCTGACGTTGTGGGCGCCGCGCGCACTTACATGCCGCCCTCGATGCAGGCAATGTTGCCCGCGAATATGGAGGAATGGCAGAAGGCCAGCGCTGACTGGCTGCTCACGAATGCGAGGGGGATTAGCGTCGTCGGTAAGGATGTCGGCTATTTCCTTGTCCATGTGCTGATCGGCATGGTGATCGGCGGTATGGTCGCGCTTAATCCCGGTTTGCAGGAAAATCGTCGCCCGCTGGCCGCCGCCATGCGTGAGCGCGTTGTGTTTGTGGGCAGCGCCTTCAAACGCATTGTGTTTTCTCAGGTACGTATTTCTGCGCTGAATACGCTGCTGACGGGCATTTTTTTGGTGGCCGTTCTGCCCGCGCTGGGGCATCCGCTGCCGTTCACCAAAACAATGGTGATTGTCACGTTTGCTGTGGGGCTGCTGCCGATTATCGGCAACCTGATTTCGAATACGGTGATTTTCCTGATCGGTCTCAGCGTGTCGCCCTTCGCGGCGGTGGTGTCGCTGGGTTACCTGATAATTATTCACAAGCTTGAATATTTCTTCAACGCCCGCATTATCGGCGGCCAGATCCACGCCAAGGCGTGGGAAATCCTGATCGCGATGATCGTGATGGAGGCTGCGTTCGGCATCGCCGGTATCGTCGCCGCGCCGATTTATTACGCCTACCTCAAGGATGAATTGACGGCACGTAAGCTGATTTAATGTCTTATGCCCTGCTCGCCCTTATCACCGTCGCCACCTTCCTGACGGCCATTCTGTCGGGCGTGTTCGGCATGGCGGGCGGCATCATCATGATGGCGTTGCTCTTAAGTCTGTTACCGGTGGCCTCCGCCATGGTGCTGCATGCGGCGATCCAACTGGTATCGAACGGCTGGCGCTTTTTCCTGTGGCGCAATCACGTCGTCTGGCATGTGACGCCCTTTTACGGATTGGGGATGGTCGCCGGGATAGTTCTCATCAGTTTCGTCAAATACGTGCCGGACAAGGCCATCGCGCTGATCGTCGTCGGCTCGGTGCCGTTGCTGGCCGTGGCGGCGCAGCGTTTTGTAAAATTGAGCATCATGCACCGGGGCCAGACTTTCGTTACCGCGATGGCGCTGACCTTTATCCAGATGACGGGCGGGGTGGTGGGGCCGCTGCTCGACCTGCTTTACAACAACGCGCCGCTGACCCGGCACCAGATCGTCGCGACCAAGGCCATGACCCAGACCGCCATGCACACTGTCCGGCTGCTCTATTTCGGCAGTCTGATTCCGTTGCTGACGGGCAGGGAAGGCTGGCCAGAGGGGCTGCCGCCCGTTTTTATGCTGGTCTTTATGGCCGCCGCCATCGCCGGGACGACCGCCGCCGCCCCGATCCTGCACCGGATAAATGATAAACATTTCAAAGAGTTAAGCCGTATCCTGATTATTCTGATCAGTTTTTACTGTCTGGGGCGCGGTATCTCGATGATTTATTTGACAAATCCCTGAAAACCCTTATATTCCGGCCATTCCCGAAAAGAGAAGCCATGAGAGGCTTCCGTTGACGTGAACTTACTTTTGTTACGCCAATACATCAGAATATCGGGACAATTTGTTGAAAAGGAAGAAAAATGAGTGAGAAAAAACGCCCGGTGGCGAAGTACAAAATTGACCGCCGCCTGAACTGTAACCTCTGGGGCCGTCCGAAGTCCCCGTACAACACCCGTCAGACAAAACCCGGCCAGCATGGCGCCGCGCGCGGCAAGCAGTCAAACTATGGTCTGCAACTTTCTGCCAAGCAGAAGATCAAAGGTTACTACGGCAACATCGGTGAAAAACAATTCCGTAAATACTACGCAGAAGCGATCCGCCTGCGTGGCGATAACGGCCAGAACCTGATCGGCCTGCTTGAGCGCCGTCTGGATGCTGTCTGCTACCGTTCGAAACTCGCGATCACCGTTTTCTCTGCCCGTCAGCTGGTGAACCATGGTCACGTCAACGTAAACGGCAAACGCGTGAACATTGCGTCTTACCTCGTGAAAGAGGGCGACGTCATCGAAATCCGTGAGAAATCCAAACAACTGGGTTTCATCATTGGTTCGATCCAATCGCAAGAACGCGAAGTGCCGGAATACATCCAACTGGATGAGAAAGCCATGAAGGCAACCTTCCTGCGCACACCGAAACTGGAAGACGTGCCGTACGCATCACAAATGCAACCGCACCTGGTTATCGAATTCTACTCCCGTTAATTGTTACGGGACGAAATACGAAAAAGGCCGCGAAATTCGCGGCCTTTTTATTTATGTGATTTTCTTCCCGATCAAGGCGCTGATAATCCCGTGGAAGGTGTTGACCTCCTGCTGCGTCATCTGCGCCCGCACCAGCATCGCCCGCAGATTGCGCACGACGGTGGGTTTCATCTCCGCGGCACGGAAGAAGCGGCGCTCTTCCAGTTCCGTTTCCAGCCTTTGATACAGCGCATCCATATCGCCTTGCGTGGCAGGCGGCGTGTCACCGATCACCAGTTGCCGCCCTGGCGTGGCGTCACCCGTCATCATCCATTCATAACAGGTCAGCAAAACGGCCTGCCCGAGATTGAGCGACGAAAAGCCGGGATTGAGCGGAATGGTGATAACCGCGCTCGCGAGCGCGACATCTTCATTCACCAGCCCCATGCGCTCGGCACCGTAAAGCAGGCCGACACGCTCGCCGCGATCATGGCGCACACGCATATCGTCGGCGGCGCTGCGCGGTGTGAAAACATCTTTCACCATGTCGCGGGGACGGGCGGTGGTGGCGTAAACATAGTGCAGATCGTTAATCGCCTCGGCGGTGTTGTTGAACACGTGCACAGGCGGCATGCGGTCGAGCGCCCCGGATGACATCGAAATGGCGCGCTCGTTCGGCCAGCCATCGCGCGGATTCACAAGGCGCAGCTCTGTCACGCCGCAATTCAGCATGGCACGGGCCGCAGCCCCGATATTCTCACCCATCTGCGGGTCGATCAGGATGACGACAGGGCCGGGCGGGGTGGCCAGCGGGATGGATTTGTCTGTACCGGTCATAGAGCTCAACCTTGGCAGCCTTAAGCGGCGGCTTTCTTCTCAAGACGATTTAGCGCCTTTTCCGGGCCGATCAGCGGCAGCAGCACGGCCAGTTCTGGTCCGTGTTCCATACCTGTCAGCGCCTTGCGCAATGGCATGAACAGTTCCTTGCCTTTGCGCCCTGTGGCACCCTTGACGGCTTCCGTCCAGAGTTTCCACGTATCGCTGTTCCATGGGGCGGGCGGCATCAGGCTTGCGGCCTGCTTGATGAAATCGGCATCGTCGATGATCGGTTCAACCGGGCCGTTCGCCACGATCCACCAGTCCTTGATGTCGCCGAGTTTGCTCAGGTTCGGGCGCACGGCCAGCCAGAAATTTTCATCCAGATCGGCAAGGCCCATAGCGGCCAAACGCGGTTTCACATCGGCATGGCTGGCTTCGTGAATGATCTTCGCATTCAGGCGCAGCAATTCTTCCATATCGAATTTTGGTGCGCCTTTCGAGAATTTTGAAATATCGAAGCTGTTGATCAAGTCTTGCATATTGCTGAACGGTTCGATCGGGTCAGAGCTGCCCAGACGCGCCATCAGGCTGACAATCGCCATCGGCTCCACGCCTTCGTTCTCGCGCAGGTCTTTGACGCTTAAACTGCCAAGGCGCTTGGAGAGCTTGCCGCCTTCGGAATCAGAAATCATCGGCAGGTGCGCAAATTCAGGTAACCCTGCGCCCATGGCTTTAAACATCTGCACATGCATGGCGGTGTTGGACACATGGTCTTCGCCGCGCACGATATGCGTGATTTTATAATCGATATCGTCGATCACCGAGCACAGATGGTAAAGCGGGCTGCCATCCTCGCGGATCAGCACCGGATCGGAAATCAGCGCGCCGTCGAATTTCACCGGGCCGCGTACCAGATCGTCCCATTCAATCGGTTCGGCCTCCATTTTGAAACGCCAGTGCGGCGCGTGGCTGAACGCTGCTTTCTGTTCTTCGGTCAGTTTCAGCGCGCTGCGGTCGTAAATCGGGGGCAGGCCGCGTGAAAGCAGCGTCTTGCGTTTCAACGCCAGTTCTTCCTGTGTCTCCCAGCACGGATACAGGCGGCCATCATTTTTGAGTTTCTGGATCATTGCCGCATAGCGGTCGTTGCGGTCGCGCTGACGGGCCTTTTCGTCCCAGGTCAGGCCCAGCCATGTCATCCCGGCTTCGATATCCTGCTCATAGATGTCCTTGCTGCGCTCTAGATCGGTATCATCGATACGCAGCAGGAAATGACCTCCTTCCTTACGGGCGAACAGCCACGTGACGATGGCGGCACGGACGTTACCGGCATGGATATAGCCAGTGGGGGACGGGGCAAAGCGAACGCGAACAGACATGCTGATAATTCCTTGTTAGTTTGCCATATTTAACAGGAATTTCCGGGACTTGCCAGCCTTTTTAGCCCTTCAGAATACGGGAAAAATGGTTGGTGATCGGGTAACGGCGTTCCCGGCCAAACGAACGGCTGGTGATTTTGGGGCCGGGGGCGGCTTGGCGGCGTTTATATTCGGCGACATCCAGCATACGCCAGACCCGCTGGATCAGCGCCGGATCATGCCCGCCATGCTTGGCGATGGTTTTGATGTCCCAGTCATGCTCGATCAGTCCTTCAAGGATGCTGTCCAGAACATCATAGGGGGGCAGGGTGTCTTGATCTTTCTGGCCGGGTTTCAGTTCGGCGGTCGGTGCCTTCGTCAGCACATTCTCAGGGATGACCTGCCCGTGCGGCCCCAGGCCGTGATCGGGCTTGTGTTCGTTGCGCCAGTTGCAGAGTTCATAGACTTGCGTCTTGTAAATATCTTTGAGCACGTTATAGCCGCCGCACATATCGCCATAAAGCGTCGCATAGCCAACAGCGACTTCCGATTTATTCCCTGTCGAAAGCACCATCTTGCCCGAAGCATTTGAAAGCGCCATCAGTACAACACCGCGGCAGCGCGATTGCAGGTTCTGGTGCGTGATATCGGGAGTATCGTCGGTGAAATGCGGGTTCAGTTCTTTTTCGAACGCGCTGACCTGATCGGCAATGGAAACCACGTCATAATGCATGCCGAGCGCACGGCATGTTTCTTCCGCGTCTTTATGGCTTTCACGCGATGTATAGACGGAGGGCATCATCACGCCATGCACACTATCTGCGCCCAGTGCATCGACGGCGATGGAAGCTGACAAGGCACTATCCACGCCGCCGGACATGCCAATCAGTACGCCGGGAAAGCCATTTTTCGTCACATAATCGCGCAGTGCGATTGTGACGGCTTGATAGATGGCTTCGGTTTTCTCGTGCGGGGGATGGATTTTATCGGTGCTGCACAGCCAGTGCGTGTTGCTGCGGCTCCAGATGGTGTGGTGGATGTCTTCGACAAACTCTTCCGCCTGCAGGATAGCATCGCCACGTTCATTCAGCACGAACGACGCGCCGTCAAAAACGATCTCATCCTGTCCACCACACTGATTGACGTAGATCAGGGGCAGTCCTGTTTCCTTGACACGCGCTTTGGCAGTTTTTAGACGCTGATCGTGCTTGGTGATTTCATAGGGGCTGGCATTGATGCTGATCAGCAGTTCAGCGCCGTGTTTTTTCAAATGCGCGGCGACGTCAGGCGTCCATGTATCTTCGCAGATGATAAAGCCCAGCTTGTGGCCATGCACCATGACGGGTGTTGCCAGTGGTCCGGATTTAAATATGCGTTGTTCATCGAATACGCCGTAATTCGGCAGGTCATGCTTGTAAATAACACCGATAGTTTTGCCGTCACCGATAATGTGCAGGGCGCTGACAATCTTTCCGTCCCGCCGCCACGGGCAGGACAGGGCGATGTACTTGCTGCCGCTTTCCTTGACCAGTTGTTCAACCGCGATCTGAATGCGGTCAAGGAAAAACGGTTTTAAGACCAGGTCTTCAGGTGGGTAACCGCAGATGGCGAGTTCGGGGAAAAGAATAAGGCTCGTCGCATCCGGCGCTTCATCACGGATCTTCCTGATTTTGTTCAGGTTGTAATCAATATTGCCGACAATAGGATTGATCTGTGCCAGCGTGATATGAAGGGAAGTTAAACTCATCATCAGGCCTTTTTACGAAGCAAAAATTCGCGGCCCAGTTTAACGCGCGGAACACCGTCATATTCCACGATATCGGCGGTGGCGTATGTTTCTGTCCACTTATCAGGAAGATAGGATCCCGTACCAACAAAATCCAGTGGCGCTTGCGCATCCGCCATCAAACGGCATTTTTCCGGGCTGAATCCGGAGGAGCCTGTAATTTTAACTTTATTAAATCCGGCTTTGTCCAGTTGTTCTCTCAAATACCAGATAGCGGCGGCGGACACGCCCGTGCCGATCAGGTGCCGCAATTCCGTTTCACTGCGATAACCGCGCACGGCATCGGGTACGTGGCGTTCCAGAACGGCATAGGATGTTTGCGGGTCGAGTCCCTCGACATAGCGGCCACCGGGCGTGTCAATGCGCACGGTCAGTTTTCCGGCCTCGGCCAGTTCTTTGAAATATCCGGCGACTTCCAGCGAGTCTGAAATTTCCCGGCCAAAATAATCAACCAGCACCGTCATCGGCACATCAGGCAGAGTTTTGTGGAACAACTGGGCGGCTTTGAGCGTCGATCCGGCATAACCGATCAGTGCATGCGGCATTGTGCCCATGCCTTTATCATTACCGAAATAATGCGCGGTGGCGTCGGTGGCGTTACCGATAAAGCCGACAGCATTGGATTTGCGTTTGGCGCGTGCGCTGCCGACACTGGCGGCATAGGCCATCATCTCAGCCATTTCGGTACCGGCGCAATGACGCGCATCCATCGCGATGAATTTCACGTCGGGCAGGGTGACGCACATGGTGAACGCGTTATAAGCCGCCACGCACGCAGGCCCGAGCTTTTGCAGGAACAATGTTTCAAGATCGCAAAGCTGCGTCATTGGCCCGGTTATATACAGCAGCGGCTCACCTGCGCCGACCCAGCGGCCCTCGGCATAACAAAGATCGATATCTATTTTAAAACCGCGCTCTTTGGCGACGGATTCCAGCCAGTCGATCATCAGGCGCGGCGCGCTGACGACCGGACGGCGGATAAACACGGCGTAAGTGACAATCACCTCGCCATTCTGGTTGACCACTTCTTTAGTGTGTTTGAAGTAGGTGTCAGTCCAGCGGGCGATATATTCATCAAATGCTTTCATGCCCCCGAAGCTAGCACAGCGGGGGCATGAGTTAAACTCTTTTGGTTTACCATAATTTATTCAGCGGCCACATTCTGCGTGTCGAATACCGGACGGGCACCGCGCAGCTTACGCAGTTCTTCCGCAATCAGGAATGAAATTTCCAACGCCTGATTGGCGTTCAGGCGCGGATCGCAGACAGTGTCGTAGCGGTCAGAAAGATTGGCGTCTGTAATTTTGTCCGCGCCACCCGTGCATTCTGTTACGTTCTGACCGGTCAGTTCCAGATGAACGCCGCCGGGGTGCGTACCTTCGGCTTTATGGACGGCAAAGAAACCTTTGATTTCGCCCATGACGTGATCGAATTTGCGGGTCTTGTAACCGCTTTCCGATTTCATCGTGTTGCCATGCATCGGATCGCACGACCACACGACATTAAGGCCTTCTTTTTTTACGGCGCGAACGAGCGGCGCAAGCTTCTGTTCGACCTGATCGTGACCCATGCGGGCGATCAGCGTTAAACGGCCCGGCTCGTTTTCCGGGTTGATGATGTCGATCAGTTTCATCAGCGTATCGGGATCAAGAGACGGCGGGCATTTCAGGCCAATCGGGTTTTTAATGCCGCGCACGAATTCAATCTGCGCGCCATCAAGCTGATTGGTACGCGCACCGATCCACACCATGTGCGCCGAGCAGTCATACCAGTCGTTGGTCAGGCTGTCGACGCGGGTGAGGGCTTCTTCATAGGGCAGCAGCAACGCTTCGTGCGATGTAAAAAACTCTGTCTGGCGCACGATTTCCGGCACTTTATCGCCGGTGACACCGCAAGCCGCCATGAAGTTCAGGGCTTCGTCGATACGGTTGGCGAGGTCTTCGTAACGCTGTGTCAGCGGGCTGTCCTGCACGAAATCGAGATTCCATTTATGCACACGGTGCAGGTCGGCATAACCGCCGTATGCAAAAGCGCGCAGCAGGTTCAGCGTTGCCGCCGACTGGTTATAGGCCCGCACCATGCGTTGCGGATCGGGTACGCGTTCTGCGGCGGTGAAGCCGAAGCCGTTGATGATATCGCCGCGGTAGCTGGGCAGCGTTACACCGTCCTTGGTTTCATTATCATCAGAGCGCGGTTTGGCGAATTGCCCGGCCATGCGGCCCACCTTGACGATGGGCAGGGCGCCCGCGAATGTCATAACAACTGACATCTGCAGCAATACGCGGAAGGTATCGCGGATCTTGTTGGCGTTGAATTCGGCAAAGCTTTCGGCGCAGTCGCCGCCCTGTAGCAGGAAGGCACGGCCAGCGGCCACCTCGGCCAGATGTTTTTTCAGATTGCGCGCTTCCCCCGCAAAAACCAGCGGCGGCATCTGCGCCATGGTCTTTTCGGCGTCCTTGAGCGCCAGTTCATCCGGGTAGGCCGGAAGCTGTTTGGCGGGTTTGCTTCTCCAGGAGGCGGGGGCCCATTTTTCAGTCATGGTACACACTCTAAAATTGATGTATCTTGTTCGCAGCTTAGGGAAATAGCATTAAGAAATTTCCTTGTGCATTGCAAGAAAAACCCTTACTTTTTCAGTAATTTACAACTTTAGTGTATATTTAGAACGTGATTGTCCAGCCTGTGAGGGTTTCCCCTTGGTCCATGATTTAGCCGCTAAACATATCTCCGAGCACCCGTTTTTCAACTTGTTCCGCATTCTGGAGCCGGTTGTGCGGAATACCGTGCCCGAGGAAGGCTTTTTCACGCAGGACGCCTTGATGCAGCGTTTTGTAGAACTGCAGGACGTCTTTGAAAAAGACATGCATCGTATGGCCGAGGTTTCCGAGTTGTTATTCGGGAGTGATATCACGGCCTATGGCGAGCGCTGCACCGCTGTTTTCGAACGCTGGGAAAAAGAGGGCGGTGGCCCGACGCTGACCGCCATGGTCGCGCAAGCCGTGCACCATCTTGATCTTGATCCTGAAATGATGAGCGTCCGCGCTGCCTTCATCGGTGCCATTCTGGCGGAAGTCCCGAACGATCTGCAATATCACGGTAACGAGCATTACCGGAAGGTTCTGATCCATGCCATCCGTCTGGCCGCGACCCATAACCAGATCGTGCCGGAAGCGCAGCGTCTGAATGAACACCAGATTGCCCTGCTGCTGGCATCGGCCTGCATTCACGATCTTGGTCATCCCGGTGGCGATAATGCCAAGGAAGGTGTTTATGCGCCGGGGCTGATGGAGCAAAAATCATTCGATTATGCGCGCCCTTATTTTCAGGCCGTGGGCCTACCCACTGAAATTCTCGGCCAGATCGAAACGATTGTGTTCTGCACCGATATTACGTTCTTCGCTGGCGACAACAGCCCTTGCGTACGCATGAAGAAAATTTACAAGCATTTCTTCTGGGATGACGACAGCGAAGATGTTTCCATGATGATGATGGGCAAGCTGCGCCGTTATGAAGACAATAAAAATCTGATATTGATGGCGATGTTCTTGCATGAGGCCGATATAGGCACCTCTGCCGGGTTGTCTTATGACCGGACGATTTCAGAAACAATCGCCTTTCTTGAAGAGCGCGGTATTACACTGGCCGGGCCTAAAACCGTGCTCGCGTTTCTGCGTGACCAACTGGGTGAAACCATGTTTACGGATGCGGGAAAGCAATTATTCGGCCCTGTGATGACACAAGTCATCGCGCAGGCCGAGCAGGATATCGTCAACGGGCGCGAGTCTTTCCGATAATTTATTCTTCGTTTACAAAAGATTGTCATCACCCGGTTTAGCCGGGTGATCCATTTTTGGGTTTGTGCCAGCGGTTGAATGGATTCCCCGGACGAGCCGGGGAATGACGGCGATATAAGATTTATTCTTCGGTTTTCCCCCATCGCCGATGCAGCCACATCCATTGGCCGGGTTGCGCGGTGATCCATGATTCCAGCCGCGCATGTGCCTTGCTGATAACTTCGATGTCAGTGCCGTCAAGGGACAGCGGTTCCTCGAACGTAATCGTAAAATGACAATCCGGTTCACGCTGGCAGCGGAACGGCACCAGCAGCGCATCATATTTACGCGCCAGCTGCACGAAGGCCGGGCTAGTCATGGCCGGATGGCCAAAGAAATCCGCAGCAACCCCTTCATTATATTTTTGATCGATCAGAATGCCGATACTGTGGCCATCCTTCAGCGATTGCACCAGACGGCGCGTTCCGGTCTTGGATTTGGGCAGGGTTTCCAATGTTCCATGCAGGCTGCGGGCGTAATCCAGAATTTTATCGGATACGGGATTGTTCGGCGCACGATAGACAAGACCCGGTTTTAATCCTATCTGGCCTAAAACGGCAGGCGCCATCACTTCCCAGTTGGCCAGATGCGCTCCGAACAGGATGACAGGCTTGCCCTGTGCCATCGCTGTGCGGATTGTGTCTGTGCCCTCAAGTGTGACACGGCGCATACCAATTTCGGCCAGATGCGGGTATTCAGCGATAACGCGGCCCAGATTGTCCCACATGGCGGCGATGTGCCGCGCAGCGTCCGTGTCGTCTATATCAGGCAAGGCGCGGCGCAGATTGGCCATCGCTTTGCGGCTGGCGGCCAGGCGCGGTCCCACCGTGCGTCCGATCCATCCACCCAGATTCGAAGCGGTCGCGACAGGCAGAATATCGCATAACCCGTAAAACAGGACCAGTACGAACGCTTCCGCCATGTATCGCGCCTGTTTCACAATGAGTCCTTCACAAGAGAAAGAAGCGCTTCGGCATCATCGAAAACCAGTTTGATTTTGACGATATGGATGTTTTCAGCCGAGGGCAGGCGGCAAAGGTCTTTTTCCGTCGTGACCAGATGCGCTTTATGCGAGGAGGCTTTGGCGTACAACGCCTGCAATTCAGCGTGAGTGTAGGGGTGGTGATCGGCGAAGCTTTCAAAACCCGCCACATCCATGCCCATGTCCAGCAATGTCTGTCTGAATTTTTCCGGTTGCCCCAGACCACAGAAACCGAATAGGCGTGTGCCGGGGGACAAATCAGATACGGCCTCTAGCCGTGCCGTGATAACGGGCTTGTTTGTATGCAGCGATGTGTTGCCGCCAATCTTGATAATGCCGCGCGCACGAGCCAGTCCTGACGAAACCGGTTCGCGCAACGGGCCAAACGGGACCAGGTAACCATTACCGAATCCGGTGCGGCCATCGACCACGATGAAACTGGCGTTTTTATGCAGTGACGGGTTTTGGAAGCCGTCATCCATGATGATCATATCGTGACCGGATGAAACGGCCAGTTGTGCGCCGGCCACACGGTCTTTGGCGACAATGGTGGGTGCGGCGCGGGCGAGCAATAGCGACTCGTCGCCGACATCGTTGAATTTGTGTTGTGACACGAATACTGGCCCGGTCAGCATGCCACCATAACCGCGTGTCAGAAAACATGGATTCTTCGTGAGGCCGGATTCTTTCAGCAGTGCCAGCAGCGCCAGCGCCGTTGGCGTCTTGCCACTGCCTCCGGCAACCAGGTTGCCGATGCAGATCACCGGAATGCCGACGGCGATGGGTTTACAGCACTTTACGCGCATCCGCGTGGCAAAGCCGTATAGATTTCCTATAGGTGCCAGAAAGCGCACCAATGCTGATTGCTGGTCCCACGGCTGATACCAGAAAGCGGGTGTCCTGAATGTCATGCGGCACCTGCCTGTCGCGGAAGGGCGTCTGTTATGGCGGGCAGAACATTCTCCAGCACACGGTCAAGAACATGATGCTGTGTCTGTGTGAAGGCCTGTCCGGTTTGCGCCAGCGTTTGCAAGCGCCCGGGCTGTGTCAGAAAATCCCGAACTGTGCTGAAGAAATGACCTTCGTCAGTCATTAGTAGAGCGGCCTGCGCTTGATCCATGTCCCGGTAAATTTCCTGCTGGTTCTGGACATGCGGGCCATGGAGCACGGCGCAGCCCAGTTGTGCGGCCTCGATGGGATTGTGTCCGCCGCCGCCATCATCGCTGAAGCTGCGGCCCACGCAGGCCACAGGTGACAGGCGGTAGAACAATCCCAATTCGCCCAGCGTGTCCGCGATATAGATTTGCGTATCTGCGGCAGGGAGCGTTTTGCTTTCCCCCCGCAACTGCATTTTCAAGTCACTGTTTTGGCAGGAAGCCAAAATATCATCGCGGCGCTCCGGGTGACGCGGCACGATGATGGTCAGCAGGTTTTTAATATCGGCGGAAAGTTTCTGGTGCAGGCGGCAGGCGAGCTCTTCCTCGCCCTTATGCGTACTGGCGTAAAGCCAGAGCGGGCGGTCCTTTGTCGCCGCGCGTAAGGCTTCAAGATCGTGCTCGTCAACGGGTAACGAAGCCGACGCGTATTTCAGGTTGCCTGAGACGCTCACATTTTTGGCCCCGAGTGCGCGGTAAGAATGAGCATCGCCTTCCGTCTGTGTCAGGATGCTGGTGAATGTTGTCAGCAGGATACGTGCCGTATCGGGAATATAAGCCCAGCGTTCAAGTGATCGGGGAGACAGGCGGGCATTCAGGAGTATCACCGGGATTTTACGTTTCTGCAGCGCGCAGAGCATGGCGGGCCATAGCTCGGACTCCATCCACAGCACGAAATCGGGATGCCAGTGCGTCATAAATTTTTCGACCCAGTGTGGACGGTCCACAGGGTAATATTGATGGATAACTCTGTCTGGCAGGCGGTTCGCCAGATAGCGGGCGGATGTCACCGTGCCGGTGGTCAGCAGGATGGTGGCTTCAGGGAAATGCCGCTTCAGTTGCGCGATCACGATCAGGGTTGATTGGGCTTCCCCGACGCTGGCGCCGTGAATCCAGATCAGCGGGCCCGCGGGACGGGGAACCCCGGCTTCGCCACGGCGTTCGCCCAGTCGTACGGGATCTTCTTTGCCTTGCGACATGCGGCGCGTCAGCAGCCACGGCAGTGCCGGGGAGGCTGTTTCCAGAATGCACAAATACAGATTTAGAAGAAAATTCAACGCGCTAACCTTATTTTAGGGCTTCCCAAGGCATCCTGTAGATATAAGGGCTTGTTTTCCCTTTGGAAAGTCTGAATTCAGCCTTCAATATCAGAGGAATAGACTGGCAGGAGCCATGACACGCAGGATTTATTACACAGACACGCCGCAAAGACGCCGCCTCAAGCAGGAGGCCATCCAGATTTTACGCCAGACGCGGGGACTTATCGACAAGGAATTGCTGGATAATGCCCGTGCGCAAATCACCAGCCGCATGGAGAAGGTGGCGAGTAGACCCGTGCCTTCGAATGAATCCGCAGGGCTGGATGACCGTTTCGAGGCAATAGACCGTCAGAAAAATATGGCGACGATTATGAAGTTTATCGAGCTGAAGGCTGATAACAAAATGCTGATGCAGGAAATGAAAACAATCCTGCAACAAAGTCAGCATTAAGCTTTGCATGCCGCCATAAGAAAACCCCGCTTTCGCGGGGTTTTGTTTTAAACGTTTATCCGAAAGAGGCTATGGCTGGCACTGGCCGGTGTTGCTGGGCGCTGCCTCTGTACCGTTTCCTGACGGAACGTAATAGCAGCCGGGATTCGGACAGACTTTTTCGATATACCACTCGGTAGCGAAGCCCTGACGGAATACGGTTACGCCGGTCGGAATGCCCGCAGCAGAACAGTTGTTCGCTGGTGCGACGCCCACAGGGTTGATGCGATCCAGATGGGTGACCATGGGGTCGGCGGTGTAGGGCGCGCCATCCAGCGGGTTTTCCGGGTTCAGCACGTAACGCGCAGCCTGATTGTTGAAGGCACGGTTGATCCAGTCAGCCGTAATGCCGTTATTCGGGCATACGCTAGGCAGACGGCGTGGATCGTTGCCGCTCAAATATTGGAAGTCATGGAAACCGTCTTGCGCCTGATTGAGGAAGTTCATGCAGCGGGCGGCATTCCATACGGCCAGCATACGGTCGCAGTTATAAGCGCCAGCGATGCCGGTCACGTTCTGTGGCACATAATTGTCACCGACACGCCCGCCCAGAAAGGTGTGGCCGTAGTTGGTATTGATGTAGGAAATCAGGGCCGAGGTTACAACCTCGTCAAAGGCGCGGTCGAGTGATTGCGTATCGTGGTCGGGAATTTCACCCCAGCGGTTGCTTTCGCTGAAATTGCCGCGGTCACCGGGCGCGCGGGCCATGGTGCCCATGATGCGGTCGAAACAGGTATATTCAAGAACGCTGTCGGGTTTGGCGATCAGGTTCTGGTTCATGGCGATTTCACGCTGCGCTTCCAGATAGGCGCGTGATTCAAGAGCGTCCATATATTGAGGGTCGCAGGATGTTTGCGCCATACTCAGGCCGCTGAAGCACATCGCCATGGCAAAGCTGGCGGCCATAAGGCCGAAGCGCACACCCCGTTGACGAGAAAAAGCCAGTCTTTTCAAGGCCATAAATGTAATCCCCCGCATATCCCCATATTCTAACGCAGAATCGTCTGCATGTCATGCCCCGCACGGCATGGGAATGTTTTTTCTGTGTGTCCTTTAATTTTACAGAAAATGCAGTGCTTTAAGCAAATACCATTTACGGGACCGGATTTTTGCCCGGAAACACCCGGGTATCAGGCGGCAGGCGGCAGGTCCATTTCAAGAATGGCCATATTGAAATCATAGGATGTCTCGCCGTCTTCGGTGTCCTTGTACAGTGTGCCCATGAATTCGCCGTCCAGCAGGATTTCAGCGGAATCGCCGGATTTGGACATGGCGCCCACGGTGATTTTCTGGTTGGCAAACTTGATTTGCAGGTATTTTTGGACCCGTTTGGCTTCGTCGTTGCTGAATTTCATGATCATCTCTCCTGTGGATTTCGGGGCCAGAATAGCCAGATCAGGCGGCAAAAGCCAGTGCCGGATTTTCAAGCCCGCCGAGTACGTATTCATGGCAGGTCTGCGCCAGAATCTTGCGGTCTGGCGTGGCGCGGGCGCGTACGGGCGGATGGAATGTGACTTTTATCGTGGCGCCCCGGCTTTTTCCAAAACCTGAAAGATGCGGGGGCAGGGTCATATCGCCATGCCAGGCGTATAAATCGCGCACTGTCTGCTCAGCCGGATCGCGGCCATCGACGGTGATCATGGATAGCGTCATCGGTTGCAGCCAGATGTCGGTGCTGTCATCGGCCAGCGCAATGCTGAACAGGCTCGATTTGAACGGCACGACAGTGCGGCCATCTGTAGATGTGCCTTCGGGGAAGATAACCATACTGCGTCCGTCTTTCAGCATGGTCTCCAGATTGTTTTTATCGTTGCCGAGTGTCGTGCGGGAGCGGCTGACGAAAGCCGTTTGCTGCAGTTTAGACAGAAACCCGAATACCGGCCACTGCGCGACTTCACCCTTGGCGACAAAGGACGCTTTCAGAACGCTGCCGATCACCGGGATGTCCAGATACGACATATGGTTGGAAATGAAAATAACCTGATTGTCCGTGTGGGGTTGCCCCTCGACAACCACGCGCAGGCCCAGAATGCGGCAGACGCCTTTGTGCCACAGCCAGGGAATGGTGTAGGCAGGCTTTGAGCGGCGTACCGTCATCACGACGAGTTGCATCGGTACCAGAACCGCACTCCACATAAAGAACATGACAAGCTTGGCAGGTGCCATTTCTCTAGTCTTTCTTTTGTTCGCGGCTGAACAACGACTGCACGTCGGCGTCGGTGTTTCCCGAAAGTTCTTCCGGCAGCGGCAGCTTGTAATGCTTGCGGTATTGGCTGGCCAGCATATCGGTTTGCAGGACGATGCAAACGTCAATCGTGTTGAATTGTTCGTCAATGACCGCGCCTTCGCCAACCATGCAACCGGTGCGCAGATAGCCCTTGATCAGCGGCGGCAGCGTGTTGATGATTTCACGCGGATTCAGCGGTTCCTTCGGGTGCAGGTTCATCTCTATATAGCGCTCGTTGCGCGCAACCGGGCGCAGAGCGGGTGGGGCTAGATGATAATGATGCAGATAGGCCAACTGGCGTGAAATAGCTTCAACGTCCGTGCCGTGGAAGCTGGCGCAGCCAAACAGGATTTCAATACGGTTTTCAATGACGAAATTGGCGATTCCCTGCCAGAGTAATTGTAGGACCGAACGTGTGCGGTATTCCGGCAGTACGCAGGATCGTCCCAGCTCCAGCATGTTCAGCCCGCAATTATGCAGCGGCGTAATGTCATATTCGGCGGAGCTGTAGAAGCTGCCGATTTTATCGGCGGCGGCTTGCTGGATAACGCGGTAAGTGCCGACGATTTTCGGGCGCGGCCCAGCGGCGGTATTGTCGACCACAATCAGATGGTCGGCCACGACGTCATAGGGGTCGGCATCACGCCGCAGTCGCGCCATTTCAGGGTCAGCCTTGGCCCCGTATTCTTCATAAAAGACCTTGTAGCGCAGTTCCTGCGCAGCCTGAATCTCGTCCTGGTTTTTGGCCAGACGGATCGAGATGGGGTCTATTTTATGTAAGGGTGTAACCATTGCCCGGTTTTATAACCCGCACACAAAAATCTGGCAAGCAAACATAGGTTTAAAAAAGGACGCGCCTGTGTCTGGATTTTTACAAAATCACTGGATATCCAAGGGGATAACATAGTTTAGCATAGGCGACATTTTTTCATGGATATATTAAAATATAAGACAGAGGGAAACGAAACCATGGAAAAAACTCAAAAATCCGTAAAAGAAAGGGCGTCGCCGATGGTCGATGCCGAACAGCAGGCGGGCTGGTTTGACCGTGTGCGTACTGCGCACCAGACCGAAACCGCCGAGGATTATGTCGAGCTGATTGCCGACCTGATCGAGGCGCAGGGCGAGGCGCGGGTGGTTGACCTGGCCACCCGTTTTGGCGTGTCGCATGCCACCGTTAACAAGGTGGTGGCGCGACTGAACCGGGAAGGGCTGGTGAACAACCTGCCGTATCGTTCGCTGTTCCTGACCGATGAAGGCCGTGCGCTGGCCAAACGCTGTAAGGAGCGTCATAAAATCGTACTGGATTTTCTGCTGGCGCTGGGTGTGTCACCGGCCACGGCGGAAGCTGATGCCGAAGGTATTGAACATCATGTCAGCGCCGAAACGTTGGCGCTGTTCCAGAAATTCATCAATAAGAAGTAATGATTCGCCATGTCTGCGCCGATATCCGTTCTGTTCGTCTGCACTGGAAATATCTGTCGTTCTCCTACGGCGGAGGGTGTATTTCGTGATCGCGTCAGCAAGGCAAGCGCGCATGACAGGTTTTTGATCGATTCAGCGGGCACTGGCGGCTGGCATATTGGCAACCCGCCTGATCCGCGTTCTACCGCAACCGCGCTGGCGCGGGGCGTGGATATTTCAAAGCTGCGCGCGCGCCAGCTTGGCCGTGAGGATTACGAGAAATTCGAGTATCTGATCGCCCTCGATGGCACTCATCTGGATTTCATGCAGAAGCAAAAACCGGGATCATCGCTATCACAGTTGTCGCTGCTGTTGCATCACGCCAGAATACAGGCAGGAGATGATGTGCCCGATCCTTATTACGGTGGGCAACAAGATTTTGATCGTGCTTATGATTTGATAGAAGCGGGCATAGACGGCTTGTTTGAAACACTCTTAAAGGCATAAGGCTTGAAATGATGAACCAGAAGACATTGTGGATTATAACGGGCGTGGTGGCCGTGTTGATGCTGGCAGGGGCGGTGTTCGTTGCGCGTCAGCGCGCGGCGGTACCTGTGGCGGCGATATCGGCACCGGTAGAACAACAAGTCGCCCTGAAGCCCGTTGAGCCTGCACCGTCCGTCACGCCGCAAGTGGCCCCTGCACCAGAACCCTCAAGGCTCGTTATCTACGATGAAGTGAAAGTGGATATTTCAAAAATTGCGGGGAAATTAAGAATGAGCAGCCCCCATATTCCCGCCACGAATGACGGCAGTTTGCCGCGTTACCCACTCGACCTGACCTGTTACCGCAGTAACATATCACCCGCGCTGAGCTGGCGCAGCGCGCCCCCGGCGACGAAATCCTATGTGCTGGTGCTGGAACGCCGCGCACCGAATGAAAAAGCTTCGTGGCCGTGGATATTGTTCAATATTCCGGCATCGTCGTCCGGTATTCCGGGGAAAATATCTGAAGACACGCTGGCTGCGGGGCAGGGGCTATTTGGTATGAATCCTTATGGGCACAAAGCCTATACTGGTCCCTGCGAACCCAAGGGCGTGTTCCCTTATGTGCTGCGCCTGTTTGCGCTGGATATAGAATTGCCGTTACAAGCGGGCGCTGAATTGCCGCAGGTTCTGCCCGCGATGAATGGACACGTGATTGATGCCGCTGAAATTCGTGCCGAACATTATTTGCAAAGATGATTTTTTTTTGAAAAGGTGGAACGCCTTTTCATCTATTTTGTTGGTATCCGCAGATAGCAACGGGGTGCTCTGTTTTGCGACAGGGCTGAGATTATACCCATGAGCCTGATCCAGATAATGCTGGCGTAGGATTGTTATCAAGACCCCGTATTCCCTGGAATACGGGGTCGCATGATTTACAGCGCCTTTTCCAGTTCCGGCAGGATCTGGAAAAGATCGCCGACGAGGCCGTAATCGGCTACCTGAAAAATCGGGGCTTCTTCATCCTTGTTGATCGCGACGATCACTTTGGAATCTTTCATGCCTGCCAAATGCTGGATCGCGCCTGAAATGCCGACTGCGATATAAAGCTGCGGGGCGACGATTTTGCCGGTCTGGCCGACCTGATAATCGTTTGGCACATATCCGGCATCGACAGCGGCACGGGACGCGCCGATGGCGGCCCCCAGCTTGTCAGCCACAGGTTCGATATATTTGTGGAAGTTCTCGCCGTTCCCCAGGCCGCGTCCGCCGGAAATGATGATCTTCGCGGTTTGCAGTTCGGGGCGTTCACTCTTGGTCAATTCCTGACCGACGAAAACGGTCAGTCCTGTTTCCGTGCCGTTATTACGTGCCTCCACAGGGGCTGCGCCACCTTCGCCAGCGGCATCAAACGCCGTCGGACGCACGGTCAGGACCACGGGTGTGCCCGTGGTTTGCACCGTTGCCAGCGCATTACCGGCATAAATCGGGCGTACGAACGTATCGGCGGATTCAACGGCGACGATATCGGAAATCTGCACGGCATCCAGCATCGCGGCCACGCGCGGCATCACGTTTTTGCCGAAGAATGAAGCGGGGGCGACGATGTGGGAATGTGATTTGCCGACATGCGCCACTAGATTGCCGATATTTTCGGCCAGACCATGGGCGTAAGCGGCATCGTCGGCGTGAATGACTTTTTTCACGCCCGCGATTTTGGCGGCCTGATCGGCTACGGCTTTGCAGTTATGGCCTGCGACCAGCACCTCAATATCGCCGCCCAGTTTGGTGGCGGCGGTAATCGTATTCAGCGTACTGTGATTCAGCGTTTGATTATTATGTTCGGCAACAACGAGAACAGACATTACAGCACCTTCGCTTCGTTTTTCAGTTTATCGACCAGTTCGGCGACATTCGCGACCTTCTTGCCGGAATGGCGTTTGGGTGGCTCCGTGACTTTAAGTGTTTTGTAACGGGGGGTAACATCGACGCCCAGCGTTTCCGGCGTCAGGTTTTCCATGGGCTTGCTTTTGGCCTTCATAATATTCGGCAGCGAGGCATAGCGCGGCTCGTTCAGGCGCAAATCGGTGGTGACCACGGCAGGCAGCTTGATCTTAAGCGTTTCAAGGCCGCCATCGATTTCACGCGTAACGGTGGCTTCGCCATCACCCAGTTCAATTTTGGAAGCGAATGTAGCTTGCGGCCAGCTCTTGAGCGCGGCGACCATCTGGCCGGTCTGGTTGTGTTCGCCGTCGATGCCTTGTTTACCCATCAGCACCAGTCCGGGTTGTTCCTTGTCGATCACAGCTTTCAGCAATTTGGCAACGGCCAGCGGTTGCAGCTCGGTATCGGTTTGGATCAGGATGGCGCGGTCGGCACCCATGGCGAGCGCCGTGCGCAGCGTTTCCTGACAGGTGAGGGGGCCCGCGGAGACAACGACGATTTCGGTAACTTTACCGGCTTCTTTCATGCGCACGGCCTCTTCCACGGCGATTTCGCAGAAGGGGTTCATCGACATTTTGACGTTTGCGGTTTCAACGCCGGACTGGTCGGCTTTGACCCGGACTGTGACATAGGCGTCGATGACGCGTTTGACGGCAACGAGAACTTTCATTGAAACTCAATCCATAAGAGGGGGGTTGTAGGTTTATGTGCTTGATACAATAGGGTATTCCAGGCAGGCCATGCAAGGCGGAAAACCGGGAAAAGCATAATATCCATAAATTTAAGACTTCCCTAAAGAGGGGGGGGTTATTATCATTTATTCAGATATTTTAAAGTGATTCTATGAATAACCCGTCCGCCAGCACACAAAATTCACCTTCGGGGAACAGGCAGAAAAAGGCCTATTCTCTGGCGGCTTTCCGTGTCCTGATCGTCGAGGATTTTCCGTTTATGGTGGATCTGATGACGTCGATGCTGCGTGAATTCGGCGTCGGCCACATCGTTCATGCGGCGAGCGGCAATCAGGGCCGGGAAATGATTGCCCTGCATAATGCCAGTGATGATCCGCGCAACCGCATTGATGTCGTGCTGCTGGACTGGCTGATGCCGGACGGTGACGGTCTGGAATTACTGAAATGGATTCGCGAGCACAGTAAGGATTCCATCCGTTTTATGCCGGCGGTGTTATGCAGCGCCTATGCCAGTGAAGATGTTGTGACCGTGGGGCGTGACCATGGCGCGAACGAGGTGCTGGTGAAACCGCTCTCAGCGCAAAAACTGGCTTCACGCCTTCTTTATGTGATCGACAAGCCCCGGCCTTTTCTGAAAGCGCCGGGATTTTTTGGCCCCGACAGACGGCGCAAGGAAGAAAGCTATGCAGGCGACGAGCGGCGCGTCAGCACGGCGGAGGATATAAAACAATATCATGAGCGAATCTGATAAAGACAAGGTTGAGGTATTTCACCGTATCAACCGTTTAAAGCTGAAAACCGGCGCAGGGATGCATGACGGCCCCGGCTTCATAGACGTGCATGCTGTCAAACGGGCGCAGGGCGCGCTTGAAAAGAAGCAGGGTCTTTATCCCAAAGTTGTTGAAGAAAGTCTGCGCCGTCTGGATGACGCCTGGAATGATTTCAAGGCAGCCAGTGGCGATGATGCGCGTACACAAGCTATGGAACGCATTTATCATACGGCCAACCACATAAAGGACCTGGCCTCGACCTTCAGTTATGAACTGATGCAGCACTTCGCATTGTCGCTGCGCGATTTTGCCGAACGCATAGACGTGAATAAAAAAGAGCACCACATCATCGTGCAGGCACACCATGACGTCATGTGGGTCGTGTACCATGAAAATATCAAGGACCATGGTGGTCCTAAGGCCGAAGAACTTAAACAAATTGTTGCTAAAGCTATTGAGAAATTTAGCTGAGAAATAATGTCGGGATCAGGGAGCGATCTTTATGAGTACTACGAATAAAGAAGCAGCAGAGGAAGCCAAGCGTATTAAGGCTGATCTGAAGCTGCAGAAAAAAGTGGGGACGGGCACGATTGATGAAAGGAAGGTCGAGAAGGCGCAGGACGTCATCAAGACCAACAAAGTTGATTTCGCGCCCATTGCAAAACCCCATCTTGATGAATTGAGCCTGGCGATCAAAGGCAGTACCGGCCTGAAGAACCCGGATAATTCAAAAGAAATTCTTGAATCCTATATGACGCCGATCATGAATATCAAAGCCAACGCCGCAACGTTCAATTATTCCCTCATCAGCGGTCTGGCCGGGACGGTGCTGACCTTTCTCGAAGACGTCGGAAAATATGACCGCAAGGTCGTGCAGATCGTCGATCTCCTTTACAAAACCATCCTGCTGATTTTAGCGCGTAAAATATCAGGTGACGGCGGCGGCGAAGGCAAGGCGCTTCTGGGCGCGTTCCACGAAGTCTGCCAAAAGACGATCAAGAAGGTGAGAGAGGCTGGTTGATAGGTTGCGGGAGTTGGCGTCCCCGGGAGGTCTCGAACCTCCGGCCTGCGGTTTAGGAAACCGCCGCTCTATCCAGCTGAGCTACGGGGACATTTTCTCCAGATATCTCATAGACATACAATCTGGCAGGTAAATCTGCAATAATTTCAACAAGGTTATGGTATAATTGATGCGTTAACGAGGGACAACGCAGCCGGGGGGCTTATTTTCATGTCGTGGTCGAAAGCATACGGGGTCGCTGTCATTATGATGGCTGTTTTCGGTTTGTCATCGGCAGCTTATGCGGCGCATGGCGGCAAGCACAGTCATACGCCACCGGCACCGGGCACACCTGCGGCCACCGTGGGGACGTTGGCTTTCAAGGTTTACGATGCCGCCATCATGCAGTGCGTACAAACCGTGTTGCAGGTAAACCCGGCAGAGGCTGCGAAAAATGGTGATACGCAAGCCCTGAATATGGATCGTGACGATATTGAGAGTATCCAGGAATGTATGCAAGGCAAGGGGATCGACGTTGATTTTGATGCGCAGTACAGCGCGCGCCAGAATGCAAACAAGCCCTTGCAGATGGATAAAACGCAGATGGAAGATCTGCAGGAAATCGAAGCCCAGTTGAACGGATTGGCACCGCCCGCCGCCGCGGCACCCGCACAGGCGCCTCCTCCTGCCGCCGCACCACCATCTGTGGCACCGCCAGCAGCAACCACACCGGCACCCGCTGCGCCTCCTGCTCCCGCGCCTGTAAAGGCCGAGGATAGTGAACCCGTAGCGCCCAAGCCAGCCAAACAGCCGCGGAAATACTGGGTCACACCCGAATAGTGGGGGTGGTGGCTCTATGGTGTTCCGGATTTTCTGTGGTAATATGACAGCCTGAGATTCTAAAATTCGAGGATGCGCCCGCTATGAAAAAATCATCTGTCCGTTTGCTTATGCTGTCCTGTTTCACGCTGGCTATCGCAGGGGGCCTTTCGCCTGTCATGGCGCAGAGCACGGATAGCGCGGCAACGCAGGCAAAGGCCGCCGACGAAGTTCAAAGTTCTCTCGATGCGCTCAGCTCGGCGAATGCCGCTGCTGGCTATACCGGCAGTACCCCGACAGGGCAGCCCGCCGGTCAACCCATGACTCCGCCGTCTTTGCAAACGGGCATGCCCGCCACAGCAACGCCTGGTCAAACGGAAGAGAAACCCGCAGTCATGCGTTATAACAAGAATAAGGTGGAGACAGGTTTCTATGGTGCTGAATTGCCCAAGCGTCTGTTCAATAACGTGCCGTCGGATTGGTCAACACCGCTCTGCTGCAAAAAATAACATTCTGCAAACAGGATAAATAAAAACAGGCCGCATGAAGCGGCCTGAATTTTTTATGCGTTTTGTATAGCGCCTAACGAACGTACAGATGCACTTCGTTCGCGGAGGCTTCAGCGCTCGGGCTATAGGACAGATCAACACGATCAAGGCTCAGTCCCATTTCCGTCAGCGAGCGCAGAACGCGTTCGGCATTACGGCGGGCGCGTGTGCTCTCGATGGCCACAGCAGCGGTATTGCCTGCGCTCGGGTGCACGGCGACCAGCTCAAAGCGGGCGTTCGGGTAGCGGGCCAGTGCTTCGTTGACGGCCAGATACATCGGCTGTTCATAGGAGACATCGGCGCGGTCGAAGCGGATTTTTACCAGCGGACGCGGGCCGCCGGGAATGCCTGCCATCTGCGGCGCGACTGGTGTTTGCGGCGAATAAGATGCCGGAGAAGCCGCCATCGGTGTCATGCCTGATTCAAAGTTCGCCAGTTTCGCACTGGAGAACGGACGTGTGGACAGGCTTTTGCCGAACAGGTCGCCCGTTGTAACGGCCAGCGACATGGTTCTCAGGTTTTCACGTTCGGTGCTCAGATAAGAAACCGTGCGTGTGATATCGTCATTGACGTTATCAAGCATGCGGTCGATCACGACAACGGTGTTGTTGATGGCGTCTTCCATCTGTGCGAGGCGCACATGGTCTTCTTCAACCGCGCCTGACAGGCTGTAAGTGGCGCGTGATGATTCCAGCAGGAACGAAGACATCGAAGCGGCGTTGGAAATCTCCATCGCCAGATCGTTCAGTGAGGCAACATTGCCAGCTAGTGTTTCAAGGCTGGTGCGGGCTTCGCTCAGGCGGCCCACCAGACGCGGGTTGCCGGGTGTGGTGCCGGATTGTAATTGTGTGCTGATGGTGGCAACAGCGGCGTAATAATCGGCTGACTTATTCTGGCCGTCTTTTTCAAGTTGCGCCAGCTGCTCGGAGAGTTGTGAGACCTTGCCCTGCAGGTTGAACAGTTCGTTGCGCAGGTCATCGACCTTGCGGCCTACAACGGTAACCTCTCCCGGATTGAAATAACCGCTGCCGGTTACTTCGGAAGAGTCAATGTTTCGTGAACGCGAAGGCTTGCTGTAAACCCGGTTCTGCAGGTCTGCAGGCAGCGGCTCATTCGTAATGATGAGGGGCGGGCGGTCGCTGGCGCGCGCCTGCGCCGGAGCGCTTTGGAAGAGAACCGTCGTCGTGACAACGCCCATCAGGGCAAGTGCGCCTGTGCGCAGCAGAATGTTTTTCATAGAGGCATTCTTCATGAATAGTGTTTCAACCCTAACCGTCGGAGAAAGAAACAATTATTGAAAGAGAGGCCGCCCGTCAAGTAAAGGAAGCCCCACCGAGGAGAAGCCTATAGGCTGAATCTGCCAAGTGCAAGCGGCAAAAGGGTTTTTTGCCTGTGGATTCAATAGCTATCCACAGGGCGCTCGGGGCGGCGTGGCTGAGGAAAGAGGGAGGTTTCTGGCTTTGCAAAATTCCGATCAAAACTCTTGCAATCCATAACGCCTTCACTTATGTTGCCCATCGCTTGCGGTAATTCCAAAGCCGTACAGCCCATGCGCCCGTAGCTCAACTGGATAGAGCACCTGACTACGGATCAGGAGGTTTGAGGTTCGAATCCTCACGGGCGCGCCATTTCTTTTAAAAATCAATTCGCTGTTGAAGTTTGCTAAGTAGATGCCTTATCCCGGGTTTCGATGCTGGGTAGTTATGTGTTGCCATATTCGCCATAAATAGGCAGAAGACATAATGCATTCAAGGCGCTGAGTGCCAAACGGTACGGCGCTTGCAAGATGGGGAAGTCTTCCATATTTTTTTGTGGGAAGGGCTGGCAAAACTAAACTGGTCAGTTTATATCAGTGAACTAAGATAAATAGCGTATGGGCTTAAGGGGCGCGCACACATGAAAAAGCGTTTTGTGATTGTACTTATTATTATGGGGCTGGTAGCGGGTGGTCTGTATGGCTATCAGCAGTTTGGCAACATGATGATGGGCAAATTTTTCGCGGCGATGGCCAATCCGCCCCCGGCGCCTGTCGCCGTGGCGGAAGCTGTATCGCAGCCCGTGCCCCGTACGCTGGAGGGGATAGGCACCATTGAGGCCGTTCGCCAGGTAACAATATCCCCCGAAGTTGTTGGCCGTGTGACGGACATCCTGTTTGAAGCGGGTGATATCGTGGCCGCCAGTGATGTTCTGGTGTTGATGAATGACGATCAGGAAAAAGCCGATCTGGCGATTTATCAGGCGCAGGCCAAGCTGGCTGAACTGAATCTCGCGCGCTCCAGCAAACTGGTGGACGTAGCGTCGCCGCGCAGTACGGTCGATCAATATCGTGCTTCTCTGGATGAGGCCCGCGGCGCCATGGCGCGGACCGAGGCATTAATCGCCAAGAAATCAATCGCCGCGCCGTTCGACGGTGTGTTGGGTTTGCGCCAGATTAACCTCGGGCAATATCTGAATCCTGGTGAGCCGATTGTAACGCTGACCGATCTCTCCGAACTCTTTATCAATTTTACGCTGCCGGAACAGACCTTGTCTGAAGTAAAAGTGGGGCAGGAAGTCAGCCTGACGGTTGATGCCTGGCCGAAAACATTGTTCAAGGCGTCGATCAACGCCATTGAGCCGCAGGTAGGCGAAGAAACCCGTACCGTCAAGGTGCAGGCGAAAATGACGAACCCGAATAATGTGCTGTCGCCGGGTATGTTTGCCAAGGTGCAAGTGACGCTTCCCTCGGGTGCCGAAGCGGCGATTGTGCCGGAGACGGCTGTCGATTTTACGATTTATGGCGACTCTGTCTTTGTTTTGCGCACACCGGAAGACCCGGCGCAGCAAAAGAACGAACAGGGCGAAGCGCTCTATAAAGCCGAGCGCATCTACGTAAAAACCGGTACGCGCTTTAATAATAAAGTGGCCCTCGTTGATGGCAAGGTTAAGGCGGGTGACAAGCTGGTCACCACCGGCCAGTTGAAAGTCATGCCCGGCGCACTGGTCAAGATCGCACCGGTCGATAATCTGGCCAAGGATTTCGAAGCCAATAAAGACAATCCGCGCAACGAGTAAGGATAAGAGAAGCTCACATGGTTCTCACCGATATTTTCATTAAGCGCCCGGTGCTGGCGTTCGTCTTGAATATTCTGATCCTGCTGATCGGGCTGCGCGCGGCCTTCGATTTGCCGGTGCGCCAGTATCCTGAAATCGAGCAGGCGGTGATTACCGTCAACACGGGTTATCCCGGCGCGTCACCCGAATTGATGCAAGGCTTCGTGACGACACCGATTGCGCAGGCGATTGCCACGGCAGAGGGCGTCGATTATCTGGTGTCGAATTCAAAGCAGGGGGCGAGCTCCGTATCGGCGCACCTGAAGCTGAATGCGGATTCGGACAAGGCCTTGACCGAGATTCTGACCAAGGTTAATCAGGTTTCATATCTGATTCCTCAGGAAGCCAACGACCCGGTGATTTTAAAATCGACCGGCGAGATTACCGCTATCATGTATATCGGTTTTGCCAGCGATGAACTGAGCACCCCCGCGATTACCGATTACCTGATCCGCGTCGTGCAGCCGTTGCTCGCGACGGTGGAGGGGGTTGCCAACCCCGAAGTGATCGGCGGGCAGACTCTGGCGATGCGCCTATGGCTAGACCCATCGAAGATGGCGGCGCGTAAAATCACCGCCAGCGATGTGGCGGCTGCCGTACAGGCGAACAACTATCAATCCGCGCCCGGTCAGATGAAGGGTTCGTATATCGTCACCAACATCGACACCAATACAGACCTGACCGATGTTGAAGAATTCCGCAATCTGGTCGTGAAATCTGCTGAAGGCAGTATCGTCCGTATGAGTGATATCGGCACGATTGAGCTGGGCGCTTCCAGTTACGATCAGGCGGCCCTGATGGATGGCAAGCGCGCTGTCTATCTGGGCGTGACGGGGACACCCACCGGCAATCCGCTCGAAATTGTCAAGAATGTGCGGGTGCTGCTGGAGGGATTGAAAAAAGACATGCCGCCATCGCTGCATGTCGATGTGCCGTTCGATGTGACGGTGTTTATTAACGCGGCCATCCATGAAGTTGTCAAAACCCTGATGGAGGCGGTTGCGATCGTCGTGGTCGTGATCTTCCTGTTTCTGGGATCGTTCCGTTCGGTGCTTATCCCTGTCGTGACCATTCCGCTGGCCATGATCGGCACGGCCTTTATCATGCTGGCTCTGGGGTTCTCGATCAATTTGCTGACATTGCTGGCGATGGTGATGGCCATCGGCCTTGTGGTGGATGACGCCATTGTCGTGGTGGAAAACGTTTTCCGCCATATCGAAGAGGGTAAAACGCCTGTGCAGGCCGCCTTGCTCGGTGCGCGTGAAATCGTCGGCCCGATTATCGCGATGACGATTACGCTGGCGGCCGTGTATGCGCCGATTGGTTTTATGGGCGGCGTGACGGGCTCGCTGTTCCGTGAATTTGCTTTTGCGCTGGCGGGGGCGGTGATTATTTCAGGTGTCGTGGCCTTGACGTTGTCGCCGATGATGTGTTCGCTGGTGCTGAAACACGGCATGAACGATACCGGCCTAGCTCTTCGCATTAATCAAACCTTCACCAAGGTCGAGAATTTCTATGAACGCCGCCTGAAAGGTACGCTGGATTACCGTCCGGTGACTGTATTCTTTGCCCTCTGCATTTGCGGTCTTTTGGTATTCATGTTCCTGGGGGCCAGAAAAGAACTGGCACCTGAGGAGGATCAGGGCGTCGTAGTGACGGCGTCGAAGGCGCCGCAATACGCCAATATCGATTACGCTATGACCTATGCCAAGGACATGGAACGTATTTTCAAGGAGGTGCCGGAAGTAGCGTCGACATTCGTGCTCTCGGGCATGGATGGGCCGTCCAATGGTTTCGGCGGTTTCACCCTGAAAGACTGGAGTGAGCGTGATCGCAGCGCCATGGAAATCCAGCAGGAAATCCAGCAGAAAGTGGGCGCTATCGAGGGGATGCAGGTTTTTGCTTTCTCCATCCCGCCGTTGCCGGGCTCTACGGGTGGTTTGCCGGTGCAGATGGTGATCCGCAGCACCGATGGCTATGAATCCATCTTCCGTGTGATGGAGCAGATCAAGGCCGAGGCCATGAAAAGCGGTATGTTTATGATCGTGGACAGCGATCTGAACTTCAATACGCCGGTTGTGAAAATCGAAATTGATCGTGAGAAAGCCAACCAGTTGGGCATCACGATGAAAAGCGTAGGTGACTCGCTGACTTTGTTTCTGGGCGGCAATTATATCAACCGCTTCAATCTCGATGGCCGTTCTTATGACGTTATTCCGCAGGTGCCGCGCAGCGAACGCATCAATCCGCAGGATTTGACCAAATATTACCTGCGCGCCGGTAACGGCGAGATGGTGCCGCTTTCAGCGCTGGCGACTCTCAGCATGTACAGCCAGCCGGACAAGCTGGTGCAATTCAATCAGTTGAACTCGGCCACATTCTCGGCGATCCCGCTGCCGGGTGTAACGCTGGGGGATGTTGTTACGTTTCTGGACGCCAAGGCCGCGGAAATCCTGCCTGCCGGGTACAGCTATGACTGGATGAGCAATACCCGCCAATACGTGCAGGAGGGTAACCAGTTGATGGTGACTTTCGTCTTCGCGCTGGTGATTATTTTCCTGGTTCTGGCGGCGCAGTTCGAAAGCTTCCGCGATCCGCTGGTGATCATGGTCAGCGTACCGCTGGCGATCAGTGGCGCGTTGCTGCCGATTTTCCTCGGTGCCGCCACTATGAATATCTACACGCAGATTGGTCTGGTGACGCTCGTCGGACTGATCAGCAAGCACGGTATTCTGATGGTGGAGTTTGCGAACAAGGCCCAGATCGAGAAGGGGCTGGATAAACGCAAGGCCATCGAACTGGCGGCCAAAGTGCGTCTGCGCCCGATTTTGATGACGACGGCTGCCATGGTGGCCGGTTTGCTGCCGCTGGTGTTTGCCGATGGCGCCGGGGCGGCCAGCCGTTCCAGTATCGGTCTGGTGATTGTAACCGGGATGCTGATCGGCACCCTATTCACCCTGTTCATTCTGCCGTCGTTCTACACGATCATCGCCAAGGACCACCGTGCGGCCGCCAAATCTGAACGGGCGCAGCAGATGAGTGCTGTTTAGAGGCATGGAATCGCAGGATTTTTTCTGATATTCTGCGGGAGCCCTTTTCCCTGCGCCGGGGGAGGGCTTTCCTTTCTCAGTTTTCATATCATCTTATTCAAATATTTAACCTTTTCACCTAATGTAAAATGGTGCCGATGGATATGAGGATGGCTCTGGCGCATGTCTTTTAGGCGATCTGCCTTTTCAGTTTTCAGGTACTGCTATGACGAACGATGACAAGTTTTCACATTTCGAAATTCTGGAACCGGACGATATCCCGTCCGTAGCGCGTGAGGCCGAGAAAAAACAGGCCTCGTCAGCGACGGCTGCCAATGCCGTTGTCGCGCAAAAGGGCGGTTTGCTGAAAGAGGCAGGCGGTGCCGGTGCACAGGGTTCCGGCGGTGGCCGTATCGGCGACCGTCTGGTAGCGCAGGGCATAATTACCGAAGACCAGCTTAACGTCGCGCTGCAGGAGAAAAAAGTTTCCGGCAAGATGCTGGGTGAGGTTCTGGTCGATTTAGGTTTTGTCAAAGAGGATGAACTGACGGCGTTTCTGGCCGATAGCTCCGGCTTTGATGTTTTCGATCCTAAGCATACGCTGATTGATGGCGACGCGCTGGCGTTGATGGATAAACAGACGGCGCTGAAGCATCAGTTGCTTCCGGTGTCTTTAGGTCGTGAAGAAATCGTCATCGCCATGGCCGATCCCTACGACATTATGGCGCTGGATGCGGTGCGCCGTCTGGTGCCTAAGAACGTGACAATCAAGACGCAGGTGGCGACGCCTTCCGTGCTTTCGGAAGCGATTGATGCCGCTTACGGCTATGCCAGCTCGATCAACGCCATTCTCAAGGAGCTGGAAGAGGGCAAGGCTCCCGATCTGGCGACGGTCAAAGAAAATGAAGCTTATACGCACCCGATTGTGCGTCTGGTGAACGCGCTGGTTTTTGATGCGGTGAAACTGGGCGTGTCCGACTTGCACTTTGAACCGGAAGAAAATTTCGTTCGTTTGCGTTACCGCCTTGATGGCGTTCTTTATACCGCGCAGATCCTGCACAAACAGCACTGGGGCGCGCTGTCCCAGCGTATCAAGATCATGTGCAACATGAACATCGCCGACAAGATGGCACCGCAGGATGGGCGCTTCAATCTCAGCGTGGGCGGACGCGAGGCTGACTTCCGCGTGTCGTCGCTGCCGACCGTTCACGGTGAAAATATTGTTATGCGTGTTCTTGACCAAAGTCAGAACATTATCCCGCTGGCCAAACTGGGCTTCAGCCCGACCAATCTTGAAATTATTCGCAATGCGCAGAAACGTCCGGAAGGCGTGATCATCGTGACCGGCCCAACCGGTTCGGGTAAGTCGACATCGCTTTATTCGATGATCAATGAGATTAATAACGTCGAAGTGAATATCCAGACGCTGGAAGATCCGGTCGAATATTCACTGCCGATGATCCGCCAAACCCCGATCCGCGAGGGCGTTCTCGATTTTGCCGATGGTATCCGTGCGCTGCTGCGTCAGGATCCTGACATTATCTTTATCGGTGAGATCCGTGACGGCATCACCGCCGAGATGGCGCTGAAAGCGGCCATGACCGGTCACCAGGTTTATACGACACTGCACACCAACGACTCTTTCGGCGCTATTCCGCGTCTGCTTGATCTCGGCCTGAAGCCGGGGATGATCGCGGGGGCCATTATCGCCGTGTTTGCCCAGCGTCTTGTGCGCAAGGTCTGTCCGGAATGCCGGGTGACGCACACGCCTAGTGAGGAAGAGTGCCATATTCTGAAAGTCGATCCGGTCAGTCCGCCGACGATTTACAAGGCCAAGCAGGGCGGTTGTCAGGCTTGTAAAGGGCAGGGTTACAAGGGCCGTATCTCCATCGCCGAGATTTTGCTGATGGACGAAGATCTGGATACGGTTATCGCGAATGGCGGTAGTAAAGCCGACCTGAAAGCCGCCGCCATGGAAAAAGGCTTCAAAAATATGAAGGACGATGGCATCCTGAAAGTTCTTGAGGGAATCACCACCCTTGAATCCCTGGCAACCGCCGTCGATATTACAAAATAAAGTCCCCATTTTATGGCAACCAATCAGCGTTACAAATACCGCGGCATTAATATGAAGGGACGTCCCGTGCGGGGCGTTATGGGTGCCGCGAGCGAAGTTGACCTGTATGCCCGTCTGCAATCCGGGGGCATAGAGCTGGTGCAGTGCAGCCTTCTCGATAAGAAAAAGGGCAAGCTGGCCGGTATGGGGCTGGTGAAGAAGGTCAAGATCCGTGACCTGATCCAGTTATTCCTGCATATGGAACAGATGCAAAGCGCGGGTGTGCCGTTGCTGGACTGTCTGGCCGATATTCGCGATACGACGGAACAAAATGGCCTGCGCGACATGATGGCTGAAATTCATCGTGACGTATCTGAGGGTAGCTCTTTATCTGAAGCTTTTGCACAGCATCCTAAGGTCTTCACAAATCTGTATATTTCCCTGATCGCAGCGGGTGAGGAGACGGGTGATCTGACCGGGTCTTATCTGCAGTTGATCAAATACCTGAAATGGGTCGACAAGATGCAGGCCAAGGTCAGGAAGGCTACGCGCTATCCGATGATTTTGGTGGCGGTCGTGATCGCGACCATCGTTATCATGATGGGTTTCGTTGTGCCCGAGATCGTGGGTTTCATCAAAAACCTCGATCAGGAACTGCCGATTTATACGACATCGCTGATGGCCACGTCAGAATTCTTTCAGGCCTACTGGTGGGCGGTTGTGGCAACACCGATTGTTCTGGTGTTGCTCTGGTTCGTTTCCCGGCGGATGTCTGAAGATATTGCTTACCGTCAGGACGTTTTCCTGCTGACCCTGCCTATCTTTGGTTCGCTAATCCGTAAAATTAACATCGCCCGCTTTTCCCAGACATTTGGCGCGTTATTCGCCAGCGGCATTGATGTTCTGCAGGGGCTGGAGCATTCCCGTAAAACGGTGAATAATCTGGCGATTGTCGATGCTCTGGATGGCGTACGCGAACAGGTCAAGGCAGGCAGCCCGCTGTCGGAAGCCTTCAATGCTTCGGGCGAGTTTCCCAGCATGGTTGTCAGAATGCTGAAGGTGGGCGAGGAGTCCGGTAACCTGACCGTGGTTCTGGACCAGGTGGCTGAATTCTATACGGCGGACGTCGATGAGGCGGTCGAGGGTCTTATCGCAATGATTGAGCCTTTCCTAACCGCCCTTCTTGGTGGTATGATTCTCTGGATCGCCGTCGCGGTCTTCGGTCCGATTTACTCCAGCTTCGAGAATCTGGACATCTAAGGGATGTCTGTAACGAGAAAAGAAGCGGGAGCGTGAAGGGTTTTTCATGTCTATAACATTCATGTCACCTAACCGTACTATTCTCCTGATAGGGGATGAGACGCTATCTATCTATAGCGTGACGGCGCGTGCTGCCCGGCTGATCGATACGATTTCGTGGCAGGTGGATGATTTTGTGCCGACGGTCACGCGGCTTTTGCGCAAGGAATGCGGCGCGAAACCGGTATTGATCCTGAATGATATGACCGACCAGTACTTCAAGGGCGGCCAGCGTTTGCCCAGTGTCGGCGTGATGGACAAGCAAAACGTCCTCAAGCGCAAGCTGCAGGTGGCTTTCCCAAATTATCCCATTCGCGGCGCCTTGCTGATCAAGCAAAAGAAGGGCGAGCGTTCCACAGCACCGGCAGATAAAGGCACGACAAATATTCGTACAACGGGTGAGCTTTACCTGTTCGCGGGCGTGCCGATGGCCGAACAGTTGGCAAAGACGTTTGAAGCCGTCAAGGCATCCATGGTGTCTGTCGCCGGATTTACGCTTCTTCCGGTAGAATCGTCTGACATGGTGCGCGCCCTGTCCGTGAAGCTGGCGGGCAAAGAGCGCCGCCCGAATGAATGGGCTGTCTTCATCGGTCAACATCAGAGCGGCGCGCTGCGTCAGGTGATTACGCGCAACGGCCAGTTGGCCATGACCCGTATTACCGCCGTCGCTGCGAACGAAGGTGATTATCAGACCTGGGCGATGGACGTCTATCAGGAATTCAAGGCGACGCTGGGTTACCTTTCCCGCTATGGCTACAGCGCTGAAGATGGCACCGACCTGATGGTCGTGGCTTCGGCAGAAGCGGGCGATGCGCTGGAAAGCATGATTGATATTCCCTGCAATTTCACATCTTTCACCGCCAACGAAGCGGCGCGCATGCTGGGCATGACGATTGGTGTGCAGGAAGATTCCCGCTTCGCCGATCCGCTGCATGCGGCGTGGTGCGGACGCAAGACCAGTTTTATCCTCAAGATGGATGCCGCGGATTTAAGCCGTATCCATCAGCCGCGTCAGGCGGCGGCAGCGGCAATTGTATTGCTGATGGCAGGTACGGCCTATCTGGGATGGGTGGCGGCCAGCGAAAGTCAGAAGATGCTGACTGTCAGAACTGATATTGCTGACCAGAAGCTGGTCCTGAGTAAGGCGCAGGCCGAATATGACGAAGAGGTTAAGCGTCTGGAGGCGCTGGGCTACGACGTGAAGCTGATTCAGGCATCATTGAACACATTCAGGTCTTTCGAAGAAAATCGCATGCATACTATTGGTCTTCTGAAAAAGATTTCAGAGGGGCTGGGGAATGAATTGCGGGTCGATCAGATCGACGTAAAGGATCTGGCATATAACACGCAGCAATCTTCAGCGGTGGATCTGACGCGCATGAAGGAGGCTGCATTGGCGGCTGCCGGGGGTGAGGATAAGCCCCCCCGCGTCGAAACTACTATTTTCATGAGTTTCCCGCAGACTATTACGCCTGAGGAAGGCCGCAAACAGATTGATGATCTGGAGCGTCGCCTGAAATCGCTCTTGCCGCAGCATACCGTCTGGGTGGAAAAGAACGTCGGCAGCAAGGATTACACGGAAACGACTTCCGGCGAAGCAGGGAATGCCAAGCAGATGACGGCTGAGGAACTTGATATGAACGCTGAAATCAGAATTATGGGGCCGCTGATATGATCCAGCTGATTGGCGTAAAAAGATTGATGATCATCGCCATTCTGGCGGGGGTTTGCTGTGTGCTCGGTTTGGGGTCATATCTGTATATGATCCCCCAAAATGACAAGCTTGAGAAGGATTTGCGCCAAATAAAATCGGACATTTCTTTCAAGCGTTCCGAGTCCGATCGTTTCCGTCAGGAGATGGCGGAAATCCAGAATGAAAAAAACACCTATCAAAGTTTGCAGACGCTGGGTTTTCTCGGCGAGCAAAGCCGTCTGGAGGCCCGCAAGCGTATTGAGGCCATCCAGAGTTATTCCCGCGTCCTGAGCGCGCGCTACAATATTACGCCCGGTGTGATTGAAGACGTTGAAACGGCAAAGGACGCTGACCGTGTTGTTTTAAAAAGCAAGATTTCCATCGAGATCGACGCGCTGGACGATGCCGATGTTTACAGTTTTGTCTACCTGCTGGAAAACGCCTTCATTGGTTATGTGTCTATTACGTCGGTCAGTATTGAGCGGGTTCTGGATCTGAACGAAGTAACGTTGCGCCAGATAGGCAGCGGTATCCCGGCTGTTCTGGTGAAAGCCAAAATCGAGCTGGAATGGAAAACATTGATGAGCCGCGAGCAGGCTGCGCAGATTGGCGCAGGCTCGGCATCACCGTTGGGGAATTTGTAGGTCATGTTGAAAAAAACAGGTTCAGGCACCGGGAATAGAATGCTGCTGACGGGTGTGGCGCTAATAGCGCTATCTGCGTTCGGCGCATCTACTGGCGCCCGGGCGCAGGAATTACCTCAGGACCAGCCTGTGGCTGTTACGGCCTCTGCGGTGCCGAACCCGGAAACGGGTGTGCCATCAACGACCGCCGCGCCGGGAGATACGGCAGGGATGGAATCGACGTCTGGCACCTACGAAGAGATGGATCCGGCTTCGTTCACCAAGCTGAACGAAGCCATGGCCAGTATGACGGTTTTGCGCAAGGATATCGTCAGGCCGCAGGAAATAGGCACACTGGTTTTCACACTGTGGCAGCATGCCTTGCTGCAGGATGCCAAGCGGCTGTTTACAACGCGACGTCCTACGGATGCTGATATAGCGGCCGCTGCCGATGGTTCTGCCGCACAAGCCGCGCCGCGCGGTGTGCGTGAACTGGGGCTTTCGGGCATCTTGTACAAGGGCAAGGATAACTGGATTGTCTGGCTGAACGGTAAACGTATCGCGCCGGATGCTATCCCCAGAGAAATCATCGATATCAAGGTCACGCAAAGTTATATCGACCTGAAATGGTTTGATGCCTATACCAATCTGATCTATCCGGTCAGAATTCGTCCGCATCAGCGCTTCAATCTCGATAGCCGCATATTCCTGCCGGGTATCACGGCTGATGCGGCGGCCCAGTTGCAGGCCGCTTCTTCAACCGGCCAGTAATATTTCATGTCAGTTTCCGCGCTTTCTATCAGCCATATCAATGTGTCGTACGGCAAAAGGCTGGTTCTCGACGACCTCAGTCTTGATGTGGCTGCGGGCGAAATGTTTGGCCTGATGGGGCTGAATGGCGTCGGCAAGACGACGATGATCAAATCCATTCTCGGTTTGCGTGATCCTGATAAGGGGCAGATCGATATTTTTGGCGCTGACAGGCTTTCGATGGAAAGCAAACGCCAGTTGGCCTATCTGCCGGAACGTTTTGATCCGCCGTGGTTTCTGTCGGGTATGGAATTTATCCGGTTTTCGCTGGCGCTTTATAAAACCCCGTTTGTCGAGAAAGATATCGTCGATGCCGCTGTCGGTCTGGCGCTTGACCCGGCCGTCCTGAAAAACCGGGTGCAGACTTTTTCCAAGGGCATGCGCCAGAAACTGGGTTTGCTGGCCACGTTATTGACGGGCTGTCCGCTCCTGATCCTTGATGAGCCTATGAGCGGTCTTGATCCGCGGGCACGGGCCTTCGTCAAGGACATGCTGCGGCACGTAAAAGCGCAGGGTCGCACCGTATTTTTAAGCTCTCACATTCTTTCTGACATGGAAGAATTGTGCGACCGGGTTGTGGTTCTGCACGACACCAAATTCCAGTACGAGGGCACCCCGCAAGGTTTGTTGCAGGTGGGGCAGTCTGACAATATCGAGCGCGCCTTCCTGAACGTGATCGATGGTCGCAAGGTTGCCTGAGGGGCTGTCTCCTTAAAAATATGGGAAAACCGGGATTTTCCGCAGAAAGGAGGGATTCACTTGCCCTCCGAAGTCTGCTAGAATCTTAATGCGCTCTAATTTCTGGCGATTTTCGCCTCCAATGATGAAGGAATAACGGTGATGACGTCCAATAAAGATGATCATGATGATCTGGACATGGGGATGGGTGGTGCTGACGACATTATCGATGTCGAGGGTATCGACGAGCCATTAAGCGCAACGCCCCTTGGTGGTGCTGATGAGTTTGATCATGACGGCGATGATGAATACGCCGATGAATCGGATGATGATAGGCATGCCTCAAAACCGAAAAAACAATCAGGCGGTATGACAAAGATTGTCGCGCCGTTGCTCGTGCTTCTCGTGGCGGCGGGTGCGGGCGGCTATATCGTGATGAATCCTTCTATACTGGGTGGCTCTCCGGCGCAGATAGCGCCTGCAATGCCAGGTACGCCTCCTGCTGCCGATACGGCCATGCTGCCGCCGCCTGACATGCCTGCTGAAATGCCACAGGAAACGGTGGTGGCAGATGTGCCGCCGCAGCCGCTTGCGAATTTGAATGAAGCGCCGCCGCCTGTTGTTCCGGAAGCGCCTGTGGTTGAAGAAGTTGTCGCTGAAGTACCGGCTGTGGCGCCTGATGCGGCGGCCCCCGCCGTGACGCCGGAAACACCTGTCGTTGAAGAAAACTCGGTTGAAGTCCTTGCTGGTAACGATGTGAACGTAGCGCCTGAAACAGTGGCTCTGCAGGAGCAGGCTGCGCCGCCTGTGGTCGTACCGGAATCTGCGCCTGCCGCGCCGGAGCCTGTGCCGCCAGTTGCGCCCGAAGTCGTGCCGGAAGTTGTTCCCGAAGCGGCGGCATTGGTGCCGCCAGCACCAGTCGCCGAAGTAGCGCCGGTTGTGGCACCTGTCCCGGAAACGCCTGTAGCGCCAGCGCCTATGCCTGCGCTGGATGTTGTGCCAACGCCAGGTTCTGATGTGACCGAGCCGACATTCGTTCCGGCTGCCCCGGAAGGGACGCCGCCAGTAACGGAAGTGTCTGTGGCTGATGCCGCTGTGCCGCCGGTCATGAATGTGCAGGAAGTAACCGGAGCCGCGGTACCCGTGATGCCGCCGAATACGGTGACGCCAGCGCCGTCTGGGGCTGTTCCTGCTCCGGCGGATGGTCAGGTATCAGCGCCGATTACGCCGATGCCGACAGGAAATGATTCAGATGTCTATTACGACTCTCTGGCACAGGTGCCCACCGGCGCCATGGCGACGAGTGTGGGGCCGCGCGAGATTAACCCTGTCCTCGAACCCGCTTCGAAGATGATTATCGTCAGCAAGGATCGTGGCGAGAATAGTGCAGAGGCTTTGCTGGTATCGGCAAACCGCGCACTGAAACTCAAACGCTACGATTCCGCTCTTGAGATGTTCGACCAGCTCTATGCCAAAAATAAGCGTGATGTCCGCATCCTGATGGGGCGCGCTATCGCGCAGCAGAATATGGGGCTGAATGAATCTGCGATTCAGAGCTATGAAGAAATATTGAAACTGAAGCCGGACAATACCGAGGCATTGGTCAATATGATGGGCTTGGTACGTTCGCAGTATCCGGAGGTGGCCCTGCGCCGTCTGCTGGATCTGTATTCAAAGCACCCGAATAATGCAGGTATCGCGGCGCAGATCGGTGTAACCAATGCAGCGCTGGGGCATTTCGATGATGCCATGCGTTATCTGGGCATCGCTTCGACGCTCGAACCTCACAACGCGCAGCATCTGTTCAATATGGCTATTGCGGCGGACCGTAACGGAAACCGCGCGCAGGCTGTCCAGCTATATGAACGTGCGCTGGAGGTTGATGTCATGTATGGCGCCAGCCGCAGCGTACCCCGTGAGCGCATTTACGATCGTCTCTCCGTTCTTCGTCGCGGATAAGACCCGCATATGTCGTGGGGATTGTCAGGACTGTTCGTGACTATCCCTCTGGGATTATGTCTGGGCAGCTTTGCCACGGCGATGATTGCCCGCATTCCGGCGGGCAGGTCTTGGATTGCCTCCTCTTCTAAGGCAGAAAGGTCGGCTTGCGCGCATTGCAGGCATACCTTGTCCGCTCTTGATCTTGTGCCGTTATTTTCATGGTTGTTCTTGCGGGGTAAATGCCGTCATTGCGGTCACGCCATTGGCTGGCGTTATCCTGTGATTGAATGTGCCACCTTGCTGTTGTGTCTGGCTGTGTATGGAGCATGGGGGTTGAGTGCTGCCGGAATCGTGCTGATGCTGGCTGCGCCTTTTATCATGGCGATGCTGGTGATCGATCTGGATCACTTGATCCTGCCGGACCAGTTGCAAGCCATCATGTTTTTTCTGGGTCTTATTTTTATTTTCTTTCAAAGCGAAACGCCGTTTTCTTTAGACAATACTTTAGAGATGTACGGATACGCCTTTGGCGCGGCGGCGGTTTATTTCCTGCTGGCTTACAGTTTGGCGAAGGGGGGAATGTTTTTCCTGAAGCGCGAAGCCTTGGGCATGGGTGATGTAAAATTTTTTGCTGTCGCCGGTTTGTGGCTGGGATTTACGTCATTACCCGCTTTTCTGTTGCTGGCGGGCGCGGGCGGGGTGCTTTTGGGACTGATCTGGCAATTTGTCGTAAAACAGAAGCTTTTTCCGTTTGGTCCGGCGCTGCTGATGGCTTTTTTACTGCTACTTTTGGCACAGGGGCCGCTATTTCCCCCTGTCGTCGGCTCTTTCCTCCCGGCCTTTCCGGGGTTATCCTGAAGCTACGGGATTCGCGGGATGGGTGACCTTTTCAAATCTTAACCTTCCATTCGGATTTTTCCGGTAAAACATTAAGATAGAACACTATTCCCGCCTTTTTTCAGCAACTCCCCACGGAGGTTATTTTGGATATTACCCAGCTTCTGGCTTTCACGATGCAGAACAATGCTTCGGATCTTCACTTGAGCCCGAACAACCCTCCGATCATCCGCGCCCATGGCGATCTGAAACGGATCAAGGCCGATCCGCTGCGCAGCGACGATATCCGCACGATGCTGTACTCGGTGATGACCGAAGATCAGCGCGCCGATTTCGAACGCGATATGGAGCTCGACTTCGCGATTGCCTTCGGTGAGAAAGCGCGTTTCCGCGTCAACATCTTCACGACCCGTACGGGTACGGCTGCCGTATTTCGTAGCATTCCCTCGCTGATTCCAACGATGGATGAACTTGAGCTGCCCAAGGTGATGAAGCGTTTCGCTGAACTTGAAAAGGGGCTGGTGCTGGTCACCGGGCCTACCGGTTCCGGTAAATCGACGACGCTGGCGTCCCTGATCAATTACATCAACGAAAACGAAGCGCGCCATATCATCACGGTCGAAGACCCGGTTGAATTTTTTCACACATCGAAGAAGAGTTTGATTAACCACCGCGAATTGGGCACCGATACGAAATCATTCGCCCGCGCGTTGAAATCAGCGCTGCGTGAAGATCCTGACGTCGTGCTGGTGGGGGAGATGCGTGACCATGAAACGATTTCTCTGGCGCTGACGGCTGCTGAAACGGGTCACCTTGTCTTCGGCACACTGCACTCGAACACCGCATCCAAAACTATTGACCGTATTATCGACGTTTTCCCGACGGGCGATAAGGAGATGGTGCGTGCGATGTTGGCAAGCTCTCTGCAGGGGGTCGTATCGCAGACGCTGCTCAAGAAGGCTGAGGGCGGCGGACGTATTGGCGCGTTCGAAATTCTTGTGGGTACCAACGCCGTGCGTAACCTGATCCGCGAGAACCAGGTCGCCCAGATGTACTCCATGATTCAAACGGGTGCCCGTTACGGCATGGTGACCATGGAAGACGCCATCAAGTCGCTGGTCGAGGCGGGTATGGTTGATCGTGAAGAAGCGCGCCGCGCCTTGCTCAAAACGACGGATGAGGAGGAGGCCCCCGCGACTGATGATGGGGACGATGCCGGCGGCAAAGGGAAGGTGCAAAAAATGCCCAACCGCACCATGGCGCAGGGCGCGCGTCCTGCGTCTGGCCCGGCTGAGGACGAAGGGTACTCATTTTGACAAGTGCGCCTGCAGTACTGCGCTTTTTTCAGGCCATGAACGAAAGACAGGCCAGCGACCTGTATCTGACGGTGGGTTTTCCGCCGTCGCTGCGCATTGAGGGTACGCTGGAGCATATTCGGCCCGAACCGCTGACTGTCGATGAGATTAACGAGATTATCGCCTCGATCCTGACCAGCCGTCAGCGCCGCGAATTTGAAACCCAGATGGAGTTGAACACGTCTTTGGATGTCGGGCGGTTTGGCCGCTTCCGCGTCAATTGTTTGCGTCAGCGCCAGTTCCCGGCATTGGTATTGCGCCGGATTGTTTCCAAGATACCGACTTTTAGCGAATTGCGTCTGCCCACGGTGCTGGAGCGTCTGGCGCTGGAGAAGCGGGGTCTGATCCTGGTGACCGGTATGACCGGCTCCGGTAAATCGACGACGCTGGCTTCGATGATTGATTACCGTAACACCAATGAAGAGGGTCACATCATCACGATCGAAGACCCGATCGAATATTTCCATGAACATAAAAAATCAGTCATCACGCAGCGGGAAGTTGGTGTAGATACAGAGTCTTATTCCGTGGCTTTAAAGAACGTTCTCAGGCAGCGCCCTGACGTCATTCTGGTGGGCGAGATCCGTGATCGTACGGTCATGGAGCAGGCCTTGATGGCGGCAGATACGGGTCACCTGTGTCTGGCGACATTGCACACGAACAATGCATCGCAATCAATTGAAAGAATTGTGAATTTATTCCCCGAGGATTATCACGCGCAGATACGCTTGAATCTTTCCACGAACCTGAAGGGGATTATTTCGCAGCGCCTTATTCCTTCCGCGAAGGGGGGAATGGCGTTGGCTATCGAGATCATGCTCAATCAGGGGTTGGTGCGCGAGTTGATCCACAAAGGCGAAATTACGAAAATAAAAGACGTGATGGAGCAGAATAACCAGATGGGTATGTGCAGCTTCGATCAGTCGCTGATCAAGCTGTATAAGGACGGCTCTATCACTGAGGAAATGGCGCTGACTCAGGCTGATCAGCCGGGCGATCTGAAAATTCGTATCCAGCAGATCAAAATCGGCGATTCCGATAATAAAGAGGTGCTGCGCTCCATTAATACCTCAGGCATGAAAATTTCCGAAGACCGCTAATAAGGTCGTTGATCAAGGGCCGTTCAAGGCTTCGTTTTGCCCCCGCTAAGCTTTATGGTATAAATATGAACACGGGAATACCCTGATTCGGGGTGTCCTCTTTTCACGGTTTATTCTCCTCTTTAACGATCCATTGGATAAGTTCACAGATATGACAGAACAGATTGAGCTTTCATTTACGCGTTCTTCCTGCACCGCCAAGCGGGGCAAAAATTGGGGCAGAATGTTCTGTACAACGGCCCTGTCCATGGCTGTGGCTGTGGCCATCACCGGGTGCGATCTGGTGGATAACCAGTTGAAGATGGATAGATCTTCTCATCTGGAGTTTCAGGATTATCGCGACTCTCTGGCACCACGCATAGAAGAAGCTGAAGCCAAAAAATCTGCGGAAGCCGATAAAGATACAATTCCTGATTTCCAGTCCTATGTCGCCGCGCCTAACGACAATATGAAGCCGATGCCGCTGGTATCCATCTCTGTCAATCAGACGGTACCGCTGCGCGATGTTTTGTACGAACTGGCCGAGCAGGCTGATTACGATATCGAGCTTGATCCGCGTATCACCGGTTCGATTATCTTCACGGCGCGTGAGCGTCCTTTTGATACTGTGATCAAACGCATTTCCGAGATTGCAGGGCTGCGTTACAACTTTGATGAAGACTCCGTGCGCGTTGAGCTGGACCTGCCTTATCAGAAAAATTACAAAATTGATTATCTGGCCTATGTCCGCAAGAACAAGAGCACGATTAAAAACGACGTGGCTGTTGTGACGGGCGGTGGAGCGGGGACGGGCTCTAACTTCTCGTCCGAGGCTACCAGTGAGGCTGATTTCTGGAAAGAAGTCGATACAGGCATCGCCCAGATTCTGGGTGTAATTCCCGGTAGCGGCCAGATGCTGACCAGCGGAGATCCGCAAGTGACGGCTGTCGAGCAAAGCCCGGCACCGGTAGCACCTGTCGTTACGCAACCGGCTGATGGCACAACGGGTGCGCCCGTGGTTGAAGTGCAGGCGCCGCAGGCTGTTTTGCAGGTGGCCCCTTTGCCGCCGGTTGATGGCAATGGTGGTGGCACACCGCAAGAGCCGCAAGCCAATACATTCTCTGTCAACAAACAGGCGGGCATTATTTCCGTTATTGCAACAGAGCGCCAGCAACAGCAGGTTGCCGACTATCTTACGGCGGTCAAACGCTCAACGACGGCGCAGGTTCTCATTGAGGCCAAAGTTCTTGAGGTCAGCCTGTCAGATGAATATGCCGCCGGTATCAACTGGAGCAACATTAACATCGGCGACCTCTCCATGGAGTTCCTCAATGCCGGAACTCTGGCGCGTCCGTTCCTGAATAACGAGTTGACGTCAGAATCCAATTTTAACATCAGCGTTCTGGGGAATGATGTGAATGCCGTGGCGGACATGCTGTCACGCTTTGGCACTGTTCATGCGTTGGCCAGTCCGCGCCTGACGGTTCTGAACAATCAGTCGGCGGTTCTCAATGTGGCGACGAACCAGGTCTATTTTGAAATCGATATCGACGTTTCACAGACGGATGCGGGAACGCAGACCACCGTTGACAGTGAAATACGTAACGTGCCCGAAGGTGTCCTGATCAATGTTCAGCCTTCGATCAATCTAGATGACCGCACTGTCTCTATGGCGGTGCGCCCGACGATTACGCGCATTACAGAGTACAAGCAGGACCCTGGGGTGGCTTTTGCCGTGGCGTCAGCCGGTGTGAATGCCGAGGATATCGTGTCGGAAATTCCGGTCGTGAACGTGCAGGAACTGGACTCTCTGGTGAAGGTATCATCGGGTCAGGCTGTGGTCATGGGCGGTCTGCTGCAGGACCGCAGCACCGCGACGGACAGAGGTATTCCCGTGCTTTCTGAAATCCCCATTCTGGGCAATGCGTTTAAAAACCATACCGACAAGGTCAGTAAGACAGAGCTTGTCATCTTCCTGAAAGCGACGATTGTGGATGCCGAAGGCCAGACAGTATCGCCGGTGGACGTGGATCTATACAAACGCTTCTCGGGTGATCGCAGACCGCTGGATCTGTAGTGATCGTTTAAACAGGATTTGTGTTTCATCCCGGCGTAAGCCGGGATGACTTTTAGAAGCGCCAGCGTTTATAATGACGGCAAAGAGGTAAAGTATATGAATATCATTTCCTGGCCCGTGGTGCGCTATGTGCTGTCGGCGGCTGTTCGTGATCGCCTGATTATCTCGCTGCTGGTGACGATTGCGCTGGGCGCGGCACTGTCCGTTTTCATGGGAACAGCGGCCTATATCGAAAAATACCAGTTTGTGCTGGTGTTTTCCGCCGGGGGCTTGCGCATTCTCTCGGTCATGGGGCTGGTGCTTTTTTGCGTCTTCTTTATCCGGCGTTCGTTCGATAACAAGGATGTTGATTACCTGCTCTCGCGACCGGTCAGTCGCGTTAGCTTCATTGTTTCGCATGCGGCGGCCTTTTCGCTGATTGCCGTGCTTCTGGCATTGGCTTCATCCATCGCGGTATATATGACGGCACCGATCACTTTCGGTACGGGGCATATCATTTGGGGCATAAGCCTGATGTTCGAATTGATCATCATGGCGAACGCCGCGTTGTTTTTTTCGATGGTGCTGCCCAGTGCCTCGACGTCGGCGATGGCGGTCTTCGGTCTTTATATCCTCTCGCGCACGATCGGTATCCTGCTCGGCATTGTCGCGTCCGGCCTGACGGAATCGCCGATGATGAAGGGGCTGGGGTTTGTGATGAAATTCATTTCCCTGATTATCCCGCGCCTTGACCTGATGGCGCAAACCAGCTGGCTGCTTTATGGCACTGGCAATATCGGCCTTGTTTTCATTTGTGCGCAGGGAATTATATTCTCAGGGCTTCTGATTACGGCGGCGCTGGTTGATCTGGTGCGCAGGCAGTTCTGACATGATGCGGCTTCAAGAAAAGAGAGTGGTGTGGGCAGCGTTCTTCATGGCGCTGCTGCTCAATACACTGGTCTGGTGGCACAGTCAGCCCTTGCGCGCGGCATGGGGCAATGTGCCGCCCGTGCCCTCGAACGAAGCCGCGGCTTTGTTTACGCTGGGCGATACGCAACTGGCCTACCGTACCTACGGATTGCTGATCCAGAATTTGGGCGATGCGGGTGGTGCGGCCCGTCCGCTGCGGGAGTATAATTATCCGCGTCTGGCGCAATGGTTCTGGCTGGAAGATTCACTTGATCCGCGGGCGAATTTCATCCCCCATCTTGCCGGATTTTATTTCAGCGCCAATCAGGACAAGGAAGCAATAGACCCGATCATCGATTATCTGGCCGAAATCGGCGCGCGCCCCGGGCCGCAGAAATGGCGCTGGCTGGCGCAGGCGGTCTATCTCGCGCGCTTTGTCCAGCATGACTATGATAAAGCGCTTAAACTGGCCGAAAAACTGGCCGCGCTTGATTATCCGGGCATGCCGACCTGGACGGACCAGATGCCCGCCTTCGTGATGATGCAGCAGGGCGACAAGGAAGGGGCTTACCAGATTATGTTGAATATCCTGGGGTCGCAGGTGCAGCATCTGCAGGGCGCAGAAATAAATTTCATGCGCGAATATATCTGCGACCGCATTTTGACCCCGGAACAAAAAAAGACCGATCCGCTTTGCCAATAAATATCTGTGGTTTTTCATCGGGCAATCTGCGGGCTAGGCTCATTGTTTAACTCATAAAATAATCGTCATTCCCCGCTTTAGGCGGGGAATCCATTTATAGGCTTGTGAAAATGGACGAATGGATCCCCCGGCTAAACCGGGGGATGACGAGAATAGTGAATGAGCTGTAACCCTAAGTTACTTTGAGTTTGCGTCCGGCGCTAAAGGCTTTAAACTGCCGGAATACTCTCTATATAGGCTGATCATGGATAATCTGCGTTTTTCCATTCCTGAAATTTTATCGCTGCTCGGTGTGGCGCAGTGCACCTATCTGCTGGTCTATATGATGTTCCGTTCCGGCAGTATCAAAAGTGTATTCCTGCCCGCGTTGTATTTTCTGGTGCTGGCCGTGGCGTTTGCTTTTGATTTTGGCCGTGCTTCGGTGTCCACGCTGGTTCCCGGTTTTGCGCTGTGGCATTGGGCGTTGTGGTTCATGGGGCCGCCTTTAAGCGTTTTGCTGGTCCTGCAGATATTACAGTTACCCGCCATGCCGTCTGTCCGGCATTTCTGGGTGCTGTTGCTGGTGCCGCTGGCGTTTTTGGCATCGCGCCTGATCGGCGGCGTGGGGAGCCATTGCACAACATGGACAGATTGCCAGATGATGTCCGACTGGCTGGTGGTCACGGGGCTGCTGGCCGGGTTGCTCAGTCTGGTGGCGATCTGGACGCAGCGTGTGCGCCTGAGTAACCTGCAACAGGAAAAGGCCGGACGTGACCGTTACTGGCTGATCTTGACGCTCGTATTTATGAATCTGTGCTTTCTCGGCTTGATGCTGCTCAGCCTGACGGTGATTGTCACGCCGGATCAGGTGGCGCTGGTGCGTACGCTGATCGGCCTCGGTTTTGTCTATGTCGCAGGCACCAGCCTGTTCCGTATCTATCCGCAGGCAGTACTGTTGATCCAGCGCGGCGAGCGCCGTGCAGAAACCTCTGAAATTGACGCCGAGCTTGCTGGCCGCATCCGCGACCTGATCGATGTCCAGAAACTCTATCAGGAATCCGACTGCAACCGCACCACGCTGGCGCGCGAATTGAACGTGCCCGAGGGCACCTTGTCGCGGGTCATCAACGCACAATTCGGAAAATCCGTGCCGCAATTACTGAACGAACGCCGGGTCGAAGACGCCAAGCGCCTGCTGGCGGAAACGGATGCCGCCGTGAAAGTGATCGCGGAAGAGGTGGGTTTCAGCTCCCTCGCATCATTCAACCGTGTGTTCCGGGACATGACGGGAGAATCGCCCAGCTCCTTCAGAGGGACGGGGAATTCAGCCCAACCCATCAATAATACGAAAAATACCTGATCATTACGTTAATCTGACTCCTCATTTGCGCAAAGTGAGGGCTGTACGTCTGCTATCTTAATGATTCATTTAGAAAATTTGACGCATTCTCGAAGAATGGGGATTCACGTGTCACGGTAATCTATGTATAATTTCCGTGCTGGTTTCTCAGCGTTCTTGTTCGAACAAAACATACAGATCTCACTCAAAGGAGAATGACTACCATGGTTAAAACAACCCATGATCGCTCACAGGCGGGCTTTACCCTCGTCGAATTGGCGATCGTTATGATTATTATCGGCCTGCTGATCGGCGGTATCCTGAAAGGCCAGGAACTGATCAATAATGCGCAGGTTACGGCAACGGCTAGCCAAGTGAAGGCGATTGAAGCTGCCATGTCAACCTTCCGCGATTCATACAACGCTGTTCCAGGTGATATGACGAATCCAGGATCACGTTTGCCAAACTGTACAGCTGCACCTTGCTCAACAGCTGGTAATGGTAATAACCGCCTTGATAATGCGGGTACGGCTGTAACTGTTCTAGCCGCATCAGCTGCGGGAGAAAATACACGTTTCTGGACGCATCTGGCTGCTGCTGACATGATCGGCGGCGTTGATCCAACGTCAGCGGTGATTACGAGCTGGGATGGACAGTTGCCTAGCGCTGAAATTGGTGGCGGGTTTACAGCAACCTATGCTGCAACAACGCCAGGTGGTGTAGCAGGGACACTCGTAGCGGGTCATTACTTGACACTGAGATCTGATCCGGGTGCTATTTCATCAACGACAAACTTGGCTCTGACGCCTACTCAGGCTGGTCGTGTAGACCGTAAGCTCGATAATGGTGATCCGACGACAGGTAGCACACAAGCAATTGGCGCCGCTGGTGGTGCTAACTGCTGGACAGCAGCGACAGGAACATCATCTGCTATTTATAACGAAGCTAATTCATCCCCGTTGTGCGGTCTTGTGATGCGCTTCCAATAATTTGAATTTCAATAAAGAAAGGCCCGGGTTTTCCCGGGCCTTTTTCTTTGGGCGGTTTTTTCAACGCAGAGCACACAAAGAACGCAGAGAAAGGGGGCGAAGGGACGGATATAGGGTTTTGCCGGATAGCTCTGCGTTCTTTGCGTGCTCTGCGTTAATATTTCTTTCTCTTGTCATCGTCATTGCGAGGAGCGTCAGCGACGAAGCAATCCAGAATATTTCCGTGAAGAAAAACTCTGGATTGCTTCGCGATTTCATCGCTCGCAATGACGGGTGGGATTAAGCCGCTTTTTCTAATCTTCCCTGCAGTGCCGCTACAACGGCATCACCCATCTGCGCGGTGGTCACCAGTTGGCACCCTGTGGCCATGATGTCCGGTGTGCGGTATCCGGCGGCGAGGACGGATTTCACGGAATTTTCTACCTCTGTCGCCAGATCCTCGCGGTTGAGCGAATAACGAAGCGCCATGGCGAAGCTCAGGATAGAGGCCAGCGGGTTGGCCTTGTTCTGGCCCGCGATATCGGGGGCGGAGCCGTGCACGGGTTCATACACCGCCGGGCGCTTGCCGGTTTTGGCGTCAACGGGCCCAAGCGAAGCGGAAGGGATCATCCCCAGACTGCCCGTCAGCATCGACGCTTCATCGGACAGGATATCGCCGAACAGATTGTCTGTAACGATCACATCGAATTGTTTCGGGTTGCGCAGCAACTGCATCGCGCAGTTATCGACATACATGTGTGAAAGCTCGATGTCGCTATATTGCTTCCTATGCAGCCCGGTGATTTCCTCGCGCCATAACACGCCCGATTTCATCACGTTGGCTTTATCGACCGAACAGACTTTCTTGCGGCGCTTTCCCGCCAGTTCGAACGCCACATGGCTGATGCGTAAAATTTCTGAAGTCGTATAGACTTGCGTATCGATGCCCCGGCGCTCGCCGTTGGGCAAATTCTCGATCATGCGCGGCTCGCCAAAATAAATGCCGCCCGTCAGTTCGCGCACGATCATCACATCAAGACCGCGTACGACATCAGGCTGCAGGGTCGAAGCCCCGAGCAGCGCATCAAACGCAAGGGCAGGGCGCAGGTTCGCAAACAGATCAAGTTCCTTGCGCAGTTTCAGCAGACCCGCTTCCGGGCGCAGGTGATATTCGACATTTGCCCATTTTGGCCCACCCACAGCCCCCAGCATCACAAAATCCGCCGCACGGCATTGTTCAATCGTGCTGTCAGCCAGCGGTGTGCCGTAATTGTCGGTGGCGATACCGCCGATATGGTCCTCGGTCACGGTGGCATCCAGCGTACCGTTTGCCTTGTAATGCGCAACGACCTTTTTAACCTCGGCCATCACTTCCGGGCCAATCCCGTCACCGGGAACGAAGAGGATATTTACAGTTTTATCAGGCATACATTTTCTCTCTTTTTGTCATCCCGAGCGTAGTCGAGGGATCTTTTCAGGTTGATAACGGGTCAGATCCCTCGGCTGCGCTCGGGATGACGATCAAGTATTAAGCAGATTTCAGAACCCATGGCTTGTCAGCCATGAGCGATTGTTCGTGTGCGGTGATGGCATCGGCCTTTTCCAGCGTCAGGCCGATATCGTCGAGGCCGTTCATCAGGCAGTGTTTGCGGAATTCGCCGATCTCGAAAGGGAATTTGTTTGCGCCATCGCTGACAGTTTGTGCCTGCAGATCAACATCGATCTGCGTACCCGCTTCCGCCGCTTTCATCAGCGTATCGACCTGGTCCTGCGACAGCACCACGGGCAGGATGCCGTTCTTGAAGCAGTTGTTATAAAATATATCGGCATAGGATGATGCGATGACGCAACGAATGCCGAAATCAAGCAGCGCCCACGGTGCATGTTCACGGCTGGAGCCGCAACCGAAATTTTCACCTGTCACGAGAATTTCCGCATGACGGTACGGTTCCCGGTTTAGCACGAAGCCGGGTTTTTCCTGTCCGTTTTCTTCGTAACGTATATCGTTGAACAGGTTTTTGCCCAGGCCCGTGCGTTCAATCGTGGTCAGGAATTGTTTCGGGATGATCATATCAGTGTCGATATTGATCAGGGGCAGGGGGGCTGCAACGGCCTTCAGTTTCGTAAATGGTTTCATACCAAGGTTTTCTTTCTGTTGAAAAATGCGGGCTTTTCCTACGGTGATGGCATCGGCCCTGTGCCGTGCGGTTTGGCGTGTAAATAGGCCAGTTCCGGCGGCAGTGGTGGTGGCGGTGTAGAAAATTCCCTGTCTGCCGCATCGCTGATCAGCCAGATGTCTTCGGCTGACAGCGGAGGCACTGAGTCCATAATGCTCTGGAAAGCCTGACCACCCGCCGTTTTGGGTGTGGGCACCATTTTGTAGGCGTCGCCGATCGGTTCCGGCGTAAAACAGGCATTCGCTTTCATGCTCAGTGTGGCGTTATCCTTGAGGCTAATGGCCTGCGCGATAATACCCATGCGCCCGTCATGTTCCGTAGTCAGGAATGATTTAAAAGTGAACTCATTTGGATATTTCACGCCCTCGATAGCGCCGACATCGACCAGATAGCGTTTGCAGCGTTCAAGGCATTCAAGAACATGCGCGGCTTTCTTGTGGTCGAAGGGGGCAGGGAAATGTTCATAACGTTGCGTCGGAGATTGCGGATCAAAATCGGCAGGGGTTGCGACGCCGTAGGGGAACACTTGGGCAATGGCCGACATAGTGCTGCTATGGCCGCCGGACGTGAGTCCGTAATCGATGTGCCGGGCTTCATCATTGCTCAGTTTTTCCGCATCCTGCGGTACGAAGGATTCACCCTTATAATCCACCGGCACGAACATCACAGCGCGTTTGTGATCGGCAGGGTGGAAATAACAGACAGGCGTGTGGGCATAGGCGCGGGGGTAGCCGCCATCGACAAGGCGTATCTGGATGGCGCGGGCATTACGTCCCACGGCGTCGTAGAGATCTTTGTATTTTTCTTCAAAAGCGGACAGCAGCGGCACGGCATCGCGTTTGCCAATAGCTTTGATGGCGGCAAAAACAGTGTCCGGTTTGCATCCTGTCAGTATGGGCGTAACCATCATCGCCAGTTTGACGCGCCCCATATAATCATTCTTTTTCAGAGATTGCGTCAGTCTGACGGCAGGCATCAACTCCTTGCGGATATGACCGAACAGGGTTTGCACGGCCTCAAGACTTTTGCCCTTCAGTTCATAAGCAATAGTATTATCAGGCAGCATGAGATTTCCCCGGTGTTGAGGTGAATTTGCGTATGTCCGTCAGTTTGCCGGTAATCGCGGCAGCGGCGGCCATCGCGGGACTGAGCAGGTGTGTACGCCCGCCGCGACCCTGACGGCCTTCGAAATTGCGGTTGGATGTGGAGGCGCAGCGCTCGCCCGGTTTCAAGCGGTCGCTGTTCATGCCCAGACACATTGAGCATCCGGCATCGCGCCATTCAAATCCGGCGTCGAGGAAGATTTTATCCAGCCCTTCGTTTTCGGCCTGTTCTTTTACCAGACCGGAACCGGGCACGATCATCGCCTGTACGTGGCTGGCGACTTTGTGGCCTTTCACGACCACAGCGGCGGCACGTAAATCTTCGATCCGCGCATTGGTGCAGGAACCGATAAAGACTTTGTCGATGCGGACATCCTCCAGATTTTCACCCGGTGTCAGCCCCATATATTCAAGAGCGCGTTCTATCGCGGCGCGTTTGGCGGTATCTTTCTCGTCAGCGGGATTAGGAACCTTGGCCGTAATCGGCAACACGTCCTGCGGGCTGGTGCCCCAGGTGACGAGCGGCGGAATATCTTCGGCCTTCAACACAATCTCGGTGTCGTATGTCGCGCCGGGGTCAGAGGGCAAGGTGCGCCAGTAGGCGACAGCCTTGTCCCAGTTTTCACCGGTGGGCGCCATCGGGCGGCCTTTGATATAATTGAAGGTGGTGTCGTCAGGCGCGACCAGACCTGCGCGCGCGCCCGCCTCAATCGACATGTTGCACATGGTCATGCGGCCTTCCATCGACAGCGCTCGCACAGCGGAGCCTGCGAGTTCAATCACATGTCCGGTGCCGCCAGCGGTGCCGATCTTACCAATCACGGCCAGCATCATGTCCTTGGCGGTGACGCCGGGGCCGACCTGGCCCTCGATGGAGATGCGCATATTTTTCGCCGGTTTCTGGATCAGCGTTTGCGTCGCCAGCACGTGCTCGACTTCGGACGTGCCGATGCCGAATGCCAGTGCGCCGAACGCGCCGTGCGTACTGGTGTGCGAGTCGCCGCAGACGATGGTCATGCCCGGTTGCGTCATGCCCTGTTCCGGCCCGACCACGTGGACGATGCCCTGACGTTTGTCTTTCATGTTGAACAGCGTGACGCCGAATTCCTGACAGTTCTTCTCCAGCGTTTCAATCTGCAAACGGCTGTCGGCTTCGGCGATGCCTTTGTCGCGGTGAATAGTGGGGACGTTGTGGTCCATCACCGCGAGCGTCGCATCGGTGCGGCGTACTTTACGGCCCGCCATGCGCAGACCTTCGAAGGCCTGCGGCGAGGTGACTTCATGCACCAGATGGCGGTCGATATAGATAAGGCATGTGCCATCATCGGAACGGTCGATGACGTGATCATCCCAGATTTTTTGAAACAGGGTTCTGGAGCCTGTGGCGGATTTGTTTGTCATGTAAGCGATTATAAGGCGGAAATCTGCGGTTTCCATTGATTTGTTACATGAATTAACCATTTTGCAATGCAGCAAATATATACTATAAGGCAGGGGACGCGCGTAATCGCTAAAGAAAGAGAGTAGGACTATGCTAGGGACACGGTTGAAATTATTTGTAAAATCAGGATTTAGCAAGCGCGAGGGACATTGCCCGGCGCAGGCCGAGGAGGCTTTAAAACAAGCCATCACTCCTCACGACGACATCCATCTGCCGATTGTCAGTTCTTCGACAGGGGCCGCCATGACAACGGTGATCCGTTCGCATTGATCAAGATAACTGTCATCCTGAGGGCTTTAGCCCGAAGGATCTCGGCACGGTTGGTCTATGTTTGAGATCTTTCGCTGGCGCTCAGGATGACAAGAAATAAAAAAAGCGCAGTATTAACTGCGCTTTTTTGAATTCTGGACGAGGGGAAAAGATTATTCCTTACCTTCGTTGCGGGCGTCTTCGTTGGCTGCCCAGCCGCCTGTTTTCTCGGCGATACGGGCGGATTTACCGCGACGGTCACGCAGATAGTACAGTTTCGCACGGCGTACGGAGCCGCGGCGCACCAGTTCGACGCTTTCGATACGCGGGCTGTAGAGCGGGAATACGCGCTCGACGCCTTCGCCGTAGCTGATCTTGCGGACGGTGAAGCTGGCGTTGATGCCATGGCCGCCACGCGCGATGCAGACGCCTTCATAAACCTGAACGCGTTCACGGGCGGCGTCGCCTGTGCCTTCACGAACGAGCACGTTTACTTTAACCGTGTCGCCGGAGGTGAAATTGGGGATCTTTTTGTCAGCGTATTTCAGAAGCTGTTTAGCTTCGAATTTTTGCAAAGTATTCATAGTGTTAGCCCTTTTTAGTGAACCCGGTATCAGGGCATGGCCCCGGCGGTTCGGTTATATTTTTCATGGGTTGCCTAGACACCTGTCCAGACAGGCGATTTTCTAACCTTTCTGCCGTTTTTAGGCAAGAATTATTTGCAAATTCAGGAGAAAGGGGGTATGTTTTTGTCGTTATGTAAAAATGTTTTCCCAAGAGGGTGTGAAAATGACTTCAATCAAACGTGTATTTGCTGCTTTCGGTCTGGCGGGGGTCGCCGCGCTGACGCAGACAGGATGCGATAATCAGCAGGATCTTTCTGCAGAAGCCTCCCAAAACCCGATGAACTTCGCGATGGCGGCTAAGTGCCCGGCCAACCCGATAGATAAACAAAAAAGCGAATGCTTTGCTGAGGCAGCCAACCAAGCCATGAGTGTGCTGGCCCAGCTTGTGCGCAAAGATCTGAATTTGGCAGACAGCCTGATCAATGCATGCATGCAGCCCATTGGTGATGATGTGCCGAACAACTTCGATGTGCAACTGCAGGTTCAGGCCACCGATGTCAAAGAATGTTTTGATGCCCTTGAAAAAGCAGCTCCGGCTGAATCAAAACAGGAAATTCAGGTGATTTCAGAAGGTGTGAAACAAGGTCTGGCGAGAGTGGGCCTGTAAGAGAGTTTACTTCTTCTTCAGAAGATCAGGACGGCGCGCAGCGGTAAGCTGCGCGCTTTGTTCTTTCCGCCACTTGGCAACTTTGCCGTGATCGCCGGAGCGCAGGATTTCCGGCACGGTGAATATGCGGCCATCAGCCGTTGTCCATTCGGCGGGGCGGGTGTAATGCGGATATTCCAGCAATCCATCGGCACCCGTCGAAAAACTTTCCTCTGACGGTGTTTCGTCATTGCCCATTACGCCGGGCAACAGACGGATACAGGCATCCATCATAATCATCGCCGCCGGTTCGCCGCCCGATAGAACGTAATCACCAATGCTGACTTCTTCAAAATCATAGGCATCCAGTACGCGCTGATCGACGCCTTCATAACGGCCACACAGGATAGTCAGGCCATCGGCTTGTGATAAATCTTCCACCATGCGCTGGTTCAGAACACGACCACGCGGGCTCATATATATATGACGGCCAGTTGAGGGCAGGGACAGCAGGGCTTTCTCGATGATATCGGCGCGCATCACCATGCCCGCGCCGCCGCCGAACGGTGTGTCATCGACGGTCTTGTGCTTGTCCTCGGCGAAGTCGCGGATATTTACGGCGTTGAAAGACCACAGGCCTTTTTCCAGTGCGCGTCCGGCAATGGTCTGACCCAAAGGGCCGGGGAACATTTCAGGAAACAGCGTGAGAAGATTGACGTGCCAGCCCATTAGTCCCGTAACCCTTCGGGGATTTTGGCGGTGATGGTTTTGGCGGGCAGATTGACCTCGACGATATATTCATCGGCATAGGGCAGATAGAATGTCGGGCCTACCGGCGGTTTGACTTCCAGCAGGTCGCTAGCACCAAAATTCTCAACTGCCACGACAATGCCAACATCGCCATCAGCGGCGGTTTTGACGGTCATGCCGATCAGGTCTTCATAATAAAATTCATCATCGCCCTCTGGTTCGGGCAATTTGTCGCGTTCGATCCAGAGCTTGGTGCCGCGCAGGGCTTCGGCCTTGTCGCGGTCGGCAACGCCCTCAATCTCCGCAATCCAGAATTTATTGGCCGCGTTCTTCATTTTGACGGTGATCGTTTTGTCACCGTTTTCGGAAGTGAAGAGGGGGCCGTGTTTTGTGAGAGCCTGGGGATCATCCCCGTAGATACGGATACGCACCAGCCCGCGTACGCCATGTGCCGTGGATATTTCGCCGAGGCAGATCCTTCTTGTTCCCTCTCCCTTCGGGAGAGGGTTAGGGTGAGGGGGTGTTTGCTGAGAAAGTTCATTCTGCTTTCCCCTCATCCCAGCCCTCTCCCGGGGGGAGAGGGAGTCTGTTTCTTCTTTGATTTTTGTCATCACGCCTTCAATGTTTGTAAGCACATCGTTGTTCCAGAAACGTAATACGCGATAGTCATGATTCTGAAGAAAGTTAGTTCTGATACGATCAGAATCTTCGGAATGCTGCCCGCCATCAAGCTCGATAATCAACTTCAATTCTTCACAAAAGAAGTCGGCTATGTAGGGTGGTATAGGATGTTGTCGTCTGAATTTCAGGTTTTCAAAACGACGGTCACGTAACTTGCCCCACACTAATTTTTCGGCATCCGTTAGGGCTTGCCGCAAGTCGCGAGCGTTCTCAAGAATAGGGCCTGTGGGTGGTTTTTGATTGCCCAATATTCATTCTGCTTTCCCCTCACCCCGACCCTCTCCCGGAGGGAGAGGGGGGTAAAGGTGTATCTATTATTCTGCCGTTGTTTCAGCAGGTGCTTCTGCAGCAACTTCAACCGGAGCTTCTACAACAGGCTCTTCTTTCGGAGCAGCAGCGGCAGCGGCGGCGGCTTCTTCAGCAGCAGCTTTTTTCGCAGCTTTTTCTTCCAGACGAGCAACGGTTTTCGCTTTCGGTGCCGATTTTTTCGGGCGGTTGAATTGGGCAGGCATCGCAGCCAGACCCGCTTTACCCAGGAAAATCGCAACGCGTTCGGACGGTTGAGCGCCTTGGCCCAGCCAGTATTTTACACGTTCAGCATTCAGAACAACGCGCTTGTCGTTATCCTGCGGCAGGCGCGGGTCGTAAATGCCTACTTTTTCAACGAACTTGCCGTCACGGGCGGCGCGGCTGTCAGCCACGACGATGTGATAGAAAGCCAGGTTTTTGCGTCCTTGACGGGACATTCTCAGTTTGAGGGCCATTTGTTTTCTCCTTAAGTAGCCTTTAGTTAAACCAATTATCTTTTCTTCAGGAACGGATTGGCGCCGAGCAAATCAGCGCCGGGCATCCCCCCTGAAAAACCTTTTATGCCGTTCGCTTCCATGCGTTCGGACATAATTTCTTTGTCCTTGTCGTTCATCATGCCTTGCATCATGCCCGCCATTTTTCCCATGCCCATTTTCTTCATGCGCTTCATCATGGTCTGCATCTGTTGCAATTGCTTGTAGAGCTTGTTCACGTCCTGCACGGTCATGCCGCAACCTTCGGCGATGCGGCGCTTGCGTGACGCATTGAGTATTTCCGGTTTGGTACGTTCCAGTTTGGTCATTGACAGGATGATCGCTTCCTGACGTTTGATAACGCTGTCATCGATATTGGCTTCTTCCAGCTTGGCCGCCATATCACCCAGACCGGGGAGCATCTTCACGAGGCTGGAGACGCCGCCCATTTTATTCATCTGGCGCATTTGCATCAGCAGGTCGTTGAAATCGAACTGGCCTTTCTGGAACTTGCGCGCCATTTCTTCGGCTTCGTTCTGATCGACGGTTTCAATCGCCTTTTCAACGAGGGAAACAACATCGCCCATGCCGAGGATACGGCCCGCGATACGGTCGGGGTGGAACGGCTCCAGCGCGTCTGATTTCTCACCCGTGCCGAGGAACTTCACCGGCTTACCGGTGATGGCCTTCATCGACAGCGCCGCACCGCCACGGGCATCGCCGTCAACACGGGTCAGGATAATACCGGTCAGGCCGACTTTATCTTCGAACGCTTTGGCGACGTTGACGGCGTCTTGCCCGGTCATCGCATCGGCGACCAGCAATGTCTCAACGGGCTTGGCGAGATCACGCACCATGGCGACTTCGGCCATCATCTCTTCGTCAATCGCCAGACGGCCAGCGGTATCGAGGATAACGACGTCGAAGCCTTCAAGGCGACCGGCTTCCAGTGCGCGCTTGGTAATCGCTTCCGGTTTTTCACCCTGCACGATCGGCAATGTGGCGATGCCTGTTTGCTCACCTAGCTGGCGCAGTTGTTCCTGCGCAGCGGGGCGGTACACGTCGAGCGAGGCCATCAGCACTTTCTGGCGCTGTTTCTCGGTCAGCATACGGGCGATTTTCGCCGTGCTGGTGGTTTTACCGGAACCCTGCAAACCGACCATCAGGTAGATCGAAGGCGGGGTGGTGAAATTCAGGTTCGACGTTTCACTGCCCAGCATTTCGACGAGGGCATCATGAACGATTTTGACAACTTGCTGCGCCGGGGTAACGGAAGCAATAACTTCCTGACCGACCGCTTTGGCCTTTACGTTTTCGATGAAGGTCTTGACGACAGGCAGGGCGACGTCAGCCTCAAGCAGCGCCACGCGGATCTCGCGCATCGCGTCCGCAACATCTTCTTCCTTCAGGCTGCCTTTACCGCGCAGCCCGGTGAATACTTTGCCAAGCTTTTGACCTAAGCTTTCGAACATCAAAATCCTCAAAAACATTTGTGCCGCAGTGAGCGTAAGTTCGCCGACTGCGGTGTACCCGAAAGCACTGAAATAACGACAGTGTTCGTGAAATTTGATGGGAAATTAGAGGGTTAGGGCGCGGAAGTCAAGGAAAACCCGGCGCTTTCTTTTTTCGGAATTTCCCCCTATATTGCTGATAATGAAGGGTTTTTTCTAATGCTGAGGTATCAATGCCGACCGAATTCATAAAAATGCACGGGCTGGGAAACGATTTTGCCGTGATCGACCTGACAAAATCAGGCGGCACGGTAACGCCCGAACAGGTATTAGTAATCGCCGACCGCCGCCGTGGCGTGGGCTGCGATCAGGTGCTGGTGATGGAAAAGCCCGTCAATCCGAAGGCCGATCTGTTTATGCGCATCTATAACCCCGATGGCTCGGAAGCGGGGGCTTGCGGCAACGGTACACGCTGCGTGGCGGCGCTTTATATGAAGCAAAAAGGCACCGATCACTGTGTGATTGAAACCGTGTCGGGCCTGTTGCCCAGTCGCGTGGTCGCAGGCGGCATGATTCAGGTTGATATGGGCGAGCCGCGCACCAAATGGCAGGACATTCCGCTGTCGCAGGAATGCGATACGCTTAATCTGGGTATTCTGCATGGACGTCAGGCGATGACGGAGCCTGTGGCCGTCAATGTCGGCAATCCCCATACGATTTTCTTTGTTGATGACGTCGCCCGTGTTGATCTTGAAAAGCTGGGGCCGGAAGTTGAAAACCATGTGCTGTTCCCACAGCGCACGAATGTCGAATTCGCGCAGATTATATCGCCGGAAAAAATTCGCGTACGTGTCTGGGAACGCGGCACGGGCGTGACGCAGGCCTGCGGTTCCGGTGCCTGTGCCACAATCGTTGCCGCCGCACGCCGTGGCCTGACCGGACGCAAGGCCGAAGTCGTGCTGGATGGCGGCAGCCTGTTCATGGAATGGCGCGCCGACGACAATCACATCCTGATGACCGGCCCGGCCACGGAAGTATATCAGGGCGTTTTCAAAGCCGCCTGATATGCCTTAATGCAGCGTATGTTCGTCTTCTCGTTTTTCATCGTTATCGTTGACATTGCGGATTTCGACGATTTGAAATTTGCCGTAGATGCTTTCCACATCATGCCGCAGGCGTTCCAGCTGGCTTAGTACCATATACAGATTGACGTCGTCGCATTCCTGTCCGGCGCGTGGCAGCTTAATATCAGTCTCCAGCACCAGTATTTTTTCTTCCTTACCTGTGTGTTTGTCGTGACGCCGCACCATGTGCAGCGCCGAGATATGGGGGTGTTTGTTAATAGACATGCTATTTCCCTCCTTGTTGTTGATTTTTTCTAGAAGCAGAAATTCAAGCGTTGAGGCCGCAATGCATATAGGTACGGCCATGGACATCACGAAGGGCGATGGCGTCGCAAGAGATAAAACCTTCATCGGTAAGCCTGTGCAGATATTCAAGATAACCCACCAGATTTCGTGATCGCTTGTCCTGATGCAGTTTATGGGCTGCCGCCAGCGTGATGTGGGTTTCAAGCAGCAGAATACGGCGCGGAAGTCCCTGCGGGCCTGTGCTTTCGAACAGGCGGGCAAAATGGATATCCGGGTGGTCAATGAACATGCGCGGTACGCCTTCCTTGGGAAAGGGCTGGAAAAGATGACCCTGACTGAAAGAATAGGGGGCAAAGACGCTTATTCCGGGTCGGGAAGGTGAAGATTTCGCGCCCGAGTGTTTCAAAAATGTTGGCTTTGACAGAATCCTGAAATATGATGCCGCCATGACAGAAAAAGATCCGCAACTGGTGACGTTCGGCTGCCGCCTCAATACCTATGAGTCGGAGGTCATGCGCGCGCATGCCAAAAACGCGGGCATCGAAAACGCGATCATCTTCAATACCTGTTCCGTGACCAAGGAAGCCGAGCGTCAGGCCAAGCAGGCGATCCGCCGCGCGCGCCGTGAAAATCCGGATGCACGTATTATTGTCACCGGTTGCGCTGCGCAGATTGATCCCAAGGGTTTCGGTGGCATGCCTGAGGTCGATCAGGTGATTGGCAACGACCTGAAGTTGAAGGCTGAAACATGGGGCGCGCCACCGGAAGAAAAAATTCTCGTCAACGACATCATGGCTGTGAAAGAAACCGCGAGCCATCTGGTCGATGGCTTTGAAGGCCATACACGCGCTTTCTTGCAGGTACAAAACGGCTGTGACCATCGCTGTACGTTCTGTATTATTCCTTATGGCCGTGGCAATTCACGCTCTGTCGCCATCGGCGTGATTGCCGAACAGGTGCAGCACCTTGTGAAGGCAGGCTATAAAGAAATTGTTTTCACAGGTGTGGATGTTACATCGTATGGCCACGATCTGCCGGGCAAGCCGACATTGGGGCAGATGATCCGCCGTGTGCTGGCGCTGGTGCCGGAATTGCCGCGTGTGCGGCTGTCCTCGCTTGATCCGGTAGAGATTGATGATGACCTCTGGCACCTGATCGAACACGAACCGCGTTTGATGCCGCACCTGCATTTAAGCCTGCAGGCGGGCGACGATATGATCCTGAAGCGCATGAAACGCCGCCATCTGCGTCAGGACGTGATTGATGTTTGCAAGAAAGCCCGCGCTTTGCGTCCGGATATGGCCTTCGGTGCCGATATCATCGCCGGGTTCCCGACGGAAACCGAAGAGATGTTTGTCAACACGCTGAAAATTGTCGAGGAGTGCGACCTGACTTTCCTGCATGTGTTCCCGTATTCTGAACGCGAAGGTACGCCCGCTGCCCGCATGCCACAGGTAGCGCCGCCCGTGCGCAAGGAACGCGCCGCCCGCCTGCGTGAACTGGGTGACAGACAATTGGAGAAATTCATGCGGGAACATCTGGACGGTGCGCGTCAGGTGATCGTCGAGCAAAACGGCGTGGGTCGCACCGAGCATTTTGCCGAAGTGCATCTTGATTTCGCGGCAGAGCAGGGCGATCTGCACAATATTAAAATCAACCGTTTTGAAGACGGAAAATTATACGGGGTGCGGGTGTAGTTTTTTACGATAAGTCCCCAAAATCCTCCGCAGACATTGCGCCCTAATAAGAGTACAATGATGCATATCGGTCGGAAATGGGGGTTTTCGTAGATGATGCGCATTTCTTATATTGGACTTTCACTTCTACTTTTATTATTCAGCACACAGAGCGTTTCCGCGGAGCCATCGGCTTGCGCGCAAAAGAAACCCTATGTTTCCCAGATCAATATCAATCTGGAAACGCCGGAACCGCACTACGACCTCACAAAAACTCTGGCCTTTCTGAATAGCGACGGCGGCAAAAGCAGCAAGGAATGGCTGAAGAAAAATGAAATGGAAGGAATCTGGTCGTCAAAACACATGCAGACTGCCGGACAAGCGGCGGGCGGCTGGGCGGCCTATTACAGCTACAATCTGGATGCTGAGCCGCTGGATGATTATTGGGCCTATGGCTGTCTTTATATCAAGGAGCTGACCATCGACATGATGTTCAGAACCATCATTATGATCCCGACGGAATACCCCAAGGGCAGTTGCGAATTCAATCTGATCCAGCCGCACGAAGTCAGGCACTATGAAGTCAATAAACAGGTGGCGCTCAAGATGGCCGCGCGCCTGAAAAAGGACCTGCCGGAAATTATCGCGCATCTGGAGGCCCAGCATGTGGGTTCGGACAAACTCAAAACGCGCGCCCAAGAGGTCAAGCAGGGCATTAAAGAAATGGTGGATGTTTATTTCAAACAGGTCATGCGCGAGGAGATGGCACGTATGAACGGTTTGGTAGATACACCGGAAGAATATGCGCAGTTTGGGAAGAATATGAGAGTGTGTAACCCAAAAAACGCCAAACTGGCAACGCAGGCACCGCCGCCGGAAAAGAAATCGGCTGCCGAGACCTGGGAACATAAGCCCTATAAGCCGCGGGTGAATATCTTCAACAATGTCCCGGCCATAAAGAACTGAGTTTTTGCTTTTGGCCCTTGGGTTTGCTAGTGTCCGGCCATGGCATTTTGGCGCAAAGACAAGAAAATAGATGTTCCGCAAACGGAAAGCCCGGTAATCGCTGTGGCGGAATCCGCGCCTTCGCTTGCGCTCGAAGGCGACCGCCCCGGTGAAACCTGGGTATCGCGTCTGGGCTGGGGCTTAAGTAAATCATCTGCCAAGCTGGGGCAGGGGATTGCCGACCTCATCACCAAGAAAAAACTGGATCAGGATACGCTAGATGCCCTTGAAGAAGTGCTGATCACCGCTGACCTTGGCCCGCAAACAGCGGCGAAAGTCATCGCCGATTTTTCCAAAGACCGTTTCGGCAAGGATCTCGACGAGCATGAAATCCGTGCAGCTTTGTCATCCAGTATTTCTACTATTCTTGATCCTGTCGCTCGGCCTCTGGCCTTTACCAAACCGGAAGGCGGCCCTTTCGTCGTGCTGGTCTGCGGCGTGAATGGCGCGGGCAAGACGACGACGATCGGCAAGATTGCGCACAACCTCCATAAAGAGGGGAAAAAGGTGGCCATCGCCGCCGGGGATACGTTCCGTGCCGCCGCCGTGGAACAGCTGAAAATATGGTCTGACCGCACACACTCTATTTTTATCGCCAAGGAAACCGGGGCCGATGCCGCCGCCGTGGCGTTCGAGGCCTATCAGGCGGCGAAGGACCAGAATGTCGATGTGCTGCTGGTCGATACCGCCGGACGCCTGCATAACAAATCAAACCTGATGGCCGAACTGGAAAAAATCATCCGTGTGCTGAAAAAACACGATGCCGCGTTGCCCCACGCCACGCTGCTGGTGCTGGATTCGACCACAGGCCAGAACGCCCACGCACAGGTCGAAACTTTCCGCCAAATGGTCAATGTTTCGGGTCTGGTGGTGACCAAGCTGGACGGTTCCGCCAAAGGCGGGGTGGTCGTGGGACTTGCCGACCGTTTTGGGCTGCCCATCCATTTGATTGGTGTTGGCGAAGGAATCGAGGATTTGCAGCCCTTCAGCGCCCGTGAATTTTCCGATTCTCTGGTGGGCATTGGGCAAGTAACGCCTTGAAAAATCCCTGATTCTGGGCGACCATGGCTTTATGATAAAAGGCCCAGCAAAATTTAAACCCCGTAAATTCAAAGATGCTCAGGCGGCTGTTGCTGCCGTGAACGAGATATATCATGCGAATATGGAGTATCTCCGTTCGCAGTTCGACTCTTTCGCACAGGGGCATATTCCCGGTCAGCGCGTTCGTGCCTGCTACCCCTATGTACGGATTGAAACCGACATGGCGCGCCGGGTTGATACGCGTCTGTCATATGGTTTTGTTCCGCGTCCCGGCGTCTATGAAACCACAGTGACGCGCCCGGATATTTTTTCCGATTACCTGCTGGAGCAGATTCGTCTGCTGATCCTCAATCATGACATACCCGTCGAAGTCGGCGTCAGCGATACGCCGATCCCCATCCATTTCGCGCTGGGTGAAGAGTTTCACCTTGAGGGCGACCTGACTGGTGAACAGATCAATGCCTTGCCGCTGACATTCGATCAGCCTGACCTAAGTATCATGGATGATGAAGTGGCGAACGGCACACATGTCGTTAAGCACGGTGAGGCAGCACCACTGGCGCTGTTCCGTGCGCCGCGCATCGATTTGAGCCTGATGCGCCTGAAACATTATTCAGGCACAGGCGGCGCGCACTTCCAGAATTACGTGATCTACACCAACTATCAGTTCTATATTGATGAATTCGTGAATATCTGCCGCGAGATCATGGAGCCGACGGATAATCCTGAATTGAAGAAAGAGCGGATGGAATACACCGCCTTCGTCGAGCCGGGTAACCGCGTCACCGCCAACCGCAATATGCCGGGTTTTGCCGTGCTGGATGAAGCGGGTACGCCGATCAAGCGCCTGCCGCAGATGCCGGCCTATCACCTGAAACGCGCTGACGGCAACGGCATTACAATGATCAATATCGGTGTCGGCCCGTCGAATGCCAAAACGATTACCGACCATGTGGCCGTGTTGCGCCCGCATGCATGGCTGATGCTGGGGCACTGCGCGGGCTTGCGTAATTCGCAGAACCTTGGCGACTATGTTCTGGCGCATGGTTATCTGCGCGAAGATAACGTGCTGTACCGCGACCTGCATCCGGCGATTCCGGTGCCCGCACTGTCTGAAATCCAGATTGCTTTGGAACAGGCCGTGTCGCAGGTGACGGGGCTTGTCGGTTACGACCTCAAGAAAATCATGCGTACCGGTACGGTGGCGACGGTTGATGACCGTAACTGGGAGCTGCGCCCGCATATCCGCCAGAACGCGCGTTTAAGTCAGAGCCGCGCCATTGCGCTCGATATGGAATCAGGAACGGTGGCGGCCAACGGTTTCCGTTTCCGCGTCCCTTATGGCACTTTGCTGTGCGTATCGGACAAGCCGCTGCATGGTCAGTTGAAACTGCCGGGCATGGCGGACCGCTTCTACCGCGAACGGGTAGAGCAGCATTTGCAGGTGGGTCTGTTGACGATGGCGTTGCTCCGCAATATAGGGTCCGCCAAACTGCATAGCCGTAAACTGCGTTCGTTCAACGAACCGGCGTTCCAGTAAAAGAAAAACGGCACCTGAAAGTGCCGTTTTCTTGCGTTCGCGATGAACCTGTTTCCTAAACTGTAATATCGACATTGCTGCCGCGGCGGGAATCGCGAGTCTCTTCAGAACGCTCGTCGGAGCGGGCGGACTCGGCGCGGCGCTCGTTGCGCGTTTCCGTTTCCTGTGCACCAGCAGCAGCGGCTTCACGGGGCTGTGTTCTATTTTCCTCAGGTTTCTTTTGTTCCGGCGCGCGCGCTTCTTCATTGCGCTGCTGGAACGGATTCACCAGAGCCTGTTGCGTATAACTACCAACGTTCAATGCCATAAAGATCCCCAAACGAATAAGACACGGGCAGAATTCCTCCCGTGTCTTATATCATAAGGGGTAACGGTTAATAAAATCTTTACCGGTGGAGCGGGGTATCAGGGACTGTTGTTAAGAAAATTTTCGTGATTACGTTAACCCGATAGTAATGACTCAGGCGTAAAACGGTACTAGGTGTGAGGAGATATATAAGGTTGCGGGTCGCTGTTCGGCGGCCTTTCAAAAAACCAGTTATCTCTTTGATAAGAATATAAAAAGACTATTTGGGGATAAACCGGCGCAAGTCGGCCAAGCGGTAGATAGAGCGGACGTGTTGCGGTTTAGAGATGATCTCTGGCCGTAGTCGATGACTGTTTGGGTTTTTGGGTTTTTCGTTATGGATATGAGCTTGTTTGACAAGTCACCGCAAGTCGCCTCACTTCTTGTGCGACTTTATGACTCACAGAAGGTTTATGATTTGGCCCGGGACGATGACCCGCTGGCCCGCGCCGAGCTGACAAGCGCTGTCGCCGCGCTTTTGGAAACACACGTCCAGTTAAGCGGCCGCGAGCAGGAATTGCTTTCCGATGTTCTGATTGGGCTGATGCGTCAGGCAGAGCGTGATCTGCGTGAAGCGCTGGCAGAGCGTTTGTCAGTTCTTGATGATGCGCCGCTGCGTCTGGTGCTCAACCTGGCAAACGATGACATCGCCGTGGCGCGACCGGTTTTGAGCAAGAGCAAGGTCTTAAGCGATCTGGATTTAATCTATATCGTGAAATCACGCGGTGCCGAATACTGGCAGGCGATTGCCGCGCGTGAAAATCTCAGCGCTCATCTCATTGATGTGCTGGCGGACAAGAAAGAAGAGGGGACGGCGATTGTTCTCTCTGCCAATGAACATGCGCGTTTGACATGGCATGCGCTGGATATTCTGACGGATATGGGACGTCGTAATGAGAATATTGCCAGACCATTGCTGATGCGCACCGAATTGCCGGACCAGATCGTGCGCAAGCTTTATGATCATGTCGGTCAGGAGTTAAAGCATTATATCCGCGATTATTACGGAATTTTCTCAGGGGAGATGTCATCCGCTATCGACGAGATCACGCTGGAATTCTCTAGTGCCGATCAGTTTGATCAGTTTATGCCGAATGACCGCGTGATGCAGGCCGCAAAACAGTATGCCAATAAAGGGAAGCTAACTCTGCATACGATGATGTCGAGTCTGAAACGCGGACAGATTACGTCCTTTATCGCGATGTTCTCGGTCTATACAGGCGTCCCCGTTGAAACGACACATGATTACCTGAAACAATCATGTGGCAAAGGATTAGCGGTTGTGTGTCGCGCTCATGGTATCCAGAAAATAGATTACGCCACGATTTTCCTGCTGACAAACCGCATGCGTACGGATCAACGCATTATCAACCAGCAGGACATGCTGGGCGTGTTGAATTATTTCGACAAGGTGCGTCCGGAAGTAGCGCAACGCTTGCTGCGGACAAATACGCCACTGGAATGTGACGCATAGGAATTTTTAGAGTTTTATAGAGTGTGTCATCCCCCGGCTAGTCCGGGGGATCTATTTTTAAGCCTGCGCGAGCAGATGAATGGATTCCCCGCCTGCGCGGGGAATGACAAAAAATTATGCAGCGTTCTTATAAGCCTCTAGCGCTGCGACACCGGGAAGTTCCTTGCCTTCCATCCATTCAAGGAAGGCGCCACCGGCGGTGGATACGTAGCTGAATTTATCCGCCACACCGGCATGTTCCAGCGCGGAAACCGTATCGCCGCCACCGGCAACGCTGACCAGTGTGCCTTTGGCTGTAAAATCAGCAACCGCACGGGCGGCTTCGTTGGTGCCTTTATCAAATGGCTCGACTTCAAATACGCCGAGCGGGCCGTTCCACAGAACGGTCTTGGCGGTCGCCAGATGTTTCTTCAGCAATTCGACAGAGGCGGGGCCGATATCGACGGCTTCCTGATCGGCGGGAACGGCTTTGGTGTCGCAAATAGTATGCGGCGCGTTTTTGCCGAATTCTTTCAGGATAACACGGTCAGACGGCAGCACGATCTCGCAGCCGCTATCCTTGGCGGTTTGCATGATTTTGCGGGCTTCATCGGACATATCGCGCTCGCACAGCGATTTGCCGACTTCCACGCCTTGCGCGAACAAGAACGTGTTGGCCATGCCGCCGCCGAGGAACAGCACATCGACCTTGCGGACGAGATTATCGAGAACGGAAAGCTTCGATGAAATTTTAGCGCCGCCGACGATGGCGACAACCGGACGCTGCGGGGCTTCCAGCGCGTTGCTCAGCGCGTTCAGTTCTGTTTCCATCAGGAAACCGGCACCTGTCGGCATCTGGTGGGCGAGGCCTTCGGTCGAGGCATGGGCGCGGTGCGCGGCAGAGAAGGCGTCATTGATATAGATATCGCCAAGCTTGGCCAGTTCCTTGACGAACGCCGGATCGTTGCCTTCTTCGCCTTTGTGGAAACGCAGATTTTCCAGCAGTCCCACCTGTCCGGGTTTCAGGCTGCTGACCAGTGCTTGCGCGTCTGCACCAATGCAGTCCTTGCCAAAGGCAACGTCCACGCCCCAGCTTTTCTTTAAGTCCTTCGTCAGGAACGCCAGCGAGAATTCTGCTTCATAACCGCCCTTCGGACGACCGAAGTGCGACAACACGACTGTCTTCGCGCCATGCTGCACCAGCCAGTCGATGGTCGGTTTCAGGCGGTCGACGCGCGTACTGTCCGAAACGACGCCATCCTTTGCGGGTACATTGAGATCGGCTCGCAACAATACGGTTTTACCGTTCAGGTCGAAATCGCGCAGGGTTTTGAATGTCATAGTCTGGTTCCTCTATAAATTACCGGATGGTTTTGGCATTTTCTGTGGCTTCAATCAAGCGTGACCGCACCGGAGCGTCCATGGCGGAATGTCCGCCGTTGGGGACGATCACGTAATCGGCTTCGGGCCATTCCTGATGCAGGCGGTTGGCGGTGTAGATGGGGCAGAGCATATCGTAACGGCTCTGGATGATCGTGGCGGGAATGCCGCGAATGCGGTCGATCCCTTTGAGCAGGCTTTGCTCATGCGGGATGACGTGATTGAGAAAATAATGCGCCTCTATCCGTGCCATCGCCCAGGCAAAATCTTTCTGCTCGTCCGAGGTAATGGTTTCATAGTTCGGGATCAGAGACGCGCAGGCACCTTCATATAAACGCCAGCGCACAGCGGCTTCGAGAGAAACTTTACGGTCATCGCCGGACAATGCTTTGTAGTAATAGGAGAGCAGGTTTTGGCGTTCGCCTTTGGGGACGGGGGCGGCGAATTGTTCCCATGCTTCGGGGAAAATATTTTTCATCCCGTGCATGAACCAATCGACTTCTTCCTGCTGTAATAAGAAGATGCCGCGCAGGATCAGGCTGATGCAGTTTTTCGGATGTTTCTGCGCATAAGCCAGCGCCAGTGTACTGCCCCATGATCCGCCGAACAAATGCCAACGATCAATGCGCAGGTGATGACGCAATTTTTCCATGTCGTCGAGTAAATGCGCCATCGTATTGTTATGCAGGCTGCCCAGCGGATGTGAACGTCCGGCCCCGCGCTGGTCGAATATAATGATGCGGTAATGATCGGGGTCGAAGAAGCGGCGGTGTTTCGCCGTAGCACCTTCGCCGGGGCCGCCATGAATATGCAGGATGGGCACACCATCAGGATTGCCGCTTTGCTCCCAGTAAATTTCATGCGTGTCGTCAACGGAGAGGAAGCCGCTGGAATAGGGGGACAGCGGCGGAAACAGATCATAGGGCGTATTGCGGCGCGCGAGTGCCGTCATGCCTGAAAACCCTCAAAACGTTAATTTCTTAATTATCTGCAGGCAGATTAGCTTGCGGCGCAGCATCTGGCAAGATCTCAAGCCATGCGGCGTTGGAAAGCTTGATATATGGGCCGTTATAGCTCTCCACCCAGCCATGCACCCGTACCCGTTTTCCGGCCATCCCCAGCGTGTCGAGCTGGCGCTTGGCCATCTGGCGACGGACTTCACCCTCAATGCCAATGGTAAAATCCTTGCGCCAGTCATCGCCGAAATTGAGGAAGATTGTATTGTTCGACATGCCGGTCTTGCTGATTGTGCCTTCGATGATCGCCCAACTGTTCATGGCTGTATCCGCTGTTTCGGGTGTCAGCACACCGAATTTATCCGAAGCCCATATCCCGCGCTTTTCTTTCAGCGCTTCATTTTCAAGCGCGATCATTTGCGCGGACATCTCGATATTGTCCGCGCCGGGTTGAATGCGGGCGAGTCCGTTTTTCAGCAGGAACCCTTGCACCCATATCTTATCCTGATGCGTTTCAAGATGACCGAGATAATGCCCCATACGGTTGCGGCGGCCTTCGCCTTCGGCTTTAGTCTGGTAAAACGTCACCTGTTTATTGGCGAGAATCGTTTTCAGTTGTTCGAATGCCTTGCTGGCTATCTCGCCGGGGAGGGCCGGATCATTGTCGGGAATTTCGACACCGGCCAGTTGCACGATGCGTCCATCCTGTAACTGCACACGCAGGGGATCGATCATCTGTTTCACCAGCACCAGTCCCTGACTGCGCAATTCTGAAAAGTCACTATTGGCGTCCGGCATCAGGATTTTGGCTTCGGCGGGGGCGGCGGGTTCCGCTTCCTTCTCAGTTGATTTTATACCCTGCATATTATTGAAGGATTCAAAACGCATGCCGAAATGCCCTTCCTGCGCCAGCGCGGGAATGGTAAAACAGCAAGACAGAATTCCTGACATAAGAATGCGGAGTATTTTCATCATGAGAGAGTGGCCTGTTTTCCATCGCTTTGGCAAGACGCTGAGTGCAGGGGTCATGATTATTCTGTTGAGCGGTTGCTCGACCAACCCGGCCACGGGCGAAAGCCAGTTCACCGCGCTGATGTCCCCCGCACAGGAAAATCAGGTCGGGGCTCAGGAAAATGCCAAGGTGATGAAAACATACGGCATTCCGGAGAACAGCCAGAACCTGCAGGCCTACGTCAATCAGGTCGGTCAGCGCGTGGCGCAGGATACCGAACGCCCTGACGTGCAGTATAAATTTACGCTGCTCGATTCATCCATGGTCAACGCCTTTGCGCTGCCCGGCGGCTATGTCTATGTCACGCGGGGTCTGATGGCGCTGGCCAATAACGAAGCCGAACTGGCGGGCGTGATGGCGCACGAGATCGGCCACGTTACGGGCCGTCATTCGGCGGAGCGTTATTCGCACGGCGTACTGACCAGCCTGGGCGCGATGGCGTTGTCGATTGCGCTGGATAATGGCGCGGCGTCACAGGCTATTGGCGTCGGTTCCGAACTCTATATGACGTCTTATTCACGCAGTCAGGAAAGTCAGGCTGATGATCTGGGCATTCGCTATCTTTATAAATCCGGCTACGACACATTCTCCATGGCCAGCTTCCTCAATGCGCTCGACGGCAACGATGCGCTAAGTGCTGCCGAAAAAGGAAAGCAAGGCGGCGGTGTCGATTACTTTGCTACGCACCCGAAGACGGCAGATCGCGTGTCTAAGGCGATGGCCACGGCAGGCGGGTATCTGGCCAATCAGAAAACCCAGAACCGTGACCAGTATCTGCGCATGCTCGATGGCATGACCTATGGCGATAGCGCAAAACAGGGCTTCGTGCGCGGACAGACCTTCTGGCACCCGCAGATGGATTTCACGTTCACCGCGCCCGCCGGGTTCACTTTAAGCAACCAGCCGACGCAGGTCGTGGCCTCATCGAAACAAACCGGCGCGATCATCATTCTCGACTCTGTGGCCAATCAGCGCGGACTTGATCCGATGAGCTTCCTCAATCAGGTCTGGCTGCAGGGCAAACCGGCGACGGGCGTGGAAATGATCGACATCAATGGCAAACAAGCCGCGACAGCAAACCTCGCCGGAACCGTGCAGGGCCAGCCCGTCGCCATTCGTGTGGTGGCGGTGCAATGGGCACCGAATACGATTTTTCGTTTCCAGATGGCCATTCCGAATGGTGCCCAGGCAGGCCTGATAGAAGAATTGAAACGCACGACCTACAGCCTGCGTCACATGACCGCGCAGGAGAAGCAGTCCATCCAGCCACGTAAAATCAAGATCGTGACGGCAGGCGCGGGCGACAACATAGCCTCCTTAAGCAGCCGCATGTCCGTGGATAGCAACAGCGAAGCGCATTTTCGCGTTCTCAACGGTCTGAATAGCGGCGATCAGGTGCAAGCCGGGCAGCTTTACAAGCTGGTCGTGGAATAACGCTTTATTAATAAGATTTTGCTAATATATTAATACCAGATAAATATAAAAAGCAGGTCGGTAATGATGAGCGGTTCTCGGGAAAGCAGCGCATGGGCTGAGTTTCTCAGGCACGACTGGGACGATGCACAGGCATCCGGTCACGCGGAAACCGCACGGCTTTCAATCGTTGAAATGGACATGCCCCGCGTTCAGAAAATCCTTCAGGAACTGAATGACGCCGGTTTCAAGCCGAATATCCGCCATCACGATGATACCGGCCTGAATATCCACCTGACAGGCACGGATGCGATCCGGCTGCGTCGCCTCAGACTGGATGCCCGTTTTCCTTGACAGGAATAAGGTGAGAGGGGTATCGCTGACCCTTTCCATTTTCAGGGCAGGGGTTTGATAATGAACGAGAACAGAAAAACATGGGTGGCTGTCGTTGCCTCTATGGCGGGTACGCTGGCGGCTGCTTTTGGCCTATCGGTTCTGGTGAAGGGTTGCAATCCGCAGAATGAATACCAGACAGACACCACGACTTACCTGAAAGACAGGGACGTGGCGAAAGTGGTTTTCGAAAAGAAAGTCGGCGATCACGGCGCTTACAAGGAAACGCTGGTCAGGGAACTGGTCGTGCCTTTCAGTAACGGTACGGTTGATCCGGACAAGTTGTGTATCTCGCTGTCTTATGAAGTGAAAGGCGATATTGCTTCCTTTAATAAAACCAGCCCGTTGGCGCAGGAATATGCGGGATCGGTTAACCCCGGTTTGCGCGCCACAATAGACAAGAATTATGGACGTCTCGATGGCGACAATCGCTTTCAGAACAACCTCGAATGCGGCAGCCATCTTGAGACCGATTTTTCAGGTGAGCTGAAAAAAGCTATTGAGTTACGCAACCTCTCCAACGGCATCAAGCCCGTCAGGCCGAATTTCGCGGACTAAAATAAACACTGATCCCTCAATCAAAAATCCCCCGGCAATAAGCCGGGGGATTTGAATAAGGGGGGTGCGACCGGGTTGGGGTTGGGGGAGACAGAGTAGACCCGGTCGCACCGGCTAAGAGAGATGGGGAAACAGGTTCATCTCTCTCAAGCTATTCCGAAGGATTACATCTCCATAAGCATGTCCTGTGCATCGCTCACGTGACGGCTCATCGAGACCTTCAGTTTGTCCATGGCCCGCTGCTCAAGCTGGCGAACCCGTTCCTTGCTAACGCCCAGTTGTTTACCCAGTTCCTCAAGGGTAACGGGTTCATACACCAGGTGGCGCTCACGGATAATGGTTTGTTCACGGTCGGAAAGCTCATCGAGGGCTTCCTGCAACCAGGCCGAACGCGTCTGGGAGTCTTTCATGCCCATGACGACTTCTTCCGGGTTGGGACGCGCATCGGCCAGAAAGCTTTGCCAGTCGCTGTCGCCATCTTCACCAATCACGGCGTTGAGTGACTGATCGTTGGCGGCGAGGCGTGCCTCCATGTCCTCCACGTCGGAAACTTTGACGTCGAGGTCCTTGGCAATCTGCGCGCGGCCTTCGATGCCCAGACCTTCCTTGCCGTTCTGGCCTTCGATCTTGGCGCGCAGGCGGCGCAGGTTAAAGAACAGTGATTTCTGGGCCGCCGTCGTGCCGGTGCGGACGATCGACCAGTTGCGCAGGACATAGTCCTGAATGGACGAACGTATCCACCACGCGGCATAGGTCGAGAAGCGCACACCGCGTTCCGGTTCGAAACGGTTGGCCGCCTGCATCAGGCCGATATTGCCTTCCTGGATCAGGTCGCCGATCGGCAGTCCGTAATTGCGGAAGCGGGACGCCATCGCCACGACCAGACGGGTGTAGGACGTTACCAGCTCGTGCAGGGCGCGTTCATCACCCTTGTCGCGCCAGCGGCGCGCCAGATTAAGCTCATGCTCTTTTTCGAGCATAGGCTCGTTCATCGAGCTGCGGATATATTCGAGATTTGATTTCTGTGTTTGTACGTCATCTATATGTGCCATAACGAAATAACCCCCATAGGCTTGCATTGGTTCCAACACAAAACAGCCCTTGCGATAAGCGACTGTTCTGGTGACTACACTGACTAGTTTAGCACCAGGAATGTGTCAGAAAATAGGCTAATCGAGGGTTTTTCCAGTATATTTTTTTCTGGAAGGTACAAAATAGCCACAATTAAAATAAATCGTTATGTTTCAATGAGTTCGAAGGTATCGCCTAAAGGCGTAAAGCCAGCGCATACCAATGTACCGCCGAAGCCGCAGCCACCATCGAGGGTGGCGGTGACGCAATTCAGGTGAACGCCGCGGCGTTCCGGATCGTAACCGCGCACAACCTTCTGGAAGGGTGAATAGGGTGTTTGGATACCATTGAATTGTTTCCCGCCCCACCAGAAACTGTCACCCTGATCATGCAGCGGACGTTCGGGGTTCAGGCCGGTGTGAACAAACAGCATCGGGTGTTCAGTTTGTTCGCTGGTATAGGCCGCCCGGCGGTGATGCGTCGAGAATACATCGTGACCGGGCTGGCGGCGTAACGCTTCACGGATTTGCCCGACCCAGCGGGTCAGACCCATAACACCCTCGCTGGCGGCCATTTGTCCTTTATGTGGATCGAGGCCATAGGCGGCCAGTGTTTGTGACAGCCCGTTGCCCAGCATCCAGTTGAGGACTTCGGCGGGGTTAGGGGCAAACTGGATCTGCAGCAGCTTCTGCCACATCTCTTCCTGCCCGCCGCGCAGATAGGCGATGTCATTGGTCATCATCCCCGGCATCGCCAGCACCATGCGGCGGAAGGTGAGTATCTCATCAATCGTGCCGACCGGATCGGTGCCATGGCCCGTATAGTTACCCAGATAAACGATCCGGTCGCCCGGACGGATCATGGGATAGAGCAGGTCGTGCAGCGTCATCAGGCGGCGGGATTCGGCATGCACCGCCGAAATGGCCCAGATACGGCGCGGCTTACCCATCAGGGCAAAGCGCGGATCGGAAGCTCCATTACAGGCGGCGGTGTGAAACACAGAAGATAATCCTGATAAATTCCAGAGAGATTCCGGACGCGAAAGGAATCAACTTCCCAGAATCATATTAATCTTAATGCAAAATCAGGGGGATACAATATGTCTTCGCATGAAACGGGGATGGTTGATTGTATAACAGGGGAACAGGCTTACATATCAGGAAGAAAAAACCCGCTGTAAAAGCGGGTTTTTAAATTCACAGTCTATCGATCTGATAGATATGGGAGATTAGGCGGCAGCCAGCTTGCCCAGCATCTTTTCGAGTTGTTCAGCGGCTTGCAGTTCGGTGATTTTCTGAACGGCGGCGACTTCACGGGCCAGACGCTCAAGGGCCGATTGGTAAATCTGGCGCTCGGAGTAGGACTGTTCGTGGTCGTCGTTGCTGCGTTTCAGATCGCGGAGAACTTCGGCGATGGACACCGGGTCACCCGAGTTAATCTTCATTTCATATTCCTGGGCGCGGCGGCTCCACATGGTGCGCTTGATCTTGGCGCGGCCTTGCAGGGTTTTCATCGCGTCTTTCAGGCGGTCGGTCGAGCACAGTTTGCGCAGACCCGAAGCTTTCGCCTTGAATACCGGGATTTTCAGGCACATGCGGTCTTTTTCGAAACGGATCGCATAGAGCTGGATTTCCATACCAGCGATGGTTTGTGTTTCGAGCGCTTCGACGACACCCACACCATGGGCCGGGTACACAACGGCATCACCGACCTTGAAGAGGACGGCGCCGTTATCGTTCAGCGGCGCTTTCGGCGCGGTGGTCACGATCTGACGTTGCTGCTGCGCCTGACGGCTGGCGGCAAAGGGGCTGTTCGGGCGCTGGGCGGTATTCGCAGGTGCCATGGCAGACTGACGAACGGGCAGGGTTGCTGCCTTGACGGCGGCAACCGGAACGGCCTTAACAACCGGCTTCGCAGCGGCAACCGGTGTGGCTGCTTTTGCTGTCTTGGTAACTTTGGTTTCTTTTACAGGCGCGGCGGCTTTCTTCGCAACCGGCGCTGTTTTGGCGACTGTTTTTGCCGGCGCTGATTTTTTAGCGGCCGTCGTTGTCTTCACAGTCTTCACCGTTTTGAGGACAGGTTTGGTGGCTTTGGTCTTCGGCGCGGTGGCCTTGACCGCCTTTTTCACGGGAGCTTTTTGGACTTTCTTAGTTTTTGCTGCTGCCATCTCTCTACCTTTTCCTATAAAGATCAAGGCAATAGGGGCATGTCCTCAGGGTGACCCTGCAAGACACGGGCTGAAAGGGGCATATATAATGACCATTAAGCCGTAGCCGCTATTGCGAATGTAGCGACTATAGTTAAAATTTCGTAAAATTTCAACCTATAAATTGCCTAGTTTCCATATATTAATTTCGATACGATTGTATCAAACTCATTTATTTCAATGAGATAGTTAAATTAATTAAAGTAAATGATCATTAAAATAAGGGCTGGGGACAAAATGCCGGCATTCAAAAACGGGGCGTACAGGGGAAAGAATCACCCTTAATCACCGTCCCCGGGACGGGGGCTGAAGAATTCCTCGAACTTGTTGGGCTTTTCCTTGAATTCTTCGGCTTCGGGCAGGGCATCTTTGGCGCGGGTCAGGTTGGGCCATAATTCGGCGTATTTCCGGTTCATTTCGACCCATTTCTCGGCCTTGGGATCCATGTCCGGGATAATGGCCTCAATCGGGCATTCCGGCTCGCAGACGCCGCAATCAATGCATTCGTCCGGGTGGATGACCAGCATGTTTTCCCCCTCGTAGAAGCAATCCACGGGGCAGACCTCGACGCAGTCGGTGTATTTACATTTAATGCAGACGTCAGTGACAACAAAAGTCATGGAAATCCTCAAAAGCCGGAGGAGGTTATATGGCATGACCCGGTCAGAAAATCCAGACTCTGATATTTGACATAATAAAAAAACAATGTTTTAATGAGGGTGTTAAATAACGGGGGCAGGACATGGCGATAACAGAAAAGTTCGGACAGGCGGTCATTGGTTCAGCGGCAGAGGATATCGAAAGCGCCCTGATTCAGATCCATCGCTCTGAAATTAATGTTGCCTCAGCTTACAGGTCACAAGATTCTGCCATAGAGGGCTATCTGCGCGGGCTGGATATTGAAAATCGCTATATGCGCCCTACCGAGAATGAACGCTACCCTAAGTATGGTGTTGAACCGGCATTCTTCTTTTACAATTCGGGTACTGACGAATTGTTTATTAACGGAGATGATTCTCGTGTGCCTGAGGGGGTGGGGCGTGACCAGTTCCTGAATCATATCAAAGGCAGTGCCAGAATCTTCAGTCATGTTACAGGGTTTGAGGAAGTGCAGGCGATGTGGCGTGTTCTGGGGGAGACGAAAGACGGATTGCTCTGTCACATTGATAATGATGTTACATTGCGAGGGCTGGAAACCCTTCTGGGTGATGCGCGCACTTTATGGTTGCCTGATCAGCACATCGACTGGAACAAATTCGTATGCGGTTATGACGAACAGGGGCGGATGAATACCAATCACCTGTCCAGCGATTTCAAGGACCGTGTGCGGCTTGAGCAAATTGAAAGACACCATATGAGCATTCACAAGGGCGGAGCCTTTTCTAACCCGCTGGTTCACTCTTCTCCGGGCGTGTGTCCTGAACTGAATATGTATCCGGGTACAAGATCCATTCTGACCTACGATCAGGCTTAAATCGCGTAATCGTCTTCCTTGTCCCTCTCCGTCGGCGCTTCCGTGCCGCTGCCATCGAGGTCTATAGCAGTGGTGGGGGTGTAGTTCTTCCGTGCTTCACGCCAGACGATATAGAGACCGGCGGCGATGACCACGGGGCTGCCGACCCAGACTTGCCAGACGGGCACGACTTCCCAGATCAGGAAATCAACGGTCGCGGCGATGACAATCGCGAAATAGCTGAAAGAGCTGACATAGGCCGCCGGTGCCTTGGCGTAGGCGTAAGTCATCCCCACCTGCGCCATGCCGCCGATCAACCCGGTCATCACCAGATAGAAAAGACTGAGGGCGCTGGGTGTTGTCCAGTCGGCCAGCATCCAGAATCCGCTCATCACAGTACAGAAGACACTGAAATAGAACACGATGGTCAGGGAATGGTCGGTGTCGCCGAGTTTGCGGATCGAGATCATCGCAAACGCCATCAGGATGGCCGCCGCCATGGCGACCAGGCTGCCCACCTGATTGCCGTCGCCCGCAGGTTGCAGCATAAAGAGAACGGCGGCCAGACCGATGATAACGGCGCTCCAGCGGTGCGGGCCGACTTTCTCATTCAGTAGCACGACCGACAGGCTGGTCAGGATCAGCGGCGAGGCGAACAGGATCGCCGTCGAATTGGCAAGCGGCAGCATCTTGTATGCCCAGAACGCACAGGCCATGCTGAAGAAGCCGATAAAGCAGCGCACGAAGTGGCCGGAAAAATTCTGTGTTTTGAAGAGTGCCATGTTCCGGCTGTGTAAAATCAGCCAGATGACAGGCAGCGTACCCAACGCACTGCGGAAAAATAAAACCTGCGGAATGGAATGCGTTTCGGCGGCCAGTTTGACAAACATGTTCATCAACGCGAACAGCACCGTACTGGACGTGATGGCCAGAAATATTTTTAAGGGTTTATCGACGGGGCTTTCAGTCATCTACGCCAATCCTCTCATCCGGCTTTCAGGATAGTAGAGGAACGGATATAGAGCTACTGGTTAAAAATCCAGATGGGTAGTTACACGCGCCTGCGGGGAATTGGTTGTTATGGCATGTTCCCGGCGGGCGTTATAAACGCTGGATTCGCTGGGTTGACCGGTAGGGGTTTTGCCATCTATCGCGCAGCGCAATTTATTCTGCGCGGCCATGTTTTGCGGGTCGTGAATGCTGAGATATGCCAAGGCAACTTCATAACCGCGCAGCATCGTGATGTCTTTGGGATCGAGCTTGGAGGCATCTTCCTGTGATGTTCTTTCCATCGCCAGATTGAGTGCCGATTTTTCCATCCGCAACCGTGACGTAATGGCGTCATCATCGCGGTCACCGCGGGCGCGCAGGTTTTCAACCATATCAATACCGGGGTGTCTGAATGTCATATCAATCTCCTGCTGGGTTTAACCTAGCAAAAAGAGCTTAAAAAAATACAAATTACGGGAATTAACGGAAGCGGGTCTTGACGCCGGTGGCCACCAGTCCGCATTCCTTGGAGGTCAGGGCCATCTGTCGTGCGCGCTTGTGGAAAGTGGACGCCAGCGGTGTGCCGCGGGTTGAGCAACCCTTATGCGCCATATCCAGTTTTTTGAGCTGCGCAGGGCTGCCCAGGTCCCGGATATCATTGTAGGCGAGGGCGATTTCAAGGGTATGCAGCTCGAAAATATGCCCCGGCATACGGGATTCCGGGTTCAGTTCTGACAACATATCATGAAGGGATTGATGGTTCTGATAAAGCATGTCCTTGATGGATTCCGGGGTCGCCCCTGTATCGCGCAAATGGTCCACCATTTCCACCCCGGGGTGGTTTAAGCCTCTCATGCCCATATATACTGAAAACTCCATACGAATGGTTGCTATTCTATTTTCGTTGGTATGTGGTTAAAATCAATTTAATCAGGAGTGGAAATATGCCCGAAAATCACAAAATTGCATGGATTACAGGCGCTTCTTCGGGCATCGGGGCGGCTACGGCGCTGCGTCTGGTGAAAGATGGCTGGATTGTGGCGGCCACGGCGCGCTCCCAAGACAAGATTGAAGTGCTGGTTCACCATGTGGAGGCTTTCGGCGGCGGCGGGCGGGTTGTGAACTATCCCGGTGATATTACCGATGCCCGTGCCATGGCGGACATGGTTGATAAGATTGAAAATGATATTGGCCCGATTGATCTCGCAATCCTGAATGCGGGCGTTTACATGCCCGATACGATCGAGGAATTCACCGCCGATCATTTGAAGGCACAGTACGAGGTCAATGTGTTTGGCACCGCCAACTGCCTTGAACCGATCCTGAAGAAATTCAAATCCCGCAACCGGGGTCATCTGGCGGTTGTGGCGAGTGTCGCGGGCTATCGCGGTTTGCCGCGTTCTCTGTCTTACGGTTCCAGCAAGGCGGCTTTGATTAATCTGGTGGAAGCGATAGCGGTAGAGGCGCACAGCACCGATATCAAGGTGCAAATCATTAACCCCGGATTCGTCAAAACGCCGATGACCGACAGAAACAAATTTTATATGCCGATGCTGATGGATGTTGATGCGGCGGCTGACGATCTGGTACGCGGACTGAACGGCGGATTTTTTGAAATCGCGTTTCCGTGGGTGTTCAGTCTGCTGACGAAACTGGTAGGGCTGTTACCGGACCAGGCCTATATCTGGACGATTGGCAAAATCAAGGAACAACAATTTAAGAAGCCAGAAGGACATGACGATCATAAAGATCAGTCACGTCCTGATACTTCTAAGGCTGCTTAAGGCTGAGGGTGTTGCTGAACTTTTCTGGCAGCTTCAGCAATGTTCTGATCGGTAGGGCACACATCTGCGGGAAGTTCTTGCAATAGCGCTTCCAACACAGGCATGCATTCTCCCAGATCATCGGCAGCATCTGATCCCTGCGCTTTGCAGTAATCAACAATACCACCCAGGAGAGCAACGGCGCTATCGCCCTCTCTTGATGTAATATTTGCGGCTTGTTCAATCTTTAAGCTCAGTGCAAGACAAGCTTTGCTGTTTTCTATGATTTCATCATTAAGGGATGGCTCTGTACTATCAATCACAGGAAACAATTCAATTTGTCTCTTGATACGTATTCCCAGTTCACGGATATCTTGCTCCAGTGCAGCGTCCATTGCTTTTCCCCTTATTTAGTTTTTATGATGATAAGAACTTTATATATATCTTCTAAACTCACTATGGAAGCCCACTCTAATTAATTTCCATATTTCAAGAAGGTGAGGAGTAATGACGCAGGATAATGCAATCGCGAGGATCAATCCGGCAATGGCACTTCAAAAGCCGCTTGAGGATTATATCCAGTATCTGGAGAAAATGACGACGCGTTCCGTGCGGCTGCTCGATAAACTGGCAGCCCCCGGCATGCGCTATGCCGACTCTTTGTATGATGTGCGTGGATCGGATGAGATTGCCGGTATTTTTAGGCGGCGATTGGAAACTGTGCAAAGCCCAAAAATCAGGATCAGTGATCATGCGTGGGGGCAGACCGGACAGACCGTTTATCTGCGCTGGACATTCTCATGCCGCCGCGACGGTATTGAAGACGTCAGGCAGGGTGTTTCTGAAATCATGTTTTCGAATGACGGATTGGTGCTGGCGCACATGGATTACCCGGATATGTACGAACGCCTGCCGCTGCCGTCCCGGTCATTGCTGGGGCGGATTTTTCCGCGGTTAAACAAGTCTTAATGTGGGTGTCTGCGTCGCCGTCAATTCAGCAGCCGCGCCTATGGGCAGTGTAATCAAGGCGTTCTGATGTCCGAAGGGGGCTTCCGTCACGATAGGGAATGATGTGCCTTGCGTGTGATGTTTCAGCATGTCCATGACCGAACGATCGAATTTCAGGCCGCCTTTCTCGGTGAGACCGGAGAAATCGCCGACGATCAGGCCGCTGATCTCGTTAAAAACGCCAGCGAGTTTCAGTTGCAGGAAGAAGCGGTTGATACGTGAAAACTCGTCACCGATATCTTCGATGAATAAGAGAGCGCCTTTGAAATCAGGCTGGTACGGTGTGCCCATCAGGCTGCAAAGAATGCTCAAATTTCCGCCGATCAGGCGGCCTTGCGCGGTGCCGGGCTGCAATGTCTGGCTGCCGGAGATATCAATGTTTTTCTCATGGCCTGAGAGCATGCGGAAACATTGTGTCAGGTGCCCCTGGTTCATGCTGTTCAGACCGTGCAGTACCGGGCCGTGGAAGGTGACAATATCGGCATGTTTGTTGATAGCGAGCAGCAGGGCGGTGACATCGCTGTAACCGATCAATATTTTAGGTGTACCACCGAGTTTTTTATAATCGAGGGCAGGTAGCATTTCTCCGGATTCGTTACCGCCGCGGGCCGCCATGATCGCCTTGACATCCGGGTCGCCCCATAAATCTTCGAACGCTTTAACCTTGTCGGCGGGGTGCCCTGCCGATGAATGAAAACCTAGATGGGTCTGCGCATGCACCTTGACCTTGTATCCCATGCTTTCAAGTGTTTTGACGGCCTCATCTACGCGTACGCGATCCGTGCGGCTGGCGGGTGCCATGATGCCGATGGTGTCGCCGGGTTTTAATGTTGGAAATGCCGTCATTGTATGCCCCCTGATATTCTATGCGTTCTTCGTGGCCTGAAATGCGGCCAGCGCCCGGTCCCGCGCCAGTTTATGATCGACAATCGGCAGGGGATAGATCTTGCCAAGCGTAACACCCGCTTGCTGAAGGATCAATGGCGGCGCTTCCCAGGGACGGTGGATCAGATCGTCCGGCAGTTTGCTCAGTTCCGGGCACCAGCGGCGGACGTAAGCGCCCTGCGCGTCAAATTTCTCACCCTGCCCAACGGGATTAAAAACGCGGAAATAGGGGGCGGCATCGGCACCGCATCCGGCGATCCACTGCCAGCTGGCGGCGTTATTGGCCAGATCGGCATCGACCAGACAATCCCAGAACCATTTTTCACCGTCCTGCCATGGCAGCAGCAAATCTTTCACAAGGAAAGAGCCGACGATCATGCGTACACGGTTATGCATGTATCCGGTTTCCCACAGTTCGCGCATACCCGCATCGACGATAGGGTATCCTGTCATGCCGCGTTGCCATGCCAGCAGGGACTTGTCATCGCTGTGCCATGGGAAGGCGTTAAACCGTGTCTGCAACGGATCGGTGGGGAGATTGTGATTGAAATAGAGCAGGCTGTGCGAGAATTCGCGCCAGCCCAACTCGCTCAAATAATGATCGCCATCAGTTTCGGCGTGATCGGCAATCATGCGCTGGCGTATCGCATGCCAGACGGTGCGCGGCGAAATTTCACCGAAATGCAGGTAGGGGGAAAGGCGCGATACGTGATCTTCCGCCGGATTGTTGCGGCCTTCCTTATAACCATGAAGACCTTCCTCCAGAAAATGCGCCAGCTGTTTCTGCGCGCCTTTTTCGCCGATGGACCAGTATGCTTCCATCTTTTTGTCCCAGCGCGGTGTTGCGGGCAGCAAGCGGAGATTATCAACCGTCAGGGCATCCTTTGGTTGGGTAGCGAACGTGATCTTTGGTGGTGCGGGTATGGGGGAATCGGGCTGTGCGGCCTTTACGCACCCGCGCCGGAAGAACGGCGTGAATACGCGGTAAGGCGTACCGTCGTCTTTCTTGACTGTCCATGGTTCAAACAGCAGTCCGGCATTTGTGCTGTTAACCGCGATACCATTTTCTTCCAGCATGGTTTTGATCGCGGTATCGCGTTCCATCCGCCATGGTTCGTAACAACGATTCCAGTAAACGCCGTGTGCTTGGGATGATTTCACCAAGCGGGTGATAATGTCACGGGCATCACCTGCATAACAGGCGAGATTGCCGGAAAGGGATTTGTTGAGTTCTGTTAGCGAATGATGCAGCCACCAGCGGCTGGCACCACCCATCTTCCATGAACCAGCATTCTTGTCGTCCAGAATATAAACCGGGATAATCGGCGCGCCCGATTTTACCGCATCACGCAAAGCGGGATTATCGGTCAGGCGTAAATCCTGCCGGAACCAGACAATGACAGGAGCGGGGGCAGGCATCAGCCGTCTTTATTGATCTGCTCAATCAATTCCTGCAGGACAGACTCGGCCTTATCGTTGTCGATCTGGCATGTGCCGGCAGCTTCATGTCCGCCGCCGCCATATTTCAGCATTAGATTGCCAACATGGGTGCGGCTGGTGCGGTTGAGAATCGATTTGCCGGTGGCGAACACAGTGTTCTGCTGGCCTTTGCCCCACATGGCGTGAATGGAAATATTGCAATGGGGGAATAGTGCATAAATGACGAAGCGGTTGGCCGCCCATATCTGGTCTTCATTACGCAGGTCCAGAACGACGAGATTGCCCTTAACCTGTGCGCAGCGTTCAATCTGCTGGCGGGCTTTCATCGCTTGTGAATGATAAAGCTCGACACGTTCCTTGACATCGGAAATTTCAAGAATTTCCTCAATCGAATGGACCTCGCGACAGTAATCGATCAGCCTCATCATCAACTGGAAATTTGAGATATTGAAATCACGGAAGCGGCCAAGGCCAGTGCGGGCGTCCATGATAAAGCTCAGTAATTCCCATCCTTGCGGATCAAGAATGTCTTCGCGGGTGAACCCGGCAGAGTCGGCCTTGTCCACCGCCGTCATCATGTCGTCGCCAATGCGCGCCAGACGGGGGTTGGATTTGCCGCCAAAATAATTATAGAGCACACGCGCGGCGGAAGGGGCATTTACATCGATAACATGGTTGCGGGCCATGCCGCCGACACGTTCAGCTTCACTGGCATGGTGGTCAAAGCAAAGATAGACGCCCGCAGCATAGGGCAGGTTGGTGCTAATATCGCGGGCGCTGACTTCAATCTTGCCGTCCTGCATGTCCTTGGGGTGCGCGAACAGGACTTCATCGATCAGGTCCAGTTCCTTCAGGATGATCCCGCAGACCAGACCATCCATGTCACTACGCGTGATCAGGCGGTATTTTGTATTCGGCTCGGGAAGGATTTTGGCTTCGGCGGTCATAGAGGCTATCTCCTGGCGGGTGTTGTCTATCGAATGATAGATCAGCGAAATTAATGTTCAATTCTAATGTTGGAAATATAACGCACGGTTAATAAAAATCATCAATTTTCATTATTATGATAAATAAAAGCTAGTCGTTTTTACGTTCAAACACCTGATAGACCATAGGGCGCGGTTTATCCAGGCTGGTGCCTTTGAAATAAACCCGTTGGTCCATGGTGAAATCATCTTTCTTTTTATAATGCGCCCATTCCCGGCGGAATGCTTCTTCGGCGCTAAAAAAATTCAGGAAATCGAATGTCGTTTCATCCTTCAGCTTGAAACTGCCGATCAGAACGAGCTTGGGCTTATAGCGGGCCAGATCTTCAGCAACCATATATCCGTATTTGGCGCGATAGGCGGCAAACGCTTCCGGTGAAGTATTGTCTGTGTCGAATATGCCGGGAATAAACCAGAAAGACGGAAACCGCGATGCCCACGGCTTATGACTGTAAAGGGCCGTCTGGTGCATAATTTCAATATGGTCGTTCAAAACAAAGACCGGGCAGGGATCTTCACAACTCTCTAAAAATTTCGCCAGCGGCAATTCTTTGTACTGTTCATGCGTGGGGAAATGCATGCGGGCAGGGCTTAAGGCAAGCGCTGCAACTATAATGATTAGCATCATAGCGATCAGGGCGTAATGCGGCGCCATAATTTTTTGCAAGGTCTCCTTGCCGAGAACGGCGGCGCCGCACCAGAAAAATGTTAATGCAGGGAACAGGTGATAGGAATAACCCCGCATTTGCACGATAAAGGGGATCAGGTTCACGAATGCGGCTATAAACAGGAAATAGATGATCCAGGATTTATTGTTGATGATCGCGGCTGTCGATATTCCAATCAGGAAGACCAGTGCCCATAAAATCCCTCTCATTAAAGCAAAGGTGGATTCGTTGTGAAGATACAAATTTATAACATCGGGTAGGACGACGCGCAGATAATCACTGAAAAAAATGACCAGAATGGCAGCATAACTGAGAACGGCGCAGGCCAGATAAAGAAAATCGGCGTCTTTCCAGACGTTCAGTCGTTTTTGTGTAACGACCCTGTGTAGTAATATCAGGGCAGGGAATAGCCCGTAGTGGGGTTTTAGCAGGATCAGCACTGCGCCTGTCAATAATGTGGCATGTTTGAGCGTGGACGGCAGCGGCCATTTTTTTGTGATGGCTATTTGCGTCAGGACAAACGGTAACAACCACATCCCAATCATTTGATCACGCTCTGTAAAGCTGATCGATGTCACGATGGTGTTGAAAATAATCAGTGTGACCGTAATCAATAATATCGTAGTTGCTTCAAGGCCGGGGATGAATTTCAGAATGCAATATGTGGCAAAGCTCGCGCCCGCCAAAAGCAATAAAACATAAAAAAACACGGACTGATAAACGGTCGCCCATCCTGTCAACGACAGCAGAACCGGCGGCACATATAAAAGAACGCTTAGGGGCGGGTTGGGGTCGTAATAGGACTCGCCCATTTTTTCGCCGGAGAGAAGGCGCCCTGCAGCATCGCAGAGCCATAATGTGTCTGCCGTAATGCTGGTATGGATATGAATCGAAAACCATGTGAACAGGGCGTAAGCCACCAGTGTCCAGAACAGGAATTCGACAAGCGGGGTCTTGTTACCGGGAAGGGAGAGATAAAAGTTTTTCATTTATGAAGAAGGAGGCTTATGACGGAATGTTAAATATTTATTCCCCAGAAAGCTCACGGGAACATACAGAAACCACGCGATGATTTGCGCAAGCATATCCGGAACATGAAAGGTTTCGACCAGCATAACGAGAAAGGCTAGCTGGCATCCATAAGAAATCAGGAAAATGGAAAAAAAGGCGAGTATTTGGCCGTGCAGTCTAAAGTGCTGCCTGTCAGAGCGAAAAGTATATGTTTTGTGCATGCAGAAACCCAGCACAAGGCCGCACCCATATCCTATGGCATTCGCCACGACGTAGTGAATGCCCAACCCGGCGGAAAGTACAAAAATAATCAAAAGGGAAAATATGGTGTTTATAACGCCAACGCCGCAAAAAACGATCAATTGCCGTAACCATGCCGTAGGAGAAAAATTATGAATCATTTTGTTTTCTGCAAACCGCAACAATCGACACGCCAAAGGGGAGGGCTATAGGATTCAGGATATATTTTTCCGTCGCAAAGATCGTGCGCAACAGGATGTTCACAATAGGGAAGCGGGGCAGGGTGTCATCAGCACCCTTTTTTATTCCTAAAAACTTCTTGGCTAACCGTACGATGGCAATCAATGGAAATAAGGCCGTATTGTAATAGGAAATGAATTCCACTTGAAAACCGGACTGCTTTAGCAGGGTGCCAAAGGCCGGGCGCGTGTAACGGCGCTTATGGTGCAGGGCCTCATCATGCGATGACCAAAGAAACTGATAGGCGGGAACCGAGAAAACGGCATAGCCGCCTGTTTTAAGTGATTTAAACAGGTCTTTCAGCGATGCGCTGTCTTGTTCGATATGCTCAATGACATCAAAAGCGCAAATCAGGTCGAAATTATTATCGAACGGGATATCGCCGGGCAGCATGCCGTTCTTCACACGGTTTTCCGGCAATCCGTAAGTCTTGATAATATGAGCCCGCGAAAAGTCGTCAGGCTCAAGAACGGACAAATCGCCAAATGCCGACAGCATCTTTATATTGGCGCCGGGGCCGGAGCCCACTTCCAGAATGCGCGCCTGCGGCGGCAGTTTCAGTTTTGCAATAAGAGTTGATAGAATTTGACGTCGCGCTTCATACCACCAATGGCGATCCTGTATTTCAGCCATGCGGTGATAGACATGTTCTTCCATGGTGCATTTCCAGCGTACGAGTATAGATTATTGACTGTGAATATTGTCTATCAAGTAAAGCGGTCGGTTCTTGGTTTCATTGAATATACGACCTACATATTCACCGAGTATGCCGATGCTGACCAGCTGTATGCCACTCACGAATGTGATCATGACCATCAGCGATGCATAACCGGGCACATCCGTGCCCAGAAATAGTGTTTTTAAAATAATAACGATGCCGAATATAAAAGAAAATGCAGCGATAATCAGTCCAAACAGCGACGCTACACGCAGCGGCGTCATACTGAAGCCTGTTATGCCCTCAAGCGAGAAGTTCCACAGCTTCAGGTAATCCCACTTTGTCCGTCCGGCGGCTCGTGGCTCGCGGTGGTAATGCAGGGGGACTTGTTTATAACCGATCCATGCGAACAGGCCTTTCATAAACCGGTGATGTTCGCGCAGGGTTTTGAGAGAATCCACGGCGCGACGGTTCATCAGACGGAAATCACCCGTATTAACGGGAATGTCTACGCGGCTTATAAAATTAATGACGCGGTAAAATCCGTGGGCGGTCAGTTTCTTGAACCAGGTTTCACCACTGCGGCTCAGGCGCTGGCCGTATACGACATCAGCGCTTTCTTTGTTCCAGATTTCGATCAGGTCTTTGATCAGTTCGGGCGGGTCTTGCAGATCGGCATCGAGAATGATGACGGCGTCACCTTTTGCGAGATCGAGCCCCGCCGTCATGGCCGACTCTTTGCCGAAGTTGCGTGACAGGTTGATGACATGGATTGTTGCCACGTCTGATTTTAAGCTCTGCAACAACGTCAGCGTGTTATCGCGGCTGCCGTCATTGATGAATATAATTTCAAACTTGTAAGTAGATGACAGAGGCGTAACGGCTGCTTGTATGCGCGCAAAGCACAGGCCGATAACTTCCTGCTCGTTATAGCAAGGTACGATCAGGGATATTAGCGGCTGTGTGCTTTCACTCACCCCGCCTCAACCTCTTTTTCCGTGTCTTTACCGGCGGCGGCTTTTTTCTTTTTCTTGTCGGCGTAGACATAGACGGGTTGTTTGCCGTCTTTGACGGTTTCCGCGTTGACGACGACTTCTTCGAGGTCTTCCTTGTCCGGAAGTTCGTACATCGTATCCAGCAGCAGACCTTCGAGGATCGAACGCAGACCGCGCGCGCCGGTATTGCGGATAATCGCTTTCTTGGCGATCTCGGACAGGGCACCCTGATCGATGGTCAGTTTGACGTTTTCCATTTCGAACAGGCGGCCATATTGTTTGACCAGCGCGTTTTTCGGTTCTGTCAGAATGGAGATCAGCGCGCCTTCATCGAGATCCTCAAGCGTGGCGACAACCGGCAGACGTCCGACGAATTCCGGGATCAGGCCGAATTTCAGCAGGTCATCTGTTTCCAGTTCTTTCAGCAGTTCACCGGCACGGCGTTCATCCGGGCCGCGTACTTCGGCACCAAAGCCGATAGATGTGCCCTTACCGCGCATGGAAATGATTTTCTCGATCCCGGCGAAAGCGCCGCCGCAGATAAAGAGGATGTTGGTCGTATCCACTTGCAGGAATTCCTGCTGCGGATGTTTACGCCCGCCTTGCGGCGGTACGGAGGCAACAGTGCCTTCCATCAGTTTCAGCAAAGCCTGCTGAACACCTTCGCCCGATACGTCGCGGGTGATGGAGGGGTTGTCGCCCTTGCGGGAAATTTTATCCACTTCGTCGATATAGACGATGCCGCGCTGTGCGCGTTCAACGTTGTAATCGGAAGCCTGCAGCAATTTCAGGATGATGTTTTCAACGTCTTCACCCACGTAACCGGCTTCGGTCAGCGTCGTCGCATCGGACATGGTGAAGGGGACATCGAGAATGCGGGCCAGCGTCTGCGCGAGCAGCGTCTTACCGGAACCGGTCGGGCCGACGAGAAGGATGTTTGACTTGGCGAGCTCGATGTCGCTCTTCGCGCCGTTCTCGATGCGTTTGTAATGGTTATGAACGGCCACAGACAAAACGCGCTTCGCACGGTCCTGACCGATAACGTAATCGTCCAGCACGGCTTTAATCTCGCTCGGTGCGGGAACATTGCCTTCGCCACGGCTGACGAGTTGCGTTTTATCTTCTTCACGGATGATGTCCATGCAGAGTTCAACGCACTCATTGCAGATGAACACGTTCGGCCCGGCGATCAGCTTTCTGACCTCGTGCTGGCTCTTGCCGCAGAAGGAGCAGTAAAGGGTATTCTTTGTTTCGCTGGAACCTGTTTTTGTACTCATGTCGGAAGGTGTCCTGTCTTAAGAGCCTTGGAGTGTGCCCATACATAATAGGCCGGGCGGGTGGGATTACGAATCTTATCTCTTTCCAATGTACGAATAGCGATGAATCCGCGCAAGCCCCTAATTTCATTGAAATTGTATCGGTATTACGTTTTTTAAAGCCACCCGTTAGTCTATTAGTTGCCTAATATGAGCGTATAATATAATCAATGCGCTCCAAACTTTAATGAACCGTGAACATTTAACGCCGATGTCTGACAAAACGCTTGAGGATCTGGCCGAAAGCTTCGCCCTGTTTAGCGACTGGGAGGAGCGATACCGCTATCTGATCGATCTGGGCGGGCGTTTGCCGCCGATGGATGATGGCTTAAAAGTTGAAGAACACCTCGTAAGGGGTTGTACTTCCAAGGTTTGGCTGGTGGCGTCAATTCAAGACGGCGTGTTTCATTTTATGGCCGACAGCGATGCGCAGATCGTGCGCGGGCTGGTTTATCTTTTGTATGTGGCCTATCAGGACAAGCCTGTGGAGTATATCCGCACCTATGACGTGGAGGCTGCTTTTGAACGTCTGGGTCTGCATCAGCACCTCTCGCCGAACCGCCGGAACGGCTTTTTCGCGATGGTGGAAAAAATCCGTAAACTGGCGGACGTCTAAAACCCGACGGGCTGCCATCCGCCAGAGGGCAGGGCGGCGGGGCGCTCTGCCTGACGTTTTTTGCCCTTTCCCGGCGGCGGGCGGTGATCGGGGAAATGGTGGCTATAGTCCGGTACCTGACGCAGTCGCTTCATAATTTCCAGCGTGTTCAGGCCATCGCCGAGCAATACGGACGTTTTGATCCGTCGCGCCAGCCCAATTGCTTCGTCAACACGGTCGAGAAAATCGCCGACATAAAAAAGATTCAGGCGCTGCGGGCAGCTTTCTTCCTCGATAACGGGGGCAAGTTGATCGAGTCCTGTGACGGCGGACAGCCACTGCCTGTCTTCGATTTGCGCACGTTGTTGTGCTGAAGACGCGGGATAAAGACGGTCAAGCAGGGCGCGTGTCTGTGTGGCGGCGAGCGTCGTGGGCAGGGGAAATACCGCCATGCTGCCCTGATGATTATGTGCGACGATCAGGCGGTTGATATGGCGGGCGCTTTCCTGCTGGAAGATTTGCCCCAGATAGCCGCGTTCTTCATCGTGCAGCATAAAACAGGCATCCAGATCGCAATGCGCCGCCAGCTTGTCGCGGCGGATCATGCTCATTTCCTGTTGTATGGCCTGATAATGCGCCCAGCGTGTTGCCAGCGGGTTCGCGGCTGTCTCAAATGATGGTTTCATCATGTTCCTGTTTTAATTTTTTGTAGAACCCACGGTTACTCCTTGGGTTTGTCTTCTTCTTTTGCGTCTGTTTTTTCTTCTGTTTTATTGTCTTCAGTCTTTTCGGTTTTATCTGTGGCCGCTTTCGGCGGATTTTTTAAGGTCACGCTTTGCAGGATTTGCGCGAACATGGTGTCCGCGCCATCCACGTAATCCCCCGCGATATCGGCTTCCAGACTGAAAACAGATTTTTTGCCAATCCACAACTGGCCGTTATAGATCAGGTCCTGACCGGCCTTTTTGCCGTAGCCCAGTATGTAGGCCATTTTGAACTCGGGTTGTTCGTTGAATCCGGTTTCAGATTCCTCCAGCTTGTCGCGCCCGGCCATGGCGATCAGCGTCGTTTTCATCACGTCGCCGCTATAGCGTTCATACATATTCTCTTCCGCCGGATTGCAGATGACGCTCAAATTCAGCGATGCCGTGACGTCGAATACCTTCGTAAAAGTCACAACATCATGACACTGGTCCGGATTGTCAGGGTTGCATTTGCGGCCTGTAAACGGCTCGCTCGGGAAAGTGATAGTGAACTCGCACCCTTCCGGGGAGTAGGTGTAGGGCTCGGCGAGGGCGGGGGCAGAAAATAATGCCATCACCATCAATATCGTCATCCCGAGCGTAGTCGAGGGATCTTCGCGGGTTGATAGCGGGACAGATCCCTCGGCTGCGCTCGGGATGACGGAAAACGGTAAAAAATTAAGCCACTTCATCGAGAGCCTTCCTGTCCGGCGGAGTCCATGTTTTCGGATCAGCCTGTGTTTGTGTTTGCGTGTTCATATCCTTGACCTTGTGGAACGGTTTTTCCTCCGAGGGCAGGAACCAGACAAAGGGGATGCCCTTGCGGCTGGCATATTTCAGTTGGTCGGGGATTTTTTTGGCGGCGTGGAATAATTCAACATTCAGCCCGCGTTTGCGCATGTCCTGCGCCACTTTCGCGGCCTCCGCACGACGCTCTTCCGAAGGTAGAATAACCATCACATGCGCAGGCGATTTTTGCCCCGCAGGCAGTTTGCCCTTTTCCAGCATCCGTGCAAACAGGCGCGAGAAGCCTATAGAGATGCCGACACCGGGAAGGTGCTTGTTGATATAGGAGCCAGCAAGATCGTCGTAACGGCCACCGGAGCAGATCGAGCCATATCCCGGGTCATCAAGGAACACGGTTTCGTATACGATACCAGTGTAGTAATCAAGGCCGCGAACAATTGCTAAATCAGCGATAACTGATCCTGTAGGCAAATGCTGTAAGCTCTCCATAACTTTACCAAGCTCTTCCGCGCCCTCCATGATCATAGCGTGTGAGCCCGGAAACTCATCTTTTATACGGTATACTTCATGCCATTCCGTCGTCTTAATTTGTGCAATTTTCAGAAGCCGTGATGAATTTTCTTCAGAAATGCCTAATGCCTGTAATTCTTTTGCAACGGCAATAGTCCCAATTTTTTCTAATTTATCAATGGCGCGTGTTGCAGCGGTTATTTTATCGCTTTCAGTTACTCCAATGAAGCTGAGAATGCCCATTAATATTTTTCGGTTACTAATCCGCATCTGGAATTTTTCACCTGCCATCCCCGGCAAACCATTCATCACCTCCCACATAATAGCAGGCATCTCAGCATCGAAATGCAGGGGTAAATTATCAACGCCGATCACGTCGATGTCGCACTGGTAGAATTCACGGAACCGTCCAGCCTGAGGGCGTTCGCCGCGCCAGACGCGTTGCATCTGGTAGCGTTTGAACGGGAACACGAGGTCATTGAAATTCTGCGCGACGTAACGGGCCAGCGGCACGGTCTGGTCGAAGTGGAGGGCGAGGCGGGCGTCTGATTTTTCGTTTTCGTCCTTGTGCAGGCGTTCGAGCACGTAAATTTCTTTATCGACTTCGCCCTTGGCGCGCAGCACGTCGATTTCTTCGACGCTCGGCGTTTCGATGGAACAGAACCCGTAAGACTCGAACACCTTGCGGATATGGTCGAACCATTGTTGTTCGACAAGGCGCACTTCAGGCAGCCATTCGGGGAAGCCGGTAACGGGACGGGGTTTATAGATTTTACGGTCGTTGCTCATAGAACAGGTTTTACAGGATTTCGCACCCTGTGCCTAGATTTCCTGATCAAAGAGCGGGCGGGTGATAGGATTTATTCACTTCACTTTTGGGGATGGTAAACCATGCGACCTTGCCATCGGCGCTTTTGACGGCGGCCTTATAGGGGAAGTTTTCATTCCCGGTGGCAAACTCTTCATAGACGGCCATGCAGCCAAATTCTGTTGTAATCTGGTTAACCGGGTTATGCAGGGTGGCAACACGGGAGGGTTTTACCCTGAAGGCCTCTGTAAGATCGCCGATTTTGTTGAAAAAATCGCCAGCGATGGCGGGGACGGTGCAGCCCAGCGCAACACCAATCACGGCACCCGCAAACTTGTTTCGGCTGGTTTTCTGCGTTTCGTCGTCGGCCATGACTTATCTCCCGCTATTAATTGACATAATAAATAACAGGGAGAGGGCTGGCTGTCAACATAAAGCGGGGGTCTAATGCCGGGGGTCGGCTTCAAATAGCTCGGTCAGGCGGGTGGTCAGGGCGCTGGCCAACTCGTCGGCATCGGCGATGGTGACGGCACGTTTGTAATAGCGGGTGACGTCATGGCCGATCCCGATGGCGGTCAGTTCGACATCGGAAACCGACTCGATCCACGCGATCACATGCCGCAGATCAAGCTCCAGAATATTCGACGGATTGACGGACAGGGTGGAGTCGTCCACCGGCGCACCGTCTGAAATCACCATCAGGATTTTGCGTTGCTCGGGTCTCGCCGCCAGACGGTTATGCGCCCAGACCAGCGCTTCGCCGTCGATATTCTCTTTCAGTAAACCTTCTTTGAGCATCAGCCCGAGATTTTTGCGCGTACGCCGCCACGGCGTATCGGCGGCTTTGTAAATGATATGGCGCAGATCATTCAGGCGTCCGGGCAGCGGCGGGCGTCCGGCCTGTATCCATGCGTCACGTGATTTGCCGCCCTTCCATGCGCGGGTGGTGAAGCCGAGAATTTCCACCTTCACGCCGCAGCGTTCCAGCGTACGGGCAAGAATATCGGTGCACATGGCGGCAATGGCAATTGGCCTGCCGCGCATGGAACCGGAATTATCGATCAGCAGTGTGACGATGGTATCGCGGAACTCCGTCTGCCGTTCCTGTTTGAAAGATAACGGCACTGTCGGATTGGCAACGATACGGGCGAGGCGGGCGCTATCGAGGATTCCTTCCTCAAGATCAAAATGCCAGCTGCGTTGCTGCTGCGCCATCAGTTTGCGCTGCAGGCGGTTGGCCAGCTTCGTGATGACCGATTGCAGATGCGTCAGTTGCTGGTCGAGCATCGTACGCAGGCGGTCAAGCTCTTCCGGTTCCGCCAGTTCTTCGGCTTTGACGGTTTCATCATATTGGCTGGTATAGATGTGATAGCGGCTATCCGGCCCGGCGATATAACCTTCGGGGCGGCGGTGATTGGGCATGCCTGCATCTTCGCCCTCGGCGTCAGATGCCACTTCGCTGTCGTCGAGGTCTTCGGAGCCGGAGGCAGAGGCTTCGCCGGTATCTTCCGTATCTTCGGCGGCTTCGACGCCTTCGCTGCCGCCCATGGATTCCGGTTTGTCTTTCTGTTCTTCTTCGTCCGGCGGCGCACCTTCGGGATTTTGTTCGGTGCTGGCGGCTTGCTGGTCTTCGTCGCTATGGCCTTCCTGCTGCTCCTCCTGTGCGTTCATTTCCATCTGCTCGATCATCAGGCGGGCCTGTTGCGAGAAAGCTTTCTGGTCCTGCAGGTAGGGTTTCAGCTTTTCAAAGCCTTCCGGGCCGAGATGGTCCTCGATCCACGGCACCCATTGCACGGCCAGTTCCTGCGCCGAGGGCGGCACGGGTTCACCTGTCAGGGCAAGGCGCGCCATGATGTGCAAGGCATCAGCCATGTTGGCGTCATCGCGGCTGGAAACATTGTGGTAGCCGAGGCGGTGGCATTTTTCCTCCAGCGCCGCATTCAAATTCTGCATAACGCCGCGCATTTCGTTCGCGCCGATGGATTCAACCCGCGCCTGTTCCAGTGCGTCCAATACAGACTGCGCCGTCAGGTCCATCATCGTGTTCTGGTTGTGCATCACCGGGTCGTGATGTTGCAGGCGCAGCGCCTTGGCATCGGCATCGCCCCGCACCAGTGCCTTGCTGTGGGCGCTGATGTCGCGGTCGGGCAGTGGCAGACGCGCGCGGCCTGCGCCGTGCGGGCTTTTCAGGCGGCTGTCACCGGCCTGTTCGGTGGCACTGAAACTGACATCGACATCCGGCTTTCGGGCAAGCGCCCGCAAAGCGGCCGCGGTGGCCGCTTTAAATTGTTCAAACCGGCTGTCCTGATCGTTCTTCATCGGCCTTTGTTTTATTTGCTTTGCCTGAACATCCATTCCCATACTTGCGGAGAATAGAGTTGCCTTGATGGGCATTCATGTCCCATCTCGGGGAATTCGGTGTAATAGGCGGGGCCGCCATATTCGTGGATCAGCGTGGCCATGTCTTTGCTCAGGTAGGCAGGCATAATTGTGTCCTTGCCGCCATGCAACGCCCATACGGGTACCTTTGTCATCTTGGGCGTGTCTTCGGGGTTCCAGGCGCCGCTTATCGGGACGGCGGCAGCGAATACATCAGGGTAATGCAGGATTGCGCCGAATGTCCCCACACCGCCCTCGGAACAACCCATCACATAAACGCGTTTGGGGTCTATGGGGTATTGCGTTTGCAGGTTTTTGATCAGGGCCACAATATCATGCAGGGCTTCGTAACCATTGCCACCGCCGACAACGCGGTTACCGGGTAATGTTAAGGGTTTGGTGTTGGCCCACACGCTGGTCGCCGGAATGGTGGGTACAACAATAAAAGACGGATAATTGTTATATACGCCGGGTTCAATCAAAAACTTACCCGCAGGAGCTTTGCCGGAGACTCCATGCAACACAAGAACCAGAGGGAACTTCAATCCTTCTGGATACGGTGGTGCGGGCTGGTACCAGAAATAGGTGAGTGGCTTACGTTTTTTGGCAACGGGTTCGAACACGCGGCGTTCATAAAGCCCGGTTACCTCATCAAGCGGCTGTTCATCCTTGAGGGCTTCGGCTTTCTTTTTACCAAAAAATCCGGCATCGGCAGGCGATGGCGCTATTAACAAAAACGTCAGTGCCAGAGAAAGGCAGAAAAATATTTGTTTCATTCAATGTCCTATTTTTTCTGTTTGAACAGCCAGCCCAATATTTCTGGCGTGAATAAAATATGAGAAGAACAATCATGACCCAGTCCTTCGAATTTGGTGAAGTAGGCCGTACCGCCATCGCTCTTGATCATCGTAATGGTATCGTTGCTGGGCCCGTCGGGGACGATTTTGTCCTGCGCGCCGTGAAAAGCGGCCGTCGGTACTTTGTGCATGTTTTCTCTGTCATTCGGATTCCATGTGGCTGAAATCGGCATGGCGGCGGCAAAGATATCCGCATAATGGCGTGTAGCGCCGTAAACACCGTTACCGCCCGTGCCGCAGCCGATAATATAGATGCGGGCAGGGTCGATGACCGGGTTGTCGGTGAGCGTCTGTTTGATGATCTCGGCCATGGCCGGCACCGCATGCACGGGTTTTAACGGGCCGGGATCGGCCCAGCGTCGGTTTTCGGGCAGGGCGGGAACGACTATATATGCAGGGAACGCTTGCCGCAGCTTGGGGGTGATCAGAAATCTGGCGGCGGCGGCTGTGCCGTTGGCGTCATGCAGGACGACAACCAAAGGCAGACGGCTGCCGTCAGTCGGGAGTATTTCGGGCGTGAAACGGAAATAAGTCAGACCGGCAGCATCGCGTTTGGCAAAATACTTTGTGTAATCACCCATCGGCTCGGGATTGGCGGGTGCTGGCGCTGGCGCGGCAGATGCCGTCACCGGCGTGTCGGCGGCGGCGGGGGGCGCAACCGGGGCGGGTATTGTTTCCTGGGCCTGTAGTGGTGTGGTCAGCAATGTCAAAAACAGAAAAGCAAGAACATGTTGTATGATCGGTGTTTTCATGGAGACTCTCTGGGGGGATGATGTCAGGCGTTATAAGTCTTAAAAAGATCGACGCCAAAACAGCGCTGGTAATATTCGGATACGGTTGGCCTTTCGGCTTCATCGCATTTATTGAGGAAGCTGAAACGGAAGGCCATTTCACGGTCATTGAAGATTTTTGTGTTTTCAATCCAGCTCAAGACCGTGCGCGGCGACATCAGCGTGGAAAGATCGCCGTTGATAAAGCCCTGACGCGTCATGTCGGCCAGCCGCACCATGGCGCTGATGTCCTTGCGGCCTTCCTCGGTGTCAAAGTCGGGATTTTTTGCCAGCATGATGCGGGTTTCGTCGTCATGCGGCAGATAATTGAGCGTCACCACGATGTTCCAGCGGTCCATCTGGCCCTGATTGATCTGCTGTGTGCCGTGATAAAGGCCGGTGGTGTCGCCCAATCCCACGGTATTGGCCGTCGAGAACAGACGGAAACCGGGATGCGGACGTATAACGGTATTCTGGTCAAGCAACGTCAGGCGGCCTTCGGCCTCCAGTACGCGCTGGATCACGAACATCACATCGGGTCGACCGGCGTCATATTCATCGAATACCAGTGCGACGGGGTTTTGCAGTGCCCACGGCAGCATGCCTTGTTTATATTCGGTGATCTGTTTGCCGTCTTTCAGCACGATCATGTCTTTGCCCAGCAAATCAATCCGGCTGACATGGCTGTCGAGATTGATGCGGATGCAGGGCCAGTTCAGGCGGGCGGCAACCTGTTCAATGTGAGTCGATTTCCCGGTGCCGTGATAGCCCTGAATCATCACGCGGCGGTTGTTGGCAAATCCGGCAAGGATCGCCAGCGTGGTTTCGCGGTCGAACTGGTAGGTGTCGTCGCGGGTGGGGACGTTCGGGTGTTCGGCGCTGAAACCCGGCACTTTCCAGTCGATATCGATACCGAATGTGTCACGCACGTCGTAGACCGTATCCGGGATTGTTGTGTATTGCGGATGATTGGCGGTAAGCCCTGTCATGTCATAAACGCCGGGAATGTCGTTTTTATCACTCACGTTACTTTTTACCTTCTTCGAACCGTTCGAATTTCTCATAGGCGAGTCTCAGGATAGTATAGGACATATTGATCGTTTTGATTATATCCTCGGCGTTACGGTCGCCGGGATTTACATCCGGATGATACTTCTTCACGAGCTCCTTGTAACGCGTCTTGATGGAGGTAATATCGACAGGCGGCTCCAGCCCGAATATGGCCAGCGCTTCGGCTTCCGGCGTGTTGCGTTCCAGTGGGCGGCGGCTGTTATGTTCATCCTTGGGCGGTGCTTCATCTGTAAAATGGTAGGTTTTCCAGGCCTGCGTCCGCAGTTTTTCAGCCATGGCGGCTTCGGTGTCATAACGGCGGGTCGGGCGGTCCCATAATGTGCTGCGGACGATCTGTTCCTCGATTTCCCGCGCCGACATCCCGGAGAAGAAATCCCAGGCCTTGTTATATTCCTGCACATGCTGCAAACAGAACCAGTAATGCCCCGACAGCGAGCGGTCGCGGGGCGCCTTGTATTCACCATGCTCATGGCAACCCGGCATATCACATGCACGGGTGTGCGGCCGACGGGTGCTATCGTCGGCGAATTCGGCAGATCCGGGTTTTAAGCGTATTCTTGGCATATTATTGATATTATGAAGCTTTATAGATCATGAAACAAGAAAACCCCCACAGATAGGCACCGGAAACCCCATGAAAGTTGCTGAACAAATCCATCAAATTTTGACGGAAAACCTGAAACCCCTTGAAATTCAAGTGGTTGACGAAAGTCACCTGCATGCGGGCCATGCAGGGGCCAGACCGGAAGGGGAGACTCATTTTGCGGTGCGGGTCGTCTCCGAGGCTTTTCGCGGAAAAACCCGGATTGAATGCCATCGTATGATTAATGAACACCTGGCTAACCTGTTGCATAATCGTGTCCATGCCTTGCGTATCAAGACCTTCACCCCGGAAGATGTTGTATATTAGGGATTACAACTAAAGGTTTTTACGTCTAAAGGTTGCATATTAATTTTTTATATATAGTATCCCATGTACCCTAGAGATGAGGGTATGTGGGAATATTCGGGCATGTCGCAAGACGTCCCGATATAAAATATAAAAAAGAGGATGCTATGATTTATTCAGGAGAGAAAATAGAGCAGCAAGAGGTCGCCAGGGAAATGGCTGCTGATTCTGCAGGCAAGAGTACGCTTATCAGCCGCAATATTACCGTCGTGGGCCGCCGTACATCGGTACGGCTGGAGCCGGAAATGTGGAGCGCCCTGCGTGAGATCGCCAAGCGTGAGGATTGCAAAATCCATGATATTTGTTCGCTGATCCACCTGCGCAAGAACCCGGATACATCGCTGACGGCGGCGATCCGCGTGTTTTTGATGCTTTATTACCGCGCGGCGGCAACCGAGGAAGGACATCATCGTGCCGGACACGGGAATTTCGACCATATGGTGCAACGTGCCCGTGTGCCCGCTGAGCTGGCGGCATGGAAAAGATTACATCACCGCAGCGTGAACACCAATATCTCAACGACCATTCCGCCGGGGACAACAAATCCGTCCTTAGGGGATACCGGCATGATCGGCTGATTTTAGGATTTATACTCAAAGTCATATTGAAGCATAAAGCCCTCTCCCAAAAGGAGGGGGCTTCATTTTCCTGATGCCTTACGCCATTAAGCGGCGCGGCCCATATCGAGGAATTTCTGATGACGGCGACGGACGAGTTTCGCGCCGTCCCACGGCGTTAGCTCGTTCAGTGATTTATGCAGTTGCGCGGCCAGTATCTGGACCATTTCATCCTTGTGGCGGTGTGCGCCGCCCAAGGGTTCGGTAATGATGCCGTCGATCAGTTTTAGCTCCAGCAGATCTTCTGCCGTCAGTTTCAGGGCGGCGGCGGCGTCATTCGCATTCGCGGCGCTGCGCCACAGGATGGACGCGCAGCCCTCCGGCGAAATCACTGAATAGATGGAATGTTCCAGCATGAACACGCGGTCAGCGGCGGCAATCGCAATCGCGCCGCCAGAACCACCCTCGCCGATGATGACGGAGACGAGGGGGACTTTGACGTTCAGGCATTTCTCGATAGAACGGGCGATGGCTTCGGCCTGACCGCGTTCTTCCGCGCCGACGCCGGGGTAGGCACCCGCCGTATCGACCAGAGACACGATGGGTAATTGATATTGTTCCGCCAGTTCCATCAGACGGATCGCCTTGCGGTAGCCTTCAGGGCGGGCCATACCGAAATTGTGTTTGATGCGGCTTTCGGTGTCGCTGCCTTTTTCATGGCCCATAATGACGACTGAACGGCCATTAATGCGCCCCAGACCACCCAGCAGCGCCTGGTCTTCGCCAAAGTGGCGGTCACCGGCGAGCGGCGTGAAGTCTTCAACGAAACCCCGCACATAGTCGAGGAAGTGAGGGCGTTCCTGATGGCGCGCCACTTGAACCTTTTGCTGCGGTGTCAGCTTGGTGTAGGTCTGTTTGAGCAGCCGATCTGTTTTGACCTGCAATCTGCCGATCTCTTCCGAGATGTTGACAGTGTCATCGCTGCTGACATTTTTCAGCTCGGCGATTTTTGCTTCCAGCTCAAGGATTGGTTTTTCGAATTCAAGTTTGCTCATCTTTACACCTGTAAAAGAAATCAGGCAGACCTTATCACAAAGTCTGCCTGATTCGAATGATCTTTTAACCCGTTAGGGATTACACGCCTGTGCCGGTTTTCGCCAGCGGGTGCTTTTCTTCAACGGTTTTCTTGGCCTTGTCGCCCAGAATATGTGTGTAGATCTGTGTCGTCGCGATGTCGGCATGGCCGAGCATTTTCTGGACGGAACGCAGATCAGCACCATTGCTGAGCAGGTGCGTAGCGAAAGCGTGACGCAGAATGTGCGGGCTGACGCGTTCTGCATCGATACCAGCGTTATCAGCCAGATCCTTCAGCAGTTGTGCAAAGCGCTGACGGGTCAGGTGACCGCTTTCAGAGGTACGTGACGGGAACAGCCACTGGCCTTGAGAACCTTTGTCCTCAGGGTTGATGAATTGCTGACGCACTTCCTGGTATTTCTTCACTGCGCGCTGTGCTGGTTCTGAAAGGGGAACCATGCGCTCACGGCCGCCTTTGCCGGCAACCATCAGGAACTGCATGTCTTCGCCAATCGCAGACATCGGCAAGCCAACCAGTTCGGAAACGCGCAGGCCTGTGGCATACAGCATTTCGAGCAGGCAGACGAGACGGATGCTATCAGAACCACCGGTATCACCGGCAACCTTGATCAGCGTACTGACTTCGGACTCGGACAGAGTCTTCGGCAGCGTACGGCCTTGCTTCGGGCTTTCGATAGCAGAGGTCGGGTCGTCCTTGCGGATGTTTTCCGACACGAGGTAACGGTAGAACTGACGCAGGGCCGACAGGCGGCGCGCCACGGTGCGTGTCGCGATCTGTGACTTGTTCTGGCCCTTGACATGGATACGGACACCAAGGTCGTCGAGGTAACCTTTGATTTCTTCCGGAGAAGCATCAACGATTTCCTTGCTGGCTTTTTCGCGCAGCTGGAGGCTGAAATCGGCAAGGTCACGCCAATAGGCCTGACGTGTATTCATAGCCGCGCCACGCTCGGTTGTGAGCATATCGAGGAATGAATCCACTAACGGATGAAGCTTCGGCTTCGGCATTGCTGGGCGACCTGGACGTGCCATTTTGTAATCTCCTATTTTTCACTACTCAAACCCAGAATGACTTCACTGGCCAATTCCCGAGCTTCGCTTGTTAACCCCACTGTTTTTAGTCCATCAATCACTTCAGCCATCACCGCAGGATCCAATTTGGAAGGGGTGATATCGCCGATGGCAATTGAGCTTAACAGTATAATCTCTCCTAAGCGTCTGTCTTTGTGTGCAGCGGAGAGGTTATCCATTAAGTCACTCGATGGCATTACATAATCGTAATCAGTGGGTGATGTCAAGCCATCTTGTTTTTCATAAGCAACTTTGGTGACACTATTATGTAATTTGCCAGTCGTGTCAAGCTTTTCTATGAGGGCAAATACGAGAGTTTTAGAGGTTTCAGGCAATTTTCCTGTAAGTTCCTGAAAAACGTCATTTTTTGGCATTTCTTCTGTGGAAAAGTTCTGCAGGGCGGCATTTGCTATCGCCAGCCACAGCGCTTCATTGTTTCCAGACTGTGATTCGGCCTGACTCCAGAGATTGCGTTCGAAAGAACGGCTTACAGGCGTACCTGCCAGCAACCCGACACGGGTGATTCGGCGAATCAGAGCCGGGTCGATTCCTTCGGCGGAAATGGTGGGTATATATTCGGCAAACGGTGTCAGGACACCGGCGGGGAATTGCCCGGCGAGTCTGAGGGCTTCTTGGCCGATCTTCCTCTTCTGCTCTTTTTCACGGGCGGCGGTCATAGACTGGTAATAGGCGGGAATCACCAGCCAGCCTTTGGCCTTGTCGGGTGAGAGGGTGTCCAGCTTGATCCCTGCATAGATACCGCCCAGTTCAGCGGGTGTAATCATGCCGCGCCTCAAGGCTTCGTCCCACAGGCGCAATTTAACCTCTCCAGAGGCATCCGGTACCATCATCATGACGCCCAGCGTATGCGAAGGTACGTTCTCCAGCCCGTCAATATCCAGTTTGGAGAGCGATATGCGACGATCATTCAGCAGCAGCGCTACTTCGAGCGGGGTGTAATCTTTCAGGTCGTTGAAATTGCGCGGTGTGATCTTGTATCCGGGTTTGTCGAACACATAGCCCATGACACGGCTTTCCTCAGCTACAGGCTTGATGTTGGGGCGGTCAGAAAAATTCTTCATATTCTGCCCGGCCATTTTGCCGAGAATGTAATCGCAGATTACCGAAGCCTGATTCCAGAAAGGCTGGTTTTCAAACCGCACCATCAGCGTTTTGGTTTCAAGGCAGGCCACGGTGGGCTGCAGGCTCAAGAAGAGCGATTGCACACCGGCACGGGCCAGACGTTCATGGTAGGCGACAGCTTGGTCCGTCATATAAAGCTGGGAAGCCTGCAGATACGACCCCGTATCGAGCAGTTTTTCAATGCGGACGGTCTGGAAATCTTCACCAGCCTGAATGCCGCTGCGGTCCCCCATCAGGGTGGCATCGGCGCTGGTAAGCAGGGCGCGCTGGTTCAGCCGTTGCAGCATCCCGTAGTAGCGGGGGGACGGCAGCTGGTTTACCAGTTGCAGAATTTGGTGGCGCGTTGAACCGTCCCAGAGATCAATCCCCAGGCTGCCGCTGCCAGCATTGCTCAGTGTACCAAGAGATTCAAGCGTCGTGTAGTTGACCTTCAGAACGGCGGGCACACGTGCGGGCGACGATGACCGGCTGACAATCTGGTCGGCGGGCTCCTGTTCGGCTTCCTCTGCGGAGTCTTCTTTGGCAGACTTTGATTCTTCTTCAGGCGACGTCTTAAGGGTGTCTTCTTTGACAACGTCCTGATCGCCGCTTTCCGCGTCATCAGCGGTTTTTTCTTCTACATTCTTATCGGCAACAGCCTCGGAATCAGCGCTCTCAGGCTTTTTCTCGGGTACGGGCGTTGAAGATTTTTTGGGTTTAGATGTGGTTTTGCGCGGCTTACTGTCCTCATCCTCTTCATAGCGCTGCATCGCGGCCTTGGCGCGGACAGAACCGCTCATGCGGTCATCGGATTCACGGTAACGATAGCTGGGCGCATCCTCGGCAAAACTGCTGAATACCGGGGCGGCTATCAGCGCCGCTAAAACCAGAGAAACCAGTATAAAACGCTTTTGAACCATTACTGCGCGCCGCCCTTATTATAAAAGCGTTCGTTGGAAACGGTTTTACTGATTTCTGTCTGCTCGACAGGCACATCCATCATGGCTACGGCGACAAAAGCGACCAGAGCCAGAACCAGTGTCATGCCAAAAACGATACTCAAAAACTTCATGATTCGGGAATCCCATAACAATTCCCTCAAAAGCTAGAGAAACCGTCCAGGGAATTCAATCCCTCCAGGTCGTGTATTCATAGGTTATCCATTGTTTTGGTAAATTGCCCATGGCATAAGCAAGCCATGGCTATTGACCCGCAAAAATTATTTTCGATCCGCACACGTCTGGATCGTCCCATCAGTCTGGTGGGGATGATGGGCGCGGGCAAAACACGCTTGGGGAAGATGCTGGCTGAAACCCTGAGCATTCCTTTTGTTGATTCTGATGAGGAGATCGAGAAGGCGGCGGGCCTTAGCATTCCCGAAATCTTTAAAAAATTCGGCGAACCTTATTTTCGCGACGGTGAGCGGCGCGTGATTAAACGTCTGCTGGATCAAAACGTACAGGTGGTCGCCACCGGTGGTGGCGCGGTTCTGGACCCGGATACAGCCTCCGAACTTTGGAAACAGACGCTGGCGATCTGGGTAAAGGCCGATCTGGACGTGATGCTGGAACGCACGGCCAAAACCGACAGGCGCCCGTTGTTGAAGACAGGCGATCCCAGGGAAATTCTCACACGCCTGATGGACGTGCGCTATCCCGTCTATGAACAGGCACACATCATTGTTGAAAGCCATGCCGGCCCCGCCGAAGATATTCTGGAGCAGGCCATCGACCGGATTTATACATACCTGAACCATACCCACGCCAAGGCAGGAACCTGAATGTCTGTTGAAAAACTTCATGTCGCGCTCGGTGATTACGCCTATGACATCGTGATTGGCAGCGGCCTGCTGGCCAAGGCCGCCGACTGGGTGCCCGCAAATGTACGCCGAAGCAAAATCTTTATTCTGACCGATGAGAATGCCGGAAAATTTCATGCTGCGACATTAAAGCAATCTTTCCCGGATGCGCAGGTGTTGACGATCAAACCCGGCGAGCACAGCAAATCTTACGAAGGGCTGGAAACGGTGCTGGACTGGCTGCTTGATAATAAGGCTGATCGCCATAGCCTGCTGATCGCCCTCGGCGGCGGTGTGATCGGTGATCTGGGGGGGCTGGCGGCGGCGCTGGCGCTGCGGGGCATTCCGTATGTGCAGGTGCCAACCACATTGCTGGCGCAGGTTGATAGTGCTGTCGGCGGCAAAACCGCGATTGATACGCGGCAGGGCAAAAATCTGGTTGGCGCATTTTATCAGCCCGGCGTGGTGATTGCCGATCTCGATACGCTGAAAACATTGCCGGAGCGTGAACGCAAAGCGGGTTATGCCGAAATTGTAAAATACGCCTTTATCCGTGACCGCACGTTTTTTGAGTGGCTGCAGCAACATGGCGGAGAAGTGCTGGCCTGCGATCAGGCCGCGCTGGCGCATGCGGTGAAAACATCCTGCGCCCATAAAGCCGAAATCGTCGCCGCCGACGAGAAAGAAGAAAAAGACTTAAGGGCGCTGCTGAATTTCGGCCATACTTTCGGTCACGCTTTTGAAAAATTGCTGGGCTATGACGGGCGTCTGTTGCACGGTGAAGCGGTGTCTCTGGGCATGGTGTGCGCGTTTGATCTGTCGGTGCGTCTGGGATTGTGTCCGGAAACAGATCGCGAGATGGCTGTAGCGCATATGCAGGAAATGGGATTGCCGATTTTAAGATCATCCATCCCCGCATTGTCGGCGTTTTCGACCACGCAGATTCTGGACGCCATGCAAAACGATAAAAAGGCCGAAGGCGGAAAACTGGCTTTCATCGTTTGCGACGGCATAGGTAAGGCGCATGTAGCAAAAGATGTGCCGATAGAACTGGTCAAAAATGTAATTGATTGCCATGGAGAGAAAGTTTCCTGATGAATATTGAAATCATCCTGTCGCTAATAGCTATATTTGTGCTCCTTATGCTCTCGGCTTTTTTCTCGGGATCGGAGACAGCTTTAACGGCCTCTAACCAGTCACGTATGCATGCTCTGGAGAAGCAGGGTAATAAGCGGGCCGCTATGGTGAACCAGATCAAGAGTCATAAGGACAAAATGATTGGCGCGCTGTTGCTGGGGAATAATCTGGTGAATATTGCCGCATCGGCATTGGCCACCAGCCTTTTGATTTCTTTTTTTGGCGATACGGGGGTTGTTTACGCGACGATTGTAATGACAATTGTGGTGTTGGTTTTTTCTGAAGTGTTGCCAAAAACCTATGCTATCCACCATTCTGATAATCTGGCGATGTATCTTGCATGGCCTTTACGTTATTTAATCGCCTTCCTATCGCCCATCACTAGTCTTATTGCCAGCATGGTACGGTTTATACTGAAGATATTTGGTGCGGATATATCCCAGGTATATGGCGACCATCTGGAGGTTTTGCGCGGTGCGATTGAACTTCATAGCGAAGGCACGGATGAAGAAGTCAGCGAGCAACGTGCCATGATGCACTCCATTCTGGATCTGGCCGATCTCGATATCGGCAAAGTCATGACGCACCGTAAACAGGTTGAAATGATTGATCTGGGTCGTCCGCCTGAACAGATTATTGAGGAGCTTTTGGAGAGTCCCTATTCACGCCTGCCATTGTGGAAAGATCATCCGGATAATATCGTTGGTGTTATCCATGTGAAGGCTGTCTTGAAAGAGATACAGGTCAGGAAGGTTAATATACAGGATGTTGATCTGGCTGAAATTGCTGTAGAGCCATGGTTTGTTCCCAACACGACGACGCTCTTCGACCAGCTGCAGGCTTTCCGTGCCCGTCGCGAGCATTTTGCGCTGGTGGTTGATGAATATGGCAGCTACATGGGCATTATTACGCTTGAGGACATTCTTGAAGAAATCGTCGGCGGTATAGACGATGAGACCGATGAAATCGTCACCGGTGTCCGGCGTCAGCCAAACGGTTCCTACATGATTGATGGCACGGTCACTGTGCGTGAATTAAACAGGGAATTTGGCTGGAATTTACCCGAAGGTGACTATTCGACTCTTGCCGGGCTGGTGCTGTTTCAATCGCAGCGCTTGCCGGAAGTAGGGCAATCATTCAATTTCTTCGATTTCAGATTCGATGTCGTTCGCCGACAACGGCATCAGATAACGCTGGTTCGCGTCACGCCCCCGGATGTCAAACAGGATATTCTCGCCGCGTGAGCGCGTACACTGGACAATGCCCCCGTCAAGCGGTGATGCCAGATAGGGCGTATTGAGAGCGTAACGAAAGAACTTGAGATCACTTTGTTTTGCTGGCCTGAACATTTTTTTCCTCCGTTTGTTTTACGACTCCATAGTTTTCGTATTCTTCTCCCAGGGCTTTGCGAACATCCTCGATACTGTTGTAAACAACATCGGGAATTTGGCGAAAGCGCTCCATGATATGTTCGTTATCTTCAGTATCGTTTTCAGTATTTTCCTCGATCACCTGCAGAATGGCTTCGCGGCTTTTGGGGAAGGCGATGTTTTCAAGGTAACGCGAAAATGAGAAGACAATGTGAAAATGCGGACTGTCCGCTGCGACAGGCGCGCGAGGGCCGGGTGCATTTGTCGTTTTGATTGTACGCGTAGACATAATGACTTCTCCCTACATGTCGGTTCACGAGGCCAACGAAGGGGAATGAAATTAGTTCAATAAAAAACGGCCATATAAAAAAGGCCGTTTTTTTATCTTGTATAATAGCCCCTTACGGGAGGTTGGAAAATCACAGTTGCCCGTGGCAATGCTTGTATTTTTTGCCGGAACCGCAGGGGCAGGGCGCGTTGCGCTGTATGCTGCCCCAGGTCGCAGGATCATCCTGATTTAATGCGCGTTTTTCCGGGAACGGCTGGACATTGCCTGTGCGCGTACCCGCAGGTTCGTTCGGCGTACCGATCCCCATGCCCATCAAGGCAGGGTCCTGACGGGTGGCATGCATTTGCTGCTGTTGCTGGGCGCGTTGGCGCAGCATTTCAGCGGCGGCGTCCTGGTCGATGCTGAATTCAACGAAGCTGAGGGTCTTTGTCACGCTTTCACGCAGCAGACCCAGCATTTGTTCGAACATGCCGAAGGCATCGGTTTTGTATTCATTCAGCGGATCGCGCTGCGCAAACGCACGCAGGTTGATGCCCTGACGCAGGTGATCGAGGTTGAGCAGGTGCTCTTTCCAGTGCATATCAAGCTGTTGCAGTACCATGGCTTTTTCCAGCTTGCGGAACATGTCCGGACCGCTCTGGGTGGCTTTCAGGGCCATCTTGCGGTCGGATTCATCGATGATGCGCTCCAGAATTTCTTCGTCGGCAATGCCTTCTTCCTTGGCCCATGCCTCAATCGGCAGGTCAAGATTAAGAACGCCTTGTACTTCCACTTTGAGTGCCGCGATATCCCATGCATCGGCATAGCTGCGCGGCGGGATGCAGCGTTCAATCATATCTTCAATCACGCCATGACGCATTTCCGTGACCAGCTCTTCGATGCTGGCGGCGGCCATGATCTCGCGGCGCTGCTCGTAAATCACCTTACGCTGGTCGTTCATCACGTTGTCGAACTTCAGCAGGTTTTTACGCACTTCGAAGTTATGACCTTCGACTTTCGCCTGTGCGCGTTCCAGCGCCTTGCTGATCCACGGATGGACGAGCGCTTCGCCGTCTTTCAGACCGATACGCTTGTTCGCCAGCAGCATTTCCATGCGCTCGGAACCGAAAATGCGCATCAGATCGTCCTGCAGCGACAGGAAGAATATGGAGGCACCCGGATCACCCTGACGTCCCGAACGGCCACGCAGCTGGTTGTCGATGCGGCGTGATTCGTGACGCTCGGTGCCGATGACAAACAGACCGCCGGATTCTTTTACCACTTCGCGGTTGCTTTCGATTTCGCTGCGTATGTCCGCGATGACTTTTTCCTTCTGGCTTTCGGGCCATTCTGGATTGACGTCGGCTTTAACGCGCATGTCGAAGTTGCCGCCCAACTGGATATCGGTACCGCGACCGGCCATGTTGGTGGCGATGGTGACAGCACCCGGATAACCGGCCTGCGCGATGATATAAGCTTCCTGCTCGTGGTGACGGGCGTTCAGCACCTGATGCGGAATTTTCAGCTTGCTCAGTTTGGCCGACAGCGTTTCCGATTTCTCGATGGAAACGGTGCCCACAAGAACAGGTTGCTGGCGTTCGCGGCAGGCGCGGATTTGCGCGATGATCGCTTCGTCTTTTTCTTCCAGCGATTTGAAAATCTTGTCGTCATGGTCGATACGGGCGACGGGCAGGTTGGTCGGGATATCGACCACACCCAGACGGTAAATTTCGGCAAATTCCGAAGCTTCTGTCATGGCCGTACCGGTCATGCCGGACAGTTTCGGATAAAGGCGGAAATAATTCTGGAACGTGATGGATGCCAGCGTCTGGTTTTCGTTCTGGATCTTGACGCCTTCTTTGGCCTCCAGCGCCTGATGCAGGCCTTCGGAATAGCGGCGGCCTTCCATCATGCGGCCTGTGAATTCATCGATGATGATGACTTTGTCGTCCTTGATGATGTAATCGCGGTCTTTGGCAAATAGTTTGTACGCGCGCAGCGCCTGATTGACGTGGTGCACCAGACTGATGTTATGCGCGTCATACATGTTGCCTTCGGTCAGCAGGCCATGCTCGCGCAGCAGGTTTTCAACATGTTCGGTGCCGCTTTCGGTCAGCGTGACGCCGCGCATTTTCTCATCAACTTCAAAGTCGCTGGCGACCAGAAGCGGGATGATGCTGTTGACGGCGATATAGCTCTCTGACGAATCTTCCGACGGGCCAGAGATAATGAGCGGGGTACGCGCTTCGTCGATCAGGATCGAGTCCACCTCATCGACGATGGCGTAGTTGAACGGGCGCTGCACCATATTTTCCATGCGGTACTTCATGTTGTCGCGCAGATAGTCAAAGCCGAATTCGTTGTTGGTGCCATAGGTAATGTCTGAGGCGTAAGCCGCCTGGCGCGCCTTCTCATCGACGCCATTAACGATGCAGCCGACAGTCAAGCCGAGAAATTTATGGATCTGGCCCATCCATTCGGAGTCGCGTCGGGCAAGGTAATCGTTCGCCGTTACGACATGCACACCTTTACCGGTCAATGCGTTCAGATAAGTGGGCAGGGTGGATACAAGGGTTTTACCTTCACCGGTACGCATCTCGGCAATCTTGCCGCTGTGCAGAACCGCACCGCCCACCAGCTGTACGTCGAAATGACGCTGGCCCAGCGTACGCTTGGAGGCTTCGCGCACGGTGGCGAAAGCTTCATGCAGCAGGCTGTCGAGGCTTTCGCCTTTGGCAAGACGGGCGCGAAACTCGTCGGTCTTGGCGCGCAGCTCCTCATCCGTCAGCTTTTCAAACTGCGGTTCAAGTGCATTGATCGGATCAATGTGCCTGTAGAAGGATTTCAGTGTACGTTCGTTACTTGAACCAAAAATTTTCTGCGCCAGCGCCAGCAACATAGACTCCTCGGATGGCTCTTAAAGCCAAAGATTTTAAAGACACATTGATATAATCCCGCATAAACGCGGCGTCAATGCAATGTTATGGCAAAATAGGGTAATTATCACAGGGGAATTTGCCATGAAATGGCCAATATGCCTCTTTATTCCTGATAGTAGGAGTTCTAGAGTCCTATGACTCAGGATTCGTTTTCCATTCAATTTATTGTGGGGTTTTTACCATGACTACCGAAATGCCGAAAGAAACCAAAAAATCGACTATGCCGCTGATGCTCGGTACCGTCGTGATCGTGGCAGGCGTCGCTGCAGGCGGCTTGTTCATGATGTCGCAGAAAGAAGCTGCCGCTCCGACAGAAACAGCCGCTGCCATGGTGCAGGCCGAAGCTCCGGCTGCTGGAGAGAAGGCCGCAACCGAAGAGGCAAAAGCCCCCGAGGCAGAAAAAACTGAAACCCCCACCGTTATCGGTGAAGGCGAGAATGCCATCGAAGTCGGCAATCCTGTTGTTGCCAAGGTCGGCGGCGCGGATGTAACCCGCAGCGAAGTTCTGGAATTCATCACAACGCTGCCTGAGCAGGTGCGTCAGATGCCCCTGCAAAATCTTTTCCCGATGGCGCGTGATCAGGTTGTGAATAACAAACTGGTTGCTGATAAAGCCAAGACCGCCAATCTCGACAGCGATCCTGAAGTTCAGAAAATGCTGGATCAGATGAAAGAGCAGATCGTGCGCAACGTATATGTTGAGCGTGAAGTGAATGCCAAGGTCACCGATGAAGAGTTGCAAAAAGCTTATGGCGAACTGAAAGCCGAAGTTGCGAAAGTCGAAGAAGTGAAGGCGCGCCATATCCTGGTCGAGACCCCTGAAAAAGCCAAAGAAGTCGTTACCAAGCTGAAGGGCGGCGCAAAATTCGAAGATTTGGTGAGTGAATATTCATCAGGCCCGTCGAAAGAAAATGGCGGCGAAGTTGGTTATTTCGCGAAAGCTGAAATGGTTCCTGAGTTTGCCGAGGCTGCTTTCGCCCTGAAAACCGGCGAATACACCAAAGACCCGGTCAAAACGCAATTTGGTTATCACATCATCCGGTCAGAAGATCGTCGCGCACGTCCGGAACCCAAATTTGAAGACGTAAAACCGCAACTCGAAGCCGTCGTTCGTCAGCGCAAGCTGGTGGAACTGCTCGGCGCATGGCAGACCGAAGCCAAAGTCGAAAAATTCGACATTAACGGCAAACCGGAAGCCGCTGCGGATGCTCCGAAAGAAGACAAGCAGAACTAGTTTCTGTGTATGAATCGCAAAAGCCGCAACCCGTATGAAGGTTGCGGCTTTTTGCTGAAATAATCTCTTGTCATTCCCCGGCTTGTCCGGGGAATCCATTTGAGGATAGGCATGGATAAACGTTATTGGGTTTATATGATGGCCAGCGGGCATTATGGCACTCTCTATACAGGAGTGACATCGGATTTGCCAAAACGGGTATGGGAACATAAAAACAATGTTGTCGAAGGATTTACTGAGAAATATGAAGTGCATCATCTGATATGGTTTGAAGAATACTCCTCTGTGGAGGAGGCTATAAAATGTGAGAAACGCTTGAAAAAATATAATAGGGATTGGAAAATTAATCTGATTAATGAAAAAAATCCTCGTTGGGAAGATTTGTATAACGCTATCTGTATGTAATATATAATTTGTCATTCCCCGGCTCGTCCGGGGAATCCATTTTGAAGCCAATACAAGAGGATAAATGGATTCCCTGCCTTCGCAGGGAATGACGTAGGGAAGAAGATAAAGTGGTACAATTCATTCAAAAGAAAATCGGTTGCGCCGAAGCGCTGGATTTGCCAAAGCCGACTTGCGGGCCGAAGAAGATAGTGCTGGTAGCGGCTGCCGCTATCATCGACACAGACGGACGTATTCTTGTGGCGCAGCGCCCGGAAGGCAAAGCCATGGCGGGCCTGTGGGAATTTCCTGGCGGTAAAGTCAATGAAGGCGAAACCCCCGAATACGCGCTGATGCGCGAGTTGGAAGAAGAGCTGGGAATTGAAACGCGTCCATGCTGTTTTTCGCCGGTGGCCTTTGCCTCGCACAGCTATGAAGATTTTCATCTGCTGATGCCGCTTTATGTCTGCCGTGTCTGGCGTGGTGAGCCGCAGATGCATGAACATCAGGCATTGAAATGGCTGCGCGTGAATGATTTGTATGGGTTGGCGATGCCGGAAGCCGACATCCCGCTGATCCCGCAACTGGAATCAGCTTTATGAAACATTGGATCTATGACCTCAAGAATTTCTACGCGAGCAGGGCAGGGCGCCTCGTGCGCCGGATTCTGATCGGCCATATTGGTATGTTCTGGCCCGATATTAGGGGCTTACGCATCGTTGGTATGGGCTACACAGTGCCGTATTTTTCGGCGATTGACGCGGACGCCGAGCGCGTGGTGGCATTGATGCCCGCGCAGGGCGGCGTTCACCCGTGGCCGGAGGGGCAACCCAACCGTGTCTGCCTGTATGATGACACGGCGATTCCATTAGAAACTGAATCGGTAGACAGAATTATCGTCATCCACGGCTTTGAAATGTCTGAACATCCGGATGAGTTTCTGGCTGAAATCTGGCGCGTACTGAAAAGCAACGGAAGGCTGTTGCTGGTGGTGCCGAACCGCATGGGTTTCTGGGCACGTGCCGACTGGACGCCGTTTGGTGCGGGTCGTCCGTTCACCATGAGCCAGATCAACGGCCATTTGCAGCATAACCTGTTCGTGCGCGAACGGATCGAACGGGCGCTTTACATGCCGCCGTTCCGGTCGTTCTGGTTGCTGCGTTTTGCTTATACGCTGGAAAGCTTCGGTAAATTCTTCTTTGCCGGGCTTGCCGGGGTGCATATTGTCGAGGCCAGCAAGCAAGTTTATGCCGGAACCCGGGTCAGCAGCGCCAATGTGGGCAGGCGGCGGATTTTGGTGACCGCGCCCGCTTCGTCTTAACCTTAAGTCACCGATTTTCTTTGATTTTTTTGTGCAGTGCGGGTATTGAATCCGCATGTCCCAGAACCTCGAAGAAATACGCCGCGAAATCGATAATCTTGACCATCAGGTTCACGACCTTTTGATGAGGCGTGCCGAGCTGATTGTCAAAGTCACCGAAGCCAAACGCCAGAATAAAATGCATACGGTGCAGCCCGAGCGCGAAGCGATGATGATCCGTCGCTTGCTGGCTAGGCATACTGGCGTATTGCCGCGTGAAGCCATCGCCCGTATCTGGCGAGAACTGGTGGGGGCGGTGTCGCTGGTGCAGACGGGCCTGAAGGCTGTCGTAACGGTGCCGGATGATAGTCGCGGCCTGTTGTACTGGGACATGGCCAAGGATTATTTCAGCTCTGTCCTGCCGATGCAAAAATCGGAAACGCCCTTGAGCGCGCTGGCTGCCGTCCGCGAGGGTGATGTGACCTTCGCCGTCCTGCCGTGGCCGGAAGTCGAAGAAGATAAACCGTGGTGGTCGTTCCTGATGGCGGAGGAGGGTGATGCCCCCATGCGCATTATGGCGCGTCTGCCGTTCGGCGACCGTAATAAAACTAATGTCACGCCGGACCATCAGGCGCTTGTCGTTGCCAAAATCAGGTTTGAACCCTCAGGCGATGATCGTTCTTTTCTGGCGCTTGATCTTGATCATAGTGTCAGCCGCACCCGTATCCTCGACCGCGCAAAAGAAATGGGCCTGACCCCGCGCACACTATACAGCTCACGTGCCAAGGCCAACGGCAACACGCTGCATCTTTTGGAAGTGGAAGGTTACGTCGCGCGGGATGACGCCAAGCTTTCTGAATTTCTAGAAAAGCTGGAATGTCCGCAAGGTCGCTGCCTCTGCCTCGGCGGCTACCCGACACCGCCCGTCTATGAAGATAAGGTCGGCAAGAGCGCCATAGAGTCTTCATCAGTCATCGCCCAAAAATCCGCTTAAGACATGACAGTTTTCAATCAGGTCACCATCATCGGCTTCGGACTTATCGGTTCCTCTCTTGCCCGTGTGGTCCGCCGCGACAGTCTGGCAACGCGCATTATCTGCGGCGACATGTCGGATGCCGTGTGCGCCAAAGTGATGGAACTGGGTATCGCCGATGAGGCCACCACCGATCTCGCAAAATCCGTAATAGGCAGCGATCTGGTGGTACTGGCTATTCCTGTCGGTGCCTGCGGCACAGTGGCGCAGATGATCGCGCCGCATCTGCAAAAGGGCTGCGTCATTACCGATGTCGGCTCCGTCAAACAATCCGTCATTGCCAGCGTAAAACCGCATTTACCGGATGGCGTCGATTTTGTGCCCGCGCATCCGATTGCCGGAACGGAGCATTCAGGCCCGGAAGCGGGTTTCCCGGAATTGTTTCAGGGCCGTTGGGCAATTTTGACACCACTGCCGGAAACACCGCTGAATGCGATCGAAAAAGTGACGAAGCTCTGGGAGGCGGCAGGCTCAAACATTGAATTCATGGAGCCGCGCCGCCATGATCTGGTGCTGGCGATTACTTCGCATCTTCCTCACCTGATCGCCTATACCATCGTGGGGACAGCGTCCGATCTTGAAGATCATCTGAAAGCTGACGTGATTAAATTTTCGGCTTCCGGTTTTCGCGATTTCACGCGCATCGCGGCGTCCGACCCGGTGATGTGGCGCGATATATTTATCAATAATCAGGACGCTGTGCTGGAAATCGTGCAGCGCTTTACTGAGGACCTGACGGGATTGCAGCGGGCAATTCGCTGGGGAGATGGTCAGGCGTTACAGGATATGTTTGCACGGACGCGGGCAATCCGCCGTCAGGTGATTGAGGCGAAACAGGCAGATTACCGTTACCCCAATCAAGCGCCGGAAGTCGCGCCACCGCCAGCGGTCCCGCGTAAAGCGTCTGGTTCTGCAAACTGATCCCGATATCCATGAAATTATCACCTGTTTCTTCATCCGGATTGGACAGGCCGTTAAGGATGGTGGATGCCAGCATCGCGTCTTTCTTATCAACCATTCCCTTTGTTACAAGAAAGTTCAGATATTCAATATGACCGCTGATACGCGCATTGACAATGCCGGAGGGCTGCAGCGCGTGGTCCAGTTTGAACGTACCGGCACCTTCGCCCTTTAAATCGCCCTTGATAAAATTAAAGTGATTGATCGTGATATGGCCGCCGCCGTCACGCCATGCCGTCATGCGGGTCTGATTAGTTTCCTGCGGGATGTCGAGGGGCAAGGGGCCGCGCAATTCCAGATAATTCAGCGACCATACGTCTTTATCAACCGCACCTTCGACATAGGCGCCCTGCGGCAGGGTTAGCGTGGCATCCAAAAACGTCACCGGGTAGCCCTGTAAGGTAAATGTGGGGGCAATGATTTTTTGCGGTGTGCCGTCATGCAGGCGTGTGGCTTCAAGGCTGCCGTCAATCTTCATCGGGCCGGGAAAGCCGCTGATACGGGTAATTGTGATATCGGGATTGTCTTTGATCTGGCTTTTAATTATGCCCGCCGCCACAAACCACCAGCCCGTATAAAGCACAGCGCAGGTCAATACGATCAGTGAGGTAGCAATAATCAGATTTTTTTTCATGTCGCAGAAGGTCTCTCGGGGCGGGGAATGCGGGGGTCGGCGGCCAGTGCTTCAAGCGCCAGCTTCTGGCTTTCTGTCTCCAGTAGGATCTCAAGCTGTTTGGTCACGTCATAAAGATGCTGTCCCGGCGGAATAGGCGGCAGGAATTCAAATACCACCGTGCCCGGCCATTTTAGCCATCTATGTTTGGGCCAGAAAATTCCTGTGTTGGTGGCCATGGGCACGATGGTCAGTCCCGTGGCCGCTTGCATCCGGGCAGCGCCGTTTTTATAGGGTTTGTCTTGCGCCGTCTGCCACGTGTAAACCCGCGTACCTTGCGGAAAGATAATGATCGGGCGGCCCTGTTGTTGCATCCGCTTTGCGCCGTCGATGATTTGCTGCGCGGATTCTTTGCTGCTGCGGTCAATGGCAATAGGGTCGCTTTTGGCAAGAAAACGTCCCCACAGCGGAATGCGCAGTAATTCGCGCTTTAAAATGACCGACGGGTCTTCGAACAAAATATGCAGCTTGAATGTTTCGTAAGAGGACTGATGCTTGGCCGCGACGATATAGCTGCCGTTCTCAGGCAGATTTTCAAGCCCGCGCACCTCGTAATCCAGCTTCAGGAAAAACCGCTCCAGCAGGTAAACTGACTGCACGAATATTTGCACGATATGCATGGCATGCTTGCGCGGGATTAGTAGTCCGGGCAGGAACATGATGCAGGCAATGCCCGTCACCAGATAGAATGAAAGATTAAACAATGTCGAACGCAGGAAGATCACAGTAACGGCTCCACCTTTCTGCGCGCCCAGTCGGGCATGACGTAAAGCTTAATCAGCGTCAGCAATGTCTTGTTATATTCACCAAAGGCCAGCCTTACGAAATCAGTCATTTCGTTTTCATCATCATGCGCCTTGACCGGCCAGACGAGAATAGCGGTGCCCGGCATGTTCTGATGAAATTCCAGACGCGCACGTGGCATGTGGTAATCGGATGTTACCAAGCGAATGGTCTTGATGTTTTCCTTCTGTGCCCAAATTTGCGTTTCGCGGGCGTTCTGGATGGTGTTGCGGGCCTGATGGTCGAGGACAATGCAGCAATCATCATCGTCCTTGTGGATGATCGGGCGTCGCCATAGACCCATGATCTCTTGCAGGCTGACATGACCGTTGACGCCGGTGATAAACAGTTTTTTACCCTGACCGGTGGAAAGCAGATCAAGACCCTTGTTCACGCGCTGCGCACCGCCGGTCAGCACGATGATGGCATCGGTCGGTTGCGCCGGATTTTGCGGCTGCATGCCGCGCACATATTCAAGGAACAACCCAAAGCCTGCCAGCCACAGAAAACAGAATCCGACCAGAAAGGTCAGCATCCATTGCCAGCGCTTCATCGCATAGGGGTTGTTTTCGTTTTTTGCGGTCATGGCATTCCTGTCAATTCACGCATCACGGTATGCCGGGCGGTAACGGTTGCTAGCCCCGCAATCACCAACGGCAGCACCATGGTGACAATAACCTGCGCCACACCAACACTATATTCCGGCAGTAAATTCACATCCATCTCGCCGGATGCCCAGCCGATCAGGCCCAATGCAATTACGCCCGCCAGCACACCCGCAGCCGCCCCCGTCAGACCCAGCAATAACGAATGGCGCTGGAACTGCCCCGAGATATAGCGGTCGGCAGCGCCCATCAGATGCAGTAATTCGACATCGGCGCGATGTATCGCCAGCCGCGCCCGCACGGCACCCGCCACCGCGATCATGGTGGTTAGGCCGATCACGAGGATCAGCAAGGTCGCTGCGAATTTCAATGCGCCAGTAAAGCGCAGTACGTCCTTCAGCCATGTTTCATGGCTATCCAACCGGGCACCGGGCGCGGCCAGCGCGATTTTCTCGCCAAGCGTTGTCACAACGTCACGGGGCGTGTCGGGTTTTATCTCCACGGAAATAAGGACGGGCAGGGGCATTTGCCCCATGTCGGCGCTGCCTTCGCCCAGCCACGGCTTCACCAGATCCTGAATTTCAGCCGCTGTCATCACGTGATAGGCCTTGATAGCGGGGTGGTTTTCAAGAACGCTGGCGGCTGTCTGCGCCCTTTGCGACAATTCATCTGATGTTAGCAGTAAGCCCTCTGCGGTCTGTGCTGGAATTTCGATGGTGGCTTTATCTTCAAGGCCCGATGTCCAGCGTGTGGACATGGCATCAAGCGCGAAAAAGGCGGCAATCGACAGCACGGCGAGAAACGTCATCAGACCGATCAGCGTCACCAAAAAACGCGTACTGTCATTATTGCTGAGCGGCAGATCATAACGGCGTTTGCCACGGGCTTTGCCCAGTGTACGTTCGCGTCTACCCAGGAATATGCGGGGGAATTTCAGGATCATCAGAACATGCCCTCCAGCTTTTTACGCAGGTTGAATTTCGATTCCTCGATGGTCAGGTGCCCCTTGGACAGGATCAGGCGCGGATGCGGGAATTTATCCATCAGCAACTGGTTGTGGGTAGCAATCACCAGCGTCGTGCCCATGCGGTTGAGCTGTTCAAACAATCCCAGTAGCCGTTCGCCGATTTCATCGTCAAGATTGCCGGTCGGTTCGTCGGCCAGAAGCAGCCGCGGGCGCGTAATCACGGCGCGGGCAATAGCAATGCGCTGCTGTTGACCACCCGACATGGTGTTCGGCAGTACATGCATGTGATCGCCCAGTCCGACCCATTCCAGCAATTCACGCACGTTGCTTTGTATTTCCTTTTCCGGCTTACCGGCGATGCGCAGCGGCAAGGCCACATTATCGAATGTTGACATATGGTTCAGCAGGCGGAAATCCTGAAACACCACGCCGATGCGCTGACGCAGTGGCACCATGTCCTCGCGCTTCATCTTGTTAACGTTCTGTCCAAACATCGTCACCAGGCCGCGCGTGGGCAGCCGCCCGAGATACATCAGGCTCATCAGCGAGGTTTTGCCCGCGCCGCTTGGCCCGGTCAGAAAATGGAACGATCCGGGCGCCAGCGTGAAATTGATATCGCTAAGCACTTCCGGGCCGATGCCGTAACGCAGGCCGACATGTTCAAAACGGATCATGGTGTTACCGAACCTTCATGCGGCTTCTCGGGCTGAATCTGCTTGGTTAGAATATAGAGCAGTGCCTGTGATTGCTGGTAGCTGTTGGAAATCGGTTGCGCGACGGCTAAAGCGTTGGCGTATTGCTTACGGTCGGCAAAGATTTTGACGATGATAGCCATTTCCTTGTCTTTGTAGCCATTGTCATTGATAGCGGCGAGGCTTTTCATGACAGCAGGCAGGTCATTGCGTTCAGCCTGTATCTCGGCAGTTTCGGCATAGGCCTTGTTACGCAGGGCGGCATTTTCCATCGAGGCCGCTGTCGCCATGGCCCCGGCATCGTCGCCGGAGAAGGCCTGCGCCATACCAATATAGGTCAGCGCAATCGCATGCGAAGGGGGATGTCCTATTCTGTCAGCTTCAATGCGTAACTGCGCAAACATTTTATTCATTGTCTCACGGGGCAACTGTGCCTCAGCCGCCGCCATGCCGATGCCACGAATGGTCATGGCTTGTGTGTCCGGTGTTTTGACTTTGGGAACAATCGCAAGGGCTTCGTCGATCATGCCCGATGCTGCCATCAGTTTGGCAAGCTCGCGCCATGTTTGATCGCGCCAGTTATCTTCGGTGATTGTCGCTGTCAGTCCATCAAGCGCTTTGATCAGGCAGGCATTGTCCTCCACCGTGCAGGGAATGTCCGCTGCGCGCGCCGTAAAAGCGGGAACAGTCATAATAGTCAGAAAAAGAACCCACAATTTAATTGGCATAATAAAATCCGATGCAGAAGCCGACTTGTCGATGATCCTGACCACCTTTATAAATAGAAAAGAAGGTCTTTCAAAGACATGCCGGTGACGAACCGGTGAAAACCCACAAGGCGCTGCCGCTTATGATTTTAACCTGCGAGGAATGCCATACACGCTATTTGCTGCCCACGCATCTGCTGGGCGCGGATGGCCGCCGCGTTCGTTGTACGATCTGCAGCCATGAATGGTTTCAGATCCCGGAGGAGGAGAGCTTTGCCGATATTCTGGCAGAAATACCGCCGCCTGATGATTCTGTAAACAATTATCGCGATGATGACCTCCCCGTGTTGGCGCAGGACGTTATTCCAGCAGAATCCGGGAAATTTAAACTCGAACCCGGCATGCTAACGGGGATGGCTTCCGCCGTGCTTTTCGGCATCGTTATCTTTGCCTGTCTGGTGATATTCCGCGAACCGGTTACAAGGGCATGGCCCGACAGTCTGGCGCTTTATGAGACCATGGGGCTGGCGGGCGAGATTCCCGGTGACGGTTTGGTTTTTGAAAACCTCAAAGCGACGACCTCTTATAACGCCAAAGGGGTCGAGATATTGTCCGTTACCGGTGAGGTGATGAATATTCGCGATTATCCCGTACGTGTGCCGGGGCTGCGCTTTGCCCTGCGCCGTGAAGATGGCAGCGAAGTCGAGAGTTGGTCCTATGCATCACCGGCGGCGGATATCCCGCCGCTGAAATCGATTCCGCTGACAGCGACGTATCCGCAGATTGCTGCCGATGTCAAAGCGCTGAATGTACGTTTTGTAGAAGAGTAATTCTAAACGAAAAGGCTGCTGATGAAGAAGCTTTTAGGGGCGGCGTCTTTCTTGCTGCTGAGTGCTATGCCGGTCTGGGCGCAGGGCGATCAAGCCGCGCTGGAGTTGGATCTTGCCGGATATTTCCGTGGTTATATGGCCTATGCCGCGCAGGATACCGCAGCGGGTAGCACGGAACGTCACGTCGATATACTCCGCGATGCCAAAATCTACATGGATGGAAAGACAGTACTGGATAACGGTCTGACCGTGGGGATGCATTTCGAATTCCGCTCTGACATGGGGGATGGTTTTGCCGTTGATAAATCTTTCCTCTATCTATCGAATGACTGGGGCAAAGTGAATTTCGGTGGCGTTGATGGCGCGACTTACCTGTTGCAGGTGGCAGCACCTTCGGCAGACAGTAATATTGATGGTATGCGTTATTATGTGCGTACGGTGAATTACACTCTGGTCGGTGGTGCCATTGGTCCGCATTTACAGGCCATCGAATGGGATTACGCCCATGATGTCACGGCTTCATCGGATAAAATTTCCTATTTTTCGCCCCTGTTCAGCGGTCTGCAACTGGGCGTGTCATATACACCGGATATGCAGGCGGCCTCTTTTGTCGGCAACTCTGAAAGTTCGGCGGCGTCCCGTGGCCTGAACGGTGTCAATACTGATGATGTGGCAGGCGCGTATGGCGCGGCGTGGGAAGTGGCAGCGCGCTATGAACGTAAAATGGAAGCATTCGGCCTCACTATCGGCGCTGGTTATTCGCATGTCGATCATGAAGCGGACGCAGCAGGTGAAGACGATCTAAGCGCTTGGAATGTCGGCGGTGCGATAACCGTGTCTGATTTCGGTCTTGGCGTTGCCTACACGGAAAATGACAATGGCCGTGATCCTGATGATAAAACAGACATCCTTGTCCTCGGCGCGGATTACAAGACCGGTCCGTGGAAACTGGGCGGGTCATGGTATAGGCGCGATGATGAAAATCTGACGGGTTCCACCGATCTCGAAAGCGACCGTTATGTCGCAGGCGTGATCTACAAATATTGCCCGGGCATGGATCTGCGTTCGTCCGTCAGTTATCTTGATCATCAGTTCGGTGCGGAAAATGTCGATGCTACAAGCTTTGTCATTGGCACACAGGTGACATTCTAGAATTGCTGCATCAGGCGGCGGTAATATTCCAGCTCGTAATCCGGGCGTTGCAATTCACCGGAACGGCGGCGCAGGGAATCGAGAATATCGCGCACTTTCTTACGCTCGGCCTCATCGGGGATTTTCACACGGGAAGAGGGCAGGAGTGACGGCCCCTCGCCATCATCAATCGGGCGGCCCAGTGGATCGAGTTTTCCGGCACCACCCCCCATCGATAGCGCCATCATCTTCTTGAGTTGTTGCGCCAGTTGCTCGCTCATCTGGTCCATCGTTTCTTTCAGATATTTGATGGTTTGTTCCTGATGTGGCACGGCTTTGTCGGGGCGGTTGTCGCCAAGCTGGCTTGAGGAACCGCGCATTTCAAGCTCGGCCTTGCCCATGTTCTCGGGGATATGACCCAACCCTTCATCGGCGTCCTGCATCAGCTTGCCGAGAACAAGACGCAGGGCTTCCTGTTCTTCCTTATTCTTCGTGGTATCAATAGGGGCAGTGGGCGGCCTTTCCATCAATTTTTTAGGCACGGGCGCAGGCGTGGGCGGCGGCACAAAATCATCGCCCCAGAGCTGTTTCAGAACATCCGCATCCATCGGCAGCTGTTCGCCAAAGGTTTGCGGTGTGTCCGTTGTAGCCATGTTGGTGGCCTGCGCTTGCGTTTGCGCCAGCAATTTCTCCTGCTTTTCGATCAGTTTTTGCAGTTCGCTGATGCCCTTCATCTTGGCTTTAACGTCTTTGGGCATTTCCATCTGCCCATTCGCAGGGTTCACGGAATCCATCATCTGCTGCAACTGGGACAGCAATTCACGCGCCGCGTCCTTATCGCCTGCCATGGCGCGCGCCGTCAACTCATCAAGAAAGTTCTGTATGTCCTCGGGGTTGAGAATGCCTGCCAGCATTTCAGGCGGCACATTCAGAACATCACCTTCGGCCATCTGCTTTTGCATTTCGCGGATCATTTCCTGAAAATAATTCGCCATGGCCTGATTGAATTCATCCAGAGCGCGGCTGACCTGTTCCGGTGTGGCGTTCGGATCATTGAGGACTTTTTCGAGGTTACGTTGCGCATCGCGCATGTCGCGGGACGCAATCGCCAGATTGCCTTCCTCGATTTGCAGGGCTGTGTCCCATAATTGCGCAATGACTTCACGGGCGCTTTTAATGCCGGGATCATAAATCAGCCGCGATGACATCGTTTTTAGAGACAGGAACACGACCGGATTGCCGTTATAATTGGCGGGCGTGACAAGTATATCAAACAGCTCTTGCGCAATATTGGCTGTCGCGGCTTCGGGTGTGCGTATCAGGCGTTTGCGCATCATAATCAGTTTGCGCGCGGTGGGGTTCTGGAACGTGCGTTCGGGCAGGGTGACGTGAATAGGGGGCAGTTTTGCCGCCTGTTTTTTATGATCAATCGCCGTCAGCTCAATCACAACCGGCAAGCCCGCCCATGGATGCCACGCCAGATCATAGATCGGCTTCATTTCCGTTTCGATTCCGGGTGAGCTGACGACGGCCCGTCTTTCCTCGAAGTCCGCACCCAGCGGCTTGTCCTTCAGCGTGTCATCAAGGCGAACATGCATGACAAGATCATCGACGCTGTAATCGTCTTTAACTTTCAGTGAAAGCTGCGTCTGCCCTTTATCGATGGTTTGCGGCGCTTCGACCAGCGTAATTTCCGGCGGCATGTCAGGAACGAAACGATAGGGCAGCGCCGCGCGACGTAACCCTGTCTGGCGTATTTCAAGAACGCTGTCCTTGGCATATGCGGGATTGAACGGGAATTCCAGAGACCAGTTCTTTGTGTCGTTGCGCTTCATCGGCATCTTGTGTTCGCCGATGACTACGTAGGGCTGGCCGATGCCGCGCGTGGCTTGTACCTTGATGACGCTTTCATCGGGGATATCAATGGTGTCTTTGCTTTTGCCGCGTCCCTCAAGGATCATCTGCGGCTTGCCCGTGTATGTGGGTGGCGTTACCCAGATGGTAATGCTTTTATCCGGCTTTTTCTCAAGGCTGCCATAGAGCGGATTAAGGCCGATGTGAATGCGTTCCTTCCACGCAGGCCCGGCGACAATCACACCAATGATGACCACCAGTACCGCCAGAACGCGCAGCGCCATCGGGTCTTGCATCGCCAGTATCGGGCGCGGCATGGGGGTTTTCAGTTTCGAAACGGTGGCCAGCGCCCGTGATTTTCCGCGTGACCAGAGTGTGCGCGCACCTTGCTCCTGCGGGTTGGCGAGCTTGTCTTCGATGATCGTAAGCGGGCGATGCGGCAGCTGGCTGCTGATTTCGAGCCGTTTGTCGATCTCGCGGCGTTTCGGCCAGTGGAATGTGCGGCCATCGCGCCACAGCAGCCACAGGCTGCCTGCGATATATAATATGAAGGTTGAGATGGTTCCGGCCTTACCGCCGATCGACGGAATTTGCAGCAGCCACAAGCCCGCGAACAGGATATTCCACAGCGCCAGCCGCCAGAATGCCGTTACGGCGTTTTCCAGCACCAGCACCAGCCCCGTCTGAAAACGCTTGCGCGCCAGACGGTCATAAAGAGGGCGGTTTTCGTAATCTTTGGGTTCGCGGCTCACAATATTACAAATCTAGGCTTTTGGCAGAAAATTACCACTGGGGAAGGGTTTCCTCTCCCAGTATATCCCGAATGTTCTCGCGGGGGCGGGTAACGCGGAATTCTCCGTTCCGGGTCATAATCTCGGCGGGCAGGGGGCGGGTATTGTAGCGGGACGCCATGACAAAGCCGTAGGCGCCCGCCACCATCACGGCGATCAGGTCGCCCGGCTGCACAGGGGGAATCATCCGGTTGCGCGCAAAAGTATCGCCGGTTTCGCAAATCGGGCCGACGATATCAAACGGCTGCGCGGGTTCCGAACGGGCTGCTACCGGGCGGATCGGGTGCCACGCGTCATACATTGCCGGACGGACAAGGTCGTTCATCCCGGCATCAAGGATCAGATATTGCCGTGCGGCGGTTTTCTTGACGTAGGTCACGGCGGTCAGCAGCAATCCCGCATTTCCGACCAGAAGGCGTCCGGGTTCCAGAATAATCTTTGTCTGCAGCGGGTGAATAATATCGCGGACCATCGTCGCGTATGTATCAAGGCAGGGCGCACGTTCCTGCTCATAGACAATCCCCAGTCCGCCACCGAGATCGAGCGATTTTATTTTCAAACCCTGGTCCATCAGCGAACGGGCGAAGGCCGCCGTTTTTATGAACGCTTCACGGAATGGTTCCAGTGATGTCAGTTGCGATCCGATATGAACGCTTAAACCCTGCACATCGATATTCTTTGTAACGGTAGCGGTTTTATAAAGCCGTTCGATATCGGTCAGCGGCAGGCCGAATTTGTTTTCTTCTTTGCCGGTGGTAATCTTGGCGTGGGTCTGCGCATCGACGTCCGGATTTAGGCGAAAGGCTATCCGCGCCGTGATGTTCAATTTCTGCGCAATGGCGACGATACGTTCATATTCCGGCTCGGATTCAATGTTGATCTGCGCTACGCCCTCGCGCAAGGCCATCTCAATATCGGTGTCTGTTTTACCGACGCCGGAGAAAACGATTTTATCGCCGGGAATGCCCGCCATGCGCGCGCGCAGTAATTCGCCGCCCGATACGACATCCGCCCCTAGCCCATGGATTCCCAGATGCTGCAACACGCCCATATTGCTGTTGGCTTTGCAGGCAAAAGCGATCAGCGGTTGCGCGTCGGTGGGCAAAACATTTGTAAATGCCTTTTGCAGGCGCGTGACGCTTTCATCAAGTATGCCGCCACTATAGACGTAGCAGGGCGTACCGCAGGCAGCGGCAATATCGGTCAGGGGGACGCCATCCGCGTGTAAAATCCCGTCAAGCTCTTCAAATCCGGCGGACATGGATTATTTCTGCGGATCTGTGCGGGTGTCGGGATAGGTGCGCGGGAATATTTCATCCTCGGCCCCCGGTGGTGCTGACAATGTCGAAGGCTTCACACCACAGCCCGTCAGCGCCCCCGCCAAGATAATGGACATCAGCCCGGCAAGGACGATATAAACAGACAGGGGACGGGCAGGGCTGGAATGGCTGCGCATGAGGACTCCGGTTCACTCGGTAAACTGTTATACAGATTGGCATATTTTCAGATGCAAAAAAACCTGCTGCGCGTTTTTATTCTCATCGCCCTTATAATGTGTCCTTTAGGGGCTTTGACGGTGTATGCCGCCAAGGATAAGGACGCTGCCAGCGCCGAAAAATTCCCGGCGCTGAAACTAAAGGATTTGCAAGGCAAAGACGTTGACCTGCTGGCTCTTCATCCGGGCAAAACCTTGCTGGTGAATTACTGGGCGACATGGTGCCCCCCCTGTCTGGCCGAAATTCCCTCGCTGATGGCGCTGAAGGCGGAACGCCAGTCTGATAGCTTTGATGTGGTGCTCATATCTCTAGATTTTCCGAAAGATCATGAAAGTCTAAAGAAACTGATGAACCGCCGGCGTCTCGATGGAATCGATACATTATATATGTCGGATATGGCGCAGTGGGGTGTTCTGGGCAGCAAAGCCCTGCCGATAACGGTTTTGGTCAGCCCGAACGGGGTGATTATGTCTAGAATGGAGGGCGGGATCGATTGGATGGGTCCGGCAGGGACGGATTTCCTCAAAAATATGCCCCGGAACCCGAAATCTGCCCGTTAAAGCTTTTTTCGCTCTTTATAGGGGATACTGAATAACTTACTCTGTTCGTGTAACAATTTCAGTTCGACAAGCAGTCCATGACCAGCAGCCCCGACATACAGAATAATTCCGGTAGCGGTTTACCCCGGATTACCCAAGGGCAGCTTGATGAAGTTGCCGATCAGCACAAGCGCTTCATGGAGGGACGTCTGGGGGGGCGACGCGCCATTTTGCGCAAGACCGATCTCGCCGGGCTGTCACTGCGTGAGCGCGATATGCGTCAGGCTGATTTCAGCGGTTGCGTTATGACGGGGATGGATCTGTCTGCCGCCAATTTCCGTGAAGCGACTTTATATGCCTGCGATCTCAGTAACGCCAATCTGAACAAAACCGTTTTCGTCCGTGCCGATTTGCGCGGGGCGCGTATTGAAAGCGCCGACCTTGCCGGGGCCAACCTCGATAACGCCGACCTTCGTGCGGGTGCTCTTTCGACCGATGGTTCCTTCGTGCAAAGCCAGAATGTGAATTTCCGTGGCGCGAACCTTGCGGGTGCGCGCCTGTCCGGTTCCCTTGCCAGCAGCGCCGATTTCTCCGATGCGATCATGTCCAAGGTCAACATGACCGGGGCAGACTTGCGCAATGCGCGTTTCGAAGGCGCCGACCTGACCGAAGCCGAAATCAAGGGCGCGCAATTCAACGGCGCGAACATGAAATCCGCGATCCTGACGGGTGTGCTGATTGATGATATTCGCCGCAGCGGTGTTGATCTGACCATGACGATCACCGATGAAAATGTCGGCAAGTCACTGCAAAATCTTGAGCAACCGCTGGCTAAACTGATCAAGGAACACCGTGCCTGGGTATCCAGCGTGGGGGTTGAGGGCAAACAGCTTGATCTCAGCGGTTTCGATCTGCGCATCCTTTTGACCCTTGCGGGTGAAAAACTGACGGCGCTGAAGGCCCTTGGCGCCCGCTGGTGCGGCATGGATCTTACCGATATACAATTGCAAAGCGCGGTTCTCGATCAATCAGATTTCCGCAGCTGCTTCCTGCGCGGCGGCGATTTCCGTGCATCAAGCATGCGCGGTGCGCGTTTCAGTCACGCCGATATGCGCAACGCCGATTTCAGCCCGCTGTTCTTTGAATCAGGCGGACAAAAACAGGCCAGCCCTTGCGATCTGTCGAATTGCAACATGCGCTACGCCAATTGCGCTGGCGCGCGTTTCAAGATGGTAAAATTCGTGGGTGCTGATTTGTGCTACGCCGATTTCGCCAACGCCGACCTCACCGGCGCCGATTTCACCGGCGCAAAATTGGATGGCGCCAAATTCGGCGGCGCCAAAATAGAAGACGCCAAATTCGACGGCGATCCGCCTGCCGTCTGATTATTTCGATGTTATAAACGCCAGCGCAAAAAAGAGCAGGGCCAGTCCCTGAAGTGTCACGCGCAGTTGCATCAGACGGTTGCCGTGTTTCTTGTTGAATTCGCCGCCCTTGACCATCGCGAACAGGCCTAGGCCCAGCGAGCCGAGCGTAGCGAACATGGCGACGATCATCATGATGATAAAGATATTCATTTTGCTTTTTCTTTCTTCCCAGTTTGTCATCCTGAGCGATAGCGAAGGATCTCATCTTAAAGGCAAAGGTGAGATCCTTCGGGCTGAAGCCCTTAGGATGACAGGTCTTATTAATTTTTAGATGCGACCATAAAATAATTCACATCCACGTCATTCTCAACAATCTCGAATTCATTCTTTAACGGGTGCAGGCGCATGCCTTTGACATTCACAGGCATCGCTCCGGCATGGCGCAGGGCGGCTGCTAGTTCCGATGGGCGCACAAATTTCTTCCAGTTATGCGTACCGGTCGGCACCCAGCGCAGAATATATTCGGCGGCGACGATGCCGAGCGCGAAGGATTTGGGTGTCCGGTTCAAAGTCGAGAAAATGACCAGTCCGCCCGGTTTGCAAAGACCCACAACTTCATCCACAAACTTATCCACAGAGGCAACATGCTCGACGATCTCCAGCGCCAGCACGACATCGAATTGGCCTTTCAGCGTGTCGGTGCTTTCGGCGCGGTAATCAATCTTCACGTCGCTGGCCTTGGCATGTTCTTGCGCCACCTGAATGGCCGTTTTGTCGGCATCGATCCCGGTGACGGTGGCTCCCATGCGGGCGAGGGGTTCGGACACCAGCCCGCCGCCGCAGCCGATATCCAGAATTTTAAGCCCCTTGAGCGGCGACAGCGTATCGGTTTTCAGGTTATGGTGAGCCGCCACGGCATCGCGGATGAATTTCATCCGTACCGGGTTCAGGCGGTGCAGGGGCGCAAACGGGCCGTTTTCATCCCACCAGCGCGCGGAATCTTTCGAGAAATGGGTGATTTCGTCAGGATCGACGGTGCTGCGTCTGCCTTCTGCTGTTTTCGCCATAAAATCGCCCTTTGCGTTTATTATGCATGCTTCTAAGATATACCGCGAAATGGCAAGAATAGTAGTGAAATTCGGCGGCACTTCGGTGGCTGGCCTTCCCCAGATTGAGAACGCGGCTGATAAAGTCGCGGCCGAAGTTGCGCGCGGTCATCAGGTCGCGGTGGTGGTGTCGGCGATGTCCGGCGTGACCAACCAGTTGATCGATTATTGTCAGGGCATCAGCCCGCTGCATGACGCCCGCGAATATGACGCAGTGGTGGCGAACGGTGAGAATATTACGTCCGGCCTGATGGCGCTCGCGTTGCAAAAGCGCGGCATTCAGTCGCGGTCATGGCAGGGCTGGCAGGTGCCGATCATCTGTTCCGACGTTCATGGCAAGGCGCGTATTCTTGAAATAGAAGCCCTTGAAATTGCCCGCCGCATGGATGCCGATAATGAGGTTGCCGTCATTGCGGGATTTCAGGGCGTGACCTCGCGTCAGCGCGTCACGACACTGGGGCGCGGCGGATCGGATACAACGGCGGTGGCGCTCGCCGCCGCGCTGAAAGCGGAGCGCTGCGATATCTATACCGATGTCAACGGCGTCTATACTGCTGACCCGCGCATTGTGCAGCATGCGCGCAAGCTCAAGAAAATTTCTTATGAAGAAATGTATGAACTCGCCTCCAGCGGATCGAAAGTGCTGATGTCGCGCTCGGTCGAGATGGCGATGAAGATGGATGTGCCGGTGCAGGTTCTTTCGACATTCGAAGACCCGATCGGTAGTGATTACCCCGGAACATTAGTGACAAGGGATGAGGATATCGTGGAACAGGAAGTCGTAAACGGCGTCGCGTACAGTAAAGACGAAGCCAAGGTCACGCTGATCAAGGTGCCGGATATTCCCGGTATCGCCGCCAAGGTGTTCGGCCCGCTGGCCGATGCCAATATCAACGTCGATATGATCGTCCAGAACGTATCGGTCGATGGCAAGACGGACATGACCTTTACCGTGTCCAAGGGTGAATTGTCCCGCGCGATGCAGGTCCTGAAGAACGAGCCGGGCTTAAGCGGTATTGAAATACTCTCGGATGAGGACGTCGCCAAGGTTTCTGTTGTCGGTATTGGCATGAAAAGCCATGCCGGTGTCGCCCAGACCATGTTCAGGGCGCTAGCCGACCGGGGCATTAACATTCAGGTGATCTCCACCTCTGAAATCAAGATTTCGGTTCTGATTGCCGCTGAATATACAGAACTGGCCGTTCATGCGCTCCATGCCGCTTATGGGCTGGAAGGCGACCGAAAATTAGCTTAAAGTAACGCCATGAGTGCGCAACCAGCCGAAATTCAGGATGACAATCTGCCCGTCGGAGAAATTCTCCGCCGCGCGCGCGTTTACTACAATCAGAGCATCGATGATGTAGGCGGCATTCTCCGCATCCGCGCTGCCCATCTGGAAGCGATTGAAGAGGGGCGTATCGAAGATCTGCCGGGGCGTGTTTATGCTTTCGGTTTCGTGCGTACCTATGCTGAATATCTAGGACTGGACGGTGAGAAAATCGTCCGCCTGTTCAAAAACCAGATCGGCGTACAGGTTGTTGACCGTCCTGATCTACACATGCCGGTGGCGGCTTCTGAAAGTAAAAGTCCTAATCTTTTTATTATAGTCGGTTCGCTGGTTGTTCTGGCGGCGGCTATCGGTTCCATGATGTTTATGGGTGAACGCTCCAAAACAGCGGGCCCCACAGTCTCCCGTGAAATTCCGCCCGTGCCGCAGGAAATGTATGAAGACACCGGTGCCGTAGGTCCGTTCCAGCCCGCACCCGGTACGGCGCAAACGTCTGTCGCTGGTACGCAACCTGCGCAGACAGCAGTAACCCCTGACAGTGCTGCGCCCGCTAAACCAGCGCCGTTGGTTCTGAAGCTGAAAGAAAGCGCCTGGGTCGAAATTCGTGACGTGTCGGGCAAAGCATTACTCTCGCGCATCCTCAAACCCGGTGACAGCTATATCGTCCCGGCGACCGTGAAGGGGCTGGTTCTTGATACCGGCAATGTCGGCGCGCTCGAATTTGTCATCGACGGCAAACCGATTGCCCCATTGGGTGAGAAGGGCGATGTCCGCCGTGGCATCAAGCTGGAGCCAGAATTCCTGCGCGAACTTGATGCCCGTAATCCACGGCGTACCGGAAATACGCCTGCGAAAAAAGCGCCTGCCGCTTCACAATAATCAGATTATATCTCGAATTTAGGGACGACCGTTATATAAGCGGGCGTACCGATTGAGAGTCTGTGTGCTGCTATTGCTAAACGTTGTGCAACCATTCGCTCTTCCTCGTGAGAGGCTGTGTTAGCTATAGCTGCGGCGCAATTTGCCAGTTCGCTAAGGTTGCGGTTTTTGAAGGCAAGCGGTTCTTTCTTCTCAAGTTTCGCGCCGATATCGCGAACGGTGGAATCCAGAGTTTTTGATTCTATACGGTGGTCAGGCAAGACAACTTCTTTGATATTGCTCAAGTCTGGTTGTTCTTCCAGCGACAAAACAGAGTCAATGGCGAGGCAAAGATTAAAACCATGCTCTATTTCTCCTTCCTTCTTGTAGAGCAGAGCGGGCGCAACGGCTCTGATATCGGCCAGTGCCTTTAGGAAATTCGTGTCCTGAAATACGCATCGGCTTATCAGGGCCGCCGTTTTATCGGCGTGGTATTCAGACCGTCCCAAGCCATGAGCAATTTCATGCCAGAGAATAAAGCTGTGCCATTGTGAATTGTATCCCGGCAGGCGTTCCGCATCATTTATTCTCAAGGCGGGGGCTAGGAGAGATTTGGCGATGTTGTCATTCATATGAGTGACGATGATAGCGCAGGGTGGCACATGGCATGAGTATGAAATACCGCCCACGGACAGGTGAGGCTCTGTCAGAGCTCGTTCTACGTAGTTAACGACTTTTTCGACAGTCCTGTCTGAAAATTCCTCAATAAACCGAGGCGTTATGTCTTGGCTCAGCCATGGATCTTCTGCCACAATGCTTTTGAGCTGCCCGTGTATATAATTTCTTACACGGCCCCTGGTACAGGTTTGCATGAAAAGGCGTGTAATGATGTTGCCCATCGGTTGGAAGTCTTCCACCCTGATTTTGACTGTGGGCAAGTCAAGGGGGGAGGGATCATCATAAGTGGCTTGAAGGATAAGCTCACATTCTGCTTCTGATATGGCCTTTTTATCGATCTTAATCATTTTTGTCTTACGGGCTGTGGAATATCAATTTTGCGATAGTTTATTATCCATAATATTGAAAGTGAGGGCTGTCAACATTATTAAAATTTTCCAATTTCATCAAAAAGCGCTATATAAGCCCGCATGACGCAGGATCATACACTTCATCGCCCGTGGCGGCATATCGCCCGCCGTAAGTCCCGCCAGATCATGGTGGGTAACGTCCCTGTGGGCGGCGATGCGCCGATCACGGTGCAGACCATGACCAACACCCTGACCCATGATGTCGAGGCGACCGTTGCGCAAATTCTGGCGTGTGAGGAAGCGGGGGTGGATATCATCCGCGTGTCCTGCCCGGATGAAGAATCCTCTGCCGCGCTCAAACACATCGTCCCGCGCATCAATGTGCCGCTGGTGGCCGACATTCATTTCCATTACAAGCGCGGCGTTGAAGCGGCGATGAACGGTGCGGCCTGTCTGCGCATCAATCCCGGTAATATCGGTTCTGCCGACCGCGTGAGGGAAGTCATCAAGGCGGCGAAAGATAACAATTGCTCCATCCGTATCGGCGTCAATGCCGGATCGCTGGAGCGTGACCTGCTGGAGAAATTTGGCGAGCCATGCCCGGACGCGATGGTGGAGTCAGCGCAGCGCCATATCAAAATTCTCGAAGACCATGATTTCTTTAATTTCAAAATCTCGTGCAAGGCGTCCGATCCGTTCCTCGCTGTGGCGGCTTACATGCAGTTGGCTGAGGTTTGCGATTATCCGCTGCATGTCGGCGTGACTGAAGCGGGAGGCTTGCGGGCGGGCACCGTCAAGTCAGCCATAGGCATGGGCAATCTGTTATGGGCGGGTATCGGTGATACCATCCGTGTATCTCTCTCCGCCGATCCGGTGGAAGAAGTGAAGGCCGGATTTGAAATTCTTAAAAGCTTGGGCCTGCGTCACCGTGGTATCAATGTTATTTCCTGTCCGTCTTGCGCACGTCAGCAATTCAACGTTATCAAGACGGTTGAGATTCTCGAAGAACGTCTGGCGCATATCAGCACACCCATGACTCTCTCTGTGATCGGCTGTGTGGTCAACGGGCCGGGCGAAGCGCTGATGACCGATATCGGTTTCACCGGCGGCGGCAAGGGCACCCATCAGGTCTATGTCGGTGGCAAAACCGCTCACCGTCTACAGGAAGGCGATGAAAGCATCGTCGAGCATCTGGTGAAGATGGTCGAGGAAAAAGCCGCTGAAATCGAAGCGCGTTTAAAGGAAAAAGTCGCTTAAGGCTGCGGCTGGTCTTTCCGGCGAGATCTTAAAAGAAGAAAGCCTGTCCCCAGCGCGGTCAATGCGGCTATCCCGGCAACCTTACCATCATCCTTCTGAATGTCGATTTTCAGGAAAGGGCCGGTGCCATCATCATTGCGCGGCGTAAAATCGAAATCACAAGCCTGATAGCCGACTCCCCCTGTGATCAGGAGGCTGGCCAGAAAAACATTGCGCAAGGAAAGTAAACTAATCTTATTCGCCATCTTAAAAATCCTGGTGGGTATGATCATATTTTCCTTACTCCTTAGAGGCTTTGACTAAGCAGGGCAATCATTTTTGCAGAATGTAAATATTAGCAATTAAAAATATTCCGTTAACCTCTGGGTGTTACAATGACACTGCGAGTATAAGGGGTGCCATGTCGTCAGCCAGACAGGAATTCGGTGCGGAATCAAAAGGGCAGGGAGAAACGCTCCTGTCGCTCAAGCGCGTATTTTCCTATGTCACGGATAATTTTTCTGTGATCGATGACGCGCTGGTACCGCCGTTTGCTACGCTTGAAACCATTCATCACAATATTAAGACACAAGGTGTGCAGGGACTGCAGCCTGCTGATGGCGCAACCATCCTCAGTCTTGTGACCGGATTGCAGGCGCTCAGCGCGGAATCGGCGCCGGGCTATTATGGCCGTCAGGATTTTGAAAACGTCACCGCGTTCGCCCGCAAAATATCCGGGGGGATGAAATCATGACGGCAAAATTATCCACCGAAGAATGGGCCGATAAAATCGCGGGCGATATCGCCGGGAATATACACAGCTATCAAAAACATTGCCGGGAGTTACTGGATGTATGTCATACCGATGGCAGTCCGATCACACGGGATGAATACCGCGACCTGATCAAGCGCACACTGATGGATACCAAGGCCATCGCCCGCACCGTTGGCGAAGATCGCTTAAGCATGTCTTTGTACAGTCATGAAACAAAAATGATCGTTCTGGTCAGGCCACGGATGACCGGGGATGGCAACACCGCATACCCGCTTGCGGAAAGAGCGCCCATGAAGTTTCCGATCAATGACGCGCCGCCGGATGAGATGCATACTCGCGCGCTCCAGAAAAAATCCATCCATAACGGGCTGATTTATAATCAGGGCGATGGCTTCCCTCGAAATGCCCGTGAATCTTTTCAAAGTAAATTCGAGATGAAAGATAAGACTGGTCGCTTTACAGGGCGTGATCGTTACGGGGAATGCGTTCTGCCGCTGACTGGTGAAAACGGGCCGTTTGCCGAATGGCTGAAAATCCGGGCGGTACCGCAGAAGCTTTCCAGCTATTTCCACCAGTTTGCCTTGGGGCAGGCCGTACCGCCGCCGGACTATCGCCGCGACTTACCGTCCCGGAACGCCACCCGCCCGTATTAGGGTGCCCGCTGGCTTTCCCGTTGCGTTTGGGCCGATCATCGCTTAAAAACCCTGACCATGGATCTTTTGCGTAAATTAGCGCCCCTGAAGGCGCGTCACGAAGAACTGGCCGCCCTGATGTCTCAGGGGGGGCTGGGGGGCGAGGCGTTCGTTAAGCTGTCCCGGGAATATGCCGAGTTGGAGCCGATTGTCGTGGCCGTCAATTCCTATGAGAAATCGCTCAAGGATTTTGACGAGATTCAGGGACTGCTGAACGACCCTGAAATGGCCGAGATGGCGCAGGAAGAATACAAAACCCTGAAAGAAACCATCCCGGCGATGGAGCAGCAGCTGAAAGTCGCGCTGCTGCCCAGGGATATCGCCGATAGCCGCAACGCCATTCTCGAAATTCGTGCCGGAACGGGCGGCGATGAGGCGGCCTTGTTCGCTGCCGACCTGTTCACGATGTACAAGGGGTATGCCGCCATACAGGGCTGGAAATTCGAAGTCATGGAAATGCGCGAGAGCGATCTCGGCGGTTTCAAGGAGATCGTTGTAGAGATTACAGGCTCCGGCGTGTTCGCACGGCTGAAATATGAATCAGGCGTTCACCGCGTCCAGCGCGTACCGGAAACCGAAGGCAGCGGGCGTGTGCATACTTCTGCCGCCACCGTGGCCGTGCTGCCGGAAGCCGAGGAAGTCGATATCGAACTCAATATGAACGACGTCAAGATTGATACGTTCCGTTCGCAGGGTGCAGGCGGCCAGTCGGTGAACACCACGGACTCTGCCGTCCGCCTGACCCACATGCCGACTGGTGTTGTCGTCGAAATGCAGGATGAGCGTTCCCAGCATAAAAACCGCGAGAGGGCGATGAAGATCCTGCGTTCGCGCCTGTTCGAGGCTGAACGCCTGCGCCTGCTGAATGAACGCTCGGCCGACCGTAAATCACAGGTAGGCTCGGGTGATCGTTCCGAACGTATCCGCACCTACAACTTCCCGCAGGGGCGCGTGACCGACCACCGCATCAACCTGACCCTCTATAAGATCGAGGACGTCATCAACGGCAAATCTCTGGATGAGATCATATCCGAACTGATCGCACACGATCAGGCCGAAAGACTCGCCGAACTGGAATTTTAATTTAGGGGTTTGTTGCCCCGGATGCCCTGCGTATGGCCTTCCATACACGGTCACGGTAAGCCTTGCTGGTCATATCGTGGAGGTAGTGCGGCGGTTCCGTGCCACCCGATCGTGGGGGCAGGGCAATCGTTTCATTGATGGGGATGCCCATGCCGCGTCCGTAGGCGGCATCATTGGCGTCGACGAATATCCTGACCAGTGTGCCGTTATAACCGTTCGCGCCCTCGCGGACTGCGTTGTAGAGGCGATAATGGCTGCGGTGGATATCAATCCCGCGACCGAATCTCTCTATGTCCTGGGCATCCTTGACTTCGGAGACGATCCTGAATTCAGAGGCCATGGAACGCTCGGGCCGGTAGGCAATGACCCTGTTGCCGTTGAGTGAGAGATATGCCGGGCCGTTGCCCTTCAGCATTGTGATTTCAATGTCGTCGTCAATCATCAGCGACTGCCCCATGACAAAGCTTTCCCGGCTCAGCATGTACTGGTTGGCGCGCGAGTACGGGTCGCTGCTGGGGGCCTCCACCAGATACATCCGGAATCCCGGATATTCGCTGGCGATGGTTGATAAGAAGCGAGACTGGTCGTGGACTTCACGTATGACTTTGTATTGCCTTTTGGCCATGTTTGTTTTTCCCTGTTTTTTTATTTTATTGTTCGTTTGTAGTTTGCTGAATTGTCTCTCAAAAAACGGTCGCTGAATAGTCCCTGCATATTTAACGAAATAGGGGTAGCCAATTGTTTTCTTGAGGTTTTATGTGCTCTGCTCTAACTACTTCCTTATGGTTAAAGGGCTTCTCCATCAGCTAAGAACACGCTTCGCCGACGCGGGACTGGAAACGCCTGCGCTCGACGTGCGCATCTTGGCGCGGCATTTTCTGGGGTTAAGCGATGCCGATCTGATTACAGGGCAGGGCGCGCCCACGCCATCACAGCTTGATGCGCTTGAGGACGCCGTGCAGCGCCGCCTTGCCGGGGAGCCGGTCAGCCGTATCCTCGGCTTCCGCGAGTTCTGGGGGATGAATTTCAAAGTCACGCCCGATACGCTCGATCCGCGCCCGGATACCGAACGGCTGGTGGAAATGGTGCTGGAGTCGATGAAGGATCGCCCGCCGCACCGGATTCTCGATCTCGGCACCGGGACGGGCTGTATTCTGCTGGCTTTGTTAAAGGAATTTCCCGGGGCTACCGGCATGGGCGTCGATATCAATCCCGGAGCTGTGGATGTTTCACGTGAAAACATGGAAAATAATGGACTTTCAGGTCGCGCCGCGTTCCATGTCAGTAACTGGACGGATTCGCTGCCCGATCCGGATGAGATGTTCGACCTCATCGTTTCGAATCCGCCCTACATTCCCGAATCCGATATCGAATCTCTGGCCCCCGAAGTAAGGAATCACGACCCGATTCTGGCGCTTGCGGGTGGGGTCGATGGTCTGGATGCCTATAAAATAATAATTATGAAAATAAAAAAGCATTTAGCGCCAGGCGGATTGTGCTTTTTCGAAATAGGGCAAAATCAGGACCGGGATCTTGTGCGACTCGTGGAAGAATCTGGGCTTGTGGTGCATCGAATCGGGGCTGATTACGCAGGGATTCTGCGGGTTGTAGAAATCGGTCATGGGGATAAGTAAATTTTTTACCGCTTGCGCTGCTTGATCGTGGCGGATTCGGGGCGATACAGTCAGTTTATTCACGACGGGTTATTTCCTCCGAAGTGTTCCGAAATGAAAAGACTCATTTCGGACAAAGGGATGGCTGTTCTCAGACTCGTGAATCAGGTACGATGTACGTGTCTGGGAATAAACAGAATCAGTTTTTGCCAAGAGCAAACAGGTGAGCAAATATGAGACATAATGCAGCAGCAGGAAGACGCTCCCGTAACCGTGGTCACCAGAGTGGTGGTGGTCGCCGGAATGGTGGTGGGCAGCCTAACCGCACGCAGGTATTCGACAGCAACGGGCCGGACGTTCGTATCCGTGGCACGGCAGCGCAGATATTCGAGAAATACTCGACTTTGGCCAAGGATGCTCATTCTATGGGTGACCGCGTTCTGGCTGAAAGCTATCTTCAGCATGCCGAACATTATCAGCGCCTGACCAGTGGCTGGATCGACCTGATCGAGGGTCGCAGCGATGCCTACCTCTACAAAACCACAGCCGTGGAAGATGATGTTATGGACGACGAGCAGCCTGAGATTGTGGCGGAGGATGCCGGTCTCGGCCTGCCAGCCAGCATCGTCGGCACACGTACGGCACAAGTTCAGAATCAGCTTGAAGAGGCTTAATTAACGATCTGATTTTTAATGATAAATTAGATGTATGTATGGGGCGATCCAACGGGTCGCCCTTTGCATTTCAGGGGGATTGCTGAAGTGGGTATTTTCCTCTCTGGCAGCGCGCGAACGGGCATGCTAAGGACTCTGTGAGGTTTCATAAGGAGGACGAAAAATGTCCATGGATAAAGCATCCATCAGAAATTCACTGAGTTGGATCGGTAATTACATATTTTGGCATGCTGTTATCGGCGCTGTCGCTGTTGTCGGCGGGCTGAAATTCATGGATATCGACCTGACCAATACACTGGATAATGCCTCACAAAAATGCGCGGGTGTCGATGTTGCCCGGAAGGGTCGCTGTATGGCAGATTTCCTGAATGCCAACCCACCGTTGATGCTCGACAGGCCGGAAGAGATCGTTCTGACGGTCGGCGGCGATGAGGTGAGGCTGGCTTCCGTGTATCAGCAAATGTGCTCACCCAGAAAGGGTGTTGGTGCCTCGATTTTTGGTGCCGTGGAATGCGAAAGAAAAACGATTTATTACCCCAAGCCCCTATAGCATATTTTTACATTAATAATCATTTGTAACTAATTGATTTTAAACTGTTAAGTTAGTGTAGTAGAGGCGTTTTTGCCGCTGTAGGGATTTTGGCACCCTGTTTTTCATGCAACATATTGATATATATGAATAAAAATTGCGGGGGAGGGCTGTCTTTCTGGTGTCGCAGCATGTCCCCTGAATATTCCCGTAGGGGCTTGATTTTTAAGCTTTTAACGACAAAATCCTGTTAGAATGATTGTGCCAGCCTCGAAGGGATTTTGTTCTTATGGATTTCGATAAATTTACTGAAAAATCAAAGGGTTATCTGCAGAAGGCGCAAACGCTCGCGATGCGCCATAAGCATCAGTCGCTGGAGCCTGAGCATCTGCTGCGGGTGATGCTGGACGATGACGAGCGCCTGATCCAGAAGCTGATACAGGCCTCCGGCGGGGAATCCAACAAGGTAGAACGTCTGGTTGATCAGGCTGTGGCCAAGATCCCGGTCGTCACGGGTTCGGGCGCGGGCGGTTTGCGTATCTCAACTGATTTGGCAAAGATGCTTGATAGCGCTTTGATTTTAGCTGAAAAAGCGGGGGACAAATTCATTTCCGGCGACCGTATTCTGCAATCCATGACTATGCTGCGCGGCAGCCATGTAGAGGAGTTGCTGACGGAGTCTGGCGTCACGCCGCAGGGGCTTAATCAGGCGATTAATGACCGCCGAAAAGGCCGCACGGCGGACACCGCCAGTGCCGAAGGGCAGTTCGATGCCCTGAACCGTTACGCTCGCGACCTGACCGAGGCTGCCCGTGAGGGCAAGCTCGATCCGGTGATCGGCAGGGATGAGGAAATCCGCCGCACGGTACAGGTGCTTTCACGCCGTACCAAAAACAACCCGGTCCTGATCGGGGAGCCGGGAGTGGGTAAGACCGCGATCATCGAGGGGCTGGCCCTGCGCATTATCAATGGCGATGTTCCGGAAAGTCTGAAAGGTAAGCGTCTTATGGCGCTCGATCTGGGTGCGCTGGTAGCGGGGGCCAAATTCCGTGGTGAATTCGAAGAGCGCCTGAAAGCGGTGATGGACGAGATCCGTGCTAACGCCGGTGAGATCGTCCTGTTCCTGGACGAGCTGCATACACTGGTAGGCGCAGGTAAGGCTGAAGGCACGATGGATGCCTCTAACATGCTCAAGCCCGCCTTGGCGCGTGGTGAGCTGCATATGGTGGGCGCGACCACCCTCGATGAATATCGCAAGCATATCGAAAAAGACGCGGCATTGGCGCGTCGTTTTCAGCCCGTTTTCGTGTCAGAGCCGACGGTTGAAGATACGATATCTATCCTGCGGGGATTAAAGGAAAAATACGAAGTGCACCACGGCGTCCGCATCACCGATGCCGCGATTGTTGCCGCAGCAACCCTGTCGCACCGTTACATCACCGACCGCTTCCTGCCGGACAAGGCTATTGATCTGGTGGACGAAGCCTCCAGCCGCCTGCGCATGCAGGTGGACAGCAAGCCCGAGCAGATCGACGAATATGACCGCCGTATCATTCAGCTTAAAATCGAGCGCGAGGCACTCAAGAAGGAGAGCGATAGCGGGTCAAAAGACCGCCTTTCAAAACTTGAGAAAGAACTTAAAGATCTTGAGGTAAAATCTTCTGAATTAACAAAAATATGGCAGTCAGAAAAAGAAAAGCTCTCTGCCGGACAGAAGTTCAAAGAGGAGCTGGAAAAGGCGCGTATCGAACTCGATCAGGCCGAGCGCGCCGGTGACTGGGCCAAGGCCGGAGAGATTAAATACGGCAAAATCCCCGAGCTGGAACGCGGTCTTGCAAGCGCCAGCCAAGCCTCTACGGAAAAGAACCTCATCAACGAGGAAGTCACCGAAGACGATATCGCCGCCGTGGTCAGCAAATGGACGGGTGTGCCTGTCGACAAGATGCTGCAGGGTGAGCGCGAGAAGTTATTGTCTATGGAAACAAAAATCGGCAAGCGCGTTGTCGGTCAGGATGAAGCGGTGCATGCCGTGTCTGATGCCGTCCGTCGCGCCCGGGCAGGGTTACAAGATCCGCGCCGTCCGATTGGTTCGTTCCTGTTTCTCGGCCCCACGGGCGTGGGTAAAACCGAACTGACCAAGGCGCTGGCCGAATTTCTGTTCGATGATGACACCGCGTTGGTGCGTTTGGATATGTCAGAATACATGGAGAAACATTCCGTCTCCCGGATGATCGGCGCGCCCCCTGGCTATGTCGGTTACGACGAAGGCGGGGCATTGACCGAGGCCGTCCGCCGCCGTCCGTATCAGGTGGTGCTGTTCGACGAAGTCGAGAAGGCTCACCCTGATGTGTTCAACGTGCTGCTGCAGGTTCTGGACGATGGCCGCCTGACCGATGGTCAGGGGCGCACGGTCGATTTCAGCAATACGGTTTTGATTATGACCTCGAACCTCGGGGCCGAATATCTGGTCAATATGGAGGAAGGGCAGCAGGACGTTGAATCCGTCCGCGATCAGGTCATGGGCGTGGTGCGCAAAGCCTTCCGTCCGGAATTCCTGAACCGTCTCGATGAAATTCTGCTGTTCCGCAGATTGGGCCGCGAACAGATGTCCGGTATTGTTGATATCCAACTGGGCCATCTGCGCAAACTGCTCGGCGACCGCCGCATCACGCTGACCCTGAATGATGATGCTAAGAAATGGTTGGCGGATAAGGGCTATGATCCTGCTTACGGTGCACGACCCCTGAAACGCGTCATCCAGACATATTTGCAAAACCGTCTGGCGCAACTGATCCTGCAGGGCGACCTCGCCGATGGCGCATCAGTAACCGTGGGCGTCAAGGGCGACGAACTCGACTTCAAGATCGGCAAGCCGGCAGCGGGCAAGGTCGCGGCCTGAGGTAAGATTTGTTCAGTTAGGCCCGTTATTCAATCCGCCGTGTTTGCAGACGGCTTTGTTTGTTTGAGCAATAAAATAATTACATTTTTGATTTTCTGCATGCAGGTTGACGGGCACTGCAAAGCCGCACCTGACATAAAGTGGATCGTTGCCCAATGATTTTACAGCCTCTGCGGTAAGGTGGGCGCGGGCTACAGGATGCGTGAACCAGTTTGTCGGTGTGACGTCAGTGGGGTAGGCATTGTGAACCGAGATGGCAGGATGCTCACCCAGTTCTTTACGCGCGGTCATAAGGACACGAAGTGCTGAACCGGCCAGAGCGTAAATTTCGAGCGCTGGATGACGGGCATATCCGGCCTCTTTAAGAACCATCATGTTGGCACCCGTGTTTGTCGAACGGTCATGATCAAAGCATGTAATATTCTCTGCGGCGATTCCGTATTTTTCCATGAGAAGAGATTTGGCGTATTGAGTCTCTGTCTGCGTCTGATCTGCGGCAAAAGGCGTACTCATACATTCCAGACGGGGGCGGACGTAATCGGTGAATGCGGGGTGTTCCTTGCCAATCGGCTTGTTGCCGACAAGAACAAATTTTTCATGTCCTGCTTTGACAGCCGTATCAACGATAAAAGCTGTGGCATTGGTCGATCCGAGAATTATCGCGGATTTCTGGTCGAGAGGGGGCATCAAGCTGTCGATAGGAAGCAGCAATTCGTTACTGTAACGACGGATAACATCCTGGCTGAGTCCGGCTTTGGCGGCCCATATGGCTTTCAAAGGCAGGTAAAGCGCTTCTTCAAGCTTTGACAGATTGAGCATGTCCGCCATCTCCGGTTATTATTCAATAATCAGATCAGGCTTTTAGTAGACCATATTTATTATGTCAATAAAAATAGGTAAGCCAGCGAGCCAAGTAAGGTTGCTGCCTGATTTCCCGTGATTATCCATATTTTAACGCCCTGAATATACAATGAAATCCTGATATTCAGAGGGTTTGGGCGTGATGAGTGGTGTTCTAGAAGACAAGGGCAGGTTGACGGCAGCTTATAACGCAGCCGATACGTTACGTGCAGGCACGGCACCCGGTTTGATCGATCTGGTCGATAAGGTGACGCAAAGCAGCCAGCACGTTTTCTTCGGCGAACCCCACATAGATGGTATGGCCACCAAGCAATATGAAATGCTGGCGAATAACTACGGGATATTCCGCGCCGCGGCGCATAACGGTGTCAAGCATCTGGCCCTTGAATTTCCGAGCGGGTACCAGCCCGATGTTGATGATTATATGGTGGGGAAAATATCGCAGGATGAGTTAAAGAAAAAATTGTCTGAGGATTTTTCGTCGCCGTGGTTTAAGACGGAACAGGATAAGGACGCATTTCTGGATGGGGTTGCTCGTACCATCGGCAATGCGCGTTCGGCAGGTATGAAGGTTCATCTTGCCGATGTAACGAGCAATGAATTGGCTAGCGAGATGCTGCCACCACAAGTGCAGAGTTTGGTTGACGAACATAGGGAAAAGAACAGTCTATCAAAAGAGGGGATGGTAAACGATAGTGAGCTGGATACCGTTATCAACGAGCAGCCACCGGAACAAAGAGGCCATCTAAGAGATATGGTGCAAAAGCACTTAGATGAGTGGTGGATTAAGCGAATGGATGATTCCCAACAATACTCGTATCTGCGCGAGCGTATTCCTCAGGGCGAGGGTATCATGGGTGTGGTGGGGCTTTCGCACCTTAATAATAATCTGGATGAAAAGCATAACCATAAAACGCGGGGCATAGACGATTACCTTGCTGAAGAGGGAACTAAGGTCACGACTATAGAAATGCACACCTCCAAGTCTAAAGAAATCATGCAAAATTTGTACGCAGAAACGGGTGCCCGCGCCGTTGATCGCCCTGATTACACGGTCGTCCTGGATCAGAAAGAGATCATATCCGGCGAAGATGTGCGTATCGGACGGATAGACCGGCCTTTACCAGAGCAGGAAGATATGAGGCTTGCTTCCTATAAGCATCAGGCTTTGCCATCACTCTCCAATTAGTGTGGTTTATGGTAAACAATATGCCGTATCCGGCGTTGTTTCCCGCACGGTTTCCCGTTAATCTGTAAAGGGTTTGATTCACTGGCCGTTTCGGCCTTTTTTATATTTGTATTCGGGAACTCATCTTTATGATCCGTCAGCTTCGTTTTGCCGCTGTGGCCGTGCTCCTTGCTTCCTGTTCGACCGTCATGGATGGTCAGATTCAGGATGTGACCATCGAAGCGGAGGGGGCCACCAATGTTCTTTGCTATATGCAGAACGGCGATTTCAGTTTCCGTTTCTATCCGCCGCAGACACTGAAGGTTTCGAGATCAAGCGATCCTTATACAATCCGCTGCCTGGCGCCGGGCAATCGCGAGAAGACAATCGTTGTCGAACCGAAAATCAATGATGACACATATCTCAATGCCGCCAATCTGGGCGTAGGTGCCGTGATCGATCACGCATCGGCAGCAATGTATGAACTGCCGGATAAAATCGTCATCAGCTTTGAGGGCATGGAGCCTACGGGTTACGAGCAGCCCGCCTATAATACTTTCCTCGATCAAAATCCGCACCTGAAAGGCGTTGAGGAATTCAGGCCCGGCCAGCCAGCGCTTATGCGCGATGCGGGCAAAGAAACAAATGCGCTGGAATTGCGTGAGACGGGCGGGTCTAGCGCTCCGTCGCCCGTGGTCTTCGGCGGCAGCGATCCCCTGAGCAATGCCAAGGACGGCGTAACATCATCGTCCGCTGTGGGTGTTGAAACGCTTGAGTCTGTCACAGTGGCGCCGCCACCGGTTCCGGCAGGCAGCCAGGGCATGTCGGCTGAAGCTTTGACGCGTTCGATGAACCCAAAAATTTTCGGCGGTTCTTCGGTTCCGGCAGCATCCGGTGCGCCCGTTTCCATTAATCCGCAGTAAAACGATGCCTAACACTTATTTTTTCTGTGGCGTCGGCGGCAGCGGCATGAGTGCGCTGGCGCTGGCCTTGCTGGCCGAAGGGCATATCGTCAAGGGTTCCGACCGCAGCCGCGATCAGGGGCAATCACCGGAGAAATTTACGGCGCTGGAAAAAGCGGGCGTTGAGTTGCATCCGCAAGACGGCAGCGGCCTTGATGCCTCTGTCGGCATGTTGGTCGTTTCAACGGCGATTGAAGAATCCATTCCCGACGTGCAGGCCGCCCGTAAGCTGAATATCACGATCAAAAAACGCGCTGAAGTTCTGGCTTCGCTATTGCAGACCAAGCGCGGCATCGCCGTCGGTGGCACCAGCGGCAAATCGACCGTCACGGGTATGCTCGGCCATATCCTCAATTACGCCGGACTGGACGCCACGGTGATCAATGGCGCGGCGATGATGAACGCGCTCGCGCAGGGCGCACAGGGTCTGGGTAATGCCGTGATAGGCAAGGGCAATATCATTGTCATCGAAGCTGATGAAAGCGATGGATCGATTACCCTGTATGAAGATGATCTGTGGGTGTCCGTTCTGAACAACATCACGCTTGATCATAAACCCGTCGATCAGTTGCGCCCGCTGTTTGATAGTTTCGTGCGCAAGGCGCGTGAGGGTGCTGTCGTCAATCTCGATGACCCGGAGGCGCGCCAGATGGCGGCGCTGAACCCGCGCAAGAATTTCACCTTCAGCCTGAAGGACAAGGGCGCGACATTGTTCGCCGATAATATCGTTTTCAATGATCAGGGCGTGTCTTTCCGTGTGCTGGATAGTGACGCGGGCGAGGCCGTGGATGTATCGCTGAAAGTCCCGGGTCGTCACAATATCGAGAACGCGCTGGCGGCCATGGGTGCTGCAAAGATGGCGGGTGTTTCATTATGCGACTCTGCCCACGCGCTGGATGATTTTAAGGGGGTAAAACGCCGACTTGAGTTCGTGGGACGTGAAAACGATATCACGGTGATAGATGATTTCGCGCATAACCCGGACAAGATCGCGGCGTCCCTGTCAGCCCTGCGCCAGTCGCCGGGGCGCTTGATTGTGATCTTCCAGCCGCACGGTTTCGGCCCGATGAAAATGATGCGCAAGGAAATCACTGAAGCTTTCGCGAAAGGCATGGCCTCTGACGATATCCTGCTGATGCCCGATATTTTCTACGCGGGAGGCAATGCGCAGAAAGATATATCCTCCGCCGATCTGGTGCAGGACGTCGTCAATGGCGGACGCATTGCCAAACACATTCCCACCCGCGACCTGATCCGCACTTTCCTGCAGGCTGAAATGCGCAAGGGTGATCGCATCGTCGTTATGGGCGCGCGCGATGATACGCTGACGGATTTCTGCAAAACCATTCTGGCCGATGCCAAAGCCAAAGGTACCCCATGTCCGTAAAGGAATGGCTGTCCTTACTGGGAATGTTCCTCGCCATCTATTGCCTGGTCCCTTATTACAAGGGCATTTTTGCGCGCACCAACAAGCCCCATATTTACTCATGGACTATCTTCGCCATTGTCACAGGGATTGCGACCGCCGTGCAATTCACCGAGGATGCAGGGCCGGGTAAATGGGTGATGGCGCTGAATACTCTCATGTGCCTGACCATCGTACTGTTGTCTCTGCGTTACGGCGAAAAGGATATCAGGCGTAGCGACAAGGTGGCTTTGACGCTGGCCTTGCTGGCGATTCCGGTGTGGTTGCTGACAAATAATCCGTTGTGGGCGGTGCTGATGGCCATGGGGATTGAGGTGTTCGCCTGTTACCCAACTCTCCGCAAGTCCTGGAGTAAGCCATATGAAGAAGTCGCGCAGACATGGTTCCTGAGTTCCTGTATGTTCGCGGTATCTGTGATGGCGCTGGAACAGGTAAGCTTCGTAACGGCGGCCTATCCCGCGTTGTGGCGCTGGTAAATTTCATGATGGTTGTGATGCTGCTGTGGCGGCGGCGCGTTATGGCTGCAGGGCCGGGCGACGCATTGCGGTAATGCCGCCTTGACGTTCGGCGAGTCCTTGCAGTGTTTCAATCACGATGCCCGCAAATTTCTCCGTTGCGCTGATGACCTTGTCCGGCCCCAGCATAATCCCGACATGCTGCGGAAAGAATATAATATCACCACGCTGCGCCGTCGCCGGATCAACTTTCTTGCCGAGGCGGCTTGAGCGTTCCTGCATATCGGCATCGCGCGGAATGTTTTTGAATCCGCTCATGTTGAGAACGGTCTGCACCAGTCCCGAACAATCCATACCCAGCGTCGAACGCCCGCCGTAACGATAGGGTGTGCCCAGCAGCTCCAGCGCAATTTCCACATAGTCGATACGGTGTTTCAGGTTCTTCAGGGGCTGCACATGTTCTTCCGGTATCCATCCCAGTTCGCCAACTTTCAAAAATCCGTCCTTCAGGGAATTTTTGTCGAGTTTTAGCCGTGCCATCATGGGAATGGTCATGACGCCGCGGGATTTGATGCTGGCATCAGAATGAATGATCCCGATAGGGTTGTCGCAGAAATGCGTGGTTCTACCCTTGGCAGGGGTCAGTTGGTCGATATGTACGAATCCCGGATAGCCATCGTGATGGCAGGTGCCCTTCAGAAAATCACCCGCGCGGGCTTCGACATTGAATATCTCGCCTAGCAGCAGCTGCGATTCACGACGCATGATCATGTCCGTCTGCGCGGGCAGTTCGAGAACGTCCGCGACGGGAACGGTAACGATGTAAGGCATTTTGCCTGTCATTTGATTTTCTTTTTCTTGTTATGGCCGAAGCGTTTGTCGATATAGGCATACATCGCCCGCAGACCCATTTCGGTGCCGCCCTTTGATCGGCCCGGGCGGCCGCCTGTTTCCCATGCGAAAAGGTCGATGTGCACCCAATCTACTTTAGGATCGACAAAAGTTTCAAGAAATAACGCCGCATGGATAGTGCCGCCGCGGCCATTGCCGACGCTGCTGATATCGGCGATATCGCTCGCCATGTGCTTGCGGTACGACTGGACCAACGGCAGCGGCCACATATTGTCGTTGACGCTCTCGCTGATATCTTTGAGTTCAAACGCCAGTTTCTCATTGTTCGAGAACATGGCGGGCACTTCCGGCCCGATGGCCACGCCACCGGTCAGCGTGGCGAAATTCACCATGAAGTCAGGTTTTTCTTCCGAACCCAGTGCCAGCGCATCGCTCAGGATCAGGCGGCCTTCGGCGTCGGTATCGCCCACCTCGACCGTAATCCCCTTACGGCTCTTGATCACATCGGACGGACGGTATGAATCGCCGGAGATCGAGTTTTCGACGGTCGGGATCAGCACCCGCAAGCGCACTGGCAATTTATGGCGGATAATCAGCAGCGCCAGCGCCAGCGCATGCGCGCCGCCGCCGAGGTCTTTCTTCATCGTGTACATCGCCGCGCCGGGTTTCAGGTCAAGCCCGCCGGTATCAAAGCACACGCCTTTACCGACCAGTGTCACTTTCGGGTGCTTGGGGTCGCCCCATTTCAGATCGATTAAACGCGGGCGGCGGCTGCTGCCTTTGCCGACATTCCAGATCATCGGGAAATTTTGCTCGACCAGTTCTTTGTCTTTAATGACTTTGACGGTCAGGCCTTCGGCCTTGGCCACGCCGCGTACGGCTTTCTCCAGTTCGTCCGGCCCCATATCGTTCGCCGGAATATTGATCAGTGTACGGATTAGTAACGATGCCTCTATATGCGCCAGCGCCGATGCCTTGTCTGCATCCTTCGGCCAGACGAGGCGGGGCAGGGCGGCTGTCTTCTTCGCCTTGTAATTCTCGAAACGGTATCCGGCAATGCCCCAGCCGATACAGGCATTGGTGGCGTCGATGCCTTTCACACCCTCCAGCTTGAACGTGACAGATTTCAAAATCTTCTCCGACAACGCCCGCGCCAGATAATCCGCCGCCGACGACAGATCAAATGTCTGCACCGGCGCATTCACCCCCGCCAGCACACGGTTCATTGCCCCCTTGGCATCATAAAGCGCCACCACCTGTCCAGGTTTTCCAGCGAACCCCGCCTGTTCAGCACGGTGACGCGTAGCCGCATCAGCCTTCTTCAGCCAGTCAGCGGCAGTGGCCGCATTCAGCACCGTAATCGGCACACTGCCCTTGGCAGCGGTAGCGACAAAATTTTCGGGCAGTTTGAATAGGGGGCTGGTCATGGGGCGCTCTTATGCAGGGAGTGATATACGATAGTCGCCATTATCAGTAATAAAAAAGCCCCCCGCAAGGGGAGCTTTTTTAATGGCGGAACGGGAGGGATTCGAACCCTCGATACAGTATAACCCGTATGACGATTTAGCAAACCGTTGCCTTCAGCCACTCGGCCACCGTTCCATACCAAAACAGGGTTAATGAGTTACCAGCAATCGGGGGGTAGATCAATAGATTATGGCAGCAGCTTGTATTTTCATAATTTGAAATGAGTGGGCTATGGGCAGGACTAATTAAATAGCCTCCTACAAAACTTGTCATCCCCGGCTTGACCGGGGATCTAGTGGGATAACCCGTTGCTTAGCGATTGTGGCTCTGGATCCCCGGTCAAGCCAGGGATGACAGATGACTTTTATGGAACTCCCTCCATCGATGACTGTTTGCAATCTGGTAATCCCATCCCGCAACAAACTTCATCCGGAGAAACATCATGGCGAACGCAAGCGCAAAGCTGACAAACGGCAAGATCAAGAACCTGCAAGCCCGCCGCCGTGCGCCGTTGACGACGCCGACGGATCTCGACCCCAAGGCGGTCAAGGCCATTACGGCCGGGTTGAATATGCTGCTGGCCGACGTCTATACGCTGTATTTTAAAACCAAGAATTTCCACTGGCATGTCAGCGGCCCGCATTTTCGCGAGTATCACAAGTTGCTCGATAAACAGGCGACCGAATTGCTGGAGATGACGGACATCATCGCCGAGCGTGTGCGGAAGATCGGCGGCGGTGCTCTGAAATCATTGGCGCAGATTGTCGAAGGCCAGCGCATCATGGAAAACGAAGCCGACTATGTCGATGCGCCGGATATGCTGGCGGAATTGCGTGATGACAATATGACGCTGGTTCGCCATATGCGCACGTTGCACGATATTGCAGCGGACGGTGAGGATTACGCCACGACAAGCCTGATCGAGGGCTGGATCGACGAAACCGAAAAACGCACATGGTTCCTGTTTGAATCCACACGCGGCGCGTGAATGCGGGTGGTTAATGCCTGTTCTTTACAACAACAGGCGGATCAATGCTGACTTTGCTGCTGAGCATGGAACGAATGATGGTGGTCATTTCGTAAAGATGGCCCCTGTCTGTGTGGTTTTGGTCGTCAGGCCCCATCAGTAAGGCCGCTTGTTCACGTTCGGCGTCGCTGTCACCCGTCAGGGCCATCACGGGTATGCCCCGCGCCAGCGTCTTCAATTGCTTGTACACATCGTCCGCGGGCGTCTTGTTGGCGATACGCATATCAAGAATGATGATATTGGGGTTATAGTCATTGTTTGCCAGCTTTTGTGCGGCCTCCGCGATGCCGCCGCAACTGAAGATGTGATATTTCATGCTGGATACTTCCATCAGCTGCATTTCGATTTTGCGGATATCAATCCTGTCGGTGCTGATCAGTAATATTTCCTGATAATCGTTTCTGCTTTCCATTTTGTCTTCCCTGTGTGGATTTTTTGGTAAATCAATGCGCGTGTGTCGCTTTGGTGGAAGCGGCAAGCTCGATCAAGGATCATGGAGAACACGGAACGCTTCAAAAGAGGCCTAAAGGCTCGGGATTCGCAGAGATATTGCTTCAAACTATGCTACCAGTCTGACAGGTTCTCATATTGTGGTCAAACTTTGGGGCGCGCCCGTTTCCCTGCGGGCTTTTATCTGGGCTTAATGATGCCCGGCATGCGGGTCGGTTTTGGCGGGCGCTGCCTTTTTCGCGGTTTTCTTCGGGGCAGGGGTATGGCCTTTATGTTTGCTGCCATGTTTCATTCCCTCCATCCCGTGTACCATGGAATCGTCGATCTTGATCGCATCGGCATCGCCTTTGTAATTATCAATGATGGCATGCATCAGCGCGATTTCCTGACTTTGGTCCACCAGAATATCCAGACACATCAATTCCAGATAACCGTTACGCGCCGCCGGATCGCCCAGATAGTCATGCGCCATGTCCAGCGCCGCCTGATGATGCACGATCATCGCCTTGGCGAATTGCACGTCGCGCACCGAAACGTCCTGCGCTTCCATCCGTTGCGCCAGATGGCTGGGCGGAACGCTGCGGATGAATTTTTGCTGCTGGCCGAGGTCTTTCACCGCGATCTGACGCAGTGATCTTTTGCCTTCGGGCGCGGGCGGTTGCATAAAGGCTTCGACCTTATCCAGCATGCCGATTTCAAATGTCTGGTTGCGGATGATGCCTTCCGCCAGTTTTTTAAGTGCCGGATTGCGGGCGTCCCGATCATTGAGATATTCATCAGACATGGTCAGCGCCCCCGCATGGTGGGGACGCATGCCCTTGATAAAATCCAGGTCTGCCGTGCGTTCCGCGGCACCGACATAGCCGTACCACGGCGTACCCAGCCGCGGCCCCGGATTATAGCCGGGTTCAAGCGCGGCCTGAACAGGCAGGGCAGATGTCATCAAGAGCAGGGCAAGGAAGGCGGGAACAATCAGTTTTTTCATGGTTTTTTATCTCGATTCAACAATTTCATTCAGGTTTTTAAGGCCGTCGTCAAACTGCCCGCCGACCATTTTTTCGCAGTTCATCACCAACCCCATGGCTTTGCCGATGAAATTGTTGGGCCCATACATGCGCCATGACACTTCTGTTTGCTGGCCCATCGGGGTCAGGGTGAATTCTGCCGTGTTGGTGGCTTTCATGGGTTTCTCGAAATCAAGGCGGAATTTCACCAGTTCGTGCGGGCGGCTGTCAATGATGGTCATGGTGCCTGTGCCCGTCTTCTTGCCTTCCCAGTGAAAGGACGATCCGATGCCTTTCTCCGGTCCTGTAAAGCTGCCCTTGGCCTCTGGCTCCATCCGTGCCCACGGCGACCAGGCCTGCCATTTATGCATGTCGTTGATATGTTCGAATACCACCGGTGCCGCCGCGTTGATCGTGGCCTTGCGCATGACTTTGAATTCGTCAGGCTGCTTTATAATGATAACGATAAGGACGGCGGCAATCAGCAGTGCAGCGATGATGAATCCAGACATTTAAAATTTCTTCCTCAATTAATATTCAACGATGGTCTTAAACCCGCCATAGCACATGCGTTTCATGTCGAACGGCATCTCTGCGGGCATTTCTTTCATACGCGGGTCTTCGTGAATTTTCTTGTTCACTTCGTCACGTTGTTCGCGTGACTTGTAAACAATATAGGCGAAAACCATCACTTCGTCATCGCTGGCGTTAAAGCCTTTAGGGAAGGTGAGGCAGAAGCCGGGGTCGCTCATGTCCTCCAGTACGCATTCCTTGTATTCCAGCGCACCGTGATCCATCCAGATTTTTCCGGCATCATGCGCCATCTGGCGATAGGCATCGATTTTATCTTTCTTGATAGCCAGCACAAATCCATCAACATAGGTCATAACAGTTTCTCCTTATTTGTGAGTAGCGAGATCCATTGCTCTATTTCTAGAAAGCCTGCAGGCTCTACGCTGTAGAGGCGTTGCTGCGCGCGCTTTTCCATTTTGATCAGACCGGCCTCGCGCAGAACCTTCAGGTGCTGGGATACGGCAGGGGCGCTGATATCAAATTGCGCACCGATTTCAGACGCCGATAGCTGGCCGTTGGTGGCTAGCATCTCAACGATCCGGCGGCGGTTTGGTTCAGAAAGGGCTGTAAAGCTATCCATACTCTCATTATTCATTATATACTTAATTAAGTATATAGTTAAATAATTAAGATTTAAAGGGACGGCAAATAAGCTTGCGATATTCTGAAAAATAAAATATAACGAGCTGGTTATATGAAAAAACAAATAAGACGCTAACCATGAGCCGAACGGGGTGCCAAATGAGAGAAGATTTCAAGAATAACGCCAATTACAGCGATTTTTTCAGCACAGAAAACCTTCAGATCGCAAAGAACCTGAGCGGTAACGGGCGTGAAAATCTCGATGTTCTGGGACAGGAAATGGGCGTCAAGGTAAACCGGATCGGTAGTAAATTCACGGTCAACGGCCCGCAGGAAAGCGCCGTGAAGGCCTTAAATCTCCTGAAGTCTCTTGCTGGAACGGCACGCAGTAATACAGTGCTCACACCGGATATGATCCGTGAAATGCTCGCCAAACAGGCCAATCAGAATACGGCAAAGGCAGATGCCGCCGAAGAGGCGGCACCCAATCCCTATGGCGATGAATTTGCCGTTCAAACCCCCAATCTTCTGATCACGCCGCGTAATGACAGGCAGGTCGAGCATATGCGTAATTTCCGTGATTATATGATCAGCTTTGCCACAGGCAGCGCCGGTACCGGAAAAACCTATCTCTCGATCGCGCTTGCCGTAGCGGCGTTTAAACGCGATGAATTCAAACAAATCCTTATTTCACGCCCGGCTGTTGATGCCGGTGAAAAACTGGGCTATCTGCCGGGTGGTGCAAAAGAGAAGGTCGATCCTTATATGCGCCCCATTTATGATGCGCTTCACGAAATGCTGGGTAAAGAAGAAACCAAGAGACTTATCAAGGCCGAGAAAATCGAGATCGCACCTATCGCTTACATGCGTGGACGTAACATCAAGGACACCATCATGGTGATCGATGAAGCGCAGAACATGACAGTAGAGCAAACGCATATGGTCATGACCAGGCTCGACAAGGGAAGCAAGCTTGTCCTGACCGGTGCCGAGAACCAGATTGATCTGGATAAAAGCATTGTTTCCGGTCTGGTGAAGGTTATGAAGCTTCTTTCGACACCGTTCGGAAAGGCAGCGGCCCCTGACATTGCGACGATGAGATACCTGCCGGAAGATGTTGTTCGTCTGCCTGTGGTCAAGCAGGTCGAGGATCTGTTTGCGCAGGAATTAGATGACGAGGCGCCTGCTTCCGAGCCGCAAGCGCAGGCACAACCGCACAAGCCAAATGGGCCGTTGTGTTGCTAGTCTGATTGAGCGGGTGGCGACGCCATTATTCATATTGTGCGCTCTGAAATAAGCGAGGAATACCAAGGTCTGAACGACCTTGTATTTCCGCTGTCACGGGTTACATTCATCAAGGATAAACCCGTGAAAAGGAGAGACTTCATGACCGCGACCGCACAAAAAGCATCATCAACAGTGATTATTCCTGACAAAATTCTCTATACCGCCGATGCGACAGCCACAGGCGGCCGTGAAGGCCGCGCCACCACGGCAGACGGCAAGCTCGACCTGAAACTCGACAAGCCCGTTGAAATGGGCGGCAAGGGCGATGGCGTCAATCCCGAGCAATTATTTGCCATCGGTTATTCAGCTTGTTTCCTGGGGGCGATAAAATTCGTCGCGGGCCAGGCGAAAGTCGCTGTTCCGGCAGACGCTGAGATCAATGGTCTCGTCAGCATTGGGACTATTCCGAATGGTTTTGGTCTGCAGATCGAACTGAAAATCAATCTGCCGGGCTTGGACCGTGCCGTTGCCCAAGACATCATCAACAAGGCCCACATGGTTTGCCCGTATTCCAACGCGACACGTGGCAATGTGGATGTGACGCTGACGCTGGTTTAAAAGAGCCTGCTAATCCCAAGATAAATTTAAAAAAAGCTCCTGATGTCAGGGGCTTTTTTCATATAAAAATCATGAGGATTTTTCAGGAAATCTCCGCAAACTCCTGTCACCCGCAAGCCCAAGACGCTATGATCAACACAACAAGAGGGAATACCAAGGAATGCCGTTCAACCGGTTTGTAAAAGGCTTTCACCTGTTCCAGCATAAATATTTTCGGAACAGCGACCTGTATAAAGAACTGACCACAAATGGCCAGAGCCCTGAGGCGCTGGTCATTGCCTGCTGTGACTCGCGCAATGACCCGGCGCTGCTGATGCAAAGCCAGCCTGGTGACCTGTTTGTTGTGCGCAACGTTGCGGCCATCGTTCCGCCTTATCAGCCTGACGATAACTACCACGGCACCAGCGCCGCGATTGAATTTGCCGTCAAAAGCCTAAAGGTCAAAGACATCATCGTGCTGGGGCATTCCATGTGCGGCGGTGTGCAGGCGCTGGCCAGTCAGGACAACCAGCCGGATAAATTCGAATTCCTGACCCATTGGATTTCCATTGGCAAACAAGCCCGCGAGAAAGTTGATCGCGAGCAGCCGCAAGCCACGCCCGAACATCGTCAGTGCGCCATCGAAAAAGAAGTCATCGTGACCTCGCTGAATAACCTGCTGACCTTCCCTTGGATCAAATCAGCGGTTGATGAAAAGACCGTGACGCTGCATGGCTGGTATTTTGACATGAAGCACGGCAAGTTGCTGGACTACGATGTAAAAACGGGTCTTTTCAATGATTTGGCACACCCGAACCCCGAGGAAACCTTACCTTTCCGCCGTCGTCGCCATGATGACCGCTAGGGTCTCTTCTTAAATTTGACAGGACATAATCCCGGTGGCACATTGCGGGCCAAGGGGAAATCAAATGGCAGATATCGTTACGGTGGGCGCAGGCCCGGTCGGGTTATGGCTCGGCATAAATCTAAAGAAGCGCGACCCTGATCTTGATGTGCAGGTTTATGAGCGCCATGAGGAATATGTGCGCAGTCACATTCTGCGTCTGCGCCATCTGGCGACCACACTGTACGCCTGTCGTGATGGCAGCGCGCGCGAGAACGAGTTTTTCAAAGAGATAACAGGCTGCAGTTTGCGCGATGTATTCCTGCAGGCGACGGGGCAGGTATTTATCCGCACAAACGATCTGGAGCAGGCGCTGAAATCCTATGCCCTTGATCTGGGCGTGGGCATCAACTATCAAAAAATTGAAAGCCCGGCGGATGCGCAAGACCGTCATCCTGAATGCCGCCTTTTTGTGGCGGCTGATGGGGCGCGCAGTAATATGCGTCAGGCCTTGATGGGGGAAAATGCTATCAAGGATTATCCGCTACAATATGTAACGGAAGTGAAATATCAGGCGCAGGGCCGCACCGGTAAACTGGATTTTCTCGGTGACCAGTACAAAGCCAACAAACTGATTCCGCATATGATTTTTGAATATGTGGGTCGGGAAAAAGAGGGCATTACGCCGGTAACGCTGCGCGCGTTCCTTGATAAAGCAACATATCAGGCGCTGCCGGATGCCAGTTTTGCAAAGCCCCTGTCTATTGATTGCGACGGTGTACCGGAGTGCCTGAAGCGCAGCATCCAGACCTATATGGATGTGCGCCGGATGAAGGCTGACGAGGTGGCTATCGCCGATTCTGTCAAAGTCACGAAATTGACGCTCAGCATGTATGCGGCCAAGCGCTTTGCCATGATGCATGATGACCGCGCCTGGTTTCTGGCCGGGGACGCTGCCATGGGTGTGCCTTACTTCCGTTCCCTGAATCAGGGATTCTTTGTGGGTAGTCAGCTGGCGCAAATTCTGGCAACGAACAAACTCTCGCCAAAAAATAAGGTGCGGGCTTATAATGTCGTGCGTCCGGCGGACATCGCGTGGGAATTTGCCACGGCCCGCAGCAAGGATTTGCTGTTGCAGGCCTATAATGATTTCCGCAAGATGAGCGCTGAGACGCCATGGGAATTTATGACATTTGACCGTCAAACCACAGAAGCTTTGAATGACAGGAATAAAAAATATGAACCTTGATAAATTCATCGACGATATGCCCAAAGTTGAATTGCATTTGCACATTGAGGGTTCATTGGAACCTGAGCTGATGTTCGCGCTGGCGCAACGGAACAAGGTGGCCATCCCATTCAAGAATGTGGAGGAGGTCCGTCAGGCTTATAATTTCAGCAACCTTCAGGATTTTCTCGATATCTATTATCAGGGCATGAGTGTATTGCAGACGGAACAGGATTTTTACGATTTAACGATGGCTTACCTGAAACGCGTTGCCGCGCAGAACGTCATGCACACGGAAGTTTTCTTCGACCCGCAGGGGCACACCGAACGTGGCGTGGCTTTTGAAACAGCATTGAATGGCATTACCCGTGCGCTGGACGATGGCCGTACGCAACTGGGCGTGACATCGCACCTGATCATGTGCTTCCTGCGCCATTTGAGCGAAGAAAAGGCCTTTGAAACACTGAAGCAGGCCATTCCTTATAAAGACAAAATTCTCGGTGTTGGCCTCGATAGCTCCGAAGTCGGTCACCCGCCGTCGAAATTTGAACGTGTCTTTGCCGAAGCCCGCAAGGAAGGTTTTCTGCTGGTCGCGCATGCCGGGGAAGAGGGGCCGCCCGCTTATGTCTGGGAGGCCATCGACGGACTGAAGATCGACCGTATGGATCACGGCAACCGTTCGCTCGAAGATGGTGCGTTGGTGAAACGCATTGCCAATGACGGTATAGCGCTCACCGTTTGCCCTTTGAGCAACCTGCGCCTGTGCGGGATCAAGGACATGAAAGACCATCCGTTGAAAAAAATGCTCGATCTGGGTTTGAAGGCGACAGTGAATTCCGATGATCCGGCCTATTTTGGCGGCTACATGACCGAGAATTTCAAGGCAGTAACCAATGCCCTGAATCTGAGCAAGGACGATCTTCTGACCTTGACCCGCAACGGCATTGAGGCCAGCTTCGTCAGCGACGCCGATAAAGACCGCATGAATAAACGTCTTGAGAAATTCGCCCTCAGTGCCTGATCATGTTGTCATTGTCGGGGCCGGGCCTGCGGGCCTGATGGCTGCTGAGAAGCTTTCGGGGGCAGGCGTACCCGTTACCATTTATGAACGCATGCCCACTGCCGCACGTAAATTTCTGATGGCCGGGCGCGGTGGTTTAAACCTGACGCATTCCGAAGCGTTGGAAAAATTTATGACGCGCTATGGTGCAGCACAGGCTTTCCTGACGCCTTATATCAAAAACTTCACGCCTGATGATCTCCGGGCGTGGTGCGAAGGGCTGGGGCAGGAAACCTTTGTCGGCTCTAGCGGGCGCGTATTTCCCAAGGCCATGAAAGCATCCCCCTTGTTGCGGGCATGGCTAGCGCGGTTGCAGGCGACAGGTGTCGAAATAAGATACGGCCATACATGGCAGGGCTGGGAAGGCGATCATCTGGTTTTTTCGACAGCAGACGGTCTGCATAAAGTAAAAGCATCAGCCACATTGCTGGCGCTCGGCGGGGCGTCATGGCCCAAACTGGGTTCCGATGGCTCATGGCGGGACCTGCTGCAATCCAAAGGCATCGCTGTGACAGTGCTGCGTCCGGCGAATTGCGGGTTTACCGTCGCATGGTCGCCGATCTTTCGTGAGAAATATGCAGGGATGCCGCTAAAGCCCGTCGTGCTGGCTTGCGGCGATGCTTCGGTGCAGGGTGAAATCATGCTGACGAAAAACGGCATCGAGGGCGGGGTGGTTTATGCTTTGTCATCCGTTATGCGCACCGAGATAGAAAAGAAGGGAAAATGCACCGTTACCCTCGATCTGCGCCCTGATGTGACTTACGAGGATTTGCAGCAGCGCCTGAAAAAACCGCGTGGCCGCGATTCTGTATCCAACCATTTGCGCAAGGCAGGCGGTCTGTCAGCCGCAGCCATTGGTCTGGTGAATGAAGTTCTGCACCAGAAAAAGGGTGTGGAGGCGGCGCGGCTGGCCAAAGCTTTGCCGCTGACATTGACGGGGACAACCGGGATTGAACGTGCCATATCGACCGCAGGCGGTATCGCCCTGACGGAAATAAACCGGGACTTCATGCTGACAGCACTGCCGGGTGTTTTTGTCGCCGGTGAAATGCTGGATTGGGAAGCGCCGACGGGCGGCTATCTGCTGCAGGCGGCGTTCAGCACGGCGGTGCAGGCTGCTCAGGGCATTACTGCTTTTTTAAGCGCGCGCTCTCGGATTTAAGTTGGCCACAGGCCGCCAGAATATCTTCCCCGCGCGGGCGTCGGATTGGGGCGTCTAATCCGCGCTCTTCCAGAATACGGGCAAACGCCATGATGCGGTTGCGGCTGGAGCATTCAAAGTCGCTGTTGGGCCATTTATTAAACGGAATAATATTCACCTTGGCGGGAATGCCGTAAAGAATATTGACCAGTTCGTGCGCGCAATCATCGCTGTCATTGACACCCGCCAACATCACATACTCAAAAGTAATTTTGCGGTTTTCGCTAGCGCCGGGATATTGGCGGCAGGCCTCCAGCAATTCCTCCAGCGGGTATTTGTTGTTGATCGGCATAATGCTGCTGCGCAGTTCATTATTCGGTGCATGCAGGGAAATTGCCAGATTAACGCCCAACTCTTCGCCACATTGAACGATTTGCGGGACAACACCCGAAGTCGACAGCGTAATGCGGCGCTTGGAAATGCTCAGCCCATCTTCATCCATGCATATTTTTAAAGCCTTGGCGACGTTATCATAGTTATAAAGCGGTTCGCCCATGCCCATCATCACGATGTTGGTCAGGTCGCGGCCATCCTGAGGGCCCGATTTTTCATTCGTCTTCGGCCATTCTTCCAGCACGTCGCGGGCATGCATGATCTGTTGCAGGATTTCATGCGGCCCCAGATTGCGCACCAGTGGCTGCGTACCCGTGTGACAGAAACGGCAGGTGAGAGTGCAGCCCACTTGCGAAGATACGCAAAGCGTTCCGCGCTTTTCTTCGGGGATGTAAACGGTTTCAATTTGTTGCCCGTCGCTCATGCCTAACAGCCATTTGATGGTGCCATCGGATGATTTTTGTTCAGTGATAACGGTCGGGCGCTCAATGGAATAATAATCGGAGAGCAGGGTGCGCATTTCTTTAGGCAGGTTACCCATGCTTTCAAAATCGCGCATACCGCGCTGATAAATCCAGTTCCACACCTGTTTGGCACGGAATTTTGGCAGGTCATGAATGGCCAGCGCTTCCTGCATTTCCGGCAGACTCAGGCCGATCAGGGCCATACGGCCCGTCGCATCAACGCGGGGGGCGGCGAATTTACTGGCGTGTGAACTAACACTCATATCTGTCTCTAGGCTCCTTACCTTAAGCGGGCAGACCCTACCTGAAATGCCGGAAAATTGCAAAATTCAGAGATAGGGCTGAAGGGCCGCCAAAACCTTGTCTTTTTCAGCCTCTATTAAGGTCAGGCGCGCTTCATCGGGCAGACGTCCCTCGCGGGCATCCTTATCCAGCGATTTCAGTAAAACTGCCAGGTTTTCAGCCCCCATTTGCGCAGCGCTGGACTTAAAGGAATGCGCGGCAACCGCAACGCTTTCGACATCTTGCTTCATCAGAGATTGATGCAAATCATCCATGAGCTTTGATGTGTTTGTGATAAAGGTGTGCAGGAGCAGTGAAAAGCGATCACCGGCCACAATCTTCATGCGCTCCAGAGTTTCGGTGTTGAGCGTAATAGGAGGGGACTCAGCAGAGGTACCTGATTTCCCGCTTTCGCCGCTAGCCGGTTGTTCCATGGCAAGCCATTTCTTCAGCATATTTTCAAGATCGCTTTCACGCAAAGGCTTGCTGAGATAATCATTCATGCCCGCATCGATGCATTTTTCCCTGTCGCCTTTCATGGCAAAGGCCGTCAATGCGACGATGGGCACAAATTTTGTTTTTTCATTACGGCGTAACGCGGCTGTGGCCTCGAATCCATCCATTTCCGGCATCTGGCAATCCATCAGGATCAGGTCGTAGTCCTTATTGAGGGCGGCCTCAAACGCCTTTCTACCATTTTCTACGATATCTGGCTGAATACCGTAATATTCCAGCATGGCATGAAGGACCTCACGGTTGACGGGATTGTCCTCCGCCACAAGAACGTGCGCACGGTAAAAATTAATCTTCTTGCTATCGCCGTTCCGACTGCCAGATATTAATTCTCTTGCCGTATAGCGGGTTACAAGATTTATATCATGCCCTTCATCTCTGGCTTTGCGCAGAAGATTGATAACGGAAATCAGCTCCGATGGTCGAACAGGTTTTGTCAGGTATCCCTTGATACCCGCATCAATCACCAGCCGCGAGTCGCTGCGCGTAGGTTTTGACGTCGCCAGAATGATGAGCAAATTATTCAGGTCGGGATATTGTTTTATCTTCTGTGCAATTTCTATCCCTGTTTCATCTTCCAGCGCAAAATCGAGTATCAGGAAATCGTAAGGATCGCCGCTGGAATGGGCCATGATCAGGCGGGAAATTGCCGAATTTCCGTTGGAAACAGTACTGACGCGGGCGCCGTAAGAACCCAGCTGATCTTTCATGATTTCCAGTGCCACTGGATTGTCATCCAGCGCCAGTATATGAAGGCCGCTAATGGCCTCGGCGCCCTCGGGAAGGGTGTAATGCTGTGTATGCCCGTTCTTGGCAATATCAAAGGTAATTGTAAAAGAGAAACGCGATCCTTTACTTAGAACACTTTCAACTTTTATGTCGCTGCCCATCATGATGACAAGCTGTCGGCTAATCGTCAGGCCTAGACCCGTACCACCAAAACGGCGTGTGGTGGATGTGTCGGCCTGGTCGAATTTATTGAATATCCTTTCAAGTTTGTCCGGGGCAATTCCTATGCCGGTATCATCTATGCTGAAACGGATTGTAACATTTTTGTCGGTGATATTCAGAGGCTCGATATCGAGCAAGACATGTCCTTTGTCGGTAAATTTGACGGCATTGCCGCACAGATTTAACAGTATCTGACGTATGCGCCCGGGGTCTCCAATGACGAAGGGGGGGCAACCGGGGTGAATATGCAGATAAAACTCTATACCCTTCTCCTGCGTTCTGAGGGCCACAAGATCGGAAATATCTTCGCACAATAGGGGCAGGTTTACGGGGATGGACTCCAGTTCAAGTTTTCCGGCCTCTATTTTAGAGAAATCAAGAATATCATTCAGAATTTGCATCAATGAATCTGCTGAATGATCGACAGTTTCAGCATAATGCCGCTGACGCGCATTGAGATCGGTATCAAGCAGCAGCCGCGTCATGCCGATAATGCCGTTCATGGGCGTACGGATTTCATGGCTCATATTGGCAAGGAATTCGCTTTTTGCCTGATTGGCCTTGTCTGCTTCATCCTTGGCTTTCTCTAGATCGGTGATATCAGTATGCGCACCGACGACCCGGATAGCTTTCCCGGCAGCGTCTTTTTCGCTCATGGCCCTGACGAGAATGTATCGCGTCTCTCCGTTTTTATGAAACAGGCGATAGATTGATGAAAATTCAGGAATCAATCCGGCGGCCATCTCATCAAGATTTTTCCTGAAGGACACAACATCATCGGGGTGCACCAATGCGCGCGCAGCCAAACGCGTGTTGGGGATTTCATGATCGTGGTATCCCAACATGGCTTTCCATCGGGGCGAGAACCAGTATGTATCCTCACGAATGTCCCATTCCCACACCCCGTCCTGCGTGGCGGCGAAGGCCAGTTCCAGGAATTTTTGCTGCCGTAGCAGCATTTCTTCGGCTTCTTTGCGTTCCGTGATGATATCGGTGAACATGATAACGCCGCCAACTTCGCCATTGCTGTCATACCAGGGATGAACAGCCCACTGCATCCACATAATCCGGCCGCTCTTCAATATGACTTTTTCTTCGTTGGCGTAGGCAGACCTTCCCTGCAGGCATTGTTGAAGTATATCGGCCCAATGCGCGGGCATATTGGGAAATATATCATAGTGAGATTTTCCGATGATATTGGATTCGCTGAGCTTGAAATCGCTATACCATTTTTTGCTGACAACAAGATATTTTAGGTCCCTGTCGCACATGGCGATAGAGGCGGGAGTGTTCTCGATAAAATCCTTCAATTGATCGCGGGAATATCGAAGGATTTTTTCTTTTTCGTAGAGACGTATGGCAAGAAAAAGCGCCAGTGAAATCAAAAAGGACATCTGGAATCCGATAGCCAGAATGCCGTTGGTGGGTAACTTGTTACGACTGTTCAGCCACGTCTCTTGCGGCGTGACAGTAAGAATCCAGGGGTTGTTTGTGACTTTGACGGCCGCAGAGGATTCGTAACGAGGGTCTACGTAATATCCTTCAGGGACGTCGCTAAAAATAACTTCGTTATTCTCTCTGACTGTCAGGTAGTAATGTTCTCGAATGTCTGCCGCCACTATGTTGTCCCGGATATGTTTCAAAACCTTTTCAACATTGAATGCGGCGCCAATCAGGCCGTCATATCTTCCATTCACATTAAGGGGATAATAAAAAACAAAGCCTGTCCCTGCTGTAATTAATTTGAAAGCCGGTGTGATTTGTCGTTGGCCGCTTTCCTTGGCGGCGTTCATGGCATCTCTGTTGGGTGGACTGTTATCAAGAACGTCCTTCGTAAGTATGGCCTCAAACTTCCGAGGAACGGCCCATTGAATGTGATGATTGCCATCAAACCATTCTAACGCTACCAAGGCAGGAAAATAGCTAAGGTAGGTTTCGGCATCTTTCCGCCATACTAGTTCAGGCGTACCGCCTTGGTATTCCCATCTCTTCGAAAAATGTTCGAGGGCGGAGTAGACGTCATTGGTGTAATTCTGGATGGTTCGTTCAATTATTCTGGAATCAAACTGCATGGACTGCACAAAATTTTTGTCATCCTGCCCTCTTAGCGCCAGCCACAGTGATATCGTCATAATGGAAAGTAGTAGAAAAACAGGGATGGGGAGCCATTTGGGCGTACCCTCGGAAATATCAATCGCGGCCAGGTTTAAGCACAGGCCGAGGGTGATAAAAGTAACCGATGTATGTAATGCCATACCGGAAAAATTTTTCCATGCGGTTGTGGCGTCAACATCGGTGACGTAACCGATCAAAGTCACGAGGGCGATGGATATAATAAAGCTGCCCATAAGCGATATTATGAAAGGGTTGCAGATGCGTTTGTTATACTGACACACGGCCAGGCTGATAATGGACAGGCCCGTCATTAGGAAGCAAGCGCAAGCATTAAGTGTCATGCGACCCGGCGCAGAAGATCTGTAATCCGTAAAGGGTGTAACAAATAGCGTATCAATCCCTATGCTTTTTTCAAAAATATATTCAGAGATAGTCATGACGGAGATTAAGGTGACCAGACTCCCCATCAAGATGGTCGCCTTTGTTTTATTAAGCACCCAGAAGATGAGCCCCATAGCGGAAAGCAGGAAGCACAAGGCCGTATTGAATTTCATCGGTGCGAATTCAGGATGGATCTGCACTAGTATGGTGTTCTGCATGTACCAGCCCGCCATGACGCTCAAGGCCAGCAGCGCAATAATAATGCTGCAAATTTTAATAAAAGTATGACTTACAAAACGCATAATAACCTCTGGTATGAATCTGATATCAAACTACCATCACTGCAGCCAATGCTCTATAATAAGGTGTAAGTTGTACTTTGTTATGAATGATTTTTATAATATTCATATTATTTCGATAATTGGCTGGCAATTGGGGAGTAAGCAATTATGAAGACTCTGCAGCGCATTATCTGTGCCGATGATGAACCCGATATGCTGATGATAATAAAGCTGTCATTGGAAAACATCGGCGGTTATCAGGTTTTGGCCTGCGCCTCAGGTCTGGAACTGCTCGATAGCGTCGATAGTTGGAATCCCGATCTGATCATTCTGGATGCCGTAATGCCGGGGTTGACCGGGTTGCAGACTCTGGCGAGGCTGCGTGAGGGGCGAAAGGCGCTCGGGGTTCCTGTATTGTTTATGACCGGATCTGCCGGTGCGGATCAGGAAGATTTTATGACTGCCGGGGCGATAGGTGTACTGGGCAAGCCCTTCGATCCACTCCGTCTGGCGGAAGATGTCGCAAATATCTGGAAGGCGTCTCAAAATGGATGAATTGAAAAGTCTGGAATATCAGCAGGCGTTCTTGAAACTTAAGCATGCCTATATCCGGCGGCTTGAGAACACTATCCGCATCATTGATAATATTCTTGATCTGGAACAATATGCCATGCCCGTACGCGCGGATATGCTGCGGGCGCAAGCTCTGGTGCATGGTTTGGCAGGGTCCGGCACGACATTCGGTTACCCTCATATAACCGATGCAGGACGAGAGGCAGATCATTTGTTGACAGATATTCTGAAAGAGGTGGATCAGGGGCGCGCCATCGGTAAGGATGACGAGGAAGTGCTTGAGAGGGTACTCAAGCATGTCCAGAGTGTTTGCCAGTCAATATGCAATGACGCCCGTGTGGAAAATCCGGAGCTGGCAAATATGAACATATACATGAAGCCAGGAACCAAAGAACATGCGCATATTCTGATCGTCGATGATGACAAGGACGTGGCGTCTGTTATCGCGCAAGGGTTAGAGGCGCAGGGCATGTCAGTGCAAATGTCCCCCAGCGGAGAAGATGCGCTGCATTATCTGGCGCGTGTACAGCCTGATCTGGTAATCGTGGACAAGGAACTGAAGGAGATGGATGGCATGGAGCTTCTCCAGCAGATCAAGCAGAACTCCGAATTTCTTGATATTCCCGTTCTCATTCTGGCCACGCGCGCCAGTGAACAGGATGAAGCACTGGCTCTGCGGGCTGGCGCGTTGTCCTATGTCAGAAAGCCGGTGGACGTACAGGCGCTTTGCAGGGACGTGTCGCAGATCGTCTCTGAAAAGAACAATCAGGTTCAGTCGATATAGTCTTTTTCACGCAGATTTTTGTTTTGCCCGAAATCCTCGGTCACGGCCAGCAGGAAAGCGACAAGTACGGTCAGGATGCCGAGTGATACAACAACCTTGGCAAATATGCCCCATTGAAAACCGACCCACCATAGCTGGACAATCACCATGCCGGATATTGCTACGATCAGCGCCACCAGCGTAGCAAACAGAATTTTAGACCGTACCGCAGGCATGTCGTAATCAACGGCCGTCAGGAACGAAATCACGCTACCGGCAATGACCAGCGTAATCAGCGTTTTAACAAAGTCATCCCATTCCAGAATGTCGAGCCACATCTGCGCAAGCCCCAGCAGTGCGCCGATAATGCCGGTGCCCATCAGGGCGTAGAACATAATTTTACCGCGGATTTTCATGGCTTATACTTCACGCTTCATAATCGTCAGGAAGGCTTCGCGTTTGAAGAAAATCAATTCGCGGCGGGACTCGCGTTCCATCGTCACAACTTGCCAGCCTTCCTTGGCGTTTTTGTTCAGGAATTCGGAATAACGCACAGGGTCAACCCGCGAACCACCCAGAAAGATAGAACCGAGCAGGGGTTCACGATAGATCGTGACTTTATATTCGTACTTTTGTTCAGACATGACTAACCTTTCAGCTTCGCCGTCAGGATGTCGTTGACGGCCGCAGGATTAAGCTTGCCGCCGGATACTTTCATGACCTGACCAACAAAGAAACCAAACAGTTTGTCCTTGCCGGAGCGGAATTCTGTCACCTTGTCCGGGTTGGCGGCCAGAACCTCATCGATGACTTTTTCGATGGCGCCGGTGTCCGTTACCTGTTTCAGGCCTTTTTCATCAACGATCACGGCGGGGTCTTTGCCGGTGGCGAACATCTCGGCGAATACGTCCTTTGCAATTTTACCGGAAATCGTATCGTTGCTGATCAGATCGACCAGTTTGCCGAGTTGGTCGGCGCTGATCGGGCTTTCGGTGATTGCTTTACCATCCTTGTTCAGCACGGCCAGCAATTCGTTCATCAGCCAGTTGGCGACCAGCTTGGCATTGCGGCCCTTGCTGGCAGTTTCGAAATAATCGGCGCGTGAGCGTTCGGCAATCAGTACGCTGGCGTCATAAGCGCTTAGCCCGAAATTATTCATGAAACGGTGTTTTTTCTGGTCGGGAAGTTCCGGCAGCGATTTTCTGATGTTCTCGATATAATCGGCCTTCAACACCAGCGGCAGCAAATCAGGGTCCGGGAAATAACGATAGTCATGCGCTTCCTCTTTGGAACGCATGGCGCGAGTTTCACCCTTTGCCGGGTCCCACAGGCGTGTTTCCTGCCGGATCGTGCCGCCACCCTCAAGGACTTCGACCTGACGGCGCGATTCATAGGCAATCGCCATCTGGATGGCCTTGATTGAGTTGACGTTCTTGATTTCGCAGCGTGTGCCCAGCGTTTCAACGCCGACTTTGCGCATGGATAGATTGACGTCGGCACGCATGGAGCCTTCATCCATGTTGCCATCACAGGTTCCCAGATAGCGCAGGATCATACGCAGCTTGGAAACATAGGCTGCTGCTTCTTCAGCGCCGCGAATGTCCGGGCGGGAAACAATCTCCATCAGCGCCGTGCCGGAACGGTTCAGATCGACGAACGATTTTGCCGGATGCTGATCATGCAGGGACTTACCCGCATCCTGTTCCATGTGCAGGCGTTCGATACGGATCGGTTTAACGGTGCCGTCGGCCAGATCAATCTCAATCTCGCCTTCGCCGACGATCGGATGCTGGAACTGTGAAATCTGGTAACCCTGCGGCAGGTCGGGGTAAAAGTAATTTTTGCGCTCGAACACTGAATAAGCATTGATCTGCGCATTCAGACCCAGGCCTGTGCGCACGGCTTGCTCGACGCAAAACTCGTTCAGCACCGGCAGCATGCCCGGCATCGCCGCATCGACGAAGCTGACCTGATTGTTCGGCGCGGCGCCGAAATTGGTGGAGGCGCCGGAAAACAGTTTAGAGTTGGATGTGATCTGGGCATGTACTTCCAGGCCGATCACGATTTCCCAATCGCCTGTTTCACCTTTTACAATTTCAGCCATAGTCTCACCTTTTAAGTTAGCTTTAATCACGCCGCCCGTAATGGGAAACGCATTCTGAAAGTTTTTCCGCATATGTGACCGGATAATGACGGCCACTCATCAGGAATTTCAACGGGTCTTCAACGCCGCGCCGATGCCGCATTTCCACCTCAAGAAAGGCCGGGGCGACAACGTCCCAGTAATCGTTCATCTCGCGCAACACGCATTGGCACATGGCTTTCATGTCATTCTCAGTCTTGACCAGCTTATAGACTGATCGTGACATGGTGCATTGTTGGTAAGTTGCCACGCGTCCCGGTATGCCGATGCACGGGCCATAAACCTCGGCGATGGCGCGTCTGTAATCTATGGCGGCGCCTTCACCTGTTGCCAGATACTGGCGCTCTTCAGGCTCCAGCGTTTTTCTGTACATTTGCGCTGACAGGCATACGCAATATTCTTCCTGTTCTGTGGCGTTTAGGGTCGCATCGGGCTTGGCTTGGCAACGCTTGTAGAATTTATTGGCCAGCTGCTTCAGTTCCGCTGCCGGGGGCATCGTGCTCAACGGTCCTGCCTCAAATGAATTCTGCGCATAGGCGTTCTGCGCGGTCACGAAAAGACCGAGCAGCAGGCAGATCATAATGATAACAGGCATTACTTTCATGGTGTTCCGTGGCTCATTTACCGGGACCGGAAAAAACCGGCACGGGAATGGCGGGTGGCACATACTTGTTCAAGGATTTCATGTCCGCCGGTTGCGCGCTACAGGCGACCAGATTATTCAGCATCTGGTTGCGCGTCTGCGGATGCGTGATCAGTGCGCCTGCGGCATCGGTGACGGCGGGATCTTTCTGAAGGATTTCCGTCATCAGACCGCGCGCCTTGCCTTGGTACCAGTCGGCGCTTTTTTGCGCCGAACAGGCGCATAGCTTCGGAATGTCGTAGCCCTTGTTCAAGTCATAAAGTTTCTTGTTATTGACGCATTCAAAGTTGATCATGTCCGCAGCCACAACTTCGGTGCATGGGGCATAAACATCCATCAGCATCTTATGCTGGGCTGCTTGCCCGGCAGTGCCGCCGCTTTTGATGGTCTCAAGGTCTTCTGCTGTCATGAACTGCATCAGTCGCGCTGATGTGCAGGCGCAAAGCGCTGTCATGCTCTCGGTTTTAACACCTTTGGAGGCCTTGCTGATGCAGGTGGCAAAATACTGGTTGGCCTGATCGCGGTTCACCGCCGTGGCCTGCGCGGGCAGGGCGGCTGTCAGTAAGAAAAAACACAGGGACGCGGCAATGAAATTTCTCATTTGGCTTTACCTCTATTATGCGGCTTTTTTGGCGACCATTTGCGGAACGGCTGAAAAGGCCGATGCCGTTTCAATGAAATCGCTGACACGGAAAACAGTTTCTTCATCCCACGGACGCCCGAGGACCTGCAGACCCAGCGGCAGGCCTTTGGAGTCAATCCCCGCCGGAACCGACATGCCCGGAAGACCGGCGAGAGAAGCCGGAACCGTGAACACGTCATTCAGATACATTTTCAGCGGATCATCGTCATTCTCGCCAATCGCAAAGGCGGCAGACGGCGCGGTCGGCGTCAGAATGACATCACACTGCTTGTAGGCATTGATAAAATCTTCATAGATCAGGCGACGCAGTTTCTGCGCTTTGATGTAGTAGGCGTCATAATAACCGGCAGACAGCACATAGGTGCCGATCAGGATGCGGCGTTTGACTTCGTTGCCGAAGCCTTCGACGCGGGTGCGGCCATACATGTCGTTCAGGTTTTCACCATCGACGCGCAGACCGTAACGTACGCCGTCATAACGGGCGAGGTTCGATGAACATTCTGCCGGTGCAATGATGTAATAGGTTGGCAGTGCATACTTCGTATGGGGCAGGGAGATATCGACAATCTCGGCACCACCAGCCTTCAGCCAGTCCATACCCTTTTGCCAGATGTCGGTAATCTCAGGCGGCATGCCGTCGACGTTATATTCTTTTGGGATGCCGACTTTCAGGCCTTTGACGTTACCTGTCAGCGCAGCAGCAAAATCAGGCACAGGCCTGTCGGCTGACGTGCTGTCTTTCGGGTCGTGGCCCGCCATTGATTTCAGAACGATGGCGCAGTCCTCGACATTGCGGGCAAAAATGCCCGGTTGGTCCAGCGATGACGCAAACGCGATGACGCCCCAGCGCGAGCAGCGGCCATAGGTCGGCTTGATCCCGGCGATGCCGCAGAAGGCCGCAGGCTGGCGGATCGATCCGCCCGTGTCTGTGCCTGTTGCCGCCATGCACGAACGCGCCGCTACGGCCGAAGACGATCCGCCCGATGATCCCCCGGGGACGAGATCGACATTGCTGCCGTCATTGCGCTTCCACGGGCTGATGACATTACCAAACGCTGATGTCGTGTTCGACGAACCCATCGCGAATTCATCAAGGTTAGTTTTGCCGAGGATGATTGCACCCTCTGTCAGCATCTTGCGTGAAACGGTTGATTCATACTGTGGTATGAAATTGCCAAGAATCTTGCTGGCGGCGGTGGTGCGCACACCCCGGGTGCAGAACAGGTCCTTCATGCCGATGGGAATGCCTTCCAGCGCACCCATTTTTCCAGCGGCAATCCGCCTGTCGGATTCTCTGGCGGCTTCCAGCGCCAGTTCCGGCGTTTCGGTGATATAGGCGTTCAGGTGACGGGTATCCTCCATCACCTTGATGTGGGCCTGTGTCAGCTCCGTCGCCGAGAAGGATTTGTTCTTCAGGCCTTCCAGAGCTTCGGCGATGGTTTGGTTGGTCAGTTCGGTCATGATTTTTTATTCCACCACTTTCGGGACAACGAAGAAGCCTTCGACGGCTTCAGGGGCATTTACCAGAATCTCTTTTTGGTAGCCGCCGTCATTGATTTCATCCGGGCGCAGTTTCAGATCTATATTGACGACGTTCGCCAGCGGGGCGACGTCATCGGTGTTTACTTCACCCAGCATTTCGACCCATTTGACGATCCCGGCGACCTGCGGCGTGAACTGTTCCAGCTCTTCCTCGTTCAGTTTCAGGCGGGCCAGCCCGGCGACCTTGCGCACGGTTTCCTTATCGATGGACATGCTTGTTATTCCTCTGTAATTTCCTTAAATCTTTTACACCTGCGACCCTTGGTAAGCAAGCGCAACATGGCAATCGGATTACTCAGAAATATCATAGATTCATGTCCAAAAAACGCCCGTCTGCTCGGGCTGGATATCGGCGAGCGGACGATAGGGGTAGCGCTGTCAGATTCAGGTCATAACGTCGCCACGCCGCTGAAATTGATCGAGCGCACCAAGTTCACCAAAGACATTCTAGAGCTGAAGAAGATCGTCACAGATTATGGAATCGGCGGATATGTTCTCGGCTATCCCGTGAACATGGACGGGACTGAAGGGCCGCGTTGTGACTCGATCAAGGATTTCGGACGCGAGATGGAAAACCACCCGGAAGTTTTCGGCCCGGAGCCATGGATTGCTCTCTGGGATGAAAGGTTATCCACAGTGTCTGTGAATAAGTTTCTGATCGGCGATGTGGATATGTCCAGAACGAAAAGAAAACAGAACGTCGACAAACTCGCCGCCCAGTTCATCCTGCAGGGCGCGCTCGATTTCATCCAGATGTCAGGGTATTGATGAGATTCCGCGCAACTGTCATCTCCGCGCAGGCGGGGATCCATTCAATTGATGGGTAGTCGGTATGGATTCCCGTTTTCGTGGGAATGACACCTGAGATTTGGTTTGAAGCAGTCTTGACGCATCAGTGATTTTATCAAAATCATATTGATATCAATGTAATAGACGTTATTCCTTAGATTTTGCTCGCGCAAAAGGATGTCGCATGATCCGCGCAATGACGCATGTGGATAAGTCATGACTTTGTCAGATTTTCAGGGGTTTACTGGCCGTAGCTCATCAAGTCATGACCGCTGGCGCGCATCCAGTCACGGCCTTCTTCATAGGCTGTTGAAAGCTTGGCGCAGAGATTCCAGAAGGCCTTGCCATGATTCATGTGAACCAGGTGAGCAACCTCATGGGCAACGACATAATCCAGCGCTTCCCAAGGGGCGAAGATCAGCCGCCAAGAGAACGACAGATTGCCGTCCTCGGCGCAGCTGCCCCAGCGGGAGCGGGTATCACGCACGGAAACATTGGTGATGGATTTGCCGGTACGGGCGGCTTTTTCCACGGCCAGGGCGCGGATAACCCGTGACGCTTCCTTCTTTAGAAAGCGCATGATGCGGTCACTGACCTCCTTTTGGTCCTTCTTATTGGTGTTGATCAAAAGGATGCGTGGTTTCAATTCGATAGAGGTTCTTTTTAAAGTAGAGCTATAATTCACCCGGATTTCAACATTGCGCCCAAACAGTGGTATAATAGTACCATCGTGAAACGGTACCGGATCAGGCAATTCATCGATTTTTTGCTGAATCCAGTGTTTGTATTCCTTGGCGAAATCCTTGGCCTTGGTCATATCCGCCCGTGTAGGGACGACCAGATAAACGACCCGTTCCTTGGTATCCAGACGCAAAGCCATCCTGCGGGCCCGTTTACTGACCTGCAGACGAAGATGTGGACTGATATGGCTCAGCTTGTCCGACATGCGATTTTTGACCTGTTCTTCCCTATATATCTAGTATGACTGATCCCCAAAGAAATAGCCAGAAAACCTAGGATTTCTGCGGGTTTCCGTGCTGCTTTGCAGCGTGTTTCCAGATACTTGGCCTGTGGATAGTCGCACAGAAAATCCGTATGGAAATCTCAGGCGACCAGATCCGGTTTTACAGGCGGTTTCTGGGTGGCTTTTACCGGGGTATCAACCTGCGGCGGATCATAGGCAATCCCGCGTGTGGCTGCAATCTTTCTAATGAAGTGTTTGATTTCATTTGATATTTCATGCTTCCAGTGGGGGCCGGAGAAGAGGTCGTGGTGACCCGCGCCTGACTGCAGCCTGTGGTGCTTCAGGGCAGGGGGAATCTGCGTACACAAGGCATGCGCAATTACAGTCTGTCCCGGTGCTGTAATGTTGTCGTTTGCACCTTCGATGGTGAAGAGGGCTGTGTCGCGAATTTTTGCAGGATCAATTTTCTCGTTCCTCCACGTCATCACACCACGCGGGAGTCTGTGTTCAAGAAAAACCTGTTCGATAGTGTCGAGGTAATACAGCGCATCGGCATCAATCTTCTCTCCCTGACCGCCGTAAATTTTGCTGACCATATCGAAGGCTGTCTGATGCTTCTGACCCGGCGCTGCGGAGGCCATGCCCATGGCCTGCAAAAATCCGGGATAGACATCGCGTCCGCGTCCGGGATAATGCGCTGGTACGCGCACGATCATATTCTGTCTGAACCAGTTGATATTCCGCTGCCGTGTCAGGCGTGAAATTTCCGTTTCATTAATACGGGGATCGATAGGCCCGCACATCAGCGTGATCGACAGGGGTTGGCAGGGGTCTTGACGGGCGGCCAGCAGTGACGTCACCGCCAGCACCGGCACGGTCGATTGGCTGATACCGATCAGGTGTGTATTCGGTCCGACCTTATGGATAAAATCATGAAGATGCGCCATATACTCTGCGAGATCGAATTGTCCTTTTTCCAGAGGGACTTCACGCGCATCTTTCCACTGGGTGATATAGACATCGCTATCCGGAAGCAGTTCACGAACCGTGTCACGCAGGATCGTGGCCTTATGCCCCGAGATAGGGGCGACGATCAGAACTTTGGGCACATGACGGGGGGCGTCGCCCTCTTCGCATTTGAAATGGAGTAACTGGCCGAACGCTTTGTCGTCCAGTATTTCTTCGGTTACGGATACAGTGCGCCCGCTGATTTGTATCTGCGTCAGGTCAAAATCGGGTGTGGGCTGGTCGCTCGCCATTTTTTCAAAAAGACGGGCTGAGGATAGCAGGGGGGCGGCACTCATATTGAATGTCTGCATCAGGGCGCTATTCATACGCATCGCAGAAGCTGCCGTATTGAACGAAAGCTTTAGCGCGCTGCTGATAAGGTCGTGCCATTCATAGAGCATGCGGCGGGTTCCCTGTTTCATGACTCATCGAGTTTTTAAAACTTTAAAGAGTCGGCCATATGCCGGTCTATAAACAACCATGCTGCGGTGCGGTGCGCGTGTGGATGGTTTGGGATCTTAAAACAAAACGGCCCCGCAGGAAGCGGAGCCGTTTGTGGAATTTCTGGTTTAGACCTTTTACGACAAGTTACAGCCGGGGGCCGATGCTTGTGGTTTCGGCTCGATCAGGGCATGTGTTTTGCCCTGCGCGTCCTTGAACATGGAGGCCATGTTCTGACCTCTTCCATCTTTGATATGATACTGGGTCAGGATGGAATTATCGGTGAAGGTAACGATAGTGACCATGGCTGAAGGCACAGCGACATTCACCTTCAGCGGAGAAGATGTGCCATCGGCCTTGAGCAGGGAATAGGCGGCCTTGCCTGATTTGTCTTCGTCAATCACCAGTGTATTGCCGGTATTCCCGACCTTGTAACTCTGCGAACCGTTTGCGGCCTTGCAGCCTGACTGGGCGGCTTGCGCGACCTGAACCACAGGTGAGCCATAGGCAGTTGCCTGAAAATTTACGGAAATATCCGGGGGAAGGTCGATAGCCATCGTCACACCTCAATTATTGACGGTTATGTAATAATGAAAAGACTATAAGCCGGACGCTGCCCGCCTGTCAATTATTATGTAAATAAATGGGTTACTCTGCAGGCTCCAGTTCAGGCGCTGGTTTTCCGGCTTTGCGGGCATTGACGGCGTCAATGCCGTGATGGGCTTTGTCCCAGCGTTCCGGAGCTTTGTCAGGGATCAGGGCCAGATCAGTTGCCGGTACCGGGTCAGAATCTGGGTCAAATTCACGGATGAAATGGCGGATACGGGGCATGATCTCCTCACGCCACTTACGGCCATTAAAGATGCCGTAGTGACCGGTTTTTGGCTGGAAGTGATGATACTGGCGATCAGCGGGCAGGTTGGTTGCAATTTCATGCGCCGCCGTCGTCTGGCCATTGGCGGAGATATCATCAAGCTCGCCTTCGATGGTCAGCATCGCCGTCTGTGTGATGGCTTTCGGATCAACCGGGAATGACTGTTCGTTGACCGGGTCTTTCCACACCATCTTGCCTTGCGGCAGCAGATAACGCTGGAACACAACATCGACAGTCTGGAGATAGAATTCACCTGGTATGTCCATGACCGACAGATATTCATCATAGAACGCACGGTGCGTTTCTGCGGATTCACCATCTCCCGCAATCAGATGCTGATAGAACTTCATGTGTGATCCGACATGGCGGTCAAGGTTCATACTGACGAAGCTGCCCAGCTGGACGAAGCCGGGATAAACCTTGCGGGCGGCGCCGGGATAATAAAATGGCACCTGCGTGACCACCGTTTGCGCCAGCCAGTGACCGGGATTACGTTCCGCCATCTCGTTCACGCGGGTTGGTGACACACGGGCGTCAATCGGGCCGCCCATCAATGTCATGGTCAGCGGGCGGGCAGGGTCCTCATCGGCGCCCATGAGGGCGGCGGCAGCGAAAACCGGCACGGCGGGCTGGCAGACGGCAATCACATGCACATCAGACCCGAGCATGCTCAAGAATTCCCGAACATAAGAAATATAATCATCAAGATTGAACCGTCCGGCTGACATAGGCACCTGACGCGCATCATGCCAGTCGGTAATATACACATCATGGTGTGGAAGCAGCGCCTCCACTGTGCCACGCAGCAGCGTGGCATAATGCCCGGACATCGGCGCCACGATCAGCACTTTGGGGTCCTTGCGTTCGACCTTGCGGCGGAAATGGATCAGGTTCGCGAAATCTTTCTCGAAAACAATCTGCTCCTCAATCTCCACGGTCTTGCCATCAATGATCGTTGTGGGCAGGTCAAAGACAGGCTTGCCGAATTTGCGTGTAACGCGCTCGAAGATTTCCGCACTGGCGGCGAGGGATCGTCCTGCCTGCGTGTAGGACATCGGGTTCATGGGGTTTTGATAGGCGGAACGCATAAGCTCTGCCGTCATACGGGCCGGTGTCAGCATGGCGTGCTGAAGGTCGAAAAAATGATACAGCAAAGTGTTACTCCTTAAAGTGCTTACATGAGTCCCCTAGTAATATACACCGCTTTGCCCATATTTCCGCAACGCAGCATGAGGTTATATTAGCAAGACTCTGTGTATATCTCGTAAATAGGGGTGTTCTGACAAGTTATTGCGCCCTAACTTACTTATATGAAAGACTTTTTCCTTTCTTTGCCACACGTCATGTATGACCCGGATCGCGTCTATGCCGCGATGGCGGCGCTACTTCTTTGTGTCGTTGTCGGGGTCATAACCGGCCCGATGCATGGAAACGCTAATCCCTTTCTGTGGAAACTGGTGAGCGGGGTCTTTGGCGGGACAGGCAGCAGGCTCGACCGCACCCAGCGCGCGGCGGGTGACTTGATGTTCCGGGGGTTTGCCCTGCTGGTCGTCGTGCTGGTGTTCTTTTTCATCATCGGGGAGGCGGCGGCGAAGCTGGCGCTTCAGTATCCGTTTGGTGGCGCGACTGAAGTGGTTTTTCTCTCGCTGGCGATGACGGCGGGAACGGTCTGGTTCGCGCTCCTCCGGCTTTATTTTGCCCAGCGCGATAATAAGGTCAGTAAGGGAGTTTTTGCTGCGATTGCCGTATCCACGCGCACCGACCTTACAAATACGGATCATTTTGGTATCACCCGGGTTGGCATGTCCTTTGCCGCGCGGGCGTTTGATAAGGGCGTCGTGGCGCCCGTTTTCTGGTATCTGCTGGCGGGGTTGCCGGGGGCTTATATATATGTCGCGCTCGTGGCCTTCACGTGGCGCTTCGGCAAGGACGGCTTTAGCAAGGGTTTCGGCGCGGTGCCGCTGGCGCTTGAAAAGCTGATGGGGTTCATTCCCGGTATGCTGGCCGGGACATTAATGGCGCTTTCAGGCCTGTTTACCCCCACCGGCGGCATGACCCGTGCACTGGCTGCTTTGGGGCCAGGGAAGGGACATGCAAAATATGAACAGGGGGGCTGGCCGGTCACGGCGCTGGCTTATGCTCTGGATGTTTCCCTGGGCGGCCCGACGGTCGATCTGGACGGCAGCACCCTGCGCGGGGACTGGGTCGGGCCTGCCAATGCCACGGCCCAGTTGGAGAACGGCCACCTGCGCCGGGCCTTGTATATGAGCCTGATCGCCCATATGTTGCTTCTGGCCAGCCTGATGGGGGCCCTTTTCTGGGGCGGAAAGCTGTTTTAGCGCCTGTTTTTACCCCCTAAATTGCTTGACTTTCCAATGCTAACCCCCTAATTTCCGACCCGGAATAAAATAAAACCACTCGAATAAGGATTAAGAAAATGAGCCGCCGCTGCATGGTTACGGGCAAAATGCAAATGTCAGGAAACAATGTTTCCCACGCCCAGAACAGAACTCGCCGTAAGTTCAACGCGAGCGTTGGCGATCAGGGTATCTACAGCGAAGTACTCGGCAGGTCCGTACGTATTCGTGTAGGCCCGAATGGTCTGCGCACGATCGAACACAAAGGCGGTCTGGACGTCTGGCTGACCAGCACAGCGAAGACCAAACTTGATCCGGTTCTGGCAAAAGTCAAAGTACAGATCGAGAAAAAACTCGCTGCCGATGGTAAAGAAGCGCCGAAAAAAGCAGCGCCAAAAAAGCCGCACCTGAAAAAGCCGAACATCTCGGCACGTCAGTTGAAGAAAACAGCCGCGAAAGCCGCTGCGCCGAAAAAGGCCGCGAAGTAATCACGCGCAAGCGTTGTACGAACAAGTGCGCGGCCAGTAGCCGCGCATTTTGTTTTGAACTTGATTTAAGTGTCATTGCGAGGAGGGGGACTCCCCCGACGAAGCAATCCAGAAATGTTACGGATTTCATAGATTCTGGATTGCTTCGCTACGCTCGCAATGACGGCAATAAGAGGTGAAATATGTCACAACCGCAACAAGCACCGCAACCTGAAGCGCCGAAGAAACCCCGCCGCCCTGATAAGAACGCGCCGATCATTGTCACGCCGCCCTCATCGCTTGAATATCCAAATTTCGCTTTTGATATCGAACACCGTGATCCGAAAACAAAAGCGCGTATCGGCAAACTAAAAACGCCGCACGGTACCATCGAAACGCCGAATTATATTTTCTGCGGTACCAAGGGTGCGATGAAAAATCTGTCGATGCCGCAGATGCGTGAGGCGCAGGCCGATATCATTCTCGGCAACACCTATCACTTGATGATTCAGCCCGGTGCCGATCTGGTTGAAAAGATGGGTGGCCTGCACCAGTTTAACCGTTGGGACGGGCCGATGATGACCGACTCCGGCGGTTTCCAGATTTTCTCGATGGGCCATGGTTCCGTTGCCGATGAGATCAAGGGACGCGGCAAGAATCGCGAAAAAAGCCTGCTGAAAATCACCGAGCAGGGCGCAAAATTCCGTTCCTATTTCGATGGTCGTGAACTGACCCTGACACCGGAGAGCAGCATTCAGATCCAGCGCCAGCTCGGCGCCGATCTGATTTATCAATTGGATGAATGCACCGCATTCCACAATGACCGCGCCTACACCGAAAAATCAATGCACCGTTCGCACCGCTGGGGTGATCGTTCTCTGGCGGAATTCGCCCGCACACATGACGGACGTCAGGCACTTTATGGCATCGTGCAGGGCGGGGTCTATCTCGACCTGCGCAAGGAAAGCTGCGAATGGACGCGTGACCGTGCTTTCTTCGGCACGGCTATTGGCGGGTCACTTGGTGGCTCGCAGGAACAATTCCATGAAATCGTCGAACTGCATTCGCAACTGATCCACCCGGAACGCCCGGTACACCTGCTGGGCATCGGTAAGATCATCGACGTGTTCACCTGTGTGCGCATGGGTATCGACACTTTCGATTGCGTATCGCCGACCCGTATCGCCCGCCATGGCTGGGCGCTGATGCGCGGCAACCCGGAAGAACGCATCAACCTGCGCAACGCCAAATATCGTGACGACCCGACGCCGCTGGATGAAACCATGGGCATCGATTGCTCGACCAACTATTCCAAGGCGTATCTGCATCATCTGTTCAAGGTGCAGGAAATGCTGGCGCTCCAGATCGTGGCCCAGCATAACGTGGCTGTCATCACCCGCCTGATGCGCGAGGTCAGGGCGGCCATCCGCGCCGGAACGCTTGATGAACTGCAGCAGGAGTGGCTGCCGGACTAGCTTTCTTATCGAAAACCACTGATTCCGTTAACTTTTTCTGTAGAATTTTTGCTCTATGTTATTATGAGAGCGTATTGCAGGATTCGCGACGGAGCCGCCATGGCATTATCCTATGAAATTGACAGCAAACTGAAAGCCATTTCGCCCATCGTTGATGAGCATGCGGAATGGTATAGCCGTGTGCTCCGCGCCGTATTTTTTCCCGAACGCGCAGGCGATCCTTTTGAGCCCCCGAAATCATTTGTCGCCTGGTTGAACGATTCAACGCAGGATGATTTTATCGGCAAGGCCTCCATCGAGAAGCTCAGAAAAATGCAGGTGGAGCTTTACGAGATGGGCAGTGACCTGATGCACGAGGCCCATGTTTCTGGCGCGCGGCCCGATTTCAAAATTTATGATGAATTCGTCAACTTGTATGACGATCTGGTTTATCAGCTGCGCCGTCTGGAGCATGACGCTGTGCAGGCTGATACCGGCCTTGATGTCAGTACCGGTCTGCGCAGTAAAAAAGCAATGGTCATTGATCTTGAACGCGAGATGGAGCGCCGCGCTCGCCGTGGCAAACCGTTCTGTCTGGCTTTGGCCAAGATAGATAATTATGAACAGATTGTCGGGCTGATAACGGAGGAACGTCATCGCGAGGTCATTGCCGCTGTCGCGCGCCAGATCAAAAAATGTATCCGTTCGTTCGATGATGCCTATCGCTCCGGCGACGGGGAGTTCATCATGTGCCTGAAACATTCCGATATAGCCGGGGGTACGGCGGCCACCAATCGTCTGCGCCATTTCCTGGAAGAAGAACAGATCGTTATTAATGATGAGAAGGGCAGGCCCTTTAACCTGACCATGTCCAGCTGTGTGGCGGAACCGCTGCCCGGCGATTCTCTGGATGATCTGATGGCCAACATGCGCAACGATCTTACGCGTTTTCACAGCACCGCTCCGGGCAGCACCTCGCTAGAATATTTCGAGCAAAGCCCCTTAAGCCGCTACGTTCAGGATATTGAATAGCGGGTCTTTCCCATCATGGTACGCGGTTGACACCGCTGCCGATTTTGTTCACTGTGCCGCCAGAATAAGACGCGCACGGAGGCAAATCATGAAAGAAGACCCGAAATTTCCCAATCTTTTTGTTGCTGATCACCCGTTGATCCTGCACAAGCTCAGCCTGATGCGCGAAACAACGTGCAACAAGGCGATGTTCAAGCTGCTGCTTAAGGAAATTTCCCTGCTGATGGGCTATGAGCTGACCCGCCCATTACCCATGACCACCCGCCATATCAAGACCCCGCTTTGCGACATGGATGCCCCGATGATCGAGGGCAAAAAGCCCGTGATCGTGCCGGTTCTGCGCGCCGGTCTGGGGATGGCCGAAGGGCTTGAAGAGCTGATGCCGGCGGCCCGTATCGGCCATATCGGCGTCTATCGTGACCCGGAAACCAAAATGCCGGTCGAATATCTGGTCAAACTGCCGGATACGGCCGGACGTTTCTTCATTCTGGTTGATCCGATGCTGGCCACCGGGAATTCAGCCAAGCATGCTATCGATGTCATGGTGGCACAGGGTGCCAAGCCGGAAATGATACGATTCATGGCGTTGGTCGCGGCCCCCGAAGGTGTCAAAGTCGTGCATGACGCATACCCGCAGGTGAAAATCTACGTGGCCTCGCTCGACGATCATCTGGATGAGAACAAATATATTGTTCCCGGTCTGGGCGATGCTGGTGACCGTCTGTTTGGCACCAAACATTAACCTTTCATTAATAATTGCGCACTAATATCCCTTGCCCTCTATCTGGAGGGCGAGGGATTAGACGTTTTTGCTGAAGTAAATTCTCAAGTTAAGGAAAATCGTGTAAGTTACCGATTTATAAAGCTTTTCCTTTATCCTATAAGATTAGGGTTCTGTTTTCTAGAAACGCGAAATATTGTGACCAGGGACGACAACATATCCAGCGCCGGTATCGACCACCAGACGCTTTTCGAGATGATGCCCGTGCCGCGCTTTGTCATCAAAGTGCAGTCGCGTAATAATTTTGCCATCGTGGAAGCAAACCAGAAAGCGCTGGCCTATTTTGCCAGGCCACGTGAAGACGTCATCAATCATGCGCTGTCTGATCTGCTTTCTACTACGGACGCACGCTATTTCATGGAATCTCTTGACGCCGCCGTGCGCCAGAAACGCCCCGTGACGGCAAAAGCACCAGCGGGTGGGTCAGGTGCACCCAAGCTGGGTAATTTTTATATAAACCCGATTGTCGGCACCGACGGCACCGTCAGTATCGTCGATGTGCTGGCATTGCCTGCCGCCAGTGACTCGCAAAGCCTGCAGCGCGAACGCGATGATGCGATCTCGCTGCTGACCTCCGTATTCGACGTCAGCGAAGTGGGAATCGTCGTAACCGACCAGAACCAGCGCATCGTCCGCGTCAATGACAGCTTCGTGCGTATCTATGGCTGGAACCGCGATGACCTGATTGGCAATGAGTTTGTCAGTCTGCTGGACCCCGAGGAACGCGAGCAGGCCCGCAAAAATCACGACGAATTCATGAGTGCGGGCGTCCGCAGTTCCGGTGAAATGAAAATCCTGCGTCAGGATGGAAATACGGCGAACGCGCTGTTTACCACCGCCGCGCTGGAGTTGAGTAATGGCCGCCGCTTTCAGGTCACCACCATTATGGACATCACGCTCAGGAAGCAGATGGAAATCACGCTGCGTCTGGCAAAGGAGCAGGCGGACACCGCCAATCAGGCCAAATCCACGTTCCTTGCCAATATGTCGCATGAACTGCGCACACCATTGAATGCGATCATCGGTTTCTCGGAAATGATGATCAAGGAAACATTCGGCGCATTGGCGAATGAAAAATATAAGGAATATCTGGGCGACATTCACTTGAGCGCCCGCCACCTGCTTGAGATCATCAACGAAGTGCTCGACATGTCGAAGATCGAAGCGGGCAGGGCGCAACTGGACGAAGAACTGTTTGACGTTAGCCAGATGGTCAGCGCCGTGTCACGCATGATGGCATCACGTGCTTTCAGTGCGGGACTGAAGATCGTTGAAGACATCGATCAGAATTTGCCGCCGCTTTATGCTGACCCGCGCTTGATCCGTCAGGTGCTGATCAATCTGGTGGGCAATGCCGTCAAATACTCGAACGAGGGCGGCACCATCGGTATTCGGGCCTATATGACGAAATACAAAACACTGCATATCGTGGTTAGCGATCAGGGGATCGGTATTCCCAAGGACCGGATCGCCGAAGCCCTTGAACCGTTTGGTCAGGTCAGCAAACCGTCCGATTCACGGGGGGGCACGGGGCTGGGTCTGCCGCTGGCCAAGGCGATGACGGAACTGCACGGCGGCTCGCTTTCGTTGGAATCCGAAGCCGGGAAGGGTACGGTCGTCACAGTCGAATTCCCTGAGGAGCGCCTGACCAAGCATATTAAGTCTACAGAAGCCAAGACCCCCGTTCAGCTACTTGTCGATCGGGCCCGATCGGTTTAGCTTGAGCATTATTCTTTACCTGAGGGCATAACCATGAATCTCGAACAGCGTTGCGCCGAAGCAGGCCTGAAAATGACAGGTCAGCGTAAAATCATCCTGAAAGTTCTGGATGATGCGGAAGATCATCCCTCCGTGGAAGCCGTCTATGAGCGCGCCAAGACGGTTGATCCGACTATCAGTATGGCTACGGTGTACCGCACGCTTAATCTTCTGGATGAACTTCAGTTGGTTATCCGCCGGGATTTCAATGAAAAATTCTCGCGTTACGACATGAACACCGACCACCATCATCACCTGATCGATGTGGAAACCGGAGACGTGATCGAATTCCAGAATCAGGAAATCGAGGAGATGAAAAAATCGATCGCCAGCAGCCTCGGCTATGACCTGGTTGAATGCAAACTGGAACTCTATGGCCGCAAGATTAAAAAGAGTTCTTAAAATGATTTGTCATCCTGAGCGTAGCGAAGGATCTCCTTTTGACTTTAAGATGAGATTCTTCGCTTCGCTCAGAATGACAGGATGTGTATAGATGTTAGACGGTGACGACCGCATTCCTACCGCCGTCTGGATCGACGCTCATCTCCGTAAATTACAGGCGGACGGCAAATCCTGTTATATCGTCAACAAGGGTGCTTACGCCTCCGGCACGGTGATGCTGAAAATCAATCTGCTGGGGCCGGGTTGCCTGCTTCTGCAGCAGCAGCGCAATCTGGATGGCGCATTGGGCTGGATGAAACTGATGAAGGGCGGATTGACGTCCGAAAGCGCCGTCGATGAGTATGTCAGACGCGCAATTGACCGTGATTCCGACCTCTGGGTCATAGAAATAGAGGACAAAGAAGGATTGAACCCGTTCGAGGGTAAAATTTTCTGATCCTTATTCCCATTTTGCCGCTGTTCTGCTATTTATCCCAGCCATGAGCATTCTATCTGAAAACATTGAAAAACGCCGGACATTCGCCATCATCGCCCACCCCGATGCCGGTAAAACCACCCTGACTGAAAAGCTGCTGCTGTTCGGTGGTGCGATCCAGCTCGCCGGTATGGTCAAGGCCAAGGGCGACCGCCGCCGCGCGCGTTCAGACTGGATGAAGGTAGAGCAGGAGCGGGGCATTTCCGTGGCATCATCGGTTATGACGTTTGATCATGGCGGCGTGACTTTCAATCTGCTCGATACGCCCGGCCACGAAGATTTCAGTGAAGATACCTACCGCACACTGACCGCCGTCGATAGCGCGGTCATGGTACTCGACGCCGCCAAGGGTATTGAACCGCAGACCCTGAAGCTGTTCGAGGTCTGCCGCATGCGCGACGTGCCGATCATCACCTTCATCAACAAGATGGATCGTGACTCGCAAGACCCGTTCGACCTGATGGACGAAATCGAGCAGCGTCTGGCGCTGGATGTCACGCCCGCCAGCTGGCCCATCGGCAATGGTCGCGATTTCAAGGGCTGCTATAATCTGATCAATGACACGCTGGTTCTGTTCGACCGCGGCAAGGGCGATGTGCTGACCGACAGCATCACTTGTTCCGGCCTCGATGACCCGAAACTGGATCAGTTGCTACCCGCCGAACAGGTGGCCAAATTGCGCGAGGATGTCGCGATGATCCGCGGCCTGTGTAAACCGTTTGACCTCCCGTCCTATCTTGAGGGGCACATGACCCCGGTATTTTTCGGTTCAGCGGTCAATAATTTCGGTGTGAGGGAATTGCTGCAAGGCATTGGAAAATATGCTCCCAGCCCGCGCAGCCAGAAAACCGCCCAGCGCGAAATCAAGGCCGATGAAAACAAGGTCATGGCCTTCGTCTTCAAAATTCAGGCGAACATGGACCCCAAGCACCGTGACCGCATTGCGTTCGCCCGCATCTGCTCCGGCCAGTTTAAAAAGGGCATGAAACTGCTGCATGTCCGTCAGGGCAAGCAACTGATGATCCACAATCCGCTGATGTTCCTGGCGCAGGATCGTGAAACGGTCGAGGAGGCATGGCCCGGCGATATTATCGGCATCCCCAACCATGGCGGCTTGCGCATCGGCGATACGCTGACCGAAGGCGAAACCTTGCAGGTTGTCGGCATCCCCAGCTTCGCCCCGGAAATGATGCAACGCGCCCGCGCCGATGACCCGATGAAGGCGAAGCATCTGAGCGCCGCGCTGGAGCAACTGGCCGAAGAAGGCGTCGCCCGTATTTTCAAGCCCGCCATTGATTCAAACTGGATCGTCGGCGTGGTCGGGGCATTGCAGTTTGAGGTTCTGACTGACCGTATCCGCACGGAATATAACATTCCCGTCCGGTTCGAGCAGACAGCCCTCTATACCGCCCGCTGGATTACCTCGGATGAACCAGCCAAGCTGAAAGCGTTCATCGATTCCAACCAGAGCGCCATCGCCAACGACCATGACGGCGACCCGGTCTTCCTGGCCCGTAACGCCTGGCACCTGAACGACGCACAGGACAAAAACCCGGCGATTAAATTTACCGCCACCAAGTAACAAAAAAGCGCCCGCTGCTCAGGCAGGGCGCTTTTTCGGTTCTCTCTCTCTTGTAAACTTTACATTCTGATCTGGTCACTGACCCGGCTGATATAGCTGGGAAGCTCGTTTCCGGCGGCGACGCCACCAGCCGCTAAAGCCAGAATAGCCAAATTCTGATCGGCGGGGCTCAGGGTTGTTTCGGCTTCTTTTGCCTTGTTGCGGAAAACGCTTGTTATGAATTCCATATCATTATTCCTTGTCACTTGCGGAAGGGAGATGAAGAATCATCCGTTCCTGTTGTCTTGTCCCATAATTATATGCTGATTGTGGTCATTAAATGGTTAACAAATGATTTAAGCGCGGCATAAAGCGCGTTTTTTGTATCGGAAATGTTTTTGCCTAATCACTAAGTGATGTTTTCGTTACGGCAGCATGTTCCCGGGATTAAAAATCTTCATCCACATCAGATGAAACACGTTGGCGTAGTCATCCGTCCACGGGCGAATCTCTGCGCCGTTATAGGTGCGCCACTGCGGGAAATCCCGGTTGATTGTCGCCGTCATGGTCGGGCCTTTGGCCATGATGCCGAACAAGGACGCCTGCATCGAGATATCCATGACGCCAATATCTTCCTGATTGTTGTTGTTGAAGCGGACTTCGGCGCCCATGTCCTTTCCCAGCGCAGTGACCAGCGGTGCCAGATCTAAAAAGCGGTTGGAAATATGCACCACGATCAGACCCTCGGGCTTTAATTTCCGGAAATACATCTCAAAGGCTTCGCGGGTCAGCAGGTGCACGGGAATACTGTCTGAGCTGAAGGCGTCGAGGAAGATCATGTCATAGGAATGGTCGGCGGCTTCCGCCATGCGCAGGCGGCCATCACCCATGATAATCTCATACGGGCTGCCGCAATCGGCCAGATAGCTGAACAGGTTCTTGTTCTCCGCGATGCGGCGGATCGCCGGGTCGATTTCATAAAAGACGAAATCGCGGTTCTCCCGGCCATGACACGCCAGCGTACCCAGCCCCAACCCGAGCACAGCGACTTTCTGCGCACCCTGCGGTTCCCGTTTGTCCAGCATGGCGAAAACCTGCCCGCCGGGGTTTTTATCGGCGTAATAGCTGAGAGGCGTCAGCCTGTATTCCTCGACCAGCGCCTGCGAGCCGTGCAGGGTGGTGCCATGCATCAGCGACCGCATGCCGCCGCCCTCGGAATTCAGGACGCGGATCACGCCGAAAAAATTGCGCTCCATGTGCAGCGTCTGGCTCAGGTTGCTCCATGTAAAACCGGGGTCCATCGCCAGCACGACCAGCAGTGTCACCACAAAGGCCGATCCCTGACGGCGCAGCAATATCAGCGCATAGCCCATCACCACCATCATAATCAGTGCGATCGACAGGGATTGCGCCACTGCCATAGAAACCACGGCCGCGATAATCGCCATCAGCATGATGCGCCAGGAACGGAGGACTTCCTGACGACGGAACACCAGATCGCCCGTGATATACGGCACCAGCATACTGACCGCCAGCATCAGCGCATATTCCAGCGGAATGAAGAACAGGAACGGCGCGATCAGGCTGTTGAAGATACCGCCCAGAACGCCGCCCAGCGACATGATCAGATAGAACTCAGTCAGATGCTGCGGCGTCGGGCGGCGGTGCGCCAGCGCCAGATGACAGGCCAGCGCACAGAAGAAAAACGCTGCCAGATGCAGGCAGACGCTGATCGCCTTGATCGGGAATGGGTCGCGCACGAACAGCAGCGCCACCATTATCATCACCAATGATTGCCAGCGATAGGCCGTCGGCACCTGCAGCGTTACTTGGCGCGAAAACACAATAATGAAGGTCAGCAGATACAGCGCCAGCGGAATAACCCAGAATAGCGGGGCCGAAGCCACGTCGGTGGTGATATAGGTCGTCACCCCCAGCATCAGGCTCGATGGAATAAACGCCAGCATCAGCCACATCAGGCGCATTTTATTCGTGGGGTCTGTGCTGTTGGCGGGCTGGTGTGGATCAAATGCGAGGGGTGCCATACCCTTGCGGCTCATCAGTGCCGCCCCGCCGATCAGCGCAATCAGCGCGATATAACCAATCATCCAGAAACCGCTTTGCTGGTGCAACCCCAGCCACGGCTCAATCACTGTTGGATAGGCGATCAGTGCGGCCATGCTGCCCAGATTGCTGGCCGCATATAAGAAGTAGGGGTTCTGCGCATCCGGGTGGTCGGTGGTGCTGAACCAGCGCTGCAACATCGGTGCTGTCCCTGCCAATACAAAGAACGGCCCGCCGATGACCACCGTCATCAGACCGAGCAGCCACGGGACCGGGTTTTCCGTCGCGGGCGGGTTGGTCCAGCTTTCAGGAATGGCAATCGGTAGCACCAGCACACAGAGCGACAACAGCGCCATATGCAAAACCGCCTGCGCCCGCACACTCATGTATTTGGTACTCAGGTGGGCATAGGCATAGCCGCCCAGCAGCATCGCCTGAAAGAACACCATCGCCGTATTCCACACGCCCGGCGTCCCGCCCAGCAAAGGCAAAACCATCTTGCCGAACAGCGGCTGCACTGAAAACAGCAAAAATGCGCTTAATATCAATGTGATAGTAAATAAAGGAACGTAGGATTTAAAACCGGGTGCCATGAAAGAATCCTGTAAAAATACCCGAATACGCTAGCACCCCCGACAAGCCCTGCAAAGATGGCCTTGCCCCTTAAAAGGGACTAAAATAGTCTTATATAAATTCCTTGATATATCAGGGAAAAAATGACATTTAAATGCGGACTCTAATTGTCCGGTTTCCCTTACCCCAACCCTCTCCCTGAGGGAGAGGGAGGAGCGCCGCAAGGCGCGGAGGGTGAGGGGGTAAAATGCCGGACTTAAGGAAGAAGCGATGATCAAATTATCACGCCTGACAGATTACGCGGTGGTGGTGCTGGCTGAAATGGCGCGCGCCAACGGTGAATTGTCGGCCGCTTCGATCCTCGCGACCAAAACCGGAATCCCCGAACCGACAGTCTCTAAAGTTTTAAAAACCTTGAGCCGTAACGGCCTGATTTCGTCCGTGCGTGGCGTGTCGGGCGGTTACCGCCTTGAACGTGCCGCCGGGGACATTCCGGTGTCACTGATCATAGCCGCGATGGAAGGCCCGATCTCGCTCACCTCCTGCGTGTCGGGCAGCCACGAAAGCTGCGCGCTCGAAGGCAAGTGCAGCATGCACGGAAGATGGAACCCGGTGAACGCCGCCATCAATGCGGCGCTGAAGGAAGTGACGTTGGCGCACATGATGTTACCTTCTGTTGTCATTCCGGCGAAAGCCGGAATCCAGGGGCAACAGGCACAAGATCCCGGCTTACGCCGGGATGACGGAGGTATATAGAAATGTCCTCAATAACCCAGGAAACCATCGACCAAGTCGAAGCCCTCGGCGGCAAATACGAAGCCGGGTTTGTGACCGACATTGAATCGGAGAAAGCACCAAAAGGCCTCTCCGAAGACACCGTGCGTTTCATCAGTGCGAAAAAGGGGGAGCCTGAATGGCTGCTCGAATGGCGTCTGAAGGCCTTCCGTTATTGGCAAACCATGCCTGAACCGACATGGGCGAAGGTCAATTTCCCCGAATTCGATTATCAGAACGCTTATTACTACGCCTCACCACTGACCAAGAACAAACCGAAGTCGCTGGATGAAGTCGATCCCAAGCTGCTTGAAACCTATGCCAAGCTCGGCATTCCTCTGCGCGAGCAGGAAATGCTCGCCGGTGTCGCCGTCGATGTCGTGTTCGACTCTGTATCCGTCGCCACCACCTTCCGCAAACAACTGGCGGAGCAGGGCATCATCTTCTGCGCCATCAGCGACGCGATCAAAGAACATCCGGAACTGGTAAAAAAATATCTCGGTTCCGTCGTGCCGTACCATGATAACAAACACGCCTGCCTGAACTCGGCGGTATTTACCGATGGTTCCTTCGTTTATATTCCACCCGGCGTCAAATGCCCGATGGAGCTTTCAACCTATTTCCGCATCAACGAAATGAACACCGGCCAGTTTGAACGTACGCTGATCATCGCGGACAAGGGCGCATATGTGAGCTATCTTGAGGGCTGCACCGCGCCGATGCGCGATGAAAACCAGCTCCACGCCGCCGTGGTCGAACTGATCACCCATGACGATGCCGAAATCAAATACTCGACCGTGCAGAACTGGTACCCCGGCGATGAAAACGGCAAGGGCGGTATCTATAACTTCGTCACCAAGCGCGGCATGTGCGAAGGCAAAAATTCCAAGATCAGTTGGACGCAGGTCGAAACCGGCTCCGCCATCACATGGAAATACCCGTCGTGCATTTTGAAAGGCGATAATTCCCAAGGCGAATTCTATTCCGTCGCCATCACCGGCAATTACCAGCAAGCCGACACCGGCACTAAAATGATCCATATCGGCCGCAACACCAAAAGCCGCATCATCGCCAAAACCATCTCGGCGGGTAAATCCGACTCCACCTATCGCGGCCAAGTCAAAATCATGCCCAAAGCCGTCAACGCCCGTAACTTCACCCAGTGCGATAGCTTATTAATCGGCGACCAATGCGGTGCCCACACCGTCCCCTACATCGAAAGCCGCAACGCCACCGCGCAGTTAGAACACGAAGCCACCACCTCAAAAATCGGCGACGACCAGCTATTCTATTGCCAGCAACGGGGCTTAAGCGAAGAAGCAGCAGTAGCGCTGATCGTCAACGGCTTCTGCAAGGAAGTCCTGCAAAACCTGCCAATGGAATTCGCGGTTGAGGCGCAGAAGCTTGTGGCGATTAGTTTGGAAGGAAGCGTTGGTTAGGCGTCATGTATATCGATTTTGAAATTATTGTTTTGACCCTGATTGGGCTTGCAGCTGTTGCTCAGATTATGAGTACTTTTATGTGGGCAATAGGCTGGTGGCTTTATAAAACAGATCCTATCTACCGCGTAAAATATGGAAAGCCATCATTTTGGTTGTGGAATCAGATTAAGAATGAAAATCAAACGTGCCCAAAAGCGTACCGTAAAGGCCAGAGAAAGAAACACAATAAAGTTCTGGAAGCAATGAGTGTACCGGAATTAGAGAGCTTATCTAAGACAAGTGGAAATCTCTATGAACGTAACCAAGCAAATGATGTGTTGAATAGTAAATACAGGAAACGTGAGAAATGCTCACGTATATCGTTCTGGGCTACGCCAATAATTTCCATTATTGCTAAGTTCTCGGGAAGATAAACTAAAACTGGACAGAAAAATGCTGCAAATTAAAAACCATTACCATTCGTCATCCCGGCGCAGGCAGGGATCCATAGGATGGATCGACTGGACTCCGGCCTTCGCCGGAGTGACGAGGGTTGGTGTGGCGATTAGTTTGGAGGGGTCAGTTGGATAATATACTGCTTCTGATTTTTTTAATTTTTCTACTGGGTGCATCAATGTTGAATTACATCATTCGTGGATGGCTCAATAAAGAACATAACTTTTTTAGTTCATGGTTAGTTGAGGGGCGGATAAAAGAGATGTTCTTGATGATGTTTCTAATTGCTTTAATTCTAATACTAGTATTTGCAATCGTTTATTCGCATTTTACCGCCGCATAATTCAGAAATTTAAAAATATATGAGTGAATCTTTTTAGATTGTTTTGCTCTAACAGGCTGTAGAAAGCCAAGGCTTATGAAAGAGTAAGGAATGCTGCAAATTAAAAACCTACACGCCTCTATCGACGGCAAGGAAATCCTGAAAGGGCTGACGCTCGACATTCCGGATGGGCAGGTTCATGCCATCATGGGGCCGAACGGGTCGGGGAAATCGACGTTGTCTTATGTGATCGCGGGCCGTGAAGGTTATGAGGTCACGGGCGGTGAAATTCTGCTCGATGGTCAGAATATCATGGAGATGGCACCGGAAGAACGTGCCGCCGCGGGGCTGTTCCTCGCGTTCCAGTATCCGGTGGAAATTCCCGGTGTTGCTATGACCATGTTCATGAAGACCGCGATCAACGGCATCCGTAAGCAACGCGGGGAAGGCGAGATCGATGCACTCGATTTCCTGAAACTGATGAAAAAGAAACAAGCCGAACTCGGCATGTCGGACGAGATGATGAAGCGGGCGGTGAATGTCGGCTTCTCCGGCGGCGAAAAGAAGCGCAACGAAGTCCTGCAGATGGCGATGCTGGAACCGCGCATGGCGGTGCTCGATGAAACCGACTCCGGCCTCGATATCGATGCGCTGAAAGTGGTGGCCGAGGGCGTCAACAAACTGCGTAGCGATAAACGCAGCTTTCTCGTCATTACGCACTACCAGCGTCTGCTGGATTACATCAAGCCCGATGTCGTGCATGTCATGGCCGCAGGCAAAATCGTGAAAACCGGCGGCCCTGAATTGGCGCATGAATTGGAGAAAACAGGTTACGCCGAATATGCCGCTTAAGAAGATAACTCCCTCTCCCTGTAGGGAGAGGGCAGGGGTGAGGGTTTAAAATGACTCCGTTAAGGTTGATATTATAAACCCTCCCCTTAATCCCCTCCCTTAGGGAGGGGAAAATGGAGATGAAAGAATGTCAAGATTAACGCAGATTGCCAGATCCTTGAGATCAAACCAGACGGACGCTGAAAAGCTGCTTTGGGGCAAATTGCGGAACCGCCAGTTTATGAATTTAAAGTTCAGGCGGCAGGTGACGATTGAGAATTATGTGGCCGATTTCGTTTGTTTTGAAAGAGGCCTGATTATTGAACTGGACGGCGGTCAGCATAATGAGAATGCCAAAGACCGTGACCGTTCGGATGTGCTGGAAAGCAAAGGTTTTATTGTGAAGCGTTACTGGAACAATGAAGTGATGAATAATATGGAAGGGGTGTTCTGTGATTTAACGGATACATTGAACACCCTCACCCCAGCCCTCTCCCTTCAGGGAGAGGGGGTTCAGAAAGGTGTTGCCTTATGACCGCCGTTACCGTCACAAAATTCCCTGAAAAATCACCGTATATGCCCGATACGGCGGAAGGAATTTTGCGTGCCTATGAATCATTTGTGGCTGATATCGACGATCAACCGCAATGGCTGGCCGATCTGCGTAAATCTTCGCTGAAGGAATTCAAGCGCCGGGGCATTCCGACGCCGCGCCTTGAGGGCTGGAAATTCACCAATATCTGGCCGCTGGTGAAAACCTATGGCGATAAAATTGGCCAGATCAAGCTGTCGCATGACCAGATTGAGGGCGTCATCATCACGCCGCTGATGCAGATGCTGGACGCTGACTGGGTGCGCGCCGCATTGTCCGAAGATATGCCGACCGGCCAGCACAATACCGAGAATACCCTCTGGCACCTCGGCAATATCTATATGCGCGATGGTATCGTGATTGATGTGCCTGCCAACACGGAAATCAAAAAGCCGCTGGAACTGCTGACCTCTGCCGCTGATGGTGCATTCTTCACCGACCGCATGGTCATCCGCCTGCAACGTAATGCGCGTTTGACCATTGTCGAAGATCACTGGAGCAAGGGCACGTTCTGGAAGAACCGCCTGACCCATATCGTGCTGGAACCCGGCGCAAAGCTGACCCATGTCCGCATGCAGGACGACTCCGATAAATCCGTCTATACCCAAACCACCAATGTGCATGTCGGTCGTGATGCGGTTTATGATTCTGTCGTGCTGTGCAGTGGTGCCGCGCTCAGTCGTAATCAGGTGCGTGTGACGCTGGATGATACGGGTGCCAGTTGCCACCTGAATGGCGCGACATTGTTGCGCGGGGAGCAATTGGGCGATACGACGATCCTCGTCGAACACCGCGCCCCGCATTGCCAGAGCAACCAGAATATTCGCACCGTTCTCGATGGCCGCGCCCACGGCGTGTTTCAGGGCAAGGTGCATGTCCACCAGATCGCACAAAAAACCGATGGCTTCCAGATGTCGCGCGCGTTGCTGCTCTCCGAGGGTTCCGAGATGGACACCAAGCCGGAGCTGGAAATTTATGCCGACGACGTAAAATGCTCGCACGGCGCGACCACCGGCCAGCTTGATCAGGAACCGCTCTTCTACATGCAATCGCGTGGTATCGAAGAAAAAACCGCGAAGGCGCTGCTGATTCAGGCTTTCATTGCCGAGGTGTTTGATAACATTCAGGATGATGGCCTGAAAACTTCTCTGGAACGGAAGGTGGAGGCATGGCTAAAGCTGTAGCACAGAAACCGCAACGCACGATTGCCGATTGCCGTGCCGATTTTCCGCTTCTTTCCAAAACGATGAGCGGACAGCCTGTGGCTTACCTTGATACAGGCGCCAGTGCACAAAAGCCGCAGATCGTGATCGACGCGATGCGCGATGTGATGGAAACTCATTACGCGAATATCCACCGCGGCCTCTATGAATTCAGCCAGACCACCACCACTGAATTCGAAGCCGTGCGCAGCAAGGTCGCGGGTCTGATCGGCGCAGGTTCTGAAAGTGAAATCATATTCACCCGCAATACGACCGAGGCCATCAACCTCGTCGCCCATAGCTGGGGGCGCAAGGTTCTGCAGCCTGGTGATGTTGTCGTGATTACCGAGATGGAACACCACGCCAATATCGTGCCGTGGCAACTGGTCTGCGGCATGACGGGCGCGAAGCTGAAAGTGGTGCCGGTGAAAGATGATGGCACACTTGATCTGGCCGCGTTTGAACATGTGGTCACGGAAAACACCAAAATCGTTTCGTTCGTTCATGTGTCGAATTCCCTCGGCACCATCAATCCGGCGAAGAAAATCGTCGAACTGGTGAAGGCCAAAAACCCGGAAGCCACGGTGCTGATCGACGGCTCTCAATCCGTCGTGCATGGCGTGGTCGATGTGCAGGACCTCGGCTGCGATTTTTTTGCCTTCACCGGGCATAAGCTTTACGGCCCGACGGGCGTGGGCGTTCTCTGGGGTCGTGCGGAATTTCTGGATGCCATGCCGCCTTATCAGGGCGGCGGTGACATGATCGAACGCGTAACGTTCGAAAAAACCACCTTTAAGGAGGCCCCTGCGAGATTCGAGGCCGGTACACCCGCTATTATCGAAGTCATCGGTCTGGGCGCAGCGATAGATTACGTGCAGGCCATCGGTATGGATGTGATATCGGTGCATGAAAAAGGGCTGTTCGCCTATGCGATGCAGGAACTGGAAGCCGTATCGGGGTTAACCTATTACGGCACCGGACCGGATAAGGCCGGGATCATCAGCTTCCGCGCCGACTGGGGCCACCCGAGCGATATAGGCATGATCCTCGACCAATGCGGCGTGGCAGTGCGCGCGGGGCATCATTGCTGCCAGCCGCTGATGCAGCGTTTCGGCATCGAGGCCACGGTACGCGCTTCCTTCGGTTTGTATTCGAATAAAGATGACGTTGACGCTCTTGTCGCAGGCTTGAAAAAAGCCAGATCATTGCTGGGGTAGGGACATGAATTTGGTAAAATTTATCGTTTTTCTGGTTGTTATCGTTGCTGTGGGCGCGGGCGGTTATTTCTTCGTCACACAAAAACGGCAATCCAACCAGATTGCAGACGTAAAGCAGCTGTGCGTACAAAAATATAAGGGTATCCAGCAAAGCACGATTACGGATGTTGAGGGGTTCTGCGAATGTACGGCACACGTGGACAGAGCCGACGGCCCGGAGCAGTTTAAGGCGGGCGGCAAGGCCTGTATGGATAAATTCGGCAAAGCCAATCTTCTAAAGAGCTGCGAGAGTATGAATGCGGATATGGTCAAGGAAGATTCCGCGAACAAGGGTGTTAATTGCGAATGTTTCTACGACAAGATGCTTGATCTGTTCGGCGATCAGGCGAACGAACAGAATGGCGCTGACAATCTGACAAAAGAACAGCGCCGGGCAACAGTCGCCGAGGCCTTTCTCGCGTGTAAAAGAACTGAGTAGAAAAATATGAAAGCGGTAGCAAACGAAGATATGGTCAGAAACGCGCTCGGGCATGAATATGATGAAATGGCAGAACCGCCCAATGCGGTTGTGCCGCGTGAACATGCCCTATGGCCCGCGATGGATAAGGCGCTGCGCGAAGTCTATGACCCGGAAATTCCGGTGAACATCTACGAACTGGGTCTGATCTACAAAATCGAAATCAAGGAAAACGAAGGCCGCGGCGCTGATGTCGATGTCAAAATGACGCTGACCTCGCCGCATTGCCCGGTGGCGCAAGAAATGCCCGGCATGATCCAGAATGCCTTGTTCCCGGTTGAGGGTGTTGATAACGTCGATGTGGAAATCATCTGGGAACCCTCATGGGAACCGTCGATGATGGCCGAAACCGCCAAGCTGCAACTCAATATGTTTACGTGAGGATGATATGAGCATTCCCTTGACCATTACAGAGAACGCGAAAGAACGCCTGAGCAAAATGCTGGCGCTGGAACCGGGTGCCACCGGCCTGAGCCTGAGTATTGCCAAAAACAAGGGCTGCGGCGGCAATGAATATAAATGGGGCCATGTGAAGGATGTCCCGGTCGCGCATGACGTCGTGCCGGTTACGGATAAATTCTCGCTCTATATCCCGGTGCTGGATAGCTTCCATCTGTTCGGCATGACGATTGATTTCACCGAAGACCAGTTGGGCAACGCCAAATTCGAATTCAACAACCCCAACGAAACGGGCCGCTGCGGCTGTGGCGAATCCGTGACGTTCAAACCTGTGTAATCAGGCGGCTATCAGCCAGTTTTCACGCGCGGTCGATGAGGCGCGTTCTAATAAATCGCGGGGCGTCGTTTCCGGCAGATGCGCTCCCTGACTGATAATCTGACGCCATTTTTTGCCGCCGCGCTGGTCGTGGAACAGGCCGAGGATATGGCGCGTCATTGATTTCAGCGGCACACCCAGCGCCATCTGCTCTTCCAGATAGGGAATGAACTGTTCGATAATGTCATAGCGTGAAAGATTACGCGTATCGCCAAACAGGACACATTCCATCTCCGCAAGGCTCCACGGGTTCTGATAGGCCTCGCGCCCGATCATCACCCCGTCGAATATTTTCAGATGTTCTTGTATCTGTGCGATGTCGGTCAGGCCGCCATTTAGGATAATTTTTAGCGATGGATATTTATCTTTAATTTCCGCAGCTATGTCATAACGCAACGGCGGCACCTCGCGGTTTTCCTTCGGGCTTAAGCCTTTCAGCCACGCCTTGCGCGCATGGATGGTGAATTCGTTGCATCCGGCATCCATCACCGTTTTGATAAAGCGGTCGAGGAAGGGGCGTTCTTCGCAGTCATCAATTCCGATGCGGCATTTCACAGTGACGGGGATATCGACAACGTTCTTCATAGCGGCGATGCAAGTCGCAACAGTTTCCGGTTCATTCATCAGGCAAGCCCCGAACGATCCATTCTGCACACGGTCGCTCGGGCAGCCGCAATTCAGGTTAATCTCGTCATAACCGTAATCATCGGCAGCAATCTTGGCGCAAGCGGCCAACGCCGTCGGATCACTGCCGCCCAGTTGCAGCACCAGCGGATGTTCCTGCGGGCTGAATGCCAGATGACGATCCTTGTCCCCATAGACGATAGCGCCAGTCGTCACCATTTCGGTGAACAGTACGGCGTTCGGCGATATCAGGCGATGGAAGAAACGGCAATGCCGGTCCGTCCAGTCCATCATCGGGGCTATGGAGATCGTTTTTTTTGTCATGGCGGCGCTATTAAGCCAGAGCCTGTGCCGGAAAGGAAGCACGGGAAGTATAGGTAGAGGGCGTTGCCATGTTTTTGATTGTGGCAAGAATTTTGGGATCTTTCAGAAGGGGAACGAACCCGGGAAACATCTTGTTAGGCCAGTTTTCGGGCTTAACCCATTTAGCCCCCGTGTGTTCCTGATCCAACTGCGGTTTGTATTCCGCATCGGTTGAGCCTGCAAAGGTGACGTATTTCTTACCATCGACTTCCTGACAACCCAAAAATCTGGCGTTGGATACCTTGATGCCGGTTTCCTCAAGCGCTTCGCGAACTGCGGCGATGGCAAAATTCTCAAGGGGGTCAATATGGCCGCCCGGACCGCCCCATGTGCCGCCACCGGTTTTCTTGTTCGGGTTTCTTTGTACGGCCAGACATTTACCGGAGGGCGCAACAATAATCATGCTCACGCGATACTGATCGCGTTCTTCAGGGCTGGGGCCGAACATGAAATTTGCTTGCTTTGCTATATCCATAATGGAAAATAAAGCCATCCAGGCCGTGATGCAAGAAAATTGTCATAATAACTTAAGCGGCAAGACTCTTTTTTCTCATAACAAATCCCGCTATACTGGGGATAACGCTGTGGGCAAATCTGCCCGTTCTTAGGATTTTTCCATTATTATCATGCGCTTAGTAGTGTTTCTTCTTCTGTTGTCCCTGATTTTCTGGGCTGTCCCCGCGACGGCGCAGGATAGCGATGAGGCTATTAACGGCTCCGCGATCAAGACCTCGGGTCTGCCTTTGCCGCGTTTTGTGTCGCTGAAATCGGACAAGGTTTACGTCCGCACCGGCCCGTCCGTGCGCTATCCGATCCGCTGGATATACCAAAGGACCGATTTGCCGGTGGAAATCGTTGAGGAATTCGATGTCTGGCGCAAAATCCGCGACTCCGAAGGCGAGGGCGGCTGGGTCAGCCAGACGCTGCTGTCGGGTGAGCGCACCGCTCTGGTAAAGGGTGAGGAGCTTGCCCCTGTACGTGAACGACCGGCGGAAGACGCCCGTATGGTGGCGCGACTGGAGCCGGGAGTCATTGCACACATCGAAAAGTGCGATCCGGCTTGGTGCCGCGTGAGTGCGGGCGGTTTTAAAGGCTGGATTTCAAGAATTTCTCTTTGGGGTATTTACGAGAAAGAAGAACTCAATTAGCCTAGTGATTGTGGTTGGTTAGAGTGATTCGTCCACAGGATACTCACAGGCCTTCCACAGACTTATCCAAAAAGCCTTCCCCACAAGAACAATAATAATCCCTTCCACATTCTCATTTTTGAAAGATTCAGGCATGTCCATCCTGATCGATAAGACCGGATTCGCTGCGCACATCCACAAGTGCCTTATGAATCAGGCTTCCCTTGACGGTGAGCAAACCGACGGCATGCGCCTGATTCAGTTGCTGTCCGGTATCACGGTGGAAACGCTGCTGCTGTTTGATGAACCTGATCAGGGTCTGGAAGCAACCTATGCGCATCTGGCGCGTCTGCTGAATTGCGAACCGTCCGTGGGTGCGTTGGGCGCGAATGCGCTGCCGCCTGCTTACGTGATTGAATCCGAAACTGAAGTGGGACGCACACTTGCGCGCCGCCTGTTCGAAGACTGGCTTAACTGCGCCTATGATTTCCATGATCTGCTGGTGACGGTGATTCAAGGCATGCTGCTGCAACTGGAAGCCAGCGGTCAGCCGCGCAGTGAAACATTCCGTTTGTTTATCGAATGCACCAACCGCTGCATGGCCTATGAAATCGCCGCGCAGGAATTGTGCGATATTGTGATTGAAGAAAAAATCGGTGCCGAAGGCTGGAATCTCGCCGACAGCGTAAGCGGCCTTTCAGCCGTTGCCGGACGCTGCCTCGCGATGGGGCATACGCCCGGACAGTCATTTAATCCAGTTACATGGAACGACCGCCTCGATCAGGTTTCCTATGTGATGACGCAGGAAGCTGTACGTCTGGGCATCCCCGCCGGTTCCGACTGGCGATTTGGTCTGGCCGCCAATGATTGCCCGGCCAATGCGCCTTATGATTTGATTGTCAGTCTGGAACCTTCTGCCCGTGGGTTCTTCCGTATCATCGGCATGATGGATCTGATGGATCAGGCGGTGGCCTGTGCCAAGGCCGCAGGCCGTATGCTGGCCGTCGCCGCCGGAGGCGATGCGCCGGAATTAGAGCCTGTGATTGCCAAACCACTGGCGATGGCGGCGATGACGGAAACATATCGTTCGATTGGCTCTCAGGAAGTTATGATTTCTGCCAATTAATTTTTACATAATATAAAAACCTATTAAGGGGGATGACGGACAATCCGCTCTTGCCACCCCTATGCGGAAATTCGTATAAAAGAGCCTGCAAACATAGGTTCACGTTATGTCGAATTTGGCCGAAAAGAACACAATGAGTTTTACACCTAAATCCAGCTACTCCTACGACGATCTGATCGCCTGTGGACACGGAAAATTGTTTGGCCCCGGTAACGCGAAGTTGCCGCTGCCGCCGATGCTGATGTTTGATCGCATCACGGAAATTTCTACGACCGGCGGTTCTCAGGACAAAGGTTTCCTGAAAGCGGAGTTTGATATCAAGCCCGACCTCTGGTTCTTCCAATGCCACTTCGAGGGCGATCCGGTGATGCCGGGCTGTCTCGGTCTGGATTCGCTCTGGCAATTGCTGGGCTTCTATCTCGGCTGGACGGGCGCGCCGGGCTCTGGCCGTGCGCTCGGTTTGGGCGAACTTAAATTCACCGGGCAGGTTCTGCCGGAAACGAAGCTGGTTGAGTACAAGATTGATATCAAGCGTGTCATCAACCGCAAACTGGTTCTCGGCGTGGCTGACGGTCAGGTGATTGCCGATGGCAAGGTTATCTATGAAGCAACCGACCTGAAAGTCGGCCTGTTCGATAACCCGCGTTCACTTTAAATCAATTTTCTCAATTGTCATTCCGGCGGAAGCCGGAATCTTCTTCCCGAATTCACGAGATCCCGGCTTTCACCGGGATGACAAAGAAGGTGGAGTAAATACATGGCAGATAAAATCGGAAACCGCAGAGTCGTTGTCACAGGTTTGGGTATTGTTTCCTGCATTGGCAACAATGCTGCTGAAGTTACGCATTCTCTGAAAGCCGGAAAGTCGGGCATTACAGCTTCGGAAGAATATACAAAGCTGGGTTTCCGTTCGCAGGTGTACGGCAAGCCGAATATCAATCTGCAGGAAGCGATCGACCGCCGTTTGTTCCGCTTTATGGGCGAAGCGGCGGCCTATACGCATTTATCGATGGAGCAGGCTGTGGCCGATGCCGGTCTGACACCTGAACAGATCAGCAATCCGCGTACGGGCGCTATCGTCGGTTCCGGCGGGCCTTCAACACATTATCAGGTTGAGGCCGCCAAGACGGTCGAAACAACCGGCAGCCCGAAAAAGATTGGTCCTTTCGCCGTGCCGAAATGCATGTCCTCGACGACATCGGCTACGCTCTGCACCAATTTCAAGATCAAGGGCGTGAATTATTCGATTTCTTCCGCATGCTCGACGTCAGCGCATTGCATCGGCAACGCCGCCGAAATGATTGCCTGGGGCAAGCAGGACATTATGTTCGCGGGCGGTGGCGAAGACCTCGACTGGTCGCTTTCCTGCCTGTTCGATGCTATGGGCGCGATGTCTTCTAAATATAACGACACCCCGGACAAGGCTTCCCGTGCCTATGACGCCAACCGCGATGGTTTCGTAATTGCGGGCGGCGGCGGCATTCTGGTTCTTGAGGAACTGGAACATGCCAAGGCACGTGGCGCAAAAATTTATGCCGAACTGGTGGGCTATGGCGCGACGTCAGACGGCGAAGATATGGTCGCGCCGAACGGCGAGGGCGCTGTCCGCTGCATGCAACAGGCTCTCTCCACAGTGACAACGCCCGTGACATACATCAATACTCATGGCACCTCGACGCCTGTGGGCGACACCAAGGAAATTGGTGCGATCCGTGAAGTGTTCGCGGGTAAAGATATTCCACATATCAGCTCGACAAAATCCATGACCGGGCACTGCCTCGGCGGTGCCGGGGTGCAGGAAGCCATTTATTGCCTGCTGATGCTGCAGAACAATTTCGTGGCGCCGAGCATCAATATTGAAACCATCGATCCGGACTTTGCCGATATGCCGATTGCCCGTCAGCGCATAGACGATGTTCAGCACCAGACAATTCTTTCAAACAGCTTTGGCTTTGGCGGTACCAACTGCACACTCGCCTTCGCGCGTTATCAGGGGTAAGCCAACGTGTCAGAAATCCAAGTGAATAAGAACGGCCTGATGGCCGGTAAGCGCGGCCTGATCATGGGCGTGGCAAACGACCACTCCATTGCCTGGGGTATCGCCAAGGCGCTGCGCGAGCAGGGCGCTGAACTATGTTTCACTTATCAGGGCGATTCCCTGAAAAAGCGCGTTGAACCGCTGGCAAGGGAAGCCGGTTCCGATTTCATCCTCGATTGCGATGTAGTCAACGAACCGCAGCTCGACTCCGTATTCAAAGCAATTGAAACCAAATGGGGCCATCTGGATTTTCTGGTTCATGCCGTGGCTTATTCCAACAAGGAAGAGCTGAAAGGGCGCTATGTCGATACGACGCTCGAAAACTTCCTGAATACCATGCATATCTCCTGCTACTCCTTTACCTCGGTGATGCGCCGTGCGGCGACACTGATGAAGGATGGCGGCGCCGCGATCACGCTCAGCTATTACGGCGCTGAGAAAGTCATGCCGAATTATAACGTCATGGGTGTGGCCAAGGCGGCGCTTGAGGCTTCGACGCGCTATCTCGCTGCTGATCTCGGCCCGCAGGGCGTACGCGTGAACGCCGTTTCCGCTGGCCCGATGCGCACGATTGCCGGTTCTGCTATCGGCAGTGCGCGCGTGACCTACAAATATAATGTGCTGACCGCGCCGTTGCGCCGGGCTGTCGAACTGGAAGAGCTGGGCGGCACCGCGATTTACCTGCTGTCACATCTCGGCGGCGCTGTCACCGGCGAAACCCATTACGTCGATTGCGGCTTCAACGCCCTCGGCATGCCGCAGAACCTGAACGAGGTTCTGACCGCCATGGGTGGTAACGGGAAAGAATAGTTATTTTTCCGTGATTGGTTGTACTTGTGGCGGCGCTGCCGCGACGACGACTTTTTCCGCCATCCAGCCGCTGATCTGCCACAGGGCATAGGTGGTGATAATGGCCAGATAGCCATCAACAGCGTAATGCCACGCGAGATATATCGCGCCCAGCACGATGAAAACGAAGAATACAAAAAATCCCTTGTGATATTTGTTCTTAAGTTCGCGGGCCATCAGCCAGAACATCATGGCCGTTGATACATGGATGCTGGGCATCGCTGAAATGCCGCCCCCGATCATGGACACGTTCTTACTGGCGGCGTTCCAGATCATGTCCTGTGTGCTCACAGCAAAAATCTTATAACTCTCGTTGGCATGATTTAGATGTGCCATAAGCGGTGCATAATAATCAGAGCCTGTCAGCCGTTCAAAGAAGCACGGTCCCGCTGAAGAAAAAATGGATGCCAGCAGGTTGCCGTTAATCGACCAGCACAAAACAAAGGCAAAAAAGAACTGGAAGCGGGCTTTTCTGTTAGCGAGGCTGAATAGCTGCCAATAGAGCATAGTGAATACGGCTACCAGCCAGACATTATAATTGATGTTCAGCGCGTAAGTGATGGGCGGCCAGCCAAAGAACGGATGCAAAAATTTCCACGGATCGACACCGAGATGCAGCAGGTTATCCAGCGCCGCGAACTCATGGTCCCATGAAAAGGGATTTAGACCTGGTATCAACTGCTTCATGCAGGTGAAAGCGGAGAAGTAAAACGTGAAGCCTATAAAAATGGGAACGGCGCGGACAAGCCGTTCGGTATTCAGCGGGCCTTGCCGCAGGTCCTCCCACAGAAAACGGGCGGGTTTTTTGGGGCGTACTGTAAACAGCAGAAAAAGGGCGCGCAGACCGCAGTACACAAAATAGACGATGCCCAGAAAAATACTCATGTCTATACTTTTGCTCATATACATGAGGGGGTGGTATCGCGCACCCAATCCATGGCTATAGGCAACCGTCGCGGAAACCGCCATGTAAATGGCAACCAGCAACAGGAAGGCGCATTCAGCTTTCCCGATGCCGAGAAAACGCGCAAAAAATGATTTCATAGTCACAACGCGATTCTAGGCAAAAAAACAGGCCGTGGCAATAATGCGCACGGCCTGTAATCTTGATAAGGCGATTTTATTTCTTCAGCAGGTCACGAATTTCCTCAAGCAGGACTTCCTGACGCGGTGGTGGGGGCGCATCGGCTGCACCTGTATCCTGTTTGCGCTTCAGCGTGTTCATGACCTTGATAATCATAAACATGGCCCAGGCCACGATCACAAAATTGACCAGAGTTTGGATGAACAGGCCGTAATTCAGGGTGACGGCCTCTATGCCTTCGGAGGCCTCAATCATCGTCCATGTCAGCTTGCTGAAGTCCACCTTGCCGAGGAGTACGCCAATCGGCGGCATGATGATGTCTTTTACAAGAGAATTGGTAATGCCGCCGAAGGCCGTGCCGATAACTATACCGACGGCAAGATCGATAACATTGCCACGCATGGCGAATTCGCGGAATTCCTGAATGATTTTCATGTCTTTTTCCTGTGGGTTAGTGAACGGTGAGGATGGCGTCTTTGATAATATCGGGCACGTCGGTAAATACACCATCGACTCCCCACGACTGCAAAATGCGGAAACGGGCAGGGTCATTGATCGTATAGGCCAGTACAGGTTTGCCAAGGTCGAGGATTTCTTCGACTTGCTCGCGTGTGACTTTATTACCGTTGATATTGATGGTGGCGGCTTCCAGATATTCAGCCAGTTCCTGCCAGTTGGGCGGCCATTCATCATCGAGCAGCAGGCCACGATTCCATTCCGGGGCCATTTCCATCGCTGTTTCCAGGCTGACATGGGAGAAGCTCGAAATCAGCAGCTTGTCCGGTTCATCCCAGTAACGGGACAGGATATCGAGTGCGGCTTCAGTCGTTTGAATTTCACGTCCGGCGCAGGGCTTGATCTCAAGGTTCAGGCCCAGATCGAGATCGATCAGCAATTCCAGCGTTTCTTCCAGCGTCGGGATTTTGATCCCGGCAAAACTATCGCCGAACCAGCTTCCAGCTTCCAGCTGTTTAATATCTTCATACAGCGTGTCCATGACAAGGCCGGAACCGTTGGTGGTGCGATCCAGATCATCATCGTGGAAGATGATCGCAACCTCATCTTTGGTCAGCTTGACGTCCAGCTCGACCCAGGTCGCGCCCATGTCGGCGGCGGTCTTGATCGATTCCAGCGTATTCTCCGGCGCATAACCGCATGCACCGCGATGACCGATAATTTTAGGAAGTTTGAGTGTCATATTATTCTCATAAAAAACCCGAAGAAGAGTTTATGGCTCATCTCCGGGTTTCTGATTTTGCTTATTGATTACGCTGATTCACGGTCGTCGCGGCGTTCTTTCTCCTTGGCGGGAGAAACTTCGCCGGTTTCCTGATTGACGCGTTTCATCGACAGCTTGATCTTGCCGCGATCATCGAAGCCGACGATCAGCACTTTCACGTTGTCGCCTTCTTTCACGACATCCGTTGTCTTGGCAACGCGCTGGTCGGCCAGTTCAGAGATATGAACCAGACCGTCCTTGCCCGGCATGAAGTTGACGAACGCGCCGAAGTCTGTGGTCTTCACGACTTTACCGTCGTAAACCAGACCCACTTCCGGCTCCTCTGTCAGGCCGCGGATGATCTTGATGGCTTCGTCGATCGACTTGAGGTCGGTCGCGGCCACTTTAACGGTGCCGTCGTCCTCAATGTCGATTTTCGTGCCTGTTTTCTCGATGATCTCACGAATGACCTTGCCGCCCGTGCCAATAACGTCACGGATTTTGTCTTTCGGAATGGTCAGCGTGGCGATCTGCGGTGCGAACTCGCTCAGTTCCGTACGCGCCTGGGTCATGGCTTTCGCCATTTCAGCGAGGATGTGCAGACGGCCTTCTTTAGCCTGTTTCACGGCGATGGTCATGATCTCTTCGGTAATGGAAGTGATCTTGATGTCCATCTGCAGGGCTGTAATGCCTTTTTCCGTACCGGCAACTTTGAAATCCATATCGCCGAGATGATCTTCATCACCCAGAATGTCGGAGATAACGGCAAAGTTTTTGTCTTCCTTGATCAGGCCCATCGCGATACCGGCGACAGGACGGGCAAGGGGAACACCGGCATCCATCAATGCGAGGGATGTACCGCAAACAGTCGCCATGGATGACGAGCCGTTGGATTCGGTAATCTCGGATACAGCGCGGATCGTGTACGGGAAGTCTGACGGTTTCGGCAGCAGCGGGTTAATCGCCCGCCATGCCAGTTTACCGTGACCGATTTCGCGGCGTCCCGGGGGCGACATGCGGCCTACTTCACCGACGGAGTAAGACGGGAAGTTATAGTGCAGCATGAAGCGTTGTTTGTATTCGCCCACCAGCGTGTCCATGATCTGTTCGTCCTGACCGGTGCCGAGCGTGGCCACAACCAGCGCCTGCGTTTCACCGCGTGTGAACAGGGCAGAACCGTGTGTACGTGGCAAAATACCGACTTCCGAAATAATCGGACGAACGGTTTTCGTGTCGCGGCCATCGATACGGGCGCCTTCCTTCAGGATACGGCCACGCACCACAGCGGATTCCAGTTGGAAGAAGGCGTTGCCGACTGCTTCCTTGGATACGGTTTCCGACGTGAATTCAGCAACGGCTTTCTCACGGACCGCGCCGACTTTTTCTTGGCGGGTCAGTTTGATTTTCTCAAGGTAAGCATCGCCCAGTTCTTTTTCGTACTTGGCTTTCAGCGCTTTGGTCATTTCGGCGATAGGTGCCGGAACTACCGGAACCGGCCACGGGTCTTTCGCGCACATTTCAGCAAGGCCGATAATGCCGTCGATAGCGGCCTGGAATGCGTTCCAGCCAGCCATAACAGCGCCCAGCATGACTTCTTCAGTCAGTTCCTGTGCTTCCGATTCAACCATCAGAACGCCTTCTTTCGTACCCGCAACAACCAGATCGAGGATCGAACCTTCGGATTCCTGAATGGTCGGGTTGATGACGTACTGGCCGTCTATATAGGCAACGCGCGCGCCCGCGATCGGGCCCATAAACGGAATGCCGGAGATGGTCAGAGCGGCAGAGCAGCCGATCATCGCAATAATATCGGCCGGGTTTTCAAGGTCGTGCGAAACAACGGTCGCCACGATCTGTACTTCGTTCAGGAATGTTTCCGGGAACAGCGGACGGATCGGACGGTCGATCAGGCGCGATGTCAGTGTTTCAAATTCGCTCGGACGGGCTTCGCGTTTGAAGAAACCGCCGGGAATTTTCCCTGCCGCGTAAGCTTTTTCCTGATAGTGAACGGACAGCGGAAAGAAATCCTGTCCGTCTTTAATGGTGCGGGAGCCAACAACAGCGCACAGAACACTCGTGCCGCCCATGGTGGCCAGAACAGCGCCATCAGCCTGACGGGCGATTTTGCCGGTTTCGAGCGTGACTTTTTTGCCAGCGAAATCGAATTCTTGGCGATAGACTTTAAACATGTAGTTTTCCTTTTTAGGTGTTTGTCATTCTGAGCGCAGCGAAGAATCTCAAATGCCTGTGGCATGAGATCCTGCGGCCTCAGGATGGCAGGTTCATAAGTAAGACGCTTATGCGCGGGGGAGGGGTTCGGTGGACAATTAAAACCAGTAAAAACACTGGGCTTAACAGTCAACCGGAACGCCACCTCTGGCCCAAGCGCCGACACCGAAGTTTATCGCACCCAGAGCCATGAAAATCAAGGATAATCAGGGGTTTCCCTCTGATATATTAGACATAACAATAAAAACGAGATGTTTTTGCAGCGCGGGATAGAAAATACTTGGCATTCTTCCGGAAATTGTCTTCATTGAAGCCTTGGCAAGACGAAGTAAAAAATTAACAGGGAAAATATCAGCATGACTGAAATTAAACCGTCGGACACGCAGACAGCTTACAATCTGGCCGCACGCGTTACAAAGTACGTGGAATCTATTGAACTGACCTTGCTGGAGGAAGAGGGGCTGTCGGTAGAGTTGGGCGAGCAGATCGCTGCGGGAGAGCTGTACCGTCAGGACTACAGCCCCATTTTCAAGGAAATGACGAAAGCCGACATTGAAACCTATAATAAGCTATTCGCCGAGATTACCGCAGCCAGCCAACTTGAGGTCATCGGTGGCAATTTCAGCGCAACAAAAACCGTAACCGACACATATAGGCAGCGCGCTGCTTCACCGGCTATCCGCATACACGAGCTTTTGATTAGCGTGGCTATCCGTGAAAATCTTATGGACGAAGAAGACCTGATTTCATTGTGGTCTCCGGAAGCCGACAATGAACGCGACGTGGCGCTGCTGGAAAAGTATGAGGCTCCGGTTCTAGCTCACATCGTCAGAGAATCGCAGCCGCATATTTTCTAAAATTATAATTACTTAACAACAGGGAAGAAGTAACTACCATGAGAAAACTATCACTAGGTGCCATCGGTCTGGTTGGCGTTTTTGCATTGGCCGCAGCGGCGCAAGCCGCTGTTCCCATGACCAGAACATTGTGCATCACGGACATGGAACCTGAAAATAACCTGACCCGGTGCGAATACCGTAAGCCCGACAGCAAAGCGATGACATTCACAAATAGTGAGGGGAAAGTGATTTCTCTTCCTGGAACTAGGCCTGTAAAAGATGGACCGATTGAAGGTCTGAACCCGGCGCTGTGCGCTGCCTTTTTTGAGAAGCAAGAGAAGGCGCAGGGTAAATGCGATAAGCGCCCTATCTGGCCCAGGGATTTCAAAATCTAATTCAATAAAAACCCCGGCATCGTCCGGGGTTTTTATTTGCCTGTTTGGGGATCTGCTAACTTGTCATGCAGACTTCGGTGTGGAATATATTATCAACTGCAATATTGACCGCTGACCGGAGAAATGCCCGATGAACTATCTTGTCCTTATGCGCCATGGCCAGTCGCAATGGAATCTCGAAAACCGCTTCACCGGATTCCACAACATCGACCTGAGCGACCAGGGTCGTGCCGAAGCGAAAGCTGCCGGGCAGCGTTTGAAAGATGCCGGGATCAAATTCGATCACGTCTTCACCAGCACCTTGCAGCGCGCCTACAACACAGCAGAGATTGCGCTGGACGAGGCCGGGCAGGGTAGCTTGTTCACCACGGCGATCAAGCATGACGATTTGCGCGAGCGCGATTACGGTGACCTCACCGGCCTGAACAAGGACGAAACCAAACTGAAATACGGTGAAGAACAGGTTCACATCTGGCGCCGCTCTTACGATGTCCAGCCCCCTGGCGGCGAAAGCTTGCAGGACGTGGTTGAGAACCGTGTGCGCCCGTACTTCACAGATGAAATCAAGCCGCTGCTGGATCAGGGCAAAAACGTCCTGATCGCGGCCCATGGCAATTCCCTGCGCGGTATTCTGATCGTACTGGGGGCAGAAACACCCGAAACCATCAACGCCGCCGAAATCCCAACCGGGTCGCCTCTGGTATTCGAGATGGAGAACGGCAAAATCCTGAAACGCTACTATCTGGAAGACCAGAAAGCGGCCTAAGCCGGGATATTCTTAAGTTATGGCTAGAAAATAGCGGGGGGTTAAACTCTTTATGGTGCTTGCCATGTCCCGGAAAGATGGGAAAATGGATGGAATAGGCTTACTAAGTTAGACATAATAATTTGACATTGGGAGCCATTATCCCTAAAGTCATCAAAACAGGGAAATAAAGTAATGCTGCCAAACTTCAATCTTAAAGATGAACATAATCTGGCCGTGCAGGACAAAAAGGAAATGTCCCGTATGTCTGGCGAGATGAAACTTTATTACGCTTATGACGACGTAGGCCTTGAGGCCGTGTACGCCATGGCGGAGGCTCTGACGGAAATCGGATGCACACCAAAGGTTACGCAAGGTGTGGTGATGAACGGCCTGTACGAGAAATGCTTTGAGTTGAAAACCGGCCCGCTGTCGATGAGGCAGATGGAAGTCGTTCAGGACACGCTGGATATGAATGAATTAACCAAAGAGTACACGGCTTTCCAAAATTTCGAGAGCACCAAGTATTTTTTCTCCGATCTGGAAGAAGGCCCATCGCAGATGGCGCAGCAGCTTATGGCGCTGAAACTGGAAAAACCTCCTACACCTGGCCAGCCTGCATAAACCAAACCTTCAGTGTCGAAGACAAATAAAAAAGGCAGCCCACAGGCTGCCTTTTTGTTGTCCTGTATGTTCTATGATCAGTGAATTCAGGGCGTAGGTTTTGAAAGCGGCGAAGGCTGTTCCTCGGCAATAATTCGATCAATGCCTTTTTGAACGACATCAATCATTCTTTTAGTTCTAGCTTGAATGACAGCCGGATCAGTGATGCCGCTTTTCTTGGAAAAACTCTCTACTATTATACCAACCTTGTCAGAGATTTCTTTTGACATAGCTTCGTTCATGGTTTGGCTCCCTTAACACTCTATAAATATTCAATAATTCTATTTAGCAGAGATGTTGATGAAGGACAATGCCAAGGAATGGTGGTATTCACCTGAAGATAAAAGGCAGCCCGCAGGCTGCCTTTTGTTTGTTCTGTATGTATCTGATTAGCGGCGGATATTCAGGCGCTTGATCAGGCTCTGGTAACGTGCTTCGTCAACGCGTTTCACGTAGTCGAGCAGTTTACGGCGACGGGCAACCATCAGCAACAAACCACGACGGCTGGATACGTCTTTGTGGTGACCTTGCAGGTGCGCGGACAATTCGTTGATGCGTTCTGTCAGAAGAGCAACCTGAACTTCCGGTGATCCTGTATCACCTTTTTTGGTTGCGTATTCTTGTACCAGTTCGACTTTGCGTTCAGCTTTCAGCGACATCGGGTTTCTCCTATTAAAAGATTAGAGGTTTAAAACGCGCACGGGATGAATTTCAGGTCCGTCAACACTCACCAGAGCCACCGGCAAACCGTTTAAAACGGCGAGGGCGGTATCACCTGCCTTCCAGTCGATCCCGGCTTTATTCAGCCGTTCAATGTCGGGGCGGGCGATGAAGGTGAGCGCTTGGCCTTGTTTCAACCGTGCGGCTTCCTGCGTAGTCAAGGCCAGTGCCGGGATATCGGCCAGCACGGTCTCTACAGGAAGCAACGCTTCTTCAAGGCGCGCACTATCGGCCAATTCCTGCAGTTTTTCAAGAGAAATCGCCGTGTTTTGCGTCAGCGGGCCAACCGCCTCGCGCCTTAAATCTTTAATATACCCAACGGTTCCGAGCGCCCGCGCCATGTCCCGGACGAGGGAACGCATATAGGTGCCCTTGCCGCAAACCACCCGGAAACGGGGCATATCCGGGTTAAATTCAGTCATTTCAAGGGTTTCAATATAGACCGTGCGGGCATTCAGCTCAAAATCCTCGCCGTCCCGGGCCAGATCATAGGCGCGCTCCCCATCGACCTTGATGGCCGAAAACTGCGGCGGTATCTGGCTGATTTCGCCCGTAAACCGGGGCAGGATCGCCTGAATTTGCTCTGCCGTGGGGCGCACGGGGGATGTGGCGATCACTTCGCCCTCGGCGTCATCGGTATTGCGTTCCTCGCCCCAGCAGGCGGCAAAGCTATAGACCTTGATATGGTCCTGACAGTACGGAATGGTTTTGGTGGCTTCACCGAGCGCGATGGGCAGGATACCTGTCGCCAGCGGATCGAGCGTACCGCCATGACCGACCTTCTGCGCATCGAACAGGCGACGCACTTTGCCGACGGCCTGCGTCGAACCTAGCCCTTCAGGCTTATCAAGATTGATCCACCCATTGACGATCTGGCCTTTTTTACTGCGGCCCATGATTACTCGGCAGAGGATTTGGGGAGATTGCGCAGGATATCTTCAATACGCCCCGCTTTATCAAAGCGGTTATCAACGACGAAACGCACTTTGGGCGTGAATTTCATTTTAATTTTCTTATTGATGTCCTGCTGGAACGTATAGGCCGCATCATTCAGGGCTGTCAGGACAGGCGCAAGATCATCGATGGTGATAGCGGTGACATAGGCCGTCGCATGCTTCATGTCCGGGGACACGCGCACCTCGGCAATCGTCACCTGCTCGGCGGTTTTAAAGAGAATAGGGTCGGCAAAACTGCCCCGTTGCAGGGTTTCTGCAATGATATGGCGCAGCTGTTCACCGACCCTGAGCTGTCTTTGTGAAGGAAGTGTGGTGCTCATATCAGGTGACTGAGCGCGCTTCCGAAATCACGTCAAAGCATTCGATGATGTCGCCGTCTTTCAGGTCGTCATAATTCTCAAATGCCATACCGCATTCCATGCCTTCGCGCACTTCCTTGACTTCGTCTTTCATGCGTTTCAGCGTTTTCAGCATGCCTTCATGGATGACCACGTTGTCACGCAGCAGACGCACTTTGGAACCGCGTTTGACCATGCCTGTCGTAACCATACAGCCAGCCACTTTGCCGACCTTGGTGATGTTGAACACCTGACGGACTTCCGCCTGGCCCAGATATTCCTCGCGGATGCTCGGGGACAACAGGCCGCTCAGCATGCCTTTTACATCATCGATGACGTTATAGATGATGTTGTAGTAACGCATGTTGACGCCGTTACGTTCGGACAGTTCGCGCGCTTGCGCGTTTGCACGCACGTTGAAGCCCACGATCAGGCCGTTCGAGGCATTCGCCAGAATAACGTCTGATTCGGTGATAGCGCCCACGCCGGAGTGGAGAACACGCACGGCAACTTCCGGGTTTTCTTCCTCGATCTTGCGCAAACTGCCGATAATCGCCTCGACGGAACCATGCACGTCGCCCTTGATAACGACGGCCAGTTCTTTCTTGGCTTCGCGTGAGGTCGCCAGCAGGCTGTCAAAGCGTGTTTTGCCATCACCCGCCATGCGGACGTTGGCCGCTTCGCGTTTTTTGCGCTGACGGTATTCGCTGATGTCGCGGGCTTTGGCTTCGTCGCCGACAACCACGAACGGGTCGCCTGCTTCCGGTGCACCCTGCAGACCCAGAACCTCGACCGGCTGACCGGGGATGGCGGTCTGCACTTGCTCGCCGCGATCATTCATCATCGCGCGGACGCGGCCCCATTCAGCGCCGACGCAGAAGATATCGCCGATTTTCAGCGTACCATTCTGGATCAGCACGGTGGCGACGTGGCCGCGGCCAATTTCCAGTTTGGCTTCGACAACCGTACCCACGGCTTCGCGGGCAGGGTTGGCTTTCAGGTCGAGAACTTCAGCTTGCAGAAGAATGGCTTCTTCCAGTTTGTCGAGGTTCAGGCGTTTTTTCGCTGATACTTCGATGCACAGCGTCTCACCGCTCAGCTCTTCCACGATGATTTCGTGCTGCAGGAGGTCCTGCTTCACTTTCATCGGGTTGGCATCCGGCAAGTCGATCTTGTTCAGGGCGACGATGATAGGAACACCCGCCGCTTTGGCATGGTTAATCGCTTCAATCGTTTGCGGCATGATGCTGTCGTTGGCGGCAACAACCAGAACAACGATGTCCGTGACGTTGGCACCACGGGCGCGCATCTCGGTAAAGGCCGCGTGACCAGGTGTGTCAAGGAAGGTGATTTTCTTGCCCGACGGCATGGCCACCTGATAGGCACCGATATGCTGGGTAATGCCCCCGGCTTCGCCGGACACAACATCTGTAGAACGCAGGGCGTCGAGCAGGGATGTCTTACCATGGTCAACGTGGCCCATGATCGTCACAACCGGCGGACGGAATATCAGATTTTCTGCCGTATCCTCGATGCCTTCAATGCCCATTTCAATATCTGAATCGGTCACGCGTTTGATCTTGTGGCCGAATTCCATGATCAGCAGTTCGGCGGTATCCGCATCGATGGATTGGGTAACGGTCGCCATAACGCCCATTTTCATCAGCGATTTAATCAGATCACCAGCGCGTTCGGCCATACGGTTGGACAGTTCCTGCACCGTAATCGTTTCCGGCACGATGACTTCGCGGGATTGCTTAACCTGCTCTTGCGCGCCTTTCATGCTCATGCGCGCTTTTTCACGGGCACGGCGGACGGAAGCCAGCGAACGACCGCGATCTTTATCGAAGTCTTCGTTCATGACCTTGGTAACAGTCAGGCGGCCACCACGGCGGGGGGCGTCATTCTCAGCAGGCTTTTTCGGCGCATGCTGATGCTGGCGCTTCATGCGGTTACGGTAGCTTTCTTCTTCTTCTTCATCTTCTTTGCCCAATCCACCTGGACGACGGCCCGCACCTGCCGCAGGGGCTCCCGCAGCCTGACGGTCAGGCCCGAAATTATTGGGAACTGGACGCGTTTCAACTTCACGTGATGATTTCAGGCGTTGTTCTTCAGCCTCGATCTGTTGCAGCTCTTCCAGTTCCTTGCGGCGCAGTTCTTCCTCGCGGGATAAAACAGGCTTTTCAGGTTCCGGCGCACCGGCGTCACGCGGACGGGCGGCTTCTTCTTCCTTGCGGCGGCGGGCTTCTTCGTCCGCCAGCTGCAGGGCGCGAATACGCGCTTCCCGTTCTTCGGATGTCAGTTGCTGCGCTTCGGTCAGCGGTGCAGCGGCTGTACCGGCAACGGCCTCTTCTTCCAGACCCTTGGCGTCCGGCCCGCGTTTGCGGCGTACCTCTACGGAGACAGTTTTACCGCGTCCCTGTGACAGGCTCTGGCGGATTTGCGTACCGCCAGCGCCGCCGGCAGGTGCCGCAGCTCCACCTTTGAGGCTCAAAGTTCCCTTGCCGCCTAGGCTCAGGGTCTTTTTCTCTTCGGTTTTCACTTCTTTGTCTTTCGTTTCAGTCATTTCAGGCCTTTTCAAGGGTCAGGCGTTTTCCGTTGAACGTGTTTACACAGCGATCATCCGTTTGTTCCGGTTTGGGCGTTATCGGCGTTGTCTTCGTCTTTGAACCAGTCAGCGCGCGCAGCCATGATCATTTCGTTGGCAGCTGTCATGGTCATGTCTGTGCCCAGTATTTCAACCAGCTCGTCGGCGGCCAGGTCAGCCAGATCGTCTTTCGTTTTCACACCGGCTTTACCCAGCGTCACCACTTGTTGTGTGGTCAGGCCTTCGAAGGTGGCCAGATCGGACTGGATGCCCAGTTCTTTCTGCTCGGCCTGAAGTTTTTTCTCAATCTCTTCAAGCCAAGAAATCGCACGGTTTTGCAATTCGGCAGCCACATCTTCGGTGAAGCCTTCAATCGTATTCAGCTCGGAAAGTTCCGCATCCGCGATTTCTTCCACTTTGGTGAAGCCTTCCGCGACGAGGAGGTGAGCAATCACCTCATCAACATCGAGCGCTTCCATGAAAAGGGAAGAGCGCACTTTGAATTCTTCAGCGCGGCGTGAGGATTCTTCAGCCTCGGTCAGAATATCAATGTCCCAGCCAGTCAGCATCGAAGCCAGGCGCACGTTCTGGCCGCGGCGGCCAATGGCGAGCGACAATTGCTCTTCCGGCACCACGACTTCCATGCGTTTTTTCTCTTCGTCGAGAACGACTTTGGAGACTTCGGCAGGGGCCAGCGCGTTCACCGTGAATGTCGGTGTGTCGTTTGACCACGGCACGATATCGATTTTTTCGCCTTGCAGTTCGCCAACAACGGCCTGAACGCGGGAACCGCGCATACCCACGCAAGCACCGACTGGGTCGATACCATTGTCGCGTGAATAGACGGCGATTTTCGCACGGCTGCCCGGGTCGCGGGCGACGGCTTTAATCTCGATCACGCCGTCATAAATTTCCGGCACTTCCTGCATGAACAGTTTGGCCATGAATTCAGGGCGGGCGCGGGACAGGAAGATTTGCGGGCCGCGGATTTCCGGACGCACGTCATAAATAACGGCACGTACACGGTCGCCGGTCTTGAAATGTTCGCGCGGCAGTGTTTCGTCGCGGCGCATCATCGCTTCAGCGCGGCCACCGATATCCACGGTGACGTTACCGAATTCAACGCGTTTGATAACGCCGTTGATGATCTCGCCGGTACGGTCTTTGAACTCTTCGAATTGCTTGGCGCGCTCGGCTTCACGCACTTTTTGCATGATCACCTGTTTGGCGGTCTGCGCGGCGATGCGGCCGAAATCCAGCGGCGGCAGGTTGTCGATTAGGAAAGTGCCGACTTCGGCGTCTTTCTTGATGCGCTTGGCTTCAGCGAGCGTCAGCTGGCGTGTTTCATCTTCGAGCGTCTCGACAACCTCGCGGTAGCGTTTCAGCTCGATCGCGCCTGAGCGGCGGTCGATATGGGCGCGGATGTCGTGATCGTGGCCATACTTGGAGCGACCAGCCTTTTGAATGGCTTCCTCCATGGCGGCGAGTACGATTTCGCGCTCAATATTCTTTTCACGGGCAACAGCGTCAGCGACTTGCAGAAGTTCCATGATCTTTTCCTTTATGCTCCGGTCTTATTCGTCGTTGTTAGTGGTTTCAGTATCTTCAGTTTCAGTGGTAGGCAATTCTTCTTTGGGCTTACTGGCCTTGATCAGTTCATCGGTCAGTAGCAGGCGGGCCTTGCTCATGCCGCTATAGGGCAGGGTGACAGGGTCTTCCTTGTCCGGCATCTGCATGGTGACCAGATCGCCTTCGATTCCGCGCAGGATACCCCGAAAACGCTTTTGGCCCTCATGCGGAAATTCCAGCTCGATTTTGGCTTCAAAACCGGCAAAATCGGCGAAATCCTGCGGTGAAATCAGTAAACGGTCAATCCCCGGCGAGCTGACTTCAAGGCGATAGGCGGTTTTCACCGGGTCTTCGACATCCATCAGGGCCGAAAGCTCGCGGCTCAGCTTGGTGCAGTCTTCCAGCTTCAGACGGCGCGTAGCCGGGTTTTCCGCGATAACCTGCACATTCTGGGAGCCGCCTTCGCCGCTGATTCGGACGCAAACCAGGCGCAATCCCAGGCTTTCCGCCACGGGTGCCGCCATTTCCTCAATTTTGCGCTCCATCGGGGACGCTTTCATGCTTTACCTTCACAAAATCTCGTAAGTGCCGATCGGGTAACAAAAAAGGCGGGCCGCGAAGCCCACCATTCATATAACCGAACGAATAATGTAAGGCAGTTTATATAGGAATCCTGCGCTGCATGCAAGGGGAATTGCGCGGCGCTCATCTATATATATTAGAAAGTACTTATGTTAGCTTTTTTCACAATATAGCAATGCCACATAGGGGGGCAAATTCTGGTGAGCGGTTGCCGCCACCCCAAGACTTTGTCCAAAGCTAGTTCCTCCAGCCCCGATGGCTGCTGCAACAATCCCTGTTGCCGATGGCTGGTAACCGATCTGGGCGTTCGTTAGAGCTACGGTGGCATCGCCGCCGGTGGCCCCTAGAGCGTAAGTAGCGCCGCTACCGACTATAAACCGTGCGTCCCCCGCAGCATAGGTGTTCCACCCATCCGGGCAGGCGGCAAGGTTAAAGGCCATGACGGCACCTGCAGGAATCCATTCACCAAACGCTGTGATGGCCCTGTAACGTACTATGTCATCATTATAATTATTGTCCATGGCACCGCTGACCAGCAATGTGCTTCTGAATGTATCGTCATTATTGCAGTTTTCGCCTTCCTGTACGGCAGGCACACAGGCAGATATCTGTTGGCCATCAAGCGATGTCGCTCCCGAGTTGTTTTTTCCATGGCTGACAATAGTGTACTGGACAACACCAGGGTCAGCAGCGGCGTCAGCGGGATCGCGCACGACGGGATTGTTATTTCTGTCAACGATTGTTATAGCGCCCTCGGTTCTATTGAATGTTCCAGTTTCTGCCAGCGCCTTAGTAACGGCATATGAGAATCGTCCGCCCCACGCATCGCCAATAAAATCATCAGGCAGGTTGAGAGTTCTAACGGGGATAGAACCATAGACAATGTTACGTCCGCCTCGTCCTGCTGTGGTGGGGGTTGTGCAGGAAACGCCGCCAATAGGCTGCTCTACACCAAAATCTGCAGTATCAAGACCATCAGCAGGATCGGCGGGGCACGGGTAACGACCGTTTAGATTCAGGAATAACTGCATGGCATCCTGAATGGCTTCCAGACGTTTTTCCGTGGTGCTAATCTGGACTTTCTTCATATAGGTCAGTAGTAAGGCTGAGGCTGAAGACAGCAAAATTCCGCCGATCAGCAGCACAATGGCCACTTCGATCAAGGTAAAACCGCTGTTCTTCTTCATAGTAGCCCCTTTAACTGAATGGAATCGACCTTCTAAAGAATGTACTATAGATGCAACACGTTGCATTGGTTAAATATAACCTGATTATATTTAACATTTATTTAGCATTTTATATAATATGATAGAAGGTGCGGGCAAAGGCTCGTTTGTTGGGATTCTGCGGGGTTGATTGATATGAAAACATGTGATGGCATGAAAGCGCGTATAGCGAGCCAGCGTGGTGTTTCCCTGATTGCCATGTCATTCCTGCTTGTGGGGCTCGGGCTTTTCTCGCTGCCGGCTATTCAGATTTACAAAGCGCAGGGCAATTATGCCGCCAAGGCTGAAACCGACCAGAAAATTGCCGACGTTCAAACCGCTTTGGCGCATTATCTGACACAGAATGGTCGTTACCCGTGCCCTGCGGCTTTGGATGCAACGGTTGATTCAGATAGCTTTGGTGTTGAGGTTTCCTCTGATTGTAGCGTTGTGCTCGTGCCAGGTACTGAGCGGGCGGCAGGGCGTGGCGGTCGTATGGTGCGCACGGGTACGGTACCCACACGAACACTGGGTATTCCAGATTCCTATATGGTTGATGGTTATAAACAACGGCTTATATATGCAGTAACCGAGGAATACGCTATTCAGGGGACGCGTGCCGAGAGAGATCATGGAGCGATCCAAATTATTGATGGTAGCGGTAATAATGCAACATCATCACCCGGTAACGTGGTGCAGGTTGTTTACAGTACTGGCGTTGATCTCAACGGTTCGTACGACATGAACGGTGTGCAGATTCAGGCCTGCAACGCTGCTGCGCGTTCCGGCGAGAACTGCGATTTTGCAACAGATGCGGTCGTTATGAATACACTCCAGAAATCAAGCAGCCAGAACGTCAATAATGCTTTCGTTCACACAATATCCTATGTCCCGAATAAGGATATTGTGCCATGTGAAGACGCTCCGGCAGGAGCGATGCCCAAGGATACGGCATTCCTGATTGATACCAGCGGCAGTATGACTGAAAAAGTAGGTACATGCCCTGCGAGTTTAGGTAAGGGTTGCAATAGAATGGATATGGCGCATTGGGCCATGCGCCGCGTTATTCCCGCACGTATGTACAACAATAGTACTATTGATGCGCCTGGCACCACAGCAATGACGGGTTTCAGGTGTACCACTGACAATAATTGCAAAAAAATGACCCAGAAGACTTTCAGTGATATTACGTTCGACGATCCGACTGTATCTGGCTATACGCCGCCCGATGAGGCAACTCTAACCACCAAGCTGGAAGCTGAGTTGAAAGAGTTATGTCCGTCAGGCGGCACTCCTTTAGGGGAGCATATCAAGCAGCTGGCCGCAAGATTGGGATCGGGTACTGCTGAGAGACCCAACAAGCTCACGGTTGTTTCTGATGGTTTGAGCAACGTGGGTGGTGATCCCGTTACCATTGTAAAGCAGGTTGTAAAGGATTACCCGAATTTGCAGATCGATATAGTGGATGTGGGGGGTAACCCTGGCCTGAAGACGCTTTCCGATATGACAGGCGGAAAATACTATTCGTCGGATAATCCAGATGAATTATTGAAGTCGTTGTATAGCTCGGCGGGTGTTTGCACTCCGCACACACCGACAGAGCCTGTTGATAAAAAGTACTGCAAATAATGGTGATGGCGTTCTGGGTTATTTCCTGACAAACATCAGGTAAACCTGCCGCCGTCCCTTGGCCTTACCTTTGCCCTCATAACGCGTCGGTATCCAGTCTTTGGGCATCACGCGCCAGTCGTCGGCTTCTTTGGCTGTCCATTCAAAATCCGGGTGCAGGCTGGCTTCGGTGACCATCCAGTCCGCCAGGTCTGACACATCCGTTGACATCACCAGCATACCGCCGGGCTTCAACAGGCGCGCGAACGTGGTCAGGTTCTCCTGATTGATGATCCGGCGCTTGTAATGGCGTTTCTTGGGCCAGGGATCGGGGTTCAGCACATAAATGCGCTCCAGCGAACGGTCGGGCAGGCGTTCAGCCAGCAGGATTGCGTCGTTCATCCAGACACGCACCTTGTCGTCGGGCAGCTTCTCGCTATCAAATGCATGCAGGAAATTGGCCATGCCGTTGATAAACGGTTCCGCCCCGATCATATAGGTGTCCGGGTGCTGCTTCATCAGTCCGATCAGATGCTCGCCGCTGCCAAAGCCGATCTCGAACCAGACAGGTTCTACGGCTTTGCCGAACAGTTCCTCGATAGTAAGACGCTGCTTGGCCTTGGTGGCTTCGATATCCGGCTGCAACCGTGCGAGCAGGGAATCAGTCACGGCCTGCTTGATATCACTCAAGGGCCGTGTCTGTTTGCGCCCGTACAGGCGGTTTTTTTCTTTAGGGATTTTACTCTGCAATTCTTACCCGAGAATTTTACGTAGATGATCGACCAGGTCCAGTTTTTCCCACGAGAATCCGCCATCGGCGTCCGCCGCACGGCCAAAGTGACCGTAAGCGGCTGTACGCGCATAAATCGGGCGGTTCAGTTGCAGGTGGTTGCGGATGCCACGCGGGCTTAAGTCAATCGTCTTGTTAATGGCCTTGAGAATTTCTTCTTCGGGCACATTGCCTGTTTCATGCGTGTTCACATACACGGACAACGGCTTGCTGACGCCGATCGCATAGGATAGCTGAACAGTGCAGCGTTCGGCATAACCGGCGGCCACGATGTTCTTGGCCACATAACGTGCCGCATAGGCAGCCGAACGGTCAACCTTCGTCGGGTCTTTGCCCGAGAAAGCGCCGCCGCCATGCGGGCAGGAACCGCCGTAGGTATCGACGATAATCTTGCGTCCGGTCAGACCGGTATCACCCACCGGTCCGCCAATGACAAAGCGGCCTGTCGGGTTGACGTAGAATTCGCTCTCATCGCACATCCAGCCCTCGGGCAGCACGGACAGCACATGCGGGCGCACCATCTCGCGGACATCAGCTTGCGATACTTTCTCGTTATGTTGCGTCGAGACGACGATGGATGTAGCGCGTACAGGCCTGCCGTCGCGATATTCCAGCGTGACTTGTGACTTGGCATCCGGCTCGATATAGGGCAGGGCGCCTGAATGGCGGGCTTCTGCCAGTGAACGCAGGATATTGTGCGAGAAATGAATCGGGGCGGGCATCAGGTGTTCTGTTTCCTGACAGGCATAACCAAACATGATGCCCTGATCGCCAGCACCTTCTTCTTTTGTGCCAGTGGAATCAACGCCCACGGCGATGTCGGCGGATTGTTCGTGCACATGCACATCGACCTTGACGTTTTCCCAGTGGAAACCTTCCTGCGCGTAACCGATATCACGGATTTTGTGACGAGCGATTTGTGTCAGCTCTTCCTTGCTGATGGGCGCGCCCTGAACGCGGGTTTCGCCGAAGATGCCGACATAATCTGTGGTGGCAACTGTTTCGCAGGCCACGCGGGCTTCGGGGTCTTGCGTCAGATAGCGGTCGACGATGGCGTCGGAAATCTGGTCGCATACTTTATCGGGGTGTCCTTCGCCAACGGACTCGCTGGTAAAGAGGTAGTCTTTCAGGGCTGTATTTGCCGCTGTCTGGTTGGCAGGTTTCATGGCTTTGTTTCCGGTAAACATGGTGCTTGGCCTTCTGGAATAAAGTTGGTTTTGTTACCGGGTAATGTTCCGGCACTCATTCAACTGCTCACGCTATCATACCTCACAAAGCAATCAAGGGAGCATAAAGCCCCCTTGTGCATAACTTGCTGTTGAATAGGTCAGGTCGCCTATTTGCCCTTTTTGGTCGGCGTAGGGGTCTGCATCTTGGCCATGTTCTGGATCACTTTCACCAGATTACGGCGCAGCTTTTGGTCCTGAATGGAATAATAGATACGGATTAGTTCCAGCGTCTCCTTGTCATACCATTTGCCGGTATCCAGAAACTGATCTTGATCGGTGTCGGCAAAGCCATACTTGAAGCTCGCCGGTTTTTGCTTCTCGTTATATTGTTCGAAGAAATATGAAACATCGACATCCAGTACGCGGCTGAAATCATAAAGGCGGCTGGCGCTGATACGGTTGGCACCGCGCTCGTATTTTTGAACTTGCTGGAATGTCAGACCTACGGCATCAGCCAAACGTTCTTGACTCCATCCGATGATCGAACGGCGCATACGAAGACGATTGCCCACGTGCACATCCATAGCTTTCGGCCCGCCTTTGGGGCGTCCGGCTTTTTTCGTTGTTGCCGCGACAGTCTTCACAGTCTTCGTCGCGGAAGCCTGCTTTGTTTTGCTAGCTGTTTTTGTAGAAGTGGTACGAGGCATTTTTTCAATCCGACTAAAAAGGCAGTTACAATTTTACACATGGCCTTGCCACTCTATTATACCGCAGCAAGGCGGTCTATACATAACAATGAGTGCAGGGGCATGCAAGGAAAGTTAATCTCAAAAGTACTTTATTATCCGAAAAGTACAGGGACGGCCTATCTCAGGCCTGCTTCCGCTGTTTCCACAAGATGTAGCTAAGCAGTAGGAAGGATATTACGAAAAAAAAGAAAGGCAAGTCACCTGACCTTTTGTATAGTGTCGTACTAAGTCTTTGCGGCACAGCAATATTCAAAGATTTGCCCTCATTTAGAGGCGCCTGAGCGACCATGCGGCCTAGGGAATCAAATGCTGCCGAGATACCGGTATTGGCCGAACGCGCTACAGGAATACCTTCCTCAATCGCCCGGAATCGGGTCATGGCGAGATGTTGGCGCGGACCTGCGGTGTCACCGTACCACCCGTCATTCGTTACATTGACCAGTAAATCGGGGCTGTCGCCACCTTTCTGAATGACGGCACCGGGAAATATAATTTCGTAACAGACAAGGGGAGAGAATTTTATCAGGCCGTCGATGGCCTGCGTTTGCGGCCCGCTGCCTTTCTGAAAGCCGCTGAATTCAACAAACGGCTTCAGGGGGACGTATTTTTGGAAGGGTATATATTCACCAAACGGCACCAGATGCGATTTATCATAGACACTGATGCGGTTCATCTCGCTGTCATAGGTCGCCAGACTGTTGTAATAGCGGTCTTGACCCGTTTCATCTTGGTCGCTGCGCAGGATGCCCGTCATCAGATAAGCGGGGCGTCCGTAACTTTGCAGCATCGATTGTACGGCGGCGGCGACTTGCGGATTGGACAACAACCTCTCGGAAACAGCCGTCTCCGGCCAGATGATAATGGTGGATGATGTGCCATTGCTATCGTCAGGTCTGCTGTAAGCCAAAGTTTGTTTTAAGTTATCGACGGCTTTTAGATTGTTCCATTTGTCCTTCTGCGGAATATTCGGCTGAACGATGCGCAAGGTCACATCGCTGCGCAGGCTTAAGGGGTTCGCTGCCAGTCGTGAATGTCCCCACAGGAACAGCGACAGAGCGAGTACGCCCAGCGCACATGAAGCCATAACGCGTGATTTCTTCTGTCCGATAGAACACCACCACAGCGCGGGTATCATCGCCCACAGCAATGTCATAAAGGTCAGCCCATAGCTGCCGAACAGCGCCACAGATTGCGCCATGCTCAGATTTTCATTCCACGTGTAGGCAAAAGTGTTCCATGGAAAACCTGTAAACAGATGCCCGCGCAGCCACTCGGTAAAGGCGAGTGCGGCGATAAAAGCAACCCAGCCCGCCCACGTCCTCAGTTTGACCAGCAGATGCAACATTAACCCGCACACGCCGTAGAACATGGCGAGCAGAGCGGGCAGCCCGGCAATCGCCAGCGGCCACACCCATGAAAACGGGTTGTCATCGACCAGCAACGCATTGCCAATCCAGTACAGGCCAAACCCGAAATACCCAAAGGCAAAAAGCCAGCTTTCAAAAAAAGCCGTTTTGCAGGATCGTGTCGAAGCTAAGAGAACATAAAACGCCGGAATGCCCAGTCCCAGCAGCAACCAGAAACAATAAGGCGGCATCGCCGGAACGCATAAGGCACCCGTAAGAAACGCGAACAGGAAACGCTTCTTCAGCGACCACGCGGCCATGGCATCGGGAAAGGACTTAAACCAGGTCATAAACATGACTTGGTTTTCGTCTAATTTCAGTTTTTCTGCAAGGGGAGATTGCGGATCAATACACGGTTGACGCGGCGCGGGTCGGCATCAAGGATTTCAAAAGTAATTCCGCTGTCATGCGCAATAATCTCGCCACGGGCAGGAATACGGCCTGTCAGGGCGAATATCATGCCGCCCAGTGTATCGACGTCTTCGGCTTCTTCTTCAGTAATCAACGTGCCGAATTTTTCCTGAAACTCGTCAATGTCATAACGGGCGTCTGCGGTGATGCTGCCGTCGCGGTGGACGGTCAGTTCCGGTTCATCGTCCTGATCATATTCATCCTCGATATCGCCGACAATCGCTTCAACCACGTCGCCGATGGTGGCCAGACCGTCAATGCCGCCATACTCGTCAACCACCAGCACCAGGTGCTTGCGGCGGTTACGCATCAGTAGGATCAGGTCGAGCACGTGCATCGCTGGTGATACGATAGGCATGTCACGCACCAGCGTGGCGATGTCGATACGCTGTCCCTGCGCCAGTACGGCCAGAATGTCTTTGATGTGAATGGTGCCCAGAACATCGTCCAGCGTTTCACGGTAAACGGGGATGCGGCTGAATTGTTTCTGCGAAAGCAGGGCCAGCAGGTCTTCCTGCGATGTATTGACGTCGATCGCCACGATATCGGCGCGCGGGATCATCACATCGACCACAGTCATATCGCGCAGCTTGAGGACGTTCGATATAAGAGCACGTTCATGCGTGGCGATAGAGGAGTGTGTTTCCGGGCGCTGCTCAGCTTCCTCAAGAAAGCCCTCGAACACTTCGCGCAGAGAGTTGCCGTCATTGGCCTTCTCCATGCCGATGGCACCTTTCAGCCAGCCGATAAAGCCGTTGCTGTCGCTGGCCTGTCTACTGTCGGATAAGTCCGGTTGCGGTGGCTCGGAATCAGTGTTCGATCCCGAGCTATCTTCCTTGGTCATGGTTGCTTCTTTTTGCATGTTGCCGATTATGCCACAAATTGATCGTCCGCGTAGGGATTTTCAACATTTATTTTTTCCAGAATCCTGATTTCCAGCCCTTCCATAACGGCGGCGTCTCCATCATCCATATGGTCGTAGCCTAGCAAATGTAAAGTCCCGTGCACCATCATATGGCTGAGATGGTCCTCAAATTTCTTATGTTGTTCAATGGCTTCGCGCTGCATTGTGTCCCAGGCGATAATGACGTCGCCTAAGGAAAACGGCATGTCTTCCATGGCTAATTCGTCTTCCGCGCTGTCGGAATCCAGATTGGCGAAAGACAGCACATTTGTGGGCTTGTCCATGCCGCGATAGTCCCGGTTCAGGGTGTGAATCTCGGAATCATCGGTCAGCACGACGCAAACCTCTATTTCCCGGTCTGTCAGTTCCGCGGGCAGATCGGCCATGGAAAGGGTCAGGCTGATAATGTCCTGCGCAAAGTCTTCCAGAGAAAGGGAGGCAGATTTCCATGCCGGGTGATTGATAATCACATCAACGGAAACAGATGCGGGGGTCATCAAAAAAACCTCAACTTGTCATCCCGAGCGTAGCCGAGGGATCTGACCCGGTTGAAACTTGATAAGATCCCTCGGCTACGCTCGGGATGACAAATCATGGAAGGGGTCATATCAGGTATCTATCTTTCTGAATTTGTCGTAGGCCTGAATGATCTTGGCGACCAGCTTATGACGCACGACGTCCTTCGCGGTGAAGTGAACAAAACCGATATCGTCCTCATCCTTCAGAATTTGTAATGCCTCTTTCAGTCCCGACTGCACACCGTAAGGCAAATCAATCTGCGAAGGATCACCTGTAATCAGCATGAAGGAGTTTTCGCCCATACGAGTCAGGAACATCAGCATCTGTTGTGTCGTGGTGTTCTGCGCTTCGTCGAGAATGATAAAGGCGTTGTTGAGTGTGCGTCCGCGCATGAAGGCCAGCGGCGCAATCTCGATCTCTTCGCTCAGAATTTTCTTCTGCACCTTGTCGCCGGGCATCGTGTCATAAAGCGCGTCATAAAGCGGCCTCATGTACGGGTCCATCTTCTCTTTCAATTCGCCGGGCAGGAACCCCAGACGTTCGCCCGCTTCCACGGCGGGGCGGGTCAGGATGATGCGTTCCACTTTACCGGCCTCTACCATTTCCACGGCCTTGGCGACGGCCAGATATGTTTTCCCCGTACCGGCGGGGCCGATGCCGAACACCATGCGGTTCTTTTTCATCGCGGCGATATATTCGCCCTGAACGGGTGTGCGGGCGGAAATGCGTTTCTTCTTGGTGATGATGACATTGCCTTCATCATTCGAATGAAAGCCGGGCAACCCTGCTGGGTTTTCCTTGTCCTCGGGATCGGCCTGTTTGCCGTTCGTTTTATGGTCCTTCTGAAAACGGATCGCGCCATCCACTGTCGGGCCATCGACTTCATGACCCTGACGAACCTTCGACCACAAAAATTCCAGCACATGGCGCGCCTGATAAATATTCGCATGTGTGCCGCTGATCATAACTTCATTGCCGCGGCTGTTGATTTCCACGTCAAACGCATGCTCGATCTTATGCAGGTGATTATTCTGTTCGCCGTACAAAATGGGGACAAGGCGATTGTCCTCGAAAGAGAGGCGTTCCTGAGAGAATTGCTTGGCTATGGCCGACTCCTGTCAAAAAAGCGTTGTATATGAATATATTACCACAAAATCCTAAGGATTTTATAATGATCATGAACTTAAAATTTCGCAGATTTCCGTCAGATTTTGCCCGTCAGCGCCGTAGACGTCGCGCCATCGACCTTGACCTGCAGCATCTGGCCGAGCAGGGCAGGGTCGCAGGTTACGTGCATCGCCTGATTATGCGCCGTGCGGCCATGAAGCTGGTTGGGGCGGTTGCCGATGCCGTCGGCCAATACCTCGACCGTTTGGCCGAGAAATTTCTCATTGAATTCTTGCTGCTGACCGAACAGCAGCTTTTGCAATATCTGCAAACGCTCATCCATGATTTTCTCGGCGACAAGGTTCTGCATGTTGGCGGCAGGCGTACCGGGACGGGCGCTGTATTTGAATGAGTAAGATGCCGAGAATCCGATATCGCGCACCAGTTGCAGCAATTCTTCAAAATGCTTGTCGCTCTCGCCGGGGAAGCCCACGATGAAGTCGGATGACAGGCCAATGCCCGGACGCGCCTTGCGCACATGGGCGATGATGTCACGGAAATGATCGGCGGTGTGCTTGCGGTTCATCACCTTCAGAATTTCATCCGAACCATGCTGCACCGGCAAATGCAGGAACGGCATCAGTTTGGGAATGCTGCCATGTGCCTCAATCAGTGCATCATCCATATCGCGTGGATGCGATGTCATGTAGCGGATACGCTCAATCCCGTCGATCTCGGCAACCGCCGCAATCAGTTCGGCCAGCCCCATCGTGCGGCCATTGGGCGCGGTGCCGTGATAGGCATTCACATTCTGCCCCAGCAGCGTGATTTCTTTGGCACCGCTATCGCGCTGGCGGCGGGCCTCGTCGATGACTTGCTGCACAGGCCGTGAATATTCCGCGCCGCGTGTGTAAGGTACCACGCAGAACGTGCAGAATTTGTCGCAGCCTTCCTGAATGGATAAAAAGGCGGTCACGCCCTGCGGAATATTTTCCTGCGGCAGGGAGTCGAATTTTGAAATGGTCGTAAGCTCAGTATTGACCACGCGCTCGCCCGTCGCGCGAATAATCATCTCGGGCAGTTCGTGATAGGTCTGCGGGCCGAATACCATATCGACATATCTGGCGCGATCCATGATCACATCGCCTTCGGCCTGCGCCACGCATCCGGCAACCGCGACCAGCATCTTTTCGCCGCGCTCTGCTTTCTCTGCTTTTAACTCGCGAATGCGCCCGAGGTCGGAGAATACTTTTTCGGTGGCCTTTTCACGGATATGGCAGGTATTTAAGATCACCATATCGGCGTCATCAGGGGTGTCCGCTTGCTTATAGCCAAGCGGGGCCAGAATATCCGCCATCCGGTGGCTGTCATAGACGTTCATCTGACAGCCCCAGGTTTTAATAAACAGTTTTTTGTGTGCGTTTTCGGCCATAATACTCTGCTAACGTTGACGGGCGTTTAAACCACACTTATCCTGCAAAAATCAAGTTTCATCAAACGATTGGCTTTTCCGTCATGACCCGCACCATCCTTGCACTAGGCACACTTCTGCCGCACGAAATGGAAGAACTGGAACGTGATTTCAGTGTTATCCGGCTGGCCAAGGAAGCTGATCCCGAGGCAACGCTCCAGCAGCACCGCAATGACATCGTCGGCATCATCACCAGCCCGATGAAAAAGGCCAATCGCCATTTGATCGAGGCGCTGCCCAATCTTGAAATCATATGTCAGTTTGGTGTGGGCGTTGACAATATTGATCTGCAGGCCGCTAAAGAGCGCCATATCGCCGTGACCAATACGCCTGATCTGGTGACAAACGATACGGCGGACATTGCCTTGTCATTATTGCTGAATTGCGCGCGCCGGACGGTGGAGGGCGATGCCTATGTCCGCGTCGGGAAATGGGTCAATGGCCCGATGCCGCTCGGCATCAGCCTGACCGGCAAAACGGTCGGCATTGTGGGTCTCGACCCGATCGGCCAGGCCGTGGCGCGTAGGGCCGAGGCGTTCGACATGAATGTCATTTATTACGGACGACGGGAAAAGCCTGAGTTTTCCTATAGTTACTACCCCGAACTGATGAAGCTGGCAGAAGATAGCGACTTTATGGTATTAAGCGTGGCTGGCGGGTCTGAGACCCGTCATCTGGTGAATGCCGACGTGCTGAAGGCACTGGGGCCGCAGGGTTACCTGATAAATGTGGCCCGTGGTTCCGTGGTAAATGAAGAAGCATTGCTGATCGCATTGCGCAACAGGGAGATTGCAGGGGCGGGGCTGGATGTCTTTGACAACGAGCCGCACGTACCCGAAGCCTTCTTCACAATGGATAACGTAGTGTTGCTGCCGCATATCGGCACAGCGACGGCAGAAACCAGAAAGAAAATGGGACAGCTTGTTCTTTTGAACCTGCGCGCCCATTTCAGTGGTGAACCTTTAAAAACTCCGGTGGCGGCGTAATGAAAAAATTTCTGATGGTGTTTGTTGTTTCGGTTTTGTTGTCATCACAGGCGATGGCGGCTTCCTGTTACACAATGCCCGAAGCCGAGTCCGAACAAGGCATCCGCATCCACAGCGAGTTGATGGTCATCGGCCTCAACTGCCAGCACATGTATAAAGCCAACGGCAAAAATCTTTATGCCGCTTACCGCACCTTCACCGCGAACAATATCAAGCTGTTTGCTGCATACGAACGTAATCTGATGGAATATTTCCGCCGCACGGGTTCCCCCGATCCCGAAGCGCAACTGAATTCCATGCGCACCATCTTCGCCAATAAAATCGCAAACGACTCTGCCCGCATGCGCCCCGATCAATTCTGCAAGCATTACGCCAGCAGGATTGAAAAAGTCGCCAACATGTCGCAATCCGACATTAAAAAGTGGGCCGCGACTTTCTACCCCTCGCACCCCACCAGCAAGCCGATCTGCGCCAGCGCCAGCCAATAGTTCTTTGCTGTTTCGCAGCAAAATGCTAATTCTCTAGAGAAGCATTTTAGAGAAGAGGGTGTCATGGCTGAATTCCGCGGGAAAATTTATGACTCGGTGATCGATACCATCGGTGCCACACCGCTTGTACGTCTTCCCAAATTTTCCGCAAAATATGGCATCAAGGCCGATCTTATCGCCAAACTCGAATTCTTCAATCCGCTCGCCTCGGTCAAGGATCGTATTGGCGCGGCCATGATCGACGTCGCCGAGAGGGCAGGAAAAATTACGCCGGGTAAAACCGTGCTGATCGAGCCGACATCGGGAAACACCGGTATTGCGCTCGCCTTCGTCGCGGCATCCAAGGGTTACCGCCTTATTCTCACCATGCCGGAAAGCATGTCCATTGAGCGCCGCAAGATGCTGGCGCTGCTGGGCGCGGAACTGGTGCTGACGCCCGCTGATAAGGGCATGAAGGGCGCGATTGCTAAAGCGGAAGAACTGGCGGCGTCAACGCCTGACTCATTTATCCCGGCGCAATTTGATAATCCCGCCAACCCGGAAATTCACCGCAATACCACCGCGCTTGAAATCTGGGAAGATACAGCGGGCAAGGCGGATATGTTGATAGCCGGGGTTGGCACAGGCGGTACGCTGACAGGTGTTTCACAAGTGTTGAAGCAAAAAAATCCGGATTTTAAAACCATCGCTGTAGAACCCGACGCGAGTCCCGTGCTGTCAGGCGGCGCACCATCACCGCATAAAATTCAGGGCATTGGCGCGGGCTTTGTGCCATCTATTCTGGACACGAAATTGATTGATGAAGTCGTGCGTGTCACAAATGATAACGCGATCGCAACAGCACGTGAAGTGGCGCGGCTTGAGGGGCTGCCTGTGGGGCTCTCTTCTGGCGCGGCCTTGTGGGCTGCGACGCAAGTGGGCGCGCGCCCTGAAAACGTAGGCAAGACTATGGTTGTGATTATTCCATCCTTTGCTGAAAGATATTTATCGACAGCGTTGTTCGATGACTTAGGTTAAATTAAAATCCCTCACCCCAACCCTCTCCCAGAGGGAGAGGGAGGAGCACCGCAGGTGCGGAGGGTGAGGGGATAAAAGGCTGATTTATGAATAAAATTCTGAACCTCATTCAATCCATCCGTGACCGCGATGCAGCATGCCCGTCATTCACGGAAGTATTACTATGCTATCCCGGTTTTCACATCATGGTGATTTACCACCCGCTGGCGCATTTTCTTTATAAGAACGGATTCAGGGTTCTGGCGCGTCTGTGGTCGCAAGTGGGGCGCCTGTTCACCGGCATCGAAATTCATCCCGGCGCCACCATCGGTAAAAACCTGTTCATCGATCACGGCATGGGCGTGGTCATCGGTGAAACCGCCACCATCGGCGATGATTGCACCATCTATCACGGCGTCACGCTGGGCGGTAAGGGGCAGGGGCCAAAATGCGGCAAGCGCCATCCCGATCTCGGCAATAAAGTTATGATTGGTTCCGGCGCGCAAGTGTTGGGGCCGATAACGCTGGGCGATGGCTCATCTGTCGGTGCAAACTCCGTTGTAACGAAAGATGTTCCCGCGGGCGTAACTGTTGTTGGCATTCCGGCAAAACCCGTCACGGCCAATGACCCACATTTCTATTATTATGGCCTGCCTGATACGTGGGATTGCGATATTTAGCTTGCCAGCAAGCGGTGGGTAAAACACGCCGCTATATTGCGACACCCATTTTCCCTGACTATCCTGAATTCTTTATAAGAATCATAGGGAACAGTCATGTCTATTGATCAGCAAATTGATGTTATGTTTAAGGCGCTTGCCGATTTCAGCGAAAACATCCTTTTCTATGGCATAAAGTTCAACGTTCCCGATGCAGCTGGCGCAATGGTTGAGAAATCATTCCCCCTCATTCTGCTGTGGCTGATGGCCGCAGGCATATTCTTCACACTTTACCTCTGGTTCCCCAATCTGCGCCATTTTTGGCATTCCTTTAATATCGTGCGTGGCAAGCATGATGAACCGGAAGCTGAAGGGCAGATCAACAATTTTCAGGCGCTGATGGCCTCGCTGGCGGGGACTGTTGGTCTCGGCAATATCGCGGGCGTGGCGGTGGCCGTGTCCGTGGGCGGGCCGGGGGCGGTGGTCTGGATGATCGTTATGGCCTTTATAGGCATGTCCACCAAATTTGCCGAAGTCACAGCAGGCGTTAAATATCGTCGCTGTTTCGTAAATGATGCTGGCCACAAAGATATCTCAGGCGGCCCCATGTATTACCTTCAGGATATCTTTGCCAATCGCGGCTGGCCGAAGATGGGCAAAATATTGGCCATTACTTTTGCACTGTGCTGTATCGGTGGCGCCATCGGCGGCGGCAACATGTTCCAGGCCAACCAGACCTATATGCAATTCCTGAATGCCTCAGGTGGAGAAGCCAGCTGGCTGGCAGGCAAGGGCTGGATGTTCGGTATCGTTCTGTCGATCCTGACGGGCGTCGTTATTATCGGCGGTATCAAGTCGATTGCGAATGTGTCTTCCTATCTCGTGCCGATCATGGCGGTGCTGTATTTGTTGGCAGGTATGGTTGTAATCGTCATGCATATCGGGCAGGTGCCGGAGGCATTAGGCGTTATTTTCAAAGAAGCTTTCACACCCACGGCGGGGCTTGCCGGACTGGCGGGCGCGATGCTGACCGGTATTCAGCGCGCTTCTTTCTCGAACGAGGCGGGGTTGGGATCGGCAGCTATTGTCCAAAGTTGCGCCCGCACGGAGGAGCCTGTGCGTCAGGGCATTGCCGCGATGATGGGGCCGTTCATTGATACTGTTATCATCTGCCTGACCACCGCGCTGGTGATCGTCATTACCGGCGTCTATCAGAGCGGGCAGGGCATGGCCGGGGTTGAGCTGACTTCTCAGGCCTTTGCGACGACCATTCCGTATGCACCTTGGTTGCTGGCATTTACCGTATTTCTTTTTGCATATTCAACCCTGATAGGCTGGGCCTATTACGGGGTGAAGGCATCCACATTCATTTTTGGTGAGCATGTGGCTGTAGAAACGACCTTTAAGATCATATTCTGCCTCTTCATTATTGTAGGTTGCGCGTCAGAGCTTAAGAACGTGATCCGCTTTACTGACGCCATGATCCTGTCCATGGCCTTCCCGAACCTGATCGGGTTGTACGTTATGGCACCGGAGTTAAAGCGCGATCTGAAGAAATACGTGGATCTCTATCTAAAAAAAGAAAAATCTTCGTAAAAAATCCCATTCTCCTGACGATCAACGAAGCCTCTTATGAATAACGACATAAGGGGTTTCGAATTATCCACAATTCATCAACAAATCTCTGATGCGGCGCAAGTCTGTGCGTTCATTTGATTTTTCCGCATTGTTTTAAGGATGCGGTGTAAGTCACTGTTTTTAAGGGCTTGCCTCGCTGCATACACAAGGTTAGAAAAACTGACTCTAAAAAAATTCAGTTCAGCCATTTTCCAATGCGGGAGTTTACCGTAATGACGCTCAATTCTGCCATTCGTCAGGACAAACCAGAGTCCATCAACGAAAGCGAAAAACCCGTCCCCGAAATTTCCTCTTCCGAAGTTTCTGCTGCCCCGGAACTTTCTACGGATGAGCGTAGCATTCTGAAAACGCAGGCGCGCAACGCCCTCGAAATTACCGCCCGCAAGCTCGAACATGTTCAGTCGCAATCAAGTATGCGCAGCGGCCTGAAATCTCTCCGCATCCAGAGCGTCAGCGAAGGCGAAGCCGAACCGCAATCAACCGAACTGAAAGCCGAACCCCGCAGCCCGCAGGTCGAAGCCTCCTCGTTCGATCAGGAAAATGAATCCGTACTGATGCTGGCGCCGCTGAACCGCCCTGATTTTAAACGCCCGCTATGGCACCGGGCGATGACCTGGGCAGGCGCAGCTTTCACTTTCGGCTGGGTCATGTATTGCGTGGTTTATGCGCTGGCGGCTTACGGCGTGGCCGGACTGATCAGTGCCGGGCCGATCCAACTGGGTGGACTGCTGGCCGCGATGCTGGCGCCCATAGCCTTGTTCTGGATGATGCTGAGTCATTTCCAGCGCGGCGCCGATATCAACCGTTATGCCGGTGAACTGCGTCACGAACTGCAAGCGATTATTTTCCCGTCCGAAGAACGCGCCCAGCGCGTCAACCGTGATATCGAACAACTTTGCCGTCAGGCGGCGGAGCTTTCGGCGTCTTCGCGCACAGTGATCCGTTCAATCACACGCGCTCGTCAGGGTCTGCGTGCGGAGATCCGCGATTTCGTCGGCGTATCCAAGAAAGCTGAATTCCACATCGACCGTCTGGCTGACAACATCAACGAAAAATCGGCCAAGCTGTTGGTGCTGACCGAGGAGCTCGAACAGCGCACAGGTACAATCGGCTCAAAAACCGCCGAAGGCGCAGCCGCATGGGACAAAGCCACGGCGACGATCAAGGAACGCGCCACCGAAATGGAATCCGCTCTGGGTCGTGGTGCAGACAAGATCCTTGAAGCTGCTGAAAAGGCAGGCGAGCGCACCAAAAATATCGAAACCAACCTGAGCAGCAGCTATGACGGACTCAATGAAGCAGTTGACCGCGTCACCGAACGTCTGAAAAGCGTTAGCGGCGAATTCGATCAGCACACGCAAGGACTGTCCGCTGCCGTGGGTCGCGTTTCCACGGAAACTGAACGCTTGGCCGGTACCATCGAAGGCCAGATCAAAGGTCTTGAAGGTGTGACCGAGAAAACGCTGGAAGCGATGGCGCAATCCAGCAAAACCATCGAAGATCACCGTCAGGCGCTCGATCTCGGCGCACAAAGCGTAGCGCTGCAGGCCGAGAAAATTGCCGAAACGATCAACAACTCTCTGGGCAATCTCGGTGAGGCTGCCAGCCAGATCGTCGAGCGCACCGACTCCCTTGAAACTAGACTGCAAGCGCAGGGTGAAAAACTGCGTGATACAGCTACGACGCTGGAAAAACAGGCCGAGATCATCGAAAATGCGGGCACTTCGACATCCAACAAGTTGACCGAGTCGATGAGTGTCGCGCTGGTCGGCGCTGAATCCATCAGCGCTGCTGTCCGCCGCGCCATCGAACAACTGGAAAAGGCAACGCTATCGGCCAAGGATCAGGCTGAATCCCTGATTACATCGACCCGCGAAAATATCGACCAGCTCAACAGCGCCGGTGAGGGCAATATCGAACATATCCGCGCTATCGTCGAAATGCTGGAGAACAGCCGCGAGCAGATCGAAAAAGCATCACAACTGGCCGATGAGCAGGTGGCTAAACTGGCGCAATCCGTCGAAAACCAGTCCGAAAAAATTAATCTCTCAACGGCGACGATTGTCGAGCGTATCGAGTCTGTGAAAATGGCGCTCGCGCATCCGTTGAAAGAAATGTCCGCTGCCGTTGTTGAAGCCGACAGCAAGCACCAGCAGATCGAAGAAACACTGCGCCGCCGCGTCACCGACCTGAACGAGGCCAGCGACAAAGCGAAAGATTCCGCCGAGCATATCCGTTCCATCCTGCGCGGACAGGCTCAGGAAATTTCAACCATGGCCGGTCAGATCGCCGGACATTCCCGCACGATCACCGATCAGCTGGCGCATCAGAACAGCACACTGAAAACGGAAGTGACGACATCACTGACCAGCATTGAGAAAGTGCGTGACTCCCTTGAGGACCAGGCCAGACGTCTGTCCGATATTTCGGAGAAAGCCGTTCTGGACGTCAGTATCCTCGAAGGCAAAATCAGCTCCCGCTGCATCGAAGTCAGCAATGCCAGCGAGAAAGCTATCGGCGATCTCGATCGTCTCGACAGCAATTTCGCCGACAAGAGCGGTCGCCTGAAAGACCAGTCCGACATTGTGACTGAATCAATCAGAACCGTGATGAACGCTCTGGAAGAATCTGCTGCCGGGTTTGATCCGATCCTGACGAACGCTATGGAACGCGCGACCGAAGCGCAGGCCAAATTCGAAACCCTGCACACGGGCTATGAAACCTCGGCCCGTTCAAATCTCGACCGCTTGAGCGAGATCGGTATCGTCTTTGACGAGCGCCTGACATCACTGCGCTCCGGTGCCGACCAGGCATCTTCGATCCTGCGTTTTGCCAGCGAAAATCTGCAATCCCGCGTTCAGGACATCGAACGTGCCGCCACATCGGCCAGCGACAAGATGCGCGAGATCGAAGATTCACTGGAAGATCAATCTTCAGACATTCACCTGATGACCGATCAGGCATTGCTGAAAATTGAAAACGTGCAGAAGGCCGTGAACGAGCAATTCCATGAGCTTTCCGAATCCGTAGGTCAGGCCGTGGCCCGCCTGCAGGATGTCGGTGGTGAACTGGGCAAATCCGCGTCACAAATCGATCAGACGGCAGACCATATTATCCGCCGCTTTGACGAGGCCGGAACCAAGGCCCGCGATGAAAGCGAAAGCCTGAATATGTCTGCTGCAAAAACAGCGGAAATGACCAGCATCCTCGTCAGCAAGGTACAAGGCGAAGCAGATACTTTGCTGAAATCGTCGAAAGACACGCTGATGGAGTTGAAAAAGGCAGGCGACGGCTTCGAGCTGAAAGCCCGCGAAGTTTCAGAGCAAATGAGCTCGGCGCTGCGCACATCGCAGAATTATGGCGATGAGCTTAAGCGTCAGGCAAGCCTTGTTTCGGATGCCAGTGTTGATACGGCTGAACATATCAGCAAGGCCGTCTCTGAATTGTCTACACGTCTGAGCGACATTGGCACGACCTCGACAACCATCGTTGATACAATCGCCAAATCGCGTGATGCGCTGGCGAATGAATCGGAGCGTCTGGTAACGGTAACATCCGCCGCCGTACGTGCCGCTGACGAAGCCGCGACATCGTTTGGCCGCCAGTCAAACGCGTTGTTCAAGGCCGTTCAGGATGCGACCTACAACGCCGAGAAGATCCGCAAGGAAGACGGACGTATCCAGCGCGATGCGTTCCTGACCTCGGCCAAGTTCCTGATCGAAAGCCTGCACTCATTGTCCGTCGATCTGACCCGTCTGATGGATGGCGAAGTACCGGAAAAAACATGGCGCGCCTTCCAGAAGGGCGATGTCGGCGCCTTTACCCGCCGTCTGGCGCAACTGGGTGCCGAACTGCCAATCGAACGCATCCGCGTGAAATTTGCCGACGATACGGAATTCCGTACCTACGTCCAGCGCTTCACCCGCCAGTTCGAAGAGCTGTTCGAACAGGCCGTCGCCAACGACCATGGCGATCTGCTGGGTGCCACATTCGCCTCCAGCGACATCGGCAGCCTGTATGTAACCCTGTGTCAGGCCGCAGGCCGTGAGCCAAAACTGAGCCGCGAGGATCGTCGTCTCGCCAGCTAGTTTTGCATAAGCACTTGTAAATTATAGATATTTTCTGGAAAGGGGGCTTGAGAAGGCTCCCTTTTTGGCTGATAATCTTTTCTTGAGGAATTTTGCCTATCCTTTTGAGAGAGCACTAGAATCGTAACTTCCACGTGGGGGAAGCCAGTACAAATGCCAAAGACCAAGTTTTGCCAAGGTATCTCGGACATTTCCGACAGTTACAACGCGTTTATTATCGACCAGTGGGGCGTACTTCATAACGGTGAAAAAGCCTATGAGGGCGTGATCGACTGTCTCAAGGAACTCAAAAACCGCAATAAATACATTATTATTCTTTCAAATTCGGGCAAGCGCTCCGACGAAAACAAGAAACGGCTGCAGGAACTGGGGATCGGCTCCAGCCTCTATGACGAAATTGTGACCTCTGGCGAAATCACCTGGAGCGGCCTGCAAAAGCAGGACGAGGGCTTCTTCCAGAATATTGGCAAGAAATGTTTCCTGATGAGCCGTGGCGGCGATACCTCCATCGTCAACGGTTTGGACATCGAGATTGTTACCAAAATTGAAGATGCGGATTTTCTGCTGATCAGCGGTTCCGATGCGCCGCAGAAGAACATGGTCGATTATTATGAACCGATTCTGCGCATGGCCATCCGCAAGCGTTTGAAAGCGATTTGTGCCAATCCCGATAGTCAGGCTTTGATCGGCGAAGGCTACGTTCTCGGCCCCGGCATGATTGCGCGCCGTTACGAAGATTTTGGCGGCGTCGTCCATTATATAGGCAAGCCGCATAAACCGATTTTCCAGCATTGCATCCGTTTGCTGCAGGCCAAGGAAATTTATCCCGGCGACACCGTGATGCTGGGCGATACCATGGCGCACGATATTCTGGGCGCGGCAGCGGTAAATATCGATACTTGCCTGGTCAGAAGCGGGTTGCATTTCGGCACGTTCAAAAACTGCAAAACCCCGTACGAGGTTGATCGCGCTTTAAACGTGCTGGTATTGCAGTATAACAACGTGCGCCCGACCTATCTGGTGAACCGCGTCAACTGGGGCAAGGCCTTACCAGATCGCAAGCACAAGAAGCGCAAAACAGCTTGATTACATGTCAGGCTTGGTGCGTGTCAGCAGGATTTCAACGGCTGACATGATTTCGGGTAGCTTGCGTTTGACGGCTTCTTCGCCTTCCTTGATCATTTCTTCCGCCCGCTCGAATTCCAGCAATCCAATATGGCCGATGCGCGGTTTGATATGAACGTCCGGTGGATCGCCCGCGAGGCGCGATCTGGTCAGGCGGTCCTGAATAATATTGAGCGATGACACCATCACGCCGAACAGGCTGGGGCTGTTGCCTTCGCGGCGGAACATGCGTTGCGTCAGTGATGATGTACCCAAAACGTCCTCGGCCTGACCGGCAATGGTGGGGTCGCCGAAGACATCAAATCCTAGAACGGTCTGATATGATTTTCCGGGTTTGCTGGCCTTACCGATTAAATCACCATTCAGATCGACGGCAATTGTCAGCTGCGCGCCCAGCGCCTGACAGGCTGAAACCGGCACCGGATTGACCAGGGCACCGTCGATCAGCAGGCGGTTATTCAGTTTGACCGGAGGGAATATGCCGGGCAGCGCAAAAGAGGCGCGCATCACATCGACAAATTTTCCCTTGCGCATCCAGACTTCGTGGCCTGTCACAAGGTCGGTGGCAATAGAGATAAAGGGAAAATGTTGGTCCTCAATCAGCATATCGCCGAAATGTTCTTCGAGCACGGCACCGAGCTTGTTGCCGCCGATCAGACCCGCGCTGCGCACCCGGAAATCCAGATATTTGAAAAGGCGGCGGCGGTTCAGGCTCAGCGCCCAGTCTTCCAGTTCATCCAGCTTACCGGCCAGATAACACCCGCCCACGACCGAGCCGATGGAGGTGCCTGCCACGATCCCCGGCCTGATTCCATAACGGGTTAAAGCCTTCAGGACGCCAATATGGGTGAATCCGCGGGCCATACCGCTGCCCAGCGCAAGCCCGATCCCGGCAGAGGGAATAAGGGGGGTGGATGGTGTATTTGTATCCGTTAAATCAGACATTCAGCTTGCAGGCCTCCCTCTTAATAGAGTATCACATTTTGATGGCGCAAAACACCTCTAAGCCTTTGACCAAGCTGGACTCTTCGACCCGCAGCCTGATGCGCAGGCTGATACGGGATTATTTGCGTCCGTATTACAAGCTGCTGGCGTGGGCGATTTTCTTCATGGTGCTGTCGTCGGCGATGACTGCCGCTTTCGCCAAACTGGTTGAACCGATCCTTGATGAGGTGCTGGTCAACCGCCGCCAGAGCATGATCCTGCCTGTCGGGCTTTCGGTATTCTTCGTGTTCCTGACCAGCGGCATTGCGACTTATATCCATACCTTGCAGATGAACAAAATCGGTCAGTCGATTGTCGCCGACATCCAGCGCGATTTGTTCCGCCGCTTCATGGGGTTGGATCTGCGCTTCTTCCATGAAAACCCGAGTGGCGAACTGGTGTCGCGCATCGTCAACGATGTGAACATTCTGCGCGGCACCGTATCGGATGGCCTGACAGGCATTGGCAAAAGCCTGCTGACGCTGGTGCTGCTGGTGGGGCTGATGTTCTGGCAGGACATGGGCCTGACTGTTCTGGTGTTCGTAATCTTCCCCGTAACGGCTTATGTGGTGGGCAAGGTCGGGCGCAAGCTGCGCAAAATCTCGACCACCACGCAAGTCGAAACCGCGACCATGATGTACACGCTGGGCCAGATTTTTCAGGGCATCCGGCAGGTCAAGGCCTATGGTATGGAGGCATATGAAAGCGCGCGCGCCGGAAAAGTCATCGACCGCGTCAGGAATCTTTCGATTAAGGCCACCCGAGTCGGCACACTGACCACGCCGCTCAATGAAGGGCTGCTCGGCCTCGCCCTGATGAGCGTCATTATGTATGGCGGTTTTCAGGTCACATCAGGCAGCATGACAACGGGCGAACTGATGTCGTTTATCACCGCCTTTGCGCTGGCCTATGAGCCGATCAAGCGCCTGTCAAAGCTCTACAACACGATCCAGCAGGGCATGGGTGCGGCTGACCGCATCTTTGAAATGATGGATCGTCAGGCCTCCATTCAGGAAATCCCGACCGCACAGACGCTCAATGTGATGCAGCCGGAAATCACGTTCGAGAATGTCAGTTTTGATTACGGCAACGGTGATCCGGCCTTGCGGAATGTCAGCTTTAGTTTGCCTGCCGGAAAAATGACGGCGCTTGTCGGCCCGTCGGGCGCCGGGAAAACGACGATTATCAACCTGATCCCGCGTTTCTATGACGTCAATGGCGGCAGCATCAAGATAGACGGTATTGATATCCGCAATCTTACCATCGACAGCCTGCGCAAAAATATTGCCTTCGTATCGCAGGACATAACGATTTTCGACGATACCGTTCGCGCCAATATCGCTTACGGACGGGAAGGGGCGACGGAGGAAGATATCGTTGCCGCCGCGCGTCTGGCCGCCGCGCATGATTTTATCATGGCGATGCCCGATGGTTACAATACTGTTCTCGGCGAAGATGGCGTAAAACTTTCCGGCGGTCAGCGCCAGCGCATTTCCATCGCCCGCGCCGTGCTGCGTAACGCGCCAATCCTGCTGCTGGATGAAGCGACATCGGCGCTGGATAATGAATCCGAACGCCTGATACAGGCCTCACTCAATGAACTGCAAAAGGGCCGCACGACATTGGTAATCGCCCACCGTCTGAGCACCGTGCAACACGCCGATCAGATCATCGTTCTGGACGCCGGGCAGGTGGCCGAAGTCGGTCAGCACGGCGCGTTGCTTCAGGGCGGTGGACTGTATGCCCGTATGCATGCTGCAGGTATGAATGGCTGATAAAAAGAAAAATGACTGGAAGCGCACTGTAAAGCTGGTTCTGCTCAGTTATTTCCTGCTGGTTGCCGTCATGTTCGTGATGCAGCGTAATTTCATGTATGTGCCGTATCAGGTTTTCCCCAACCCGACATTGATCGGCGTGGGTGATATGCAGGTGATCGAGGTCACGACTGCCGATAACCTAAAACTCAAGGCGCTGTATAAACCGCCTGCAACGCCTTCGATGCCTGTGATTGTTCTGTTCCACGGCAACGGGGGCAGCATTGCCATTCGCGGCTATCGTGCGCGTGACTTTATAGATAACGGCGGCTACGGCTATTTGCTGGCGGAATACAGGGGGTATGCCGACAATCCCGGCAAGCCGACCGAGCAGGGGCTTTATAATGACGCCCGCGCCTATATGAACTGGCTGACTGGCGAACAAAAAATTTCACAGAACCGGATCGTCCTGTATGGCGAGTCACTGGGTACAGGCATCGCCACGCAGATGGCGCTTGAATACGCCGATGTGCGGGCGCTGGTGCTCGAAGCGCCCTATACGACGATGCAGGCCGTGGCGCAGACTCATATGTTCTGGCTGCCTGCCTATTGGCTGATCCGTGATCGCTTCAACAATATCGACAAAATTCAGGGCGTGAAGGTGCCGCTGCTGGTTCTGCATGGCAAGAAAGACAATGTCGTGCCTTTCCGTCAGGGCAATAAAGTTTTCCAGAATGCTAAAACCGACAAGCGGTTCGAGATATTCTCCGAAGGCAATCACGTTGACCTGCATAAACATGGTGCCGGTGACAAAGTGCGTCATTTTCTGGCTGCGCATCCCTCTGATTAATCCTATATTGTTTGTCTGAAACGCATTTGATCCCAAGGATAATAGAACATGACTTGCAAACAGGTAATGGACGCAAAGCCGCTGACGCTGGCACCGGATACCACGGTTGAGACAGCGCTGGCGCAGATGAAAAAAGCGGGTGTACGCGCGGCAGCCGTCACCGATCCCACGGGTGTTGTCATGGGCTTGTTCAGCCTGCGCAATCTGGTGGAAACCATTCTGCCGGTATCGATGATTTCTGAATCCGGATTGACCGGTGTGGTGGTCAACGCCGCACCCGGCCTCAATCTTCGCCTGCAGAAAGTTTTGATGCAGACTGTGGCAGCGGTGATGGATCGCCGCTTCCTGTCTGTTTATCCTGATACACCGGAATCCCGCGCCGCGCAGCTAATCGCCGAGAAGGGTGAAAGCGTCATCGTTCTTGATGAAGACACAGGCCGTCTGGAGGGCATTATTAACGATGACTTCCTTGTCGCGGGCTTGCTCGCGCAGACAGGCACGGGCAATAAGGCTGCAGTGGGTTAGTCATGTCGAAGAAATCCCTGTTTGCGATTGTCGCGATAGCGGTCGTCGGGTTGGGACTGGCGTTTGTTACGTTGCGTGTGCCCTCACGTGCTGATGAGATCAAACAGGCAGGCCCGCCAGTGGCGCAGGATACGCTGCTTGTTGAAAAACTGGCAATCGAGGCCGGGGATGGCAAGAAGCATGTCTTCGACGTTGAAATTGCCCGCACACCTGCTGAGCAGGCTTACGGCCTGATGAATCGTAAAAGCATGGGCATGAATTACGGCATGCTGTTCCTGTTCCCGACGGAGGATGAGCGTTCCTTCTGGATGCGGAATACGCTGATCCCCCTTGATATGCTTTTCATTCGTGAAGATGGCACCATCCATTCCATCCATGAAAGCGCTATTCCGCACGATTTGACCCCCGTTTTGTCCAAAGGCCCGGTTCTGGCCGTGCTGGAGATTAATGGCGGACGGGCGTCTGCGCTGGGCATTAAGCCCGGCGACAGGGTGATTTACCGCACTTTTAAGCCAAAACGCTGAAAATCTTAGTTTTCTTTCATAATACAGAGTGTTAAGGTGGCGCCTGTCGGGGTGTAGCGCAGTTTGGTAGCGCATCTGGTTTGGGACCAGAGGGCCGGAGGTTCGAATCCTCTCACCCCGACCATCCTTCGCAAGCGCAGCGCAGGAAGCAGACCTTACGCGAGGCAATCATGACCAGTGTCCGTATTTACAAACCATCCAAATCCACCATGCAGTCTGGCCGTGCCAAGGGCCAGAAATGGGTCATGGAGACGGAAACCGAAACGGCGCGCCGTCCGGAAGACCTGATGGGCTGGACCAGTTCCGGCGATACGCTGAACCAGATCAAGATAAGCTTTGATACGCTGGAAGACGCTGTGGCGCATGCCGCAGAACAAGGCTGGGCCTATAGCGTGACCTTGCCGCAGGAGCGCAAATTGCGCCCGCGCAATTATGGCGATAATTTCCGCTATATTCCCGAAGTGAAAAAAAGCTAATATAAGGCTGTCTATCTATTCTATCGGCCCCGTAGCTCAACTGGATAGAGCACCTGCCTTCTAAGCAGGGGGTTGCAGGTTCGATTCCTGCCGGGGTCGCCACTTTTCATTCCTTCAGTTCGTTCGTCAGTTTTTTTGCGTTTCTTGCGCCACGCCTCAATTTTCCGAAACAAAAATCAGCACAAAAAAAGGTCCGGAGACCTTGTGGATCTCCGGACAAACGGCGGTAATAGAGGGTGTGTACATTCTTTATATGCCACTTCCGGAATCGCTGCAAGAGGAAAAGAACAAATTTGTAATTTTTTTTATCCAGTTTCGAAACTTTCTGGAATATTCAGGACGAACATTAGGTAAAGGCTAAATAAAATTATTAATAATAAGTAAATACTACAGTAGAATTAGTAATGTTTAATTCATAATAAGCATAAATAGCAGCGAATTTTATAATCCTCTACTTGTTTTACTAAGTAATTACTGTTGTTAGTTCCGATTTTAAATATGTCACTTGGTATATTAAAAAAAATACGGGACTGATGAAATTGATTACTGGCAAGATTAAGGCAGGAAATTATAGTAGGTCATGGCCTGCCCAATAATTATTATTCATAACATTAAAACCTTGTTTCGTTTAGCCGGGAGCTACCTTCAGCTTCATAGAAAAACCGTGATGATTCTCCAGATATACTCATCTGAATATGCTGAGGGGTCGTGTTCTCATGGGGCAGGTAAGCGCGTATGAAAAATCTTGAAACGGCCATCACGCTGATAAACGCGTCACAAACCGCCGAGGAAGCGTTTCAGCATTTTTGCGGCATCATGGCGGAATACGGTTACGACCGCGTTGTTTATAGCCTGATAAACGATCATCCCTCTCTTTCATTGCCCAAACAGCACGGGCTGGCGAGCAGCTACCCCGAAGACTGGATGAAATATTATACGGAGAAAAATTATATAGCGATCGATCCCGTGTTTAAGGGCGCCTTGAAATCGCGCGTACCCTTCTTCTGGGCGGACTTGGAGAATGACCCCGACATTCCGCGCTCTTCCCTCAAGGTTCTTGATCAGGGTGCCGAGGCGGGGTTGCAAGATGGCATCGCCATTCCGCTTTTCGGCTTGAATAATGAAATCACCGGCCTGGGGCTGGCGCGTAGCGAAAGCGAGAAGGGCAAGAATTACCAGTTTCTGGCCAATGCCTATCTTTTGTCGTCATATTTCCATGAAAAATACAGAAGCCTGCGCAAGCCCGCGACGTTTGTAAAAATCACGGCCAAAGAACACGATATCATCGCCTGGGCCGCCGAGGGTAAAACCGACGAAGAAATCGCCATGATCCTGCATATCTCCGCCCATACCGTCCGTTGGCACTGGAAAAATATCTTTACCAAGCTGGATGCACGGGGGCGCCTGTACGCGATTACCAAAGCCATAGCGATGGGGCTGGTGACGCCGTCCCGTATAGCACCCCCCTAAAACTGGTAGTTGCCCGCCTATGGCGCATAGACTTCAATCAGGCCTTGTCACTCTCGTAACAAGGAAACTGATTGTATGACGCCTAAGAGTAAAACACTGAAAACACCCCAAAACCAAACGGATGAAATCCATGATGCGGCGGCCTTCGTGGATTGCGTTAAATTTCTGCACACCGAGGCGGAGCGCCTGGGCTTCCTGAAGCTTGCCAAAATTCTCGAAGGCACCGTGGATAGTTGCGCCAAGGCCATTCATCAAGACGCGGATAAATAAGATTGGGCATGACCAGCCCCCCCCCCACTAAAACTGGTAGTTGCCGGCATCGGGCTTATCTCCTTAAATCCCCTTCTGGGTAAACTCACTGCGTACACTTAACGGGTACGGGGCCGGACGGGCATGACTACATAATACCCGTCCGGAACCCCTGATTTTCTGCGCTTCTAAATAATTGTGTAAATCGAACACCATGCATCCAATACGTGCATCTCCTATACGATTGCATAGGGTATAAACATTTGTACTTAGGATTCGGAGGAATTGAATGCTGCGTGATTTTGGAAAATGCTTGGTTGTCGTGCTGGGGTTGCTGGCGGTGACGGGGTGTAAGCAGGAGGCGGGTGCGGAAGATGAACTGACGGCCAGCGGGACGTGGCGTTATAAGATCACGGTCAATGTCGAAACGCCGGAAGGTATGAAGACAGGCTATGCCGTGCGTGAGATGTCTAATTCCCGTTCAAAATATGAACTGGATTTGCCACAGGTAACCCATCCCGCAGACGTGAAGGGTGAAGCTGTGGTTGTTGATTTAGGTAAAAGGGGCAAGCTTTTTGCGTTGATGAGTGGCTATGCATATGGCCCCGATCATGCCAACACAATTCTGTACAAGGTCTTCCCTTCCGGCAGCGGCGGTAATTCCGCTGCGGGTATTCGTTTTTATCGCGATCTGAAGGCTGGCCCCAAGGCATTGACGCCCGGGCAATACCCAACACTGGTGATGTTTAAGGATATGAATGATCCGAAAACCATCACGCTGGTCATGGACATAGAAAAAGATATCAGCAAAGGCTGGGTGCAGGCGGAATACCATGTCAAAGCTGATCGTTTTGAGGAGCTGTTTGGCAAGGGCGTGAAGTTGAAAGACATCACCATGGAAATGACGGATGAGCCGGTGACGTGGGGGATCAGAAACGTTAGACCTGCCTACGGCCCAGAAACAGGTTTTATGGAATGGTATAAAAAACTGCCGTATGGCGATTCTAGAAGAATAATGCCATCTGATTTTTATAAGGGAGATAAATAATTATGGATGATAATCTTTTAAAAGCAATTCTTTCCATGGATTCATACAACCGTGGCTATCTGCCGGGAATAAAATTATTGGGTACGGCCCTTGGCGAGTTAACCCTTACTGCTGATTCCTCCAATCTTGGATTTGTTGATGGAACTGAAACTAGAAAAGATCAGGCTATAGGCTTCTACGCTCAAGTCTATACAGACGGTAATGGTCAAAAAATCATCTCTTTTCGTGGCACTGACAACATAGTGCAAGACGCGCTGACGGGGTGGGGACTGGGCGCTCTGGACAATGAAGATGTTCTGCAAGCAGGCATGGCACTTGATTTTTATCAGGTGGTCGCGGGAAGCGGGAATTGGCTTGGCGCCAATATAGCCCTGACAGGTCATTCGCTTGGCGGAGGTTTAGCAGGCTATATCGGCTCAATCTATGATCAGGATGCGATCATCTTCGATAGCATGGCTTTTAAGTCGGGGGCTGATGACAGCTGGGAGCGAGCCAGTCAGATCACGGTTACATGGAAGTATACACATCTATCAACTGAATATACTGAAGTGGTTAATGCGGCAGCATATAGGGATATCGAGAATGATCCCGACAAAGAAATTATAGAGGATTATTACACAGACGCTGCATTTAGATTAGGCATATATGGGACGAGTTATAGCCTTAATCAGGATCTCCCGGCAATTGATGTGAATGGCATTACGGGTTTTTATGTCGAGGGAGAGGCTCTTGATGGTTTGCAGCCCTGGCGTGTATCACCGGATACAGGACTGGAATTGGGTGATGATGTAAATCTTTATCCCGATACTATTGATCCCATAGGTGAAGCTATTGCGCGGCATGATATGGCGCTTCTGGTTATCCGCCTTTTTGCTGACAAGGGTGGGGCTGAGGGAACTGCGCTTGCAACCGAATGGGAAGCAATCGCTCCGTATTTATGGCCTGCACTTTACGATGATGAGATGGCCAAAAAGGCTGGGGTGGGTTCTGTTGAGGGGCAGTTGAGCGAGGATGCTGCTAATGGAAAAACAGACAAATACTCTCAGATTGCGCGCCAGATCATTGCTTATTCAGCAATAGATGAAGGTACGCGCCCATTCGGCGACACAGCCATCCGCGTACTTTTTAAGAACGCAAACCAGTTTGGAGATCTGGCAGAGGATCTGGATTCCGATCATGCTGTTATCAAGTATGCCGCTGATATTTCCAAAGTATTTACTCAGTTTTCTATTCATCTAGCGTTGCAGAGCGTTATGCATTCAAGCTCCACCGGTACATCCGCGATGGGGACCGATAATAACGATGGCGAAGACTCTCTAAAAGTAGTCACGGGCGGTCTTCAGCTTGATTTCAGTGATGATCTTTGGAAGGTAGGAGCCGGCACGGTTCCCAACATCTATGCGCGCGAGGCGCTGGTCACCAGTATCATGGACGATACCGGTTTCAAGGATAAAATGCTTGAGAATATGCAGCGTATCTGGGGTAGCAGTACACCCATAGACCTGATCGAAAAGATACTGTTCCTGACAGCGTCTGGTGATATGAGCGTCTCTATAGATGCGCCTTCGTCCGGCAAGGTGAAATTCTATTATGGCGGCGATGACGTTGATACCGTTACCGGCTCTTCGGGGCGCGATATGGTTTTCAGCGGCGATGGTGACGATATTATCAATCTGGGCGGTGATGATGATCTTGCTTACGGCGACGGCGGCGAAGATACGCTGAACGGCGGTGCCGGAAATGATGCACTGTATGGTGGTGATAATGATGACGTTATCAACGGTGAGGATGGTAACGATATACTCTATGGCGGCACTGGTGAGGATCTTCTGAGCGCTGGCGAGGGTAATGATACCCTCTATGGCGGAACGTCTGCGATTTTTGATGTGCTGGAAGGTGATTTGCTAAACGGCGGCGCTGGCAACGATACTGTCGATTACAGCATGTCTGGCAAAGGGTTATTATTTGATATCAGTAACTCTGGTACGGGCTTTGCTAAGCAATGGAATTCATTCGATAACTCAACCTCAGGACTTGAGGATCAACTCGTTTCTATCGAGAATATTGTCGGCACCCAATATAACGATAAATTTATCGACAATCAGAATGCTGCCAACATCTATGACGGCGGGGCGGGTATAGAGACTTTCGATTATTCCAGCTACACGGCGGCGGTTACCGTTAACGTCAATGGAAAAATTGAGAACGGCGCTGACACGCTTATCAACATTGAGAACATTACGGGTTCAAATTATAACGATACCTTTAACTTTGTTGGCGATTTAAGCGGTCGTACTATTCATGCAGATGGTAATACTCAACAAGCTTCAGGCAGGGATATTGCTGATTTCTCCACGCAGCAGGATGGGGTCACCATTGATAAAAATGGCGCTGTTGGGGGATCGTCCATCACCCTCTCAAATTTTGAAATTTTCAAGGGTGGGTCGGGTAAGGATATTGTAACGGCTACGGGCAAGCTGGATGCTCCCGGCGGTGCTTATGGTGGATTTATCATAGTAGAGACTGGTGGCGGCAATGATGAAGTGACAGCCGCTGGACGCGGCATCATTGTTGATCTGGGGGATGGTGCTGATACGCTTAAGAATGCTGGCTATGGTGTCGTTGTTTACACCGGTGCTGGCGATGGCGATAAGGACACAATAGAGGCGGGCAAATATCTCTTTATTGCTGATGCTGGATCTGAAGATCGCATCACCTTCGGCGGACAAAACCTGACGGGGGGCAGTAAGTGGCATTACTCTGAAAATCCATATACGTATGCCGACGGCGTGAAATACGGGATCAGTAGCGGTGATGGCAGTCTGGTTATCTATACGCCGATTAAGGATGCGGAAGGCAACTACTGGACAACCTTCGTTGCCAATTACACAACGACGTTACATGGTTCGGCCGGGAATACGGCAGGCATTCTCTTGTTTGAAACCGACAAGGAAGTGTTCAGAATTGGCGAGATCACCAGCCGGCCTAAAAATTATCAGTTGTTAGACACCAAATTGCTTGACGCGGTTTTAGAGGGGGGGCTGGGCGACAACTATACGCCTATTTACGCTGACCCGATCGTATTTGACCTTGATGGTGACGGACTCGAAATCCGTCCGGAAACGATACTCAGCCCGCATTTTGACATGGATGGTGACGGTTTTGCCGAACGCGCGGGATGGATCAAAGGCGATGATGCCTTTCTGGTGCGTGATCTGAACGCGAACGGAAAGATCGACGATATAACGGAGATGTTTGGCACCACCACCATGAGCGGTTATGCGCACATGGCGACGCTGGATTTAAACACCGATGGTAAAATTGATTCTGCGGACGCGGTATGGGCTGATCTGAAGCTCTGGCGCGATGCTGACGGTGACGGGATTACAGATTCCGGTGAATTGCTGACGCTGGCCTCTCAGAACATCGCATCTATTGATGTCGTTCCGGATAATACCGTGCCGCAGGCAGGCCCCAATTATGCCGTAACGGCAACGGGCGTTTATACGCGTGATGATAACAGCACAGGCACGACCGGCAATATCATATACCGTAACAACGCGCATGATACTCGCTGGCTTACTGAGGTAACGGTGTCTGCCGCCGCTGAGGAGCTGCCTGATATAATGGGGCGTGGAACACTGCCAGACCTGAGAAAGGCCATGACAGTCAGCGCCGCCCTGCTGGACGTTGTAGAAAACACTTTGCCCCTTATGAACACGCCGAACTTGATGGCCTTGCAAGCGGCTGTTCTGCCTATCTTGAACGCATGGCGTGCCGTAGCGACAGTGCCTGTGGGGGCGCCGGGTACTGAGGCGCGCGATGACATATATATTCTGACTCGTACCACCGTAAAGGACGGCACCGAAGTTCTGGACTATGCCGTACGCAAAACGGATTCGCTTGGAACTTACTGGAAGCTTGCCAGCAATGAAAATGTAAACGCGCCGGGCGGGGCTGTCATAGCCAGACCGACGCTGGAAGATGTGCTGGCTGACAATGGTAATGACGGCGGTTCATGGACTGTTATGAAGGGCGAGTCTGTCCAGTTTATCGAGCGTTGGTTAGGTGTAAGCCTGCCTTTGGGCGCGGAAGGAACACCGACGGGCAATGCGGCTCAAGAAGCAGGCCTTAGCCTTCTGGATACTATGTATGCTGAGCTTAACAAAATTGTTATCCGCCTTGTTGCGCAAAGCGACAGCGCGCTTGGCAATTTCTTCGATGGTATCGAATATGACGTCGATTCAGAGGTATTTCGCCCCACAACCGATTATCAATTGTCGCCCATGCTTGAGACCTTGTTTGAGGCAGCACCGGCAGATGCCGTAGGCGCTTATGATTATATGTTGGGCTGGAAACCTCTTTTGAGCGTTCTTATGAACAATTTTGACCGTGGTGGCGATTTGCTTCCCACTTACGGTTTCTTGTTCCAGAATGTGGTCACGGCCTATGAGAATGTAGGTTTTGCAGGCGGCCTTATCAAGGCGGCTTCTGTTTTAGGTGTGCCGGAAGATGCCATTTATGCCGGATCTGAAAATCTTGAAGGCAGTGGTAATGCAGATATTTTCTATCTGGATGCGGGCAATCAGATTGTTCGCGGTAATGGTGGTTACGATAACTTCATAGTCGGCAGGAATTTCGGTCAGGATAAAATTATTGAGGTCGATAGCGCCGCCGGAAGCGATGCGGATGACACTGTACGGTTTGCCCATGCGCTCTCAACGGACGTCATTGCCACAAGAATTGGCAATGATTTAATTCTTACAATAGAGGGCACGACAGATACGCTGACAATTGTAGATCAGTTCAAGGCGCGTCCGCCCGGTCTCTTCGGCGGATACACTGACTATGCACGTGGTATCACTGAGATTATTTTTGCTAATGGAGAGGTCTGGGACAGGATTGATATGGCTTATGCCGTTTCTCATCCGCTCTCATCTTCGGACACGCTTACCGGCACGGGGCGTGTAGATGTTATGGATGGTGGCGCCGGTAACGACACTTTGAAAGGTGGCGGCGACGGTGACATATATATCTATAATGTCGGATATGGGAATGATCTTATTGATGACGTCATGGGTGACGTTCTAATTAACAACCCTGATTATGTTGCCTTTGGTAATAATATTGCAGTTGAAGATGTCGCTTTTAGCCGGACAGGCGGATCGAACGATCTCATCATAACCATTATGAGTACGGGTGAAACTTTAACCGTTAACAATCAATTTAACGCGAGCTATACGGGCATTCTTGGAAAGCAATGGTTCCAGCGTATTGAATTGTTCGCATTCAGCGATGGCACGACTGTTGAATGGGACGATCTTATCAAAGATATGCCTGCCTCCCTGAAGACAACGGGCAATGACACCATTTATGGTTTCAGCTGGGAGGACACTCTCGATGGCGGCGCCGGTAATGATTATCTCTCAGGCGGTAACGAGAATGATACATACATCTTCGGTTTAGGTTATGGCCACGACACCATTCGTGACAAACAATCTGATGTTGTGAGTACAAATTCAATTGATACTGTTCAATTCCTTGAGGGCATAAATCCTGATGAGGTAACGGTTACGCGTATTGGTGATTCCAGCAATCTTGTCCTGACTTTTATCGATGGCAGCACACTGACAATTGAACGTCAGTTCCATGTTGATTTTGCCGGTATCGGTGGCGTACAGAAATTTGACCAGATTGAATATTTCAAGTTTTCTGATGCAGAACAGACGGTTTGGACAGCCGAGTATCTTATTAACCGCGCCATCAATGATACGATTACGTCTGGAAATGACTACACCTATGGATTCCTGCGCGAAGATTCCTTTGCAGCATCTGCGGGCGATGACCATATCTATGGTGATGAAGAAGGGGATGATTATCATTTCGGCAGAGGTTCAGGGCATGATGTCATATACGATTTGGCCGGTGCCATTCCTTTTGGAGATAATATTGATCGTATTGTGATGGCTTCGGATGTGCTGCCATCAGATATAGAGCTGCTTTCTGGACCTGACTCGAACGATCTTGTCTTAAAGATAAAGGATACGGGCGATACGATCACAATTCTTAATCAGAATAAGAAATATGTGATTGGACAGCTGATACACAGCATTGAGCAAATTGTTTTTGCTGATAGCACAACATGGTCCGCTCAAGATCTTCGCGACATGTATATAGCCAACGCTGCCACTTCAGGCAATGATACGATTTATGGATACTGGTACGCCGATACTATTGATGGTGGTGCCGGTGATGATTACATGGCTGGCGGCGGTGCTGGGGATACCTATCTTTGGGGGCCCGGCGCCGGTAACGATATTATTCACGATTACATTCAGTATTATACCTGGAACCAAGCGGACACTATTCAGTTCGATTTATCTATTGATTCCACGGATGCTATTTTCACAAAGATCGGCGATGATCTTAAGATTGAATTGGTTGGCTACACCGACTCTCTGATCGTGGATAAATTCTTCAATGGCACAGGCTTCTTCGCTATCGAGCATTTTGAGTTCTCTGACACCACTTTATCCAAGGGTGATGTCTATACGCTGACTGTTGGAAGCGTCCACCGTGTCGGCACGGATGCCGCGAATACTCTTTCAGGCACATCCGGTAATGACATACTGGAAGGTATGGCTGGAAACGACACGCTTAACGGCGGTGCTGGTGAGGATACGCTGGATGGTGGTGATGGTAATGATAGCCTGAACGGTAGTTCAGAGAATGATACTTATGTCGCAAGCTTTGGTGTTGATGTTATTGATGAGGGTGGCGGCTTCGATGAAATTCTGTTCGGCCCGGGTATTACTCTCGAGGATTTGAATATTTATCGTTATTACGGTTCGTATCCCTATCAGCACCTTGCTGTTGAATGGGGCGATGGTAACAAAATTGTCGTAGAAGGGAACTATTATGGCGGCAGTCCTGTCGAGCAAATTCGCTTTGATGATGGCAGCACCTATAGTCTGGTTACAAACCCTGTAAAAACCGTTGGCAGTGATGGCAATAGCGACCTGAGCGGATTTTCTGTTGGCAATTCCAGTGGCATTTCTCCTGATGACATTATGTACGGCATGGGAGGAAATGATGATATTTCCGGTTATAGCGGTAACGATACGATTGATGGCGGTACAGGCAATGACATCATGCGAGGAGGCGTTGATGATGATACTTATGTTGCCAGTGCAGGTCTCGATTATATTGATGAGGATGGCGGTGTTGATGAAATTCTATTTAGTGAAGGTATCGCTCTTGAGGATCTAATTTTTAAGAGGGTGGATGACTATCCATACTCCCATTTGGACATTAGTTGGGGAGAAGGGAATAGAATTAGAATTGGAGATTTTTACTCTCCGAATATCAGCAGTAACGCTCGTCAGGTTGAGTTTTTAAGGTTTGCTGATGGAACAGTCTTCGATCTTCTGAGCTCTATCATTACGCAGCGAGGGACAGAGAGCGCTGATGTTATGATCGGGGCGGGTACCAATACCCATAATATTAATATGGATGATTCTCTATATGGGAATGGCGGGGATGACAATATAGATTCCAGATCAGGTAATGACAGCGTTTATGGGGGGGCGGGCGCAGATTACATTACAGGTGGCAGTGGCGATGATTCTATTGATGGCAATGAAGATAGCGATACTGTTTATGGTGAGGATGGTCTTGATACTATTTACGGTGGTGAGGGTAACGATGCGCGCCTTGATGGTGGTAATGGTGATGACACGATCTATGGCGGCATCGGAAATGATCTGATTTATGGTGGAACTTCCTCAAGCGCTTCAGGAAATGATCTCTTGTATGGTGAGGATGGTGACGACACCATTTATGGCGGCGTAGGGAATGATTATCTGGATGGTGCCGAGGGTAATGATATTCTCAATGGTGAGGGGGGTAACGACCGCTTAATAGGGGCGGCTGGTAATGATACCCTCCATGGCGGCTCAGGCGATGATTACATTGTTGCGGGCATCGGGAACGATACAATCACAGGCGGTGATGGCAATGATACCATTGATGCTGGTGATGGTAATGACACGATTGATGCCGGTGCCTACAATGACATTGTTTATGGCGGTGATGGCGATGACATCATTAATCCGGGGACGGGCAATGATGTCATTTACGGTGGTTCTGGTAATGATCAAATCACAGCTTTGACAAGTTCAAACTCTGGTGATGACCTGAAGTATATTCATGGTGAGGATGGTGATGATACTATAACTATGGCGGATGCCAGCGACCATGTGTATGGGGGTGGAGGCGCAGATATAATTAATGCAGGTTCAGGAAATGATTACATTGAAGGTGGTTTAGGCGACGACCTGATTAATGCTGGAAATCATACCGATACGGTGTATGGCGGGGACGGTAATGATACGATAGATCCTGGCACAGGTAATGATACAGTTTATGGCGGGGCAGGAGACGATATCATTCAGGCTACTGTTGCATCTGGTTCATCTGATGACGCTAAGTATATATATGGCGATAGCGGCAACGATACCATATCCATGGCCGATGCTGCCGATCACATTTTTGGCGGCGATGGAAATGATATTATTAATGGCAACAGTGGTGGCGATCACATTTTCGGCGGTGATGGTAATGATCTGATCACGGGTGGCAATAGTAACGATGTTATGGACGGCGGTCTGGGTGATGACACTTATTTTTACACATATGGTGAGGATGAGGATTTCATCACGGATGCCGGTGGAAATGATACGATACAGTATTTGGCTACGACTTCACCGGAGAGTCTCGATTTTTATACGGAGAACCACGATGGCGGTGCTGTTGCTGATGATGTAAAAATTGATTACCACGGCACGACAACTCAGGAGATTGTTGTCTATAACCAGATCAGTACAACATGGACTGGTAACAAAATAGAGACTTTGGCATTCACTGACCTGTTCTCTCTTAATTTTGCAAGATACGGTACTGCCCAATGGATTCAAATGGGGAATTCTACGGCAACGCAAGATTCAAGCGCTGCCGGAGAAGGTCGCACAATTCTGGGGGGGACGAACGCTAATACTATTACTGGTTCTGTCCATGCTGATGAAATTCATGCTGATACTGGTAATGACGTTATTCACGGTGGTTCTGGGAACGATCTCCTTCATGGAGGTACGGGGAGCGATACTGTCAATGGCGGTGATGGTGATGACCGTATTTGGGGTGGTGCAGGTACAGACGCGTTAAGCGGTGGTGCCGGTGATGATATATATTATTACGGATCAGGCGGAGGTCTCGACCTCATTGAGGAGAGCGGTGGCGCAGACGACCGCATTGTTATTCAACATAAACTCCAGTCAGAAGTCACCCTAACTCAGGTTGGTAATGATCTGGTCATTGATACGGATGCTACAGGTAGCAACAAGATTACTATCGATGATTTTTATGTTTATGGTAATGGAAAGGCCGTTGAAACAATTGAATACAGCAACGGCGTCACATTTGATCTAACAACGCTGATTAGCCAGCCCCCAATCATTGTTTCCAGTGGAGGTAACGCAACGGCCTTTGTAAACGCCTTGGAAAATGACGCATCCGTTACAACGGTGGTGGCTACAGATCATAATCCCGGTACTGCTCTTGCCTATTCTATCATTGGTGGTGCTGACGCTGATAAATTCTCGATAAATGCTACGACAGGTGTATTGTCATTTGTTTCAGCGCAGAACTACGAGTCACCAGCCGATACGGGCGCTAATAATGTCTATGACGTCCAGGTGCAAGTGTCAGATGGCACGTTGACGGATACGCAGGACATCGCTGTGACGGTCACCAATGTTAATGAGGTTCCTGTTATTACCTCCAACGGCGGCAATGCGACAGCCTCAACGAGCGTCTCTGAAAATAGCACGGTCGTGACAACGGTTTCTGCGTCAGATGTCGATGAATCAACGACCCTTACATATGCAATCGTTGGTGGTTCGGATTCAGAAAAGTTTAGTATTAACTCTTTAACGGGTGCGCTTACTTTTGTTTCTGTGCAGAACTTTGAATTCCCCACGGATACGGGTGCTGATAATGTCTATGACGTGCAAGTGCAGGTATCTGATGGGGCACTTACAGACGTTCAGGATATTGCGGTAACGGTCACTGATACAAATGAGGCTCCTGCTATTGTGTCTGATAGTGGTGGCTCAGCCGCTTCCGTAAACGCGGCAGAGAATGACACAACTGTTACGATGGTAATGGCTTCTGACGTAGATGAATCAACAACGCTTTCCTATTCTATTACCGGCGGCGCTGACTCTGATAAGTTCTCAATAAATGCCACGACAGGTGTATTGTCATTTGTTTCAGCTCCAAATTTTGAATTCCCCGCGGATACGGGTGCTAATAATGTCTATGACGTTCAGGTACAAGTGTCAGATGGCACACTGACGGATACGCAGGACATCGCGGTAACGGTCACCAATGTTAATGAGGTTCCTGTTATTACCTCCAATGGCGGCAATGCAACGGCAGCTATTGATGTACTTGAGGAAGCAACGGTCGTTACCACCGTTACGGCTACAGATGTCGATTTGGCAACGACTTACATATACGCCATTACTGGCGGCGCGGATTCGGACAAGTTCTCCATCAATGCAGACACAGGTGCTCTTTCCTTTGTTTCCACGCCTGACTACCAGAACCCAACAGATGTTGGTGCTGATAACGTTTACGAAGTGCAGGTTCAGGTATCTGATGGCAGCCTGACTGATGTTCAGGATATAGCCGTTACAGTGAACAATGCTAATCAGGCTCCGATAGCAAAAGATGATGACCTGACAACGGCATATGGCACGTCCCTTTCTGGTAATGTTATTGTTGATAACGGTAATGGCGCCGATTTTGACCCTGATATGGATACAGTTAATGCTGTGGCTGTTTCGGTTCTGTCTGTGCAGGGCGTAACGGTAAACATCGCAGCCAATGGGGATTTCATCTATACACCCAAGATTGGATATCTGGGCAACGACACATTTATCTACACGGTTTCAGATGGTAATGGTGGTATAGATACGGCAACTGTAACGGTATCTATTACTGTGCCATCCGGAGCAATTATAGGCACCTCTGCTGCGGAAACTATAACTGGCACTGCTAACGCAGATTATATTTTTGGTTTGGCGGGGAATGATACATTAAATGGTTCCGGTGGTAATGATATTCTTCACGGCGATGACGGCAACGACGTCCTGAACGGGGGTGATGGCAATGATACGCTGGTGGGTGGTGCTGGCGGAGATACGCTGAATGGTGGTGCGGGTACGGACAGTGCGATCTGGAATGCGGACAGTACAGGTTTTGTGATTTATCGTCCGAGCACCAGCTATATCCGTGTTGTGGATACAAATAGCGGCAGCATAGCAACGTATGTTCACGATACAATTTATAACGATGTTGAATATATAGTGTTTAACGACATTACGATTGACTTGACCACGACGACGTTTGTGAATGGTGGTGCGGGATGGGGAACAGCGCTGCCAATTTACGGGACATCAAGTGGAGAGGGTATTAATGCGTTCGCCGGCAATGATCTGATTTATGCCGGTGATGGGAATGATACTGTCAATGCGAGCCATGGTAACAACACGGTTTATGGTGAAGGCGGTGCCGACATCATCACCGGAGGATTGGGTGTTGATACATTCTATGGCGGCGATGCTGGCGACACGCTGAATGGCATGGAGGGTAACGATGTGCTCGATGGCGGCATTGGCAACGACGTCCTGAACGGGGGTGATGGCAATGATACGCTGGTGGGTGGTGCTGGCGGAGATACGCTGAATGGTGAAGGCGGCAACGATACACTAGATGGCGGTGCAGGGAACGACATTTATACCGGCGGCGCGGGTACAGATACTGTCTATCTGAATGTAGATAGCGCCGGATTTGTGGTTTACCGCGATCATCCTGGCTATCTCAAGGTGCGCGATACCCATGATCAAACGGGCGCCACATACGAGATGGTTTATAATGATATCGAAAATCTAGTGTTCAATGACGTAACATTGAACCTGACCACGATGACATTTATGACTCTCGGCGCAGGTTGGGGAACGGCCATGCCTTATTATGGTACCTCCTCAGGCGAAACAATTACAGGCACGGCTGTAGCTGACGAAATTTATGCTGGGGATGGTACTGATACGGTCACTTCAGGATATGGCAATGATACGGTTTATGGCGAAGGTGGCAATGACACCATCAATGGTGGATACGGCACCGATACTCTTTATGGCGGTGCTGGCGTTGATACGCTTAGTGGAAACGATGATAACGATAGCCTCTATGGTAATGATGGTAATGATTTACTTTATGGCGAGGGTGGAAATGACATCCTGTATGGCCATGATGGAAATGATGCTCTAGATGGCGGGGGTGGAGATGACACATTGTATGGTGGAGCTGGGAACGATACCTATACGGGCAGCACAGGTGTAGACACAGTATATCTGAATGTAGATAGCGCCGGATTTGTGGTTTACCGCGATCATCCTAACTATCTCAAGGTGCGCGATACCCATGATCAAACGGGCGCCACATACGAGATGGTTTATAATGATATCGAAAATCTAGTGTTCAATGACGTAACATTGAACCTGACCACGATGACATTTATGACTCTCGGAGCAGGTTGGGGAACGGCCATGCCCTACTATGGTACGTCCTCAGGCGAAACAATTGCAGGTACGGCCGTAGATGACGAAATTTATGCAGGGTCTGGCAATGACACAATCAACGCTGGCCACGGCAATGATGTGGTTTATGGTGAAGCTGGAACGGACTCTCTCAATGGCGAATTTGGTAACGACACATTATATGGGGGGGATGCGAACGATACGCTGAATGGCAATGAAGGTAATGACGTTCTTTACGGTGGTGCCGGAGTGGATTCCATGACAGGCAGCACTGGAGCAGACACATTTGTATTTGAGTCTGCCTCCGCCTTCAGCAACATAGATACAATTGCGGATTTCAATGCATCACAAGGTGATGCCATTGATATCACGGACCTGCTGAGTCAATACGACCCTCTGAATGATGCCATTACAGACTTCGTCGAAATGACCGCCAGTGGCAGCCATACGCTTCTCAAGGTTGATCAGGACGGCACAGACAGCACCTATGGCTGGACACAAATTGCTACGCTATCGAATGTAACGGGCCTTACTGATGAGGCGGCATTGGTTACAAACGGCAACCTTATTGTCAGCTAAAGTTTAAGACCTGGCCTGACGCCAGATGGAACTCATCACCCCTCCCGTCTGTTGAGTCAGGGAAGGGAGTGTTCCATGAAAGTCACGGGTGTTGCCTCTGAAAAGGGATTCCAGTTATATCGCGCCCATCCGCAGGTGAAGGCGGGGCGTACGGTGCCGCGTGTCTGGTACGTTCTGGCGAACAAGGAAAATGTGCATATCTTTCATAAGAGCGGCAACCATCTGGAACGCGTTGCCGACTTCGCGCCTGACGAAGAAATCATCGCCGGAAAATCTCAAAAGACGAGCGGTCATAGCGCGGGAAGGGGGCAGGGTTCCATTTTTTACACCAGCGACCCGATGGACCGCGAACGCGATCACGACGCTTCCTTGTTTCTCACCCATGTCGCGGAGTGGCTCGGCGATGCGTGGCGCGCGCAGGCCTTCGATAGCATCGTGCTGGCCGCCAGCCCGACAGCTTTAGGCCTTATCCGCCTGGTCTTGTCCAAAGAGGTCGCTGAACTGGTCGTCTCGGAAATCGACAAAGACCTGACCAAATTACCAATCCTGGAATTAGAAGACACCCTGATCGGACCGAACAAGGTTTGGCATTAATAAAATGTAGGGGGAAAGTGGCTCCTCGAGCAGGATTCGAACCTGCGACCAATCGATTAACAGTCGATTGCTCTACCGCTGAGCTATCGAGGAACAACGGGTGTAATGACTAATGACTTCGGTGCGGGTTGTCAATGTTTCACAACGTCTTAGGGGCGATTTTCTGCGAAAAATTTAAAAGCCCCGGTGCGGGACGCTTCCGGGGCTTTGTTGGACATAATTATGGACTAGCCTGCTAGTTCGTAAGGGCCGGTGCCTTGGGCACTGTCTGCGTGAATTTAGGGGTGTAGTCGGGGTTGGCCAGTTTCAGGACGGCAGCCCGCGCGCAGTCAATAAGGGGGTTCAGTGCGCCTATTTCAATCGGGGATGGGAAGTCATCCTCTTGCTTGAATACACCTTTATCAGTGCCGGCGTCTGCCACTGTGATGCCGCTTCTGACGGGGGAGCAAACAAATTTTGTTTTGTCCTTTTCTGCCTCAAACCCTTTCTCATTGCGGAGAGAGTTTGGCAGCGATTTTTCCGTGGGCACCTTGGCCATCTCTGTTGTGTACTCTTCATTCTGCATGTCCACCCAGGTGTCCACCTTTACGCCGACCCACTGGTTGCTGTGCCCAGAGGGGCGTTTAAAGACGGAAACGGTGCTCTTGATAACAGATCCATCTGTTAAGGGAAATGTCCTCTGCACGGTGCCTTTACCAAAGGTGTCCTGCCCGACGATGATGGCGCGCTTATGGTCCTGCAACGCCCCTGCCACAATTTCGGAAGCAGACGCTGAAAGGCCATTGGTTATAACGGCCATCGGTAATCCATCTATGATATCGCCTAATGTTGCTGAGTGGCGGTCTGTATACTCAGGAAGGCGACTCTGCTGGCTTACAACAACGCCTTTCTTGTCGAGGAAGTCATCGACCATCCGTACGGCCTCGTCCAGAGATCCGCCACCATCGAAACTCAGATCAAGAATAACGCCCTTCAGGCCGCCATTGGCAGCAATGACGGGATCAAGCTGTGCATCCGCCTTGGCGGTGGCAACGGCTTTCCTCACGTCGGCTGTGATGTTCGGTGAAAAGGATGCAACATGGATATGCGCCACGCCGCCTTCCAGCATTCTGTATGTAACGAGGTCCTGCTGCACGTGGCCGCGGGTGACGCTGATATTTATGATATCGGCGCCGCGCTGAATTTTGAGTTCTGCTTTTGAACCGTCCTCGCCCCCGATATGGCTGATACCTTCTTGAAACTCCATGCCTGTGAGTGTGGTAGTTTTGCCATCGGCCTCTTTGACTTCCAGAATAATGTCGCCCGCCTTGATCCCTGCGCGTTCGGCAGGGCTATTGGGGAGGGGCTTTGCGATTTTAAAATGCTGATGGTCATGGTGCTCTTTTACAGTCATCAGCACACCAATTCCCACAAATTGTCCCGAGAGCGACTCCATGAATGCCTGCGCCTCCTGCGGGGTCATAAAGTCATCATGAGGGGTTAGGCTTCTGGTCATCCCTTTGATCGCGATGAGTTCCAGCGTTTCCGTATCCGCAGGTTTTCCGGCGGGCAGAACTTCCACATATTTATCGATGGTTTCTTTGGCGGCCTTGCGCAATGTTTCAGAGGTCACATCACTGCGCACCGTCGTATCCAGCAGGTATTTCTCAACATATTTGAATTTTTCGGAGTTCAGGACGGCGTCGTAATCGACGGTGCGGCGGGCCGGTGCGGGCGCTTCAGCGGCCTGATTTTCCGCCGCCGGTGCCGGCAGTGTGATGGCGGTGGTAAGGGCCAGTGCCGCAGCGGCAACAAAACGGCGTGAAAGCTTGAATGACGGCAGCATAACTTGAATTTCCCTGTTTTTATTTATTTAAAGATTTAAAGCAGCAAACACCGCTGGCCGCAGGCTGTCAAGCTTGCCACGGAGTGTGCCCCGATTTATGAAGTGCATAGAGGCTTGTGTTTACATAATGTGACGGGGCTGGTGTTGATTTAAGAGGGGGCAATGGAGGTACGGGCCGGAATCGAACCGGCATAGCGGGATTTGCAATCCCGAGCCTAACCACTCGGCCACCGCACCATTGCGCCCTAAACAGGGTGCGTACGGATAACATGGTTTTCCCCGGGAATCCAGCCCTTTGTCAGAAGTCATAGTGGGAATATGTCTTGTGGATAAGCCCTAGCCTGATTCGCCGGATTCTGATATAAATTCAGTGAACTGTTCTGTTTATCCACAAGCATCCGGGAAAAATAATTATGACTACTCAAGCCGCTGCCGCGCGGAAAAATATGGTCGTGAGTCAGATTCAGACGAACGGCGTCGCCAGCGATTCCATTTTGGCTGCTTTTGGCAAGGTGCCGCGCGAGCTGTTCTTGCCACGCGATGTGCAAAGCTTTGCCTATAACGATGAAGACATTCTTCTGGGCAAGAACAGATACATTCTAAGCCCCATGACGCATGCGCGTTTGCTGACCGTTCTGGCGCTGGATGCTGACGATGTCGTCCTCAATATTGGTGATTGCACAGGCTATGCCTCCGCAATCCTGTCAACGCAGGTGATGACTGTCATTGCGCTTGAGGGTAAAGAAAAAATCACGGAAGCCGGACGTAAAATCTGGAGCGACCTTGAGTGCAATAATATTGTGGTCGTAGAAGGTGATAATATCGCCGGGTGCCCGCAGCATGCGCCCTATACCGCCATTATTCTGAATGGCGCCGTACCGGAAATTCCAGCAGAACTTTTGTCACAATTAGCGCCTGGCGGACGTCTGGCATGCGTGTTGCGCCGTCCTGATCAACGCGTGGGCGTCATTACCGTGATCGAATGTGACGAGAAGGGTTGTTATTCGCATAAAACGCAGTTTGATGCCGCCGCCCCGTGGGTGGAAGGCTTTACACCGCGTCATGAATTCCGTTTCTAACTTTTTACTCTAAGGTGATTAAATGATGTCTTCTGTATCTCTGAGAGGTTTACTGCTCGTAACGGTTGCGCTTTTTCTGTCCCCGCTGAACGCCAACGCGCAGGGTGATGAAAAGGCCCTGAATCCGGGAACGGTTTCATCCGTATCGGAGGACCCTCTGGATCCCTCGCAGCCGCCCCATCCCGCAAAGACTCTTGAGGAGGGGGACGGCGGTTTGACCCCCATAAAGCCTGCACCTACGACATCAAAAGACGGCAAATTGACAGGCCAGACCTATCTGCAGCCCGCCGGTTCCGAAACCGCGATGCAGGAAAGTACGCAATCAGGCACGGTCGCCATGGGCAATCAGGCGCTGCTGGATGCCTTGCGCACCGCCTATCTGAATAATCCGACGCTGCGCGCGGCGCGCGCAGAAATGCGCGCCACTTCTGAATTCCTGCCGCAGGCGCAGTCCGGCTGGATGCCGCAGTCCGATCTGACGGGCACGGTGACCACCGCTGATATAGACCCTGAAACAACCGGTGACGGCACGACATCGAAAAATCTGGCCTTGTCTGTGACGCAGCCGCTTTATCGCGGCGGACGCACCGTTTCCGGCATTGATAGCGCAGAAAACCGCATCATGGCACAGGGAGCAATTCTGAACGCAACCGAGCAGCAATTACTGTTGGACGTGGCAACTGCCTACATGAACGTTGTTCGTGACAAGGCGTTTGTTGAACTGAATCAAAGCAACATAGCCGTTGTCAGCCGCCAGCTTGATGCGTCAAAGAACCGCTTTGAGGTTGGCGAAGTGACGCGCACTGACGTTGCTCAATCAGAATCCCGTCTGGCGCGCGCGCAGGCAAACCGCACCACCGCCATCGGGAATTTAAAAAGCAGCCTTGCCAGATATGAAGAGCTTGTCGGTGCTCCGGCAGCGGATTTGAAACATGTAGACGCGCACTTCGCGTTCCCGGATACACTCGATGACGCTACAACGGCGGCGGACAAGAGCAACCCGACCGTTCTGGCGACTGAATATCTGCACCAGTCGGCGGAAAAAGATATAGGTGTTGTCTTTGGTGAATTGCTGCCCGAACTTGGGTTGGCTGCCAGTGTTGACAAGACATGGGACCCTCAGCCCGGTAATGCGGATGATGAGACTGTAAGCTCCTTGAGCCTGATTGCTACGGTGCCTTTGTATGAAGGCGGTTTCACGCGCTCTCGTGTGCGGGAAGCAAAATACACGGCCAACCGCCGTTATATCGAAATTCTTGAGGCCCGCCGTGCGGCGCGCCAGAATGTCATTTCCAGCTGGGAAACATGGAAAGCATCGCAGGCGGAGATCGAATCCCGCAAATCGCAGGTCGAGGCTAACCGTGTGGCCCAGGAAGGCGTCCGTCAGGAGGCGGAACTGGGAACCCGGACGATTCTGGACGCTCTGGATGCCGATCAGGAATATGTAGACTCTCAGGTGGCCCTGGTTTCGGCCCAGCGGGACGAGGTTGTGGCGGCTTTCGCGCTGGCCCGTTCCATGGGCATGCTAACCCCGCAAACCCTTGGTTTTGCAGATGTCGCCTATAATCCGGTGCGTGACCGGGACAGGGCGGATTGGAAAATGCTGGGAATGGGTGTGGATAGAGTCGAGTAAAGCCCGGAATGTGGCTTTGACAAGCGGTTAGCAATAGTGGAAACTGATTCCGTTAATGCTTTGATTCAGAACAACTTAGTGATTCATGCCTGAAAAACCCTCAGAACAGGAACCATCCATCGAGGAAATCCTCGCGTCCATCCGCCAGATTATAGCGGATGACGATGAAGAGCCTGCGAAGGAAGCTGCGCCAGAGCCTGCTCCGGCGCCGAAACCTGCCCCTGTGAAAGAGGACATTATCGAACTTACCGAAGTGGTTCGTGATGAACCCGAGGAAGAAGAGATCATCGTCGAATTACAGGAGCATGTTGAGGAAGAAGATCTGCCGCCACCGCCACCGCCGCGCAAACCCGCGCCCGTAGCGAGGCCGGAACCTGATGACATCCTGACGGACAATGCCGCCCATGCCGCTTTGCAAGGCTTTGCCCGTCTGGCCAGCCATACGCCTGTAGAACGTCAGTCACACCTCGCCGGTATTACTCTTGAAGATATCGTCCGCGATCTGATGCGCCCGATGCTGCGTGACTGGCTCGACCAGAATCTGCCGCCGCTGATTGAGAAACTGGTGGCCAAGGAACTTCAACGCCTCGCCCGTCAGGCACAGTCGGACGAATAATTCCCGCTAATTTTCTGAGGCTATAAAAGGCGCAAAAACCTTGCGTTTTATGGCATTTTCCTTTTGTATCAAAGCCATCATTAACCTCAAGATTTGACTGACATGCTCGAAAAAACCTTTGACCCGCAGGCCGTTGAACAAAACCTCTACAAGGAATGGGAAGACTCAGGCGTATTTGCCTGTAATGTCACCCGCAACGCCACACCCTTCACGGTGATGATGCCGCCGCCGAACGTCACCGGCAGCTTGCACATGGGTCACGCGCTCAATAACACCATCCATGACATTCTCGTGCGTTATAACCGCATGAACGGCAAGGACACGCTGTGGCAGCCGGGCACCGATCACGCGGGTATCGCCACGCAGATGGTCGTTGAGCGCCAGTTGGCAGCCCAAGGCATTAACCGCCGCGATCTTGGTCGTGAAAAATTCCTTGAGAAAGTCTGGGAATGGAAAGAGCAATCCGGCGGCACTATCGTCAATCAGCTGCGTCGTCTGGGCACAACGCCGGACTGGTCGCGTGAACGCTTCACGATGGATGAAGGCCTGAACAAGGCCGTGCGCAAGGCCTTCGTGCAACTGCATAAGGAAGGCCTGATCTACCGCGATAAACGTCTGGTGAACTGGGACCCGAAATTCCACACCGCGATTTCCGATCTGGAAGTGCTCCAGAAAGAAATCAAAGGCAATATGTACTATATCCGCTATCCGATTGAGGGTACGACCGAGCGCTTCATCACGATTGCGACGACACGTCCTGAAACCATGCTGGGCGATAGCGCTATCATCGTGAACCCGAAGGACGAGCGTTACGCTGATCTGGTCGGCAAGTTTGCCATTCTGCCGATCGTGGGTCGTCCGATTCAAATTATTGCCGATGATTACGTCGATAAGGAATTCGGTACCGGCGCGATGAAGGTGACGCCCGCGCACGACTTCAATGACTTTGAGGTTGGCAAACGTCACAAACTGGAATTGATCAATATTTTTGACGACAACGCACATATCAACAGCAACGCGCCTGATGAATATGTCGGCATGGAGCGTTTTGAAGCGCGCAAGAAAATCCTTGCCGAACTGGAAGCGCAGGAACTGCTGGAGAAGGTCGAGCCGCATACGCACGTCGTGCCGCATGGCGACCGTTCCGATGTGGTCATCGAACCTTATCTGACCGATCAATGGTACTGCGATGCCAAAACACTGGCCGCGCCGACGATTGAGGCGGTGAAAACAGGCAAAACCGAATTCGTGCCCAAGCAATGGGAGAACACCTATTTCCACTGGATGGAAAACATTCAGCCTTGGTGTATTTCACGCCAGCTCTGGTGGGGGCATCAGATTCCGGCTTGGTACGGGTCTGAAGGTACTATCTTCGTCGAGGAAACAGAAGAGGAGGCTTATGCCGCCGCCCGCAAACAATTCGGCAATGATGTTGTGCTGAAACGCGACGAGGACGTTCTCGATACATGGTTCTCGTCTGCGCTGTGGCCGTTCTCGACGCTCGGCTGGCCGGATAAGACGCCGGAACTGCAAAAATACTATCCCGGCGACGTGCTGATTACCGGCTTCGACATTATTTTCTTCTGGGTCGCCCGGATGATGATGATGGGCATGCATTTCATGGGCGATGTGCCGTTCCGCAAGGTCTATATCCATGCGCTGGTGCGCGACGCCAAGGGCCAGAAGATGTCCAAATCCAAGGGCAACGTCATGGATCCGCTGGATATGGTGAGTGAATACGGCGCCGACGCGCTGCGTTTCACACTGACCGCTATGGCGGCGCAGGGTCGTGACGTGAAGCTCTCCGAGGATCGCGTTGAAGGCTACCGCAATTTCGGCACCAAGCTCTGGAACGCCGCCCGCTTCTGCGAAATGAATGGCTGCAAGCTTGATCCTGCTTTTGATCCGTCGAAGGTCAACGGCTTGCTCAATCGCTGGATTGTCGGTGAAATCGCCAAACTGGCCGACGACATCAACAAATCCATGGACGAATACAAATTCAATGAAGGGGCAGGGGCTGTTTATCAGTTCATCTGGGGCACCTTCTGCGACTGGTATCTCGAATTCACCAAACCGATCCTGCAGAGCGGCGGCGATGCCGTGCTGGCTGAGGAGACCCGCAAGACGACCGCATGGGTTCTCGATCAATTGCTGGTGCTGCTGAACCCGTATATGCCGTATATCACAGAAGAGCTGTACCGCCAGACAGCGGAGCGCGCCAAAGGTGCCATGCTGTTAAAAACTGAATGGCCAAAATACCCAGCCAGCTTCAAAAGCACCGAGGCCTCAGAGGAAATCGGCTGGCTATGCCGTCTGATTACCGATATCCGCAGCGTACGCGCCGATATGAACGTCCCGGCAGCGGCGAAAATCCGCTTGCTGGTGAAGGATGCTGGGCCGCAAACGCAAGGACGTCTGAAAACCTACGACGACCTCATCAAGCGTCTGGCGCGTCTGGAAACTATTGAACAGACGACGGGCAGCCTGCCGAAAGGCTCAGTGCAGACGATCCTGAACGAGGCCACGCTGGCGCTGCCGATTGCCGACATCATTGATCTCGATAAAGAACGCGCGCGCCTGAAAAAGGAAATCGATAGACTGACCGCCGATATCGGCAAGGTCGATCAGAAACTGGGCGACCAGAAATTCGTCGCCAACGCGCCCGAAGAAATTATCGAGGAACAAAAAAGCCGCAAGGCCGAATGGACTTCGACACTGCAAAAACTGGCGCAGGCGCTGAAACAGTTGGAAGCGGCTTAAGGCTTAAGCTGCAAACAAACGTGGTCCCAATAGACCCCCTCGCGCTTGAGGGGGTCTTGTTTTTGGCCCAGATACGTTGAGGTGCCGTTATGCTGGCGGGCGAAATCTTCAAGCTCCTGCATCGGTACTTCGTACATCTGCCGCCCTTCGGGCACGGGGCCGTGGCGCAGTGTGACGTACAGGTAAGTGTCAGGTCTGAGCAGAGCCGATAGCGTCCCATAGAGTTGCTGGCGCTCTGCTTCGTCAAAATGGAACAGGAACGCGTTCATCAATATCACGTCATATTTACGTCCCCTTGCCTGCAGGTTTGTCAGGGCAGGGGCGGCATCATGGATATAGTGGATAAGTGCGTGGCTGTGTGTGGCATGCGCTGCGGCCAGCATTTCCGGCGCGCCGTCCACGGCATCCACCGTCATGCCCTGATGGGCAAGCCAGAACGCATCGCGCCCCGAGCCGCAGCCGAGGTCTAGCACACGTTTGTGCGCGCTATCGGGTAGGGACAAAATATAAGCGGCAAAGTCAGGCAGGATATCCGGTGTGACAAGGCTGTTATAGGAAACGGCCAACTGCGCCGCTTGTTGATCGTAGGTGTCTATGTTCCGGCTCATGGGATGATCCTATCAAATAAAAACGCCCCATTACGGGGCGTCTTTGAAACTCTGCATGAAGAGAAGAATTATTTCTTCTCTTCTTTCACCTCGTCGCCCATACCGGCGGAGAGGAAGGTGCCAAAACGGCCTTCGAATTTTTTCAGCTGTTGTTTTTCGACAACCTTCTGCGTACCGCCCTGCCATGCCGGGTGGTTTTTCGGGTCAACGTCCAGGCGCATAACATCGCCTTCTTTGCCCCAGCAGCTGCGGGTTTCGTATTCCGTGCCATCGGTCATCACGATTTTGATCATGTGGTAGTCGGGATGGTCTTTTTCTTTTGCGGCTTTCATGGCCTAAACTCCTGTAATTCAGACGGGTTTTTTATCGCTAAAGCACCGGGATTTCAAGCTTTTTCTTGGCATTTGCCTGAAAAAGCCTGAATGAGGCTAAAATCATGGTTTTTCAGGCTTTTTCTACCATCAGCCGGGCACCGTCGGCGCCCGTCACCCGGACGTTAACCCCGGCGGGCAGGGTGTCCGACCCGGTCACGGCCCAGACCGTATCTCCGGCCTTGATCTCACCTTTGCCGTTTTCCAGCGGTTTGGAGAGGGTGTAAACCTGCCCGATAAATTGCTGGCCGCGCTGGTTCAGGCCGCTATCGGCTACAGTACTGGGGTTGGCTTTACGGTATTTAAGCCAACCGACGACTGTCACCACCGACAGCACCGCCCAGATGCTGATGGCCACCGGCCATGTCAGTGTGGGTACGATCAGTTTCAAGACGCCGACGATCAGCGCCGAAACGCCGGGCCACAGGAATAATGTGCTGGGCACCAGCATCTCGGTGATCATCAGTAGGCCACCGAAAATGAACCAGTGCCAGAATGTCATGTTGGAAAGAAATTCGGTCATGGATAAAACTTCCTATATCAAAATGTCATTCTGAGCGCAGCGAAGAATCTCATCTTAAAACCAAGGGGAGATCCTTCGGGCTATGCCCTCAGGATGACAGGTATTTGCTAATTACCTATTTGCCACTTTACCCAGCGCATCATGCACCAACTCGCTGATCCCGCCGATCGAACCCATCACGCTGCTGGAATCCAGCGGCATGAAGATGATTTTCTGGTTGGTTGATTGTGCAAACTGCCCCAGTGCCTCGACATATTTCTGGGCCACAAAATAATTCAGCGCCTGCGTATTGCCGCTGGCTATGGCTACGGACACAGACGTTGTGGCATTGGCTTCTGCTTCAGCAGAACGCTCGCGCGCTTCGGCGTCACGGAAGGCGGCTTCCTTACGGCCTTCGGCTTCCAGAACGGCGGCTTGTTTCTCGCCTTCCGCTTTCAGGATGGCGGCTTCCCGCATACCTTGTGCTTCCAGAATAAGGGCGCGTTTTTCACGCTCCGCCTTCATCTGACGCGCCATTGAGTCAACGAGATCACGTGGCGGGCTGATGTCTTTAATCTCGATACGTGTGACTTTAATGCCCCACGGCGCGGTGGCCTCATCGACAATCCCCAGCAGGCGGGCATTAATGGCGTCACGCTCTGACAACAGATCATCCAGTGTCATCGAGCCCATCACCGTACGCAGGTTAGTCATCGTCAGGTTTAGCGTTGCATGTTCAAGATTTCTTACTTCGTAAGCAGCTTTTGCCGCATGCATCACTTGATAGAAAACAACACCATCAACACGAACGAGGGCGTTATCTTTGGTAATCACTTCCTGTGAGGGAACATCCAGAACGGTTTCCATCATGTTCATTCTGGCGCCAATGGCGTCGATGATGGGCACAATAAAATTCAGACCCGGTTTCAGCGTCATGGTGTAACGACCAAAGCGTTCCACCGTATATTCCATGCCCTGCGGCACGGCTTTAACGCCTTTGAAAATAAGCAGCAGCAATACAGCGGCTAGAATGATAATTGCGACTTCCATGATGTTTTCCTATCTATCTTTTTTGTCATCCCGGCGCAAGCCGGGATCGGGTTCTTATGACTTACAAGATTCCGGCTTGCGCCGGAATGACAACTGAGTTGGTTAAGCGACCTTTGAAATCTTGCTGGTATCCGCCAGCGTCTTTCCGGCGGAGCGCAGATCGGCGAACGCTTCGGTCAGGCGTGTGACAACGCCTTCTTCCGCAAGGCGCAGCCATTTGCGCGGATCGTAGAGTTTCTTGTACGGTGTGCCATCAACCGGATCGATCTGGTGTTTGAACGCTTTCGGGTTGGCTTCGACGAATTTGCCGACAGGCTCCGAGAATGCGAATTGTGTATCGGTGTCGATGTTCATTTTGAAAACGCCATAACCCAGTGACTCGGCGATCTGGCCTTTATCGGAACCGGAGCCGCCGTGGAACACGAGGTCGAGCGGGTTGGCCGCTGTCTTGTGCGTTTTCTGCACGAGGTCTTGTGAGTTCTTCAGGATATCCGGACGCAATTTCACGTTGCCGGGTTTGTAAACGCCATGCACATTGCCGAACGAAGCGGCAACTGAGAAATGACCTAGCGGGGTCAGTAGGTCGTAAGCTTTCAGCACATCTTCCGGCTGGGTGTAGAGTTTCGCGTTGTCGATATCGTCAGAGCCAACACCGTCTTCCTCGCCGCCGGTGCAACCGAGTTCAATCTCGATGCACATATCGATCTTCGCCATGCGTTTGAGCAGGCGGGCGCATTCGGACAGGTTGAAATCGATGTCTTCTTCCGACAGGTCGATCATATGCGATGTGAAAAGCGGCTTGCCGGTTTCTTTGTAGAATGCTTCGCCGTGGTCCAGCATGGCTTCCACCCACGGGATCAGTTTCTTGTTGGCGTGATCGGTGTGCAGCACGACGCAGATGCCGTAATGTTCGGCCAGCAGGTGAACATGTTTGGCAGCGGATACGGCACCCAGAACTTTAGCCTGGAATGAATCCGCCATGCCTTTGCCGGCGTAAAACTCAGCACCGCCGTTGGAAAGCTGGATAATGACGTCGGATTTGTTCTTTGCTGCTGCTTCCATCACCGCATTGACGGAATTGGTGCTGACGACGTTCACGGCGGGCAGGGCGTATTGACCATCCTTGCAGGCTTTAACGAGGGCCAGATAGTCTTTGCCCGTAACAACTCCGGGTTTCAGCGAGGGATGCGACATCGATTTTCTCCAGTACAGATGCAATGGAGGGCATTATAGCAGTGAGCAATGGTTAAACAAGCGCGGAGAACCGCGTTTTTACTTAAAGACGCAGGCACGCGGGTCGCGCGGGCGCTTGGGGCGACTGGGTATTTCGTAATCTTCGTGCGCCTGCCGTGCCGGGAATCCGGCATCGGGGTATTTCTGGCGGTCGAAGGGGGCCCATTCACCTGATTTTTGGCTCAAGCGGTCAAGAATGACCAGCAGCGATTGTAGGTTCATGCCCATACCGACATGGCTGCCGATGATTTCGACATTTTCGCAATTCTCGCCGGGCGGGTTGATGCATTGCCGCCAGTTCACGACGCCACCCGTTTGTGAATAGATCGCCGTCGTGGGAACGGGCAGCGGGTCCAGCAGGTGATCCGTCACAGGTGTGCGGCCTACGAAGTCACGGTGACCGCCATACATGAACTGATACACATGCAGCATGAAGCGGATGGAATATTCTGAATGTTCGTCTGCGCCAAAAGGTGATTCCAGCGTAATGACCTGATCGACCTTATCCGGGAAAGCCCGTGCTATTTCACGCGTAAAAATAATGCCGCCGTCGCTCTGTCCAATAAATGTAACTTTGCGACCGCCGGAGGCATTGAATACTTCATCCAGAAAGTTTACGGCATGCCGTAATTTGTCTTCGGATGGGCCAAGATTGAATCCGTTCTGTGCGCCATACGCACAGAAACCTTTGTCATTCAGGAAATCACGCAGGATGATGGTGCTTCTGTCGCTTGCAAAACAACCGGGGACGACTATAACCGGGCGTCCATCGCCGGGCGGTGTGCGCTCCATCAATTTGTCGCGGTCGAGATATAAGCTGACGGCTTCAAAAGTAGCCCTGATTCCACCGGTAGCAAAATCAAAAAGGCTGGGTAATGCCAGTCTCTTGCCCATCGTTTGTCCCTGTTCTTAATAGTTTTTATTATAGAAAGGGAGTTTACGCCTGTGACAGGTACTGTCCAGAAATAACCATGCGGCAGAGCAATAGAGGGGTGTTTAGATCGAGGGGCCAGTCGGCGGCGCTATAGTCACTTCGGTGCCTTGGAAAGCAGGCGCGGCATCCGCAGAAGGTGCTGAAGCGAATGTAGAGGCAGCAGCACCCGGAGAAGCGGCACCTAAAGAGACAGCAGCAAGACAGGCCGATACAACAGAGCTAACACTGATCGTGTTACCACCGCCGCCTTCGCCGCCACCGCCGCCAAATCCGAATGCCATTCAGTCGTCCTTTACCAAGAGTCCCATGTCGATCAGGTTGTTGATCGCCCGGTTTTCTGTAGTGGTCGAGCCCCCATACAGGTCCTTTAACAGGTTCTGCCGCGAGGAGTGTTTATTGTCTGTAGCAACAGAAATAATCTTCACATCGCGCAAGGTAGGCTTGTGCTCACCAAAAAGGTTTATAAATTGGATGAGGAAGTTTTTCAAGCTTTTATGTGAAAAATCAAAGTATTCCAGTGCAAAATCTAGGTTTTTCTTGGCGTATCCCTCAATTTGCAGTCTGATTTCGCGGCCATCAGGGCCGGGTGTCCGGCGCAGGCAGCCATAGTCATACATCCACTCTATGTCCCTGTTTAAGGTCGATTTATCGGCTTTCAGACGGTTGATAATCTCAGCCTGCGTCGTGCCGGGATTTTCATCGATATCCGCCAGAATAACCGCCCGGCGCACAGTGCAGCCCGGTTCGCCCCCCAGCGCATCGACCAGATGGTCGATGATGTGGCCGATCTTGGTGGCTTTGCTTTCGGTGATGTCCTTGGGTAACGTCTTCATTTCAAAGGCCGAATTGTATAATTTCCGTACAAATCATTATAGGCCGAAATATATAACATAACCTTGATAAGGCGACCAGAATATATATCCAACTTATTGATATTAAATAAGTATTTAATGATTTTGACGTCTTGCCAAACGGGGTTTATATAGACATAACCGAAATAACAGGGGCATAGCATGAGTGAAATAATCGCGGGAGACTACTATGAAGTCCAGCTGCGTGACGGCAGGGTGGGCAATTACGAGGTTGCCCAGCGTTACTACAGGGATTTTAACCGTCTGGCGCATCAGCAGCCCAAAGGCTTCAACAAACTCTGCGCTTACATTCTGGATGACCCCGAAGCAGAGCTTGCAAGCGAGCATAAAGCCATTCTTGCAGAAGTAGGGCTGGCCTTGTGCCCGGTTGAGCGCGTCACGTCAGTTCTGCTGAGGCCGGAAGAAGAAATAAAAGAATTCGTATGTCTGGCAGCAAAAGAAACCATATTCAGCCGCCTGTTCTGCATTCTGGCCAAGGGTAGTGAGCCATCATATCATCTGGTCTCACCCTTCAAGAAACCCGGCGCAGCGCCGGACGAAGTTCCCCCTCAGGACAGGACGTTTGTAAAAGTAAAAGACTGGGCAGGCTCCGACATCACGGAGTTTCCCGGCGTTAAGCTTCATACAAGAATTGATATCGAAAAAAACGGCGCCAGATGGCGCCGCTCATAATTCTATATTCTGGATCTGATTACTTCAGCGAAGCCATCTTCACCGCTGTGTCAAGCATGCGGTTGGAGAAGCCCCATTCGTTGTCGTACCAGCTCATCACGCGCACAAGTGTGCCGTCGATGACTTTGGTTTCGTTGACGGCGAAGATCGAGGAGCGGGGGTCGTGGTTGAAATCGCCCGATACCAGATCTTCCGTGTAGAAGCCGAGAATGCCTTTCAACTCGTTGCTGTTGGAGGCCTTCTTGATCAGCTCATTCACTTCCTCAACCGTGGTTGCGCGTTTTGCTGTGAATTTGAAATCCACCAGCGATACGTTTGGCGTTGGTACGCGTGTCGCCACGCCGTCCAGCTTGCCTTTCAGGTCCGGCAGCACTTTACCAACGGCTTTCGCCGCACCCGTGGATGTCGGGATGATGTTGAGCGCAGCGGCGCGGGCGCGGTGCAGGTCTTTGTGGTTGGTGTCCACAATTTTCTGGTCGCCGGTGTAGCTGTGGATCGTGGTCATAAAACCGTTCTGGATACCGATGCCGTCATGCAGAACCGCTGCCACAGGGGCAAGGCAGTTGGTGGTGCAGGAAGCGTTGGAAACGATTTTGTGGTCAGCAGTCAGTTTGTCGGAGTTTACGCCGTAAACAACCGTGATGTCTTCGTCAGTTGCCGGAGCGGAGATGAGAACTTTTTTAGCGCCCGCATCAATGTGCTTCTGCGCACCGTCGCGTGTCGTGAAAATGCCCGAGCATTCGAATGCGATATCAACGCCAATCTCTTTCCACGGCAGTTGCGCCGGGTCTTTGACCTGAACGCATTTAATGCGGTCGCCATTGACAATCAGCGTGTCGCCATCGGTGGAAACTTCAAACGGAAAACGGCCATGCACCGAGTCATATTTCAGCAGGTGCGCGTTGGTGGCGAGATCGGCCAGGTCATTGATGGCGACGATCTGAATATCTTTACGGCCTGATTCATACAGGGCACGGAGGACGAGACGTCCGATACGGCCAAAACCACTGATGGCTACGCGTGTTGTCATGGGGGAAACTCCTAAGCTGACTGATTTATGAAAACATTTGGGCGAATTTGATATGAAGATACTCGCTTGTCAGCCGGTGTCAACGCTGATAAGGATCAAAATTAATGAAATTATGAAAACAGTAATGACGTCGTGCGTATTGTAAAAATGAAAATGAGAATGATTTGCATTTGTGGGGGCGAAAGGCTAAAACCTCTCTGACAGAAAACAACGTCCTACAGTGTTTGCAATCATGATCCAGCCATCACACCAAGCTATCGTCGATACTTTGCAAAGCGATTTCCAGCGCGAAGTGCAAACATTCCTCAAATCATCAGGCATAGAATCAACGCCGTCGTTTCAGATTGATCATCATTCGACCGCTGCGGAGCCTGTTTATATCCTGACGGGCGCATCGTTTACGCCGTTTGATCCGCAAAAGCATGGTGAGGAAGCCACGCACGCCTTTTATGAATCACCGCAGGCAGATCAACAGAAATACCTTATGAACAACACGGCGGCCATCTTGCAGACGCTGATGAAGGATGATTGCCGTATCCTGCTGCACACACGCAGCGACATAAGCCTGACAAGGCAACTGGTTGATAATCCGCGTGTGCATATTATTGAGGGCGATCTGGCTGACCCGCAGATTCTTAAGTCCCTATATCATGAACTGGCGTCTATGGCGCAGAAGCAGCCAATCAGCGATGTATCTATGGTTCTTTATCAGTCATTCGCCCAGAATAACGGTGAACCCTTCAAGCCGATGCACAAAGAGTCCCCGCAGGAAGTCGAGCGCGCCTGCAATCGCCGTCTGCGTTTTGTATATAACATGGCGGCTATGGGTTATGACCTGTTAGTGAACCGTGGTCTGGATGATCTGAAAATTTTGTCGCTGTCGGCTCTGGCGGCTAATCGCGCCAGCTACGGTCTGCTGGCGGATGCTGCCGATAAATTCATGTGCGAATTGGCGTGGCGGACATTCCATCTGGAATCAAATATTTCGACCGGCAAGCCCGTCAGCGTATTTCAGATTAATCCCGGCATCACAACCGCTTGCGATACCTATCGCGATCCGCGCGCGATGAAGACGGTTTTTCAGGAATCAATCGCCGATGGCTTCCCGCTCAGCGACGAAATCATGGAAGGCAAAGCACCCATTCCGCAGTTAAGCGCGCATGACGTTGCTTGGGTTGCCAATGCCTTATTGCGTACGCCCGAGGGCCAGAACCCGAATGCCGGCATGCCGGAAGATATCAGGGCGACTTTATACGGCGGATTCTCGCCGGAGGAATTGCGCCGCCGCTTACTGGCTTCGCTTGATGTAGGAAGCGAAACATCCAGCATTGATGGCGGCAATCTGCTGCCCGATCATATCATTACGCCCGGCACGACATACGGCGCGCTGCCCAGCCCGATGCGCAAGGGTGTTTATAAACGCATATCCATGACGCCCAAAGGGCAGGAATTCTAGAAAGGACGACAAACATGAGCCAACATGCAGAGAATATAGAGACATGGGACAGCCTGGAAGGCGAAGAGAGCATGGCCGAGGGACATGAACCCGCTTGGCATACGCTGATTTCCTATGTTCAGGAAAAAAATTTGGCCGATAAGCGCGTTCTTGATTTTGGCTGCAACCGTGGCGGCTTCCTGAAAATTCTGTATCAGGCGTTACCTTATAAAGATGCGCTCGGTGTCGATATAGCGGATGAGTCTGTGGCTTACGCCAACCAGAACAAGGGCGACATACCTTGCCATTACGCCCACAGCCGCGCACTGGCGAATGAAAAAAACAGCTTTGATGTCGCATTCTCTCACGAAGTTGTTTACCTGCTGCCGGATATCGTGGCACATGCGCAGGAAATGCGTTCTGTGATGAAGAAAGGTGGCGTTTATTATCTGGCCATCGGTGAATATGCCGAAAACCCGCTATGGGAACGCTGGAAAAAAACCGTCGCTGAATTCTCGCCTGTGCCACCGCAGACTTATTCGCTACAGGACATCGCCAAAGCGTTCCAGAATAACGGCTTTAGCGTTTCCGTGCGTAAAATGGTCTGCGATGACTTCCTGCCCTATGACTCTAGCGACGACAAATACCTCCACAACCCGATGGAGCTGCTGGATTTCATGACGCAGTATATGGTTCTGTTCAGGATGAAGGCGGAGTAGGGCAGCCCTAAACCTTCGCCTTGACCGCCTCGAACACAGCTTCCTTCGTGATCTTGAAGTGGTTGTAGAGGTCTTTGATCGGGGCGGATTCGCCGAAGGTGCTCATACCGATGAAAATGCCATCGAACCCAAGCCAGCGGTCCCAGCTCTGGCGGACGCCCGCTTCCACGGCTACGCGCACCAGTTTGCGGTCGCCCAGGACTTTCTCCTGATAGGCTTTGTCCTGCTTGGCGAACAATTCCATCGACGGCATCGATACGACGCGGGTGTAGATTTTGGCCTCTTCCAGCATTTCACGGGCCGCTAGCGCAATCTCGACTTCCGAGCCAGTCGCCATGATAACAACCTGTGCCTCGCCGTTGCTGGCTTCCTTGAGGATGTAAGCCCCCTTGGCCGAGAGGTTTTCTTTGCCATCGTCGGTACGCACCATCGGCAACCCTTGACGGGTCAGTGCCAGAACGGACGGGCCGTCTTTCTTGTTCAGGGCAATTTCCCAGCATTCCGTTGTTTCCACGCCATCAGCGGGGCGCAGCGTCAGCAGGTTCGGAATAACGCGCAGGGCGGACAAATGCTCGACCGGCTGGTGTGTCGGGCCATCTTCGCCCAGACCGATGGAATCGTGCGTCATCACGTAAACAACGCGTTGCTTCATCAACGCCGACAGGCGGATCGCCGGACGGCAGTAATCGGTGAACTGCATGAACGTGCCACCGTAAGGTACGACGCCGCCATGCAGCGCCATGCCGTTCATAATCGCCGCCATACCGTGTTCGCGTACGCCGTAATGGACGTACTGGCCTTCATATTTTCCGGCGCTGATTGCGGACGGGCCTTTGACCTGCGTGTTGTTCGAAGGTGTCAGGTCTGAAGAGCCGCCTATCAGGCTCGGCAGAACCGGAACGATCTGCGCCAGAACATCGCCGGAATTCTGGCGGGTGGCCAGTTTGGGGCGATCTTTAAGATATTTATCTTTCAGTTGTTGCAGAGGCGCTTTGATATCTTCGGCAATCTCGCCGGACATAACCTTCAGGAAGTCGGCCTTGTAGTGATTATTTTCAAGGCGATCATTCCATGTACTGAATTCACGCGCACTGCGCTGCCCGGCGTGACGCCACATGGCCAGAATTTCCGTGGGGATAAAGAACGGTTCGTGCGGCCAGCCCAATGCTTCGCGTGTGCCCTTGATTTCTTCGTCGCCCAGCGGTGAGCCGTGGCTGCCTGCCGTGCCGGCTTTCGTGGGGGCGCCGAAACCAATGGTACTTTTGCAGCGGATCATGCTCGGCTTGTCGGACATCTGTGCCTGTGAAATAGCGGCTTCAACAGCCTTCATGTCGTGGCCATCCACCGATTGCACCGCCCAGCCATAGGCTTCAAAGCGTTTGGTCACATCGTCGGAATAAGACAGCGATGTCGGGCCGTCGATACAGATGCCGTTATCATCATACAGCACGATCAGGCTGTTCAGTTTCAGGTGACCGGCCAGCGCGCATGACTCGTGGCTGATACCCTCCATCAGGTCGCCATCGCTGGCGATGACATAGGTTTTGTGATCGACGAGATCATCGCCGAAACGCGCATTCAGAATACGTTCAGCCAGCGCAAAACCGACAGCGTTCGAAATGCCCTGACCCAGCGGGCCGGTGGTGGTTTCGATACCGGCGTCATGCATGACTTCCGGGTGGCCGGGGGTCAGGCTGTGCAACTGGCGGAAATTCTTAATTTCTTCAAGCGTGATTTTTTCATACCCGGTGAGCCACAGCAGGGAATAAATCAGCATCGAGCCATGACCGGCGGACAGGATAAAACGATCGCGGTCGGCCCAGGTCGGGTTTTCCGGGCTGTATTTCAGAAACTTGGTGAAAAGCACGGTGGCGACATCGGCCATACCCATCGGCATGCCCGGGTGGCCGGATTTTGCCTTTTCCACGGCATCCATCGACAGGGCGCGAATGGCGTTCGCCATCGCTTTCATATCAAGCACGGGGGCTTGCGTCGTTTCTTCCTGACGGGGTTTGAACTTGAATTTCATGGCGGCTCCGATACACATTATAATGCGGTGGAAAAAATCCTACCAAACATGCCGTTTTGCGCCAAAAAAATCAACCGGAATGAAGGGCCACGAAACGGAATAAATCAAAGTTATCTGTGAGTTTTCCCCAAGATAATGGGGGTGCCCCCTTGACCACATAGTGCCGGGATTGCTATCCACTGGTATTCTCATGCGTGGCGTCTGGTAACTATAAAGAACAACTTCTTTAAGGGGGAGTATCCTGTGTCAGCTATTCTGCAAGCCGTAAGCCGTTTAAATGGTGCCGTTAGCAAGCTCGAAGTGGCGGTTGTCCAACAGGAAAAAGCGGCGCGCACGTCGCCTTTAAAGAAAAGCACCGTCGGTCAGTCAGACCTCTTTTCGGCACCCGCCGCCAACCAGCGCGGTAAATACGTTGCCGATCCGGCAGCACTGGCCCGCAAGCTGGATGTCGCCATCGAAAAGGTTGAACAAATCCTGCGCGAGGCGTAAGCATTAAGTACAGGGTTAGAAACAGGGTTTCCTATGGCAGACGTTAACTTAAGCATTCACGGAAAAACATACAACATTGCCTGCGATGTCGGGCAGGAACGCCGTGTTGCTGAACTGGGCAAATATGTAGATGCCCGTCTGCGTGAAATCGCCGCCGCAGGAGCGGCCTCCAACGAACCGCATCTGCTGGTGTTGACTGGTCTGGTTCTGGCTGATGAAATCTATGAACTGCGTGATATGGTTGCCGAACTGCGTAACCGCGCACCCAAGGTCATCCGTGAGGAAGTGGCCGTAGAAGCCGAGCAGCGCGTGTCCGAGGAAGACGAAATGGAAATCCTTGCCGCTATCGAACAACTTGCAAACCGCATCGATACCGTTGCCGAGCGCCTTCAAAAGATTTAATTCCCATATCACATGAATAGTGCCTATGCTTTCCCTTTACAGAAGGATCGGCAGGGCGTACGCATTTCCAATAACAAAAATATTAAACAGGAATAATCATGATTTCAGTTAAACGTCTTCTCGGTGCTTATGCCATTGCTGCCTCTATGGGTTTGTCTTCCGTAGTGTACGCGCAGGAAACGGAACCCGTTTCTGCTCCGCAGAGTGCCCAGGCCGCTGAAAAAGAGATATCTCCTGAAATCAGTAAACTTAAAGCGATCTACAAAGAGATATGCGAAGACCCGGATGTGAGCGGCGTCGTTGCTTTTGATTATATGCGGCGGATTATTTATTTCGCGCAGCAGAACCCGGATAACAGCAAGGAAGTCTGGCGGCAACTGGGCATCGATCCGGATGAAATTTTGGCCCGCTACAACAAAGCCGCGGCGACAGCCTTGGATGAAGTTATGGCGGAAGCCGAAGAGCGCAAAACAAATGGCGCGAATCCTCAGGCCATCAGCAACAAAGATTTTTTCTATTTTGTGCGGGAAGCGCGTTATTACGTCATGCAGCTCGCTGATGATCATGACACCCAGAAAAATTTCCGCAGCAATGTCCTCGCAAGACAGGGCTATTCTTTAGAGCAATATACCAGCTATCTGACTTATTTTAGCGGCGAAGCTGTAAAAGAAATATATGTGGAATCACAAAAGCCCGAGAACGCCGGGGCAGAAGCTGTGAAGCTCGGCGAGCAGATACAGGAAATTTTCCGTCAGATAGATCTGAATAATCCATCAGAACTGGGTGGCATTACGCGCGTGCAGGCTTGGGAGAGCTATCAGCTTCAAGCGACATTGGCCGCCCGGGAAAATATAAAACAAGCCAGGCTTCCGGAGAATGCTGGTGAAAAAGCACTGGCGTTCATGGATGTCGCCGGAAAATTACTGCGTGGGATTGGGGTGACTTATGATGAATTACCCGAGAAGATAGGCCTGACGGCACTTGAACTCAATCAGTTGCGGTCAGACAATGAGGTTGCTTACAGCAAACATCTCTATCAGGATGTCCATAATACAACGCATTCCGCCGAGGAAAAATTCGCGATCTTGCTGAAAGTGCGTGAGATTCTCAATAGAAATGAGCGTACGCAGGGTGCAAAGAATCCGTTTCCGTACGATGTGTACAAGGAGATCGGATCGGGATATACGGATTTTCGCAGAGGCTTGCGTGTTCCGGCCATAGAAGCCATTGCCGAAATCATAGCATCATTCAGGGCGAACAACATTCCATTTGGCAGTGAGCGGGCCGAGGAAGAGTACAAGAAAATAAACACAATCTTCTATAATGCAGGACTTGATCATTCTCAGGAAAAAACCTGGGAAGGAAAATCGGATGTAAAAGCAGCATGGGAGACCCTGAAGCGTGACTATCATTTACATGAAGCCAGAAGCTTTATTAATGAGGCAGGCAAAGCCGAAGTTGCTCATGCGCATGTCTATTACATTCTGAAAGATAGTGTGCCGGAAAGCCTTAAGGCGGCGGGTTTTAATCTAAAGGCTCCGCAAGCGCGGGCAGAGGCCTATCAGGCGATTTCTGCCGACTTCACAGAAGAGGTCTATAGCAATCTGATCAAGAATGTAGCTATACCCGCGGCGCAGGAAAAATTTCTCTATGCTCTCGACAGCAAAGATAAGAAATTCCAGAATCTTGATCTTTTCGAAGAAATTGATCAATGCCTGCGCGATGCCGGATATAACCCCGAGGGTGGCGAAGGATACGAGCTTATTGGTTCAACTTTTGAGAAATACAAAGAGCTTCGTCGTAATGCCGCTGTCACCAACGCAAAATATTGGTTAAAGAATATTACTGATGATGTTGCGCGACATAAATATATTGAAGAGAACGATGTGGGCTTTCTTCTGAATGCCTTGAAAGCGGGCGGTCTAGATCTCGAAAAAGAGGAGACCTATCAGGAAATCGGCACAACAAAGGCCGAATTCGAGAATTTCAAGAAAGATTCGGGATACCGTGAACCAGAGCAAAAACCCGCTGGTGAAACCTCGGGGATTTACCGGCCAAAGATGGTTCTGGCGGTCTAAATATAATTCTCGGCAAACGGGTAATTTTATTGCTATAATGCAGATGGGGTTCGCTGCGGTTCGCGTGATACACCTTCATCCCTCGGGCCTATGCTTTTCTTGCTCGGGAGCTGTCCCTGTCCAGGCCGTGGTCTGGAACATACGGCGCCCAACCTGGTTGTTTGGCCAGTAGTGGATAAGCTTGCATGTACACGGCTCGCGTGGCGACCCCACTTTTTTCTCATCCCATCGCAGTTGTCATCCTGAGCGCAAGCGAAGGATCTCATCTGCAATCAAGCAGAGATCCTTCGCTTGCGCTCAGGATGACAAATATTGGAAATGGCCTTATTATCGCCAGATGACCAAAGCGACCCTCAGAGAAGAAGCCATCCGCTTCCGCAATTCAATCAGCCCGTTTTCCGAGAACGCGGAGCAGGTGGTTACAGAATTCTTTGAATGTCTGAATCCGCAACCCGGGCAGGTTGTGGCGCTTTACTGGACGAAGGGCAGGGAGTTTGACTCTGGACCCCTGCTCCATGAATTGCTGAAGCTGGGCATTACCTGTGCGTTGCCCGTTATCCAGAAGAATTCAAAAGAATTGAAATTTGCCCGCTGGGATGAATCCATGCCGTTGGTACCCGGCCTCTTCGATATCATGCAGCCTGCCGTGAATGACAAAACGGTTTGGGTCGATCCTGATATCGTCGTCGTGCCGCTGTTGGCCTTTGACCGTCAGGGTCATCGTCTGGGGTATGGCGGCGGTTATTACGATGCCACGCTAGAGGCGCTGCGCACCCGTAAAACCATACAGGCCGTAGGAATTGGCTATTCAGCGCAGGCTGTGCTATTCAACCTCCCGGCTGAGGAACACGACCAGAAAATGGACTGGATCATTACCCCTAACAAGGTGCAGAGAAACGCATGAGAATTTTGTTTGTAGGCGATGTCGTGGGCCGTTCTGGCCGCGAGGCGATTGAGAAACACCTGCCGGTGCTGATCAACCAGTTGAAGGTGGATGTGGCCATTGTGAATGGTGAAAACTCATCGCATGGCATCGGCATTTCATCCGAAATCTGCAAGGCATTTTATGCGGCGGGCGCACATTGCATCACCGGCGGCAATCATTCGTGGGATAACAAGGAAATCCTGACCTATATTGATAAAGACCCGCGTTTGCTGCGCCCGATTAACTATCCCGACACTTTGCCGGGCAAAGGATTTTATCTGCACAAGTTGCCCGATGGCCGCAAAATTTTGATCGTCAATGCTATGGCACGTTTGTTTATGGACCCGCTGGATGATCCGTTCGCCATGACGATGGATGTTGTGAAGGCGCATCCGCTCGGCTCTGCCGTCAACGCAATCTTCGTCGATTTTCACGGCGAAGCCACCAGTGAAAAAATGGCATTCGGTCATTATCTGGATGGCTATGTGTCTGCCGTTGTTGGTACGCACACACACTTACCGACAGCGGATGACCACATTCTGAATGGCGGCACTGCTTTTATGAGCGATGCCGGAATGACCGGCGATTATGACAGCGTCATCGGCATGAAGAAAGATGTACCCATCACGCGGTTCGTAAAGAAAATTTCGATGGACCGTTTAAGCCCTGCTGACGGCGAGGCCACGTTATGTGGCTGTCTGGTGGAAACCGATGATAAAACCGGGCTGGCCAAGAATATCGGGCGCATCCATGTTGGTCCGCGCCTGAAACAGGAAATGCCCGACTTTTAGAGGGGCATTTCCTTTTTATTAAAATGAATTTTCTGTAGACGCTTATCGCGGTGTTACTGCTTGCTGAAGCTGTTTCGCGTCCCCGTTTACCCTTATGTCAGGAACGATGGACTGCGGTTTAAACTCAACGCGATAGTGATAAGTGCTGACGTCAGCAGCTTCAAGCTGTTCAACAAAATATGTTACGTTGTCGGACTTGCCCAGAAAGTGCTTTTTATAAGCATCAGGACCAGTTTTGCAGGTGACGTCGAGTTTGTTCTTCGCAGCGTCAACTTCGATGCTGCAGCGACCCTCTACGGTGAGCATGTATGTATCAGTTATACCGTTATAGAAGACGATACGACGATTGATCTCAAAGTTATCAGCCGCTTTGGATAAATTGTGAGAAGCTATTGAGGCGCTGTCATTGCACCCAGCTAAACCCGTAAGCCCTGCTGCAAGAGCTAGAGGGGCTGCAATTTTTTTCCAGTTAGTTTCAATGTTAAAAATATCCTTGATGGGATTGTTCATGTTCCTGCCTCGTTTCATTATGACATAATGTTATGGCACCATAAGTAGACATAACAATGAAGTCAAGAAGTAACGTTTTCTTGCTTTATTTTCAATAATCTTGACTTTTTATATCCCATAATATAAGGTGTAGCTAATAATCATTCCTTTATGGGGTAGAGTGGTGAGACTGAGTGAGTTGGACAAATCTGAGTTGGCATCCGTAAAGGAGCGATTTGCCGTCGCTAGTGATGTCTATGATGATGCCAAACACTCGTCGCACCAACTGGCCGGGGGCTGGCAGAGAATTTTCGATTCATCGGAAGTTCCGGGTCTGAATAACGGCGGTTTTTACGGTTCCTTATATAAACGCACGATCAATGGCCGCGACGAACACATTATTGCCTTCCGGGGCATGGACGGCTTCAAAGACCTTGATGATGTTGCCAACCTGGCCGTGGGGCGCATCCCGGGACAATTTGCCGATGCCTATAAATTCACAAAAATTGTCACTGAAAAATTCAATCTCGACCCCGCAAAGACAGAATATATAGGTCATTCGATGGGTGGTTACCTGGCCAAGGCCGTCGGTGTGTTGAACGACTCCAGAAAAATATATTCGTATAACGGCCCCGGACTTTTCCACGACGATCTCCATGGGCTGCCCGCGCGCGTCAAGAAAGAGTTTGGTGAAAACAAAGCTGACCTTACGGAAGAACGCATCGAGCGTAGCGTGACTTCGATTAATTCAAAATTTGATGTCGTCAGCTGGATCGGCAAAATAAGCGGGAAGACGATTGAAGTTCCGACGCATGGCCGGCAACACCAGCTATCATCTCTTGAGGCAGGTTTTAATCGTGCCGCACGGGGGCTTTTCGATGGTGTGCCGCAACATGTGGCGCCGGTCGCTTCGGTGTCCTTAAATACTACACGTGCACCCGCTTACAGTTCTATGACGTTTGCGGGCGCATAAAATCTAGAATTCTTCCGTGTAATCCAGCTTGTATGAATTGTGATTGTACGGATAGCGCTCGAAATAGCGCATGCAGGCGTCATTGAGGGCGGCCAGTAATTCCTGGCCATGGCGGCCACCAGTGCCGGTGATGCGGCCCATGATAACGGCCCGTAATGTGGTGTGGAATGCCAGCACAATCTCCAGCGCGTCCAGATCAGGCTCGACAATCACCTCCAGATACTGGATCAGGCGGTCGGCCATGATCGTCACCAGCGGATAATGGAACATGCCGCCATTGGCCTTCAGTTGTACCGCCGGATAGATCATGGCGGCGATCAGTGTCTCTGTATCCAGCTTGTCGTGGTTGGCTTGCGCGTTTTCAATCGCCTTCATCAGGGATTGCATATACATGTCGGCAAGCGGCTGAAAATCGACGACGTTATTTTCAAGCAGGGCTTGCGCCTTATCCAGTATGGCTTCGCTGATGCCGCCTGAACCCACTTTGGCTTTCAATGTATTGGGCGGACGCAGGATTTCGGCCTTGCGGCGCGGTTCCTGATTGAAGTGGTGCGGATAATTGTCTTTTTCAGCGTCCATGATCAGGCCATATCAATGTCGTTAGGGTTGACATCAAACTTGTCGCCTTTTTTCAGGCCACCTCGTTCGCGGATACGCGAAAGCGTTTCATGGGCCTCGCGTTGTTGCAATAAAAGCGATTCACGGGACGTGAAGGGGCTTGATGAAAGATCGGTATCGCGGCGCATCGGGCCTTCATAGGGGCCACGGCTGCGGCGACGGCGGTCGGGGCCGAAGAAATCAGTGGCCTTCACAAACTGGCGCGGACGCTCAATCACCTGAATGAGGCGCTTGTATAAATCGCGCGCGTTAAACGGTTTAACCAGAAATTCTGTGACGCCAGCGTCACGCGCCTGAAACACACGTCGTTTTTCGCTGAAACCTGTCATCAGGATAATAGGGACGTACGGATTGGGGCTTTTGGGGTCGTTGCGGATAATGCGTGTCAGGGAAATGCCATCGACTGGTTTCATCATCCAGTCGGCAATCACGATGTCTGGGTTCAACTCGCAATAACGCTTAAATCCGATTTCGCCATTCTGGGCCGTAATCACATGCCCGATGCCGAATGTGAGCAGCAAAGACTTGGTAATCTCAAGCATCGGCAGATTGTCTTCGACAATCAGGACGCTGATTTTGTGCATCTGGTAAGCCATGGCGGCGATCTGTCCCTAAAAAGCGCTGTCGTCAGCGCGAAAGAGGTTTTCTTTTAATACTAAAGGCTAGGAAATGTACGAATGATTAACGGGAATTCCGTAAGACGGTAATTGAGCCAGTACTATAACACCTTTTTTTGCCCCCCTCCAGAGCGGTGGATGAGTATGCAAACCTCTTCGTCGGGGATTGATTTTTTCCCGTAAATCCGTCATTTTCAGGAGTAGCGTTTCTGTTATGTTCTCATTTTTTGGATTTTCATAAATGGCAGGCCATTCCCAGTTTAAAAACATTATGCACCGCAAAGGGCGCCAAGACGCCAAACGGGCAAAAATTTTTACTAAAATAGGGCGCGAGATTACCGTTGCGGCCAAGATGGGCGGGCCTGACCCGGCGTTCAATCCGCGTCTGCGGGCGGCCGTTCTTTGGGCCCGCGAAGAAAACATGACTAATGACCGCATCAAAAAGGCGATCGATGTCGCCACCGGTCCCGGCGCGGATGATCAGTACGAGGAAGTAAGTTATGAAGGTTATGGCCCCGGCGGTGTCGCGATTATCGTCGATGCGCTGACCAACAACCGCAACCGCACGGCGGGCGATGTGCGCTCGACCTTCAGCAAATATGGCGGCAACCTCGGCGAAACAAATTCCGTGCGTTTCATGTTCGACCGTATCGGCGAAATTTCCTACAAGCTGGGCGTAGCCTCAGCTGATGCCATGTTCGAAGCCGCAGTCGAAGCGGGCGCGGATGATTGCCAGACCGATGACGAACATCATGTGATTCAGACAGCTACCGATCAGCTCGGCACCGTATTGGCGGCGCTTGAAGCCAAATTCGGCGACCCTGAAAAATCCGCCTTCGTCTGGAAACCCAATGTTATGAGTCCGCTCGACGAAGAACAGGCCAAATCCATTATGAAACTCATCGACGTGCTGGAAGACAACGACGACGTCCAGACCGTCACCACCAACTTCGAAGTCAGCGAAGACGTCATGGAGCGCCTTCTGGCGTCTTAACTTTCTAGCCTGTCATCCTGAGCGTCAGCGAAGGATCTCAGGCAAGCACACAACATGAGATCCTTCGGGCTAAAGCCCTCAGGATGACAAGAGCGGAGAAAACATGCGCATTCTAGGGATAGACCCAGGATTGCAGAAAACAGGCTGGGGCATCATCGAGTCAGAGGGCAACCGCCTGACCTATGTGGCCTGTGGCCTGATCAAGACCGACGCCGCGTTGCCGCTTTATGCGCGTCTGGCTGTGATTGATGCCGGATTGTCGGATGTTTTCGATACATGGAAACCTGACACGTCAGCGGTCGAGGAAACCTTCGTCAATAATAACGCGGCATCAGCTTTGAAGCTGGGTTTTGCCCGCGGCGTGGCCATTGTCGCTATTGCCCGCAAGGGTATCGAAGTCGATGAATATCCCGCCAACCTTGTCAAAAAATCTCTGACCGGGACGGGGCATGCCACCAAAGACCAGATGGGCATGATGATCAAAACGTTGCTGCCCGCCGCCGGTAAGGTGGGTGAAGATCAGGCCGACGCGCTGGCCGTGGCTATCACCCACGCGCACCACGCCGCTTCACGTAAACTGATGGGCGGCATTATGTCGGGGGCTGCACGATGATGAATAAGATTGTCTTGCCTCTCCTGTGGGGAGAGGCAACGAAGCTTGGCCCGCAAGGGCTTAGCTGTAGTGGTGAGGGTGTAGAATGTCAGTCATAATTGCAAGATCGAACCCCCTCACCCTAACCCTCTCCCACCGGGAGAGGGGACTAATCATGGGGGGATTAACATGATCGCAAAACTTTCAGGTATCATGGATAGCGCAGGGTCGGACTATCTAATTCTAGATGTCAACGGCGTCGGTTATCAGGTATTCGCCAGTGGCCGTACCTTGTCGCGCGTACAAAAGGGTGAGCCTGTATCGCTGCTGATCGACACCCATGTCCGCGAAGACCACATCCACCTGTTCGGTTTCATGGATAAGGCCGAACAGGAATGGTTCCGCTTGCTGACGAGTGTGCAGGGGGTCGGCGCCAAGGTGGGCATGGCTATTCTCTCTGTCTGCCCCGTTGACCGCATCGGTTTTGCCATCGCTGCCGGGGACGCCGCTTTCGTGCGTCAGGCCGATGGCGTCGGGCCGAAACTGGCGATCCGCATTGTCACGGAATTAAAGGATAAAGCCGCCAAAATAGATCTGGCCCCGCCGCCGAAAGCCGCTGGCAAAGTGACAAAGCCTGCAGAACAGGCAACACCTGCGAATGTTGAGAGCGATGCGGTATCCGCGCTGGTTAATCTCGGTTATGGCCGTGCTGACGCTTATTCAGCCGTATTGCAGGTTCGTGAGAAAGCGAACGATAATCTGTCAGAAATTCTAAAACTCGCGCTGAAGGAATTGGGATCATGAGTGATGTCGCCGTGAAAAATGCCGATCTCGACCGCGAACGCTTGCCGGATGAAATTTCGGAAGATAGTGCCCTGCGCCCTGTGCGTCTTGACGACTTCATCGGTCAGCCCGCTTTGCGTGAAAATCTGCGTGTGTTTATTGAGGCATCTAAGAAGCGCGGCGATGCGATGGATCACGTCTTGCTCTACGGCCCGCCGGGTCTGGGTAAAACAACGCTGGCGCAGATTATTGCCCGTGAACTGGGTGTCGGTTTTCGCGCCACCTCTGGCCCCATACTGGCCAAGGCGGGCGACCTTGCGGCCATACTGACCAATCTGCAACCGCATGATGTTTTATTCATCGATGAAATCCATCGTCTCAATCCGGTGGTTGAGGAAATCCTCTATCCGGCGATGGAAGACCGCAAACTCGACCTGATTATCGGCGAGGGGCCAGCCGCCCGTTCCGTGCAGATCGACCTGCCGCCCTTTACGCTGATTGGTGCTACTACGCGCAGCGGTTTGCTGACCAACCCCTTGCGCGACCGTTTCGGCATTCCCCTGCGCCTTGAATTTTATGACCCGTCCGAACTAACCTTGATCGTCAGCCGTGCGGCGGGCTTGCTGAAAATGCCGCTGACGCCGGAGGGCGCACACGAGATTGCCAAACGCTCACGCGGTACGCCGCGCATCGCCGGACGACTGACCCGCCGCGTACGCGATTTCACCGAAGTCGCCAAGGCGGCAACCATCGATGCCAAAGCGGCAGACGCCGCCCTCAAACGTCTGGATGTGGATGCGCAAGGGCTGGACGGCATGGATCGCCGCTACCTGAAATGCATCGCCGAAACCTATGGCGGCGGCCCGGTGGGCGTGGAAACGCTGGCGGCCTTCCTCTCCGATCAGCGCGATGTGATCGAAGACGTCATCGAGCCTTATCTGATGCAGCAGGGGTTGGTGCAGCGTACCCCCCGTGGCCGCGTGATTTCGGCCAAGGGTTTTATCTATCTGGGTCTGAAACCTATGATGTCGACGCAACCTAACCTTTTGGATGATTCGGCCCTATGACCGCGCACAACATCGATATACGCGTCTATTACGAGGATACCGATGCGGGGGGTATCGTTTTCTATGCGAATTACCTGAAATTCGCCGAGCGCGGACGTACGGAATACTTGCGGAATCTGGGGTTTGAGAATAAATCTTTGATGGATAAACAAGGGGTTATTTTTGTCGTCCGCAAGATCGAGGCCGACTATCTGGCTCCGGCTTATCTGGATGATATGTTGCGAATGGAAACGGGCGTGATCGAGATGAAAAACGCCAGTTTCAAAATGAAACAATCCTTATTCCGCCACAATGAATTAATATTCTCAGTGGATGTGATTCTGGTTTGTGTGGATCGTGCGGGCAAACCCGTGCGCCTACCTGATGGATTAAGAACGGCGATGGAGCGCTAGAAAATATGAACGGAACAGATTTGGCCAGCCGTGCTGTGGAAGCCGCCGATTTAGGGGGCAGTGTCGCCGTACACGATCTCAGCATGATAGGCCTGTTTTTGCAGGCGGATCTGGTGGTGAAAGCCGTTATGCTGATCCTGATTTTTGCCTCGGTCTGGAGCTGGGCAATCATTTTTGAAAAACGCCGCACACTGAAAGTGCTCAACAATCGCGCTAACAAGTTCGAAGATTCATTCTGGTCGGGCGAGCCGCTGGACAAACTTTACCAGCGCGTGAAAAAGGGCAAGATGGATCCGCTGATCAAAACCTTCGCCGCCGGTATGGAAGAATGGCAAAACGGCGTCGCGGGCGGTATTCCCTCGACCGAAACCGTACAGGCCAGCCTGAAACAGCGCGTCGAACGCGCCATGGCGGTGACGATCAACCGTGAGATGGCGTCACTGGAACGTGGTATGACTTTCCTCGCCTCCATCGGCTCGACCGCGACCTTTATCGGCCTGTTCGGCACCGTCTGGGGCATTATGAACAGCTTTAGCGCGATTGCGGGTACGCAGAACACCAGTCTTGTCGTCGTGGCGCCCGGTATTGCCGAAGCACTGTTTGCAACGGCAGTTGGTCTGATTGCTGCTATTCCGGCGGTTCTGGCCTATAACATCTTCACAACGGGGCTGGCGCGTTATGCCGACCGTCTTGATGCCTTCACCAGCGATTTTGCCGCCATCCTTTCGCGTCATCTCGATGCGCAGGACGTTCGCGGCACTAAGAAAGTAGCGTAAGTTATGGGCGCAGGTATCCAGCATAAATCCGGACGGATCGGGCAGGCGGGTGGCCGCAGCCGCGCGCACCGCCCGATGGCGGAAATCAACGTCACGCCGATGGTTGATGTGATGCTGGTGCTGCTGATCGTATTTATGGTCACGGCACCGCTGCTCACCACGGGCGTTCCCGTCGATATGCCCAAAGCCGAAGCCCGTGCGATCAAGGACGACGATAACAAACCGCTCGAAGTGACCATCACCAAAGACAACCTGCTCTATGTCGGTGAAACCAAAGTCGAACGTGACCGCCTGATAGAACTTTTAACCGCCATGACCAATAACGATCCCGAACGCCGCATTTATATCCGCGCCGATCAGGCTTTGTCCTATGGCATGGTGATGGATATATTGGGTGGCCTGAATAAAGCGGGCTTCCGCAAGGTTGCCTTATTGTCGAATTCAGCAGCCGCAAAACGGCCATAATGGCCCCGGAGATTCATGGGGATGATAGCCGCCGCACTTAACAATGATAATCTGCCGGACATTCAGGGGACGATGAAATCGCCCCTGATGAAGTCGGCTATTTTTCATGGTGTGCTGCTGGTGATCTGTATGCTGGGTCTGCCGATTTTCAGGTCGAACACGGAAATCATTCCCGAAGCTGTACCCATCGAAATCGCCACCGTCGACGACATGAGCCAGACTGACCGCGCACCAGCCCGTGCGGAAATAGAAAAGCCGAAGCCGGAGGAAAAGCCGGAAGAGGAACCGCCTAAACCAAAGACAGCAACCAATACCGCTGAAACACCACAAAAACCCGTATTGGATAAACCCAAGCCGGTAGAGAAGCCAAAGCCGCCGGAGGCGCAGGAAGACGACGTCGCCGACCCGGATAAAGAAGCTGAAGCCAAACCAAAAGAAAAACCCAAGCCGCCGGAAAAGAAACCGGAGGTCAATCAGGAACAGAATGAAGCCTTCAGTTCACTGTTGAAGAACCTCGAAATCAACAAGCCTGTAGCGTCAGAGCAAAAAGTTGAAGCGCAACAGACGGGTGAAACGCCATCCCCCATGGCCTCGCTGACAGACCGTCTGGCCGTGAATGAAATCACCGCCCGCCTGAGCAAGCAGCTTGGTTATTGCTGGAACGTGCTGGCCGGGGCAAAGTATGCCGAAAACCAGATTATTGACATAAAAATTACCGTTAATCCGGATCGTACCGTTCGTGACGCACAAGTCGTTGACCAGTTGCGCTATTCCACCGATACTTACTTCCGCGCTGCGGCTGACAGTGCTCTGCGCGCATTACGTCACACCTATTGTACCCCGCTTGATCTGCCGCCTGACAAATACGAATTGTGGAAGAACATCACCTTCCGTTTCGACCCCAGCCTAATGCTTTAAAGTTTAATGCCGTAAATTGAGAGAGATGAGAATGAAGAAAATACTGTTCGCCTTTTTTGCTCTGGTGATGCTGGTCAATATCAGCGACGCACGTGCTGAGTTGACGGTCAATGTGACCTCCGGCAATCCGGAACCGCTACCCATAGCGGTTAGTCCGTTCTATGCCGATGCCGGGGCGGATCAGGTGATTGCCACCGACATGCCGCGCGTGATCGAGGCCAACCTTGAGCGCACAGGCTTGTTCAAGCCGCTGAACGCCCGCTCTTTCATCCAGACACCTGAATCCTTGGTTAAAGAAGGTCCGCGCTTCGCTGAATGGCGCGCCGTGAACGGTCAGGCGCTGGTAACAGGTCACGTGACCCGTTCCGCCGATGGCCGTACCCGCGTTGAATTCCGCTTGTGGGATGTGTTTGGTCAGGCCCAGATGATCGGCATGGCTTACACTACCACGCCGCAGAACTGGCGCCGCATCGCGCACATTATCTCGGATGAAATTTACAAGCGCATCACCGGTGAAAACGGTTATTTCGATACACGTATCGTTTATATCTCCGAAACCGGCCCGGGCAACGCCCGCGTGAAGCGTCTGGCGATCATGGATCAGGATGGTTATAACCACAAATACCTGACCGACGGCAAATACATGGTGCTGACACCGCGTTTCTCGCCGAATTCGCAGATGATTACGTACATGGCTTATTACAACAACAAGCCACGCGTATATATCTACAACATCGACACAGGCCGTCAGGAGGTTCTGGGCGATTTCCAGGGCATGACCTTCGCGCCGCGTTTCTCGCCGGATGGCCGCAAAGTCATCATGTCGATGGCCAAGGACGGCAACTCGGAAATCTACACGATGGATCTGTCCTCGCGTTCGATTACCAAGCTGACCAGCAACCCCGCGATTGACACCAGCCCGAGCTATGCTCCGGACGGCCAGCGCGTCGTGTTTGAATCCGACCGTGGCGGTACACAGCAGCTCTACGTTATGAGTGCGGGCGGCGGTGAAGCTAAACGCATCACCTTCGGGCAGGGCCGTTACGCCAACCCGGTATGGTCACCGCGTGGCGACCTGATCGCCTTTACCCGCATGTATCAGGGTAAATTCTATATCGGCGTGATTAAACCGGATGGTTCGGGCGAACGCCTGATCACCTCGGCTTACCACGTCGAAGGCCCTACATGGTCGCCGAATGGCCGCGTTCTGTCGTACTTTAAGGAAACACCGGGCGGTGGGTCGCGTACCGCCAAGGTCTATACCATCGACCTGACCGGCTATAACGAACGCCTGATGCAGACCCCCGCCGATGGTTCCGACCCGGCATGGTCGCCGATCAATCCGTAAACTTGTGTTGTCATTCTGAGGAGCGTAGCGACGAAGAATCTCTCTTCTCAATTCAAGATGAGATCCTTCGCTAACGCTCAGGATGACAAGAAATAAAAAACCCTCTCATTTGAGAGGGTTTTTTATTTCTTAATTGCATTCAAGTTTTAGAATTTTTTGAAGCCCTTCCTTGAATTCAGGATTCGCGCTTTCGAAAATCCTGACATTTCTGTTTTCTGCACGTACCGGCTCAATTATCGACATCTTGTTCTCGCTATAATACTTCACAATGCCGCCATGGTAGCCAATGGTGCTTTCTTCAGGTGATGCGCACAACGTGAAATTCAGTTCGACAGCCACACGATTGCCATTTGGAAACTCTGGAGGAATATTTTTAAGAAAGATATTCTGGACACACGCTGAAAGAATATTTGTGTCTGAGGTCACGAGCGCCGTTGCAAAAATTTTATTAGCGGGCAAATTCAAGGAGCGAATTCCTTCCCTGAAGCTGCGATCAATCGCTGCCTTGTCTGTCTGGGGGACAGAGCTCACAGTGGATACGATGTTGGCCAGCTTTGGCGAAAGATCTGCCACAAGTGTCTTGGACTCCGTAGCAAACTTATCGAAAATTTGATCAAGCGCTTCGGCATTTGCTTCACAGGTGGTTTCCTGCGCCATAAGGCTGCTGCTCGTAAAAAGGGCGGCGATTGTGGCGATGGCAATATTCTTATTAAGAGATTTCAAAATGGTTTTCCCTGCATTCTTGTTGGTTATGAAATATCATAAGCAGGATTAGCAGCCCGCTAAATCAGAGTCAATACAAGCGGGGTCATGTAGCCAGATGCCGGAATGCCTCAATAACTTCGCGGTAGGTGTCGCGTTTGAACGGCACGATCAGGTCAAGGACGTCCGGCAAGGCCACCCATTTCCACGCCTGAAATTCAGCCGGGTTATGGGCCGCGATATTTATGTCGGCGTCGTCACCATGGAAACGTGCGGCAATCCAGGTCTGTTCCTGACCGCCATACTGGCTGTTCCACAGTTTTTCAATCAGGCGCGGCGGCAAGCGGTAACACAATTTTTTATCATACACATGCAGGATTTCAGCTTTGTCGCTGCCAACCTCTTCACGCAATTCGCGAAAGGCGGCCTGTTCAATCGTTTCGCCTTCGTCGATACCGCCTTGCGGCATCTGCCACGCGCCTGGTGAATCAATACGTTCGCCGACAAAAACCTGTCCGTGCTGATTGAACAGGGTAATGCCGACGCAGGGGCGATAGGGAAGGTGGGCGTACTTGTCGGTGCTCATATCTCAATAACCTGTTTGCACTGACAAGGGGGCGAGCGCAATGCCTTTGCCTTTCAGCGTTTCCATCCATGCCTGCAATTCGCGGAAACTGACAGCGCTTGGCGAGATAATGCCTGCAGCATAGCCGTTTTCCTTGGCGATCACTTCGAGCTGCTGCAGGGATGCCTTGATAATCTCCGGTGTGGCCTCAGGTTTATCAATCCAGACGTCCATTTTGGAATAGGGTGCATTCATGCTCAGTGCCATCGTTTCCGGTAAGGAACCTGCAGGGCTGCTGCTCATAAAACCGACACCGCGCTTATAAAGACTGCCCAATATGGGGCGCAGATCATTCTGTGCGTTCATAAATTCCGGCTGATATGTCGCTATCAGTCCTGCATAACCAACGGCGCGGCTCATGACCCAGTCAAGCTTCTGCAGGTTTTCACGTTCCGGCGCACCGATCAGTAATGTGTGCGGGCCTGAATCCGTTTTGGGATAGGTTGCTGATTCCATAGGCAGGGACAGCCAGACTTCATGCCCACCCTCACGCGCCTCAGTCGTCCACATATCCGGCCCGTTGGCATACGGCGATACAATCAAAGACACTTCCGGCGGCAGGGATTTTATGGCGGACTCGGTAATCTTCTCCGATAATCCCATGTCGGCTACAGCAATAGAAATAACGGGCTTGTTGCCGACATTGGTGAATGGTTTTTTATAAGCCTTGAAAGGTGAAATGCCATCGGCGCGCACGAGAGGCAGGCGCCCTGCTTCTACATCTTCATAAAGCCCTTCAACGGGAGCAACCAGCATGCCGTTGGCATATGCCTTCTCATCTTTCAGCGGATCGTGCTCTTTCTGTACTTCTGCCACAGGTTCCGGTTTGGGAGTTGCTACGGGTTCAGGTTTAGAGGATTCCACCGTAGTAGGACTTTCCTCGGCGGGGTGTTCAGTTTTAGCGGTGGGGGCTGGTGGCCCCTGCACGGGTGCCAGCAGCGCCGGGTCCATCGGCAATACACGCTCAATCATGACTGTGCGCGAAACCATTTGCCCTTCGCGATGTTCACGTGCCGTTGGTCCGTTCATCGTGACCCATGAAAAAAGCCCCCCATAGACCAGCAGAAGGGCAATCATGCCCACGCCAAACCCTTTGGCAATTCCGCGGCCTTGTGGAGAGATTGCTGCCATCATCGTATTTACGGGGTCTCGCCTTGCGGTTTTGCAGGGGTCTTCTCGGGCTCTTTTACCGGCGCTGTTGTGTCAATGACAACGGCTGGGGCTGGCGTTGCTGTTTCTTCGGTAGCAGGCGCTTTGAAATTGCCGCTATACAGAGCAACACCGCGCACCAGATCGACGGCCCGCGCCAATTGGTAGTCCAGCGTCAGGTCGGTCAGTTTTTTAGGATCGATCTTCGTCGCTGGATCGACCTTCACTGTTTTATCATCATTTTTATCTGGTGTGACGGCAGGGGCAGCCTCAGGTGCTGGTGTTTCCTTTTTCTCAGGCTTTTTGTTATCCAGCGCCCCGCGCAGATCGGACTCAGAAATACGTTCCGATTTAATGGTTTCTATCTTTGCCTGTTCGATAACGATATCAGGCTCAATACCCTTGGCCTGAATCGAACGTCCGGACGGCGTGTAGTAACGGGCCGTGGTCAAGCGCATCGCCCCGTGACCCGGCAGCGGGATTACAGTTTGCACTGACCCCTTGCCGAAGGATTGTGTGCCCACGACAATCGCCCGGTGATGGTCCTGCAGCGCCCCGGAAACAATCTCGGAAGCCGAAGCGGAGCCGCCGTTGATCAGCACGATGATCGGCAGGCCGTTGGTGATATCGCCCGGCGTTGCATTGTCGCGTTCCGTGTCCTGTGCATGGCGGCCGCGTGTGGAAACAATTTCGCCCTTGTCGAGGAAAAGGTCGGAAATGGAAATGGCTTGGTCCAGCAACCCACCCGGATTGTTGCGCATGTCGAGAATGATGCCGGTCAATTTGACATCTTTCTTCGATGCGAAATCTGCAATTGCCTTTTTCACGCCAGCGTCGCTGTTTTGGTTGAATGTGGTAATGCGGATATAGCCGATATCATTACCGATCATTTCGAATTTAACGGACTCAATTTTGATGACATCGCGCACAAGAGTAAGCTCGATGGCTTCAGCGACTTCTTCGCGGCGTATGGTCAGTTTGATGGGGGTGCCTATCTTGCCGCGCATTTTATCGACCGCTTCATTCAGTGACAGCCCGACAATGGCTTCACCATCTAGATGGGTAATGTAATCGCCCGACTGAACACCCGCACGGTAAGCCGGTGTATCGAAGATCGGCGAAACAACCTTGACCAGACCGTTTTCCATCGTGACTTCAATACCCAGACCGCCGAATTCACCGCGTGTCTGCACCTGCATGTCGCCGAATTCTTTTTCATCCATGTAAGATGAGTGCGGATCGAGATTCATCAGCATGCCGTTGACGGCGTACTGGATCAGTTTTTCATCTGTAACTTCATCGACATATTTTGCGCGCACACGCTCGAACACATCACCGAACAGGTTTAATTGCTGGTAAGTGTCGCTGGCGTTGCTGACGGCGCTGCTCTCTGCCTGACCTGCTGTGCGTCCGTTATCCTGAGCGCTAACGGGAGTCCCCCAACCCTGCATGGCAATGACAGCCACGCCAACGAGAAGGGCACGAAACAAAGAGGATCGGGTGTACATGTTAAGGCTGTCCTTTTTAGCTTTTCAGATCGGAAAACAAATAAGAGGGATCAATGGGTTCGCCATCGCGGCGCAACTCATAATATAGCGTTAGCGGGCCGTCCTGGGAAGATGAGGAAGGCATATATCCTAAAGGCTCTCCCGCTTTGATAGTCTGCCCGATCCCGATCTGGGGCCGGGACATACCGGCGATCAGACTATGATAGCCATTAGCGTGGTCGAGGATAACCAAATGGCCATAGTTCCGGAAAGTACCCGCATATTTTACGGTGCCCTGCATGGGCGCTATGACAATAGCCTTGGAGGCAGCGGAAATTTTCAGTCCTTTGATCTCAGCCCCCATATCATCGTAGTCACCATAACGTGCCAATGCCCGCCCGCTGACTGGCCATACACCCTTGCCCGGCCGGCCACCCGCTTTAGAGTGCGCCTGTTTTTTACGCGGGGCAGGGGGTTCATACTCCCTGACGCTCACCGGCGCGGGGTCGTCTTCAATCCGTGAAACCAGTTCCGCCAGCGACTGCGCTTCGGCGGCGATCCGCTCAGCGCGCGCGGTGCTGGATTTATAGGCCGCGTTGGCGGATTTAAAATCCTTCTCGCGCTTTACCATCATGCCGGCGAGCGCTTTGTTCTGCTTCTCAAGATCGGCCTTGGTTGTCAGCAATTTTTTCTGATCACTAGCCAGCTTTTCCCGTACGTCATTCAGGTTCTTGATATCATGCGATAAAGATTCCGCTCGTTGGTTCAGTGCGGGCAGCAGATTTTGCAGCAGCAATGCCGTCTGCGCGGTTTCCAGTGGCGCGCCGGGGCGCACGATCAGCAATTCAGGCGGTATGCGGCGCATACGTTCCAGCGCCAAAATCGTTGACGCCATTGATCCATGATCGGCTTCGAGTTTTTTGGTGAGGTCTTGCTCTTGGGCGCTGAGTTCCTGCACACGCTTTTCCAGCGTATGCAGACCGTCTTCGTTTTTTCGAATCTTGGCGCTTAAATCGACCATGCCCGACTTCGTGGCGGCAATATCTTTCTCGGCCTGTTTTGCCTGTTTTGCCAAACGTGCTTTTTGATCTTCCTCATCGGCAAGCTTGTTCTTCAGAATTTCCAGAGATTGTGTTTTCTGCGGCGGAATAACGGGAGGCTCTGCAAGGGCAGGCGTTAATATCATTAATGCCGAAATAAAAAAAATTGTCATTCCCCGGTTTATCCGGGGAATCCATTTCAATTTTCGAAAGAACAGACGGATAGATTCCCCGCCTGCGCGGGGAATGACATTATGCAGGGCTCTATATTCTGCGCACATGACTAATCCCGGTGATAGGGGTGCCCGGCAATGATCTGCTGGGCACGGTAAATTTGTTCCAGCAGCATAACCCGAACCATCATGTGCGGCCATGTCTGCGGGCCAAATGCCAACAGGAAACGCGCACGTTTGCGGATATCATCATTCAGCCCGTCAGCACCGCCGATCAGGAACTGCACATCGGTCTGGCCCTGACTGGAAAATTCAGAAAGTTTGGTGGCGAATTCACGGCTGGTGAAAATTTTGCCCTTTTCATCAAGGGCAATCAGCACCGCGCCGGGGCGGATTTTCTCGGCAAGACGGGCTTGCTCTTCCTCAGCGTTGCGGCCTTCGATTTCGGTAATGGTCACAGGCCACGCCATGCGCTTGAGGTATTCATCCCTCAACTCGGCAAAAGCGCCCTTTTTCAGGCGGGCGGCGGCCAGAATTTCAATACGTAACATGGGGGAACCGTCCTTGCCGGACAGTTTACAGGAAAGTCAGGGTAAAGCCATGTGCCGCTTAGTGAATTTTCACTTGCTCGGCAGGGCCGTTACGCCACATTTTTTCGATGTTGTAGTATTCGCGCACTTCCGGGCGGAAGATATGCACGACAACGTCGCCCGCATCGACCACAACCCAGTTGCAATCGCCAAGACCCTCGGCACGGACATCGCCGTAACCGCGCGCCTTCAGGCGTTCCTGAATTTTTTCGGCCATCGCGCCGACATGGCGGGTGGATGTCCCTGAAGCCACAATCATATAGTCAGCAAAATCTGTCTGGCCCTTCAGGTCGATCGTCTCAATCTGCTCTGCCTTGTCCGCATCGAGTGATTGCTCGATGAGTGATTTCAATGTTTCCGGACTTCTGTCCGTCGTGTTGTTGCTGTGTCCTACGATGTTAAGAATGGCTTGAGCCCTCCAGTTTGTTGTGATTGAAAATACCATAATAAAAAGCGCCGCGATGGGCAAGCATCGTGGCGCTTCTGAGGGAGGTCAGCAATATCGTCGCAACAGCATATGGCAGGGCAGGTCGCCTATACGTCAAGGTCTGCTACCCTCCTGTCTGTCACGAAAACGATAAAAGCATCTCTCATAACTTAATTTTACTCCCGCAGGGCGGTGTCATGCAATCATGCAGTGCGGAATTTAAGGGGTATCACTTTAGAAAAAACAAACAACAGACTGTTTTATAATGATTTTCTGATGTCTGATGATGCCTGTGGATGCAGGGGTGTCTGCATCATCCAGACGCAGGTTCCCGGTTCCAAAGCCAGAGATTCCGCCCGACTCAGGTGAATATGCCGCAGCCGCGTGTCCATTCTCAAGGGGCAGTTGCGGATCAACCGGGGCGCCGGGGGGCGCCCGAGAATGCCCAGCGCTGTCAGCGCCGGAATATCCCGCCAGCGGTTCCATCTGTGAAAGTTAAGGGCGTTGTCATTGCCCATCAGGAATATGAAATCTGTTTCCGGGAAACAGGCTTTCAGCGCGTTCAGTGTATCAAAGCTGCGGTGCGTACCGAGGGCATCCTCTATATCGGTTGCCAGCATACGCGGTTCATCTGCCAGCAACGTCCGGCAGGCATCCAGCCGTTCAGACAGCGGTGCATAAGCGGTAATATCTTTCAGCGGATTTCCCGGTGACACCAGCCACCACAATGCATCCAGCTTGAGCATGCGCTGCGCGATACGGCTGATATGCAGATGCCCTTCATGCGGCGGATTGAATGAGCCACCCAGCAGACCGACACGTTTGCCGCGCCAGACGAAGGGATTGTGAAGGTTGGGGATTGAGTACATAGCGCGCAGCCTTCCAATCTTGTCATCCTGAGCAAAGCGAAGGATCTCATCTTATATCAAGGGGAGATTCTTCGGTCGCTGGCGCTCCCTCAGAATGACAAGGGAGAAAAGCTTACTTCAGCTGCGCGGCAATAGCCTTGATCGACTGATCGACCAGACGGTCATTGGTGGCCTGGTCCATCTGTTTGGCGATGATTTCAGCCGTGGCTTTGACGGACAGTTCCGCCGCATAGGCTTTGATATCCTGCAGAGCTACATCTTCCATGCGCTTCAGGCGTTCCTTCAACTGGGATTCCTTGCGGGCAACCATTTCATTGAGATCGGACTCAGCTTGCTTCTGTATTTCAGCGGCATGCTTCTGCGCGGACTCAATAATGACATCGGCTTCACGGGCGGCATCGCGTTGCTTGCGCTGATATTGTGCCAGCAATTCCTGCGCTTCGACGCGCAGCGATTCAGCCGTTTCGATTTCCTTGCGGATTTCTGCGATACGGCCATCCAGCTTGCCCAGCAGCAGTTTCAGACCAAACTTCCAGAACCCGATCGCAAAGATAACGAACGAGATAAGAACCCAGTTGGTCGCTTCTTGAAGGAATGCCATGATTATGCAGCCTCCCGCTTGTTGATGGACTGCACAATGCTTTTGGCGTGGTCGAGGTCAGCTGGTGTGCCGATGATCTTGGCGGCGGCTTCACTGGCAACTTCGGCGGCAATGGTCGTCATCTGGTCCATCGCGTCGCCTTTGGCTGCCTGCAAGCGTACCTCAAGGGCATGCATGTCTTTTTCTGCCTTATCACGCAGATTGTTGATCTGCGCTTCCGCACGGGACTTCATCGTCGCATGAACATCGTTCACCATGCGCTTGGCCTCGTTACGGGCGTGATCCAGATTGCCTTCGTAAGCGGCTTGAACGCTGTCGGCTTCCTTGCGGAGGCGGTCGGCGGTCTCAAGATCGCTTTCGATATGCACGCGGCGATTTTCGAGGATGCCAGAGATGTCCGGCAAAATACGGCTCGAAAACACCGCGTACAGGATGACGAAAGTAACCACCAGCCAGAAAATCTGGGTGGGGAAGGTCGCCGGGTCGAACTGCGGAAGGCCGCTTGAGCCGCCTTCTGCATGACCGGCATCGGCATGAGGATCGCTGGCAAAAGCAGCCTGAACGCCTAACGCAAGAGCGCAGAACGTATAAGCAAAGATTTTATGCAGACGATCCATCATACCAGGGCCTTACTTACTTTCGTGTCCGGATTAACCGAACAGGATAACGAGAGAGATAACCAGCGCGAAAATCGCCAGAGCTTCCGTCAGAGCGAAGGTCAGGAAGAATTTCTTGTCCAGAAGCTCCAGAGCGCCCGGGTTACGGCCTACAGCTTCGTTGTAGGAGGAGAAGATCAGACCCAGACCAATACCAACGCCCAGAATCGGCATCAGGGCCAGTGCGGCGGCGATCAGTTTTGCGGCTTCGAGTTCCATTGTTTTACTTCCTTCTTTTTAGTGAGTAGTGGTTAGTGGTGAAGTTCGACCGTGTCTTTCAGGTAGATACATGAAAGGACGGTAAATACGTAAGCGTGAAGCAGGGCGATCAGGAATTCAAACCCGATCAGGATCACGTTAAAGAACATAGGCACCAGACCGGCGGCAAAGCCCGCAGCACCAAGGCTGAGCATGCCGACGCTGAAACCGGCGAACACTTTCAGCATCAGGTGTCCCGCCATCATATTGGCGAACAGACGGACGGAAAGCGTGACAGGGCGCGCCAAGAACGAAACCAGTTCAATGGGAATAATCAACGGGAACAGCCAGACGGGAACGCCTGGCGGTACCAGGAAACTGAAAAATGCCAAGCCGTGTTTCACAACGCCGATAATCAGCACGGTGAAGAAAATCAACAACGCCAGCGCCATCGTCACAATAATGTGGCTGGTATAGGTGAAAGAGTAGGGGATCATGCCCAGCAGGTTACCCATCAGGACAACCATGAACAGCGTGAAAATGAGCGGGAAATACTGGCGGCCACCCGACCCGATATTTTCACGGATCATGTTGGCGACGAATTCATATAGCATTTCCGACATCGCCTGCAGACGACCCGGAACCAGCGCCTTGCGGCGGGTGGCCATGGTCAGTGTTACCGTGGACACAACCACGGCAATCATCATCCACAGGGAGGAATTGGTGAAGGACAGGTCGATCCCCGCGACTTCTAGCGGAATGATCGGGGTGATCACAAACTGGTGAATAGGGTCTGCCACGCTTTGAGAATCCTTGCTTTTCGCAGTTATTCGTCTTTATTTTCCGGCGCCTTTTTAGCGTCTTTTTCAGCCTTTTGCAAGCTGCCATATCCGACAGAAGACCCAATATTCTGCGTTATTCTGTATATGTTGAAAAAACCGGCAAAAACCCCGGCCAACAGGAAGATAATCAGGAATATCGGCTTGGTGCCCAGCCAGCTATCCAGCCCGTAGCCGATCAGTACGCCCGCCCCGATAGTGACGACCAGCTCAGCCCCCGCCCGAATCCCCGTATTAACGTTTTCAGCCTCTTTCAGCTTGTCCGTTTCCTTCCGGGCAACCGCGCTTTTGCCGGACTTGAACTGGGCGATTTTGGCTTCAAGGTCGTCGAGGTCGTTGGGCATTTGTCTCTCACTTTTTGCTTTTACATATATTGACGGGGCCGAAGGCCCTGCTAGTATGTCTCAAAATATTAAAACGAAACAGGGGATATGCCATGACTGAAAACTCAGGCAACACACTATATTCTGAGTTACAAGCTGCCAGCAGGCATCTTTATAACAGCGCTGTACCCCAGCGGGCGATCGATTTTATCCGCAACGACCTGCAACCCATCTTACAAAGACTGGGTAGTGACGCTTCTCCATCGGCTCCCCTTATAATGCAGGCCAAAATGGCGCGTGACATTCTGGTGGCTGAATTCGACCTGATTGAAATCAGCAAGCCTGACTCCCGTGATGATTATCTGGCAAGAACCGGGGAATCCGGCCACAGCCGCCTGAGCAGCGCACGGACGCGCCTGCAGGCTTTATCTACCCTGCAAAAGCAGAATACCGAGAGATTCAATAATTCAGCTTTGCTGAAGCACCTGAAAGTGGTGCTGGAAGACACCGTAAAGGCTTTTGAAACGCCAACCGCTTCTTCATTCAAAAACATGCTGCGTCCTGAATAGGAAGCGGCGATATCCAGTTAAGGGGGATATAATGACTGATAATACAACAGACGCTTTTGCCAAAGCGGGCGCGGAACAAAGCTTTACCCAAAAGGCGCTTGCTGATTATGAAGTCATGCGCCAGCGCCATGAAGATGGCTGGATACCGCCGGACTTTGTCAAATTTGGTGAACGCGCAGGCGCGGTTATTGATGACTGCATTGATCGTCCAGTGGAGGAGAAGGAAGCGCTGAAAGCTTTCGCCATCCTGCAATTCGGCGCGATGTTCGAACTGGATGATACGGCGCATCTGGCCACCCGCTATAACGAACATCTCAGGAAAATGGCTGATGACCAGCGTCAGGGCCTCAATACCGACGATACGCACCAGATTCGCATGGCGCTGGATATAGTGTCACTGGAACAGGTCATGTTCGAAGCAAACGATCCGGCAAATAAAGATGGATTCCGCAACTGGTTTCTTGACAAGGATAACAGAGAGATGCGCCGTGATATGATTTATATCCGTAAGGACGATAAGCAGGAAATTCTGGACGATCCGCGTTCCGCTGCCCACCCGCGCCTACTGGAAAGATACCTGGGTACGGCCGCGGCTTATCAAGCAGCACTACAATTTCTGCTATCGGAAAATGGCAGGCACACTCCTAAACTGAGACTTCAATAGCATTAAAGGAAGCGATCTAGTGGTTGATCTCCATAAAAATGTGGCATTTATTTTAGCGGCGACGTTTCTCTATGCCGCCATCGACACAGCTTCAGCAGCAGGGCCATCCATTAATATTCTCAGGCCTGCTTACATCCCGGCGCGGGTTATCATTATGCCGCCCTATTATAGGAACGGTGCAGATAGGCAGCACAAAGAGGAGGCGGTAAAGGAAAATCAGATCGACCGTAATGATGTAACGTCCATGCTGATGGAGCCTTCTCAAAATCTGGCGCAGGCCATGGCAAAGCCTGCTGAGGATAGCCATCGTCGAGACATGCTTGCTAATATTTACTGGGCATGCGGCATAGAAACAAAGAGAAAATTTAATGTGACAGCGCTGAGCGAAATATCAAATACCGTTCGGGGTGAGTATCGCGAATGTGTCAGGCGGGAAACACAGCTTGCCCAGACACCGGCGATGTAAACCGGAATAAAAAAAACCGGGTTTCAGGCCCGGTTTTTTTATTAAGTATTCATTTTACAATCAGGCCGCTTCTAGGAAGTCCAGCTGCTGGTTCATATCCACGGATACCAATTGTGAAACGCCGCGCTCAGTCATGGTCACGCCGTACAGGCGGTCCATACGCGCCATCGTCAGGCGGTGGTGGGTGATGACCAGGAAGCGTGTTTCGCCACGGGCGGCGAATTCCTGCAACACGTCGCAGAAACGGTCCACGTTGGCATCATCCAGCGGAGCGTCAACCTCGTCCAGCACACAGATCGGTGCGGGGTTGGTCAGGAACATCGCGAAAATCAACGCCACGGCTGTCAATGTCTGCTCGCCACCCGAAAGCAGGGAGAGTGATTGCAGCGCTTTACCCGGCGGCTGTGCGAAAATTTCAAGGCCAGCTTCCAGCGGATCATCGGAATCGATCATCTGCAGGTGTGCCTTGCCGCCCTTGAACAGGCGGGTGAACATGTCCTTGAAATGGTGGTTCACGTCATCGAAGGCTTTCACAAGACGTTCACGCGCTTCCTTGTTCAGCATCTGGATGCCGTTGCGCAGTTCTGAAATGGCCTGCATCAGGTCGTCGCGTTCGGTGAAGATCGTGGAAAGTTCTTTTTCCATCTCTTCAGCTTCCTGATCGGCGCGCAGATTAACGGCACCAATCAGATCACGGGAACGAACGTCTTTTTCGCGTTGGGATTTGATCTCTTCAAGGTTCGGCAGATTTTCAGGATCAAGCGCGGCCTCGGCGGAAAGTTCCTCCGGCGACATGCTGAATTGCTCCTGAATATGCGTCTTCACGTCTTCAAGATGCGTCTGGCGTTCGGAAATGGTTGCCATCGCATGGGCGCGTGCTTCACGCACTTCGCTTAAGGCCGCTTCCGCTTCCTTCAGGCCTTTATTGGTATCGTTCAGTTCGGCTTCCAGCGTGGTCAGCTTATCGGAAACCACTGATTTCTCAGCTTCGATTTCTGAAATAATACTCAGCAGGCCTTCGCTGTCCTTGCGGATTTCACCGGGGCGCTCAACCAGTTCGGCGATCTTGGCCGAGAGTTGTTCCTGACGCTCATTCAATTCGCGCAGACGTTCCTTCGCACGGATGCAACGGTTGGCCAGATTGACGCGTTCATCGGCAATCGCATGCAGACGGCCTTTACGGCGGTTTTGGTCCTGACGCACGATTTCAAGGTCGCTGATGGCTTCCTGCAATTTCGTGCGGGCGATGGTCAGACGTTCGCGGGCGCCATCAACCTTCTGTTGGCGTTCGGCCAGTGTAGCGTCATCAAACGCCTCCAGTTCCTTGCGGTTGACGGTAATCGCGTCTTCAAGGTTATGAATATCGGTTTCAGCAATGGTCAGCGCTTCTTCCAGACGGCCCAGTTCCGCCTGACGTGAAGCTTGCGCCTCAACCGAGCGGTTCAGGTTGATACGGCGTTCACGCAGCGCGTATTCAGCCTGACTTTGCAGGCTGCGCGCTTCTTTCAGTTGTTCCTGTGCGGTGGAAAGGACGGTTTCCGCATCATTCAGGATGACACGGGCAGCTTCCAACGCTTGCTCAACGCCCGGCAGACGTGCCTGCAGGTCGGCAAGCTGGTTTTTCTGTTTCAACTGGATCGCGTGGCGGTCGGCGGCTTCGGCCTTGATATGCAGACCGTCCCAACGCCAGTAAGCGCCTTCACGCGAAACCAGCGACTGGCCGACTTTCAACTGGCGCGCCAGTTCCTTGCCTTGTTCAGCGCTATCGACAACACCGATCTGGCTCAAAGCCAGTTTCAGGGCTGACGGCGCCTTTACATGCGGTTCCAGTGTCGTTGCGCCATAGGGCAGGGACGGCAGATCGGCAATGGTCACATTGCTTTCCGTCCAGACAATCGGCGCGCCTTCATCCGTCGAGGCGGTCAGCGTGTCACCCAGAGCGCGGGAGAGCGCGGTTTCAAAACCTTCATCAGCCTGAACGTCTTCGAGAACGGCACGGAAACCGTCTTCGGAATACATTTCAAGGACAGAACCCAGTGTCCGCACTTCGGCCTCAAGGCGTGATTTCTCGGTCGAGCGCAACTGAACGGTTTCACGGGCTTCCTCGCGCTTGGCGCGGGCGTCCGTAATCGCGTTTTCCAGCGTGTCGATCTTGTTGCGCAGGGACTCGGTTTCCGTTTCCAGCGTTTCAATCTCGGTGCGCAGTTTCGCAATCGCTTCATCCTGACCGCTATCGGCCTTTTTGACTTCCAGTGACTGACGGACATTGGCAAGGCGGGATTTTACGGCATCCATACGGCCTTGGTCGGTTGCAATCTGCTGCTCAAGGCCTTCGCGCTTAGCTTTGTCGGAAGCCGCAGCCTGCATCAGCGTCGTAAATTCAGTCTCAAGCTGATCGACTTCGACCTGAATTTCATCGCGGGTGGTCTGGCGCAGGGCAATCTCGCGCTCCTGATTTTCTTCACCGGCGCGCAATGTGGCCTCTTCGGACTCAATGCGTTCCAGAACGGCGGTGTTCTCTGTCAGGCTTTCGTCTTCGTGGGCGCGGTCAGCGGTCGTAACTTCCAGCAGGTTTTTGGCTTCTTCTACAGTCGCCTCAATACGCAGAGCCTCATCTTCCAGACGTTGCAGCGCCAGTTTTTGTACCTGCAGCCGTGCGCCAAATTCGGCATCCTGCTGACGCAGATCGGGCAGGTCGGCGGATTGGGTGTTTTGTGTGCGGGTCAACTGGCTGACCGTGAGCATGCGCTCGGCAACCTTGCTTTCAATTTCGTCAAAGCTGCCTTTAATCTCATGCAGACGTTCGGAAGCACGGCGCCATTCCATCGTGCCGATCATAACTTCCAGTTGACGGATCTGGGCGCTCAGGTTGCGATACTTGGCAGCCTGACGGGCTTGTTTCTTTAGTTCCTGCAGACGTCCTTCCATGCCGCCGACGATATCGTCGAGACGTTTCAGGTTGTTGTCAGCGGCGCGTAAACGCAGTTCAGCCTCGTGGCGACGGGCATACAGGCCGGTAATACCAGCGGCCTCTTCAAGGATCATACGGCGATCAACAGGCTTGGCCTGAATCATCGTCGTCACTTTGCCTTGGGAAACAAGGTACGGCGAACCAGCACCGGACATCAGGTCTGCATACAGCAACTGAACATCGCGGGCGCGGACGGATTTACCACTGATTTTATAATCGGAACCTTTTTCGCGCTCAATACGGCGCACAACTTCAATTTCTTCCAGTTCATTGAACATCGCCGGTGCGGTGTGGGCGGTGTTATCGAGAATGACCGTGACTTCGGCAAAGTTACGGGCAGGGCGCTTTTCAGTGCCGTTGAAAATCACATCTTCCATGCTGCCGGAGCCGCCACGCATACGCTTGGACGATGTTTCACCCATGCTCCAGCGCAACGCCTCGACGAGGTTCGATTTACCGCAACCGTTCGGGCCGACAATGCCTGTCAGACCCTGACTGATATCAAGGTCTGTCTTGTCGACGAAAGATTTAAAACCGTTCAGGCGAAGTTTGGAAAACTGGATCATGTTATTGTGCAACCTTCTCCTGCGGCAGATGCGCTTCTATTTTCTTCTTGAATTCATCAAAGCTCATTTCACCGGAGAGTGTTTCCTTGTCGTTGATGACAAAGGATGGCGTTGATTTGATATCGTATTTTTCCTGTGCGGCCTGCATACTGGTGACAATGTCGGCCTTTTTCTTCTCATCGGCCAGACAGGCATCCAGCTTTTCTTCCGAAGCGCCCAGCAGCTTGGCATTCTGCTTCAGTATCTGGCGGTAATTCTGATCAAACGCCCATGTCTGCTGTTGTTCGAACAGGAAGGAAATAAACTGGTTATAACGTTCTTCCGGCATGCACAGGGCGATCAGCGCGCCATCCATAGCGGACGCGTTCAGCGGGAAATTGATGAATTCAAAATAGACCTTGCCGGTATCGATCAGCTCTTTCTTGACCTGCGGCAGGGTATCTGTGTGGAACGCGGCGCAGTGCGGGCAGCTTAAAGACGCATATTCCTTGACCTTCACCGGGGCGTCGGGATTGCCCATGGCATAGGTTTTATATGCGGTAGCGGCGGGTTTGGATTCTTCAGCTTGAACAGAGGCTTCAGCGCTGGCCGCAGGCTGAATACCATTCGCGTCCACAGCGCTGGATTTTTTCAAACTAGCGCCCGCATAAAGGCCAACAAAGACGACGACTGTAAGGGCCAAAAGGCCAATCAAACCTTTACGCATCCTATATCCTGCTCCGCCATATTAATATGACAAAAGGGTGAACCACATCAGTAATGAGCTGTAGGTCAAAAATCAATAAAAAACGCCCGCAAGTCAATAAAACCCTGATGTTTCAGGGTTTTTATCCACATTTAGCTGTAAGTGATTGGGGGCGGAAAACAGGGGATTTTAGTCGTTTTCGTACCGCAGCAGGGCGCGCTGGCGGTTGGTTTCCCATATGCCGCTGATATCGCTGAAAAGTTTCGCGACGCCACGGTGTATCTGCTCGCCACCCTGCAGTTTGTTATAACTGTCGCTAGCCAGCCTATAGCCAGCGACAAGATCCTGTTCTGCAATCTTGCGCACCAGAAGATCCCAACCCCTGAATACAGCAGGGCCGACTGTAGTGTTTTCAAAAATGTAGGGAGTCAGCAGTTCGACGGCGCGTACGCGGTCTTCATGTTTGGTCAGGCCATCCGCATCGCGGGCCAGCGCCAGCACAGGCATAATGGTAAGAGGATCGCGGCGCAGACGGTAATCGAGCCGATCCAATGTGAATTCCGTCCGCTCGTTGAAGGCTTCTCGGCTGCTTTTTGGGGTGTCTGCTGTCATAGTATATCTCTTTGCTGAAGTTGCTGACTGACGTTAGCTGAATAGAATTATTCCGTCAAATCACCCTTTTTTCGCCGGATCAAAAACGATCAGGTCGACCCTGTCCATCGGGTCGCGGTCACTTTCGGCGCCCAGTGCACGGATATCCATACGGGTGGCTTCTATGCCCTTACTCAGCAGGTAAGTCCTGACTGACATGGCGCGAGCCAGCGAGGCCTTGCGGGCACTGCTGACTCCATCCTTCACCGGGCTGGCAAAGGCCTGAATTTGCAGTTTCCAGCCGGGATTATCATTCAGCATTGGCAGCAGGCGCGATTCAATCTCGCTCGTGATTTTAGCATCGACCTCGGTTAGTCCTGCCGAGAAAGGAACACTGACATAAGCCTGTTCATCCTGATTGCTCGGCGGCGGCGGACGTGGCGTTACAACATCAGAGGCAGGTGGCGCTTCCTCTACAGCTGCAACTTTTGTTTCTTCAGGCCCGGGGAGAAGGGGCTCATCCTCGTTACTGTTCTTTTTGGGTCTGTATACGTTATAGGGCCGCTGCATCGGCTCTGCCTTGACGATGTTGCTGCCTTGCTCACGGGGCGATTTTTTGCTTTCCGGTAGCGGTTTGCCGTCTTCACGTGCCGCTACCATGGACTCGATGGTGGCTACTAAATCTTGTTTGTCTTTCTCCACCAGCCTATCAAGCAGCGGATCGCTGTTCGCTGGCAGTTTGATCAGCTGTTCTGCAAGCTTCTCGGACTCTACAGGTGCCTTTGCCACAGCGGGCATATTCTTTTTGCCACGCGGCCCCGGTGGTGGTGGCGGATCGGCCAGATCAACACTCGGTGCATTTGTTGCTGCCGCTTCAAGTTTGGCTGCTTCCCGAGCGCGCAGTTCTGCAACAAGCTCAGGGGGCGCTTTTTGCACTTCGGGACGGTGTGGCGGCACGACTGCGGGCGTACTGGTATCAGCAATTTTCTCCGGAGCCTGTTCTTGCGGTATAGACGGTTTACGACCTGGGACAACAGTGGGTTTAACAGAGGCCAGCTTTTTTACAGGCTCAGTTGTTGTGGCACTTTCAGGTTCTTCCGTCAGATCGCGCACCGGAATGCTGTCGGTCGCTTCAGGTGTTGTCGTCGGATCGAAATCGGGCGCGGGGCGTGACAGAACTGTGTCGTTCAGATTGCCCGCAATCCCGCTGCGAACGGGAACCGGGCGAGATGATGCCGTCGCGGCCGGGTCTGTAATCTCCGTGCGCACCTTCGTCTTTATGGGGAACGCAACTGGTTCAGGCGTTGGCACAGGTGCGGCGGCGGTTTGGGCATTCTCAATAACCGGAATAGGCGGTATAGCCACGGGCTCTTTTACGGCAACAGCTTTCTGTATCACGGGCGGCGGTGGTTCCGATTTAAGTGGTGCAGTCGCGGGTTGTTGCGGCGAACTGATCACACGGCGAACCTCCTCGGCAGGCATTTCCGGCGCTTTGCTGACATAAGTCTTTTCTTTTACCGGAGGCACTGCCGGTTTTGGCGGCGGTGAGTAGGCAGGCACAGCTTGTGTCTGCGTTACAGGCGCAATCAGTTGTGGCTGTGTCGAAGCAGGTGGTTTTGGTGCGGGCGGCCTTAATTTTACAGGCTGCTGCGGCTGATTTGGTGCTGGGCCCAGACCTTGCAGTACACTCATGTCGACAAAGATTTCAGGGTTACCTTGCTGCGCTTTTGCCACAGGCGGAAAGCACACGAACGCAACGGCGGCCACCAGGGGCAACCGGGCAAGGAGATTACGTTTGGATATCCTGCCCTTGTTCATCAATATTTCCCGTCTCAGGCGGCGTCTTTTTCTGCCGCCGCCGTTATGAGGGTTCTTTTCAATTCATCAAAAATTTTGCCGTTACCAGCCACGATGCTGCCGTTATAAACCGGATTATCGTTGGCATGTATGGATGATATAAACCCGCCGGCCTCTTTGACAATAAGACTGCCCGCAGCCAGGTCCCACGGCTTTAGGTTATATTCCCAGTATCCTTCGAGACGCCCCGCTGCCACATAGGACAAATCAAGCGCGGCAGAGCCCATGCGGCGCAGATCTCCCGCCTTGCTGGCGACAGCCTGCATCTGGTTCATGATGTGTTTGTGCGTGGGTTTTTGCGGCGCGATCATGCCCGTGGCAATCAATGACTGCGAGAAATCACGGCGGCCGGAAATGCGCAGGCGCTTGTTGCGCAGGAACGCGCCGCCCGCTTTTTCGGCGCGGAACATTTCATCACGGATCGGGTCATAGACGATACCGGCGACAATCTCGCCGTTCTCTTCGATCGCGATGGTGATGTTCCAGTGCGGAATGCCGTGCAGGAAATTGGTGGTGCCGTCCAGCGGATCAATGATGAAGCGGTAAGGGGCAGAACCTTTAATCTCACCGCGCTCTTCCATCAGGAAACCCCAGTCCTTGCGGGCATGGGAAAGTTCTTCATAAAGGATTTCTTCGGAACGGTGATCGGCGGCAGATACAAAATCAGCCGGGCCTTTTTGCGAAACCTGCAGCTGCTCGACCTCGCCAAAATCGCGGATAAGGGAACGTGCTGCCTTTTCGGCGGCGCGCAGCATGACATTCATGTTGGGCGACAGGGCCATCTTAAATCACCTATGTACTGTTGCGAGAACGATCTTGAAGCATGGCTTTCCCGAGACTTTCCAGCTGCGCCTTCAGTTCCGGGTCTTCTATGGTTTCAAGTACCCCTGATAAATAGGTTTTATCGTTTTCAGTCAAGATTTTTCTGGGTTTTCCGGGCTTTTTGAAGTCTTGTTCAGCGGTTTCATTGGGCACGAAGCGTACCGCCGTGACAAAGCGTTCGCCAAAAATCTGGTTTATACGCTCAAGGATCAGGTCTTTACGGTAGTGAAGCATGGTCGCAGTGGCGCTGGATGTGGAGATGCTTAGGGTCGCTGTCGCTTTTCCTCCATCCTTCGGTTTACGATATTGCAGTTTCACAGGCTGCGTCTTGTTCGCGAGATCGTTACCGACTATATCTTCCCAATAGGTCAGGATACGGCCCAGCATCACAAATTTGCGGCTGAAGACCTGACCTGCAATTGCAGGGATTTTCTCTGACAGGGGTTTTAAGCCGTACATGGCTGCTCGCATTCAAAAACAGAATAAAAAGAACGGCATGAATATGTCAGGGTCTATTATACCCGACAAGCTTCCTGTTGCCACCATTAACAGTTTTCGTAAGTCCGTTTTAAACTGGTACGACCAGCATAGGCGCGTTTTGCCGTGGCGGGCGCTGTCCGGCGTCGTGCCTGACCCATACCATGTCTGGCTTTCAGAAATTATGCTGCAGCAGACGGTTGTGGCCGCGGTTATGCCTTATTTCCAGAAATTCATTCGTTTATGGCCCAGCGTAGATGATCTGGCCGTAGCTCCTCTGGATGAGGTCTTGAAAGAATGGGCGGGGTTAGGTTATTACGCGCGCGCCCGCAATTTGCATAAATGCGCGCAGATAGTTTCCACAGAGTTTGCAGGTGTTTTTCCACAGACTTATGAAGAACTGAAATCTCTTCCCGGTATCGGTGATTATACGGCCGCCGCCATCCTTTCCATCGCCTTCGATAAACCATCCGTCGTTGTGGATGGAAATGTGGAAAGAGTGATGAGTAGATTTTTTGCCATCACCCAACCCTTGCCAGACAGCAAACCTGCGATCCGTAAAGCGGCTGCACTTTTATCCACAGGGCGCGCTGACCACCCATCAGACTACGCACAGGCCTTGATGGATATCGGAGCAACCGTTTGTATTCCCAAAGCACCGCGCTGCGGCGCCTGCCCTTTGCATAAGAATTGTCAGGCACGGCAGCAAAATATTGCTGCAGAACTCCCCGCGCGTGGCAGGAAAAAGAAAAAACCCTTCAAGAAGGGAAATATATATTGGATCAGACACGGTAAATCAGGGCGGATATTGCTGGAAAAGCGCCCTGAGAAAGGTCTTTTTGGTGGGATGGTGGGGTTTCCAACCTCAGAATGGCTGGAAAAAGGGGAAATAATACATCCAGAGCATATTTTGAAGCTCGGGAACCCTGTTTTGCTAAAAAAACACATCATACGGCATAGTTTTACCCACTTTGATCTTGAACTTCAGGGCTATGCGATAACAATCGCCAGTTCGGGCAGGGGGAGGTTGTGGGTGAATAGCGGCGATATTCTAAAAACAGGGCTGCCGTCACTTTTCCAAAAATTCGCCCATTTTTTAGCTGAGAATGAATACGATTAGGTGATTGATGTCGCCCGCGTGATGCTTCATTATTTGCTACGGTGATGTGTGTAATTAGGGGGAAATAATACATGCGGCAGTTTTGGGTCTTTTCTACCATTCTTCTGACTTTGTCAGGGTTTGTTTCCGTTCCATCTTATAGTCAGACAGGACTCTCACAGACCGCTGCTGAACAGCCGCCGCAGGCACAACCGGCTGAAGAAGCGGCACCTGAAATTAACACCACAGATGAAATGAATAATAATCAGCAGAATGACCTTTTATCCTTTAACGAGTCAAAATATGTGGATCCCACTTATCAAAATCTGGCGAAATTGTACTGGGCTTTGGGAATTCTCGACGTAAACAACGCCAAGCTCATTGATAATTTTATCGCTATCACAGAATGCGAGATGTACAAAACTTACGTTAATAACGATCTGGAATGGAATGAGATTCGTCAAGCTACGCGCGATCATTTGCGAAATAATTACAAGACTTTTCCAACCAATTTTAAAATTACAATCCCGCTTTTTTTAGGTAGCTATAATTTTGAAGAAGAGTATTTCGATGTTGATCAAAAGGCATCATCTATTGATTCTGCAAGAAAAATTGAAACAGTTTATTATACCAAACTTGCGACGTGCGGATTGTCTGGTGAAATTGAGGGCTATCCAAGAAATTTAATCCTTTATCTAAATAGGCCGTTTTCACTACCTCGCCTTCCCATTGAGAAGGAACTGGCACGCCTGTTTCTGGACGACATCAATAGCGAGGAAACACAGCGCATTAATAAGCTGCTCAATCCAAACACAACGGGGGACAGCACAAATCGTATGGGTTATCTGGAATTGATGTTCCGTGTGCATTCATACAAAGAGTCGTCCAACACCTCATCCGGTATGTTGAAGGCCGTGGTTTTTGCGCAGATCGATTACATCAAGGTCTATGCAGACTTCGAGAAAGAAAAGCTTCTCTTCAAAAAGGATATGTACGAGGAAGAGCGCCGAAAACGTAAGAAGCGTACAGGTGAGCTTACGGGTGAAGATGTCAGCTTGCCGGATGGCCCTGTTTTTGGTGAACCCGCCGAGAAGAAGAAAAAATAAAGCTGGTCTATTGCAACGTCCCAATGTTGCCACTTGCAGACGCTGTGACATCGCGGAGCTTTTGACGCAGCGTATCAATAGGCACATATTGACGCCCTTGGCGCACGTGCCAGTATGTCCAGCCATTGCACGAGGGCGCGTTCTGAAGCGTGGCGCCAACCTTATGGATCGACCCCCGTACCTTATTGGACATGATTGTCCCATCCGCACCGACCTTGGCTTCATTCTTGCCCTTAGAGTCCGTCAGGATGGTCCCCGGCTTCAACAAGCCGCTTTCAATCAGGGAACCAAAAGGAATACGAGGTTCTTCACGCTTGGAAGAGACCGCGTGCAGAATTTCGTCGTCGCCAAGCCTTGTTATTGATCTCAGACGTTGTTCCGCAACTTTAATGTAACTTTCTTCACGCTCAAGACCGATATAATCGCGGCCCAGTTTTTTCGCAACGGCACCCGTAGTACCCGTGCCAAAGAAAGGATCGAGAACAAGATCGCCCGGTTGCGTACATGACATGATGACGCGGTGGAGCAGGGCTTCCGGCTTTTGTGTCGGGTGCGCTTTCTGGCCTTCGTCGTCTTTCAGACGTTCGCCACCAGTGCAGAGCGGAATAAACCAGTCGCTGCGCACTTGCAGGTCTTCGTTCATCGCTTTCAGACCGTCATAGTTAAAGCGGTATTTTGATTTTTCGGACTTCGAAGCCCAGATCATGGTCTCATGTGCATTGGTAAAGCGGCGGCCACGGAAATTAGGCATCGGATTGGTCTTGCGCCAGATGATATCGTTCAGCACCCAGAATCCCAGGTCCTGCAGAATAGCGCCCACACGGAAAATATTGTGATAGCTGCCGATGACCCACATGGTGCCATCCGGTTTCAGTAAATCACGTGCCGCCGACATCCATTCACGGGTGAAATCGTCATAGGCCTTTAAATTATCAAACTGGTCCCAGTGATCATCACAGGCATCGACCAGCGTATGGTTGGGGCGGTGCAAATCGCCGCCAAGCTGCAGGTTGTAAGGGGGGTCGGCAAAGATCATATCGACCGATTCTTTGGGCAGGGATTTCATATTCTTGACGCAGTCGCCCGCAAGAATCTTGTTTCTAACTGGTGCCTTGGGTGCTTTTGGACTCGACATGATCTCTCCTGATTGATCTCAGGATTCACTATGATTCAAGACCGATTCGCCGTCAACATAAAAATACGATTCATTGTGTAGAGTCAGTAAGTTAGTGGTGACTATTGAAGTAAAAACAAAAGAGGAACGGACTCGGATTTCTGTGGTTTTTGAGTCTCTTAGCAACCTAGTGAGGATTTTTTATTGCAAGGAAGAAAATAGTTATGTTAAGTGTATTTCCTTTGAAAGGAGACATCAAATGGGTATCAGCCGTAGTATTTCTGAAAAATTATACGCTTGGATGTTCAATGGGAAGGATCATCCTTTGGTCGAATTTTTAAAAGTGATAGCGGTATCCGCAGCGGCGACCGCTGTGCTTGTGCCAACTATTAAAGTGCCCTTTATCTATATCGCCAATAAAAATGAGGGTCAGCTAAGGGAAAAATTTGACCGTCTCGATGTGAAGGCGACAACAGTTTTGAATTCGGTATTGCAGTGTACAGAGCAAGGTTACGGCCAGCAGGAATGTGAGCAATCGCAAGCAGCGGCCCTTGATATTGCAAACAGTAGTTTTTTAGCTAGCTATAACTCTAAGGTGGCTTGCTCTACGAATTATCATTCACCGATGGTGGCTTGGCAGGCAGTGCAGAATAATCTTTCTGATGCGGTGCCGCTTTACTCATGTGGAGAGAAAGGGGCAGCGGTTCGGGCGGATGGGCGGAAATTCAAGCTTGATTAGAGCTTTTAACCGGCGCAAAACTTTGGCGATGATGATCTGTTACGCCATGGTCGTTAATTGCACGCAAATGCTCCGCTGTGCCGTATCCGGAGTTGCGGCTCCAGCCATACATCGGGAATTTATGGCATAAATCGTTCATGACACGGTCACGGGTGACTTTTGCCAGAATGGAGGCTGCCGCAATCGACAGGCTGATGCTGTCACCCTTCACCACGGTTTGAATGCGGCAGGGCAGCTTGGGTTTCTGGTTGCCATCGACGAGGGCTATCCACCCTTCCTCTGTCATCCCGGCGAAAGCCGGGATCTTGTGCCTGATACCTACCAGATCCCGGCTTTCGCCGGGATGACACATGATTTTAAACGCCCGGCTCATCGCCTGAAGGCTGGCTTGCAGGATATTGATCTGGTCAATCTCCTCAACCGTGGATTCAGCAATGCCATAAGACGTATGGGCAATGATCAACTCATATAACGCTTCACGTTTTTTCTCGGAAAGCTTCTTGCTGTCATTCACGCTGCTCCAGAATTGTTCCTTACGGGCATCTTCGGGAATATAAACGCAGGCCGCCACCACAGGCCCGGCTAAAGGCCCGCGCCCGGCCTCATCCAGCCCGCAAACGGGGCCGGAAAACTGGTTTTCGAGGTCAAAACTGCAGGTCATAGACTTTTACTTCAGCGTCTTCGTGACAATTTCAAACACATCCGGTGACAATTCCGGCTGGGCGGCAATGTTCTCCAGCAGGGTTTTCATCATTTCCTGACGATCTGGTGTGTAGCGTTTCCATTCCTTCAGCGGTGTCAACAGGCGCGCCGCAATCTGCGGGTTGACCGTGTTCAGCTGCATGATGGCCTCGCCGAGAAATTCATAACCCTTGCCGCTCTTGTCATGGAAGCTGTAGGGGTTATTCATCGCAAATGCGCCATAAAGCGAACGCACCCGGTTCGGGTTGGTCAGGATGAAATCCTTATGCCCGCGCAGGGCGCGCACATCGTCATGGATTGACTGGCGAATGGATGCCGCCTGAATCGAGAACCATTTATCAACCACCAACATGTAATCATGGAACCGGTTCAGGAAATCGGCAAACGCCGCATCCCGTTCTTTGCTGGTGGTATCTGCGAGAATGCCAAGCGCCGCCACGCGGTCTGTCATATTAGTGGCGTTATCATATTGCTTCTTGGCAATGACAATGGCCGGGTTGCCATCAGCACGTGACAGGAAACGTAGCGCCGTATTCTTGAGGGCACGGCGTGAACGTGCCGCAAAATCACCCTCGAAAGCACCCCTGTCATGGTTCTCGCTATAAATTTTCTCCAGAACATCCTTGAACTGGTCTGCCAATATCATCGTAACAATCTCGCGGGCCTGATGAATAGCATCCGTATTCACGACTTTGCGGTGCTGCCCTATGATTGCCATGTCCGGCAGCGCCAGAGAACGTGCCAACAGAGCTTTGTCCGTTTCCGGCCTGAATGCCTGATCAAGCATATCGCCAAAGCTGCTAACATAGGCGGGGTCAACCATGCCGCCTTCGCCGCCCTCGATTTTGTCGATAATGCCGTTCAGCAAACGCAGTGACAACGTATGTCCGGATTCCCAGCGATTGAATCCATCACTATCATGCACCATCAGGAACCGCAGATCGTCATCTGACAGGTCAGTTTTCAGCTTTACCGGCGCAGAGAGCCCCCGCAGGATCGACGGTACAGGGCGGGAAGGGATGTTCTCAAACGTAAATGTCTGCTGGCCTTCCTTCAAGTGCAGCAGATCTTCCGCCATATCGGCGCCGTTGGGGCCGACAAGGCCGACTTTGACGGGGATATGCATAGGTTTCTTGTCCGGCTGGCCGGGTGTCGGCGGCACGGTTTGTGACAGCGTCAGCGTATATTTACGCTGGGTTTCATCATAATGCCCTGTGGCGGACACTTCCGGCGTTCCGGCCTGGCTGTACCATAACTTGAACTGGGACAGATCCTGCCCCGAAGCATCCATCATGCACTGGAGAAAATCATCGCAGGTCACGGCCATGCCGTCATAACGGTCAAAATAAAGATCGGTGGCTTTGCGGTAAACCGCAGGTGACAGCAAAGTATGCTGCATGCGGATCACTTCCGCGCCTTTTTCATACACAGTCACTGTGTAGAAATTGCTGATCTCGATATAGTTGTCCGGGCGGATCGGGTGCGCCATCGGGCCGCCATCTTCGGCGAATTGCGAGCGGCGCAGCAGCACGACATCATCAATGCGTTTAACGCCACGCGAATTCATATCGGATGAAAATTCCTGGTCGCGGAATACGGTCAAACCTTCCTTCAAGGAAAGCTGGAACCAGTCGCGGCAAGTAACGCGGTTACCCGTCCAGTTGTGGAAATATTCGTGAGCGATCACGCCCTCAACACGCTCGAAATCGCCGTCGGTCGCGGTTTCCGGCTGCGCCAGCACCAAAGCCGTATTGAAGATATTCAGCGACGTGTTCTCCATCGCCCCCATATTGAAATCGCTGACCGCCACAATATTAAAGCGGTCAAGCTGGTATTCACGGCCATAAACCTCTTCATCCCATTTCATCGATTTGATCAGGGATTCCATGGCGTAATGGCACTGGCCTTCATCGCCGCTGCGCACATAAATACGCAAATCGACATTGCGGCCTGTCATGGTTTTGAAATGATCCTGAATATAAACCAGATCACCTGCTACCAGCGCAAACAGGTAACACGGCTTGGCGAATGGGTCATGCCATACCGTATAATGACGGTCATCAGGCAATGAGCCTTCCTCCGTCAGGTTGCCGTTAGACAGCAAAACCGGGCAGGACTTCCTGTCAGCCTCGATCCGTGTCGTGAAGATCGTCATCACATCGGGGCGGTCGGGGAAATAGGTTATTTTGCGGAAGCCTTCGGCCTCACACTGAGTGCACCAGTTACCGCCGGATTTATAAAGACCCTCCAGTGCCGTATTGGACGCCGGATCAATTTCAACTTCCGTTTCCAGCATGAATTTATCGCTGGGGGCAGGGAGGGTGAGGAATTTATCATCCGCCAGATAATCGCTGACGGTCTTGCCATCTATCGCAACGGATTTCAGGAACAGGCGCTCGCCATTCAGCACCAGCGGTTCGCTGCCCACATGGTTTTTCTTGAACCTGATTTTCGAGAGAACGATAGTCTTCTCCTCGAAGATTTTGAACGTCAGGTGAACGTCCTCAATCAGGTAACGGGGAGCTTGGTAATCTTTCAGATATACCGTTTTCGGAGCTATGGGGGTGTCTGTGCGCATCATGCGCACTATCATGCCTTAACCGGCAGATTCTTCAAGATCATCTTCCGGGGCATCCTCCGGAATATCGCTGTAACCCTGTGATTTTCGGCGGGCGAGGGCTTCTTGGGCGCGTTGTTCACGCATGATTTTGACTTCGTTCCACATCGGGTAAAGCACGTCTTTCATGCCCATCCCGGCAATCGCGGAAATTTGATAGACCTTCTTGCCGATGGCTTCTTCCAGTATGCGCGCCTGATCGGCGGCGAGTTCCGGCCCCAGGGCGTCGCATTTGTTCAGTGCCACCAGTTCCGGTTTCTCATCAAGCCCCGCACCATAGGCCTCCAGTTCGCCGCGAATGATATTATAAGCCTCGACGATATCGTCCTGTGTGGCGTCGATCAGGTGCAGCAGAATGGCCGTGCGTTCGATGTGGCCAAGGAAGCGTGTGCCTAACCCCATGCCTTCGCTGGCACCCTCGATCAGACCGGGAATATCGGCAATAATAAATTCCTGATCCGCCACATAGGCCACACCCAGATTCGGGTGCAAGGTGGTGAACGGGTAATCAGCAATTTTCGGGCGCGCCCGTGTGCTGGCCGCCAAAAATGTGGATTTACCAGCATTCGGCAGCCCAACAAGTCCGGCATCTGCAATCAGTTTCAGGCGCAGCCAGACAGCCGCTTCCTGCCCCGGCCAGCCGGGCGTAGATTTGCGCGGTGCCTGATTGGTCGCGGTTTTATAATGTGCGTTGCCAAAACCACCGTCACCACCGCGTAGAAATACCATGCGCTGTCCGGGTTCGGTCAGGTCAAGCAGGACGGTTTCTTTATCTTCATCAAGAATTTGCGTACCGGCAGGAACGCGCACCACAATATCTTCGCCGCCCAGACCGGAGCGGTCTTTGCCCATGCCATGATGGCCTTTTTGTGCTTTGAAATGCTGTGTATAACGGAAATCGATCAGTGTGTTCAGCGTATCGACGACTTCGATAATGACGTCACCGCCTTTGCCGCCGTTGCCGCCATTGGGACCGCCCATGTCGATGAATTTTTCACGACGGAAACTGATGCACCCGGCGCCGCCGTGTCCACTCTCCATATAGATTTTTGCTTCGTCGAGAAATTTCATTTTTATTCCAAATAAAAAGGGGAAAGGCTGACCTTCCCCCTCTTAATGATTATGCCAGAGGGCTTACTCAGCCGCTTCCGCGCCGTCATTCGCCGGCAGAATGTTTACGTAGCGGCGGTCACGGTTGCCCATGGTGAATTTCACTTCGCCGTTTACCAGAGCAAACAGGGTATGGTCTGTGCCCATGCCTACGTTTTTGCCCGGATAGAATTCGGTGCCGCGTTGACGGACGATGATGTTGCCAGCCAGAACTTGCTGACCGCCATAGATCTTCACGCCCAGTCGTTGACCCGGAGAGTCACGACCGTTACGGGAACTACCACCTGCTTTTTTATGTGCCATGTTTCAAACTCCTGAAGAACGTATCTGTATTAAGCCGATTTAACTTCGGTGATTTCAATTTTGGTGTGCGGCTGGCGGTGGCCAATCGTACGTTTGTAGTGCTTGCGGCGACGTTTCTTAACGATCAGAATTTTGTCGTCGCGCAGGTGTGCCAGAACCTTACCAATAACGGAAACCTTTTTGCCGCCTTCAGCAAAGAGGACATCGTCAAATTTCACTGTATCGCCTTCTTTGGCGTCCAGTTTTTCGACGAGAAGGGTGTCGTTTTGAGCTACGCGGTACTGTTTCCCGCCTGTGCGAATGATAGCGAACATGGTTTAAACCGTCAGTTTATCTATTAAAATCAATGCGTTAAGCAGTATTGCGACTGCCCGCATCCCGGTTACTGTGGAAAACTCCGCTGTAAACAGAGATGCGAAATATACTGAAATGGTCTATTCTGTCAAGGAAATGATTGACGGTTTCCCCTTTTTCCTGAGGCACCCCATAACTTGGAAAATATAGCAAAATCAAACGCCAAGCCAACCCTGGTTGTTCATGACACCGCGCCCGACTCTTCTCTGGGCAAATCGTTGTGGGCATTGCTGGCGGGGCAGGACATCCACTTCGTGCTGGCCAAGACCCAGGAGGAATTGCTGAAAGAGGCTTTGAGCGCCTCCCTGATCATATTAGCGCCCCGGAATCCGGGTGATGAAATATGCCAGATGGCCATGACACTGGGGGGCAATCACGCGATTACGGCAGAGCTGATGGGCTTTGCACCGAATGCGGATGTCGAAACCCGCGTCAAATTTCTGACTTATGGTTTCGATTACGCCTTCAACGAAGAGTTTATGAAATTCGCGGATTTCCGTCAGGTCATTCTCAAAAAAATGGACAAGGGTCGCACACGGCTGGACAACCGCCGTCAGGATGAAGAGTACCGTCGTTTTCGCGCATCGCTGTCGGCCAGTCCCGACGCCTTTATCGTCCTCGATGAAAACAACAAGATTTTCTTCGTCAGCCAGCATTACAAACGTGCCTATCCGCAATCCGCCAACAGGCTGGTGCGCGGCCTGGATATCACGGAAGCCTTTGATATGCTCAGTCATGAACAGGGCGTTTTCCCCGGCGATCCGCGCTATCAGGCCATGCACAGCTTCTGGGAACGTCTTGAGGGCGTACAGGAATTTGAAACCATCGATGGGCGCATATGGCGCATGAAGGCCTCACGTCTGGACGAGGGGCAGGGAACCATCATCACCACGACGGATATCACATCTTACACGACGCAGAAACGCGAATTTGAGAAGGCCTCGGAAGAGCTGGAGGCGGCACTCAAAAACGAACAGGAAGCCAGTGCCCTGCAAAAGCAATTCGTCAACATGGTCAGCCATGAATTCCGCACCCCACTGACGATCATTGACGGCCACGCCCAGATACTTCACCGCAAGGCGGGCGAGATCATACCGGATGATATCCGCAAGCGCGCTCGCACCATCCGCAGCGCTGTGTCGCGGCTTGTCAGCATGATGGAGGGCGTCCTGTCATCCAACATGCTCAAAACCGGCAAGCTGGAAATCATTCCAGAATCCATCGACTTGAAAACATTCGCCCGCGATCTGTGCGAGGACCATGCCGAACTGGCCCGTGAGCATCGCATTACACTGGATAGCGACAGCCTGCCGGATACCGTCAATATAGACAGGAAAATCACCAGCCTGATTTTGTCCAACCTGCTGTCAAACGCCATCAAATATACAAGGGACAATCCGCAGATCGTTGTGCGATTGGCTATCAAGGATAATTGGCTGAATATACAGGTGACGGATAACGGAATCGGCATTCCTTATGAGGAACTGCCGCAGGTCTTTGATCGCTATTTCCGCGCCAGCACCGCCACAGGCATACCGGGCACAGGCATCGGCCTTAGCCTTGTAAAGGACCTCGTTGAGCTGTATCAGGGACGAATTGAGGTTAACAGCGAAGTTGGCCAGGGAACGGAATTTTCAGTAAGCTTGCCACTCTAGGGAGTAGAATATGATTGGGTATAAAAGACCGGCCGCACAAAAATCCATCCTCATTATCGAGGACGAAGAAGCCCTCTGCGAAATCCTGCAGGAGGAATTAAGCGCGGTGGGTTACAAAGTTACGATCGCCCGCAACGGTCTGGATGGTTTGAGCCGCCTGCAGGAGATCGAGCCTGACCTGATCGTCTGCGACCGTAATATGCCGGGCATGTCCGGCCATGAATTGCTGGAGCGTCTGCGCAATGTTTATCCACAATACAAAACCATGCCTTTCATCTTCCTGACCGCGTTGAGCAATCCCACCGATAAACAGGCTGTCGCCCACCTGAAACCTTACGCCTATCTGGAAAAGCCGCTCGATTTCAATCTGCTGCGTCAGACCATTGAAAGAGCACTGGCGGGATAGTTATTGAAAATACGCAAAAAATCGTATTTTATACCTGTAATAAGTGCCCAGACCCGCTAGATTGCTGCCATGACCTATAATCCTGACCTGTTAGACAAGGCCAAGCGCCACCCTGAAAAGCAGAAAAACCCGGATCGTCCGATGGGGAAAAAACCCTCATGGATTCGCGTGAAAGCGCCGCAGGGCAAGGTCTACCATGAAACCCGTGATGTCGTTCATTCGCTGAAACTCACTACTGTGTGCGAGGAAGCGGGCTGCCCGAATATCGGCGAATGCTGGGAAAAACAACACGCCACTTTCATGATCATGGGCGAGGTCTGCACCCGCGCTTGCTCGTTCTGCAACGTTGCCACCGGCAAGCCCAACGAACTTGATAAAATGGAGCCACTGCGTGTCGGCGTGGCCGTCGAGAAAATGGGGCTGAAGCATGTCGTCGTCACCTCCGTTGACCGTGATGACCTGAGCGATAGTGGCGCTGACCATTTCGTCAAAACCATTGGCGCAATCCGCTTCAAATCACCGGATACAACGATTGAAATTCTGCCCGGAGATTTTCGTGGCAAGATTGATGATATCGACGCGGTTGCCCGCGCCAAGCCCGACGTCTTCAATCACAATCTTGAAACCGTGCCGCGTCTGTACCCGACCATTCGTCCGGGTGCGCGTTATTTCCGCTCGCTGCGTCTGCTGCAGCGTGTGAAGGAAATCGACCCGTCGATCTTCACCAAATCCGGCTTGATGGTTGGTTTGGGTGAGACGAAAGAAGAGGTGGCGCAGGTCATGGACGACATGCGCGCTGCCGACATCGACTTCCTGACCGTAGGCCAGTATCTGCAGCCGACAGCCAAACATGCACCCGTTGATAAATTCTGGACGCCGGAAGAATTCGAACAACTGGAAAAGATGGCCCGCGCCAAAGGATTTCTGATGGTATCAGCCTCACCGCTGACCCGCTCCAGCTATCACGCCGGTGACGACTTCGCCAAACTCCGCGCCGCCCGCGCTGAAAAATTAGCGAAACAGGCCGCGGAATAAACGTTATCAATTTTGTCATCCTGAGCGCTAGCAAAGGATCTCACCTTAAACCAAGAGGAGATCCTTCGGGCTAAAGCCCTCAGAATGACAGTTAAAAACTATTGAGTTGTTGAAATGCCCACTCACGCCGAACAACGCCACATGCCGTACACACAAGAGCAGCTGTTCGATCTGGTGGCGGGAGTCGATAGGTACCCGGAATTTTTGCCATGGTGCCTTGCCAGCCGCATTACAAAGCGGGAAGGTGATGTTTTCTATGCCGACCTGATTATCGGTTACAAAATGGTACGCGAGAAATTTGGCTCCCGCGTCACCGCGCTCCGCCCCGACCATATCCATGTCGAATATCTCTCTGGCCCGATGAAGCGTCTCTCCAACCACTGGCGCTTCCTGCCGCAGGACGACGGCACCTGTATCATCGACTTTTACGTCGATTTCGAATTTAAAAACCCAGTGCTGCAGAAATTGATTGCCGTATTCTTTGAGGAAGCGGTCAAACGCATGGTGGGTGCCTTCGAAGCGCGCGCCAAGGTGTTATATGGCTGATTTTAAACAATAATTATATTGACATAATTATTGCAATAACCGTGTGCCTGTATTATTATTCCGCATTAAATAATTAATAGTAGGGACAAAGATCATGTCAGAAACACCACCGCAAATGCCTGAAAATGCTGACCGCAAAAACATCAAAAAATCCCTCGCGCTAGCGGAAATGTTTGGTATTGGTTCCTTTAAAAAGCGTCATCGCTATGCTGCGCCTTCTGCAGATATTGCTGAAGTAGCCGCTGATGCTTTAGTGTCGGCAGGTTCCTATAAGGTGGTTTTCACTGATAATGGTCTGACTGATAAGGGCATAGAAATGCTGAAGAAACTCCAAGAGAGTATGGATGGGCGAGACAAACCGCCTACTGACATGTTTACAACCAGGGCGATATGTAGCGGCCTTCCGGGCACTGGTAAGTCCGAATTAGCAGAGCGGATCAGGCAGATGCTGGCGCTAGGACAAACATCCGCCGCAAACCCCGTTAATGCGCCTAAACCATAAGAGAGCAGCTATGAACGAAGATCAGAAAAACCAAAATCATAACCCGGACCAAAAGGCACCGGAACCAGCGCTGGATAAAGAATCCGATGCTGGCGGCTCGATCTCTCTCGCCAAAAAATTCAAGCTCGGCCCCTTCAAGCCGAAAAAACGGCATAAAAATTCATCAGGCGATCCGTCCGCCATGAAAGCCAATGCGCCTAAGGAAATTTTTGCAGCAGTAGCGCCCGCTGCACAACAAAGCAGTCAGCAGCCACAACAAAAACGCACATGGAATTACGAGGGCACTCTGCCCGATAGCCGTGTACGCATACTGGCCCACCATAGTTCTGATCTTGCATATGTGAATGCTGTGGCGGCCATGCGTGAAACAAAAAGAGAATACGCATTCGTATTCAATAAGAACGGCATGCATTACAAAATAGAATTCCAGCCGCCTGTTGATGATATGGCATACGGTGAAGATGCTGCGCAGGATAAATTCAAGATATGCATGCATGACGATACGCACAAACTCGCTATCTGTGGACGCAGCATGTCCCGTGAAGAAGCCGAATATGCGATGGACACCGTCGAACAGGCGCTGCACTCAGAAGATAAAAAACGTCTGGCAGGTACGCTGACGCGTCTGCGGCAGAACATGCCGACAGATATGCTGCCGGGCAAAGACAAATCATGGGATGAGTATCTGGAAGAATGCAAAAATTCCTGGGGTCAGCCCAAAGGGATTAGAATTCCCTAACGCCTGTCTTTACCACCAATATTGTAATTATTGGCGATCCCGATCCTGATCGTGCGGTCATACATGTCCGGCTCGTAAAACACCGCTTCGTTTTCCTTCCCGTCAAAATGCGGGTAGCGGTAGGACATGAATATCTCCTCGCCCTCCAGCGTTTTGAAATTCATTCCGGCGGAACGGTCTTCGCGCATTTCATCTACGCCGGAAAGGTGCAGAATACCGATTACCTTATGTGGCAGGAACGGTTCAACAAATTTCTTGTTTACCTGGTCCCATGTCGCTGGAAACTCACATAGCCAGTGGCACCAGGCAGGCAATAATTCAAATTCATATTTATCGCGGTAACACATGACGCCCAGTGCGGTTTGCTCCGCCGTGAAAACTTTACCCTTGCGGCAAGCCTGCTGTACCAGTTCCTGCCAGCGCTTCCAGTGTGGTGCATCGCGGTGCAGGCAAAACGCGCCCGCCAGCAACACATGGTAAGGCATCAACTGCCGCGCTAATTTCTTACCAAATGCCCTGCCGATATTATTGGCATAGAACCCGCGAATTTTAAGCGGAATGCCGCCCAGCCATTTCACACGCAACTGGCGCGGATAGGCGCGGTCGGCCTGTCCGGTGAGCGTAATTTTCTTCCGGCGCCCACCCTGAATAAACAGGTCGATGGCTTCCCAGTTTTGCACCCACACATCGGAATCCATCCAGAAATAAAGATCATAGCCGGGGAACAGGTCAGGAATAAACGGGCGCGCAATACAGGCCTTCAGATATTCTTTCCCCTTCACCTTGCGTTCAGGAATGGGGAAGGGCCAGTCCGGCTTGATGATCTTCGTCACCAGCGGCGTCAGCATTTCAATCTGCTCCGCCGTCATTCCTGCATCCATGATGCATATATCGATATCCTTCGACTCTTTAAAAGAACGGATGGAGTGAATCCATTCCCGCAGCAACGGGTAATAATTACTGTCAGCAGAAGAGATGAATGTAATTTTTTCGGTCATGCCAGATTATCTACAAACTTGATCAAATGTTTCAGCGCCGCCTCAACTGTCTGCTGGCGAATGCTGGCGCGGTTGCCGCTGAAACGGTGTTCCGCCACTTCGACAACGCCCGCCTTGTCGCCAAAGCCGATATAGACCAGTCCTACGGGTTTTGTATCGCTGCCGCCATCCGGCCCGGCAATCCCGGTAACGGAGACGGCCAACTCCGCATGGCTATGCGCAATCGCGCCTTTAACCATCGCAATCGCTACTTGCGAGCTGACAGCACCATGTTTCTTCAATATGTCTTTGGGCACATCGAGTTGTTCGGTTTTGGCTTCGTTGGAATAGGTCACAAAACCTCGTTCAAATATCTCTGATGAACCGGGGCGTTCGGTCATCGCCACAGCAATCATCCCGCCCGTGCAGGATTCCGCCGTGACCAGCATCAGGCCCAGCCCCTTTAATTTACCGCTGAGTGTTTCAACCAAGTCCTGCAAAGCTTGCTCCTGCAATAATCAGTGCGGCGAATATTCCCGCGATAATATCGTCAGCCATCACGCCAAAGGCGCCGGGCAATTTTTTGTCCGCCCATGAAATCGGCCACGGCTTCAGGATATCGAAGAAACGAAACAACAGGAAGGCCGCTATCACATGGGGAATGCTTAAACCTGCCGGGATCAACGCAATCCAAACCCCGGCAACTTCATCAATCACAATCGCGCTATTGTCGTGCTCGCCTGATTGCTCTTCAAATTTTCCCGCCGCCCAATATCCCACCGCACTGACGGCAACAATGGCAACCAGTAGTGCAGGCCAGCCGCCTATAGCCGTAATCAGAATACCTACAGGCAGTCCGCCCAGCGTACCCCATGTTCCCGGCGCTGGTTTCATGAGGCCGCAGCCAAACCACGTCGCCAGCCAGATTGCAGGGTCTTTGAAATTCACTTTGATCATGTGCGCGGAAACTCCACAGTCGCCAGTGCCTGCGCGACAATACCTTCCTCGCGGCCTGTAAAGCCCAGTTTTTCGCTGGTCGTTGCCTTGACACTGACTCGTCCGGCACCAAGGCCGCAAGCCTCTGCAATCGTTGCTTGCATCACCTCACGATGCGGTCCCACCTTGGGGCGCTCACAAACAACAGTGACATCCAGATTAACAATCCGCCCGCCTTGTTCTTGCACCATGCCAACCGCATGTTTAAGGAACATAATGCTGGCGGCATCCTTCCATTGCGGGTCGGACGGCGGGAAATGCGTACCGATGTCCCCGGCGGCAATCGTCGCCAGCAAGGCATCGGTCAGCGCATGCAGCGCCACATCGCCGTCAGAATGCGCGTCAATCGCGCGCGTATGCGGCACGGCGACACCGCCGAGCATGATGTGCGTGGAGGATTCATCCTTGAAAGCGTGAACGTCGTAACCTGATCCGGTGCGTGTTTCCATCGTGGCTGATCCTAGCATACGTGCGAAAGAAAGGTCATCGGCTGTCGTGATCTTAAAATTCATCCGCGAACCCGTGACATAACTGACCGGATACCCGAGCGCCGCCACCATCGCGCTGTCATCGGTGTAGCTCTTCGCCGGATCGGCCTTTTCATGCGCCTCGCAAATCAGCCCATAACGGAATGCCTGCGGCGTCTGGATCGCCCATACGCCCGAACGGTCAATCGTGCGACCATCTTCATGGCGTAACGTATCGCTGACGGGCAGGGCGAGTGTCGCCGCCCCTGTTTTTGCGGCCTCGCTGGCCACGCGATGGATTTCATCAGGCGTCACGAAAGGCCGGGCCGCATCGTGAATCAGCACAATGTCATCGGGTTTCAGGTGTTTCATCGCCTTCAGGCCGTTCCATACACTGTCCCGCCGCTCCTTGCCGCCCATTACGGGGGGGTGTAATCCGCTCTGCCCACTGGTTGCTTCCTGATACAGGGGGAGATGATCGGGGTGAATGACCGTAGTTAATGTTTTACATGAATAAAATTTTCTAATAGACTGATTTATAATAATATTATTTGATATATTCTGATATTGCTTGGGGATATCTCCGCCCAAACGCACACCTTGCCCACCAGCAACGATCAGCACATGGTATTCAGGTATTGTGGATGTTGAAATAATTTCCATAGGATTGTAAGTTGCATCTCTGTCCGGAATTTTGGATAGTAGGGCAGCACTCTAAAGTCAATTCATTAATCAGGATAAGCCTTTGAACACCCAAGTACAGTCCAGAGATTTTGGCAACACCTTCGGGCGTGTGCTGCAAAGACTGTGGCATCCGCGCAACAGTATGTGGTCGAACGGCTTTGCTCTGGTTCTGATCGTGCTGGCCCTGGGTTGTGGCATCTTCACTTATATGGCGCTCTCGGAAGTACCGCCGTTCGGGAATGATACCGGCACGGTGATCTGGTTGCTCAATCTTGATTTGATTCTGCTGATACTTCTGATCGGCGTTATCGCCCGCCGGATTATTTCCGTCTGGACGGGACACAGGCGCGGAATCGCTGGTTCGCGGCTGCACATGCGTCTGGCCTTTACCTTCAGCCTGATCGCTGCATTGCCCGCCGTTATCATGACCATCTTCTCGGCAGTATTCCTTTACTACGGTGTGCAGACATGGTTCAGCGACCGTATCCGCACGGCAGTCACGGAATCCGAGGCTGTTGCCGAGGCCTATCTGCAGGAACACCATCAGGTTATCCGCGCTGACATTCTTGCCATGGCAAATGATATTTCACGGCAGGTCGTCTTACTCAGCACCAATCAGGATGCTTTTGACCATGTTATGAAGTCGCAGCTGTTTGTCCGCAACCTGTCAGAAGCGCTCGTTCTCGACCGGTCGGGCAGGGTGCTCTCTGAGGCTGGCTTCACTTTTACACTGTCATTTGAAAAAATACCGGATGCTCTGTTCGATAAAGCCGACATCGGAGAAGTGGCACTGGTCACTGATACCGATGACGACCGTCTGCGCGCGCTCGTAAAACTGGATAATTTCCTCGATAGTTACTTGTATGTAGGCCGCATGGTTGATTCAACCGTTCTGCGCCACCTGTCAGATACCAAACAGGCCGTGGCCGCTTATAAGCAGCTGGAACAAAATTATTCAGACTTGCAGATCAAGATTACAATGATCTTTACCGTCGTCGCTCTGGTGCTGTTGCTTTCAGCCATGTGGGGCGGTTTGATTTTTGCGCGTTATCTCGTGGCGCCGATTGCCGCCCTGACCACCGCCGCCGACCGTATTCGCGCGGGTGATTTAACTGCCCGCGTTGAAGACACGGAGCGCGGCGATGAATTTGATCATCTTGGACGCGCCTTCAATCGAATGACAACACAGCTGGAAGAGCAGCACAATGAACTGATTACCGCCAACCGCCAGCTTGACCAACGCCGCCGTTTCACAGAAACGGTTCTGGCGGGTGTGTCCTCGGGCGTGATGGGCGTGGATGCAAAGGGCATGGTCACAATCGCCAACTCTTCTGCCGCCAACATCTTTGAACATAAACCCGAAGAAATGGCGGGCAAAGACGTCCATACCGTTCTGCCGGAAATTATGGAGCTTCTTGCCTCTGCCCGCAGCAAGCCGGGAAAGGTCACGCAAGGCGAAGTTCCCTATAGTCGCCGCGACGAAACCCGCCGCACCCTGCTGGTACGTATTGCCATCGAAATGGTGGGGGAGGAGGACAAAGGCGCCATCCTGACCTTCGACGATATTACCGAACTGCAATCCGCGCAGCGCAAGGCCGCCTGGGCGGATGTCGCCCGCCGTATCGCACACGAAATCAAGAACCCGCTCACGCCTATCCAGCTTTCAGCGGAGCGTCTGAAGCGTAAATATCTGAAACAGATCACCGAAGACCCGGAAATTTTCTCGCAATGCACGGATACGATCATCCACCATGTTGAGGACATTGGCCGCATGGTCAATGAATTCTCCGCCTTCGCAAGGATGCCGCTGCCAGTTTTCAAGGAAGAAGACATCATCCGTCATGTGCGCGACATGACAACCCTGCAGCAGCAAGCCCACGCAGAAATTGACATCACCATGCTCAACATGGCGGGTTACGGCACGGCGTTGAGAATGGATTTTGACTCCCAGCAAATCCGTCAGGCTTTTACAAATATCATCCAGAACGCGATTGATTCCATCACCGCACGGATAGAACGCGAAGGCATCGGCGGCAAAATTCTGGTCCTGCTATCACGTCGCGCAGACAATGGGGAAGTCGTCATTTCCGTGATTGATAACGGCCTTGGCCTCCCCAAGGGTGAGGAAGCAGGCCATCTGATGGAGCCTTATGTGACGACGCGTGAAACCGGCACCGGTCTGGGATTGGCCATCGTTAAAAAAATTATGGAAGACCATAATGGCGCCCTTATTCTGGGCCAGACGGACGGTATTAAATCGATGCCGGGTTGGGAAGATTTCGGCGGCGCTTGCGTATCGCTGATTCTGCCGGTTACCACATCTGACATTCGCAAAGAGGTAGCATAATAATATGGCTTCACCTGCCGACATTCTGATTATTGACGATGAAGCCGATATCCGTGCCCTTATACAGGGCATTCTGGAAGATGAAGGCTATGGCACACGTCAGGCAGGTAACTCGAAGCATGCGTATGAAAAACTGTCCGAACGCGTACCCGACCTGATCGTCCTTGATATCTGGCTGCAATACAGCGAGCATGATGGTCTGAAAATTCTGGAGAACATAAAATCCCAGCACCCGCTGCTGCCCGTCATTATGATCAGCGGCCATGGCACGATTGAAACCGCCGTGACGGCCATTCGCTACGGCGCTTATGATTTCATTGAAAAGCCCTTTAAGACAGACCGTCTGATACTGATGGTTGAACGCGCCCTCGAATCCGCGCGCCTCAAGAAGGAAAATGAAAAGCTGCGCGAAAAAGCTGATGGCCCCATGGATCTGGTCGGCCAGTCAAGCGTGATAACCAATTTGCGCAACAACATCGCCCGCGTGGCGCAAACCAGCAGCCGCGTATTCCTGACGGGTGAAGCTGGAACCGGCAAAGATGTCACCGCCCGCATGATCCACAAGCTTTCGCAACGTGCCGATGGCCCTTTCATGGTGCTGAATTGCGCCACCATGCGCCCTGAGCGCCTGGAAATGGAATTGTTTGGCAACGAAGCCGGGGTGATGGGCGAGGGTGCCCGCGCAGGCGTACTCGAACAGGCACACAAGGGAACATTGTTCCTCGATGAAGTTTCCGACATGCCGCTTGAGACGCAGGGCAAAATCGTACGCGTACTGCAGGAACAAAAATTCCAGCGTCTCGGCGGCAAGGATTTGATTGAAGCCGATGTACGCATTCTGGCCTCGACCAACCGCAATCTCGAAGACGCCATCACAAACGGCAATTTCCGCCAGGATCTCTATTACCGCCTGAATGTGGTGCCACTTGAAATGCCGTCGCTGCGCCAGCATCCGGAGGATATTCCGGCGCTTATGAATTACTTCGTCCAGAATTACTCACGTCAATCAGGCTTGCCTGTATTGACTTTCTCCGAGGCGGCGCTGGCAACACTGCAATCATGCAATTGGCCCGGTAATGTGCGCCAGCTTCGCAATGTCGTCGAGCGGATCATGATTATGGCTAGCGGCAACCTGCCGGGGGGCGTTGTCCAGATTGAACATTTGCCGCCCGAGGTCATGAGCGTCAAGGTGGCGTCTATTTCTGGAGGGGAACAGGGTGATCACCCCGACTCAAGCGCCAATTTTATGTCCGTGCCGTTACGCGAAGCCCGAGAAATCTTTGAGCGGGAATATCTGACGTCCCAGCTGCGCCGTTTTGGCGGCAATATTTCCAAAACCGCCCAGTTTGTCGGTATGGAACGCGCCGCCCTGCACAGGAAATTAAAACAGCTTGGCATTTCCACCGGTAGCAAGCAAAATGATGGCGATGCGGCGGGCGGCGATGACGAGCCACTGCGCATTACCGGATAAACAGGATTAAATTTCATGCGTGTCATTATCTGCGGCGCGGGCCAAGTCGGCCTTAGTATTGCCACCTATCTGACCAGAGAAGAAAACGATGTCACCCTGATTGACATTGATGCGGACAAAATCGCACAGGCCAGCGCCGATCTGGATGCGCGCTGCATCCGCGGGCCCGCCTCCAGCCCCGACATACTGGCGTCAGCCAATGCCGGTAACGCCGACATGCTGATCGCCGTCACCAATTCCGATGAAGTCAATATGCTGGCTTGTCAGGTCGCGCATTCATTATTCAACGTCCCCAAAAAAATAGCGCGTATCCGTAATCAGTCCTATCTTGATCCGGCATGGTCAAACTTGTTCAGCCGCTCCCATATGCCGATTGATGTTATTATCTCGCCTGAAGTAGAGATCGCGAACTCTATTGTGCAGCGTCTGATCGTGCCCGGCACTACCAATGTGGCGTTACTAGCCGATGGCCGCGTGTATCTCGTGGGCGTTATTATCGCAGCCAACAGCCCTGTATCGCATACGCAATTGAGACAGCTTCCGACATTATTTCCTGATCTTTCTCTTGTTATTGGAAGTATTCGCCGTAACGGCGAGTTGATCGTGCCAAAGGGCGAAGATCGACTGGAGGCGGGTGATGAAGTTTTCTTCTTCACAGATACGCTGCAGATTAACCGTGCGCTCGCTGCCTTCGGTCACGAAGAAAAGCAGGCCCGTAATATTGTCATTATCGGCGGCGGTAACGTGGGCTTTTATCTGGCAAGCAAATTGACAGCCCAATTTCCCCAGATCAACCTCAAGATTGTTGAACACAATAAGGAACGAGCCCTGTTCCTGGCTGAAAAATTGCCCAAGGTTACTGTCCTGCACGGCGATGCTCTGCATCACGACCTGATGGCAGAGGCAAACATCGCCAATGCTGAAACTGTCATTACAATTACAAACGATGACGAGGCCAACCTGCTCGGTGCCGCGCTGGCCAAACAGATGGGGGCGGGGCGCGCGATTGCCTTGGTAAATGGCTCGACTTATTCCTCGCTGACATCGGCATTGGGGATTGATGCCGTTGTATCGCCGCGTGCCTCTACCGTCTCAACGATTATGCGCTATGTCCGGCGCGGGCGAATCAAGGCGCTTCACACCCTGGAAGAGGGACACGCCGAGGTTATCGAGGCGGAAGTGTCCGAAACATCACACATGACCAACAAGACCATTGAAGACCTGAACCTGCCGGACAGTATCAGGCTGGGCGCGATCATCCGCGACGGAAAAATACTGCCGCTTGGCCATGACCTTGTCATCAAACCGCATGACCATGTGATCGTCCTGACCTCGGCGGATCAGGTACGCCGCGTTGAACAGTTATTCATGGTTCATGTTGATCTATTCTAGGAAACCGGAAGAATGCCGCGATATGCCTATGTAAACGGCGCTTTTGCCCGCCACAACGAAGCCAGCGTCCATATTGAGGACAGGGGCTATCAATTTGCCGACGGCGTTTACGAAGTTGTCGCCCTGATCGACGGCAAGATGGCCGATGAACGCGGACATCTCGACCGTCTGGAACGTTCTCTGAGCGAGCTTTCCATTGACATGCCGGTACCGCGTCATACCTTAAGTATCCTGATGCGCGAACTGGTGCGGATGAACCGACTGCGCAATGCCAATATTTATATTCAGGTGACACGCGGTGCCGCAAAGCGCGATTTTAAATTTCCCGGCGCGCATGTGCGTCCGGCGCTGGTGATAACAGCGTGGCCCTTCAAGTATGAAAATAACGCCGCTGTTGTGAACGGTGCCGTCGCCATCAGTACGCCCGATATACGCTGGAAACGCCCTGACATCAAATCCGTGGCCTTGCTGCCGCAGGTGCTGGCAAAGCAGGCCGCCGCTGAAAAAGGGGCTTATGAGGCATGGATGGTGGATGACAACGGATTTGTAACGGAGGGATCATCCAGCAATGCCTGGATCGTAACCAAAGCAGGTAAAATCGTGACCCGTGATGCGGCATGTTCCATTCTGCGCGGTGTCACGCGGACCGCCATAACCAATATCTGCGACGAATTACAAATGACCGTCGAGGAGCGCCCCTTTACCCTGCAAGAGGCGTATGACGCGGAGGAAGCGTTTAATACCAGCGCCGTGGCGCTTGTTGTACCGATTATCGAGCTTGATGGCCGTAAAATCGGCAGCGGCCAGCCGGGCAAGGTCGCCCGCAGGCTTTATGAAGAATACCGCTCTTATGTCCGTGGCGAACGCGGCGAAACACTGGGATGGACTGCGTAGTGAAACAAAAACCTGATGCTATCTTTTTTGACTGGGACGGCACTCTGGTGGACACCCTGCCGGGTCTGCTGATCGCACACAATCATGTCAGGGGTCATTTTGACCTGCAGCCATGGTCAGCCGAACAATTCCACAAGGAAATGAAATATTCCTCACGCGAGCTATATCCCAAAATATACGGCGAGCGCGTCGAAGAGGCCTTCGATGTCCTGCGCCAGTTCATGCATGAAAATATTCTGAATTATCTGGTACCGCTCGCTGATTCAGAACGACTCCTGCAAACCATCCATGAAGCCGGAACCCCCATCGGCATTGTCAGCAACAAGCGCCATGAATTCCTGGTCCGCGAGATCGAACATCTGGGTTGGGGCCAATATATTAGTGTGCAGGCCGGGGCCGGTTACGCCGCGCAGGACAAACCCTCCGGCGAACCTATCCGCAAGGCACTGTCAGAAATTGGCCTCAAGCCGGAAAATACCCATGTATGGTATGTCGGCGACACGGAGACGGACATGCTGGCCGCCCGCGACTCGGCTTGCCAAGCCATTCTCCTGCTGCACGGAACGGAACGCCCGGAACTCGTGGAAACTTATAGCCCGGCTTATGTTTTTAATAATTTGCAGGAAGTGCTGGATTGCCTGAAACTGTGAATAAATATTTGTTTTCAATGCGATAGTCGGCGCCAAATATGTCTTGCGGTGCAGCAGCAGATACACTATTTAAAAAGACACCCGTATTAACTCCTTCGGGTTAAGCCAAACCATAATAATAAGAAGAGATAAACCAAAATGACCGAAAAGAATCAGAACGTGCAAGACGTCTTCCTGAACAAGATCCGTAAGGAAAAGATGAGCGTTACTGTGTTCCTTGTGAACGGCGTAAAACTTCAGGGTGTTGTCACCTGGTTCGACAATTTCTCCATGCTTCTGCGCCGCGACGCACATGTCCAGCTGGTTTATAAGCATGCGATTTCTACCATTATGCCGGGCGGCCCGCTGTCACTCTACGACAACGAAGAAGTAAAAGAAGGCGGCGAGTAATCGCTTTTCCTCCAGATATGAGCACACAAAAGCATCGGGATACGGTTTTCATCGTCCACCCGGTGCTAGTCCATGCCCTGAAAAAAGACGATAGCGTCTATGAACCCTCCATCGACGAACAGATGGAGGAGGCCATTGGCCTGACCAAAGCTATCGATCTTGAAATCATGGACGCCCGCACCGTCAAGGTATCGCGCCCGCATCCCGGCACACTGATCGGGGCAGGGGTCATCAAGGAAATTGCCGATTACTGCGAAGACGAACTGCCGACGATTATCTTCGTCAACCACACCCTCACCCCCGTACAGCAAAAAAACCTCGAAGAGGCATGGAATACCAAGGTCATCGACCGCACGGGGCTGATTCTCGAAATTTTCGGCGCGCGCGCCCAGACAAGGGAAGGCCAGCTGCAGGTCGAGGTCGCCGCTCTCGAATACCAGAAATCCCGCCTTGTGCGCGCCTGGACGCACCTTGAACGTCAGCGCGGTGGAGCAGGATTCATGGGCGGACCCGGCGAAACTCAGATCGAACTCGACCGTCGGATCATCTCCGACAAAATCATCCGCCTGAAAAAAGAACTCGAACATGTGCGCCGTACACGCGAAATCCAGCGTCGTGGCCGCGAACGTATCCCTATGCCGGTGGTGGCGCTGGTTGGCTATACCAACGCCGGGAAGTCTACACTGTTTAACCGTCTGACCGGTTCCGACGTATTCGCCAAGGATTTGCTGTTTGCGACGCTCGATCCGACCATGCGCAGTATCAAGCTGGCCAATAAGCAGGAAGTCATTCTCTCCGATACAGTGGGATTCATCTCCGATCTGCCCACGCACCTTGTCGCGGCCTTCCGCGCCACGCTGGAACAGGTGCAGCTCGCCGATGTTATTCTGCATGTCCGTGATGCCTCGCGCCCCGATACGCTGGCGCAGCGCGAAGATGTCATCAATATTCTATCCGACCTCGGTATAGAATATGACAGTGACAGACGTATTATCGAGGTGATGAATAAAATCGACCGTCTGAACGAACATGACCGTGAAGAAATTATCAATCAAGTCAGTTTCCAGCCGCACCAGATTGCCATTTCAGCACTGACCGGCGAGGGAGCCAATGACCTGTTGCAAGCCATACAAGGCATTGTTTCAGAACACCGGAAAACCATTACTTACAGCATCGACACGGCGCGCGGCGACGCCCTCAGTTGGCTGCATGAACGCACCCATGTCATAAGACAGAATACAGACGACCACATGCTCGAAATCACTGTTGAAATCGATCCCGCCGATATGGGAAGATTTAAGGACAGATTTGGCATTTCAGAAAAAGAAGAACAAAAGCATGGAAAAGCCTGTTGATCCCCACAGGGTCGCCGACATCCTGCGCGAACAATCAGACATTTATATCATGCCGCGTTTCCGGCAGCTCAAAACCCATGAGATCATGACCAAAACCAGCCCGACCGATCTGGTCACCGTGGCTGACCATGAAATGGAACGGGCGCTGATTGATATTCTTCCCGACATACTCCCCGGCTCCGTCGTTTTAGGCGAGGAAGGTGTTTCGGCAGGCGATATCGGCTTGGAAGCGCTGGATGATATTTCACGCCCTATCTGGGTAACCGATCCCGTCGATGGCACCTTCAATTTCGCGCATGGTAAGGAAGAATTCTGCACCATGCTGGCATTGGCCATCAATGGCCGCACGGTGATGAGCTGGATATTCGACCCGTTGCAGAACCGCATGATGATCGCCGAACGCGGCGCGGGTGCCTTCATCAATGAAGAAAGACTAACCCTGTCACAATCTGAAAAATCTCTTTCGGAAATGATTGGCTTTGTAGGACTTAAATACTTCCCTAAACCCATGCGCCCCCACATGCAGCAACAGGAAAAATCCATCCGCAGCATGGGCACTCTTTCCTGCGCCGGGCATGAATATTTGCGTCTGGCGCAAGGGCTTGCCGATTTTGGAATCTACACCCGCGTCAAACCATGGGATCATCTTGCCGGACAATTAATGGTCGAAGAGGCGGGGGGATACCTCACCAGATGGAGCGGTGAACCCTATCTGCCGCAAACACGCATGGGCGGCATCCTGACCGTATCCGACAAACGCAACTGGCAACCTCTGCACGACCTGTTTCTAAAGAAGCTGATTGAGGACTTTAAAACGGAACCTAAAAATCTGTCATCCTGAGCGCAACGAAGGATCTCATCCTCAGTCAAAGAGTAGATACTTCAGGCTAAGCCCTCAGGATGACAAAGAGAGATATAATGAACTTAAAGAACATTTCATTCTTGGGTCTTGGCGTCATGGGTTACCCGATGGCAGGACACCTTGCCAGCAAAACAGATCTGAACGTCACCGTCTATAACCGCACCCATGCCAAAGCTGAAAACTGGACAAAACAATATAAGGGTAGCGCTGCTACAACGCCCGCAGAGGCAGTACGTAATGCCGATCTGATTTTCATCTGCGTCGGCAATGACCATGACCTGGAGCAAGTTCTCACTGGAGCAAACGGCGTCATCGAAACCGTAAAACCCGGAACAATCATCGTCGATCACACGACCGTTTCAGCCGACATCAGCCGCCGCATGGCCGATCTTTTTGCGAAGAAAAATGTAAGTTTTCTCGACGCACCCGTTTCCGGCGGCCAAGCCGGGGCCGAGAAGGGCGCCCTCTCCGTCATGGTCGGCGGCGATAAGGACGCGTTTGAAACCGTGGCCCCTGTCATCCGTCAGGCCTACGGCAAGGAAGTGCGCCTGATTGGCACTTCCGGCACAGGCCAGACCGCCAAGATGCTGAACCAGATTTGCATCGCCGCCACCGTGCAGGGCTTGTCCGAAGCGCTCGCTTTCGGCCAGAAAGCAGGACTAAACATGGAGGAAGTGCTGGCCGTTATATCCAAAGGCGCTGCCCAGTCATGGCAGATGGAAAACCGCAGCGCAACCATGCTGCAAGATAAATTCGATTTTGGTTTCGCCCTCGACTGGATGATCAAGGATTTGGGTATCGCGATTGCCGAAGCACAGCGCCATGGTGCAAAATTACCGGGCACAGAAACCATTCTTTCGTATTACAAAGAGTTATCTGCTCAGGGAGATGGGCGACTTGATACCAGCGCGCTGATAAAGCGGTTACGCTGATTTTTTCTCTTTCAGCTTCTCAGCCACCCAGATGGATTCCATCTCATCCAGCGTCGTCTGCTCGAATGTCTTGCCGCGCGTTTTCAGTTCACGCTCAATCCCGCGAAAACGGCGCTCAAACTTCGTATTCACATCACGCAGGGCCGTTTCACAATCCACACCGATCATACGGCCATAATTGATAACACAGAACAACGCATCACCGATTTCCTCGTGGATATTCGCTTGGTCCTTATTCGCAATCGCTTCGCGCAATTCCTGAATTTCTTCTTCCAGCTTATCCAGAACCTGAATAGCTTCCGGCCATTCAAAGCCCACGCGCGCGGCGCGTTTTTGTAGTTTCTGCGCCCGCAATACGGCGGGCAGGGCCATGGGCACATCGCCCAGAATACTGTCTTGGTCTTTCTTACGTTTTTCCTGCGCCTTCTGGTCTTCCCAGATGCGGACTTCCACATCAGCGGCATCGGCAGCCTTGGCATCGCCAAACACATGCGGATGACGGTGGATCATCTTTGCCGTCACATGCGCGGCTACATCGTCGAAATTGAAATGCCCGGCTTCCTGCGCCATCTGCGCGTGATAAACCACCTGCAGCAACAAATCGCCCAGTTCATCTTCCAGCGCGGGCATATCGTTCTGCTCGATGGCGTCAGCAACCTCATACGCTTCCTCGATGGTGTAGGGCGCAATGCTCTTGAAATCCTGCACAAGATCCCACGGGCAGCCGCCATTCGGGTCACGTAGGCGAGCCATGACGGCTAACAATTCATCAATCGGTTTCTTTGTCATGTACCCAGTTTACTCAGGTTTGTTGCCGCCGCCATTGTTCTTTTTGATCTCAGCCCTGCGCCTGTTGACTTCCTGCTGGTGAAACCATGCAAAGGCCGCAGCTTCGCTGTCTTGGGTGGAGTTCTTTAAGCTCAGCACAGGCTTGTAATGAGCGCCGCCGACAGCCTCGCAATCATCCACGGATAGCAGTTTGTTTACTGTGCCACTGACCCAGTCGCCTTTCATGGGCGGCTGGAAATGCGGGTCTGACTGGTTATGTTCCAGCCAGAAGCTTTCATGCTGTGATCCATTTTCAATGTGCACTGTGTATATCTTGCGGTCGTCATAAACGGCCACATCGCACTGCGTTACCATGCCCTGAATTTCGCGCATATTGGCGCAGGCCTTACTGTTGAATTTGGCGGTTGTCATGATGATATGCCCCCTGTCCTTTAAGTTCGATTATTAATCCAAGAATAAAGGAAAGGTGTCGGCATACGCCAGATTTTACTGCTGCTTATATATTTCCATAACTTAATAAATAATTAATATTATACCTATATCCTTGGGGCGTTAGAGGGGGATTCCGTGCCGGAACAACCGCAGGAGCAGCATATCTATCACACCTTTTTCAGGGAGTTTCAGGGCGCTTCCGCACAGGAAGTCGTGCAGTCCCTCTATGAGGATTCCCGCGCCGGAACCGGGATGGATTTTCAGGCATGGTGGAATTATCAGAAAAAACTGTGGGACACGCGTTATGGCTTGACCATCCCTGAAGCAGACACAGCGGGCGCAGAACAAAAACTGCTTGATGTCCTTCTGCAAGTAGGGGCGCTGGAACGCGGCCACAAAGCCTCCATGGGGGCTTCACATGTCTGATTTTATTGATCCCACGAGCAAGCAGAAAATTCTCGATAAGCTGAATGAACATCTGGTGAATCAAGGCGCACCTACCCTGACTATGGAAGAATACGATACAGTCACTACTCTGGCAACGGTGGGGGCAGCAGGATATGGGGTTTCCCGAATTGCGGATTTTTTTCGCCACCACAACGATCCTCGTGAACGTATGGCCAATCAGCTTTTCATGCGCGGCCATGCTACCGTCGATGAAATCATGCTGTCTTCCTATGGTGAATGGCCATTAAAGGGTCTGGATCTGGTAGAGAATGCAAACCCGCAGCGTGTAAATTTTGGCAATATTCTAAATATGCCGGGTTACGAAAGAATTGAGAATCCTGCTCAGAGATTAGGAGAAAAATCAAAAGATTTTGATATGTATAGCGGCATGGCACAAATCTCTGGCGAGCGCTTCATAGGTATGAATATGTTGAGGCTTGAGATGATACCCGGACTACCCGCCGGACGCCCTATAGCAAGCACAATGGGTCACGAAGCCACCCATATCATGCAAGGGGATTATTCCTTTCATCGTGCTAATGATATTTTTGGAGATGAAATAGCCAGTGCCATCCGCGCTGCCAATAATAATATAACGAACCCCAAGAGCGACATGACAGTATTTGAAACGCTTATTCCTGACGCTCTGGATCATGATAAGATGAATGCGCTTTCTACTGGTCAGAAAAAAAGGATGATGTATTTTCTGGAAGGCTCGGAAATGCAGGCACGTGTGCACGAGATCATGGCCGAAGGTTATCAGCGCTGGGGGCAGATGCCGCAGAACAAGGAGCAATTAGCGACGGCGCTCCTAAACTCCGGTGTTGAAATTCCAAAGAGCGTTAAGCGGGATTTAAATCAATCACCAACCATCAATGAAACAAGAGCAATATTTGATAGTGGCGGAAGGCCTGCACCAAGTGGCCCGGCAAGAGATTTAAATCGCGTTCAGAGCGTAATGAATCCCGAAGGAAAAGAAACATTCTGGAATAAAACCATGCCTGGTTTATATAGCGATTTGATCGAAATGTACGGCGATAAACAAGGGCGGGAGCGTTTTGGTCTGGGCCATAACGTAATCATGGATTACAGGTTGGCGCGTGAAGAAATGGTGGGACATCCTGGCCCAATGCTGCCCACATCTGCAGCAGCAGACTCAAACATTACAGCTGGTAAAACTGCCAATATCGCCACAGAATTTGCGGACAAGGCCCGCCACGTCAAGGGCGGATTTATAGTGGATGCCGCGCTCGGAGCGGGGGCAGGTATCCTTGCTTACACCATAGGTAGCGACCTGAAAGAAGCAGGCAAGGTCACATTCCAGACGGCTGTTCCATACGGTGATGTGGCCCTGAAACTGGAAGCAGGCGACAAACGCGGCGCGATCAATTCAGCCATGACCGAAACCGCTGGTATCGGCGGCGCTATCGGTGGCGCCGTAGCCGGGATTGCTATTGGCAGCCTCGTATTCCCGGTAGTTGGAACAGCCATAGGCGCTACTGTGGGTGGCATTGCCGGTGCCGTAGGCTTAGGAGTCGGCATGGACAAGCTTCTTGAAGAAGCGCCTGTGATTACAGATGTTGTCGAACAGACCACGGACAATCTGACGCGCAGATTCAGGGCCAACGCACCGGGTACCAGCGAACAGATTGCTGAGGAACAAAAGAATCTTCTTGAAAACGCAGGCCTTGATCAGAAAATAGATTTTAAAGGCCGTAAAGCCGATGCTGCTGAAATCCTGCGCGATCCGCAGCAACGTGGTGAATTTATCAAGAGCTTGGAAGAACGCGCGAAGAACGCCGAAAATCCGGATGTCAGGGAATCCATAGAAAAAATATCAGCAGCATCTGCGACCTTCGTAGAGATGGAAGAAAAACGCATGGCGCTCATCAATAACCCGCAAGCCGATAATATCGCCGCCAACAACATCTCTGTGAAACAAAACCTGCCGCCAAGACTGGGGGGATAAGCCGTTTACTGAGACCTGCTTGATAAATCCTGATGTGATAATGTATATTATGGGAAATATTGGGTTAGGGGGCGCTGATACCATTAAGCCCAATAAACCCAAGGCCTTGCAGCGCTTCAGCTCTCAACATCCAGCACCAGCCCGTCATAAGCCGGCGCATATCCAGGCGGCAATTCATCAATCAGGGTTTTGTAGTCCATAAAGCCCGGCATGTGCGTCAGGTAAACCTGTGGTGCTTGAACAATCTCATTCAACGCCATGACGTTCTTAAGCGTCGCATGAACAAAGTTATGTGGCATCTTGTAAGCCGCTGCATCGACGATCCAGGTTTCAATGCCGGTTAATACTTCCAAAGCCTGCTGATCAAGGTCGTGCATATCTGTCGAATATGCCAGATTGCCAATCCTGAAACCCAAAGATTTACCGGCCGATCCATGGCTCTGTTCGAACGGTATCACGTTAATGTCGCCAACCGTCATTGGCTGGTTATAATGCGCCTGATCGATCACATGCGGCGCCAGAACCTGCGGGTATAATCCTTCGGGATCAATCTCTGAAAACATATAGGCAAACCGCGTCAGTAACTCAGCAATCGTGTCATGGTTGCTGTAGATCGGAATTAACTTTTTGTTCCGCAAACGCATCACTCGCAGATCGTCAATGCCATGTACATGGTCGCTATGTGCATGCGTATATAGTACGGCATCTATGCGGCTGATATTTGTGTTGTTAATCTGCGCTTTAAAATCCGGGCCTGTATCGACAACAATTGTGGTTTCAGCAGACTCAATCGCAATGCATGGCCGTGTACGGCGGTTCTTCGGTTCATGGGGATCGCACTGGCCCCAGAAATTACCAATCGACGGAACGCCCGCCGAATTACCGCATCCCAGAACTGTCACTTTAATATTCATGGTGAAAGCTGTGCCTTGTTAAACAAAGTAAAGAAATTACGGCTGGTCTGATCAGAAAATTCATCAAGGTTAACACCGCGCAACTTGGCAATCATTTCAGCCGTATGAACGACGAGGGCGGGCTCATTAATCTTTCCCCGGAACGGTTCGGGCGCGAGATATGGCGCGTCCGTTTCAATCAGAATGCGATCAGCCGGAACGGCCTTGGCGAAATCCTGCAACTCAACTGATTTCTTGAACGTCACAATACCGGAGAATGAAATGTAGAAACCGCAATCAAGCGCCTCTTCCCCCATTTTACGGCTGGAGGAAAAACAATGCATTACCCCTTTGAGATTAGTGCCAGCCCCCTCCTCGCGGATTATACGTATAATATCGTCGTCCGCATCGCGGGCATGCACGATCAGCGGTAAATCGGTTTCAATACAGGCACGGATATGCTTGCGAAAACTATCCTGCTGGTCTGGAACTTCGGCAAGTTTGTAATAGTAATCAAGCCCGCTTTCGCCAATCCCGACAATCTTGGGGCTGGATTTCGCTAGCATGACCAATTCATCATAAGAAACAGCCTTTTCCAAAGGATCACTGGCCTCATGCGGATGTGTTGCAATCGTGCACCAGACATTATCCAGAGGCTCGACCATTTCAACAATCTGCGGGAATTCATCAGAGATGCGACAGCAGATAGACAGCATGCCTTTAACACCTGCAGCCCGTGCATTCTGCACAACCTGCCCCGGACCGCCGAGATGCAGCAGACGATCATGGTTGAGATGGCAATGAGAATCTATATACATGCCTTACGAACCCGATTTAAACAGCACCATGGCTGAACCGATAAAGATAAAAACTCCGCCGACGATCATATTCCATGACAGTTCCAGATTGCGAAACAACAGCCACGTAAATAAACAGGTAAACACCGGATAGGAAATTTCAAGGATCGCCACATGCGGTGCATCTTTCAGCGTGATCGCCTTATAAACCAGAAACTGCCCGGAAATCAGGCACGTTGCCGCACCAATCAGGCATAACAGCAGCCATTTATGTTGAGCTATAATGCCCAGAGAACTTTCAAGACCGCCATTCTTGAAAAGAAAAATCATATATGTGGCGAACGTGGTTGCGCCGATCACTGACAACACGAAGGCGGCATGTAAACCTGAATGCAGCATTTTTCCGATCAGCGCATAAGCCAAACCCCAGCAGACACTGGCAAACATCGTCAGTACGGCCCACGGCGCAATCAACATGATATCAGCCCGTCGCCTTCTGTTCTTCTGTGTCCATTATTCGAGGAAACACGCCTGAGGGCGGCGGCAATTTCGTGCCCGCTTTCAGTGCATATGCTGCAGTAACAAAGGAGAAACTGCGCTCATTATCCGCCACAGCCAGTTGATCCAGCATTCTGGCGGCCGAGTCCGGCGTCAGCGGCTGCATGATCAATGCCAGACAACGCACCACCTCGGCCAGCACATATAAAACTGTTGCCATGCGTTCAGGGTCAGTTTTCTTCAAACCCCAAGGTGCCTGACGGTCTATATAGCTATTGGCCTCATACGATACACGCATGATTTCTTCAATCGCGCGGTGAATGTAGAAACGGTCATATTCATGGCGCACTGTCGGCAGCATGCGTATTTGCGCCAGATCAAGTAATGCCTTGTCATCCTCGGTAAAGGCGCCCGGCGACGGCACGGCTTCGCCACAATTCTTGGCAATCATCGACAGTGTGCGTTGCGACAGGTTGCCCAGAGAGTTGGCAAGATCGCTGTTAATGCGCAGCACGGCCTGATCATGGGCAAAATTACCGTCTTGGCCGTGCGGAATTTCACGCATCAGGAAATAGCGGGTCTGGTCCAGACCGTAACGGTTGATCAGGTCAGTCGGCGACAAAACATTGCCAACCGACTTCGACATTTTCTGGCCTTCGACATTGATAAAACCATGCGCGAATATCTTTTTTGGCAACGGCAACTTTGCCGCCATCAGAAAGGCGGGCCAGTAAATGGCATGGAACCGGATAATATCTTTGCCAATCACATGCACATCGGCAGGCCAGAATTTTTTGAATGAATCGCTGTTGGTATCAGGATATCCGACGCCGGTGATGTAGTTGGTAAGGGCATCCAGCCAGACATACATCACATGGCGATCGTCTTTGGGCACCGGCACACCCCAGTCAAAACTGGTGCGGGAGATAGAGAGGTCTTTTAAGCCCCCCTCCTGCTTCACAAAGGAAATAATCTCATTGCGGCGCGATTCCGGCTCGATGAATTCAGGATGTTTTTCGTACAGCTCAAGCAGCTTGTCCGTGTAGGCCGACAAGCGGAAAAAATAACTCGGTTCTTCGCGCCAAGTCACCTCAGCTCCCGTGGGGGCAAATTTTTTATCACCCTGCGTGGTCAGCTCATCTTCGCCGAAATAGGTTTCATCGCGAACGGAATACCAGCCCTCATACTTGCCGACATAAATATCGCCGTTCTTGGTAATCTCTTCCCAGATCGTCTGCGAAGCCTGATAGTGGCGCGGCTGTGTGGTGCGAATAAAATCATCCTGACTGATGTTCAGCATTTTATCCATTTCAAGGAACTCGGCCGCATAACGGTCGCAAAGCACCTTGGGGGCAATCCCCTCCTTCTCCGCCGTCGTGGCTATCTTCTCGCCATGCTCATCCGTTCCCGTCAGGAAAAACACCTGATGTCCGTCAAGACGCCGGAAACGCGCGAGCACGTCCGTCAAGATGACTTCATACGCATGCCCCAGATGCGGCGAACCGTTCACATAGGCAATGGCGGTCGTAATATAATAAGGGGATTTGCTGCTCATCTTTTAAGCTGCCTTTCTGACGTCATCGAAAATTGAAAATGCGCCCAGTATCGCCTGACGCTTGTCGAGATTTGAAAAATCGGCGGCGGCAAAATGCGCCTTCATGCGCTCGCAAATGTCCAGCCATTCATCCATTGTATAATGATTGGCCATCTGCGCCATTTGTATACTGTCTACAGGCGGCGGTAACGCTTCCTGACGGGCGCGGGCGCGCAACAGCGCCTCTACCGACCACTTAAACACCTCGACAAAACTTTTGTAGCCGTCTTCTTGTCCCGGCTTGGAAAGATTATCCGCCAGTCCATGAATTTGCGGCCAGTCCCATGCCGGCCATTGCGACAGCAATCCGGAGACTTTGTAAATGACTTCCAGCCCGCCCTCTTCGATCAGGCGAATACCCTGCCCGGCGCTGCCGCCCGTAATAGCATAAAGCGTCGCCAGATCGGCGTCGCGCAGTCCCGGCTCCAAACGGCGCAGCAAATTCGAAAACACCTCCAGCGCCAACGGCTGGAAATGTACGACACGGCAACGCGAACGGATCGTCGGGATCATCATGCCGGGGCGGTGACAAATCAGCAGCAAAATCGCTTGCGGTGGTGGTTCTTCCAGAACTTTTAGAATCGCATTCTGCGCCTCGGTCGTCATTGTATCGGCGTCATCCACAATCACAACACGCCAGCCGTTAAAGGAAGCCGTCATATGCATAAATGGCGCAATCTTGCGCACGGCATCGATGCTGACAGAACCCTTGAAACGGTTTTTTTTCTCATCGAACTCACGCTCGACCGTCAGTAAATCAGGGTGTCCGCTCGCCGCCACCATGCGGCACGATTGATCGTCGGGATCGACCAGCAATGTTTCAGCTTTTGCTGCGGGCAAAGGCTCACCAAACAAACCACCGCCTTCTTCTCCCTGCGGCACACCGTACTTCAGCAGATAGCGCGCAAGGCGGAACGCAAAGGTCGATTTACCAATCCCCTCCGACCCGGCAAAAATCAACGCATGCGGCAGATGCTTGGAATTAATAAGCTCCAGCAGTTGCTTTTCAACATCATCATGGCCGAAACATTCATTCATCTGGCGCGGCGGCTGCAAACCCGCCGCTGATGGTGCCGCTGCAACCGCAATCTCGTCAGCCAGATCATCTTCATCGAAATCATCAAACATACTCATGCCAGCTTCCTTTGCACATGAGATGAAAGATCGTTCGCAATCTCATCAATACTGCGCGTGGCATCAATCACCACACAACGACCAGAATCGCGCCGCGCGATTTCGAGATAACCCTGGCGCAGGCGTTCGTGAAATCCGTTACCCAGTAGCTCAAAACGGTCTTCCTGCGACTGGTCACTTGAAAGCCGTTTTCCGGCACGCGCCAAGCCCACATCAACAGGAAGGTCGAGGATAAAAGTCAGGTCAGGCGCAAAATCACCCAGCGACAATCTGTTCAGCTCCTCAATCGTCGTCAGCGGCAAGCCGTGACCAAAGCTTTGATAGGCGCGTGTGGAATCGGCAAAGCGGTCGGAAATGACAATCTTCCCCTCCATCAGCGCAGGCTTGATCAGGCCTTCGACATGCATTTGCCGGGCAGCATAAAGCAGCAAACATTCCGCCATCGGCGTCCAGTTGCCACCATCGCGCTTGACCAGAAATTCACGGATTTTTTCGGCCTCGGGTGTGCCGCCAGGTTCGCGTGTAATGACAACATCCCGCCCCTGCGCCTTCAACGCATCGGCCAGAAGACGGATCTGGGTGCTTTTGCCAGCCCCCTCTCCGCCTTCCAATGTGATGAAAATGCCACGCGTCATGTTTTCTTATTTACCGCCATCAACCAGCAGCAGAACTTTAGCAAAAGCACCAGCAAACAGGCCTATTTTTTCAACGTCAGCAGCCGCGACCAGCGGCACTTCAAAGTCTTTCACACGCGGAACGCTGACTTTTAGAACGCCGACAACATCGCCCTTTTTCACAGGCGCCTGCAGTGGTCCTTTATAAACAACCTCGACCTTCAAATCATTGCGCAACGATGTCGGCACCGGCACACGGATATCTTTTTCAACGGTCAGCGGTACGCTGGCCTGTTGTCCGAGAATAACGCTGGCCTGATCCACGGTTTCACCTGCCTTAAACAAAGTGACATCATCAAACGCATTGAGCGCCCAGGATACAAGAGAGGCTGACTGCTCGGCGCGTTCCTTGTCGCTTTCAAGGCCATTGATAACAACCACGACGCGGCGGTCCTTATCATTTTTGGCCGTACCGATCAGACCATAACCACCGGCATCCGTATGTCCGGTTTTCAGGCCATCAGCCCCAAGATTACGATAGAGCAGCGGGTTGCGGTTACCTTGCTTGATGTTGTTGTAGGTAAATTCTTTTTCCGAGTGGTAATGATAATGCTGCGGGTGGTCGGCAATGGAATGCATCGCCAGAATGCCCAGATCGCGCGCCGTGGAATAATGCTCATCCTCCGACAGGCCATGGGAATTCGTGAAGTGCGAGCCGGACATGCCAAATTCCTTGGCCTTCTGGTTCATGGCCTTCGCAAACTCTTCCTCGGAACCCGCCAGACCCTCGGCAATCGCCACAGTCGCATCATTACCAGATTGCACGATCATGCCGCGCAACAAATCTTCAACCTTCACATCGGTGCCCACCTGAACGAACATGCGAGAGCCACCTGTCTTCCAAGCTTTCTCACTAATGTGGAATGTCTGGTCAGCCTTGATACGCCCCTGCTCCAGCGCGCCGAGCGCCAGATAGGTCGTCATCACCTTGGTCATGGATGATGGTGCCATTTTCTCATCGGCATTTTTTTCATAAAGAACAAAGCCGGTATTGTAATCAATGACGATAGCCTGCTTGGCCGTCGTGTCCTGTGCCTGTACCGGGACAGCCAGCGTCAGTGCAAAAAATGACAGAGATATGGAAAGAAACAGCCTGAACATGAGCATCCTCTAAAGCAAGGGGGAAAGACATGCACAGAATAGGGGTTTTGGCTGATTATTCAACCACGATGATAGCTTCTTTATGCCCTGAATTCACAACTCTGTTGAGGAGTTCGTCGGCTTCGTTCACGCTAGCCACCGGGCCCAGCCTGACACGGTAAAAACGCTGCCCCCGGACATCGGCCTCGGCGACCACGGCATTGCTCAAAGCTGAAAGTTTATCCTTAAGGTGAGAGGCATTGTCATAAACGCCGAACGCCCCCGCCTGAACATAAATATTCGTTCTGGTAACCGGACGTTCCATGACGACAGGGTCAGGATAGAATTCGCCGTTCCGGATATGTCCCGGCAGTGCGGTTTGGACAGGTGCGCCGACTTCAGAAGAGGCAATCAGAGTTTCACGGCCGACCGGCTGCACCGACACCGAACCTGAGGCCGTATCATAAGCCACCGTTTCATAGACATCGCCCATCGGCTGCTGCTCGGCCACGGCCGTCTCAAAACCGCGTGTACTTTGCCCCGAACGGGCCATCTCCGCTACGCGCAGGCTTTCCTGCTGCAGAACTTCCAACTTCACCTTGGCCGTCCCAATCCCTTTAAACGCCAGCAACTCTGCGGCCTTCTCCGATACATCAATAACGCGGTTGCGCTTGAACGGTCCACGATCATTGATACGCACAATCACAGAGCGCCCGTTATCAAGATTTGTCACGCGCACAAGCGAAGGCATTTGCAATGTACGGTGTGCGGCGGTCATCTCACGCTTGTCAAAAACTTCACCGTTGGCAGTCTTCTTACCGTCAAAGCCGGGACCATACCACGAAGCAATACCCGTCTCGACCAGATCATACTGCTCGCGCGGCGTGTAGCTCTGGCCTTCAACCTTATATGATTTACCAACCTTGAACGTTCCCTGCTGTTGCTTCTGTTGCGAAGAGAAACCTTCGTCACCCAGCGTCCCGCCAAATTCCTTGCCCATCTGCGCCACATATTGCGCCTCGGTACAACCAGCGAGCAGAACAACGGAAATAAGGAGAAAAAAACGGAGCATCATCAATCTTACTGGTTATAGGGATCAGGCGCAGGCATCGTAATAGCAGGTGCCGGACGGCGCGCATCCAGCGCATCGGACATTTGCAATACCGTCAGCGCATATTTATACGATTTATTATACTGCATCACCGTGCGGAAATTTTCATGCACCAGATAAGCCGGGCCTTTCAGTACACCATTCTGCACATTGTAATTCGGCGCGATCATCATCCCCGCCTGACCATCCGCGGATAAACGCTGCCCATTGGCCCGCTTAACGCCCAGCGCAGACCATTCACTGGCCGTCTTGTTCGTCTGGTGCAGCAGCGTATCCGTCAACAGATTTTTGTCGAAGCCCTGCGGCAAATCAACCTTGTCGCCCCAGTCCTGTCCGGCCTGCCAGCCCTTCTCTTTTAGGTAATTAGCGATCGAAGGAATAACATCGTCATAGTCGCTCCACATATTCTTCTTGCCATCGCCGTCACCATCGACCGCATAGCGGCGGATACTCGATGGCATAAATTGCCCCGGCCCTACGGCACCAGCCCATGACCCATCCTTCGTGAGAATTTCTTCATAACCCTCATCAATCAGCATCAGCGCCTGCACCGCTTCCTCATGGAACATGGCGCGGCGGTCGCGGGCGCGCTTGTCATCGCCCTTAACATCACGCACCAGAGTCAGCAACGCCGGAATTACTTTCTGATTACCTGTATTATTGCCAAAACGGGATTCAATATTCAGGATCGACAGGATTACGCTGGCGGGCACACCTGTATCACGTTCGGCCTTCTCCAGTACGCGGGCATGCGTCTGGCGGAACTGCCGTGCGCGCGTCATGGATGCCGGCGTGACATGGCGGCCATAATACTCGGCAAATGTCACTGTGCGGCTGCGCTCGGGCTGGTTATTTTCTAAATGCTCAATAGTCAGCGGCTCAACACCCGTCAGAGCACGATTAATCGTACGTTGGGATACGCCCCGCGCCAGCGCTTCGGCACGAACGCTGTTGACGACTTTATCAAACGCAGGCGATGAAGGTGCGGCGAATGCCTGCGCGGCGGCAAGCGCCAGCGGCAGACCGATCAGCGAAACAAATACGCCACGACGGGTGGATTTCATAAAACGCTCCCATATTATTTTTATGCGCAGCACTTTATCGGACACTTTCTTAAGCAGGAAGCTTAAAATTTATACTTTTCGCGGATGCGAAAGACACATTGCCCGATAATCTCGCGCAAGGCCAGATGGCTCTGGTAAAGGTTCCCCAGAATATCCAGTTTGTGCGGCATAAAATCCATGTGCCCTTTGGTGCGGTAATCGGTCGGCCACAAAATCAGGTTTTTCCACCCGGCTGAATCGAACATATAAGCCGCGCGCGGCATATGATAGGCAGATGTCACCAATATCCACTTTTCATTCGGTTGCGGTTGTGCCAGCTTCAAGCTGTAAACCGCGTTCTGCAAAGTGTTGCGCGATTGATCTTCGAATTTCGTACGCGCGGCCACTTCGGGATAGGTCTCCATGAATATTTTCATGTCCTGCGCTTCGGTGCGTTCACGATGCGTCAGCCGACCGCTGCCGCCGCTGAACAATAATGTGGAATCCGGATAATGTTGCGCCAGCATGACGCCATCCAGTACGCGCTCTACACCATCATTCAATACCGGCCAGTGATAAATATTTGAAAGATAAGTATCAAAAGCGCCACCCAGTATAATCACGCCACGCACATCATCAGGCAGCTTCACCGGACGCTGATGCCGCGATTCCAGCCCCGCCAGCAGCGATGGCCCGACAGGCATAAGCCCGAAGGTAAACAACAGCAAAAACCCGGTGATAAAAAAAACATCAACGCCGCGCCACCATTTGCACAGGCGGCATAAAAACGCCATGGCCATGCAGATCCCGATCACGTTCGCGGGCGCTACCAGCAGCCAAAATATTTTCGATGCGGCAAATTCCATTACAGGACAGACGTCACCGGCAAGCCCTTGGCCGCCCATGCGGTAATGCTGCCCGTCATGCACATAGCTTCGCGACCCGTGTTCTTAGTGAAATATTGACAGACATTCATCGCCCGTCCACCCATCTTGCAGAAGAATACAATGTCCTTGTCGCCTGCCGCGTCGATCACGGCCGCCGCATCAAAAGCCGACATCGGAACGTTGACCGCCCCCTCGATGGCCACGACAGCCAGTTCGTCCGGCTCCCGCACGTCGATCAGCACGGCCTCGCCCCTTTGCGCCCGATCTAAAGCCTCTTCGGGGGAAATATGGGGAACCTCATTACCAGCTTGCATCATCGCTTCTCCTTGGGTAAAACACTGCGTCAGGGAAACGTTGCGGTCAAGCGCCGCGTTCAATCCCAAGGTAATACATGAAGAAATCAATATAACCAATTGATAATGCTTCATTTATTATGGATGGAAGAGTGGCAGAGTGGTTGATTGCAACAGTCTTGAAAACTGTCGAGGGTTCACGCCCTCCGTGAGTTCGAATCTCACCTCTTCCGCCATTTTTTTAAATAATCATTAGCCTTCTTACTTACTATCGGCTTACCTGATAACTTTGCTAATTGCACAATTGCTGCCTCGTTATTTTCTTATAATCCCCCTTATAGGCATTAAAAAACTCATCGGCTTGCATCTGTATTTTTGAAGGCACTTATTGCCTTCCTTTCTTTATATAAAGAAATTAATTCCATAGGTTAAATAAGATTCTCCAACCACAGCAGTAATTTTTTTGCAGCTAACATAATGCTATTGCCCATATCTAGTGACATATCTTTGATCTCGCCATCTTGCCTATATACGGCAGCTTTTCCATGGGCAACATTGCCGCGCGCATCCCACAAGTTAGCAATTAACGCGAAAGAAGTTGGATCAGATATTTTAAATGATTTACTTATAAAGTTTTCTAAGTCTTCTGATATATGCCTATCAATTTCATAGCCTGTACAAATCTTGCCTTTTCTATATTTTTCCGATTTGTGTATTTTCCAAATACGTTCAAAATGAAAATCTATAGCTTGTTCGCACGCTGTAGCGGCTCTCACTATAAAGGTACGGTAATCATTTATTGCTAAACTATGTTGGGCATCTAACAAAAGCAGTTCATGGCTAGGAGGAAAGAAATCAGTAGATATATTTTTAAAAGCTGTTTTCCACATCATATTTGTAATTGGCATTACATCTGTACCTACTCCGTAACCTTTCGTTCTTCCAATAGGATCATCTACAGGCTGACCGTTCTTTTTAATAGCGATTTGGTTACGAAGGTAACCTGAAAGCCCTTCTACTGAATGACCTATCCACCATTGCTTACTCATCCAGCGTAACTGGTCAAATATGGCTCTAAGTAATTTCTCAATGTTTTGTTCATCATCCCCTCTAAACCAATCAATGCGCATACTATCCATTGCCAGACTGATTACAGTTTCACTCCCTTTCTCTCCCCAGTTGAGAACCATTCTAGGTTTTTCATCGCCGATTGCTAAACCCGGAGTAGCGGCGAGAGTTAGCATGCGTGTATTTTCACCTATGTTAGGCTTTGTTCCGTGAGTGAAAGGAATCATAGAGGCTTTAATCTCGGGCATCCCTGTAAAATTTGCAGGCGCACTACGAAATGGAGCATAAATTCGGTATCTCTTATCTTTAACAATTATCTCTTGAGTTACAGGCGGACTTTTCTCATCAATAATTAGCCAGAACGGAAAAGAGTATAGATTTGCTGTGCCGGGCGCAGTATCTACTGACCATTCTTTCTTAGAAACTGTGTAATCGGTGCTAGACATTTCTGTTTTAAATTGTTCCCGCTAAAAATAGCTGCATAATCAAATATGAGCACTCACTTCGTGACTGGATACAGTAACGGAAACCAGCGCTCGACAACATCTATAGGGAAGCCCAAACGTACTGGCCCTCTAGGTGTGTCAGAAACCAGAAGCCCTTTCTTAACCAGTGCGTAGAGTATATCTCTGGCCGCGCGGTCTTTAAGGCCTGTAATATCTTCGACTTTGCCGCGCTCAAACTCGCCCACCAAAAGGGCTTCCCGCAAGAGCGCGTAGCTTCCCTTTGGCAGTTCTTTCATGGCGATCATTTCCTCGACATGAATCCTCATGCGTTCGGACAATGTTTTGAAGTCCAGCAAACTGCTCATATACGCCACCTGATCTATACAGATATTCAGGAAGAATTCGCAGAAATCGACTAAGGCGGCTTGAGATAACGTGCCGCGCCCATCCAGATCACCATGGCGCGGTTCGTCTGCGGCCTGTAACAAAGCCTTGTATTGGTCTTTTTGTCGGGCAAGCCCTCTGGCAACAGACCACAATTCGCTGCCAACATCGATTTTTTTAAGAGCCGCATAGGACATTAAGCGTATGACGCGCCCGTTCCCGTCATAAAAAGGGTGTATCCACGCATAACGATGATGTGAGGCCGCAATAGAGATGATGCGTTGAATCTTGGAAAGCTTATTGGGGTCGTAGGCTTCATCGAAGCGTACTAAAAATTTGTCCAGGTTTTCAGGTAATGGCGGGATATGCCGCCCGACCGATACCGTGCCGTCCCGATGCTTGCCCGGAATAACTTGTATTTTTTTGCCCGTGTCGGGATTTTCAACCCAAAGCAGTTCCGGTGGTAAGCGGTCACAAAATTCCTTGTGTATCCACTTCCCATACGCGGAAGAAATTGGGTGAACATCCGGCACCAGACCGGCATCAATCATTTTTTGTACGGTTATATGAGCGACAGCTTCTTTTTGGAGAGCTCTTTTCTTTGGCTCGGCTGAAAAATTCTCGGCCAATGCGCGATCAATTTCTCGTGGTGTTGTGTCATGTCCCTCGATTAAATTTGAGTAGTAGCAGTTCATGGAGCGAACCAAATCCCCAACAGACCTGCTAACGACAGGATTAAGCATTCCGGCAAAGCCACTGGCCTTGGATACCAGGTCAACAGCGAGATCATTCAAATCACCCGTTCCTTCAGGTGGCAAGAGCGGCTCCATTAATCCGATGCTTTCCGTCATTAAATTGCCTATATTTTTGCCACTATATTCGCCACTAACTTATATTTATATTATTTATATATAACATATAGTTATATTGACGGATACATCTTAAAAAAACAGTTAATTTGCCACTATTTTTGCCACTATTTTGTTGACGGACATCCCTGGCATCACTAGACTCTGCGTCAACGCAGAGTCTAGTGATGCCAGGCAAATGAGGTATTTAGCGCTACCAGTGAAGATCTGTGCTGCCAGCTTGCGCCCTTGGAAAAGCACTCCGCGGGCGCAATTTTTTTATCGCAAGTGCGTCGGACCAGATGCGGGAGTAGAATGTTTTGTCCGATATGCGGATAAAGAGGAAACGGGCACATCCGGCGTTTCCTCGTCGTGGGGCGTAACAGCTTTGCGTGGGAAATGCGCGGTAAAAGTTGTGCCCTCTATTTCCGATGACTCCACGGTGAGTTGCCCCCCATGGGCCGTCACAATCTCATTGGTAATGTAAAGTCCCAAGCCTAAATTTGTTGTTTCTGGGCTATGAAGCTCTTTACTTTCTCCCGTCACACGCATCAGTGAATCAAATATTTTTCCAATCTTGTCCGGAGGGATGGGAAGCCCCTGATTGTGGACCACTAATACAACGTCTTTTGGACCGCCCTTCAGAGTTACGTGAATAATTGTGTCTTTAAAGCTATACTGGACGGCATTTCCCAGCAGGTTTGAGAATACCTGTCCAAGGCGGGCTTTATCCCAGTCCCCTTCCGTCTTCCCGGAAACCGCAAGAACGAACTCGCGGTCTGGATGTTGAGACCGCATTTCATCAACCAGTTTCCGGGCAACAAACTCCATGTCCATAGGAGATCTGAGCACAGGAAGTCCTGAACCAAAACGCGCCCTCGTTATATCAAGAAGATGGTCGATGATTTCTTTTATGCGCCCCCCGCTGTCAATAACTTGATCAACCAGAACATTCTGCCTTTCATTAAGCGGGCCTATCTTTGGCATTAGTTCAGCAGCCCCAAGCATTGCACCAAGAGGGTTACGAAGGTCATGGCTGAGAATGCCAAGAAAGAGGTTTTTGGACTCATCAAGTTTTCTTACGTAATGGCTGATAGATTCCGTGAGTGTCTGATCAATGGCTTCATTAAACCTGATGATCTCTTGCAAATCATCATCATGGGCGTCCTTCTTGTTTATAAGCCAGAGCTTTAGAACACTGGCGCGCAAAGCGCGATACTCAGAAACCATCTGATCCAGATTAAAGCCGCCCGCCAAACGCAAGGCGGCATGTGTTTCAGCGGCGCTAGGTTGAGGTGCCGTATTTTGCTTTCCTTTGCCCTGAGATTTTTTTACCTGTTCCTCACCGGTTTGAGAGCTCTCCATGTCTGCTACAACGAACAGCAGGATATCCTTAATATGGTTACGAAGCGCCAGCGGGGTCATGTCGGTGGCGGCGGGCACAAAGGTTCTGGCAAAAACTTCCCATTCGTGGATTATATGAGGAGAGTTTTTTGTGATAAACGCTGATAATTTCATAATATTTCCCCGAATATAAAAGGATTTCTTACAAAATGGCTAGGCACGTCCTATAGTTCCCATACCCACGATAGAAGCAGATAATAAGCTTGCAAAAGCTATATTGATTATGTTAAATAATGATAGATTTAAGACGAGGGGAATAAAAAGCATGCGCAAAGAATATCAGGCTCAAAGCTCGAATAAATTCATTTCCCAGCTCTCCAATCTGGAGCATTCGTTGTTTGCCGCCTTCTCCTCCTATCAGCGCAATGGCGAACTGGGGACGTTTTGCGTGTTTCAGGGGGCGTTTGGCACCAAGATCAGCTTCATGGGCGTCCCTTCGGATTCACCATTGGCGGAGCATGTGGACAGGAACATGGAACAGGACAATGACCGCAACAAGATCCTGCTGATGGCGCTCGACCTCAACCGCAGTTTTGAAAGCCAATGGCCCTATGTCCCCGGGCGCTATGACAGCCTCGACCGCTTTGTTGACCATCCGCTAATTCAGGCCAAAGGGCTGGATAAGAGCCGCTTCATCGATCAAAAAAGCGCCGAAGGCACGGGTCTGCGCCGCAGCTTTATGAAGATCATCAGCAGCACAGACGAACCCGCCCTAATACCCCCGGAATCAAAGCAAAAACCACAACTTTCGCTGATCGAAGGCTACAAAAATCAACGCGAGCCTATGCTTTAGTTTTTCGCTCTAGAACTCATTTTTATGGGCATAAATGCTGATGCTCTGCTACTATATCCTATATATAAAAAGATAAGGGACAGCATGAAACTTCAATATTGCTCCATTACAGGCGCGGATGACGCCGTAGATGTCGCCGACCTGACAAAAATCGCCACTAAATTTCCGATGGTTGAATGGGCCATCCTGCTGCTGCGCGCACGCGTTGGCCAGCCGCGTTTCCCCACCACTTCATGGATCGAAAACTTCACCGCTCATAGCAAAGGCCAGAACAAGGCTATGCATCTTTGCGATGACGGTTTTCTAGGATTCATTGCCAAAGATCCCTCCGTACTGGAATTGATGTCCGGCTTCCAGCGCATCCAGCTCAACCTGAAATTCGGTGACGTCGAGGGCAAGTACGACCCGGCAGAACTGGTGGCCCGCGTTAAGGAAAGTCCCCAGTGGCAATTCATCTTGCAATATACCCGCGAAAAACAGGGTCTGCTGCCGTTGTTCAAAGACGTTAAAAACCACGCCGTCCTGTTCGACGCCTCGGCAGGTCAGGGAATCAGCCCCGATCGCTGGGACGCCCCGCTGACCGGCCATTTCTGCGGCTATGCCGGAGGATTAAACCCGGATAATGTGGGTAAAAATCTGGAGGACATTGCCCGCGTGGCGGCTGGCCATGTAACATGGATCGACATGGAAACGGGTGTGCGTACCGATGACAAATTCGACTTGTCAAAGGTGAGCCGGGTTCTTGAAATAGCATCGCCATATTTTGACCAAGCGCAGATTACACCGCGCGCGAAACTGGCGCCTTAACCGAGATTATACTTTTATGAGTGAAACGAATACCTGCCAGCCTGAAAATCAAACAGGCATGCTGATGAATGCCCTGGTAAAGCATTGCAATAAATATAAAGGCGGCCACACAGGCAAAAGCGTCTTCCAGCTCACCACGACATTGGGGCTTTTCTTTTTGATCTGCGCCGCCATGGCGATCAGCCTGAAGAACGATCTGGTCTGGCCGGTCGTACTGATGTGGCTGCCCGCAGGTGGGCTGCTGGTGCGTCTGTTTATCATTCAGCATGACTGCGGCCACATGTCATTCTTCAAGACACGTGCCGCCAATGACTGGGTGGGTCGCCTGCTCAGCGTTCTGACTGTGACACCTTACACCTACTGGCGTGACGCCCACAATATGCACCACGCAGCCTCAGGCGACCTTGACCGCCGCGGCATCGGCAGCATTGATACACTCACGATTGCTGAATATAAAAACCTGCCTGCGCGCAAACGGTTTTTTTATCGCCTGTACCGTAGCCCGTTCGTCATGCTGGTACTCGGCCCGCCCCTTCATATCATGATCATACAGCGTCTACCTTTACCGAGCGCCGTTTCATTCTTCGAAGATTACCGCACAGTTCCCTATTGGAAGGCGCTCAAAAGCATTGTGGCCCTTGATATCTATATGCTGGCATTCTACGGCGGCATTGCCCTGTTCACGGGTGCATCCACCATGTTTATGATTTTCCTCGTGCCTATTATGATCGCGGCATGGGCGGGTGGCTGGCTGTTCTTCATCCAGCACCAGTTTGAAGAAGCATATTGGGAAAGACGTGAGCACTGGAATTTTCAGGAAGCCGCGGTTATGGGTAGCTCCTACTATAAACTCCCTCCCATTCTGCAATGGTTTACCGGCAATATCGGTCTGCACCACATTCACCATCTATGCAGCATGATCCCGAATTACAAACTGCAGGAATGCCTCGATAACAGCGCCGATCTTAAAACCATGAATGTGATGACTCTCAAAGAAAGCCTGCGCTGCGCATCGCTGACCTTATGGGACGAAGCCACAAAAACAATGGTCAGCTTCCGTCAGGCACACGCTCATCAAGCTTAGCCTTTCCTAGCGCTCGGTCATCGCCGTCTGGATGGAATTCCGGATCGGTTTTAACAAATATTGCAGGATGGTTTTATCGCCCGTCACAATATCCACCATGACCGTCATTCCCGGCACGATAATGTTTTTGTCCGGATTATTACCGACATAATTCTGCGCCAATTTCACGCGCCCCTTATAATAACGCTCGCCCTGCGCCGTTTCTTCAAAGGTGGACGCCGAAATATATTCCAGCTCGCCCTGAATAGCGCCATAACGTGAATAATCAAACGAGCTGATCTTCACCTGCACAGGCTGCCCCACTCTTAAGTGGCCGATATGCCGCGGCGACAGACGTACATCCACGATCATCGGGCGGTCCAGCGGCACAATCTCCATCAACGTCTGCCCCGGCGCCACAACGCCGCCCACGGTAGTCACGCCCAAGCTTTTAACCAGGCCACGCACAGGCGCTACCACATCAAGACGCTCAACGCGATTTTGTAATTTCTCTCCCATTTTCTTATTTTGTGCCATCTCGTTCTCTACGGCTTCCAGTTGCCGCCACGCTTCATCACGATATTTAGAATCCAGAGACTCCAGACGATCTTTGTATTCGGTAAGCGCCGCTCTTGCTTCATCCACCTGCGCGCTTAACTGCATATTTTCGCCGCTCAACGCATTTGCTTCCTGCTGAGTCTCCAGATAGCTGATCTTGGAAACATAGCCGTTACTGTGAAGCTGCTCTTTTCTGCTCAGTAAATCACGGGTGATGTTCAAATTCTTGCTGATAGCACCCTGTCTTGATTGCAACGCGCGAATGCTGTTTTGCTTTTGCTTGATTTGCTCATTGATAACATCACGCTCGCCCTGACGCGCCTCCAACATGGCGTCATACATGCGCTGCTGATTGCTGATCTGTTCGGCAGAGGCTGTTTTAAAGACAGTATAATCGGGTTTGCGTCCGTTGACGAAAGCCTTCAGGCGTTCCTGTTGCAGGCCTAATGAAAGCTGGCGCTCTTCAACTTGTCCCAAGTCCTCCGTAGCACCCGCCCCGCTAAGACGTACCAGCGGTGCCCCTTTCTCAACCAGCCTGCCTTCATCAACTAAAATCTCGGTGACGATGCCTCCATCAAGATGCTGAACAATCTGTTGGAATCCCTGCGGCACCACTTCACCGGGCGCACGGGCCATTTCGTTGATATTGGTAAATCCCGACCACGTAATGAAAGCGCATACCGTCAGGCTGATCGAAAAAATCGTCACCCGCGCCATGTGCGATGGTAGCGTTTCCTGCAAACGTGCCGAATGCGACAGATAACGCAACTGGCTACGCTTTCCCTTTTGGGTCAGACTGTTTTCCGCGTCTTTCATAAACGACATGATATCTCTCCTTGTTTTCTCAGTTACGAGAGTTCTTTGAGTTTTTGACTAACCAAGTGTGCCGGACCTACAACAGGCTGCTTACGACGGCGCAGAACGATAACGTGGTCGGCAACGGACATCAGGTCATTCCTGTATGTCACCATAAATACTGTGCGCCCGTGTTTCAGACGTAACACACTGTCAATCAACTCCTTGCCTGCCGGATCATTCATCAGCGCATTCGGCAGCTCGTCAATCAATAGAATGGGCGCGTTATGCAGATAAGCCCGCGCCATGCACAAACGTAACGCCATGCTGGTTGATATATGAGTCCCCCCTTCGGAACCCAGACGGGACTGCAATCCGCGCGGCAAATTCTGTATGTCCTTCCAGACATTCGCCTGTTTCAGCGCCATCTCTATTTCCTTGCTGGATGCCAACGGATGGGCCAGCCGCAGATTGCTTTCTATCGTACCTTCAAAGAAATGCGGATATTGCGGGATATAGGCAATGTTATGGCGCAGTGCCTGCGGGTCAAGCTGGCGAATATCATGGCCGTCAATCTGTATAGAACCCGCCTGCGGCGCATACATGCCCAGTATCATCTTGAGCAAGCTGGTTTTTCCGGAACCGTTGTCACCCGTAATCAGCGCCAGCTCGCCCGGCTTCACAGTAAAATTCAGACCGCTAAAAACCGGATTCACATCGCCGGGATAACGAAGCCCCACTTGCGAGAAAGTAACCTCACCTTTCCAATCCAGCGCGCGCGAAGGAATTTCTCCCAACGGCTTTTCAACCTCGATTTCCATCAATTCATTAACCTGACGAATACTGTTGCGCAACTGGTCCAAACGCGGAATCATCGTGCACAAGCTGTAAAAAGGTGTCAGAACACGCCAGCACAAGATCATGGTCGCCACCAGCGCACCTGCCGTCATCTGCCCCGCCCAGATCAGGTGCACACCAAAGCTGACCACCGCCACGGATGATATGATCGTAAGGCCGTGTGCCAGCGTTTCTCCCACATTACCCAGCCATTGCAGTTTAAAATGCGCAGATATTTCACGTGCCGTAAGCTCTTGATGTTTTTTCTGCCAAATTTCCGTCAGACCAAACGTGCGTATGGCCGCCAGTTTTTCAAACGTCTCCAGGGAAAATTGCTGACGGGCGGACGTCGCCCGCGCCGCATCACGGATCGAAACCTTGACCTTATGCCATATCGATACAAAAAGAAGACCATACAGAACCGTTATAGATAAAGGAACCAATGCCAGAGGTCCGGCGATAACAGCAATGGCTATCAGCGCTATGATCGAGAACGGCATTTCAAGCAACGACAGGAAAATGCCGCCGCTAAAAAAATCGCGAACTGATTCGAATGTCTTCATGCGCGCAACTTGCGCCGGCACAGAGGCGCGCTCTATATACCCCGGAGACAAGGACATCAAACGCGCAAAAATATGATTGCTGACAATATTGTCCAGACGGCTGGCAAATCCCGCAAGAATTTTTGACTGCGTCTGTCGAAGAATCCATTCAAGAACAACGGCCAGACCGACACCTACCGCCAGCATCGTCATGATGTCGGGTGTATGGGCCGAAATGACACGGTCATAAACCACCATAATAAACAACGGCGGGCACAACGCCGCCAGATTGATAAAAAGACCTATTGCCAGAATTTGCCAGTAAGACCGCGTAAATCGGTTTAATACCGCCCTGAACCAGGTCAGCCCGGTCGTCTTGCGGCTTTGCGACGACAGCGAAGAGCGCGTTTCCGAATATTCTTCAAAAAACCATGTCTCGCCTGCGCTCTCCGGCAATGCGTTGATGAACTTTTCCCGTTTGCAGTCATAAATATGGTTGCGTGAAATGACAATATACGGCTCTTTTCCAGACTGCGATACGAACAGACAAGGCATCAAGCGGTCATCAATATCATCAACGGAAAGATAAGCTGGCCGCGCCAGATAACCAAGATTGGCCATCGTATCCAGAAATTCGTCTACTCCGTAGTTATGCAGTCCATAGGGCAATGCATCCGCCATCCGACGCCAGGTGCAGTCCGGCTCCAGTATCAAGGACAGCGCACAGGCGCAGCTTTCCCATGGCGTACGGTGGCGGCGGTTTCGCCAAACAGATTGCACCAACCGTTGACGCAGGCCATTGATAGCGGAATTAAGCACGATCTCAGACGACAGCGTTTCACGCGTATACGCTTTTTCCTGGGTATCAGGCTGCATGATCAACCTCCTGAGGTGCATGAACGGGAGCCTCAAGAGGTATTAAACCTCCTGGCGTCAATTCAAAATGAAACTGTGCAAGACGTGAAATATACTTGTCATCCGTCACCAAAATCATGCAGACGTCACGACGCATCGCCCCTAGCGTAGAAATAATGCTCTTATAACCGTTACGGTCCAGATTGCGGTCTGCGTCGTCAAACAGGATAACTTTCGGATGCAATGCCAGAACCCGTGCGATCGCAATACGCTGTTTCAGACCCGGCGTAACCGTGTCGGGCTCAACGCCGTGCAAGAATGTATCGTATCCCATAGCAAGCTTGCTGACGTCACGATCAATTCCCAGTGAGGCGAGAATATCCTTCATGCTGTCAAAACTGGTCAGCCCGAAACGGGTCAGATTATCCATGATCGTACCCCGGAAAATTTCGCTTTCGGCATTGATCATGCCTATTTTTTCCGAGAGTTCGTCTTTGTTAAAATCCTGAATAGGCTTGCCTTCAAGCAACACCTGGCCATCCGCCGCTCTGTAAACTCCGGCAATGATATTCAGTAAAACTGTACGCCCCACGCCATGACCACCTGTAATATGAATGGTAATTCCAGGCTTCATGTGTAAATTGACCTTATTAAACAGCCAGCGATTTTGTGAATGGATATAAAAACCGACGTCCCTCAGGCTCAAAGTTGCCGCAGAGCTTCCCGCTACCTGCTCCACTGAATGCGTGTTTTTCCAGCGCACCTGCGGGATATTCAGGATTTGATTGGCCTTCTCCTGCGCAATCTGAAAGTCTTGATAACGCGCCCATAATCCCAGCCCCCGCTGTACAGGCTGCATAAGGCGTCCCGAAAGCAAGATACAGGCAATCAGGGTGCCTGCCGTCAAATTCCCCTGCAGCACCAGCAGCGCCCCTATCGTAATCGTCGCCGCGATAATCAGATGCGAGAATGTGCTGGCCGCATTGAAAGACGAAGCGGCCGCCATCGTGACATCGTAATTGGAATGTGTTGTACCACGCTCGTAACGCTCATAACGGCGCAGGAAATGATTTTCCAGCGCCATCGCCTTGAGTGTATGCACCCCTTCCAATGCCCCGATCATAAAATTATAACGTTTATCATCGGCGCAATCACGCGCCAGCAGAGCCTGTTTAAGACGAAGACCATAATAATATGATATCGCCATAAAACCGCACATTAACGCCAATGGCACAAAACCCAAAGGGCCGCCAATATAGAATATCAATCCTAAAAACAGGCCTGCAAACGCCATGTCGATCATGGTGATAAACGTGCAGCCGTTATAAAAATCTTTTAATCGTGAAATGGCAGACAGGCGGTTAAGATTCTCCCCTACCCCTGTAGAATTAATGATTGAAAGATCGGCATTCAGAATGGCCTGAGAAGCCTTATTCATTGCTTCATATTCAAACGCGGCACCCGTCCAGTTGACCAGATAAGTTCTGGATAGACGCATCACAACTTCCAGAATAACAACCACACACAAGGCAGAAATCAATATAGGCAGTGTGCCCGACCCCTGATTAGGCAGAATACGGTCATAAACCTGCAAGGTTAGCAGCGGCAGGCCCAGAGAAAGAATATTGATAGTGATGGATGATATAAGAAGAACAATAGTATTCCTTTTTACCGCAGGAAGATTTTGCACATCCCGGATAGCCTGAGTTTCTTGCACAGCCATGGAAATATCCTTGTTGAGAATGGGAAATTTTAGCCGGGATTAACCGAACAGGCCGCCGCCACCACCGCCACCCAGCAAACCTCCAAGGCCGCCGAGAACAGGTGTCGTATCCACAACACCGCCTAGCCCCTCAGTGATAGTCCCCACAGGATCCGGCAAGACATCAGGAATAGTCGAGCCACCCATCAGACTATCCACCGCATCGCCCAGGCCTTCAGTAAGGCCATCCATGCCCCCACCGAGAGCATCATCGCCCAGATCGCCCAGAACATCGACGCCACCCAGAAGATCAGGATTCATATCATCACTCAGCGGCAAGCCAATATCATCAATAATGCCATCAATATCACCAGCCAGGGCATCATTCAGAATATCGGAAACACTTTCAATATCTGATATCGAATCTACATCAAGATCGTTAAGCAGATCAGAAACCGTCTCCGTTCCGGCATCAAGGGCAATATCATTATCGCTCAGCAGATCGAGATGCGTATCCAGCCCCAATGTTGCAGATACATCATCAAGAGCACCACTGACATCACCCTCAGCAAGAGCGCCCAAGGCATCCTGCACAGCCGTACCATCGTTCAGCGAGGTAGCATCAACGTCTATATCGATATCACCCAGCAATTGCTCAACCGGATCAAGGGGAACATCCAGATTAATATCGGGAATCTCCGTACCCAGAATTTCAAGGCCTGTATCCAGAGTTAAATCGGTATCGCCACCCGGCGCAGGATTATCTCCGCCGCCGAGAAAACCATCAAGAGCACCGCCCAGAAGGTCATCACCCAGCAAATCGCCGCCTAGTAGATCTCCACCTAATATGTCGCCATCAAGCAAATCACCTACCGGCAGTATATCGCCCACGCCCCCCAGATTATCACCAAGGAGGTCATCCGTAGAAAACGTTTCCCCAAAATGAGGGAGTAGATCGGTGGCGACATCCAGACCAAGAACAAGTTCGGGAATATCACTGGCCAGCCCTTGTAAAATCCCGTCTTCACCAGCCACTGTATTCAGAATGCCGGCAACGTCCGCATCCTGCACATCGCCGATAATAGAGAATAATTGCTCTCCCAGATTTTCAGAGATCGCCGTCACATCCGTCGTGATGTCAATATCACCCAGTAGCAACTCTAGCGGGTCCAGAGGAATATTCAGCCCCGTATCCAGCGTTGTGAATCCGGGAATAATGGCACCAAGATTAACCAGAAGATCGGTATCATTGCTGCCGCCCATCAGGCCTGTAAGGTCGAGGACGGTATTAATGACGTCATTAATAGGCTGCAGCAAAGCTGCCGGCAACACACCTTCGACACTATCAATGACACCATCCAGAATACCTGTAGCCGTTGAAATTACCGGATCCAGAGGCGCTAAAATGGCACCCAAACTGGATTCAGGAACAATAAGGCCGCCAACAAGAGCGTCAACGGAAGCATCAAAATCAGGCAAAAATCCGTGCTCACCCGGCAAAAGATTTTCGACAAAACCATCAACATCAATATCAATGTCCCCTACAATATCCTCAAGCGGATCGAGGATTGTATCCAGATCGACATCCAGAACAGGTGTATCAAGGTCAACCGTCAGATCGACGTCATCTCCACCCGGAGGATCAACCGGATCATCGGGGTCTTCAGGATCATCTGGATCCTCCGGATCGTCAGGGTTATCCGGGTTCTCAATATTTGTAATTTCAATGTTGGAGTCGTTAAAGGAATCCCCATTATTGAAGCCTCTTGCCTTGAGGGCCGAAGCCCCCGTAATGCCCATACCACCACCCAGACCCGGCATATCGGAGGAACCGCCAGCACCGCCAATATTCAGGTTGTCCGCATTCCCCAGCAGCGCCATTCCCGAGGCATCATCCGATAGCCCACCAAAATCACGGCCACTGGCATCTCCGGCAGATGCCCCACCACCCAAGGCATCCGCACCGAAGATATTATCGCCGTCCATAATGTTAAATGGGTTATTTAATGTACCGGCGTCATTGGTCTGCTGCGACTGTAAAACCAGATAATTCAAATTCCCGGAACCTATGAGGCCTTCCGTGGCACCATCAATATCATCGGCCGAATAAAATTCAGCATCCAGCCTGATCGCAGGTGCGTCATGCATGGAGTTGAGATAGTTCATTTGATCTTTGACCACGCTTTGATCAACGGCATCAGACGATTTTGGCACTGACGGAATAGCCATAGTGAACACCCCTTCCCTACTGGTGCCATGATTTCCCGTTGTTGTTTTATTTCGGGTTGCATGGCTGTGACTCTGGAAAAAGGTTTGCAACCCCCGTGCCAATTGTATCAATTTTGTGAAGTCATTCCGTTCAATAGCATATTAGCGAACTGATATATGCAACTGTGATGCACTACCACCTTTAATTGCAAAAAATAGCAATTAAATGCGAAGCCTCAAATTGTATCTATATACCAACGTATGGGGAGATTTAGCGCGTCAGTTGATCAAGTGAGAAGTGAAGCGCAAAATAGATTGTGAGGTTCATCACAAAAAGAGCACTGCCAATCAGCAGATAGGTTTTCGAACGATCCGTCGTTCTGTGGCATGCATGTTCATCATGACCCAGCGCATGACAATCCGTGCGCTTCGCCAGCCAATACACCCACCAGCCCAGTCCCAGCATCACTGCCGAGAAAATAATAATCGGCATTTCGTAACCATGAATAACATCGTGCAGAAGCGTGAAGCCCACAGGCAGCAGCCCCACACCGACGGCCAGACTTAAAACCGCCGCCAGAGTCGGCAGAACGCAGCAAAAGAGGTGTGAAACCTCTGATGCGATCACCAGCATTACGATATTGCGACGCAGTTTTTCCATGGTTCTAATACCAGCATACCATACTGTTACTTAATAACAGTAGCTTATACCCTTGTTTTGGCCAGAAATGCAAAGAATTCTTATATATGCAGCGCCTTACCATACGCCGCCAACACACTTTCATGCATCATTTCCGACAAAGTCGGGTGCGCGAAGATGGTGTGCATGAACTCGGCCTCGGTGGCTTCCATAGTCTTTCCAAGGACATAGCCCTGAATCATCTCGGTCACCTCGGCCCCGACCATATGCGCCCCCAGCAATTCGCCGGTTTTGGCATCAAATATGGTTTTGACCAGCCCTTCGGTTTCGCCCAGAGCAATCGCCTTGCCGTTGCCGATAAACGGGAAACGCCCCACTTTCAACTCATAGCCTTTTTCCTTGGCGGCCTTCTCGGTCAGCCCGACGGACGCCACCTGCGGCATGCAATAGGTGCAGCCCGGAATATTGGTTTTAATCATCGGGTGGACATCGTTCAGGCCTTTAATCTTCTCGACGCAGATCACCCCTTCGTGTGACGCCTTATGCGCCAGCCACGGTGCCCCCGCCACATCGCCAATCGCATAAACGCCCGGTTCGGCTGTCTGCAGATATTCATCCGTGACAATATTCCCGCGATCGGTTTTGACCTTGGTGTTCTCAAGGCCAATATTCTCGGTGTTGGCCACGATACCGACCGCCATGATAACGCGATCAACGGTAATCTTCTCAACCTTGCCGCCAACCTCGACATGCGCCGTAACGTTATTCGCGACCTTCTCCAGCTTGGAAAGCTTGGCCCCGGTAATGATCTTCATGCCCTGCTTTTCAAATTGCTTGCGGGCAAAAATTGAAATTTCCTCGTCTTCCACCGGCATCACACGGTCCATCATCTCAACCACGGTCACTTCGGCACCCAGATTGCGGTAGAAGCTGGCAAATTCAATACCAATCGCTCCCGATCCGACCACAACAATGGATTTCGGCATTTCCGTCGGCACCATTGCTTCGCGGTACGTCCAGATCAACTTGCCATCCGGTTCCATCCCCGGAATAACCCGCGCCCGTGCACCCGTCGCTATAATGATATGCTTGGCCGAAAGATTTTCAAAAACCTTGCCGTCTTTCTCGACGGTCACCTTACCCTTGCCTGCCAGCTTGCCCCAGCCGTCAAACACGGTGACTTTATTCTTCTTCATCAGGTGGCCAATGCCACCTGAAAGCTGCTTCGCCACACCGCGCGAACGCTCGACGATCTTTTTCAGGTCAAAACTAAAGCCATCAATCTTGAAACCAAATTGATCGGCATGATTGAGCAAATGATTGATCTCGCTGGAACGCAGCAACGCCTTGGTCGGAATACAGCCCCAGTTCAGGCAGATACCACCCAGATGATTGGCCTCCACCACGGCGACCTTCATCCCCAGCTGCGCCCCACGAATGGCTGCGACATATCCACCCGGTCCGCCGCCAATCACCACCAGATCAAAATTCTGTTCAGCCATTCTTTTATTCCTTTATCAACGCCAAAAATTTTTCAGTCGGGTAATCGGGCATATCATGCGCCATCAAACCATGCTCGACATAAGCCTTGTCGATATCATCAATCACCACATTGCCACGCCCGCCGATAGCCGCCTTAAACCGTTCGGTATCGCCCAGAGACAGCAATTCATCTTTTGCCACCACCACATAGGTCAGTTCAATCTCAGGCGGTAGCGCCCTGACCCGTTCAGCTAGGTTTTCATAGGCATGTTTCAAGGTAGAGGAATCATCCTCCGCCGAAATCAGCGAAACCTTGTCCGTGACACGGGCGAATTTCATATATTCAGGTTTCCAGATGCGCATGACATCGCGGGATTCATCGGCATCCACCATACCCTGCGCCCCTGCCACCAGCAAAACCTGACGCACATGGTTAAGCGGCGCACCCGGTGTCGTCAACGACCACAACGCCGCCACCGCGCCAAAGCTGCTGCCCCACACATATATATGTTTGTAGACATTCGTCAGCGTTTGCAGCGCAATCCACGGCTCGCTCAGCCAGTATTTCACTGTCGAAGGCCCACCGCCCAGATGCGTCTGATTATTCTGCCGCCCGTGATGCAGACGACCGGCGTTATTCACCATCGACGGCGCCGTCGGGCTATTCAGCCTAGTCCCACAATGGCGCAATGTCACAACGGCAAATCCCGCCTGCACAAAAGTCGCTGCATGTCGCTGCTCGAAATGCGGCGCACCCATACCCGGAAACCCGGGACAAAACAGGATTACCTTATCCGTTGGCTGCTCAGGCTCGAATATCTGAGCCTCGACATGATTGTCGCCATGCTGAAAAACCGTCCAGTGAACACGCATTAGTTTACACCAGCATATTGACGGGGTTTTCGATATAGCGCTTGAAAAACTGCAGGAATTCAGCCCCGACAGAGCCATCCACCGCACGGTGATCGACCGACAGCGTACATTTCATAAACGTGCCGATCTTGATGACGCCGTCTTCCGCATAAGGTTTATCCTCACCAGCACCCACTGCAAGAATACAAGCCTGCGGCGGATTGATAATGGCAGAAAACTCGCTGACGCCGAACATACCAAGGTTGGAAACCGAAAATGTCCCACCTTGAAACTCAACGGGCTTCAGCTTGCCTTCACGTGCGCGACCCGCAAGGTCTTTCACCTCGTTCGAAATTTCACGCAGGCCTTTGGTTTCCGCCGCCTTCACAATCGGCGTAATCAAACCGTTCGGCGTCGATACCGCCACCGAAATATCCGCATGATCGAATTGCAGGATAGCTTCATCCGTCCACGAAACATTTGCCGCCGGATAGGCTTTCAGCGCCATCGCCACCGCCTTGATGACAAAATCATTCACCGACAACTTGAATGCGCCTTTGGCCTCCGTATTGATACGCTCACGCGCTGCCATCAGATCATCCAGACGGCATTCCACCGTCAGATAGAAATGCGGGATCGTCTGCTTCGATTCCAGCAGACGAGAGGCCACCACTTTGCGGATATTGTTGTTTGGCAGTTCCTTATAAGTCATGCCCAGCAGGTCAGCCTGGCGCTTGGCATCAATCCCCGCAGACGGCGTACGCGGCGCGGATGATTGCGGAGCAGCAGCAACCTTCGGAGCACCACCTTTAGCCAGATCAGCCTTTACAATACGGCCATGCGGTCCCGTCCCCTGCAGCTTAGACAGGTCAACACCCATCTGCGCCGCCATACGGCGCGCCAGCGGTGTTGCAAATACACGAGCACCAGATTTCGCCGCCGGAGCCACACTAACAACTTTGTCATTCTGAGGGAGCATAGCAACCGAAGTATCCCCTTTTACAGGCGCAGATGGCTTGAGGTCCTTCGCTGCGCTCAGGATGACAGTGGAGGAATCTTCACCCTCTTCCAATATAACCGCAATCGGCGTATTCACCGCCACACCCGCCGTTCCCTCGGCAATCAATATCTTACCCAGCTTGCCTTCATCAACAGCCTCGACTTCCATCGTTGCCTTGTCGGTCTCGATCTCGGCAATCACATCACCAGCCTTCACCATGTCGCCTTCCTTCTTCGTCCAGCGGGCAAGCGTACCCTCTGTCATCGTCGGAGAAAGCGCGGGCATCAGTACATTAACGGGCATATTATCCTCTATATCTTATTCCCACTCACCGAAAAGCTGAGGGATTTGTTTTGTGCGTTCCTGAGTCAATTCTGTCATACATGTAGCGTAAATAAGAGGCGCAATTGTACCGCCCTCATAGCCCGAAACTGCATAATCACAGTTTAGGTCGCGATATTTTATCCACGACCTTTGAGTTTCCTTAAATTTCTCAATTTGAGCGGCATCCGATCCCTCAAGAATCTTTAAAGCCTTTTTATATGTAACATTAAGCTCTTCATCCGCCTTCTTGTATGCAAGATCAGAACAAATATTCATATCAGTTTGCGTTTGAGGATTTTTGCAATCATCCGCAGCATAAGCGTAAGAAAATGAGACTATATATAGTAAAAAAGCAAAGCTTAGATACTTAACGAACATAACAAACTTCCTTCACAACATGCACGATCTCGTCAACTTGCGGCACAGCCAGTTTTTCGAGATTAGCGGCATACGGCATCGGAATATCCGCACCGCAGACACGGCGCACCGGTGCATCCAGATAATCAAACGCATGTTCGTTCACCAGTGCCGCAATTTCAGAACCGATACCGGCATAAGGCCAACCTTCTTCCACGCTGACGCAGCGATTGGTTTTCTTAACCGACTCGATGATCGTCCAGCGGTCGAGCGGGCGGATCGTGCGCAGGTTAATCACCTCCGCGCTGATACCCATCTCCTCAAGCTTCTTCGCAGCTTCCAGCGATTTACCAACCATGATCGAATAGGCGACGATGGTCACATCGGCGCCTTCGCGCTCAATCTTGGCGCGGCCAATGGGAATAACAAAATCCTCATCCTTTGGCACTTCAAAGCTCTGACCGTACATGATCTCGTTTTCAAGGATCACGACCGGATTCGGATCGCGGATCGCCGCCTTCATCAGGCCTTTGGCATCCGCCGCCGACCACGGCGCAATCACCTTAAGACCGGGAATATGGCCATACCAGCTGGCATAATCCTGCGAGTGCTGCGCACCCACGCGCGCGGCGCAGCCATTCGGGCCACGGAACACAATCGGGCAACCCAGTTGACCGCCCGCCATATACAGCGTTTTACCGGCCGAGTTGATGATATGGTCAATCGCCTGCATCGCGAAGTTCATCGTCATAAATTCGACAATCGGCTTCAAACCCTTGAACGCGGAACCAACCGCAATCCCGGCAAAACCATATTCGGTGATCGGCGTATCAATCACGCGCTTCTCGCCAAATTCTTCCAGCATACCTTGGGAAACTTTATAAGCGCCCTGATACTGGGCGACTTCCTCACCCATCAGATAAACAGTTTCATCGCGGCGCATTTCTTCCGACATCCCCGCCCGCAAGGCTTCACGCACGGTCATGGTCACGGTATCGGCCATATAGGCAGCTTCATCGAAAGGCGTCGGCTCGACTACCGCACCCTGCGCATAAAGAATATCGCGGTTTTCAGAAATTCTTTTGCCGGCGGCCTGCGTGGCCGTCGATGTTGAATGAACTGTCGCCGTCGCAGCCGCCGCTTGCGGCACACATGGAATATCCGTCACAGGCTTGTTCACGATAATTTTTTCGGAACCCTCGCCGTCTTCCAGCAAAATTGCAATCACGGCATTAACCGCCACGCCTTCAGTGCCTTCCGGAACGATAATCTTGCCGATCTTGCCTTCATCGACCGCCTCGACTTCCATCGTCGCCTTGTCGGTTTCGATCTCAGCGATCACATCGCCGGGCTTCACGGAATCGCCTTCCTTCTTCGTCCAGCGGGCAAGCTTGCCCTCCGTCATCGTCGGGGAAAGCGCGGGCATCAGGATATCTGTAGGCATTTTACTTTTCTCCGTGTTCCGGCAGGGCCGGTAACTTATCTAGCTTAAAACTTTATTTATTGCCAACGAGGTAAGACACACCGGCAATTATACCGCTGTCATCAGCAAGGAAATTTTTATATATGCCCGAAGGGTCGTTCTGATCGACAGTAAGATCCATAACCATCTTCCCGTCATATTTATCCAAAGGAAATTCCCCCAGAGGAATAATCGCCGTCGAGCCTTCAATCTTCACTTGCTCCGGAATGTTATCGGGCATTTTATCTCCGGGGAAACGGGAATGAACATAAAGCTTTACCGGCTTTTTAATGCCCGTCTCCACAATCCATAAAAAAGGCTCCCCGGCACGGTTGGGAATGCGCGTTGTCTCTTTTATTTTTTCAAAAGCGCCGATACCCGTAACTTTTCCAAGGCCAAACCATTGATGAATCTCTGAATCCGGAAGCGGGTCTGAAGATCTGGTTTCAGAAACAGTCACCCCATCCTTGAACTTATACAGCGTGTAGTAAGGCACTTTAGTGTCGGGATGAACATGACGCTGCAACAGAGTGTCATGGAACAAAAAAGCTCCCGGATTTTCAAAAACCTTATCAATCACCGTTTGCTTGGCAACGCCTATAGTATTAGCAGCGCTGGCATAAGCGCTGGAAAATAAAACCAAGCAGGAAATGACGATTTGAAAAAATTTCATCTCTATCCTTTAACCGCCGCCACAACCGCCACTTCAACATTGAAATCAGGAAATACGAGCTTAGCTTCGACGCAGGCGCGTGACGGGGCTTGCCCTTGCGGCACCCAGACGTCCCACACCTTGTTAAACTCGTCGTAACTCGCCATATCGGAAAGCCAGACCGTCGCCGACAGCATGTGGTTTTTATCGCTCCCGGTGTCAGCCAGATATTTCTCAATCGCGCCGAGAACTTCTGTCGTCTGCTCGGCAATACTCTTACCACGATTAGCAACAGCCACCTGCCCGGAGATATAAATGGTATCCCCATGTACGACGACCTGACTTAAGCGCTGGTTTGTATTGATGCGTGTAATAGCCATGACTAGTCTTTCACTTCAACCAGAATATCCGTCCACAACTCGCTCGGATCAGGTTCCGGCGATTCCTGCGCGAACTGGGCGGACTCATTGACGATCTCTTTGACTTCTTTCTCCAACGGTTTCAGCGCTTCTTCGCTCACACCCTCGGCTTCAAGAAGTTTTTTCAGTTGCTCAATCGGGTCACGCTCATTGCGGTATTTCTCGACCTCTTCTTTCGAGCGATATTTGCCCGGATCAGACATCGAGTGACCGCGATAACGATAGGTCATCACTTCCAGAATGTACGGGCCATTGCCGGAGCGTACATAGTCAAGCGCCTGACGCGCCGCCGCCTGCACCGCGAACACATCCATGCCGTCAACCTGCTCGCCCGGAATGCCGTAACCTTCGCCACGGCGGTATAGTTCACCGGCAGCATGGCGCGCATTGCTGGTGCCCATCGCGTAACCATTATTCTCGATCACGTACAGGACGGGCAATTTCCACAGCGCCGCCATGTTGTATGACTCATAAAGTTGCCCCTGGTTGGCGGAACCATCGCCCATATAAGCAACCGCAACGCCATTATCGCCTTTATATTTGTGCGCAAACCCGAGACCGGTGCCCAAGCAACCACTGGCACCCACGATACCATGGCCACCGAAGAAATTCGCTTCCTTGCTGAACATGTGCATCGAACCGCCCTTGCCCGCCGAGTAGCCACCCTTGCGGCCCGTCAGCTCAGCCATCACGCCTTTCGGGTCCATACCACAGGCCAGCATATGGCCGTGGTCGCGGTAAGCAGTGATAACCGTGTCCTGCGGCTCCTGCACCGACTGAATGCCGGTAACGACAGCTTCCTGCCCGATATACAAATGGCAGAAACCACCAATCAGACCCATGCCGTATAGCTGACCTGCTTTTTCCTCGAAACGGCGGATCAAAAGCATGTCGCGATAGAGTTTTTTCATCTCTGCGGCATCGGGCTTCGGAGATACGTTGGAAACGGTTTTCAGCCGGGGCTTTTTACCACCGGCGTCCTTGATGGATGACACGGACATGCTCCTCCTGCGGAGTTCTAGAAAATCCAAGAAATACGAGGAATTAAATACACTATTTTGACGAAATTAACCAGATTGGATGGTCTGTTTTTTTGCGATGCAACGCAAGTCATTGCGCCCGCATAACCACCAGTTCATCTGGATGCTGATACCCCAGCATGATCCGGGCGCGCTCATCAAGCAGGTCGGGGTCAATCGAGCCGGGGCGCAGCATGGCGACTTTGTTTTCCAATGTCTGGCGCTGCTTATGAAGGTCGTCATATTGACCGGACAGGCGCTCGATATTGCGTTCCAGCGACACCATCCGCAGATAGCTCCGCTCCCCCGAAACAATATGATATGTGAAATAAAAGCACAGGCAAAATCCGATGATTGCCACAAAATTGTGTTTTACTACATAGCGTTGCTGGAGAAGTCTCTTCATATATCCAGTGAATCACATACGATTCCGGAAAGCAATGGGGATAATTCAAAAAATGCAGCAGAGTCAGCTACTTAACCGTGAACATACAGAGAACGCACTAAAATTAGTACACAGCCCCTCGTGTTTGCCCGCTGATATTCGTCCAAATCTTCTCGGGCACATCGGAAAATATCACAGCATGATCACCGTCCCTGATCGACCACGCACCTCGGATAATTTCATATTCCAGTTGCAACGGCGCCCATCCGGCGAACCCTCTATATTTTCTTTCCCTACCCTGATGCGACATAACGAAGGTATGTTCTGGGTAAGAAAGCGGCCCGCCATAAAACGCATCCTGCCCCGACAAAGGCCGGTTGATAATATAACCCCGCGCACCCCCAAACAAATCGTGATGCACGATATAGATAACGCTTTGCTGAAACACCCCGGCGGGCTGGTCCGGATGAGCCACCAGAAAACGCCCCTCCTGCCCCTTGTACAGATGGTTCAGCGATGGCAGCGCCAGAAAAAACGCCGCCAGCAGTATGTATATACGTGCGCTGTGCGGCGTTAATTTCATTTTTCACGATTCCTAATCAGGCGGCGTTCTTCTTCGCCTTCTTCACAGTCTCCGGCTTGGAACGCAGGATCGAAGCCCCCGCATACTGCGCCTGCGGGCCGAGCAGCTCCTCAATACGGATCAACTGATTATATTTTGCCATACGGTCGGAACGCGACAGCGAACCTGTTTTGATCTGACCAGCATTCACCGCCACCGCGATATCGGCAATCGTCGAATCTTCAGTTTCACCGGAACGGTGTGACAGCACAACGCCATATCCAGCCTTCTGCGCCATCTGGATCGCATCCAGTGTCTCAGTCAGAGAACCAATCTGATTGACCTTCACAAGGATCGCATTCGCCGCACCCATCTCAATACCACGAGCCAGACGTTCGGAATTGGTCACGAACAGATCATCACCAACCAACTGGATACGATCACCGAGCGCCATGGTCAGCGCTACCCAGCCATCCCAGTCATCTTCAGCCATGCCATCTTCAATCGACACAATCGGATATTTCGCGCAAAGGTCTTCATAGAATTTGACCATCTCGGCGGACGACAATGTTTTGCCTTCGCCCTCCATCACATATTTACCGTTCTTGTAAAATTCGGTCGAGGCCACATCAAGACCCAGCACGACGTCTTCGCCAGGCGTGTATCCAGCCGCTTTAATGGCCTTCATAATATAGTCGAGCGCCTCGACAGAGGAGCTGACCGCCGGGGCGAAACCGCCCTCATCGCCCACATTGGTGTTCAGGCCTGCCGCTGAAAGCTCTTTCTTCAACGCGTGAAACACTTCGGAACCGCAACGAACGGCTTCCGCAAACGTATCTGCGCCCACCGGAATAATCATGAACTCCTGAAAATCAATCGGGTTATCAGCATGCGCGCCGCCATTGATAATGTTCATCATCGGCGTCGGCAGCAAATGCGCAAATGTACCACCCAGATAGCGATACAACGGCACATCCAGTTCATCCGACATCGCCTTGGCTACCGCCAGCGAAACACCCAGAATGGCATTCGCACCCAGCTTGGCCTTATTTGGCGTACCGTCCAACTCAATCATCAGCTGATCTATATGAATCTGCTCTTCCGCATCCTGACCGCTTAAAGCTTCGAAAATATCGTTGTTCACGGCATAAACCGCCTTGGAAACGCCCTTGCCGTTATAACGACCTTTGTCGCCATCGCGCAACTCTACCGCTTCATGTGCGCCTGTCGATGCGCCCGACGGCACCGCTGCACGGCCGCGCGCACCCGTTTCCAGCGTCACATCAACCTCAACAGTGGGATTGCCACGGCTATCCAGAATTTCACGGGCGACGATATCGATAATGGCGGACATTCATATTCTCCTAAAAGGGTGGTTAAATAGCTTTGGCAATCTCATCAATCTGCATCATGGTGCGCAGAACAGCTTCTATCTCGTTCAGCTTAACCATGTTAGGCCCATCAGACGGTGCATGATCCGGGTCTTGGTGCGCCTCCATAAATACGGCAGCCACGCCAATCGCCACGGCAGCACGCGCCAGCGGCGGCACCATATTGCGGTCGCCGCCTGTGGCATTACCCTTGCCGCCCGGCGATTGAACCGAATGCGTAGCATCGAACACCACCGGATAACCCGTTTCCGCCATGATCGGCAGCGCGCGCATGTCATTGACCAGCGTATTGTAACCAAACGTCACGCCACGTTCGCACAGCATGATATTGTCATTGCCGGTGCTGGCGATTTTCTCAGCGACATTCTTCATGTCCCACGGCGCCAGAAACTGGCCTTTTTTAACATTGATCGCCTTGCCGGTATTACCCGCAGCCAGCAACAAATCCGTCTGACGGCACAGGAAGGCCGGAATTTGCAGCACATCAACGGCTTCCGCTACGGCGGCACATTGCTCCGGCGCGTGAACATCCGTCACCACGGGCACATCGAATTCCTTTTTGATGTCCTGAAAAACTTTCAACGCCGCATCCAGCCCCATCCCGCGCTCAGCCTTCACCGAAGTCCGGTTGGCCTTGTCGAAGGATGACTTATAGATAAAGGGAATCCCCAGCTTGCTGGTAATCTCCTTCAGAGCGCCGCACATCATAAAAGCATGATCGCGGCTCTCAAGGACACACGGCCCCGCCAACAACGTAAAGGGAAGATTATTTGCAATCCGGATATTGCCAAGGGATATCGTTTTCATGGCGGCTAATATAGGCGATACAGCCCAGACGGCCAATGAAAACGTTAACTTTTGACGGATTTTCGTGTGCACCCCCTCTTGAGGCATAAAATCGCTGGAATTTGCTGGGAAATCTGTTATTTAACCTTGCATTACGGCGTACCCTCTGGTATTACCATAATCACGGACGTCTACCACTGGCCCGCGGCCCCCTACAAATGGGGGCGCCCCTAAAGGTTCATCCCTAAAGGCAGGTTATGTAACGGTGAATTTTTTGTTTTAACCACCGGCCGCTTCGGCAGCCGGCCATTACGACGAAGAGATTTGCTCTTTATAACTGCTAGAACTTGGGGAGGCTCTCATGGCGCACCACAACACGCTCGGTATCACCGGCAAGTTTCATGACAAATCAAAAGATTTCCGCCAGATCGTTATTCTGACGAGTGATTGCCTTGTTGTGCACATGTACCTCAATGAAATGATGCCCTTTTTTGAGAAGGCCGGAATCAAGCCCGTCATTTTCATGACCCCCGATACGAAATCGCCACGTGGGGCGATACCCTCCCTGAAGCAGTTCAGCTTTCTGGAGGAAGGCATTCTCGCGGACGTTATCTATCCCGCCTTGGAAGCCAACGAAGGCAAAATCCAGCGCATCACGCCCACCTTCAATCAGCTGATGCGCGCGCACCAGTGCAAACCCATTACTGTCGATAGCATCAAAGACCCTGCCATTGCGAAAGCACTGAACGCACCCGGCCACATGGGCACCATTTCAATGTATCAGGACAATATATTCAAGCCGGACATGATTGCCGCCGTCAAAGAAAAAGGATTCTTCTGGAACCTGCATCCTGCCGTCCTGCCTCAAAATCAGGGACTCTATCTGATCTTCTGGAATCTGCTCAAAGGAAAAACTGAACACGGTTCCAGCCTGCATGAGGTTGAAGAGGGCATAGACAAAGGCGCCATCATCTCCGTCGATAAAGGCCCGCTCAATAAAAACAAAAGCGTTGTCGAACAATACTTTGACTTCACAAAAGGCGGCGCACACCTTGTGACAGATGCCCTTGCAACCTATATGCAGAAGGGCAAAGTTGATTTTCTTCCGTTATCAGAGAATAAAGACGGTGCCTATTACACATTCCCAACCGAGCAGGATATTGCGGAAGGATGGGAAAAAGGCGTTCGCATGTGGGGCACAGCAAAAGAAATGGCCGATACCTATACGCGCATTTTCGGGAATGATAATCTGCTGCGTCCTAAAATTTATGAAGCCATCAGAAAATACGAGCGTCAGAATCTGGAAGAACGTCCGGTTGCAGCAGTCAAGGCACCCGTGAACAACAACCGCCAGTCCTTCCCGGTAGCGCCTCTATACCGAAGCGCGCAGTGCTATAATTAGAGATGGCTTAACGCCCAATAAATCCATCAAGGACGTTAACGATATTCGTCCCCAAATCATCCACGGCATAACCACCCTCCATAACAAAGAGGGTGGAGTCGCCCAGGCTGGCAATGTCCTCACCCATCCGCAGATAATCCTCTTGGTCCAGCCCAAAACCTGAAATGGGGTCATGCCTGTATGTATCGACACCCAGCGAAACAATCGTGAGATCAGCGCCAAACATATCAATGCGCTTCAGGGCATCCTGCATGGCCACCCGATAATCCGGCCACTCAGTACCCAAAGGTAATGGATAATTCCGGTTATATCCTTCGCCCGCCCCCGCCCCCGTTTCATCGACATACCCGGAGAAGAAAGGGAAATCCAAGGCAGGATCAGCATGAAGGGAGCAATATAAAACATCACTACGCTGATAGAAAATATCCTGCGTACCATTTCCATGATGATAGTCGACATCCAGAACAGCCACCTTGCTGTGCCCACGATCCAAGGCGGCATGCGCCGCCACCGCCGCAAAATTGATAAAGCCATATCCAGCGCCCATGGTGGCAGAAGCATGGTGACCGGCCGGACGGCTTAGAGAGAAAGCGGAACGATCCCCGGCCAATATGCAATCCAGTGCTGTCAGAACGCCATGAGCACCCTGCTCCACGGCATCCCAGGTGCCCTTGGTAATCGAAACAGACGTATCGGAAAGATAGTAACCGAGCTTGCCGATAATAGATTTCGGGGGCTTAACCTTACCCTTATTGTAATTAAAATTGGTGCCGAAGGCATTACCCTCAAAGCCCGCGTCAACCCACTCCTGATAAGCGGTCTTTAGGAAGTCAACGTAACCGCGATCATGTACACGCAATATTTTTTCGATTGAATGGCTGGCTGGTGAAATGATCTGGCCGACTTTTCTATCAGCAATCGCCTGCAATACAGATTCCAGACGCTCAGGCGTGTCGGCACATTCAACAATCTGCCCGCCATCAATTTCAACTTGAGGAGAATGGAGCGCATGCTTGTCACAGAAAACTGTTTTCATCATGCTGCTCCACTTTAAGAATTACACCATCCGGCTTTGATTAATCGCCGCATCGATAAAGCTGACAAACAGCGGGTGCGGATCAAACGGCTTGGATTTCAGTTCCGGGTGAAACTGTACACCAACAAACCACGGATGATCTTCATACTCGACGATCTCGGGAAGAATGCCATCGGGCGACATGCCTGAAAAACGCAGACCATGCTGCTCAAGGCGTTCCCTATAGTTGGTATTCACTTCATAACGATGGCGGTGACGTTCACTGATTTCAGTCGCACCATAAATCTCTGCAACCTTGCTACCCTTTTTCAGGACGGCCTTGTAAGCCCCCAGACGCATCGTACCGCCCATATCGCCATCAGCTTTACGCTCTTCCTTCTGGTTGCCCTTGACCCACTCGGTCATCAGACCCACGATAGGATCTTTACAGTGGCCAAACTCGGTCGAACTGGCGCCTTCCAGCAGCAGCAGATTGCGCGCCGCCTCAACCACAGCCAGCTGCATGCCAAAGCAAATGCCAAAATAGGGAACTTTGCGTTCACGCGCGAATTGCGCCGCCTTGATCTTGCCAAGCGCACCGCGCTCACCGAAACCACCCGGCACCAGAATGCCGTGAATGTTATGCAGGTAATCAGCAGGGTTTTCCTGCTCAAACGTCGTCGATTCAATAAAGCGCAGATTGACCTTCACGTTATTGGCAATCCCGCCATGAACCAGCGCTTCGTTCAGCGATTTATAGCTGTCGGTCAGGTTGGTGTATTTTCCAACAACAGCGATATCAACAGAACCTTCCGGCTCCTTCACGCGGTGAACGATATCATTCCAGATTTTGAGATCAGGGCGCTTGGGCTCTTTAATGCCGAAGCAATCAAGCACCTGCACGTCAAGACCTTCGCGGTGATAAGTCAACGGCACTTCATAAATCGTTGAAACGTCGAGCGCCGGAATGACCTTCTTCTCGTCGATATTGCAGAACAGACCGATCTTGCGCAGCTCTTCCTGCTCGATCGGGCGGTCGGAACGGCACAGTAGAATGCGCGGGCGAATACCCACGCTCATTAGTTCTTTAACCGAGTGCTGCGTCGGTTTTGTTTTCAGCTCACCCGCCGCCGGAATATACGGCAACAGCGTGACATGGATGAACAACGAACGCTCATCACCCATTTCGTTACCAAATTGGCGGATAGCTTCGAGGAACGGCAGGCCTTCGATATCGCCCACCGTGCCGCCTACTTCGATCAGCACGAAATCGGCAGAACCGTCTTTTTCACGGATAAAGTTTTTAATTTCGTCAGTGATGTGCGGAATAACCTGTACGGTCGCGCCCAGATAATCGCCACGGCGCTCGCGCTGCAGCACGTTCAGGTAAATGCGGCCTGTGGTGATGTTATCGCTCTTTTGCGCCGGACGGCCTGTGAAACGTTCATAGTGGCCCAAATCAAGGTCTGTTTCCGCACCATCGTCAGTCACGAACACTTCGCCGTGCTGGAACGGACTCATCGTGCCCGGATCGACGTTGAGGTAAGGATCCATTTTGCAGAGGCGGGTTGTGTATCCCCGGGCTTGTAACAATGCGCCGAGGGCCGCGGACGCGAGACCTTTCCCTAGAGAAGAGACCACGCCGCCCGTGATAAATACAAACCTAGTCATACTGCTTTTTTACTCCGCTACAGGAACCGAAGGAGCCTTCTTTTCAGCTTGCGCTGGCTTCTCCGCCTCTTTGGCTTCTTCTTTGGATGAATCTTCTTTAGGCGCTTCCTGACTGGTGGAAACTTTGTCGAGATGATCGACGATGCTCACCTTGCCGCGCCCTTCGGCCATCACGGCCAATGTCATGTTTGCAACAAAGAACAAAACCGCCAGAACGCCGGTAGCCTTGGTCAGAGCATTCGCTGTCGATTGCGGGGACGCAAAACCGCCCATGCCGCCGCCACCGCCGATACCCAGACCACCGCCTTCGCTGCGCTGGATCAGGATCAGACCAATCATCGCGATGGTCACAATCAGTTGTATGACAAGAATAACCTGGATCATTTCAAACTCACTTAATCTATTTTACAGCCCTGGCAATCGCCAGAAACTGGTCAGCCTTCAGGCTTGCCCCACCCACAAGGGCACCATCGACGTTTTCGGTCGACATCAGGGCTTCTGCATTGTCGGGCTTAACGGAACCGCCGTACAGAATACGCATATTGCCGCCCTCTGCAAGCTGTTCCTTCAGGCGCTGCCTGATAAAACTGTGCATGGCTTTCACATCGTCCGGCGTGGCGGTTTTCCCGGTACCTATGGCCCAGACAGGTTCATAGGCAATCACTGTATTCGCCGCCGTCGCACTAGCCGGAACAGCCTTGGCCAGCTGTGCCGCCACCACTTGTTCATGGCTACCCGCAGAACGCTCGGCCTCTGTTTCGCCCACACAGATGATCGCTGTCAAGCTTTTTTCATAACAAAGAGCTGCCTTAGCGGCTATATTATCATCCGTTTCCGCATGATACTGGCGGCGCTCTGAATGGCCAAGGATGACATAACCACAACCAATATCCTTAAGCATATCCACAGAGATATCCCCTGTATAAGCCCCATCATGGGTCATGGCACAATCCTGTGCCGAAAGGCCGATAGAGGCCGGAATAAAGCTTTTCACCAGCGCCAGATGCACAAACGGCGGTGCAATCACAAAATCGTTCTTTTCCATCAGGGCTGGCTCGGCTTTAACACCCACCACAAGAGCCACGGCCAGCGCTTCCGCAGCAGCCCCCGTCCCGTTCATCTTCCAGTTTCCGGCAATCAGTTTTTTGAATGGTTTTGTCATGCGCAGGGAGATACCAGACTTGCCTTCAAAAAGACAGCCCAAACCTACAGATTACCCTGCTTTTCTGATTTCAGCAGGGCTGCGGCATATTACGCCAGTATTCATTATGGTTTTCCGGCGGGCAAGACTGGCGCACAACAGGAAGTCCCTTCATCTGCAAGGGCTTTTCTTCATTTCCCCGCACCAGATTATAAGCCTCACGCAGGCTGGCAAACTCATGGAGTGTCTCAGATTTCTCACTGGGCGCAATCGTCATGGTGCGATAAACCATCCATGTTTTGTTGTCAGGATTAATCCGGGCGGCAACCTGATAAACCGCAGCGGGTCGCAAACCAGCCTCCGCGTCTTCTTCGCTCTTATAATAACGATTTTCAGCCCCGACGATATGTGTGCGCATGGTTTCTAGGGTTTCTGCGGTGAATAATAAATATGGCTATCCGCCTCATAACGCGTCAGCGGTGTGTCTGAATCAGGATTACCCGCCATAAAAACGCGCTTACCTGTCTTTAAATGTTCAATAATACAGTCAGCCACGACATCGACACCACCCAGTTCCTCAGGGTGATTATTCGCGTATCTATTAAACGGAATTTCCGTCGAAAGCCGCCCGTTGTCGACCCTCTCCCTCTTGGGCATAACAGTCACAGAATTACCAAGAGGTCGCCTGCCATCGAGGAAATACTCAAATATCTCCTGCGCTTCAAATGTTTTGGTCTCACCCGTACGCGGATCTTCTATATCCAGCGCCAGAACAGGTTCGTCCATAATATTGGTCGTTTCACGCACTGATGATACCTTAAGCCCCGCCGCCGCAAAGCGCGCCTGCAGGGCTTCCCCTACATGCCGAACCTTATCGGTCACTTCATCAAGCGCTTCATAAAAAATATCCATTCCGTTTCACCTAAACTGATGATTACCCTACAAAAACTTAGGCGGAACGGGCGCGACATGCGGTTGCACAGGTTCGCCGCTTCTGTTGTAATAGACATCGGCCAACTGACTGATCACGGCCGCCGCCGTAACCTGATTGGAAACTTCAAATTTCCTGGCAGCGTCACGCAATGAAACCACGGCAGTTTTCTTCAAGGCCCATCCGGTGGCGGCATCAGCCTGTTCCTCGGCAACATCCAGCGTCCGCACGGCATCTTGCACCTGCCTCAACACAATTTTTTCCTCAGCGCTATCGCAGCCCAGATTCTCAGCCACCTGATCCAACGGATGACTCAGATAAGCCTTGATATCGTCTCTGGCGTGGGGTTTACCGGCAGATTCTTTGAATTCTTTACTGGTCATTACAACACCCTCATTTTTAATACTTATGGCAAGTTTAATGGGGGTTTATTAAAACATTCTGAAAAAGGCAAATAAAATCACTCCCAACCCGTCCACAAGCCCCTTTTCTGCCCATCATCCCCTATTGCCCCGCGGATTTTCGGGCTTTATAGTCACCGCAACTGTTTCTCAAGAGGTCAAAAATGCTGAATGCAATGCGCTCGGGCGCCGGCTCCAAAGTCATCAAATTCGTAATTTTCTCATTTCTGGTACTGGCCGTTGCCGGTATGGCCATGATGGACGTCGGCGGTTTCTTCCGCGGTGGCAGTTCCCAGAACGCCGCCGTCGCCACCGTCGCAGGACAAAAAATCAGCGGCACCGAATTTGACCGCACCTTCCGCCGCGTCATCAGCCAGCAAGGCGCACTTGATGTTAACACCGCTTACAAACTCGGTCTGGCGGACCAATATCTCAGAGGCCAGATTTCAAATGTATTGCTGCAAAAGGCCGCCCGCGATCAAGGCATCATTCTTAGCAATGAAATGATCGCCCAGCGTATCGCCGAACTGGTCGCGCCCTACGCCAAGAACGGTCTGTCAACACGCGATGCCTTCAACCGCATCCTGATGGCGCAAAACATCAGTGAAGCCGAATTTGTCGCCATGATGCGCGGTGAACTGACCAACATGATCATGCGTGGCGGCTTGCAGGGTGCCGTTGTATCAGACGCCGAAATCAAAGACCTCTACCAGCAGCAAAACGAAGAACGCACCATCAAACTGGTGACCTTTGACAACAGCACGGTCAAGGGCGTTGAAACCCCGACCGATGAAGTGCTGAAACCCTTCTATCAATCTGGTCAGGAAAAATACGCCATACCGGAAACCAGAACATTCACGCTGGCCATCCTGACTGAAGAGATCGCCCGCAAAAACCTCGACATCTCCGATGAGGAAGTAAAACAGGTTTACGACGAACGCATCGACGAATACACCGACAAGGAAAAGCGCGTTCTGCAACAGGCAATCTTTACCTCCGAAACCGAAGCACAGGAAGCGCATGAAAAAGTCAAAACCGGAACCTCCCTGAAAGAGGCCGCCGGAAATTCCTATATCGGCGAAGAATCCTTTGAACAGGACGGATTGCTGGCGGAAATCGCCGACGCAGCTTTCGCCCTCAAGAAAGACGAGGCCACCGAGCCACTGAAAACATCATTGGGCTGGCACGTCCTTGTCTTGAAAGACAACGTTGCGCCGAAGGTCAAAGCTTTCGATAGCGTCAAGGAGGCCATCAAAAAAGAACTGCTGGATGAAAAAGCCGCCAATCAGATCGTCGAGGCCTCGAACCAGATCGATGACGCGCTGGCCTCCGGCGAAACACTGGCCAACGTCGCCAAAGACTTCCATATCGAACTGAAAACCATCGGCCCGATCCGTCAGGACGGCTCCACGCCCGACAGCAAGGAAGGCATGAAAGGGTTTGAGAAAACCCGCGCTGATATTCTAGAGGCCGCCTTCAGCCTTGAAACCGGAGAAACATCCTCAGTACAGGAACTGCCTGACGGCACCTACGCCGTCGTGCAGATGGACAACGTCGTACCGAAAACATACAAGGAATTCGATTCCGTGAAAGATGATCTGGCAAAACTCTGGATCGCCGATCAGGAAGACGTCCTCAACCGCCGCCGCGCAACCGAAGCACTGCAAGCCGTTCAAGCGGGCACGAAAACGCTGGAACAAGTTGCCAGCGACATGGGTGGCACCGTAAGAACACTGACCGTCAGCAACAACAAGCCCGCAGAAGCGCCCCTGACAGACCCACTTAAAACATTACTGTTTGAAAACGACACAGGCTCCTACCAGTTGGCTCCCGGCAAGGGCAATTATGTTCTCGCCACCGTCACCGCTGCCAAAATGCCTGATCCGTCGAAAGCATCGAAGGAAGATCTGAAAGCGCTGCGCGAATCCGAGACACAAGCGGCGCAGAATGAAATTCTGGCAATTTTCTACGGCGAGATGGAAAAGAAACATGGCGTTAAGATCAACCGTCAGATTCTAGATTCCATGTACGCCAGCGCCGAACCACAGTACTAAAGCATGATCGCCCGTACGGACGAACTTGCTGCGTTTCAGACCAACTTTGACAAGGGGCTGACCCAGCTCGTATGGCGCTGGATTCCGGCTGACCTTTACACACCCGTCTCCGCCCACCTGAAGCTGGCCAAAGATCAGCCCTACGCCTTCCTGCTTGAATCTGTTGAAGGCGGCGCGGTACTGGGTCGCTATTCAGCCATCGGTCTGCAACCTGACATATTTTGGCGCTGCCAGAACGGCACTTCCGAAATCAGCACCGATGGCGATTCATGGGAAACCATGTCACAGCAACCCGCGCTGGCGCATTTCCAGCAACTGATCGATGGATCGCGGCTTGACGTAACCGGCGATGCGCCACCCATGGCGGCCTCAGGCATGTTCGGCTATTTCGGCTACGACATCGTTCGCCTGATCGAGGACATCCCCAACCGGAATCCCGACCCCATTAACATACCGCAAGCCCTGATGATGCGTCCGACGCTGATGATCATTTTCGACAACGTCAAACAGATGGCCTGCATCGCCACCCCCGTACGCGTAACAGCAGAAAACACCTCAATCCCCGCCCATGAAATTTTTGCGGAAGCGCACGACCGGATTCAATCCGTTATCGACACACTGCGCAGTCCCCTGCCGGAATCGGCAGAAAGGTCGAATCTGACCGCACCGTTGCCGCTTTCCTCCAACATGACAAAGAAGAAATTTCTGGGCATGGTCGAGAAAGCAAAAGAATATATCCGCGCAGGTGATATTTTTCAGGTCGTCCCGTCACAGCGTTTTTCCGTCCCCTTTGACCTGCCATCGCTGGCGTTATACCGCGCCCTGCGCCGCCTGAACCCGTCACCGTTCCTGTTCCATATCCAAACACCGGAATTTTCGCTCGTCGGTTCCAGCCCGGAAATTCTGGTGCGCGTCCGCGAGGGGCAAGTCACCATCCGCCCCATCGCAGGCACCCGCAAGCGCGGCACCACACCGGCGGAAGACAAGGCGCTCGCCGAAGAGTTACTCAACGACCCGAAAGAACGCGCCGAACATCTGATGCTGCTCGATCTGGGACGCAACGATGTTGGTCGCGTCGCCAAAATCGGCAGCGTCAAAGTCACCGAGCAATTCGTCATCGAAAACTATTCCCACGTCATGCACATAGTCTCGAATGTCACGGGTACGCTCAGTGAGAGTGTCACCCCGCTCGAAGCACTGTTCGCGGGTTTCCCGGCGGGCACCGTTAGCGGCGCGCCGAAAATCCGCGCCATGGAAATCATCGATGAGTTGGAACCGGAAAAACGATCCTTTTACGGCGGCTGCGTCGGCTATTTTGATGGCAACGGCAATGTCGATACCTGCATCACGCTGCGCACAGGCCTTGTCAAAGATGGCACATTATACATACAGGCTGGCGCGGGCATTGTTGCAGACAGCGATCCGGAAAGCGAATATCAGGAAACGGTCAATAAGGCACAGGCGCTGATACAGGCGGCTGAACAGGCCCTGCAACATCATGATTAGACGCCTCACCCGCTGCGGGTTCAGACGTTCTCACCACCGCACTCACCGGGGCCAACTCAAAACCCTTATCCGCTAACGTCGGAATCCACTCACGCAATCCCGCGAGTGTATTGGCTTTGGGATGGCCGATGCCGATGGCATAACCCTGACGGCTCGCCACTTTTTCCATCTGCTCCAGCGCCGCACGTACGCTGTGAATGTCCTCAAAATGGTCGATAAACACGTCCCGGTTAGCTGTCGGCACACCGATAGCGGCCGCAACCTGCCCGGCGACAGAATTAGGCGCCGTGCGCGAATCCACAAACAGTACGCCACGCTTCGCTGCCTCACTCATAACCAGTTGCATGGCCGCCGCATCCTGCGTCAGTTTGCTGCCCATGTGATTGTTGAATCCTACATACCCCGTTAAGGCCGACAGATTTTTATCCAGCATGGCCGCAACCTCATCCGACGTCATCGACGTTTTCAGCACCGTCGGCCCCGGATCGATAGTCGCGCTTCCCGGCTCCATCGGCACATGGACAATCGCTTCATGCCCGGCAGCCCGCGCTTCATCGATCAATGGCTGAATATTGCTGGCATAGGGCAGCCAGGCAAACGTCACCGGTGCCGTCAAGGCCATCGCTTCTTTCGTGTGCTTCCTGTCCATGCCCATATCGTCAATGATAATGACAATTTTTGCCTTTGATAGCGCAGGCGTATAAGCCGCCGCATTCTTCTTCCACAATGGCTCTTCAGACGGAGGTACGATCTCGGCATATTCAGGAACCACCAGCGACTTAGGCTCACTCTGCATTTCCGCCGGAATTTCAGGCAGCGGCGGCAAAGCAACCTCACCCGTCCTCACCGCAGGCGACTCTCTCCGGGCTATACGCCCCTCATAATAAGCACGACTTTCCTGCAACCGCGCCATTTCGGCGCCGATCTCGGATTTATACTTGTCCGCCTGCTCACTACTGCGAAACGCCAGCGCAAACACAGCCAAAGCCACCGCCAGCAACAGACAAACCACAAACGGGCGCAGGATAAAGGGTGTTCTTTTATCGTTCATGCCATCAGATTACCCCTTTCCCATAGTTTTCGTAAATCTCCCTTGCCATGTTATCCCCGGTCGTTCATATAAATATCATGCTGATCCTGATCGACAATTACGACAGTTTTACCTTCAATCTCGTCCAGTATCTGGGCGATTTAGGGGCAGAAACGCAAGTCCACCGGAACGACTCCTTAAGTGTCGAGGAAGTCCTGGCGCAGGAACCCTCCGGCATCGTGATTTCCCCCGGCCCCAGCGACCCCGACCATGCCGGGATCTGCCTGCGCCTGATACAGGCCGCCGCTGACCATGATATTCCCTTACTCGGCGTCTGCCTCGGGCATCAGGCCATCGGCCAGTGTTTCGGCGGCAACGTCATCCGCGCCCCGCAACCGATGCACGGCAAAATCTCCGACATCACCCACACAGGCCAAGGAATCTTCGCCGGATTGCCCAGCCCGTACCCGGTCACGCGCTACCATTCGCTGATCGTCGAGCGCGCTACCCTGCCCGACACACTGGAAATCACCGCCGAAACCGCCGATGGCCAAATCATGGGCCTGATGCACAAAACCAAACCGATCCACGGCGTACAGTTCCACCCCGAAAGCATCGCCACCGCGCACGGCCATGACCTGATGCGCAATTTCGTGAAGCTGACGCAATGACCGCCGCCCTTTCCCTCGACAAGCTGCGCATTGGCGAGCATTTAAGCGAACAGGAAATGATCGCCGCCATGAATATCATCATGGATGGCGGCGCGCCGGAAAGTGATATAGCCGCTTTCCTCACCTACCTGATGAAAAAGGGTGAAACCGTTGACGAAATCACCGGCGCCGCCCGCGTCATGCGCGAAAAAGCCGCCACCATCAAAGCCCCGCCCGGCGCACTTGATTGCTGCGGTACCGGCGGCGATGGCAGCGGCACCTATAATATCTCCACCGCCGTGGCACTGGTCGTTGCCGCCTGCGGCGTACCCGTGGCCAAACACGGCAACCGCGCCGCCAGTTCGAAATCCGGTGCCGCCGATGTCCTCGAAGCGCTGGGCGTCAATCTCGATATCGATCACGAAACGATTGAGGAAGCCCTCGCCCGTTACAACTTCGCCTTCCTGATGGCCCCGCGCCACCACAGCGCGATGAAACATGTCGTCCCCATCCGCAAGAAACTGGGTTTCCGCACCATCTTTAATTTGCTCGGCCCCCTCTCGAACCCCGCAGGCACCAAACGCCAGCTACTCGGCGTGTTCGATGAAAAATGGCTGACACCAATGGCACAGACGTTGGAGCGCCTCGGCACCGAAAAAGCCTGGGTTGTACACGGTCAGGACGGCCTCGATGAAATCACCGTCACCGGAAAAACCCGCATCGCCAAACTGGAACATAATAAAGTCAGCCGCGAAGAAAATATCCTGCCGCAACTTTTCGGCCTCGACTATTCCTCCACCCCAGCACTGATGGGCGGCGACGCCCCATACAACGCCGCAGCCCTCAAACGCCTTCTCGACGGAGAATTATCAGCCTACAGAAACATCGTTCTGGCCAATGCCGCCGCCGCCCTGCTGATCGCCGACAAAACCACCGACCCCCTCAAAGCCGCTCACCTCGCCGCCGAAACCATCGACAATGGAAAGACGAAAAAGTTGCTGGCTGATTATATTGAGTTTACGAATGCCGCTTAATAATGATTGTCATCCCCGGCTTGACCGGGGATCCAGTGCCACAAAGATAATATCCGGTTTTGACTCTGGATTCCCGCTTGCGCGGGAATGACAGGTAAGAGAGATAAAACATGAGCATCCTGCAAAAAATCTGCGATGATAAACGCGCCCACGTCGCCGCCTGCAAAGCCAAAGTGCCGCAAGCTGCACTGGAAGAACAACTCAAGACAGCCTCTCCCGTACGCGGCTTCATCAAAGCCTTGCGCACCAAAGAATCCGCGAGCCTACCCGCACTGATCGCCGAAATCAAAAAAGCATCACCCAGCGTCGGCATCATCCGTGAAGACTTCAATCCGGCGCAACTGGCACAGGCATATCAGGCCGGTGGTGCCGCGTGCCTGTCCATCCTCACCGATGAACCCTATTTTCAGGGCAAAACAGAATATCTGCTGGAAGGCCGCGCCGCCTGCGACCTGCCCGTCCTGCGCAAAGACTTCATCGTCGATCCCTATCAGGTCTATGAAACCCGCGCGATGGGTGCTGATTGCATGCTCATCATCATGGCGGCACTCGATGACGCACTGGCCAGCGATCTCTACAAACTCGCCACCACATTAAATCTCGATGTGCTGTTTGAAGTGCATGACCGCGAAGAACTCGACCGCGCCTTGAAACTCGATCCCCAAATGGTCGGCGTCAACAGCCGCAATCTAAAGACACTGGCCGTTGACCTGAACACCGCGCTCGACATCGCCGCCGCCATGCCCGCAAATATATTGCGCGTCGCCGAAAGCGGCATCCACAACCACGCCGATCTGCAACGTCTGCAAAACGCCGGATTCCCGGCCTTCCTCGTCGGCGAAAGCCTGATGCGCCAGCCGGACGTTACCGCCGCCACCCGTGCCCTTCTGGGAATTTCATAATACATACCAAGAACAAAAGCGAACAAACAGTGGCAATCCTTCCAGAATCAGGCTAGGATAAGAACAAATAGCATACAAAAAAGCAGGAGAATGCCCCTAAATGCTGACGCGCAAACAGAAAGACCTGTTGTTGTTCATCCATGAACGCATGCAACAGGGCGATGTCGCCCCCTCTTTCGAGGAAATGAAAGAAGCGCTGGGCCTGAAATCCAAATCCGGCATTCACCGTCTGATCAGCGCGCTGGTCGAACGCGGCTATCTGGAACGCCTGCCGCACCGCGCCCGCGCACTCGAAGTGCGCAAGCTGCCAGAGGGCTATGCCCCCGCCGCCAACGACTCTTCATCTGCCGCCAGCGTCAGCCGCAATATCCGCGCTGTGCAGAATATGGCAGAATCTGCTGGCACCGCTGAAATCATCCCCCTCTACGGCAAAATCGCCGCCGGTACGCCAATCGAGGCGTTGCGCGACGAAACCGCCTCGATTGAAATCCCCCCCTCCATGCTCGGTCGTGGCGAACATTACGCCCTAACCATTTCAGGAGATTCCATGATCAACGCGGGCATCAACGACGGTGACACCGTGATCATCCAGAAATGCGACACCGCCGAAAACGGCACCATCGTCGTCGCACTGGTTGACGATCACGAAGCCACCCTCAAACGCATTCGCCGCTCCGGCAATAAAATCATCCTTGAACCCGAGAACGATGAATACGAACCCCGTGTGCTGGAACCGGAACGCGTCAAGGTGCAAGGCCGTCTCGTCAGCCTGATGCGCACCTATCACTAAATGCGCCTGATACTACTTATCAGTCTGACGCTATTTCTGGCCACGCCCTGCGCATGGGCAGAACCGGGAGGCACTCAAGAGCAGAAAATGGAAGTAGGCGGCGTCGAGCGCACTTACATCATCCATTTTCCCAACCCCATGCCTGTCAAAATCACAAACGGCCTGCCCGTTGTGATCGCCCTGCATGGTGGCGGTGGCAATGCCAATCACATGGTCAAATCCACCCGCTTTAACGACAAAGCCGACAAAGAAGGTTTCATCGTCGTCTACCCCAACGGCTCGGGCCGCCGCGAAGATAAACTGCTGACATGGAACGCCGGAAAATGTTGCGCCTACGCCGTACGACAAAAAATTGACGATATAGAATTTATCGACGCGCTGATTGACAGGCTTGTGAAATTTCAAAACGCCGACCCTAAACGCATTTACATCACGGGCATGTCAAACGGCGGCATGATGGCCCACAGGCTGGGCGCGGCGTTAGCGCCAAAAGTGGCCGCCATCGGCGTTGTAGCGGGCACGATATTCAGCGATCAACCCATCCCGTCCGTACCCGTATCCACCATGATAATCCATGGACTGGCCGATAACTCAGTACCCTTTAACGGCGGCGAAAGTAAACGACCCATCGTGCGCAACGCCATGAATGGCGATATATACCAACCCGTAAAATCCGCCTATGATTTCTGGCAACGGCAAAATGGCTGCACCGCCGATGAAAATATCTACGCCAAGGGCAACATCACCACCTATACCCGCAAGCCCTGCAAAAACGGAACCGTTGTCATCCTGCAAACCATCAAAAACGGCGGCCACAACTGGCCCGGCAGCCCCAAAGCGATCTACAGCGAATTCGATGACGGCTCCAGCTATCTCGGCCACGACGCTACAGATATCCTGTGGGACTTTTTCTCCCGTCAGCGCAAACACCCCTAAGAACTACCACTTCCTGATAATTGCAATGAATCTGGTGCTCGCTACACTTGAGCAACCGTGGCAATCAAGCCGCGTGTTAACCTGGTGAACTATTGGCATCATGGATTTCAAAACGCTTACAGCATTTCTTTCTCTGATTTTAATGGCACCACTGGGAACACCCCTGCTACTGCCGGAAAATACGATCCAGACTTCTTGTAACGAAAATTCAACAAAATTGAAAACAGAATGCCCGCATCAAACCTTGTACAAGGCGTCTAATTTTTAGAGGGGATATAGAAACATGATTCAATACTCACGCTTTTTTACATTGATCTCATTAATCATTGCCGGCCTTTCTTTATCAGCTTGCGAAACCGTCGAGGGTGCAGGACGTGACATTGAAAACACCGGAGAATCCATACAAAGATCTGCAAATTAGAAAAAACCCAACGAAAAGGAACCGACATGAAAAACCATCTGAAATTAGCATTATTGGCCAGCCTGGCGTTAACAGCAGCAGGGACATACGCAAATTCAGCGTACGCCCAGAAAACTGAAACACAGACACAAATATTTTCTCAGGACAAAAACAGGAATGGCTTTATAGAACCCGAAGAATTCACGACATATTTTTACACAAGATCCGACACCGATCGCGACGGATATATGGGCGATGAAGAATGGAATGTGACAACATCTCAGCTTTACAGGCCCTATAAGGACGTAGATTACAATAAATATACCTATTGGGATCAGGACAAAGACGGACGCCTTGATAACAATGAAGTCAAAACCCTCGTCGAAAAAACGGGCCTTTACTCGAAATGGGACACCAATCTCGATGGCAAAATTGACAGCCCCGAGTTTGCTAAAGGCACCTTCGCCGCCTATGACGACAATAATGATGGATCGTTAAGCATGGACGAATGGTCTGCCGTTCTCAGATAACCACTAACTTGTATGAAAGAAGGGGCTCACGCGAAAACAAAGCCCCTTCTTTCATCTCTACCGTGCGTCACTGACCGTCCATGGCCGTGTGCCACGCACGTCCTGAACAGACAACATACGCAAATCATTCAGCCACACCGCATGCGCGCCTTCACGCCATAAATCAAAACGGTCAATAACCAGTTTTGCATGACACGGTTTCAGCCGGATAGGATCATCGGCCACAACCACATCCGCCCAGTTACATTCGTCAGTGTGTCCCCCCGCATGAAATACGAACGCCACTTTGCGCCCATCCGCCTCATAACGGCAGCCCCATTCATCGCAGGCTATCGGCCCGTCACGAAAAGACCGCGGCTTCTCCATGCCGTGCCCTAGCAGTCTGATCCACGCTTCCGCCACAAATTTATCCGTGCGTACCGACGATAAATAAACATGATCATCCACCGTGCGCACAGCCATCAGTTTGCCCGAAGCACTCACCATAATATCCGGTGGCCGCCACGCCAGCACAAACACAAGCCCCAGAAGCAGCGGCAGCACGGCAACAATCTTCCCCCATCCCTGTAACAGGCATACAAAAATACCCGCCATCGCAAATGCCATCAATGCACCTACCGGCCACGCTTGCGGATTCCACACCGCATGCGGCAGGCTGGCAACGGCATGCGACACCCATAACATACCACTCAAACCTTTCCCCATCACCCACAACGCAGGCTCCTCAAGACCCAGCGGCATCAATATATAGGCCAGCAAAGACGCAGGCATGACAATAAAGGAGGTCAGCGGCACCGCTAGCAAATTGGCAACCAAACCATAATTCGCAAATTGCTGAAAGTGATAGATACTAAAGGGGGCGGTTGCGATACTGGCTATCACCGTCGTCAGGCACACACCCGCCAGATAGATAAATCCACGCACGAACCAGTTGGCCTTTCGGTGAAGATCAATCCAGAACGTCCGCGTTGCTTCATAAAACGCCACCAGTCCCGTCACCGCCATAAACGACATTTGAAAACTCGCACCCATGACGGCATCCGGCACCAACGCCATAATCAGCAACGCGGCAATCGCCACCACGCGCAAGGATATGGGTATGCGGTCAAGCATAATAGCCAGCAGGATAATCCCGGTCATAATCACCGAACGCACCGTCGGCACCGTCCCCCCTACCATGAACATATAAAGGATCGTCACGATCAACGCGATCACTGCAGAATATTTCTTGATCGGGTGGTAAACCGTAAATGTCGGGAACAAAGCCATCAAAAACCGCACCGTGAAAAACACCACCCCCGCGATCATGCTGATATGCAGTCCCGAAATCGAAATGATATGGACGATTCCGGAATTACGCAGCTCCACCATATCCCGTTCTGAAATCGCCGCCCGCTCACCCGTCATCAGCGCATTGGCAATCCCCGCCTCCCGCGCGGGCATGGCAGCGATAATCCGCTCACCAACACGCTGGCGCAAATGTTCCAGCCATAATGACCCCGTACTTTCCGCAGGGCTGATAACCACCGGCTCCTTATAGGCAAAACCAAACGCACCCATCTGTTTGAAATACGCAAAGCGCTGAAAATCAAAAGCACCAGGAGCCACGGGCGCCGAAGGCGGATTCAATTCCGCCAGCACCGAAATGCGGTCACCCGGCTTTACATGCTCACCCTTGCGCACTTTTATCCGAATACTGTGCGGCGTTTCCTCACGCCCTAATCTTTCAATCGAAAGATCTTTCAGGATCAGGCGCAACCCTTGCCCCTCCTCCAGAAATTCAATATTCGCCACACGCCCTTCAACCGTCACGGGGCCGATGGACTCGGTTAACATGGGAGTGCCGACAAGCGCCGTACGTGTTTTGGAAGCCGCAAAACCACCCGTCATAAGCAAAAACGCCATCACAAACAAAAATGAGAAATAAGCAGGCAAACTATTCAACCGATGAGACCATAGCAATGCCGCCGCACCCGCCAGCAAAAAAACAGGCAACAATGCGCCCACCCACGATGGCTCGAACCGCAACCCGAAATAAGCGCAAACCCCAATCCCGGCAAAGACCGGGCTAAACAGGAACAGACGGTCTTTCTGTGCGGCCACGACAGCCGTCAGTCGGGCCTTCCCGTCATTATCCTGACTGGCCCGAATCCCTATAAATTGCTGAATTTCCCCTTCCCGGACCATGAAGGCGGCAAGCTCCCTGTTGCGTTTATTCTGAAAAGTCTTACACTCTCTTCCACCCAATACAAGGGTTAAAACAAGGGCTTAAAAATGAGCGTTATCACAAGAATTCCCCCGTCCCCCACCGGCATGATGCATATCGGCACCGCCCGCACGGCGCTGTATAACTGGCTGTTCGCGCAACATCACAAAGGCCAGATGCAGTTCCGCATCGAGGACACCGACCGCGCCCGTTATGCCCCCGAATTCGTTGAATCAATCAAGGACGGCCTGACATGGCTGGGTCTGACATGGGACGGTCCGGTCCTCTCGCAATTCGAACGCCGCGACCGCCACGCTGAAGTCGCACATGAAATGCTGAAAAACGGCACGGCTTATTATTGCTATTGCTCGCCGGAAGAGCTCGAAGCCATGCGCGAAAAAGCCAAAGCCGAAGGCTCTCTCGCATTCTATGACCGCCGCTGGCGCGACAGCACAGCGACACCGCCCGCAGGAATTAAACCCGTCATCCGCGTCAAAGCCCCCATCGGTGGTGCCAGCGTGGTTAATGACAAGGTACAGGGCGAAGTGACCGTCAATAACGAACAACTCGATGATTTCATCATCCTGCGTTCCGACGGTACACCTACTTATATGCTGGCCGTTGTGGTGGATGATCACGACATGGGCGTCACCCACGTTATTCGCGGCGACGACCACCTGAACAATACCTTCCGCCAGAACATTATTTACGATGCAATGGGCTGGCAAGTTCCTGTATATGCGCACCTGCCCCTGATCCTCGGCCCCGATGGCGCGAAGCTTTCCAAACGTCACGGTGCTACAGGTGTCGCTGAATACGCCAACATGGGCTACCTGCCCGAAGCCATGCGCAATTATTTGCTGCGTCTGGGCTGGAGCCACGGCGATGATGAAATCATTCCCACCGATCAGGCGATTGAATGGTTCGACCTCGACCACGTGCACCGTTCACCTGCGCGTTTCGACTTCGCCAAACTCGAAAACGTGAACGCTCATTATATGAAGGAAGCCGACAACAAGCGCCTCGTCGATCTGGTCGTGCCGTTTATCGAAAAGAAAGGCATCAAGGTCGATGACCTGGGTAGGCAGCGCATGCTGGCCGGAATGGACGAACTGAAAAACCGCGCCAAGACCCTACTGCAGATGGCCGACGAAGGCGCGTTTTATTGTAAATCCGTACCGCTGGATTTCGATGAAAAAGCCAAAGCCAATCTCGACCCGGCCGTATTGAAAATCCTTGCCGAGAAGTTCAACCAACTTGAAAACTTCACCCCGGAATCCATTGAATCCGCCTGTAAAGAGGTCGCCAATGATACACAAGGCGGAAAACTCGGCAAAGTCGCCATGCCCCTGCGCGCCGCACTGACCGGGACGACGGTATCACCTTCGGTTTTCCATGCCGCCGTGATTCTGGGAAAAGACGAAACGCTGGCCCGCCTCAACCATATATTAACCGCTTAGGGATAGATTAAGGTTCACGGTTTGATCTTGCTGCACAGCAGGATTATATTTCTCCTAGTGAATCACTCCTACCTTAAAGGTTTTCAACATGTCCAAGCCCGAGGCCAAAGCCGCCGAAGTTCCCGGAAAAACATTCACCCTGACGGATGATGAAACCGGCAAAAGCTGGACGCTCCCGGTGCTGGAAGGCACCGTAGGCCCGAAAACCATCGACGTGCGCAAACTGTACGACGAAACCGGCATGTTCACCTTCGACCCCAGCTACACCTCCACCGCCAGCTGCAAATCACGCATCACCTATATTGATGGTGACAAGGGCGTGTTGATGCACCGTGGCTACAAGATCGAGCAACTGGCCGAGCAAAGCACATTCCTCGAAGTCGCCTACGCCTTGCTTTATGGCGATCTGCCGAACGGCAAACAATATGATGAATTCGTTCATAACGTCACCTATCACACGATGGTGCATGAACAACTGCATTTCTTCTTCCGTGGCTTCCGCCGCGATGCCCACCCGATGGCCGTGATGTGTGGCGTAGTGGCCGCGCTGGCCGCGTTCTATCACGACTCTCTCGACATCTGGGATCCGGAACAACGCGAAATTTCTGCGCACCGCCTGATCGCCAAACTGCCGACACTCGCCGCGATGTCCTATAAATACTCCATCGGCCAGCCGTTTATGTACCCGCGTAACGACTTAAGCTTCTCCGAGAACTTCCTCTATATGTGCTTTGGTGTTCCCGCCGAGCCTTACAAGATCAACCCGGTACTGGCCCGCGCCATGGATAAAATCTTTATCCTCCACGCCGACCACGAACAAAACGCATCGACATCTACCGTGCGTATCGCGGGTTCGTCGCAAGCCAACCCGTTCGCCTGTATCGCCGCCGGCATTGCTTCTCTCTGGGGCCCAGCGCATGGCGGTGCCAATCAGGCCGTTCTCGAAATGCTGGAACAGATTGGTCACAAGGACAATATCCCTGAATTCCTGCGTAAGGTAAAAGAAAAACAGGACAATACCCGCCTGATGGGCTTTGGTCACCGTGTCTATAAAAACCACGATCCACGCGCCCAAGTTCTGAAGAAAGAATGCGACGCCGTTCTGAAAGAACTCGGCGTCAACGACCCGCATCTGGAACTGGCGATGGAACTGGAACGCATTGCGCTCAGCGATCCGTATTTTATCGACCGCAAACTGTTTCCCAACGTCGATTTCTATTCCGGCATCATCCTGAAAGCCATGGGTTTCCCGGTCAGCATGTTCACCGTGCTGTTCGCCGTCGCCCGCACCGTCGGCTGGATTTCGCAGTGGAAAGAAATGATCGAGGAACCATCCCTGAAAATCGGCCGCCCGCGCCAACTTTATACCGGTGCCACAGAACGCGCCTACGTGCCGATTGATAAAAGAAAATAATCAGACTTAGTTGAGGAACGACAATGTGAACGCCGCCGCCTGTTGCGACGGCGTTCCCGCATGTTCGCCTTGAATCATATGCATGGCAGAACGGAAACCGTCCTTCTGGTATTTCACGGCGTTATAATCCTGCAAAAACAATCCCGCCGCATGTGCCAGCGCTTCTGGCTGGCAGTCACCCTGAATGAATTCAGGCACCAACGGATAATTAAGCAGAATATTCGCCAGATGCGCGTATTTGGTTTTAATTTTAGACCGCACCAGCGCATGCGTCAGCGAATTGATTTTATAGCCAATGACATGCGGCACACCGGCAACCGCCAGCTCCAACCCCACAGTGCCAGATGTAGCAATCGCGGCATCCATCACTGAAAACGTATGGAACTTATGGTTCGGATCGACAATGACCGTGGTCGTACAGGGTAATTCCCGGAGCAGATTACGCGCCAGCTTTTCAACATGCGGCAATGTCACCGTCACGATATGCAGGTCAGGAATATCTTTCGCGATCAACAGCGCCGCCTCACGCAGGATCGGCCCCACGCGGTTAAGCTCACCCACGCGGCTGCCAAATAACAAACCCAGAACTTTTTTATTCGCCGGAATATTGTAATGCAAGCGCAGACCGGACGGATCAGTATGGTCCCAGCCTTCCTCCAGAACGGAATGGCCTACAAAGGCCGCCTTCATCCCTTCGCGTGTAAAATATCCCGGCTCGAACGGCAACAGGCACATAATGCCATCATAAAGCGCCGCCACTTTCTTCGCCCGCTCAGGCCGCCAAGCCCATACAGTGGGTGCTACATAGTGAACAAGCTTGCCCTTATAACCGGCATCCCGTAATCCCTTCGCCACGCGAAAACAAAAGTCAGGGGCGTCAATCGTCACGACGACAGACGGATTTTTTGCCATGACATCAGCAATCGTCTGCCTGATCCGGCGCAAGATCAGCGGCAAACGCGGCAGCACCTCGGCCACGCCCATCACCGATAAATCATTCATGGGGAACAGGCTGGATAATCCATGCCCCTGCATGGAAACACCGCCGACGCCATGAAACACGGCGCACTTGCCTGTCATTTGATTGATCGACTCCATCAGCCTGCCGCCCAGCAGATCGCCCGATGGCTCCCCGGCAATCATGTAAAAAGACATATCGCTATTCATGTGGAATTTCGTCCGGATTAACCGCCATGACAAAGACTTTGTGATGGTTTGCCAGTTCCGCGACTTCCTGCGGCTCCACGATCAGGCTGCGCCCTGCCTCAACGACAATGCCCACCAACCCGGCTTCCGCACACAGGCGCACTGTCTCCGGGCCGATGGTGGGCAAGTCCAGACTTTCGTCCTGCCCCGGCTTGGCCAGTTTTACCAAAACACCGCTATTGCCTCTTTTGCGGTACTTGCCTGAACGCTTGATAAGTTCATCAGTACCCTCGGCAGCTTCAATACCCAGCACAACGCCATCCTGAATAACGATGGATTGCCCGATATCAAGTGCGCCCAGGACCCGTAAAACTTCAATACCACGCCGCACATCCGGCCAGTCATGCCGGGCAGGCTTATAGCGCCCGGCAGGCCCGGCCACCGCCAGCAGATCATCGGCAAAACGCTGTACGCCGTGCAAACGAAAACCTTCCCGTTCCAACTCGCCGCGCATGGCCTTCAGCAAGCCATCATCACCAAGCGCGCGCAAACTGATACGCGCAAAGAAACGCGCCGTACGCAAATCGGGCTTCAAATCCATCAGCGTAGGCCGGTTAATCGCCCCGATCATCACAAGGTCACGAACATCATGGTTTTTAAGTGTATTGATAATGGTGCCCGCCGCACCGATGCGCGAACAAAGATATTGCCGCCCCTGATAGATGGCCTTATCCGTCTGCCCTTCAAAACCGACAACGAACGTATCAATGCCCGCCTGATCGCAGGCGGCCAGCAATCGCGACGGCAAATTACCCGACCCGGCGATCACGCCGAGCCGTTCAATACCAAGCTGTTCTTTCAAGCTGCTTTTTTGGGCGGCTGACATAATGGGAAACGTGTCTTCTCACGGGCAAAACGAACGATTTCCATGATGGTTTCATTCATGGAATAATCATTTTCGACGCTTTCTATGCGTTGGTCAAGCGTACCCTCATCACCAAATAACTGATTAAAGGCGCGTTGCAGCAAACGCACCTGTTCTTTATCGAAACCGCGGCGCTCCAGGCCGATCAGGTTCAGACCAGCTAGAAAGGCGCGCTCGCCTTTGACCCTGCCAAAAGGAATAACGTCGTTTTCAACGCCCGACATGCCGCCAATCACAGCATGCGCGCCGATGCGCACAAATTGATGCACGGCAGACAAACCACCCACCAGCACAAAATCGCCGACCGTGACATGCCCCGCCAGCGTGGCGTTATTGGCCATGATGACGTTGTTGCCCACCTGACAATCATGCGCGACATGGCATGACATCATAAAGAGGCCGTTATCACCGACGACAGTCTTCATACCGCCACCCTCGGTACCCGGATTCATCGTCACATGTTCCCGGATAGTATTATTTTTGCCGATGATCAGTTCTGAATCTTCACCGTGGAATTTAAGGTCCTGCGGTGGATGCCCGATAGAGGCAAACGGATAAATCGTCGTGTTTTCACCCACGCTTGTGCGACCATCAATGCAGACATGCGAAACCAGACGCACATTGTCGCCCAGCGCAACCCGGTTGCCCACAACGCAATAAGGGCCAACCTGTACATTGGCGCCCAGCTGCGCACCGGATGAAATAATAGCTGTCGGATGGATTAAATCAGTCATATCAGATATATAGTTCTCGCGGCGTATCAGGGAAAGTCACGCTTTATTGCGCGGTGTTACAGATGCGGATTGGGATTATCGACAATCATCGCGCTGAATTCAGCCTCGGCGCACAACGCACCATCCACAAATGCCTCACCCTTGAATTTCCACACCGCCTTGCGGTTCTGGATTTTCTTGATATGTATGCGCAAGCTGTCGCCCGGCGTTACAGGCTTGCGGAATTTGGCGCTATCAATGCTCATAAAATAAACCAGCTTGTCCATGGCCGCATCACCCAGTGTCTGCACCACCATAATGGCCGATGTCTGGGCCATGGCCTCCACGATCAAAACGCCCGGCATCACCGGGAATGTCGGGAAGTGTCCCTGAAAATGCGGCTCGTTCACCGTCACATTCTTAAGGCCGACAGCGCTCTCTCCCGGCACATATTCAAGAATACGATCGACCAGCAAAATAGGATATCTGTGCGGGATCATTTTCATGATCCGGTTGATATCGATAATGGATACTTCGCTCATCATTTACCCCTTAAGATTTTTTAGTGACCGCACGACCCAAATAGGCGATCTGTTTAAAAAATTGTTTCATCGGCACAGCCGGATAACCCATATGCTCCGCCCCCGCAGGCACATCACGCAACAAGCCTGATTTAGCACCAATCCGTGCGCCCTTGCCAATCCGCAGATGCCCGGCAATGCCCACTTGCCCCGCCAGCACTACATAATCCTCCAGCACGGTACTGCCGGAAATGCCGCACTGGCCTGCTATAATGCAGCGGCGGCCAATTTTGACGTTGTGCGCGATCTGTATCAGGTTATCCATCCACGTCCCCTGACCAATGACCGTATCCGGCCCGGCACCGCGATCTATCGCGCAACCCGCGCCGATCTCAACGCTGTCCTCGATAATCACGCGCCCCAGCTGCGGAATTTTTACAAATCCGGCAGGATCAATTGCAAAACCAAATCCATCCTGACCGATACAGCACCCCGGATAGATACGAACATTGTCGCCAATAAGACTATGGCTGATAACGCAATTCGCGCCAATCCGGCAGCCTGCGCCGATTTTAACGGAACGGCCAATGACGACATTGGCGTCAATCCATGAACCAGCGCCAATCTCGGCACCTTCCTCAATCACAACGCCGTCCGCAATAACACATCCCGCGCCCACAGAAACGGTTTTGTGGATATGGGCATGCGGCGATACTGCTGCCGGCGGGTAAATATCAGGATAGAAGGCCTGCGCTACAAGGGCATAGGCCTTATAAGGCTTCTTCGTCACCAGCAACCCCATCCCTGCGGGCGCAAATTCAACCATCTCGGGCGCTACGATACAGGCTCCGGCAGTCGTTACCCTGAAAGCATCGCGATACTTAATATTATCAAGAAACGCAATATGCTCCGGTCCCGCCTTATCCAACGGCGCAACATCGTGAACAAGGCGACCTGAATCAGAACCGGAGCCGACTTCGGCTCCGGAAATGCTGGCAAGCTCACCTAAAGTTTTAGGAGCCGCTACAGTAAAAAAACGTGCGTCAGGCATAAAACTTAGTTCGTGGCCGCTTTCAGTTTTACTTCTTTCAGGTTCTTGTTCATACCGGCCATCACGGCTTCGGTAACATCAAGTTCCTTCGTGCCAACAATAACCATGCCCTTGTTCAGGACCAAGCTCAGCTTCTTCTCAGCAGCTACTTTTTCCGTTTCTTTAAGAACGGCTTCGCTCAGGGTTTTTAGGGCTTCAGATTTATTCTTCTCAAAACCATCAACGCGCTTCTTGTACAGGGCTTGTGTGTCGCTCAGTTTTTTCTCGAACTCAGCGCTCTTCTTTTTCATGTCTTCCTGACTTGCACTATCAGCACGACCCTTGGCCAGTGCGGCCTGCATGTCCTTCAGCTCACGATCGAATTTGGAAAATTCGGCCTGGAAAGCCTCGCTTTGATCCTTGATCTGCTTTTGCAGACCCTTGGCAGCATTCGACTCAAGCATGATGTACTTAACGTCAACCACGCCAATAGCGACTTCAGCCTTCGCGGCCACCGGCACCATCATCAGGCCCACGGCCATCAGGGCAGAAAAAATTACATTCTTCATAGTCTTTAACCTCGATTTTATATTGTTAACTTAGATTAGAAACGTGTACCAAAACTGAAACGGAATACTTCTTCACGGTCATAATTCTCCTTAGCATAAGGAATAGCAACATCCGCGCGAACAGGCCCCATCGGTGAACGCCATGATATGCCCATACCGGCCGTAGCACGGAGAGAGCCTTCATCCTGAATGGACGGGTCGTTTTCATCAAGATCCCACAGAGAACCGAAATCCGTAAACCCGTGACCCAATACGCCCATTTCTTCAGGCAAGCCTACCGGGAAGGACATCTCGACAGAACCACGATAGAAATAGTTACCGCCCAGAGAGTCATCCGTGAGCGAGTCACGAGGGCCAACACCGGCACGTTCAAAGCCGCGCAGCGTCGCACCGCCCAGGAAGAAGCGTTCATTGATCTCGACATCCTCGGACAGGCCGCTGATAACGCCGCCCTCACCCAGAACATTCAAAATCCAGCGATCGGCAATCGGATAGAAATAAGACGCGCCCAATTGTCCGGACAGATAGCTGGCATCGCCGCCAAGACCCGCCCATTCCGCATCCAGCCAGGCATTCAGGCCATTGGTCGGGAACATAACGCTGTCACGATTATCATAGGTCAAACGCTGGGAAATGGCCGAGGTCATACGCTCACCATCCTGATCACGAATGAAGCGGGAAGCATCCACATCGACGTTATAGATATCGTTCTGCTCAATTCTGTAGCGGAACGACTGACGCCAGTGTTCAGACAGCGGATAACCGACACGCAACGCACCACCGGTACGGCGCTGATCATAGGAGCTTTCATCCTGCAGATCGCGGGTAATATGGAACAGGTCAACACCCGCCGAGAAATCGCGCCCCAGGAAATAAGGTTCGGTGAAAGAGAAGTCAAACTCCGTACGCTCACCGGCAACTGTTGCCGCCAACGTCAGGTCCTGCCCCTTACCGAGGAAGTTACGCTCGCGAATGCGGAAATCCGCCAGCGGGCCATCAGCGGTTGAGAAACCAGCACCGATAGAAAGCTCGCCCGTGGATTTTTCCTGCACATCGACATTCAAAACGGTTTTATCGGGAGCAGACCCTTGCGACGTTTCCACATTCACAGTTTCAAAATAACCAAGATCGCGGATGGCCTGCTCGGACTTCGCCAACTTCGTCTTGCTGAACGGATCACCTTCAGCCAGCGAAAACTCGCGGCGAACAACCCTGTCCAAAGTACGGACGTTGCCATTGACGTCAATACGCTCGACATAGACCGGTGACGTCTCTGTAATCTGGAAGTTAATGCTGACCAGACGCTTCTCACGATCACGCGAGGTATCAGGACGCACATTCACAAACAGGAATTGGTTCTTTTCCAGGGCCGTCGTAATTTGATCAATACTATGCTCAACCTCGGTGGCATTATACCACTCACCTTCCTTAAAGGTAATTTCGGAGGCCAGCGCCGACGCATCGAAATCGCGCAACGACGATGTAATCTTCACATCACCAACATGGTAACGATCACCTTCTTCAATCATAAAGGTCACGTAAAATTCGTCACGCTCCTTTGAAAGCTCAGCCGCAGATGAAACTACGCGGAAATCAGCATAACCCTGTGAGAGATAGAATTTACGCAATTGCTCTTCATCATACTTGATACGATCAGGATCATAACGGTCATCGGTCGCCAGGAAGCGGTACCAGCGGTCTTCTTTCGTGCTAATCTCGCTGCGCAGCTTGTCGTCGTCATAAGCATGGTTGCCCACGAAACGAATGCCCTTCACAACCGTCACATCACCTTCGGTAACTTCAAAAACCAGATCGACGCGGTTCTGGTCCAGTTTGATGACTTTAGGATCGATATTGACCGAGAAACGGCCATTGCGTTGATAAACCTGATAAAGGCGGTTTACATCGGACTGTACCTTGTTACGGGTCAGCACCTGACGCGGACGCGCCTGCACTTCAGCCATCAGTTCATCATCGGAAATTTTGTCATTGCCTTCGAACGCCACCTGATTGATCACCGGGTTCTCAACCAGCGTCACTTCCAGAACATTTCCCTTCTGGCGCAGCGTCACGTCAGCAAAAAGCCCCGTACCGAACAAGCTCTTGAGCGCGCGGTCCAGAGTATCTTCGGTCATGTTGTCGCCAACACGCACGTCCATGTACGTAAGAACCGTTGAAGGCTCAATACGCTCCGTCCCTAAAACCCGGATTTCATTGATGCGCTGACCAGTGGCCTGAAAATAACCCTGCGCTTGCGCTACAGAAGCAACGGACAGACCTGACAAAAGAAGAAATCCCGCAAACAGGGCCGAGGTAAAACGCATGATATTTTTCATATTCCGATTACTGTTGAGGCAAGGAAAACTACCCCAGAATGGCTAGGGTATGCAATGGGATAATAGACTAAGAAGGCAGAGAGAGAAAGCTCTCAAAGGAAGATCTGGAGAAGATCGTTCAAGTTAGCGAATACCATGATTCCTACCAGAAAGACCAGCCCCAAACGGAATGCATATTCCTGAATTTGTTCGGAAATCGGCTTCCCCTTCAGCGCTTCGACGGCATAAAACACAAGGTGTCCACCATCCAGCATCGGAATGGGAAACAAGTTGATAAGACCAAGATTTATGGAAAGCAAGGCCGTAAAGGTTATTAAGGCGATAATACCGTTTTGCGCCATGTCCCCGGCCAGTGCGCCAATGCGGATAATCCCGCCCAGTTCCTTGGCGCTACGCGTACCGGTAATCATCTGACCAATGGCACCCAGCGTATCAACAACGATATTCTTGGTTTCATAAATGGCGACCATCAGGCCTTCCATCGGCATCAGCTTGAAGAAAATCTCCTTATCGTCATCGGAAATCACCAGCTTGTTGAAACCGGGATCATCTTCCTTGGCAAGATTGACGTTCTTTTCGCCAATCGGACGAACTTTATAAACATCAGACTTTTCATCGACACCAGCCATCGTCACCACGATATTCTGGTCCATGAAACGCGCCAGTTTCTCACGCGCTTGCTCCGGATTATCGACTTTTACGCCGTTAATCTCCTGAATTCGGGCAACATCCAGCCCCAGCCCCGGACTGACCAGCCCCAGAAAACCGCGTGAATTCTGAAAACCGAAATGATCCTCATCTTCCAGACGCGCAGCCTGCGCCTTGATAACAATAATATCGTTGCCGCGCTTGACTTCAAAACGGCGCTCGACATCCAGCCCCAGAGCAACGGCACGACGTATTTCTTCAAAACGGCGCACCGGACGTCCGTCAATCGAGAGGACAACGTCATGCGGCTCAAAACCAGCCTGATCGGCAGCAGCCCCCTGAACCACACCAGCCACAACCGGCGGCGTCGAAGGCTGACCGTAGACCGTGTAAAGCCCCCACAGGATCAGAATAGCAAACAGGAAATTGATACCGGGGCCAGCAAAAACGATGGAGGCACGACGGGCAACCGACTGGGAATAGAAAGCAACCTTGCGCTCGTCATTTGTGTGCTGGCGTGTCTGCCCGTCCTCTACGACTTCGCTGGTATGTCCGGCGCTGGCCGGATCAACGTCACCAAACATCTTCACATAGCCGCCCAGCGGGATCAGGGAAAACTTCCAGCGCGTACCGTGCTTATCGGTAAAACCAAACAATTCCTTGCCAAAACCGATGGAAAAACTCTCGATACGCACACCGCAAATCCGGGCGACATAGTAATGGCCGAACTCATGCACAAACACGAGGATGCTCAAAACCAGAACGAACGTCCCGCCATAAACCCACGTATTATTGGCAAATTCATGTAGCGTTTCAAAGAGTTGCATATCTGGCTATAGCCCCGCTCGTTTATAGGAAAGATTATTGTTAAGTATATAGGACTCACATTGGTGGCGGACAGTGTGGTCTAAAAGAAGAATATCTTCAAGCCCGCCAAGGTTCCCGCCGCTGTCAGAATCAAGCGCGGCAGCCACCACATCATATATGTCGCCAAAACCTATCCTTCCGGATAGGAACGCCGCGACAGCCACTTCATTCGCGGCATTAAACGTCAGGCAGGAACCCTGCCCGGCCTTGAGGCATTCATAAGCCTTCGCCAGCAGCGGAAAGCGATCATGGTCCATCGGCTCGAAATCAAGCCGCTTAAGCTGCGTCAGATCCAGCCGCGCGCCCGAAGTCTTCATCCGTTGTGGCCACGCCAGCGCACAGGCAATCGGGGTTTTCATGTCCGGCGCACCGAGCTGCGCCAGGAACGACCCGTCTTCATACTCCACCATCGAATGAATGATCGATTGCGGGTGCACCAGCACCTCAATTTTTTCAGGCGGCATGCCAAACAGATAATGTGCCTCGATAATCTCCAGCGCCTTGTTCATCATGCTGGCGCTATCAACGGAAATCTTGGCTCCCATTGACCAGTTTGGATGCGCCACCGCCTGCGCCGGGGTGGCGCGGACAATCTGCTCTTTCGTCCATGTACGGAACGGCCCGCCCGATGCCGTCAGGACCAGACGCTCGATAGATGGTTTATTCTCCGGCTCGAACACCTGAAAAATAGCATTATGCTCGCTGTCTACGGGCAGGATTGTCGCGCCGTATTTTTCCGCCGCCGTCATCACCAGCGGTCCGGCGGCCACCAACGGCTCCTTGTTGGCAATCGCAACGCATGTCCCCTGTGCCAATGCCTTCATCAGCGGCTCAAGCCCCGCCATGCCGACAATGGCCGCCACAATACATTGCGCGGGATAAGCGCCCGCTTCGATAATCGCGGTGCGTCCGGCAGCAACCTCAATACCCGTACCCGCCAGCAGATCTTTCAGAGTATCAAATAAATGTTCATCGCCAATAACAGCGCGTTTGACCTTCAGCGCCCGCGCCTGTTCGGCCAGCAGTGCAACATTCGTCTGCGCGGTAATCACCTGCACAGCGAATGAGGAAGGTTGTGAAAGAATAAGATCGACCGTGCTGCGCCCTACAGACCCTGTAGAGCCCAGAATACTGACTGTCTTCATGGCAGCATGACCACGCAGATCAGCAGGAACATCGGCACCACCAGCAGCAACGCATCAATACGGTCAAGCAATCCGCCATGACCGGGGATCAGATGGCCGGTGTCTTTCAAATGCGCCCGGCGCTTGAAAAAAGAAATAAACAAATCGCCCGCCTGCCCGACAACACCCAGCAGCAGCCCCGTCACAAAAACACACAACCATGAGCTGGCGGGCAGCAATCCGGTATTCGTATTCAAAAATTGCGCCATGGCCGGGCCCGCGAACAACAACGCCTCCAGCATCAGCGCGCAAGACAGCATGGAGCCGCCAAGACCCGCCCATGTTTTCTTGGGGCTTAACGCCGGACACATCTTCGGCCCGCCAATAAACTTGCCCGCGAAATAAGCGCCGATATCACTGGCCCAAACACACAGCACCGCCGCCAGCGCCAACCATGCACCAGCCTCGAAACTAAAACGCAAACCCACATAGGAGGCATAACTGACGCTTAAGTAAACCAGCCCCAGAAACATCGTCGCCAGCGGCCACGTGCCGTCTTTGGAAAAGCCATACCATTCGTAGAGCGATACCAGGGCCGCCACAACCATCAGGCCCATAAACCAGTAACCACCCGCCACGACGATAGCCACCATCAAAGGCGCCAGCACCAGTCCGGAAATAATCCGTACCTTTAGCCCCGAAAAACGCCCGCTGGTTTTGTCCTCAGTCATACGCTCCCCGCTCTCACACCGCCAAAGCGGCGGTCGCGTCCGGCAAAATCCTTCAATGCCTGCTCAAGATCAAGCCGCGAAAAATCAGGCCACAAGGTGGGCGTAAAAACCATTTCCGAATAAGCGCATTGCCACAACAGGAAGTTGCTGATGCGTTGCTCACCACTGGTGCGGATCAGAATTTCTGGATCGGGAACACCCGCGGTCTGCAGGAATGACGGGAAATATTCCTCAGCCGATTCAAAGCTGGGCGCAATACCCTGTGTACCGCACTGCGCGGCATAGGCCGCCGCCGCATGCAGGATTTCATTACGGCCACCGTAATTCAGCGCCATCAGCACCGTGATCGCCGTGTTGTTTTCCGTCAGGCGTTCGGCGTTCTCCACCAGCTCGATAATCTCGCGGTCAAAAGCCGAACGGTCGCCGATAACGCGCAGTTTGATATTATTCCGGTGAAGATCAGCCGTCTCCGCGCGCAGATACATCCGCAGCAGACGCATCAGCTCCGTAACCTCATCTGCCGGACGGCTCCAGTTCTCGGATGAGAAGCCAAACAATGTCAGATATTTCACACCCAGGTCCGCAGCCGCCTCGACCACGCGCTTGACGGCCTCGACACCCTGACGATGCCCCATGGTGCGCGGCAACCCGCGGGCCTGCGCCCAGCGTCCGTTGCCGTCCATGATGATCGCAATATGCTGAACTTGCTGACTCACAGTAATACCCCCAAGGATAGACAGCCTAAACCGTCATAATGTCCTTTTCCTTGTCCTTCAGCATTGTGTCAATTTTCTGAATGACCTCGTCGGTCAGCTTCTGGATTTCTTCGCCGTGACGTTTATTCTCGTCTTCCGGCATGCCGTCGCTTTTCAGTTTTTTCAGGGTGTCCATGCCATCGCGGCGAATATTACGCACCGCAATACGGCTCTGTTCGGCATACTTGCCCGCAACCTTGGTCAGTTCGGCACGGCGCTCCTGATTCAGTTCCGGAATAGGCACACGGATAACAGCACCCTCGCCGATCGGGTTCAGGCCCAAACCTGAATCGCGGATGGCTTTTTCGACGGTTTTGGCCTGTGAATTATCCCACACCTGCACACTCAGCAGACGCGGTTCCGGCGCGGTGATCGTCGCCACCTGATTAAGCGGCATGCGCGAACCATAAACCTCGACCGTCACTGGCTCCAGCATGCTGGATGACGCGCGACCCGTGCGCAAACCTGCAAATTCCTCGCGCAGATTATTAAGGGCACCGTCCATACGCTGACGCAGATCGCTAAGTTTGAATGACATGATAGGCCTTCCGTTTCTTCTGATTATTATTCGGTGACAATCGTGTAGCTGCCCTTGCCCTGCACGACATTGGCAAAGCTGCCCGCTTCCTTGATCGAAAACACGACGATGGGAATATCATTCTCGCGCGCCAGCGAAATCGCCGTGGCATCCATGACCTTCAAATCTTTGGTCAGTACTTCCATATAGGAAAGCTGATCGTATTTCTTCGCAGTCTTGTCCTTAACCGGATCGGCGGTGTAAACGCCATCGACCTTTGTGCCCTTGAACAAAGCATCGCAACCCATTTCCGAAGCGCGCAGCGCCGCTGGCGTATCGGTGGTAAAGAACGGATTGCCGCTGCCTGCCGCAAAAATCACCACGCGGCCTTTTTCAAGATGGCGCAGAGCGCGACGGCGCAGGAACGGTTCGCATACCGCATCCATCGGAATGGCCGATTGCACACGCGTCGGTACTTCGATTTTCTCAAGCGCGGATTGCAGCGCCAGCGCGTTCATCACCGTTCCCAGCATGCCCATATAGTCAGCCGTCACGCGCTCGATACCGTTCGACGCGCCCGAAACACCGCGGAAGATGTTACCCGCGCCGACAACGATGCAGACCTCTACGCCCAGATTGACGGCCGTCTTCACGTCAGCGGCGATGCGCTCGATGGTTTCCGGATCGATCCCGTATTCACGGTCACCCATCAGGACTTCACCTGACATTTTCAGGAGGACACGTTTAAATTTCAGGGCCGGGTTTGCCATCGGGGAGATATCCTTTTTGAGCGCTTCAGCAGATTTCATAATCAATAACTCTTATTTGTTCCTGTACCCCTCATGTAATAACAGCCGCCCTGCTGTAAAAGCAATGCGGCTGCTATCAGAAATCGGGGTTGTCCAGATTAGCCGTTAACGACAGCAGCCACTTCTGCAGCAAAATCCGCAGCTTCGCCTTTATCGATGCCTTCACCAAGCTGGAAGCGTGTATAGCCAGCCAGCTTTACAGGCGCACCAACATCCTTCGCAGCATTTTCCAATACTTTTGAGATTTTGGTTTCACCATCCATAACAAAGACCTGTTCCAGAAGACAAATTTCCTCATAGAACTTGCGCATACGGCCTTCGAGCATTTTCTCGATGATGTCTGCCGGCTTGCCACTGGCTTTCGCTGTTTCACGGATCACGTTCTTTTCACGCTCAATCGCATCCGCTGTTACATCGCCGCTGGCCAGGAATTGCGGGCTGGCCGCCGCCACATGCATGGCAATCTGCTTACCCAGGGCTTCCAGTTTAGCTTTATCGCCTGAGGATTCCAGGGCCACCAGAACACCGATTTTACCCAGACCCGGGCTAATCGCATTATGGACATAACCGACAACAACGCCTTCTTTAACTTCCAGCGTCTGCGTACGGCGCAGGCTCATATTTTCGCCAATCGTCGCGATCAGGTGCGTCAGTTTTTCCTGAACGGTTTTGCCCTCTTCGTAAGCAATACCAGCCAGAGCAGCGATATCGTTTTTTGCGTTCAGCGCCAACTGGGCCGCCTTGCTCGCGAAAGCCTGGAACTGATCGTTACGGGAAACAAAATCCGTTTCCGCGTTCACTTCCAGAACAGCGGCTTTATTGCCGCTAATCGCTACAGCCACCAGACCTTCAGCAGCCGTACGGCCCGATTTCTTGGCAGCGGTCGCCAGACCCTTTTTACGCAGCCAGTCAACAGCCGCTTCCATATCGCCAGCGACTTCTATCAGGGCTTTTTTCGCGTCCATCATGCCTGCGCCTGTTTTTTCGCGCAGATCCTTGACCATCGAAGCAGTAACTTCTGCCATGGGTTTATTCCTTTTCTTTAAAGTTAAACATTAACCAGCAGTTGCCTGCTTTTTGACTTCAACTTCTTCTGCGACGATCTCAGCCTTCGGCAGTTTCTGTACCGGGTTCTTCGCAGCGCCCATATCCTTGCCGGATTTGGACATTTCAGCTTGCAGACCGGCCAGAACAGCATTAGCGAACAGGTCGCAATACAGTTCTACAGCGCGCAGAGCATCATCATTACCCGGGAACGGGTACAGGATGCCTGCAGGGTCAGAGTTGGAGTCGATCACCGCGAATACAGGAATACCCAGCGTGTTGGCTTCCTGAATGGCGATTTTTTCTTTGTTGGTATCAATGATGAAAATAGCGTCCGGACGGCCACCCATTTCCTTGATACCGCCGATGGACTTTTCGAGCTTCTCGTGCTCGCGTTTCATCATCAGTTGTTCTTTTTTGGTGTAGCCTTCAACGCTGCCCGCCAGAATGGTTTCCAGCTCGCGCAGACGGTTGATCGACGTGGTGATTGTTTTCCAGTTGGTCAGCATGCCGCCGAGCCAGCGGTGGTTCACGTAGTACTGGCCGGATTTTTTAGCGGCTTCAGCCACTTTTTCCTGTGCAGCGCGTTTCGTGCCCACGAACAGAACGCGGCCACCGTTAGCGGTGATTTCCTGAACGGATTTCAGGGCGCGGTCCAGCATCGGAACGGTCTGCTGCAGGTCGAGGATGTGAACGCCATTACGAACGCCGAAAATATACGGCTTCATTTTGGGGTTCCAGCGACGTGTGTGGTGGCCGAAGTGAACGCCTGCTTCGAGCAGTTGGCGCATAGTGAATTCAGACATAGTAATTTCCTTTTCCGGTTATGCCTCTGCGGGGAGCATCTCATTGATTATCCAAGGAAAATCAAGAAACACCGGAGGGCGGACATCCACCCGTTCCCGCATGTGAATTTAACAAGTTGGCGTGGTTTTACAGGGGATTCCCGCAGAATTCAAGGAAATTCTAAGCCCAAAGCTATGCCCGAACCGTACGCAGTCCGTATATTGTATTGCGCAATATGTTAATTAAGGCCTTGCGCGCGCCCTGTCCTAAAGGTCAGGGTTCGGGTTCATGCTGGAACGACGCGTTGCATTCCGGTAACGGCGGGTATGCACCGCCGGATGCGCCTGCCCGTAAGCATGGCGCTGCGGCCCGTAATGACGGTCATTCTGTCCTGTCGGGTATGTGCCTTTTACCTGATAATCCGCCTGACGGGCGAAATTAAACGCCACCGAAGGCGACGCCACGATCATAGACGCAATCGCTAAAGCCAACCGCGAAAGGCCTGAAGGCCTGCCAAAAATACCCATGTCCTGTTCCTCTTCCGAAATAACATCAATGCCTGACTGACGGAGGGCATTAATCAACATACCCGATGCCCCGTCAGAGATTATAAGAACGCGCAAATTCATCGCCTCTCAGCTAAAACCATTGCCGGGATTAGCATTAAAACTCAAACCCTGTCCAGAAAAAGCGCGCGCAGTATCTCGTCATTGTCATTCCGGCGAAAGCCGGAATTTATTGAAATTTCAGTAATTTTTATACTGTAGTCTCGACCCCGGCTTTCGCCGGGGTGACATTATTTTTGTCAGCTATTCAATTTTTAATACATCCTGAACTTAATCAGGCCTGATTTTAGGATTGCGCCGCGCCCTGCGGTTCGCGGGCAATACCGTCTTGGCATTGTCATTCGCTGCTGATGGCGACCAGCGATAAGCCGATGGCGGCACAGGCTGACCACCGAACGTAAACGCCGCTTCCGGTGCTTCCGGCGGGTTGAAATAAGCCCACGACTTGAGATCGACCTGCTCGAATTCCAGCAGATAAACTTCTTCATCGCCCGGGTTCGGGGATTCATGGTTCAAGAAAGCTTCATTCACCTTCTCCCACAGGTCAAAGGCACTGCCAAAGCCGCAAGCCTGTGCCTGCGTATCGCTGAATGCGCCAGTGCTGACCCGATCATACAAATCACGCACCTTGACCCGCGCAACCTTGTGCAGGTTACGGGATTCATAGACATGCCCTGTGTCAGCACCTTCTTCGGCACTCAATTTCGCGCCCATACCCGCATCCATCTCGCGGAAACGGATAGGCTTGCCTTCTTCCAGTTTCTGCAGGGAGTAATCAACCGGAATAATCATGCCCGTCAGCGGATGTTTCTCATGGAAATGCGCCAGACGCGGCGACGCCAGACCATCGAAATACACTTTCGGCACCTTGATCGACTGCATATTCACATCCATACCCTGCGGACGTGTATTTGCCATCGGCACAGGTTTTTGAATCAGCAGAATGTTGCGGTCCTCTTCCGCCGGGAATTTAACGCCCGCGTCATCTTCATAAGCGCACTTGGCCTGCTCGAAATAATTGTCAAACCCGGTCGTAACACCTGGCACCTTCGGCGTCTTGCGCAAGCTGACCGGGCCGCCGTAATACAGGCGTCCCGTCTGCTCCCCGCGGAAAATGACAGGCACACCAGATTCAATCCGCTTCTTCTGTTCGTCCGAAAGCTTGCCCGCTATCAGCGAGTATGGCGCAAAACGAATATCCTCAAGCGGCTTGCGCAAATGCGGATCAGGAATATTGATCGTTACGACATTCTCAGCCGGAATTTCATTCTGAATGCGGTCATAAGCCACACTGGATTTCGGATCAAAATGCAAAAGCAGGCGCTGGGAATCCGAAAGCTTGTTCGATTCCTTGATAGCAGCAAGCCATGTCGTGAATTTAGCGACAATACGCTGCCCTTCATCTGTCCTCACAAAAACATCCGCCTCACCCTTGGCGAATTGCGAGAAATTACGCGCCAGCCCTTCCGGTGCATCAATCTGCGCATTCACTTCAATACGCTTCAGCGCCTGTTCAATTGCCGGAATACTCTGCCAGCGCATTTGCGACGGGTCTTCATTCGGCGCGCCGTTCAGATACAGATTACGAAGCGCCGCATAACGCGCGCGCCATACCGGCGAAACACTATCCAGTTTCTTCATGTCCGCAAACTGAAACAATGTCGCGGTGATCGACGGCTCGGAACTCAGGCGGTAAAACTGGATACGCCAGTCGCCCTTCTCGAATTTTTTCTGCACGATCTGTGGATGACGGTTGTACTGGTTCTTCAGGTAATCCGTGTCCAGCTCACGGCCCTTGTAATCGACGATGCGAAAATCGCGGCTCAGGTTGCCGAACAGCACACGCCCGTTCTTTGTATATCTGTAATCAAACAGGCCTTCGCCGTAATGGGAATCCTTCCTGTTTCTTTCTTTTTCGTCATCATCAAGATAGCGCTTCAATACTGACCAACGGGCGTCGCGTACAGACTCAATCGAATGCAGTTTGTATTTGCCGTTATCATCAAAGAATGGCTTGAACACATCCATATACGGGCAGTTCTTCTTATTGAAGTGACGACGCGCACGGATAACCAGGTCCTTGAAATTTTTCTGCGCCTCTTTGTCGTCGCACCAATCTACTGGATGCGGCTGCAACGCCAGACGATGCAGAATTTCATCAATTGAATTGTGGTAATTGTAAATATCACGCGCCTTCTCGAAAATCATTTCAGAGAATGCAGGCAGAGCACCCCGCGCCGTCATCGGTCGTCCGGCGCTCGTATATTTGGCAGCGTCTGATGCCGCTTTCAGATAATCCAGGTCGCCAAACCCGCCACGCGTCGCCTGCTCTTCCATCATTGGGTTGGCAGGCTCAACGCGTTTATGTGTTTCCAAGTTAAGAATCTCGGCAGCGCGACGCATCCTCTCGCACATCTCAGGATTTTCTTTCAGGAACTGAAAGCTGTCGAAAATTTGCTCAATGTCCCACTTCTGACGCCCTGCGGGGGACAATGCATCCTCAAACAGATTAACAGTGCCGGGCCAGCGACGCACAGACTCGAAACGGATCAACGGATCAGGTCGCCGCGCCTGCTCCTTCATCATTGTGACAAAGTCCTCAGCCCCCATCTCCGTCAGCTTCTTATTGTCATACCTGTATGTACGCAGGTCGACATCAAGACGCGGCAGCAATACACGGCGCAACTGTCCCAGTTGATCATCAAACCCAAGAAACGCCACAACATCAGACACAGGCGCATGCGGAAATGTATTGCGCGGCAGGACAAATACCGGCGGATGCGGCTTGCTGGGATCGGTGCCGGACAAAAGTCGGCGCAACTCCTGCTCATCCGCCTGCAGATCCATCGCCTTGACAATTTTCGGGGCGATGTCGGCGCAGTAATTATAGATAGAAAAATCCGCCATCGAGTCGTAGGCCGGGCTACGGTGTGCGCTGGCCGCATTATACCGCGAACCATCGGGCATCAAGACACCCTGACGGATGCCGCGCTGCTTGTTCTCGGCACGTGTGTTTTCTTCCATCACTTTTTCAAGCTTGGCCGTCGGCACATCAAGACCTGTCCGCGCATCCTTGCGAACGCCAATCTTTAAGCCCTCCTCACCCTGCGGGCCAAACTGATTGACGGCCTGCACCACGGAATAAGTATCAACCGCGAAATTTTTCGGCTGCTGCTTGTTCGTGATCGTCGCCTTGGAATGCGTAAAGAAAATATTTGCCGGATGAAAACCCGCACGCACAAGGTTTGCGCGCAACCAGTACATATCCGCCCACTTAATCCGGTAACCACGCACACTGATGCGCGGCTGGACCATCTTCCATTTGCTGTCATCGGATTTATCGATGTAGTAATTATTCTCGATGCTTTCATAATACGGGCTGGCCGGATCGTCAGAGAAACGGTAAGCCACGATATTGCGATCCGGATGATAACGCACATCGCAAACAGTTTTTCCGTTATCGTCCTTCAGCGGATATTCCAGAATTTTTTCAGCAAAGCTCTTCTCGTACTTGTCCGCACCGATACGGCGGATCGTGTTAAACTCGATACTCTTCTCCGGCAGATTAAGATCGGCAATCATCTTCGCGGCATTACTGACGCGATCTGCAATCTTGCCCATCGCAATCCGGTGCGGCAGGCGCGATTCATCATCCAGCTCTTCCGGCGAAGTTCTTGTCACCAGAGAGGATTGTGGAGACGGCAGATAACGGTCTGGCCGCTTCACGAACAATTCCATGGAATCGATGAAGTTCCCGGCGATATCGCCGACCGCGTCGCCATAGGCCGTAATCTGCGCAAAATCCCGTTCCAGCGCCGTGGTTTCCGTGTCCAGATGCAAACGGATAAGCTCGCCTTTCTGGATCAGGTTCCAGACATCACTCTTACGGGCTATACGCTTCATATCGGTCATGGCTTAAGGCTCCAGATCTGAAGGCGCGACGGAAGCACTGAACACCGAACGGCTGCGAGGGCGCGTCGAATCCGATACCGCGCCAATGCCCGGGCCGGTTTTTCTAAAACGGTTGGAGTGACGCTTGGCGGGATCGATAGAAAGGTCCCAATCCATCTTCGCCATAGATTGACTGTAAACGCCGTCACCGCTGGTACGCGCCGCCAGACCGTCATCGCGGTTATTGCCTTCACGGCGCAATAACGTCGTACGAAGCCATTCGACAACGCCGCCATGTGCCTGGCCGTATTTCAGAAGTCGCCGCAGAAGAATATAAGACGGATTAACCTGCGCCACGCACTTGAACATATCCGTCTCCGTTTTGGCTAGACGGTCTATACCCATAAACTTGAAATCATCCGGGCGGATACCCGAATGAAACAAATTATTCTTTGCCATCGTTTCAACGAAAATTTCATACGCATCAAAACCGGGAATATGGTGCGCCTCGTGGAAGCTGGCGGGAATAGACTTCGCCATCTTCACCACGTCCTGCCTGAAACCGTGACCATGAACGTGGATCGGATGATCGTAAACACGTATACTGCCATGCGCATCCACATCATAACGCCAGCCGCGCTTTTCAAGATCGGCCATGATCGTCGCTTTACGTTCCTTGGGATTATAAACTTTAAACCCGTTCATAAACGCGCCCACCACAGTGATATTCCGGCTGCGCACCAAATCCTGAATCATACGCTCCTGCGAATCTTCATTCCCCACAATCGCAGGCTGCGTCACCATGGCGATATAATCATCAAGGTCAATTTTAAAGCCCGTTGGGCGTACTTTTTCGTCAGCATCAAGCAACGAGTAGAAATTAATCAGCTTTTGCAGCGTGGATTGTTTTTCTTCCGTATTGCCTTGCGTCCCCGTCACCAGAATCATTAACTTATTGGCAACGGCACGGAAACCTTTTGCCATCGCAGACGTTCTGGTCGCCCGCAGCGAGGCACTTTCTTTCCTGTCCATCACGGCCCTGTACATCAGGTAGCCGTTAATATCGTTCTCAAAAACCACCGCGCCATATTCATGCAGGGACTTGGAAATATAAAACCTGACATTACTCTCATGCTCACGTTCGTCAGGAGGCAACTGCTCAACAAACTCGCTCATATTTTTCTGGTGCGCGGCAGCCAGACGCTTCTCGTAAGCCTCCGGCGTCTCTCCCTCCGGAGCCTCCGAACGCACCTCAGTCAGCAGATCGAAATAATTCTGCAGCAAATCCTGAGGTATAACGCGGTCTTTTTTGGCCTTCTTACGCTCTGCCAGCGGATCGATCCTCACCGTACGCAAATCCAGATCGGGCATGACGCCAAACAGGTTCAAACTGGCCATACGCATTTCAGCATTGCCGCCAACACCGGTAACATTCCGTCCCGTCTTATGCGCCTGATTAAGCGCAATCGTATATTCGGCGTTGTTGGTGCTGATGGGCGCCTGAATAATGCCCTTATCGCTAAACCAGTTGAGCACGACACCTTGCACTTCCTCAACTTCGGCAGGTTCAGGTGATTTGCCATCATACGTCACGGCCGTCACATCGTGCATGGCCACGAAAATATCGTGATCAACCTTCTCCGGGGTCACGGTCTTGCCATGAACAGCCGCCTGTTCCACCAGCGCCCGCGGACCGCGGGCAAAAAATTCTTTACCCTTCTCTTCCAGCCCACGGCTATCGCCATAAACCAGAACCGAACCCTTGTAATGGTCGTCATTGTAGCACGGTGTCACGATATAAGGCGTACACAGCGCCGAGTGCTTGATCGCGTTCTCGCAATACTGCACCCACAGGCGCACATTGCCATCCTCATCCATCATCGGCACAGCGCCCGTGTCCTTGACCGCCTGAATCTTCGGACGCAGTGAACGCGGCACCTGCAGCGCGTCCATATCTTTTTCCATGAAGTATTTTACGCGGCTGGTGGCGTAAACGGTCTTTTCCTTCATCAGGCCTTTTTGCGCGTAATACGCAAAGCCGCCTTTGTGGTCATAGTGATCGTGCGTAATAAAGAACGCTTTAATGTCATTCCAGTACGGCAGATAATCCGGCACCGCCCCGTCAACATTGGAATCCGGCCCGCCGGAAGCAAACGGGAAGTCAATCGCCACGCCGACCGTGCTTAAGCTGCCATCAGCCTTCAACCCACGATGAAGCGCCAGCCCTGCAATACCAATCTGGTCGCCAAACTGTTCGATCTTCTTCTCAAACCCGCAACCATGCAGAGATCCATACAGGAACTCCCCACCTTCTTTTTCCAGCGAAGGCGGCGTACCGAATGGCGACATCAAACCTGACAGGTTATATTCATAGATATGGTTCATGAATTGCGGATATTCCCATTCCGCAAAATCACGGTTCGCGCGCTGCGCAAAACCGACCATATTCAGGATCGCCGCTTTGTCATCCAGCGCCACTTTCTGACCGAGAAACCCTGCATTAGAAAGTGTGTAGGAACGATCGCCCGTTTTCGTGAACTCCAGCTTCAGCAAATCAGGAATGCTTTTGGGATCAATGCCTTCCGGAACATCATCCGGACGCACATACATCCCTACGGAGAATTTATTCGCGGATTCTTTAATCTTTACGCCCGCCTCATAGCCGACACCCGATTGCGGATCAACCGACGGAACGCTGCGGCTCTCGGAAAAATTCTTGTTCGGCTCAAATGTATTGATGCGAAACCCTAAAATGGTTTTGAGATCATCAATATCAACATTGGTGAATTGCGTCGATTGACCGTTACCCTGTGCGCCCGCTTTCATAAAACGCGCATCGATCATCAGCGAGAATTCGTCTTTTTTGCTGCTCAGACCACGGACCACAAGCTCTTCGCCCGTGACCTGCTCGATATAGCAGTCATTCATGATACGGGCGGCAGCCTGCACCGGCCCCATTTTGCGCAAATGCGTGTTAAGGCCGCTGACTGCTTCCATCACACGATTGATCTTTTTGTGCATTTCCGGGTCAGCTGGGCTATCCCCGCGTTCACGGCTGAACACCTGATGCGACTGCACCCAGATTTGATCAAGCTCCACCTGATTGGGTTTGCCCTTGACCGGGGCCAGCTTTACACGGATCAGACTTTGCTCGCGGCTGTCGCCATACGGCATGTGCCGCCAGTAACGGATACGCACATCGGAAGGATTGCCGCTGGCATCAAATTCAGTAGAAGATTTCAGACTGACAATCTGACCGGAATCGCGATCGGAGGCCGCGCCTGACAGCACGACCGGCTCCGCTTCCGATCCCTTGCCGCTGTGGCCCGAAAGCCCCAGCCGCTTCAGTATGTCGTTACCAGTCCAACCCATTCCTTACGAAACCTTCCCAAACTTTTATTATCTTTTGAAGTCCGATGAGTCGTTTACTTACTCAAGTGTTACGCTATGTCGGCCCGCCCACGACGTGTTTCACGCCGTCGCTGTCACGTTTGGTATAACGCGCCAACGCATCAAAACCATGCGCCTGCACCCAGGCCGCTTCATAATCCTTGCCCAGACCCTGCAGGTCCTCAGGCTCAAACTCCATGACCCCGACCTTGATCAGCTTCTCACGCAGACGATCACGGAACGATGGCTGTTCTGCGCCCTGCTTCGTCGCCGACAAATCCGCCTTCTTCTGCGGATCGGCGTACATAAACTGCGTCAATTCGGGATCAACCGCGCGCCAGTCGATAATCTCGTATGCAATTTCTTTTCCTGTTTCACGGTCACGGGAACGATCAATATTCGCACGACCCGGATCAATCAGCTTGTCCGTAATTTCCAGCAAACGGGCACAGGCCAGATAAGTCGATTTATCCGGAACATGCGGCGTACGGTCGAGCATTTCCTCAACCGTCTTGCCCAGCGTCGTCACCAGATCGTGCAGATCCAGCTTCTTGAAACGCGCCGCCGGGTCTTTGGCCTTTTCATCATATTCAAAAATTTCCATCTGATATTTGCCGCCGTCATAGCCGCGATCCACCAGACCGGTGGCATTCAGCACGGCGCGCACAACCATCTGGTTATGGTGCGGGTGGTTCTGCCATTCCTTACCGACGACCAGACCTTCGACATTGCGGTCAAAGAATTCCATCTGCAACGCCAGATGCGCACGTGAGCTATAACGCTGCGCACCCTTGGACGCGACAAAAGCACGATTTTCCTGCGCCGCCTGACGAATATCGAGGAAATCAACAGTCCCGGAAACACTACCCACCTGACGGTCAGCTAGCAACGGCTCCTCCGCCAGTTTCTCAAGCGCCTTACGCGCCGCCGCATCGTTCTTCACGATCACGGACTTGTAGAAGCTCTCTTTACCGTCGATCGGGTCTTCGACGCTTTGTGCCTCCTTCAGATAATCAACACCATGCTTGCGCGCCCAATCTCCGGCAAGCTCGCCACCCTTCGGGTCGCACAGATACAAGAAACGCTTTGACGCCGTCACAGGCAAATCTGCAGATTCCATCGCAGGCAAAATAAACTTGAGCGCTGCCTGTTCCCAGACAGAGTCAATTTTTCCAAACTGATGATCTTCAAACAACGCCGCGCGCGGCGCAAAATATTTATCGTCACGCGCCTGAATTTTGCCGTTCTGCGCACTACCACGGAAAGCATTCCCCAAAGCGGACGATGAAGGCACCGTACCCAGCACCGGATGCATAAAACCACCCTTCGGAAGGTACGCAAAAAGCTCCGTCACCAGAGCCTTCGTCTTTTCTGCATTCATCTCAGGTGGTAACGGCAGAATATTTTTTTCGTAATAAGCATTCAGATAAGGATGCTCTGCATGCTTCGACCAGCCCGTGCATCTTGCCGTGATATAGGGCAGCATAATTTCTTTCAGGCGATCCATACGCGCCAGCTCTTCCGCCGAACGCTTGGCCAGAACCGGATGAACTTTCTTCGCATCAATCGGGCTACCCTCAGCACCGCGCAGCCAGTCATCCAACTGGAATCGTCCAACAAGCGCCGCCAGCGCGAGGTCGCTGCGGAAACCACGCTCAACCACATCAACAATATGCTTGGCCGTTTCCCACGTGCGGTCAGCCAGTGTAATCTGCTCACCTTTCGCATCGACGACATCGTATTTTTTGCCTGGACCGATATGATCGCGGTATTCATCAAGCAGACCGCACTGAATCTGGTCAGCCAGCAACTCTTCGAGAGCGCCATAGCGGGAATAACTATGATCGCCATGCAGCATCATCGCCGCAGAATCGATCACACGCGGCCCCCACCAACGTTCGAACGTCCAGTCCTGAAACGTCGCGCCTTGTGATAACGCGTTATTGGTGCGGGTCGTGCGCACGGAACCTTCAAAGCCGATTACGCCCATCACACCCTTATCAGGGTAAAGCCCCCGCGCCATAGAATTAATGACAGCATTCTGCAAACGGTTTGGCAGGATAACACGGTTCAACAGCTCTTCCGGGGAAACACGATGCTTCAGGCGTTGCGTGGTTTTGTAGCCCTCGCCGCCCTCAGATTCCGTCGCCTGCCTAATCTTGTCGCTGTAATCATCGGCCAGAGTATAAGCCGCATAACCATTAGACATCGCGCCCGGCGGAAAAACCAGTTTTACACCACGCGATACGGCATTGACGGCGGCATAGGCAACGACCGGCTGTGCTTTCAGACGGTCCGCATATTCCCCCTTCGCAGGCGGCTGCGGATCGTAAAACATCGTATCGTTGAAAAAATCAAATGGACAAGTCGGTTTGCCAGACAATATACGCTCAACACGTTTGAGAGCGGTCTCAGCCATACTAAAATCCTCGTCTATCCCAGAAGGCGTTAAAACCAAATACCCTGTTTCTGACTTTATTTTTATTCCTGTGGTGGTTTTTTTGAGTCATGCCACTTCCCATCGATATGTCAGATTTAAACGGAGTATAGGAAAGCCCGCCGAAACCCGCAACAAACGATTCACCCTGTATGGTCTTTTTCTCCAGAAAAATCCAAAGGGGGAATAGGCATTAAAAAAATAAGTAAAGATTGAGATTTAAGAAAATTAGAGACCTACAGCTCCTGAATCCCCTCAACACCCGTCGATTTCAGCAGGGCATTTCGCGCCGCAGCAGAGAAATTCCACTGCCCTGGCAGGGTCACCTCGGCCAGCAGCCCCGCCCGCACAGGGACAAATACCTTGATCGCCACCTTGCCCCGCCCCTCGGTTTTCAATAACTGGCCCAGTTGGCCCAACGGCTTGTCAGACGATATATGTATATGAACTTCCTTCAGGCGATTGGATAGCTCGTTCTCCAGCGACTTCACATCCTGCGCGGTAAAACGGATTTGCTCGTCACGCGATTCCGCCATCACTTTCAGCAACAGCGTTTTACCTTCCTCCAAATAATCGCGCGCACGACTCAAGGTTTCGGAAAATAACATCACCTCGAAAATACCCGTGGCATCCGATAGCTGCAGGAACGCGAATTTATTACCGCTCTTCTGCGAAACCTTGATGTTCTTTTTCAGCAGAACGCCCGCCATATCGACCATGACGCTGCCCTGCCGCGCCACCATCTCGTTTACGCTGGCAATCGTATGAATATTCATGCGCTCAAGCTGCGCGGCCTTGCTATCCAGCGGATGCGCCGAAAGATAAAATCCCACCGCATCGAATTCATGCGACAATTTTTCCAACGGGTCCCATTCCGGCACGTCGGGCAATTCCGGCATCAGGCTTTGCCCAGAATCCGCAGGGCCACCAAACAGGCTGGTCTGACCGCTGGCACGTTCCTGCGCCAGCGACTGCGCATGACGCAGCATAGTTTCCGCAGAACCATGAGCCTGAGAACGCCTGATACCAAAACTATCAAACGCCCCGGCGGAGGCCAGTTGTTCAAATTGCCGACGGTTCATCATCCCCGGATCGATGCGGCTGGCCAGATCAGCCATGGATTTATACGGGCCATTCGCACGGCGTTCGGCGACCAGACCTTCCATCGCCTGCGCGCCTATCCCCTTCAGGGCTGCCAGCGCATAGCGCACAGCATTCCCCTCCACCGCGAATTCCACTTCCGAATGATTGATATCCGGCAGCAGCAGCGGAATGCCCATCTTGTCGAGTTCCTGTTTGAACACGGCGAGCTTATCTGTGTTACCCATATCAAGCGTCATCGACGCCGCCATAAACTCAACCGGATAATTCGCTTTCAGCCAACCCGTCCAGTATGAAATCAGCGCATAAGCCGCCGCGTGTGATTTGTTGAAACCATACCCGGCGAATTTATCGATCTGGTCGAAAATCTCCGAAGCCCGCTGCGGCGTCACCTGACTATGCGCAACCGCGCCATCGACGAATTGCTGGCGCTGCGCATCCATCTCGGCTTGAATCTTCTTACCCATCGCGCGGCGCAACAAATCGGCAGCACCGAGCGTATAGCCCGAAAGCGCCTGTGCCGCCTGCATCACCTGTTCCTGGTAAACCATGATGCCGTAGGTTTCTTCGAGGTACGGTTTCAGGTTCGGATGCATGTAATCCGCCTCAACCTTACCCTCTTTGATCTCAATATAGCGCGGAATATTATCCATCGGGCCGGGGCGGTAAAGCGCCACCAGAGCAATGATATCCTCGAAACGATTGGGCTTCATGCTCATCAGCGTGGCGCGCATGCCCGCACTTTCCACCTGGAACACACCGGTCGTCTTGCCTTCGCTCAGTATCTTATATGTCTTTTCATCATCCAGCGGCACCCGCAGGATATCAACGTCCTCATCTCGTGCCTTCTTGATAAATTCGACCGCCTTCTGCACCACAGTCATGGTTTTCAGGCCGAGGAAGTCGAACTTCAGCAGACCAGCCTGTTCGATATATTTCATGTTGAACTGCGTCACCGGCATGTCCGACGACGGATCGCGGTAAAGCGGCAGCAATTCTTCGAGCGGCATGCCGCTGATCACCACACCCGCCGCATGGGTCGAGGCATGGCGGTAAAGCCCTTCAAGCTGTAACGCAATATCAATCAGCTTACTGGTAGTTTCCTCGCGGTCGCGCTCCGCCCGCAAATCGGCGTCCTGCTCCAGCGCTTCTTCCAGAGTAACCGGATTCGCCGGATTGTTCGGAATCATCTTGGCGATGCGGTCTACCTGCCCATACGGCAGTTGCAAAACACGACCCACGTCGCGCACCACAGCGCGCGCCTTTAATTGACCAAAGGTAATAATCTGCGCCACGCGGTCATTGCCGTAGCGGCGGCGCACATATTGAATGACTTCATCGCGGCGGTCCTGACAAAAATCGACGTCAAAGTCCGGCATCGACACACGTTCCGGGTTCAGAAAACGTTCGAACAGCAAGTTAAAACGCAACGGGTCAAGGTCGGTAATCTTCAGCGCCCACGCCACAACCGAACCAGCACCCGAACCCCGTCCCGGCCCCACCGGAATATTATTGTCCTTCGCCCATTTGATAAAATCGGAAACGATCAGGAAGTAACCGGGAAACCCCATCTTGATGATGGTATTCAACTCAAATTCCAGACGATCACGGTAAGGCTTGGCCGCTTCCGCCCGCGCCGCCTCATCCATACCCTCGGTATAGACGAAATTCTGCAGCCGCCATTCCAGCCCCTCATGCGACTGCGCCACCAGTTCATCGGTTTCGCTGCGCCCGCTTTCTGTTTTAAACGGCGGCAGCATCGGATCAATCGGTTTCAGCAGATAACGGCAACGCTGCGCAATCACGACCGTGTTATTGATCGCTTCGGGCAGATCAGCAAACAACTCCACCATTTCCTCAGCCGGTTTAAAGTAATGCTCCGGCGTCGCCTTACGGCGGTCTGATTCCGTCACATAGCGCCCTTCAGCGATACATAACAGCGCATCATGCGCCTCATACATGCCACGCTCGGAGAAATAGCAATCATTCGTCGCCACCAGCGGAATATCATGTTTATAGGCCAGATCAATCAGCCCCTCCTCGATCCGGTCTTCATCGGGCAGGTTATGACGCTGCAATTCTATATACAGACGATTTTTGAAAATTTTCTTCAGCCGCTTGGTAGCTTCCTCGGCCTGCTTGGGCTGGTTGTGCAGAAGATATTGCCCCACCGTCCCCTTCATCCCGCCCGTCAGACAGATCAGGCCCTGGCTACGCGCTTCCAGCTTGTCCCAGTCGATATGCGGTTGAACATTGGCCTCAACCTCCATAAAGGAACGGCTGACCAGAATGCACAGATTGCGGTAACCTTCTTCTGTCTGCGCCAGCAGCACAAGCTGATGCCCCTCAAGACCCAGTTGCACCTGACAACCGATGATGGGTTGCAACCCGCCCTTGGCCGCCTCCATCGCAAACTCCAGCGCGCCAAACAGATTTCCGGTATCCGTCACCGCCACCGCAGGCATGTCATATTGCTGGCAGAGCTTGATGATCGCCTTGGTCTTGATCGCCCCTTCCGCCAGTGAATAGGCAGAATGCGTGTGCAGATGAATAAAGTTATTAGTCATGAGTGATGAGTTATTAGAAACACGTCTAATCACTAATCACTAATCACTAATCACTAATCACTCCCTAATAAACCAGCAGCTTCCCGCCCTTCAATTCAAAAATCCGGTCCATCTTCTCAGCCAGATCAAGGTTGTGCGTCGCGACAATCGCGCCAATACCTGTGGTCTTGACCAATTCAACCAGAATTTCAAAAACGTCCGATGCCGTGTTTGGATCAAGATTTCCTGTTGGCTCATCCGCCAGCAATAGCTTTGGGTTATTCGCCAGCGCCCGGGCAATCGCCACGCGCTGCTGTTCACCACCAGACAAACGCGCCGGACGGTGCTCCAGACGCTGCGCCAATCCCAATGCCGTCAGCAACTTCGTCGCATATTCACGCGCTTCCTCGCGCGATTTCCCGGCAATCATCTGCGGCAGCACTACATTTTCCAGCGCTGAAAATTCTGGCAGCAGATAATGGAACTGATAAACAAAACCAATGAATTCACGGCGCAGCATTGTGCGTTGACGTTCATTCTGACCTGTGACCTGCTGACCATTAATGATGATAGTGCCCGCCGTCGGTGAATCCAGCAAACCGATCATCTGCAACAATGTCGATTTACCCGCACCACTGGGCCCAACCAGCGCCACCATCTCACCCTTATCAATCGACAGACTCAGGTCTTTCAGCACGGTCAGCGTTTCACCGCCCTGCGTGAAAGTACGCTCCAGCCCGTGGACTTCCAGCAATTTCTGGCCCGGCATCGTCACCGGCTTGATCGCAGATACGTTATTCATAGCGTAAGGCCTCCACCGGATCGAGACGCGCGGCGCGCCATGCCGGATAAATCGTCGCCAGAATGGACAGAATGAACGCCATGCCGACAATCAAAAATACTTCGTCCCATTCCACAATCGCGGGCAATTTAGAAAGGAAATAAATCTCCTCAGAGAATAATTCCGTGCCAGACAACGCCTGAATAGACTGACGTATGCTTTCGATATTCAGCGCGAACAAAATCCCCGCCAGCGCCCCAACCCCGGTGCCGATAATACCGATACTGGCACCCGTCATCATGAAAATGCGCATCATGCTGCCGCGCGTGGCACCCATCGTGCGCATAATCGCAATATCGCGCCCCTTGTCTTTCACCAGCATAATCATCGATGAAATGATATTGAACGCCGCCACCAGAATAATCATGGTCAGGATCAGGAACATCACATTCCGTTCCACCTGCAACGCCGTAAAGAAACTGCCGTTCATATCGCGCCAGTCATAAACCCCGGCCTGTCCGTCCACAGCCGTCTGAATTCGGCGGCGGCTATCAGCAATATCAGCAGGGTTTTCGGTAACCACCTCTAGCGAGGACACACCCTGCGGCGTCTGGAAAAATATCTGTGCGGTATCCAGCGGCATAAACACAAAACCGCTGTCATATTCAAACATACCGACATCGAAAATCAGCCCTACGGTAAATGTACGGCTGACAGGCATCCCGCCGAACGGTCCCGGCTTCGTTTTCGGCGACACCAGCGTAATCGGATCGCCCACCACCAAACCGAATTTCTGCGCCAACTTGGTACCGATAGCGACATTGAAATCCGTGAAGTTCGCCATATCACCATCGATAATCGAGGTCGATAGAATAGGTTTACGTGCCAGATCGCTCTGACGCATACCCCGCGCCAGCGCGCCGGAAGAATGGCCGTTACTGGTCACCAGCACCTGCCCCTCGATCATCGGGGAAACAGAAACAATCCCTTCCAGCTCCTCCAGCCGCAACGACATCGCGTTATAATCCGTCAGCGGCGTACTGGCATAAATGCTTAAATGACCATTTAAACCGAGAATGCGCGTAATCAATTCATGCCGGAAACCATTCATCACCGACATCACGATAATCAGCGTCGCCACTCCGAGCATAATCCCGAGGAACGAAAAACCCGCAATAACGGACACAAAGCCTTCCGCCTTGCGCGCCCGCAAATAACGACCAGCCAGCATGAATTCAAACGGTGAGAACATTAATACGATTTCCCGATCAGAACCTTTGTGCCTTCATTCTCAAACGGCAGGCAACGCTGCGATAATGAATGCTCGGTTTTCAGTTTTTTCATGCCTTCCGGATCTTTCTGTGTCACATCGCTATCAATCCGGCACAGGCCAAACCCGCCGCCCTTATAAAAGGCATCGACATCTGCCAGCGTTTTCACATCCTGAATATTCGCACGGCAATAATCTTTATTGCGCTTCAGCATATCGGCCTGCATTTTATCCAGAACCGACTGCACCGTGTTGACGAATTCATCGCCGGAAACAACCGTCTTGGAATCCTTGCCAATATCACGGCGGACATAGGTAAGCTTGCCCTCATCCATTTCACGCTGTCCGATTTCCACGCGCAGCGGCACACCCTTCTTGATCGCATTCCACATCTTATCAGAAGAACGCGCATCCGATGCATCCAGCCGCACACGAATACCCTGTGCTTTCAGACGCGCAGCCAGTTGTTTGCAATGTTCGAAAACAGCAGAACCGTCATCCTTCACAATCGGAATAATCTCCACTTGATGAGGCGCGATTTTTGGCGGCATCACCATCCCGTCATCATCCGCGTGAGACATGATCAGCCCGCCGATGGAACGGGTCGTAAAGCCCCATGACGTCGTATGGCACAGATGCTGCTGCCCGTCCGTGCCCTGATATTGGATATTAAACGATTTGGAGAAATGCTGACCCAGATTGTGCGAAGTGCAAAGCTGAATGGCCTTCCCGTCCTGCATCATGCCTTCAATCGTGTAGGTATGATCGGCGCCGGGGAAACGCTCATCGGCGGTCTTCTCACCCTGAACACCGCCAATCGCCAGAAAATTCTCGTAAATGTCGTTATAGACACCCAGCATCTTCATCGCATCTTCATGCGCCTCCTCGGCGGTGGCGAAGGCATTATGCCCCTCCTGCCACAAGAATTCCGTTGTCCGCAAAAACATGCGCGGACGCATTTCCCAACGCATCACGTTTGCCCACTGGTTCAGCAGCAACGGCAGATCGCGGTAAGACTGCACCCATTTCGCCATCGAGTCACCGATGATCGTTTCCGATGTCGGGCGAATGATAAACGGCTCCTCCAGTTTGGAATCCGGCGCCGGAATCAACCCGCCATCCGGGCCTTGTTCCAGCCTGTGGTGTGTCACCACGGCACATTCTTTGGCAAAACCGTCAATATGCTCGGCTTCCCGGCTGATAAATGACAGGGGGATCAACAGCGGGAAATAGGCGTTCTGCACACCCTCCGCCTTGATCCTGTCATCCAGCGCCCGCTGAATATTCTCCCACAGCGCATAACCATACGGCTTGATCACCATACAACCACGTACGGGAGAATTCTCCGACAGATCAGCCGCCTTGATTACGCCCTGATACCATTCCGGAAAATTTTCCTCACGCGTAGGCGTAATCGCAGTCTTGGCGTTCTTCTTCTGCTCGTTTTTTTGTGCCTGCGCTGTCATATCAGTTTCCTTCACCCCAGATAATTTTATCGTCTTTTTCCAGATCCGCATTCGTGCGCTCATCCGGCTGCGCCGCCGCTGGCGCTGCAGGAGCCTCCACTTGCGGAACTTCCGGTGTCGCAGGAACAACAGGCGCAGGAACCGTAATCTGTCCCAATGTCTGTGGTGGCAACACAGCCGCAGGTGCGGTGGCAGCAGCAGGCACGACAGCAGGCGTTTGCCCCGGCACTTTATCATCGCACAGGGTAGCGATCTGACTGGAAATATCCAGACCGTTATACGCCACACGGCCATCCTTAAAGATTTCAATCATGCCCACACCGGCCTTCAACTCCACACCCTTCGGCATGATGTCCATATACTTTGCCAACTCCACCGTCATCGGAATGCGGACAATATCCGGCACCATCGACGGCACAGCATTGACGTCGGCGGGCACAACCGGATTACCCTTAACATCTACCCCCGGTTTATAGGCCACATCGGTACGCGCCACATGCTGTGCGCGCAACTGGCACAGCGCCGGTTCGTTCTGCGCATACGCCGGAAAAGCTGAAGCCATCAAAAGCAGGATCGTCAGAACTGATTTTTTCATTGTGATACGCCTTCGGACATCATACGTGCCGCCTCGTGAAAGTTAATAATTTCGACTTCAACCAGTATATAGATAATGACCCAGATAATGGCCGAAACGATACCCGTCGCAATAAATTTCTGTTTCAGGCGCGGATTAGCCGGTGCGCTGGGCGCATGACCAACCTGCGGCGCAGGATCAGCGTGGTTACCCCACGGCAGCACGGCGAACAAAACCGTCCAGTACGTGATGAAATAAACGAACAATCCCGAAACCCAGCTCATACCCGCACCACATGCACTGTCGTTTTTGGCTTCATGGCCAGGACCACCTGAATATAACGGCGCACGCCAATACGCACTTCTTCATGCACGGCATGATCATCCATCAAATCATTGCGTTCCATATCGGCCAGCGTATCTTCAATCTCTTCCAGCAGTTCACGCAGGATTTTCTTTTCTTCTTGCCTGTCCTCATCAATCAGACCCACCGTCGTCACCTGCGGATCAGCAATCAGATCGCCCCGCGCATTCAAAACCAGTGTCACATGCACCGTGCCGCTGAATTGCAATTTCCGGCGCTCGGTAATCGAGGAATGGTTGGCATCGATAATCCGCGTCTTCTCAACCGCCAGCAATCCCGTCTGCACATGATCGACAATTTCAGGTGTGGCTGGCCCCAAACAGATCACCGAACCGTTACTCGGCACGATCACATGCGGCACCTGACAGCTGCGCGCCAGTTCGGCCTGTGCCTCCAGCATAACGCGTTCGCCGTGTACAGGCACAACCAGTTTCGGCTTAACCCAGCTCAGCATATCGACGATTTCGCCACGGCACGGATGCCCCGATACATGGATAGTATGAGGCGTATCGTTCGGAGAAATAACCTGCACACCGGAAGCACTTAAATTATTACGCACGGTATTGATTTCTTTTTCATTGCCCGGAATGGCGCGGGAAGAGAAAATAACCGTATCACCACGTCCGAAAACGATGTCCTGATGATCACCCCGCGCAATCCGCGCCAGTGCTGCCCGCGCTTCGCCCTGCGATCCGGTGACAATCATCACCTGTTTCTCATCCGGTAGATAACCGATTTCCTCTTCACTGACAAAATCAGGAACATCGCGCAGATAACCGCAATCAACCGCCGAAGACACCATCGAATGCAGAGACCGCCCTACCAGCGCCACCTTACGGTCGCAAGCCTTGGCGGCCTTCACAATACTCTGCACACGCGCAATGTTGGAGGCAAACACGGTCACGCCGATCCGGCCCTTGCAACCGGCGAACACTTTCGCCAGCCCTTCTTCCACTTCTTTCTCGGAACCCGTGCGCCCCGGCACTTCGGCATTCGTGGAATCGCCGATATAGGCCAGAACACCCTTGGCACCGATTTTCTTCAAGGCCTCCTCGTCCGTAGGCTCGCCCAGCACAGGCGTCGGATCGAGATTCCAGTCACCACTATGCAGCACACGCCCGGCCTTGGTCTCAATCAGCAAAGCCGCCGTATCAGGGACGGAATGCGACACTTGAATAAACTCAAGCCTGAACGGCCCCACATTCACGCCCGCACCCGGATTGACAATATTCACTACCGCCTCGCGGCTGGCCATGACTTCATCAAGTTTGCGCTTCATCACCGATGCCGTGAATTCGGTGCAATAAATGGGGCATTTCAGGCGCGGCCACAAATGGGCCACCGCCCCGATATGATCTTCATGCGCGTGGGTAATCACCAGCGCGCAAAGATCATTCTTGTATGGCTCAATAAAGGAGGGGTCAGGCAGAACAATATCAATGCCCGGTAATCTTTCATCGGCAAAGCCCATGCCGCAATCGACCGCCAGCCATTTGCCGTCATGCGCATAGAGATTGAAATTGACGCCAAACTGCTCACTCCCGCCGAGGGGAATGAAATAGATTTGCTTCGGGTCTAACCCGATATCCTGCTTGGGGGCCTTGGGCGCCATAAATACTCGATCTGTTAATGTACGGTTTCAACCGTGTTTTCCGGTTCATCAAAATAGATTTCCCCGGCCCGGATGACAATTTGTTTATTTTCAGAAACCTCCAGAATCAGCCCGCCAGCCTCATCAATACCCCTGAAAATGCCTTTTTCTTCCCGATTAGGCAGCCGTGCTGTCAATTTATGACCCATAGCATGGGCTTGCGCCAGCCACGCCTTGCGGATCGGGGCAAATCCCTCGGCCTTCCACACGGTATAATATGTATCAAGGTAGTGGAGAACCCGGTCACGGAAAGGATGCACCGCCAGCCGGTTATCGCCCGAAACCTCTTTCAGGGCGACACAACCCTCCGGCGCCGACAGGACATTCACGCCGATCCCGATAGCCAGATGCCCGACCAGTCCCTTGGGTGAAAGCTCGGTCTCCAACAGAATGCCTGCCACCTTCTTCCCATCGACCAGAATATCATTCGGCCATTTCAGGGTTTTCTTATGACCCTCGACGATAAACTCATCCATAGCGGACGATACCGCCAACGCCACGATAAAGGAAATTTGCCCCGCCAGGTCCGCCGTGCATAGCGGGCGCAACAGCGCCGACATATACAGATTGCCCATCGGCGAAACCCAGTTATTGCCCTGACGCCCCCGGCCTTCGGATTGCGTCAGCGCCTGAATCACCAGACCTTCGTCTGCACCTTCCAGCGCACGGTCTTTGACTTCGTCCTGTGTGGAAGTCGTAACGGCGAATGTATCTATTTTCCAGTGAATGCTCATCCCGTGAACAAGGCATTTGCCGTATGCCGCGCCGTATCCACCAGCAGGTTCGGCTTCAGAATAAAGAACAACACAAACACCACGCTCAACATAATGACAGCGCGCTTGGCAAAGGCCGCCTGCCCGTCCAGAGGCTCCGCCGCCTCATCAAAGAACATGACCTTGATAACACGCAGATAATAATAGGCCGCCACGACCGAGGTAATAACCCCGACAACCGCCAGCACATAGAACCCCTGCGAAACCGCCGCCTGAAACACAAACATCTTGCCGAAGAACCCGGCCAGCGGCGGAATACCGCTCATCGAGAACAGCAGGATCGCCAGCGCATAGGCCATCAGCGGACTGGTGCGGGACAACCCGGCAAGATCACTGATCCCCTCGACCGCACGGCCACCACGGCGCATGCACAGAATAATCCCGAACGTCCCCGCCGTCATAATCATGTAAATGGTCATATAAAGAATGACCGCCGTCACGCCCTGCGGCGTCCCCGCCAGAACCCCCAGCAACGCATAACCCATATTGCCGATAGAGCTATAGGCCATCAGGCGCTTGATATTACTCTGCACCAGACCCGCCAGCGCCGCCCACACCATAGACGCCATCGACAGGAACCAGATGATATGCTGCCAGTGCGCGCTTAAACCGCCGAACGGCCCGTAAAGCAACTGCATCAGCACCGCCATCGCCGCCAGTTTCGGCACCAGCGCGAAGAAGGCCGTCACCGATGTCGGTGCGCCCTCATACACGTCAGGCGTCCACATGTGGAACGGCACAGCAGAAATTTTGAATGCCATCCCCACCAGCACGAACACCATGCCCACCATAAAGCCCATGGCCACGCCATCCACACCGCCAAGGCTGCCCGCGATTTTAGTGTAATCAAGCGAACCGGAGAACCCGTAAATCATCGAAATGCCAAACAGCAGCATCCCCGACGCCAGCGAACCCAGCACGAAATATTTCATGCCCGCTTCCGACGATTTGACATGGTCGCGGCGGAAAGCCGCCAGCACATACAGCGCCAGTGATTGCAATTCCAGACTGACATACATCGCCAGCAAATTGCTGGATGAAACCATCAGCATCATCCCCACTCCGGCCATCAGGACCAGAATCGGATATTCAAAACGCGCAATCTTTTCCCGCTGCAAATAACTGACAGACAGCGCAATGGTGGCCATCAAACCCGCAAGGATCAACAATTTTATAAAGGCAATGAACGGGCTGATATGGAACATGCCATTCAAAACCGTTTGATCATCCCAGCTAATGCCCATCAGCAACATCGCAGCAATCGCAAAAGAAGCCATCACAGACCAGCCGATAAAATTCGCCGATTGATTGCCACGAATGACACCCGCCACCAGCAAAAGCATGCCCGCCAGCGCGAGGAAAATCTCGGGCAGCACCGGCATCAGTTCTACAAAGCTAAAATTACTCATCTGTTTCAGTCTCCGGCATCGGCAGATCGATTTCGTCTGCAGGCGTTTCTTCTTCGCTCACGGCTGTTTCAGCCTTCTTAAGCTGCATTTCATAATTCGTGAGCAATTTCTGGGCGGACGGCGCAACGCGCTCCATCACATAACCGGGCGCCACACCAAGCCACAAAACCAGCAACACGAACGGCAGGAATATCAGCAACTCGCGCTTATCCAGGTCCGGCATCGCCGCCGCATCCGCATTGTCCTGCGGGCCAAACACAACACGGCGGTAAAGGACCAGCATATAAGCCGCCCCCAAAACCACGCCCGTTGTCGCAAACACCGCTACCAGCGTGTCCGCCTTGAACGCGCCCAGCAACACCAGGAATTCGCCGACAAAACCGGACGTCCCCGGCAAACCGACAGAGCCCAACATCATCAGCATGAACACCGTTGCATATTTCGGCATGTTCTTGACCAGACCGCCATAACGCCCGATCTCGCGCGTATGCAGACGGTCATAAACCACGCCGACGCACAGAAACAGTGCGCCGGAAATAATGCCGTGGCTGATCATCTGGAAGATACCGCCCTCTATCCCTTGCGTCGTCGCGGTAAAAATACCCAGCGTCACAAAACCCATATGCGCGACAGAAGAATAGGCGATCATCTTCTTCATGTCCTGCTGTACCAGCGCCACCAACGAGGTGTAAATAATCGCGACAATCGACAGCCAATAGACCATGTCCGCGAAATACGCCGAAGCCTCAGGGAACATCGGCAGCGAGAACCTTAAGAATCCATAACCGCCCATCTTCAGCAGCACACCCGCCAGAATGACGGAACCCGCCGTCGGCGCTTCCACGTGGGCATCGGGCAACCATGTATGCACCGGCCACATCGGCATTTTGACCGCGAAGCTGGCAAAACACGCCAGCCACAGCCACATCTGTAAATCACGCGCGACAGGATTAGCCATCAGTGTCGGAATATCCGTCGTGCCGACTTTGAAATACAGTGTCAGGATCGCCACCAGCATCAGCACAGAGCCAAGCAGCGTATAAAGGAACAGCTTGAACGCCGAATAAACCCGGCGCGCCCCGCCCCATATCCCGATAATCAGGAACATCGGTATCAGCACCGCTTCAAAGAACACATAGAACAAGATCGTATCCAGCGCACAGAACGTCCCGATCATGAATGTCTCAAGGATCAGGAACGCGACCATATATTCCTTGACCCGCACCTCAATCGATTTCCAACTGGCCAGAATGCAAATCGGCGTCAGGAAAGCCGATAACACGACAAAGAACATCGAAATACCATCAACACCCATGTGATAGCCGATTTTCAGCTCATCGAACCACAGCGTCTGCTCGACGAACTGGAACTCCGCGCTCGCCGGATCGAATTTCACCATCATGAACAGCGACAGCGCAAACGTGAAGATCGACGTATATAACGCCGCAAAGCGGGCATTGCGCGCCACCATGTCCGGCTCGCCGCGGATCATCATAACAAACAACGCCCCCACCAGCGGCAGGAAGGTCATCAGTGACAGGATCGGAAAATCAACCATGGTTACTCTCTTATAATCCAACTGTGACGCGGTAGATCAGCCACGAAATCAGGCCGATCAGGCCAATCATCATAACAAACGCATACTGATACATGTAACCGGACTGCGCGCGACTCAAAACGCCACCGAAACGGCGGGACAGTGCCGAAAATCCATCCGGCCCCAGACGGTCGATAATCGCACCATCGCCCGTCTTCCAGAACAAAATCCCCCAGCGCTGCGCCCGCTGAACGAACATGCCGTTATACAGCTCATCGAAGAACCATTTGTTAAAGAACAACCGGTGCAGCGGCGCGAACATACCGGAAAATTTCGCCGCCATCCCCTCGCGCCACATATAAAACAGATAGGCAAGGAAGATACCAAAAGCGGCCACACCCACAGGCAGCAATTTGACCCATTTCGGCACATGATGCGCGGCCTCCACCGTGTCATTTTCTGGCAGGACTTTCAGGCTCTCGCCCCAGAAATGCTCCTTGTCCCAGATATTCACAAATTCGCTGGTGTTTTTCGCATCATAGACATGACCTTCCGCATGCGGCGACCCGACAAAGCCGCCATAGAACAGATAACCCGCCAGCAATGCACCCGTCGCCAGAACAACCAGGGGCGAAATCATGATCGACGGCGATTCATGCACGTGCGCCATCACATGCTCGTCCGCCCGCGGTTTTCCATGGAACGTCATCAGGATCAGGCGCCAGCTATAGAACGCCGTCATCAGCGCTGCCGCCACGCCCATCCAGAAAGCATAATTACCAAACCATGTATGGTCGGCAAACGCGGCCTCCAAAATAAGGTCTTTGGAATAATAACCGGCAAAAAACGGAATGCCGGCCAGCGCCAGAGAACCGATCCACATCAGCACATAGGTCGTCGGGATCAGCTTCCAGATACCACCCATCTTGCGCATGTCCTGCTCGTCAGACATCGCATGGATGACCGAGCCCGCACCTAAGAACAGCAGCGCCTTGAAGAACGCGTGCGTCATCAGATGGAACATCGCCGCACCATAAGCACCCACGCCCAGGGCAAAGAACATATAACCCAGCTGCGACATGGTGGAATAAGCAATCACGCGCTTGATATCAAACTGCGTCAGGCCGATGGTCGCCGCCACAAACGCTGTGGTCGCGCCGACAACGGTCACCACCATCGCCGCATCCGGCGCATATTCGAACACCGGCGAGAAACGGGCGACAAGGAACACGCCCGCCGTCACCATCGTGGCCGCGTGGATGAGTGCCGACACAGGCGTAGGGCCTTCCATCGCGTCCGGCAGCCATGTATGCAGGCCGAGCTGCGCCGATTTCCCGCATGCACCGATAAACAGCAGCAGACAGATCAGCGTCATCGCATGCACCTCGAACCCGAGGAACATGAAGGTCACAGTCGCCATCTCCGGCGCTTTTTCAAAAATCTCGCCAAAATTAACGCTACCGAAAATCACAAAGGTCGCGAAAATCCCGAGCGCCAGACCGAAATCACCGACACGGTTGACGATAAACGCCTTGACCGCCGCCGCATTGGCGGAATGTTTATGATTCCAGAAACCTATCAGCAGATAGGAAGCCAGACCGACCCCTTCCCAGCCAAAGAACAATTGCAGCAGGTTATCCGCCGTCACCAGCATCAGCATCGCAAACGTAAACAGCGCCAGATACGACATGAACCGGCCCTTGGCCGCGTCGTGACTCATATAGCCGACGGAATAAACATGCACACAAGCCGAAACAATATTGATGACGCACATCATCACAACGGTCAGCTGATCGACGCGCAACGCCCAGTTAGCAGAAAAATCACCGGACACGACCCAGCTCGCCAGCGGCACAATGCGCGGGCTCTGCCCCAGAATGACATCAAAGAACAATACGCAGGACACAAACGCCGCGATAATCACCGCCGCGCAGGTAATGAACTGGCAACCCTTGTCCGTAATCTGCTTCCCGAACAGGAAAGCGATGACGAAGGCGATCAGCGAAGGAAATACAGCAAGAAGTTCCATGCCCGGCACTACCCTTTCAGGGACGAAATGTCTTCGACGGCAATGCTGCCGCGATTACGGAAGAAAATAACCAGAATAGCCAAACCGATTGCCGCCTCGGCAGCCGCCACCGTCAGGATAAACATCGTGAACACCTGCCCCGCCAGATCATCCATAAAGCTGGAGAACGCGACAAAATTGATATTCACCGACAACAGCATCAGCTCGATCGACATCAGGATAACGATCACGTTCTTGCGGTTCAGGAAAATACCGAACACGCCCAGCGTAAACAGGATCGCCGCCAGCGTCAGATAATGTGAGAGACCAATTTCCATACGCTATACTCCTGAATGCGAAGAAACTTTTTGGATTTCCAGCACGTCTTCCGGACGGCGCGCATTCTGCACCGATACCTTCTGACGGCGGACATCCGGGCGAGTCCTGTGGGTCAGCACAATCGCACCGATCATCGCCACCAGCAGCACAAGACCGGCCACCTGGAATGCGAACACGTAATCCGTATATATAAGTCTACCCAAGGCCTCAGTATTGCTGACGCCTTCCGGCACCGGGGATGCCAGATTGGCACCCATCTGCGGCGAAAACTTCCAAGCCATGAAAATCGAAACCAGCTCCAGCAGTAAAATACCGCCTGTCACCATCCCCATCGGCACATATTGCATCACGCCCTTGCGCAGGTCGCTGAAACTGATGTCCAGCATCATCACCACGAACAAGAACAGCACCATCACCGCCCCGACATAGACGATCACAAGGATCATGCCGACGAATTCCGCGCCCAGCAGAACAAACAATCCCGCCGCATTAAAGAACGCCAGTATCAGAAAAAGAACGGAATGGACCGGGTTGCGGGCCGTGACAACCATCAAGGCGCTGGCAACAAGGACGGTGGCAAAGACGTAAAAAGCTAAAGCCGTGAACATGCTTACCCTTTTGTCATACCGGCAAAAAGCCGGGAACGGATGAAACGAAAGAAACCCCCGGCTTGCGCCGGGATGAAGCGTATATCTTCTAATACGCCTGAAGCCCTTCCGCAAGCGCCGATAGAAGAAAAAACCCCGCTTTATTAACGAGTTACCCTATTGATTTTTGCTGTGAAAATGAGATGATCACTCACACTTCCGTATGTAGAATTCATATAGTTAAGGTTACATCTTGAAAAAAATAGCTCTTCTGGCATCTGTTGCCCTTCTTACCTTTTCCCCGATAGCCGCCAAAGCTGCTGACGACCTTATCGGTGTCGGTGTTGGATATTATGACATCTTCGATGAAGATGAGGCCGCTGACATCCGGGTTGAATATCGCGCCGGAACCCCTTGTTTATGGGAGATAAAACCATTTGCCGCCGCACACATCACAACCGATGGCGCCCTCTATGGCTTGGGCGGCCTGTATGCCGACTTCGAACTGTCCCCGGAATGGACACTGACCCCCAGCATTGGCGCAGGTCTCTACAGCGACGGCGATGGCAAAGACCTCGGACATACAATCGAATTCCGCTCACAGCTGGAACTGGGCTATAATTTCCAGAATGGTAGCCGCGTAAGCACAGGTCTCGCCCACATCTCGAACGCCAGCCTCGGCAATCGTAACCCCGGCACGGAAATCCTCAGCCTGAATTATTACTTCCCCCTGCGCTGGGTTTCCGGCGAATAATCTGGAACGATCATTGCATTACAAAAACAGATAAACCGTCACCACTCAAACGTGGTAACGGTTTGTTAACGCGGATCGCTTAATAATTTGATGATTAAAAAATAATTTTATTTAAAAACACAACTTTCACTTGCGAATTTCCCAATGCTTCTGTTATTTAGGGAGCCCATATAGGAGAAATATACATGATACTGAAAAGCCAGAGCATTAAACTCATTGCACAAAAACATCTGGCCAACACAGATATCAAGGTTATTGAGGCTGATACCCTCTCCCCCCAGCAACATCTTGTGGTGCAATACGACGAAATCTCCAGCGCCTATAACACTCTGGACACGCAAGCCTTCGAACTCGGGCGCAATTTCCTGAGCGAAATTGATTTGCAAGGTGCAAACGACATTACGTTAAAATGCCTGCTACTCGTGAACAAAAGCGCATTTGAAGAACTTCAGGCCGACGATTGCGAGTTTCTCGAAAAACATGCCGAATCGCAAATCGAACACGGACTAAACCTCCACTTCACACTGATCGATGCCTGGGAATGTCTGGGACAGGATGACCGCAAGGAACAAGCGCTCAAACAGCATTTCAGAACACTGAAATCATTCGATCACAACGATTTGTCACAAATGATGCAAACATTCAAAAGCATGGAGGCCGCCGACGAACAGATGTCAACGCAGACCCATCGCATAAACAGAAATAATCAGAACATTCGCGCCGCTGAATAAGACGCGCACCGCTTACCTATAAGGCGCATCCGCCGTCAGGTTGGCCGCAATCTGCGCTTCCCAACGGTCGCCGTTTGCCAGCAATTTATCCTTGTTGTAATACAACTCTTCGCGCGTTTCGGTGGCGAATTCGAAATTCGGCCCCTCGACAATCGCGTCGACCGGGCAAGCCTCCTGACACAGTCCGCAATAAATGCACTTGGTCATATCAATATCGTAACGTGTAGTGCGGCGGCTGCCGTCATCACGCGGTTCGGCTTCAATGGTAATCGCCTGCGCCGGGCAAATCGCTTCGCACAGCTTGCAGGCAATGCAGCGCTCTTCCCCGTTCGGATAACGGCGCAACGCATGTTCGCCGCGAAACCGGGGACTAAGCGGTCCCTTCTCAAACGGGTAATTGATCGTCACACGCGGCTTGAACATGTACTTGAACGTCAAGGCCATGCCCTTAACGATCTCGGTCAGAAGAAAAGAATTGGCAAATTGCGCAATCATAGTGATCTCACTTATCGTTTCTAAAAGCCCGGAAGACACTTCGTTCCAGACGTACACGTTTTGAAATCTTCAAGCGCGGCCCCTTGTTAGAGAAAAAGCTGTCCTTAAAAATCCTTCTTGCCGCACATCTTTCTTCATCCAAAGCACACGCATTAAACTCCGGCGACACTGCCGGTAAAAATCCCGCCATCAACGAATGCTCGCTAACAGCCTGTTCCAGTTTCTCGGCCAGCATCACGGCAACGCATCGAATGCCAGCAGCGAACCCGCCACAACAACAACCCATAACAGCGTCAGCGGCAGGAATACTTTCCAGCCCAGACGCATCAGCTGATCATAACGATAACGCGGCAACGTGCCCCGCACCCAGATAAAGAAGAACAATACCGCAGAAACTTTCAGCGCAAACCAGATGACTCCCGGCACAACCGCCAGAGCATCAATCCCGAACGGCGGCAACCAGCCCCCAAGGAACAGCACTGTCGTCATTGCCGACATCAACACCATGTTCGCGTATTCAGACAGGAAAAACAGTGTAAACAGCACACCGGAATATTCCACCATGAAACCGCCGGAAAGCTCGGACTCACCCTCAGGCAGGTCAAACGGGCAGCGGTTGGTTTCCGCCAGAATAGACACCAGAAACACCACCAGCATCGGCAGCAGCATTATCTGCACCCATACCGGACGATGCGCCGTCACAATTTCAGACAGATTCAGTGAGCCCGTCACCAGCAACACGCAAACGATAATCAGTCCCATCGACACTTCATACGACACCATCTGCGATGCCGAACGCAATCCGCCAAGGAACGCATAACGTGAGTTCGAAGCCCACCCCGCCATAATCACGCCATAGACACCCATCGATGAAATCGCGAACAGATACAACACACCGACATTGATATCGGCGATCACCCACTGCGCATTGACCGGAATAACCGCCCACGCGACAAACGCCATCACCAGCATAAAAATCGGCGCCAGAATGAATACCGGGCGGTTGGCCTGCGACGGGATAATCGTTTCCTTGCCCATCAGCTTGAACAAATCGGCAAACGACTGGAATAGACCAAACGGCCCCACCATCGCCGGGCCCTGACGGCGCTGCATCGCGCCCAGCACTTTGCGTTCGCCATAAACGACAAACGCCACGCTGACCGCCACGACAAGAACAAAAGCGATAATCTGGATCGCCGAAGCCGTGGCCATTGCCAGCCAGTGCGGAAAACCAAGATCAGCAAAAAAAGAAACGACCAGTTCCATTATTCAGCGGCCCCCGCCATATTATCTGCCACATCGCCATGAAGAAAAACCTTCGTGCATTCCGCCATCGTCACCGAAGCGCGGGTAATCACGTTGGTCATGTAGAAATTAGGCACGGCGGACACAAACGGTGTAGCCGTCGTCTTGCCAGATTTACCGAAACCACCCCATGAAGCCGGAACAATCTCGTCAATCTGTGCCATATGCGGCCATTCACGATTAATCCGCTCACGCAACTGGAACAGATCGTCATAAGGCAGCTGACGCCCGATATAGGCAGACAGCGCCCGCAGGATCTTCCAGTCCTCACGCGCCTCACCCGGTGCTTCGACGGCTTTACGCGCCATCTGCACCCGGCCTTCCGTATTCACATACAAGCCGTTCTTCTCAGTATAGGCAGCGCCCGGCAGAATAACATCGGCGCGGTTCGCACCGGCATCGCCATGATGCCCCTGATAAACGACAAAGGCATCCTTATTGATGTAATTCATCGGGAAATCATCAGCCCCCAGCAGGTAGACCATCTCCACCTTGCCCAGATCGAAACCCTCTTTCGAGGTAAACCCTATATCCAGCGCCCCTACACGCGAAGCCGCCGTGTGCAGCACGTTGAAACCGTTCCAGTCCTCACGCACCATATTAAATGTTTCCGCACATTGACGCGCCAGCGCCTGCACGGCCAGACCGTCTTCACGCTGGAACGCGCCCATCCCGACGATAATCATCGGGTTTTTTGCATGCTTCAGCACCGCCGCGAAATTACCGCTGCCCTTGACCAGATTTTCAAGATCAACCGGCGTAGTGCCAATATGTTCATACGGATATGTCAGATCGACAGCCTCGCCGATTACGCCCACTTTCACGCGCTTGTTCAGCCACGTCTTGCGAATACGGGCATTGACCAGTGCGGCCTCCCAGCGCGGATTGGTGCCGACCAGCAAAATCGCGTCTGCCTGCTCGATCCCGGCAATCGTCGAATTGAAAATATAACCGGCACGGTTCGACGCATCATAGAACGCGCCATCGGTGCGGCACTCCAGATTGGTTTCATGCAGCGCGCCCATCAGGTCTTTCAGCGCCACCATCGATTCAACATCGCACAGATCGCCAACCAGCGCGGCCTTCCAGCCTTGTTTCACGGACAGCATTTTATCGGCAACAACCGTAAATGCCTCTTCCCATGTCGCCGCTTTCAGCTTGGCGGTTTTGGCATCGCGAATATAAGGGGTATCAAGGCGCTGGCGTTTCAGCCCATCATGCGCATAACGCGTACGGTCGCTAATCCATTCCTCATTCACGTCTTCATGCAAACGCGGCAGCACACGCATCACTTCGCCGCCACGGGCGTCAATACGAATGTTGGAGCCGACAGCATCATGTACGTCAATGCTTTCCGTCTTGCGCAATTCCCACGGACGCGCCGTGAAAGCATAAGGCTTGTTGGTCAGCGCCCCAACCGGGCAAACATCGACAAGATTGCCTGAAAGCTCGGTATTGATCGCCTTCTCAACGAAAGTCGTAATCTCTACATCTTCGCCACGGTTCACCAGACCCAGATCCGGAGTCCCGGCGATTTCCTCGGCAAAGCGAACGCAGCGCGTACACTGAATGCAGCGCGTCATCACGGTTTTCACCAACGGACCAAGATCGGAATCAACCTTGGCGCGCTTGCTCTCGTAATACCGCGAACGATCAAAACCATAAGCCATCGCCTGGTCCTGCAAATCGCACTCACCACCCTGATCGCAAATCGGGCAATCCAGAGGGTGATTGATCAGCATCATTTCCATGACACCTTTACGGGCTTTATGCACCATCTCGGAATTAGTTTTCACCACCATGCCGTCAGCACACGCCAGCGCACAGGATGCCTGCGGCTTCGGCGGACCGGGGGAAACCTCGACCAGACACATGCGACAATTCGCGGGCACCGACAATTTGTCGTGATAGCAAAAACGCGGCACTTCCACGCCCAACGTTTCCGCCGCCTGGAGAATACTCGTCCCCGCAGCCACTTCAATTTCAACACCGTCGATTGTTAACTTGGGCATCTTCTATACTCACGCAGCCATTTTTCTATATTCCATGATCCGTTTTTCCATCTCCGGACGGAAATGGCGGATCAAACCTTGAATCGGCCATGCGCTGGCATCACCGTGCGCGCAAATCGTGTGGCCTTCAATTTCCTTGGTCAACTCCAGCAGCGTGTCGATTTCCTCGACCGTCGCGTTACCGCGCACCATGCGTTGCATGATCCGCCACAGCCAACCCGTACCCTCGCGGCACGGCGTACACTGACCGCAGCTTTCATGCATGTAGAAGAACGACAAACGCGCAATCGCACGAATGACATCCGTTGACTCATCCATCACGATAACCGCCGCCGTCCCCAGACCGCTTTGCGCCTCGCGCAGCGCGTCAAAATCCATCAGCACCGTATCGCAAACCGAACGCGGCAGCAGCGGCGTCGATGAACCACCCGGAATAATCGCTTTCAGATTGTCCCAACCGCCACGTACGCCACCAGCATGTTTCTCGATCAACTCCTTCAGCGGAATGCCCATCTCTTCTTCGACATTGCACGGCTTGTTGACGTGACCGGAAATGCAGAACAGCTTGGTGCCCGTGTTCTTTTCGTTACGGCCAAAACCCGCGAACCACGGGCCGCCGCGACGCATGATCGCGGGCACAACCGCAATCGTTTCAACATTGTTGATTGTCGTCGGACATGAATACAAACCAGCAGCTGCCGGGAACGGCGGCTTATTACGCGGCTCGCCCTTCTTGCCCTCCAAAGAATTCAGCAGAGCGGTTTCTTCGCCGCAGATATACGCGCCCGCACCACGGTGCACTTCGATGTCATATTCCCAACCGGAACCGCAGGCGTTCTTGCCGAGCAATCCGGCAGCGCGCGCTTCTTCAACGGCGCGTACCAGCGTCATCGCTTCGTTATAAAACTCACCGCGAATATAGATGTAGCATTTATGCGCACCCATCGCGAAACCCGCAATTAGCGCGCCTTCGATCAACTTGTGAGGCTCGTGACGAATAATATCGCGGTCTTTACATGTCCCCGGCTCGGACTCGTCCGCATTGATGACCAGATAACTCGGGCGTCCATCGGGGCTTTCTTTCGGCATGAAAGACCACTTCATCCCCGTCGGGAAACCCGCACCGCCGCGGCCACGCAGACCCGATTTTTTCATCTCTTCGATGATCGCGTCGCGACCTCTGGCAAGGATCTCCTTAGTACCATCCCAATCACCACGCTTTTTTGCGTAATCAAGGGAATAGGATTCCTGACCGAATATGTTGGTAAAGATGCGATCCTGGTCGGCAAGCATGAAGCAAACTCCTGAATAAGTCGCCGCAATCATAGACTTTTTTGCTCAAAAATCTACTCTGGATAATATTTACATATTGCAATTCAGGTCAAAGAAAATACATTTTCATAACCTCATTGACGCCCCATGAAATTCCTCTTAAAACCACAGATAAATAATCAACTTTGAGAAATAGGGATTCTTATGAATAAACTCAAAAAATTAGGCATTTTTGGCTTAGTGGCTGGTGTGGCAACAGCCGCCGCCATGGCTGTAAACGGCATAAACGAAAAAAATGATGCCCACCCGGAAAAAGAAGTGCGCGTTCATACACGTGACAAAACAGATGAAGTAACTGTCAAACTGAATGACGGCGGTTTCTACGCCCTCTCACAAGGCCAGCCAAAGAAGGATTACTTCACCCGTTCCCTGAAGGCCGAATTTAAAGACGGCCAGCTAAATCGCGACAATGTTTGCGTCATTTTATCGTATGAATATAACTTGGATCTCCCCTTTAATACGCAGCATAGCACCGCCTCTTTATATCTTGATGCCGTTCCAGAAAACATAAAGCAGCTCACACGGGAGCATTTGAAGGAAGCTGAAGCAGGCAACCCAAAGTACGCTGAAGGATTCACCTTGGGAACAAACGAAGCTTGCGGCCCGCAAGTTGCTGAAAAATACAGCGCGGCCTTAAAAAAGGCGACGGACGCACAAGCCAAAGAACATCGCTTCAAATTTTGGTAACAAACTCTCATTCTAAATAAAAGGCTCCCATTGATCGGGAGCCTTTTTTATGATGTCACGCTCCGTCATCAAACCGGGCGCAAACCAATACAAACGATTTCCGCCGGACAGTTAAAACGTAGCGGCAAACTGCTGGTTCCAATCCCGCTGCTGACGATCAGATCGCGCCCCCCCTCCTGAATATGCCCATAGGCATGTTCCCACGGTGCCCGACTGGGCAATTTCTGCAACCACTTCCGCCCCGGGAACATGACCTGCCCGCCATGGGTATGGCCGCAGATAGTTACCACCGGTCGCTCGTCAATATCCTGAAACGTCCCCGGATCATGGCAAACCATCACTACCGGATCGGCGCTTGTGACTTTGGCATAGGCCGCCTTTAAATCCGGTATGCGCGTCGTATCATCGGCCAGACCCGCAATCCAGAAATCTTGTCCCGGAAAATCCGGGCGCACAACTTTCACGGCATCGTTTTCCAGCACACGGATATTCCGGCACTCCAACCCATGCCACAGCCCCTGCCCGTCCTCATACCAGTCGTGATTACCCAGTACCGCATAAACGCCGTACTTGGCCTTCAAATCCGCCAGACGTTCGACTATAGGTTCCGGCTTGATATAACGCCCTTGTATGGAATCGCTGACCAGAAAATCGCCGGGCAGAATGATCACATCGGCGCTTAACTGATTAAGCCGCGCAACAATCTCTTCCACTTTTTCCAGCGTCACGGATTTACAGCCCACATGCAGATCGGTAGCCACCGCGATATTCAACGGAGCATGCGTCGCTGGCCACTTAGGTGACGCCAGATCGTAAACCTTGTGACGCAACGGAAACGGTTTCGGCGCTAATCCATATACGCCGAATACTCCCGCTACTTTGATAAAGGCATCTCTAATCAAGATTTAAAGCACCCAGCCGGTCACGTTGCTTAGGACTCCACACCCACAGGGCTTCACAATCCTTTTGCTCCTGCTTCAGGTAGGCCTTCTGAATGGCAACCATCGTACAAGAATCCAGATTGGCGCGCAGCCACGACGCCACAAACTCCTGAATGCCGTTCTGATTGGCAGCACTGAATTTTTCACTGCGTACAGCCTTGGGAATCTTTTTTGCATTCTCGCTCAAAACAGCCTTGGTTGTGAAACAATCAACCTTACCGTCCGCCTGAAAACGAAGCGCCAGTCCGGGCTCCGGCAAAGACACCAAACGGCGGCGCAAATCACTCTCGTACGTATCGTGAATATTCAACAGAAGCACACATGATTTATGGGCCTCCGGACGCAATGGTGAATGAGCGCCCGCCTCGTTCACATCCATAATCAGATGCTTGATGCTTCCCAAACTTATATCACTGCTTTTTTCAAAAACATGATTGGCGGCGCGCACCAGTTGATAAAGTGTTTTGGTAAAATCCTGTGCGAGATTAAACGGATTAGACGCTTGATGGAATTTATCGTTCAGCGCAATGCTGAGAATATCGGATACGTTGGACATACATATAGCTCCCTGTCTTGTTGTCCGCCACTAAACACCAAGGCTCAACAATATGTCAAGGCAACCCCCAATCCTTCCGGATAATTCGCCCCCTCGCCGGAACCCGGCTTGACACCCCTTGCGAAATCGCAAAATCTGGGGAAATAAGGGTTTCTTGCCAAGGGGATATCAGGAATGCTCATCGGTTTTGTTGTTGTTTATCTGGCCATCACGATTGCGATTGGCCTTTATGCCGCCCGCAGAGTGCATAACGCCACCGACTACGTGGTCGCGGGCCGCTCCCTCCCACTCTATATTACGGTCGCCACCGTTTTTGCCACATGGTTTGGTTCTGAAACCGTACTGGGAATTTCCTCAACCTTCCTTGAAGAAGGCATAGGCGGCATCATCTCCGACCCGTTCGGTGCAGCCATGTGCCTTATACTGGTAGGTCTGCTGTTTGCAGGCCCGCTCTACCGTATGAAACTCCTGACCATCGGTGACTTTTATCGCCGCAAATATGGCCGCACTATCGAAGTTCTGGTTTCTCTGGCGATCATGATCAGCTATCTGGGCTGGGTCGGCGCGCAAATCGCCGCACTGGGAATCGTTTTAAACGTTGTAACGGGCGGCGCACTCTCACCCGAAACAGGCATGATGATCGGCGGCGGAGTCGTTCTCATTTATACGCTCTTCGGCGGCATGTGGTCTGTGGCCATCACCGACTTCATGCAGATGATTATGATCACCATCGGCATGATTATCATCGGCTACTTCCTTTCCAGCAAGGCCGGTGGCTTCAATGTGGTTATCAATCATGCTGCCGATGCCGGGAAATTCAGCAACTTCTTCCCGGAACTAACCTTGCCCGCCATGCTCGGCTTTCTGGCGGCGTGGGTCACCATGGGTTTCGGCTCCATCCCGCAGCAGGACGTGTTCCAGCGCGTGATGTCCGCCAAGGATGAAAAAACCGCTATCCGTGGTTCTGTTATCGGCGGCTCTCTCTATCTGTTGTTCGCTTTCGTGCCGGTATTTCTGGCCTACTCGGCCTTTATCATTGATCCCGGTCTGGTCGAAAAATGGCTGGAAGAAGACAGCCAGATGATCCTGCCAAACCTCATCATGACTCACACGCCCGTACTGGTGCAGATCATGTTCTTCGGTGCGCTGCTCTCTGCGATCATGTCAACCGCCTCGGGTACATTGCTCGCACCTTCAGCCATGTTTGCAGAAAACATCGTTAAGGGCACCATGCCGCATCTGACGGATAAACAATTCCTGCTCCTGCTGCGTTGTACCGTGGTGGGGTTTGCCGGGATTGTTGTATTTTATGCGCTCAAAAGCGACCTCTCTATCTTCGCGATGGTAGAAAACGCTTACAAGGTCACACTGGCCGGAGCTTTCGTGCCGCTGCTGGCGGGCGTTTACTGGAAACGCGCCAACACCGCAGGCGCCACGCTATCCATCATCCTTGGTGTGGGCACATGGCTATTCCTCGAAGCCACCGCCCCCGAAGGCACCCTGCCCCCGCAGCTAGGCGGCCTGTTCGGCGCGCTCATCGGCATGGGCATCGGCGGCTTCCTCGGCAAGCAGCACGGTGAATACCACCACGAACACGACAAGCCGCAAGCCGCTGAATAAACTTCATTATTTCAAACAAAAAGCCCCGCCGTACGCGGGGCTTTTTATAATTGACATCCTATACATAAGTACGCAAACATCCGGACTTAAACGCAGGAAAGAATAATGCAAACATCACAAGAAGAACCAGCAGCAATGCCAAAGAAAAAGGCCGATAACGACAATTTTTGGGAACTGATGGGAAAATGCGTCACCGGATTTGCGCTCGCAGGTGCCATCACAGGTGCCGCTACCAGCGTTGTCCTCGAAACAGTCGTCAATGATAAGCCGCTAAAAGAAGTCAGCGGCGAAAAGGCCATGCGCGCAGCCTTCGATCATGCGCAAGGACTCGCTTTGACAGGCATATTCATTGTCGCGCTCATGGGCGCCTTCACAGGTCAGGGGCTAAAGCCAAAAGCGCAAAAAGCTGAAGAACCAAAGCCAGAGGAAGAAAAACCGGAAGCACCTTCCCCTTAAGCCATTTAAAAACCCGCTTCGCAGCGGGTTTTTTGTTCTTTAACTCATGTCCCTGACTTGCGAACCTTCGCATCTTTCAGCGTCGTGCCGCCGCCTTCCGCCTGTGAATTCAGACGTCCTGTCTGCGATCCGACAGGCACTTCCTTGTCCTTTTCCAGCAGGTCGATAATCTCAACCATGCGCGCCGGGGTCAGGTCTTCGTAAAAATCGTCGTTGATCTGCACCATCGGCGCATTCACGCAAGCACCCAGGCATTCCACTTCCACCAGCGAAAATTTACCATCGCCGGATGTTTCACCCAAACCAATGCCCAGACGGTCCTGACAGGCCTGCACAATATTATCGGAACCGCACAGCATGCACGGCGTTGTCGTGCACATCTGCACCAGATATTTGCCCACCGGCTCGGTGTTATACATCGAATAGAATGTTGCCACTTCATAGACCTTGATCGGCGCAATGCTGACAATACGGGCAATTTCATCCATCGCCGCGCACGGAATCCAGCCACCAAAAGGCGGCGTCGCCTTCGCGCCATCTTCTGCGACCTGACGCTGCGCCAGATCAAGAAGCGGCATGATCGCGCTGCGCTCACGGCCTTCCGGATAACGACCCAGTATGTCCTTCACCGCATCCTGATTGCGAAACGCAAACGTGGCGGGCTGGTACGCGGCATTCAGTTCAATATGCTTCTTCATAGTAATTCCGTTACTTCTGTTTCTTGCAACGCCAGCGCGACATTTGCACATCCGTCAAAGTCACATACGCTACGTCGGCAGCCGTATAATCGGGGTTGAAAATAATCGTTCTGTTTCCGGCGGTATAGCGAAAAGATTTTTCCTGGACCAGCGGAAAATCATGCTCCTGTCCATTTTCGTCTTTGGCATATAACTTATTCAGTTCAATACGAAAATCCTGCTGTCCACGCTGCTTTTCAGCGCGATCACTGCCAAAGCGCACAACAACAGCCTCAGCCTGTTCGCACACAATACCTGTCAGGTCTGCCGCCCGCGCTGGTGCAATAACCACCATGATCGTCATTGCGAGGAGGCATGAACGACAAAGCAATCCAGAAATCCCTCTGCGGGAAAAATCTCTGGATTGCTTCACCTTTGGCTCGCAATGACGATTCATATTCATCGGTCAATCTCCCCGAACACAATATCCATCGAACCGATGATCGAAACCGTGTCCGCCAGCAAGTGGCCACGCGACTGGAAATCCAGCGTCTGCAAATGCGCAAAACCCGGTGCACGAATGCGGCAGCGATGCGGCTTGTTCGTGCCATCGGCCACCAGATACACGCCAAACTCGCCCTTCGGCGCTTCCACGGCAGCGTAAGTCTCACCCGCCGGCACGTGATAGCCCTCGGTATAAAGTTTGAAATGGTGGATCAGCGCTTCCATCGAATGTTTCATCTCGGCGCGTGGCGGCGGTGCCACTTTATAGTCATCGACCATCACCGGACCAGACGGCATTTTCTCAATCGCCTGCTTCATAATTTTCAGCGACTGGCGCATTTCTTCCATGCGCACAAGGTAGCGCGCATAGCAATCACCCGTCTTGCCGACAGGAATATCAAAATCCATCTGGTCGTAAACTTCATAGGGCTGCGACTTGCGCAAATCCCACGCCAGACCCGACGCACGGATCATCGGGCCGCTAAAGCCCCAGTCCTGCGCCTCGGCAGCCGTCACAATACCGATATCAACCGTACGCTGTTTAAAAATCCGGTTTTCCGTCAGCAATTCTTCAAGGTCGCTGATAACCGGCGGCACCGATTTCAGCGTCCATTCATACATATCTTCGAGCAATCCGGCAGGCAGGTCGTAACGCACACCGCCCGGACGGAAATAATTCGCATGCAGCCGCGCACCGCAAACACGGTCGTAAAACTCCATGCCCTTCTCGCGCTCTTCAAAACCCCACAGCGCAGGCGTAATCGCGCCCACATCCAGCGCGAACGTCGTAATATTCAGCAGGTGGTTCAGCACCCGCGTCAGCTCAGAAAACAACACGCGGATATATTGCGCACGTAACGGCGCCTTGATCCCCAGAAGATTTTCAACCGCTATCGCAAACGCATGCTCCTGATTCATCGGCGCCACGTAATCAAGGCGGTCGAAATACGGCGTCGCCTGCATATATGTTTTGTATTCGATCAGTTTTTCCGTACCACGGTGCAATAGGCCAATATGCGGATCGGCGCGGTCAACCACTTCACCGTCCAGCTCCAGCACCAGACGCAGCACACCGTGCGCCGCCGGATGTTGCGGGCCGAAATTCATCGTGTACGGCTTGATATGCGTTTCGTTGCCAATATCGAGTGTATTCAGTTCGTCAGCCAGATTGTTACTCATGATGCTTTCTTCTCCGTGGCCGCCGTACGCGTATCGACCCAGCCTCTGACAGGCTTGGTGGCCTTCTCATCGCCGGGCAACTGGACATCGGTCATGCCTTCCCACGGCGACATAAAATCAAATGTGCGGAAATCCTGCGCCAGCTTGACCGGTTCGTAAACCACGCGCTTCAGCTCGTCATCCCAACGCACCTCGACATAACCCGTCAGCGGGAAGTCCTTGCGCAGCGGATAACCTTCAAAACCGTAATCCGTCAGAATACGGCGCAGGTCCGGGTGGCCGCTGAAATAGATGCCGTACATGTCCCACGCTTCGCGCTCGAACCAGTTAGCGGCGGAATAAACCGACACCACGGACGGCACCGGATTATTTTCATCCGTCATCACCTTCACACGCACACGGTTATTCTGCGTCAGGGACAGCAACTGATAAACGACATCGAAACGCTCGGCGCGCTCCGGATAATCAACACCGCAAACATCGATCAGCACCTTGAAATCGCATTCACGATCATCGCGCAAAAACTGCAGCGCATCGACAATAGTGTCGCGCTTCACATGAAGGATCAGTTCACCCTTCTGCAATTCGTAACGGACAACTGAATCTTCGAGATTCTCCTCGATATGCTCAGCCAGATCTTTCAGTGCTTCATCGGACATGATTAACGCGCAATCCTTGTATCTTCCCGCTGGATTTTTTTCTGCAATTGCAGCAGCCCATAGACCAGCGCTTCCGCGGTCGGCGGGCAACCCGGCACATAAATATCGACCGGCACGATCCGGTCGCAACCGCGCACCACCGAATAGGAATAATGGTAATAACCGCCGCCATTGGCGCACGAACCCATCGAAATCACCCAACGCGGTTCCGGCATCTGGTCATAGACGCGGCGCAGCGCCGGAGCCATTTTGTTGGTCAGCGTCCCCGCCACAATCATCACATCGGATTGACGCGGACTCGGGCGTGGAATAATGCCAAAACGGTCAAGGTCATAGCGGCTCATATACGCATGGATCATCTCCACCGCGCAGCACGCCAGACCGAACGTCATCGGCCAGATCGAACCCGTCCGCGCCCAGTCGAACAGCGCATCGGCACCGGTGAGCAAATAGCCCTTCTCGTTCAGGTGCTTTGAAATAGCCGCCGGAACGACATCCTGCGACGCCGCCGGAGGCATCGGCAAATCGGTCAGACCCGTAGCGGGCGCCTCAAAGACATTACGCTCATGTGACATGAATTAATGCTACTCCCAGTCGAGAGCGCCCTTCTTCCATTCGTAGATAAAACCGATAGTCAGTATGCCGAGAAACGACATCATCGACCAAAAACCAAACAGCCCGATATCCCCGAGCGACACCGCCCACGGGAACAGGAACGCAATCTCCAGATCGAAAATAATAAAGAGAATGGCAACCAGATAAAACCGCACGTCGAACTTGCTGCGCGCATCATCGAAAGCGTCAAAACCGCATTCATAGGCCGCCAGCTTGTTGGCATCCGGCCTGCGCCAGCTAATCAGCAGCGATGTCACGACCAGCAGTAGGCCAAAGCCCACGGCAATGCCCACAAACAGCAATATCGGAAAATAATTGGTCAGAAATTCGGTCGGGGCCATCAAGGAAGCCTTCCCAGCAGGTAACGCGTTATAACGCCACAGGAATACAACATATATTCCGCTTTTTAAAGAGCTTTGGCTACGGCCATCAGGATAATTACCATAACAATAAAATACTGACAGCCACTACTTGCGCTTCTGTTGGTCCGCCTTCTTCTGCCACCCCCTGAAATAAAAATTTTCATAAAAATTAAGATGGCCGCGCGGCTCACGCAGGCATTCATAAACGGCACTGCCCGCCATAAAACGAACCCCCATTTGGGCCAGAATGACAGCCGCACCGGGCTCATTGACCCCCAGAACAAACGTCTTGTGCATCAGGTGTTTGCGCGCCCGCACCACAAATGTACGCACATCCATCAGTGATTTCTTTATGCCCTCATCATGTTTCTGCCCGCCCAGAACGACCCCCACATGGTCAAAGCCCGCCATCCTGAGCGCCTCGAAATCAGTCTGGCCTCCCAAGGGAACCTCCGCACACAAAATACGCCCGTAAGTTTTCAGCGGTGACACCGCCTGACTCAGGCTGATCCACGGCGCCTGCGGCACATCCATCACCATAAACAGGATATACTGCTTCATGTCCCCATCAATCTGCTGGCAGATTTTCTTATAGCGTTCATGCGTTCCCATGGCCGCAAGCGTTTCATAATGGACCGGGCACAAAATCCCGAACAACCCAATATCCTGCAGATGATCTTCCAGCCATCCCACCACCTGTGACAATACGGCGATATCCATATCGGCTTTTTCCGCTGCCGATAATCCTTCATAAATACCGGCATAGCCCCGCATAGGGTCCTGCGCGAGCATCTCCACATTCACGGGAAGGCACAGATAGGAAATCAGCCTTTTCTTGTACTCATCCCACACCGGCATAAATTGCACCGGAACGCCGGAAAGGGCCCTGTCATTAACACCCAGATCTAGATCACCGATCCGGGGCTGACTATCGGCAAAAGCATCAACCTCTATGCGGCTTACGGGGTTCGCGGAGTTTCTCTCCACAAACATCAGCTCTTGCGGTTTCTCACCAAGAGCGCGTTCAAATGCCGCATTAATACTCTCGGGAAACGGCAGCCCGCTGTCCGTGATATTCGCCGTCTTAATGCGGGAAACTTGCTGAAGCACTTCAATATCCTCCAGCCCCGCACTTTCGAAAAGCGCGCGCTTTATCTCCTCGGCGATCAGCTTTGTCCGCAACTCAATCTCCTCAGGCGAGGAAGACGTAAACAGCAGCAAATAACTATCGTCTTTATAACGGATAAATATATCACTCGGACTCATATGCTTGCTCATAACGGAATCGCAGGTTTCATAAACGATTTTCTGCATGCCCTTCCATTTGCGGCCCATGCGTTTCTTGATCTTCGCCAGTCCCAGCAATTGCAGCTTGCCGGACGTCACCAATTCCTGCTTCTGAAGCAGCTTGTGGCAAAGCGATTCAATCGCCGCCTGCTTGGCAGCCGATAATTCATTTAAATTTTGGGAACGCCCCGCCCTCACGAACCGTGGCCGGGACTGTTTGTAGCCGAACAAAAATCTGAAAAAAGGATTGGAGGCCACGAGACTATCTTTCAGCATCGAAAAACCCTTCCTGCCGAAACGCTCAAAAAATGAGGTGCTTTGTAACCATCTGGTATCTTTCCCCGTACCGTAAAGTATAGCTGTCCCGAAGATTTTATTTTCGCAAAATGATTTGCAGATCGGCAGAAGGCCAAAAAATAAAGGGGGTTAGCAGCAGAACCGCTAACCCCTTCTTTAATTTGCGTTTAAATGGCGCGAGCGACGGGACTTGAACCCGCGACCTCCTGCGTGACAGGCAGGCGCTCTAACCAGCTGAGCTACGCCCGCAATCTAAACAGCCCGGTATCAGTACAGAACTCCGGAAGCCTTTTCAAGCCTTTTTTCCGGCAATTTCCTGTTTTCAGGCCGCCAGTGCCTTCGGCTGCGGTGTAAACGGCAGTTTCAGGGATTCCGCCACGCCCGCATGGGTAATTTCCCCACGGCAGACGTTCAGTCCGTTGCGCAGGTTCGGGTTTTTCAGCAGCGCTTCCTGCCAACCGCGATTGGCCAGTTCCAGCGTATAGGGCAGGACCGCATTGTTCAGCGCCAGCGCCGATGTCAGCGGCACCGCGCCCGGCATGTTCGCCACGCAGTAATGGATCACGCCATCGACCGTATAAACCGGATCATTGTGCGTGGTCGCACGGCTGGTTTCAAAGCAACCGCCCTGATCAATCGCGATATCGACCATCACCGTGCCCGGTTTCATCGTCGAGAGCATCGGTTTGGTTACAAGCATCGGGGCTGACGCACCCGGCACCAGCACCGCGCCGATAATCAGGTCGCTGTAGGTAACGGCCTTCTCGATATAATCAGCGCTGGAATAAACCACCTTGGCCGTGCCGTGGAAATAATCGTCAAGCTGACGCATGCGGTCGTGGCCCTTCTCAAGGATCGTCACGTCCGCGCCCATGCCCACGGCAACCTTGGCGGCATTAAAGCCTGCCACGCCGCCGCCCAGCACCAGGACCTTGGCCGGAGGAACGCCCGGTACGCCGCACATCAAACGACCAAGGCCGCCCATATGTTTTTGCAGGTAATGCGAGCCCACGATCACCGACAACCGCCCCGCCACTTCCGACATCGGCGCCAGCAACGGCAACCCGCGGCCATCGTGGCCCGTCACCGTTTCATAGGCAATCGCGATGCATTTGGAATCGATCAGCGCTTGAGTCTGCTCGGCGTCCGCCGCCAGATGCAGATAAGTGAACAGAATTTGCCCTTCGCGCAACATCTTGCATTCGACAGGCTGCGGTTCCTTGACCTTGATGACCATATCAGCGCGGTCGAAAATTTCCTTCGCTGTCTTGACGATCTCGGCACCGGCTTTTTTATACTCATCATCCGAGAAATTGATCCCGGCACCCGCATTGGTTTCGATGATGACTTTATGGCCGTGCGTGACCAGTTCCTTGACCGATGCAGGCACCAGACCCACACGATGTTCCTGCGCTTTAATTTCCTTGGGGCAACCGATAAGCATGTCCTTAAATCTCCCTGTTAAGGTGTCGAATTACGGGGTCATTATATACGCCGCCGCCGGGGAACTTTCTATACGCGATGCAACATACCTCAGGTATTTGACATAGCATCGACACCTTCCGACTCCATCAAACGGATCGCCAGCAGGACATAGGCAAACACCACAAACAACAGCCCCAGCCACCAGCCCTGCCACATGCCATATCCCGTAGACGCCACCGACAAAACCGCCACCAGCGTCGGCAGGGCAACACGTGATTGCGCCACCGACAGATGTTTCATCTGCAACAACAGATAACCGATCAAGGCCGCCCCCAGCGTCACGCCGACCAACCCGAATTCCATCCAGAGCTGAAGCGCAAAATTATGCGGATGCAAAATCGTCTGCCCCTGCTGATAAATCTCGCCTGAGCCAAAATGCTGAACCTGCCTCGTTGCCTCCACCCCGAAACCATAGAGCGGATTCTGTAATGCATAGCGGCTCACATAGTCCCATATCTCCATCCGCGCTCCGCTATAGCCACCACCGGAACCAAAGAACGGAACGGCCTCAATGTCCGCCGCAAAATGCGCAAACGCCCAGATCGCAATAAACGGTAGCGCCAGCATCAGCGCATAAATGCACAGCCCCAACCCGGCCCACGACCATTTCCAATTATAAGGGAACAAAAACACCGCCATAACACCGAACAGCAGCGCCATCTGCGCCGACTGGCTTTCCGTCATGGCCAGCAGCGGAATAATGGTCAGCGCCACCACGACCAGACACATCGGATCGCTGTAATATTGCCGTAAAATCGCAATCGACGGAATAAGCAACAAAGCCACCGTCACCGTCGCACGGTTAAACACTGCCAGACTGACATCAAGACTGAAATCATAACCCCGTATCAGGCGGTACAGCGGATAATCAAGGCTGATCTCCACGCAAAGCGCCAGCGCCGTCAGGAAAACAATCATCGGCAAAATACGCAGATAAGGCTCCAGCGTCCAAATCCTGAACGTCCCGGCAAGGCTGATAAAAAACGCCCCCGCCAGCAACAGGACGGACGTTTTCTGCGCCCGCTCCAGCGACAGCGACGGATCAATCGCCCACAGCGCACTCAAAAACATCAGCGCCGCACACAGCCCCAGCACGACAAAGGCCGGCTTCGACCAGTGCGGCACATCCCCGAACACAGGCCGATAGCTGGCAAATCCCAAAACCCCCACCAGCGCGGGCAGAAAGGCCAGAAACCGCGGCACACCGATCGCCAGCAACGGCACCAGCGCCAGCGTCACGATAAAGACCGTTATATGGATTTTCTGAAACCTGCCCATAAAGAAACCTACAAAAACCTATTGAAATTGACAGTTTGACAATCTTAAACACTTCCCGGTAAAAGGCAATTACCCTAGGATGGCGTCATAACAACCGATTGATAAAGCCCTGTAGCCATGCGCATGGAAACTTGCCCGCCCATATTCGTCATCAACATGCCCGCCGACACCGACCGTCGCGCGACCATGGCCACACGGCTGGATGCCACCGGCGTCCCCTACAGTTTCTTCGAGGCCATCAATGGACGGGGCTTCGACATGAAAACCGCCCCCTACTATGACTCCGGTAAACGCTGCCTGTTCTTCGGGCGCGACATGATGCCGGGCGAACTGGGCTGCCTGCTCTCGCACCGCGCTATCTACGAGAAAATGGACAAAGAAAACATCCCCTATGCCGTCATCCTCGAAGACGACGTGATTTTCGAACCCGGCTTCAAAGATACATTGATGGCCCTGATGAAAACCCCCGTGCACTGGGACGTCATCCGTTTCCTCGGCAGCCCCAAAATTTACGCGCGCGGTTGCCGCAAGATCGCGCCGCTCATCAACCAGTACTGGCTCGCCCGCCTACCCACCGCACCCGGCGGCGCACATGGCTACCTGCTCTCGCTGCAGGCGGCGCGTGTAATGCTCAAACACATGGAAAAAAACTGGGTGCCCATCGACACGCTGCAAGGGCGCACATGGCAGACCGGCCTCGAAACGCTGGTGCTACATCCCGCCCCTCTGCACCCCGATCAAACCGCCGAATCCACCATCGGCGACAAACGCTTCGATAAAACCGTGCAACTCTCCGGCTGGAAGAAAACTCTGTTCCCGTTCTTCCGCGCCTGGTTCAAACTCTGCGAAAACCTCGGCAAGAAATACATCTACTTCACCGCTCTGCCGCGGGATCTTAGAAACGGGAAATGCGCTTAAAACCGCTTACCCGGCAGTAAAAAGCCCTTCATTCTTTACCGTATCCGCCAATGTATAGCGATTAAGCGTATCAACAAAGGAACGCTGCGCCTCGAACAGGTAATGCTTTAACTGGCAGGCATTGGTAATGCGGCAAGTATTGGTATCCCGGTTAAAACATTCGACCATATCCATGTTCGGCTCCAGCGCCCTGACCAGATCGCCCAATTTCAGTTTCTTGGCGTCGCAGGCCAGTTGAATACCGCCGCCCTTGCCTTTGGCGCTGTCAATATAACCAAGCTGCCCCAGACGGTGGACAACCTTCACCAGATGGTGGCGCGATATCCCGTAATGCTCCGCCACCTCCCTGACGCTGCACATCCTGTCCCGGTGCGCCGCCAGATACATCAAGCTCCGCAGCCCGTAATCGGTAAAAATAGTCAGTTGCATATAATTTTCGCCCTCTTCGAAATTCCGCTTGCCAGCATATCATAAATTATAATATGTATTTTGTGTACATATTTAAGAGGACACCCTTAAGGAGAACGCCATGCTGAGCGAAAAAACCATAGCCATCGTCAAATCCACAGCCCCTATTCTTGAGGAACACGGCGAAGCGCTAACACGCCATTTCTACAAGCGCATGTTCTCCCACAACCCCGAGGTCGCGCCCTTCTTCAATCCCGCGCACCAGCAATCAGGCTCCCAGCAGCGCGCGCTGGCAGGCGCCATCTGCGCCTACGCCGCCAACATCGACAATCTGGAAGTTCTCGGTAACGCGGTCGAGCTGATCGCCCAGAAACACGCCTCGCTTATGATCAAGGCGGAACACTACCCCATCGTCGGCGCAAACCTGCTGGCCTCCATCCGCGAAGTTCTGGGTGACGGCGCCACAGACGACATCATCAATGCCTGGGCCGAAGCCTACGGCTTCCTTGCGGACATCCTGATCGGACGCGAAGCGCAAATCTACCGCGAACAGGCCGCCGCCGAAAACGGCTGGGAAGGATTCAAACAGTTGAAAGTCCTGCGCAAGGAAAAAGAAAGCGACATCATCACCTCCTTCTACCTCGCACCCGCCGACGACGGTAAACTCCCGGCCTACAAACCGGGGCAATACATCACAGTACGCATGCCCGCACCCAACGGCGGCACCACCATGCGCAATTACAGCCTGTCCGACAAACCGGGACACGATTATTTCCGCATCAGCGTCAAACGTGAATTCGGGCCCAAAGCCGACACGCCGAAAGGTTATGTGTCGAACAGATTACACGACCATATCAATGTCGACGACACACTGGAAATCGCGCCGCCCTGCGGAGAATTCTTCCTCGACGTGGAGGCCAAACATGGCCGCCCCCTCGTCCTGCTCGCCGCAGGCGTAGGCATCACCCCGATCATGAGCATTCTGCAAAGCGCCCTCGATGCCACACCTGACAGGCAAATCATCCTGATTTACGGCTGCCTTCACGAAGGCGTACAGGCCTTCAGAAACACGCTGCTGAATCTGGCAGGCAAACACACCAACCTGACCATCCACACGCGCTTCAGCGAACCACCCAAACCGGGCATTTCCCGCAGCGCCACAGACAGCACCGGCTTTATCGATGCCGAACTGATCGAGTCATTAGTACCGCAACGCGATGGTGATTATTATTTCTGCGGGCCCAAACCCTTTATGACCCATATCTACCAGCAACTACTGGCCTGGGGCATCCCGCCCGCACAGGTTCATTTTGAATTCTTCGGCCCACGGCAGGAACTCGAACAGGCGGCATAAACCGCCCTGCATAAAACCAGACTACTAAAAGCGATGAGCCGGGACAGATGCACAATGTTTCAGCACGTCCCACTGGCGAACCGTACCGCCGTCTGTGTGGAATTGCGTTTCAAGCACTCCCAGATCAGGCACAGAATTCTTTGCACGTGCAGCGCTGAATGCCGCCGTCATGTCCGGCAGATATTTGCTTTGCAGCGCTTCCGGCACCAAATTGAGCGGATTAAGTGTGGACATAATATCCTCCTATTAAATGGAGAAAAAACTATGACAAATAACAGGGTGCCGCGCAAGAAAAACCCGCCTTTGATAAAAGGCAGCCTTCGCAATCCGGACAAAATGGAGAGAGAGAAATGGTGCGCGGTGAGGGGATTGAACCCCCGACCCACTCGGTGTAAACGAGTTGCTCTACCGCTGAGCTAACCGCGCGATCCAGAGGGCATATCAATAACCACTTGCGCGGTTTTTATCAAGCCCTTTTGACAAGAAAAAAACCCCGCAAATCTGCGGGGTTTCTTGAATTCTATAACGACCGATTAGTCGTTAACAGCGTCTTTCAGCTCTTTACCAGCTTTGAATTTCGGCTGTTTGGAAGCCGGAATTTTGATGGCTTCGCCGGTGCGCGGGTTGCGGCCTGTTGTGGCAGCGCGCGCGGACACGGTGAATGTACCGAAACCGACCAGACGGACTTCGCCGCCGCTTTTCAGTGTCAGTTTGATGCTTTCGAAAATGGCTTCAACAGCTTCTTGCGCCTTGTTTTTCGGCAGATCAGCAACTTTGGCTACTTCATTGATCAGGTCTTGTTTGTTCACGGGAACCCCCAGGGAGTATGAGATTAAAATTGTGCGCCCACATAAGACGCCGAAACCGCAGACCCACCCTTAAAAAATCAAGGATTTCTGCGGTTCCTGACGACTCATGTTTACGACGAAATGAGAGTCCTATCAATGGCGAATAAGCGGTTCGCCCTTGTTTTCAGCCGTTTTTGGCGGAATTTCCCCTATTTTCTCGTCACTTTCCGATAAAATGGGGTCTGGCAGCCTGACTAGAGCATGTTTGAGGACCTCCTCAATGGTGCTCACGGTCACGATTTCCAGCGCTTTTTTGATCTTGTCCGGAATCTCCGGCAGATCTTTGGCATTTTCCTGCGGGATCAGCACCTTGTTGATACCGCTGCGGCTCGCCGCCAGCAGCTTCTCTTTCAGGCCACCAATCGCCGTCACATAACCGCGCAGATTCACTTCACCTGTCATGGCCAGATCGCGATGCACTTCAATACCTGTCAGTGCCGACACAATCGCCGTGGTCATCGCCGCACCCGCTGACGGGCCGTCTTTAGGCGTCGCACCTTCCGGCACGTGCACGTGGATGTTGGTTTCGTTCAGGCGTTTGTAATCAATGCCCAGACGTGCGGCACGTGATTTAATCAGCATCTCGGCCACGGTGATCGACTCCTTCATGACCTCTTTCAGATTACCCGTGGTCGATACCTTGCCGTCTTTACCCGGCATGGTCACAGCTTCGATGGAAAGAATATCACCGCCGAATTCAGTATAGGCGAGACCGTTGACGACGCCGATCTTGTTCTCGGTTTCCACTTCGCCGTAACGGAACTTGCGGATACCGGCATACTTATCAAGGTTACGCGGCGTAACGACAATCTTGTCCTTACCCTTCATCAGAATTTCCTTGATCGCTTTACGGCACAAATTGGCAATCTCGCGCTCAAGGTTACGGACACCGGCTTCCTGCGTGTAGTAACGGATCAGGTGACGCAGCGCCTCATCGTTGATCGTAAACTCCGCAGGCTTGAGACCCGCAGACTTCATCTGTTTCTTCAGCAAGTGCTGACGCACGATCTGCAGCTTCTCATCCTCCATGTAACCGGACAGACGAATGATCTCCATTCGGTCCAGCAGCGGGCGCGGCATATTCAATGTATTCGCCGTGCAGATAAACATCACGTCCGACAGATCATAATCAAGCTCCAGATAGTGATCGTTGAACTTGCTGTTCTGCTCCGGGTCAAGCACCTCCAGCAGCGCCGCACTCGGGTCGCCGCGCCAGTCAGCACCCAGTTTGTCGATCTCGTCGAGAAGGAACAGCGGATTGCTGGATTTAGCTTTCTTCATGCCTTGAATGATCTTGCCGGGCATCGCACCGATATAGGTGCGGCGGTGACCGCGAATTTCGCTTTCATCACGCACACCGCCCAGCGACACACGCACGAAATTACGGTTCGTCGCCTTGGCAATAGATTGCCCGAGCGATGTCTTGCCCACACCGGGGGGACCAACGAGGCACAGAATCGGGCCTTTGACCTTGTTGGTGCGCTGCTGCACAGCTAAATATTCGAGCATCCGCTCTTTGACTTTTTCCAGACCATAATGGTCCTGATCGAGGATCTTCTTGGCCTCGCGGATGTCCTTTTTCACCTTGGTGCGCTTGCTCCACGGTACGCCGATAATCCAGTCGAGGTAATTGCGCACGACGGTGGCTTCCGCCGACATCGGGCTCATCTGGCGCAGCTTCTTGATTTCGGCTTTTGCCTTGTCAGCGGCCTCTTTGGTCAGCTTGGTCGCCTCGATCTTTTTCTCGATCTCGCCGATCTCATCGACGCCGTCCTCGCCCTCGCCCAGTTCCTTCTGAATGGCCTTCATCTGCTCGTTCAGGTAATACTCGCGCTGGGTTTTTTCCATCTGGCGTTTGACGCGGCTGCGAATGCGTTTTTCAACCTGCAACACGCCGATCTCGCCTTCCATGAAACCGTAAATCTGCTCAAGACGCGCTGTCGTGGTTTCAGCCTCCAGCAAATTCTGCTTCTCTTCAATCTTCAATGTCAGGTGCGCGGCGATTGTGTCGGCCAGCTTGGCGGTTTCTTCAATCTGGTTGATCGAAACAATCACTTCCGGCGGAATTTTTTTATTCAGCTTCACATACTGTTCGAACTGCCCGGCGACGGCGCGCGACAGCGCTTCCAGCTCCGGATTTTGAGCATCGTTGGAATCCGGCATGTCCGTGACCTGCGCTTCCAGGAACGTATCGGTGCGCGTGTAGTTTGCAACCTTGACGCGGCGATTGCCCTCGACCAGCACCTTGACCGTGCCATCAGGCAGTTTCAGCATTTGCAGGATCGTGCCCATCGTGCCGATTTCATACAAATCGGCGGGCGCCGGATCATCGACTGCCGGTGAACGCTGCGTCAGCAGAATGATCTGCTTGCCTTCGTGCATGACATGCTCAAGCGCCTTGACGGATTTTTCACGTCCGACAAACAGCGGTACAATCATATGCGGAAAAACCACAATATCGCGCAACGGAAGAACGGGAAGACTGGCCTCTTTGGGAGCGGTAAATCCGAGCATTGAACACTCATCTGGCTGAAATTGTTGAAATTCCGGGCTTTTGCGCCGTTCTTACACTCTATTATAAAGGTGTTAAGAGAACATTGCCAAGTGCGCCGGTGTTAGAGAGAACTTGGAGCCGTTAACAAAAAAATCAAGGGGGGTCATATAGTTAGCCGAAATACCCCCTGACCGAAATAACAGGGGAAGAAATCGTGCTACCCCCTTTATAAGGCCATCCCCCGGTTTAGGCCGGGGGATGGGAAATAGGGGAGGAAAAAGACGCTTACTTCTTGTCTTCTTTGCTCAGGGCCGCGCCAACATCGGCCCGCGAATTCACAACATGGTCGATCAGGCCAAAATCCTTGGCTTCCTGTGCCGACATGAAATTATCGCGGTCCATCGCCTTCTCAATCGCAGAAAGCTTCTGGCCGGTCGTCTTCACGTAAATGTCATTCAGCATCGAACGCAGACGCAGAATTTCACGCGCCTGAATTTCAATGTCCGAAGCCTGACCCTGTGCGCCGCCGTGCGGCTGGTGAATCATGATGCGGCTTGAAGGCAGCGAGAAGCGTTTGCCCTTGGCGCCCGCCGTCATCAGCAGCGAACCCATCGATGCCGCCTGACCGATACAAACCGTCGCCACATCGCAGGCGATATATTGCATGGTGTCGTACATCGCCATACCGGATGTCACAACGCCGCCGGGTGAATTGATATAGAAGGAAATGTCTTTTTTCGGGTTCTCGGACTCGAGGAACAGAAACTGCGCGCAGACCAGGCTCGAAACATAGTCGTTAACCGGACCGCTCAGGATGATGATGCGTTCCTTCAGCAGACGGGAAAAAATATCATACGACCGCTCGCCACGGTTGGTTTGCTCAACCACCATCGGCACCAGCATGTCCATATAGGCATCAATCGGATCGCGTTCGCTCATTGTCGGAATCTTTCAGAGGATTAAAGTGAATCAGTAAGGTAGGTACTCCGTAAAACCTAGCCCGCAGAGGGTATGAATTCAAGGGCTTTCCTTTATACCGCCCCCACATGAATAATCCCGTCATCCAGAACGAACCCGCAATTCATCCCGGTTGCGGTAAAGCCAAGTTTGACCTCCCCATCCCCCGTTATCGCAATCATGCCGCCCCAACCGCCCTTGGCGCTGATTTTCTCCTGCAACACGTTATCCATCGCCTCATCCAGAGTTTTGCCGCCATAACGGCACTGCGCCGCGACATCATGCGCCGCCACGGCGCGGATAAAATATTCCCCCTGCCCCGTGGCCGACAAAGCGATCCGGTCGTCCGCAAATGTCGCCGCACCGATAACAGGCGTATCGCCCACCCGCCCTTCAAGCTTGTTGGGAATGCCCGCCGTCGATGTCGCCGCCGCCAGCCGCCCGTCTTTATCCAGAACCACCGCCCCCACCGTGCCATGTGAAGTATCCTTGATCACAGGCCCGTCACGCTCCATGTCATGCCGGAAATAACTATCGGGATCGACGGTTTCAATACCATGCCGCTTCAAAAAATTCTCGGCACCCTCGGCCACCATAAAGACATGCGGGCTGTGCTCCATCACCGTCCGCGCCGCCAATATCGGGTTCCTGATCGTGCGCAACGACGCCACCGCCCCCGTGCGCCCCGTCGGCCCGTCCATCAAAGACGCATCCAGTTCATGATATCCTGCCGAATTCCGCCCCGTACCACGCCCGGCATGAAACAGACCGCAATCCTCCATCATCACCACCGCTCGCACCGCCACATCCAGCGCCGCCGCACCCTCCGCTAAAGCCGTATGCCCCGCAGCCAACACCTCACGCAGAAACGCCTCATGGACCGTAAAATCCCGCTGCGTCTTGTACGCGCCGCCATGAATGACCAAACCGTGCATGGGCTCTCCATAGTAGATTGGTAAAAATATCTAGCTTCTGTATATTTCCACCTGAAGCTATCAAAATTCTACGTTAACATTTAGTGTCGTAAAATTTTCTGCCAAATCGCTCATAAGACTCCAAAAATATTGCATTTCCTGATCCAAAACAGCTATTAGCTATATCATCTTCCAAATCCCTTACCCAACGATCAGTTTTATCTTTGGCTAGATACTTCCATATACGGTCCGTTGATTTTTCTCGGATGCAATACAGCGCCCAACCGACAGGAAGACGGACGGAAGCAGCAGCGCTTTTGTAAAATTCATAATTTTCTGGAAGTCTAAAAAATAGGGGGTTCATTTTCGTCCTCATGGTTTTTGTTGTTTTTATATCAGAGGCTGATTTACAGCGTATTTTTAGAGTTTACAGCCCAAAGCACACAATATCAATCCAGAACAATCATCTAGTAACAACCTGGAAGCCTAAAAAAGTTAAAGGACGGGATATAACTACCCCGTCCTTTAAATTCTGTCATCTCGATGAAAGCTCTAGGCCTTCTTCTTTTCAGCCTTAGGCTTGGCGCTGCCGCCTTTGCCTTTTTTCTTTTCAAGGTAGGATTCTTCTTCCTCTTCCTTGGTCAGGTCTTCAATGGTGACTGACTTCTCGGTCACCGTTGCCAGTTCGAGAACGAAATCAACAACCTTGTCTTCAAACACCGGCGCACGCAGCGCTTCGAGGGCCTGACGGTTCTTGCGGTAATATTCGAACACTTGCGCTTCCTGACCCGGATAGCGTTGCGCTTCGTTAATCACGGCGCGTTGCATTTCCTGATCGGTGATCTGGACATTGTTGGCACGGCCCACTTCGGACAGCACCAGACCCAGACGCACACGGCGCTCAGCAATCGCATGAAGTTCTTCTTCTTCCTCTTTGGAAAGAACCAGTTCTCCGTCCTTCAGGTCAGCCTGACGCTCCATCTTCACCTGCATCAGGATGTTCTGGTATTCCAGATCCTTCATACCGGACGGAATTTCAAACTCGTGCGCATCATCCAGCGTATCGAGAAGCGCGCGCTTCACTTTCTGGCGGCTCAGATTGTCGTATTCGGACTGGATCTGGCCTTCGATGATGTCACGCAGGGCTTTCTCGCTGTCGAGGCCCAGTTTCTTCGCGAAGTCATCATTGATCTCGGTCGCCTTGGCTTGCAGGATCGATTTCACTTCCGTGTCAAAGATCGCGTCCTGACCAGCCAGTTCAGCGGCATGATATTGCTCAGGGAACGTCACTTTCACTTCAACCTTGTCGCCAACCTTCTTGCCGACCAGTTGCTCTTCAAAGCCCGGAATGAATTGTCCGCTGCCCAGTTCCAGTTGCGCATCGTGGGCATGCATGCCCGGGTGCGGCTTGTTGTCCTTGGCGGTGCGGCCATGAAAATCAATAACCAGAATATCGCCTGTCTTGGTGGCGCGATCTTCCGTGACGGGTTCCGTTTCGCGGTTGCCCTTGGCAATACGCTCCAGCGCCTCATCAATTTGTTTCTTCTCGACTTTAACGACAGGCTTTTCAACCTTGATCGTTTTCAGGTCTGTCACTTTAAAGTCAGGCAGCAATTCAACGGCCATCGTGTACACGAGGTCTTTGCCGTCATCGAATTCTTTCACTTCAATTTTTGGTTGAAGAGCGGGACGCAAGTTATTGTCTTGAATCACTTTTGCCGATGCTTCATTAACAGCCAACTCAAGAACTTCGCCCATCACGGCCTTGCTGTAACGCTTCTTCAGAATATCGAGCGGTATCTTACCCGGACGGAAACCGGCGATTTTCACGGTTTTGCCGACTTCCTTCAGACGCTCGTCAACATGACGGCTGATATCGGATGCCGTGACAGTCACTTCGTACTGAACACTCAGGTTTTCTTTTTTGATTTCTTTAGCTTGCATGGCGTTGTTCATCTCTTACCTTAACATGTTAGCGTCCTGTTCAAGCTGGTGCGGATGAAGGGACTTGAACCCCCACGGATCACTCCGCTGGAACCTAAATCCAGTGCGTCTACCAATTCCGCCACATCCGCCCGATCCTTGAAAAAACAGGACGCCCTTCAAAAACCAGAATCGCGGGCAAATATCAAGCGAAATCCCGTAAGACACCCGGAATGCCTGCAATTATATCCGGCGCGGTCAGTCCCGGACCAAACCGCAGCGCGGCCTCACCGTGAATCCACGCCGCCGCACAACTTGCCATAAAACAATCCATGCCCTGCGCCAGCAATCCACCCACAATCCCCGCCAGCACATCCCCAGCCCCTGCCGTCGCCAGCCATGGCGTCGCATGATCATTCACCACAATCCGCCCGTCAGGATGCGCAATAACGGTCTCAGCCCCCTTCAACAGGACAACCGCCCCCGATTGTCGGGCCGCCGCAGCCGCCCGTTTCTCCCGCGAGCCCTCCAGCCCCGGAAACAGCCGCGCAAACTCCCCCTCATGGGGTGTCAGCACACAATGACTGTCTAGCGCCCCAAACAATCTTTCCGGATAGGCCTCAAAGATATTCAGGGCATCAGCATCCAGAACACCGGGCTTTTTCGTGCCTAACGCCCCGAGCACGGCCTGACGCAGCACTTCCTCATCATCCTGTCCCGCCCCCGGCCCCGCCACAAAGGCCGTACGCCGCGCATCCTTCAAATGCAGCGGAAATTTGTTGAGTTGCTCATAAGGCTCAAACATCACATGTGGCGCGCCCTTAAGATAGATATCGCGCACCTCAGCAGTCGACACGATCGTGCAGACGCCGCAGCCCATGCGCATCGCGGCTTCCGATGCCATCCGCGCCGCCCCCGTCATCCGGACACCGCCCAGCACGATCAAATGCCCCCGCGTATATTTATGGGCGTCATGCCCCGGAAAGGGCAGCATACCCTTCCACAAATCAGCACTGTTTATAATGGGCTCAGACATAGACATACCGACAATATAAGGCGAACAGCCCGCCAGGAAAATAGCACGAAGGGTTTTCAAAGCAGAACCCCGATTGAGCATTGTTTTTAAGTCAGCATATCAAAGAACAATGAGGTGCAAGAGTTTCCAAACCCATGACTTCGCAATAGAGACCGCTTCGGCGGTCTTTATACTCTTTTAAAATATGAAAAATAAGAAGGGGAGTGGGGCGACTGATGGGACTCGAACCCACGACCACTCGGACCACAACCGAGGGCTCTACCAACTGAGCTACAGCCGCCACAATAAGAGGTACTTTCTCTAATCCAGATTGCCTGTTCCGGTCAAGAGTTGTCCACCTAAATCCTTAAAAAATAAGAGAACCCCCATAGACAATTTTTTAGACGTCATGCTATTTTCACCCTTGCGCATAACTGCTATGCGATTTATACATGGGTGCAATGCACCACCACTTATAAAGGATCCACTGTAATGTCTGACGGCTTGATTAACTGCAAAACCATCCCCGAATTCATCAAAGTCCTCAAAGAGAACGACATCCAGTATGTCGATTTCCTGTTCACGGACATGCGCGGCAAATTGCAGCATACGGCCCAGCATATCGACACCATCGACAAAGAATTCCTCGAAGACGGCGTGATGTTCGACGGTTCCTCCATCGCGGGCTGGAAAGCGATCAACGAATCCGACATGATCCTGAAACCCGACGTGACCAAGGCCTGCTTCGACCCGTTCGCAGCCCAGCCCACCGTCAAGATTTTCTGCGATGTTTATGAACCCTCCACCGGCAAGAACTATGTCCGCGATCCCCGCTCCATCGCCAAGGCCGCTGAAACTTATGCGCTGGCACAAGGCATTGCCGATACAATTTACTTCGGCCCCGAAGCTGAATTCTTCCTGTTTGATGACGTCCGCTTTAAAGTCGATATGAACGAAGTCAGTTACAAGATCGACGATATCGAAGGCCCGTATAATTCAGGCCGTGAATATCCCGAAGGCAACATGGGTCACCGCCCGCGCATAAAGGGCGGCTACTTCCCCGACGCACCGGTCGACAGCACATCTGATATCCGCGCTGAAATGGTCACGGTATTGAAGAATGTCGGCGTACCCGTTGAAAAACATCACCACGAAGTGGCAGCCAGTCAGGTCGAACTCGGCATTAAATTCGCCACCATGGTCGAATGCGCCGACAACATGCAGCTCTACAAACACGTTGTGTTCAACGTCGCCCACGCCTACGGCAAGACAGCAACCTTCATGCCGAAACCTGTCTATGGCGACAACGGCTCCGGCATGCACTGCCACCAGTCACTGTGGAAAGGCGGCAAGCCGCTATTCGCGGGCGATCAGTATGCAGGCCTCTCTGAAATGTGCCTGTTCTATATCGGCGGCATTATCAAACACGCCAAAGCACTGAACGCAATCACCAACCCCGCCACCAACAGCTACAAGCGTCTGGTGCCGGGCTATGAAGCGCCCGTGCTGCTGGCCTACTCCTCGCGCAACCGCTCAGCTTCCTGCCGCATTCCGTATGTCTCGTCACCGAAGGGAAAACGTGTGGAAGTCCGCTTCCCGGATCCGCTGGCAAACCCTTACCTCGCCTATGCCGCCATGCTGATGGCCGGTATCGACGGGATTAAAAACAAAATCCACCCAGGCGAAGCCATGGACAAGAACCTGTACGAACTGCCGGAAGAAGAACTGCGCAAGGTACCAACCGTCTGCGGCTCACTGCGTGAGGCCGTTGAATCGCTGCGCGCTGACCATGAATTCCTGCTGCAAGGCGATGTATTCACCGCCGACATGCTCGAATCCTATATTGATCTGAAAATGGAAGAGATCGAAGCCTTCGAAACCATGCCGCACCCGATTGAATACCTGATGTATTACTCAGGCTAATCGGAACCATCTCAACAAAAAGCCCGGCATATGCCGGGCTTTTTTATCAAGCACCATAATTTTATTTTTTTCCCACTACCGGAGCGCCACCGCTATCAGTGCCGCTCACCTTATTCATAAAATTCGCATCCAGCGTTTCCCCGGCCTTTTGTGGCATCAAGCTTTGTATAACAGCGCTAAAAGTTTCCGTGTTACGGGCCCATTTGTAAAAGTCCGCACCACGCCCCGGCGTCAGCATGGTCACTATATAATAGTACCTGTCTTCCACCATAATCGCGAGCCAGTACTCGTAATCAATATAATCCTTCTTGCTACCGGAAACCTCATAAGCCTCGACACGGCTGAATGTAATCTTGTCGCTAAAAGTATAAGTCCCCATCGTATCCAGGGCCTTACCGGTGTTGAATCCCCGCTTCTTGAGATCCTGCCGCAGATATTCAACCTCTTTCATCAGGGTGGTATCCAGCTCAGTTGAAATCAGACTAATGTCAATTTCACCGTCAAGGGTTTTCTCATCAATAGAATAAAGAAGTTTGGCCGTCATATTATCCATTGAATAAATGTTCGGCGCTATCAACTTCCATGCGACGGGATAGGTAAATTTGACCAGATCAAGGAAGCCATGCGTACGCTTGTCATCGATTTTTGTTTTTTCGGGATTCAGAAACTTAAACGAATCGATGGTCTGTTGCTGAAACCCCTTCTCCTTTTCCCAGAACTGTTCCGGAACATAATAGGAAATCAGAATCATACGTGAACCATTGGATATGGCCGCCGTTCTCACCACATAAGTAATACCTTTTTCGATCAGCACATATTCAGCATCGACACGATTATCGCTCACATGCTGCATGCCGGTCAGGGTGTAGTTATGCGACAGGATAAAATTCAAAAACCAGTTACGGGTGGTAATATCATGCTTCATCTGCATGGCAAAAATTTCAAGGCGGGACGGTGCCAGGATGTTGGCAGGTCCGGTATATCTGGCAATAGGCCCCAAAAGGGCGATCGTATCTTTTGGCACAATCAAACGGCGGTTCATTTTACCGGACCTCGACATCATGTCGCCCTTATCTTCCCCGACATCGGCAACCTCCGAGTCTTCAGCTTCGCTCGACTGAATGTTATTCTTTTCCTCAACCAGTTGCTTGTCGCGAAGATTGGAAATATCGAAAGGATCCGCTGATTTTCCTTCTTCCATCACCTTATCAACCTGGGCCACACGCTCCTCTTCAGTCATCTCCAGTTTCTGCCACCCCTCACGCATACGAATGGAGTACTCAAGATATTTGTCCCCTTGCGGAATCTCGGTGAATTCTTTTGATTTCGCTATGAACTCGGCCTCGGGCACTGTTTCATACCGGGGAATTTTGTTGATCTTGTTGATATCGATGGCCTGTGCATAAACAACGCCCGTCAGACCACCCACCCCGAACAAACCAAGAATCCCCAGAACAGCCCACTTCTGAATCGAATAATTTACCGTCATGCTGCGCATCCCCTTAACCCTGCTTCCCGTTCACCGCTGTCGGGCGCCCATCCGGCCCCACAGCCACCATTGTAAAAACACCTTCGGTGACCTTTTCAAAAATCAGCTCCTTGCGGCGCAAAACCCATGATTCAATCTTGATGGTAACCGATGTATTACCCACCTTGACGATGTGGCTGTAGATGGACACCTTGTCGCCGACATAAACCGGTTTATGAAACTCGATCTCACTAATCGCCCGTGTCTTCACCGGTGTGCCGCGCGTAAACAAATAAGCCGCCGTTCCCGCCGCCAGGTCCATCTGCGCCAGCAGCCAGCCACCGAAAATGTCGCCATGGGCGTTCGTATCGGCGGGCATGGGAATCATGACAAGAACGGGGTCGCGCCCCCGTATTTCTGCGGGAAGGTCTATGGTGTGATCAGGATTACTGGGCATATCTCAAGACTGTTGTTAACTTTTGGCTTTTCAATTGCACCCTGATTGTCTATCTAAAAAGACCGGAAGTCCAGACGTTACAAGCCTTTCGAGTATCATGACTTAAGAATGCGGGTACATTATGGCAGATCTGTTTAACGCCAAAAAAGCCGAGAAAACCGACACTTACGATGCTTCCGACATTGAGGTTCTGGAGGGGCTTGAGCCTGTCCGCCGCCGTCCCGGCATGTATATCGGCGGCACGGATGAACGCGCCCTTCACCATCTGGTCAGCGAAATTCTCGATAACTCCATGGACGAAGCCGTCGCCGGCTATGCCAACCGTATCCAGATTTTTATGAATGCCGATGGTTCGGTCACCATTACCGATAATGGCCGCGGCATCCCGGTCGATAACCACCCCAAATATCCCGGAAAGTCTGCGCTGGAGGTCATCCTCACCACCCTGCATTCAGGCGGCAAATTCAGCGGCAAGGTTTATGAAACCTCAGGCGGTCTGCACGGCGTCGGCAGCTCCGTCGTCAATGCTCTCTCCGACAAGATGATTATCGAGGTCTGCCGTGGCGGCATACTTTACCATCAGGAATATGCGCGCGGCGTTCCACAAACCAAGCTGGAGAAAAAAGGCAAGACGACCGAGCAAGGCACCTCCGTCAACTTCCACGCCGATCCCGATATCTTCGGTGCGAAAGCGCACTTCAAGCCCACATGGATTTATCAGATGGCCCGCTCCAAGGCATATCTGTTCCGCGGCGTGGAAATTCACTGGCACTGCGATCCCGTTCTGCTGGAAAACGACAAGATTCCTGAAAAGGATATCTTTAAATTCCCCAAAGGCCTGCTCGACTTCCTCGAAGCCTCGCTGGAAAAACGCGCCACGCTGACGCCGAAAGCCTTCTACGGAAACGGCAAACTGCCCGATAACGCCGGACAGGTAGAGTTCGCCGTCGCATGGCCCGAAGAAGGCGACGGCTTCACACACTCATACTGTAACACCGTCCCCACACCCATGGGCGGTACGCACGAACAAGGCTTGCGCAATGCGCTTTCACGCGGCCTCAAAGGCTACGCCGAACTGACCGGCAATAAAAAGGGCGCAATCATTACGGCGGACGATATTATGGGCGGCGCGGCGATGCTGCTCTCCGTCTTTATCCGCGACCCGCAATTTCAGGGCCAAACCAAAGACAGGCTGGCGACGAACGAAGCCACACGCTGGGTCGAAACCGCGATCAAGGATCATTTCGATCACTGGCTGACCGGCGACCCTGCCGCTGCCAGAAACCTGCTCGAAACCATCATCGACCGCGCCGAAGAACGCCAGCGCCGCAAAGACGATAAATTGATGTCGCGCAAATCCGCGACACGCAAACTGCGCCTGCCCGGCAAACTTGCGGATTGCAGCAAACAAGACCCCGAAGGCACCGAAATTTTCATCGTCGAGGGTGACTCGGCAGGTGGCTCCGCCAAGCAGGGCCGCAACCGCGAAACGCAAGCGATCCTGCCCCTGCGCGGCAAAATCCTCAACGTCGTCAGCGCCACCAACGAAAAAATGCGCGCCAACCAGGAAATCCAGGATCTGATCCTCGCCCTCGGCTGCGGCTCCGGAAGAGATTTCAAACTTGAAAACCTGCGCTACGAGAAAGTCATCATCATGACCGATGCTGACGTCGATGGCGCGCACATCGCTTCATTGCTGGTGACATTCTTCTATACGCAGATGCGCCCGATGATCGAAAAGGGCCAGCTCTATCTAGCCCTGCCCCCGCTCTATCGCCTCTCGGCTGGCGGCAACACCGTCTATGCCCGCGATGACGCGCACAAAGACGAACTGATGAAAACAATTTTCAAAGGCAAATCCAAAGTCGACACCAGCCGCTTTAAAGGTCTGGGCGAAATGCCCGCCTCGCAGCTAAAAGAAACCACAATGAACCCCGCCAGCCGCACGCTGGTGCGTGTGGCACTGCCACATGCCATGGAAGCCCTCGGTATCACGGCTGAACTGGCTGCTGAAGACGGCTATAAAGGCGGAAACGCCGAAGTCGATGATCTGGTGGAACGCCTGATGGGCCGCAATGCCGACGCCCGCTTCCAGTTTATTCAGGAACGCGCCGAATTCGTGCAGGACATAGATATTTAATAACACATTGAAATATAAAGATAAATTTTCCAAACACAACGGGAAACGATCAAATCTTGCCCCCTTCTTAAGAAATTATGAAAAATAATTTGACGAAAAGCCAAACTTCCTGTAAGTTAACTGGAAATTAACAGGGTCGAATGACCTAAGGCTACGCAAAATTCAGAATTAACAAGAGGGTGAATGAAATGTCTAACTGGATCAACCGCACACTGGCCGCCACCATGCTGACAGCCGCCCTCGGCAGCACCGCCGAAGCAGGCAACTACCGCGAACAGATGCAGCAGCAACAAAACAATCTCTTCGACGCTTGCTACACAGTTGGCCAGCAAAAAGGCGTAGCACCGCTGCCGCTGACAGGTAAGGCATTCCAGCAAGACCGCGACACTGGCGTAGGCTGCACCTTCGCAACAGCCGCAGGCAATGAATTTATCGTCGAGAAAGCCTTCGACCTCAGAACGCAGCGTGGCGCACAAGGTTATACACAAGCAATTACCAGCCTGCAAAAAGCAGAAACTGCAGAAGGAAACCGCCTGATGAACCAAGCCAATCGCGGCCAACCACGCAGGAGCGGCAATGTTCTTGTCGATGGGCTTAACGACCTCGACCAATTACTTCGGGGTACAAATAGAGTTATCAATTCAACGGGTCAAAACGCTACCAGCATCAAGAACGGTAGCCGCGCCTTTGGAAACTAAACTTAAACGGTAATAACGCTTAACAACACAAACATAGAGGGTTAAAAAATGAACGCATTCACAAAACTGACAACAGCACTGACAGCAGCCTTCGCTCTGGGCGGCTGCGCGACAACAGGGCAAGGCGCTGGCGAAGGCTTCGGTCTCGGCAACGTTCAGGAAGCATTTAAAAGCACAGTAAACGTTCTCAACGGCACAAACCGTGCTATCAACTCAGGCACACAGGTTATCCGCTCAACCCAGAACACCGCAAAAAAGATCGAAAGACTCGGTCAGTAACAACGCATAACCTAGCCAAAAACGAGGACAATAGTCATGAAAGAAACTTTTACAAAAGTTGCAGCAGCCGTAACTGCCGTCCTGGCTCTGGCAGGTCTGGGTGGTTGCGCCACCAACGATTGCCATACGACAATTCAAGGTGTGCAGACCCGCTCCAACAACGGCAATCTCAATTCCGACTGGAAAGGCGTTGAGGTCATGAGAACAAACTGCACATACTCAGGCGACACCGATCCGCGTGCTTTCAAGGCTCCGGCACACTATGAACACATGAACAAAGACAGAAACGCGCAAGGCTATTCGATCTGGCGTTAACCTCCTTCGCCATATCCCTAAAAAAAGCACCGGGAAACGGTGCTTTTTCTTTGCCTGACAACCGCGCGCCGCGCTAATCTCCTGACATCATGCTGATACGTATCTGGAACATCTTCGGCCTCAAAGTAAAGGTTGGAATCATCGCTGCCCTGCTACTGCTCGCGGGCACCCTCGTGCACACACTGCCGACGGGCTCTTCGCGCCTGACGGAAACCATGAAGGCGGGCGGCTTCACCTTAAGCCAGCACGAAGACATCAATACGCGCCCGGGCAAGGTTACCCTCAACGGCATCTCGCTTGATACAGACGGCTTCAGCATGATCGGCAAACTGGAAGCCACCGGCAACCCGTTCTTCCCGCTGACCGGAACACCCAAACGTCTGGACATCAGCAACATGCAGATCACCGGCGAATGGAACGAAGAACTGGGTTTAAGCTTCGCCGGATGGTCGCTGCCGCATGGCGATACCGCAAGCTGGTCAAAGATCGAACGCATCGTTCTCGGCAAAAGCATCATTGATCTCGACACACCGGCAGGTGCCTTGCGTCTCGAACTGGAAGGTGAATCCGCCCGTCATCCCGAACGTCCTGATCAGCAAATATTCAATTTCCACCTCTCAGGTACGCAACACCAGCTGATACTGGACAGTCAGATCAAGGGGACATGGAGCGCCGCCCAAGGCCTCACCCTCGAAAATGAAATCCGCGAGGCCCGCATCAACACCAAAAACATAACCGCCAGCCGCGTCACCGGCTGGATCACACTGGAAACACAAAGCGACAACAGCCTTGTCCCCACGCTTTCAGGCCAGATGCAAGCCGGACAATTTGCGCGCGACAACCTGAAACTCGGCAATGTCAGCCTTACGCTAGATGGCCCGCTGACAGCACCGCATGCCCTTATCAATGCACAGATAAACGGCTATGAATCAGCCTCCCTGCTGCTGGAACTGCAGGCGAAAGATGACGGCACACATATCCTGGCCAACATTGAAACGCGCACACTCGACGACCTGCTGTCCATCCTCGCCGAATTCCGTACGCAAGCCGAAACCAGCCCCGTCCTGCAAGAATCCCTGATGTCCCTGCTGCTGACAGAAGGAAACATTGACCGCGTCAAGCAAGACCTTAAAAAAGGACAATACGAATCCTTCGCGCTGGAACTCGAAGGCCTCTCACACGACCTGAACGGAAAAATCATCGGCAAAAAAATGAAAGACGGCGTCATGCAACGTCAGGTCTTCAGCCTCAATCCCTCCATCGCCGCAGGCGGGAATTAATCCGTCATCCGACGATTATTCCAGTAGCTGGAACCGCTAGACTCGATCTGACCAATATGGTCCAGCCCTATGCGGAATTTGATCTCCGTACCGTTATCGCCGGAACTATCCGTCGTCAGGTTTCTTTCGGCCAGTAACGAAAATGACATGCAGCAACCAATAAAATCAAACCCCACAGCCGCCTTGCGCAAACCCGGATCAACACCCAAATCATAAAGCGCCCCGGTATTGAACCGCAGTTGCTTGGTCAGATCAAACGAAGCAATGCCTTCAATCTGCTCACGCGCCTCATCAATACTGGTATCCTCCAGCGAAGTCGCATACAGATAACGGGAATTCAGCGCAAAACGGTCCCAGTTGGCATAGCCATCAAACTCGTGACGCTGCGATGACAAATTATCAGACGCCAGTTGGAAGCGGTAATTCATGCCAAAGCGCCCCTCATACATACCCGCGATCTGACCAACGAAATCAGATTCCTGCCCATCCAGTCCCGATCCTTGCGGGAACGGATTGTCATCATCGTCAAAGCGGTAACTCTGCCCGGCAAAAACATCGAGATAGCTGCCTTCATAACCATAGAACCCGGTACGCACACCGTATGTCGCACGGGAACGGTCCTCAATCCGGTCTTTGCCGGGAAAACGGTTGGGGCTAAACAGGTTCAGCGCATCAATCTGCGCATCCTGACTATCTTCATTCGGAATGGCGTTGTCTTCGGCATTAATGTTCGGCGCTACCGTCAGCGCCACCATCGGCTCGATCACCATCTGCATATTTTCATACGGTTTCGCCAGCGGATACGACGTCACGATATGCGCCTGCGGAAAGAACCGCGTTTCCGTGGCGTCCTGTCCGATCGACGGATTATTGTCGGCCACGTCGCGATCATCCACACTATAGGCATCAGCCCGCGCGCTAACATCAACCGTGCTGACAAGGCCTGTCCGGGAAACAAATTTACGCTGCCAGTCGGCACTCAGCACACCCCGGTTCATGTCCTGACCGCTCCCCTCGCGCCGCAAACCAAGCGCGTTCGCCTCCACATGCCAGCGTCCGCCCATCATCTGGTTTGGCTCACCGGTGAAGCTGGCGATCACTTCCGGCAACACGTCCGGCTGGTCGCGGCGGTTTTCATCCACCCGCACGTCCTGAAACGCCAGCACACGCCCCACGGCGTAATTGCGACCTGAGAAACGCTCAACATAAAGCTCGTTCTCAAGAACGTCTTTGCTGCTGAAATCATATTGACGCAAATACTGGTCATCGGATGTCAGTTCCAGATCAACCCCGGCGCGCCATTTGTTATTGATGTTCCAAAGACCCTTTGAGAATAAATGCCCGCGCGCTTCTTCGTCACGCGTCACTTCTTCACCGTTCACCTGGTCCTTGCGGCTTGATGATGTCGCACTGCCACTAATCTGGAAGTCGGCATGCGCAAAGCGTTGGCGGTATTCCAGCAAGCCCACCGGGTTTTTCTTGGTCGTCAGCATCACGCCTGCCGTGGCGTCTTTGTCCGGGGCAATCGCCCAGTAATATTGATTGGTCACGTTATAACCAAGCTGGCTGTCAAATCCCATACTTGGCGTCAGCAAGCCGCTTTTTTGTTTCTCGCGCCCGTCGCTGTGCGAAAGATAGGGCGTGTACATGACCGGTACACCGTAAATCTCGAATTTGGCATCGCGGTATTCGATCCGCCCTTCGGGCTTATCATACTCAATCTCTTTGGCCTTGATTTCCCACGCCGGATTGTTCTCATCATCATTGCCGCATTCGCACGGCGTATAGGCACCGTCTTTAAGCGACATCGACCCGTCGGCCTTCTTCACGATCTCCGACGCCGTAAAACGCCCGCCCTGCCCCAGATAGGTTTGCACCTTGCGGGCGACACCTTCGCGCATCTGTCCGGTCAGTTCCACGCTATCGGCAAAATACACATCGCCGTTCTGGTCTGAAAGAACGACCTTCCCTTCGGCATGCGCCGTTTCATTCGACAGATTATAAACGACCTTCTGCGCCCGCAGGATCTTTCCGCTCTGGATCAACTGCACATTACCGGTCGCTGTAATCGTTTTTGTCGCATCATCGTGCTGAAGATTATCGGCCTCAAAATCAACCGGCGCTTCATTCGTTCCGGCAATAGTCGCCGCCGCCGTAACGCCTGCCTGCGCGTCCCTGATTTCATGAGCCCCCTTGTAAGAAGGCTGCGGCACAGTCAACACAGGCCCGGCCTGTGCCGTTGGCGCTGCCGGAACCACAACAGGCTCCGCATTATCCAGTGAAAACACCTGCACTTCCGGCGCAGTCAGCATCGGCTTTGAAACAGTAGCAGGGGATGATGGCGTGGCCGCGCTATAGCCAGTCAGCACCTGCGCCTGCACGGACGTCGCACTGACCGTACAAAGCAAGGCACTCACCATCATGGCGCGGGTAATACGCAAAAGCGGGAAAATCCTGAAAAAAGAGAACAAAAACAAACCCTTTGCCATTGTGGGGGCACAGAGTCAGGCCGTCAAGGCGGCGCTCTTAATTTTCCAGAGAAATGAAGGCTCTATTTACGAAGAAATGCCGGAATATCATCACCGGACAAGCTGCTCGGGCCTTCGTCATCGTCATTACGCGGCGGACGGCTGTTACGCACGGCCGGTTTTTGCTGACGGTGAGAAAATTTCTCGGCACGGCGCTGACGGTCGACCCCCTGCACGATCCCCTCGTCTTCCGGCTCTGCACGTTTACGCTCGGGCGGACTCTCGCGACGTTGCGGACGGCTTTCCTCGACGTCCATCGTTTCCAGCGGAATCGCCTTCTTGATCAGCTTTTCGATATTATCGACATATTTCTCGTCTTCATCACGCGCCGCAATCGACAGCGCACGTCCTGTCATGCTGGCACGACCCGTGCGGCCAATACGGTGCACGTAATCTTCCGGATGCATCGGGATATCATAATTGAACACATGCGAAACGCCCTGAATATCCAGACCACGTGCGGCCACGTCGCTGCAAATCAGCAACGTAATCTTGCCGTCCTTGAAACCTTGCAAGGTCACGGTACGCACCGACTGCACCATATCGCCGTGCATCGGCGCGACACTGTAACCTTTGGCCTTCAGGAATTTTGCCAGTTCATCAACATCGCGCTTGCGGTTGAGGAAGATAAAAGCGTTCTTCACATCTTCGCGTTTAATCAGCGCTTCCAGAACATCTTTCTTCTTGCGGAACGACGTCCAGATCAGCGACTGGCTGACACTTTCCGCGGGCGAAGCCGGAGGGGCAACTGAAACCTGACGCGGATTAGAAAGGAATTTATCCGCGAGCTTTTTAATCTCCGGCTGCATCGTCGCCGAGAACAGCAGCGTCTGGCGCATCGGCGGCACCTTGGACACGATCTTCTCAATGTCCGGAATGAAGCCCATATCCAGCATACGGTCGGCTTCGTCAATCACCAGCACTTTAATATCGTTCAGCAGAATATTCCCACGCTCGAACAAATCAATCAGACGACCCGGCGTCGCGATCAGAACATCAACGCCGCGCTCCAGCAGCTTGATCTGATCGCCCATGCTCTCGCCGCCCACCAGCAACGCTTTGGTCAGCTTGTGGTACTTGCCATAGATATCGAAGTTTTCGGCAATCTGTGCCGCCAGTTCGCGCGTCGGCGACAAAATCAGCGAACGCGGCATGCGCGCACGTGCGCGGCCACCGGAAAGAATTTCAATCATCGGCAGCGTAAAGCCCGCCGTCTTGCCCGTGCCGGTCTGCGCCAGACCGATCACATCACGCGCCATCAGGATATGCGGAATGGCCTGCTCCTGAATAGGCGTAGGCGTCGTGTAACCACGTTCAGTAACCGCGCGGACGATTTCAGGGCCGAGGCCCAATTCTTCAAAATTCATGCAACTTACGCTATCGGGGCAAATGCCCTGTAAAATAAAGACCTTATCAGTGCTTTCTCATAGCGGAAGAGGCTCTTTTCCGCAAGCTTTCCCTACAAAAAATCAAGAAAATCCCCCCATTCAGCCTTCCGCGCCGCCTTAAAACCCGGATGACTTCTGGAAATTTGCAGGGTTTCGGCGGCTCCCGACGCCAGACAGGCCGGAATCTGGACGATTTTAGTCCCCGTCGGATGCCCGATAACCCGCGCCTCGGGCAATGCCTGCGCCTCCCGGCTCACTGCCAGATAGCTGAATTTCTCGTCCTCATATCCTAGGTCAGCACCTTCCTTGACCATCCGGTGCAGCTTGCTGCGCTCAACCCGCACGGCAAAATGGCACCAGCTTTTACCGATCAGCGGACACGCCGCCACATGCGGGCAAGGTGCGGCCATCTGCGCCCCCGCCTGCAAAAGCGCCGTCCGGAACCCCAGAATAATCTGATATCCGGCGGGCGTCCCCGGCTCGATCAGCACCAGCGATTGCCGCGCCGCCGCCCATAACTTGTCCGCCACCGCTTCCGTATGATCGCCCGCGCGCAGCACCTCGTTCATCACATATCCGGCCACGACCAGATCGGCCTGCGGCAAATCCTTCACTGTCCTGACATCACCCTCGATCCATGTGACACGCTCAGCCAGCCCCAACTCCGTAAACAGCGCCCGCCCCGCGTCACGCAGATACCTGTTCGGCTCCACCAGCGTAATGTCCTGAATCTCCGGCCACAGCGTCACCGCCGCCAACGCCACCGTCCCCGGCCCCGCCCCAATATCCAAAACGCTCTGCGGCATAGCTTCCAGATTCCGCAACGCCGAAACAGCCGCCGCAAACGTCGCCGGAAACCGCGTCACCAGATAGGCGCAAGCCTCCTCTGCCGACTGTATCCGCACGTCCCGCCCCGCCTGGTCCCGATACCGCGCCGACACCGCCGACGCCGCCCCGCGCAGGTCGGTCGGCTTGAATTTTTGCGCAATACCGTCAATAGCTTGCTTTATCTCAGGGGGCAATTGCATGGCATGATCTCTTATATTACTCTTGCTGGTTGAGCATAGCAGTTTTTACATTAGGACATATCATTTGAAAGCCTCATCCACTTTTTTCTACCCCTGCCTCGCACTGATATGCGCCACGATTATGATCCTGCAAATTCTGCAGTCCCGACTTTTTTCAGTTGTGACCTGGTATCACCTCTCGTTTCTGGTTATTAGTATCGCCATGTTCGGGCTGACACTGGGCGCATTGAAAGTCTATAAAGGCGATGAAAAAGAACAACGGGACAACATAAGCCAGCTACTCTCGGTGGCCTGTTACTATTTTGGCATAATGATTGCCGCTTCACTGGCCATTCAGTTACTTATTCCCATCGTCCATACAAAGGCGTTGAGCGTACTAGTTACATTACCGATTGTAGCCATTACAACCGCCTGCGCATATTACTACGCGGGTCAAATTGTTACACTCTGCCTGACCAGATCCGGACGTCCGATAGGCATTCTTTACGGCATTGATTTGCTGGGCGCTGCCGCCGGATGTCTCGCAGGACTATGGATTATGAACAATATCGACACGCCCTCCGGCATAATCATCACCGCTGGCCTTGTGATGGTCACCGGCTTGCTTTTTAGTTTATCGGAACATAACAAACAGCCCCCTCTAAGCAGGAAAAAACTTCTAATGCCCGCTTTGGCGCTTTTATTGATAGGCAGCGCCAACGCATCGCTAGAAAAACCGCTGATTGCGCCCTTATGGACAAAGGCCACGCTGCTTCTGCCCTCTCAAATTTTTCACGAGGACTGGAATACTATCTCAAGGGTCACGGTACTGAAACCTTACAAAGAGGCGCCCGTTTATCTATGGGGCTCCAGCTCAAAACTGCCATCCGGCACAAGTGCAGAATACCAGATGCTGACGATTGACGGTGACGCCGGCACCCCCATTACAAAATTTGACGGCAAAAGCTGGGACACGCTCAACTACCTTAAATACGACGTCACCAACATTGCCTATGCCGCGCCGGCTTTGAAATCGGCTGCGATTATTGGCGTCGGCGGCGGACGCGACCTGATGTCGGCGCAATATTTTGGCCTGTCTAGAATTGTCGCCCTCGACATCAACTCCACACAGGTAAACCTCCTGACCGAAGACCCCGTGTATAAAAATTACACAAACCTGTCATCCCATCCGGGAACGCAGATCATCAACAGCGAAGCCCGGAACTGGTTGACTCACAGCGATGAAAAATTCGATCTCATACAAATGTCGATGATCGACACTTGGGCCTCCACAGGCGCTGGCGCCTTCGCCCTCTCAGAAAACAGCCTGTACACGACAGAGGCCTTCAAAATATTCTTAAGCCGCCTCAGCCCACACGGCCTGTTTACAGTCAGCCGCTGGTACAACGACACTCTCTACAGCGATATCGGACGTATCATCTCAATGTCCGTGCAGGTACTACTCGATCAAGGCGTCAAAGATCCTTCAAAACATATCTTTATCGCCAAGGGAGGCCGCGTATCCACCTTCATATTGGCACGAGACCCCCTTACAGACGCACAACTATCCGCCCTGCATAAACGCGCAAAAGATTATGATTTTAAAATTCTGGCCGCACCAGACACACCTCCTGAAAATGAAATCATTGCCAGACTTTATAAAAGCACTAGCACAGACATGCTAAAGGCCGCCTATACCAGCCTACCCTATGATTTATCCCCGCCAACCGACATGCGCCCCTTCTTCTTCAATCAGGCGCACGTCACCAAACCTCTAACAGTCATTAAACAGGTATTGTCTGTATCCGTGGCCAATAGCACCATGGCTGGTCATGCCATCGCCACATTAAATTTATACCTGATCATCATCATGTCCGTTATATTGGCAACTGTATTGCTTGCTCCACCACTCAAGCAGATGAAGAACAACATAAACACAGAGTTCCTGCATTCAGGCATAGCCTACTTTTCCCTCATAGGGATTGGCTTCATGTTCATTGAGATCACGCTGATGCAAATCATGAGCATGTATCTGGGGCATCCGGTTTACGGTTTGGGAATCGTATTGTTCAGCATTATCCTTTCGACTGGAGTCGGCAGCCTTATTTCTGAATACCTGCCACTGACTTCCCGTACGCGCATTATCATCTGGAGCCTTTCATTATGCGCCTACATCATATTCCTGGCCTTTAACATTCAGAACATCCTCGATCACGCAATTTCAAACAGCATCGTATCACGCAGCCTAGTCTGCCTGAGCATTATCTTTCCCTGCGGCATCCTGCTGGGATACGGCTTCCCCACAGGCATCCGGCTGGTAAACGAAAAATCCAGTCGCGCCACCACATGGCTCTGGGCCGTCAACGGAGCCAGTGGCGTTGTCGCGTCGGCACTTGCCATCCTCATCAGCATCGGCTGGGGTCTGGATACGACACTCATGCTGGCGGCGCTTGCCTACGGCCTGATTATTATCCCCGCACTTAAAATGCATAAAATCCTGCATACATGAGGTCACCATGAAAACAAAACTTATCAATCATCTGGAATCCGAAATTGAAAAGGTGCGCACAGGCGGCCTTTACAAAAAGGAACGTATCATCACCTCGCCGCAATCAGCCGACATCACCGTGCAATCGGGCGATCACGTGCTGAATTTTTGCGCCAACAATTATCTGGGTCTGGCCGACAACCCCGACCTGATCAAAGCCGGAAAGCAAGCCCTCGACGAACACGGCTACGGCATGGCCTCGGTGCGTTTTATCTGCGGTACGCAGGACATCCACAAACAACTGGAAAAACGCATCAGCGAATTCTTGGGCATGGAAGACACCATCCTCTATTCCTCCTGCTTCGACGCCAATGGCGGCCTGTTTGAAACATTGCTGGGCGAGGAAGACGCCATCATCTCCGACGCGCTCAACCACGCCAGCATCATCGACGGCATCCGCCTGTGCAAAGCGCAGCGTTACCGCTACGCCAACAACGACATGGCCGAACTCGAAACCCACCTGAAGGCCGCCCAAGCACAACGCCACCGCCTGATCGCCACCGACGGCGTGTTCTCGATGGATGGCTATATCGCTAATTTGCAAAAGGTGTGCGACCTCGCCGAACAATACGACGCCATGGTCATGGTCGATGACAGCCACGCCGTCGGCTTCACCGGTGACAAGGGTCGCGGCACACATGAATATTGCAACGTCATGGGTCGTGTGGACATTATCACCGGCACACTCGGCAAAGCCTTGGGCGGCGCCTCCGGCGGCTACACTTCCGGCCCCAAACAAGTCATCGAATGGCTGCGCCAGCGCTCCCGCCCCTATCTGTTCTCAAACACCCTTGCGCCCGTCATCACCGCCACCTCACTGAAAGTCCTCGACCTACTCGAAAGCGGCGACGGCCTACGCAAACAACTGCGCGACAACGCAAAATATTTCCGCGAGAAAATGACCGCGGCAGGTTTCGACCTCCTCCCCGGCGACCACCCGATCATCCCGGTAATGATCTACGACGCCGCCCTCGCCACCAAATTCGCCGACGAAATGCTCAAACGCGGAGTCTATGTGGTAGGATTCTCCTTCCCCGTCGTCCCCCAAGGCAAAGCCCGCATCCGCACCCAAATGTCCGCCGCCCACACGAGAGCACATCTCGACAAAGCCGTTGCCGCGTTTATTGAAGTGGGTACGGAACTGGGGATTTTGAAGAAGGCAGCATGAGCAATGACAGCCAACAATCTATTTTTAGAGTCGAATCCCAAACTGAATTATTAAAAGAATTGGGGTCAACGAATATTTCAGTCCCCGGAAGAAAACAGGGGCGGAAATCTGAGTCCAAAGAAATCTATTCTATACATCGATTACTATCGACCATATCAAATTCAAATGACCTTAGCTTTCCCCTTTCGCTTCATAAACGTGAGAAACCTGACTTTTTGTTATCATGCTCAAATTATAATATTGGAATTGAAATAACAGAAGCTACATCCCAAGATTATTCAGAGTACTTAACTCTGGCAGATAAGGAAGATGGAAACATCTTAATTGAGCCAGCACTTTTTCATTACAATAGCAAAACATCACTAGCAGATAAAAAAGAGCTACTTAAGCAAGATAGCTTAATTAGCGACGGGTGGGCTGGCGATGGAATGGAAAAAGAATGGTCTTTGTATATTAAGGATTCAATTAACAAAAAAAGTAAAAAATTTATTCAGTCTGAATTTCAAAAATTTAATCAAAACTGGCTGCATATATACGACAACACTCCAACTTTATGCTTGGACAAAGAACTATTAACGCCATACTTATACGACATTTGGCAAACTCATCAGGGAGGTTGCTTTAATAAAATTTTCATTGATACCCAATGGATAGATGAAGAGTTTTCTGAAACTCAATCGGTAATAATCGTTATCTCAAAAGAAAAGTTATCGCATTTTCAATTATTGAATCTCTGGCAAGATTAATTTAAGGCAAAATGGAAATCGGAATACCCGTGTGCATCAGTGTTCATCCGTGGTTCACCCCCTCTTTTCGTCATTGCCCGAATTGTTCGGGCAATCCATAAATGGATCCCCCGGATAAACCGGGGGATGACGACGGAGAAAAAACAACTTCGCGCCTTAGCGTCTTCGCGCTTAATCATAACCACAGATAAACACAGATAAGCCAAGAGATGACAAAGAAAAAACTTTGGCTTATTCTTGTCCCCGCATTACAACCCCATAGGGAAAGAAGCCATGATCGGCCCGCACGAAGGACGCGAACTGGAACTCCTGCTCTCGGGCGAGAAGAAACTGTCCATGTTTCATGACATTCTGGTTTCTGGCAGGGATATTCCCGAAGAGATTATTCCAGAGAAGGCCTTCGCACCGTACGTACAAAATAGAAAAATTATCCGTACGTACGCAAACATCAAAAACCCGAAAAACGACGATGTTTTTCACTTTGTTTTTTTCTGCCTCCCCGGGGAGGAATGGCGCGCCCAGACCATCATCTGGCTGAAAAAACAAACTTTCGAAGAACAAAAACCTTTCAATGAACATGATGACGTTATCATCGGCAGACTTCTTGGTTATGAAGAAAGCGACATCCTGTCATTTTTGCAAGCCCGCCAGCCGTGACATACCTACGCTCGTCATTCCAGCGAAAGCTGGAATCCATACAGCCTATCCATCACTTTGACTGGATCCCGGCTTGCGCCGGGATGACAATAGAAAACAACGTCGCGCCTTCGCATCTTCGCGATTTAAACTTTCCTTGACAAATTAGGATTTATTTCCTATTATTCTCCTTAAAGTTAAGGAGGCCAAAAACATGCCCCGCACATGGACACCCGAACAACGCGACGCCGCCGCCGAGCGCATCCGCGCCAGCAAGCCTTGGGAAAAATCCACCGGCCCCCGCACCCGTAAGGGCAAGAAGAAATCCAGCCAGAACGCGCTCAAACACGGCATGAAACGCGCCGAAACCCTGCGCGCCCTTAAACTTTTCAAGGTCCACCGCGAATTTCTGCGCCTGAGCCAAGCCCTTATCCGGATTGAACAGCGTGACGCCGCCATGCTGCACCCGCAAACAAACTGTATAAAAACCCAAGCGAAAACAAATACATGAAGTTGAGCATCGCCTTGTTGCCCCATCGAACTGATAAGCGGAAAAGATTTACTAAATCCGGCAATTCGCCTAATTTCAGGGTCGGTGCCGCGCAACCCTCAACTGAGATCCTTCGCTTCGCTCAGGATGACAAGGACAGTACAGAAAAAACATGAAATCACTCGCCAAGATAAAATCTGAACCCGGAATCTGGATGCAGGACAACCCTGTGCCCTCCATCGGACCAAATGACGTCCTGATCAAGATCAAAAAATCCGCCATCTGCGGCACTGACCTGCATATTTACAAATGGGACGCATGGGCCGCGAAAACTATTCCGGTACCGATGGTCGTTGGCCATGAATATGTCGGCGTGATCGAACAACTCGGCAGCGAAGTCAAACACCTGAAAATCGGCCAGCGCGTTTCCGGCGAAGGTCACATTGTCTGCGGTCACTGCCGTAACTGCCGTGCGGGCAAACGTCACCTCTGCCCCAATACCAAGGGCGTCGGCGTCAACCGCCCCGGCAGCTTCGCGCAGTTTCTCTCCCTGCCTGTCGATAACGTCTTCCCTATTCCCGATGACATCGACGACGAATTGGCTTCGATCTTCGATCCGTACGGTAACGCTGTGCACACCGCGCTCTCGTTCGACCTCGTCGGCGAAGACGTGCTGATCACCGGCGCAGGCCCCATCGGTATTATGGCGGTCGCCATCTGCAAACATGTCGGCGCGCGCCATGTCGTGATTACTGACGTAAACCCGTACCGCCTGGCACTGGCCGAGAAAATGGGCGCGACCCGCGCCGTCGATGTTTCAAAACAAAACCTCGGTGATGTAATGAAAGAATTGGACATGAAGGAAGGCTTCGATGTCGGCCTTGAAATGTCCGGCGTTGAATCCGCGTTCCAGCAGATGGTCAATAACATGATCAACGGCGGCAAGATCGCCCTGCTCGGCATTCCGCCCGGCGGCAAAATGGATATCGACTGGAATCAGGTCATCTTCAAAGGCCTGATCATCAAGGGCATCTATGGCCGCGAAATGTATGAAACCTGGTACAAGATGACCGCGATGCTGCAATCCGGCCTTGATATCCGCCCGGTCATCACCCACCGCATCAAGATAGACGATTACATCACCGGGTTCGAGGCGATGAAATCCGGCCAGTGCGGCAAAGTGGTGATGGACTGGGAATAGGCGTCAGAACCGCAAACGCCCCGCTTCCGCATTCAGGCGATCCGCCTCGGCCACACGCAACAAAGCGGTGCGTACCAGCAAGGCCGCTGTAACGTCATTCATTCCCGCACGGCGTGAAAGATTGAGCGCGCTTTCGTGCGCCCGGTCTGTTTTCGAACTGTGAATGTTCGTCGTATACCGGTTGATCGCATGGCTGTAATCAGTCGTAAACCCTGTCAGGGTAATATCTGTCTGCGGATTCTGCGCCACAAACAGGGCAATATTTCCCGCCTTATTGCTGATCGCATGCGACAGTAGCGGGACAGTTTCGCAATAAAAGGCACCGGACAAATCTACATTATCGTTACGCGTCAGCATATGGTTGGGATTTTCATGCGTCCACTTCTTGAAAGCAAGTTTGAAAACTTCAAGATTGTCATGAGTCATGAGAGAGTCAAAAATTTCACGCTGCTGGTGCTCGTTGAAATCATAATCTTCGATTTCAATTTTGGCTGCATTGGTATGACCCGCCTCCAGTGCCCTGAGAACCCTGTTGCAGGCATCCTGCCGCGCGAACGCCTCTTGGATACTCGTAACCATCTGCTTAAAAACAGTGCGCAAATTAAACACAGTAAAACCTCCCGGATCCTGAAAATAGAGCTAAAAAACCCTTAGGCTTCCTGCCATTAATATGTCAAGAAATAATCCTTGCACCTCCCGGCCAAAGGACATAATCTGCCGGAAATTGACAAAAAACGCGCAGGAACCAATGAAATTCACCCCGATCAACCCGGACGATAAAAACAAGGGCATCCTGCGCCCGCCGCACAAGCACGACCATGAACACCATCATGATCACGACGATTGCTGCGGACACGACCACGATCACCATGATCACGACCATGAACCCGCGCCCACAGGCCTGAAAGGCTTGTTCCACCGCGCCGCCGCTTATCGCCCGCAGATCATCATCGGCAGCGCCGCCGCATTACTCGGCACAACCGCGTTAACCGCGCCTCTGCTGGCCACCACCATCGGCGCGGGTGTCGCCATGGCCGCTGCACTTTATCTACTGCCCCGCGCCTGCGACGTGGCGATTGATTCCGCAACCGCGCTGGGCCAGAAACTGAAAATCTCTGCCGTCGGTTTGGGTCTCGGCATGGCCGCCATGGAATCTACACCTGAATTCATGGTGGCCGCGCAATCCATCGCCACGGGCGCGCATGATGTCGGATTGGGGAATATCGTCGGCTCCAACATCGCGCACGTATTGCTGATCCTTGGCACTGTCGCCGCCATATCAGGTGTCAAGAAAGCACAAGGTGCGGCATGGAAATTCAATGTCGCCGCGCTCGCAGGCGCCAGCACCGCTTTTGGCACACAACTGGCAACGGGCCGCATGGTCCCCGCGATTGGCGCAGGTATGCTGGCATTGGCCGGTGCCTATCTCTACACCAACTACCGCATGCATAAGAGCGACGCCGCCAAATTAGGGCTGGCCGACGATGGCCACGGCCATCATCACCATCATCACGGCGATCATGCACATGTCGAACGCAGTACACTGGCAAATAGCTTGCTGGTTGCAGGCGGCATGGGTGCGGTCGTCTATACCGCGCACACTGCTGTCGAACACGCCACCACCGTCGCGCAGAACCTCGGCGCACCGCCCGTCTTGCTCGGCAGTCTGGCACTGGCCCTCGGCACCGCCGCACCGGAATTTGCGATGAACGTGAAAGCCGCACTCAGGGGCAAAACCGATATGGCCGTCGGCAATATCATCGGCTGCAGTGTGTTGAATTTGCTGGCTGTCGGTGGCCTGCTCGCCGCCACGGGCACCCCCGTCCCCGAAGCCCTGCAACCAACCACACCGCTCGGCGTACTAAATCTCGCCGCATGGGGTACGGGCGTAGGCTTGGCCACCGCCACGTTGCTGGCCAGCAAAGGCGGCCTGAAACGCTGGCACGGCTTTGCTGCACTGGCGCTCTATGCCGCTTTTGTAACGGGTTCCGCCACTTTAGGTGCCACACAAAGCCAAACCCATCACATTCCGGAAAACACTAAACCGCCGATTACCCGGACAATAACCCCGGTTTAAAAACATCCGTATTTCCAGTATCCTTTCTGTCCAACAGGAAGGATTGCCTACCATGAATTACATGTCCGGTTTTGGTAACGAATTCGCCACGGAAGCCTTCGCAGGGTCTTTGCCGCAAGGCCAGAACAGTCCGCAGAAGCCCGCGCACGGCCTTTACACCGAACAGATCACTGGCAGTCCCTTCACCGCGCCGCGCGCCACCAACCAGCGCACATGGACATACCGCATCCACCCTTCCGTGCGGCACATGCCCTATGAACCGTACAAACATGCCGGACTGCTCGGCTCACCGTTCACCGATGTCGATACGCCACCGAACCAGATGCGCTGGGACCCGCAACCCTATACGTCGAAACCAACCGACTTCGTTGACAGCCTGATGACGGTGGCCGGTAACGGTGACAGCTTCGCGTGGACAGGCCTCGCCGTGCATGTCTATGCCGCGACGGCCAGCATGGATAAACGCTTCTTCTATTCCGCCGATGGTGAATTACTGATCGTGCCGCAGGAAGGCTCACTGAGATTAAAAACAGAACTGGGCATCCTCGATGTGAAGCCATGCGAGATTGCCGTGATCCCGCGCGGCATAAAATTCACCGTCGACCTGCCTGACGGTAAAGCGCGTGGTTATGTCTGCGAGAATTACGGCCAACCACTCATCCTGCCAGACCTCGGCCCCATCGGCGCAAACGGCCTCGCCAACCCGCGTGATTTCCTCTACCCGGTCGCCGCCTACGAAGACCACAGTGGCAAACACGAAGTCATCGCCAAATTCGGCGGCAAAGTCTGGCGCGGTGAATATGATCATTCGCCGCTCTGCGTCGTCGCATGGCACGGCAATTACGCGCCGTACAAATACGACCTCAATAACTTCAACACCATCAACAGCGTCAGCTTCGACCACCCCGATCCATCGATCTACACCGTATTGACATCACCCAGCCACCCGCACGGCACCGCCAACCTCGATTTCGTTGTCTTCCCGCCGCGCTGGATGGTGGCCGAAAATACGTTCCGTCCACCGTGGTTCCACCGCAACATCATGTGCGAATTCATGGGCCTGATCACAGGCATCTATGACGGCAAGGAAGGCGAAGCAGGCGGCACGTTCACGCCCGGCGGCTACTCGATCCACAACTGCATGTCAGGCCACGGCCCCGATGCGAAAGTCGTGGAGAAAGCAATGAGCGCCGATTTGAAACCGCAAAAACTGGAAAACACCATGGCCTTCATGTTCGAAAGCCGCTACATCTTCCGCCCGACAGCGCAGGCGCTCAAATCAAAAGCGCTGCAAAAGGATTACTACATCGCGTGGCAGGGCATTAAGAAGATGTTCTTGAAATAAAGACTACTTGCACAAGCTCATCGTCAGGATTTTATAAATCAGCTTGGCGGTCAGAAAATCGCAGGCATGGTGTGCATCGTTGGGTGCCAGCTCGACAACGTCGGCACCCACGATCTGCGCCTGTGAGGTAACGGCTTTCAGTATATCCATCGTTTCATCCCAGAACAGCCCACCCGGCTCCGGCGTCCCCGTGGCCGGGATCATGCTGGAATCGAAACCGTCGATATCAAACGTAATATAAACCGGACCTGTGCCAACGGTTGCCGCAATTTCGGCAGGCGTCCATGTGCGCTTATCCTTGGCGAAGAATGTCTTGATCCGGTGCTGGTTGGCTTCCCAGAACGGAATTTCATCACGCGAGATACTGCGGATACCAACCGCCACCAGATTGACATTCGGGTTATCAAGACAGCGGCGCATCGCGTTCGCATGCGACAGGCGGTCGCCGCGGAATTCATCGCGCAGATCACCATGGGCATCGAATTGCAGCACCGTCAGCTTCTGGTATTTCGCAGCCAACGGCTTGATCGCACCCGGCGTAATGCTGTGTTCGCCGCCGATGGTCAGCGGGAATTTCCCGGCATCCACCGTTTCCTGCACATAGGACGTCAGAAGGTCGAGCGCGGCCTGATGGTCTTGCGGCATTTCAGGTTCATAAAAAGTCGCCACACCGTAGTCGCGGAAAGGTTCTTTCCACAAAGACTCGTCGAACAATTCCATTTCATGGGAAGCGCGGATCGCCATTTCGGGGCCGCGGCGCGTACCTTTGCCATAGCTGACGGTTTTCTCGAAACCAAACGGGATAACCCAAGCCTTCGCCTGTTCCGGAGAAACAGCATCCTGTGGCTTGATATCAAACATGCCAACGCCGGGCTCCATGAAACGGGACTTAAGTTCGTTCTTGTTTACAGCGTTTAACATCACGTCCCCACATCAGCGTAAATTAATGCCCGCACAGGCGGTCATCCATAATAGGAGCATACGGGATGAGCATTCCCTTGAGAAGAATCCTGTTTTAGTTTGCACCCCGGCAAATCATACGCTTCCGGTTTGCGCGCCAGATTGGCCGCATTTTCAAGAGCCTTCTCAAAATCCCGCGCCACATTTTTTTGCGGGATATTTTTACGGAAATAATCTGCCCATCTAAATTCAGAAAAAGGAGTATGCACTTTTTCAAAAGCACCCTTCCGTCGTGCAAAACCGGCGAGGCTGCGATAAGGATCGTCTTTCAAATCAGAAAGTTTCTCGGGTATCGACTTAAATGACCTTTTACGGCCTTTTTCATCATAGAGATGGACATACTGCATTTCTTCCATCGTCCTCCAAAAATCATTTTTGGAGAGTGCGGAATAATCAGCCACCACTACAATTATGGCAGTCTTGAATTTTTCGCGCACCAGCGCGCAGCCCAAGTGATGATGGTCAATGGCATAAGACTTTCCTTCCGGCCCCTTCACAATGGGGATAGGATGTTCAAAAAGGAATTTAGCCAGCCTCTCAGGATTTTGCGCCAGCTTACGCAAAAATTTCTGTTTTGACTTGACCTGACGCATGCCCACAGTGATTTGTGTGGGCATTATCTGAGACAGAGGAATGACATCATGGCCAGCCGCTTTGCCAAACCCTTCCTTGATAGATTTGTCTTTCTTCCCAGTCATGCCGTTCATTTCAGACAGACTCTTTCAGGAAGACCGTAGCGCTGCGGCCAAAGCCATTGAAATTACCGCGCACACTGACGCTGTAAGCGCCCATGCCGTCAATTTCAATCCATTCACCCTCGGCGATATCGTCGGGCAACAGGAACGGCCCTTCCATCATATCGACCGAGTCACAGGTCGGACCGGAGAAAGTAAACGGCGCGTCCCCTTCAGCCGGAATCTTGCCGACGCGGCGCGTGGCAAAGCGGAAGTTGAATTGCTTCCCGGCATCGAACAGGCCGCCATAAGTGCCATCATTCAGGTAGAGCATGTTGCCCTTGCGCAGCTCAACCCGCGCCACCATGGAACCGGCCTCTGCCACCAACGCCCGACCCGGCTCGCAGAACAGTTCGCACCCGGCAAAACCGCAATCATCGACGGCGCTGTGAATTTCATCGAAGTAAGCCTGTAGCGACGGTGGCGTCATGCCCGGATAAGCAACGGGAAAACCGCCCCCGGCATCAACGACATCAATTTTAACACCGCTGAGGCGCACCGCCATGGCCGCCAGTTCCAGCGCGCGGCGATAGGCTTTCGGGTCCATGCACTGGGAACCGACATGGAACGTCACACCCAGTTTGGCAGCCACAGGACGGCTTTGTTTCAGCAGTTCAGCCGCTTCCTGCACACTCGCGCCGAATTTACCGGCCAGCGCGAACACGGAAGAATCCTGATCGGTGATCGCCAGACGGATCATCAGCGTCAGGTCACCCGCGTAGCTGGTTTCCTGCAGGATTTTGTATAGCTCATCCTGACAATCCAGCACATAGGAACGCACACCGTGCATGTGATAGGACTCGGCAATCGCTTCCCGCGCCTTTACCGGGTGCATGAAATACATGGTCGCTTTGGGTGCATGACGGTGGATCAGACGTACTTCCTCGATCGAAGCCACGTCAAAGGCCTTGATACCGCTCTTGTAAAGGGTCTGCAGAACATGTTTGTCCGGATTGACCTTCACCGCATACATCGTCGTACCACGGAAACCCTGCACGAAGGTCTGCGCCTGCCGGGTCAGAATTTCCGGGCGGATCACATACAGCGGGATTGTCGGCTGCAACTCGCTCACCAGCCCATCGACGTTCCCCTCAAAGATATAGGGGCCGGACGGCTTGGATTTCACAAGCGCCAGCTTATCGGGGACACGCCCCTGACGGACAGTGGAGTAATTATAGTTATGGGTGGGCGATTGGCCGCCCCTGCCAATATTGGTCATACGTCTAACCCTTTCAGTCTAGGGAAACTCTCGTTTCCAACCAAAAAGACATCGTCGTTGCATAACCATTATCTTGCTTGCGGCTATATAAGCGGCTCTGGGCAAGGGGCCATAGGCACGTGCGTGCTCATCTACACGTCCAAATATAACATGATTCTTTTTTGTGCAATCATTATTTTTTGCATAGCGGCAGGGTGAATTTTGGGGGGCTTTAATATATCCTTAAGCTTGCTTCGTCCACCCTGTCAGGACACCTCAGGAGAACCGAAATGACACCGCAGAAACACTGGCTTTTGCTGACCACAGCGCTTTGCGTACTCGCCCTGCCCGCCGCTGCCGCCGAGACGCTGCCGCTCAAACGCGTTGCCATCTCCACCAGCGGGCTGGCCCTGTTCGAGTATCATGGTACCGTCACAGGCAACGCCGAGATCGAAATCCCCGTCCGTCTGGAGGCCGTCGATGACGTGCTGAAAAGCCTGGTGGTGTTCGACAGTGCCGGGGAGTTCGGCGGCGTCAGCCTGCCGGGGCGCGAGCCTCTTTCCCAGTCCTTCCGCGACCTGCCCTTCAGCCGTGAAGACCTGAATTCCCCTGTCAGCCTGATGAACGCCCTACAGGGCGCAGAAATTGAGGTTTCCGGCACCGCCGTCATCAAAGGCCGCCTGATGAACGTCGTGCCCGAAAATACAGGGCTGGAGGACGGCCAGACCGTCACCCGTCACCGCGTCAGCGTAATGACGTCAGAGGGCATCAAGGCCGCCCTGCTTGAAAACCTGAACAATGTGCGCTTCACCGAGAAGGCCGTGCAGGACCAGATTGACCGCGCCCTGCAAGCCATCTACACCAACCGCATCCGCGACCAGCGCGCTTTGACCGTCAGCCTGAAAGGCACGGAAAGCCGCCCGGTCGGCATGACCTATGTGCAGGCCGCCCCGCTATGGAAGAGCGCCTACCGCCTCGTGATGCCCGAGGGCGGCGACAAGGCCTTCCTGCAGGGCTGGGCCATTCTGGAGAACACCACCGGGGCTGACTGGGACAAGGTCGATGTGACCATCCTCTCCGGCGCGCCCGTCACCTACCGCCAGTCATTATATGAGAGCTATTATCTGGGCCGCCCGGAATTGCCCGTCAAGGTGATGAATCGGGTGATGCCGCGTGTGGATAGCGGTGCCATGGGCACCGTGGCCGAAACGGATGGCTACGCCAAACAGGAAATGATGCGTGAACGCCGCGCCGAAGCCCCTGCCCTGCAAAAAGCCATGGCGGCCAATATGGCGATGGCTGACACATCTGTCGCGATGGAATCAATGGCTTATGGTGGCGCACCTATGCCCGCCGCCGCCCCGATAGAAATGGCGCAAGCCACCATGGCCATCGCGCAGGACGCCGCCACCCAGATGGTATTCACCTTCCCTGAGCCGGTCACATTGGCCGCGGGCAATTCCCTGATGGTGCCGTTCGTCAGCCGCGAGCTGCCCGCCGAGCAGGTCTGGCTCTACCAGCCCGAAACCAATCAGGGGCACCCGCTGGCCGCCGTTGAGATCGATAATAACGGCGAAACCGGCCTGCCCCCCGGCATCCTGACCCTGTATGAGCAGACGGGCACACAAAAAGCCACCCTGCATGTCGGTGACGCCGAAATGCCGATGATACCCAAGGCCGAAAGCCGCTTCATCAGCTACGCCCTCGACACCAAGACCAAGATCGACCAGCAATCGCAGGACGACCGCAAGCTCGGCCTGCTGACCATCAGCAAGGGCATGCTGCACCAGAAAATCCTGTGGCGGAACACCACCAAATACACAATCAAAGCCCCGGCAGAGGAAGACCGCACCATCGTGATCGAACACCCCCGCCGCCCGGAATGGAACCTCGTGAAACCCGAGGGGCTGGACGCCGAACCGGAGGCCACCAACACCCATTACCGCGCAAAAGTCACCATCCCCAAGGGTGAAACCAAAACCGTCGCCCTGATACTGCAGCGCGACGACACCGAAACCATCGCCCTGACCGGCATCCAGCCCTATGACCTGGATACGCGCATCGCGGTGATGGGTAAGGACATCAAGCCCGAGATCAGAAAAGCGCTGGAGAAGATCAAAGCCCTGCAAAGTGCCGTCTATGCCGCGCAGAACGACCTCGGCCAGATCGAGCAGCAGCGCCAGCAGATTTTCGCCGACCAGCAACGCCTGCGCGAAAACCTGAAAACGGTCGCCACCAATAACGAACTGGGCAAACGCTATCTCAAGGAACTGGGCGAGCAGGAGGACATGCTGGCCAAACTGAAGAAAGACCAAGCCGCCGCCCAACAGCGGCAGAGGACCGCACAGAAAGACCTGTCTGATTACGTCAGCGGCCTTGAACTCTAGAATGCAAAAAGACCCGCCAGATGGCGGGCCTTTTCTACGCAGTAAACGCAGTATCTCTAGTAATTACCCATAAACTTTATCCGGTTCGGCGCCCGACATTCCGGCGGCCATGAACCTAATCACTAATAGTAAGTGTATCTGTTTTGGGAGACGGTGCCATCTATCCTGAAGTTCAAAATACCCAATCTTAGGTATGGCATGAAAAAACCCGCCTGCTGGCGGGTCATAATCAGATTTCCAAGATTGGCGTCCCCTACGGGATTTGAACCCGTGTCGCATCCGTGAAAGGGATGTGTCCTAGGCCACTAGACGAAGGGGACAAACCTTGGAATGCGCTTTTCTAATAAACCTTGGCCCGGAATGCAAGCACTTTCTAACATATTGTTAAAAAAGCCTATTCTGCGGCCTGAATCCCCTCTGCCGCGGCAAAAGCGGCGTCCAGTATGTGCATTTCGACCCGCTGGGCACCGTTCCACGTATCCAGCTTGAAATGGCCGATCAGGTGGATGGGGCGGCTGCCCTGCTTTAACAGCGCCTGCCCCAGCGGCGTATCCGCCGCACGGAAGGCCATCGCCTTCATCCGTGCCCCGCCTTCCCAGTCGCTGACCATGCAGCGGACGTGATCCGTACCGACGATATTCACCATATGCAGCCGCACGGCGGGCAACGCGAACACCGGCTCTTCATGCCCCGCGCCGAAAGGCCCGAATTTTTCGTGGATCATCTCGATGAATTTATACTGCGCCCCGTGAACGCTCAGTACGCCATCGATGGTGGTTTCACTCACCGAAGGCTGGCCGTTCATCTGCCGCGTAATATGTTCCTTCATAAAGGCGCGGAAAGATTCCAGTTGCGCGGGCAGGACCGTAAACCCGCCCGCCATCGCATGCCCGCCGCCCTTTACCAGCAACCCGGCAGCCCGTGCATCAATAAATCCCGCCGCGATATTCACACCGGGAATGGAACGCCCGGAACCGCGCCCTTCAAGCGCCGCATCGGCCCCCGGCGCGTAGGTCACCACCACGGCCGGACGGTTATATTTTTCCTTCAGGCGGCTCGCCACCAGACCCGCAAGCCCCGGATGCCAGCACTCATCATCGACGATGATGACAGGGTCTTCGGTCAAGCCTTTGTCCTCGACCTGATTGATCGCTTCCGCTGTCATTTCAGTCTGAATATCTTTGCGCTTCTCGTTGCAGTCATTCAGCGTCCACGCAATGTTCTTAGCTTCCTCAGGGTCATTGGTCAGCAGCAACCGCGCCCCCAGATCGGCCTGATGCACACGCGAGCCCGCATTGATACGCGGCCCCAGCACAAACCCGGCATGATAGACATTCGGATCATCCGTCAGCTTGGCCACATGGCACAAGGCATCAATGCCGATATTCTCACGCTTGGCCATCTGCACGAAACCGCTGCGCACGAACAAACGGTTCGGCCCCGTCAGCGGCACCATATCGCACACCGTGCCAAGCGCCACCAGATCGAGCCAGTTCTTCAACGGCGCTTCTGGTTTATCTTTAAAGAACCCGCGTTCGCGCAGTTTCGTATTGATCGCCACACAAGTCAGGAAGCTGACACCGCATGCCGCCAACATGGTCAGGCCGGAGGCATCATCCTTGCGCTTGGGGTTAATCAGGTGTTTTGCCACAGGCAACGTATCTTCAGCTTCATGGTGATCAAGGATCACAACCTCAAGCCCCGTCGCCGCCGCTTGCTCGACAATATCGTGCGCGGTGGTGCCGCAATCGGCGAGGATACAGATATCCGCCCCTTCAGCCCGTAATTTGGTCAGCGCATTGATATTCGGGCCATACCCTTCCTTCATGCGGTCGGGAATATAAAACCGCGCATCGACACCGCAATGACGCAGGAACCGCACGAGGATCGCCGTCGAGGTCGCACCATCGACATCGAAATCCCCGAACACGGCGATTTTTTTGCCGTCCATAATCGCCAGCGCCAGATCATCTGCCAGCGCCGTCATCCCCTGTAATGAAAACGGATCGGGAAAATCCCGCGATAATTTAGGCTCAAGGAAACTTTCGATTTTGTCAGCAGGGATATTGCGGCCTTGTATCAGCCGCGCAATAATTTCGGGAAGATCATGTTGGCGCGCAATCTGCTCGACAGCATCCAGCGGCACCACAGGAACAACCCACCGCGCCTGCATCAGCGAATTATCGACTTTCAGCAATGTATCCATAACTTACCTTACCCCTGCCCCGTAATGGCGACAATACAAAAACCGCAGGCAATCAGACTGACAGCCAGTATGGTTTTGAACGAAACCAGAATTTCGCCGGTCTTCATATCATGTACCGCAAAAGCCGCCATACGGATCAGGCTGAACATCACAAATAAGGTCAGCGACAACCCGGCAATCGCAAAACCATCAGCCACCGCAGCCACCAGCAGCAGAGCGGTCAAAATAACAGCATAGGATGTTGGGAAATGACCAAACGCCTTATCCGATTGATAAGCCTTCCAACCCATAATAAAAAATATCGAAAACAATAGCGCCTGGGACAACGCATTATGAAACAAGTCGGAAGACTGCATCGTCGCGCCGACTTTAAACAGGAAATAAGTCGAGGCCTCCACCAATGCCAGAAACATGATAATCCCAAGGCGCTTGGCCAACGGCATGCGCAATGCATCCACGACGACAGTCTGGCGACTGAAATGCAGGACAGTACCGCCACCAAAAAGCAGGAGCAACGCCAAGGCTTTCTCCATCGAAAAATCATGCTGAAAGAAAAGCAGGTCGGCGATCAGCGCCCAAAATACCGTGAATCCGAATTTATAACCGCTGCCATCAGTCAGGCTCTGGAAGCGCATCAACCAGGTACTGCCAAAATTGAGGGTAAAGCAGACACAAACCCATGCTGCTACAACCACCATATATTGAAAACTTAAGTCTGTTTGCCCCCGGAACAAAAACCACGCCGCCATACCGACCCACACGGGGGTCAGCAGACTGTAAACACCCAGAATAGATAAAGTCTTTACACCTCTGTTGCGCAGGCGTTTTGAAAGAATGCTCAGGGCCATAAACCCCAGCTCGCCTATAAACGCCATCAGAAGGTAGAACATTAATTACAAGCCAGCCTTGCGGGTAAAGTCATGCTGCGTTTCAATGCGGCGGATTGTACCGGATTTAGAACGCATGACGATGGAATGCGTGACCGCCCCACCTGCGAAACGGCGCACACCTTTGAGCATCGCGCCATCGGTGACACCTGTTGCCGCGAACATGACGTTTTGCGGCTTGGCCAGTTCATTGGTGGTGTAAATCTTTGCCAGATCTTTGATCCCGCAGCGGTCGGCGCGCATTTTCTCATCATCATTGCGGAACACCAGACGCCCGAGCATGCTGCCGCCCGTGCATTGCAGCGCCGCCGCCGCCAAAACCCCCTCGGGCGCGCCGCCTGTGCCCACATACATATCAATACCAGTGAGCGGATCGGCGGTTGCCATCACCGCGCTGACATCGCCATCCTGAATGAGCATGATCCGCGCCCCTGTTTCACGCACGGAACGGATCAGAGATTCATGGCGCGGGCGGTCGAGAATGCAGATCAGCAAATCTTCAACCCGCGCATCTTTCTCTTTCGCCAATCGGCGGACAATATCTGCCACCGGCGCATCAAGATCGAGAATGTTCGCTGGAATATGCGGGCCAACGGCAATCTTCTCCATATAGGTATCGGGCGCATTGAGAAAACCGCCCCGGTCCGTCATCGCCAGCACCGCCATCGCGTTCGGACCGCCATTCGCAGTGATGGATGTACCTTCGAGTGGATCAAGCGCGATATCAATCGCCGGACCGCCCGCACCCACACGCTCACCGATATAAAGCATCGGCGCTTCATCACGCTCGCCCTCACCGATGACAACCGTGCCATCAATCTGCAGCGTGTTGAATGCCGCCCGCATCGCATCGACGGCAGCTTTGTCTGCCGCCTTTTCATCACCGCGCCCCACCAGCCTTGAGGCCGCCAGCGCCGCCGATTCAGTCACACGCACAGCTTCCAGCGCCACGTTGCGATCCATGGAGAAACTTTCCTGGGGTGAAATTTTTTGGACTGAAGCCGACATAATAATCTCCGGATTTAGGGTTGCTCGATACGCATGACACAGGGCTTACCCTTGGTCACAGAAAGTTTGCCGATCTTCTCAGCAGCCTTATGCATATTTGACTGACCGACCAGATGTGTTGTCATGACGACGGAAACAGGCTTGCCGGGATCGCGCCCGCGCTGCAATACCGCCTCGACTGAAACCTTGTGGTCACGCAGGATCGCCGCAATCTGCGCCAGCACACCCGGCTGATCGCGCACCACTACATGCATATAGAAATGCGCCTGCAGGATATCGGCGGAAGCAAACGCACCCGCTTTCATACCGCGCGCAGGAATGCCAAATACAGGCACATGGTGGTCACGGGCAATATCAATCAAATCAGCCACAACAGCGGACGCCGTCGGCCCCTCGCCCGCGCCACGCCCGACCAGCCAGCCCGTACCGACAAAATCGCCCTGCACATGCACCGCATTCAGCACACCATTGACGGAGCCAAGCGCACTTTGTTCCGGCACCAGACACGGCTCGACACTCTGGATAATTTTTTTACCCTCACGGCGGCACAGCCCCAGCAGCTTGATCCTGTAACCAAGCTCAGTCGCATGCAGAATATCGGCGGCGGTGATATGACGGATACCCTTGATCTCGACCTTGTCCATGTCGGGCTTCACGCCAAACGCCAACGCCGTGAGAATGGAGAGCTTGTGTGCGGTGTCGATGCCATCAACATCGAATGACGGATTGGCCTCTGCATAACCTTTGGCCTGTGCTTCCTTCAGCACATCCTTGAAGTCGCGCCCGGTTTCACGCATCTCGGTCAGGATATAATTGCAGGTGCCGTTCAGAATGCCGCGCACGGATTGCACGTCATTCGCGGCATAACCTTCGCGCAGCGCCTTGATCGCCGGAATACCCCCGGCAACAGCACCTTCAAAACACAGACTGACCTTCTGCTTTTCGGCCAGCAACGCCAGCTCATAACCATGATGCGCCAGCAGCGCCTTGTTCGCGGTAACAACATGCTTGCCCGCCGACAGCGCTGCCACAACCAGATCGTAAGCAACACCTTCTGAACCGCCCATCAGTTCAACGATCACATCAATATCCGGATTATTCACCAGCGCCAGCGGATCGTTCACCCACTCATAGGATGCCAGCTTAACACCACGTGATTTTTTCTTGTTCCGCGCTGATACGGCGACGATTTGAATTTTACGCCCGCAACGCTGTTCCAGATCACGCGCATGCTTCTGTATGACCTTCACGACGCCGGTGCCGACATTTCCAAGACCGGCAATACCCACGCGTAATGTTTTCGTCATGTCAGAACCTTTTTAGTACATCAGGGGATTAGAAACGCCCGTCACAATTTCAACACGGCGCGCCGCCGATTCAGGATCGGCACCATACGGCACAACAGGCGGCACACGGTCACCGTGCGCAGTCACCTGAATCGCGTCAGCAGCAACACCGTCGCGGATCAACTGGCGCGAAACGCTCATCGCACGATCCATCGAAACTTTCAGGTTGATCAGGCGGCGCTGCACTTCGTCTTTGGCAACGGCACGAGTGCTGGCATGGCCTTCAACCTTTACGATACCGCAGCCCACAGCGCGGCACTGACTGGCCACATGGGAAGTCACTTCCTTCCCCGCGCCGTTTACACCCACAGCGCCATGAGAGAAATAAATACGCGCCGCACCGTCAGCCGCGTTCAGACCTTGATCATAAGGGGTAATCATCGGGGGAATATCGCCGCGCCCGCCATGGCCCGTATTGTTATCCAGTGGGAAAACCATCACGCTGGAATCGCCGCCATAAGGCTTTCCTTGTCCTTGCGGCAACATGGGCGCCACAGAATCCACGCCGACACCATAAGCGCTATCGCGCGGCGGCGCGGAAGGCATATCGCTATCCAGAGAAAACACCTGCACACTGCCGCTGTCTTTATAACGGATCATATCCGCATAGGTCTCCCTCATCGCCGTATCGGACATCGGCTGAGAGATTTCAACCTTCTTGTCCTGACGTGCCGTTTCACAGGCAGACAAAGAGGTGACAATCACGGCAATACCAACAAGGCGGATAAACGGGCGCAAGGATGAGGACTCCCCAAAAGTATTATCAGAAGTGGCTATCGTGGCGCATTCAGTCGCCGGATTCAAGACCTTAAGGCAATTGTACTGAGAACCATCATCAGGCATAGTTTCGGGGTCTTAAGGAGCGCCCCATGACCAGGCCTGACAAAGAAACCACGCATATTCCCGCTGCCGCCATCCCGGATTTTATCCAGATCGGCCATATCCTGATGGATGCCAGCCAGCGGGCGCAGCCGTTATTGCAGGAATTCCTTGAAAAATACGACCCTGCCCACAGCCAGTTGGGCGCCGACCCCATGCACCTGCAGGAAGCTTACGCAAAGTTTATGGGAAATCTAATATCAGACCCCCAGAAACTCGTGGATATGCAATTGCACTTCTGGAACGACTGGACAAACCTGTGGAGCGAAAGCGCCAAGAAATTCATGGGTCAGGACGGCAAAACCCTCTACCAGCCGGACAAGGGCGACAAACGGTTTAAATCCCCGCTGTGGGACAACAGTGCTTATTTCGATTTTATCAAACAATCCTACCTGTTGACCAGCCGCTGGCTGGAAAACGTCGTGCGCGATACCGAAGGACTGGACGCCGACACTCGCCAGAAAATCGATTTCTCGACGCGGCAATATATCAACGCGATCTCACCGACGAATTTTGTGCTGACCAATCCCGAAGTGCTGGAAGAAACCATCAAGACGCGCGGCGAAAATTTGGTCAAAGGCTTGCAGAACCTGATCGAGGATCTGGAGCGCGGCAAGGGCGAACTGAATATCAGCACCACCGATTACGATGCTTTCAAGCTGGGTGAAAATATCGCCACCACGCCCGGCAAGGTCGTCTATCAAAATGAACTGATGCAACTGATCCAGTATGAACCGACGACGGAAAAAATATTCAAACGCCCGTTGCTGGTCGTGCCGCCATGGATCAACAAATATTACATCCTCGACCTTAAACCTGAAAACTCCTATGTGCGCTGGCTGGTGGCGCAGGGGCATACCGTATTCATTGTTTCATGGGTCAACCCCGACCGCAAACTCGCGCGCAAACGCTTCGAAGATTATATGGATGAAGGCATCCTGACGGCGCTTGATCAGATCAAAACAATCACCGGCGAAAAAGACGCCAACGTCATGGGCTATTGTCTCGGCGGCACCCTGCTTTCCATTACGCTGGCATGGCTGCATGCCCACGATCAGGCCGACCGCATTGCGTCCGCCACCCTCCTGACCACACTGGTCGATTTTGAACATGCGGGAGAGATGAAACTCTTCATGGACGAAAACCAGTTGAAACTAATGGATCGCGACATGGAAGACCGCGGTTTCCTGTCCGCCGACGCACTCAAGAAAACTTTCTCGCTGCTGCGCGCGAACGATATGATCTGGTCGTTTGTCATCAATAATTATCTGATGGGCCGCGAACCCTTCCCGTTCGACCTGCTGTACTGGAATGATGATTCCACCAACATGCCCGCCGCCATGCACAGCTTCTACCTGCGCAAGCTCTACGGCGAAAACGCGCTGATCGAGCCGGGAAAAATCAAAATGAATGGCACCCCCATTGATATGGGCAGCATAAAGACACCGTGCTATTTCCTCTCCACCTGCGAAGACCATATCGCGCCGTGGAAAGCCACCTACGCCACCACCCAGCTTATAAAAAGCCCACACACCTTCGTACTGGCGGCTTCGGGCCATGTGGCAGGCGTGGTCAATCCGCCCGATAAAAAGAAATACGTCTATTGGACAGCCAAAGACACCCCGCCCGACTGCGAAGAATGGTTCAAGGCGGCAAAACAGACAGATGGATCATGGTGGCCGCATCAGGCCGCATGGCTGGAAAAATTCAGCAACGGAGAGACTGAACCGCGCAAAATCACCAGCTTCATCGAAGACGCCCCCGGTAGCTACGTAAAAATGAAAGCACCGGCGGAATAAACCTAGCGCCCCTCGACCTTCAGCATGTCCGTATGCTTCTTCAAATAGCGCAAAGTCAGGCACAGCGCGAGAATAACCGCATAAGTCGCAGGCCAGACCCAGTCTTCACCAATCCACTCACCGAACGGCTCTTTCTCGAACACCAGATCCGTCACCATCTCTGTGACAAGGAACGCCGTCCCCACCCCGAGTAAACCCTGATATTCGCGTTTCAGGATGGTCTTCACCGACAGCATCATGTCCGGCGCGCGCCACAGGCTGAAATTGGGAATGATCACCGGCGTCTTTGTACGCCATTCATCATAGACCGCACCAAATTTGTCATGGAGATATTTCTCCTCGGCCATAATGATGCGTTCCATATAGATAAAGAAGAACATCGACACGATCAGCGCCAGCCACCACACCTTGATCGACAGCACAACGCCCAGAATGGTGATGAAATTGCCAAGATAAAGCGGGTTGCGCACGATGGAATACATGCCCGATATATTCAGTACTTCAGCGCGCTGCCCCTGCGTATTGCGGCCCGATGTGCCACCCGGCACAAAACCGACCGTGAACCAACGGATAGCCAGCCCCGAAAGCGACAACAGAAAACAGAACAACACCCAGACATCTTCGGGAACATCGCCCACAAGCGCCTCAACCTTGGCGCTTTCGCTGAACGCCAGAAACAAGGGCGCGATAAACAGCAGCGGGATATAACTGCGCCAGCGGAACAATGTATGACCGTGCTTGACCATGGTTTCGTGCAAACTCATCAGAAATACCTCGCATTGCTATGAAGGAGACTAATATATAGCCCTCTGCACAAAAGAAAACAGCACCCGAAGGTGCTGTTTCCCCACTTACTGGAATTAGGTCACTCTACTCAGAACGACGGCGCCGGTTTTGCAGGGGCCACAGTTGTGGGTTTCGCTGCTTCTACTTGAGCTTCCGGTTTTTTTACTTCTGTTGGTTTTGTCATGTCGTTCACTCCTCTATGTTTAGTTTCGACCGGTTCAGGGTATGGACGTATCGAAACGCCGTAAAGCGAAAATCTGCACGGCCACGCCACTATTTTTTTAACATAAAAATTCATTATTAAAACAACCGACTGAAATAAAAGAATACCCATTTTTGCGACTATCTCCTCCTGTGGATAACTCACTCGCTCAGGATGACAAAAGACGAGAATGTAAAAAACGCCCCGGTTGCCCGGAGCGCTTTCTTGATTATCTGGGAGGAGGAAATTCCCGCCTCTTTTACCGTCGCCAAACCAATTATGATTAGCGTTTTGCCCACTGTTTGGAGCGGCGGGCTTTGTGAAGACCGACCTTCTTACGTTCAACCGTACGGCTGTCACGTGTAAGAAGACCAGCTTTTTTCAGCGCAGCGCGCAGTTCCGGTTCGTAGTTTTGCAGGGCGCGGGAAATGCCATGGCGAACCGCACCGGCTTGACCGGACAGACCACCACCAGCAACCGTGCACATCACGTCGAATGAACCAACGCGGTTTGCAATCAGGAACGGCTGGTTCAGGATCAGGCGTTGTGTCTGACGTGCGAAATACACGGTCTGATCACGGCCATTCACGATGACCTGGCCTTTACCGGGCTTCAGCCATACGCGGGCAACAGCGTCTTTACGACGGCCTGTTGCATAGGCACGGCCTTGCTTGTCCAGCATCTGCACACGGGGTGCCGCTTCTTCTTTTACAGCGCCAGCAGCACTCAGGGCATCGCCCATTGTGTTGTTACCGGCCACTTGTGCCAGGTCCTGCAGGGAGCCTTCAGCTTTCGCTTCTGTTTTCTTTCTAGGAGCCATCTGAAATTACCTCTTGTTCTTCGGGTTCATGGCGCCAACATCCAGCACTTGCGGGTTCTGTGCCACATGCGGGTGTTCCGCACCAGCGTAAACACGCAGGTTGGACATTTGCTGACGCGCCAGCGGACGATGCTTCGGCATCATGCGCTCGATGGCTTTGTAAACCACGCGCTCAGGGTGTTTGCCTTCCAGGATCTGGCCCCATGTGCGGGATTTGATACCGCCCGGATAACCAGTATGCCAGTGGAACAGGCTCTGTTCTTTTTTACGGCCCGTGATACCGACTTTTTCAGCATTGATGATGATGACATTGTCACCGCAATCAACGTTCGGAGTGTAATTAGGCAGATGTTTGCCGCGCAGACGTGTGGCAACGACGCCGGCCAGACGACCCAGGACTACGTCCTCGGCATCGATCAGCACCCACTTTTTCTCCACCTCTGCAGGCTTCATGTAATAGGTTTTCATTTCTTTTCACCTTAGTTTTTACGGCCTTGCCGATACCCGGACAAAGGCCTCTCTTTTTGAGAACGCTGTGTTATGCCGCACACACAACAGTCCGTCAACAAAAAATCACATGAAAACAGAAGATTAAGTGCGCGGTACTATCTTACCTTACATTGCAACGCCATTAACACACTGTAATAAAACGAAAATATGGCAGGAAGCCCGGAAATTATAAACATCGCATACAGACGGGATATCTAAGGTCATTTTATTGCGCCGCGTCTTGCCGCACCCCCTTCTCCCTTATAACCTGACACGAAACAAAAGGGACGGATTCCATGACCAATTCAAAAGACGCACTGAAGTTCGAAACGCTGGCCGTACATAGCGGCACCACGCCAGACCCCGTGACAGGCGCCACCAGCCCGGCGATCCATCAATCATCTTCCTACGTCTTCCGCGATACAAAACATGCCGCGAACGTTTTTGCACTGAAAGAACCCGGCTTCATCTATTCACGCGTGACCAACCCGACCGTGGCCGCGCTAGAAGAAAAAATCGCCACGCTTGAGGGCGGCACAGGCTCCACCTGCACCCCCTCCGGCCTCGCCGCGAACGTCCTGGCGTTCAGCGCCTTGATGAACGCGGGTGATGAATTCATCGCCACACAAAAACTTTATGGCGGCACCGCAGGCCAGTTCCGCGACACTTTCAGCCGCTCTTTCGGCTGGACATGTCATTTCACCGACCCGGACAAACCGGATGATTTCAAACGCAAGATCACCGAGAAAACAAAACTGATCTTCATCGAAAGTCTGTCCAACCCGCAAGGTGTCGTCCCCGATCTCGAAGCCTACGGCAAGATCGCGCAAGACGCGGGCATTCCGCTGATCGTCGATAACACCGTGGCAACACCTTACCTGTGCAAGCCGTTTGATTACGGCGCGAACATCGTCGTGCATTCGACCACGAAATATTTTAGCGGCCATGGACAAGCCATGGGCGGCGCGGTCGTCGATGGTGGCAATTTCGACTGGATGAAACACGCCAAGAAATTCCCGACACTCACCACCGAAGTCTCCGGCTATCGCGGTGTGATCTTCGCGCGCGATTTCGCGGCCTGCCCCTATGCCATGTATAACCATGCCGTGGGCTTGCGCGATCTCGGCATGAACCAGCAACCGATGAACGCCTACCTGACATTGCTCGGCATGGAAACTCTGCCGTTGCGCATGCGCGCCCACTCCGAAAACGCGATCAAGGTCGCTGAATATCTAAGCAAGCACGAAGCCGTAAGCTGGGTCAGCTTCGCGGGTCTGCCTAACAGCCCCTATTACAAGAACGCGCAAAAATATATGCGCAACGGCTGGGCGAGTTCCCTGTTCACCTTTGGCCTCAAGGGCGGTTATAACGCGGGCACCGCGCTGGTGGAAAACGTCAACCTGTTCCGCCACCTTGCCAATATCGGCGACACGCACAGCCTGATCATCCACCCGGCATCCACGACACACGCCCAATTGACCGATGAACAGAAAGTCGATGCCGGTTGCGGCCCCGACGTCATCCGCGTCTCCATCGGCATCGAAGCGCCCGAAGACCTGATGTCCGACCTCGATCAGGCGCTGAAAGTGGCGAAAGCCAAGGCCGCGTAAGATACCAGCACCTTGTTCAAATCAGCAATTCACCTGATAGAGAAAAAGGCGGCGAGAAGGATTTCAACAGGTGAAATCCTTGGCCTTCAATGCGATTTGTCTTTAGCGGGCGGATTAAAGAATCTTCGCATATGCCATGAAACACTACCCCATGGCCATCGTTCGTCTCCTCCGCACAGGCATACGGCAAGGGACGAGTTTATTTATGTTCTTGAGGGAAATCCAAGCCTATGGATAGATGGCGCTATCCAGCAGCTAAAAGCCGAAGACTTTGTGGCCCTGCCACCCGGCGCTGGCCAGCACCACATGCTGTTCAATGAAAGCGGAAGCGATGCAAAAATTTTGCTGATCTCCTCCGTACCAGAAAACGATGATGACATCATCTACCTGCCTGAACTAGATAAAATCGACCCTACATAAGTCAATTGCCACAACGGCTTAACCATAAATTAAGCCGACTGCCCTATACTTTTGTTCAGAAGAACAATCTCTGGGACGGAGAACCTGGAACATGAACGATCCAGTAGCAGCTGGTGGCATACAAACTAACGTACCGATGCGTGAGAACTTTCAGCAAGCGTCGCTGGGCACAGCACCCGCCATTGCGCCCGTCATGTCATTCCGCATCAAGCCCGAGGCCGTAAAGGACATCATCAACAACCTTGACGACATCCAGAGCCGCACAGACGATTCACAGATAGTGCAGCAAGGATCAAAATACGCCTTGATGGATAACCGTACCAGCCAGCCACTGGCAGAACTCAATACCGCCAACAGCACGTTGACTATGTACAAAACGCCAGAGTCCATGGCAGCACGCATCGACAGCGTCTTCGTCTCCTCCAAGGACATCAAGGATTTCATTCAGGAAAACAAAGTGGAACCAGCCCCGCAAGTCAGACTAGCCAACACCGGGCCGAGTTGAAGATTGTCACAAATTCAATTTTTGCCAGAAATTTAAAGGCCCAGAGATAAAATCCCTGAGCCTTTTAAAATGGTCGGAGTGACAAGATTCGAACTTGCGACCCCTTGCACCCCATGCAAGTGCGCTACCGGGCTGCGCCACACTCCGACTAACCGAAATTCCGGTGACAGATAACTATATTATTTTATCAGCCGTTGCAAACTCTATCAGGCTTGCTCGTCGCCGCGGATCATGTCCCGCAGGTCGCGCAAATCGCCCAGCATCGCTTCCAGAATGGCTTTTTGCTTTGTGCTCAAAGGCGCTTTTTGCGCCTTGGGCTGCTCGGCAATAACATCATCAACGCGGGCCAGCAAGGCCTCGGCAACCGCTACACGCGGCGTCTGTGCCACAGGTGCAGCGGCAGATGTTTCAACAGCCACAACCTGGACCTTGCCCTGCCCTTTCAGGAGCTTCTGCACACCCTTGATCGTGTAACCTTCTGTGTACAGCAGGTTATGGATGCGCTTGAGCAACGCCACATCTTCCGGGCGGTAGTAACGGCGACCGCCGCCGCGTTTCAGTGGCTTGATCTGCGTAAACTTGGTTTCCCAAAAGCGCAGAACGTGCTGCGGCACATCCAGTTCATCAGCCACTTCGCTGATGGTGCGGAAAGCCGTCGGCGCTTTTTCCTTGGCAGAACGTGATGCCGTTGCGGTCACTTTCGTGGCCTGCTTTACGGATTCAACTTCGCCTTCGTATGTCGGCTGCGCTTTTGTCTGGTTATAGGTACTCATAGCTTTCTGCCTTCCGGATTCAAACTGTCATTATTCAGCGGCTTTGCCGTTGATACGATCTTTCAGAACGTGGGACGCACGGAACACCAGCACACGGCGCGGCAGGATCGGCACTTCGACACCTGTCTTCGGGTTGCGGCCAATGCGCTCGCCTTTCTGGCGAATGGAGAAACTGCCAAACGAGGAAATCTTGACGTTGTCGCCCTTGATCAGCGTGTCGGCGATTTCATCGAGAACAACTTCGACCAGCGAAGCGGACTCGTTGCGGGAAAGACCGACTTGCGCGTAAACCGCTTCGGCCAGATCTGCTCTTGTGATGGTACGTTCACTCATCGCAACCTCGTTTGTTGGTTATAATTTAAGACTAGCCCGCAACCCCGTACCGCGTCAACGGGAGAGTCAGGCTGAAAACACCAAAAAAGTGATTCAATTCAAAGGGTAACAGGATTTTCTTAAATTTAGGTTTGCCGGAAGGAACGGCGGATTTCCGCCATTTTTTAATAGCGTACTAGCGCCGCGCCCCAGGTCAGCCCCGCCCCCAAGGCCTCCAGCAGCAACATATTTCCCCTGTGGATACGTCCGTCGCGCACCGCTTCATCGAGCGCCAGCGGGATGGAAGCCGCCGATGTATTGCCATGACGGTCGACGGTGACAACCACCCGGTCCATCCCGATACCCAGCTTTTTGGCCGTGCTTTCAAGGATGCGGATATTCGCCTGATGCGGTACCAGCCAGTCGATTTTATCGCTCGCAATGCCGTTATGGGTCAGCGTTTCGTTGACCACCTCGGCCATCAGGGCGACGGCGTGGCGGAAAACTTCCTTGCCCTCCATGACGATATGCCCGGCGGTCTGGGTGGAGCTGACGCCGCCATCGACGAACAGGATATCCCTGAGATTACCATCGGCATGCAGATGCGATGACAACACACCTTGATCTTCAATCGTGCCTTTGCCCTCGCGGGCTTCGAGAACGATTGCACCCGCCCCGTCACCGAACAGAACGCAGGTCGTGCGGTCTTCCCAGTTCAGAATCGAGGTCATTTTCTCGGCACCGATCAGCAACAGGCGTTTTGCCACACCCGTACGGATCAAACTGTCGGCCACGGTCAATCCGTAAACGAAACCGGAGCACACCGCCTGCACATCGAATACAGGCCCGTGCTTGACGCCAAGTGCGGCCTGTACCTTCACCGCGACAGAAGGAAAAGTTGAATCCGGCGTCGAGGTCGCCACGATAATGCCGTCAATATCTTCACCCTTAAGGCCAGATGCCTCCACCGCGCGGCGCGCCGCTGCAATCGCCATATCGGCCGTGGTTTCATCCTTGGCCGCCACATGGCGCTGGCGGATACCGGTGCGCTGGACAATCCATTCATCGGATGTTTCGACGAGGCTTTCCATTTCTTTGTTAGTCAGAATTTTTTCGGGCAGGTAAGACCCCGTGCCCAGTATTACGCTACGGGTAGTCATACACTGCCTCCGCCCTGCGCGGCGGCCGCAGAGAAAAACGATTCCTGATTCATGACCTGTTCAATTTCCTGCGCCACCCGGCGATTATAATCATTCTTCACCAGATTGGCCGCAACCATGATCGCCCGCGAGAAACCAAAGGCGTTCATGCCGCCATGGCTTTTAACGCAGATACCGTTCAGGCCCAGGAACATGCCGCCGTTATAGGCGCGCGGATCAAGCCGCATTTTCATTTTCTTTAAAGAACCATAAGCCAGAATCGCGCCTAGCTTTGCCAGCGGCGACGACATAAACGCTTCCTTCAGCAGATCACTGGTCAGATGGCCCACGCCTTCGGCGACCTTGATCGCCACATTGCCGGTAAAGCCATCGGTCACGACAACATCAACTGTGCCCATCGGGATATCATCGCCCTCGACAAAGCCGTGATAGCTTCCCGGAAATTTTACGCTGGAAAGAATACTGGCCGCGCCCCGCACTTCATCGTTGCCCTTCATATCTTCAGAACCGATATTCAGCAGCCCGACGGTCGGCGTCGATACGCCCTTCACCACCCGCGCATAAACCGCACCCAGCACCGCGAACTGCGTCAGGATTTCGGCATCGCAAACAACATTGGCGCCCAGATCAAGCATAACGACATCGCCAGTCTTGGTCGGGAACACGCTGGCAATCGCCGGGCGCGTAATACCGGGCAAACATTTCAGCACCATCTTGGCGGTCGCCATCAGCGCCCCGGTATTGCCCGCAGACACAACAGCATGCGCGCGACCATCCTTCACCGCGTCAATCGCCAGACGCATGCTGGAATCGCGCCCGGAGCGTAACGCCGCAGAGGGCTTCTCATTACTGGAAATAACTTTATCGGTATGGATAACTTCGGAAACCGTCAGCAGCGCGCTATGGTCGTTCAGATATTTACGGATCTCATTCTCGCGGCCATAGAACTGGAAACGCACACCGCTGCCCAATTCAGCAAGCGCCAGCGCTGCCGCCGGAACAACGACCTCGGGGCCGAAATCTCCGCCCATGGCATCTAATGCGATTGTCAGTGAATTTGTCATGAGATCGATATAGGTCTCTACAAAGTAAGAACGAGCCGCTTAAACGGCTCGCCAAACTTCGCAACACGTCGATTGAATGTCAATCGCGTTGTTCAATAACCTGACGGCCTTTGTACATGCCTGTCTTCAGGTCAACATGGTGGCGGCGTACCGGCTCACCCGATGTTTTGTCTTCAACCCAGTTAACGGTTTTCAGCGCATCATGTGAGCGCACCATACGGGTCTTGGAATAAGATTTGCGTTTCTTAGGAACAGCCATGTTCGTAATCCTTAATAAGTGTAAGCGACTGAGTAAATATAGGATTTACCCCGCCCCTGCAAGCAAAATCCTGCTTTTTTGTGAGTTTTATGCCTAACCGGCATCCGCCTTGGATTTCTTCCAGTTCTTCAGCGCCTCGAACGGGTTTTTGCGCAAGGAAGCCCCCTCGCCACCAACAGAAATCTCAACGATTCCAGTCTCTTCAATACCACGGTGACGCGGAAAAGCATCGACAGCCAGCGACAGATTTTGCACCACCAGTTCACCCACATCAATCATGCCATTGACCAGCGGTTCCGGGTCTTCGCTTTCATCCAGAATGGGGATTTCGGAATCCGTCAGACGCCCCAGACGCTCGTGCCGGGCCTTGGCCAGCATGACGATACGGTCCTGATCGGCGTACCAGCCCTCAAAAGTCTCTTCGATCTGGGTCTGCACCGGATTCATGGTCATAACGCAAGGCTGCGTCACAAGGGCCTTCATCAGGCCGTTCACGTGAATGATATTGCCCTTTTCCCGGTGCAGGGTGATATCGGCGCTCAGACTGCTGATAGAGGCCAGATCCAGACGCTGGCACAACGCCTTGCGCTCCTCTTCCGAGGCCGAAATCCGGGTTTTCTGCGCCGAAGACGTCACGGTCTGGGCATCGACCAGAACCGACCATTCAGGATCTTTCAATTCAACAGCAGTCTTCTTTTTCTTGCTCATGGCTTCACTTCCGCAAAAGAGAGCCTGCCGGACATAAAGTCGCTCATATTATGGCGCTTCAGGCCATTTCGGCAGGTTTTAACATATTCAACGATGCTGTTTACCATATTATCATCAAGATTGGCAATTGTTCCATACAGATTGCGTTTCAGCGTTTCTGCCAGTACTTGGTCATCATCGGCGGCCAGCGCTTGCTCATAAGCCTCGCGGCGGCCATTGAACCCCTGCATCATGCGCTTGATATGGCGCGGCACACTTAAGTCCCCCACCCCGGTTTCGCGCAACGAGTAATCCATGTCGAGAAAAAAACGGTCAAACAGGGCCTGAGACAGCTTTCCCCCGGTTTTTCCCTCGTCTTTCAGGCGATTAACCACCAGAACCACATGAAGCACGATCATATCGAAACGGCCGGTCATGGTATCGGGAACACCGAGGGACTGATAAAACACGGGATTACGCGCCTTATTCACGACCAGCGGATAAAGGACTTCCGCGGCATCGTCTTCCGGGCCAAATTTCTTCAATAATCCGAACAACATGGATAAAATCACCTGCACGATTGATTTTGGACAACCTGCGGATATATAACATTTCCTGAAGATATGAACATGAAAAACATACTGCTCACCACTGTTATCGCCTTTTCGCTGCTGGCCACCGCCGCCTGCACACCTACGGTCAACATGCGCGGCAGCATGATCGACGACTACAAACTCGCGCAAGTGCAAAAGGGTCTGGATACCCGTACCGACGTCCTGCGCAAAATGGGCTCCCCCACGACCATTGCTCCGTTCGATGATAGCGTCTGGTACTATCTGGAACAAAAAACCGAGAAACGCGGCATTCTGGATGATCAGGTTGTCGAAGAACGCGTTGTCGTCGTGATGTTTGATGCCAACGGCGTCGTCGAGCAGATCAACGATGTCGATAACCAGCGCAACCCCGTACCCTACGTTGCCCGCGCCACCCCGACATCCGGCAACGAAGTCACCGTCATGCAGCAGATGCTGGGCAACCTCGGCAAGTTCAACAAAGAAGGCGCCCCCTCAGGCGGCGTCGGCGCACCGGGGCGTTAACGCCTGAAAACCCCAACCATCTCGACATGATGCGACCAGAGGAACTGGTCGATGATCGTCAGCTTGTCCAATTTATGACCGCCCTCGATCAGATATTGCGCATCGCGGGCGAAACTGGTGGCGCTGCATGACACGCTGACAATCAACGGGATTTCTGACCCTGCCAGCACTTTCATCTGCGGCGCGGCCCCTTCACGTGGTGGATCGACGACGACGGCATCCAGCCCTTTAATTTCCTTCGCGTTTAATGGTTCCCGTGCCAGATCACGCGCCGATGTTTTCAATTTAGGAAAAGAACGTCCTGCCGTCTTCAGCGACTCCATGGCCGCAGTATAACTTTCAACAGCCAGAACATCCCACCCTGCATGCAGCATCGGGAATGTGAACGTGCCGCAGCCCGCATAGAGATCAGCGGCCTTGCCTTTGCCGCCGGAGAGTGCATCCAGCACCGCCTTCACCAGTGCATACTCGCCCTCTTCGGTTGCCTGCAGAAAACTGCCCGCAGGAGGAACAACGGCAACACCACTCAGCGGCACACGGAACGGCTTGCGTTCAAGGATCAGCTCGGCATCGGTACGCACCTTCTCACGCCATGATAACCGCGCGATATCCTGCGCTTCGGCAAAATCCTGAAACGCCTCCAGCATCGGGAACGGCATCCACGTTTCTTTGGTCAGCGGGCTGGTGATCAGGATGTCCAGTTCGCCGTTCGCCTCGGTCACCGTGATGTCGGCCTTTTGCTTATCAACCTTCATCACCTTGCCCATCAGGTCACGCAAGGCAGGAAGAAGCTTCACAATACGCGGATGAGTCACGGTGCAGGACTGAATCTCAACAAGATTCATCGAACCGCGCTCATTGAAACCCAGAACAATCTTCTTGCCCATTTTAATGGCGGCAAAAGTCGCACGGCGGCGCGTACCCGGCGCACTCACCAGCGGCCCTTCCACCAGCGCGGGAACAACACCCGCCCGTTCCAAAGCATGCATAACGGTTTGTTTCTTGAAATCCACATAAGCGCCCGCGCCCACATGCTGCAACACGCAGCCACCACAGACATTGAAATGCGGACAAGGCGGAACGACACGGTCCGGCGATGGCGTAACAACATTCACCAGCACGGCGCGTTCCTTATCCAGCATCCGCGCCTGCACGGTTTCACCAGCCAGAACACCCTCAATAAAGACACGCGTACCATCAGGCAAACGACCCACCCCGTCCCCGCGCGCGCCCAGTTCCTCGATAGTGATTTCAAAATTCGACATAAGGCGGGTTATAAACACTTCACTAGCAGGAAGCCAGATAAAGAAAAAAAGCCCCTCAATTCCTTGAGGGGCTTTTAAATTCGTTAATCGGATCGCTTAGTTCATCATCATCTTGCCAACGATGGCGACCAGCAGAATGGCCACGATGTTGGTGATTTTGATCAGCGGGTTGACGGCCGGGCCTGCGGTGTCCTTGTACGGATCGCCAACAGTGTCGCCGGTTACAGCTGCTTTATGGGCTTCTGAACCCTTGCCGCCGTGATTGCCTTCCTCGATGAACTTCTTCGCGTTGTCCCATGCACCGCCACCGGAGGTCATGGAAATCGCCACGAATATACCCGTTACGATCGTGCCCATCAGCATCGCGCCCAGAGCCTGGAACGCTGCCAGCAAACCACCGACCTGATAGACAACCACAAACAGGACAACCGGGGCCGCCACAGGCAGCAGCGAAGGAATAATCATTTCCTTGATCGCCGCCTTGGTCAGCAGGTCAACAGCAGTGCCGTATTCAGGCTTGGCCGTACCCTCCATGATGCCAGGGATCTCGCGGAACTGACGGCGCACCTCAACCACGACGGAACCAGCCGCACGGCCAACAGCCGTCATCGACATAGCACCGAACAGGTAAGGCAGCAGACCACCGATGAACAGACCAATCACTACATACGGATTTGTCAGCGAGAACTGGATATTCACCAGCGCTTCGTTGCCGTGGAAGTAGTGTTTGATTTCTTCGGTATAAGCCGCGAACAGGACCAGGGCCGCCAGACCGGCAGAGCCGATAGCATACCCCTTGGTCACGGCCTTGGTCGTGTTACCAACAGCATCCAGAGCGTCGGTCGTGACACGGACAGAGTCCGGCATTTTCGACATTTCTGCGATACCACCGGCGTTGTCCGTTACCGGGCCGTAAGCATCAAGAGCCACGATCATACCCGCCAGCGACAGCATGGTGGTTGCGGCAAGCGCAATACCAAACAGACCCGCTTCGGAGTATGCGAGGAAGATGCCCGCACAGATAACGATCACCGGCAGAGCGGTTGCTTCCATAGAAACAGCCAGACCTTGAATGACGTTTGTGCCATGACCGGTTTCAGATGACTTGGCTATCGAACGCACCGGACGGAATTCCGTCGAGGTGTAATATTCGGTAATCCAGATCAGCAGACCCGTCACACCCAGACCGACGAACACGCACCACAGCATATTCATGCCCGTGATAAAGCCGCCGCCAGCCAGAGCAAATTGCTTGTCGATACCAATCTGCACCAGCATAACCACCAGCAGCAGAACAGCAAAGACCGCACTGGCAATCAGGCCGCGATAAAGGGCACCCATGATGCTCTTTGTCTTCGGGTTGATGCGTACGAAGTATGTACCGGCAATCGAAGCGATAATGCAGAGCGCGCCGATCATCAGCGGCACCATCATCATCAGTTGCTGCGCGCCCGGAGCAAACACGCTGAACGCGATCAGCATGGTGGCGACGATTGTCACAGCATAGGTTTCGAACAAGTCGGCAGCCATGCCAGCGCAATCACCAACGTTGTCGCCAACGTTATCGGCGATCACGGCAGGGTTACGCGGGTCATCCTCGGGGATACCGGCTTCGACTTTACCGACCAGGTCGGCACCGACGTCAGCACCCTTTGTGAAGATACCACCACCCAGACGGGCGAAAATGGAGATCAGCGACGCACCGAAGCTCAGGCCAACCAGGCCTTCCAGTTGCTCACGCAGGTTCATGCCCTGATAGTCCAGGAACCAGGTGTAAACACCCACGCCCAGCAGACCCAGACCCACGACCAGCATGCCGGTGATCGCGCCAGACTTGAACGACACGTCCAGGGCCGTATCCAGCCCTTGCGTCGCCGCCTGCGCCGTGCGGACGTTTGCACGTACCGACACGTTCATACCGACGTAACCGGCCACACCCGAAAGCACGGCACCGATCACGAAACCGATAGCCACATGTTGGCCCAGCAGCATGCCGAGCAGAATGGCCACAACGATACCGACATAACCAATCGTCTTATATTGGCGGTTCAGGTACGCCTTGGCGCCTTCCTGAATGGCAGCGGCGATGCCTTGCATCGTTTCGTTGCCGGCCGGCATGGACATCACCTTACGTGCGGTTAACTGGCCGTATATCAAAGCCAGAAAGCCGCAACAGGCGACCATCAGATAAATTTCAGTCATTTATTTCGTTCCCTTAATCTCTTTGTTTTGAGGGTGTTTACGCAATCCCTGTTAAAAGGACGCCTGAAATTGCACAATTAATATGCCCATGGCAAGAGGATGATGCCGCCTAACCTCGCGATTTTGCACAGAAATTGAGGAATTATGAGGTTTGCCGCGATTACAACCAGAATTGCTGCGGTGCAAAATTGACGGCTCGCCCTCATTACAGTGGCAGGCCATAGGTACAGCACTATGGCAAGTCAATTAATTCATCCCCATTTTTGCAATGCGGGTTTCGGGATTCTCAGGAAAATCTTCCGCTGTCTTATGGTGCCGGAAAAGAAGTATCCGCCGGGGCTGGCTTCAAGGAACGTCTCAGGCTGTAGCGCGTCTCCTCATTGATATAATCAAGAGCGCAGACAAGAGGCCCATCCGGTTCATCACGAAAATCGCGGTACTCCGCAGCAACATCCTGTAAAGGCCGGATGGCACAGCTTTGGTCCGGAGTCTCTGGCTTAGTATCCGTACCATTAGGATTAGCGGCAACATTCTCCAGATCGCGCTCATATTCCTTTACCATAGGAACAACACCTTCGACCACGACGTTCGGAGTTACGCCACTTCCCTGGATGGATTGCCCCGAAGGCAGAAAATACAAGGCGGAAGTAATTTTCATGACGTCTTCCCGCCCCTTCCATATCCGGCTCAGCGGGATACGCGATTGGACTGATCCTTTGCCGAATGATTGCGTACCCATAATGATGGCGCGCCGGTGATCTTTCAACGAACCGGCTACAATTTCTGCCGATGATGCGGTGCCGCTATCAATCAAAACGACCAGCTTTTGTCCGTACAAAACGTCGCCTGGCTTAGTTCTTTCTTCATAGCGATAGGTGCTGGCCTTCACCTCCACGCTCACGGCGTTGGCTTTATCGACAAACGCATCAATCAGCAAACGGGCTTCTTCGACGCGGCCACCACCATTATTGCGCAGATCAAGGATGTAGCCTTTAATATTGTCATTGCCAATCTGATCAGTCAGCTTTTTTATATCGCGCTTCACGCTGCGCGTTGTGCCGATGGCCGAGAAATCACGCAGGCGGATAACGGCTACATTATCAATGACTCTGCTAACGGTGGACTGAAAGACAACTTCATTCCGTGTCATTGAGACAAGAATGGGCTTTTCCACATTCATGCGCTTGATGGTTAATGAAAGCTCCGTGCCCTTATCGCCGCGAATAAGCTCGCCGCCCGCAACTGAATCCATGCCGGTGATGGATTGTCCGTTCACGGCAATAATTGCATCGCCGATCCTGATCCCCGCACGGCCAGCCGGCCCTGTATCTTCAACATCATATATCAGCAGTCCACCGGTTTTCGGGTCTGCATCATAGGAAATACCAATACCCACGATCGTTAAATTGCCGCCCCACAGCGCATCATCTTCTTCTGCGGTCATATAGGAATCATGGGGACTGAGCCTTGCTGATACCCCCTTTACCGCACCAACGATCATTTTTTCTTTTTGGTCAGCCGCTATAGCTTCATCGTCAATCATCTTGCCGATTTGTCTGTCCGTCAAATTTTTGTGTTCATCACCAAGCTCCCGACGCACACCATCGATCAGCCCCTTAGACAGAATATTTTCATCCTTAATCAGCGCGGAATAGCGGGAAACATTGCTCACGTAATCGTGAAATTTTGGATTCTTAAAAAGCTGCGACGGCAACACGTCCTGTGTTTTTTCATTGTCGTTGGCAGGCATATTATCCGGTGTTGTGCTGCAACCTGTCACGCCCAGACAGGCGGCGATGGAAAAGATAGCGCAGAGTGTCTTAATTTTTTTATTCATTTTAATCTGTTCCCTGTCCTCATCCTCACCTCTCAACTGACGCCGTCACACCCTGTACTGACAGGCATGACTAGGTATTTGCGCTGAATCTGGAAGCGATGGCTCGGTACGTGTCCCCGTATTTTTAATTTTTGTACCCGAACCCTAGGGCATTCTGCAAAACGCTGTCAAGACACGGGCAGTCAGAAAACCTTCCCTTTCGACCCGCCCCCTAAAAGTTCAGCCATATCTGTGGACAAATGCCCAAACACTTGCCACCGCTCTGCGCCCGCATGCTATCTTTCCAGAACAACATTTTACTTTAATTAAGGACGACCGGAATGATCGAACTCCTCACCGACCCCGCCATCTGGGCCAGTTTTGCCACCCTCGCCGTTCTTGAAATCGTTCTCGGCATTGATAACATTATATTCCTGTCCATCGTGACCGCCGCCCTACCGCAAGAACAACAGAAGCTGGCGCGCCAGATCGGTCTGGCTCTCGCTTTGATCATGCGCATTATATTGCTGAGCATGATCGTCTGGATCGCGAAACTCACCGATCCGATTTTCAGCGTAGGAGACCATGGCGTTTCATGGCGCGATTTGATTATGCTGGGTGGCGGCTTGTTCCTGCTGTGGAAGGGGACACAGGAAATTCACCACTCTCTGGAAGGGCACGAAGAAGACGCCGCAACAGCAAAAAAGAAAGCCGCCTTCAGCATGGTCATCGGCCAGATCGTTATTCTTGATCTCGTCTTCTCGCTGGACTCTGTCATCACTGCTGTCGGTATGTCTGACCAGATTTTTGTGATGATCGCCGCCGTTGTCGTGGCCATTGGCGTAATGCTGTTCGCCTCGGAACCTGTCAGCAAATTCGTGCACGACCACCCGACCGTCAAGATGCTGGCCTTAAGCTTTATCCTGCTGGTCGGTCTGGTGCTCGTCGCCGAAGGCCTGCACCACCATATCGAACGCGGCTATATGTACTTCGCCATCTCGTTCTCGCTGGGCGTCGAATTCCTCAATCTCTGGGCCTCCAAGCGCAAGAAAAAGAAACTGGAAGCCGCCAAACAATAAAAGCAAAAAGCCGCACGACAGTGCGGCTTTTTTGTTTCCCCCGGTACACCCTTAAATCGGCCTTTGCTGCACAACCTGCAGCAGCACATCACTGACAACGTCCTCACCCAGAACGCGAACGGTGGCCGCATTCAGCTTTTCCTTGATGATACTGACTTGTATGACACCGTCTTTCACGGCCACATGCTTGTTCAGCACACCGTACATGTCCTGAATATAGGCGTCCTTGATGCGCGGCATCTGCGCCGTCACTTCAGCCTTCTGCTTTTCATCATGGACTTGAAGCACGATCACGAGACTGACCATCTGGCTGATCCCGTCAGCATCGACAATGGGGAGAACCAATGGGTCCATTTCAACGAACTGGAGATGCCCCGCACCCTCTTTCTTTTTGACGTCTTTAGCCTCGGCATGTTCGCCGGTTTCGCCGACAGAAGCCACCGCCTTTTTACCAAAATAGAAATACGTCCCAGCCGCACCCGCGCCAAGAACCAGAATTGCCACCAGTGCCAACACGGCTACTTTCATAAAAGAAGAACTCCCCAACACGCTAGATAAGGTATGACTGCCCCCGTCTTTTAATATTAGAACTTCGAGATTAATCTTCTCTTACATATAGATGGCATTTGATTAAAACTTCGTAACAACCATCCCCTGCTGCATGAGGAAAATTAGTCTTTATTATCATCATGTTGCAAAGACGGGGCACAGGCGCCACAAGCTTATGGCAACCCAATACCCCACATTGAGGGTATTAACGATTGGAATTATTTACCAAAAAACGGTATGGGATTGGAAATTTTCGAACTCAGCCACACTGAGAAACAGACTTAGCGAGTCATACCCTTCACCCGGTCCAGAACAGCATTCACGAGCTTATGCTCGCCCTGATCATAGAAGGCATGGGTGATATTCAGGTAGTCGTCGATCAGGATCGGCGCGTCGATATCCTGGTGGGACATCAGCTCATAAGCCCCGCAGCTTAGAATGGAATTCAGCAGGGGTTCCGCCGGAACGGCCTTCTGCTGACCATCCTTGGTCAAAGCCGCAGCCAGCATTTCATGAACAGTTTCAGCATGTTGTGAGACACCCTTCAGAATACGCTCGAACAGCAAGCTGTCAGGCTGTACCGTCTCCACATCATCCAGCGCCTTGCCTAGACGGTGCTGGCGGTACTCTTCGATAACCAATGCCACAGGTTCGGCATTCGCCTTGATCTGGTACAACGCCTGCACGGCAGCCAAACGCGCCGCCGAGTTGCGGGTATTCTGGGAAGATTCAATTTTCTGGGGTTCAGCGTTCATGGCGGCACTTATGCCAAAAGACTGCTAAAAAAGCAAACCTTTAAAGATGATCGTCCCGTTATCGAGGCCACACATCCCGCCACGGGCCAGGCTCTTTCCTTTTACGTCCTGAAACTTTCGCGCCCACATAACCGCCAGAAAAGGCAAATGCGCCGCCCACCCAAAGAATCTTGTCAGTAATATCAACCACCCAGGCAACTTCAGGATCATTCTTGGCAAGCGCATTCAAGACTGCCGGACCCTCGCGGTCAGCCGCTACATATCTTTGTATAGCAGCATTCATGATGTCAGCCCGCTCAAGGTTATCAACGGCCACCCATGTCGAGCCAGCGGTAACGCCCGCCAAAGCCCCCACTGCTGCACCAAACGTCGCGCCGATTGCTTTTTTGAGATAGCTCATTGCGTCACTACTGCCTTTATTGAGGGGTTTGCTTAAGTGCATTATCTTTTTTCTTGCGGCCAAACAGCAACGCGCCGCCGACGCCACCAGCCAGCGCCAAACCGCCCGCGCCTAGCATAATATTTTCAGATACGCTCATCAATTCACTTACATCAGGATCCGTTTCAAGCATATCCACTAAGGCTGCCGCCTCATTCGGATCAATCAATGCATCAGCCTGAGCTTTTTCTACAGCCTGTGTTATTTTTTGAGCCCCCTTAAAAAAAGCAGATGCTTCGGGATCAATATCAAGCTGAGAGTAAGTGTAAATCGCTGAACCACCAACAGCACCCACAACGCCACCCAACACCACGCCAGCAACGGCACCAAAAGCCTTTTTCAGATATCTCATATCTCAATTCCTTATTTGATTATAAAAACAAAAATCCGGCGGAAGGATACCCCCGCCGGACATTCTGTCAATACAAAGAAGTTCCGGAAATACACTTAATCCAGCTTATTCATGACGATTAAAGATCAAGCCGCTTCCTCATCATCCGTGCCGCCTTCAATTTCATGGCGCACATCATCGAGGAATTCATTGAAATCCTCAGGTTTACGGAAATCTTTATAGACCGAAGCAAAGCGGATATAGGCGATAGCATCCAGACGCGCCAGCGCCTTCATCACCATATCGCCGATCAGGGTCGATTGCACCTCGGCCTCGCCCAGACTTTCCAACTGGCGGACGATGGCCGTCACGGCCTTTTCAATCTGGTCATTCTGTACATTGCGTTTGCGCAGTGCGGTGTGCATCGATTTGAAAATCTTGTCGCGGTCAAATACCTGACGGCGGCCATCATGTTTAAGGACCGTCATCTCGCGCAACTGAATGCGTTCAAAGGTCGTGAACCGACCACCGCAACCCGGGCACACGCGGCGGCGGCGGATCGCCGCGCCGTCTTCCGTCGGGCGGGAGTCCTTGACCTGAGAGTCTTCATGGCTGCAGAACGGGCACCGCACTTGAGATCACAGTCCCGGATAAATCGGGAAGCGCGCGCAGAGTGTACGCACTTTCTCACGGATTTCTTTTTCGAGCGGCTTGTTGCCTTCAAGACCATCCTTGGCTAGACCATCAAGCACCGTGTTGATCATCTGACCCACCTGACGCCATTCTGCTTCACCGAAGCCGCGCGTCGTGGCAGCAGGTGTACCTAGACGCACACCGCTGGTGACCATCGGTTTTTCCGGATCGAACGGCACGGCATTCTTGTTACAAGTCATCCCCGCTTCTTCCAGAACCTTCTCAACGATATTGCCGGTCAGTTTTTTCGGGCGCAGATCGAGCAGAACGATATGACTATCGGTACCACCGGAAACAATATCAAACCCGCCCTCTTTCAGAGTCTCGGCCAGCACCTTGGCATTACGCACAACGGCATGACCGTATTCTTTAAACTCAGGCGTCAGCGCCTCGGCAAAGCAAACAGCCTTCGCGGCGATCACATGCATCAGCGGGCCGCCCTGAATGCCGGGGAAGATTGCTGAATTGATTTTCTTTGCGATTTCTTCGTCATTGGTCAGGATCATTCCGCCGCGCGGGCCGCGCAGGGTTTTGTGCGTCGTGGTGGTCACGATGTGCGCATGCGGCATCGGTGACGGATAAGCGCCCGCCGCAATCAAGCCCGCATAGTGCGCCATATCGACGAACAGATAAGCGCCAATGGAATCAGCAATTTCACGGAAGCGTTTGAAGTCGATGACACGCGGATAGGCCGACGCACCGGCAATGATCATCTTGGGTTTATGTTCCTTGGCCAGACGTTCGACTTCATCGTAATCCAGCAGTGCGTCTTCCTTGCGTACGCCATACTGAACAGCGTTGAACCATTTGCCCGACTGGTTCGGGGCCGCGCCGTGCGTCAGGTGACCACCCGAGCTAAGCGCCATCCCGAGGATCGTGTCCCCCGGCTGCAGCAGCGCCATCATCACGCCCTGATTTGCCTGTGACCCGGAATTGGGCTGCACGTTCACAAACTGCGCGCCAAAGATTTTCTTGGCGCGTTCACGTGCCAGCTCTTCGGCAATGTCTACGAATTCGCAACCACCGTAATAACGCTTGCCCGGATAGCCTTCAGCGTATTTGTTGGTCAGAACCGTGCCCTGCGCCTGCAACACCGCCTTGGAAACGATGTTCTCGCTGGCGATCAGCTCAATCTGGGTCTGCTGACGTTCCAGTTCCTTGCCAATCGCGGAGAACAGTTCAGGGTCATGTGTCGCAAGGTCTTCTGTAAAAAATCCGGAATTTGTCATCTTGATTGCTGCCGCCGCGTTGCTCATTTTAATTCACCCTTTTGTTCAGATACCTACATTCAATTTTTCAACTCTTGCCTGATGTCTGCCACCTTCAAATTCAGTGTTGAAGAAAGCATCAATGCAATCAAATGCGACCTGCTGGCCGATGATGCGTTCACCTAGCGCCAGTACATTGGCGTCATTATGAAGACGGGTAAGACGCGCCATAGTGACGTCGGTGCACAAAGCCGCCCGGATCGCCTTATGACGGTTGGCCGCAATCGAAATGCCGATACCGCTGCCGCAGATGATAATGCCGAATTTGGCCTTGCCCTGCTCCAGCGCTTCCGCGAGCGCATGGCCGTAATCGGCATAATTGCAGGATTCCGTGGAATTTGTGCCCAGATCGAGAAAGTCGTATTTGTCCGCGTAGGCTTTGAGAATGGCCGACTTTAGGGAAAATCCACCATGATCGGCGGCAATAGCGATCTTCAATTTGGCTGTCATGCAGTTATATAAAGGTTCCGCACCGCGCAAATCAAGCGCTTCATTGCACTTTTATGCAATCAGCCCCTTCTTTTTCAGCACATATTCAAGGCGTTTGAGGGCGTTGATCTTCAGCAGTGCCTCTCCGGCGCTGGCCGGCCCCTGAATGGAGATTTCGGTCATGGTTTTGACGTCCATGGCCGATACTTTCACCAGGTTCCCCACCGGGTAGAATTCAAAGATAACTTCGCGGTTGCGTAAAGAATTGTCTGTCATTGCCGGACTCATGTAACCCCCGTATATTACCCCACAGTCTCTTACTCCTCAATGTCATCCTGAGCGTTAGCGAAGGATCTCATTTTGGGTCAAGGGAGATTCTTCGGGCTTCGCCCTCAGAATGACAAAAGTGAGAATAACATGGTAGCCGAGAGAAAAATGACCGCAAAAAGCCACCGCCCAGAATTTGACTGGCAAGACCCCCTGCTCCTCGAAGAGCTTCTGACCGATGAAGAACGGATGATCCGCGATTCCGCCCGTGACTATTGCCAATCGAAACTGATGCCACGGATCCTCGAAGCCAACCGCCATGAAAAATTCGATCCCGCCATCATGCGCGAAATGGGCGAACTCGGCCTGCTCGGCGCGATGCTCGAAGGTTACGGCTGCGCCGGGGTATCGCAAGTATCTTACGGCCTTGTCGCCCGCGAAGTTGAGCGTGTGGACTCTGGCTATCGCTCGGCGATGTCGGTGCAATCCTCTCTCGTCATGTACCCGATCCATGCGTTCGGCTCTGAAGAGATGAAACAGAAATACCTGCCTAAACTGGCCAAAGGCGAATTTATCGGCTGCTTCGGCCTGACCGAGCCTGATGGTGGTTCCGACCCCTCCGCTATGCGCACACGCTTAAAGAAAAGTGGCAGCAGCTATACGCTGTCCGGCGCGAAACAATGGATCACCAATTCCCCGATCGCCGATGTGTTCGTCGTCTGGGCCAAGAATGATGACGGCGAGATTGTCGGCGTCGTGCTGGAAAAAGGCCTGAAGGGTTTGAGCGCGCCGAAGATCGAAGGAAAATTCTCGCTCCGCGCCTCCATCACCGGCAGCATCGCCATGGATGAAGTGCCCGTGACCGAGGACATGGTCCTGAATGTGAAGGGACTGAAAGGCCCGTTCTCCTGCCTCAACTCCGCCCGTTACGGCATTTGCTGGGGCGCGATGGGCGCAGCGGAATTCTGTTTCCACACTGCGCGGCAATACACCATCGACCGCGTTATCTTCGGCAAACCGCTGGCGGCGCAACAGCTGATCCAGAAAAAACTCGCCGACATGGAAACCGAGATTACGCTCGGACTGCTTGCCGCATGGCGTCTAGGCACATTGCGCAACGAATACCGCGCCGCGCCCGAAGCCATTTCAATGCTGAAACGCAATAACTGCGGCAAAGCCCTCGACATGACCCGCGTCGCCCGCGACATGCTGGGCGGCAACGGCATCGCCGATGAATACCACGTCATCCGCCACGTCATGAACCTCGAAGCCGTCAACACCTACGAAGGTACCCACGATATTCATGCACTGATATTGGGACGTGCAATCACCGGATTTGCGGCGTTCTAGTTTATGGACATAAAGACACTTCCGCCCCTCGACCTCATCCGCCTGCAAACGCAGATCATGGATGAACTCGCCGTGCGCGATATCGTTCATAACCCGACGCAACCCGTAGGCGATTACGCCACTTATCTGGCTTGCAAGGCCTTTGACCTGAAACGCGAACCGCCTTCAACCTCCGGCTACGATGCCTGTGATGATGAAGGCTTGCGCTATCAGATCAAATTCAAACGCCTGATGAGCACAACCGACACACGCCAGCTAAACGCCATTAAAGGGCTTGAGCAAAAAAAATTCGATTTCCTGATCGGCGTTTTGTTTCAGGCCGACATGAGTATTTACCGCGCCGCGCTTATCCCCTTCGACACCGTGACCCGGCTGGTCGATCCGTCAGCAAAAATTTTCATGCTGAATAACAAAGTCTGGGACATGGACGGTGTGATTGATATCACGGACAAGCTGAAGGCCGCACAACAATAACCGTCCTGTGCTATCTCTGAAAAAATCTTCTCCCCTCCCTAAGGGAGGGGATGGGGGAGGGTTTATAATATCAAATCTACAGGAGACACTTTAACCCCCCACCCTACCCTCCCCCTCAGGGGGAGAGTCTAAGACGCAATTTCTCATAGCTCTATCATCCACAGCTAGACCGGGGATGATAATTATCTCTAAGCCTGCTCCAAAATCGGCAACTTCATCGTATCCGCCAGTTCACGCGCATAGAGCTGCGCATCCGGCATATCGAGAAAATATTTGAGCTTGAGAGTCCGCCCTTTGGCCGGGTGGACGAGATCGACACGGTAAAAGGTTGGCTTGTCCTTGCTGACCGAAATTTTGATCCGTACCCCTGAAAAGGCGCTGGACGGTTCAGCCTTTGATTGTTCGGTAACACCCAGCCCCAGCAGCACCAACGGATAAAAATCCACGCGGTCGGGATAAATACGGTAGCGGCCATAGTCGGTCAGGTTGGGCACAATCAGTTTCAGCACCGCCATATATTCCAGCACCAGAAACCCGGCGATCAGGGCCGTTATAGCGTTCTTGTCCATCGGCAAGCCGCCGACATTGAACATGTTCAGTGTAAGACCGATAACGAACACGGCCGCCACCGAGCTAAACAGCAGCATCCACAGGATAACCGGCCATATTGAATGACCCTCAATGGGAAAATGTAAGCGGGCAGCGCCGGGTACTGGTTGCACCGAGGATGTTTCCATGTTCATCCCTCGCCCCTTAAGACCTTAGTCGAAATCCGCCGGATTGAGTGCCCCGAAGTTTGTCTGCACGGCCCAGAAACGTTCAATCATCTTCAGCGCGCCGTTCAGATTGCTCAGGTGCGTTTCAGTGATGTCGGAACCTTTCAACTGCTCTTCGTGACGTTTGAACATCGCCGTGATCAGATCGCAAAGCTTCTTGCCCTTATCAGACAGGCGCACACGGATGGAGCGTTTATCATGCACGGAACGTTCCTGAATAAGGTATCCGTTCTCGACCATCTTCTTGACGTTGTAGGAAACATTCGAGCCGAGGTAATAACCACGGATCGTCAGTTCACCGACCGTCATTTCATCATCGCCGATATTGAACAGGATCATGCTCTGGACGTTGTTGATATCCTGTATCCCTTTACGGTCGAGTTCAATTTTCAGCACATCCAGGAAATGGCGGTGCAGGCGCTCGATAAGCTGGATCGCATCATAATAAGCGGTCACGTTTCACTCTCCAAAGGGTCGGTTCAAGGAATGTTCAAGAATTGGTAGATCTACCATTAACCAGAGTAATATATCTTTATTATCAAAATGATAACGCACTTAAGGACGAATTCAACCCTTAAATCCATCCGCCAGCCGCCCGGGCAATGGCTCGAAATGGCGGGAAATATCGATTTCCGTCACTTTATCCAGCGTTTCCGGGCTCCACAGCGGTTTTTTGTCTTTATCGACCAGCATTGCCCGCACACCTTCAAAAAACTCATCCCCGCGCATAAACTGCCGCGCAATGACATAATCATCCTCGATAATCCGGTCAAACGACTGCCCCCGCCCCCTGATCATGCGCGTGAAAGTCACACACACCGCCAGCGGCGACCGACTCAGTAACAGCGCCAATGTGGCCTGCGCCCAGTCAGATGTTTCCTGCTTCAGCGCTTCGACAATCTCCGCCACGCTGTCCAGTCCGAAGCATCGGTCAATCACATCCTGATGCTGCGCCAACGGACCTATCAGCGCGGGCGTACGATGAAAACGCGCCACGACCTCTTCCGGCGATTCCCCGGCGTCAAGCGCCGCCGTCACATCACGCAACGCATCCGCATATATATAATGCGTGGCGAACCCGCCATAGAACGCATCTTCCGGCCCAATCGTCATGCCGGTCAGCGCCAGACACATGCCCATCGCGCCCGGTGCCTGATGAAAGGCATGCGTGACGCCAATATCAGGGAAGAAACCGATCCCCGTTTCCGGCATCGCCCATTTTGTATTTTCCGTGGCCACACGGTAATCGCAATAACCCGCCACGCCATAACCGCCGCCCATAGTGATGCCATCCATCAGCGCGACCAGCGGTTTGGAATAATGAAACAGTTGGCGGTTCAGGTTATATTCATCGTAGAAATAATGATCATTGGCGGCAACATCGGTACGCTGGGCCCAGGTTGATTTGATATCGCCCCCGGCGCAAAATGCCTTACCCCCGGCCCCGCGGATAACCACAGACCCGACCGCATCGTCCTTTTCAGCCGTGGCCAGAAGCCGCGCCATTTCCTGAATCATATTGCGGGACAAGGCGTTAAGCGCCGCCGGGCGGTTGATCGTCACATGCAGGACAGACCCTGATTTTTCAGCAAAAATTTCGTGTTCGGTATTCGTTGACATAGTGCATCTTGAAGGAGTTATATGTGCCGCAAGATTAGGCCACTCCCCGCAAGGATGCAAACGAAATGACCCTCTCCAAGCCCCTGTCTTTTATCGGTAAACCGACATCTGAAGGCCACATGACAGCCGATCTGCCCCTGCGCATGCGCCGCCTGCGCACCTCTGAAAACATGCGCGCCCTTGTCCGCGAAAATACACTGACCACCGCCGACCTGGTCCTGCCGATGTTTGTCGAAGAAGGCATCAGCGAACGCCAGCCGATCAAATCCATGCCCGGCGTTTTCCGCGAAACCGAAAAATCAATCGCCACCGCCGTGAAAGAAGCCGAACAGGCGGGCGTGAAATCCGTCATGCTGTTTGGGGTGTCGCACCATAAAGACGACCACGGCACCGACTCAATGAAACCTGATGGCCTGCTGGCCCGCATGATCCGCAATGTGAAAGACGCCTGCCCCGACATCATCGTCATGGCTGATGCCTGCTTCTGCGAGTACACCGATCACGGCCATTGCGGACCACTCGACGATCACGGCCATGTGATGAACGACGCTACGCTGGAAAATCTCGCCGTGCAGGCCATTATCGCCGCCGACGCGGGCGCCGACATCATCGCGCCGTCCGGCATGATGGACGGCATGGTCGGCGCGATCCGCGCCGCACTGGATGACAATGGCCACGAAAACACCGCCATTCTTTCCTATGCCGCAAAATACGCTTCCGCTTTTTACGGCCCGTTCCGTGATGCCGCCGGATGCGCACTGAAAACAGGCGACCGCAAAACGCACCAGATGGACCCAGCCAACAGCGACGAAGCCATGCGCGAAGTGGCTCTCGATCTTGATGAAGGCGCTGACATGGTCATGGTCAAACCGGGTCTGCCCTACCTCGATATCATTCACCGCGTAAAAACGGAATTCCGCGTCCCTACGTTCGCCTATAACGTCAGCGGCGAATACGCGATGCTGAAATTCGCGGCACAGGCAGGCGCGCTGGATTACGATAAAGCCCTGATGGAAATGCTGATGGGATTCAAACGCGCCGGTGCCGACGGTATCCTGACCTATGCCGCCGTCGATGCCGCCCGCAATCTCTCTTGAACAGTCATTCGAGAAGGAAACGCATGATGGCGGGCAAAGAAGTAACTGTAGAATACGCGTACGGAAGAAAACGCCCCGCAGATCGCGCCGTCAAAACAGAACTGCGTCGGATGTTCTTTACCGCAGCAGCCCATTTTGATGGCGTTTCCATTAGCGACAATGACGAAAGATGCAGCTTTACGACATCCCATGAAATATTTCAGCGCATCGTGGATGCGCAGTTACTGACGCCGCCGATTGTCGAAGCCTTTCAGAAGGCTGACAAAATAACGACGGAAATTGATGAGGACAGGTCTGGTTTCTGGGCACGCCTGTGCGATTCATTCCTCTATCACAGCGCGATGACGCGCGGATCGCCCCTTTCGCAGTGCCCGCAAACGGTCAAAGATATGGATGGCGTAAAAGTAACGATCAAACGTTATGGACTGGCGCAGAAGCCCTCCGTTTAATTCCGTCCTGAGATTATTCTATAAACCCCGGCCCCGGCTTCGGAGGCTCGGCTGCCTGCCGTGCTTTCTCCTGCCGCTCTTTTTTATCTGCGGCGATGTTGGCAAGAGCGCGTCCTAAATCAGACATAAAATAATCAGACAGTCTGCGCGGCGGCTCAGGCGCCTCTTCCTTTTTCTTCGGTTCATAAAAACCGCCTTCATATTCAGCCATGATATTACCCCCGGATTGCTAAGATTCACAAACTAGCACTCCGGAACATAAAAGCGCAAAATTTGCAGCAAATCTGCCAAAAAGGGCCACTCAATCGGAAAAAACTGAAATCTTGTACCTAAAAGATAATATTGTTATATTTCAATGAGATAAGGAAAAAACGCCCCCAAAGCATGTCTGATCGCTCCCAAGCCCATATTATGCCTAACCTCCTTTATTAATTAGTAAATCTCCTGTGTCACACTTAGACTGGACACAAGGGCTTATTTGCGTACATGGACAAAACAACAAATATCAAGAAGCAACGCGACCGCTTCCTCGCTTTCTCATTTGCATCAGCCGATCTCTTTCTCGAAGTAAACGAGACGGGAATCGTCGATTTTGCATTGGGGGCGGCCCGCAGCCTTACAGGCATCAACGAAAAAACACTGATCGGCCAGAACTGGCTCACGATTTTTTCCAACGAAGATCGTCACATACTCACGAAAATGGAAACACGCGCCCGTGCCGCCGAACGCTGCGGCCCCTATCTGGTAACACTGGACCAAACACTCGGCAACGGGCAGCGCGCCATTCTGACGGCGATCAAAATGCCAAACAGCGACGGCCTGTATATCACTCTCGGCTTCTCGAATGCGATGATGGCCCAGCTATCGGACATGATGAAGGCGCAAAACGAATACGAATTGCTGGACAAGGACACTTTCCTGCTGGCCGCCAAGGACGCCATCGATGTCGCCCGCGCCACCGGTCAGGATCTCGATATGACCCTGCTCGATATCGAGAATATCGGCGAAATAAAATCCAAAATGGGCAATGACTGGTGGGATAGCTTCAGGGGCGCGGTCACAGAGCTTTTATGCTCGCAATCCGCTGACGGTCAGGCCGCTGCCGAAATCGACGACGGGAAATACAGTATCCTTCACGACAAATCGGTAACGACGGATTCCCTGCTGGCGCAGCTGACCGCTTTGGCGCAGGAAAAAGCCCCCAACGAAGAAAATATAGAGATCAAGGGTAAAACCATTCAGGCGGACATCCAGTCCCTGAGCGAACGCGATGCCAGCAAGGCGCTGGTCTATACCATCAACGAATTCGAACGCAAAGGCACCAGCCTGAACATCGAAACCCTGAATTCCGGATTCAAGGCGTATGTCAGCGCCAACGCGCATAAAATCCAGCAATTCAAAACCATGATCGAACAACTGAGTTTTGATTTCCATTACCAGCCCGTTGTCGATATCGATACGCTCAGCGTTTCCCACTATGAAATGCTCGCACGGTTCAAGAACCAGGGATCGACGCAGGAATGGATTATTTTTGGCGAGGACATCGGCATGGCCGCCGATTTCGACATCGCCGCCTGTGAACGCGCCATTAATTACCTACTCTATAAATCGCAGGGCCGGGACACGAAATTCGCCGTCAATCTTTCCGGCCAGTCGATACAGAACGAACAATTTTTCAAAACACTGCTGGCGAAGCTGGATCTCAACAAGCATCTGGCAAAACGGATGATTTTTGAAATCACCGAGTCCACCACCATCAAGGAACTGGACATGGTAAACAACTTCATCAAAACTCTGCAGGATCGCGGCTATAAGGTCTGCCTCGACGATTTCGGCGCAGGATCGGCCTCGTTCCAGTACCTGCAGAGCCTGCATATCGACTACCTGAAGATTGATGGCCAGTACACGCGCAAACTGCTGACCAGTCAGCGCGACGCCGTGATGGTCAAAAACCTGGCGCGTATGTGTCAGGATCTTGGCGTTACGGTAATAGCGGAAGTCGTTGAAACCATCGAGCAAGCCCGCATGATTAAGGAAATGGGCATTCCGCTGGCACAGGGTTTCCTCTACTCCAAACCTCTGCCGAAGCCGGATTTTGAACCATCAGTAGCCCGCAAGCTCATTCCTCCTCTTTAGATACCTGCGTATATAAGCGGGGATAAAAGAATAGTTACAATCTGTTAAGTCTTTTCTGGCACCCTTAAACCATAGAAAATCATTATAATATCCGTTTCGGATTCGCGTAATCACTCCTGTGACAAAGAAAGGATTTCTTTGGCCCTGCCATGAAGATTGTTGGTTTCATCCTTGTTATTGCCTGTACCTTTGGCGGCTATATGCTTGCCGGTGGGCATCTTGCACCCATTGCCAAAGCCGCCCCCTATGAAATTCTGATTATTATGGGTTGCGCTATCGGTGCCTTTATCGTTGCCAATACCTCGCACACGATCAAATCAACCCTTTCCAGCATGAAATGTATTATCAAGCCGGAAGCGCATGATAAATCCTCCTATATGGAGCTGTTGAGCGTGATGTATATGCTGTTCAAGCTGGCCCGCACCAAGGGCTGGCTGGCACTGGAGTCTCACATCGAAGACCCGGAGAACAGCGAACTGTTCAAGCAATTCCCCGGTTTCATTCATAATCACCACGCCGTCACCTTCGTCTGCGACTATCTGCGCATTATCTCGCTCGGCAATGAAAACCCGCACGAGATTGAAGCGCTGATGGATGAAGAGATTGAATCCCTGACGCAAGAAAAGGAACATCCTGCACACGCCATGCAAACCATGGCTGACGGTATTCCGGCGCTCGGTATTGTGGCGGCCGTTCTCGGGGTTATCAAAACCATGGGCTCTATTACAGAACCCCCGGAAGTACTCGGAAAGATGATCGGCGGCGCGCTGGTCGGTACGTTCCTCGGCGTGTTTCTGGCTTACGGTTTTATTGGCCCTCTGGCAGGCGCCATGAAAGCAAAAGCAGACTCAGAGGTTCTTTATTACCGCTGCATGAAAGTTTCCATCATCGCCTTCCTGCAGGGTGCCGCCCCACAGGTCGCCGTGGAATTTGCGCGTAAATTCCTGCCGCATCATGTGCAGCCGGGTTTCCTTGAGCTTGAAGAAAAACTCAATGAACTCCCTAGCCCGAGTTAGGAATAACTCATGGCCAGCAAGAAAAAAGACGACGAACTTCAACCAATCATCATCAAGAAGGTCAAAAAATACGCAGCCGGGCATCATGGCGGCGCGTGGAAAGTCGCTTATGCCGACTTCGTGACCGCGATGATGGCGTTCTTCCTTTTGCTCTGGCTGCTCAACGTCACCACCGACGAAGCCAAAAACGCGATTGCCAACTATTTCGACCCCACCCACCCCGAGCTATCCGACGCCACCAGCGGCGCAGGTGGCGTACTGGGCGGCCTGACAGTCACCACCGAAGGCGCGATGTCGCAAATGGCCGTTCCCGTCACCGCCCCCAAGGCATCAGGTGCAACACGGGAATCAAACAAGGCGGGATCCTCCGGCGTGGACAGCCCTGAATATTCCGACAGCGAGCTTGAAGCACTGGAAGAAGAATTCAGGAAACAGGAAGAAGAACGCTTCGAAGAGACAAAGAAAGAAATCGAGGAAGCCATCAAGAGCGACCCCGAGCTTGCGGAGCTGATGAAAAATGTGATGATGGATATGACGCCCGAAGGCATGCGCATCCAGATCATTGATCAAGAAGGCCGCCCGATGTTCCCGAGCGGCAGCGCCGAGATGTACGATTACACCAGCAAGTTGATGTCAAAGGTCGCCGAAATCATCCTGAAAATGCCAAACAATATTTCCGTGCGCGGCCACACCGACAGTGTGCCGTATGGCAGCGGTGCAAAATACACCAACTGGGAATTATCCGCCGACCGTGCCAATTCGACCCGGCGCATTCTGGCCGAAACCAATATTCCTGAAACGCGCCTGACCAACGTCATGGGCCAGGCCGACCGCGAACCGCTGCTCCCCGAAAACCCCAAAGACGCCAAAAACCGCCGCATGAGCATTATCCTGCTGAAGGAAAGCATCGAGGCCGCCTTTGAACGCGGCGCCTTCAAAGACAAGGTCAAGGAAGGCTCGCAACTTGATCAGGACATCAAGAAGCAGATCGAGACCTATAAGAAATCACAAGGTGCGGTGCAGTTCCCGTAAACATCATTCGTCATTGCGAACGCAGTGAAGCAATCCAGAGTTACATCACTGGATTGCTTCGTCAGCCTGAAGGCTTCCTCGCAATGACAATTGATTTGAATTAATCGAATTTACCCGATTTCGGGAAACCATTCGGCGGCAGCTTGCCCGCCTGCGCCCGCTCGGCAATCCATGGTTTGATATTATCAACCTTGGCTTGGGAGGAACCGGAACGATAGGTCAGGCCCGCTTTCAAGTTGAACGTGCGGGCATCGCCCAGACGGCCTTCCTTGAATTTTTGCAGGATCACGCCCTTGCCCTTGGACATCTCGGGGATTTGTTCCAGCGGGAATACCAGCATTTTGCGGTTAGTGCCGATGGTAGCGATATGGTTATGCTCCGGCGCGATGCGCAGGCAAATCTTGGCTTCGGTCTTCTCATCGACGTTGAGAACTTGCTTGCCGTTCTTGGTCTGCGCCAGAACGTCTTTCTCCGGCACGATAAAACCGCGACCATCTTCTGACGCCACCAGCAATTTAGCGTCCGGGTTATAAACCATCAGCGCCGTGATATCGGAATCATTCGGCAGATCGACCATCAAACGCACTGGTTCGCCGAAACCGCGCCCGGATGGCAGTTTGTCGCAGGAAAGCGTATAGAAACGGCCATTGGTGCCAAACCCGATCAGCTTGTCATTGGTCATCGCCTCGATCACGAAGCGGCCACGGTCGCCGTCTTTATAAGTGAAATCCTTGGGATTGTGCTCATGGCCTTTCATCGCCTTGATCCAGCCCTTGTCCGAGAAAATAACCGTAATCGGCTCTTTCTCTGTCAATGCATCTTCAATCTGTTCGATAGCGACAAGGCTCGGCGCTTTGCCGATTTTCGTGCGGCGCGCGCCCAGAGCGGTACCCGCTCCGAACAGTTCTTTAATCTCGCCGATCTGCTTGCGAATTTCTTTCCATTGCTTGGATTCGGATTTCAGCAGCGCCTGCAATGCATCGCGCTCTTTCGACAGATTGTCATGTTCACGGCGCAGTTCCATTTCCTCAAGCTTGCGCAGGGAACGCAAACGCATATTGAGGATCGCTTCCGCCTGCACTTCTGAAAGCTTGAAAGCTTTCATCAAGGCGGGCTTAGGCTCATCCGTTTCGCGAATGATACGGATCACTTCATCGATATTCAGATAAACGATCAGGTAACCGGCCAGAACCTCTAAACGATGCAGCACTTCTTCAAGGCGATACTGAGAACGACGCACCAGCACTTCCTGACGGTGGTTAAGCCATGCCTGCAGAACCTCTTTCAGGTTCATTACTTTCGGCACCAGCCCGCCATCAAGCACGTTCATGTTCATCGCAAAACGAATTTCGAGATCGCAGTTACGGTAGAGCGCTTCCATCAGCAGCTCGGGCGCGATATTGCGTGATTTGGGCACCAGCACCAGACGGATATCCTCGGCGCTTTCATCGCGCACATCATCCAGCATCATCAATTTTTTAGAGGTGATCAGTTCGGCAATTTTCTCGATCAGGCGTGATTTTTGCACCTGATAAGGAATTTCGGTGACGATAATCTGCCACGCGCCGCCCTTACCCTCTTCCACTTCCCACTTGGCGCGCAGACGGAAGGAACCCTTTCCGGTTTTATAGGCTTCGAGGATGTTTTCTTTCGGCTCCACCAGCGTACCGCCGGTCGGGAAATCCGGGCCTTTAACAATTTTGCAAAGCTGATCGACGGTCGCATCGTCCTGTTCGAGCATCAGCTCCATCGCCTCGCACAGCTCACCCACATTATGCGGCGGAATGTTCGTGGCCATACCGACAGCAATACCGGAGGAACCGTTCGCCAGCAGATTGGGGAAATTCGCAGGCATGACGATAGGCTCGCTGCCCTCGCCGTCATAAGTCGGGCGGAAATCGACAGCGTTTTCGTCGATCCCCTCCATCAGCAATTCGGCAACCTTGGTCAGGCGCGCTTCGGTATAACGCATTGCGGCAGCGTTATCGCCGTCGATGTTACCGAAGTTACCCTGCCCGTCCACCAGCGGATAACGCACGGCAAAATCCTGCGCCAAACGCACCAGCGCGTCATAGACAGACTGATCGCCGTGCGGGTGGAATTTACCGATCACATCACCGACCACGCGCGCCGATTTTTTCGGGCTGAGTTCAGGTTTTAATTTCAGTTGATACATCGCGTACATCAAGCGGCGATGCACGGGCTTCAGACCGTCGCGCACATCCGGCAGCGAACGCGACATGATAGTGGACAGCGCATAGGACAAATAACGCTCTGACAGGATTTGTGTCAGAGGTTGGTCGAGTATCTTCTGTTCGACGGGTGCGGCAGGGCCGCCTGATTTGCCTTTACGAGCCATGCCTTGGTTTTAAAGGATCAACAGCGGGATTCAAGCCAAAATTCCTTGTTTTCCGCCATTTTCCCCCGTTCTTATGCGGCTTTCCTGACCCAAAAACGGTACATTTCCCTGAATATCTTGGGATTCCGGGCTTCAAACTTCGCCCAGTTGGATAAATCCGCCACCGCTTCCTCTTCGGGAAACTCCTTATAATACCGCGCCAGAATATCCTCTGGCAGGTAAAACTCGGAAAATTCCAGTTTAAAGGCCTGCAACAAATCCTGAATCCCGCTCACGTCGTAACGATGTTCCTGTACATGGAACAGCAAATCGCGGCATTCTGAGAGATAATAATAATCCGCAAAACCGGTAATGTCAGCGTAGGTGGGGAGTCTGAGCAACCCTTTCGCATCATGCCGGAACTGACGGATACCGTCAGCGTCTGGACCATACCCCTTATCGGCAATCACGGCGCGTACCGTCACTATCTCCTGCCCCGCCAGTTCACTATAAAGAGCGATACGCATCGCACCGCCGGGATTCAACAGACTATGGAGAACAGCCATGCCCTCCTTGGGCTCCTTCATATGGTGAAGAACCCCGGAACAGGCGATGTAATCAAATTTTTTATCCAGAGAGCCCAGTTTTAAAATATCGGCCTGACGGAATTCTATATTTTGAATATTGAATTCTTGCGCCTTCATCACCGCATAGGAAAGACTGGTCAAACTCAGGTCGACAGCCAACACCTGCGCATTCGGAAATACGGCAGCAAGCTCAATCGCTTCACGCCCGGTACCACACCCCGCAACCAGTATCTGCGGCGATCCTTCACGCAGATAACCTTCGGAAACTTCGCTTCTGATTGTGGAATCGAAATGACGCCAGCGCGGATAAGGGAACTCTTCGTACTGCGCCCTGACCTTTAAAGACACATCATCTTCAATATTCAACACAGCTATGCCGGAACGCACAGCCGCCTGCTTTGAAAATTCAGTAAAGTGAGGCCCAACAAGATCAGCGGGCAGTTTATCTTTAAGCAACGCCGCATCCGCCTGTTTGAAAAGCGGCTGATAACAGGCGCGTAGCACGGCATCATCGCCGACCTGTTTAAGCTTCTCTTTTTCAGCATCGGAAACAAAGAAAACATATTCCGTCGTCAGACAGTAAAGCGACAAAGCCTCGGCAAGAGGACGGTATTCAGGCTTTGCCTGCAACTCCTCCAACACGAACCGGCGCAGAAATGTCAAAAATTTTTCAAAACCAACATCAAAAACAGTTAGCCTGCGCAAGCCAAGTAGGAAAAACGGTTCGACCAAAGGCTTGTGATCTTTCAGACGGGAAAGCGCTTTCCTGAAATCATCATAATCATCTTTCTGCCCTGCCTTATAGATGTCCTTGAATGTCGGATCGAAACGCAGGATACCCTGCCATATCTGCCCCATATATGTGAGATCCAGCGCCGGAGTCTGCAGGCATTTCAGCACCATGTCTTTCAGGTCGGCATTAAACGCCTTCAACTGCAGACGCCATACCAGATTCACAAAACCCTGCTTGCATCCCAATTCGTCAGGGCCATGCTTGATCGCCAGCCCGTAATAATCAAGCGCCTCGAAAGGATGACCATTTAGAAGCAACGCCTCGGCAATCCGGGCATAAGCCTGATGAAAAGACGGATCAAGCTTGATGGCTTCCTCATAATAATAGACAGCATCGTTATAATGCTTTCTGCTGAAATTCATTTCAGCCAGCGCAAAACACGTGTCCTTGGTCTTTTCTTCTTTTAACATTTTCTGCAGTAACGTCTGGGCCTCATCCATGTTGCCGGTATCAATAAGTTCCTGCACTTTTTGCTGAAGAGAATTCATGGTTTCACGCCTCAATCATTAAACAGCCACTTCGGAAATTTTATCACTCTGCGTCTGCCGCGCAAACCGCTCCTGAAACCGCGTCCGGGATTCAGGCAGGCCTTGCGTGTGATGAACGAAGGCCCAGTGTTCGAGGAAATGGGCGGTCATCTGCAAACCGGCCAGAACATCGGCATCATCCCCGCCGCTGCGCTGCGGACGCAGGAAATGCGGCAGCACCAGCAATTTATCTAGATAAGGTTCGGCGGCTTTCGTGCTGACCGCTCTTCCCGATTTCGGCGAGATATGCGTGAGATTTTTAGTCGTGCCGCTGACGGCGCATTTGGTTAGGTCTATGCCAAAGCCTAGCTCGCGTAGAAACGCCAGCTCCCACATCACATAGGTCGGCGCCCAGCTTTCGGTTTCCAAAGTCTGCAGCAAGGCCAGCATGCCGTAGAACAAGCCGCAATGGCTTTCACGCTCAGGCAACGCCGCATCGCAAAGCGCACAAGCCGACAACAGCGCACCCAGCCGCAGCGAGTCATCCATCACGCTGGCCGCCAGTGCCTCATGCAGCTCAAGCTCATAGGTACCCATACTATCGGATACGCGCGAACTCCATTCGGCGCTCACCAGATTACCCACCTGCAGAATCCCGCGCATACGCGCCGAATGCGCACCGCGCACATAACCCATATAGCGGCCATGCTGCTCCGTCAGCAGCGCCACGACCGCCCCGTTTTCACCGTGCTGACGTACGCTAAGGACGATACCCTGATCTTTCCAGACTTCCATGCCCTTACTCTATCAAATGCACTCTTGGCATAACAGGCACAATCCTGCATTATGGAAGAAGATGTGAACAACTTTATCCGGACTAAACCATGCTGCCGCAGAACCCCTTTTATATGATCCGCCATGGCCAGAGCACAGCCAATGAACGCCGTATCATGGCCGGAGGCCTGTTCGACAGCCCGTTGACGGACAAGGGGCGTGGTCAGGCCCATACATTATCCACCTATCTGAAAGATCACATACTCCCAATGCCGGGGCGGATTTATCACAGCACCATGATCCGCGCACGTGATACCGCGCATCTTCTGAACCAGCATCTGGGGCTGGAAATGGTGCCGGACTTTGAATTGCGCGAACACGACATGGGCGCATGGGACGGTTTGCCATGGGAAATCGTCTGGCCCGAATTTTTGGCCACACACGCACCGCCCGGCGGTGAAACCAGCGATACCTTCGCCCGCAGAGTCAACAAGGTACTGGAAAAAATTCTGACCCACACCGCCGCCGAACAGCCGCCGCTGATCGTAGCGCACGGCGGCCTGTTCCATGCGATCGGCCACCTGTATAAACACACGGTGACCGAGATCGAGAACTGCCATCTTCATTATTTCGAGCCCGCCCCCGCGCAGGATCCCTTCCCTTGGCGCGTATGGCAATTCGATATCGACGGCCACCAGCTGACACGCAAGCTGGCACCGTTCAATGTCTGACCGTTACAGCTTGGGCCCGTGCCTGTGAAAAGCGCCATAAACAGCGGTAATCAGGAAGAGCACCAAGAAAACCACGAACAATACCTTTGCGAATTCCATGGATATGGCCGCTACGCCACCAAAGCCCAGCACACCGGCGATCAGCGCCAAGACCAAAAATACGAGTGCATAATGTAACATAACAATATCCTCCACCGTTCACTATCCACACACCAACGACGGAAACGGCAGGAAGTTCAAAAAACAAAGGGCGGTCAAAACCGCCCTTTTCTTTATATTTGATCTAACACTACCAAGTACGGAATTTACCCGTATCCACATGAACGAAATTGCTGCGCGGATAATAGCCGACACCACCGACCTTGAAACTCGCTGCAATATCACGCAGGCCGCGCGTGGAAACGCCCGCCATACGGAAGTCGATGGCCTGACCGGACAGGTGCATGGAATTACGCGCCACGCCCGAGCTGGCATGACGCAGCATATTGTTGGTTTTTGGTGAACGGTAACCGGACAGAATCTCCAGCGGCTGGCTGCGGCCTGTCTTACGGTGCACCATGTAAATGATGTCGATCACGCGGGGATCAATCGGGAAAACTTCATTGGCGCGGAAATCGCGCAGGACGTAATTAATCTCTTCAAAAGCATCCGGCAGGTATTTATTACCGACACGGTACGTACCGGAAAAGCTTTCCCCGGTGTGCGCATTAGAAAACTGGATGTCGTAGGAACCGTTTTTCGGCATCTTGAGGGCAGCAGCCTCCGCGACGGAGGGCATAAGCAGCGTCCCGGCGGCGGCCCAAAGACCAGATTTAATGACATCACGGCGGGAAACGCCCTGTTCAGAGGCAGAGAAATTCAGAAAAGACATATCGAAAAGATGACCTTGGCTGTTGACGTTAGGGGTGTCTAGGCTTTTGGAGCTCGTTCGTTGATCCAGAAAGGATAGAGCAATAGAGGGTTTGGAAGGGGATGTAAAGAGATCTTACCTCTAAAGTGTACGTGATCGGCCTTACCATTGGCAAGGCCGATCTTTTAAGTCATTGATATTAAATTATAATTTATCTGACTGGGTTGTCCGAAGCTACCGCCAACCGGGTACCTGCCGATTCAGGGATATGGAAATCATTACCCTGTGCCAACACTTTAATCAAGCGTCGGTCCTGCTTGTAAACATCCGCGCCATAAACCAGACGCCCGTCACCATCCAGCCACATCGTCTGATAGACGATATAAACCGGGAACGGCGCGGCGGCCGCTACTTCGGAAGTAGCACCACGTTCGATCATGGCCTCCATCTTCTCATCAGACCAGCCCTCGTTCCGGGACAGGACGAAGCGGGCAATGTCCTCAGGATGCGACAACCGGACGCAACCGGAACTTAGCGTACGCTGTGTTTTTTCGAAATACTCAGGCGTATTGGTATCATGCAGATAGATATCAAAGTCGTTCGGCATCAGCACACGGATACGACCCAAGGCGTTATTGGCCCCTTGCCTTTGCACCATGCTCAACCGGCTCATCTCGCCACGGCTCATCGCCGACCAGTCAACAGAAGCAGGATCAACCGTACGGCGGGAACTGCCGCTACCTTCATATATCTCGATGCCTTTTTGTGCCAGATAAGAAGAATCCTGCTGCAATTTGGGCAGGAAGTCTTTCATCTTGATACCCATGGGCACATTCCATTTCGGATTAAAACGGATGCCCTGCACTTCGGCCTTAAAGGCCTTGGTCTGGCGTTCGGGTTTACCGACGATCACATCCATTTCATGGACGACATTGCCGTTATCCACCGCCCACAATCTTTGCGAAGGAATATTTACCATGATATAGCGGTCAGGCTTCTGTTCATCCATCCAGCGCAGACGCTCAAGGTTGGCGATCACCTGCTCCATCTGGTCGCGGTTACTGCGATTCAGAAGCTCAAGCGTTTTAGGCCCGATGACACCATCAGCATCCAGACCGTTCTCACGCTGGAATTTCATCAGCGCCGAGGCCGTCCTATCGTCATAAAAATTCTCCGGCCCCATATCGGAATCATGTTCAACCCCTAAACGCTTGCGTAAAGACACAACGCCCGCGCTATGGTCACCTGGATAAAATGTCTTGCCCGTCAACTTAATCGGCAACACGTCGTCGTAACTTGCCCTTTCACGGTTCATGCGCACAAGCTCCTCGCGCAGACGATCATAGAAGGCATTCTGCGGTGCCAGATCTTCCAGCGTGTTTTTAGCATTCTCCGACGCGCTAAGACGCGTCAGGACATCAGCGAACGCCAGCGGTTGCCGCCAGAACTTCGCATATTCATTGGCCGCCGCCGCATTCACGCGCATACCCGTCATATCGCGGCCATAACGCGCCACGGCATCGGTCATCAGCAACTCAAGGCGTGTGCTGTCGATGTCCTCGGCAGACAGTAAATCAGAAATTTCATCAACGTGATATTCAGCCGGATTAAGGCCATGCGTCCACGCATCCTGAAGCAATGTCAGAACGCCGCGTGTTTTTTCCGTGTTATTGCGGGAACCCGTCCAGAACGGCTTGTGATCGCGTAACTCATAGAAAGCATTGATCGCGCCGCTATCCGACAACTTGCTGGCACCCACAGTGCCCTGCGCTATCGATTCACCGTAAGCGGCCTGCTTGAGCAAATTGCGCCCGAAAAGAAACTCTGTACCGGGCAGTGCCATTTGCGCCTGCGCGATACCCGCATAGCCACCACCTGCCGTCGCCACAACGCCGACAGACACAGCCGCCAGCAAAAACACCCTCATCTTCTTGTAAGAGGGACTCAAGGTCTTGTTTTGATTTTTATTTTCTAACCGTGACATGAAATACACCCGCAAAAGGATTCAGACACATCTATTGTCGCTCTAAAGGATTAAGAGTTGCTTAGCAGCGGTAAAATCATACCGATGCAGGCTTTATTCAATGAAATCAGACCATTGTCGATCATCCATCATTTGAATAATTATCAACCGCCTGACAAGCGCCAAACCCTTTAGGTTAGAACCTCAAAGAGCGCCCTAGCCAAAAGTGATCACCCGTCCAACAGGCGACGGTATGCAGAGGTTCCGAAAAATCAGGAGAGTGCCTTAGGAGTTCGCCTTATCATCCTGGTCGAACAGGATTTTATTCAGCTCTTCGCGGAACTGTGAAGCGTTGCCGATAAACGGTATGACGGTGATGCGGCTGCCCGTGCCGGTGATAACGACGCTGGCATAACCGAGTATCTGACCGATGATCGTGCGGGAAAGCTCGACACTTTCGAGTTTGGTATAGCGGAACTGGATCGTATCGAGGTTGATAATGCCATGGCGTATAATCACGCGTTTATCGGTCGCCGCCAGCAGCAGGAAATAGCGGGTCAGATACGACACCGCCAGCATCAGCACACTGACAAACATCAAGAACAGCCCCAGATTGAAAGCGACCGTCGTCATTATAATCAGCGACAAGACAAAAACCACAACGCCCTTCCAGTAAATGCCCGGGCTGATCTGCGCCACGCGCAGCACTTTTTCGCCCGGCATCAAAATGGATTGCAATGCCTCCTGCCCGGTAGCGGTCGTACGCTCCCGCATGGAAATACGCTCAACAGATTCCTGGTCCTGTTTTTGTGAAGACGGTTTATTTTCAATGGTCATGATGTTCTCGCTTTCTCAATCGCGCGGCGGAAGGCTATCGGATTAGAAATACTCGGCAGAATAACTTCACCCACGCCCATGCCGCGCACCATGATGCGGCCATAACCGAAGATACGCCCCAGCACGGTCTGAAGAACATTCACGCCTTCGATGCGGTCAATGCTCATCTCGCCGACATAACGTGCGACAAGACCACGTTTAAAAATCAGACGGTTATTGGTGATGGCAATTTCTGTGGTTGCTTTTGCCACCATCATCGAAGCAAAGCGCAACACGCCAAAAATAAAAATAAAGAACGCGCCGATGCGCACACCGGGGTGAAGCTCCTGCACCCTGCCCAGCCATGATTCCGCTTCGAAGCCGTGCCAGTAATTTTCCTGAAAATAGACAGCGCCGACAATCACGACGATACAGCCGAGGATACCCCAGACGATCGCCATGATGGCACGGAGCGTGTACATCCAGTGAAAATGCCCGATATGAATAATCTCTTCATCCGGACTTAAAGATTGCTGGACGTACAGCATGAAGCCTAATCTCCCAACGAAATGCCCAAAGCCCGGGCCGTATGCACCAGCGTACCATTCAGATCGACCTGTTGGTAGGCCTTGATTGCGTCCTCGATCGCGACGTCGATAACCTGACGATCCGACCAGGCCACCATACGGCCAAATTTGCCCTCATTAATCAAATCGACCGCTTTCACGCCAAATGCTGAAGCCAGCAGACGGTCATTATAAGTAGGCTGGCTGCCGCGCTGGACGTGCCCCAGAACCGTAACGCGGGTTTCAGACCCGGTCATGTCCGAAATTTTATTGCTGAGATATTGGCCGATACCGCCATAACGCTTCTCGCCGCCCATATATTCCAGCTCAAGCTTGCCGCCATCGAGTGTTTTTACGGCCTCGGAAACAACGATCAGGGCGAAGTTACGTCCTGTATTTTTGACTTCCTTGATTTTGGCCGCAATACTTTCCAGATTATAGGCGACTTCTGGAATTAGAATAACATCAGCACCACCGGCGATACCGGCAGCAATCGCAATATGCCCCGCATCACGGCCCATCACTTCCAGAATCATAACGCGGTCATGGCTGGCTGCCGTCGGCTGCAGACGATCAAGCGCCTCGGTGGCCACCGCCACTGCCGTATCAAAACCGACAGAGGTTTCAGTCATGCCGATATCGTTATCAATCGTCTTTGGAATCCCGACCATTTTCAGGCCGCCCTGCGTTGCCAGTTTGTTCAGAATGGCAAAGCTGCCATCGCCGCCAATACCAATAATGCCCTGCACGTTCAAAGACCTGAATCCGTCGATAATCTTGCCCGACAAATCCTTGGTTGAACCATCGGCCATCGGGAACGCAAACGGATTCCCCTTGTTCGTCGTACCCAGAATGGTGCCGCCCATACGCATGACATAGGAATCCATGTCATTTGGGGTCAGCACCCTGTATTGCGCCGGGTCTTTCAACAACCCTGCCGTGCCGTTAATCAGACCGATCGTTTCCCAACCCAGACGGTGCGCGCGATGAACCGCCGCACGGATAGCCGCGTTTAAGCCAGCGCAATCACCACCACTCGTCAGAATTGCAATGCGTTTTTTATCCATAATACTTCCTTTTAGCAGGGACACCCTTATTGTACGCCCTTATTCATACACAGTTTATGCTTACCAAACAACGGATTATCTGATACTCTTTTCGAGATTTTTTAATTTCGGTAATCACAGTTAGGCTTTTTACTGATGGAAGACGAAGACGAACTCCGCGAGAAGCTCGTAGAGCTGCAATCCGAACACCAGGACCTCGACGACATTATTGACAAGATAATGGCGCACCAGCCCGTCGATTTTATTCAGATGCAGCGGCTGAAAAAGCGCAAGCTGGCGCTTAAGGACATGATCCAGAAAATCGAAAGCCAGCTGCTGCCGGATATTATTGCATGACCAGTATTCCCGTCGTCGGCATCATCATGGGTTCCCAATCCGATTGGGACACAATGAAGGCCGCCGCCGATATGCTGACCGAATTCGGCGTCCCCCATGAAACCAGCATCGTATCGGCACACCGCACACCGGATCGCCTGGTCGAATACGCTAAAACAGCAAAATCAAAAGGCTTGAAAGTTATCATCGCCGGGGCTGGTGGTGCCGCGCACTTGCCCGGCATGTGCGCCAGCATGACGCCCCTGCCCGTTTTGGGCGTCCCGGTTGAAAGCAAAGCCCTGAAAGGGCTCGACAGCTTGCTCTCCATTGCCCAGATGCCGGGCGGCATACCCGTCGGCACACTGGCCATCGGCCAGGCGGGTGCGAAGAATGCCGCGTTGCTGGCGATTGCTATCCTGGCGCTCAACGATACATCACTAGCAGAACGTCTTGATGATTTCCGCGCCCAACAGACCGGTTCCGTGGCCCTGACGCCAACAGCCTGAAAGAGACCGCCATGAAGCTCGACAGCAAAATCGTGGGCATACTCGGGGGTGGCCAGTTAGGCCGCATGAGCGCCCTCGCGGCCGCACGTCTCGGCATCAAGGTGCACATCTATTGTCCCGAACCGAACAGCCCCGCAAGCCATGTGGCGGCGCAAACATTCATCGGCACCTATGACGACAAGAAGGCACTGAAGGAATTCGCTGACAGCGTAGATGTCATCAGTTACGAATTTGAGAACATACCTGTGGAAACGGTGCGCTTCCTGCAAAAACATAAGCCCGTATTTCCTGATGACCGCCTGCTGGAAATTGCACAACACCGTCCGACAGAAAAAAAATTCCTGAACGATATCGGCATTTCGACCGCGCGCTGGGCCGTCGCCACAAAAGCCTCCGAGATCGACGACGCCATGGCCGATCTGCGCATCGCGCATGCCATCCTGAAAACAACCCGCTTTGGTTACGATGGCAAAGGCCAGATGAAATTCGTTCACGGCGACGATGCCAAGGCCGCATGGAAATCGCTTGGCAGTCAGGAATTGATCGTCGAGGAAATGGTTGATTTCGTCTGCGAAGTTTCCGTGATCATCGCCCGCGACAAGCTCGGGCAAACGGCGATTTACGGCCCGATCCTGAATGAACACCGCAATCACATCCTATCCAAAAGCACAGTCCCCGCCCCTATCCCCGAAGAGCTGTCCGCACACGCGCGCGCCATGACCCAGTTGCTGGCCGATGCTGTTGATCTGGTCGGTGTGCTGGCGTTGGAAATGTTCATCACCCGCGAAGGTACGCTGCTGGCAAACGAAATCGCACCGCGCACTCACAACTCAGGGCACTGGACGATTGACGCCTGCGTGATATCTCAATTTGAACAACATATACGCACAGTCGCGGGCATGCCGGTGGGCGCACCGGGACGGCACTCCGACGCCGTCATGTTCAACCTGATCGGCATGGACGCAAAAAAGCTCGCACCATGGCTTGAAAAAAAGAATGCCTGTCTCCATCTTTATGGCAAAGAAGAAGCGCAAGAAGGCCGTAAAATGGGTCACGTCACTATCCTGGCAGAGTAGTTACAGAATACCGCACACCGGCTTGAGAAGTCACAAAGAGGTATGCTTGTACCCGTTTGCGGAATCCGATGGAAAAGATTGAAAGAAAAGAGAGAATAGCTCTCAAACACCCCTTTACAACCTACCGCTGCGCGCTTTACCTCAGGGTAGCGGAATGATAGTTTTTGTCAGTCCAAATGAATAATTTAGGGGTAACGACCTTGCCGAAAAAGCTTATCGTGATCTTGCTGGCCATCGTGGCCTTGCCTGCCTCAGGCATGAAACCCGCCTGCGCACAGCAAGCAACATGGCTGACAGAAGAAAACGTCAAAGCCTATGCCGAGGAATCCGCAGCATCCTATCGTCTCCCTTATGATGAGCATCTGGCTTTTATCAAAAAAGCTACACACGACGATTTCAGCGGCACTATCGATATGAATGTGAAAATGCCATCACAGCCCCCGACGCAGACGCCCATAACCCTCAACAAGGAGAGCATGATCAACAGCTCTAGAGAAGGTTACGACAGCGTACAGGGCGCCAAGATTGATTATAACGTGAAAAGCATCAAAATCAGCGCCGACAAAAAGAGTGCGACTGTAGAATCTGAAATGCGCATCACCAATCAGAAGCTGTCATCGGGAGAATCGATGCAGTCTACCATTTCCGACTCAGTAACGCTCTGCACTGACGAGGTCGTATACACGCCCATGGTCGGGGTACAAATTCTCATATCCGACTGCAAGTCAGACATCACCGTGAAACAGGAACAGGAATTATAAACCATGTCATCTTCCGTTTCCGCACGTTCTGCCATTAAAGGTTCTCAAATGTCTTCTGAAGATATCCGCATTGAAACAGACTCCTTCGGTGAAATCGAAGTGCCCGCCGATCATTACTGGGGCGCGCAGACACAGCGCAGCATCCAGAATTTCCGCATTGGCGACGAACGCATGCCAAAGCCGCTGGTGCGCGCACTGGGCATTCAGAAAAAAGCCTCGGCTCTCGCCAACATGGAACTGGGCGCGCTCGACAAAACCATCGGTCAAGCCATCACGCAGGCCGCCGACGAAATCATTGACGGCACACTGGCCGGTGAATTCCCGCTGGTCGTCTGGCAAACCGGTTCCGGCACCCAGACCAACATGAACGCCAACGAAGTCATTTCCAACCGTGCCATTGAGATCATGGGCGGCACGATGGGCAGCAAAAAACCTGTCCACCCGAACGACCATGTCAACATGGGCCAGTCATCGAACGACAGCTTCCCGACGGTGATGCATATTGCCGCCGCCGAACAGCTGCACCACGAACTGGTTCCGGCGCTTGAGCACCTGCAGGCAGCACTGGCGCAGAAATCATCCGCCTTCATGGATATCGTCAAGATCGGTCGCACCCATCTGCAGGACGCCACGCCAATGACGCTGGGGCAGGAATTTTCCGGCTATGCCAAGCAGATTGAATACGGCATTGCCCGCGTAAAAAATACAATGCCGCGCCTGATGCAACTGGCGCAGGGCGGTACCGCCGTGGGTACCGGTATCAATTGCAAAACCGGATTTCCGGAGAAATTTGCGGCGCATGTTGCAAAAATCACCGATCTGAATTTTGTCACTGCAGAAAATAAATTCGAAGCGCTCGCCAGCCATGACGCCATGGTCGAGGTATCGGGCGCCTTGAACGTGCTGGCAGCATCACTGATGAAAATAGCCAATGACGTGCGTTTATTGGGTTCCGGCCCGCGCTGCGGCATCGGTGAAATCAGCTTGCCAGAGAACGAGCCTGGCTCCTCAATCATGCCCGGAAAAGTCAACCCGACCCAATCCGAAGCCATGACAATGGTATGTACACAAGTCATGGGCAACCATGTGACTGTAACCGTCGCGGGCAGCAACGGCCACTTCGAGCTAAATGTATTCAAACCTGTTATAATATATAATGTGTTGCAATCTATCCGCCTGCTCGCGGACGCCTGCAACAGCTTTACTGAAAACTGCGTTGTCGGAATCGAACCAAACCGCGAACGAATCGAAAAGCTTTTGTATGAAAGCCTGATGCTGGTAACCGCGCTGAACCCTCATATCGGCTATGACAACGCCGCAAAAATTGCCAAGAAAGCCCATGCCGAAGGAACAACCCTGAAGCAAGCCGGAATGGCTCTCGGATTACTGACGGAAACGCAGTTTGACGAGTGGGTGAAACCTGAAGACATGATCAGTACAAAAGACTAAATGAAAAAACGTTCTATTAAAATCGCCGGACACTCTACCAGCATAAGCCTTGAAGAACCCTTCTGGATTGTTCTCAAGCAACTTGCGGATGAGCAAAACCTGTCACTCAACGGCCTGGTGGAGAGTGTGGACAAAGCACGTGAGAATACCAACCTCTCAAGCGCGCTCCGCCTTTTCGTTCTCGCCGAGCTTCAGAACAGGCTTTATGCCGTTACTGATCCGTCAGGCCTTGAATCAGATCACCAATAGCATCCGGCGCTGCGGGCACAGCCTCTCCCGATTCCCCTGAAGTAGAAGAAGCATCGTTTGCCGATGCTGCTGGCTGCGGTGCCGCTACAGGCGCAGGCTCTGTCACAACAGCCTCCGGTGCTGCGGCAGGTGCCGGTGCCGCCACAGGCGCAGCCGGAACAGGCTCAACGACAACAGGCGCGGGTGCCCCCGGAGCAACGACAGGGGCAGATGCAGGCGGCGGCGCAGGAACCGGGGCGACAGGTGCGGTAACAGCCGGTGCCGCCGGAATGATCGTGGTCGGCGTTGCCGCTTTCGGTGCTAATTTCTGCTGAATCAAATTCTGGATGACGTCCCCTGCATTCTGCGGTGTCGCAGCCCCTTTATCCAGAATACCCTTGTCCTGCAGCTTGTCCTGAATAGCATCACCCAGCGTCTTCTGCAGCTGATTGCCGATATAGCTATCGAGCGCACTCTTGCCGAAGGTTTTTCCGGGATTATCCAGCGGACCGCGGAAGCTTGTTTTCAGCGGTGGCGCATCGGCAGGCTCTGCCAGAGTAATCGTGTTTTCAAGATCAATAGTCCAGAGCGGCAAATTGACTGTCCCCAGCGTACTGACATTCGCCGCCGTTCCGGCCAGCAAAAGCTTGTCGAAATTGATCACGCCTTCGCTGATCGTGAAAGCGCCGTCCAATATTTCAAAAGCCGTCTGCCCGCCCGTCATCGACGTATCAAGCAACGAAATAACATTCTCTTTCAGACTGCTGGAGGGTTGCGCCAGTGTGCGGGAAACACGCGCTAGGTCAAACCCGTCAAAAACGAGATCCTTCCCCGTTGTCGTGCCCTTGCCCTTCAGACCAAACACCAAAGCTGCCGGGCTGACACCTGCCGTTTCAATAGACGTATCAAGATTGACCGTCCCGCGCGCTTTCACCAGTTGCGCGCCGCTGAACGAACTGACAAAGGATTCAAGCGATACATTGGAAAGTTTGGCCGATGACTTGACCGCCAGCGGCGCACGATTATCCGCCGGGGCCGTGACTGTCGCCTGTGCATTCATGGTGCCGCCATACAGGCCGCCATTCAGCCGCGACAACGCCAGTACGCCATTATCCAGCTTGCCCTCAATCACCGCGTTATCCATACGCCAGTTGACCCATGTCAGGCTTTTGGCTGTCAGTTTGGCATCAGCATCGTACTTACGCATCCAGTCAACATTGATGGCATTGCGCGACCAGCGCACATTGTCGGAACCTGTATTTGCCTGTGCCTTTTTCTCGTAACCGACAATGTCGCTCAGCGCCAAGTCCCCCGCCGACAATTCAGCCGTCAGCTTGGGCCGCGCCCCGGCTGTATCGAAAGACACCTGCCCCGTTATCGTCGAGGGACCGATAGTCGCCTGAAAATCCTTAAGCGTATAAAGCGTACCCTGCCGCGTCATGCTGGTATAGGCATCGAGGTTCTTATTCATCGCCACGTTGCTTTTGAAATTAGGATTGAAAATCCGCGCCAGTTCCACATAATTCGGGTGCTTCACACGTACCGTCAGGTTGCTGACCTTGGGCGCCGCCAGCAAATCGTCCAGCGCGCCCGAAGCCTCCATCGTCCCTTTCAGGGCTTTGGCATTCGCGACAAAAGACAGATTATCCGCCTGCCCCTTGAACTCCGCCAGCACTTCCGACGGGCCTATGCCCTTGGGCATGTTCTTGGTATCGACTTTAAAACCCTGCAAAGTTTTCTCAGTATCAGGAGTTTTGCCCTGAATAGTCAGATCGACATCTTTCAGCACCGTCACGTCGCCTACCGTCCCAGCCAACGTCAGACTGTTTCCGCCCGTAGCCTCAAGACCCGCCGTATCAATAGTCAGTTTGTTGCCAATCAAACGCCCCCTGAAACCCACCTTGTCATACGACTGGCCATGCCATATCAGGCTACCCAATGAAAGGGACGCGTCCAGATCAACCGGCAAAGACAATTTCTTGGCCATGCCAGCAATATCAATTTTCTTATTGGTGGGCGTGGGTGCCGTCGCTTCCTGCGCCGCCGGTTGCAAACGCTTAAGCCACGTATCACCATCCAATGATGGCGCACTGATATTGATCGTCAGCAAATCGCGGGTAGCATTCTTTTTCGGTTGATAGGAACCGCCAATCTCCAGATTGGTATCCAGAATATTGACTGTAGCACTGGTAATATTTGCCGACGCCGGTTTGATATTCACTTTGTAAACAGCCGATGCCGGCGTCGTCAGTAAATTGCCAGCACCTTTAAGCGCGTCCGCCGGAACGAAGGGCTTGACCAGCGCCTGCGGCACACCTGCCTGCGCCGAACCATCGACCGCCAGCGAAAGGTCGCTGAAAATTTTTCCGCCACCGCCCGTGCGCGAAACCGATGCCGCCAGCAGCTTGTAAGTCGCGTCAATCTTGCCCTGCCCCGGCGTTACGGATTTGAAAGTGCCGCTGATATCTTTCTCACCCAAAAGCAGACTGAGCGCCATGTCCGTAAAATTGGCATCCTTGAACGTGGCGGATTTGGCCGTGACATCGGCCTTCAACCGCATATCCATCGGCAAAGCCAGTGTTTCAGGAATAAAACCGCCGGTGCCTTTTTTACCCGCTGGGAGAAGCGCATCCAGATCGACGGGTTTGTCAGCCTTCAGGAGCAGAACAATATCCAGAGGATTTCCGGATTGCTTCTTGAGGTTTTTCAAGGACACACTGCCCGCAACTTCTGCCCCGGCGTAATTCATCGCCACATTTTTATAATCGATATTATCGCCCTTGAAGGTAAGGATGCCCGTAAGGCTAATGGGTTTCGCCAGCGCCGGGTTGGGCGTACCTGTAACGGCCTGCAGCGTTTCAGAAAGATTGTTCGATTTAAAACTTGTTTCCCCCTGTAATTCCAAAACGGGTCTGGTGACAGCAACGCCGGAATAAGTCACAACGGTACCGCCGCTGACAAGATGAAATTCTGCCTGCACAGGAATGGCCGCGCTCATATCGCTGATCTTGCCTGATTTTGCCGTCAGCTTTACCGGCTGCCCCCTGTAACCCACTTGCCCGGAAATTTTGTACGGGCCAAACAGGCTGTCGCCCTGAATATCGAGATCGATTTTATCAAGCGCTGTTTTAGTACCCTTGCGCGCATCGCTATAACTGAACGTGCCGTCATTGATTTTAACTTCATTCAAGGAAATCGCGTTTCCAAAAGCGCTGCCCATCTGGTTTTTCGGCTCCGCCGGAACGGCCTTGCCTATATCCATTTTCTTTTGCAGTTCCGGCGTCATCCAGATCGCCGTGCCATCGGCCTTTACACCCAGATTGAAAACCGGTTTCACCAGTTCAACGCTTTTAATGACAATCTGCTTTTGCAAAAGAGGCATCGGCTCGACATCAACGGCCACCTTGTCCAGACCCACGATCGTTTCACCGCCCATGGACGCAGGCATCCGCACACTCAATTTCTCAATCTTGACCCGCGGCACAGGAAAAATGGCCAACTCGATATTGCCCGCCACATCATATTCGTGCCCCGTCATGCCCTTAAGGCGCGACACAATCTCCGGCTTGTACTTGTTCCAGTCAATAAAACTGGGGCCGAGGATCAGACCGCCCACGGACAACAGAACAAACGCAAAAACTATGGAAACTATCTTTTTCACAGGCAACCTCGTACGGATAAACAGGTAAGTCCTATTTATATACGCCAGTGAGGCAAAACTATGAAGGTCTGGGGTACAAATAACCCTAAAAAGACACAGAAAATAAGACGTTAGCTAAGGCCGTAACGACTGCGAAAATCCTTGATCGCTGCCAAAAACGCATCCATCGGCGGCAACAGCGAAATTTCAAGACTCTTTTTCTGCTGGGCAGGCAGAGAAGAATGCAGTTCCTGATAAATAGCCGTCACAACATCGGCCATGTCATTCAGATCGCCGCCCTTACGCAGCAACGCCTTGTTGTTCTGCGCAATCCGCTTCATCAGCATCTGCACCAGCGCCCGTATAGTGGGATCGCTTTTCTGCAATTTATCATGCAAAACTTCGCGGGTAATCGTGATGAGATTGCAGTCAGTCAGCGCCTGCACCGAGGCCGAGCGCGGCGCATCGACCACCAGCGCCATCTCGCCGATAATCTGTCCCGGCCCCAGACGCGCCAGCTCAACACGCTTGCCGTCCTGCTCCGTAAAAACAACAGCATCACCGGATTGGATCAGGAAAGCGGAAAAACCTTCCTCGCCCTGCTGAATAATCACACCCCCGCGAGGAACCACACGACGCTCAAGGACACCCGGATCAGTCATATACGTCCCTACGCCATATACTGGCCGCCATTGGCGGAAAGTGTGGAACCTGTAATAAAGCTTGATTGCTCGGAAGCCAGAAACACGACGGCGGCGGCAACTTCCTGCGGCGTACCCATGCGACCGACGGGAATTTGCTTGATGATAGACTCCAGAATTTCCGGCTTCATCTTGCCGGTCATTTCGGTATGGATATAACCGGGACAGATCGCATTCACGGTAATGCCCTTGGCAGCACTTTCCATCGCCAGCGCCTTGGTGAAACCGAGCATGCCCGCCTTCGCCGCAGAATAGTTGGTCTGGCCAAACTGTCCTTTTTGCCCGTTGATCGAGCTGATATTGATGATGCGGCCATAACCGCGCTCGCGCATACCGTTAATCACGGCACGGCACATATTGAAGCAGGACGTCAGATTGGTATCGATCACATCGAACCACGCCTCATGCGTCATCTTATGCATCATGCCGTCATTGGTTTTGCCGGCATTATTGACCAGAATGGAAATCGGCCCCAAATCTTTTTCAATCTGTGCGCAGGTAGCGAGGCAGTTATCGTAATCAGTGACATCGACCTTATAGATCGCCGCACCAGTTTCTTTAGCACAGGCTTGTGCTGCCTCTTCATTTCCATGATAAAAAGCCGCGACCTTATAACCCTCTTTAGTCAGCGCTTCCGTGATATCAAACCCGATACCACGCGTACCGCCTGTAACAACCGCCACTTTAGTCATTCATACCCCCACAAAATTAAAAACGATTAGTTAGGCCCAAAGTTAAAACAGACATCCTCTACAAGATCTTGCCCCTGATCGATCAGCGTCTGGATAAATTCAGGGGAAGCTTCGACAAGGAAAGAATTCATTGCACCAAAGATTTTGGTCAAACCAGGGGTCTCTCCGGTTTCATTCTGCGCGACCTCTATGAAGGACTCTATTTTTGCCCTCATTTCCAAAGCCCTCACCAAACCTGCATCAGTCCCCTCCGGCAAAGGCGTAGCATGTAGCGTAAAAACAACACTCAGGCTTTTCGCCGTTCCCTCATCAAGGGCTTCCCTCAGTTCAGACTCAATCTCCATTACGAAACTCTCCCCTTAAGCCACAGTTTTTAAATCAAAAGTTTTGTCACGCTCAACGCACATCGCAATACCCATACCGCCGCCGATGCACAGCGTCGCCAGACCTTTGCTCACATCACGGCGCGCCATTTCATGCAGCAGCGTCACCAGCACACGCGTACCCGAAGCACCGATGGGATGGCCGAGCGCGATCGCGCCGCCATTCACATTCACCTTGGAAGCATCCAGCCCCAATTCCTTCATCACGCAGCAAGCCTGCGCCGCAAACGCTTCATTGGATTCCACGAGATCAAGGTCCTTAACACTCCAGCCCGCTTTCTCCAGCGCCTTGCGCGACGCCGGTATCGGCCCCGTGCCCATCACCGACGGATCAACCCCGGCGGTCGCCCATGAACGGATCGTCGCCAGAACTTTCAGGCCACGTTTCTTCGCTTCGCTCGCGCGCATCAGCACCACCGCCGCTGCGCCGTCATTCAGGCCAGACGCATTCGCCGCTGTTACCGTCCCGTCAGATTTAAACGCCGGACGCAGCTTCGCCAGCCCTTCCGCCGTCACGCCCGCGCGCGGGAATTCATCCGTATCAATAACGATGTCTTCTTTTTTACCCTTGATCGTCACCGGCACGATTTCAGCCTTGAAACGACCTTCCTTGATCGCCGCTTCGGCTTTTTGCTGAGAACCAGCGGCGAAAACATCCTGATCATTACGTGTGATCTGGTATTTCTCGGCAATATTCTCGGCGGTGATGCCCATGTGATAACCGTTGAACGCATCCCACAAGCCGTCCTTGATCATCGTATCGACGAATTCGGTATTGCCCATTTTCGTGCCGTTACGCAGGTGCATACAGTGCGGCGAGAGACTCATATTCTCCTGACCGCCCGCCACGACGACTTTGGCATCATCATTTGCAATCGCCTGCAACCCCAGCGCGACCGAACGCAAACCCGAACCGCAAACCTGATTGATCGTCATCGCCGTGCGGTCTTTTGGAACGCCCGCAAGTATGGCCGCCTGACGCGCCGGGTTTTGCCCCTCGCCCGCCGTCAGCACCTGCCCCATCAGCACTTCATCGACATCGTCCAGCGCAATCCCGGCATCGGCAACGACACTCTTGATAATGTGCGCGCCCAATTCATGCGCATGGACACTGGCCAGCCCCCCGTTGAAAGAACCAATAGGTGTACGTTTGGCGGCAACAATAACGATGGGATCATGGGACATCAAAAAAACTCCTTAGCAGAGGCGGCAGAAATAGAGGCTCCATTATTGCCAGATTGCAGGGGATTGCAAGCAATGCCACGCTTTGTTGCTACGCAATAATCCAGTCGGCCACCGGCTTCCAGACTTCATCCTGCGCACGTCGCCCCGTCATCATCCCTATATGGCCGCAGGTCGATGATAGCAGCGTGGCATGAGGGATCAGATTAGCAAGCGCGTGTGAAGATTCTTCCGGCACCAGACGGTCTGTCGAGGACGTCACCACCAGCACCGGATTTTTGGTTTGCGCCGGATCGACCGGGCGGCCATCGACGATCCATTCCCCCTTGGCAGGTTTGTTCTGGCCATACCAGTCCACCACACAACTCCGCGCCAGCGCCCCCGGCAGATCGACACCGTCATTCAGCCAATCCTCCACCGCGACGAACAGGCGGGCGCGTTCGCTGTCCTGATCCATGGCGGCGAAATCGGCAAACTTATGAATATTGCGTTCCGCGTTCACGGCAGCGAAAACCGACTGAATCCATTTGCTCGGCAACGCCCGTCCGGCCTCCGTCATTTGTAGCGCCGAAGCCGTCCCCATCATTACATGCTGCTGGAGCTGGCGGTTGCCCGCATGAAAATCCCACGGGCTGGCAAGATAGATAACCTTATCCAGCCCCGGCGGATTCATATGCACCGCCCCGGCCAGCAACGTGCCGCCCATACAATAGCCAAGCGCACTAAATTTTCCGATTTTTTCATTTAAAAATGAAAAGCTTGAGAGAAGCTTTTGATGCAAAACATCATCAAGATTTTGCTGCCCCATGTCCTGCGAAGGCTCGCCCCAGTCGAGGATATAAACATCAATCCCCTGCGCCGCCAGCCAGCGCGCAAAAGACTGCCCCGGCAATAAATCCAGAATGACTGAACGGTTGATCATCGACGGCACCAGCAGCAGATGATGCCGTCCGGTCGCCGGGATATGACGCAGGGAAACCGTACCGTTTTCCCATATAACGCTATCATTTGTCGTAGGGCGCCGGAAAGGATGACTTTGATAGAGCTTCAGCCCCTCAATCATAGACAACCGTTTATTTTGCGGCGCAGCAATAACGCCGCCCATACTCACAAACAAGGGCAATGAACGCACCCTGTTACCGCCCGCCATCTGTTCTTCCGAAGACATAACCGGACTATAGGATATAAGCCGGGATCAGGCCATAGAATCTCTTTGCGTATCGACAAATTTGTGCATAATGACAGGCACTTCCAACGTGTTGTTACAATGATTTACCAGAAACAGGTGTCGCCATGACCACTGCAAAACCGAAGTCCGACAAACCCACCGTGATCAAGAAATACGCGAACCGCCGTCTGTATGACACAGGCCGCAGCTCCTATGTCACATTGGACGACCTTTGCACGATGGTTAAAGAAGGCCGCGACTTCGTTGTCTATGACGCTAAATCAGGTGAAGACCTCACCCGCTCCGTCCTGACCCAGATCATCGTCGATCAGGAGTCCAAGGGCCACAACATGCTGCCGACAAATTTCCTGCGCCAGTTCATTGGCTTCTACGGCGACAATCTGCAAGGCCTGGTGCCAAGCTATCTGGAGCAAAGCTTCGAAGCTTTCACCAAGAACCAAGAACAGTTCCGCGAACAGGTTGGCAAAATGGGCGGCGGCGCAAATCCGATGACCCAGATGATCAACCCGGCTTCCGCCATGTCCGCGATGGAAGACCTGACCCGCAAGAACATGGAAATGTTCGAAAACGCCATGAAAGCCTGGACGCCGTTTATGGGTCAGGCGATGGCCAAGAACGCGGAAGAACGCATGGATGTACTGAAGAAAAACATCTCCGCCATGCAAGCCGAGCTGAACAAACTGATGACCGGCGGCAACCGCTAGTTATCAGGCGTTCACCAGCGACATTACCTCGTCACTAAGCGCTTCATCGAAATCGCTCACGCCGTTATTCTCTACAAGAATGCGGCGGTGCGTATGTTCTTTGGGCAGCCAGACGCGTTCAACCTGTGGGAAGCCATAAATATAACCCTGAATATAATCGATACCATCAAGCGCCAGCATGTCCGCCTCGCCCATGGTTTCAGCGCCTTCAGCCACGGTTTCAACATCGACCCCCTCCGCCAGTGACTGCAAAGTCTTCACGAACAGATGGTTATTGTCCTTGCCGATATTACGCACGAAGGATTTATCGATTTTGACGATATCCAGATCAAGGTCCTTTAACTGAGCGAACGCCGTATAACCCGCACCGAAATCATCCAGCGCCACACGGCAACCGAGATCGCGCAGTGTATTCACAACCATCATCACGCGTTCCGGGTCTTCGATCACGGCGCTTTCCGTCACCTCGACGATCAGGCGGCGGGCGATACTAGGACAATCGCGTAACGCGAGAACAAGACCGCGCAACCAGCTGCGGTTCATCAGCGTGGCCGGAGATACGTTGACGGACAGGCTCAAATCCGGAAACAGCGTCAGTTCATTGATTGCCGTACGCAAAGAAAATTGATCAACCAGGCGGCTCAAACCCATTTTTTCGATCGCCGGAAAAAACTGCGCCGCCGACTGCATCTTGCCGTCTTCATCGATCAAGCGGATCAGGCATTCATGGAACGAGGCTTCGCGGTTGTCCGCGCGCATGATCGGCTGGAACGCCAGTTTCACACGATTGTCTTTCAATGCTTTGAGAAATTGATCTCCCGAGGTCAGCAACATGCGGTGGCTCTGTACGCGGTCAGAAGACTCTACATAAGAAACATAGCAGCCGCGCCCCTGGTCCTTGGCATGGCGCATGGCCAGCTCGGCCTTCACAAGATAGCTCGCCGCATCGGCCTGATGAGTATGGTCCAGTGGCATGCCGCCAATGGAAAGACTGACAACAATCGGTCCAGATTCACTTTGCAGAGGATGCCCCTGAAAATTATTGAGAATATATTTGGCGACAGCCGCCATTTCATTATGCGCGGAATTAGAAAAGAACAGCGAAAATACATCGCCGTCCGTGCGGTGAACAAATCCGTTCCTGCCAACAATCTGGCTGAGGCGCTGCCCGGTTTTTTCCAGCAGGTCGTCCACATAACGCGGGCCATAAGCCTCATTATACATCGAGAGCCGGTCAATCCCGGCAACCAGCAGATAGCCCAGACCGTTATGGCCGCTACCATTCTCGATCTGCCGCGCCTGCCATTCGCCGATTTTCTGAATAACCGCCATACGTCCGAAATGGCCGCCACCGCGATCCATCGTCGTCACAGACGATCTTGCAGATGTAGCAACGGACGCGGCTTCATGCTGCAGCACACGTAAAAATCCGCGCACAATCGCCTGTCCGTTTTCATCCATATATAGACTGGCAGTTTCCTCCACATTGATCTGCATGCCGTTGGCATGGCGCAGTTTGTATATAACTTTCATCGTGGGAACATCGTCGCCCACGGTCTTTTGTTTCATCATGTCATGAAAAGCCGCCAGACGGCGCGGCAGATATTGTGGATTAATCAGGCCATGCAGACCTGCACTGGCGACGGGTGCTTCAGAAACAGAACTGCCAAACAAGGCGGACACATTCCCGGCCCATTCAAAATGATCTTTCCCCGCATCCCAGATATAGGCAATCAACCCGTTCTCAGACAAGGTGGCTGCTAAGTGCTTGAACCAGACATCGTTCATAAGCTTCTACTCAAAGTTATTACGCGTTGAACCCAAATTCCCCTTAATACATTGTAAATTTCTAATACTTACCAATTCCTAAACAATTTAAATAAAATTTTAGATAAATTTTTGGCTTCGCTGCGGGCACAAAAAAACAGGCCTCTAAAGGCCTGTTTTCATTAAATTCTTCAAGAAAAACCTAGTTGGTGGTTTTAAGACCGGCGATCACGCGGTCACGGGCATCCATCGCCATGTCCATGGTGTCCATTCCGGATTCATGCGCCACGGTGGTGAACAATCCGTCCTTACCGTAGAAGGCCAACGCTGCCGTAGCCCCTACACCATCCGCGCCGATACAGGCTATTTCATAGGAAGCAACCTGAATACCGTTCATAGATTCTGTCGGTACGGGCGAAGCTGCAAAATCACCGGCGCAACGTACCTTCGTCTTATCCAGATACTGGCTGACCATGCTTTGGAATTGCTCGGGATTGGTCATGGGTTTTTGCTCGGCGCTGCCAAACAGGCCGCTTGCATCCCAGCTATAGGCTACAAAGCCCGGGCCGGAAGCGTTATCGACTTTCTTCACGCCGCCGCTCAGCGCGACGCCCGCCTGACGCAGTTGCCCTGAAAGGGCCTCTGCTGTAACCAGCGGCACGGAAGAAGATGTCACTGCCTGCGGTGCCAACGCCTGTACGACAGGGGCCACAACTGATTTCGTAGCGACAAAGCTATCTTCGACAACAGCCGACTTCGGCGCCAACGCTAATGGGGCAGACGAAGCGGCACCATCACGCGGTGACACCTGACCCGGACGCAAGTGAGCGCCCGGAGGAGCAATCGATTCAATTTCAACAGGCTGGGCCGCTACCACAGCAACGTCTTGCTCATAAATAGGCGCACGCGGTGTTCCCGCAGCAGGCTGTATTGCAGAGACGAGACGGCTTTCAAGTTCAGCCTTATCTTTCTCCAGCAACGAGATGCGCTGCGCCAGTTGTTCTTTTTCAGCTTTTGTGCGCTCAACCTGCGCCGTCAGATCGCTGGCTACAGATGTTTTTTCAGTCTCGGCGCGGTTCTGTATGGCCGCTAACTCATTTTTCAGCGCAGCAATCTCGGCCTCAGAAGCTTTGGACACACCGGCCTCAGCCTGCAACTTTGCAATCTGCTGTTCATACTCGGTGATCTTACCGCTGACTTCCGTATCCTTGCGGGCCAGCTCAGCCTTGGCTGTATTGACCTCGGTTTCAAGGGTCATCAGCTTGCTGATCTGTTCCTGCTCCGCAATTTCAGGGTCGAACAACATATATTCGATTTCTTTTTTCTCGGCGGTGCATTGCGTACGCGCTTGCTCAAGCTGCGAACCCAGACGGCGGATTTCACGTTCAGCCTCATTAAAACGGCGCGTGGCTTGTTCCAAATTCCAGTCGGAACCTGAAAGTTTCAGCAACCCTTCTTCCTGGCCCTCGCCCATTTTGGAGATCTGGGCGCGCAGGCCGTCACGTTCGGTTTCAACAGATTTCAATTGCGCCTCAACCGAGCGCAATTGCGACAATGAAATAGCGCCTTCGGATGTCACAGCGGCCGCCGTCGAAGCAGAAGCCTGCGCCGACATCACATCGGATTGCAGTTTGGAATTCTGCGATACCAGTTCATCAATGCGCGATTGCAAACGGGCAATGGTCGCCGTGTCTGTATTAGCCTTGGCATCACCGGCTTGTGCGGCTTTCATTTCCAATTGCACCATCGCGGTTTTTTGCGCCGCGATGTCGGCTTTCAAACGGGCATTTTCTTCGCGCATGACGGAAATTTCCGCCGCCTGTTTCGGATCAGCTTGCGTAACCGTCGTAGGGGTACAGGCCGCCGGTTCTGCGGCAGACACGACGCCCGCCTTTGGCACAGTACTGCGCACATCAGCCAGTTGATATTTCAGGTCGCTGTTTTCTTTTTCAAGAAGCTTCAGCTTCTCCATCACTTCGGAAACCTGGCTGCTGCCAGAGTTTTCGCGCAGAGAGCGATCTTCGTATTCACGACGCTCACGTTCCAGCGCACCTTTCAGGCGCATATTTTCTTCGCGCAGCGCTTCGGCTTCACCATCAGTGGCCTCGGCATGCAGCACCGGCTGCGGCGCGTCCGGCATACCGCCACCCGTTACAGGCGCGGACAAAATACTATCGGCAGCATGACGCGCAACGGGCGCTTTCACAACATCAGCCTGCGCCAGTCTGGCAGGTTTGGAAGATGGCGCGGCAGCGACTTCACCGGCGGCCGGTTCGACAATACTGGTCACACAACCGCCCAGATCCTGATGACCCTTGGCCATGTCCGGCACATCAAACTGGAATTGCAGGCCTGCGACATCCACATTCAGAACACCGGAATCGTTCAGCGCACCATGGAATTTCGCGTCCTGTCCCATGCGGATAACCATCGCCTTGTCGGAAACAGGCGTTACATCGAAAGCACGTTTTTCATTCTGGCCCGCATCGAGCGTCACGTAATAGCTCTGGCCTTTAGCCAGCGTGTTCGGCTGGAAATCCATCGCGAGGGATGTTTCATCCTTGGCATTGCGCGCAAATGTCAGAATGACATTGTCGCCAAAACGGCGCGCCATCGTGCAATACGGATCTTTGCCGGGGCCCTTGGCCGCCATGCGTGTCACCGCCCATTCGCCCTGCGGTTTATAAACCACCTTGGGTGCTGCCTGTGCCCACGATGCCGACGACATCACAGTGATGCTGCCGAATACGACACCTGACAGAAGAAGATTACGAATGTGCATGACTATGCTCCGAAATGAATTTTGTAGTCCCTGTTTTGCCTGCCGAGAAAGGCGGGCCCCCAAATGCGAATCTGGGTGTTAAACCCATGACACAAAAAGAATACACCCCCCGTTCTGGAAAGCAAAGGGGCGATGTGTCCTATTAACCTTTTATCCCCTCTGGAAGGCGGGATCAGGGGGCCACGATCGGTGCATAATTACCCTCGCCCGCAGGAGGCACAGGCGGCATATCTGCTTCAATAACAAGGACTTTTTGCTTGAGCGTCGGATCGATATAGATTTTACCCACCGGGCGCGGCTGGCCCACCGGGAATTGGGATAATACGGCCTCGACAGCGGACTCAAAAGAACCCTGCATCGCCAGAGATTCCGCGACGCTGAAACCCTGTCCGGCATTCCAGATCAGACGCGCCTGTGCGCTTTGCGTCCACACCTCGAAGATGCTTTGCAGATTGGCACCCTTCATCACGCGCCAGCGCATCTGCTGCCCCTCACCCGCCACAGCCGTACTGGCGCCCGGGGCAAGGATATCGTGAGGCTTGGCTTGTTGAGGTGGCGGCGCCTGTTTGGCAACAACTTCCAGCACCACAGCTTTGGGTGCGCTTTCGGGCGCAGGGGTCAGCGGTTTTTCCGGCGCTACAGGTTTTTCTTCAGCCTTCGCTGGAGCCTCGGCAACAGGCAAGGCGCTGCCAGCAGCCTGATCAATCATGCTATTGATCTTTTGCCCTTCGGCAGGATCAAGTTTCTGAATACCCGTTACGTCCGCTACAGGCACCGCCGACGGTATTGCTGCCGCCGCTGCCGTCACAGGCTTGTAACATTCTTCCATCCGCTTCAAACCCTGCGGCACACCAAGCAGGGAAAATTCCATCTTGCCCGCACCAAGCGTAACGAATAGAGATTCCGAATCTTGTAGAGATTTGTAGAAATCCTTGCCATTCTCAAGACCAATAACCAGTGTGTTCTCGCTAAACGCTTCCGCCGGAAGATCGGCACCTTCATCCGCGATGAATCCCACCTTGATCAGGTAACTCTGGTCTTTCTGGAATGGTTTTTCATCGACGCTGAGCGCCAGCGCCAGAATTTCCTCACCACCACCGGACAACCGCATTTCAACATTGTTGCTGAATTTATTGACCATGACACAGGGCATGCCACCCTCGACAGCGGAACCATCTGCCAGCGTCGTCGGCCCCACCAGCCATGCATTGGCGGGAACAAGAAGGCTGCTGGTCACGTCATCCTGCGCATACGCCGGTGCAGATAAAAAAACAACAGACAGCCACGCGAGAAGTGATTTTTTCATTTAACCGTTCCCCAGCCTTTTTTCTTCGGCTTTCTCAACGCCGTGCGCTAAAGACGCCTCAAGGAAGCCGTCGATATCGCCATCAAGCACACGGAAAGCATCCGTGTTTTCAAAGGCGGTGCGCGCATCCTTCACCATCTGGTAAGGCTGCAACACATAGGAACGGATCTGGTGACCCCAGCCGATATCGGTTTTCTCGCCATGCGCGGCGTTTTTATCGGCTTCGCGCTTTTGTATTTCTATTTCATACAGGCGCGCCCGCAGCATCTCCATGGCCGTAGCGCGGTTCTGGTGCTGGGAACGCTGGTTCTGACAAGCCACGATCACGCCCGAGGGAATGTGCGTGATACGGATTGCGGAGTCCGTCGTGTTGACGTGCTGCCCACCCGCACCGCTGGAACGGTAGGTATCGACCTTCAGATCTTTCTCCAGCACCTCGATCTCGATCGTATCGTCGATCACAGGCGAAACCGACACGGACGCAAAACTTGTATGACGGCGAGCATTCGAGTCATAGGGTGAAATACGCACCAGACGATGCACACCCGTTTCCGATTTCAGCCAGCCATACGCCTTGTCACCTTCGATTTTGATCGTCGCGGATTTAATCCCGGCCTCTTCACCGTCGCTGCGGTCGAGAACGGAAATCTTGTAGCCCTTTTTCTCGGCCCAACGCACATACATGCGCAGCAACATCTCGCCCCAGTCCTGTGCCTCGGTGCCGCCGGAACCGGCATGCACTTCAAGGAAGGCGCTGCAATTATCAGCCTCGCCGGAAAGCAGGCTTTCCAGCTGGAGCTTCTCGACATGTTGTTTGAGTTCTGCGAGCGCCGCAGCAGCATCGGCGATAATCGCCTCATCGCCCTCTTCCTCGCCCATTTCAACAAGCTCGGCATTGTCGCGCGTACCGTTCTCAATATCGCGCACCGCCCCGATCATCTGTTCGAGGCGCGTACGTTCCTTCATAAGGGTTTGGGCTTTTTCCTGGTCAGACCAGATGCCGGGGTCTTCGCAAAGGGTGTTTACTTCTTCAAAACGACTGAGCGCGACATCCCAGTCAAAGATGCCTCCTCAGCAGCGCGAGTGCCGATTCAATATCGTCCACGACTGCCTGGATTTCTGCACGCATCTTTTCTTCCTTTTGTCATTCTGAGGGCTTTAGCCCGAAGAATCTCCCCTTGGTTTCAAGATGAGATCCTTCGCTATCGCTCAGGATGACAAGCTAACAATATCAGGCAGCGACCGCCGCTGCTGTATTACGGCGCATTGTGACATGCGCGGCGAAAAAGTCCACCATCTCGGCAATCAGCGCCTTGCGGGTGGTTTCGTCGGCAGCACCGGTTACCAGCATGCCATCGCGCATTGGTGTCGTATCCGACCAGTTGCCGCCCGCCTGAAGAACAACGTCTTTCATATCGGCAGGACCAGCCACGGTGCGGCCGCGTACGTTATCTGTGGTAATCAGCACGTGCAGCGCATCGCCGTACATAACAACCGGTTTTTCAGAAAGAATAAAGCCGTTCAGGAAACGCTTGGTGTGCGCTGTCATTTTCAGCTTGTCGAGGCTGCGCTGGCCACCGGGAACGATCAGCATGTCATAGTCACCGCTGAGCGCCGTACCGAGAGACGCATCCACCGCATAATGATGACCCCAGTGATCTCCCGCCCAGCCATTGACCAGACCCGCATCCGGGCTGATGATTTTCGTCATGGCACCGGCTTCGATCAGGGCGCGCTGCGCTTCTGTCATGTCCTGCTCTGTGCAACCGTTAGCGACGAGAATGGCGATTTTGGAACCGGAGAGAACTTTAGTCACACTCATATTGATAGCCTCATACTGGGAGTTTTTACATATAACAAAGCCTATGACCCGATTCCGAAGGACTAATCACGATGACGGCTCCCGCCGTTACGTCACTAAATCACTGATATTTATTAATATTGGGTCAGAATTGCTGTTCGCATTGCTATTTTCGATAGTGCCAGACCATGCTTCATTTCAGCCCTCCCTGTCAAGTTTTTTGCGGCGAGGCAGCGCAAAAAGCCGGGAAATCCAAGGTTTTCCGTATGGTTTCAGCTTGCGGGCACCCCTACATTATGGAAGAGTCAGCCTCAGGTTTCACAACATAAAATAAAGCCAAGGAGCTTCTGTAGAGATGGCCCAAGCCCGCAAAGTCATAATTACGTGCGCCGTAACCGGTGCGATCCACACCCCGTCCATGTCGAAATACCTGCCGGTGACCCCGGACGAGATCGCCGAAGCCGCGATTGCCGCCGCCGAAGCGGGTGCCGCCGTCCTGCACCTGCATGCCCGCGACCCTATTGATGGCCGCCCGACGCAAGACCCGGAAGTGTTCAAGGAATTCCTGCCGCAGATTTACGAGGCAACAGACGCCGTCATTAACATCACAACCGGCGGCGCACCGCAGATGACCGTCGAGGAGCGCATGCGCCCGGCAGCGACATTCAAACCGGAAGTCGCATCACTCAACATGGGAACAATAAACTTCGGCCTGTTCCCGATGCTGAACCGTTACGAGAACGACATCAAGCATGACTGGGAACGCACACACCTGAGCAACAAGGCGATCATCTTCCGCAATACATTTGAAGATATCGAAGCGCTGCTGCGCATGGGTAACGAGAACGGCACACGTTTTGAGTTTGAATGCTATGACATCGGCCATCTCTATAACCTGAAACACTTCGTTGATATGGGACTGGCCAAAGGCCCACTGTTCATCCAATCCGTCTTCGGCATTTTCGGCGGCATCGGCAGCCACCCGGAAGACCTGATGCATATGCGCCGCACGGCTGACCGCCTGTTCGGTGACAATTATCACTGGTCGATCCTCGGCACCGGCGCACACCAGATCAAGCTGGCCGCCATGGGCGCAGCGATGGGTGCCAACGTGCGCGTCGGCCTTGAAGACTCTCTATGGATCGGCCCCGGCGAACTGGCTAAATCCAGTGCCGAACAAGTCCTGAAAGTCCGCGAAGTGCTGGAAGGCCTGTCACTGGAAGTCGCCACGCCGGACGAAGCCCGTGAAATCCTGCAACTCAAGGGCAAGACCAAGATCAACCTTGCTTCCCTGACAAAGAAAGCCGCTTAATATGAACGACAATAAACAAACATTCGGTATAACGCCGGGTCTGCGCGTTTTCATTTCTGCGGGCTGCGCCGGTATCGGTCGTGCGATTGCGGATGCTTTCTATGAGGCCGGGGCAAAAATCTATGTCTGTGATGCCTCACAAGACGCCGTCGATTCCTGCAAACGCGATCGCCCGCAATGGGGCGTATCGCTGTGCGACGTTTCGAATGAGAAGCAAGTCGAAACCATGTTCGCCGACGTAAAGAAGGTTCTGGGCGGCCTGGACGTGCTGGTGAATAACGCCGGTATCGCTGGCCCCACAGGCACCGTCGATAAAGTCACGCCGGAAGAATGGCGTCAGACTATCAATGTCAACCTGAACGGCCAATTCTATTGCGCCCATTTCGGCGTACCGTTGCTGCGTGAATCGAAAGACGCTTCAATGATTTGTATTTCTTCGGTCGCAGGACGTCTGGGTTACGCCTTCCGCACCCCCTACGCCTCCACGAAATGGGCCATCATCGGCTTTATGAAGAGCATGGCACAGGAATTGGGGCCAGAGGGAATCCGCGTCAACGCGATCCTTCCCGGCATCGTCGAAGGCCCGCGCATGGCCAAGGTCATCACCTCGCGCGCGCAGGCACTCGCCATCAGCTATGATGAGATGGAACAGCAATATCTGGACAAGATCTCTCTGCGCCGGATGGTCACCATGCAGGATGTCGCCAACATGGCGCTCTATCTCTGCTCGCCCGTCGGCATCAACATCACCGGTCAACCGATCAGCGTTTGTGGCAATGTCGAAACCCTCTGAAGCACCTAAAAAATATATCGTAGATCCGGCGGAATTCCTGCATGACCTGTTCATTGTCGGACTGGCCGCCGCTGATCCTTTACGCGCAGTGCCGCCCCACCTGCCGGAACCGCCAGAGGGACGCACCATCGTCATCGGCGCAGGCAAAGCCGCCGCCGCGATGGCAAAGGCCGTCGAAGATCACTGGCCCAACGATAAAATAGAGGGTGCCGTCGTCACGCGTTACGATTACGGCATGCAAACGCGCAAAATCGAAGTGCTGGAAGCCGCGCATCCCGTCCCCGATGACGCTGGCGAAGCGGCCTGCAAAATCATCACCAGTAAACTCAGTGGCCTCACCGACAAAGATCTTGTGCTGGCCTTGATATCGGGCGGCGGATCAGCTTTGCTTTCAGCCCCCGCACCCTGCCTGAGCAGTATCGAGAAACGCGCCATCAACAAAGCCCTGCTCAAATCAGGCGCTACGATCCATGAAATCAACTGCGTCAGGAAGCACCTCTCAGCCGTCAAGGGTGGTCAACTCGCGCTGAAAGCCGCTCCTGCACGTATCGTCACGCTGGTGGTATCGGATGTTCCCGGCGACGATCCGCGCACGGTGGCCTCCGGCCCAACCCTGCCCGATCCGACGACACAGGCGCAGGCACTGGAAATTCTCGCCCGCTACAAAATCGACATACCGGATAGCGTGAAAACATGGCTGTCTGATCCTGCGAATGAAACGCCGAAACCCGATCACCCGGCTTTCGCCAATTATCAGGCGAAAATTGTTTCAAGCGCCAAAGATACGTTGATGGCGGCATCCGCCTTTGCCGAAAAGGCTGGCGTCACCACACTAGTGCTGGGTGACGATCTGGAAGGTGAAGCCCGCACAATCGGCCAGCAACATGGCGAAAAGGCACTGAAATATACGACCATGGCTCCCTGCCTATTGCTCTCTGGCGGCGAAACCACCGTTACGGTTGCCGGGAATGGCAAAGGTGGACGTAACACGGAATATCTGCTGGCCGCCATGATCGCGGCACAGGGCAACCCGCATGTCTTCGGCCTTGCCTGCGACACTGACGGCATTGACGGCAGCGAGAATAACGCAGGTGCCTTCTTCACGCCCGATATGTGGAGCAAAGCGCAGGAAATGGGACTGGATGCCAGCGCTTTCCTGACCAACAACGATGCCTATAGCTTCTTTGAGGCTGTCGGTGGATTGATCGTGACCGGACCAACCTGCACCAACGTCAACGATTTCAGGGCGATTTTGGTGCTATAGCCGGATTTGGAAATCGGCCCGGCGCAACGCCGCCCACTTTCATCAACAGGTCACGGCAAGCCGCCGGATTTTCCAGCGTGAAGTCAGCCAGCGCCAGCATGCGCGGATCTTTCCCCACGGCAACAAACACGCCACCATTTTGTTTGGCAAAATGCGCCGCCGGAATATCGCCGGGGCTGTCACCAAAATAAATCGGCACCGATCCCGCCGGAACGCGCGTCATAATATCGGCAAAAGCAACGCCCTTATCGGCACCCGCTGGCCCGATATCGAATACGCTGCCGCCGTCTTTAATCTCGACGCTCTGCCCGGTTTGCTGTTTCAGTTGATCGAGCAAAAGCTGGAACTGCTGCTGCACCTGTGCCTTGACGTTGAAATCCTTCAGACCCGGCGCATGCGTATAGTGGACCGAACGCATGAACGGTTTTTTCCGCACCACCATCCCGGCATGTGCCGCGACAATGGCATCCAGTGCCACGTCAATCAAATCCCAACGCGGACGCGGGTTTAAATCCTGAATACCGGCGCCATCGAAACGCGCCATATTGTGATACTCGGCAGACACCTTGAAAGACGCATTGGGAAATACTTTATCGACATAAGAAAGCTCGCGCCCGGTAATGATGAAGAAACGCCCGTTGGTTTGCTTATCAATCTCACAGCAGGCCGCCTCTACTTCCGGCGGCGCCGTAACCTTGCTCGGGTCAGCGGCAGCATCCAGCACCGTCAAATCCAGATCTGTCGCCCATAACAGGCGATCCATTCCGGTTTTGCAGATCCAATCAAGAATATCCTGCAACGACTTAAACCTTATGCACTGGATGATAGGTTACAGAGGACGGCGTCGTTTTCAGGGCATGCTCAGGCACTTTAAACTCCTGCGTTTTCATACCCATGGCCGACTTTAAAAACTCAATAGCCGTTGTCAGCGCATGCTGCGATGTCTCAGGGTCAGAATACTTGCTGTCACGGCGATTAAATCCATGTGTGCTATTGGCGTAATAAAACGTCGCCATATTAGGATTACCATCAGCATTATTCTCAATGAGAGGCTTCTTACGCCCCGCAACATAAGTGACCGTCTGACCAGAGGCCGCAACAATCATATCTTCTTTTTCATCATCGTTAATGTAAGGATCTTCCCCACCAACAAAAACAGCCAAAGGCTTTGCAATGCCTTGCGCGTCTTTCATGGAAAATACTCTATGCAATTCGGGCGTAGGGTAAAAAGCAGCCCCGGCATCGGCCTTACCGGCGGCCATCGCCAGATAGGTGTTGCGCGCACCAAAACAGAACCCGGAAACACCCACGAGACCATTACAATTCTTATGAGTACGCAAAAACCCGGAAACGCGATCAATTGTATCCAGTACATGCTTGATGCCGTCTGCATGGTCCACATGACAATCCAGCATATAATGCCTTGCCACATCCCTGTCTTTCTTCAGGAGGGCAGCACGATCAGGCGCCAGCTTGGAATGATCTTCCTCGCCCTTCGCTTCATAGGCAAAGCTGGCATCTGAATCCTGACGCCAGTACATATTCGGACAAGCCACAACAAATCCTGCCTCCGCGAATTTATCGGCAATTTCAGTAAGACCTTTAGTTACACCATAGACCTCATGCATCAGCACAAGTCCTGGACCTTTGCCTGATTTGGGCTTTGCTACATAAGCCTTGAGTTGCTGACCATTCTCTTCAGTAATAACAGTATTGAAAACGCTCATATCATTAACCTTTCAATGTCATTTTGGATGCGATCTGCTGGCTAGGCAGTCCGTAAATCTGTCCCAATGTCTGGCCGTTCGGATCGTAAGGCTTAAGCGCCTCTGCACCGATCAGTTCACGACTATGCGATGTGATGAAATGGGAAATAACATCGCCATCACCCGGCTTAGACGCCAGCGGGCGCTTCTTGATGATCACGGCAAAACCCTGCTCGCCACTAACAGTATCTAATGTACGCTGATTGACGCGGCGGCCTTTGGCGTCTTTTTCTTCCGTATTGTTAATTTGAATGACTTGACCACGCAGCGACGCAATATCCGCATTGCGTGACATCATCAGGACAAGCGGCTCCATAACATCGTCTGGCCCCGGCTGCGCACCCGGCACTTCATCCGGATAGGCTTCCGCGCGAACACCTGTCGCATCCAGACGCCCCGGATCAAAGGCCAGCACTGGCACTTCCGGGTTACCCGTCGCCACGCAACCCATAAATTGTTCCTGATATGCTTTGGAAGAACCATAGGAGGGATATTTAGTATCGCTGGTACGGCCCGAAGTCGGCGACGTGGTAAACAGGAAACGTCCGCCGGATTGTTCCAGTAGCGGTTTCAACATTTTGTAGAACACGGCATTAGCGCCAACATTCACATTGAAGGACGCCTGCAATTCACCCAGCGTAAAATCTTTCGTCGCCTCGTAAGGTTGTTTCGAAGTGGCCTTCAGGATACCGGCATTGCCAAAAAACACGTCGAGCTGCGCCTTGCCTGTCGCCGGATCTGTGGCAAATCTTGTAATCTCCGCACAGATATTATCGTAATCCTCGTCCTTGGCCGTCGCCAGATTGGCCGTGATCGTATCGACTTTCGCGCCATATTGAGTCTTCAAGGCTGCCAGCGCATCCTCACGGATATCGATGACGATCACTTTTTTAGCATGGAGATTGATCAACGCATCGACCACGGAACGACCCAATCCGGTAGCCCCGCCCGACATCGCAATCGTCATGTCGGACAAATCAGCAAATGGCGCAATGGCCGCCAACGGATTGGTCATGAGTTCGTCTCCCCGCATTATTTTTGTTATACGGAATCCTATATACCAGGGCAAAACACCTGTCAATTTTCTGAAAAATAGCGGGAGCTGCTTATAAGAGGTCATAAGCAACTGTTATACATTGTTTTTTTGATGATACAAGGGTGCCCGCCCCTCTCCCTAACATCCAAAACCGCGGCAAGACGGCTGCGGAATAGAGTCCGGCTTTGTTACAGGAACCGACTTCGGTGCAGGTGGCGCAGCGGGTGGCAATTTCAAAGCCTCAGCCGCCATTGAAAAAAGTACCGGCTGCCTTTTCCCCCCTTGTTTCTGGTTCGCAAAAAATTTCGCCGTCATACGGACCGCGTAGCCCGCGCTGCCGTCCGGAAAAATATAATCTCCGCCACGCTTCGCACCCGCCACGCGCAATGTTTCACCGCGCAATGATATCCACTCCAGGTCACGTTTTTTCGCCAGATTATCATTGATCGTTTTCATGATCGGGTCATTAACACGCATCGTGCCTATATTTTTACTATAAATAAACTGCATATCCGGCGCGTCATGCAGATACTCCCAGACGCTGGAAGACTGACACGCCCCCAGCCACATGAATTTAATGTCCTTATCCAGATACGACCGCAGCGTATCACTGACATGATAACTGTGGCCACGGTGCACCAAAGCGGAAATTTTCGCCCCCGCACCCTGCGCCTTTACAAACTCACTGATATCTTTTTGCCCCTGGCTCTTCGCCACCGGCTTATTCGCCAATACATGAACGCCGTTGCGGCTGAACGTCACGTAAGTCTTGTTGTCCGCAAATTGCCATGAAGGATCCTGACGGTATGTACTGACAAAGCTGGAGAATGAACTCTGACCATCCGGATCATTATAAAAAACCACCCGCTGGAAACTGTTGCCCTGGCCATCAAACAAATCATTCGCAGGTAAAGACGTCCTGTTGTAATGATCAATTTTCTTGCCATAGATATCTGTCACATAATCAAAAAACACGGAGAAGTCGTCACGGTCCCGACCCGGAGCATAGAGCGCGGCAACCATGCCGATAGCATCCGCTCCATTATCCCCATAAGCTCTCTTTTCAGGGTCCGCGTTCTTTGTATTAATGGCAGCCTGTAGCACGGCCTGTTCCAATTCACGCGCGGCACCACGCTTTTCCCGCGCATACACCATAAGGGAAGCCAGAACCGGAATAGAACGCGCTTCAAAAGTGTACATGTTGGAATGCACGACGTCCCCAAGGACGCTCTGCCCGGCATCCTGAATTTCCCGGTCAGAGAAAATATCCAGAAGCTCATCAAGACGTCCAAAATTATCCGCCAGCAACGCCAGATTTGATAAAAAATCCCGACCACCGCCATCAACGGAAAATACCCGGGCGCGGAACGCCTCGTCAGTCTGAAACGCTGTTTTTACACCGCTGAAAATTTTGTTGAAAGTCGATGTATAATAAAAGGATGAATCGCGGCCAATCAAAAAAGAATAATGGTCCGGTTTCAGATTTTTTAGCATCAGAAAACGCGCAGCATCATTTTCATCATGCAGATTATTCAGGATGGTAATAACCTGCCTGAACGTACTATCGCTGTCATACTCACTTTCTAACCTACCCTTACCGCGATCTTTTTCAGCATCCGCGCTTATCTTCTCTCCCGCCCATTGCGCCAAAGTTTCGTAACTTAACTTCAACCGGGGCAGATTAATCCCCCGCGCCTTCCCGCTTTTGGTCAGGCTGGTCAGTAATGGCAGCGCCGCACTTGGCAAGGCCTGACGGAAAGCTTGTGCGACCTCCGGCTTTAGCAAAACAGCATCCAGATGACCGTTCCGCAAAAGATCAAACGCATAAGAAGTATTATTCTGGACTAGACACACCAATGCTCTGGCCAGTATGTCGGGCGGAATGGCATTATTCTTCATAAGCCATGATTGCTGATTGGTAATGGCGGCAATATCAGAATTGCTGAAATGCTCCCCTTGCGTTTTACAATCCACATCCATCCCGGCAACAAGCCTGTCCAGCAGTTCCTTGCGGAAGGCAGGCTCCAGACCATTCACAAGCGGCACGTTTGAAGGCTCCGCCATCGCGACCAGTATATCAATCGGTCCTGCTTTTGGCTTTTCCGTTACACTCAACAGGAAAGACTTCACCGCTTTATGCCAGGAAATTTTCAAAAAACTGGCGGCAACCTCTTTACCCATCAATGAATGTTCAGTGGCAAAATTAACAGGATGGTTCTCCATCATATAGATCTGAATGGCATTCCTGGCACTAAGAGTTTTCCCGGCAGGCACAGTCACAAACCCGTCAGGCACCACCAGTTCATTGGACTCCGCATACCTGAGAGAAGTCAGAACCTGAGATGAACCCGTATCCAGAATGACCCTGAAAATTGCGGGTGCCTCGGGCATATCCTTATATTCTTTATAAGCCAGCAACAGGTCGGTATTTCCTTTTCTCGCCTGTGCAGCCCGCATAATCATTTTGGCATCCGGCGCAAAAGCAGGATCATTCTTCAGTTCCTCATGCAGTTCGCCCCTCCTTTTTAAGGAAAAATACTTTGCCGGATCTTCAGAAATAGCAGCCTTCACAAGGCCCCGCGCCCCGGGATAATCGCGATACTGTCCATAAGAGGTAATCAGGGCAGCAGCACCATCTGGTTGCCCCGGCACTTTCGCTACACTTTCCCATGTCGGGCGCACCTCCTTAAGGACCGCAGGGATGTCTCCTGCAAACAACGCTGTAAACCTCCAGAATTCCTGAGGGTCGGCATCCGCAGCAGCTTGAGCAATCTCAACAGCCTCTGGCATATGTTGATAAAGAGAAAAATTTAAAACAAGGCCATAGGTACATTTTCCATCGCGGGCGACCCGCATCAATGTCTGCGCGCTCGGGCGCATTGTAATATCAGATTTCAGCTCTTCAGAAACCATAACACCGCGTATAAAATTACAAGGATCTGCCTCAATCGCCACCATGGCAATCTGTTTGGCCTCAGGCAGCATCGAGAACGATTTGTAATGGTTATATATTATTGATGCAGAATTCGTCATCGTCGAAATCGTCGAACCGTCAGTAGCGCGGGCAATGGACAGGAGTGATTCGACTGACGGTGCCAAAGTCCAATCATTCAGCAACTCGGCGGGCACCTCTGAATAACCAATGACTGAAAAAGAACTTCTTTGACGAAGGAAATACGCAGGCGCTGCGTCTATGGCAGACTGTACAATACGTCGTGCCTCAGGCATGTCCGCATAGATACTGTAGCCATCTATAAAATACTCTGCGCTACTGGGATTTTTTTTCTTCAAAAAAGCCTGCGCGCTGGGCCTTAGTCCCCATTCCTCTGTAATCCCGCGCAGTCCAGCTTCATATCTGATACCGCGCATATAGGCATCGGGATTGCTCTCGATGGCGCGCGCCAGAATGTCCCTGCCCTCCGGCAAATCAATGAAACTTTTAAAGTTATTAATAAGGTACTCTGCCTGTTTCTCGCCTTCAGCCAGTTGCAGCAATGTTGAAGCATCCACCTGAATAAGCGGATTACCCTCCAGCGCCGCCGGTACTTTTACGTAAGGGTTGGCAATGATAACCAGAGGGTTTGCCTGCATCAGGGTGCGCACAATCTCCTGTGCTTCCGGTAGGTCGGCATAATCATCATAGCCAAACAAAAGCCTGTAAGCATGCGCGGGATTGCGGGCAGCCCTCAGGAGCATCTCCCCCGTAGGGCGAAGTGATGGGTCCGCTTTCTTTGCCAACGTGCGCGGACCGCCGGTTTTCTCCCAATAAAAATAAGGCGCATTTTCAAAAAGCGTTTTGATGATGTCATCAAATTCAGGCATGTCTTCAATTTTTTGACTGCGCTCGTGCAATTTACCCTGCGATCCGGCGAGTCCCTTGCCAGCGGCGATCATCTTCAGTGCTTCAGAGCTAAAATCCACCCGCACAGCACTCATGTTCTTCAGGCGCGAGGCCTGCTCAATATCGAGATTAAACCGCCAGTACCCTGCAGGATTAGCTTCGAAAAAAGGACGCAAAGCGCCAGAAAGCCAGCCTGGATTAGCGTCATCAAGCCGCCGTATGACATCAGAAACTATGGAGTCCTCATGCTTATCGGGAAATCCATCACGGCATATACGCTGCGTCAGGATATCGGATGCCTTGTTGGTATTCTGCCACGAGGGCACATCACCAAAACGTTCATCACTAAAAGCAATCGCGGCAACATCCGCGGGGGCATCCCCGGAAGCGCATAGCGCCGTCGGCAGGAAAAGTTCAGGCTTATACGGCTCACCCAGATCATTAAGCAGAACATCAGGCTCCCGCGCCTCCACTGCATGCGCAATGGTCAGCATAGTAACGCCCGCAAAGAGACGGCTGAGTTTCCCCGGAAGCTTCATTATTCCCTGTCCATAATATTCTGGAATTAATGATTTTCATAAAATGGAAGGCGCCGGAAAGCAAGAAGTTATGGATTATTTAAAATTATATTCCATAATGGAGCGGGCGACGGGTCTCGAACCCGCGACCTACAGCTTGGGAAGCTGTCGCTCTACCAACTGAGCTACGCCCGCAATCCGGGATATATAGCGTATCTGCGGTTTTCATGGCAAGCCCGCCCTGCCCGTCCGGCAAATACTTAAGATATAATCCTGTGGAAAGAATGCTTTACTTCCAATGACCTTTCTTTATAAAAAGGCTTCGGTTAGGTAGTAATCAATGGCCCTGAAGCTGTTTTGTGGTAATCCACAGGTGTTATCAGCGGCTAAGTCCATATTAAGGAGCATACGTTATGAAAGTTATTCGCGGCCTCGTCCTCGGCGCCTGCATCATCGGTCTTGGTGCCTGCTCGAACTATCAGGCACACAGTGAAGTCAAAGCCCTGAACGAAGTACAGGCTGTTGGCAGCCCCTTCACACAATATCTCGCTGGCGAATACCGCGATTTCACAAACCGTGAACTGAATGAAATGTTCGATTATCCGGACGCCCTGCACTTCGCGCGCAAAGGCCTTGCCGCTGCCGCTGGCGAAGTCGTGATGCCGGAACCGATCAGCGACTGGAACCTGAACCCGCAACACATGGAAGAGCTGAGCACCGCGCGCGGCCGTCTGGTTGTCGCGTTTGATCTGGGCGCACGTGAAGTCGCCGCACAGCAATCCGCTATCGCGCAAGCCCGTTTTGACTGCTGGATCGAACAGCAGGAAGAAAACTGGCAGGACGCCGACATCGCCGCCTGCAAAAGCCAGTTCATGGAAGCTATGAACGCGCTCGAAGGCATGGTGAAACCGGCCCCGGTCATGGAACCTGTTGTCGCCGCTGAACCGCCGGCAGAACCGATGAAAGTGGAAGACGCGATGTACCTCGTATTCTTCGACTTCGACAAATCGGCTGTAGCCACCAGCGGTGAAAGCGTTCTTGACGCTGTCGGCACCGAAGTGAAAAGCCGCAGCCTGAATGTTCTGAACGTCGTCGGTCACACCGACCGCGCCGGCTCACGCACATACAACAACCGTCTGGCCCTGAAGCGCGCGAACTCTGTTCGTGAGGCCCTGATCAAACGCGGTGTTGACGCCAGCCTGATCAAGGTTGATGGCCGCGGCGAAGACCAGAACCTGGTACAAACGGACGACAACGTCCGCGAACCGGCTAACCGTCGCGCAGAAATTACCTTCAAGTAATATCTCCGACCGCTACGAATTTAAAAAAGGCCGGGGATTGTTCTCCGGCCTTTTTTAGCCCTACTGTCATCCCGAGCGTAGCCGAGGGATCTTATCAAGCCTCGCCCGAGTCAGATCCCTCGGCTACGCTCGGGATGACAAAATCGGAAAACTTCTATACATCAATAACCATGTACGAAAAAACCACGAACGACATCACCATTCAGGTAACACCCAATTTCCTGCCCGACCAGTCGCGGCCAGAGGAAGAACACTACGTATGGGCTTACCATGTACGCATCGAAAACAACGGCAATGAAATCGTGCAGTTGATTTCGCGCTACTGGAAAATCATAGATGGAAACGGCGACACCCATGAGGTCGAAGGTGAAGGTGTCATCGGCAAACAACCCACCCTCGCCCCGGGTGAAAGCTTTGAATATACCAGCGGCACACCGCTCGGCACCCCCGGCGGCATTATGACCGGTACATACCGCATGAATGGCATTCACGGTCAAAGTTTCACTGTGGATATTCCAGCATTTTCTCTCGATAGTCCTTACCAGCACAACATCATTCATTAGACTCCCGTCATGGATTTCCGGCCAATTCTTTATGTCATGGGTATGTTGCTGTCGTTACTGGCGATCGGCATGACGGTACCCATGTTCGTCGACCTCTATTTCGAACACGACGACTGGAAAGTTTTTTTCTTTTCCATCTGCATCTGCACATTCTTCGGCGGCACACTTATTCTCAGCAATGCCGGCAGCACCGATGAACATCTGAATATCCGTCAGGCTTTTGTCCTGACCGCTTCGGGCTGGATCGTCATGGCGGTCTTTGGCGCACTACCGCTCTGGCATTCCGGCAACGATCTTAGTTTTGCCGATGCCATATTCGAATCCACATCGGCGATTACAACCACCGGCTCCACGGTGATGGTCGGCCTCGACAGTGCGCCGCCCGGTATTCTTCTATGGCGCTCCATCCTGCAGGCCTTCGGCGGCGTCGGCTTTATCGTGATGGCCCTGACCATCCTGCCTTTCCTCAAAGTCGGCGGGATGCAGCTGTTCCAGACGGAATCGTCAGATAAATCCGATAAGGCGCTGCCCCGCATCCGGCAAAACGCCATGGCAATCGGTTACATTTATATTTTCCTAGTAACATGGGCGACCATTACATATTGGTTCTGCGGTATGAGCGGTTTTGACGCCATCAATCACGCCATGACATCAATCGCCACCGGCGGTCTGTCAACGCACGATGCCTCCTTCGCCTATTTCAAGAATCCTATGCTGGAATGGGCCGCCACCTTCTTCATGGTTTTAGGAGCTCTACCCTTCGTACTTTATATCCGCATGGGCAAAGGGGAATGGAAAACCGTTTTTAAAAATTCACAGGTACGGGCATTCCTGAAATTTCTGGCTGCCAGCATTGGCTTACTGACGCTCTGGCTCATGTTGAGCCACGACCGCCCCTTCTTCGACGCTCTGCGCGCCGTCAGCTTTAATGTGGTGTCTGTGGTCACAACCACCGGCTACATGTCAGAAGACTATAGCTTGTGGGGCCCCTTCGCGCTGACCATGTTCTTTGTGCTGACCTTTGTGGGCGGATGCACCGGATCGACCAGTGGCGGCACCAAAATTATGCGTTTTCAGATCATGTGGGCCATTTTCAAACGCCAGATATTCCGCCTTGTCCATCCCCATGGCGTATTCCCCATCACCTATGAGGGTCGCCGCGTCAACGAGGAAATCATGTTCTCGGTGATCGTCTATGTCATATCTCTTTTTATGTCGATTGCCGTACTATCAATGCTGCTGGGGCTCATCGGCGTCGATCTGGTTACCAGCATAACAGGTGCCGCCACAGCGATCATGAATGTCGGCCCCGGTCTGGGGCACATCATCGGCCCGGCAGGAAATTTTGCCACGCTCCCTGATGCCGCGAAATGGATACTGTCCTTCGGCATGCTGCTCGGGCGGCTGGAGCTACTCACCTTGCTGGTGCTGTTCTCACCGTACCTGTGGCGTCGATAAGAGCGCCGTCAGCGGCACGGCATCGCTGTCATTCATGCTGAAGCGCTCGCTCAGCGCCTTACTGACAGCGGCATCAACGTCCTTCATCAGCTGCTCCATGAATTTCATCTGGCGCAATTCACGCTCGGTCAGCGAAACACTGGCGGGCATGGTCAGCGTGCGGTTGAAATTCAGCTCACCCCTACGCCCGGTCTGCATGCCCATATCATCGGCAAAATAAAGGTTCAGCTTCAGGAACAATTCGTACTGGTCCTGCTTGCCCGCCCCCATCCAGTTGACCACTTGATTGGCCTGCTCAATTTCAGTGAGATAAACTCGCGCATCTTCAATAATCAGCTTCAGCGCCCCTTGCGTCCCGCCCGGCTGCAGGCGGTTTTCAGCATAGCGCCTGACGGCGACGTCCGGTGAAACCGCAAAGGTCGAGCTTATGTCCTTGGGATCGCTGCCCGGCACATATTTATTCTCAATCTCAACCTTGGCAGCATCGACATGATAGGGCGTGACATTGGTAAAGCTGAGTTCAGGCAATGGCTTGGATTGCGTGGACGGTGTCGAACTACAGGCCGACAGGCCTATGAGAGAAACAGTAATAAGGAGGACACGAGAAAGTGCGCACATCTGCATGATAGACCCTGAAGTAAGTTAATCGCTCTAGGCCTTGATATTACGTCCAATCTCAGCCGGATCAAAGTCAAAAGCGCGACTGCAGAACTCGCAAGTCATGGTGATCTTGCCGTTTTCTGTAATATGGGCGATATCATCCGCACTCAACGTTCGCAAAACACCCTCTACTTTTTCCATAGTGCAGCGGCAGCCCTTCTGCAAAACACGCGGTTCGAATACCCGCACCCCGTCTTCATGGAACAGGCGGAACAATAATTCCTCAGGCGTAAGCAGAGACGATAGTAATTCTTCATCCGTGCAGGTTTGCAGCAACATCATCGCCCGCCGCCAGTGATCTTCGGATTCAGACACATCCATGCCTTCGCTAACAGACGCAATACCGCCCTCTTCCGGCATATTCTGAATCATGATCGCCGCCCCGCGCCAATACCCATCCACCAGCCCGACCGCCAACCGCGTACCCGTGCGTATCTGTTCAGACTGAGAGAAATAGGACTGCATGCTTTCCAGCAAAGAGTCATTCTTCAACTCGACGATCCCCTGATAACGCTCCGTATTCTCACCCTGATCGACGGTAAAGGCCATGTAACCCTTACCCATCAGCGGCGCATCAGCAGAAATTTCCAGTTCTTTCGATACCGTGGCGCAGGCGCGTATGTCCCCGCCCGAGGTAAAATCACTGACCAGCATTTTGACCGGCCCGTCCCCCTGCACCTGCAATGTAAAGATACCATCATATTTCAGCATCGACCCCAGCAGCACACCCATAGTCGTGACCTCTGCCGTCAGCTTCGATACGGGTACCGCATAGTGATGCGCCTGCAAAATCAGGTTCAGCGCATCATCCAGACGCACCACACGGCCGCGAAACCCCGATGCTTCCACCATGAAAGGTAAAACAATATCCGTCATAATATCTTAAGCCCTTATCTTATAGCCCGTTTCCAGCAGGCGGTAGCACAGCCACCATAGCGCGACATTGATCGTTATCAACATCAGCACACCCATGGTCACGGACGCATCGGCATAACCGATCATGCCGTAACGGAAACCGTCTATCATGTGGAAAAACGGGTTGTAAAGCGCAATGTCCTGCCAGACCCCTGGCAGACGGCTAATCGAATAAAACGTCCCCGACAGGAACGACAGCGGCGTCACGATAAAATTGGTAATGGTCGCCATATGATCGAATTTCTCTGACCATAAGCCGCCCGCAATGCCGATCAGCGACAGCATCAGCGACGACAAAAACGCTGTTAGCAGCAGCACCGGCCATGAATGCACCGACACCGGCACAAAAAACATGATCGCCACCATGCAAGCCGCACCCACCATCAACCCGCGCACAACCCCGCCCAGAGCATAACCGGTCAGCAGTTCCATCGCATTCAACGGCGGCATCAAAACATCGACAATACTGCCCTGCACTTTTGAAATGATGATCGAGGAAGATGTATTGGCGAAAGCGTTTTGCACCATCGCCATCATCACCAGACCAGGCACCAGAAACTGGAGATATGCAACGCCCTGAACCGCTTCATTATCATGCCCGAGCGCCAGCACAAAAATCATAAAAAACAGGATGGTCGTCAGCACCGGTGCCAGAACCGTCTGCAACCATACTTTCATAAAACGCCCTATTTCCTTACGAATAAAGGTCGTCAGCCCCACCACATTCACACCCCGGATCGGGCGTGGTTGAAGCGTTGAAACAGTCGCAGACAGGGGTTCGTTCATTGTGCTAACCTTGGATCATGACGCAGCGATCCGTTGAAGATAAACCAGATTCCGGCAGGATCAAGCCCCCGCCCTCAAATGGCAGGGGGAACGGGCAAAAACCTGCGCAAAAAACAGTCAAAAAGATCACCGCCACCTATCTGCACAATGCAGGACTTTATTACTTGCAGCGTTTTGCCGCCAGCACCGGGCAATTCCGCCGTGTCATGCAGCGAAAGATCGATAAATCCTGCCACGCCCACCCCGAACAGGATTCCGGGGAATGCAAACATCTGCTCGATACGCTGATTGAAACTTTCCAGCGCTCCGGCCTGCTCAACGACGATATATATGCCACCGGGGCCATTCGCTCGCTGCGCCAGCGCGGCACCTCCGCCCGGGTCATCATGGCAAAAATGGCGATGAAAGGTATCCCGGCAGCGCTGGTGCAAAAAACACTCAGCGAAATTGATGGGGAGAACGAAGGAGACGCCCATCTGCTGGCCGCCCTGAAACAAGCGCGCCGCCGCCGTATTGGCCCCTTCCTGCCCCCGGACAAACCATTGCCGGAAGGCGCGCGCGACAAACATCTGGCCGCCATGGCCCGCGCCGGATTCGATTTCAAAACCGCGCAGCGTGTCTTGTCGATGGACAAGGAAGAAGCGGAAAGTCTTATCAGGCTGTCGGGCCGGTAGAAGAATTCCGTACCACCCGTTTTTTGGGGAATACCAGCGTCGCCGTCGTGCCGATACCTTTTTGCGACACCAGCTCTAGGTGTCCCCCGTGCAGTTTCATAAGGGATGTCACCAGCGTCAGCCCCAAACCCGCACCCGATGTGCTGCGGCTAAGCGATGTTTCCACCTGCCCGAAGGGCGACAGCGCCTTCTCGATTTCATCATCATCAAGACCGACACCCGTGTCCGTCACCGAAAGACGCAAACCGCCATCGCTATCTATCTCGTGCGAAATCGTGATGCTACCGCCGGGCTGCGTGAATTTGACGGCATTGGACAGGATATTCAGCAACGATTGCTTCACCGCCAACTCTTCACCAATGATGGGGGGAATAATATGAAGAGTGGCGTTATTAATGCTTAGATCAGCCTCCTCAACCTTGGCCGATACAAAACCAAGGCAGGACTGAACGACATCATCCATATTGATCTCGGTTTCGTTCAATTGCCGCTCGCCAGCATCAATCCGCGATACATCCAGAATATCATTGATGATACGCAGCAACTGCCTGCCGCTATCGTGAATATCTTTCGCATATTCCCAGTACTGGCGGTGGTTGATAGCGCCGAATACCTCGTTTCGTATAATCTCCGAAAAGCCGATAATCGCATTCAAAGGCGTACGCAATTCATGCGACATGTTGGCCAGAAATTCCGATTTGGCGCGGTTTGCCAGATCTGACTGCAACATGGCCTCACCCATCTTCATTTCAGCTTCCTTGCGCTGCGTAATATTTTCAAGGCTGCCTTCGTAATAAAGAATATGACCATCGTCATCGCGCACGGCGCGGGCGTTTTCGTTCACCCAGATGACATCGCCCGTGCGCGTCAGCATCTCCGCCTCAAATCCTCTGACCGCGCTCTTCTGTTCGATCTCGCGGATGAACCGGGCGCGTTCGCGCGGCTGCTTATAAAGCTGTTCGTGGGCATTGCGCACAGACTTCAAAACATGCTCGGATGAATCGTACCCCAGAATACGCGCATAAGCCGGATTAACGCTCAGAAATTGCCCGTCAGGCGTCACCTGATAAATCCCGCCTGCCGCGTTCTCAACGATAGTACGGTATTTCTTCTCCGCCTCAGTCAAGGCGCGTTCGGTGCGACGGCGCTCTTCCACATCGGTGATCGTGCCGACAACGCGCAGTTGACGCGTTTCATCCTGACGCAGCATAGACATCGCCAGTTCTGCCGCATGAAAAACGCCGCCACTGGTGCGCAGACGTGTAAAAGCCCGGTAAGCGGGCCGCTTGCCCATCACCAGCTGTTTAAACGCCTGTTTCTGCTCATCCTGGTCCTGCGGATGCAGCATATCGAACAGGTTTCGATTAATGCTTTGCTCAATCTCGAAACCGGTAATCCGCGGCCATGTTTCATTCAGGAACAGCAACTCGCCGTCAGCATTCAGCTCAAAAATAATATCGCTGACTGAATCTATGATCGCCCTGTATTCACGTTCAGCCTTGCGCAACGTCTGGTTCAGGCGCTCTCGCTCTGCCATTTCACTGTTTAATTCATAATTTTTTTGCGCCAACGCACGGTTCACCGTTGAAAGACGGTAAGACTGACGCTGATTGTTACGCACATATAATGTACCGACAATCGTCAATGTCAGGCCAAAAATCAGCAGTAATAAGGGCGATTGCCGCAACAACAACATATTACGGTCGGAACCGACCTGCATTTCCACACGCCAGATATCCCCAGTGGCATCGACCTCGAAGCCATGAGCAAAATCGCCCCTTGAACCGACGCGTTCGATATCATTATGACCACGATCCATCAGGAAAAGGCGACGACCTGATTCCGCATCATTGATTGTCAGACGATGGATCATATCGCTATCCAGAAGCCAATCCATATTGGCGATATTTTTCATCCGCGTTACCGCCGCCAGAATACCTTTATCCGCGACACCATCATGCAGATTACGCGCCATAATAAACAGGCGTCCCTTGACGACCGGGTCATCATTCTCTTGAATATAATCGGAAGCGGAAAAATCGGTCAGGGATGACACTCCGCCCTCCGCCCGCGACCGGTTGGCCATGATATACTGCACCAAAGCCGTATCAGAATTTTTCTGATCAGAATCTTCAGCATGATCCAGCAAGTCGCGATATTTCCAGGCGCCCTCCTGCGACTTATATATCCAGATCAGATGATCAAACTGCTTTGTATCAGGCAGGGCCTTCTTAATATCATCCCGCGCCATTTCACCGGTGCTGGCCCCCGAAAGAGTCAGAATGGTCGCCAGCATCTGCAAATCTTTTTGCAGCCCGCCGACATTCTCCGTTATTGTGGAGCGCGTTTCATCCACCATACGCTTGTATTCATCCAGCATGGTATCGCGCATAAACAGACTCAGGATCATGTAAGCGACAACGGTCAATATCATGCCGTTAAGAAAAACCATGAATTGCGGCACACCGCCGGTCATAAGACGGCGCGCCTGCACAGACCGGCTTTCGTCCGCCTCTGTTTCCGCTATATCATGATCAGCTTGCGCCATTTAAAAAACCCGAGCCTTAAAAAGGAATCCCCGCCAACAGACTATATTGGCCTATTCTAATCTCCTATGTTCGGGTTAATTGTTTGCTAAAAAAGAGAAAAACAGCATTTTCCAAAATACAGAAACATGCCTGATACCAAGGGCGGATTGACAGTAACCAAGACAGGCGGCATCATGTGGCAACGCACCAATTTTTATAATCCTGAAGAAGGAAACCGCCATGTTCAACTTTGATTTCAAAAATCCGTATAACCCGGAAAATTTTTATGCGCCGTTCACAACCTCATCTTTTTCCAAAACCGGCGGATACCCCAAAGACCTACCCTTTGACCTGAACGGCATGTTCGAAGTGCAACGCAACAGCCTGAAGGCTCTAGCCGAAGCACAGAAAATCGCCATCAGCGGCATTCAGGCCGTAGCCCGTCAGCAAAATGATATTCTGTCCGGCATGATCGAAAGCCAGTCCGCCCTCATCAGCCTTTTCATTCAGCAAGGCACACCCGAGGAAAAAATCGCGCGTCATGCCAAGGTCGCCAAAACGCAATACAAGCATGCACTCCATGAGATCCGCGACATGCAGGACACCATCAGCAAAACCATGCGCAGCGCCGCCGATGCCCTGCATCAGAGCGTCATCAGCAATCTGGGTGAACAACACATGCACGTAAAAAACACGAACGCATTAGTTCCCGCCAACACCAAGGCCGATAAACACGGAAAAATCGCCGCCTGATGACGATTACCATCGAAGATTTCCTGAACGTTGACATTCGTGTCGGCACTATTGTTGACGCGCAGGAATTCCCTGAAGCCAAAAAACCCGCCTACAAACTCTGGGTCGATTTCGGCCCGGAGTTGGGGGTCAGGAAGACATCGGCGCAAATTACCGTAAATTATAAATTGGAAGAACTGGTTGGACGGCAGGTCGCGGGCGTCGTCAATTTTCCGCCGCGCCAGATCGGCAAATATATGTCGGAGTTTCTGGTACTGGGATTCCCCGATGAAAACGGAAACGTGACATTGGTTCAGCCCAGCAAACCCGTCCCCAACGGCGGCAGCCTGTACTAAACGGGCAAATGAATAACCGCCCGCACCCCGCCACGCGGACTTTTCTCCAGCCAGATTTTACCACCATGAGCATGTACAACCTCACGGGCAATCGGCAGCCCCAGTCCTACACCACCTGTGGCCGCATTACGCGATGAATCGACGCGGAAAAACGGCCTAAACACTTCTTCCCACTGCTCTTCCGGAATGCCCGGTCCGTCATCATCGACTAGAATTTCCACATGTTCGTCATCATCGATATGATACGCCGACAGCCAGATATGCGAGGCGTATTTGCGCGCGTTGGTGAGAATATTCGTAAGTCCACGCTCGAACGCCACCGGACGCAGCAACAGCGATAAATCCTGGTCCATCTCAAGCTGGATATCCGCACCCTGCCGCTTCATGCCTGCTGCCATATGTTCAAGCATCTGACGCAAATCGCTGCGCACCGGCTGCTCGCCGCCTTCACCCTTGGCAAAATCGAGATAAGCGTTGATCATGCGCTCCATATCCACGATGTCCTGTTTCAGCGCCTCAGCATCCGGCCCCTCGGGCAGCATCGCCACTTGCAACCGCATCCGCGTCAGCGGCGTACGCAGATCATGCGACACCCCCGCCAGCATCGCCGCGCGTTGCGTAATCTGGCGCTTGACCCGTTCATGCATATTCAGGAAAGCCTGCGCCGCCTGCCGCACTTCACGTGCGCCCTCGGGCTTGAACGATGACGGCACATCAAGACCGCGACCAAAACGGTCCGCCACCACCGCCAGCCGCCTGATCGGACGCAACTGATTACGCATAAACAAAATGGCAATCGCCAGCAGAATAATCGAGCTGCCGAACATCCACAAAATCACAATATAGCTGGAAGATGAGAACAGGCGGCGCTGCGGCAGGCTGATCAACAACGTGCCCTCAGCCAGTTGCACCCGCACATCGACCCATTTTTCCTCGCCATCGAAACTCAGCGTAAACGGGCGACGCACTTTGGCCGCCAGCTCCTTTGAGAGCACATCCGCCATCAACCGCCGCCGCCAGTCAGCCCGGATTTTATCTACCGGCACCACATCAACCTGATCGCCGGGAGCATAGCTGATCAATAAATCAAGATGCTGCGCGGCATAACGCGAAAGCCCGTCAAGCTGGACCAGCCCCTCCGGTCCCTCAAGAACTTCGGCCATAATAGAAATTTCACCCGCCACGGCAAATGCCAGACGTCCGACCATTTTTTTCCAGTGACTATCGAAGAAAATATACGCCGTAATCGCCTGCAACAGCAGCACCGGCATCACCAGAATCAGCAGCGATCTGCCGAAAATGGTACGCGGCAGAAATTTTTTCAAACGCAGTTTCATAACGGATCAATCCTCAGCATATAACCGCGCCCGCGCACGGTTTGCAGACAGCGTGGCCGTTTTACATCATCCTCGATCTTGCGGCGCAGGCGTGTCACCTGCACATCGATGGTGCGCTCACCCGCGTCCAGATCGCAAAGTGCTGCCAGTTCGTCACGGCTGATCACTTCCCCGGCGCGGCTCGCCAATGCCCGCAACAAATTGCCCTCGACCGTGGTCAGGCGCATGGCATCATCACCGTCTTTGAGTTCATTGACGCCCTCATCATAAACCCAGCGCCCCACTCTGAAGTTTTTCAGCACGGCAACTTTCGGGCGGCGGCGTAAAATCGCCTGCAACCGCATCACCAGTTCACGCGGCTCGAATGGCTTCGAGAGGTAATCATCCGCGCCATGTTCGAACCCGACGATTTTATCATCCGTCTCCCCCAGCGCCGTCAGCAAAATCACGGGCAAGTCAGAGGTCTGTTTAAACCGCTTGGTAAAGGCCAGCCCTGTTTCACCCGGCATCATAATATCGACGATCAGCGCATCGAACAGGAACCGTTCCAGAATCTCCCCGGCCTCTTTGGCCGAAGAAGCCGCCACCGCCAGAAAACCATGCTCGTTCAGGTAACGCAGCAACAGGCTCCTGATCCGTTCATCGTCATCGACGACCAGAATATGCGGCAAATCTTCAAAGTTTGATGCAGGCAGTTTTTGCATTTCTCCTTTTTACTTCATATACTTCGGTTTGGAAAGAAATCTGGAGAATATGTAAATGTCAGCACCCGGACTCCCTTTTGACGACCGCGACGGCTGGATCTGGATGGACGGCAAGATGTGGGACTGGCGCGAAGCCAGAGTCCACGTGCTCTCCCACGGTCTGCATTACGGTGGCAGCGTCTTCGAAGGCGAACGGGTCTATGACGGCCAGATTTTCAAACTGAAAGAGCATTCGGATCGTCTGGTTAATTCCGGCGTCCTGCTGGATATGCCCCTGCCCTACACTTCAGAAGAAATCATGGAATTCAGCCGCGAAGTCCTGACCGCCAACAACATCGATAACGGCTATATCCGCCCCCTCGCCTGGCGCGGGCCCGAAGCCATGGGCATCGCCGCCCAGAACTGCAAAACCCACGTGGCGATTGCCTGCTGGGAATGGCCGAAATACTTCTTCCCCAAATCGGGCGATAACGCAGGCCTTGCATTGAAAACATCACAATGGCGCCGCTGTGACCCGCGCACCATGCCGGTACAGGCCAAATGCGCCGGGATTTACGGCATCGGCACACTCGCCAAACACGAAGCCGACCGCGCAGGCTATGACGACGCCCTGATGCTGGACGTCCATGGCCGCGTCGCCGAGGCCTCGGGCGCAAACCTGTTCGTGGTACAGGACGGCAAGATCAAGACCCCCGTCCCCGAATGCTTCCTCAACGGCATCACCCGCCAGACGGTGATCAAGCTGGCGCGTGACCTCGGCTATTCTGTAGAAGAAACCCACATAATGCCGGACGATCTGAAAAACGTGCAGGAAATCTTCCTCACCGGCACCGCCGCCGAAATCGCCCCGGTCTCCAAAATCGACGATGCGATAAACCTGCCCATCGGCCCGGTAACAGAAAGACTGAAAACCGCCTACGCCGATCTGGTACGCCAGAAACCAGCGAAAGCCGTAGCCTAAGGCTTATAGCTATTCACACACTGGATAAGCCGCTGACGGGTCATATCGTCACAGAAGGCCGCCTCGATGGCTGTCCTTGTGGCGTTCAAAAGCGCGGGAACGGTAAAACCGAAATAGTCGCGCGCCACCTGATATTCCATGCCGATGGAATTGCCGAACAATCCCGGATCGTCGGAATTCAGGCAGACAGGAACCCCGGCATCCACCAGACGCCTTAACGGATGTTCCGCATAGCTGTTATAAATCCCCGCCAGCACGTTACTGGTCGGACAAATTTCCAGAACCACCTTGCGCGCCACCAGTTCCCGCACCACCGCGTCATCTTCGATACTGCGCACACCATGACCGATCCGTGTCGGCATCGGCTTAAGCGCCAGCGCATCGCGCACATTGCCCGCCCCGACAGCTTCCCCGGCATGAACACGCATCCCCAAGGGCCGCCCGAAAGACGCAAAAATCAGGTCGAACAATGGCTGGTATTGCGGAATGTCCCCCAGCGCCTCTCCCCCCGCCAGATCAAGACCGACGATATAGGGATGCGGATACGCCGCGATAGTTTCCGCCTCGCGCCGCACTTTCTCAAAAGGCTGATGACGCACCAGCGCCGTGTTCAGGCGCGCCACAATCCCGGTATCGGCCTGCGCCCGGTCAATCGCCGCCGCCATGCCTTCAACCATATCAGCATAGGACAGACCTACAGCATTCCCTTGCGAACACCAGATGATGATCTCTTCATAGATCGACCCCTCCGCCGCGCAGCGGGTCAGGTAATCATAGGTAATGTCTTCGTAATCCTGACGCGTCCGGATCGCCCGCGCCATCTCGTTATAAACATCCGTCACCAGATGATAAAAATCCCGCCACTGATAACGCGCCCCCTCGGCGCTGAAGATGGAGGGATCAAGCCGAACATTATTCTCCCCCGCCTTCCGCCGCGCCATATCAGGGGTAACTGTGCCCTCTATATGGACATGCAGTTCGGCTTTGGGGATGTTCAGAATTTTCTGGCTAATCATTAACTTTACCAAAATTAGAATATGTCATTTCAGTGCGATCCATTTTGTACCCTGTTTAGTAGCACCGCCCCCTAATCCTTAGAATCTTTCCTATCAATCAACATTATCAGCATGGCTTAATTTTTGGCGACCGTGAGAACGTTCATTTACATGGTGTGCAATTTCCTTCCATTTGCCAAACAGAGGAATACACACCAGACGGTATAAAAACCAGCAAGCATAGATTACGCTATCTGCATTGCAGTGTCCGGCTGACAGCTTGCCATGTGCGTGCTCATGCCTAATCCTTGGGCCCGCCCTATGATTAAAAAGTAAATCTATTTCAAAAACTATAGATTTCCCAAAAATGGCTTCCAGTGGCTCACGTTCTTGATCTAGCAACCTTGAAATAGCGCTATCCTCTTGCGTCATATCGCTTTCAATTTTCGATGTGTCTCTTCCGTTTGTTTTTAAAACATAACGGAGAGAGTTTTCCAAAAGAGGAATTAAAATATTGGCCGCTGAAATCATATCGCCTTGAAAAAATCTGGCAAACCCTAGTGCAAATGAATCTTCATAGCCTTCTGGAACAAAGGGGCTATGATCACATATAACCATAAAGTCTTCTGGCATAATGGTTGTTTCCAACTGGATGATAGACCGCACAGGCATCCATGCGCCCGATACCATTATTTGCCTCCGGTGCGCTTCAGATTGTGCAATCTGATCCATGATAGCTTCATCCATCGTATCTTCGGTCATGCCAGTGCTTCGGGATATGACCTTTCCCTCGCCATCCAATTTATGGGAAGGAAACATGGAAGACAGAGGATGCTTCTCTAAAATCTTTTCAGCTTCTTCTGCCATTTTTTGCGGATCGGGCGACTGAGACAAACAGGCAACCTGTCCTAAAACCTCGCCCCAACTCAAATTTTTTACACGGGCGACATAGTGATGCACAATATCAGTCAAATTTACTTCATAGGTGTGAGTACCCATCTCGAAATGAACATCTTCTTGCACTTCGCGAAGACGTTTCCGAAGCTCTCCCGCGCGTTTTTTCGCTTCGTTTCCTCTAGCTTTTCTAATTTCCGATATAGCGGTCATCAACCAGCTTGCAACATACATGGATGATCCATCACCTGCATCGGCTATCTCAACAGATTTTTCAGCAATAGCAATAATGCAGCGATTTCCTTCATCAGGCTTTTTCTGTGATCTGTACTCAACCACCGCAAGCTCTAAAAGGCTTTTAGCCCAATGATGATCTGCCTCATCCCAATAAGCCGCATTTTCGGCCAATTCGGCATAACTATCTACATTTCCAACCCCGTAATCACAGGCTAAAGTCAAAGCCCAACAATAAAGATTGGCTTGTTTTTTGACTGCTGCATAATCAATTACATCTTGAAGAATTTTAACAAGTTCCTCTGGATGTTCATTTTTGCCTTTAATAGATTTTGAAATCTGAAAAGCGCGCCTTAGCAACTCAACAGAACGCCGGCTTAAAGATGGCTCATCATCAAATTCATGCCGTGCTTTACCGTTAAAAACCTGACCAACGGCTTCCCGATAGAATTTAATCGCTAAATCCGCGCATTTTTTATCTTGTCTATTGAGCAGCCATGCCACATCCGCAATGCGGGCTTTAATTCCAACATGGGAAAAGAATGGAACGGCTTTTGCTAATTCTACAGCCTGCTCATGTCTAATATCACCCGGTATCATTGAACGGCGATCACTGAGCACATACATAGCCCCATACGGTTCCGCAGGGTCTTCGGGTTTGAAGTGCATTTGCAGAATGGAAGATATAAGACTGAAGGCTTCTTTCTGATTTTCTTGAAGCCCTAAATCTTGACAGCTTAAGCTGCGGCCATGAGCCTCCGCGTCAATAACATCTTTATTTTGTAACAACCTTTCAAAATCCAAATTAACTATTTGATCGCAAGTTATTACTGACAGGTCATCTTGTAATACGGCTTCGCTGCTCATATTCATCCAATACGTTTGGTTTATATTGTTTTATCTAATTACTTTCCGCAGGGCAGCCAAACCGCCGCCTTCAACTCGGCCCATTTGCGTATAATAATATTGCATGTTTTCTACTTTATCCGTGATTCTGCCATAGGCGCTTATCCATCAATTCATTGAAAGCAGCCAGAGACAGTCCCTTAGACGTTAAACCTAAACAGCATAATATCACCATCATGCACGAGGTACTCTTTCCCCTCTTGCCGCATCTTCCCCGCATCTTTCGCCTGCTGCTCACCACCCAGCGCCACGAAATCATCATAGGCGATCACTTCGGCGCGGATATAGCCGCGTTCGAAATCGGTATGGATGGCACCCGCCGCTTCCGGCCCTTTGGCACCCTTACGCACTGTCCATGCGCGCGCCTCTTTCGGGCCGACGGTGAAATAGGTTTGCAGACCCAGCAGTTTGTAGCCTTCACGGATAATCTTGTTCAGACCCGGTTCGCTCAACCCGATAGTTTCCAGAAACTCTTTCTTTTCTTCTTCCGTACCCAGTTGGGCAATCTCCGATTCAATCGACGCGGTAATGATCACGCTGCCCGCCCCTTGTGCCTTGGCCATCTCTTCGGCCTTCTTCGTCCATTCATTGCCAGTGGCGGCATCGTCTTCCATAACGTTCAGGACATAAAGAACCGGCTTCGATGACATCAGCGCCATCATCTTGAACAGCTTCTTCTCGTCATCGGCGACCTCGACCGTGCGGGCGGGTTTACCGGCTTCGAGCGCCACCTTCACTTTTTCCAGAAGACCGAGCTGAATCTTGGCTTCCTTGTCACCCGACTTGGCTTTCTTTTCGACCGTCTTGATCTGACGCTCGACCGAGTCCATGTCGGCCAGCATCAGTTCGGTCTCCACGATCTCGGCATCGCGCACCGGATCGACCGAACCCATGACGTGGATGATGTTCGCGTCATCGAAGCAACGCAGCACATGAATGATGGCATCGGTTTCTCGGATATTGGCCAGAAACTGGTTACCCAGCCCCTCACCCTTCGACGCACCTTTGACCAGTCCAGCAATATCGACGAATTCGAGCTGGGTCGGGATGATCTTGGCCGAGCCACCCAGTTTGGCGATTAAATCAAGGCGGGCATCAGGCAGCGCCACGCGCCCCACGTTCGGTTCAATCGTGCAGAACGGGAAATTGGCCGCCTGCGCAGCCGCCGTTGCCGTCAAGGCATTGAAAAGAGTGGATTTTCCGACATTCGGAAGACCAACGATACCGCAATTAAAACCCATAGATCATACCCCTTTGATGAGAGAGCCGTTTTCTAACATATATGGACAGAAAATAGGACAGAGATTTTTAGTTTACAGGAGGTTTAATTTTACATAGAAACAAGTCATGGATATCAAAAAATCATTCTCGAAAGTCGCCCATCACCCCAAGCTCAAGCAGCTGGAGCATGAACTGGTCGATCTGCTGTATGGCACCCTGTTCAGGCTGCAAAAAGGGTCGAAGCTGACCAGCGACACCCTGTGCATTGTTAAAAGCATTCCGGCTATTGACCGTCCGGGCGAATGGGGGCCGCATGTCACGGAAAAGCGCCATTACGTCGCCAAGCAGAACGAGGACGGCACATGGGATGCGCAGCGCATATCCCGCATGAACGGCAATGACTTGCAGAGATGGACGTGCCGTCAGATGGAAATTGCCCGTGGCTCTCTGGAGGATGTCCGTGACCTGTTTGCCACCATAAATCAGGTCGTCAGCCCCACCGGGCGCGGGTTCGCTCTGAATAATCTTGATGACACCGGCTCTTGCAAATCACACGCCGGAAACCTGAAAATGGAATACACGCTGGAAAAACTGGGCAACTACCGCGAACACCCGTTCTGGGCAGCCACACCCGACAAAAAACCCGACCAACGCCTTACGCCGTAGCCGGAATATCCTGCGCGACTTTGCTCATGAACTCGTTATCTTTGCCCTGCAATAACAGTCCAGCATGGCGACCTATGGATTCAATCAATTCTTTCAGCCAGATAGAATCGTTCTTTGAGAAATCACTTAAAACGTGATTATGCACCATCGCCTTATCACCGGGATGACCGATACCCAGACGGACGCGCCAATAATCATTTGAATTCAAATGACTATCCATAGACCTTAAACCGTTATGTCCGGCAGCCCCGCCGCCCTTTTTCGTGCGGATTTTTCCGGCAACCAGATCAAGCTCATCATGGAATACGGCGATTTTATCGAGCGGAATTTTATAAAATTTTGCTGCTTCAACAACGGATTGGCCGGAATTGTTCATGTAAGTTTGCGGCTTGAGAATGATGACTTTCTCCCCGCCGACCGTGCCTTCGCTGGTTAAGCCCTGAAACTTCTTTTTGAAGGCCGGGAAGCCATGCTCCCGCGCAATCGCGTCCACCGCCATAAACCCGATGTTATGACGGTTGTTTTCATATTTTGATCCGGGATTTCCGAGTCCGACGAGAAGCCACATGACTGTTTCTATACAATGAAAAACAGGGGTAAGGAAGCCCCACCCCTGTTTTCTATATTGTAAAAAAGAAGGTCGATTACTTCTTCGCTGCCGGAGCTTTCGCTGCCGGCGCCGCCGCTTTGCCGCCCACTGCCGGAGCCGCTGCCGCCGCCGAAGCTGCTGCCTGCGTTGCCGCCATGGCCGCTACCACCGCATCATCAGCAGCCGAAGATTTCGGCGGCATGATCGAGGCCAGTGTGAAGTCACGGGTGTCAGACGGTTTCGCGCCAGCCGGCATCTTGGCATGGCTGATCTTGATGGAATCGTTGACTTTGAACGGTGTCAGATCGACTTCGATATATTCAGGAATATCCGTCGCACGGCAAACCATGTCGATGTCATGGTGAGCAATGGTCAGAACGCCCTTCTCTTTAATACCCGGGCAAGTTTCATGATTGATGAAGTGAACCGGAATGCTGACGTGCAGCGTTGTTTTCGGCGATACACGCAGGAAATCAACATGCTCGACTTTATCGGTTACAGGGTGAAGTTGAACATCACGAGCCAGAACCAGGTTCTTTTCGCCATTCACGTCCAGTTCGCACAGGTGCGTGAACATATGGCCTTTAACCCATTCTTTCTGAATGTCGTTCGCCACAAAAGCTACCAGGACGGGGGTCTTGTTGTCCCCATAGATCACTCCAGGAAGCTTCCCTTCACGGCGAAGCGTCCGAGCAATCCCCTTACCGGCTCGTTCTCTTTTTTCTGCCTTCACGGCATATTGTTTGGACATAGTCTTAATCCTTCAATGGTTAAGTATGGAGGAGCGCCTCCAGGGGTGCGCTCCGGACGCCGTAAAAAAGCAGAAAACCCCATAGATATCAAGGAATTTCGGCTTTCTTCCCCCGTCCACGAGATTATGTATAATGCAGGCCGGAACGCCCGAATACCCCTTTGACATCCTTATGAAAAAATAATACGGTGACCGCCATTTTATGGAATGAAATTTCGGTATCCTGGAGGGGAACATGAAAATACTTCTTCTGAATAAATTCTTTAATACGAGCAGCCAACCTGCCACGCAAGACCAGACACCCAACCTGTTCGGCATCAAATCACTCGACGATCTGCACCAATTCGTCACAGACGGCGGCAAATTCAGCACAGATGCCCGTAACCGCCTGAAAATGACACAAGCCATGATCATCGCGATTATCGCCCGTCAGGAAGGCCTGAAACTGTTCGCTGAGAAAAACGGCGTGTTCAATGACAAGGCCAAAGATGTGCGCGGACGTACCGAAGCCATGTGGGTCGCCGGTTATACCGGCATAGAGGGGCTAAAGCTCCTCGCCGAACAAGGTCATAAATTCAATCCTGCCGCCCGCGATAATCACGGCCGCACGGAAGCCATGTGGGTTGCTGATTACGCCGGGTTAGAAGGCCTGGAGATCCTCGCAAAAAAGACCAATATATATAACAGCGGCCTGCTGGAAGATCGCTACTTCACGCGCACACACTATGCGCATCTTTTGAACGAAATCCCGGCAGAAGTGCAGTCTCCCAAGGCCACACAACTCCTGACCAAAAGCAGCTGGCTGCCTACACTGCGAAATTCGTAAGAACCCCCGCTACAAAAAACAAGGGCAGGAACGGCAATGTTCCTGCCCTCTTTATATCTGCTGCAATCCGACTTAAAGGAAAAGCTGCGAAATTGATTGTTCGGCGCTGGTGCGGCGGATGGCTTCCGCCATCAAGTCCGCCACGCTCAGTTGTTCGATGTTCGGTGAGTTCTTCACCGCGTCCGTCGCCGGAATACTGTCGGTGATATAGAGCTTCGTAATTTTTGAATCCGCTATACGCGCCACAGCGCCGCCCGACAATACGCCGTGCACGACATAGGAATAAACTTCCTTCGCGCCATGCTCCATCAGGGCTGACGCCGCATTGCAGAGCGTACCGCCGGAATCAACGATATCATCGACCATGATGCAGGTCTTGCCCGCGACTTCACCGATGACGTGCATGACCTCGGACACGCCCGCCTGTTCGCGGCGTTTATCGATGATCGCCAGACCGCAATCCAGACGCTTGGCAATCGCCCGCGCCCGCACCACGCCGCCGACGTCCGGTGATACCATCACCAGTTCTTCACCTTTGAATTTTTCCTCGATATGCGGCAGGAACACCGGCGAGACGATCAGATTATCGACAGGGATATCGAAGAACCCCTGAATTTGCCCGGCATGCAGTTCCATCGTCAACACACGGTCAACCCCGGCAGCCGTAATCAGGTTCGCGACCAGCTTCGCGGAGATCGGCGTACGTCCTCCGGTCTTACGGTCCTGACGCGCATAACCGAAATAAGGAATAACCGCCGTGATGCGACGTGCCGACCCGCGACGCAGGGCATCAATGGTAATCAGCAGCTCCATCAGATTGTCGTTCGCGGGATAGCAGGTGGACTGGATCACAAATACATCCTCACCGCGCACGTTTTCGAGAATCTCGGCAAAGACCTCCATATCGGAGAAACGTTTGATGCTGGCCTTGGTCAGCGGACAATCAAGAGACGCGGCAATCGCATCTGCAAGGGTACGGTTGGAGTTACCGGCGATCAGCTTCATACGCGGCTCGTTACGTAAAGGGTGTGGGATATCTGTCATGGGTTCGACTATAAAAATCCCGCTCCCGGGAATCAACAGGAATCAGACCGCACCGGAATTTTAACCCTACATTTTAGTGGGGTTAAAAAAGCTGTTTTTCATCTGGATGGCTACCAGAGAAACTGTCGGGCCGCCCGAGAAAGTAATCAGTCCGGCTGCAAAACCAAACGCCATAACGAGGCTATCAATCGCCACGGTTTTAATATCTGTACCAGAGTTTTTTTGCTGTGTTTTTGTCATGGAAATCTCCCGTAAAAATGTTCACGGTCATTCTAAAGGAAATCAATTCCTTATCAAGACCGCAGACACCTGTCTTCCATAATCAGGCTCACGGCGCTGCGTCGAGCGTCGATAGCTGAAAAACACGTCCTCCTCGGCACAGGTATCGCGTCCCAACACCTTGATATCCGGCACACCCGCCAGAAACAGGCGGCGCTGGCAATAGGCCGGTAAATCGAACATCAGATGTCCCGCCCGCCCTGCCGGAACGAAAAATCGCCCGTTCTTCATATCCTGTAGCAGGAACGGATCGCGGAAAGAATCCGACACCTCATAACTGCGCGGCCCGATGCACGGCCCAACGACGGCCTTCAGTGTCGCTTTATCCAGTCCCCGCTCTTCCATACAGGTAATCGTGCCCTCCAGAATACCTTTCAGCGCCCCGCCCCACCCGGCATGCGCCGCGCCAATGATCGGACGCCCCGCCTTCGTTTTCCCGCTGAACAGCACCGGCCCACAATCCGCCGTCAATATGCCGATCATCAGTCCCGGCTTGTCCGTCACCAGCGCATCGGCCTGCGGACGATTATTCACGGCGTCATAAGCTTCATCAACATAAATACATTTATCGCTATGGATCTGATGCAGGGTCAGCAATTTGTCAGGTTTCGTATCGAACGTCGCCGCCACACGGGCACGGTTCTCGATGACGTTCTCCGCTCTATCCTGCGAGCCGACGCCACAATTCAGGCTACTATAAAGCCCAGTACTGACGCCGCCATTCTTGGTGAAGAATCCATGCGCTACGCTATCATCATCCAGCAATTCATCCATCAGCATATCGGCCATTAAAAGCCCCCGAGTTGAATAGAGGGATCGTGACACAGCCCCATAACCTTGAACAACACGCCCATCTGGTCATCACCCGTCAGGCGCACAAGACCGGATTGTAAATCCATCACCTGTTGCGGCGTTGCCTTCTGCTTCAGCCGCTCGAAACGCATCTGGATACCGAGATTTTTAAGGAATTCACCCTGCGTAATCGGGCCGCTGACAGGCACCTGCGACACCTTGGCCATCATCACAAAATCCACCAGCGCCGTCAGATCGGCCTCCCCGATTTGCTCCAGCAGCGGCACAAAATCATGCCCCTTTACGGCCTGCAGCGTATCGCCGGTCACAACATCGTCATAACCGTAATCAATCAGCAACGCCGCCCCCCGGCAGTTACGAATTTTAAGTGAAAGCTGCGCCATAAAATGAATCGAAGCCGGGGATATTTCCTTGATCGCCCCGTCTTCGGGCGGCAGGTTCAATGTCGATTCCGTCAGCCCGAAAACCAGCTTGTCGTCCTCAAGACCGACAACACGTTCGAACCATTTACCGCCAAACGAATGATATTGCCGGATAGGCAAAGCATCGAGTAATTCATTAGCAACAAAAATCAACGGATCGCCGGAAACCTTATCAAGACTGTCATGCCATTCCACCGGATAATCTGCGAGCGTCTGCGCTTGCAATTGACGTAGATGCGGACTGGTTTCCATCAGGCAGATATGCGCCGCCTCATGCAGACCTTCAATGTTCTTTGTCGCCCGCAGAATGTCCGCCATCAGCGTACCCCGACCCGGCCCGCCTTCGACCAGATTAAACGGCGCAGGCTTGCCCAGCTTGATCCAGGTGTCAGCCACCCACAAGCCTATTAACTCACCAAACATCTGCGAAATTTCAGGGGCCGTGGTGAAATCCCCCTCCGTGCCGAACGGATCGCGTGTCGCGTAGTAATGACTGACGGCCATACCCATAAAGGTTTCGATATTCATCGGGCCGTTCAGCTCAATCGACTGACGGATCAGTTTTTCAACCGGAGACATGCGCAGGCTCCTTGTGTTTGTAAGCCCAAACTACCAGCACCGCCGCCCCCACCAGCATCGGGATGCACAAAATCTGCCCCATGGTGAAATAACCGGCGATATAACCGATCTGCTGGTCCGGTTCGCGGAAAAACTCGACCGTGATGCGGCTTAAAGCATACCCGGTCAAAAACACAGCCGAAAGAATACCAGGCATGTTCCGCACTTTGGGGTTATGCGCCAACACGACCATGATCGTCGTCAGCACCAGCCCCTCAAGGAAGGCTTCATAAAGCTGGCTGGGATGGCGCGGCATCGGCCCGCCATAGGGGAACACCATACCGATAGGCGAAGCCGTAACCCGCCCGAACAATTCGCCATTGATAAAATTCGCAATCCGCCCGAAGAACAGGCCAATCGGCACCGCACAGCAAATCAGGTCAGTCAGACGCAGCACATGGATTTTCTGGACAATCGAATAAATAATCATCGCGATAATCATGCCCGCCGCCCCGCCATGGAAAGACATACCGCCCTCCCAGATACGGAACATCGCCAGTGGGTCGTCCATGTAACTGCTGAACTGATAAAACAGAACATACCCCACACGTCCGCCGAGGATAACGCCCACAACCGCCCACGGCATAAAATCATCCAGCTGCAAAACAGAAATGGCACGTTTTTCCTTGTCCAGACCGGAAATATAAACCACCAGTTTCCAGCCCAGCAAAAACCCGGCGAGATACGCAAGCGCATACCAGCGGATATCCAGCGGACCGATGGAAATCGCCACCGGATCAATCTCGGGAAATTTAAGTGCCATTATCTGTACTGGTCCGTCTTTGAGAGGTAATCCTGCATATAAATGCGCACACCTTCCTCCAACTCCGTCATCGGCTTGGTGTAACCGACAGCCCGCAGCTTGGTCATGTCAGCCTGCGTGAAATACTGATACTTAGATTGCAGTTCCTGCGGCATGTCCGTGTAGTGGACCTTGAACGGTTTATCCAGCGCCTTGAAACATGCCTCCGCCAGATCTTTGAAACTGCGCGCTTTGCCCGAACCGATATTGAACAAACCGCTGACTTTGGGGTGATCATAGAGCCACAACATGACATCGACGCAATCGCCGACATAAACAAAATCCCGCATCTGCCCACCATCTTGATACTCAGGATTGTTGGAACGGAACAATTTGGCCGCCGCCCCCGCGACAATCTGCGGGTAAAGTTTGCAGGCGACGCTCATCTGCTCGCCTTTGTGATATTCATTCGGGCCATAGACATTGAAGAATTTCAAACCCGCCCATTGCGATGGCAATTTCTCGCCATCGACATTGCGGTTGTCATGAACAATACGGCATGTCCGGCGGTCAAACAGGTGTTTCGACCAGCCATACGGGTTAAGCGGCTTCAGTTTTGCCAGATGCGCAACAGTTTCGCCATCGACAAACCCGTCATCGCCATCACCATAGGTCGCGGCGGACGAAGCGTAGATAAAACGCACATCATGCTCCGCGCACCATTTCCACAATTTACGCGATAGCGTGAAGTTGGTTTGAATGATCAGATCGGCGTCGCGCTCGGTGGTCGATGAAATCGCCCCCATGTGAAACACGGCTTCCACTTCCTCGGCATGCTTTTCAAGATAATGAAGCAGATCATCCGGATGAACGACATCACGCAGTTCGCGCTTGGCGATATTCTTCCACTTGTCTTCGCTGCCGAGGACATCGCAGACCACTAGATTGGTAAGCCCCTTGGCTTCCAGTCCGGCCACCAGATTCGAACCTATAAAACCGGCCCCGCCTGTGACGACAATCATTTTCACGCCTCTTATCAAAATTGCTGAAACTATTCATATATCTAGCATTTTAGCCGGACAAACCAAACCCGATCTTTATCCACAGGGATACCCCCCGGATTCTGGTACGCCTATATGGACTCTGACAGGGGACTCCTGCTACGGACTCCTCTATGGCCAGACCCAAACTCGATCCCCGGTTGCTTGATGACATCGCCCGCGTTGCGGGGGGTGCCGTGAACATCGTCTCCGGTTTGCAGCAGCAGCTCCGCGAAGACCTGCGCAGCCGCATGGACGACATGGCCGACCGCGCCGATCTGGTGCCCCGTGACGATCTGGAACGCGCCGAAGCCATGATCCAGAAATTGCGCAGCCGCGTCGATGATCTGGAAGCCCGCCTCGAAAAACTCGAAGGCAAAAAACCTGCCGCCACAAAAAAAGCAGCGCCAAAAAATACAGCGAAGAAGAAATCAACACCCAAAGGGAAGAAAACCAGATGAGTGAAATGGATCTTTTTGAAGACATCAGCAACCCGCTCGACAGCGTCGAAGAAATTTTGAACGGGAACGACTGGGTTTTCGACCGCCCTACTGAATCTGAAATCGTGGTACAGGCCTCCGGCCAGCGTACCCATTACCGCATGACCTTCCTATGGCAGGAAGAATACAGCGCCATGCAATTCTTCTGCGAAATGGACGAATGCGTACCCAAAAAACGCATGGAGATGGCATCGCGCCTTCTAAAAGACATCAACGAACGCCTGTGGCTCGGCCACTTCGACATTCCCGAAGAAACCTGCACACCTGTATTCCGTTACACTTGCCTGTTCCGTGGTGCGCAGTCATCCGGCATGGAGCATGTTGAGGACATCGTCGAAATCGGCATGGCCGAATGCGAACGCTTCCACAACGCTTTCGCGCTGCTGGCAACCGCCCCGACCCTGACCAGCGACACGCTCGCCCTCGTCCTGACCGAGCATGCCGGTGCCGCCTGAACCGTCAGCCTCCTTGTCCATTGCCCTGATTGGCTGCGGCAAAATGGGCAGCGCCCTTTTGAGCGGCTGGCTGGCCTCCGGACAGGTAAAGCACGTCTATGTCCTCGACCCCGGCGGACTACCCGAAGAATTCGAGGATGAAGCCCCCGAACGCATTACCTTCTACGACAAAGCTGAAATATTCGCGGGCGCACGGCCCCCGGCCTCTATATTCGTGATCGCCGTCAAACCGCAAATCATGAACGATGTCTGCAACACCATTAAAAAATCCATCCCCGCCGATGCCCTCATCCTGTCAATTGCCGCAGGCCAGACCATCAGCAAGTTTGAAGGTTATTTCGGCGCGAACCAGCCCGTCATTCGTTCCATGCCCAACACCCCCGCCGCCGTTGCCAAAGGCATCACCGTCGGCTGTCCCAACGCCCATGTTTCCGCTGAACAGAAAACACGCGCCGATAATTTGCTGAAAGCCGTCGGTCAGGTGGAATGGGTTACAGATGAAGAATTACTCGATGCCGTAACAGCTGTCTCCGGCAGCGGCCCGGCCTATGTATTCCTGCTCATAGAAACACTGGCCGCCGCAAGCGTAAAATCCGGACTGGATGCCGCTTTTGCAATGAAGCTCGCACGACAGACCATCATCGGCAGCGCCGCCCTCGCCGAAGCTGATCCCCTGCCCGCTGAAACGCTGCGTAAAAACGTCACCAGCCCCGGTGGCACCACGGCCGCAGCCCTCGAAATATTGATGTCAGGTGAAGGCATGCAACCGCTTTTCGACAAAGCCATCGCCGCCGCAACAGCACGCAGCAAACAACTCAGCAAATAACCAAAACCGCCAATTGTCATCCCCGGCTCGACCGGGGATCCAGAGCCAAAGGAATGGTTCAGATTATTTCACTGGATCCCCGCCTGCGCGGGGATGACAGGGGATGATGATTTAAACCTTCTTACGACTCGTCGTGCCCAGACCAATGTCCTTGGCGAGCTTGCTACGCTGGGTCGCGTAGTTGGGTGCCACCATCGGGTAATCGGCGGGCAACCCCCAGCGCTCACGATATTGTTCCGGTGTCATATTATAAGCCGTCTTCAGGTGACGCTTGAGCATTTTCAGCTTCTTGCCGTCTTCAAGACAGACAATGTAATCCGCATGAATGGATTTTTTAATCGGCACCGCAGGCTGCGGACGTTCGGAAGACGTTACATTGTCTTGATTAACGTTGGCCAGCGTACTGTAAACCTTGCGGATCAGCGCCGGAATGTCTTCGGTGCTCACCGTATTGTGCGCCAGATGCGCGGAAACAATATTCGAGGTCAGCGTCAGCAGATTGTCGTTATCGGGATCGGCCATCATTACTTCCTGTCATTAGGTATTACTGTATTATTATGAGATTAAACCATAAAGAATAAGTAAAAGGCAAGTAATCAGTCTTCTATCGTCCGCTGCACCCGCTTGGACTGACTGACATCGGCATCGCGCAGATAAAGCGGTTCCGGCAGGGAATCCGTATCACCACTTTCCCACAACGCATAACCAATCCGGGCGATAAAAGCGGGATCGGGAATCTCAAACCCGGCAACCGGTGTCACCCTGTGTTTCTGTTCGGCAGATAGCAGTGACAGGAACCGCGCATTCGCATCGCCAATCAACATCACCTTGTCCGTTATATGGACATCGGCAATCACCTCTCCCGGCAAGGCAAACGGATCGGACAACGTATCGCCTTGCGGTGAAAACATCTGGCCGTAAAAATCGGTGCGCTTGGTTTCAATCAGCACGAGAATATTATGATCGCTTTCATACGCCGCCAGATAAGCGGCAGCCAATACACTGAGTGTCGTCACGCCGATCACCGGAATATTAAGCGCCAACCCCAGCGACCTTGCCGTCGAAAGCCCGATGCGCAAGCCCGTAAAAGCCCCCGGCCCCACCGTCGTCGCAATCATGCCGATATCCTGAAAATCAAGATGCGCCTTCGTCAATGTCTGCTGGATCAGCGGCACCAGTTTTTCGGCATGGCCGCGCGCCATCGGCTCAACCGTCGATACGCATTCACCTGTATCCGTATCGAGCAATCCGGCAGTGCAGCCGTTCATCGCCGTATCAATCGCCAGCACACGCATTAAATAATCTCGCACGCTTCGTCAAAATCAAGACGCGGGCCGCGCGGGAACATTCCTTCGGAATCGCCATAACCGATATTGCATAGGAAATTCACTTTATACTGGCCATCCGGAAAAAATTCCTTATTGATGCCCTCGGCATTGAAACCACCCATCGGGCCGCAATCAAGCCCAAGCGACCGCGCCGCCAGCATCAGATAAGCCCCCTGCAGGCTGCTGTTGCGCAAAGTCACCAACTTGATCTTTTCATCTTTGCCTGCAAACCAGCTACGTGCCGTTGGTTCATGCGGGAACAATTTAGGCATCTGGTCATAAAACTGCATGTCGTAAGCAATGATCGCCGTCATCGGCGCCGTCATGGTCTTGTCAACATTCCCGGCATCGAGATGCGGCTTCAGCCGCGCCTTCGCTTCCGGTGTTTTTACAAATACAAAACGTGCGGGGCATGTATTGGCCTCGGTCGGCCCCATTTTCATCAGATCGTAAACCGCCTTGATAAGAACTTCACCCACGTCCTTATCATGCCACTTCCGAAACGTGCGCGCCTCGCGGAATAGCGTATCGAGAGCCAGATCATCGAGAATCTTGTGTGCGGCGGTCATTAGATACCCCTGTGTATAGAATTTATAACCCCTTTGAATTTAAGCACTTTCAGGCAAAGGTCAACCTTCCGGCACCGACTTTCCCTCATAAAGAAGGTGCTTTTTAACCATAAAAAACTATACTCACTTTACTATGAACATAAAGCGCCGCCCCTTCACCCATTCCTTGTGCCTGCCGGTTCTCGTCACCGTTGCAGCGATGGCGCTATTCGCCCCTGTCCGCGCACAGGCACAAGCGTATATCCCCGCTGACAATCAATCGGCAGTCATTTTCACCTATCACCATATTGATGACGATCTGGCAACCGCCGCTAATCTCGACCGGGAACATTTCGAAGCGCAGATCGCCGAAATGAAATCCGGCAATTATCACGTCCTGCCCCTGCCGCAGATTATCGATGCCTTAAAGGCCGGAGAAAAACTGCCCAACCCCACGATTGCACTAACATTCGATGGCGCCGACAGAAATACACTTGCTTACGCTACGCCCTTGCTGCTGAAGGCTGATTTGCCTTTTACCATTTTTATCACCACGGACGCCCCGGACAACGGCAACAGCCAAAGCCCCAGTTGGAACGAACTGCGCAAACTGGCCCGGAATGATTTAGTCACAATCGGCCTGCACCCGGCTTCTTACCAGAAACTATACGACAAGGATCAGGCCGAAATATCCCGCCAGCTTAACAAAGCCCTGTCACGTTACCGTGAGGAACTAGGCACCGAAGCCACATTATTTGCCTATCCGTACGGGGAATATAGTCAGGCTTATAAGGAACTTGTCGAACGTCAGGGCTTTAAGGCCGCCTTTGGCCAGCAATCCGGCGTCGCTTATGCCGGTGCCGACATGTTTTCACTGCCGCGCTTTTCCATGACCGAACCTTACGGCAGCCTCGAACGCTTCCGCCTGACGGCGCTGGCTCTGCCCTTGCCCGCTACCGATATCGCGCCACGCGATCCCTACATCAAGAACGGCCAGCCAGAAATCGGTTTTACCATCGATCCGGCGCTAAAAAACCAGATCAAGGCCATGTCCTGCTTCTCCTCTACCTCCGAAAAAGCAAAATTGCAGGTGCTGGGCGGGAACCGTGTGGAAATCAGACTGGAACAACCATTCGAGGATGAACGTGGTCGCATAAACTGCACCATGCCCGGCCCCCTCGACGAAGCCAGCGAACAACCGCGTTGGCGCTGGTTCGGCATGATGCTGACAATCCCCGTGTCGTACGATAATTACGAACCGGCCGCTAATGACGACTCAGCTTCAAACCTCGCCGATCAGCTTGAATCGCAGATTGAATAACGCCTAAAAGTTCTGATACTGCTCGACGGATTTGATTTCCGGAACATAATGCTTCAGCATATTTTCAATGCCATGCTTCAGGGTGGCAGTCGAACTCGGGCAGCCCGCGCAGGCACCCTTCATAAGCAGCCAGACGATGCCATCCTCGAATTTCACGAAATCGATATCGCCGCCGTCACGCGCCACAGCCGGACGCACACGCGTATCCAGAAGCTCACGGATTTGCAGCACAATTTCACTTTCGATGCCGTTATCGGCAATTTCTGCCACGCCCTCGATCACCGGCAACCCACTAAGGTAATGCTCCATGATCGCCGCCAGAACCTGCGGCTTCAGAAACGACCAATCGCTCTCCGTATCCCGTGTCACAGACACGAAATCAGACGCCAGAAACACCGATGCCACGCCATCAATACGGAACAGACGCATCGCCAGCGGTGAACGCCCGGCTTTGTCCGCTTCACGGAATTCCGCGCTGCCCTGCGCCATAACGACCTGGCCGGGGATAAATTTGATGGTCGCCGGGTTTGGCGTCTGCTCGGTCTGGATAAACATGGCTTTATTCCTCTGCCCAGAGATTTAGCCCCCGCAAGACCAAAAGGCAACTTTTATATTGACATAAAACGACATCACCCCTAGGATATTTACAAAATAAACAATGCTGTCAGGAGGGTGTCCATGACGTCAGAAAACCAATCCCCGCTCGCACTGGACACGGCGCTGCATACCGTATTCAGCCACGCTGAAAAAAGCATGGGGCTGAAGTTTCAGGAACTGGCCTCCTCGACCCCTCATCTCAAAGTTTTTGAAGTCAAAGATCCGAACAGCGAAAAACTGATCGGTCTGGTGACGTTAAACCCCTTCACCACCAAAACCGCATCCAGCGCTTCACACAGCGCCGATGACCGCACGGTTTCCACAGTCAGCATGAGCCTGAATTTGCAAAAACCCGCAGAGGGTGCCGCCGCCGTACTGGATGCACAGGAACTGAACACATTGTTCAAGCTCAGCGGCCATGCTTTCTCTGCACTGGCGGCGCAAAAATCCCGCAGCAGCGTCAGTGTGCCTAAGCTGACCGTCTAAAGAAGAAATGTCCGCTTACACCGGATATCAGGGCTAGCCCCACCGCGAGCAACCCGTAAAGCAGTGAACGCTGATAAGCAAAATTGTGAACATCCGCGCTAAAACCAACTTGCGCCACGCGCAGGCGGGTTTCACGGCGATCAACCACCTTCCCCTCCTGGAACAAAATGGTTTCCACCAGATAGCTGCCTGTGGGCACATCCGCCGGAACATGAAAATCGACGCGGAAAAAATCATCACTGATAAAAGTCACGGGCTTGGGAGACAACGGGAAATGACCTCCCTCCTGAAGATTCCTGATCAGTGCCTCACGGAAACTATCGAGAGTCCTTTCATCTTCATTTTTTTCAACACGGATATCCAGCGCATTCAGGCCGATATTATATTTACGCAACACATCCGGCGGTGCCAGCTCACTCTCGGGCACACTGATGGCCAGATCGTAATAGACCGGCACATTCAGGAACTCGACAGAATAAGTATTCATCCAGATTCCCAGCGCGCGGCTCTTGCGACGCACGACCGTGGCCTGCTCCGGCCCGCGCACAATCACCGCCAGTTGGCCGGGTTGGTTTTTAACACCGAACATTGTCAGATCGGCCCCGTTAAAACCGAGATTAATATCCACATGATCGGCGGCCAGATTGATCGCCAGACTGCGCCCCGTCACGGCGGTCTGCGCTTCAGCCACAGAGGCCATACAAAAAACACCGGCGAGGATGAGGAAGAATATGCGCATCATTCCCTCGCCACGGTTTCATAAAGTTCATGCGGCTCGATAAACAGCTGAGCGCCGATCTGGAGGCTGACAGCCAGCAGTATCAGCGACAGGACCAGGCGCGCATGAATGCCGCTGATGCGCCGCGCCACACGGACACCCAGCTCAACCCCGACCATGCCCCCCAGAATAAGCAGCGTCGCCAGAATGACATCGACGGAGTTGTTGGCAGTCGCATGCAACAGCGTAGCGATCACGGTCGTCACCAGAATTTGCAGTAACGACGTACCCGCCACCAGCATGGTCGGCATGCCCAGCACGTAAATCATCATCGGCACCATCAGGAACCCGCCGCCAATCCCCATAATCGAAACAAGCAACCCGCCGATAAAACCGATACCCGCAGGCAGCAGCGCGCTGATATGAAGCTGGGAACGCGGGAACAGCATTTTATAAGGCAATGACTTAAAGAACGGCGTGTCATGCCACGGCGACAGAATACTGTCCTTGGCAGCCCCCTTGTGCAGCAACCCCTTGCTGCTTTCCAGCAGCATGATCAGCCCCATTACACCCAGCAGCACGACATATAGAATCGGGATCACCAGATTGATTTGGCCGATATATTGCAACAGCTTGAAGATCATTGCGCCGAGGACCGTGCCCACGACACTGCCGCACAGCATGACCCCCGCCAGCTTCACATCGACATTGCCGCGCCGGAAATGCCCCAACACACCGGACAGGCTGGTGGAAACAAGCTGGTTGGCCTGCGTCCCCACCGCAATCGCCGGAGGGATACCCATGAACATCAGAAAAGGCGTCGCTAGAAAGCCGCCACCGACACCAAACACGCCGGACATGAAACCCACAAGCGCACCCAGCAGAAGGATACCTTCCGCAGGCACGGCCATTTCAGCGATGGGTAGGTAGATAAGCATTTAATATCTTCTTCTTTGTCATTCCGAGCGCAGCCGAGGAATCTGAGCCGTTCGAACGCAAGAAGATCCCTCGGCTTCGCTCGGGATGACAATGCCGAGGATTAATAAGACGTCGTATAATTGCCCTCTGGCCCCTGCATGATCAGGCGTCCATCATTCATAAAATTACGATAGTGACCGGTCAGCAATTCGTGATTGGCTTTTTTGAAATCAATCGATTTGGCAATACTGAGGAACGGCCCTTTCCACTGCTCGAAAGCATCCTTGTGGCAGGAGCAATCAAGAATATAAACGCGGTTATTATAGAGCGAGGCAAACAGCACGGCGCGGCGATCCATTTCCGGATACGGCACAAAGCTGGTGTAAGAAGCTTCCGCATAACTGGCCCAGCCACGGCCCATACCAGTGGAGTCCCTGTATGTCTGCAATTCCGGCTGCTTGTATTCACGCAGATACTGATCCCAGAAACCAACACTGTATTCTATCTTCTGCACATCAGAGCCAAAACGCGGCGGAAAAATCGCGTAGCGTTTATCTTCATGGCTGCGGATACGGCAATAAGCATTGGCGCGTCCCGAGGGTGCCGCCAGCGTCACCAGATCATCCGGGTCTTGCCCGTTCTCAACTTCCCACGTATCCGGGAATGAAAGCGTCATGCCCGTCTTCGTATCTTCCCAGACGAAATAATCCGCCTTGGCTACCGATACCGTACCTGTCAGAAGAACGAGAGCCAGAGCGGCTGTCAGAAATGGGCGCATGAGCATTTTCCTAGGAATTATAAGAATCCAGATTTGTCTATTTTGCTATTATAGTCGGCAAAAGGCAAACGGGTTGTTTAGCCCCGGTTTTAAGGGTGCCAGAACCCCATAATTTCCATAGCCTCGGCCAGTATCGGCTTGGCAATAATCTCCGCCTGCTCAGCCCCATCCTTGAGAATATTGTCGATTTCTTTTGGGTTGGCCAGCAGATCGCTCATCCGTGCCGTAATGGGTGACAGATGCTTGACCGCCACCTCTGCCAGCGCCGGTTTGAACACTGACCATTGCTGCCCGCCGAACTCTTTCAGCACATCGGCCTTGCTGCGTCCGGAAAGTGCCGCATAGATCGTCACAAGGTTATCAGCACCCGCCCGGTCTTTTAGACCCTCAACGACAGACGGCAGCGGCTCCGAATCCGTCTGCGCGCGCTTGATCTTGTTTGCTATTTTTTCAGCATCGTCGGTCAGATTAATCCGTGAAAGATCGGATTCATCCGACTTGCTCATCTTCTTGGTGCCGTCTTTCAGCGACATCACACGCGTCGCCTCACCAAGGATTTGCGGCTCCGGCTGCGGGAAGAAATCAACCTTGTAACGTGTATTAAACGTCGCGGCAATTTCACGCGCCAGTTCCAGATGTTGCTTCTGGTCTTCACCCACCGGCACATGCGTACCCTTGTAAGCCAGAATATCCGCCGCCATCAGCACCGGATAAGCAAACAGGCCCAACCCCACGCGTTCGGCATTTTTGCCCGCCTTGTCCTTAAACTGCGTCATGCGTTCAAGCTTGCCCATCTGCGTCATCGTCGCCAGCATCCACATCAGTTGCGAATGTGCCGCCACGGCGGATTGCGGGAATATAATCGCCTTTTTCGGATCGATCCCGGCGGCGATATAAGCGGCCGCAATTTCACGCGTCGATTGCGCCAGCTTTTCCGGTTCCTGCGGCACGGTAACCGCATGCAGATCGACAACGCAGAACAGACACTCATCGCCCTGCTTCTGCAGATCGACCCAGTTCTTCAACGCCCCGAGATAATTCCCAAGGTGCAGATTATTGGTCGGCTGCATGCCGGAAAAGATACGCTTCTTCATAATTCATCCTCTTGTACAGTCGTCGCCTCTAGCGGTGTCACCTTGCGGCGTCTGGTAAAATATTTCTTCAGATCGCCAAAACGCAAAACCCCCGCAAAGTGGGAAGCGATAAAATAGACAATCCCGCCACCGGAAACCAGTATTATCAGCGCAAAAATCTGCTGCCAGAAAGAACCTTCGAACCACGGCGTCAGCACCCATGAAATGCCCAGAATGCAGCCCCCCATCAGCAGGGAACAAGCAACAATCTTTGGCACCGTTTTCTTCAGACGGTCATCAAAGGTCGTGGCATCGTTCCCCTTAAGCCCGCGCCACAGGAAATAGCACTGCACCCATCCGGCCATGCCCGTCGCCAGCGCAATCCCCGCCACATCCATAAAGCGCGTCAGCACCAGCGCCACCACAATATTCACAATCGCCATGCTGGCGGCAATTTTTACAGGTGTCTTGGTGTCCTGCTGTGACCAATAGGCAGATGAAAATATTTTCACCCCCACATAGGCAGGCAACCCGATGGACAGACATGCCAGCGCTGGCGCCGCCCGCGCCGTATCGGCAGCCGAAAACTCGCCGCGCTCGAACAGCACCATCATAATATCATGCGTGACGAATATCAGCGCCACCGCCGCAGGCATCGTAAAGAACAGGCAATATTCCAGCGCCCGGTTGAACAGATCGCGGGCTTCGGCCTTATCGCCGATGGTCAGCGCCTTGCTCAGCATCGGCAGCAGCGCCGTGCCCACCGCGATCCCAACAACGCCCAGCGGCAGCTGGAACAGGCGGTCAGCGTAATAAAGCGCGGAAATCGCACCCGCCGACAGAAACGAAGCAATCATGATATCGGCAAACAAATTGACGTGGATGATCCCCGCCCCCAACACACCCGGCCCCATCAGCTTGAACAGCTTGCGCACTTTATCCGTCATGCGCGGACGCACCATGGGAAGCTGAATTTTATATTTGCGCAGATACAGCCACAGCCAGCCCAACTGGATAATACCGGAAATACTCACCGCCCATGAAAGCGCATGCCCGACGGTAAGAAACTGGTCCGCAATCAGCATGAAGCCGATCTGGCAAATATTGAAGAAGATAGACGCCGCCGCAAACGGCCCGAATTTATCGTGCGCGTTCAACATCCCGCCCACCAGCGCCGCCAGCGACATCAGCAGCAGGTAAGGAAACGTCACCCGCGACATGCCGACCGCCAGATCGTATTGAATGGTTCCGGCCTCAAAGCCCGGCGCGATCACATGTATAACCCACGGCATCGCCGCCACGATGATCAGCGTAAAAATACTCAAGGCCGCGACCAACGTCATAAAGGCCTGCCCGGCGAACTTGCCCGCCGCCGCCTCGCCCTCTTTTTGCAGGGTCTCGGAATAGAGCGGCACGAAGGAAACGCTGAACGCGCCCTCTGCCGTTACATGACGGAAAAAGTTGGGCAGCTTGAGCGCCACGACGAAAGCGTCAGCCACCGGCCCGGCTCCCAAAAAATAGGCCGTCATGACGTCGCGGATAAAGCCGACGATCCGGGAAACCCCGGTCAGCCCGCCCACTGTCGCCATCGCCTTGATTAATTTCATGTTTTTGCCCGCCTTAAGGGCCAGATTAAAGAATCTTGCCATAACCTGGCAAGACCCTGTAGAAAGTTGTCCTTATAAGAAACAGGGATACCGACATATGAATATCCACGATGCCCGTCATTTGACTGACCTTTTTAACCGTCGGGCTGCGCACAGATCAATCAACCTCAAGGAAATGAGCATTTCCATGGATACCCTTCAGGGTACGCACCTGAAGGTAAACGTGAAATGCCCTCAAGACGCCGCTCTGTACCTGCAGCAATTTCGTGATACTAAAAACCCACTGTTCCAGCGTGGCGTTCAAAAATTGGGCAGCAGCGAAATGCCGGAACCAATTGCCTTCAAAATTTGCGGCTTCTTCGTTGACCCCGAAACCAGCTTTACTTGGTGGGCCGTGCTGGCGCGCTTTCGCTTCGCCGAAAATAACAAGCCATCGCAACTTCATTTTGATCACGATTTTGCGCGCACCGACTGGAATGTCGCACAAGGTCCAGCGCGTATTGGCCCATCACTCAATGATATGATCAACATCCTGCTGCGTGCTGAGAATAAATGGGAACAAGTCAATTTCCTTCCTAAACGCAAGGAAGTGCTCCGGTCAATGCATCTTGTGCCGCCCACATCTTAAGCCTTTTCCCCACACCATACCCCTGCTATTGTCCGAGGTATGAAAGCGGATAAAAACCCAGAAAGCGAATGGTTCGGCACAAAACGCGTCAGGGCTGACGATAAAGCAGGCCTTGTCCGCAACGTGTTCGACTCTGTCGCCGATAACTACGACATCATGAATGACGTAATGTCAGGCGGCGTTCACCGCCTCTGGAAAGACCGCCTGATCCGTATGGTCCGCCCCAAGGCGGGACTCCATTATCTGGATGTGGCGGGCGGCACGGGCGATATCGCTTTCCGCATCCGTAAGGCCGCTGGCGCCGATACCCAGATCACCATCTGCGATATCAATACCGAGATGCTGCGCGTGGGTCGCGACCGCGCCCTGAACAAGGGCTGGGTCAATGATTTCGAATGGGTCACCGGCAACGCCGAATGCCTGCCCGCCCCCGACAACAGCGTCGATGTTTACACAATCGCCTTTGGCCTGCGCAACGTAACGCGGATCGATAACGCGCTGGCCGACGCCTACCGCGTTTTAAAGCCCGGCGGACGCTTTTTCTGCCTGGAATTCAGCAAGGTCGAAGACCCGCTACTCGGTCCTCTTTACAACCGCTATTCCGAAATGCTGATCCCCCGTATGGGCCAGTTGATTGCCAAGGATCGCGAAAGCTATCAGTATCTAATTGAAAGCATTAGAAAATTCCCGCCGCAACGCGAACTGGTGCGCCGCATGACGCAGGCCGGGTTCAGCGGTGCAAAATTCACCAATCTCAGCTTTGGCATCGCCGCGATCCATCAGGGCTTCAAAGCCTGATTATCCACAGCTTTGTTGATTTTCCCCTGTTTTCAGGCGCTTAACCCATTGCATTCGCCATGATTTTTCCTTAATCCTCATATAGAAAACGACCTCAGGGAAGTCCGGGGTTGGGCTTTCAGTTTCTACTTCCGTGAACTAGGGAAAAATAAAAAATGAACAACGTTCTCCGTAATATTACACCGGCAGTTGCCGTTATGGTTGCAGGCCTCGCAGGCGCATACCTCGTATACGACAACTTCTTCACACAAAATTCAGCCGACAGCATTGCCGCGATTTCTCCGGCTGCTGGCGAGTACAACGAAGAAAGCATCATCATTGCCGAAGCAGACGTTGCTGAAGGCACGGCTGCTGCGACGACAGAAGCTGTTACAGAAACAGTCACAGAAGGCGCTGCCGCTGTCACAACAACTGAAACAACGACAACGGAAACAACAGTAACGGAAACGACGACGACTGAAGTTGCTCCGGCACCTGTTCCTGCTCCTGACTGCACAACACTCGAAGCTGCTGCTACAGCCGCTATGGGTACAGTTGATGCTGAAAAAGCACAAACAGCCGTAAAAGAATGTCATGCTGCAAAAGAAGCCGCTGCCAAGGCACAAGCCGCTGCTGACGCCGCCAAAGCCGCTGCTCCGGTAACGGAAGGCGCTGCTGATGCTGTGAAAGAAGTCACACCGGTTGCTGTCGATGCCGCTAAAGAAGCTGCCCCGGCCGCTACAGATGCCGCCGTTGACGCTGTCAAAGAAGCCGCTCCGGCTGTTGACGGTCACGGCGCTCACTAATCAGTAGCACTCGACCTTTCTCACGGAATTGTCTAGGATGGCCCCGCTGGCAACAGCGGGGTCTTTCTTTTAAGCAGGAGATAAAAATGGACAACATCAAAGTAGCACTGACAACCCTTCCTCATGCCGAAGGCATTCCGCTGCCTGCTTACGCGACAGAACAATCCGCCGGGATGGATCTGTGCGCCGCCATTGAGATGCCCATCACGCTGACGCCCGGCGCCCGTACGCTGGTGGCCACAGGCCTTTCGATTGCCCTGCCAGCCGGTTTCGAGGCGCAAGTGCGCCCACGCTCGGGTCTCGCGCTCAAGAACGGCATCACCGTCCTCAACAGCCCCGGCACTATCGACGCCGATTATCGCGGCGAAATCAAAGTCATCCTCGCCAATCTCGGCACCGAGCCTTTCACCATCGAGCGCGGCATGCGCATCGCCCAGATGGTCATCGCCCGCCACAGCACCGCCACATGGGAAATTGTGGAAAGCCTTGAGGAAAGCTCCCGCGGCGCAGGCGGCTTCGGCTCTACCGGAACCCGCTGATCATGATTTTATGAGGGGAAAAGGCCAATTCCGGCCTTCCCCCTTACCTCCGGTTATCGTAAATTCAGGGTATGTCACAAGCAGCCCTGAAAACCGCAGACGCCTTCGTTGCCGAAGGCCATACCCCCATGATGGCGCAGTACCATAGCGTCAAAGGCCAGTATCCCGACTGCCTGCTGTTCTACCGCATGGGCGATTTTTACGAGCTGTTTTTCAATGACGCCGTTCTCGCCTCCGCCATTCTCGACATCACGCTGACCAAACGCGGCAAAACACAGGGCGAAGAAATTCCCATGTGCGGCGTCCCCTTCCACGCGCACGAAGCCTATATGGCGCGCCTGATACGCGCCGGGCACAAGGTCGCGATTTGCGACCAGACCGAAACCCCGGAAGAAGCCAAACAAAGACGCGGCTCCAAAGCGCTCGTCAACCGCGACGTCATCCGTGTCGTGACGCAAGGCACACTGACCGAAGACGGCCTGCTCGATGCCCGCAGCAATAACTATCTCGCCGCCCTGTGCGAAATCGGCGGTCAGTACGGTCTGTCATGGCTGGAACTTTCGACCGGCGAATTTCTGGTACAGCCCGTGCTGGAAAAAGACCTGACCATGGCCATTGGTCGCGTCAGCGCCAGCGAATTACTGATTCCCGACCGCCTGACGCAGAAAGAAAACCTGTTTGAACTTTTGGGCCTCATCCGCGACACGCTGACCACGCAACCCGCCAGCCTGTTCGACAGCGATAATGCCCGCAAGCGTCTGGAGGAATTATTCGGCGTCGGTACGCTCGATGCCTTTGGCGGCTTCAGTCGCGCCGAGATCGCCGCCGCCGGTGCTCTCATTGATTACGTTGACCGCACCCAGAAAGGAAAAATCCCGCACCTCGCCCGCCCGCGCCAGATCACCGCGAACGGCATCATGGAAATCGACATCGCCACGCGGCGCAATCTTGAAATCCTGCGCACACTCTCGGGTGAGAAAGTCGGCTCACTGCTCGCCGCTATCGACCGCACCGTCACCCCCGCCGGTGCCCGCATGCTGCAAGCCCGTCTGTCAGCACCGCTTTGTGATGTACCCGCCATCCAGCAACGCCTGAACGAAGTCGAAAGCTTCGTTCAATCATCCAGCCTGCGCAGCCTGATCCGCGACACGCTAAAGCAAGTACCGGACATGGAACGCGCTCTCGGTCGCCTGACCGTTGGTCGTGGCGGCCCGCGTGACCTCGGCATGGTCCGCGATGGCCTGAAACAATCAGAAAATCTGCGCGCCTTCCTTGTCGATGAAAACCAGCCAGCCCTTGCCGCCATTTCAAATGCCTTGCATCAGCAACCACAAACGCAGGAACTGGCCGACCGCCTGAAAGAGGCACTCGGCGAAGACCTGCCTGCGCTGGAACGCGACGGCGGTTTTATCCGCACGGGTTACAGCGCTAAACTCGATGAACTGCGCCTGATGCGCGACGACAGCCGCCGCCTGATCGCAGCGCTGCAAACGCGCTACCAGAAATTGACGGACATAGACTCCCTCAAAATTTCTTACAACAACATCCTCGGCTACTTCATCGAAGTCCCCGCCAAACGTGCTGATAAATTGCTGGTGCGCAAAGGCGAGGAAAACAGCGCCGACAACCCCTTCATCCACCGCCAGACCATGGCGAGCGCCGTGCGCTTCACCACGCCGGAACTGGCAGAACTGGAACGCGATATTTCCAGCGCCAGCGACAAAGCCATCGGCATAGAGATGGAAATCTTCCGCCAGATGGTCGATGAAGTAACGCGCCTGTCCGAAGAAATCGGCAATCACGCCCGCGCCGTCGCCGCGCTTGATGTCGCCGCCGCCTTCGCCACGCTCGCCATAGACCAGAACTTCACCCGCCCCCTGATTGATGACAGCCTGGCCTTTGATATCAAAGGCGGACGTCACCCGGTGGTCGAACAAGTCCTGCGCAAAACCAGCGGCAATGAATTCGTGCCCAATGATTGCGACCTTAGCCACCAGCAACGCCTGTGGCTGCTGACCGGCCCCAACATGGCAGGTAAATCGACCTTCCTGCGTCAAAACGCGCTGATCGTGCTGATGGCGCAAACAGGTTCTTACGTTCCGGCGGCGGCCGCACATATCGGTCTTGTTGACCGCCTGTTCAGCCGCGTCGGCGCGTCCGACGATCTCGCCCGGGGACGCTCAACCTTCATGGTGGAAATGGTGGAAACCGCCACCATCCTCAATCAGGCGACAGAGCGTTCACTGGTAATTCTCGATGAAATCGGGCGCGGCACCGCCACGTTCGATGGCCTCTCCATCGCATGGGCCTGTGTAGAACATCTGCACGAGTCCAACAAATGCCGCTCGCTGTTCGCCACGCATTACCATGAACTGACCGCGCTGCAAACGCGCCTGCCCGCCCTCTCCTGTCACGCGATGCAGGTGAAGGAATGGAAAGGCGATATCGTTTTCCTGCATGCTGTCGGCGCGGGTGCGGCCGATCGTTCCTACGGCATCCATGTCGCACGTCTGGCAGGCCTGCCCGCTGCCGTCATCGCGCGAGCCGAAGCCGTCCTCAAGACACTGGAAAAAGGCGAACACACCGCCACCGTCACCAAACTCGCCGACGACCTGCCCCTGTTCACAACCAAAGCCCCGGAACCGCCTCAGGCCTCAGTACTGGAAACCCGCCTGAAAGACATCCAGCCGGATTCCTTAAGCCCCCGCGAAGCCCTTGATATTCTTTACGAACTCAAGAAACTGGGCACCACCTGACCACCCAACAAACCCTTGAAAAATGCCTAACACCCCCTTATAAAGAGGCTTCCCTCGCTTAAGCCCCGATATATGGACAGGTGGCAGAGAGGTTGAATGCGCTAGTCTCGAAAACTAGTATGGGTTCACGCCCATCGAGGGTTCGAATCCCTCCCTGTCCGCCATTAATATGTTTTAGGAATAGTAATGACTGTAGCCCCTGAAATTCTCTATTTTGGACTTAAACCGTATGAGTTATTGACCCTCGTTGGCATTATGATTGGCCCCATAATTGCTGTCATTATTACACTTTGGACGGAGTCAAAAAGGAAGCAGAGAGAGGGTCAGATTCAAGTAACAAGGATGTTGTTAAATACAAGACACATGCCATCTGATCCAGCATATAGCATTGCCATCAATTTAGTCCCGGTTGAATTCAGCAAATGTAAAAAAGTAATGCAAGCATGGCGTGAATATATTGAAACTGTCCGATATAGACCAAGCTCTGAAAATCAACAAGAGCATCTACGTATATTAAACGCAAAGCAGACTGCTCTTATTTTTCAAATTATGCGTAGCTTGAAATTCAACCTTTCTGAAACTGATATTCAGACAAATGCCTATATTGCAGGAGGATATATAAATCGTGATAATTTATATTTAGATTCATTACTGGCTATGCGTGAGATTGCAGACGCAATAAAATTGCAAAATGAGTTTATTCGTAGTTCGTCAGAGAACATTTCGCAGTAGAACTACAAGCTCCACCATTATCTTATTTTCACATTCCCAAACAAATTAATTGAAACCGCTCGACATCGCGCATTGCTGTTTGAGATTTTTCATTTCGACAATTTTGGCATCGATCATCGCTGCCCATTCGCCGGTGGCGATGCTGGTGTTGGTCTCGTAACTGCCTCTAAACAGGCGGGCAACGGCTGAAAATGGCACGATTGAACCGACGCCCGCGGCCACGCGATGGTCGTTCTCCGCCTTCTCATTTTCAAGCATACGAATGGTCTGGTCGACATTGCTGCAGTTGGCGCTAACATTTTGAATCTCAGATGTTTCCATCGCGCCCATGGTGCAGGCTGACAACATAATAATCGCCACCAAATTTATATATTTTGATCTAACACGCATTGCCGTTTCCTTTCATACTTAAAAAAATTATGTTCTATGCCGCCGCCATGCCCTGAGATGAACCAAACTGCCTCATGACCTCTGCGGTATGTCGTGCGACCAGACGCTCCTCATCCGTAGGGATGACCCATGCCGCTACCTTCGAGGAATTTGTGCTAATCAGGCCTTTGCCCTCATCATTGCGCGCCTCGTCCAACGCCAGACCCAGCCAGCGGCAACCTGCGGCGACGTCCGCCCTTGTATCCTTATCATTCTGGCCGATGCCGCCCGTGAAGACCAGGCCGTCTATACCACCCATTGCGGCAGCGGCAGACCCAATCTCGCGGACAAGCCTGTAAACAAACAACGCGACCGCTTCAGCCGCCGCGGGATCAGCCGAAGCACGTAAATTCCGCATGTCCGATGAAATGCCGGACACGCCCAGAAGGCCTGATTGTCGATAGATAAGATTCTCAATCGTGCGCGCATCCATCCCGTACGCATCCATGAGATGGAGCAATACACCCGGGTCGATAGCGCCGCACCGCGTACCCATGACAAGCCCATCCACCGCCGTGAATCCCATACTGCATGCCACGCTGCGGCCATTCTGCAGAGCGCATAAGCTTGCCCCGTTGCCCAGATGAGCAAGCACCGTGCGGGACTTTGCCAGTTCCGGCGCAACCTCGGTAAGGCGAGATGCTACATATTCGTAAGACAATCCATGAAACCCATAACGCCGTACACCCTCGTCAGTAAATTTGCGCGGCAGCGCGAACATCTGGGCGATCTGCGGTTGTGTACGATGAAATGCAGTATCAAAGCAGGCAACCTGCGGCAAATGCGGGGCCGCCTCGGCAATGGCTTCTATAACTGAGAGATTCACAGGTTGGTGCAACGGCGCCAGCGGGTTAAGTGTAGCAAGATAAGCCAACACCTCCTCATCCACGCGTATCGGGCTTGCGTATTTTGTTCCGCCATGCGCCACACGATGGCCGACCGCCAGCACAGGCGTACCCTTGATCAGACCAGCCATCGTTCTGAGAACTTCCTGCGCCGCCGCCTGATGATTGAGTGCTTCAGCAGCCCAGCTTTTCTCAAAAACGCGTTCACCCCCGGCATTCGTAACATACATCCGGGGGGATATGCCGATCTGTTCAACCTGACCGCGAAACAGAATTTCTGCGGCAGGGCCGGATTCATAAAAAGCAAATTTTATACTCGATGATCCGGCATTAAGAACTGCGATTGATCCATTCATCCGTCATACCTCCCTAATGATATCAGGCAACAATATTCGCGCCACCATCCACATAGATTGTTCCTCCTGTGATCCGGTGCGCAAAATCCGTGGCCAGATAGGCACAGGCAGAACCAACGTCCATAATGTCAACAAGTTCACCCAAAGGCGCTTTCTTTGCTGACTCGTTCAGCATTTGATCAAAATCCTTCAAGCCCGATGCCGCCCGCGTTTGCAACGGCCCCGGCGAAATCGCATGCACACGTATCCTCAAAGGACCGAGTTCATAGGCGAGATAACGGCAGGCAGCCTCAAGTGCCGCCTTTACCGGCCCCATGACGTTGTAGTTCGGCACAACACGCGTAGCGCCACAGTAAGTCATGGCGAACATCGTGCCGCCGTCCGTCATTAGCGGTGCCGCCAGCTTCGCCATACGGACAAAAGAATGGCAGGATATATCCATCGCCTTGGCAAAACCCTCAGCCGAACAATCCAGTAATCCACCCTGAATATCTTCCTTCGGCGCAAAGGCGATGGAATGAATTAAGCTGTCCAGCCTTCCCCATTTTGTCCCGATCTGATCAAACAACGTTTCTAATTGACCGGGAATCGCCACATCCAGCGGGGCCATGATCGACGCCCCCAACGCCGTTGCCAAAGGCTCAACATGAGGTCGCGCCTTGTCATTCAACCATGTGATAGCTAGTTCTGCCCCTGCACCGTGAAACGCTTTGGCACAGCCATAGGCGATTGAATCTTCGTTGGCGATTCCAACAATCAGCGATCTATGTCCTGTCAGTATAGGCCTGAAATTTCCATCCATCACATAACACCCGTTCAGGAGACAGCAGCATTTGGTTTGTTACGACGCGATGCCGCCACCAAAACAGCCACCGCACAAGAGGCAAGCCGCGTAATCTCGGCGTCTGCGCGGCTGGTCAGGATAATGGGCACACGCGCACCGAGTACGATCCCGGCGGCCGCCGCCCCGGCTAAAAACGTCAAACTCTTCGCCAGCATGTTGCCTGCCTCCAGGTCCGGCACCAGCAGCACATTGGCATTCCCCGCGACGGAAGAGACAATACCTTTGATCGCCGCCGCTTTGGGGTTGATAGCGTTATCGAGCGCCAGAGGACCATCAAGCACCGCACCCGTGATTTGCCCACGGTCAGCCATCTTGCATAAGGCCGCCGCTTCGATAGTAGAGGCAACATTGGGGTTAATCGTTTCCATGGCGCTGAGGATCGCCACGCGCACATCAGAAATACCCATCGCGTGTGCCAGATCGATCGCATTCTGAACGATATCAGCCTTTTCCATCAGAGTCGGCGCAATGTTCACAGCCGCATCTGTAATAATGAAGGGATGGGGGTGATCAGGAACATCCATAATAAAACAATGACTGATACGCCGTGCCGTGCGCAACCCCGTCTCACGCGCCACAACGGCGGCCATAAGCTCGTCCGTATGTAAACTGCCCTTCATCAGAATTTCTGCCCTGCCCGATTTTACAAGCGCCACCGCCTTGGCCGCTGAATCATGGCTGTTTTCCGCATCTACAAGATCGAATTTGCTGATATCTATTTTTGATTTCGCCGCAACATCGCGAATGCGCGCCTCAGGGCCAACAAGGATAGGTACGATAAATTTAAGCTGCGCTGCCTTCACAATACATTCAAGCGCTACATCGTTGCAGGGATGCGCAATGGCCGTGACAGTTGGCGGATAAGCTTGCGCCGCCTTGACCAGACGCTGAAATTTTTCACGGGAACTACTGTGACCGAGGTCTTTATCCTCTATCAGAAATTTTTCTTTTGCCATGACTGACCTCTTGGTTGCTTGGTTGCTGAAGATTCATGTTGAACAGCGCTTCGATGCGCGCCAAACGTCTTTGTCTTTCATCCGAAAGTGCGCCCCGCGCCTTGAGAACGCTGCGCAGAGTTTCGAGCGCCGCTTTTCTGGCCTGCTGGTCTTTCGGCAACATTTTTGGAATGGCCTTTATGGCGCGCTCCTCATCAAGACGCACCAGAAAAACCTGCTCCTTTAAAAGGTCCTTGATTTCAGATACTGGCAAGCGCGCCTCTATAGGTTGCGCCTCCCGGATCTTCTTCATTACGGCAAACCCGCGCTCATCTATGACGCCTTCCGTATGGTTCACATAAACCAATGCACGGACCTCCGCTTCCATCAAACCACCTGCTTCGAAACGATCTTCCATTTCGGCAAGCTGGCGCCCTGAATCTTTCTCAAAAGCCTGATTTTTTCGCTCGAATTTCTCAATTGATGGCTGTGGCTGCTGCATGCCCAATACGGCCTGCAACAGCGGCGACCCGTAAGTATTCATAAACATCATTTCCTTGATGGAATCCCTTACAATGCGGTGAGTTTCCCACGTCATGTTGATCCATGAAGACATGGTTTTTTCCATCGCCAGCAAAGGATTATCGGGCGATACCGGAGTACGCACCTCGCGTATTGCCTTGGCAAGGTTTTCCACAGGCCTCATAAACAGGTTTTTGTCAGAAAATACAGAGAACCGCATGCGGTTCGGATGCATGTATCGCATTATCGTCGCCGAAAGCTCTGTCGTCATAGACGATATGACAGGCGCAAGAGATGATCGATACAGTTTTAAATTTTCCTCCGATAAACGCGCTACCGTCCTGAAGCGTTGATCGTCCGCATGTGAATTACCACCAAGCGCGCGAATATCGTCAAGTGTGCGCGTTTCCAGCCGAAACAGGTATTTCCCATCCGTAAGCTCAGCGTTAGATGTGTTCTCATCAACATCCACAATGACCGCCTCGTATAAACCCGGCGGCGTTATATTAATCAGGTCCATGCACTGGGTAAATTTACGATGTTCCTTGGTGGCGACTTTACCGGAAACAAAAATGCCAAGATGACCAACGCTTTGATGCATTGTATAAATGATAGTCTGCCCATTTGCGATGATTTCACGCTCATCTTTATATATATCGGTGATCCAGCCTAATGCCTGTTGCGGTGGAGTGATATTGTCTTTCCACGAGCAAAAGATGATAATCGGAGACCTGATGTTGCGCAGATCAATAGCTTGCCCGTCAGGCATGCTTAGCGCGCCGGAACTCAACTTGTTGCCAATAAACAGATTGTCGGCAATCCACTGCATTTCATGGGCATTCAGCAAAATCGGACTGCCCCACCAGGTTTCAAAATCAAGGAATCGCGGGGCTTCGGTATCAATTTTCGAATAAAGATTATAGGGCTTGCCCCAGTATGTATTCGCAGGATCAAGTGATTCAAAATTGGACACAAGATAGGCGCCGTCAAACAGACCATCCCCCATATCGCCGGTCATCGCCGTAAGCCATGAACCGCCCAGCAGCCCGCCAAGGTAGCGCATCGGATTCTTGCCGCGCATGCCCGCCCAGTAGGAAAGCGGTGAACCCGCCAGCATTATCGGGCCTGTCAAATCTGGATTAACGGCCGCCATCATCATGACTTGCCAGCCCGCCTGACAGTTGGCGATAATAACCGGCTTGGCCTCGGCATCTTGATGTAGCTCTGCCACCTCCTTCACAAAGGCCGCTTCGGCCAGACAGACATCCTCAATTGTCTGGCCATACACAGGTTCAGGTAAAAAACCAATATAGTAACAAGCATGTCCCGCATTGATGGCCATGCCGATCTCGCTGTCCGCTTTCATCCCCCCGATGCCGGGACCATGACCGGCGCGTGGATCGACAACAATGAATGGCGGTTTGGCACGATTGATTTCCGCACCTTCGGGCGGCACGATCCGCGCCAGAAGATAATTAACAGGCCGAGGAAGTGTGAGTCCAGTTCGCACAAGCTCGGCCTTGAATTGAAGCACATTAGGGGCTATCTGCGCATTATGTAACCGATAATTATTGCCACGATCACGCAGCACATCGAGGGTTAGAATTGAGCGTTGCCAGACATCCAGCAGGTAATTATGAACAAAACCAAATTCTCCTGAAGCGGTCATATTATTCTCCCTTAATGTGATTCGTGTTTTGAACCAGCGCCATGCTCTCTTCGGAAGTTTTCCATCCGCCGCCAAGCGCTTTATATAGATTAACGACCGCGATCAGCTGATCGCGTTGTGTTTGCGCTAACGCCGTTTCAGCCGGAAACAGTTGCTGCTGCGTTTCTAAAACCTCGAAATAACTTGCACGCCCGTTGTCGTACCGGAGAAGAGCAATATCCATGGAGCGGCGTAACGCCTTCACCTGTCCTTGCAAACCCTTGCGCTGGTCCGCTATGTTTTTCTGGGCAATCAGAGCATCAGAAGTTTCCTTGAATGCCGTGAGAACGGTTTTCTTATACCGTGCAACCGTCTCGTCCCAGAAAGCTTTTCTCTCATTGTAAATTGAGTCCAAACGCCCCCCGGTAAAGATTGGTCCTGCTACGTTTGCCAGCGCATTGGCAATGCTGAAACTTTCGAAATCATCATTAACTTCTATACCCTGTCCCCCTGCCAATGCGGAAAGCCCCACTCTTGGATAGAAATTAGCAACTGCAACGCCAATTTCTGCGTTGGCAGAAATCATGATATTTTCAGCCTGCATAATATCCGGGCGGCGCTTGAGAAGATCGGTCGTTGTACCAAGCGGCGTCTGCGGCATTTTCTGCGACGTCAAGGGCGCACCGCGCCTTATGTCCCCCGGATAAGCACCCACGAGAGCTCTTATGGCATTTTCCTGCTGACCAACCTGACGTTTCAAAGAGGCTATCTCTGCTAGACTGGCATTGTAGGCCGCCTGCGTACGCTGAACCGGCAGCTCACTATCTTTCCCGGCCTTAAACCGCTCAGAGAACAAGGAGAGCGTCTTTTTGTAAGTGCGGGCGCTATCCTGAGCAATAGCAAGTTCGCGGTCAAGCGTAAGTAGTTGGAAATAATTGATCGCAATATCGCTAACTAAGGTGAGAATAACACCACGGCGAACATCTTCTTGTGCAAGGAGTTTTGCCTGTGCCGATTCTGTAGAGCGGCGAATTCTTCCCCACACGTCCAATTCCCACACGGCGTTTAATACGCCCGTGACCGAATTATAGTTTTCCGTACCTATCGAATCCGGCTGCGGCGCAAAAGTTTTCTCTGTGCCCGCAGAAGCCTGATAGCCAATCTGCGGCATCGCCTCCGATTGGACCACTCCCAGAATCGCACGGGCCTGTTCAATGCGGGCAACGGCAACTTGCAAATCATAATTATTAGCTAGTGACTCACCTATCAGCCCCTGAAGGGTCTCATCCTGGAAGACACTCCACCATGGCAAGTCCGCAATAGAGGCAGAATCAGACGTGCTATCCCCACGGAATTCCAGAGGCACATTAGTTTCCGGCCTTTGGTAATCAGGACCAACCGTACAGCCTGCGGCCAGACAAATTGGCACGAACACCGCCGAAATCTTAAAAAAACGACCCACCCTCCAAAATTTTTCTTTCATCATCTTTCTTCCATCAATTGTCATTGAATTGCCGTCAGCATTTTTCTGAACCTGAACAAGGTAAAGGCCGTATACACGGCGCCGATTGCAAACATGTACGCCATGCTCGTCCAGACCATGTCGAAGCTCGCGTTCCTGAACAGCACCGCCTGAGAAAAACTGACAAAGTGGGTTGATGGCACAAATTGCATGATATTCTGTAACGCGATCGGCATGCTCTCAAGCGGGGTCTGTCCACCCGACAGCAAGCTCATGGAAATAAACACGGGAAACGCCAGCAGCCCGAATTGCGGCATGGATCGCACCGACGTCGCAAGCATGATCCCGAGCGCCGTCACCGAAAACAGGTAAACAACCATCCCGGCAGCGAACAGAGGAACAGACCCCGTGGCAACAGGAACACCAATGGCCCCCTTTACTATCAGAAACAGTGAAACCATCGCCGCCAGCATCACAGCCAGCCCGTTCGCCCACACCTTTGCGAACATCAATTCGTACGGTTGTAACGGCATGACAAGAAGGTGCTCGATGTTTCCATGCTCACGCTCACGTAAGACTGCCGCTCCCGTCAGAAATATCGCCAGAACAGAGATGTTGTTGATGACCTGATTGATGGCAACAAACCAGCTTTGCTCCATATTGGGGTTAAACCGCGCCCGTGTATTAAGCTGGGTCAGAGTGGCATCCTTGGAATCTGCGGCATGAGGCCAGAATGATGCAACTGCATGGTTAATGATTTTCTGGATATATCCTGGCCCCCGGCCCGCTTGACTCATGGCCGTCGCATCCGAAATAATTTGCACAACAGGCTTGGCGTCTCTGGATATATCTCTATGAAATTTGGGCGGGATATTGACCACAAAAGTATACTGGCCTTTATCCATGACTTTATTGATGTCCTGAAAAGGAATATTTACGGCAGGAAGAAATAATGGCCGCAGCATAGCATCACCGACCATCCGCGATACTTCGGAGTCATCTTCATCGACGATGGCGATAGACGCATTGACGACCTCCATAACAGCTTTCTTCGCCGGCGTATAAACCGAGAAAGTAAAGCTGTAGGCCACAAGAAACAGTAGAATAGGATCTTTGGACAAGCTTATAAGCTCTTTCACGCCGAGATCAAAAATGTGCCGGATATTCTTCATGGCCTAAGCCTCCTGCTTTTTTAGCAGAGTGACAGAAAGCGTGAAGTAGATAACGGCGATCAAAGCAAGAATGGCAATATTTGGCCACAATATCCCAAAGCCCAATGCCTTGGTAAACGTCCCCAGACTGATTGCCTGAAAGTAAGTGCTGGGAAATATCTTCGCAACAAAAACGGCAGAGCCTGTAAGTGAAGAGACAGGCACAAACATTCCCGAAAACTGCACAGCGGGAAGAATGGCAATAATGGCAGCGGCAAAAATGGCAGCCGTCTGGGTAGATGAAAACACTGACAACAACAGACCAAATCCTGTGCTCGCTATAACATAAACAAGCCCACCCAGGGCAAGTGTGCCGAAACTCCCTTTGATGGGAACACCAAACAGAAAAACAGCAAGGGCCACCAGAGCAGCAAATTGGACGATAGAAATGATGACATAGGGAATTTGCTTACCCAGTAAAAATTCGGCTTTGCTCGCGGGACCGGCATAAAAATTGGCGATTGAGCCGAGTTCCTTTTCACGCACCACACTAAGCGCTGTCAACATGCTGGGGATCAACATAAGCAGCAACATGATATTGCCCGGCACCAAAGCATAGACACTATCGAAGGACTGATTATAGAGAACTCTTGAGTCGTATTTTACCGGCTGCTCCGGGGGCAACAGGCCTCTCTTTTGCCGTAGTACCTGTTCGTATTGGTCATGTGTCTGCTCGATATATCCGCGCGCCGTCTCCGCACGAAACGGCACGGCGGCATCGATATACGTGGCAATTACGGGCTGACGGTCCCGGATCAAGTCCTGTTGAAATCCGGAAGGAATTTCAATGGCAAACTTTAATTCACCATTGCGTAACCGACGATCAAGTTCCGAATAGTCGGTAATCGGCTCTCTTTCATCATAATAAATAGATCCGCGGTAGCTGTCAGCATACTGTCGGCTGGCCTGCGTCTTGTCAAAATCCAGGACCGCGTATGACAAACGCTCGACATCCAGAGAAATCCCCCAGCCGAATACGATCATCAGCAGAATGGGACCAATAACAGCAAAAGCCAATCGAACATAATCCTTGCTAAGCTCAATAGCTTCACGCCGCGCAAACGCATAAATGCGGCTTATGCTAAATTTCTCCTGCACCACGCTGGCTTGCGCGCCGGATGCTTGTGTCATTCCAGATTGAGGAGAAACCTCAACCGCACCCTTTGTTTCCGGGGTGCCGCCGCCCGCTTCCTCAAGATAGCCGATAAATGCTTCCTCAAGATTTTTAGCTTTTCTCTCGACCACCAGGTCCGCTGGCACACCTTGGGCCAGGACCTTGCCGCCATGCATCATCGACATACGGTCGCAACGCGCCGCTTCATTCATGAAGTGAGTGGAAAGGAAAATTGTAACCCCCTTCTCCCGCGACAACCTGATGAGCAATTCCCAGAAGCCATCACGTGCGACCGGGTCAACGCCTGACGTTGGTTCGTCAAGAATAAGTAAGTCAGGTTCATGCAGAACAGCAACGGCAAGCGAAAGACGCTGCCGTATTCCTAAAGGCAGGTTTTCAGCAAGTATATCGGCTTCGTTTTGCAGGCCGAAATCCTGCAGCAGTTCCTCAACCCGCTGCTGTCCCTTCTCAAGGGGCAGATCGAAAAGGCGGGCATGCAACGTAAGGTTCTGGCGCACCGTCAATTCGGTATAGAGCGAAAAAGCTTGGGTCATAAAGCCGACCCTCCGGCGCGATTCCACGTCCCCTCCCTTTACGGGCTTGCCAAACAGGATGGCCGTTCCCTCTGTGGGTGGCAGAAGTCCGGTCAGCATCTTCATCGTCGTCGTTTTGCCGCAGCCGTTGGAACCGAGAAAACCGAAAATTTCTCCGGGCTCGATCCGGAAATCAACGTGATCCACAGCAGTAAAATCGCCAAATCTTTGCGTCAGTCCCGTCGCTTCAATCGCGGGTGGCCCGCCCGGTGCTTTATAAGGCAGGAGTTGCGGCTCTTTGTGGTTGCGGCGCGCTTCCTCTGGAAGAAGCTTTATAAAGGCCTTCTCAAGCGTGTCCTCCTTCGTCTGCTCTCTGATTTCCTGTGGCGTGCCCGTCGCCAGAATTTTTCCGTCATTCATGACGACAGTCCAGTCGAACCCCTCGGCCTCGTCCATATAGGCAGTAGCAACCAATACGCTCATGGCGGAGCGGCGCTCGCGGATGCGGTCGATTAACTCCCAAAACTGACGCCGCGCCAGAGGATCAACCCCGGTAGTCGGCTCATCCAGTATCAGCAAGTCCGGGTCGTGGATCAATGAACAGCAAAGCCCCAATTTTTGCTTCATCCCACCCGAAAGCTTTCCTGCTGGCCGCTCCCGGAATGGGCCAAGCCCTGTGCTGGTTAAAAGATCATCAATCCGCCATGCGCGTTCCTCGCGCGATTGCCCGAAAAGCCTGCCAAAAAAATCAACATTCTCAACAACCGAGAGCGTGGGATAGAGATTTTTGCCCAAGCCTTGCGGCAAATAGGCAATCCGCGATAATGCCGATGCGCGAAAACGTGCGCTATCGATGTCGCCACCGAGCACACTGACATCGCCCTCCTGAAGCTTGCGCACACCTGCAAGAATGCTAAGGAGCGTTGATTTACCAACCCCGTCCGGTCCAATCAGGCCGATCATCTTGCGGGCAGGAACATCGAGACTCACATTATCGAGTGCAACCACCTTTCCGTATCGTTGACTGACAGCCCTGAGACTGGCAACTATATCGTCCGTGCCCCCTTCCATTATTAAAATCCCATTCTAGCTTCTAGCTTGACAAGATTTTGCGGGACAGGTTTGACTTCAAGAGATGGCGGCCACGCCGCGTTGGCATCAAAGCGCACATAACCCATGGCAGGTAATCCGGATTTCACGAAGGCCTCGTGCTGCAGCAATTTGTCCTTAGGTATCTGCAGCTTCACGCGGAACGTAAGGTCATGACGCTCTTCCGCTGTTTCCACAGTCTTGGGTGTGAATTGCGCCATAGGCGACACAAAGGAAACAAACGCACGAATAGGATAGTCCGGCATAGCATCAAGAACAATCCGGGCTTCAGATCCCACAAGAATTTTTCCGCTGATTGCTGCCGGTAAGTAAACATACATATAAACATCACTCAGATCATCGAGGGAATACACACGACCACCCGCCGGAAGGACCTCACCAGGCTCCGCAAGGCGCATTTCCACGCGCGCCCTCATCGGCGCTACAAGTATGGCATCCTTAATTTCAGTCCTCAGCCTCTCGGCCTCAGCTTTTGCGGCCTCAATCGCCGACAATGTTTGAGTAGCCTCCGCCTGGGCACCCTCCAATTCGGCCTTGTTGGCCAGCATGCGGGCTTTATCGATTTCCGCTTCCTGCTCGCTCACCGCACCAGAGCCAACCAGAGCTTGAGATCGCTCATACTCCTTTACGGAATAATCGTACTCAGCCTGCTTGACGGCAATCTGGGCAAGCGCGACATTTCGGCTGTCTTGAGCGGCTTGCGTATCAGCCTCCTTTGCACGCAGTTGTGCCTCAAGTGCCGAGGTGTCCATCCGTGCTGTCACTTGACCGGCATCGACGGTATCCCCTTCATTGACAAGAACCTCTTTAATGCGGCCCGGATATTTCGTGGATACATAAATCTGAGTTGTCTCAATTCTTCCATTTCCACTGGCAAAGCCGGGCGGAAGCCCTGGATTGTTATATATTTTCCACGCAAACGTGCCGCCGCCTATGACAACAACCGCCAATGCGATATAGATCAGCCTTTTCATGCAGGTTCCGTCCAATATTAAGGTTTCAACAAATGGCTATGCGCCCATATTCATTGGCTCTCAATATTGCTGTCGCAACGCAACCGAGAGGCGCATGCACAATCCAACAGCTTTTGTCTCAAATGGTTCCTGTATGACATTTAGGGAAGCGCTTGCATGCCAGCGCCACCCTTTCATGAATCATGAACAAGACATCTCAAAACCGCGCGACAGGAAACGACAATATGTGCCATCCACCCCAGACAGCCATGACAAGCGCCAGCATAAGCAGCGTGAACTGTAGCCATCGGCTGGGAAACTGGCGGGCGATAGCAGAAAAAAACATCACAAGCGCAATGACGACGGTATTGCGGGCATAATTATCAGAATTTTTATTGGCCATGCGTCCGCGCTCATACATCTTATCCGCCTTGATACTCAACTCCACCGCCATCTCATGCAAAGATGCCCTATAAAGCGGATGGGCAAACGGTGTCGGCAGCGCATCAATATTATGATACGGGTCGCTGGCAAGCCATGCCTCAAAAGCAGGCTTGAAATCAGGACGAAAATGGGAACGGTAAAAATTTTCTAACTCGGCTTTCTTCTCCGCTCGTGCGTTCATCCATTGCATAAACATGGCGACATCAATCATTTTCATCGTGTTTGCTTCGGTGGATTTTCTTGTTGATTCCACACGCAAGGTAGATGCCTGGGCATAAGAAGCTGACTGCGCACCACTCCAGATACTAACCTGATAAGCACTCCATGAGGCCGCCACACCGGCAATCGAGAGCAGAAATACCGCCATGATCTCCAGAACTCTATCCGATAAAATTTCGCCTGCCGTTCTATTTTCCACGCCGTCCTGACTTCCAGTTCACAATGTAAAGAACTTAACCTCATCAGATCGATTGAAATTTCTTTACCCGCGACATACTAAACGCGCAGAGACTTGTGTCTGGTTCCCACATCCGTCTTTATTGATTTTCATTTCTTGATCAAAATCAACAGACAGAACAACCCTTCTGCTCTAATGTAATCATGCATATAGAAAGAAAAACAGAAAGCCTTTCCTCCGCCTATCATGTCCATATTCCGGCAGGTAAGGTCATTCTCGATGGCAATTTGACAATGCCGCCCAAGGCAAAAGGTCTTGTAATTTTCGTCCATGGCAGCGGGTCAAGCCGCAAAAGCCCGCGCAACCGTTATGTCGCAGAAGTATTAAATTGAGCATAATTTGGGCACACTTCTGGCCGACCTTCTGACCGCAGAAGAAGAAGACATCGACCGCCAGACACGCCATCTGCGCTTTGATATTCCGCTACTCGCAGAACGGTTAGAACACATGATCATATGGGCGCAACAAAATCAGGACACTAAAAATATGAAAATCGGCACATTTGGCGCCAGTACCGGCGCAGCCGCATCCCTGATCGCGGCGGCGCGACATCAGAATAAGGTACAGGCTGTCGTATCACGCGGCGGACGGCCAGATCTTGGTCCTGAAGTTTTTTATTTTTTTATCAAAATAAAAAAAGAAGAACCCGCTAACTGACGGGTTCCCCAAATTATTTTGCACTATTACGGGTAGATATCGTGTGCCTTAAGCAGCGATATCTTTTTCCCAATCCTTCAGTTGCTTTTCAACTTCATCGCGCGCCAGACCGTAATTTTGCTGGATTTTACCAGCCAGTTTTTCACGGTTGCCGTTGATTTCAGCCAGATCGTCATCTGTCAATTTACCCCATTTTTGTTTTACGGCACCTTTTACTTCGGTCCATTTTCCTTCAATGATGTCCTTATTCATTTGTTTTCTCCTTTTTTATCATGCAGCGGTGGAATTGGCGGCCTCCGCACCATGCGATAGCCACCGAACAGGATTAATTTGAAGCTGATTGCTTGAATGATTCAAACTGGGCGGCCTGCGGTGCCGTCATTTGGAACGCTACGTCACCATCACCTTTATCCAGCAGCTTCACATCAGAAAACCTTAGCGCAGCCTGCTTGCCACCCATGCCTAGTACTTTGTCAAAGCCGACAATCAAGGCATCAATATGGCCCGCACGGAATGTAATATTATCTACACCAGCCACCTTATCCCCGGATGGGTTCACAATATTGGCCTTCAGTAATTTTTCGACACTGTAACCACCCGCGGGAATGGTGCGTATGTTTTCCTTACCGGCGTCTTCGGCATTGTAAGAAAATTCCCGCGCATTCTTGATTGTTTCCTCCGTCAGCGGCATGACAACATCTCCCTTTTCATCACGGCGCAAAACCATGCCATAATCAAAAGCAGATTCCTTCGCGCCAAGATCGATCAGCTTGGCCTCAGACACCACAGCCAGCATGGCATTGCCTTCCCGATCAATAATAATGTCCTTCATCGTGCCAATATGCTTGTTATTGGTGGAATAGACAGGCCGGTCCAAAAGCCCCTTTGTCGTCGCGCCCATAGAAATTTTTGTATTGGCGCCATTGGTCTCATCACCCAGAATGGTATATTCAATCTCCTCAACCGTTTCAGTAACGGCCTTCTTCGTATTTTCCCAACCGCGTTTTATATCTTCCTTGGTAATCGTCGCGGCAGGCGGCGTATCCGGATTGTTAGCGGCGTTCGTACGTTCGAACCGAGATTGAGGATGCACAGAATCGCTCTGTGCCGCAGCCATCGGCGATGCGGCCAGCAGTGTCAGGGCTGATACGGCGGATAAAATTTTATAGTTCATGGTTCATTCCTTATTATATGAATTTAATTTTCATGGACATGAACGGTTCGCATATTATGCAGGTTCCCTGCTCTAGCCCGTATTTAATTTCACTTATACAAGGGCATGTTTCGCCCCTTATCACCAGCCAGAAACCCCGCAAGACTGGCGATCATAAGTGCCGTCTTGGGATTTTCACGGATAGGCTCCTCCAGTTCTTCGGTCACGGAATCAATTAGGGCCGTTACCGTTTTGGTGATATCTGGCTGATGGCGGGAGCTATGGGCCACTTGTTTAGAGGCACGAAGACGGTTAATCAACATGCCCGTTGCCGCAGATAATAATGAAATCACAAACGCCGTGCAGGCAACGCCCATAGACGCCACAACTGATGAATACGTTTCTCTCAGATACAAAAATTCAGAAACCAGAAGGAAGCCAAAACCCATGACCGTCAAAACAGCAGCAAGCCAAAGGAAAAAGATTCCGGTAGGCGTGACGTGCAGCCATCGGGGCACAGCCGGACTGCTCATAACACCATCAATAAGCATCTGCTTAAGAGCAGGCGTGAAAGCAGTCGCAGCCATGATAAAGTACCCCTTCATTTATTGAGATTAACGGCGACTTCCGAGCACATAACTGAAGATCAGTCCGGCGCAAAACGCCAACGCCACACTCTGTCCGGGCTTCTCACGAACACGTTCTTCCATTCTGTGGAATTCATTTTGTCCGACGGATTTTAATTGATTTACGCCTTGGCGGGCAATACTGCCGCTACTGTCTTTAATGTCTCGCGCCAGAACGGCGGCATCGCGCAATGTTGTCGCGGCATCTTCCTTGAGCGCGCTCAGATCACTCTTGATCTCAGGGAACCCGGCATTGTTAGACACCCCTTTCGAAGTACTATTCATTATATTGTCCATGGTTTATCTCCTTATGAAACCGGTGCTACGTGCCACCAACTCATGCCAAGGGGCGGCGGTTCCTCTGAAAGAACCGGAGACAAATACACATGAACAGGAAATTATTTATCTTTGAGTCAAAGGAATTCTTTTATGGCCTTCAGGAACATGCCACCATATTTTTCCAGCTTGGATTGCCCCACGCCGTGAACCATGGCCAGTTGTTCAATATTCACCGGCTTGATCATCACCATATCGATCAGCGTTTTGTCATGAAAAACAACATAAGGCGGCAAATTCTGTTCCCGCGCTATCTCCATGCGCAGTGTTTTAAGAATCTGCAGCAGATCACGGTCAGCATCCGTCGCCAGCGCGGCATCCGCCACAGAGGCCTTCGCCGCCAGACGCGCCTTGGCCCGCACGGGCTTTTCCTCCAGCCGCAACGCGATGGTGTGCTTGTTCTTCAGGAAGGCCGCCCCCTGTTCCGTGATTTTCAATTCACTATGGCTATCCATATCAACGAACAGCAAGTCCTGACTAACCAGCTGCCGCGCAATCCCCTGCCACGCCACCCTGTCATATTCAGTGCCGATGCCAAAAGTACTGACCTCATCATGCCCGAATTTTCGTATGCGCTCATCATCCTTGCCCAACAATACATCAATCACATACTGTGCGCCAAAACGCTGCCCCGTGCGATAGACGCAGGATATAAGCTTCTGCGCCGCCACCGTGCCATCAATGGTCTTGGGCGGTGTCTGACATACATCGCAATTGCCGCACGGCTCCATATTATCACCGAAATATTGCAGCAAAACCTGTCGGCGGCAGCGCAAAGTTTCACAATAACTGAGCAACGCACTGAGCTTATGCCGCACAACGCGCTTTTGCTCCTCCGGCATATCGCTGTTTTCAATCATCTGGCGCTGCAGAACAACGTCCTGCATGCCATAGACCATCCACGCGACAGCCGGCAGCCCGTCCCGACCCGCGCGCCCGGTTTCCTGATAATAAGCCTCGATATTTTTGGGCATATCAAGATGCGCCACAAACCGCACATCCGGTTTGTTGATCCCCATGCCAAAGGCAATCGTGGCAACAATGATAACGCTCTCTTCTTTCAGAAATTTACTCTGATGACGGCTGCGCGCCCCCGCATCCATCCCCGCATGATAAGGCAGCGCCTTATAGCCGTTTTCATTCAGGAACCGCGCCGTTTCATCGACCTTCTTGCGTGAAAGACAATAAACAATCCCGCTTTCATCAGCCGCCCGCGTTTTCAGAAAATCAAGCAGCTGTCCTGACGCGCCATTCTTGGTGCCGACCGCATAATGAATATTGGGCCGGTCAAATCCCGCCGTGAAGATACGCGGCAGATTTAGCTTCTCCATAATGTCTTTGCGTGTCGGCGCATCGGCCGTGGCCGTCACCGCAATACAGGGTACACTCGGAAACCGCTCGCGCAGATTAAACAACTGCCGGTATTCAGGCCTGAAATCATGCCCCCACTGGGAAATGCAATGCGCCTCATCAATGGCAAACAGCGCAATAGACACATGATTGAGCATCGCCAGAAAATCTTCAGTCATCAGCCGTTCAGGCGCGACGTATAAAAGGTCGAGTGCATCATCGCGCAAAGCGTCATACACCGCGCGCACCGCCTCTTGGTCCATCCCTGAATGAATAGCCCCCGCCCGCACGCCCAGCTCATGCAACGCGCTGACTTGATCATCCATCAACGCAATCAAAGGCGAAATCACGATGCCTACACCGCGCATGCATAAGGCCGGAATTTGATAGCACAGCGACTTCCCGCTGCCCGTCGGCATCAAAACACAGCAGCTGCCGCCGCCGATCACATGATCAATAATCTCCGCCTGCTGCCCGCGAAAAGCGCTATACCCAAACACACGCTCCAACACCGCCGCCGGTGAGGTTGCCGCAGAGGCATCTGATGTAAGCAAGACTGTTTCCATGCGCCATGATGGTACAATAGCCGGAACAATTCAAGAACGGCGCAACCGCACACTTGCCCACAGCTGACAAAAAATATGACGGTAATATGAGGGAAATTATGGTGCCGTTGAAGGGATTTGAACCCCCGACCCACGCATTACGAATGCGTTGCTCTACCCCTGAGCTACAACGGCACTGATGCATTTGATTATAGGGTTTGCGCCAAAAACTCAACACTGAATTTTTGGCGGAAAACGGCTTGTTTTTCAACACACTATAGACGGCTATCCCTTAGATCATTAGACATATCTAATGTATTTTATTAACATAATAATATAAGATAAGAAAAAACTCATACAAAACAGAGCGGTCATGGCATTCGAAAGACGTGAAATTCTATTCACGCTTCCCGAAATCAGGGACGCGTTGATGGCGGTCGATGGCGGCATGGGCACAATCCCGGTCAGCCCCGACATGCGCATTATCGAAGCATTGCACACGCGGGACAATTACAAACACTTCCACGTGGTTCGCGAACGCTATTCAAACATCTTCAAGGATTATATCGGCAAAGACGGCGTGATGTTCCGCGCAGGCGGCACCGGCAAACGCGGGCATGAGGACATATATGAATTCTTCGTGCCCGAGGAAACGATGATGAAAGCCATCCTCCTCGCCTGTAAAAGAAACGATGTCATGCTCCCCCGTGCGCCGGAGAAGCATGTCATCGCTGAAGATTTATATATCGGATTCCAGTTCGAGATGGGCCATACCGCCCTGGTTCTCGAAGACGCCTGATCAAAATCAGACAGGCTTCGGCGCTGAAACCGGAGACACAACAGCAGCAGATGCCGCTGTGTCATTCGCCGGGGCCGGGGCCTGTGACGGGCGCTCATTCACCATCTTTCTCTCCTGACGGTGGTTGGCGTGACCAGCCAACGGCTTGTCATCACCCAGTTCAGCGGCTAGTTGCAGCAACGGATGGCGTTTGATGTCCGCCGTCGACATCTCCACATACCCAATCCCTCTAATCCCGCGATCAGGGCGCGGCTTCTGGTATTCGGGATTCCGAGCAAAACGATCCATGAACGGTTCATAAGCGCTTTGACCGCTTGTACGGTCATTTTGATTGTCATCACCCAGATAGATCGCATTTGATCCAGCGCCCAACCTTGAGAAAGCTGTCATCAGGCTTTTACCGCTGGCGTTCTGGCTCTCATCAAAAATAATCATTTTTTTCTTGAACGAGCGTCCGCGCATATCCGCATTCGGAACAATCTTGATCAGACCAACCTGACACAGTTCCATACGCAGATCTTCCCCGACCCATTCGTCAAAGTTCTCATAGATCTGGTTGATGTATGAAAGCATTTTATCATCGGTATTACCTGGTCTGAAACCGATATCCTCACCGGAATCAACGGCAGGCGCATTAATGATGATGCCGTTATGTGTTCCCGCAACAAGCGCCTGAAGCGCCGTAAGGCAAGCCCATACGGTTTTACCAGTGCCCGCCGATCCGGTCGTCATGACGACATCTTTCGCGGCAAATTCACGCATCAGCGCTTTCTGATTTTTTGTCGGCGCCATGCGCTCGCCTTCACGGGTCATGTACTCATTGTCAGTACCGCCCTTCATGGGAAGACGGGATACCAGCATTGCCAGCACCTGCGCTTTGGTCTTGCGTTTTTCCTGACCATTGGCTGCGCTTTCGTTGAAAGCCTCTGCACCAGTGCCTTTAGCTTTACCGTTACCGCGACCTTTTCCGTCGGCGCCTCTTTGATTTTCTGGCATTTTTTATGTCCCTGCTCTATCCGTGAATGTGAATATGTTAATAGTCGCTTATAAGGATGTTTGCAAAATATCGCAAACAATTTTAGGCCTGACTTTCCCCTCGCCTGCCAGCAGCCATAATTAACTGAAATAACAAGGAAATTTTTCACCGCAACGCAGCATGAATTCCTCGCGGAAACAGTCTTATTTCGTCAGGTCTGCTTGATAAAAATCACAAAAGCGCAATCTCCCCCTGGCCTGTGACGTATGTCACGGATCATTTGTACTCACTGTGGCTAATGGTGGGGAAATCAGTAGTAACCGACACCGCCACAGGAGATCCAAAATCATGGAAATGGTACCCGCATGCCTCATTGAAAAAAATTCGCTGCTCAGAGAAGGTCTCAAGAGCCTTCTAACGGAAACGCATTACCGCATAACCGAGACGCATGCCGATATCAGCCTCGCAAGTAAAAAAGATGCAGGACAGGACAATATCAAACTGGTGATCTGGAGCGCGGATGACAGCATCGAAGACCCCGCCCTCTTTCTCAGCGATATTAGAATGCTGTATCCACAGAGCCGGATTGTTATCCTGTCGTCCCATTCGGACCTGGAGTTTATTTCAGCGGCCTTCTCTGCCGGTGCCGACGGCTTTCTCGCAAGGGACATTTTGCCCGTGACCCTGTTAAGCTCTCTCAATATGGTCATGGCGGGTGAAAAAATATGCCCAGCACTGGTGCCGACGATGTTCTCGTCCCAATCATCGCGTATAGAAAGATCAGAATCTGTGATGGCCGGAAACCTCTCACAGCGCGAAACGCAAATTCTCAAACACCTCGCGAATGGCGAAACCAACAAACAAATCGCCAACACGCACAATATCGCCGAAGCCACCGTGAAAGTTCACGTCAAAACAATTTTGAGAAAACTCAGCCTGGCCAATCGTACGCAAGCGGCAATATGGGCCATCAACAAAGGACTGGCCCATACGCCGCTCGGTAACAACAGGATGGTTTTGTAATGTTTATTGCCTGCCCAACGTATGGACAAAACCAGTCCATGAGCTGACGGAATTGCCGGAATCGTAATAGACCTGCGGCGATACACTGGACATCCAGGCGTTCATAACGGCTGATGTCTGGTAATCGCTGTAGGTGGCGTATGAATCGTCACGATAAACAGGCACAAAGAACGAGTTGAATACACCCACCTGCATCGAGGCATCGCCGCCACGGAAATCAGCGCCACGGTAACTGGTGATAAAGCCGCCATTACCCTCTCTGCTGACCAGCGCCGAATGCCCCGGCCCCTCTGTGACATCCAGCAACGTGCCATCAGGGCCACGCATAAGGTTGTCAGGCGTTACATCAAAGATTTTTTCATTCAGGATAGCCTGTCTTCCGCCGGGGCTCATCCCCACACCGCCGTTTCTAAACGCATAAGGCCGGTTATTCATCTGGGCTTCCGCAATTTGAGGCACGATCATCGCTGGCGCCATAACGGCGGCCAGTAGGAATAGTTTCAATTTATTCGTCATTTTTTATCCTCCCGTGTTCGTCTCCCTACTTTAATTAGTAGCGTAAACCGGTAAGGCAAGACAACGACTACGCGGTATGTAAAACCGAATACCCCCACAACTCATAAAGCATTACAGGGCACCACGAAGTAGTACCCCGCATTCAACGCGCAATGCTCCCTTATCTCCCTGTCAATTGATGAAGACCTGTCCCATTGTGCTGGCTGTTCTCAAGACATTAGCAGCACAGACTGCGATCAATTTATTAGCATGGAGCGCTAACATGAAGCGGAATAAACTATTAGCTATGGCTATGCCGGCCCTTTTACTTTCGGGCTGCGCCGCACTGGGGCCATCATCAGATGCAGGCATAAGACCTGCTTTCAATTTCCCCGTCACTAATAATGACACGCCTTATACACAATGCCTGAAAAATCTGGCGCAGAACAAAAAAGCTAATAACCTTCCGACCTTCGCCATCGGTGAAATCGCCGACAAAACCGGGCAATTAAGCGTTGATGATGCCGGCAATGCGAATGGCCGCGCCCTGACGCAAGGCGTCTCGGAAATGATGATCAGCGCGCTGGCAAAAACGCGCATGGCCAATCAGGTCGAACGTCTTGATCTGCGCATCCCGCTGGCCGAGGTCAAACTGGCTGAGCAAAAACGTCTGACCAGAAGCATAGAATCATACAACAAAATCCCTGCCAGCGATTTCATCGTCATCGGCGCGCTGACAGAGCTTAACTACAACATCATCAGCGGCGGCACACAGTTGTTTGTAAAAGGCATCGGTGGCGGTGGCCGCATGGTCGTCATCAACGTGGCGCTCGATCTGCGCGTTGTCGATTCCAGAAACTTCTCGGTACGTTATGTATCGAGCCTGCAGAAACAAATTTATGGTTATGAAGTGGAAGCCAACGTGTTCCGCTTCTTTGGAGACACATTAATTGAATTTGACTCCGGGATGATACGGAACGATCCGCTTCAACTCGGTGTTAGATCTGTCGTCGAAATGGCAACTTACCAAATCATGACAGACTTCCTCGGCCTCCCCGCGGAGAATAGCTGCAACCTCGTGGAGACCGATGATATGGCAGAGTATCTTGAGCAGCTACAACCAAAAACAAGAGTAAAACAAACCAAAGGAGAAAAAAATGAAAACTAATAAGAAAGTACTTCTGGCATCAGCGGCTATCGCCATGATGGGCATGGCATCGCAACCAGCGATGGCATTCGACACCGTAGACTGGGAATGGAACAAACTGATTACAGAAAACGTCACAAAAGACGTTACTGTAACCATTGATATCCAGCCCACAGGCATGACGGAAATCGAAAAGATGCAAATCATGATTGGCGATGTAACAGCCACATCGACTGTTACCGACTTCAGCAACAATCCTCCGGGAGAAATTTCTGGTGATGGCATCGTTCAGATTGAAGATTTCTTCGCAATCCATACCCTGACCGACGACAGCACAGATCCGACCACGATAGATCCTGCACCGGCCGTTTTTGGCTCGGAACTGGCTCTTCAGGTTGAACTTCTGGGCGGTACTCTTGATGAAGGTTCTGACGAACTGGACATGCTGTTCCGTGTATTTGGCGAAGTTGACATTAGCGACTTCCTGGTAGCCGGTGAACTGGATGCTGCGGATCTTCCGAAAGTTGAAAGCCTGGCTACAGCCGTTGGCAACAACCAGGACATCTTCAGCACCGCTTCCGTGCAACTGCATGATGCTCAGCTGATGTTCGGCGGTTTCTCTGAAGGCACTGAAGGATCTGCTGATCTGGAAACCTTGCTGTCGCTGGCACCTGATCTGGGTAACAGCCACACTGAGGCTGCCACTGCTCTGGCACTGGCAGGCGCTCTGGGTCTGATTTCTCCAGCCACAGTCAGCGCAGACTCCACTGTTACGGCGATCCTGAACGCCAGTGTTGAAAGCGCTGCTACCGCAGTTGCCAACAACATGAACGTTGAACTGGAAGCATCTACAGCATCTGACGCGCTGCTGATTGCGGATATTACACAGTTCGCTTACGCTGATGTATCGGCAACATCTCTGGTTGATGACGTATCAGTCAACAACTATGTAGGTTTCGGTGCTGCTGGCTTTGGCCCGTCACTGGATCCGGAAGTTGCTCAGATTCCTCTGATCAGCTCCACAGCAACGGCAGTGGGCAACAACCTCAGCGTGAGAGTGAGCGGTCCTTCGCTGTAATAGTAGTCAACTACATTAGTAGCTAAAAAATCTGCGGGAAGCGTAAATCCGCTTCCCGCAGTGATTAAATGACCCCATAAGGAGACATGAAATGAACAATACCAAAATTATGCTTGCAGCAGCCAGCCTGTTGCTGTGCAATTTCTGCTTGAGCGGCACCGCCAGCGCCCAGCAATTCAATCAGTCCTGGCAATTTAAAGCCCAGAACCGCGCCTCTATTGCCGCTTTGATCAAGCAAGTGGAACAGGAAGATGAAGCCGGTGAAGGCACCGTGACACAAGTACCGGTCGGCTATGACAACCTGATCTGTGGCGGTGGCGATGGCCAGTCCGCAGCGACAGGAAACTCCACCTGTATTATTCTAAACAATTCAACAGGCGCCATTGAAATCGGACAGGATGCCAACGGCAGTCAAACCGCCAATAACGAAGCGTCACAAGAAATGAATATCGATGACGAGTTGGGCGACACATTGTCTTCGCTGGTACAGTAAGAAGAAACCGGAATCTGCCAAACCTGACAGATTCCGGTATAGGGTTACATGCTATCTGTCTGTGTGGCTGTAATGATATTGTTCTCGAACAATGTCTGAACATTCAAGTTACTGTAATTGCCACGCAAGACGGCCGCTGTTTCGAATGAATCACCGTCATTGACTTTCATAGTCGTCAGGCCAGTGCTGCTGCTATATTCGAACCGCAGGAAGTCGGCAAGATTGTCAGTGCCGCCATCGAAACCACTCAGGATATTCGATATATCCAGCTTGTCTCCCTGGCTTACATTGAAATCTTCAATACGGGTTCCGGCATTAAAACCGTTAATGACGAAAGTATCGGCTCCGGTTTCACCGCGCAGGCTATCACTGCCCGCACTGGAATGCAGGACATCATTTCCGGCACCACCATACAGCTTGTCGTTACCGGCACCACCATCCAGAATGTCGTTTCCGCCATCGCCTTTCAGGTAGTCATCACCAGCCTCGCCGTACAGAACGTCATTACCGACATCGCCATACAGGTAATCGTTCCCGGCACCCGCACGTAATGTATCGTCGCCATCATGGCCATAAAGACGGTCGCTACCGCCGCCCGTCTGGATAAAGTCGTTTCCTGAACGGCCATAGATAAGCTCAGCACCGGTTACAGATGATTTGTAAGTATCATTGCCAGCACCCAGATCGACATAGCTTTTAAAATACGGGTTATTCCCGGTAACGGTCACTGTATCATCGCCGCCATAAAGGTAAGCCCGCATGTAGTTATAAGTACTGCTTGTTCTGCCATCGTTATTCTGGACTTCAATGGCGAGGTCATCTTTGCCGTTGGCCGTATATATGTAAGCAGCCTGAATGTCCTGCAAATCCATATTGACGCCCCCGGTCGCGCCCTGCGCATTAACCCGCGCCACAGAAAAACCGGTAACTTCGTAATCAATCGACTCAGCCGTAGTAATCGTAATTTCTTTCAGGCTGCCGCTGGCATGCGCCCCGCCGTGAATATGAAGGCTATCTGCTGTACGCTCCACAGTCACAGCCTGGTCAGTCGTGCTGGTGCCGATCTGCAGAGTTTTTGACGATAGCGTTTCCGTACCCACTTCATCGCTGGCCAAAGATGTGCTGCCGACATATCCGGTTGTCTTCAAAACCTTGAACGAAAGATTGATGGCGTCCACCGTTTCTCCAGGTTCTGGTTCTGGTTCTGGTTCTGGTTCTGGCTCAGGTTCCGGCGGCGGTGTTGAACCCCCGGCATAAGAAATAATATCCTGCAGACTATATGTCTGTCCGCCGAAGCTGAATAATTCAAAATTCAGCAACTTATCAACGCCGTTGGTCAGATGGGTAAAGATGATCTCCGTGGCGGATTTGATCACCACAGAAAACTGGCTCAGGCCAAAACCATAACTGACAGTATCTAAACCGGCACCGCCATCCAGAATGTCATTTCCGGCACTGCCATAGATCATATCATTGCCGCGGCCACTATCGATAATATTGGCTGCCGTACTGCCGCGAATAATGTCGTTGCCATCGCCAGTAAAGGCGTTTTCAATGACAGATCCATTGATGGTAATCGTTTTCCCGGAAAGTTTCCCGGCGGTAGCGCCGCTCAGGTCAAGAACGCTGCTCCCCGTAACGGCAGAAGCATTAAGAGTATCAATGCCACCGTTCGTGTCCGACAGCACCGTGCCGCCCGCCTTGGCGTATTCGTTCGTGTAAACATAAAGATCGCTGGTACTGGCGTTGTCCCCCATAAAGGTGATCGTCCAGTCTTTAAGAATGCCAGTTGTACCGGTTGTACGATCATAAATCTTAAGGGTCCACGTACCGAGACTGCTTTCCCCCCAGTGCGCCACCGTGGTAAAAGTGAACCCATCAAATGCTAGGGTCGATCCGGTCGTGCTGGCCGGTCGCGCACCGGGATTATCCATCAGGATGCTCTCCGTGCCATCCGGAGAAACCAAAATGATATCAATCTCTCCGGCTTTCGCATGGGTCAAATTCACCGTGATCTGGACGTGATCAATCTCAACATCCTTCGTCACGTTGATTGATGAAGTAACCGTCTTGTTATCAGGAATGGATACATTGGGGGCAGCGCTATAGCTCACCTCCACCATATTGGCGTGTGTGGAGACCTTATTCCAGGTTTCGGCCAGCCTGACGGCGGCATAAGCATCCACCAGCCCAAAACCATACTGATGGCTGAAATGCAGGCCGGTATTATTCCAGTTACCGGCCCCGTTTGTTTGCCAGTCGGCATAAGCGCTGTCACTGTTTTTCGCCGAATAGGCCAAAATCTCCTGCACATCCCGGTAACCGAGATTAGGATTAGCTTCCAGCATCAGTGCGGCAATGCCGCTAACCATGGGGGCCGCAAAGGACGTGCCATTCACCACGGCCGTGTTGCCAGAATTATAACCGGCAGTCCCTGTATTGTCTGTCGTATAGATATCACCGCCCGGTGCCGATACCAGCACCGCCGCACCCGGCGTACTAAAATAAGAATATTTGCCGTTATTATCGATAGCACCGACGGTAATCACATAGGGGGAACTCTGTATGCTGTGATAATTGACGTTATCGCCCCACGAACGGTTATTGCCCGCAGCGAACACCGTCACCGTGCCTAAACCATCACGCCCGTCCGATGCCAGATTTTCAATGGCGTTGAAAAACGAAGCCTGCGTACTTTTGCGGCTATCGTCCCAGAACATGGTCGAAATGCCCCAACTGTTATTCACCACATCCACATTGTCAGCCGCCTTGATAAAGGCCTCCGTAAACATGGTCAGCGAAGACACGCCATACGCCACGCGATACCCCACCAGCGTCGCATCCGGCGCAACTCCGACGGCACCCGTACCATTGTCATCAGCCGCAATCACACCGGCAACGGCCGTTCCGTGCTTATTCGAACCTTCTATATAAGCGTCGGAATCCTTGCTATAAAAATCATAATCCAGCGATGTATTATAGTTCTTTGAGAAATCCGTATGCTTGTAATCAAAGCCCTCATCGATGACGCCCACTTTAATTCCCGCGCCTTTATATTCATCCCACACCGCAGTGACGTTAATATCCATCCCTGCGTAAGATTTGTTCTTCAAATGCCACTGACTGGAGAATCCGGCATCCGAGGGAATATAATACGGGTTCGAGACAACAGTACTCATATACTCGGGATAAAGATTACGGGATTTAGACATAGTTCCTCCTTCTGTGACTCAGCAGAGTCACAGCTGTTACAATTCGTCATGAAAGAATGGTGTTCTGGATATATTCCTGACTTACAGGAACCCGAAAAAAGCGACAACACTGATCGCCGCTATACGACCGCGATCACAGAGACTGCCGATTTATGAGGGGAAACGATGTCTGGCTCTCCGCTTGCTCTCGGAGGGGTTTGCATCAGATATCAAGAAACACCGATTTTAGGTACGTGAATGACTGCGCTGGCAGCAAGGTATTTTCTATCCACGTCCTATTCATTTATTAGAACATACGAAACTACAACAATTCAAACAAAAAACTGTTACACAATACCCATGCTCTATCAGCGCCCCCCGGAACCTATCCTTCCGAATAGAAAATGGGCCGCTTCGTAAACAAGAGCTTAAAAATCAGGAAAATTGACGCGCATCACACACCGCAAAGGGAGTAAGACCTATGCTGTTCCTGTTCAACATATTAAATCTGGAGAGCATCATGGAACAGGCATTGGCAACGGCCCTTGTAATTATAGCCCTAGGAATTTCCCAACCCGCAATAGCGCAAAAAACTGTGTCCGCCGACAAAAAGTCTGCGGAAAAATCACAATCGCTTGATAAGCGATACGCAAACTGTCTGGGAAACGCGGATTGTTCCATTCAGGAACGGCTGGAATTAATCACGGCCCTGGGCAATCACCAGCGTGAAATACAGCAAGACATGGACCGGAACTGCCTGGTTTTAGGATATAACGAATGCATCGGTCCACAGCTGGATGAACGTGCGGAATGGCACAAAACCCACAAACACATGGCAAATTTGATGCAGTCTCTGGAAGATCGCTCGACCGGCGGCATGATGAACTACAGTAAGAATGCATCACAGGACAAATCATCACTCGATAAGAAAGCCGAGGAAATGAGCAAGCAAGAGCCTGCAGCAGGCGTTCCGCGCCCACCGAAAGACTATACAGAACCACAAAACAAGGATGAAAAGCGTCCCTGGTGGAAATTTCTGTCAGAATAGATATTTCTAAGAACATAAAATGGCCAACACTGATTAAGGTGTTGGCCATTTTATGTTCTTATAGCTAGTTTTGCACGACCACCGGCACCGTACCAACGTAATCTATAATATGATGAATGGTTGATGCGCTGAATACGGATTGCATTTCTGACAACATTCTGGGCGGCGCCATAAGAACCAGCCTGTCAAAGGCCTCGTTCCTCGCAGCCTCTTCAAGCCACCCGGTTATGCCGTCAGAAAAAGAAAACGGATCGCGCAGATATCCGGAATGAAGACGAACAAGCTCGCTTACCAATTCAAGTCCGGAATCTCCGTAATCAAAAACCCGCACCCATTGCCTGTTGACGATAATAACCCAGACACGGGTATCCGGTTGACTGACCGGCAGATCATCGAGAATCGCTGTGAAATTTCGACGCCCCCGAGATACCATTTCTTTCAGTCTCATTGCATTCTCCCCTGTTTAATTTTTTGCAAAGCGTTTAGCTTTCATGCATACAACCGCAATCAAATTCATATTGTTCAATGCCTTGCCCGTTCAATACAGGCCGCATACAGCGGTCATACAATGCTCCATCAGCTATGGTTTTCTCTGATATTTAAATGTATGATCCCCACTCTGCTTATGGCAACGTCGTATTATCCGCCTCAAAGTGTCCGCTGATTCTTATCTGTCGAGTCTCTCTCTGTACTGGCAACAGTTACTGATTGCCGCTCTCTCTTCAGCGTATCCTCCATAGGGTTAATCCCGCTTACCCAGAACAACATCTCAGGCAATAGGTAATGCCTTTATCTGTATGTGGCATGAACCGGCCACCCTATTCTGCGTTTATTGAGATCAGCGTAAGAACACTTCACCACACCGTAAGAAATTCTTCTTTGACATTTATCAAAGAAAAAAACTTGAACTAAATTTGACAAAAATCAAAACGGAGATGAGCACTAAGGATTATATACGTGTACCAGTTAAGCACTAAAAAGAAAAAACTATAAAAAGTCCGACAGTAATAGAAGACGTTATATTTTTCAGGAGAGCGACATGATTGCGGCAGACGCAGCTATCGGAAAATTCATCAAAAATGTTCCCGTATTCTCAGCCATGCCTGAGGATAAGATCAGCATCATTGAAAAGTCCGCACACGTCGTTGATTACAAGAAGAACAATCACATTTATCATCAGGGCGACGAAGCCAGCAGCCTCTTTATCATCATGGATGGATGGGTGCGCATATACCGCGACAATATGGGCGGCGAACAAACAGTGGCCGGCATTCTCACCAAAGGTGAAATTTTAGGGGAGCGCTCTGTCATTTCCGCCTCCGGACGCCAGCTATTCTCAGCGCAGATTATAGAATCTTCACGCATAATCGAGATACCCGGATCTGTTGTACGCGGCTGGGCAGAAACCAATCCGCTGATCGTCAGATGGATCATGATGGCGCTGATTGAACGCATGAATAAAATTCACGTACAGAACGAACACCTCTCATTAATGAACGCTTCACAACGCGTAGCATGCCTCCTCCTCCGCCTGTCCTCTCACATGATCGGCAATGGCGGAACATTCACAATGCCCTACGATAAACATCTGGCAGCGGCCCAGCTCGGCATGAAGCGGGAAACTTTCTCGCGCGCCCTGGCAACGCTGAAAGACGTCGGAGTCAAAGTCAAAGGCTCCGAAATCAAGATTGACAACTTTGCAGCCCTTTCTGATTATTGCTGTCAGCAATGCTCGCTCGAACAGGAAGAATGCAGCGGCAGACGCTGCCAGTCCTGCGTCGCCAGCAAATGTCTGATTAAGAATAAAAAACAGAATGATCTGGTGCAGCTATCGATGGACTTCACACACACCCCTGTGACGCAGAACTTATAAGCCCTCCTGACGAACAATCAGCCGAATTACATTTAAAAAAAGCCGGAATCGCGATCAGCAACCCCGGCATAGTCATGGTTTTTATATTCATTCTCTTTCGTGTATTAATAGCCGAAACGCACACCGGCAAATTGACAGAGGTCACAACGACGATCTTCTGTAACAATTTTATCAAAGCTGCGGCAAAAATATCACACCAAATTATGCGCGAAAAATCAGATTGATCTAAAAGTACCAGTCCATTGATCATCGTCAAATATGGCCTCCGCTATTGTGATGTAATATACGGACTGATCCACAAGCATGGAGAATGAAATGAAAATTCATACATTTTTAGTTGCCACAGTCTCACTGATCGCCCTGTCGGCATGCACCCAAGGCATGAACGACGCGGACAGACAAATGCTTTCATCGACACATAGCGAGGCCATGGAAGCCAAAAATCAAGCCGTCATGGCCAATCAAAACGCCGCGCAGGCCGCCCAAAGCGCGGCAACCTCGGCCGCAGCCGCACAGGCTGCCAGCGAAAGAACGGATAGAATGCTCCGATACAACGCTACAAAATAACCACTAATAATCACGCCTCATATGACTGCGCTCATAATCGAGAATGTCGTACACACAGCGTATGACATTCTCCATTCTTTTCCTGACGACTGATTTTGTATAGAAATGTTCTTCCAGAGACAGGTAAGCCTGCTGAATTTCATGCAGGCTTGCGCCCGTGCGCAAGATCTCCGTAACGATTGAATCGTCAACAGGACCGATAATTGCGCGAACATCGCCTATCGATGTTTTCTGCCCATCCTCCATGGACGACACGGCATGGTGTTCCGCGAGCAACATGACGGCTCCCTCTCATTAAAAAATTGAAGAAGACATCAAAGCATTCATTAAATGAAAGAGCATTGATCATGATCAAAATCAGCAAGCGCAGTCATACTTCAAAAAAACATTTGTTTCCCTCTTCTTGATCATCATCAAAACCGTAATAAGCCACCCATGATTTATTAATGGCAATCATCAAAGCGCCCATATTGCGAACGTGTTTGAAAAAACATGTTGGCCGAACACACAAACAAAAAAGGAAAACCAAGATGAATATGCAAATAAAGGATCTGATGAAAAGAAATCCTGTACTGATTGGCCCCAATTCAACACTTCAGGATGCCGCAAAAAAAATGCGCGACATAGAATGCGGCGTTCTGCCGGTGGGAACTGAAGATAAACTGGAAGGCATAATCACGGACAGAGACATCGTGACACGGGCCGTTTCCAGAGGAAAAAACATCGCCAAGGAACTGGTAAAGGACTATATGACACCGGAACTCCACAGCTGCTCCGAAACAGACACGCTGGTGAAGGCGATCGATAAGATGCGCACACATCAGATCAATCGCATTCTTGTGCGCGATTCCGCTGGAAAACTAACGGGCATACTCTCATTTGGCGGCATCCTCAGAAGAAACAAAGATGAAAAAGAGATCGCCAATGTCGTCAAACACGCTATGGGCGCCCAAGCAGCCTGATAGTCAATAATAACCTGCAACCCTGAACAGGCAGAGCGAAAGAATGAATTTTAAATTTTTCGCTCTGCCTTGTATTGAGTAAAAATGTGGCCCCAATCAACAACACCAGACACGCTTCCTTTTAGGGACAGAATAGATGCCGGCAAAAAATTGGCGGCATCTCTGGAGCATTTTTCAAACCACCCGAATACCATCATAATGGCCTTGCCGCGTGGAGGAATCCCCGTTGCGCACGAAGTGGCAAAAAAACTGCATCTGCCTATGAATATATTTCCTGTTCGAAAACTCGGCGTGCCCGGTCACGAAGAACTTGCGATGGGCGCATTGACCATTGATGGTCAATATCATATCAATATCGATATCACCTCCGCATTCAGAATCTCTCAAAAGGCCATTGAACTGGTCATAAACAGGGAATCCAAGGAACTTTCACGCCGCAATCAGTTGTATCGTCATGGCATGCCCATGCCTTTGATAAAGGGGGACACCGTAATAATTATTGATGACGGCATGGCCACGGGCGCCACCATGCGCGTAACCGTGCAATCGTTACGGCATGCCGGTGCTGGATATATCGTAGTAGCCATACCCGTAGCACCACAAGATGCCTGCGACGCCATCGGACAATACGTAGATGAGCTTATCTGCCTCGAAAAACCACCACTATTTTCCAGCGTCGGTGAATGGTATCAGGAATTCGATCAGGTTTCCGATGCAGAAGTCTTATCAATAACCGCACTGACGAGAAGCCAGGAACCATGAAAAGGCTGCATTCAGAGATCAGCCTTATGCAGGCCATAAGAAAACACGCGACCCCGTTAACAGGAAAAAAAACGGATTACGATGATATTATTTCAGCCGCGAAGGATAAAACATTTGTAATGATCGGATGTCCGACGCATGGAACAGAGGAGTTCTATAAGGTCCGCACCGACATCACAGGCCGCCTGATACAGGAAATGAATTTTGATACCATAGCCATAGAGGCCGACTGGCAAGGGACCCTCCGCATAAATAATTTTATACAATCACATGTCAGTGAATCCGCAAGCGCCGCATTATCTGATTTCAGGCAATTCCCGACATGGCTCTGGCGTAACAAGGAAATGATTAGTTTTATAGAATGCCTGAGAAGATACAACATAAGGCATAGAAATGACGGAAATAAAAATGCTGCGCCCGTAAGCATCTATGGAATTGACCTCTACGGCATGAAAGCCTCCCTTGAAGCCCTTATAAATTATCTTAATCAGGTAGATTCTGCCGCTGCCAGACGCGCGCGCAGGCGTTTTCAATGTCTGGAAAATTTTATAAACCCCTATTTCTCCGATGGGCTACCGTCAGAATTTAATCTAAACCCATCCTGCACACAGGATGCCGCCATGCAATTATGTGAGCTACGGCACAATGCCGACGAATATATAAAAAAAGAACATCCGGATACTGCAGACGCCTATTTTCATGCCAAACAGAACGCAAGTCTGATCTACCACGCAGAGGAATATTATAGATCAATAATTCGCGGCGATCCCGATTCATGGAATATCCGCAACAGACACATGTTTGAAACGCTGGAGGAACTCACAGACCACCTCACTAAGAGATTGGGACGCCCCCCCCGCATCGTTGTCTGGGCGCACAATGCGCATATCGGCAACGCGCGCGCCACTGAAATGCACAAACGCGGAGAATTTAACATCGGACAGCTTATAAAAGATAAATACAGGGATGAATCCTTACTTATCGGAATCACATGCAGTTACGGCACCGTACTCGCGGCAGATAACTGGGATGAACCCGGTCAGATAAAGAGAATGAATACACCACTCCCCGGCAGCTATGAAGACCTTTTCTATGGAATTGAAAAACACGGATTCCTGCTTGATCTGCGTGACAACAATACGGCCGTCGCTAGTTTAATGACACCACGTCTGCAAAGATCAATTGGCGTCGTATATAAGCAAGAAACAGAACGCTACAGTCATTATTTGGAATCCTGCCTGCCGGAACAATTCGACTTCATATTGCATTTCGATGAAACGAACGCAATCGAGCCTCTGGATACACAAACACGCAAATATTACTCCGAATACGGGGAAACATATCCCTCGGGATTGTAAGATCAATCCAGAGGATAGCTCACCGACAAAATCTCGATCAATTCAACGCCGGATACCGTACGCACCTCGACAGTATCCCCCACCCGCGCCTTCATCAACGCACGCGCCACCGGGGACAGCCAGTTAATCTTGCCTTCTGTCATATCGGCCTCATCAACGCCCACCAGTTTCACCGTAACTTCCGTATCATCTTCACGGACATAAGAAACAACCGCGCCGAAGAAAACCTGCTCGATACCTTGTTGCTTGTGCGGATCGACAATTTCGACATCTTCAAGGCGTTTGGTTAGATAACGCGCACGACGGTCGATCTCGCGCAGGCGCTTCTTGTTATAAATGTAATCCCCGTTTTCAGAACGGTCGCCATTGCCCGCCGCCCACGATACGATCTCAACAATCCGTGGCCGTTCCTCACGCAGCAGAAAGCGCAACTCCGTCTGCAGCATGGCCGCGCCATAGGGCGTCATGTAATTCTTGGCACCGACAGGTAAAGGGTCCGGCTCGTCCAGGTCCTCTTCATTGTCCGTTTCTTTGGTGAAAGCTTTGCTCATAGGACCATTATAATATCAGGAAGGGTTTATTTCAAAATTCCGTACGCTTGCCTAATAATGCGGCGGTTTATCACGCGCAGCAATCTCGGCCACGCTCAGATTGGCATCGCCCGCCGCCTCCGAAGCCGAAGCTTCTATGGTTTTCAGCTTGTCCTGCGTCATGGCCAGTTGACGCTTCAAGGCATCAATCTGCTGCCATTGCGCGCTAATCATCTCGCTCATGTCCTGAAGCTGCTGCTCGTGGTGGGCAACGGCAATTTCAATTTTCTGTAATGTTTCATCGGTCATAGTGCTATTCCTAGCTGACGGCAGGCCGTGATTGCAATAGAATAGCGCACATGACCGATCACCCGTCCCTGATTGAACTGACCATACCCGCGCGTGACGCCGATATCGGCGGCCTGCATGTGCGCCGTCTGCTGCCGTGGGCGCGCCGCCGCATGCTAGGACCGTTCATATTTCTCGATCACATGGGCCCGGCACAATATGGCATTGGCGAAGGCCTCGACGTCCGCCCGCACCCGCATATCGGCCTGGCAACGGTGACTTATCTGTTCGATGGTGAAATCATTCATAAAGACACGCTCGGCTCTGATCAGGCGATTACGCCGGGGGCGGTGAACTGGATGACCGCCGGACATGGCATCGCCCACTCCGAGCGCACCGGCACCAATGAACGCGGTCATCTGCATAACGTCCATGGCCTGCAAACCTGGGTCGCATTGCCAAAGGAACTTGAAGAAAAGCCGCCGGAATTTTTCCATTACGAATCCACCACCATCCCCTTCCTTGAATTACCGGGTGTGCAGCTAAAACTGATCGCGGGCGAAGCCTATGGCATGACAGCACCGACAAAAACCTACAGCCCGCTATTCTATGTCGAAGTCAAAATGGCAGCAGGCACCACACTGGAGGTTCCACCGGAACACCGCGAACGCGGCGCTTACATCATTCAGGGCAACATCCGCATCGGTGGCGAAGCGGTAACACCACAGACGCTCCCCATATTCCTGCCCGAAGGCCACATCAGGATCGAGGCCGACACTGCCGCTCATCTGGTTTTGCTTGGCGGACAACCCCTGCCCGAGAAACGCTTTATCTGGTGGAATTTTGTATCGACATCACAGGAACGTATCGAACAGGCCAAAGCCGACTGGAGCGCCGGAAAATTCGGCACCATCCCCGGCGACCCCAATGACGCCCTGCCGCTGCCGCCCGATACGCGCCCCGGCCATCCGAAATCATAAGGTTATTCTGACTTAACGGCAGACGCTGACAGCGATTGTTTTTATATTGTTATCGCGACGATAAGATACCGCCTTCGTCCGCTGCGCAATAGCGTCAGGATACATCCTTTCTGTGCGAGCGCGCTCCTTCAGGACACCCGGAAATGTCTTTTCCACCAGTTGCGCCAGCAAGTCCAGAGTTTCCGGTCTTTCCTTATCAAGCAGCCGCGTAGGAAATTTCGGAGTTTTGGTCAGGAAATAACGCGCATAATCCTGCAACATGGCAGCCTGCTGCTCGTTGCAGAAATCATCGAAACGACTATCGGGAGTCAACGCATAATTATATGTGCTGCATTTTTTACTGAATTGCTTCAACAGCGACCAGTTCTGCACCTGCCAGAGATGCGTTATCTCATGCACAAAGAAACCCAGGTTAATCGTTTCTTCTTTATCGCTGTAATCATCGGCATGACTGTCTTTGTAGAAAAGAAGCATCCGTGAACCAAAGGCCTGCGCATCCGCGCAACGATCCTCTTTGTGCAGCAGATATTTTCGTACGATGTCGGTATTAAGCTGCTTGCCGAAAATATTATGACTCAGCTCTTTTTCACCTGTCGTCAGGGGAACGGGCCCATCCCCAAGCAGGGCACAACCAGACAACGCGCCCGTCAACGCCACAGCCGCCATTGCGTGAGCAACACATGATGTGAAAAGCTTCTTCAGACGGCCTTGGTCCGTAACCATACCGTAATCCCCTGTCAGTAATCTTCTTAAGTAAGGCCGGACTGTAGATTTGTCTGCCACGCCCTGTCCAGAAAAACTCAATTTTAATCATGCGGGGGTTGCCGCCAATAAGGGCTTATCCTATATTATATCAATCGGTACAATAATACGGACAGGAGAAGTTCCATGCCTCTTTTCACCACCACCCAGCAAAAATACGAACCCGCCACCCTTGCCCACCTTGAACGCCGCATCCGTCTGGCTAAAGCCACCTATAACCGCAAATACGTCTTACAGGCCCGCCTCGGTTAACGCCTGACCAGCCCTGACACGTCACAAAAATATTGACATATTGCAAATTGGTGACACATATCCTGATCAGTCAATAAATATGTCAATACATTGAGGGATACATTATGACCATATTGCCCATTTTTAATAAAACCATTTCCGCTTTGCTCAATTCCCCCAAGGCAGAACAAAAGGCAACACTCCTTCGTCAGATTGATGTCTGCGCACAGACATATATAAAGTGCGCAGAAAACTCAGAGTCGCAAAAGGATGCCTTACGAGACCTGATCAAAGCCTGCGACACCGCCCTTGATTCAAAATTATTCTCCCGCAAGATGACCGGGCAGATTCAAGACCAACGAGAGGCCGCCAGCGCCATAGCAGGCCTGAACCTCCTCAGCGCCGCCTTCGACCGCAGGAGTGCGGCGATGGAAGCTGAAAGAATAGAAACAGAAAAATATGTTAAAATGGACATTGCGGATCTGTTGAAAATAAAAGCGCCACTACCCTAACAATCAAAATATATTCAGTAACAGCAAAGGCTGGCACCACAAATGCCAGCCTTCAATTTTCTCCAAAAAGAAAAACTAAACCGGAAGCGCTTTCAGCGCCGTTTCGGCAATCATGCGCAACTGATCGCAACTGGCGCCACTGGCGCTTTGCACTGACATGCCCTGCACGATCGTCGTATAGAAACGCGCAAAACCTTCCGTATCGGTACCTTTCGGCAGCTCGCCCTCGGCGACGCTGCGCTCGAAACGCTCCTTCAGAATTTTAACGACATCCTCGCGGCAGGCCAGCGCCGCCTGTTTGACGGACTCCGCCTCATCGCTACAGGCCAAAGCACCCTGCACAGCCATGCAGCCGCGCGGACTTTCCGAGCAGGCAAACGACGTCGCCGCACCGCAAAGATACGCGGTGACAGACTCGCGGATGGTGGGCTTATTCAGCGCTTCACGAAAAAACACCTCGGCATTCGCGGCATAGCGCTCCAGCGCCTTGCGGAACAATTCTTCCTTGTTGCCGAACGATGCATAAATGCTCGGGCGGTTCATGCCCATCGCATCGGTCAGGTCGGGCATCGACGTGCCCTCATAGCCCTTGCTCCAGAAAACGCGCATCGCCTGCTCAAGGGCCTGATCGTAATCGAACTCTCTGGGTCTTCCGGCAGCCATGATATCCCTCCTCTGTTTTTGTACTCTTAGGTATAATATACATGCTTTTGGGTAAATTGTACAGTTGATTATGTACTGGTCGATAAAATTAATCTAGCGCACTGTAATCATTAGAGAAATCTGTAGCGATCTCTCACGGCACGAATGCGGGCATCCTGCTCGGCGATATAGACATCGAACGCGGCAGACTCGTCTTTTGACCAAGGCTTCAGCGCCATTAAATTCTTATTTCTCATAGCATTAACCTCCTGTTTTAAAGCTGACTGCTAGCGCGCAGATATTTGCGGATAGCAGGCTCCCTCTCATCCGACTGGAAACGCGTCACTTCACGATTAAATGACTGACTCATGCTGCGGGAGAAAAATTGGTCCTGGAAAGATGAAGTGTTCATAACCATATTCCTTTCAAAGTTGATGTTAGTTAAGCCAGTCCCCGGCGACGTTATCCCGGATACGCAAAGACTGAAGGCGCTGCCCCAGCTCTGCCAGATAATAGTCGTCTGCCGCATATTCGCGATCGAGCATCGGTATTAGTTTTCTTGAGCGTTTCATTTTTTAGTTCCTTATGTTTAATTTGTACCGTTAAGTACAATATATCGCGGCCATAGGGGGCGGTCAATAGTTTTTTGTACCGATTGGTAGTTATTTTTATAATCTTTGAAAATCAATGAGTTATAGCAGGGCTAATCCAGAGACGGCCACGCAATTTCAGGCCGACCCCACTCTTTCAGATACGTATTCGCCTTACCAAAATGCCCATTCCCGAGGAACCCCCTGTGCGCCGACAAGGGCGACGGATGCACTGATTCCAGCACCAGATGCTTGTTCCGGTCAATAAACGCGCCTTTTTTCTGCGCATACGCCCCCCAAAGCATGAAAACCACATGCTGGTGGTGCTCATTTATGGCGCGGATAATGGCATCAGTGAATTCTTCCCAACCCTTTTTCTGGTGCGCACCCGCGCTGGCTTCCTCGACCGTCAGCGTGGCATTCAGCAGCAACACGCCTTGCCGCGCCCACCCGGTCAGGTCACCATGCGGCGGCATAACCACCCCGAATTCACGCTCGATTTCCTTATAGATATTCTTGAGGCTCGGCGGAATCCGCACACCCTTGCGCACCGAGAAAGACAGCCCGTGCGCCTGCCCCGCGCCGTGATACGGGTCTTGCCCGATGATCACCACGCGCACATCTTCAAACCGGGTCAGGTGCAGAGCGTTAAAGATTTCATCGTTCTGCGGGAAAATAACCCGCCCCGCCGCCGCCCGCTCTTTCAGGAACGTCGAAAGCTTCCCCATATAGGGCCGCTCCAGCTCAGAACCGATCCGCGCGCCCCAGTCTTTTTCCAGTTTGAAATTCATAGCCCGGATTATTGCAATATTCCGGGCGGAAACAGAGCAGTTTTTTATAGGCGCAGCACCCACCTGTGGATTACATTCCCGGCCATGAGCTTTCACATCGGCCCCATCGAGATCGAAGACCCCGTCTTCCTGGCGCCCATGTCAGGGGTAACCGATCAGCCTTTCCGCCGCGTGGTCAAGCGTTTCGGCGCGGGACTGGTATTCTCGGAAATGATCGCGAGCCGCCTGATGCTGGAACAGGGCGCCAACTCCCTCAAAAGCAACACCGACTATTCCGAAGAATTCCCCATCGCCGTGCAACTGGCCGGATGCGAACCCGACATCATGGCCGAAGCCGCCAAAATCAATGTCGATCGCGGCGCGGCCATCATCGACATCAATTTCGGCTGCCCGGTCAAAAAAATCGTCAACAACTATGCAGGCTCCGCGCTGATGCGCGATGAAATGCTGGCCGCCTCGATCATGGAACAAACCGTCAAGGCTGTAGATGTTCCCGTCACCGTCAAAATGCGCCTCGGTTGGGATGAAAACAGCCTGAACGCGCCCAAGCTCGCAAAGATCGCCGAAGACGTCGGCATCAAGATGATCACCGTCCATGGCCGCACCCGCAACCAGATGTATAAGGGCACCGCCGACTGGAACGCCATCCGCGCCGTAAAAAATGCCGTGAATATCCCCGTGGTCGTGAACGGCGATATTCTCTCGCCGGAAGATGCCGCTACCGCCTTGGAAAAATCCGGTGCCGACGGCGTGATGATCGGACGCGGCACCTACGGCAAGCCGTGGCTGGTACGCCAGACGATGGATTATTTCCGAAAAACAACAATGACCGATGTGCCGGACATCGCCACCCTGTCCACACTGGTGCAGGAACATTATGACGAGATGATCGATTACTACGGCATACACCTGGGTGTCGGCATCGCCCGCAAGCATCTGTCATGGTATTGTACAGGCCTGCGCGGCGCGAACGAATTCCGCGCGGAGATCAATAAGATCAACGACCCAACCCTTGTGCAGAAACGCGTGAGAGAATTTTTCGACAGCCAGTTAAATTAGGCGATCATGTTAAGAAATTTTATATTGATAGCGCTGACTCTGTTTCTGGGTGCAACTCCCGCCAGCGCCCAAACAGCCCCTACACAAACAAACTTCAAAATTGAAACCGTAGCCGGTGAACTGTCCCATCCCTGGTCGGTCGCTTTCCTGCCCGGCGGCGACTTCCTCGTCACCGAACGCGATGGTCGATTGCTGCGCATCGACAGCGCCGGGAAGAAAACGCTTATTAAAAATACACCGTCCGTGCAGGCCCACGGCCAAGGCGGCCTGCTGGAGGTGGCGCTGTCTCCCACCTTTGAAAAAGACAACCTGATCTATCTTTCCTACGCAGGCGGCACACGTTTCGCGTTCAATACCGAACTGGCGCGGGCGCGGCTCGATCTCAAAACAAACACGCTGCATGATCTGCAAGTAATCTTCAAAGCCGAACCCAAGCTTTCAGGCGGCAATCATTTCGGCGGACGCATCCTGTTCCTGCCCGATGGCACGTTGCTGCTGACACTCGGTGAACGCAACCGCATGGAAGAAGCGCAGAAGACAGAACATCACCTGGGAAAAGTCGTAAGGATTAATCCCGATGGCACAATCCCCCGTGACAACCCCTTTATTGAAAAAGCCGGATTTAAACCGGAAATATATACTTACGGTAACCGCAACGTGCAGGGCATCGCCCTGCAACCGGAGACAGGCCGGATATGGGCGCATGAACACGGCCCCAAAGGCGGCGACGAAGTCAATATCCTGAAATCCGGCGCGAATTACGGCTGGCCTGAAATCACCTATGGCATCAATTACACAGGCTTCAAGATCAGTAACAAAACCACCGCGCCCGGAATGGAACAACCCGTCATTCACTGGACGCCCTCCATCGCGCCGAGCGGTATGACGTTCTATGATGGCAAGCGGTTTCCGCAATGGAAAGGCGATCTCTTCGTAGGCGCCCTCGCCGGAACACACCTGCGCAGGCTGAAGGTCGAAGATGACAAAATCACCGCACAGGAAATTTTGTTGGAGGATATGGAAGAACGTATCCGGGACGTGCGCACCGGACCAGATGGCTACCTCTATTTACTGACGGACAGTGATGACGGTCGTCTGCTGAGAATTTCTCCTGCCCTGTAAAACGTGCTCTGGACGAACTGATCAGTTTACCTCATACTAAACTCATGAGTACAGCAACACTACCTAAGATTGAAACTCGTTTTACCAGGCTAATGGGGTGTTCCTATCCCGTTATCGCCGCCCCCATGTTTCTGGTCAGTTACGAACCACTGGTTTCAGAAGCGTCCAACGCCGGGGGCATCGGTGCCGCGCCGTCCCTAAACTGGCGCACCACAGAACAATTCGATGCCGCGCTGACGAACATCAAAACCCTTACCGGCAAACCTTATGCTATCAACCTGATCGTCAACCGCAGCAATATCCGCATGGATGCCGACCTTGATGTGATCGTCAAACACAAAGTGCCGATGGTCATCACCTCGCTCGGTAGTCCCAAAAAAGTTATAGACGCCGTTCACGCCTATGGCGGAAAAGTTTTCTGTGACGTGATCGATTTAAAATACGCGAAGAAAGTAAGAGACCATGGATGCGATGGCGTGATTGCCGTCTGCGCCGGTGCCGGTGGCCACGCAGGCCCGCTGTCACCAATGGTATTCCTGCCCTATCTGCGTGAAAAAATGGACATCCCCATTATCGCGGCGGGCGGCATTGCGACAGGCATACAAATGCGTGCAGCACTTCAACTGGGGGCTGATGCCGTGTATGTCGGCACACGCTTTATCGCCAGCGCCGAAGCCGGGGTCAGCGATGAATACAAGCAGGCCATCGTCAACGCGCAACCTGAAGATATCGTGATGACAACCCGCATATCAGGGACACCCGCCGCCGTCATCAACACGCCCTATATCCAAAAAGTGGGTCTGGATATGTCCCCGTTTGAAAAGCTTCTGATCACATACCCGCTGACAAAAAAATATGCCAAGCTGCTGCGCTATATGCTGGGTGGCAAAACCCTTGAATCCGCCGCCCACAAACCAACATGGAAAACTGTCTGGAGCGCCGGTCAGGGCGTGGGGTTAATCCATGATGTGCGCACCGTAAAAGAAATCATGGAGACCATTATCCGTGATTACACGAAGTCCGGGACGGCGTAGGGATACCCCATACTAACCCTCAGAATCTCAAGGCAAATTTATATAAAACGCTGCGATTACAGTATGTTGTGCTGCATTGCGGAAGGGTTATCCCAAGCCTGCTCACGTATTTTATTTGCATATTCCAATGGCTCGGATATATTCCCGTTATTAGCGTACATAGTGCGTCCAGGGAGGCGCTGTAGCAATGACTACAGACAATGATAAGACTGACGGATCGCAAAACAGCGACGTTGAAAAAGAGTTGAGTGTGTCACGAGTATCTACTGATCATGAAGATTCTGGCTCCGGAAAACCGCCGCGCCGTTTCTCACTCAAGAGAGCTTTTGGACTGGCTGTCCTAGGTACAGCCGCCGTTGGTGGCTATATGGCCCACGACGAACTAATGGTTTCGTCATCATGGCAATCACAATTCTTCCCCAAACTATACAATGGCGAAGTTTTTACCAAAGTCGTCACGACACCTCCTCCCGCTGAAGGCACCGCTGATATTGAACGTGGCTATGCCGCCATTCCGCATATCCGTGAGCTGGCAACGCAGGCCGGCGACATCGTCAGCCCGCAGGTTGAATGGAAAGACCGTCAGATTGGCGCACTGCGTCTGGCTCCAATATTCCCGCGCCCGGCGCAATCCGGTGTCCGCATCATCGACAGCCGTGGCGAAGTCACCTATCAGGGCATTTCCCCGCACGATGTGTACGAAAAATTCGAAGACATTCCGCCCATTCTGGCAGATAGCCTTTGTCTGGTGGAAGATGAGTTCGCCTGCGACCATGCCGGTAAGGATAAATCATACAACGCCGCCGTAAACTGGCCGCGTTCTGTGTATGCGGCAACTCTGGGCGCCGGAAGAAAGCTCCATGTGACATCTAAAGTGGAAGGCGGATCGACGCTGGCCATTCAGGTTGTCAAAAACAACAGCTGGGAAAAAGGCCGCACCAAAGGCATCCTTGATAAAGCCGAGCAGATGCTGACCGCCTCCACCGAGATGTATGCCAATGGCCCTGACACCACGGCAAAACGTCACGAAACTGTCCTCAGATATATGAACGGCGCCCTGTTTGCCGGTCACCCCAAATTCGGCGAGGTCACAGGCTGGAAAGACGCGATGGCCGTCTGGTTCGGCAATAATAACTATGACGAAATTTTAAGAAGCGGCGCAGAAACCCCCGAAGCCGCCCGTGTTTTCCGCCAGACCTTCTCGCTCGTCATGAGCCTGAAGATGCCGGACCGCAGCCTGAGAAAAGAAGCCGGATTCAAAGACCTCCAGCAACGCGTCGATAACTACATCCCGCTGCTGGTTAAAGAAAAAATCATCACTGAATCTTTTGCCCAGATGGTGCTGGCCGAAAAAATTGAATTTGCCGATGTTGGCAAAAACCCTGTTCTGCCGCCCAAAGCACCGCGTGACAAATTCGTCGATTCTCTGCGCCTTGCGCTGATGAACAAACTGGAACTGGACCCGGTTGACGCCTACTACACACTCGACCGCTGGGACTTGCAGGTTGACGCCACCATCGACCACAGCGTCAATGAGGCCGTAACCAACAAGCTGAAACAATTCAACGACCCCGAATTTGCCAAAAAATCAGGCCTGACGGGATTCCAGTTACTGCGTCCGGAAACCGCGCCCAAAGTCGTATGGGCGATCACCGTCAATGAAAAACTGCCGAACGGCCAGATCGTCACACGCGTCAGCACCGACACATTCCAGGGCGCTCTCGACCTGACTAAGGGTGGCCGCCAGAACTACGGCTCCACCGGCAAGATGCGTATGACAGCAACATTCCTCGAAGTGATTGCCGAACTGCACGACGAATATTCGGGACAGGGTCCGGATACGCTAAAGGCTGTAAAAACACACCCCAGAGACAAACTGACACGCTGGGCGGTTGATTACTTAAGCAGACCTGAAACAGATAAATCGCTCGCAGGCATGCTGAGTGCATCCGTCAAGGAAATCAAATACTCCGGCGCGCCACAGGGTTTCTTCACCGGCGGCGGCATGAACTACCCCGGCAACTTCGACCGCAAGGAAGACCACATCTCCTATTCAGTAGAAGGCGCGTTGTGGGAATCAGTCAACCTGTCATGGTACCGCATCACCGATGACATCGAAGAATACATGAAATGGCACCGTCTGAAGGTCGACACGCAAATTCTCGATGACAATCCGGACCATCCGGAAGCTTTCACAGAACGTCAAAAATATCTGGAAGAATTCGCAGACTTCGAAGGCCGCGAATTCCAGGAAAAATTCTGGAACCAGATGAGGGGCAAAAAAGGCGAACAGATCACCGAGCATCTGGCTGCCAAAACCAAAGGCGGACGTACGCAACTCGCCGTCATATATCTTTCCCTGCATCCCGATGCGCCGTTCGCAGATTTCGAAAAATTCATGCAGAAAAACTGCAAGAACTGCAAACCCAAGGATGATATGCAGAAACTGTATGATCAGCACCGCGCCTATGCACAAGTGGACATCTCGGCCATCGTCGGCGCGAATGTAACACCGCTTATGCAGGCATATACAGACGAACTGGTTGATAAAACCGACCGCTCGGCAGAACAACTGGCCGCCCTGTTCGGCAAACTGAACCCGAATGCGCCCTATCCAGAAATGCGCGCCTTCCTCATCAAACACGCAACGGATAAAAACCGTACATGGCTTGATTATAAATCGCTGCATGTGCGCTACGCGAGCGGTGAATACACGCCGGAAAAACGCTTCTATAACTTCGATCTGAATGATCGCGGTTATCTGGCCCGCCCGGTCCACCCACTGGAACTGGTAATCGCCGCACAAAAACTCAATAATCCGGAAATCACCTGGAAAGATTCTGTCGCCGCAACCAAAGACGATCGTATCTTCGTCTACAAGTGGCTGCTGAAATCCAATAAGAAACGGGCGCAGGACAAAGCCATCGGCATTATGCTCGACCACCACGCCTGGCGGCAAATTGAAACCCAATGGCAGAAAGTCGGCTATCCGTTCAAATTAGTGCCTTCTCTGGCAACGGTTATCGGCGTGTCCGGCGATACGACAGACTCTCTCGCCACGTTCAATGGCATCCTGCTGAACGGCGGCAAACTGGTAAAGACCAACCGTTTCACCGGGCTGCATTTCGGCGTCGGCACACCGCATGAAACCCACATCAGTCCAGGGCAACCAGACCCGGAACAGGTCATGCGTCCTGAAGTCGCCAATATGATGCTGGAAATAACGCAAGGCGTCGTCGCCCCCGGTCACACCGGCTGGCGTTTGAAAGACGGATTCAAACTGGGCAACGGCACATCACTTGTGGTGCGCGGTAAAACAGGAACCAACGACGAATCTGAAACCGTGGGCCTGCGCGTCGGCGCCTTCACCGGTTCAATCGGCGACCGCTACTCGTTCTGTATTTCCGGTTACATTGAAGGCGCATCATCACGAGATAAATTCACCAGCGGTATCGCAGTGCAAGCACTTAAAGAACTGGCCACAGAACTGGTTCCGTTGTTCGAACGCTCCTACGGCACGGAGCCTGTCCCCACAAAAATGGAAGACATCAAAGTGGAACACAGCGGCATGAAAACCGCTGCCGTATCGCCATCGTTCAAGGCTGATTTCAAAATATCCACCTTGAACAAGGTGCTTCCTGACTATCGGACGAGTATAGAGACGACTGAGAAGCCGGAAATCAATGACGCCATGATCCAGCGTCCCGTTATTCAAAGACCGATCAGCCTGACCCCGCAATAAGGGCTACTTCACCAGAAACTTCACAGAGCCGATGTCCGTAGTATGGCCATCGGCTCTTGTAATTTGGGCCTGCAGGCGGTGTGTCCCCTTCTGCACCGCCCACAGAAATGTGCCTTCAGATTCCCCAAGCCGATGATCATTCAGCACCCACGACACCCGGTCGCCCGATTCCAGCCCCCCGATTTCAAACCTGAATTTCTGGTGTTCCGCCGGAATGCGTGGATCATATGCCAGATGCAACCCTTCCGTCGGACGTATCATTTCCAGCGCGCGCGGCGCAGCTTGCGTGACGGCAACTTCATCATCCGCCCTGCCCCATTCCGAACGCAGCAGGCAATCAGCCCCCGGACGCAAACAGACATCGCGCTTAACCAGCGACGGGCTTAGATAAAGACGTTTTGTATCGCGGTTCTCATTCAGCTCTGCAAATATCCCGCGCATCGCCAGCGCCGGGCCTGTCGATCCGGTCACGCCATCCATCGGCGTGTGGTCCAGATTGCCCATCCAGATACCCACGACATAACGGTCATTATACCCAACCACCCACGCGTCACGGTAATCGGTCGAGGTGCCGGTTTTCACCGCCGTCTGCACCGGAAAATTCAACACGCTGCCCTGCCCGAATTCCATCCGCCGCGCCCACGGATCGGACAGGATATTCCCGATCAGTGAAGCCGCTTCATCGCTAAACACACGCCGTTCCTGCCGCGAAGACGGATCGTCCATCTGGTAACGCAGCGGCTGCATCACACCACGATTCGCCAGCGTCGTATAACCACGCATCAACTCCAGCAACGTCACCTCGCCATTGCCAAGCGCCAGCCCTTCATCATAAATATCAGAGCCGCGATCCAGACTGGCAAAACCCATCTGGTGCAAAATCGTCAGGTAATCCGCAATCCCCACATGCCGGATAGTCAGCAGCGCCGGAATATTCAACGAATTCCCCAAAGCCTCGCGCAGACTAACCTGCCCATAGTAATGGCGGCTGTAATTGCGAAAACGGTGCAGCCCCGTGCCCACAGCCTCACTCAACGGCGAGTCATCGAGAAAAGTCCCCGCATGCCAACCTTTATCCAGCGCCCGCGCATAAAGAAACGGCTTCATCGCCGAACCCGGCTGGCGTGGCACGGTCACGGCATCAATATCATTCGCATCAACATTTTTCTGCCCCGCCCCGGCCACCACCCACGCCAGAACTTCACCGCTCGTATGGTCTATCACCAGCGCCGCGCCGTTGGTAACATTCTTGCCGGACAGCGCCGCCACACGTTTATCAAGGATCTCCTGCACCATCGTTTGCATGCCCGCATCAAGCGTCGTCATTATATGATCGCCGCCACCATGCGGCTGCACACGCACAAACCGTGCAAAATGGCGCGCCTCTGTCGGCATTTGCGGCGGCAATGTGCGAATGTCCTGCACCACAATCCGCGCCAGCGTCTCCCCCGTCGCCACCTGTGCGGCCAGCCTGTCTATCGCCTGCCGCGTTTTATCAGGATGACGGTATAGATCATAAGCCGAAGGCGCGCGCGCCAGCACCGCCAGCGCCAACATCTCGCGTTCCGTCAGCGTCGAAAGATCGCGGTCAAAATAATAGCGCGCCGCCTGCACCACACCGCGCCGGTTCGAGGCATAAGGAACTTGATTGAGATAAAACTCAAGAATTTCAGCCTTGCTAAATTCACGCTCCAGCGCCGCCGCCTCAAACCCCTCTATATATTTTGACCATAGATTGCGCGGGCGCGGATGCGCCATGCGCACCACCTGCTCGCTGATCGTGCTCGCCCCCCTGACCGTGCGGCGGTAGCGGACATTCTGCCACAACGCATGACCGCGCGCGCGCCAGTCAACCCCGTGATGCTGAAAAAACCGTTTATCTTCAGATTGCAGGAATGCCTGCTGCAAAAAACCGGGAACATCATGCAGGCTAATATGATCGCTGGTGTTCCATGCCCCCTGATACGATGTCGTCAGGGGTAATCCATGACGGTCAAGAATTTGCAGCGGCGCCGATCCCCCGGCAAGATTTAACGATACAGGACGCACCGACAGGAAAGTCGCCACGACAAGCGCCGCCACCATCAAACCAAAGCCTCCCGCCAATATCAGAAAGCCCCTCATGGCTATTCCGTTTTAACCGTCAAACTACGGCTCGGTGTGCGTCCATAGACATCCGGATCATACATTTCCTCAGCCCGTGCAGCGGGAACATTGAATACGCCATCGGCAACCGCCTGCGCCACATAGGATAAATGGTAATTCCCCGCATCAATCCAGTCCGCATAAAATCGCGCCGAGTCATGGCGCAGTTCTTTATGATAGAAACTCCAGCGGCTGAACCCGAATTCACGCCAGTCACCAAACTTGAACCAGAACGTGCCTCCGTCCTGATCAAATTGCCCCTCAGCGGAATCAACGCTCGATGCCGTAGCCAGATCACTATTGATCGTTTCCAGCCCACCCGGTAAAGGGTCATTCACCACCACAAAATTACGCGCTGCCGGAACATTCAGGTACAAATCAACCCGCACGATGTCCCCGCGCCTGATGGCATCCTGATCTTTAAGCAAAGTCCACACGCCATCGCGCTGGGCATGATATTCACGGTGAATTTCAATCCCCGCGTTCATCTCTTTATCAAAATCCGCCGTCAACGCATAACGAAGTCGCGTCGCATAATAAAGCCTCCCGGTACCTTCCTTGACAATATCGAGGGTGGTTTTGCGCCCTGCATCGCCTTCGGCAATCGGTTTCGATAGAATTTTGGCCTCATCCTCCAAGGAAGTAAAATCCGCCTGCCCCATACCGGCACCACCCAGAGAAGCCGTCACTTTCATGTTCGGCGTTTCGCTTTCATAACGCTGCGCATATTTGGCAAGCGCGCTCATGCAGAACATATTCTCCTGCGTGTTCTCCCAATGATCGCGGTTGCCGCGTGTCTGCGTAATCATCCGCACCAGCTTGAACGGTTTATCTCCGATCACTTCGCTGCCCGCACCTGCCGCGTAATCCATCAGCGAATCCAGCACCGCGCAATTATCACGCAGCGGCGTCGCCAGAATGCGGACATAACCATTATCCAGCGTTTCCGTGAAAGAAAACTTGCCGCCCGTTTCATTGCCCGCCGCAAAAATCATATCGGCGACCTTGCGCGTTTCCTCCTCAAGCCCTCCGGCCTTGATCGCCGCCTGCATAAACTGCGCCTTGCCGAACAGGCTCATGCCTTGCACATGCGGCGCATAACGCAGAACATCATCCTTCCCTGCTTTGCCCGCATCGACCAGCGCCGCCAGCGCTACCGCCCGCACTGTCGATGTCATGCCCGCCTGATAAAAACTCGGCGCGGCGTCCTGTTTCAGGAAATTCAACAGGTAATCCTGCAATTTTTCTTCAACATTCTCCGGCACTTTATAACCCGCCTCCGCCAGCCAACGGAACGTCAGTGCTGTATAGGCACTCAAATAAGGATCAACATAATCATCACGCGGCACATAATATGTCATGCCGCCATTCGGTGCCTGATAGTCCGTCGCCCGGTCCAGCATCTCCTGCGGCAGAGTTTCACTCCCCTCCCACTTCAAGGATTCCGGCAGGTAGGCCTTCAGTTGATTGAAACGCGACGCCATAACCCCGCGCGTAATCGTCTGTTCCCAGCATGTATAGGGATAATCCCGCATATAACGGAACGCGCCATCAAGGTTAGCAATCACACTCGGTGACAACACAACGCTGACATCCCCCGTATCGGTATAGATACCCTCAGGAAACGCGATATTCTCCTGCACTTCACCTTCGGTAGTCGTCCCGTAATTGGCCGCCACATCGGTCGTCCGACTCTTCAAAACAGGCAATGTATAAACCGTGCCATCGCTGTCAGCATCATCCGCCGCCGTGGCCTTGAAACGGATAGAACCCTCCTGCGCTTCACGCGCAACAGGCAATACAGATGCCTCCAGAGTCATATAGACGGTGGCGCGCTTATAAGGCTCCAGCGTCACCTCTTCGGTTTTGATCGGTTTTTGTTCGCCTTTCAGGTCACCCTCGGCCTCGATCACTACACGGATCGTGCGCGCCGCATCGGTACGGTTCATCACACTAAATCCGGCCTTAAATTCATCCCCCTCACGCACCTGATTAGGCATGACGGGGCGCACTTCCGTCGGGCGGTTGACTTTGAAATTGCCTTCGCCCAGACCCATGCGGTCTCCCGGCGTCGTCGCCAGCACCAGCACACGCCAGCCTGTCAGATTATCCGGCGCTTCAAATTCCACCGAAGCTTTGCCGTTTTCATCGGTTTTCACCGCCGGGTTCCAATAGCTGACATATTTAAACAGTGTGCGCATATCAATGTCAGCACCGCCATCGCCGCCGGGATTGGCGCCCTTCTTCTCGAATTTCTGCCGCCCGACCAGACGAGTCAGCAGGCTGTAATTGCGCAGATCAAGATTATCCAGACTGTAAAATCCTTCATAAGGATCAAAAGCCTTACGCCCGCTGCTGATCAAATCGAATACGGCCTCATCCAGAACCGCCACTGTCAACTCGACAGACTCCTTTTCCGTCTGCGCCAATCGCGGCACAGCGGTCAGGTCAAGCTTCACCTTGTCACGCGGGCGGTAAACATCCTGCGCGACCTTTACATCCACCTGCATTTCCTTGACCGGGTCTTTTACAGGAACGCTCACATAACCCATGCGGAATGTCGGCTTGCCCAGATCAACCTGCCCTTCTCCGGCGGGGGGCGCTTCCACACGCGGTGATACCACGACGACAGACAGGTAATAACCCGGCATGTAATCCGGCTTGACCGGAAATTCTATCGTCGGCGTACTGCCCTCCAGCGTCACCACGAATGAATCCATCACGCCATAGCGCTCGATTGAGACCAGCGCCTTCGCCCCCGGATACGGATTTTTGATCAGGTAACGCGCCGTATCGCCAATGCGGTATTCGGTTTTTTCCGGGATAATAGGCAATGCCGTGTCGCCTTCGGTATTCCACTGCACGTAATCATCGCCCGAAACCCATATATAAAGCGTGGTTTTATGCGCCACACCTTTGGAATCGGCAATTTGCGCAATCAAACGGTACGTCCCCGCAGCATCCGGCGTAAAGACGCAGTCTTGCGGCTCCAACGTCGATGTCTGTTCACAAACAGAAATTTCTTTCCACTCCGTCGTGATATCGGAAAAATAGGCATTCCCCGCCCCCTTCACCCGCGCCGTATTCACGAATTCATGTTCGACACTGACCTTCACCGCCGTACCGGCCACCGGATCACCCTTGTCGTCAACGACCAGCACCGGAAACGATGCAGGCTTCTTCGCGTCATAAATCCATGAGGGCGACTTCATACCCACCAGACGGTCAACGCCGAAATAATCGGCCTGCGTCACATTGGCAATCGTTTTGCCGCGATCATCCTGAACGGCAGCTTCCAGCTCCAGAACGCCATAGGCAATCTTGATCGCAGGCAACATGAATTTTTCATTCCACTCGCCTTTGTCATCCAGTTTTTCTGATTTCTGGAATATCTGCTCGCTGTCACGGCCATCCTGAAAACTATCAAAGGAAAAACCCTGCGCCAGCGGGTTTTTGGATTCAAATCGGCGGCTTTTAACAATGCCCGTCACACGCACGGACGCATCGGTATAAGCACCCCCGGCATGCATCTTCGCATCGGCATGAAGATCAACACTGTCGCCCGCCTTGAAATGATCACCGTTCATCTGGCTGGTGACACGGAAAGGCGCTGTCGTAAAATCGCTAACCAGAACGCGTAGCGGCTGGAATGTCCGTTCATCCTCCTCCGAAAATTTAGCCTTCAACTCGAAACGATACCAGCCCACGGCGGCATTCTTCGGAATAGCATATTCACCCGCATAAGCGCCGAATTCAGAAAATTTTATACCATCCAGTTTCAGCACCGATTTATCCGCCGGATCAAAAACTTCAAGATTATAGACCGCCTCTTCCGGCGGCGGCACCAGCGTCAGATTATCCTGATCGCGCAGAAATATCTTGTACTGCATCGTGTCCCCGGCGCGGTAAACGCCCTGTGCAGTCATGCCCCATGCTTTCATATGGCCGTAACGACGCTGATTATCCGCCCAGATGGTTTCATTCGATGCCCGCCAGGTATCGATATAGAAATCATACCCGAGCGGCATCAGCGCCATATCATCGTCCTTATCAACCCGGACGAATAACCGCACATCTTCCTCGCGCCATGCCTGCGCCAGCAGATTATCAGGGTCGGCATCCATAGTGCCCGGCAGGATCGCCATGCCGTCATTATCGGTAACGGCAACACCGTCCGGCTCAATCGGCGCGCCCATATCGGAAAGTTCATCGGCATAGAGGGTAACTTCAGCGCCCTCAACCGGCAGCCCGGTCGCAAGATCAGTCACCCATGCCAAAGATTGAAAGTGCCCCAGCTTGAAATGCAACTGGAACGGCGTCACCTGCGCGAACAGCCGCGCGGCTTGCGGGGAATATTGCGGAATAACCGGATCAGTCTGCAAATGGCCATAGACCACACCGGATTTGCCCTCCAGCATCGAACGCACCCCTAACGGTACGGCAAACTGCACGTCCTGCGGCGTCGGTACATTCTGGCTATAGGTTTTCTGATCATCAACACCCGCCGCATTCAGGCGGCGATAATCAAATGAATAATTCTTCAGGTTGTTGACGTAGAGCGGAACTTCGCTATCGACGTCCTTCTCCAAAACCGCCTCTTTATAGACCATCTCAAAATTCGGCGGGCGGTGATTGGTGGAAAATACCAGCTTCACCGGTTTCATCAGCGTCCGGCCAAATTCATCCTGCATGCCAACTTTAACATTCTTGCCCATCAGTTGCGAAATCGCGGCCTTGATCCCCGGCTTTTTCGCGGGCATCGTCAGCGTATATTGCTGCGCGGCCTTCAGGCCGACAGGCAGACCCATATAATAAAGCCGCCCTTTTTCATGCGGATAGCCCAGTTGCGACCAGTCGCGGTTCTCATCGCCCCATGGATTATAACCGGGGCGGCCACCACCGAGATTGGGCTTCAGCGCCATATTGTCTTTCACTTCCGAGCGCAAGACAGGCACACTGAACGCCAGCGCTGCCGGACGCATCGGGTTACAAAGCTGCTCTTCGGCTTGGGTTTTTCCCGGCTCCAGCAGAACCTCGACTCCCGCATTATTCGTACAACGCACCCCGGCAAAGCGGAATTCAGGATAGGTATCAAACGTAACCACATCGCGTGCCGCAACGCTGGGCGCAGGGCCAGAGGCAGACACAAGACCCGGCTCTATAGCCAGCGCCATATTGCTTTCCGTCGGCAACGGTTCCCGTGGCTCCACCAGCCAGACAAAACGCGCTTCTTCGCCGTTCACTTCCGCTGGCGGGTCGCGGTCATATTCATCCGGCGAAGCACTCACCAGCTGCCGCAAGCCCTTGCCCGCCGTGCCATGAAAATAGACATGCGCCAGCACCGATTTCTTGGTTACCGACTGATTGAACACCACGCGGATTACGGGCATTGAGGCGCTGCGCCATGTCTGGAAATTGTAGTAACTGACATCGGCCCGCTGGGTGATGAAATTATATTCACGTGGCACCGCTAACGCGCCCCCATCTTCGGCCTTGATCGTCTGTCCGATCTTTACATTATAAGCTGTCGATTGTTTCAGCCCGTCATCACCATCAAGATTACAGGCAAGTGTCGAAACATTGATCCAGCGCCAGAAACAATTCAGCGGCGGTGTCGTGACGATCCCGACTTCCTCAGCCGTGCGGTCCATGCGCCCGACCGGCACGACGGCGCGATTGAATTCGATCACAATTTCACGCCCTGCCGGAACGTCATCGCCCTGCGGCGTTACCCGGAGAATATCCAAAGGCTTTGCATCCTGTGCCTGCGCCGGAACGGCCATGGACAGCAAAGACAATACGAGCGTGAGGGCGAGCAGCTTCCGCATGGCAAAACCTTTGAAAAACATTTGAGTTACTGAATGTTAGCGGGAATGAGGGCAAAGAAAAAGCCCCCCGGAAACTTATCCGGAGGGCTTTTCATAAACGAGAGGGCGAATTATACGCCTACTGTTTCTTTCAGTTCTTTAGCAGCGCGGAAGTTGATTTTCTTCTTCGCCGGAATTTTGATCGCTTCGCCTGTGCGCGGGTTGCGGCCCATACGAGCAGCGCGTTTACGCACTTGGAGAATACCCAGGCCAGCCATACGGATACGGTTGCCTTTTTTCAGGTTTTTGCCGAGGTTGGCAATCAGATCTTCCATAATCGCATTCATTTGCTTTTTGGACAGTTCGTGCTTTTCAGCCAGATCGGAACCGATCTGTTTCAGCGTCACGGTCGGAGCCGTTACTTTTGCTGTCGCTGATTTTGCTACGGTTTTTTTAGCCGGAGCTTTTGCCGCCGGTGCTTTCGCTTTAGCTTTTACAGTCGCCATGATTTAACTTCCTTGAGTTAGATATCATTGTTAAACAAACAGTCACCTCTCAAGAAGCCGCATGAATAGCGGCGAATCGCGATGTGCTGTTCTGATATGCAAACAATGGTACGAGTCGCACCGCTTGTCGAGAGGGTTTTTTCACACAAACCCCCGAAAACAGGCTTTTTTACTGGGTTTTCCACATATTTTGTAGAAAACCAGCGTAACCAGCGCATATATCCTGCTTTCAGACCCTCAAGAAACCCGCTATTGTAGCGGTGTTCTGACATACGGAGAGAATCACTATGAAGATCGGCAGCCTCGACAGGATATCCATTTACCGCATGGCCGTGGTCATGGCGGCACTGGCAGCACTGGCTATATTAAGTATCATCGTCGTCGCCCCCTTCATTCCGGCGATGCTGCTGGCGATTATTTTCACCCTCTCCGCCTGGCCTGCATATAGCTGGCTGGAACAACGCCTGAAAGGCCGCCGAGGACTGGCCGCCGCGATTATGACGATCATCCTCGCTTTGTGCTTTATCCTGCCGCTGATGTTTCTGGCCTCCAGTCTGGTGGAAAACTTCGCCTGGATCAGCACCAACGTCCTCAATGCCCTGCAAAACCCGCCCAAGGAAGCCCCGGCATGGCTGGCAAACCTGCCGCATATCGGGCCGCAGATAGCCGCGCAATGGCAGCAATATATAGAAGACTCGAGTTCCCTCAGTTCTCTGATGATCAAACAGACCGTTCCCGCCACGCAGGGCATAGCCGGAATTGCCGGAACGATAGGCCGCGGCGCGATTGACCTGTCGCTGGGTGTCTTGATTGCCTTTTTCCTGTTCCGCCACGGCGTGGAAGTCGCCGAACGGCTGGATATTCTGATCGATAAATTCCTCGGCCAGCGCGGCCAGCATCTGCTGCGGGTTTCCAAAAACACCATGATCGGCGTGGTTTACGGGATGATGGGTACCGCTGTGGCACAAGGCACACTGGCCGCCATCGGCTTCGCTATCGCCGGAGTGCCTGCGCCTGTATTCCTCGGCTTTGCAACATTTATCATGTCCTTCGTCCCGATGGGCGCACCGATCATCTGGATTCCCGCCGCGATCTACCTGTTTACGCAGGATGCCACCGGCATGGGAGTTTTCATGGTGATCTGGGGCACACTGGCGGTCAGTTCCATCGATAACGTCATCCGTCCCTATTTCATCAGCCTGGGCAGCAACCTGCCGTTGCTGGTGACATTGCTGGGCGTGTTCGGCGGTATCCTTGCTTTCGGCTTTATCGGCCTGTTCATCGGCCCGACATTGCTGGCCGTGGCCTACACGCTGATCATCGAATGGAGCCATAGCGACCGCAAGCGCAACCATAACGGCACTCCCGAAGCCGCGCCAGCGCCCGCCGTCACCGCATAAGACCAGATGCGCCGGAAAAAATTCCTGCTCTGGACTGAATTCCTGCTGATCTTCGGCAGCATCCCGCTGCTGGTCCTTGCTGAGAAAAACCGCGGCGCGATGATCTTCATCCTGTGGATGGGCGCGATACTGGTCTGGATGGCTTTGCACATCGGCTATAAACGCGCCCATGCCGCCGAATGGAACAGGTCGGGCCTGCGGAATGGTCTCAAACGGGTATTGCGGCGCTTTGCCATACTGGCACCGGTCATCACCTTGCTGACATGGATATTCGTCCCGGAAAATTTTATGGTCCTGCCACGTGAACACCCCGACCTCTGGCTGCGGATCATGATTTTCTATCCGCTGCTCTCCGTCTGGCCGCAGGAGGTCATCTACCGCAGCTTCCTCTATCACCGCTACGCGCCGTTGTGGGGCAATGCCCGCGGCTATATTGCCGCCTCCACCATCGCCTTCGGCTTCGTGCATGTCATGTTCCTGAACCCCCTCGCCGTCGCCATGGCCGCCTTCGGCGGCTATCTGTTCGCCAGCGATTACGCCCGCCACAAATCCCTCGGGCTGGCCTGTCTAGAACATGCTTTGTATGGCTGCCTGATCTTCACCGTCGGCCTCGGGCGCTTCTTTTATAGCGGCGTGGCGTGGAACTAAACACCCTCGTATGCGTTGGATGTCCAGATACCCAAATAAAGTGAGGGTCGAAAAATGAAAACGCACATGAACTTAAAATATAGGGCCTGCATGGCCATGATGGTGGCCATGATAGCGCTATCTGCCTGCTCCAATATGAGTACCCGTGACCAACGTATGCTCTCGGGCGCGGGTATCGGCGCGGGCGTCGGTGCCGTAGGTGGGGCTGTAACAGGCGGATCTCCGGCAACAGGTGCTGCCATCGGGGCGGCTGCCGGTGCTGCTGGTGGTTACCTCTATAATGAGAGCAAGAAATAGGCGCAGCAGGTACGCACAGGCTACGAACAAACATCTGTTGCCGCCGCAACAGGGAACAGAGCCTTTTATAATCGCGCGAGCGCAAGCCCGCGCGATAAGCATTCAGGGATGACCGCGCCTTCCCCGCCGCCGTGCGCGGCCCGGTGGATTTAAGCCATGGTTTTTGCGCACGAATCCGCGCCGCCTGCGCCGCGCGACGCTCCGGTGGCCAGCCTTTGACAGCAGATTTTCCCTCCCTCAGGGAGGGGGTGTGATGGTGGTACGCATCATCCTTCAGTTCGTTCGTCAAAAAATTTTACTCCTGATTTCACGACGTTTGTGAATGCCCGCGATCGTGCCGTTGCACAGCTTCTGTGAACGCAGCGCCAGATTAATCATGTTTTCCGCCGGGCTTTCCCCCGGCGTCAACGCCGCCGCCACCATGTGATGAAACAAATTATCCAGCACCGCCGACTGCGCCAGCAGCAGCGCATCGGCATTTCCGGCTGACGGGCGGATGCCCTCGCCAGACAGTAAGCGCTCAAGATCGTCAGCCGCCTGCGCAATGGTCGCATCCGCCTGCGCGGGTAAACGGCAGCGCTGCAAACTGCGCGCGGCCTGCACCAAGGCGGCGTTGGCGGGGGGATTTTCTTTCGGGTGTTTAACCTCGCCCGACGGAGGGATCACATCGTTTGTCATGCTGAACATGATAGGACATTATTCCTAGTATGTCGGCTTGCGCATACACTCGTATATCAGAGCGACGCCACCAGATAAAACAACGGATCAAGCCAGCCAAGCGCCGCGAGCGCCCCTGTCAGCGCCAACGGCAGCAACACCACAAACATCACAAACCGCCACGGCCTGACGAAGCGCGCGCGTACGTCGTTGGCGCGTAGCGGGTTCGGTTTTGTTTTCTGGATGTAACGAAAGAACCATATCCCTGTTAAGAGGAATAGCGGATAGACGATCAGGAGGGTGATGATGCAAGCGGAGAGGGTCATGGATTCAGGATAATGTGGTTAACGAAATACCAGTGATTAGATTTTTCTAGACGCTAAAACTTAGCTTTAAGTTGTATTTACCAAGAAAAAACAAGAAATCTGCAAATAAAACAATGAACAGTATTGTCTAAATTAACCCTTACCTGTAACAAAATAATTACCCATTTTTTATGTATAAGGAAACATGTGCATGGTAGCTAAACTTGAGTGGAGCATGCTTGATGGAGCAATAAAAAGATGTCAGCAAAAATACAATCTTGCGACAACATCCTCAGCATTTCCATATCTTGTGCTCACCCGCCTCTTCCCTGATATAGAAGATGATATAGAAGATCTCATAACAGACGGTGGAAATGATTGCGGCGTTGATGCCGTGCATATAAACCGAATTGATAACAATGCTCACGTTCATATATTTCAATTCAAATGTGGCGGAAAAATAGAAAACGCAGAGAAGTACTTTTCTGCTAATCAAGCAGATAAGACGATTACATTTGTTAGCCAATTATTTGATGAAGATGCAGCACTAGAAAAAACATGCAATCCATATCTATGGGATAAAGTGCAAGAAGTATGGGAGATCATAAGAGAAGCAAAGACAAAATTCACAGTTTATTTTTGCAGCAACGGAAAAAATTTGGCGCCGGAACAAAGCGCAAGAGTTCGCAACTTTCTTAGTAAATACAATGTTGAACTCAAAGAATTAAATTTTGAAAGCGTACTCAAATTAATATCCGACCAAAAAGAAAACGAACTTTCACTCACCTTGACCGCCATTGATCGGCAAATTTTTGAAAGATCGGATGGGGATATTCGCGGTATAGTCGCTAATATCAGCGCAAGAGATTTAATTAAGGCAATTTCAATTTCAGGTGATTCAGAAAAAATTAATGCCGAAATATTTGATCAAAATATTAGAGTTTATTTGGGTTCAGATAATGCAGTGAATGAATCAATAATTAAATCAGCACTATCCGAACAGAATAGTAGATTCTGGTATCTTAATAATGGAATTACCGCAGTATGCTCTTCTTTTACGTATCAACCGGGAGCCAGATCACCAGTAATTGAAATACAAAATTTGCAGATTGTGAACGGGGCACAAACATCATACGCCCTATTTGAAGCCAATAAAAAAGATCCGGATTCAGTTGATAATGTGCTCTTATTAATACGACTATATGAAACAAAAAACCAGATGCTTCCTTATGAGATAGCTGTAGCTACCAATAGCCAAACACGCATTTCAAATCGAGACCTTATGTCGAATTCAAGCATGCAAAAAAAGTTGGAATCTGCATTTTTAGATTTAGGATATTTCTACGAGAGGAAGAAGAATCAATACAAAGACCACAATGAAAATCAGAAAATTGACGCATTTAAACTAGGTCAAATAATACTTGCTTATGATTTCAGAGAACCAGAAAGATCAAAAACAGATTCCGACAAGATTTTTGGCTCCCGGTACGAAGAAATTTTTACATCCAATCATGACATAGAACATCTTCTTGGCATCTATCGCATCTTTCAAAAAATTGAGCAAATGAGATACGACATCAATATTCAAAAGAAAAGGGGAACAGTTACATACGTTGATAGCTTCTTGACCTATGGACAGTTCCACATTTTATACCTTGTTTCATTAGTTGCCGAAAAAAATGAGATATCAATACAAGACACCCAAAACATTGACCGACTGATTAATGACGCACTTGTCATTATGAGAAAATTTATCACAAGCCAAAAGAACCAGTCTTTTTACAATCTCTTTCGTAATCCAAAGACAAAAGAAGGCCTATCCAACGCCGCTCTGCAAAAAGGGCAGCTTGAGCTAGGATTCAAGGAAGAAGAGAGGATGGCTAAGGCAGGGTAAGCGTCTAAACCCACACCCTCACAAACTCGCTCACCTTCATGCTTTCCAGTTTTTTCTGGTCTTTGCACAGATCGATGATTTTTTGCATCTGGTCGGATTTGTAATGCGCCTTGAGTGCTGCTTCAAATTTTTCCTCCAGCAGCGGAATCCCCTCTTCGCGGCGGCGGCGGTGGCCGACGGGGTATTCGATTTCGATTTTTTCGGTTTTGGTGCCGTCTTTGAAGAAAATCTGCACGGCGTTGGCGATGCTGCGTTTGTCGGGTTCGTGGTATTCGGTGCTGTAGCGTTTATCTTCCACCACTTCCATTTTATCGCGCAGCATTTGAATGCGCGGGTCGGCGGCGACATCATCCTCATAATCTTCGGCCACGAGGTTGCCTTTGATCAGCGGCACCGCCACCATGTATTGCAGGCAGTGATCCCGGTCGGCGGGGTTATGCAGCGGCCCGGTTTTCGAGATGATGCGGATGGCAGCTTCGTGTGTGGTCAGTACGATTTTTTCGATATCGTTCAGGCGGTCTTTTACCTGGGCATGGAGTTTCACCGCCGCCTCGACCGCCGTTTGCGAATGGAATTCCGCCGGGAAGGAAATCTTGAACAGGATTTGTTCCATCACATAGGAACCGTAAGGGCGCTGGAATTTAAATTCATTGCCCTTGAACAGTACGTCATAGAAGCCCCATTTCGGCGCGGTCAGCGCGCCGGGATAGCCGATTTGCCCCTGATCGACCACGATCATCGCCAGACGCACGGCGCGGCTGGTGGCGTCGCCCGCCGCCCATGATTTGCGCGGACCGGCGTTCGGGGCGTGGCGGTAGGTGCGCAAGGACTGGCCATCAACCCATGCATGGGAGAGCGCATCGACGATCTGATCGTAATTGCCGCCGAGCATTTGCGTGGCGACCGCCGTGGAGGCCACCTTGACCAGCACGACGTGATCGAGGCCGACTTTGTTGAAGGAGTTTTCGAGCGCGAGGCAGCCCTGAATTTCGTGCGCCTTGATCATCGCGGTCAGCACGTCACGCATGGTCATGTCGGGTTTGGTTTGCGCGACAGAAAGAATAGCACCGAGATTATCGGACGGGTGCCCCCATTCCGCAGCCAGCCATGTATCATTGAAATCAAGCCAGCGCACCATGCAGCCGATATCGAACGCGCCCTTGACCGGGTCGAGCACATCGGGGCGTCCCGGTACGCGCACACCGTTCGGCACCACCGTACCCGGCACGATGGGGCCGAGCATTTTCACGCAGGCGGGAAATTGCAGCGCCATCAGGCCGCATGCCAGCGTATCCATCAGGCAGTAACGCGCCGTGCGGTAGGCCTCGTCGCTGGACACTTTGTAACCTGTGACGTAATCGGCGATGTCGGTCAGCACCTTGTCCGGTGCCGGACGGTTATTCAGATCGACGTTATGTGCGTGTGCGGCGGAACCCATGGTTTTTCCTCTGATTTTAAGAAAGTTCCGAATTTTAGGATTATGGCGCCTGTTTGACAATCACATACAGGAATCAATGCCCTGAAAAAGCATAAGGAACTGCACCCCGCGCCCTTGGTTTGTCTTGTACCCGCGCCACAAGGCGTGCGGCCTGAAAACTTAAAGGAGAGAACGATGCAAGAACGTAAACAAGGTGAGCCTTACAAACCCGCAAAACCGGGCGAAAGAGAAGACAAGCCGAAAAGCAACCCTGCGGAAAAACCACGCACGGACAACCCGTCTGAACGTGACCGTCAGGCCGAGCGCCGCTAAAAACGGCGGCCTGTTCCATATTAAAACCGGGGAGAGATATCTCTCCCCGGTTTTTTTATCCGTGCATGATTTCGGGGACCGGGCCGGCGAAATCGCGCAGGCGGAATAATTCGGTGATGCCATCAGCCATAAACTGCACCGCCATCGCCGCCAGCAGAATGCCCATGATGCGGGCGATGATGCTGTTGCCGGTGGAACCAAAGAAGCGCGACAACCGCGCCGCGCCCAGCAGGCTGAACAGCGCCAGCACCTGCACCAGAATAATCGCCGCCGTCACCTGCACATGGCTGATGGCGTCGTGCGCCGCGGTCGAGAACATGATCACCGCCGTCATCACCCCCGGCCCCGCCAACAATGGTATCGCGAGCGGGAACACGGCGATATCGCTGCGATCTTTGTAGGCCGATTTTTCGGAGCTTAATTGGTCCGGGTCGTGGAAACCCATAATCATCCGGAACGCCGTGACAAACAGCAGCAACCCGCCCGCCACACGGAACGCGGGCAGCGAGATATGCATATATTCGAGCAAAATCCGCCCCACCGCGCTGAACGACAGCATGATGACCAGCGCGATGGCCACGGCCTTGAGCGCCACACGCCGTTGTTCCTTGCGCGTCATCGCCTGCGTCAGCACGGTAAACACCGCCGACGTGCCGAACGGATCGACCACGACGAACAAACTGACGAAGGCCGAGATAAACAGCTCGAAACTCATGCGTGGTTATCCCCGTTTATCCAGCGGCACGAAGGCGCGGGTTTCCGGGCCGGTATAATCGGCGTTCGGGCGGATCAGTTTATTGTTACTGCGCTGTTCGAAAATATGCGCCGCCCAGCCGGAGATACGCGACATCACGAAGATCGGCGTGAACATCGGCGTCGGGATGCCCATGAAGTGATAGCTGGAGGCCGAATAAAAATCGAGGTTCGGGAACAGATGTTTTTCGTCCCACATCAGTTTCTCGATGGCTTCGGACACCGGGTAGAGCGTTTTATTGCCCGCATCATCCGCCAGTTTTTTCGACCAGGACTTGATCACGACGTTGCGCGGATCGGCTTCGGTATAGACGCGGTGGCCAAAACCCATGATGAGTTGCTTTTCAGCCATCATCTTCTTCACGCCCGCGACAGCTTCCTCCGGTGTCTGGAATTTCTCGATCAATTCCATTGCCGCTTCATTCGCGCCACCATGCAACGGCCCGCGCAGCGCCCCAATCGCCCCCGTCACCGCCGAATAAATATCCGCCATCGTCGAAGTGATGGTACGTGCGGTGAAAGTCGAGGCATTGAATTCATGCTCTGCGTACAGAATCAGCGAAACATTCATCGCTTTCTTATGCAGCGCCGACGGTGCCTTGCCATGCAGCAGGGTGAGGAAATGATCGGCAATACCCTCGGCATCCGTCGTGCAGTCTATGCGTTTGCCGTTATGGGTGAAATGCCACCAGTAAGCCAGCATCGCCGGATACAGCGCCAGCAGACGGTTCGTCACCGCCACCTGACCGTGATTGTCCGCTTCCTGCTCCAGATTGCCCAGAAACGACGTCCCCGTGCGCATCACGTCCATAGGGTGCGCATCCGCCGGGACCAGTTCCAGAACGGCTTTCAAGGCCGCAGGCAGATCGCGCTGGTTCTTGAGATTGCCTTTATAATGTTTCAACTGGCGCTCTGTCGGCAATTCCCCGTACAGCAGCAGGTAAGCCACTTCTTCAAACTCGGCATGCTCGGCCAGCTCATAAATCGAGTAGCCGCGATATTCGAGCGTGTGTGCGCCCCCGGCGGCGGAAATTTTCGTTTCCCCGGCCACAATCCCGGCCAGCCCGCCGGTTTTCTTTTTAACCGGCATATTTATAGCGGCATCGGTCATGAAACCCTCCTTGCCTATATACTTATAATGACTGCCAATTTTGTAGCAGGAAGGACCAGTCCTGTCTTGCTGCAGACGCGAAAAAACGCTGATCTGTCACGATTTTTAAATACTTGACAGCTCATGAGATATTCCATAAAAATACCAAGGATTTAACGTAATAAAAATAAGGCTGAATACAATGCTGAAAAAGGCTTTTATCACCTCCGCTCTATCGATACTCACCTTGGCTAATTGCGTTAGCGCACAAACTATAACCAGCGCAAACGGCGGCACTGCCGAATTGGATCCCAACGCATCAACCCTCGTATTCCGGAGTCCATCAAAAGACTCCGAGCTTCTTGTTGCCTGCAAAAATATGGCCTCCTTCATCGTCTATAATCTCGAAAAAATGACGGGCGGCATGAATGAAATATCTACGCCTGAGTATGCCCCAATGATGGAGGACAAAGAGAATGCAGATTCTATTTTTAAAGAAAATATGGATTTAAAAGACGATCTTTTTAAAGCGGCAGCATTGTGCCCATCCAATCTTTACCCGGGTGCAAATAAAGAAAAACTGGATCAAGCATATGCCAATTTTAATGCCGCCTATAAAAAGACAAAGGCAGCATTAGCACCTAAATAAAACATCTGGCATTCTAAATAAAATTCCCCCGGACACAACCCGAGGGAATTTTTTGTATTATTTTTTCTTACCGAACAATTCATCCAGTTTTTTCTCATAATCGTAATAATCCAGAACCTGATACAGTTCTTCCCGCGTCTGCATGGTGGACACAACGGATTTTTGCGTGCCCTCCTTGCGGATCGCGCCGTAAACCACTTCAGCGGCCTTGCTCATCGCACGGAACGCGGAGAGCGGATAGAGCGCCATATCAACGCCGACCTTGGCCAGCTGCGCGATGGTGTAGTAATCGGTCTTGCCAAATTCTGTAAGGTTCGCCAGCAGGGGCACCTTCACAGCATCCTTAATCTTCTGATAGTGCGACAGATCGGTCATCGCCTCGGCAAAAATCATATCGGCGCCGCATTCCACATAATGGACGCAGCGTTCGATCACACCGTCCAGCCCCTCGCCCGCCAGCGCGTCAGTCCGCGCCATGATCAACAGATCGGAACGCGCATCGACAGCCGCCTTCACCCGGTCGCCCATTTCAAATTTATCGACCAGTTCCTTGCCCGGACGGTGGCCGCAGCGTTTCTGGCTGACCTGGTCTTCGATATGGACACACGCGACACCCGCGTGTTCGAATTCTTTCACCGTGCGCGCAATATTGAACGCCCCGCCCCAGCCGGTATCAATATCCACCAGCAACGGCAGATCGACGCGACCCGTAATGCGCCGCGCATCATCCACCACATCATTGATCGTCGTGATCGCCAGGTCCGGCATGCCGAAGGACGCATTGGCCACGCCCGCACCGGACAAATACAGCGCCTTAAACCCCGCCCGTTCCGCCATAAGGGCAGAATAGGCATTAATGGCCCCAACAATCTGCAGCGGTCTCTCGGCAGCGATAGTCGCTTTGAATTTCTGGGCGGGCGTCATAACGGATACTCCTTGGCAATCGAATTGGTTAACAGAATAAGCGCCCCTTATATAAAAGCCGAGTCAAAAACAGCCCTGTTCCACATACACCCGGATTTGTGCGGCGCAAAATTATCACACACCCCGCCAGCCCTTGACATAACTTTAAAACGGGTATTTCCTGCCCCCATAATTAAATCAAAACAGGAGATTTTTAAATCATGGCACAACAGGCAATAGAAGCGTTCCAATCGCTGCAAGCAGGTTTTATGGACGTTATAGCTCATCTGGAGCAAGAAGGCGTTGATCTGCACGCAGGCAAAGGCCACACGGCTTTGGGAATCACAAAAGGCGAATTTAATAAACACGCCCTGGCAGCAGCCGTCGCACAATGGAAAGAAGTGCTTCATCATAACGAACTGATGGTTCAACATCCTGATGTCCTTAACATTGCCTTCGTGCATATAACCTGCATTACGCAACTGGGGAATATTCAGGAAACATTACGCATAGTGAAGGCGGACGTAGAGTCGGATGCCGGTTTCGCAGCGTTGAAAACAACCAAAGCCGATTTTGAACAGGTATGCCATCAGGCTGTGACATCCGCCATGACACAATACAAGCAGATTTTAGCAACACAAAATGGTCCGCGACTTTCTGCCGCGCTGAATGCCTGCATGGTTGCCGGAAATATCAACCCTGACGATGATACCATTTATCAGAAAGCGGGCTTTAAATCGCGCGCAAATTTTGCCTCTGCCTGCGAAAGCTGGATGAAAAAGGTACAGGAAGTGAACGCGGCTCGCCCTCCTCAACACGACTGCTGCTGATTGAAATTGATACCACCGGGCGGGTCGCATGATCCGCCCGCACTCTATATGAAAGAAAATGCCATGAGCGCAAAATCGATACTAAACAGCATCCTGAACAGCCGCAAAGCCCTCGGCCTGACCATGGTATTCGGTGCCGCCATCGCGGCCTATAACGGCTCCATGATTGATGACCGTGAAGCGCAGCGTGATGCGCTGGTTTCCATGACGCCCGAACAGATACACAAAGAATACAGGGCGCTTTGCACTAAGCGCACCGTACGCGGCGACCAAGACGAGATCATTAGCGGTACTGAGGTGGGTGCTAAAGATATGGACATCCCCACAACCCTTAAATTCCGCCCCCGTGCCCCAATGACTATGAATTGCATAGAAAACGAACAGACCGTCTCCGTAAAAAGCGCTGCCACGGCACTGGGCAACAACAAAGCCATGACGCTGTTTGGCATCATGTTTGCCGGTGTGGCCTTTGGAGGAATGGTATTCAATGCGCGTCGCAATGCCTGCAACCGGACAGAGAATAAAGACAATCACCAACCAAAGCCGTAACCATCAGGAAGAATTCAGAATGTCAAATAAGCCAGAAAAACAGACCAAAATCATAGCAGGCATCCTTAGTCTTGGAACCTTATTCGGACTAGCATCGGTTCCATCCGCAATTAACAGCGCCAATGAAGCACTGGATAGACTTAATGGCATGTCAACGGACGAGATAGAGACCACGTATTTTGTAGACTGTAAAAAACGTGAGTTCAGCAAGAATTTTATAAGAGCCAAAGAAGATATTGGTGAGAAAAGTCCCGAAACGCTTCTGCTGACCATAAACCGGAACACTGAATCTTTCAAAAATTGTCCGCAAGTAATTCACACTGCAGAAATAAAGGCGACAGAATCATATCGAGCAACAGATTGGGTTGTGGGCGGTATGTTTGCTCTCACCACCGTAACCATGGGGTATGTAGCACTTCGAGGCCGCAAAAAAGAAACACCAAAACCGCAATAGATCATAGTAAAAAACCCGGCCATCACGCCGGGTTTTATTTTTCTACTTCGCCGCCAATCTTGACGCCCCGTCCAGACGGATCACCGTGCCGTTGAGGTAATCGTTATCGACGATATGCAGCGCCAGTTTGGCAAACTCATCGGGTTTGGCCATCCGTGAGGGGTGCGGAATATTTGCCGCAATGGAATCCTGCAATTCCTGTGAAATCGTGCCGATCATCGGTGTTTGCACCGCACCCGGCGCAATCGCCATCACGCGGATACCGAGCTTGCCCAGATCACGCGCGGCGGGCAGCGTCATGGCGACGATGCCGCCTTTCGATGCACTATAGGCCACCTGCCCGATCTGCCCCTCGAACGCGGCAATCGATGCGGCATTGATAATCACACCGCGCGCGCCGTCGTCATTGACCGGACCAAGCTGCGCCATCGCACCCGCGACAAGACGCATGGTGTTATAGGTGCCCGCCAGATTGACATTAATGACCTTCATAAAATGCTCAAGATCGGCAGGCCCGTCCTTACCCACGATCCGCTTGCCGATCAGAATGCCCGCGCAATTCACCAGCACCCGTGCGCCGGATGATTTGACGAGTGCCGCCTTCACACTGTCCTCACTGGTAACATCGCATTGCACAGCTGCGCCGCCAATCTCTTTGGCCACCGCTTCCGCCGCCGCCAGATTCATGTCCCACAAAACAACCTTTGCGCCCGCCGCCGCAAACGCCCGCGCTGTTTCCGCGCCCATGCCCGAACCGCCACCGGTGATAATAACTGTCGTACCCTTAATCTGCATTTTGTTTCTCTTGCTCTAATATGTAAGAAGGTTTTTTGCCGATCAGCACACCGGAGGCAAAGAGGCCATCGCCCGGGGCCACATGCATCTGCGCGGCATTATAGAACAGCGTAATGGAAACGATGGCGGGCAGCAGCGGTGCCGCGATCAACAGATAGCCCCATTTACGCTTCTGACTCATAAACAGCAGGATCGAAAACGCCAGTGCCGTTACCGGCGCCCACTGGGTGATGAAATTGGAAAGCGGATGATGAAGCACATTCATCACCGGATAATCAGCGGGACTTTGCGATTTGGGCAGATTGTTAAAGAACCAGTCCAGAGAGCCCACCGAAAAATCGCAGGTATATTGCACGACGACGAACAACAGCAGCGCGGGTATAATCGTAAAAAAATGGCCGAGCAGTTTTTTCATTTCTAACGCTCCACCGCCACAGCCACGGCTTCGCCGCCGCCGATGCACAAAGTCGCCATGCCGCGCTTCAGATCGTATTTTTCCAGCGCCGCAATCAGCGTCACCAGCACACGCGCGCCCGATGCGCCAATCGGATGGCCGAGCGCACAGGCACCGCCATGCACGTTCATCTTGTCATGCGGAATGCCCAGATCGCGCATCGCCGCCATCGCCACCACGGCGAAGGCTTCGTTCACCTCGAACAGATCGACGGAATTGATGTCCCATCTTGTTTTTGCCGACAGCGCCTTGAGCGCGCCCACGGGCGCGGTCGTGAACCATGCCGGTTCATGGGCAAAGGTGGCATGTCCGGCAATCGTCGCCAGTATTTTCGCGCCGCGCCGTTCGGCCTCGGAACGTTTCATCAGAACCAGCGCCGCCGCACCATCGGAGATAGAGCTGGCATTCGCCGCCGTTACCGTGCCATCAGGTTTGAAGGCGGGTTTAAGCGTCGGGATTTTATCAAGTTTCGCCTTGCCCGGCTGCTCATCAATCGTGATCTGCTTTTCTTCCTTACCCGCTTTCACCGTCACGGGCGTAATCTCGGCGGAGAAATCGGCCTTCTGCGCACGGTGCAGCGATTCAATCGCGAATTCATCCTGCGCTTCGCGGGAGAAATGATATTCGGAGGCGCATAATTCGGCGAACACGCCCATCAGCTTGCCTTTATCATAGGCATCTTCCAGACCGTCAAAGAACATGTGGTCGATCATCTGGCCATGACCCATGCGGTAACCGCTGCGCGCCTTGGGCAGCAGATACGGCGCGTTGCTCATGCTTTCCATACCGCCCGCGACCATGACTTTATTGGTTCCGGCGCTAATCAAATCATGCGCCAGCATCACGGCCTTTAAACCGGAGCCGCACATTTTATTGATCGTCGTGCATCCGACGGAATTCGGAATGCCCCCACCGAGCGAAGCCTGCCGCGCCGGGGCTTGCCCCAAACCGGCGGACAGCACATTCCCCATAATCACTTCGTCAATATCGCCGCCCGTAAGCCCGCCACGCGACAGCGCCGCACGGATGGCCGCCGCCCCCAGTTCAGGGGCACCCACATGGGCAAAGTCGCCCTGAAAGCCGCCCATGGGCGTACGGGCAATCGCGGTGATAACTATGGGATCGTTGCTCATAATGTCCTCTTATACTTTCCGGCAGATATATTGCCACGGGGCGCAGCGGTTCTCGCGAACATTCTCAAGAAGATTCACAAAAGGCTGTTCAGGATAGGCGGCCTGACGGCGCGTCATCGCCTCAAGACCGAAATCCCGGCGGCTTTCTTTCTTCTCAATTATAAATCCAGCCGCTTCGAGCATGGTTTCAATTTCGCCCGGGGTGATCAGGAAACTATCTTCTGCCCGGCCTGCCCACGGACATGGATAAACCATTTCCCCTGCATGCTGGTCCGCCAGAATTTCATAGAAAGCGAGTTGAGAATTTTTTTGAAGAACACGCGCTATTTCATTGAATAGGCTTTGTTTTTCCTGCATGTTCATATTCACATGCAGCATGAAGGCCGCTTCAAAAGCCTCATCAGGGAAATCCATATCCAGGGCGCTGCCGCAGACAAAGCTGACCCGTTTATCTTCTGTATTCCTGCGCGCCTCTTCACAAAATTCCGGCACCAGATCCAGCCCTGTAACATTTATGTCATAAAGCGAGGCCGCTAAACGTGCCGCAGCACCCAGCCCTGAACCGACATCCAGAACCTTCATGCCGGGCCGCAAATCCATCGCTTTCAGCAGATATTCCGTCGCCACATGCGCGCCGATATGAAGCTCGTCCGTGGACCGCTTACGGCTTAAAATATTATGTATATAGTGATCTTGCACGACAGATTCTTTCATAAGAACAAACCTAGCGCCAACCACCCCATAATAAAAGGGGAGCAGCGCAGCAATTTACGAAAAAGCGGTTTGACAGAACCCCCAACCCCTGCTTTTGTATTGCCAGAACAGGGAAGAATAATATGTCTAAATTATCCGAAAGACTCAAAAAGGTCTTTGGCAAAGCATCTGCCGATGAACCCATAAACGGTCCCTCCATTACAAAGGCCGAGCGCGCAGCGCTGATGAGTTCATCGTCTCTGGCAACCACGCGCAATACATTGCGTACGGCCATGAAGATGGCCATTCCCTATTGGGCACAATCCGAAATGAAGGAGCGCGCCATAGCCTGGGGCATGGCCGCAGGCATGGTTGCCACCACCATGTGGTCGGTTGATCTGCTAGCACAATTCTCCGCATGGCAAGGCGACATGTACCGTATCTTTGGCGGCATATTCACAGCCGCCACAGGAATGCCGACAGCGCTGAGAGAAAGCGGCGAGGTGGCGCAGAACCCCGCCGTTATCGATGAGCTTAAAAAATTTCCCGCTCTGCTCGGCGATTTCGGAATGATTTTGGCGAAATTTTCCGTTGCCTCCGGCATGGCCTTTGCCTTTACCAATTACATCGGCTTGCGCTGGCGCGTATGGGAAACAAACCGGATGCTTGATCGCTACACCGACAACGCCGCATTCAACCGTTTGCCGATGATCTACGGCAACCCATCAAAGAACCCCGAGGAAATCATTCAAGGCGTCGTGCAAAGCTATACGGGAACAATGGTCAGACTGGTGGACAATACCATTAGCGCCGGACTCCTCCTCGGCACCTTCGCCCCGCTCCTGTGGAATATCGGTGATCTTGATTTGAAGATGGCTGGTAAAACGGTGGGGTATCTGACCGGGGAACCTGACGGTTATGAGTGGCCGGACATTACGATCAATGGCTATCTTTTCTGGATTGCTTCAGGCTGGGCCTTGCTAGGCACAGGTATAATCCAGAAAATCACAAACAAACTTTCCGATCTTGATCGTGACCAGAAACTGCGCGAAGCCGAACTGCGTTCCGATATCCGTCGCATTCACGACAATTCCGAATCGATTGATCTCAACGGCGGAATCAAGGTTGAGAAAGATATATTGAAACAGACATTCTCTGCCGTTGTGGCCAATGCCAAAAAACTGATTATGAAGCAAAAGCAATACACGATTGCCAAATCATTTTACGGCAATTCATCCATTCCAGTGCCTTATATTGCCTCGCTTCCCATGGTGCTGGCATGGAAGGTCAAGGATCTGGGCGCCCTGCGTGAAATTGCTTATAATTTCGGGCAAGTTGATAACGCGCTGAGCATGCCGATCAACAACCTCGATCTTTTGATGTTGCAAAAAGCCAACGTTCATCTGCTTTCCGATATGAATGACGCGATTGATATATCAAACCGCGATCTGCTGGCGCGCGATGTGCTGCAGCGTTTCCCGGACATGCCTGCGGCAGAAATTCTGAAACTGCCCACGCGTGAAAACCCCCTTCCACCCGCACCGATGTAAGGGTAACCGATCATGAATGAACAAATGCAAGAACCTGAAAAAGAGCTGATCCATCCGATTGTCGCCATCAAGCGCCATGAGGACGGCAGCGGTGTAGTCAATGTAAAGAACCTAACAATTTACCGGCCCGGGACAACCGAAACGCTGGTAGAGGATATCAATTTCTCACTGCAGCCCGGCCAGTCCCTGATTATCACAGGGGCATCAGGCACCGGCAAATCTGTCATGCTGAAAAATATTCTGGGACAATTAGCTTCGGGCAAGGGCAACGTCGAACTTCCCCCCAGCGAAGAAATCATGATGATTTCGCAGAAAAATCATTTCTCCCGTCAGTCTGTGCATGGGGTTCTCACTTACCCGAAACTGCCATCCTATTTTACACACCAGCAAAGCGCTGATGCTTTACGTGCCGTAGGCCATGACCGTCTGATCCAGTATATACCCGGCATACAAACCCGGCATGTCATTGATCTGCTGGCCCTGAAAATCCCAGCATTGCTAGATAATTATGAGGGCCAAAAAAAGCTGGATAAAAAAATACAATATTTGCAGGAAAATTTATTAAAGGCCACACCACATCTGACTGATGAGTATTTCCCGGACATAGACCTATTGCTCTCGCAGCATGATCGCGCATATCTGGCGGAAAAACTGACGGCGGCCATGGATAAAAACCTCGGCCACAGTACGCCGCAGCCATATATACAATCTCTGGCGTCAGCCCTCACGCAGGCGCTTAATGACAATCTGACGAAAAAACTGATGAAATCGCTTTCGGCAGACACATTTGCATTGTCCCAAAAATGCGCCGGGGCATTGAAAACAATGACCATAGAGCAAATTGATGCTGTCAGCAGAAAACTCAGGCAGGGTTTTCAAAACCGCATAGCAAAGCGTATGTCAGAAACACGACTGGAAGCAGACATTGCCACCGATAACCCTGCACAATCAGTGTACGGGCATGCCGGCGCACTAACGCGGACTTTCAAATCGGCATTGAAATGGACGTCAACCCTCTTTACGCCCTCCCGCAAGAACCTGTATTTCACACCCGATGAATGCAGACAGATCGGTGACAAGCTGGCCGCCGAAGTCGAAAACCATCTGGCACCGCGCCATACCTGTAACCAGTTTCTGAATGAATCAGCCATTGCCCCCTACGTCATTAAACGCGCCTTGCAACTGACGGAACGGTTCACAGGCGCGCCATCACTGACCCAACGCTGGCAGGAAATCGAAGACAAATTCCGCCGGAAAGAACCGTTAGGTTCCACAACACAAGAAAAACCTGCCGGAATTTCCGATCACATTAAGGCACTGAGTTATGAATTCATGCGTATGGCGAGCGGTGAAATGTGCGGCATTACCAGCCTCAGGAACGCTTTCTCTCAGGACATGAACAGAATCAACAATGCCCTTCTGTTCCTGCGCCAGCCCCTGCTCCATCGCCGTGCAAAGCAAGCCGGTGCCTATCTGGCCGAAAAAGCCGTCACGCATATTAAAAACCAGCAAAGAGATGGCATCACGCTATCAAGAACGCTATCCGGCGGGCAACAGCAACGTGTTGTGCTGGCACGGGCGCTACTGCATCACCCGCAAGTATTAATCATGGATGAACCAACGTCGGCGCTGGATGGTGACGCTGCCCTGCAGTTATACAAAGACATCATAAATTCAATGCCAGATACGGTGATTATGGGCGTTGCACATGATCACCATCTGATTGAACTGCATGATCAGCATGGGGAATTAAAAGACAAAAAGCTGCATATTCACGCAGTCGCCAAACAGGATGAAACCATAAAAGTAGGCCTGACCATCTGATAAAGCATATTGTCGCCCCCCTTCAGCCGCGCTAGCATGGCCTTTAAGCAAAGGAGTACGCTATGCCATGGCATAAACCCTATACGATTGCCGAACTACAGGATTTTATGACTCACGAGAACATCGTGAAGCATATCGGTATTGAATTCGTCGAGATCGGTCCTGATTTTCTGAAATTGCGCATGCCCGTTGATCAGCGCACCCACCAGATCCACGGCATATTGCATGGTGGCGCGACCTGTGTGCTGACAGAAACGGCAGGCAGTGTGGCCTCCCTGATGTGCATCGACCCCGCCACGCATTACGCCGTTGGCTCCGTTATCCACACCAACCATCTGCGCCCTGTAAAGGAAGGTTACGTCACCGCCACCGCCCGCCCCGTCCATGTCGGCCGCACCAAGCATGTCTGGGACATTGAGGTGCATGACGATAACGGCAAACTGGTCGCCCGCAGCGAGTTGACCTGTGCGGTAACGCCTAAAACATAAATTTACACACCGTCATCCCGAGCGCAGCCGAGGGATCTGTCCCGGTTCAAGCTTGATAAGATCCCTCGGCTGCGCTCGGGATGACAAAAAAAGAGGTAGTCAATTTTCATTATGAAACCCGTCAGCGCATTTTATAACAGCCAACCCACCACCATCTTCGCAGTGATGTCGGCGCTCGCGGTCAAGCATGGCGCGATCAATCTCGGGCAGGGATTCCCCGATACCGACGGCCCGGAATGGATCAGGAAGGCCGCCGCCGATGCGCTGATGAACGGCCCCAACCAATACCCGCCGATGCCGGGCCACCCCGATTTGCGCAAGGCGGTAGCCGAACACAACAAGCGTTTTTACAATCTCGATATCGACCCGATGACCGAAACATTGGTGACAGCGGGTGCCACCGAAGCGTTAAGCGCCTGCTGCATGGCGCTGCTCAACCCCGGTGACGAAGCCATCGTGATTGAGCCTTATTATGATTGTTATGTGCCACAGATTATCGCCGCCGGGGGCGTGCCTAAATTCGTGCGCCTGTCACCACCCGACTGGAAACTGGACGAAGCCACACTGCGCGCCGCCTTCAGCGCCAAAACCAAACTGATCATCCTCAATTCCCCGATGAACCCGGCGGGCAAAGTCTTCAGCCGCGCCGAACTGGAGATGGTGGCAAGACTGGTTGAGGAATTCGATGCCTATGCCGTCTGCGATGAGGTCTATGAGCATTTAGTGTTCGCGCCGCACAAGCACATCCCGCTGATGACCCTGCCCGGTATGCGCGACCGCTGCCTGCGTATCGGCTCGGCGGGTAAAACATTTTCGATGACCGGCTGGAAAATCGGCTATGTCACGGGCTGCGCCACGTTGATGAAACCCGTGACCGCCGCGCACCAGTACATGACCTTTACCGTCAACCCTTCGACGCAAATCGCGGTGGCGCAAGGCCTACGCACGGGTGATGATTATTTCGCCGGACTGGTCAGCGGTATGGATGAAGGGCGGAAAATCCTCGGCCCCAGCCTTGCTGCCGTCGGGTTCGATGTCCTGCCCTGCGACGGCACCTATTTCCTGACTGTGGATTTCCGAAAAATCGCCGCGCGCGTCGGCTTCAAAGGCACCGATACGGAATTTTGCGTCTGGCTGACCGAAAACGCCAAAGTCACCGCCATTCCGATGAGCGCCTTCTACCACCCCGACAACGGGCCCGCCCCGCAAACCCTGATACGCTTTTGCTTCGCGAAAAAACGTGAGGTTCTGGAAGGCGCACTCGAACGACTGGAGAGGTTATCATGAGCACCACTATACCCCGTCCCTTTCACCGCTTTCTGAACATCATCGGCGTGATGATCGGCCTGTTTCTGGTCGTGTACATGACCGCCTATATCACGGATTTCAGGAATTCCCGGCCATTGACCGCTGAAATCACCAATGTTTATTGCAAGAAAGACCACAAAAGCCTCGATGTCGTGGAAGTCCTCTTCACCTATCAGGATGAAGCAGGCAAAAACCAGAGCGGGCAAGTCGATCTGATGAAAATGGCACTCGATAAACGCATCGTCAGTGATAGGCAGATTAAACTGCGCCAAAATGCCACCGGCCATTTTTATCCCGACACTTATCACGAAATACGCTGTCTGGTGGTAGCCGTGATTATCTGGTGGGGGATGATGATTTGGTCTTTTAGCAGATATAGAATGAAGCTAAAAGGCGTAAAAAATTAAGTTAACAGAAAGAGTTTGCGGCGAATGGTAATTAGAAAGCTTTTTAGGTGCTATACAAAAAATGCAATCGCCTTTCTGGTGGGTGCGTACGTCCTTACTGCGGTGACGTCTTTTGTTTTTTTTCAATGTTTTCAGTCTTGGTCGAATGATCTTTTCTATTACCTGAGATGGCCGCTTAAATGGCTCGATTATACCTTCGTATGGCTTTCTCGAGAATCCATGATGTCTGACGGATTAATCATGGTTGGATTATTGTTGTTCTTTTCGTCCATCATAGTATGGGGAATTAGAAAACGTCAAAAGTGGTATGGTGTGGCAGCTGTTTTTATTGTGATGTATCTTCAGATATTTATCATATTTATAACTGATTTATTAGGGGTTTAAAATGATCAATTAAATCAGAGTAAATTGAATCATATAGAGCAAACATAAAAAGCATAAAAATTAAGGAAACCAAAAAAATTTAGAAAAAATCACTTAACCGCGAAAGCGCGAAGACACAAAGGTTTTAGCAATCGTCATCCCCGCGCAAGCGGGAATCCATAGTGACTATCCATTCGATTGAATGGATCCCGGCCTTCGCAGGGATGACGATTGAGAGGTTTTGTCATTCCGAGCGATAGAGAGGAATCTCATCTTGCTCACTAAGAGGAGATCCCTCGTCGTAAACTCCTCGGGGTGACACTGAGAAGAACTTCGTGCCTTCGCGTCTTCGCGATTAAAACTTAAGCCGCCACCTTCGCCGTATCGTTTACATTCGCCGCACCGCCATTCAGCTTCACCAGCAACGCCTGCTTTTGCCCCTTGGCTTTCTTCACGTTGCCAGCTTTCACCGGGCCGTAGCCGCGGATCATGTCGGGCAGGTTCAGAAGATCGAGACCGATTTGGCGGTTGCCGCTGTTCAGTTTTGACAGCACCAGATCCATCGTCGCTTCATATTCGGCAATCAGGGCGCGTTCTTCTTTGCGGTCGTGGTGGTAGCCAAAAATATCGAACTTTGTGCCGCGCAGAAATTTGAATTTTGCCAGCAACTGGAAGCCCGTCATCATCCACGGGCCGAATTCGCGTTTTTTCGGACGCCCTGTGGCGGGATCGGTGGTTTCCATGATGGGCGGGGCAAGGTTGAATTTAAGTTTATAATCCCCCTCGAATTGCGCTTGCAGTTTCTTGATGAAATCGCCGTTGGTGTAAAGGCGGGCTACTTCATACTCGTCTTTATAGGCGAGCAGTTTGTGGTAGTTCTTTGCTACGGCCTCACCCATTTCCGGATCAACATCGCGGAAACGCGCCACGGCCAGACGGTATTTATCCGCATAAGCAGCATCCTGATAATCGGTCAGGTATTTGATGCGTTTGGCGATGATGTCGTCCAGCGTTTCAGCAATCGGGTCTTCCAGTACGCCGCCTGCGACTTCCTTGACCATCTCTTCAAGTTTCGCCGGATCGTGCGCGGCAAGACGGCCATAGTTAAAGGCTTTCTTGTTGTCATCAATCGACACGCCGTTCATTTCGATGGCTTTCATGATCGCGGCTTCGGTGAGCGGCACTAATCCGCGTTGCCATGCATAGCCCATCATAAACACGTTGGTGCCCATTTCATCGCCCAGTAACGTGGCGGTGACATCGGTGGCATCGACGTAGGAGAAATCCTTGACCGCCGCCTCCAGTTCCTTGCGGATTTCGTCATCATGGAAATCCATTTTGTTATTCAGAACGAAAGCGGACACAGGCGTATTTTCGGCATTCACGACCGCATGGGTGCGTTCAGGGTTGAGCGTTTCATACGAAGCCTTACCCACGCCGGAGACAATATCGCAGGCCAGCAGCAGATCAGTGCCGCCCGTTATAATGTGACCCGTGCGCAGTTCATCCTGCGTCGGCGCCAGACGCACATGGGAGAGGACTTCCCCGCCCTTTTGCGCCAACCCGGTTGAATCGAGGATCGCGCAGCATTTGCTCTCAAGATGTGCGGCCATACCCATCAGCGCGCCCACGGTCAGAACGCCCGTGCCGCCGATGCCCGTCACCATCACGTTCCATGCGCTGTTCAGCGTCGGGACTTGCGGCTGCGGGATGCTGGCGAAAATACTCGCGGCATCGCTGCCTTTGGTTTTCTTTAAGGAACCGCCCTCAATCGTCACGAAGGACGGGCAGAACCCTTTCAGGCAGGAGAAGTCTTTGTTGCAAGACGACTGGTTGATCTGGCGCTTGCGGCCATATTCTGTTTCCAACGGCTGCACCGACACGCAGTTCGACTGCACCGAGCAATCACCGCAGCCTTCGCACACAGCGGAGTTGATCATCACGCGTTTTGCCGGATCAGGATATTGCCCGCGTTTGCGGCGGCGGCGTTTTTCAGCGGCGCAGGTCTGGTCATAGATAATGACGGTGGTGCCTGGTGTGTCGCGCGCCTCAAGCTGGATTTTTTCCATCCAGCTGCGGTGAAGCACGGGCACCTCTGCCGGGATGCCTTTACGGTCGGCGTAGTTCTCGGGATTTTCCGTGACGATCCAGCATTTGGCAATGCCTTCGGCCATCACCTGCTGCGCGACGCGGTACACCGGCAGATCGCCGTCAACATGCTGACCGCCGGTCATGGCGACGGCATCGTTATAAAGGATTTTATAGGTGATGTTCACCTTGGCCGCCACCGCCGCGCGAATGGCGAGCGAGCCGGAATGGAAATAAGTGCCGTCGCCGAGGTTCGCAAAGATATGTTTGGTGTCGGTGTAAGGCGCAGCGCCGATCCAAGGCACCCCTTCCCCGCCCATCTGCGTACAGAGCGCGGAATTTCTATCCATCCACTGCACCATGTAATGGCAGCCGATGCCAACCATCGCAAAACTGCCATCCGGCACCTTGGTCGAGGTATTGTGCGGGCAGCCCGAGCAATACCACGGGCGGCGCAGCGTGGCCGGAACATAGTTCGCCACTTTCTTCTCGTAATTTTCGTAGAAGGTCAACGCGCGTTCCACCTGTTCATTGTGGTAGAAACGGCTGATGCGCTGCGCAATTACTTTCGTCACTAGCCCGACCGACTGGTCGTTATGCAACGGCAGCAAGTGGTTACGGTGTTCGTCATATTTGCCGACGACAATCGGACGGCGCTTGGCGTCCCAGTTGAAAATTTGTTGTTTCAGCTGATATTCAATAAATTCGCGCTTCTCTTCAACGATCAGAATTTCTTCCAGACCTTCGACGAATTTTTGTACGCCGACAGGCTCCAGCGGCCACGTCATGCCGACTTTATAAATACGCAGACCGATATCGCGCGCGACTTGCTCGGTAATACCCAGTTCAATCAAGGCCTGACGCACATCGCCGTAGGATTTGCCCGAGGTGATGATACCGAAACGCGGCTTGGGCGAATCCCACACCACGCGGTCGATATTATTTTTGCGCGCAAAGGCATGGCAGGCAAATAGTTTGAAATTTTGCAGGCGGTAATCGATTTCGCGCGGCGTGTCGTTGAGGCGGATATGCAGGCCGCCCGGCGGCATTTCGAATTCGTCATCACCCGGAAGAATGATAGCGCGACCCTCACGCGACAGATCAACAGTGCCCGATGTCTCCACCGTTTCAGAAGTGACTTTCATCGCGCTCCAGCAACCGGAATAACGCGACATCGCAATCCCGAGAAGGCCGTATTCAACAAATTCCTGCGTACTGGCTGGGTAAAGCTGCGGCACCTGCATGGCATAGAGCGCATGATCGCTCTGGCAGGACAATGTTGATGATTTACAAGCATGGTCGTCGCCAAAAATCGCCAGCACGCCACCGAGGGGCGCGGTGCCGTTCGCGTTCGCATGGCGGATGACATCGCCGGAACGGTCAACGCCGGGCGCCTTGCCGTACCAGATACCGAACACGCCATCGACGTTATGGTTTTGATAGAACCCCACCTGCTGCGTACCCCAGACAGCGGTGGCGGCCAGATCTTCATTCACGCCGGGAATAAATTTGACGTTCACCTCGTCGAGATATTTCTTCGCTTTCTCCAGCGCCAGATCATACCCGCCGAGCGGCGAGCCGCGGTAACCGGAAATAAACCCGGCGGTGTTCAAACCCGCAGCGATATCGCGGCGGCGCTGCACGATCGGCAGACGCGTCAGCGCCTGCAAACCGGACATGAAGGCCACGCCGTCATCCAGTTCGAATTTATCTTTGAGAGATACGTTGCGCAGTGCCTGTGCCATTTTATGGATACCCGGAAAACTCGGTTTAAGAGAACGTGATTAACCTAATGGATTCGCAAGGTCTTTTCCAGTCGCACAGCGCAGAATTGGTGCAACGCCGCAGCCTAGCAACCCCCTGAAAATACATAAAATTTTAGGCAATTCCGGCCGATGATTAAAACGCTGTTAAAAACATTTTGGCATGATGGGGGTACGGACAAAACACAGGGACAAAAAAATGGGCACACTCTTTAAACTGCTGAAAAACGAATTGCTGACTCTGGCCACGCTTTTCTTCGTCATCACCCCCTTTGTCGGCGGTATGATCAACGATCAACGCGCCCCCGTCGGTGTGCAGGAATTTGCCTATAAAGCCGAAAGCATGATCTCCGGCAGCCTGAACAGCATCACATCTGTAGGCAGCCCGATCAATCTGGGCATGTCATCCGGTGGCGGCGGCACAGCGTTCTATACCAACGGCGCCCCGATTTTCATGCCGGGATCGTAATCACAATTTTCCAGTAAGACAGATTGACCCCTGACCCATATTCTGAAATGAATATGGGTAATAACGATTTTGATCTTCAGGGAGATCACGAATGAACGGGACAGACACCCCCTTCCGCCGCCGTGCTTACGCCAATCTATGCCGCGACTTTATCGATGCGGCATCCGGATTTCTCATTGAGATTAACGAGCGTGACAATGAAAATATAATGACCGGTCTTAAAAACCTAGCTTACTGCCTGCGCAGCCCCGTGCCTTACTTCTTTGAAGACACAGCCTTAAGGGCCGCCATCTTCATCTCCTATTTTAGCCTACCGCAAGCACTTCTGGCGGCGCGTCAGGATAGAATCGCCATAAAATATGCCGACAGTCTCGCCCAACGTGTCATAGAGAAAGATGGCTTCAGCAGCGATCTTGTAAAACGTCACCTGCCCGCCGAACTCAAAACCCCATCGGCTCTGGCTTATGCCGAGCAACATAAACTGAAGGGATTGGGCAGGCTTATTCAGAGAACGCTTACCTGAAATCTATTTCGTCTCCTCAAACAACTCACGACCAATCAGCATGCGGCGGATTTCGGAGGTGCCCGCACCGATTTCGTAGAGTTTGGCATCGCGCAGCAGCCGGCCCGTCGGGAATTCGTTGATATAGCCGTTACCACCCAGACACTGGATCGCCTGCAGCGCCATTTGCGTGGCGGCTTCGGCTGACATCAGGATGCAGCCTGCCGCATCCTTGCGCGTGGTTTCGCCACGGTCGCAGGATTGCGCCACAGCATAAACATAAGCGCGCTGGCTGGAGAGTGTCGTGTACATATCGGCGACCTTGCCCTGCATCAACTGGAACATGCCGATAGGCTGATCGAATTGCTTGCGGTCATGGATGTAGGGAATAACCACATCGAGGCATGCCTGCATGATACCAAGCGGCCCGCCCGAAAGCACCACGCGTTCATAATCAAGGCCGCTCATCAGCACCTTCACGCCCTTGCCGATTTCACCGAGCACGTTTTCTTCCGGCACTTCGCAATCCTGGAATACCAGTTCGCAGGTGTTGGAACCGCGCATGCCGAGCTTGTCTAGCTTCTGCGCTGTCGAGAAACCTTTGAAATCTTTCTCGATGATAAAGGCGGTAATGCCCTTTGATCCGGCAGCGACATCGGTCTTGGCATAAACCACCAGCGTGTCGGCGTTCGGGCCGTTGGTGATCCACATTTTATTGCCGTTGAGGACATAGCGGTCGCCTTTCTTTTCGGCGCGCAGTTTCATCGATACCACATCGCTGCCCGCGCCCGGCTCACTCATCGCCAGCGCCCCGACATGATCGCCGGAAATCAGCTTCGGCAGGTATTTTTTCTTCTGTGCCGCGTTACCATTGCGGTTGATCTGGTTCACGCACAGGTTTGAATGCGCGCCATAAGACAGGGCCACCGAAGCGGACGCGCGGGAAATTTCCTCCATCGCCACCACATGCGCAAGATAGCCCATATTCACGCCGCCGAATTCCTCCGGCACGGTCATGCCGAGCAGCCCCATATCGCCGAATTTTTTCCACATGTCGGCGGGGAATTCGTTTTCCTCATCAATCTGCGCGGCGCGCGGCGCCAGCTCAGCCGCACAGAATTTGCGCACTTCTTCGCGCAGCATCTCGATTTCTTCCGGGTGCGCGAATTTCAATGTGGGATAGGACATGGTTGGTACTCCTTGTGATGTGTGTTCTTTGCGCTGCGCCGATGTTTTCATTCCCGGCTCCCCTTGATGGCATTCGCCACGTTCGATGCGGGCTTGCGTCCCAGTTTGTCGGATATAAACCATGCCGTTTCGACGATCTTGTCGAGATCGACGTCTGTTTCGATGCCCAGACCGTTCAGCATATAAAGCACATCTTCAGTGGCGACATTGCCGGTGGCACCCTTGGCATAGGGGCAGCCGCCCAGACCCGCGACAGAGGAATCGAACACGGCGATTCCCATTTCCAGTCCGGCGTAAATATTTACCAAGGCCTGCCCATAGGTATCATGGCAATGCAGCGCCAGTTCGGTCGCCGGAACGTGGCGCATGACAGTATCGAGCATAATTTTGACCTTGCCCGGTGTACCGACACCAATGGTATCACCGAGGGAAATTTCGTAGCAGCCCATGGCGCGCAGCTTCGCCGCTACATCAGCCACCGCCGCCGGCGCAATCGCGCCTTCATAAGGGCAACCCACCACGCACGACACATAACCGCGCACCTTGATCTTGTGCGCCTTGGCCATCGCCATCACAGGCTCAAAACGTGCGAGGCTTTCGGCAATCGTGCAGTTGATATTTTTCTGGCTGAAACTTTCAGAGGCTGAGGCAAACACGGCGATTTCCTGTGCGCCGGATTGTATCGCCGCTTCCATGCCTTTCTCGTTTGGCACCAGCACCGGATAACTGACGCCGGGCTTGCGGGTGATCTGCGCCATCACCGCGGCGGCATCTGCCATTTGCGGCACCCATTTGGGCGATACGAAACTGGTGACCTCGACATTCGTCAGCCCCGCATCGGACAGGCGGTTGATCAGCGCGACCTTGGTCGCGGTATCGACATTCTGTTTTTCGTTCTGAAGCCCGTCGCGGGGACCAACTTCAACGATGCGGACGCTTTTTAACATTTCCCGGCCAGCTGTGAATTTATGTTAAGCATTTGTAACACATAGATATTCCAAGAAAAGCACCATTCTGTTGTATTATGCAAATAACTGCTGTAAATTACCTCTATAAGATTGATAAAGAGGGGAAATAATCAATGTGTATTCCATTATTTGAGTGTGCCGAAGACGCCGACCAAAAGGCCATCAAGCTGAAGTTCTCCCCTTATTTCGGCTCCAATGCCTTCGTACGCGCAGCCAAGCCCGCAAATGTCGAAATCTTCGCCGAACATTTCGGCAAAAAGACAACAACCGCCCAAAAGCCGGAAGCGCCGAAGCCCTAGGCCGCTTCTTTCTGCTCGATGGCCACCAGCAACGCACCGTCACCTACCTGCTGCCCGGCACTGACCGGCAGTTCGCCGACGATGCCCGCGCATCCGGCGCGGATGGTCATTTCCATTTTCATGGCTTCCATGATCATCAGCGGCTGGTTTTTATCGACGCTGGCACCCTTGCTCACCAGTACGGTGATGATCTTGCCCGGCATCGGCGCCATGATGCGGCCTTCGCCGCCCGCTTCCTCGCCTGTGCCACCCGGCTTGTAGAGATGCAGCGGCACCACACGGCCATCGCGGAAAATCGTGATATCGTAACCGTCAGCCACCAGATTGACCTGATCAAGCGCGGCGCGGTTGATCGTGGTTTTATCTTTACCATACGATACATCGAATTCATCGCCACGGCAGGTCACGGACACTTTCAGCACGTCGCCGCGCGATACGAATTCAATCGTCCGCGTCAGCGCTCCGTTCATGCGCCAGTTATCGGCAACACTCCACGGATCGCCGTCATCGTAACCGGACAGATGGTAGGCACAGGCAATGCCTAAATCTTCAATATCCGGGCGACCATAGGTCGCGGGCAGAAGTTCTTTCTCATGACGCGGGATAAAGCCGGTATCGACATCGCCCTTCACAAATTCTTCGTTCAGGAACACGTTATAGAGAAATTCCTGATTGGTGATCAGTCCGGAAAGAACGGTATTTTCCAGCGCTGATTGCATTTCGGCGATCGCTTCTTCGCGTGTTTCACCATGCACGATCAGTTTGGCGATCATCGGGTCATAGTGAATGGACACGCTATCGCCTTCCTCCACGCCCGTATCGACGCGCAGGTCATCCGGCGTACGGAAGCCTGTAATTTTGCCGATCTGTGGCAGGAAATTATTGGCCGGGTCTTCGGCGTATAAACGCACCTCGAACGCGTGACCATCAACCTCCAGTTCATCCTGCGTCAGCGGCAGAAATTCACCCGACGCCACCAGCAATTGCCAGTAAACAAGGTCCTGCCCCGTGATCATTTCCGTGACGGGATGCTCGACCTGCAACCGCGTGTTCATTTCCATGAAATAGAATTCATTGGTGGTGGCATCCATGATGAATTCGATGGTGCCTGCGTTGGTGTATTTCAGCGCCTTGACCGCCTTCACCGCCGCATCGCCCAGTGCCTTGCGCACTTTATCCGACAAGCCTGGTGCGGGCGCTTCCTCGACCACTTTCTGGTGGCGGCGCTGCAATGAACAGTCACGTTCGAACAGATACACAGCGTTACCATGCATATCGCCGAACACCTGCACCTCGATATGGCGCGGCTTGGTGACATATTTTTCAATCAGCACATGATCGTTGCTGAATGACGCCAGCGCCTCGCGCTTACACGAGGCCAGCGCCTCGACAAAATCCTTGCCGTCATCGACGCGGCGCATACCCTTGCCGCCGCCGCCTGCGACAGCCTTGATCAGAACGGGATAGCCGATCTTGTCGGCTTCTTTCTTCAGGAAATCGGGTTCCTGCTTTTCGCCCATGTAACCGGGAACAATCGGCACCCCGGCCTTCTTCATAATTTCTTTGGCCTTATCTTTCAGACCCATCGCGTTAATCGCCTCGGGCGTCGGGCCGATAAAGGTGATTTTGGCTTTCTTGCAGGCCGCCGCGAAATCCTCATTCTCGGACAGGAAGCCGTAACCAGGATGGATCGCCTGCGCTCCGGTTTTCTTCGCCACCTCGATAATCACATCGCCGCGCAGATAGGAATCGCGCGAAGCCGCCGGGCCGATCCGCACCGCTTCGTCCGCCATGCGCACATGCCGCGCACCCTTATCGGCGTCGGAATAAACCGCCACGGTCTTGATACCCATAGCGCGCGCCGTCGAGATCACACGGCAGGCAATTTCGCCGCGGTTAGCAATGAGAATTTTGGTAAACATCGGTCGGACAAGCCCCTGTTAAAAACGTGCCCCAGTCTAGCAAAATCGCCCCCCGAGAAAAAGACATATCGCCCCGTTTTGACCCTATATGCAGTGCAAAAACCGCAGACTTCCCCTTGTTCTAACGGCAGGCCTGTGGTTTATGAACGCAAATGTGTCACATTCTCCAAGAACCGGGTATCTCGTAACATGATCGTTCCTGCGTGGTTTCTGCTAGCTCTTGCATCTTCCGTTTTTGCAGCACTGGGCATGTATATGCACCAGCGTCTGGGTGCCAGCAACGTTGCCACGGCCGTCTGGCTTAAAATTTTGGCGCTTGTGGTTGCTATACCCGTGCTCATAGACTCAGGCTTGCCGCAGAACCCCGTGTTCTACATGTTCACTGCGGGGGCCGCGATCATCTGGTGTTTCAACGACCTGATCTATTTCGAGGCCGTCAAAAATCATGGCGCGGCCCTGCTCTCGCGCCTCGGCCCGCTGGGCCTCATTCTGGCTTTCGTAGCATGGTTTGCTTTTCATCCTGAACTACTGCAACGCTATCTGGATGATGTGCCACGATTCGTCGGCGTATGTGGCGCCCTCTTGCTGGCGGTCGTATGCACCATGTTCCTGAAACGCTGCCGATTTTCATCCAGTGCCCTGAAAACGATATGGCCCATTATCATCGCCGCCGCCATTGGCGTTATTTTGATGAAATCAGCCGTAGATTACGCACCGGACAATCAGGGTGTTTTCGGCTATGTCGGATTTGAAGCCGGATTGATGCTGATATTTTACGCCTTGTACTTCCTGTGCAAACAGCGCGACGCCGCCCGGCAAATATTCAGCCTGCAGGGAATTAAAACCGGCGGAATCGCAGGGGCACTATTGCTCGGCGGCTGTATTCTGCGTGCCTACGCCTATCAGAACGTCGACCACCCCGCCTTCGTCAGCATGATCGGCATGATGGACGTCATCTGGCTGATGATCCTCACCCGCCTCTCCGGCTGGAAAGACGACAGCAACAAGATTGCAGGGTTGGGGATTGTGATGGCGGCGCTGGCGCTGGCGTTTTTGAAGATCGGGTAATTTTATATATTAAGAAGTTCATCACAAAGTATATCTTGAGCCTGTTTAATTATTGTCTTCCTAAGATTTACACCTCTACTGAGAATTTCATCTTTCTTTGCAGCATCATCAGGATCGCTAATCACAGAATCCTCCCACTCTCTTGCAACGTCATTCCATTCCTTAATATTACCAATGAGAAGACTATGTCTTGGCTTTTTTTCTTCTAAGAAAAACCTGATCCTTTGTACATGTAGCGCCATTTTCTCTTTATATTCCTGGAGCTTTTCGTCAATTACTGAAATTTCATCTGAAAAATCATCTCCAGTTTTATGAGCCTTATTTTGATAAAAAATTTTATTATTTACAAAATCATTTATCATAGATGAATACGCAATAAACGAAGCAATATCATCTTTAAACTCATGCAACCATTTTTGTTTAATCGCTGCACGAGACTGTATTAATGCAAGATTCGTTTGATATTTAAAAGTCAGAAATGAAAGAAATGCCGATACAAATAAAGCAGTTATCCCTGTAAAGGCAGTAACCGTTTCTGCGTTTATAGTAATACTTAGCGCGTCTCCAAAAACTATAGCGCACAAAATAATAATGAATGCTGTCAAAAGCACACTCACAAAACCTATAAAATCTATAATTTTAAGATTACAAATCACTGCACCCACTCTGCCTTACGCTTCTCCAAAAATGCTGATAACCCTTCTTTTGCCTCCCCGCCAGCACGAGTGCGGGCGATGCGGGTGGCGGTGTCATCCATCAGTGCGGGCGTGATCGGCTGCCCCGCAAGATCGAGGCAGAGTTTCTTAGCGTCTTTCATTGCGTTCGGGCCGTTGGCGGTGAGGGATTTCAGCAGGGTTTGCAGGCGCGCTTCCATATCATCCGCGCCGCTGGCGACTTCATGCACGAAACCGATGTCATAGGCGCGCTGGCCGTTGAAGCGTTCGCCGCTCTGGAAGTATCGGCGTGAATGGCGTTCGCCCAGTGCCCGCAATACATAAGGTGCAATTGTCGCCGGGATCAGGCCGAGTTTCACTTCTGAAAGCGCAAACAATGCCTCCTTATCCGCAATCACTATATCGCAGCACGATACCAGCCCCAAGCCGCCGCCCATGGCCGCGCCCTGCACACAGGCCACGGTCACCATCGGCAGCGTGTAGAGTTTATTAAGCATGGCCGCCAGCAACAACGCATCGGCCTTGTTCTGTTCCTCGGTAAACCCGGCGGCACGTTTCATCCAGTTCAGATCCGCCCCGGCGGAGAATGATTTTCCAGCCCCGCGCAACACGATAACATGAACGTCTTTTTCCAGACGCAGCACATCAAGCTTGCCGGACAGCGCGGCAATCACATGCTCGTCAAAGGCGTTATGCGTATCGGGACGGTTCAGCGTAATCGTCGCCACGCCATCCGCCACATCCATCAAAACGATATCGTTTGTCATCTATAAAATTCTTTCTTCTTATTCGTCATCCCGAGCGTAGCCGAGGGATCTTATCAAGTTCGTATCGGGTCAGATCCCTCGGCTACGCTCGGGATGACGCCAAAATTGGGCGTCACATCCGGAAGACGCCGTATTTTGTTTCTTCGATCGGCGCGTTGAGGGAAGCGGAAATCGCCAGTCCCAGAACGCGGCGCGTGTCCACCGGATCGATGACGCCATCATCCCACAGGCGGGCTGACGCATAATACGGGTGACCTTCGGTTTCGTATTGATCGAGGATCGGTTTCTTGAACGCTTCTTCTTCCGCAGCACTCCACTTGGCACCGTCGCGTTCAAGGCCTGCGCGTTTGACGGTGGCGAGAACGCCTGCCGCTTGTGCGCCGCCCATCACGGAGATACGGGCGTTCGGCCACATCCACAGGAAGCGCGGGTTGAAGGCACGGCCGCACATGCCGTAATTCCCCGCCCCGAACGAACCGCCGATGATAACGGTGAATTTCGGCACACGGGCGCACGATACAGCCGTCACCATTTTCGCGCCGTCACGGGCGATGCCGCCGTTTTCGTATTTCTGCCCCACCATAAAGCCGGTGATGTTTTGCAGGAAGACGAGCGGAATATTGCGCTGATTGCAAAGCTCGATGAAGTGGGTGCCTTTGAGCGCACTTTCCGAGAACAACACACCGTTATTGGCAACGATACCAACGGGCATGCCGTAAATATGCGCGAAACCACAAACCAAAGTGGTGCCGTAGCGTTTTTTGAATTCATCGAATTCGCTGCCATCGACGATGCGGGCGATAATCTCGCGCACATCGACAGGCGTTTTGAGGTCGGCGGGGACGACGCCGTGCAGTTCCGCCGGATCATAATGCGGTTCGCACGATTCAACACAAGCCAGCGGATTATGTTTTTCGCGGTTGAGGTTGCTGATCGCTTTGCGCGCCAATTCCAGCGCATGCTGGTCGTTATCGGCCAGATGATCGGCCACGCCGGAAATGCGCGTGTGCACATCGCCGCCGCCGAGGTCTTCCGCTGACACTTCTTCACCCGTAGCCGCCTTCACCAGCGGCGGTCCGGCGAGAAAGATCGTCCCTTGTTCCTTAACGATAATGCTTTCATCCGACATCGCCGGAATATAAGCACCGCCCGCCGTGCAGGACCCCATCACCACCGCAATCTGCGCGATGCCTTTGGCGGACATATTGGCCTGATTGTAAAAGATGCGCCCGAAATGGTCGCGGTCGGGGAATACTTCGTCCTGATTGGGCAGGTTCGCGCCGCCGCTATCGACCAGATAAATGCAGGGCAGATTATTCTGTTCGGCGATTTCCTGCGCGCGCAGATGTTTTTTCACGGTGAGCGGATAATAGGTGCCGCCCTTGACGGTGGCATCGTTGCAGACGATCACGCATTCCTGTCCCGCCACGCGGCCAATCCCGGTGATGATCCCGGCGGCCGGAATATCGTCTTCATAAACTTCATGCGCCGCCAGTTGCGACAATTCGAGGAACGGCGTTCCGGCATCGAGCAAATGGTTGATACGGTCACGGGGCAGAAGTTTGCCGCGCGAAGTGTGGCGGTCGCGTGATTTATCACCGCCACCCAACTCGATCTTCGCGACCTTGGCGTGCAGATCGGCGATCAGGGCATCCATCTTCGCCTTATTCGCTGCGAATTCAGGGCTGGCGGTATCGAGGGCGCTGGTCAGGCGTGTCATGGTGGCTTTCTCACGAAAAATTCAATCAGGCCAGCAGTTTAGACCATAAAAAAAGCCCAGACAATGGGCCTTCAAACGCCCCCTCTTTACTTCGGCGGGGCCGCATGGTTTTGTGAGAACCATGAATAGAAACAGGCAGATATTGACGGTTTTTCTGGTGGCGCTGGCCGTATTGATCAGCGCCGTCGAGATTTTAAGAAACCCGCAAGGCCCGCTGCCCGCGCTCTCTCCGGCACTGACGGTGCAGGCGGAAAAACATATTCTTTACGGCGATGACCGTGGCGGCGGGCACCTGCACGGCACAGGCAGGGCCTGTAAATCGGAATTCCCGGCGGAATGGGAACCTGAGGAAGTCATCGCACAGGTGAAGAAAGTCGCCGCCAACGACAACCTCGACTGGGAACAACAACAAAACGGCTATTACGTCGCAGAACAGATGGTCGAGGGCGTCAGGGTGCGCGTAGTTCTCAATCGGGACCAAAAGAAAATCGTCACGGCCTATCCGACCAATGTTGAGCGCAATCCGTGTCCCGCTGATGCCAGAAAAGTCCCGGCGAATGACCCATAATTATAAATTGTCATCCTGAGGGCTTTAGCCCGAAGGATCTCCTCTTGAACGCAGATGAGATCCTTCGCTTCGCTCAGGATGACAAGGTTAAAGTAAGGCGGATTTCATCTCTTCCAGTTCCAGCCAGCGTGTTTCCGCCTGTTCAAGCTCTTCCCGCGCCTGTCCCAGACGGCGCGATGAATTCTGGAACGACACCGGATCGCGCGCGTAAAGAGCGGAGTCGCTCAGGATGTCCTCAATCGCGTTAATCTCGGCTTCCAGAGATTGAATCTGTTTGGGCAGATGATCGAGTTCATATTGCAGTTTGTAGGATAATTTTTTGGCAGGTGCCTTGTTATCCTGTTCGGCGATTTTGGCTTTTTCCTGCTTCGCAGGGGCCACAACAGCACCGGGTTTTGGCTTACGTGCCGCCAGATAATCGGAATAACCGCCGATATAACCCTCAACCTGCCCGTTACCCTCGAACGCCAGAATTTTGGTCACGGTCTGGTCGAGAAAATCGCGGTCGTGACTGACGATAATCAGCGTACCCTCATATTCCGCCAGAATTTCTTCGAGCATGTCGAGCGTTTCCATGTCGAGATCGTTGGTCGGCTCGTCAAGGATCAGGAAATTTTTCGGATGCGCGAGAATCTTCGACAGCATCAGGCGGTTCTTCTGTCCACCTGACAATGTTTTTACTGGCTGGTGCGCCATGTCGGCATCGAACAGGAAATCCTTTAGATAACCAATCACATGACGGTTCTTGCCGCGCACATCGATATGGTCGCCGTCCGGGCATAGATTACGCCACAGCGAAAATTCAGGCTCCAGATCCTGACGCTTCTGGTCGAAATAGGAGAATTCCACCGCCGGTGAAAGCTTGACCTTGCCGCTATCGGCCTGCAATTCCCCCACCAGCAAGCGCAGAAACGACGTTTTCCCGGAGCCATTCAGCCCCAACACGCCGATACGGTCGCCGCGCATGATGCGCAGATTGAATTTATCAAGAATAGTACGTTCCGTGCCATGATCGTTGAACACCTTCCCGACCTTGAAGAATTCGGCGACGATCTTGGAAGATAATTCTTCATACTCCGCAGGCGGCATTTCGATCTTGGCCATCATGCGGTTGAACGAATTGCGGTCGCTCTTCAGTTTTGCGCGCTCCGCTTCCATCCGGTCAATGCGGCTGACATTGCGCTTCAGCCGCCCTTTCACGCCCCGGCTGGCCCAGGCGACTTCCTGCTCCAATTTTTTCTCGCGCGCCTGCAATTCCTTTTCTTCAATCTCAAGGATTTGCACAGACCATTCATCGAAATATTTGAAGCCACGCGGGCAAACGCGCAATTTGCCGCGATCCAGCCAGAACACACGGTCGGAGACATTGGAAAGGAACGTCTTATCGTGACTGATAATGATCAGCGTACCGCGCCATGATTTCAGATACTCTTCCAGCCATTCGATGATATCGAGATCGAGGTGGTTGGTCGGTTCATCCATGAGCAGGATATCGGGATCTTCCACCAGCGCCCGCGCAATCGCCGCCCGCCGCACCTGTCCGCCCGAAAGCCTGTCCATACGGTCGTCAATATTCAGCCCCAGCGGCTGCACCACCATTTCCACTTTATAGGCATTGGCGTCATGCTGGTCTTCGCTTTTGAGCTGCGCGAAAATGAAATCGAATACGGATTGTCCCGGAACCACGGCCACTTCCTGTTGCAGGTAGCCAATCGTCGTGCCCTCAAGCTGCCAGCGTATACCGTCATCCAGTTCGGTATGCCCCTGAATGATATTCATCAGGGTCGTTTTACCCGTGCCGTTCTTGCCGACAAGGCAGATTTTATCGCCTTCGGTGATATTGAACGACAAGCCCTGGAATAAAGGCTTGCTACCAAAAGAAATGTAAGCGTCCTGAACGCTGAGGAGAAGTCTGGATGTCATATAAAACTCAAAACGTCATTCCCCGCGCAGGCGGGGAATCCATTCAACGGCTCGCACGATAAGATAAATGGATCCCCCGGACAAGCCGGGGGATGACAAGTAATAAGTTATTTCGTGCCGAAGATCCTGTCACCTGCATCTCCGATGCCGGGCAGAATATATCCATGTTCATTCAGCTCCCGGTCGATGGAGGCCGTATAAACCGGCACATCCGGGTGGGCGTCCTGAACCACGCGCAGTCCCTCGGGCGAGGCTACAAGGCACAGGAATTTCACGTCGGTGGCATCCATGTCCTTAACCCGGTCGAGGGCCGCCACGGCGGAATGCCCCGTCGCCAGCATCGGATCAACCACGATCACGCTGCGGCTGCCCATGTCTTCGGGAAATTTGAGATAATATTCAACCGGGATCAATGTATCCGGGTCGCGGTACAGGCCGATATGCCCCACCCGCGCCGTCGGCGCCAGCTGCAGCAAGCCGTCAAGAAAACCGTTTCCTGCGCGCAGGATGGAAACGATGCACATTTTCTTGCCCGCAAGGACATGGGACTTCGTTTTTTCAAGCGGCGTTTCGATCTCGATTTCTTCGGTCTGCAGGTCACGCATGACCTCGTACCCCATCAACATCGATACTTCGCGCATCAGGTCGCGGAATTCCTTGGTCGAGGTATTCTTGTCACGCAGCAGCGTGAGTTTGTGACGGATCAGCGGATGATCGATAACGTGGATATTCTTATTCATTATGCTTTCCTTTTATTCTTCGAGCGTACGGCCCTTGACGGTTTCAAGGCCCTTTTCATCCATCACCTGGTCCTGATCAGGCACAAAGTAACCGGCGGCTTTCTTCGCTTCCATTTCCACGGAAGCATCCTCCGGAATCAATTCCGGCGGAATCGGCACACGTTCGATGACTTTAATACCATGCTTGGCCAGCGCGTCGTGCTTCATGTTGCTCATGGAGGCAAAACGGTCGATCTTGGTAATGCCCAGCCAGTGAAAAATATCAGGCATCAGTTCCTGGAAGCGCATGTCCTGCACCCCGGCGACGCATTCGGTGCGTTCGAAATACTTGGCGGCAGAATCGCCACCTTCCTGACGCTTGCGGGCGTTATAGACAAGGAACTTGGTGACTTCGCCCAAGGCGCGGCCTTCCTTGCGGTTATAAATAATCAGGCCATTACCGCCCTTTTGCGCCATCTCGATACAAATCTCGATACCGTGGCACAGATATGGACGGCAGGTGCAGATATCGGAACCGAACACATCGGAACCATTGCATTCATCATGCAGACGGCAGGCCAACGGCACCTTCGGATCATGGATGGTTTCAACATCCCCCATGAAGTAAAGCGTGTGCCCGCCAATCGGCGGCAGGAATGTTTTTAAGTCCGGGCGCGTCACCAGTTCCGGGAACATGCCGCCGGAATTTTCAAACAGCGAACGACGCAGTTCGTTTTCATCGACGTTCATGCGCTTGGCGATACCCGGCAGATACCAAACCGGATCAATCGCGGCTTTGGTCACGCGCACATCGCCGTTTTCTTTCAGGATTTTTCCATCGGGCTTCAGGCGTCCGGCGCGCATGGCGTCATGGATTTCCGGGATGTTGATATGCGCCTTGGTCACGGCAATCGTCGGGCGCACATCCATGCCTTTTTCGCGGTAGGCGGCGAATACATCGCCCGCGACATGCCCCCACGGATCAAGGCTGACAATGCGGTCAGGGTCCGCCCATTGCGGGTGCGGACCGATTTTCTGGGCCGGTGAAGTATTATGAAGATCGGGAACATGCAGCGGGTCCAGCACACCGATAGCCACCGCCATCGCGCGATAGACTGAATAAGCCCCGGCATAGGCACCGATAACGTTGGATGATTCATGATCCGCCATGCTGGCGATCAGCGGGCCGCGTTCTTCGGCAGTCGCCGCACCCCATTTCACCTTGGGCACATCGCTGTCCTTACGCGGGTGAGAGGTCAGAACGATATGAGAATGACTGCCGGAACGATTCTTTTTCATGATTTTGATTTTTGTAAGTTGTGAGGAAAGACGACTACCCGCCTAAAATTAAAGACATAACATAGAACAAAATCAGGCGGCTTTACAAGAAATAGCCGCCCGGATTGCTGCAGTGCATAATTTATGAGGTCAACCCATACCACCCGGCGGCGTCAGCCCCGGCATACCCATGCCGGGCTTCTGCAACGGTGAGTTCGGGTTAAACGGCGGCGTACTCAGGGCGACATCCGGCGTCGGTGCGCCTGGCGTGAAAACATTGGTGCGGTTCGGCCCGGTGAGCTGGATGTCCTTGTCGGCACCCGGCCCTGTCATATCAAATGCCCCGCGCGCCATCGCCAGCAAACCGCCGCCATTATTACTGGCCACCATCATCGGACTGTTCAGCGAGGACACAGAACCAGACATCGCCTGCCCCGCCGCCCCCAGTGCCGTGCCGGTCAAACCCAGCCCCAGCCCAAAACCGGCCAGTCCAAACGGTAACCCCATAATGCTGGCATTCGCGGCATCTTCCGCCGGACGGTGTTTAGCGGCATAGGCGGCATCAGCGTCCTGTTTTTCCTGCCATGATTTTTGATCTTGCTGTTCCTGCAGGCGGTGTTGTTCCGCCATGCGTTGCTGCTCTTGACGGTGCTCCTCGTTTAGCCGCTCGTCATTTTCCCGCATCTTTTGCTGGAAGTCAGCGTCATTGCTGTCTTCAGCGCGCCCACCGAGAAGCGCACCCCCTTTCAGGGCCATATTACGCATCGCCTCAGGATCGGGATCGCGGTACATCTGGCGCATAATTTCGCCCACATCGCCGGACGTCAGCCCCATCTCTTGCAAGGCCATATATGAAAGCTGGCTGCCATCGGGAAGTTTCCACGCTTCTTTACGATCCATGATAATCCCCCTCGTCCTTATTCCGCACTGTCAGCGGCAATAACCCCATATCGCGAATTTCACCATTGCGTACGCAGATCGTGCAAACTTCGTGCGCACGTGCAACATGCTTGTTCATCGGCGGATGGATAGTCATGCCCAAATCCTGCAATTTCCCCTCTGCGGTGATAAAGGTCATCTCGCCGGTTGCGGCGTCAAATTCAATCCATTCAAGATAGTCGGGGAAGGCCTTTTCATGCAGCACCAGGACTTTGCCCTCGGCGCTCACGGCCACATCGATTTTCATTTTTGCGGCGGCGGAACCGGGCCATACCGGAGAAAACGATCCATCCGGCAGTGTTTCTGGCTGAACGTCAAAAAACGGGTTTGTCATGGTCCTTGTATTCCCCCGGAGCGCTTAAAAAGAGCTCTTCTTTTACGATTACTACGATACAGGAAAGTGGTTAATTATTTTTTAAGGAAGTGCTAGAACAGTGAAGGTCTTTATTTATGCAAGGATAACCCGATGCCCGCATCCAGACAAATAGAACATTTCATCAGTGGCGCCCTGCGCAAGGGAAAATCCCGCTCCGGCGATGTTTACAACCCGGCCACCGGCGAAGTCGCCGCCCATGTATCGCTGGCGAGCGCCGATGAAGTGCGCGAAGCCATCGCCTCTGCCGAAGCCGCCTATCCGGCATGGGCCGCCACCCCGGCCTTAAAACGCGCCCGCATCCTGTTCAATTTCAAACATCTGCTCGATGAAAACGCCGACCGTCTGGCCGAAATCATCACCGCCGAACACGGCAAAGTCCTCTCCGACGCCAAGGGCGAAGTCACACGCGGCATCGAGGTGGTTGAATTTGCCTGCGGCATCCCGCATTTACTCAAAGGCGAATTCTCTGAAAATGTCGGCAGCGGCATCGATACCTATTCCATCCGCCAGTCTCTGGGCGTCTGCGCGGGCATCACCCCGTTCAACTTCCCCGTCATGGTCGGTATGTGGATGTTCCCGGTAGCGATTGCCTGCGGCAATAGCTTTGTCTGGAAACCCTCGGAACGCGATCCGTCGGCAGCCCTGCTGATTGCCGAGCTGTTTAAAAAGGCCGGATTGCCCGATGGCGTACTGAACGTCGTTCATGGCGACAAGGAAGCCGTTGACGTGCTGCTCACCGATCCGCGTGTGCAGGCCGTCAGCTTCGTCGGCTCCACCCCGATCGCGCAATATATCTACAGCACCGCCGCCGCGCATGGTAAACGCGTACAGGCTTTGGCGGGTGCCAAGAACCACATGGTCATCATGCCCGATGCCGACCTTGATCAGGCCGTCGATGCGCTGATGGGCGCGGCTTACGGTTCCGCTGGTGAACGCTGCATGGCGATCTCCGTGGCTGTTGCCGTTGGCGATGTCGGTGACAAGCTGATGAAGAAACTGAAACCCCGCGTCGAAGCGCTAAAAATCGGCCCCGGCACCGATCCGCAGTCGGAGATGGGGCCGCTGGTTACACGCGACCACCTGAAGAAAGTATTGTCCTACGTCGATCTCGGTATCAGCGAAGGCGCGCAACTGATCGTCGATGGCCGCGCCCTGAAAATCAAGCATCAGGGTTACGAGAACGGTTTCTATATGGGCGGCTGCCTGTTCGATCATGTAAAGCCGGACATGCGCATTTATAAAGAAGAAATTTTTGGCCCTGTCCTCTCGGTCGTGCGCACCGAGAATTTCGATCAGGCCGCCAAGCTGATCAATGATCATGAATTCGGCAACGGCACCGCCATCTTCACCCGCGACGGCGATGCCGCCCGCACCTTTGTCAACCAGATCAAAGTCGGCATGGTCGGCGTGAATGTGCCGATCCCAGTGCCCATCGCATTCCATACTTTCGGCGGCTGGAAAAATTCAGCTTTCGGCGCACATGGCGTTCATGGCCCGGAAGGCGTCAATTTCTACACCCACCTGAAAACCGTAACATCGCGCTGGCCCACCGGCATTCGTGAAGGCGCTGAATTCGTCATGCCGACGATGAAGTAATATGCTGATTTTGCTATAGCTTCACTATTTTATGGAATTAAAAAGGTCTCCCCTATACAATCTTTCCATGACTGAAGACGACCTTAAGCAAGCTTACGACAGCGCCTGTGCCTATCCGAACACGACCCCGGATATGTTCCGGGATGCCGCCCTGATCCGCATCGACAGCCGCGAAGTGATTATCAATGATGATACGCGCCGCACCCTGATCGATACTTCACCGTTTTCACGTCAGTTGCAGGGTACAAACATTGCCCTCCCTACTTACAATATTCAGTTGCCCGGCAGCGAAGCCAAATCATTAAACGATCGCATCGCCATTCTGGGGATCGGTTCCAATTGCTCCCCCGAAGTCCTTCTCAATAAATTTCAGAAGGCTGGCATAGGCGGCGAATTTTATCTGGCGCAAGTAACCCTGCCAGAAACCTGCGTGGCACATAGCGCCTTCGCGGGTGCCAAAGGCACCGTCCCCGCGACGGCATTCCCCGACGCCGATACGGAATCTTATATCACTGTTGGTTTCTACACACCGGAACAAGCTGAGGCACTGACGGGAACAGAGGCCAATTACGATCTTGTCCAGAAGAATGGCGCTATATACACGCGGGGTCTGGATAATAATCCCGTGCTTGCCCATGGCGCCCTTCTTTATGTCAGCATCTGGGGCGCCATCACCGAGGATGGTCATGCACCCGTCCTGCAAGCGGACATTCCCCAGACATCGTCACTGATTGCACGTCCCACATCATGGGCTATCGCTAATGCGGCAAGGATCACAGGATACGGGGAAGACGTCATACGCTTTGTTGACAATCTTAAGCCCGGCCTTGAAAATCTTGAGCATCGCCTGAACCACACGCTTCAGATATACAGCCGTCATTCCCTGGCCGCTGTCATTGAGGGGCAAAAGGTCAAAGAGGCCACTCTGTATGATCAGGTAAAGAAGCTTCCGACACCGCCCATGCTGCCCCGCATCACATATTTGTGATTTTTATCGTGCCGGAAAATGGGCTATATTCACCGTATGACAGATTCCTTTCTGACCAAGCATCTGCACGATGCCAACGAGGGCTATTTCGAACATCTGGGCTTTACGCTCAGGGTCGGCGGCACGTTGGTCGCCATTGCCGTGGTGGCTGTCATCCACGGCCTGATGCCGTTTTTCTGCACACATACGGCCAGCAACATGCTTTGCAAGCTGACCACGGAAATGAAGACCCGCAAAGCCCTGTGCGAGGAACGCGGCGGCTGTAAATCCGGCGACACCGATACCCCCTGATTATTATTTGACCCCCGCCCCTGTCCCGATATAGCTTCCCCATAATAATTAAGAATTTCGGGAACGGGTTATGAAGAAAAAGAAGGCTCTGGTCACAGCCGCCCTCCTTACTTGTGCATTTGCCGCCGCTGCTTATCTTGAAGGCACGGGCTACGCGCTGTTCGACCGCGAAAAAGGCGACAACCTGCTTTGCAAGATAGATCCCTCCTGTCGTCAGCTCACGACAGGCGAAATCGGTATGGCCCGGAAATATTTTGGCGCTACCGTCGATTACCAGACGGTCAAGATTTTTAACCGCGCCCTCGCTGGCCTGTTCGGCCACAACAAGACGGGCATGACCCCGAACGGCAATATCTATTTTGCCGATGAGGAAGATCGCTCAGAAAATTTTGCAGAGAACGGCCTTCTTCGTCAGAAAAATTTCATTCATGAAATAACGCATGTGGCCCAGCATACAGGCGGCACAAACGTCCCCTTGCAGGCGCTCTTGACCTATCTGACCTATGAATTCAAATATGATGATGCCTATGACTACAGGATCAATACGGCCGTGGATTACGCCATGATGAATCTGGAGCAACAAGCCGAGATCATGGAGGATTATTTCATTCTGCGCACCGTGTTTGAAGAATTGACTACACACACTTCAAACTCAGGAAAAAAGTCCCGATTGGCCAAAAAAGGCGGCTCTTGGTCTAGCACGAAATGCGAGCAGATGGCGGCCTATGAAGAAAAACTGCAGCAGCGTTTTCCGATCAAGCCCGATGAACTGTGCAAACCGGATTTGCATTAAGTTAATGTTTATATGATTAAATATTAGCCATGATGGCGCGTACGAAACTCACAGCACTACTTCTATCCGGCACCGTGCTGGGTATTCCCGCGCTCGACCGTTTCGTTGATACAGGCCCCGTCATCTGCGCCATTGACCCTGCCTGCCGTCCCATGACCCAAGGTGAAATCGCTCTGGCCAAGCCGATCTTTGGCGATACCATTCCCTATGAAGAAGTCCGCATTTTCAATCGCTCCCCCACTTATAATTTAAGTGATAAGAAGAACATTGCTTTCGTTCATCACAGCAACATGTACCTATCCGAAAGGATGGGGCCAAACCGCTATGACATGAAAGCCGATGATGACCATGCCGAGGATTTCGTCCATGAACTCGCCCATCTGTGGCAATATCATGCTCGTGGTTTCAGCAATAAAAGCGGCGATCAGTCTTATAGCTACAATCTGAAAGACCATCCACGCTTTGAAGACTTCAATCAGGAACAGCAGGCCGAGATCGTGCTGGAATATTTCAACCGCCACCGCACCCTGACAAACTTTCTCAGCCATGCCAGGCAACGGCAAGACGTGGACATTGCCTTCCGCGACGCCAAAATCGGGGAATATTGCGCGGCACTGGCCCCTTATGAAGCGAAAGTCAGCCAATCCCTGCCTGTAACGCCCGTTTCGGCCTGCCCTAAACCCAAATTGCCATAATATGAAAAAGCTCGCTTTTTGAGGGTTTTCAGGGTATAAAACCGCCGCAAAGGAAACCCTGACATGAGCACAACTGCGTCGAACGTAAACGCCAAGAAAACCGTCAAAACCCCGAAAGTGGGCATGGTCAGCCTCGGCTGCCCCAAGGCGCTGGTGGATTCCGAACGCATCCTCTCCCAGCTTCGCTCCGAAGGTTATGAAATTTCAGGCAGCTACGACGGCGCTGACGTGGTGATCGTCAATACCTGTGGCTTTCTCGATTCCGCCAAAGCTGAATCCCTTGAGGCGATTGGCGAAGCGATTGAATCCAACGGCAAGGTCATCGTCACTGGCTGCATGGGTGCGGAGCCGGACCAGATTACGGCTGTCCATCCGAAAGTTCTCTCCGTCACCGGCCCGCAGCAATATGAACAGGTGGTCAACGCCGTGCATAATGTCGTGCCGCCCGTGCATGACCCGTTCGTCGATCTGGTGCCACCCGAAGGCCTGCGCCTGACCCCGCGCCATTATGCGTACCTGAAAATTTCCGAGGGCTGCAATAACCGCTGCACCTTCTGCATCATCCCGAGCCTGCGTGGCGATCTGGTCAGCCGTCCGGCCAACCACATCATGTACGAAGCCGAAAATCTGGTGAAGGCGGGCGTGAAGGAAATTCTCGTGATTTCGCAGGACACTTCCGCTTACGGCGTCGATATAAAATACGCCGAGAGCAAATGGAAAGATAAAGTCGTTAAGGCGAAATTCTTTGACCTCGCCGAAGCGTTGGGTTCACTGGGCGTATGGGTGCGCATGCACTACGTCTATCCCTACCCGCATGTCGATGATGTGATCCCGCTGATGGCCGAAGGAAAAATTCTGCCCTATCTCGATATCCCGTTCCAGCATGCCAGCCCGAAAGTGCTGAAGGCAATGAAGCGTCCGGGCAATGTCGAGAAGGTTACAGAGCGCATTAAAAAATGGCGCGAGATCTGCCCCGACCTCACCATCCGTTCGACCTTTATCGTCGGATTCCCCGGCGAAACCGAAGAAGATTTCCAATTGCTACTCAACTGGATCGAAGACGCACAGATCGACCGCGCGGGCTGCTTCAAATACGAAGCCGTCGCCGGTGCCGTCGCCAATGAAATTGAAGGCGCTGTGCCTGAAGAAGTGAAGGAAGAACGCTACCAGCGCTTCATGGAAGCCCAGCAAGCCGTCAGCATCGCCCGCCAGGAACGCAAAATCGGCCGCACAATCCCCGTCATCATCGACGTCGCCGACGGCGAAGGCGGTGCCGATGGCCGCTCCCAAGGCGACGCCCCCGAGATCGACGGCAAGGTTTACCTCCGCGATGTTCCTGAAGATGTAAAACAAGGTGATATCGTCAATGTGCTGGTTGAGGATGCGGATGAGTATGATTTGTTTGGGGTGATTGTTTAAATATACTCAGCAGCCCAATATACTCTATATATATTTTTATCCATTATCGGGGGCTTTGCTTATGGGCTGCAATGCTTGGAATCATCCTAAAAACTGTAATTGTGGCTGGGGCGGGCAAGGTTACGGTCGAAGTCATGCTCCATACAAAGAAACTTCGTATTCAAATTATTTGATAGAGAATACTGTTTTTTCCAGCTTCACAATCCCCAACCTACAATGTCATTATTGCGGAGCCTCCATATTTTATTACGAAAATAGCAATGGCAGCAAAGTTTGGTTCGACGAATTAGGCCCACCTTGGCATAAGCATGACTGCTACTACGACACCGACTTCCCAAAAAGTCCTATCCAAACAGTGAACAAATCATCTCATGGGGGACAAGATCACCCCTCTCAAGATTTCCACCAGGATACTAATAACTATTTGGCAGAACCATGCTTGATAGAGAGAGAAATAAGCAGAGGGACGAATACCTACTTTACAGCGAAGAGATTTGATCCTCAAAAAAAGTACAAGAAACTATTTATTATCCTTAACAAAACCACATTCTCATCAAGAAATAAGATTTTCTTTACTGAAGAAATCGATTCCTTCAGCATAAAATTGCACTATTTCGATTTAGAAAAAATGAGCAGTGAATCAGTTGATGCCACTATAGTTTCAGATAGATTTGAATTTATTGCCCTAGCAAAACTAAGACAAGAAAATAGGAAAAATCTAGAACGTATTTACAAATACCAACACAAAACAAAGAAGTTAGATATATCTTCCAAAATATCTCATTATTTATGGCTTCAACAAAACACGAATTTTACCCCTGAGACCATAAAACTATTGTCAACCTTTACAAGTCTTGAAACAAACCAAATTGATCGCAAGAAACTAAAAAGAGTGCCCAATCCACTAAGTCCATTGTTTCTTAATCTGATTGAGGAAGACTCATTTAAATTTTTAACCGAGAACATAAGCTGCATATTTAAGATACTGTCTAAGTATAAAAATCTGCAATTCTATTGATGCATAAGTCTCCTAAACCTGCGAAATCAGCAGGCCGATGCTGGTAAAGATTGCGACCTACGTCAGGATGACAAATAAAAAACTTTGCGCTCCTTCGTGTTCTTTGTGCCTTCGTGGTAAAAAATTACACCGCCACGGACACAACGAACGCCACGGATTTCGTGCGATATCGTGGCGAACGTAGCGTACGTGGCGGTTAAAATTCTTTAGGAATGATATCTAGAAAAAGCCAGTAACATCGTAACCCCTCACCCACGCCAGCTAAGCCCTGACGGGTCAAGCTGTTGTACCTCTCCCGCAGGGAGAGGTGAAGAAAATCACGCCTTCATATTCTTCCGGAACCATGCCGCCAATTCGTCTTCTAAAATTTCTCCGGCAGCCAACGCATAGAAAGTTGCGTAATTCTCTATTTCCGGCGATGCCACGCGAAAGCCGTTTTTCCTGAGAAAAAGAAAACTCGCAACCAGTGCGGTGCGCTTGTTTCCATCGACAAATGGATAATTGCTGGCAATACCATAGGCATATGACGCCGCCATTGCCGCCAGATCAACCTGACCATCGCCATAAAGAAACAGGTTTTGCGGCTTTGCCAGAGCAGACTCCAACAGCCCTTCATCACGAAGACCTGATCCGCCACCATGCTCAGACAGTTGACGCTCATGCAAAAGGAGCACGGTCTCCTTCTTTACCCAGAAAGGTTCCTGCATGATTACTCAGCCAGCTTGCGAAGCGCATTGCGATTTTCACGCATGATTTCTTCCGCCAAAGCCATATCGTGATCGAGTTCTGCATCATAAGCTTGCAGAATGACCCCTTGCGGGCTTTCCGTGACGAAAACCTGATCCCCCTCTTTAAGATGCAGCCGTGCCAGAATTTCCTTGGGCAGGATCACGCCTTCGGAATTGCCGATTTTACGGATGGTCAGAGTGGTCATGGCGGAGCCTCACAGGTTGCTACAAATGTTATAACATAAGGCAAATTCCCGTAACCCCTTGTTAAAGCCGTGAAATCAGCATCCCGATGCTAATAAAAATCGCGGCTTGCATTGCGCCGATGGCGATATTTTTGTCGTCGATGATTTCATGGTTGAGATCGACGTTTGGCAGGATGATTTTCTGAGCAGCGAAGCAAAGGACTTCCCACACCGCGACAACGATTACAGACGCAGCCAGCCACGCCAGCAAGATCGGGCCGACACTGTATTCTTCATAGACCACGATCTGCGCCGCAGTGGACATGGCGAGCGCCGCGCCGATTTTCTGTCCGGCGAATTTGAGCGCTATCGCGATATTGCCCTGCTTCAACTGGGCTTGCAGGCAATCGCCGCAATTCACCTTCGCGAACACGCGGATGCGCAGCAGGGTCATGGCGGTCAGAAATGCCTGTGAAATGGCATAGCCACCGAGCAGCGCAAACATGGCCTCCATTGAATAAGTCGGCACCCAGATCATCACGACATAGATAATAATGGCCGCGGCAATCACGTTTCCGGCATCGGCAATCGCCACCGCCTTGTTCCCGGCAAGAATTTCATCGCGCAGTGATATTTTCGTCAGCGTCACTTTGGTAAAGATAAAGCGCGTCACCGTCATCAGCAAAATCCCGACCACGCCCAGTCCCGCCACGGCAAGGAAGGAATGAACCATGTTGTTTTCAGGGCTGCCATAGATCGCCCCACCCAGCATGATCGCTATCGCCAGTATCGCCCCGGCAAGAGAGATACCAAACGCCGGATTATCCTTAACTGAAAGTTCTTTCGTCGGGTTGACATGGATGATCGCCGCCGAGAAGAATTTCAGCGACACGAACAACGCAATCACAATCGCCAGATTCAAAAGCAGAATGCCGTTGTAATAGTGGTCCCAGTAAATAAGCTCCATGTCTTTAGTCTTCCCGTGTGCGCAATGATTAAGAATGCGGGAAGTGTAATGCCTGCCCCGGCGATTGAGTTTTCCAGAATTTAGATTGCGCCCGTTTTATCCACATCTGTATGAAACAGAACAACGCCCCACAGGAAAGGATAAAAAAGCCCTGGAGAGATTTCGCACGTCATGATTGACTGAGAATACATTGTAAAACCATACAACTTCCCGTACATTTTTCCAGACATCATTGCGCGAGAGGAAACTATGTCTAAATACGCTTATGAACCTAAAGAGGCCGCCGCTCTTACGGGGCGTTTTGTTTATGAGAATATCAAAGAGCCTCTGATATCCATCCTGACATATACGTTCTTCACGGGGCTAGTACTGGCTTTATTTGCCAAAGACCACCCCCTCCTTGCCCTCCCCATCGCGATTTTTCAAATATACCTAGGAGCACTTTTTGCCACCATTTTCCACCGCGCTTTTATTGATGGAGAAGAAATAGAGGAATTTGATCCCCTGCATCCCACTTGGGAAGATTGGCGTTACATCGGCACACTCACGATGCTCTGTATAGCCTCTGCTTTAATTGTTTTCTTAACCGCAACAACCCTTGCCCTTGCATTCGGAAAAATAGGCAGTACGGCAGTGATGCTAATTACAGCGCCCTTGCTGATATTCATATCACTTCGCTTAAGTTTGATATTCGCAGACTGCGCCGTTGGAGGAAAACTAGGACTCCTCGATGCCTTCTACATTTCCCGCGGACTGGTATTAAAGATAGTTTTTGTTCCCATTCTGGCAGGATGGAAAATATTTTTGGCCTGCGTAGTATGGACAGCCTTCGCCAGAGCAATTGCCAACTCTCTCATAAATGATAGAAGCTCTCTCATATTCGAGGTTGCTTATTACACTCTGGCATCACCAGCTAATCTCGTGGGCGGTTATTATCTGGCTGCCTTAGGCGTAGCGAGCGTTTCAAATTATTATCTTTGGGCCATGAATAACCAACAACGCGTATAAAAAGGGAGAGGAATACTTGTCAACTTATATGTATGGAATCAAGAAAACAGCAACCATGACCAAACGGTTTGTGGGCGGTAATTTCCGCAAGCCTTTTCTGTCCATCCTGCCCTATGCTTTTGTATGCGGTCTGAGTCCAATTACTATCTCTGGGCAAAGAACAATCAGTGCCGCACCTAAGATTTCTGTTGCGCAGATAAAACCCTGCCGGTCATAGGATCGACGAACACGGTGTATCTGTCCTTTTTCACCCGTACGCCGATCTGGTAGGTGACAATCTCGTTATCGAGCAGGTTAAATTTGGCATCATAGATCCGGGGGTGCTTGATCACCGCGCCTGTTTCATCAGACATAAGCATCACGTAATTCAGGGCGATTTTTTTGGCTTCTTTTTGGGTGATCGCGCCGGGGGGAACCCATGTATGGCGGCTTAGGCGGAAGACTTGATTGCTCAGAATTTCACCGCTACGGGCATCAACGATGATTTCCGTCGCGGTTTTATTGCGATCCAGCATTTCAAAACGGTAATAAGGGCTGCCGTCATTGCCGAATTTATCAATGCTGTTGATCCTGCCCACCCCTTGCAGCAGCGCAATATGCCGTGCCTCAAATATGTCGACCTCCCGCGCCACGCCGGGAAACGGGAACAAACAGGCCACAAAAAAGAGGAGTAAAAACCGCTTCATAGAGCCGCTCCATCAATAAGGACGCCCTCGGTTATTAAGATAATTTGGGGTTTAGCGCTTTAAATCATCCCTTATCGGTATATTTTACAGAGTCTAATTTACCTTGACTTTATCCACACCCCTGTGGTTAATAGCCGCAGCATAATGGTTCAGGGCCACGCAATTCCTCGCCTATCTTGGAATGTTTGACGTGTTTCCCGCGATCTCGGCAACTTTCCTTTAATAACAAAGGGTTAAATGGTTTCCGGCATCAACCGCCTGCGAAACCTCTATACGCGCCGGACAGTCCGGCGCGTGAGAGCCTTTGTTTTTAAAAACTGAAAGACGAGTTCCTATGACCAACCAATTCCCTAAAGACGACCTCTTTGCCGACCACAGCCCTGTGGACAACAATGTGGATAATATTGTGCAGGCTTTTGCCGACGACGTTTACGGCGCTGACCCTGCCGACACCGTTGAAGCAGTAGCTGTTGAAGCCCCGGCTGTCGTAAAAGAAGCCAAATCTGAAGAATCCCTGCTGGCTAAATCTGCCGCCAAAGGCGTGAAGTTTTCTGACTTCAACCTGCCCGATGCCATCCGTCAGGCACTGGCGCGTATGGAATACGAAACCCCGACCAAAATTCAGGCGATGGCGATTCCCTTCGCCCTGCAAGGCCGCGATATTCTGGGTTCCGCCCAGACCGGTACTGGCAAAACCGCCGCCTTCTCGATCCCGATGGTCGCCAAGCTGATGGAAAACCCGAACGCGATGGCACTGGTGCTGGCACCAACCCGCGAACTGGCTGCCCAAACGCTCGACGTCGTACGCAAAATCACCAACGGCCAGCGCGACATGAAAGCCGCACTGCTGATCGGTGGCGAAAGCATGGGCAAACAATTCGACCAGCTGCGTCAGAACCCGCGTATCATTATCGGCACACCGGGCCGTATCAACGACCACCTTCGCCGCAACCCGAAACTGCTGCGTAACGTGAACTTCGTCGCGATTGACGAAGCCGACCGCATGATGGACATGGGCTTCGCCCCGCAGATTGATGAAATTTTGAAGAACTTGCAAAAAGATCGTCAGACATTGCTGTTCTCCGCGACATTCCCGGAAAGCATCATCCGCATGTCACGCAACTATCTGAATAATCCGGAGCGGGTTGCCGTCAGTGCTGAAAAAATCAACGCGCCGAAGATCAAACACGAAATGATCCGCATTTCAGACAGCGAAAAATATGGCGGTCTGGTCGACCAGATCGAACTGCGTCAGGGTTCAATCCTGATTTTCGTGAAAACGCAACACGGCACCGATCGTTTGGCCAAGCGTCTTGAAAACGACAATCTGCCAAGCATCGTCATCCATGGCGGCCTGCGTCAGGCACAACGTGACCGCGCTGTTCGTGATTTCCGCCAGCAACGTTCACGAATCCTGATTGCTACGGATGTGGCATCACGCGGTCTGGACATTCCACACATCGAGCACGTCATCAACTATGATCTGCCACAAGTCGCGGAAGATTATATCCACCGTATTGGCCGCACAGGTCGTAACGGCGCTGAAGGCCAGGCGATGTGCTTCGTGATCCCATCCGAAATGGGCAAATGGAACGCGATCAACCGCATCATGAACCCGGGCGCCGCACCGGAACGCAAAGAGCGTTCTGAAGGTGGCCAGGGCCGTGGCGAACGCCCGAGCCGTGGCAGTGGCCAGCGCGACTACAAAAACGCCAGCGGTTTCAACAGCCGTAAGCCCAAAGGCGATCGTTTCGAAGGCCGTTCGGAAAACCGTGACGGTGGCCGTTATGAAAGCCGCAGCGGCGGTCGCACAGAAAAACGCGATTTCCGTGATGGCGATTTCCGCGACAACCGTGGCGGCGGCGAAGTCAAACGCGCACCAACCGACAAACACTGGAACGCCAAGGAAGGCCGCACAGAATATAAAAGCGACTTCCGTAACGATAACCGTGGCGGCGAATATCGTCCCGCGCCGCGTCGCGATGATCGTCCGGAAGGTCGTTCTGAAGGCCGTGGTGAATACCGTCCGGCACCGCGCCGCGATGACCGCCCTGAAGGTCGTTTTGAAAGCAGAGGCGAATACCGCCCCCGCCCGCAAGCACGTCCGGAAGGCCGCTTTGAAGAACGCACAGATCGTCGCCCAGCACCGCGCCGTGACGAAGGCCGTTCCGAATATCGCGGTGACCGCGATAACCGTGGCAGCAACGAAGGCCGCAACTTCAACGAAGGCCGCGGCAACGGCTACGAAGGCCAGAACCGCGACACCTTTGGCGTAAAACCGCGCAGTGCGAAACCCGCCAATAAATCAGGGAAACCTGCCGGTAAGAAGCCGTTCGTGTTCAAAGGCAACAGCCGCAAACCCGACCGCGCCCGCGCCGCCGAATAACGAAGACATTTAATGAAAAAGCCCCGCGAGATGCGAGGCAAGAGATAGGCAGTACATTTCCAATTTCTGACCACACTCCTTAGAAAGATACCAACAACCGCTATCAGTGATTTGATAGCGGTTGTTTTTCTTATTGCCCTTTTAAATCAGGCATTTAAACCTGATGATCCATGGGCACGAACTCACAATACCCAGACATTGCCACCCAAGACGACAATGATATTCGATTAGGCGCGCATTGGTTTCGTTTCAGAAAATGTTCTGGCAGTAACTACTTGTAAAAATAAAAGAACTTAATATTATTCTACTCAATGAAAAACTTTACTCACGTATTCCTGATTTTGCTGTTCGTGCTGCCCGCATTAGGGCCGTGGATGCCGCATAATGCGCTACAGGCCCTTCACGTTCAGCAGGAACGGCATCACGGTGGTTCTGCCGAACATCACGATCATCATAACGATACCCATGATACAAAAACCAGTATCAGCCATTCCATACATTTCGATGTGGTGACGTATTTCAGCGATTATCTGCATGTTGACCTCAAGAATGCGGATCGTACAGTCTTGAGCGTACCCACGCACGACAGTCCTGCCTTTGATTACACGGTGGTCACAGATATTGTTATATCATCGTTTTTCTCCATATCGGGTATTCAAGCCACGGGGCCGCCACCGGATCATGACTGGCGAATGTCCCGACCTGTTACTCCCGTCTATTTATCCACACAACGTCTGCGGATTTAGAAACTGATCCGTCTTGAATGCACCTGATATTTGTCAGGTGCATTATCTTGTTTATCAACTTTTACATTATACGAGGACTAGAATGACTGAACTCTTCAGCCATCCCCGAAACAGGAACGCGTTGTTTCTCTTTCTGGGGTTACTTGCGGCCTTGGCTGCATTCTTTGGCATTATGCCTGATGCCATCGCTCACGGCGTAACCGAGGGTGACAAGGGGTATATTCAGGAAAGCACAGGTGTGCTCCCCATCCCATTTGTCTATCTGGGAGCCAAACACATGATGACCGGATACGATCACCTGTTGTTCCTATTCGGAGTGATTTTCTTCCTGTACCGCCTCAAGGATGTCGGCATTTATGTAACGCTGTTCGCCGTTGGCCACGTTATTACCCTTCTGTCAGGCGTATTGCTGGAAATCAGCATCAGCCCCTATATCATTGATGCAATTATCGGCTTTTCAGTCGTCTATAAGGCTCTCGATAATATGGGTGCATTTCAACGCTGGTTCGGATTTCAGCCTAACACCAAGGTAGCAACGCTTATCTTCGGGCTGTTCCACGGTTTCGGTCTGGCAACCAAAATTCTGGACTACGAAATTTCACCAGACGGATTATTGGCCAATCTTATCTTCTTCAATATAGGTGTCGAGATTGGACAGCTTTTGGCATTAGCAGCCATCCTGATTGCGATTACTTACTGGCGAAAATCGGGGGGCTTCATGCGCCACGCCTATACCGCCAACGCCTTCATGATGATGCTGGGATTCTTGCTTATGGGCTACCAGATCACAGGCTACGTAAATTCTTAATCAACACAACCTATTAAAGGAAACTACGATGTACAACACGAATATACCGACTGACCGAGAGCTCCCCACAACCGGAAAGCTCATCAAATCAACCATTTTTGCAGCCGTAACGGCTTTTACTCTTCTGGCCACTGTGGTCATGCCCGCTGAGTACGGCATTGATCCTACGGGCGTGGGTAATGCTATCGGCCTCAAGAAGATGGGTGAGATTAAAATGTCACTGGCAAAAGAAGCCGCCGCAGAGCAAGAGATCATAAGAATGGCAAATGCCGGAGAATCGATTGCCTTGGCTGAAACCGTTGTTGTTTCTGCGCCTGTAGAGCAAGTGCCTGCCGAACCTGCCATGGCCAATATTCGCACAGATGAAATGAGTGTGACGCTGGCTCCCGACCAAGGGACGGAAATTAAAGTGACTATGACGAAAGGAAAAAAGGTTGAATACATCTGGGAAACAAACGGTGGTAAGGCAAACTTTGACGTTCACGCAGATTCCAAAGAATTAAACATCGATTATCACGGTTACGAGAAGGGAGCAGAACAGAAAAAGGAAGGCATCCTTGAGGCCGCTTTCGATGGGAAACATGGATGGTTCTGGAGAAACCGCACATCCGAAACGATCACCGTTACCCTGAAAACAAGCGGTGAATATACTGACATCAAACATATGAAATAAGGAGAGAGAAGATGAATAAACCTATTAAGAAAGATGGAAACAAGAAATTAATCATCCTTGTTACGCTTGTTTTGGCTGTTATAGCAATATTTGGAATAACTGTGGTATCGACTATGAATAGCGGGAGCATTGCCGATCATGGACATTCGCACGATTAGATGACCTTTAAGACAGCAGGCTAAAAATTAGTCATTTGAGAAAGAACAACCGCTACCAAGTCAATGGCAGCGGTTGTTTTGATATTATTAATAGAGTGTGGCGAAAAATCGGAACTCTACGACCCATCTCTACACCACCGCGAGATGCGGGGCTTTTTTATCATCAAAAGATCACGGTGAAATCAGAGTAGGACGCCATCCCGAAGCTTCCCCGGCATGACAGACAGTCCGCGTCACGTCCGTCGTATTGCTGGAAGATGTAATACCCTCCGGACACATCACATAGCGGCATGACAGCCCGCTCAAATCACGACATGCCCCCTCTGTGCTATAGATGCGCGAAAATGGCCCGGCCTTACCCAAATCACCCATACTGCCTGGCAGGACATCCCCTGCCGCCGGTGTGATTTCAGAGGTCGCCGCCGCCGTAATCGCTGGTATATCTTCCTGCTCCTGTGTGGGTTTGGAAGGCACCGCACTCAGATAGATCGCCAGAACAGCCGCCAGTGCAATCGCCACAAAACCCATTAATTGCTTGTCCTGCTTCATAACGAACCCCTTTCTGCTATTGGTTCCTCACTAGACAGCAAACGCGCAGATCGGGAGGCGGTTCCCTTTAAGAAAGCAGGCAAATCAGCGGCGCATAGAACCCATAATTCCGCGCATGATTTCACGGGTAATGGTGCGCCCGAGAGAAGACCCCATTGCCCGCGTCATCGATTTTACAAAGGCTTCGCCGTTACCCTGACGGCTGGATGTCTTTCGCGCGGCTGGCCGGGAGGATTCCTGCGCCTTTTCCGCCTGCGCCGTGGCTTTTTCGGCACGGGCATTCAAAATCTCGAAAGCGGAATCACGGTCCTGCGTTTTATCGTACTTGCCGCCGATACCATCCGCCATCATCGCCATGCGGCGCGCCTCTGCTGTCGCCGGACCTAACCGTGAGGATGGTGGACGGATCAATGTACGCTGCACGATCCCCGGTTCACCCTTGGCCTGTAACGTCGAAACCAGCGCCTCACCCGTGCCCAGTTCGCCGATCACGTCATCCACTTTAAAACCGGGATGGGCGCGGTAGGTTTGCGCCGCCTGTTTAATAAATTTCTGCTGCTGTGGCGTGAAGGCGCGCAAGGCATGCTGCACACGGTTGCCGAGCTGACCCAGGACAGACTCCGGCATGTCCTGCGGGTTCTGCGTCACAAAATAAACGCCCACACCCTTGGAACGGACCAGGCGCACAACCTGCTCTATTTTTTCCAGCAGCGGCTTCGGTGCGTCGTTGAACAACAGATGCGCTTCGTCGAAGAAAAACACCAGTTTCGGTTTTTCAAGATCGCCCGCTTCCGGCAATTCCTCAAATAACTCGGCCAGCATCCACAGCAGGAACGTCGAATACAGACGCGGTGATTGCATCAGCCGATCGGCCATCAGGATATTGACCATCCCCTTGCCGTCCATATCGGTGCGCATGAAATCGGTGAGATCAAGCGCGGGTTCGCCAAAGAACGCATCGCCGCCCTGCTGTTCGAATTGCAGCAGTGCCCGCTGGATAGCGCCAATCGACGCCTTGCTGACCTGCCCGTATTTGCTGGAAATTTCGCTGGCATGCTCGCCGATATGATTGAGCAGCGCCTGAATATCCTTGAGGTCGAGAAGAAGCATGCCTTCCTCATCCGCCAGATGGAAGGCAATCGCCAGCACACCTTCCTGCGTATCGTTCAGATCAAGCAAACGCGACAACAGCAACGGTCCGATTTCGGATATGGTCGTGCGCACCGGATGCCCGTTCTCGCCAAACAGGTCCCACAACGTCACAGGAAACGCCTGTGACGGATAAGGATCAAGGCCGATATCCGCCGCGCGCTTGACCAGAAAATCCTGTTTTTCGGAAGGCATGCAAAGGCCTGTCAGGTCGCCCTTCACATCCGCCATAAAAACAGGAACACCGGCGTTGGAAAAACCTTCAGCCATCACTTGCAGCGTGACGGTCTTGCCCGTACCCGTGGCACCCGCAATCAACCCATGACGATTGGCCCATTTCAGACCCAGCGTCTGACGGTTTTCAGGATGACCGGTTTCAGAACCAAGGTAGATGTCGGACATGATTTTCCCTTCCGTAAAGAGACAATCATAGTCACTTTACGAGGGCTTTCAATCGTTTAGGAAAGAAGAAATTATGCCGGGCGCGGCGTATTCAACGCCGTCTGGATTTTCTCAGACAGAACCTGGCGGGCCGTGGTTCTGAACAGCGCGGATTCGCTGGCAACGTCGATGTAGCCCAGCGGCGCGGAGGCGTCCATGCCCTTTTGCTCGACATCGCTGCGCAGGTAGAACGCGCCGCTCAGGCTATCCAGCATAACGCGGTCATTCACAAAGCTGTCATGCAACGGCGCCATCTGCGCTTTCAGCGCAGCAGCCCGCTCGGCTTGTTCGAAAGAGGTTTTCAGTTCTGTCATTTTTAAGCCCCCTGCTTTATTTGTATGTCCCACATTATCGCGAAGTCGCCGCGCGAGCAAGAAAATGCAATAACGCCCTGAAATCAGGGCGTTATTAATAAAATCAACTAATAAAGAGATCAGGCTGCCCCGGCTTCGCGTTCCTTGTTCGCCTTCTTCTTGGCAACTTCACGGTCCGTCGGGTTCAGGAATTTCTTGCGCAGACGCAAGGACTTCGGCGTCACTTCGACCAGTTCGTCCTCGTTGATATAAGCGATCATATCTTCAAGGCTCATTTTACGCGGCGGCACCAGAATAACCGCCTCATCCTTGCCGGAGGCACGAACGTTGGTCAGTTGTTTGGCTTTCAGGATATTGATATCCAGATCGTTATCACGGCTGTTTTCACCAACGATCATGCCTTCATAAACACGGTCGCCCGTAGTCACGAACATCGTGCCGCGGTCCTGCAGGTTGAAAATCGCATACGCGACGGCTTCGCCCTTGCCGGTGCAGATCAGCGCGCCGTAACGACGGCCCGCCATATCGCCCTTATACGGGCCGTATGAATGGAACAGGCGGTTCATCACGCCCGTACCGCGTGTATCGGTCAGGAACTGGCCCTGATAACCGATCAGGCCGCGTGACGGTGCGCGGAACGTAATGCGGATTTTACCGGCACCCGACGGGCGCATATCGGTCATCTCGGCTTTGCGTTGTGTCATTTTATCAACGACGATGCCTGTGTATTCCTCATCGACGTCGCAGAATACCTCTTCATATGGCTCAAGCAGGCTGCCGTCTTCGCCTTTCTTGAACAGAACGCGCGGACGGGACACGGAAAGCTCGAAACCTTCGCGGCGCATTGTCTCGATCAAAACACCGAGTTGAAGTTCGCCACGACCGGCAACTTCGAACGCATCACGGTTTTCGCTTTCGGTCAGACGGATCGCGACGTTGGTTTCCGCTTCGGCCATCAGACGTTCACGGATCATGGTCGATGTCAGCTTTTTGCCTTCAGTACCGGCATAAGGTGAATCGTTAACAGTGATGGTGACGGACATGGTCGGGGGATCAACCGGGGTCGATTTCACGGGAACGGTCACGGACACATCGCAGATCGTATCCGACACCGATGTGTTCACCATACCGGCGATGCAGATAATGTCACCCGCTTCCACGGTATCAACCGGAACGCGTTGCAGACCACGGTAGGACAGCAATTTGGTCATGCGGAAATTCTCGCCGACAGAGCCATCCAAGTGAATGGATTTGCAGGCCATGTTGACTTTCGCACGACCCGACATCACGCGGCCTGTCAGTACGCGGCCCAGATACGGGTCACGATCAAGCAGTGTCGCCAGCATCGTAAACGGCGCATCCGGATTCAGTCCCGGGGCCGGAACGTGGGACACAACCAGATCCATCAGCGGCGCAAGGGATTCACGCGGACCATCCAGCGTCAGCGACGCCCAGCCATCACGGCCCGAAGCATAAATAACCGGGAAATCAAGTTGCTTGTCGTTAGCTTCCAGCGATACGAACAGGTCGAAAATTTCATCCAGAACTTCATCCGGGCGCGCATCCGGACGGTCGATCTTGTTGATGACCACGATCGGGCGCAGACCTTGTTTCAGAGCTTTGCCCAGAACGAACTTGGTTTGCGGCAGAACGGATTCAGCGGCATCGACCAGCAACAGCACGCCGTCGGCCATGTTCATAATACGCTCAACTTCGCCGCCGAAATCAGCGTGGCCCGGGGTGTCGATCACATTGACGCGGATGTCTTTCCACTGCACGGCGGTGCATTTCGCCAGAATGGTAATACCGCGTTCTTTTTCCAGATCGTTCGAGTCCATCGCCCGTTCCATGACCTGCTGGTTTTCACGGAAGGTGCCTGATTGTTTCAGGATGTTATCGACGAGGGTGGTTTTACCATGGTCGACGTGGGCGATAATGGCGATGTTACGCATATTTTTTACGGACATAAGGGCACGCAATCTGAAAAAGGGGTTTAAACGCGTGAACTATGTACTGGAAAGCCTTGAAAAAGGCCAGAAAATTCGGATTTTTACCACCTTGTTGCATAAGAATTCCTCCAAATGCTAGGATTCCTCCGGCTCTCCTTTCTTTCATCAGGCACCCGACATGAATAACTCCGCCCGCTCCCCTTGGTGGCATCTATACATTCCCAAATTTTTTACCATTATAAAACAAGGGTATAGCCTTAAAAACTTCCGGGCCGACACGATTTCCGGCCTGACTGTCGCCATCGTTGCCCTCCCGCTGGCCATGGCGCTCGGGATCGCCAGTGGAGCCTCCCCAGCGGAAGGTCTGATTACGCTGGTCGTGGCCGGATTGCTGATTTCCGCACTGGGCGGCAGCCGTTTCCAGATCGGCGGTCCGACGGGCGCGTTCGTCGTCGTCATATTCAACGTGATTGCCCAGCATGGCTATGATGGACTGGTGATCGCCACGCTGATGGCGGGGATCATTCTGGTCGTTGCCGGGTTTGCGCGGTTAGGAACTTGGATCAAATACATCCCGCAACCCGTTGTCACAGGCTTCACTTCCGGTATCGCCGTGATCATCTTTTCCAGTCAGGTCAAAGACCTGTTCGGCCTGCAGATTGAAAAAGTACCCGGCGAGTTCTTCGAGAAATGGCATGCCTTCTGGCTGGCCCGCGACACGTTCACGCCGGAAAGCGTCGTCATATCCATCGGCGCGCTGACAGCATTAGTGTTGCTGAAAAAATTCGCACCAAAGCTACCCGCCTTCCTGATCGCCGTTGTCGGTGCCTCGCTGGCGGTATGGCTGTTCAAAATGGACATCCCGACTATCGGCAATGTCTTTGGCGGCATCCCGCACAACATCCCGGCGCCTCACTGGCCGGACATCACACTGGATAAGATGCGCCTGCTGCTGCCGAGCGCCCTGACCATCGCTTTTCTCGCCGGGGTGGAATCCCTGCTGTCCGCTGTTGTTGCCGACGGCATGACAGGCCGCCGCCACCGTTCCAACTGCGAACTGGTCGCGCAGGGTGTCGCCAACACAGCCTCCGCCCTGTTCGGCGGCATGCCTGCCACGGGAGCCATCGCCCGTACAGCCACCAATATCCGCGCAGGCGCTTTCTCGCCTGTTTCTGGAATATTACACGCCGTTTTTGTGCTGCTGTTCATGATGTTCTTCGCGCCGCTGGCTTCCTATATCCCGCTCGCTTGCCTCGCCGCCATTCTGGTGATCGTCGCCTGGAACATGAGCGAACTTGACCGTTTCCGCCACCTGATGCGCGCACCGCTGGGTGACAAGGCCGTTTTGCTGATTACCTTTTTCCTGACCGTGGCTGTTGACCTGACCGTCGCGATTCAGGTCGGTGTCGTGCTGGCGGCCTTCCTGTTCATGCACCGCATGTCACAAGCCGTCGAGATGCAAACTCACACATCGCTGATAGAAAACGATGTCGATGACCTGACCGTGCCAAATAAAGATATAGAGATGCAGCGCGACCGCCTGCCCGAAGGCGTCGAAGCGTTCCAGATACGGGGTCCGTTCTTCTTTGGTGTCGCCTCACGCCTGCTCGATGTCCTTGACCACATGATCGACCCGCCGAAAGTCTTCATCCTGCGCATGCGCAGCGTACCGCTGATCGACGCCAGCGGCGACACGGCGCTGGAGGAATTCATCAACCGCTGCCGCAAGCAAGGCACCACCGTCATTATCGCCGGTATGCAGCCGCGCTGCCGCGAGATATTGCACCAGATGGGTTTCTTTGATCATCATAGCGATATTCTGGAAGTTGAAAGCTTCCAGATCGCGCTTGAAAAAGCAGAAAAGATTATCGCCGCATCAGACCGGCTGTAACTTCGCCACGGCCTTGGTCATCATCAGGTGCAGCGTATCGGGGATCGTGCCTTGCGCGATGCTTGCTGATTGCTTGATCCAACGGTCCTTTGACATCAATGTAGCCGTTAGCTCATCATCTGACTGATCGGGATGCGCCAGAAACATTTCCGCATTTTTAATGATATCAAGGGCCGCCAGCGCTTTTTCCTTTCCTGAAAATCTGGAAAGATCACTCATAAAACATTCTCTGCGGAGCTCGACCACGTCAGGGCATTCATAATCGCCCGCCTGATAAGCACTGCGGATTTTATCAGTGATAGAGATGTCAGCGACTTGGTGGGTATAAGCCATACGGGCAAGTCCCATACAGATAACTTCCCGGGCCTCTGCCGCCTGCATATCCGGCAATGCCAGCAGAATTTTCAAACGATCGACCGTCCGCGCCAAATCATCCGTCATTGTCTTTTCCAGATATTTTTTCAAACCCTGAGGGGCAAAGGAAACCATGTCCTGTATGCCCGCAGCCACAGCATCCCGGGCCACAGTAAAAACTGATTTCAGCGTCGGATCTTCCGGCAAACGCGCCTGTTTAAAATTAATCAAAGCCATATCAAATATCCTCTAAAAACGATTATTTACTTAGGCTTTATGGCCCTGAGCATCTTGAAGGAGTAGAAATTATACCCGCATCAGACCATCTGTAACTTCGCCACGGCCTTGGTCATCATCAGGTGCAGCGTATCGGGGATCGTGCCTTGCGCGATGCTTGCTGATTGATGAACAAGCGTTTTCTTGATTTTGCTTTGTCTTTCAGCAACTACCGGGTCTTCGTTCACATACGCTGAATCAATCAAGGCAGCTTCTGCAAATCTCATGACATGCAATGCTGCAAAAGTTTTACTTTCATCAGAAAGACCTGATAGGTCCTCCAGTCGCGGCAAACGGGAGAGCACATCTAAATCAGGACATTCATAGCCTGAAGAATTATAGACAGCCCGAATTTTTTCAGCCGTAGCTACCTTGGTGACATCGCTGTTTTCCGCAAAGTTGTTTTCCGCAGACGTACAGGCATGTTTAACAAGGCCTATGCAGATAATTTCCCGCGCGGCAGCGGCCTCAAGATCTGGTAAAAACATCAGAGTTTTCAGTTGATCAATCGATTTGCTAAACTCTTCGCTCATTCTTGAATTTACAGCTGTCTTCTGGCCTTTCATATAAGGATTCGCAGCAACACCGTCCATAAATGCCCCATAAGCATCGCGCGCAATATTAAAAAGCGATTTCAGTGTTGGATCGTCAGGCAGGCGCGCCTGTTTAAAATTGATCAAAGCCAAAATAAATACCCTCTCAAAAATGATTATCTGATCAGAGTTTATACCCCTGAAAATCCATAAAGAACAGCAGAGCATCGAAGATATCCAACGCTTCGCACACGCAACATAAAACAGGGGTTGTACCCTGTCCGGCTATTGACTACGCTTCTTGCAATTACACCTTAATAATCAGAACCTTAACAGGGATCAGACCATGTCCAAAACGAACAAAAGCAACCCGCTGACCTCGGCATTCCGCTTTGCTTATGACTTCGACAATGCCGCGCTCGATATGTTCAAGGCCAACCGCCGCGCCATCACACCAACGCAGTGGGCCGCGCTTGATAAAGGGTCTGTGGGATTTGAAGGTTCGCTCTTCCATGGCAAGCCCGACTGGACGTCCCTGCTTGAACGCGAAGCACCGAAGCTTTCACCAGCAGAGCAATCTTTCCTCGATAACGAAACTGAAGAGCTCTGCCGCCTGATCGACGACTGGCAAGTCCGCGATCAATTGAAAGACCTCTCGCCTGAAGTCTGGGATTTCCTGAAGACAAAGAAATTCTTTGGTCTTGTCATTCCGAAGGAATATGGCGGCATGGGTTTTTCGGCGCAGGGTCACGCCGCTGTCGTCAGCAAGATCGCCAGCCGCAGCGCCACTGCGGGTGCGACCGCGATGGTGCCGAACTCGCTCGGCCCCGGTGAAATCATTCTTCACTACGGCACACAGGAACAGAAAGATTACTGGCTGCCACGCCTCGCAAGTGGTGAAGAGGTTCCCTGTTTTGCGTTAACCGCTCCCCATGCCGGATCAGACGCTTTCAATCAGACCGATGACGGCACCGTTTTCAAAGGCGATGATGGTGAACTTTATATCCGTATGAACTGGGACAAGCGTTATACCACGCTGGCGCCCGTGGCGACGGTGATCGGTGTTGCGTTTGTTCTCAAAGACCCGGACAACCTGCTGGGCAAGGGCACCGACCCAGGCCTTACGCTCAATCTTGTACCGGCCAACACCGCTGGCGTCGAAAATAAACAGCGCCACCGTCCGCCCTACCCATTCCAGAACGGCCCGCACTGGGGCAAGAATGTTGTGGTGCCTGTTAATAGCATCATAGGGGGCAGTCAGCAGGCCGGAAATGGCGCTAACATGCTCATCGATTGCCTGTCGATTGGCCGCGCAATCTCGTTACCCGCCGGTGCGGGCGGTCTTGCCAAATATGCGGCGCGTGTTACGGGCGCTTATGCCGCGATCCGTCAGCAATTCGGCATTGCCATTGCCGATATGGGCGGCATTCAGGAACAACTTGGCAAGATCGGCAGCCTGACCTATATGCTCGACGCCGCCCGCATGGGCCCGCTGCAGGATCTCGATGCCGACCACACTGCCCGTCCGGCGGTGTCATCGGCCATTCTGAAATACCACACCACCGAAGCCGCCCGCACCGTGGCGGACGCCGCCACCGAAGTGCATGGCGGCAAGGGCGTGGTCGAGGGGCCGGATAACCCGGTCGCGCACCTGCGCCACACCATTCCCGTTTCGACGACCGTCGAGGGTGCCAATATCATGACCCGCAGCCTGATGATTTTCGGGCAAGGCGTATTTGTCGGCCACCCCTATGTGCTGAAAGAAATGCGCACGACGGAAACGAACGATGCCGCAGAAGCGGGGAAACTGTTCCGCCAGCACATCGCACACGTATTCCGCAATGCCGCGCGCGGATTCATGCTGGGTTTAACCGGCGGTCACTTAAGCCGCACACCCGACGCCCATGGCCCGGACGCGCCTTACTACCGTCATATCAACCGGCTGGCTTCGCAGTTTGCCTTCCTCACCGATCTGAGTCTCTCGACGCTCGGCCCCGCGCTGGTACGCGAGGAACGCATCTCCGCACGTCACGGCGATATACTGAGCAATCTCTATCTGGCTTCGCAGACGCTGCGCCGTTTTAATTATGAAGGCCGTAAAGAAGAAGACGCGCCGCTGATGCAACGTGCCGTTATTCAATGCCTTTATAATGCCGAACAGGCGATGGTGAATCTGCTGCGCAACCACCCCAACCCGCTGGTGCGCGGCATGAAGCGCCTTATCCATCCGGTATCATGGATCGCGGAGCCTTCCGACAAGCTCGATAAGAAGATTGCCAAGATCCTCAGCACACCCAATGAGACCCGCGACCGCCTGACAGCGGGCCTGTATATGCCGACCGATCAGGCCGACTATATGGCGCGGCTGGAAAAAGCGCTGATACTGGTGACGGAAGCCGCCCCGCATGAACAGGCACTGAACAAGGCCGCGAAGAAAGGCCTGTTGCAGGAAAAAGAGGATTTTGCCGCCATGCTTGAAGAAGCCGTCAGCAGCAAGATACTGACATCCGAGCAAACCGCATTACTGAAAGCCGCAAAGGCCGCCCGCGAAGACATTATTCAGGTCAATCACTTCCCCATGGAATGGCAGGGAAAGCCCATGACCCCGCCCAAACCACAGGTATAACCATGACAGCACACGCCATGAAACAACAAGACACAAACCCCGCCATGATCCGTGACGTTCTCGACACCGTCGGCAACACGCCGATGATCGAGCTGGAACCGGGCATTCTCGCCAAGTGCGAATTCATGAATCCGTCCGGCTCGATCAAGGCCCGCATGGCCAAATTCATGATCGAGAAAGCCGAGGAAGAGGGTTTGCTGAAACCGGGTTACACTATCGTGGAATCCACCAGCGGCAATACCGGCAACGCGCTCAGCATGATCGCCGCCGTCAAGGGTTACGGCATGAAAGTCATCATGCCCGATGGCTACACCAGCGAACGCGTGAAAATATCAAAGGCCTACGGCGCGGAAATTATCCATGTCGGTCACTTTCAGGTCAACGAAGCGCGTGAAGAAGCCATCCGCATTGGCAAACTGCCCGGCCATTACTGCCCGCAGCAATTCGATAATGAATGGAACGTCGAGGAAAATCGCGAATGGCTGGGCCGCGAGATTATCGCGCAATTGCCGCAAGGGCTAAAAGTCGATGCCATCGTGCAGGGCGTCGGCACCGGCGGCACTTTGATCGGTACCGCACAGGCTTTAAAACAATGGCACAATCCCGATCTTAAAGTTTTCGCGATGGAACCAACGGAATCCCGGACGCTGGAATGCTGCATTATCGGCGATCACAAGATCGAGGGCATTTCAGACGGTTTCATACCGACCATCTATGAACGCCACCGCCATCTGGTCGATGGCATCATCAGCGTCAAGAGCGAGATGGCCGTCGATGTGGCGCAAAAACTGGCATCAGAACGCGGCCTGTTTGTCGGCCCCAGCGCGGGCGCCAATTACTGGGCGGCGCAGGAAATCCGTCGTCAGCACCCGGACATAAAAACCGTACTGACTTTTCTGTGCGACCGCGGTGAGAAATATCTGTCGATGTTCTATAACGACTGATTATTCCTGCACCGTGACGGCCAGCGGGAACATAACTTCTTTCCCGTCTATCTGAACCTGCACGAACAATTTCACGAAGCCGCCCCGCACGGGTTTGAAATGGAATGACAGCGGTGCCGCACCACGATCTTCATCCGTTTTAGGCTCCGCCCCCAGCGGGTGTAAATGCGCCAGCGTACGGTAATCATCATAGAACCCGACCACATGCGCATAAGCGCCCATCAGCGGCTCCAGCGTTGTGACCGCTTCGCCTTCTGCGTTCTTGATGCTGAACTCCAGTGTGCTTTCAGAACCGACCATTAAACCACCTTCGGGAATGGTCAGATCGACGGTAAAACCATCCACCGTGACAGACGCTGCATCGGTTTTATCAATCGGCAGGCTGCCACAGCCATCCTTGCCCGGAATGTCCGCCATGACAAATTCCTGTTGTCCCTTCACAGGCGTCACATCCGCCCACAGGCGGTATGTACAATCAGTCTTCGGCGTGATCGTAAATGTATATTCTCCCGGCACGTCAATTTCTTCGGGATGGGTGTGCGTATAATCGGTCAGTTGCGGATCGACGATCAATACATGAACGATTTTCGTGTGATTCACTTGAAGGTCTTCAGACTTTAGAGGCTTGCCGCTAATCGCGCTTTTGAGGCGTAGCGTCACCGTTTCCTGTTTATCCTTCTGCATGGCGGGCGTATTGATGATTTCGGCGCGCACGGCAGAGCCGGAAATTTTCTCCAGTAATCCCGGCGGCACATCAATTCTTGTCAGCGTAACCGCCCCTGATAACTGGGCCACCGCTTTCTCGATCTCGGCCTTTTCCTGTGTGGCCTCCGTCACATCAACCAGATGGCCGATGGCCAGCTTCAACTCTTCAAGGGACTTAAGGAGATGCTCTTCCTCATGCGGCTTGACCTGCTCGTGGATATTAGAGGCCCGCAGCGCATCGGCAGCCTGCGCCATGGCCGCAACAAAAGCAGGCACTTCCGACATGTCCTCGCCCTTCATGGCATCGGTCAGATTGCGCATATTGTCCTCAATCGACAGCCATAAAGATCCCGGGGTTCCCGCAAGTGCCGCCGCCTTTTCAACCGGAGCGGCAGGCTCGTGCGCATGAGCTTGATCCTGCGTCTGGGCCAAACAAGAGGGTGCTGCCAGTGAAGAAACTGCCAACGCGATGAAAAATAAGGATATTTTACGCATATCGGGAACAATCCTGTTCAGTCATAAAACGGGGACAAGGGGTATCTATACACCTGAAATCAAATAACTTTTCGTTATCTTTCATCCGGTACAATATAGTGCTGTTGAAATTTATCAATAAGTATCAAAAGCCGATCCGCCCGCCCACCAGCATTCAGCAACGCCAAGAGATCCCTGCATGATTAACTACGAATATCTGAACGCCGCCGCCGACAACTTGATGGTCATGACGTTGTTGTTCATCACCTTTACTTTTTTGTCGAACCTGACAAATCTGGATGCTGATTCACCCTCCCGGCAAACACTTACAGGGCTTGTTTGCGGCGTCTTTGCCTGTATTGGCATGCTTATGCCCATCACCATCACCGAAGGCGTCATCATGGATGCCCGCGTTCCCATCATTTCAATGGCGGGCATATTTGCAGGCCCGGCAGGCGCTATCATTGCCGGTGTGACAGCGATATTTATGCGCCTTTCCATCGGCGGCATAGGCGCCCTCACGGGTGTTATCTCCATACTCATTCCCATGATCGCCAGCGGTTGGCTGGGGCATTATATCAAAACCCGCAACAACGGCATTGTACCCTTCAGATGGATCGTCCTGTACGGAATCGCCATATCGCCAATCTGTCTGGGCGCGTTCTTTATGCTGCCCGCAGAAATAGCCAGCAAAATGATTATCGACGCGGGATTTTACCTGATCAGCATCAACCTGATCGGCGCCTTGCTGCTGGGCTATATGCTCAGCCAGGACCTGAATCGCCGCACCATGACAAAGGAACTGATCAACCTGCGCCAGCAAGCGGAGGACGCCGCCGACGCCAAATCCGTGTTCATGGCCCGGATGAGCCATGAACTCAGAACACCGATGAACAGCATTATCGGCTTCACCGACCTTTTGCGTTCCACCAGCATCAACGACGAACAACTGTACTTCCTGGAACAAATCAAAGTTGCAGGACGCACGATGACAGGCATCATCAGTGACATTCTCGACTTTTCAAAAATGGACGTCGGCAAGACAACGCTGAAAATAAGCCCGTTCAATCTGGCAAAGCTGATAGAGGGCTGCAGTGCCCTGATTTCACCGGAAGCCGCCGCCAAACAACTGGAACTCCGCACGGAGATCGATCCGCGCTGCCCTGAATGGGTAGAAGGCGATGAACTGCGCTTGCGTCAGGTCTTGATGAACCTGCTCAGTAATGCCATCAAATTCACCAGCAAGGGCCACGTTGCCTTGCGTGTCGTCGTCAACAGCCATGAACAGGACCAGTTCGTCATCGCCCTGTACGTCGAAGACACCGGCATTGGCATTCCGCTTGATAAGCAAGTATCTATATTCAATGCCTTTGAACAAGCTGATGCATCCCTGACACGTCAACATGGCGGATCAGGGCTGGGTCTGTCGATTGCACAGCAATTGACCAGCATGATGGGCGGTCGCATCCACCTGAAAAGCGCAGAAGGACAAGGCTCCGCATTCTGCATTACCATTCCGCTGACAAGCGCCAAACCTGTCCTGACCAGCCATCACAAGTTGCCCGAAACCACCAAGAACGAAAGCGGAAAGACTATTCTGGTGGTCGAAGATATAGCCATGAACCGCGAACTGGTCGGCAGCATGCTGACCAAACTCGGGCACCAATTCGCCACCGCTGAAAACGGCGCCCAAGCCGTTGAGAAACTGAAAACCGAGCATTTTGATATGGTCTTCATGGACCTGCAAATGCCCGTTATGAACGGTTACGATGCCACCCGTGCGATCAGGGAAGAATTAAATCTGGATAACGACGATCTCCCCATCGTCGCACTGACCGCACATGCGCTGCCCGAAGAAATCGCCAAATGCTTTGAATCCGGCATGGATGATTTCCTGACCAAGCCCGTAGAGTTCATCGAGCTCGCCAGCAAAGTTGAGGAATGGCTTTCCGGCGGCACGGATGGATGGGACATCGTTGAACGTGACGGCAGCACCTATGACAACGTGCCGCTTCTGGCCGAAGCGGAATTAAAAAGCTTTATCAGCTTTATCGGCGCAGATCGCCTGCAGGAAGTTTACGAAGATTTCGTCAATGACAACTCCGCCCGCCTGATGCTGATCCGTTCAAAACATGAAGACACCGAAATGGTACGCGGCACACTTCATAATATGACGTCCACCAGCGGCAACCTGGGCATGAAGAAATTATCCCTGTTCACGCAGCATCTTTTAAATCAGGGTGTCGCCAAGGACAGGCCCGCCGAAGAGGCCGAGCTGGACCTGCTGGACAACATTTTCCGCGAAAGCTGCCGTACGCTCGAACGCTATCTGGCGGCATAATCCGGATTTATCCCCGCCTCTTTCACCGTTTGCAGGGGAAAACCCTGTTTTTCAGCCATTCCCGATTGCCTGAAAGGCCAGACAAAGGGAATATAGCCCCATGAAACCCATTCTTTGCCTTTTTCTGGGACTGTTTACGGCCCTCACCCTGTCCGCCTGCGGCTCGTCTTCTGATGAGGAAGCAGCGCTGCAAGTAACCGCTGTTGCCCCGGCAGCAGGTGGCCCCCTTTTGCCGCTGCCGGGTGAAAGATCGGCGCACGATCCTGATGACGGGATGTTCATGGACACGGTTTCAACCTGGCTGCAGGACAAAGGCGCGCCCGCGAATTCGCAATATCAATTTACCCGCATCGACCTTGATGGCGACAAGCGCCGCGAAGGACTGATACTGATGCAAAGCCCGCATCAGTCCTGGTGCATGGAATTTGGCTGCACCATGTTCATCTTCAAGGCGCATGATGAAGGCTTCAGCTATCTCTCTGAAGTGTCCCCCGTGCGCGGGCCACTCGTGGTGATGAATACTAAATCCAATGGCTGGCGTGATATCGCTGCCTATGTCTCGGGACGTTCCGGCTGGGATGCTAAAAACGTGATGCTGAAATTCGACGGGGAGGCCTATCCGCCGCAACCGGCATTACAGGCAGCCAGCGCCGTCAACTTTCTGGAAGCCGACGGCATCAAGATTTTCCCCTGACCCCTAATTGCCCGTGAGCTGCCGCATCATTTTGCGGAAGAACCCTTCCGGCTGATCGACATCCAGAACCCTGTCACGGTCCTCAGCGATGCGCATTTTCTGGTCGTCATCCAGCGTCAGATCGAGGTCCTTGATGATCTGGTCAAAATCGACCGTCCTCACATGCGTCTGTTTCAGGCGCATGATGATTTTCTGTTCCTGCTCGCCGAAATCGCCGTCGCTCCAGACCAGCATACGCGCATGATAGAAGAACTGGCTGCGGTCATTCTGGTCGTCGATCTTGACGAACATCGCGGCGACGTCCTGCGGCGTATCCATATCCTTTTCGAGCATTTTCTTTTGCTCGTCGCTGAAAGGCTCGGTCGCCAGTATGCCCTGCAGGTATTTTCTTTCCTCTGACGTCACCACATCATCGGCATGTGCCATGGCGAACACGGCGCGCCACATATAAAAACGGCCTTCGCTTACGCCTTTGCCTTGTTTGGCGGAAGCTGTTCCTGCCTCGTCAATACCCGAAAACAATTCAAAAATATCATTCAGACCGCCAACAGAACGGCGCACTTTCTTCAGCCATTCCGATTTTTTCCGGCCTGTCGTCTGCAGCTTCATCAGCAGGCGTTCTGTACCGAGCGGCGTATCCTGACGCTGACGCAGCGCCTCCATGATCTGGGATTCCTGCTTGCCGAAATCGCCATCACACCACACCAGCAGGCGCGCGAAGTTAAAAAAATCTTCCACGTCCTTTTCGATTGAAATTTTTGCAAATAGCGGCGCGACATCATGGCGATGCTCGATGTCTCCCTGCAAAACCTGTTTTTGTTCCGGGGTTGCCGACAAACGCGCCAGATAAATCTGCATGAAGCGCTGCTCTTCGTCCGTCACGTGCCCATCGGCATGTGCCAGTGCAAATACCGCGCGCCACATATGAAAGCGGCTATCGCTCAGTGTTGTCATGCTATTCCCCCGTAAGCTTCGTCCAATGATAGGAGCCTGACTTCTCCGCCAGCAGCGGCACCAGCCCCGCCATGATTGTATGCAATTCTTTCTCAAGCGTCCACGGCGGGTTGACCAGAACCAGGCCGCATCCGTTCAGAACATCTGGGTCATGCGGTTTACGCAGGTAAAAGTCCGCAGCGACAATTTTCCTTATTCCTGTCGCCTGCAACGCCTTGTGATAATCCCTGACATCTGCGCGATCCTTGATCGGGTACCAGAACGCATACATGCCCGTCGCCCAGCGTTCATAGGCATTTTCCAGCCCCCTGAGCATCCGCGTAAACTCATCAGTGACTTCAAACGGTGGATCGACCAGCACCAGCCCGCGCTTTTCCGCAGGCGGCAACAAGGCCTTCATCGCCAGATAACCGTCCATCCCTTCGACCCGCGCCTGTTCGTCACGCCCGATGTGGTATGCCAGAGTCTGGCGGTCTTCCGGGTGCAGTTCGTTGGCCACCATCCTGTCGCCCGCGCGCATCAAACGCTGCATGATCTTGGGCGACCCCGGATAAAGCCCGTCATATTCCTTCACCAGCGCGAGATAGGCCTGCACCGCCGGCTGCGGATTTTGCAGTTTATCCAGACGGTAAATTCCCTGCTGCGCCTCCCCTGTTTTCTGGGCCTGCTCGGACTTCAGATCGTAAAGCCCGATCCCCGCATGCGTATCCAGCAGGAAAAACGGCTTGTCCTTTTGTTTCAGGTAATCAATCAGCAACATCAGGATGATGTGCTTGAAAACATCGGCAAAGTTGCCCGCGTGATAGATATGGCGATAATTCATCTGACCTGTTTACCACACCCGAAACCCTGTGAGTGATGGCAATTTTGTTCTTGATTTGTTCTTGACTGTGGATAACAATAAAACATTCAACGAACAGATCCGGTTATGCAGACCCCCACAGAATATTCATGGCTCTTCCTCGACCTGAACAGCTACTTCGCCAGCGTCGAGCAGCAGATGCATCCCGCTCTGCGCGGCAAACCCGTCGCCGTGGTGCCGATGATGACGGATTACACCTGCGCCATCGCCGCCTCCTACGAAGCCAAAGCCTACGGCATTAAAACCGGCACCAATATCGCCGAGGCCAAAAAGATGTGTCCGCAACTGCGTTGCGTTCTGGCGCGGCACGACAACTATGTGCGCTATCACCACAAGATCGTCGATGAGTTTGTCTGCCACACGCCGCTCAACAAAATCTGGTCGGTCGATGAAATGTCGAGCCGCCTGCCCCCGAACAAGCGCACCCCCGAAGCTGCAAGCACCGTTGCCATTCGCATTCGTGAGGGTATCTGGAAGAATGCCGGGGAATACATCAATTGTTCTATCGGCGTGGCATCCAATTCCTATCTGGCCAAAGTCGCCACCGACATGAAGAAACCCAACGGTCTGATCATTCTCGATCAGGAAAATATCCGCGATAAATTATTCAGGCTCGACCTCACCGACCTGCCCGGTATCAATATCAGCATGGAAGCACGCTTAAGAAAGGCTGGAATCACAACGGTTGAACATCTCTGGAACATTTCGCCCAAGCATGCGCGCATGATCTGGGGCAGCGTCGGCGGCGAGCGTTTCTGGTACAATCTGCACGGCTATGACATTCCCGATCTGGAAACCAACCCCAGCGTCATCGGCCACAGCCGCATTCTTGATCCGGAATTGCGCCATCCCGACAAAGCGCGACTGGTCGCCCGCCGCCTGACTCTCAAAGCCGCCACGCGCCTGCGCCGCAAGGAATTTTTCGCCACGCGTTTCCAACTTTCCGCGCGTGTCGTCGATGGCCCGCACTGGGGCGGTGAAGTGCGTCTCACCCCTGCGCAGGATAATTTTACCTTCCTGCGTCAGCTGGATGAAATGTGGGACATGATGCGTGAGGAAACCCGCCCCTTAAAAATCCGCAAGGTATCCGTTTCCCTTTACGGCCTGCGCAAACAGGATGAAATCACGCTCGATTTTTTTAATGTGGAAACCAGGGAAAGCCGCCGCAACGAAGCGCTCTCGAAAGCGATGGACAAGCTCAATGAAAAATATGGCGCCGAAACCCTGAAGCTCGGCATATCGCCCCAGACCAGCGCAGGCTATGTCGGCACCAAAATCGCCTTCTCCCGCGTCCCGGAAATGGCGGAATTCTCGGAATAAACTCAAAATATTGGACTCTGCGGCGGTTTTCCCCTTTATTACAGCCCATGAAATTCCCGGTTTACAGCGAGCGCCCGGCCAATACCGAGTCCGTTATCCCTCCCTTGCAGAATATCTTCAGGGGCACGGACATACAGGTCATTGAATTCAACAGCGCCGATCTGCGCAACGGTATTCTGCGTGAGAAAGATACTGTCGGTTTTTCCCTGCCCGGCATCATCGGCGAAGTCAGTTCCTATACCGACCAGATCGGTGAAACCGGTTTGCGTGAAATGTCGGAAGCCATACACGAAGGACGCATCATGCTGGCCATCTGCGCCGGGGCTTACTTCATTGCCCGCCAAACTATCTACGAACCATCATGGGGGCCAAAGAAAAGCCGTGCGCCCATCAACCATATCTTCAAAGCCGTAGCACACGGCCCTGTCGCCGACATGGGTGGGCGGTATAATCCTGAATTCTGGCCAAGCGATCTGTCGCTGGCTCAGGTCTGGTACAAGACCACTGACCGTCCGTTTGACAAGGAACACTGGAAACATACCTCTGTCGCCTACGGCAACGGCCCGTCATTCTATCTGGACGATCCGCAAGACCCGGCGCTGGAACCTCTGGCTTTTTACAGCCATGTCCCGAATATGCCGATTGCCGCCGCCAGCTTGCAGCACGGTGAGGGCAAAGTTTTGCTGCTGGGGGCGTTGCCGCATATCGGCTACCGTGAGGTGGCCCCGCACCCCGGCACCGAAAATATCCGCAACCTGCTGAACGACATGAAGATGCACGAACCCAAGCGGCAGGAATTCATGGATTCCGTGGCTACCCGGCTGCGTTCCCAGATTTTGACTTACCGTGAAAAATTCTCTATTTAGAACACCATGACAAATAAACCCATTCATATCATTGGCGGCGGCATGGCCGGTTCGGAAGCTGCGTGGCAGATCGCCCGCATGGGTGTGCCCGTGGTGCTGCATGAAATGCGCCCGGTACGTAAAACCGACGCGCACAAAACCGACAGCCTTGCCGAGTTGGTCTGCTCGAACTCCTTCCGTTCCGATGACAAGGAACAAAATGCCGTCGGCCTGTTGCATGAAGAAATGCGCCGCTGCGATTCCATCATTATAAAGATGGGCGATAAGCATGCTGTACCTGCGGGCGGTGCACTTGCCGTTGACCGCGACGCCTTTGCCGCCGACGTCACCAAGACTCTGGAAGAACACCCGCTGATCACCATCGACCGCGCCGAAGTGGCAGGCCTGCCGCCCGCTGACTGGGACAGCGTCATCATCGCCACCGGACCGCTGACGTCACCGCCGCTGGCCGAGGCTATACGCACACTAACAGGCGAAGGCGAACTGGCTTTCTTCGATGCCATCGCGCCGATCATCTATAAAGAAACCATCAATATGGACCGTGCATGGTTCCAGTCACGCTATGATAAGGAAGGCCCGGCAGGCACTGGCAAGGACTACATCAACTGCCCGATGGAGAAAGACGAATACTACGCCTTCATTGACGCCCTGCTCACCGCCGAGAAAACAGAATTCAAGGAATGGGAAAAGAACACGCCCTACTTCGAAGGCTGCATGCCCGTGGAAGTCATGGCGGAACGCGGCATTGAAACCTTGCGTTTCGGCCCGATGAAACCTGTCGGCCTCACCGACCCCCACACCGGCAAGCGCCCGTGGGCTGTCGTGCAACTGCGTCAGGACAACGCGCTCGGCACACTCTACAACATGGTCGGTTTCCAGACCAAAATGAAATATGCCGAACAAACCCGCGTATTAAAGATGATCCCCGGTCTTGAGGACGCCACCTTTGCGCGTCTCGGAGGCTTGCATCGCAATACCTTTATCAATTCTCCAAAACTTCTCGACGCATCACTGCGTCTGAAAGTGCAGCCCCGTCTGCGCTTCGCCGGACAGATTACGGGTTGCGAGGGCTACGTCGAAAGCGCCTCCGTCGGCATCATGGCCGGACGCTTTGCCGCCGCCGAACAACTCGGCATCGATATACCCGCCCCGCCCGCAACCACCGCGATGGGCGCGATCCTTTCGCATATCACCGGCGGCGCTGACGCCGAAACTTTCCAGCCGATGAACGTGAATTTCGGCCTGTTCCCTCCTCTGGATTTGAAAGATGCCCGTGGCCGCCCGATCCGCGGCACCGACAAGAAGCGCGAAACCACCAGCCGCGCCCTGCGTGACCTAGATAAGTGGTTGAATTATAATAATAAAATTGCCGTCTAATTTTATTTACATAAAGTTTGACATCTTGTGATTTTTTCTTCATAAAGCGCCAATATGAAAAACAATTCACGAGGGCGTTTACCATGACACAACACAATCTGGAAACAGGACAAGCTTACCTTTTAGAAGGCTCTAATCAGGCCACAGAAGCTTTCAAAGTCGCCGAAGAATCAGGGCTGACCCCTGTTCGTGTTGAAGTCCCCGATGTGGCTGACGATGATTACGGACTGGCGCATATGTATGCCATGCACGAAGGTCTGAAGTCTGCCTTCACTGCCGGGGCTAAAGTTGCTGTCCTCCTTGATCTAAACAATGCCAAGCCAAGACCCAGCCTGACACATATCCTGAACACCTTCGCGACAGGCGCCGTAGCGATGCACGAGCAAGCCGGTACAGAGAAAATCGACACAAGCGGCGTCACCATCCTCCTGCAAAACGCAGACCCGAAACGCCTGGACGAAACATTGCTCACGCGCCTCAAGCCTATAAATTTATCGCGCTAGAGCCATAACGCAGTGCCCGCACCCTGTTGATCGTGGTGCGGGACTTCTGAAACAGCCCCCCTCTTCAAAAACAACATGATTTACCAGTGAATCAGCGGCTTTTATAAGCCGCTGATGGTTGACTTATACTGTCAGCATGCAAGAATCCAGACAGTTTCAATAATATCCCTTTGTTTTTCAGGAGTGCTGCATGCCCCTTCGTCTGTTTATGGCCCTCGCCCTTGTGACCTTTGCCGTTCTGCCCGCGCAGGCGCAGACGACAGCAGCACCCGCCCCCGCGACAATCAACGAAACAAACATCGTCGGCACGGTTATGGGCGCCGAGGGGCCAGTGAACCTGATCGTACCTAATGCGCCACCGCGCGCTCTGAAAATCAATGATGCCGTGCACATGAATGACGTCATCGAAACAGGCCTAAGCGCCCGCGCCTTTATCCTGCTGATTGACGATACGGAACTCACGCTGGGCGAAAACGCGCAGCTGACCATTGATGAATACATCTTTGATGAAGAGGACACCGCCGCCAACAAGGGCCGTTATTCGGTCCTGCGCGGAGCCTTCCTTTACACCAGCGGCCTGATTGCCAAAAAAGAGAACCCGGATGTCGAAATCAACACACCTTACGGCGCTATTGGCATTCGCGGCACCTCCTTCTGGGGCGGCGATATTGACGGCGAATATGGCGTTCTCGTCACCGAAGGCCGCGTCAGCGTCCAGACGGAACGCGGCCGCATTTATATCGATAAGGGCCAGGGCACGTCATTGCGCGCCAAAACATCCATTCCTTCCCGCGCCGCCGTCTGGTCAGAGGACAAAGTCGGTCGCGCCGTGAAAACCATCGCCCTGCAGGATGCCCAGGGCGTCCGCCAGCGTGTCGGACAACATGCCGAAGCGCAGAAAGCCGCGCGCGTGAAATTCAGGGAAAATCTTCACAAGCATCGCAACATGCAACAACCCGGCACAGCACCGCGCGCACCGGTAAAACGGATTGATAACCGCCCCCGTCCTGAAAGCCAGAAAGAGGGCGCTGTAAAACAACTGATCGAAAAACCGGCAACCAATAAAATCGCCGCGCCTCCACCGGCAGTCGTACGCGGCCTTGAGGATACACCAGCCCCCGCTATCGCCAATGATCTGAAGAAACCTTCCCCGTCGGCTCCCCGGAAAATGCCTGCGGAAAATATCAGCCCGCTGCTGAAAGCTGCCCCGACAAATGCAGCACCTGCGCCGGCGACAACGCCGCAGCTCGACAAACAACTGGAAGAGCTGAAGAAAGAAGTGAAGGAAAAAGGCGCGTCCGCAGCCCCTGCCGTTGACCTGCCGAGCATGGGTAATAATGAAGCGCACAGCAATGAAATGCGCGAACAGCAACATCTCCAGCGCCGACAGCCCGTCATGCAGCGCCCCGCCGCACCCCGGTCAAAAGCAGCAGGCGCTCTCTAGACATTAAACAATAGGCGCAGATGAAAGAAAGGCGGCATCTCAGAATAATGTCTGTCGAGCAGGTCGTAATCCAGCCCGCGCATATGCCGCAGATATAGCCGCGTGGCATGTTGCATGTGACGCAACAATTTCGATGATGTTCGTCCCGCCGCTATCAACTCCTGCGCCGCCGCGTCGTGCAATCCCGTCAATGCCGCTTTGCGCTTTCCGGCATCGCGAAATAAATCTTCAATGCTTGCCGATGGCACCATACAACGCCCCTGCTGCGCCTGAAACGGAATCGCTCGCATCAGCCCGCACAGCCCATAAGCACAGGCAATAGACTCAACACCATCCACCCTGTCGCCCGTGACCGCCAGCATTAAACGCGTCAGCGGCAGGGTCGTGCTGGCGGCGTAAATTTTTAAATCCGCCACTGTATTGGGAACATGATCATCGAGATCGCGCTCACGCGCCGTCAGCAGTCCTTCAAATAAATCCTGCGGCAAGGAATACTGATGAATGGCCTCCGCCAAAGGTTCCAGAATTTCATGTTTCGGCGGTTTATTGCCCGCATATATATTATTGAGCGCGTCCCGCCACCATTGCAGACGCATGTAACCCAGCGTCGGCTCGCTCACCACTTCGCTGGTCCTGGCGATTTCATGATTGAACGCCAGCAGCGCCCATAACCCCGGACGCTGCGCCGCAGGCTGCATCAGAGTGAGAAAGAAACGGTCGGGATCATGCTGGCGTACCAGCACACCCGTGTAAGGAAGGGTTGCAGACATATATCCATACTTATTCAGGCTTGCCAAATCCGGCCATCAGTATAGGTTAACAATACCGATTTTAACAGGAGGACATTATGGCTTTTACCCTTCCCGAGCTTCCCTATGCGTACGATGCGCTGCAACCTTTCATGTCGAAAGAAACGCTGGAATTTCACCACGACAAGCACCACAAGGCGTATGTCGATAAAGGCAACGAACTGATCGCCGGTACCGGCCTTGAAAACCTCTCCCTTGAGGAAGCCATGGTCGCCGCCTTCAAGGACAAGACCAAAGCCGGACTGTTCAACCAACTGGGTCAGCATTATAACCACATCCATTTCTGGAACTGGATGAAGGCCAATGGCGGCGGCAAGAAACTGCCGGGTTCTCTGGAAAAGAAAATCACCGAAGACCTCGGCGGTTTTGACACCTTCCGCGGCAATTTCGTGCAGGCCGGCATGACCCAGTTCGGCTCCGGCTGGGCATGGCTCGCCGTCGATAACAATTCAGGTAAGCTGGAGATCGTCAAAACCCCGAACGGCGAAAACCCGCTGGTCAACGGCAAGACCCCGATCCTCGGCGTCGATGTCTGGGAGCATTCCTATTACATCGACTACCGCAACGCCCGTCAGAAATATCTGGAGGCCTTTGTCGATAGCCTGATCAACTGGGATTATGTGGGACAGCTCTACGAAAAAGGCCCGCTCAAAGTCGCGGCATAAAACTTTAAAAAGCCCCGGAAACGGGGCTTTTTTTTGCACCTGCACCCTGAAATTTGACCCCCGCACCCGATTTCGCATAAGCTGCGCGGAAACGACGACCAGAGGGAAACAGGGGTAAAAATGACACTGCGTATTGCTGTAGTTACGGACATCCATAGCGGCTTTGACTCCGGAAATAAGAAGGGCTCACAAGCCCCCGCCCTGATTGAAAAATTTATAGATGCCGCGCATAGCTTCGGTGCCGATTACATCTTTAACCTCGGCGATGATATTTGCTCCCATGCCCCGGACATCGACGACCACCACAAATACAGCCTGCGTCAGCAATTCAGCCGCGCCGCCTGCCCGGTAATAAAGATCGACGGCAATCATTGTGTACGCTTTCAGGCGCAGCAATCGCCCTCAGACAGTTTCGACACGCACGGACATCACATCGTCATGTGGAACCCCTACATGAACCGCTACACCCAACATGGCGTCATTCCCGATCCGGAAGATATTGAGTGGCTAAAGGATGATCTGTCCGCAGCCACGAAACCGACGATCATCCTTTCGCACATCCCGTTTAGCGACGAACAGACCATCAACAAGAACTGGGCAAATGCCAGCGATGATGAGCCGCTCTATTACCCCTCTCACTTTGTTAACGCCAAAAATCTAAGGGATATTATCGAGACATCCGGTAAGGCCGTCATGTGCCTGAGCGGGCACCGCCATCATAATCGCACCCTGTCCAGACAGGGCGTCCATTACCTGACGCAGCAATCTCTTGTTCAGGATTCCGGCAACGGCCAGCCGACAGGGGCATTCACGATGATGGAAATAGATCATCACGCCGCGCACATTCACGGTCATGGTATAAACCAGCCGACAAGAATATTGCTGCCCTTCAGAAAGCCTGTGGCTCTGCCCTAAACCGGCAGCATCGCCGCCACAACGCGGCGTCCCTCAGCCAGCAAGACGTTATACGTGCGGCAGGCCGCCCCTGTATCCATCACCTCGATCACCAATCCTTTGTCACGCAGCGCCTGACGTAAAGCGGGCTGCAGGAATTGCTGGGTCGCGCCCGTGCCAAACAGCACCACGTCCGGCAACGGATCATGCTCAAAGACAGGGGAAAAATCGGAAACCTGCAAGGCCGCGAAGGATGTCAGCGCCCAGGGCACCGTCTTATCCGGCCACACCAGAACGCTGCCCTTATACACCTGACCGCTGACACGGAAGCCGCCATCCGCATAACTCTGAACGATCTGCTGACCGGGCTTCAGGAGCGGCGTAACATCCATGCCTTAAGCCTGCGCCGTTTCAGCTTCTTCGCTATCATCGGTCGATGCCGGATCCGGACGAAGCTTGAGATAGAACAACGCCTGTGAAGATACGAAGTAGGACGAGTGCGTACCAATCAAAATCCCGAAGAACAGCGCTGAAGTAAAGCTGCGGATGACCTCGCCGCCAAACAGCCACAGCGCAAAGATCGCCAGAATGGTCGAACCCGACGTCATCACCGTACGCGGCAGAGTCTGGTTGATCGACAGATTGATAATTTCCGGCATGATCATTTTCTTGAACTTGCGCATATTCTCGCGGATACGGTCGAAAATAATAACCGTTTCGTTGATCGAATAGCCCGAAACCAGCAGGATCGCCGCCAGCGTCGAAAGATCGAAATGCATCTGCGTCAGCGAGAACAGGCCGATAATACCAACCACGTCGTGAATAAGCGCCAGCAACGAACCAATCCCGTACTGCCATTCGAAACGGAACCAGATATAGCCCATGATCGCCAGAATCGCGAAAACAACGGCGAGAAAACCGTCTTTCTTCAGCTCTTCACCCACCTGCGGGCCAACGAATTCCGTGCGGCGGAATTCTACCTTGCCTTCACCGAAATGCGTGGTCAGGGTTTCTTGTACCTTGGTAATAGCCGCTTGTTGCTGCTCCGGACCGCCGTCTTGTTGTGGCAGACGGATCATCAGATCGCGCTTGTCGCCGAATTCCTGCAGTGAAATATCACCCAGTTGCAGGGCATTCATTTCCGTGCGCAGTTTTGACAGATCAGGATCAGCCTCTACCTGAATTTCAATCACGGTGCCCCCGGTAAAATCGATACCGAAGTTCAACCCCTTGACGCTCACGCACAACAACGAACCGCCGATAATCACAAGGCTGGCGAACATCGCGTAGAAACGGTGGCCGAAGAAATCGATCTTCGTGTTTTCAGGAACAAGCTGGATAAGTTTAAGGATCATAATATTATCTTTCTAATGCCTATACCGGAATGACCTTGGGCTTCACATGATGCAGCCAGGTCGTGATCATCAGACGCGTCACCATCATCGCGCAGAAGAACGATGTCGCTACACCGATGGACATCGTCACGGCAAAACCCTTGATCGGCCCCGTGCCAAACGAGAACAGGATGATCGCCGCGATCAAAGAGGTCAGGTTGGAGTCGGTAATCGTCGTCAACGCGCGCTTGTATGCATTATCCAATGCCGAAGCAATGGAACGCCCCGAACGCAACTCTTCCTTCATCCGTTCGTAAATCAGCACGTTGGCATCAACCGCGAGACCAATGGTCAGAACGATACCGGCAATGCCCGGCAGCGTCAGCGTCGCCTGCAGCACCGACATAATCGCCAGGATCATCGCCATGTTGAGCCATAGCGTCAGCGAAGCAAACACGCCGAACAAACCGTAAACCGCGCACATCATAATGGTCACGAACAAAACCGCCATCAGGCAAGCGACTTTACCGGCCTCAACCGAGTCCGCACCCAGCGACGGGCCGACCGTGCGTTCTTCCATCACATGCAGCGGCGCGGGCAATGCCCCGGCACGCAGCAAGATCGAAAGATCGTTAGTTTCCTGCACCGAGAAGCGGCCCGAAATAATCGCCGCCCCGCCGCAGATTGCCTCATTGATATTCGGTGCGCTCAAAACCACGTTATCAAGCACGATAGCAAACGGCTTGTTGACGTTGGCGCGGGTAACATCACAGAATTTCTTCGCGCCGACAGAGTTCAGGCGGAAACTGACCACCGACATGCCTTGCTGGAACGCGGGCTGCGCATTGACCAGCATATCGCCGGTCAGCAACGCCTTGCGCTGGATGGAAATCATTTGCCCCGGATTGTCCTGCATCGGCAATGAACGTGTGCCACCCCCGGCGTTATCACCCAGATCAACCAGATGGAAACTCAGCTTGGCCGTTTTGCCCAGCATGTTCTTGATATATTGCGGATCATCGACGCCCGGCAACTGCACGACGATACGGTCATCGCCCTGACGCGCGATATTCGGTTCTTTGGTGCCGCTTTCATCGACGCGGCGGCGCACGATTTCAATAGACTGATCGATGGTTTGGTCGCGGATTTGTTTCAGACCCTGCTCGCTTAAGGTCGCCTCAACGGTCTTGCGGTCATCGCTAACGACGATATTGAGCGTATTGTCGATGTCGCGCAGGACTTTGCGCACCTTATTAACGTCTTCACCCTCTTTCAGCGTCAGGCGCATACCGCCCGGAATGCTGACGATTTTGGTATAGCCGACTTTCTCGGTGCGCAGATCAGGACGCGCCTGATTGACCAGGTCCTCGGCGCGTGTACGGATAACGCTATCGACATCCACCTGAAGCTGCAGGTGCGACCCGCCGCGCAGATCAAGACCGAGATTGACGGTCTTCGACGGCAACCATGACGGCATGCTCTCCAGCCAGGCACGGCCATCTTTCCCGACCATGTTGGGCACACAATAAGCGATACTGAGCACACTCAATATGATGGTCAGGATCGCTTTCCAGCGGGCAATATAAATCATGGCAGGAACTTCCGCAGAATCTTAAACGGTGGATTTACCGTCTTTGGGTTTGTTTTCAACACGCGTCTGGATCGTTGAGCGCAACGCCGTCACGATCAAGCCATTGCCAAGATCGATCACGACCTCGTCCGCGCCTTCAACCATATGATCGACTGTTGCCAGCAGACCGCCAGCAGTCAGGACTTTATCGCCCTTTTTCAGGCCTTTCAGCATGGTGGCGTGTTCCTTGAAGCGGCGTTGTTGCGGCATGATCAGCAGCACGTAAAACAGAACCACCAGAACCAGCACCATCAGCACGTTCAGCATCAGGGCTTCACCAGCGGTCGGCGCGCCCGCAACGGCAGCGGTACCCGAAGCCGCATAAGCAGCAGAAATCAGCATTTTGCGTTTCCTTATCTAAGCAATATGGATATGGAACAGGACTATAGCCGCGAGGACCGCAAAAACAACCCCTTCCCGGGATTTCTGCACAGGCCTGCACACAGTATAATTTTTACATAACTTATATGTGACGTATTCGACCCATCTAATTTGACGTAAACAATGCGCAGCGCAGATTTACAAATTTCATAACAATACAACCCACAGTCAGGCGATACTTGCAATTCACCTTCATTTACAATTCTTTACTGCACGATTACCGTACGATAGCGCGATGACAAACTTGGTGAAGCTTTTAAAGGACAGGGGAGAAGAGCTATGGCAACGAAAACAAGCATAAAACAGCAAGACGTCCAGGCGGGTGTTGGTGCAGAAGGAAGCGCCGATGGCAAAAAAGGGAAAACTTTTGAAGTCGGCGACAAGATGGAAGACGGCACGATCTTCGCCGGTGTCTCTCCTGATACAGGCCGCAATATGTTCGTCACACCGAAAGATGCTTCCGGCGTTTTCGCATGGAAGGCCGCAATGAAATACGCTGCTAATCTGGACGCCAACGGCCACCGGGACTGGAGTTTACCGACGGAAGCCGAGTTGAAGACTCTGTATCAAAACCGCAATAAAGGAGCACTGAAAGGCACCTTTAATACCAGCGGCACCTATCCTTCCAGCTTCTACTGGTCGTCCGCCCAAACCCCGGTACACCCTGACCCCGCGTTCAGAGTGCTGTTCTCCAACGGCAGCCCAACCTGGATGTATAAGGGCAGCGATGCTTCTGTGCGCCCTGTCCGGTCAGAGATTTGTCCGTAGCGCGTCAGCGCAGAACGCTCAAGCGACGCCGCGAAAAATATTAAAGATCACAAAGTAGCGATCAGGAACCCTGCCGTGCCAGATACGGCTCGGGGTTCAATGCTTCCGTGCCGCGCCTGACTTCAAAATGGAGCTGCGGGCTATCAACAGAGCCCGTAGCACCCACCGTGCCAATCGCCTGTCCGCGATTGATCGTAGCCCCTTTTTGCGCCACCACACTGTCCAGATGCCCGTAAGCCGTCATCCAGCGGTCAGCGTGACGGAGCAACACCAGATTGCCGTAGCCCGGCAGATCATTACCGGCATAAACCACGACGCCGTTTTCGGCCGCCCGCACAGGTGTACCCTTCGCCGCCTTGATATTCACACCATCATTGGAACGGCCATCAGCCTTCGGCCCGTAGCTGGAAAGAACCGGCCCGTCCACCGGCCAGATGAACTTGCTGCCTGCCCGTGCCGGGACCGCAGTCGTGGCCGCCGAAACCGCTTTTTGTGACGGCGCTGAAACAGCCTGCGGCATCGGTGGCGCACCTAAAGGTTCCGCCGTCACAGGCGCAGGCGATGACAATACTTCGCGCTCAACCGCGCCCGGAGCCGCCGCGGACATTTCGACAGGTTCTTCATACACGGCAGAACCTGGCTGCCCCACCGGACGTGCCGACATTCTGCGCTGCGCCAGCATTTCCGATGTCATTAACGGTGGCGCAGATTTGATCGAAGGCGGCAGACGCAATGTATCCCCCGCCGCCAGTTTATAAGGGGCTTGAAGATTGTTCAGGCGCGTCAACTGGCTGGGGCTAGTGCTGAATATACGCGCCACCGATTCAACCGTGTCGCCATCCCTGACCTTATAACTTTGCGGCGGCGTCAGCTTCAAACGCGCACCATGCGCCAGCGCATAAGGCGCCTGCAGGCCGTTCGCGTTAATGACGTCCTGCAGTGCGAGGTTATAACGCTGCGCTATATTATAAACAGTGTCGCCCGCCAGCACGGTGTGCATGCCCACGCTCTGCGCACCGCCCGCTTGTCCGTAATGCACGAACGACGCTTGCTGATCACCTGTTGTGGTTTTACAGGCGCAGAGAATACACACAGATGCCAGAATGACAGCGCAATGCATTTTCATGCTGGCACCGCCACCATATCGCTCAGTTCTTCATTCTCCGGCGCGATATCCGGCAGCAACGGCACAAAACGCACCGGGGCCAGATCACGGATAGCGTAGGTATCGTCAGACTCTTTCTTGTAAAGGCGCAAAACCTGATCACCGATATCACCCACCGGGATAACCATCATGCCGCCGATCTTGAGTTGATCGAGCAATTCCTGCGGTGGTTTCTTGCGCGCCGCCGCCGTGACGATGATACGGTCGAACGCCATGAATTGCGGCCAGCCCTTCATGCCGTCCCCGGCAATCGCGGTGATGTTGCTGGCATTGCGGATATTGAGATGTTTGAAAATTTGTTCGGCCTGTTTCAGCAACGGCGCATGACGCTCAATCGTGTAAACGCGGCGGCACAACCATGCGAGGATACAGGTTTGATAACCCGACCCCGTGCCGATTTCCAGCACGACATGGCGGTTATTCAATTCCAGAGCCCGCGTCATCAACGCGACCACCGAAGGCTGGCTGATCGTCTGCCCGCGCCCGATCGGCAGGGCGATATCTTCATAAGCGCGGTCACGCATCGCAGGCGGCACAAATATCTCGCGCGGCACCCGTTCGATGGCATCCAGCACATCGACCTCCGTGATGCCCTGCTCACGGAGTTTGAGGATAAGGTGACAGATTTTCCTGTCGTGACTGCTGATGGCTTGATTCATGGCAAAGGGGGATAAAGAGGCGGAAAGTGACTCTGTAAATTCTAAATCCAAATGCCTTAGGAACCAAGAGGGAAATCAGAGGGTGAATTTCTTAAGCGGCAGGACCGGGTCACGCAGCGCGATATCGTGCGGCACCGCGTAATAACCGCCAAAAACAGCATATCTTTCCCGGACGATGCTGAAGATCGTTTGATCATCGGGAATAACCACCGGTGATTGGTTCGCATCTTTATGGCACCAGATCATGTCCCCGGTCGGGCTGCCTGCCCGTACCTTCTGACGCAATGCCAGCCAGTGGAAATCGCCATCTTCTTCATTTTCAAAAAACAGGGCCACCGGGAAATGGTCGCGCGGGCATTTTAGAAAGGTCTGCCCCATATACAGCAAACCATCATGCAAAGCGCCCTCATGAATCTCGGAAACCGTTTCAGGGCTGGCGTGATATTCACCATCTTCTACCAGTTGCCCGGGCTGGAGGTAGGTACCCGTAGGGCAGTGAAGCGCAAAATTATAGCAATTATTGCCATCCCTTTTGCCCCAGTCAGTTTTATAAAAACCCGGTGCCGCAAACAATTGATAAGGGGAGGCCACGACGTCCTTCATCTGCTTCTTGAAATAAGAAGCAGCGCGGTCAAAATCGTCAGCGATGATCAGGTCCTTGGGCATAGAGCAGATTTATCAAAAACAATGAATTATGTCAATAAATTATAGACCGCCCGTCAGCGGCCCATTTCAGCCATTTCATACCCGATTTTCCTGAAAATGCCACGAAAAACCCCGCCGGAGCAATCTTGTTTTCCACGGTACGATCCAGAATGTTCTGCTGCGTCCCGTCAGCACAGGAATTATAGTCACTTGGATTGCACAAGAGTTAATTATTGACATAATAATAACGGCGCCTTACAAATTCATGAAACTAGGAAGATTTCATGGAAAGAACATATCCGATGCGCCTACGCGAAGAATGGGACAAGGCATATTCCGGCTTTGACGATGGCTCAGAGATTCCATCCGGCATGACCGAAGACATGGCCAAACAATATTTCACAGCCGTCGGACGTTATCTTGAATGGGTTAAATCCGAGCCAGCCGGGACAAAATTTTATTATCAGGTCAAAACAGCCGCTCTTAAGACGGAAAAATATCCCGAATTATTCCAAAAACTGATCAATGTCTCTTTGGGAACAGTCCTCCATATCGAGGATAATCTGGTCAGATATATTTGCGACCAGACCGGAGTAGACGAAAAATCGTTTAAAAAGAAAACACTGTCTGCCAAACATTCCTTTCATCCGGACTCATGTACGCGCCTTGTTCAAATGATCCATGATAACGACAAACTTTCATTTCTGGATTTCACCCGGGCCTGGTTCAATTTTGAAAAACCGCAATACGTCCAGCCCGCTTTGCTGCATATCGGCGACGCACTCAACGACGCACGCCGTGACCATCCCGATCTGGCGGAGCCCCTCGATCATATGCTCGCGGAATACGACAAAAGCGGCCTTGCCGCCGCCGTCAAAAACATCCGGGCCCTCGTTCCTGTGGAAACAGAGGCTGAAAAGGAAGCACGGCTGAAATATATAGCAGCCTCCGATGCGGCCACCCGTGGCAAGCCACACAGCGAGATCTCATGGGATGCAGTCTGGAGCCTGAACCCATCGCAGTTTTTACAACCCCCTGAGCCGGGCAAAAATTGAAATAACAAAAATCAGGAAGAAAACCATGAGCTTCAAAGATGAAGTCAGCTACGACAAAACTCTTTTCCTGAAAATGCCACGAAAAACCCCGCCTGATGGCGGGGTTTTCCAAAACACACACAAGTGAAACCAAAGGAGATTGGTTATTACATGCCCAGTTCCTGACGCTGCTGGACGGCAGGCGCCACGGGGGCAGCCTTGTTGTCCACGCTTCTGTCCGGAACATTCTGCTGCGCCCCTTCGGCACAGGCATTATAGGTATTGCTGATGACGCAACCCGGCGAAACGCCCAGTTGGTCTGAATTCTTCCATTCCTGCATCTTCTGCTGGATATTGTCAGCCTCCGGCGTCCATTGCGTTCCTGCTGCCGGCAGACTCTCAATCATATTGATGAGATCATCTTCCGCAGGCGCTTGCTGTTGCTGCTGCAATTTCCCAACGGTCGCATCCGCTTCCGGAGTCCATTTCTCACCCGCCGCTGGTAAGCTCTCAATCATATTGATGATGTCGTCTTCGGCAGTAGGCGCCTGCTGTTGCATTTTTTCGACGACCTGATCGGCTTCGGGTGTCCACGCCGTACCGGCGGCCGGAAGCTCCTCAATCAGTTTATTGATATCTGGTTCGTTCGCCAATTTTCCCTCCGTACCCGATCCTTTTTTCTACCCATTCGACCGTGAAACAATCTTATATGCAAAGGGTTATAGTTTTCTTAATACCATTCACTTTTTAGGGTGCGCGGCGGGAAACAGGCAATCTATTGGAAAAGCAGGACAATTGAGCGTTTATGCGCCCGCCACGCACGGAAATTGCTTACGCAGCGAGTGATTTATCCATCACTTTGAGCTTTTCGATACCGCCCATATAGGGCTTCAATGCCGCCGGAACCCATACGCCGCCATCGGCAGGATCGTAATAATTCTCCAGCACCGCCACCAGCGCGCGACCTACGGCCACGCCGGAACCGTTCAAGGTGTGGACGAATTGCGTGTCCTTGTCGCCGCGTTTGCGGAAGCGCGCCTTCATGCGGCGCGCCTGAAAATCACCGCAGTTCGAGCAGCTCGAAATCTCGCGGTATTTCTGCTGGCCCGGCAGCCACACTTCGATGTCGTATGTCTTGCGTGACCCGAAACCGATATCGCCCGTGCACAGCGCAATCGTGCGGAACGGCAGTTCCAGTTTCTTCAGGATATTTTCGGCGCAGCCCGTCATGCGCTCATGCTCGGCATTGCTTTGTTCCGGATGCGTAATGCTGACCAGCTCGACCTTATAGAACTGGTGCTGGCGGATCATGCCTTTGGTATCCTTGCCCGCCGCCCCGGCTTCGGAACGGAAACAGGGCGTCCATGCGGTATAGCGGCGCGGCAGCACGTCATCTTCCAGAATGGAGTCAGCTACCATATTAGTCAGCGATACTTCCGCCGTTGGTATCAGCCAATGCTTAGCGTTAGGCATCTTCATTACAAATTTGCCATTCTCCTTCATCATTCCAATAGGAGAAACACCCTTATCCATAGCGGCGGTAATCACAGAATTATTTCTAACAAATTCAAAAAAATCAGCGTCAGGAACTTCGATTGTTTCACCAAACGATGATGTTGAAAAAAGGTCTTCAGAAAATTTTGGTAACTGACCTGTACCAAACAAGGCACTGTCACGCACCAGCAGCGGCGGTGATACTTCCGTATAACCATGTTCCATCGTGTGCGTATCGAGCATGAATTGCGCCAGTGCGCGTTCCATCCGCGCCAGCCCGGAATGCATCAGCACGAAACGGCTGCCTGACATTTGGGCGGCGGTTTCGAAATCCATCATGCCCAGCGCCTCGCCAATCGCCACGTGATCCGGTGCGGGGCTGTTCAGTTTTTTAGGCTCGCCGACTTTTCGGACTTCCTTGTTGTCGTTTTCGTCTTTGCCGTCCGGCGTATCATCATCCAGCAGGTTCGGCAGGCTGGCCAGAATCTGGTTCAGCGATTCCGCCAGCGCGGCTTCCTGCTGCTCCAGTTCGGCCATGCGGTCTTTCATCGCCGCCACTTCGTTCATCAGGGCCGTGGCATCGCCGCCCTTGCCCTTGATCGCGCCGATCTCTTTGGATTTGATATTGCGGGCATTCTGCAGTTCCTGCATTTCCGTCTGCACGGCGCGGCGGTCGGTATCCAGTTTCAGGATGCCCGGTGTCTGCGCGGACAGGCCACGGCGCGCCCAGTTTTTGTCATAAGCGGCAGGGTCTTTGCGAAGGGCGGCAATATCGTGCATCTGGCATCCTTTACTTAATTGTCATCCTGAGGGCTTTAGCCCGAAGGATCTCCCCTTGTTGCAAAGATGAGATCCTTCGCTGCGCTCAGGATGACAATAAAAATTGTCTTACATCGCGGCTAAACTACTATAAAATCATAACTATGCAAAACATTAAGGATCATAAGACAGGGATTTACAGGGTGGAAAGGGCAGCCCACCCCCTGCCGCTGGTCTTTGACTCGCCCCATAGTGGCCGCCTTTATCCGGCGGACTTTGATTATGCCTGCGACGAGGCGCTCTTGCGCCGGGGCGAAGACAATCACGTCGATGAACTTCTGGAAAACTCAACCCGCTATGGCGCCGCCCTGCTCTGCGCCGAATTCCCGCGCACCTATATAGATGTGAACCGCGCCCTCGACGATATCGAACCGGATATCCTTTCCGAGCCATGGCCGGAACCGTTAAACCCGACCGACCGCGCCATGACCGGCATCGGCCTGATCCGCCGCTACATCAAGCCTGGCATCTTTGTTTATGACCGCAGGCTCAGCGTGAATGAAGTCAGGCAGCGCATTGATAATTATTACAAACCTTATTATAGCGCACTGGAAAATCTGCTCGACGAAACCTTCCGAACCTTCGGCACGGTCTGGCATATCAACTGGCATTCAATGCCTTCGCTCGGTGCGGTATCACCCCTGCCCCATGTCGGCAAACGGATTAACAACGGCCAGCCTGATTTCGTGCTCGGCGACCGCAACGGCACCAGCTGCTGCAAGGAATTCACCCACGATGTCAGAGACTTCCTGAAAAGTCTTGGCTACGGGGTTACGGTGAACACCCCCTACAAGGGTGTCGAACTGGTGCGCCGCTACAGCGACCCCTCAGCCGGACGCCACAGCCTGCAGATCGAGATCAACAAGGGGCTTTACTGGGACGAACGCAAGATCGAAAAAAACAGGAATTTCAATACATTGAAAACAGATGTTGAAAAATTTTCTCAATGGCTGGCAACATACACACTATCAAAGCTTGCAAACCCTGCCGCTGATTGAGTATCTGTCATAGATGACAGATGATCCGCAGCCCTTCATCCTGCATAAAGCAGCCGGAGACGAAACATCACCCGTGGTGTTTGATAACCCGCACAGCGGCATCATCCTGCCTGATCATTTTCGATATGCCTGCACCGCCCATGACCTGATGGAACTGCACGATCCCCATATCGAAAAACTGCTGACCTATGTTCCGACCACAGGCAGCCCCGTACTGGAAGCACAGATCCACCGCACCTGCATCGACCTCAACCGCAATGAGCTTGAAATAGACCCCTCGACCATCGACGGTGAATGGAAGCACGATGTAAATATTACCAGCTATGTGAAGAGAGGATTTGGACTTTTTCCCATGATGGCAGGCCCGCGCACCAGCCGTATCAGCCCCATTTACAACGAAGCCGCCCGCCTGACAGCCGCCGAGGCACAGCGCCGTATCAACATGTATTATCTCCCATATTACAAGGCATTATACGATCTTATAGAGAAGGCACACGATGATAACGGTCTATCGCTTTACATCGACATGCATTCCATGGGTCGGCAATCGCGCAACGGTCACGCCGATATCATTCTGGGCGACCTGCATGGCAAGACATGCCACCCGGATATGGCTGATTTTGTGCAGGCCTTCTTTGAACGCGAGGGACACACGGTTGATCGTAACGGCGAATTCTTCAAGGGCGGCGCGCTGATCGAAAAAACCGCCGATCCGGCAAACAGACGCTACAGCCTGCAGATAGAAATCGCCCGCGATCTGTACATGAACCAGGCAACGCTAGACTATGACAATGAAAAAGGTTCCGTCCTGCGCGATACGCTGACCCGGTTCGCCACGGAACTGCGCCATTTTGTCGTAGATCAGGCCAAAGCTCTCAAACCCTGATCCGCTTCAAAAACACCATCCCAGTGCTTCAGCAGCGCCGCATCCAGATCATCCATCGAGATTTTGATCCCCAGATCATGGCAGGACGTCACGCCGAATTCACGGATGCCGCACGGCACGATGCCCTGAAAATGCGTCAGGTCAGGATCGAGATTGATCGAAATGCCGTGATAGGTGACCCAGTGCCTAATCCGCACACCCAGCGCCGCAATCTTGGACTCCGTGCCGTCATGCGCCACCCAGATGCCGACACGACCCGGACGGCGTTCACCTTTGATGCCAAACTCGCTTAAGCCCCGGATGATCCACTCCTCAAGCTGCCAGACATAAAATTTGATATCGGGAACGCGCTGACGCTGCTTTAAATCGAGCATAACGTACCCGACCCGCTGACCCGGCCCGTGATAGGTATACTCCCCGCCCCGCCCGGTTTCAAACACCGGAAAACGGGGGGCCAGCAGGTCGGAGGCCTTGGCGCTCGTCCCGGCAGTATAAAGCGGCGGGTGTTCCAGCAGCCAGAGCATCTCCTGAGCGGCCCCCTCCCGGATAGCAGCCACCCGCGCCTCCATCGTCTGGAGAGCGTCAGGATAGTCTATAAGATCGTCTGAAGCCTTGATTTCCATAGGAATTTAATACACGAACCAGGCATCCTTGTCACGATAGCCCCCAAAAGAAAACTGTCATCCCGGGCCTGACCCGGGATCCAGAGCCACAATCATAATACCACGCTCATTCCTCTGGATCCCCGCGTTCGCGGGGATGACAACAAGAGGGGAATGATTGTTCTTGCAGCCCTCATCTGAATTTGATACCTAACAGCCTCCATTTCTGTGCGGTCGTGGCGGAATGGTAGACGCGCAGCGTTGAGGTCGCTGTGGGGCAACCCGTGGAAGTTCAAGTCTTCTCGACCGCACCATTCTTCTCTTCGTAATCGGCAAGACCCGGCGAAGCAGCAAGGACACCCCTATTTCAGAAAAAATCATATAAATATCAATACGTCACACTCTTATTGATTTACATAATAGAAATATGTATATTACCTCATACATTAAGCGATTTTTTAAAGAGGAAGCAAAAATGCTGGACGATCCCAAGACAGTTAATATTGATGCTGAAGCCTACCTGGACTATTGGGCGGCGCAGGTAGCACAAAACCAGAACTTAAACCATGGGAACGGTTCTGCGTCCGAACAACTGGCGTACGAAATTGTTATTAACACCCATCATATCTTGGGATCCATAGGAACGGGAAAATCCGGGCTTCTCGCTGGTAAATCCCTCGCAGATTTTTTTGCGGCTGAAAAAATCAATGGCCAATCCGAATTCGAGATATCACTTGGTGACAGGTTCGATCAACCCAACACCAATTGCGATGCTTTTTCAGATGCAGCAAGAGCCGTTGTTTTAGACGTCGCTCTAGCCCCCTGCGGCAAACTAACGGCATCGCAGCAAGACTTCCATGAACGACTGGTGGATCAGCTTGATGTCGACTTCAAAGAAAAGGGCGGCAAATCTAACATTGTACGCACTGCTGACCGCCCCGCGCAGGATCCGATGGCTGCTGCCCGTGATTTTTGCCGCAGGTAAATAATTGCATTACGAAGACGTGGTTTGCCCGAGCTTAAGAACAGGCCGGGCAGACCCCCGTTAACGCAATATGTCTATACCCCCTTAATTCCTTTCGCATACGCGAATACCCCCCTTACATAGCAGACCTGTGGTAAAACCCTTTGAGCCGGGGTTTCATTCTTGCCATATTTCCGGCACACTCATGCTGCATCCATAACGCCCGGAGTCTCCCGGTTTACTTGAGGTTTTTATGAAAGATTCCATCCGTGAAGCCGCCCTTGAATATCACCGTTCAGGTACCCCGGGGAAAATTGCCATCGTACCCACAAAGGCGATGTCTACGCAGCGCGATCTGGCTCTGGCTTACTCCCCCGGCGTCGCGGCCCCTTGCGAAGAGATTGAGAAAGACCCGCTGAAAGCGCTCGATTACACATCACGCGGCAATCTGGTCGCCGTGATTTCCAACGGCACCGCCGTGCTCGGCCTCGGCGATATCGGCGCGCTGGCGTCCAAGCCAGTGATGGAGGGCAAAGCCGTCCTGTTCAAGAAATTCGCCAACATCGATTGCATCGACATCGAGATCGACGAGAAAGACCCGAAGAAGCTGATCGAGATTATCGCGTCGCTGGAACCCACCTTCGGCGGCATCAATCTGGAAGACATCAAAGCGCCGGAATGTTTCGAGATCGAACGCACATTGCGTGAACGCATGAAAATTCCGGTATTCCATGACGACCAGCACGGCACCGCCATCATCGTCGGCGCGGCGCTGATCAACTGGCTGCATATTTCCAAGCGCAAAATCACCGACATCAAGCTGGTCACCAGCGGCGCAGGCGCAGCAGCCCTCGCCTGCCTCAATATTCTTGTGAGCCTCGGCCTGCCCAAAGACAATATCATTGTCACCGACCGTGAAGGCGTTGTTTACAAGGGCCGCACCACCAACATGGACCCGGACAAGGCGCAGTATGCGGTAGAAACCAACGCCCGCTCGCTGGACGATGCCATTGAAGACGCCGATGTGTTCCTCGGCCTCTCCGCCGCCGGTGTGCTGAAAAAAGACATGGCCAAAAAAATGGCCAAGGCACCGCTCATTCTGGCGCTCGCCAACCCGACGCCGGAGATTCTGCCCGAGGAAGTGCGCGAAGTGAAACCGGACGCCGTGGTCTGCACAGGCCGTTCGGATTACAACAATCAGGTGAACAATGTTCTGTGCTTCCCCTTCATCTTCCGCGGCGCGCTGGATGTCGGCGCGACAGCGATCAACGAAGAAATGAAAATCGCCTGCGTACACGCGCTTGCCAATCTCGCCCGTAAAGAGGTGAGCGCCGAAGTCGCGGCCGTCTATGGCACCGAGCAACTGGTATTCGGTCTTGATTACATGATCCCGAAACCGTTTGATCCACGCCTGATCGTTGAATTGCCGATGGCCGTTGCCAAAGTGGCGATGGAGACAGGCGTGGCCACACGTCCGATCACCGACTGGAACGCCTATCGCGAGAAACTGCAATCCTATACCTACCGCACCAGCATGGCGATGCGTCCGCTGTTCGCCCGCGCCAAGGCCGACCCTAAACGCGTCGTCTATTGCGAGGGCGAGGAAGAACGCGTATTGCGCGCCGTCCAGATTATCGTCGATGACAATCTGGCAAAACCAATTCTGATCGGTCGCCGCAGCGTCGTGGAAACTCGCATCAAACGCCTGCATCTGCGTATCGAGGAAGGCGATGATTTCGAACTGATCGACCCCGAGAACGATCCGCGCTACCGCGAATACTGGAACGATTATCACAAAATCATGGAACGCCGCGGCGTCACCCCGGCGGTCGCCCGCACGACACTGCGCACCAATACGTCGGTCATCGGCGCGCTGATGGTGGCGAAGGGGTACGCCGATGCCGTTATCTGCGGCACCGTCGGCACCCACCGCGAACACATGAAATCCATCTGCGATATTATCGGCCTGCAGCCCGGCGTCGAAAGTCCGGCGGCTTTAAGCGCGCTGATTATGAACAAAGGTACATATTTCATCTGCGATACGCATGTGAACCCCAACCCCAGCATCGCGCAGATCAGTGAAATGACCCTGATGGCCGCCGCCGCCGTGCAGCGTTTCGGCATAAAACCAAAGATCGCCCTGCTCTCGCATTCAAATTTCGGAACCCACGACAATGACAGTGCGTTCAAGATGCGCGCGGCGCTGGCCGATATACGCCAGCGTGCCCCCGATCTTGAAATCGACGGCGAAATGCATGCCGACGCCGCGCTCAGCCAGACGGTGCGTGAACTGGTGATGCCGAATTCGACACTGACCGGCGAAGCCAATGTTTTCGTAATGCCGAATGTCGATGCCGCCAACATCGCGTTCAACATGCTGAAGATTTTGGGCGACGCCATTTCCATCGGCCCGATGCTGATGGGTATGGAACGCCCCGCCCATATCGTTTCGACATCAATCACGGCGCGTGGTATTATCAACGTCACAGCCGTGGCCACCGTCGAGGCGCAAATCTACGCGGCCGAACATAAAACCGATCACAGTAAACAGGCGGCGATGAACGTCTGACCGGGAGCCCGGAATTGACCAGCGAAGACCAAGAACTTCTGGATCTCTTGCGCCAGAACGCCCATGACTCGAACGAAGCCGAGTCAGAGTCTCCGTACGTCCTGAGCGATGACCACATTGAAGAAATTCTCGAAGCCCTGCACAGCGGCTACGATGACGCCGTCGTGCATGCGATCAGCGAGATGTCGGAGCGTGAGGCCGCCGACCTGCTGGAAAAAGTCAGCGAGGACGAGCGCGAATTACTACTATCCAAGCATGCCGCCGCTTTCAAACCGGAGACTTATTCCGAGCTGGACCCCGAGCTGCAAAACCAGATGCTCTCGAAAATGCCGCCCCATTATGTCGCGGCCATCATTTCAGAGCTGGACAGCGATGACGCCCTGCACCTGATCGACAATCTGGACGAAGACGCACAAAAAGCCGTCATTCATAACCTGTCCGCCAGTACGCGGATCGCGCTGGTGGAAGGCCTGAACTATCCGGAGTATAGCGCCGGACGCCTTATGCAGCGCGAATATGTCGCCATCCCCCAATTCTGGACAGTCGGCAAAACCATCGACTATCTGCGCGCCGCCAGTGACGAACTGCCTGATTATTTCTATGACCTGTTCGTGGTCACGCCGACATACAAGATCGTGGGGGAAATCCCGTTAAGCCGTATCATCCGCGCGCGCCGTTCGGAAAAGATCGACGATCTCAAGCTGGAAGACCCCCACCCGGTTCCGGCGACGATGAACCAGGAAGAAGTCGCGCAGATGTTCATGCGCGAAGATATTACCTCCGCCCCCGTGGTGGATGACGAAGAACGCCTGATCGGCATGATCACGATTGACGACATCGTCGATGTTATCGATGAAGAAGCGCAGGAAGACATGCTGAAAATGAGCGGCGTCGGCGAAAGCGATCTTTACCGCGCTGTGATATCGACCGCCTCTTCCCGTTTCCGCTGGCTGTTTATCAACCTGTTTACCGCGCTGGCCGCCGCCTACGTCATCTCGATGTTTGGACACACGATTGAAAAGCTGGTGGCGTTGGCCGCCCTGATGCCCATCGTTGCCTCAATGGGCGGCAACGCCGGAACGCAGGCGCTGGCCGTGGCGGTGCGCTCGCTCGCCACCAACGAACTCTCGCGCGTCAACGAACGCCGCGTCGTGATGAAGGAAGTCGGCGTCGGTACAGTCAACGGTCTGATCTTCGCCACCCTCGTCGGCGTCATTGCCGGTCTGTGGTTCCAGAATCCCGTTCTGGGCTGCGTGATAGCCGCCGCCCTGATCATCAACCTGATCGTCGCCGGATTTTTCGGCGCCTTTATCCCGATTGTGCTGGATCGCGTAGGGGCCGACCCGGCGGTGGCCTCGTCCGTATTCCTGACCACCATGACCGACATCGTTGGCTTCTTCGCCTTCCTCGGCCTTGCGACTATCTTCCTGATTTAAAAGAAGAATTCAGTCCGGCTTGATATTGCAGTGCAAACGGGGTATCAATAATTCCTGTAAATCTCTGAAAAATCAGGGAAATTTAAAAAGAACCCGAACGATTTTTTACCATGTCCGCCTCCAAGCTCGTCAGACCCGCCCTTGAATATAAAGAGAGTTTTCTCGCTGCCCTTGCAGAATATCATAAGGAAGGCCGTTATCTCCATCAGGACATCTTCCGCATCCGTCAGGATTTCCCGGCCTTTATAGAAGCCCTGCGCGCCGAACGCGGCTACCCGCATCAGCCTTATCAGGACTGGGTTGAGCCTGTCCCCGAAACCGTTTTGTGGCTGGTGAAGGATGATGAATATCTCGGCACCGTCGATATCCGCCACCGTCTGAACTGGCACCTTGAAAAATGGGGCGGCCATATTCACTTTGTCGTACGCCCTTCATTGCGCGGCAAAGGCTTTGGCAAGAAGATACTGCTCAAGGCGCTGCCCTTTGCCAACTATCTCGGCATTGAAAAAGCCCTGATTACAGTAGATCCCGGCGACGAACACGCTATCAAGATCATCGAGTCCTGCGGCGGCTTTTTCGATGGTGAAACTCCGGAAACGGATCAGTTTCCCGCCCGCCGCCACTATCTGATCGACTGCACTTAAGGCCATCTTGCCTTTGTCCAGTTTGCCTTCGTATTGTCACGAAAAAACCTTAGGCAAATACTGGCATTACGGTACGCTATCACCTATAAGTAACCACTCTAAATTATTCCGGAAATCGTTGTGAATGGCCCCTCGTAAATCAACCAGCAAATCGAAAAAATCAGCCCGTGGCAAAGGCCGTAAACGCGCGTACGACAATGATTCATCACTTATGATGAAACTGTTCCGCTTTGCGCTGGTCGCCGGAATTTGGTGTGCCATCGCGCTGGGTGCCTTGATTGCATGGTATGCTGCTGAACTGCCCGGCATCATCGACGACCCGCATTTCGAACGTAAATACGCCATTACAGTAGAGGCCATCGACGGCAGCACCGTGGCCCGCTACGGCGAACTCAAAGGCATAAGCGTCGAGGTCAAAGATCTGCCCCCGCATCTGGTGCAAGCTGTCCTCGCCATCGAAGACCGTCGTTTCTATTCCCACTGGGGTCTTGATCCGCTGGGCATTGCCCGCGCACTTGTCACCAACCTGCGCCACGGCAGCCTGCATGGCGGCTCGACCATCACGCAGCAGCTGGCAAAAAATCTGTTCCTGACGCCGGAACAAAAGCTGAAGCGTAAAATTCAGGAAGCCATCCTCGCCGTCTGGCTGGAAACGCAACTGACCAAGGACGAAATCCTGAGTGCCTATCTGAACCGCGTCTATATGGGCGGTGGTGCCTACGGTGTGGAAGCGGCCTCGCGCATTTATTTTGGCAAGTCGGCCAAAGAATTAACCTTGCGTGAATCCGCCACGATTGCGGGCTTGCTGAAAGCCCCTTCCCGTTATTCGCCGCAAGCCAACCCAGTTAAATCGGCGGAACGCACCAAGGTCGTGCTGGCCGCGATGAAAGATGCCGGTTACATCAACGACAAAGATTTGAAAGCCAACACCTCGTCCGTGGATTCAGAAATGCGCCCGGTCGAGGGCAATGGCGAGCGTTTTTATTCCGACTGGATCGTCAGCGACCTGAACAGCCTGACCGGTGAATTACCCAGCGACATGGTCGTAGAAACCACCATGATCCCTGAAATTCAGACCGCCGCCGAAGCCGCGATCAAACGCGTTCTGGATGAATCGGGTGAAGCCAAAAAGGCATCGCAGGCCGCCGCCATCGTCATGGATACGGATGGTGCTGTGCTGGCGCTGGTCGGGGGCCGTGATTACCGCACCAGCCAGTTCAACCGCGCCGTCGATGCGATGCGTCCGCCGGGATCGTCCTTCAAGCCGATTGTCTATCTGACCGCGCTGGAACAGGGCATGAAACCATCGGACATGGTGATGGACGAACCGGTAAAATATGGCCGCTACAAACCCACCAACTTCAAAAACGAATATTTCGGCGAAGTGCCGCTGGAATTCGCACTGGCGCGTTCGCTCAACACTATCTCGGTGCAGCTTGCCTATAACGCGGGCGTCGGCAACGTTATAGACACCGCCCGCCGTCTGGGCGTCAATGCCGATCTGGAACGCGACTTGTCGATTGCGCTCGGCAGCAGCGGCGTACCGCCGATTGAAATGGCCACCGCCTATGCCTCTATCGCCCGCGGCGGCTATCTGGTCGTGCCCTATGGTATTATCCGCATCAAGGACACCGATGGCCGTCTGGTGTATGAACGCGCCCCCTTCGCCTCGGAACGCCGGGTTGCCAGCGAACAGGCCATTGCCAATCTGATTTATATGATGGAAGGCGTCGTGCAAGTCGGCACCGGACAGGGTGCCTCCATTCCCGGTTACCGCATCGCAGGGAAAACCGGCACCTCGCAGGATTTCCGCGACGCTTGGTTTATCGGTTTTTCCGGTAACCTGATCTGCGCCGTATGGGTCGGCAATGATGACAATTCTTCGATGAAGGCCGTGACAGGAGGTTCCCTGCCCGCCGCGATCTGGCGTGAAACCATGACAGCGGCCCTGCACGTCGCCGAAAAACGCAACAAGCTGAAACCCATGTATTCAGCCTCACCGGGTACATTCACCGGTGGCAACGGGATTGACGGCCTGATCGACCGCTTGCTGGCCACCCCCGCCGACAATCAGGAATAAAAGAGCCGAAATAAAAAAGAGGAACGGCACAAACGCCGTTCCTCTCAGGGCAGGAAACCACACACCTTCTGTCCCGAAGCGTTATGCCCGCACGTAGAAGTTTTCGTTGAAAACGGCATAGTGGGCACGCCCGGCTGTTGCAAACCTGTTCTCACCGATATGGTCCCAATGTTCTTTGAGCGCCAGCACCGTAGCCGGTGGCATCGACGATGCCGCCCCCGACCAGTCGCGGCGTTGTACGCATTTGTCGGCAAAATCCAGAAACGTCACCGGGAATGCCTTGCGCGGCGCACGTAAGCCCAGATCGACGAGGGTTTTGGCGACCAGTGCATCGCCGTGGTCCATGATGTCCGCCGTAAACTGGATAGCGGACAGGATTTTAATTTCCATCCGGCTGTTCGGCACATGGCGCAGGTGACGCATGAACCGCGCATATATCTCCATTTCAAAGCGGGAGTCCGCCGCCATCGCGGGCGGCAGCGGCAGCGTGATCTGTTCCTTGTTATAAATAAATTCGCTGTGATCGCCCCCGAGATTTTCAACCCAGTATCTGTCGAAGTGTTCGTATCGCATGTGATCCTCCTGTGCCGGAAACGCTCTGCTCAGCATCTCCAGCGGGTTATGGCTCTTGTATTTCGGCCTTTGTTCAACTCTATGACCCCAGCTTCGCGGTAAAGGTTTAAGGGAATCTTAAAATTCCCGCCTCTTTCCGGAATCACCCCCTCAAGCTTGTGGATAAGACAGAGTCGTCCACAAAAACGTGAGAAAGGGGGCATTGACGATAGATACTAGGGTATCGCAGGCAGGGAATCGATTCGCCTAAAGGGGTATCATGCGCGCGCAGGATACCTGCAAAGATTATTTTACGCAGGGTGTGACAGAATGAGTCAGCAATTCTCGTCGGTACGATTTCTTTGCTTCATCAATCCAGTGCGGCAGATCGGTTTTAAAGCGCGTAAGCTGACGTTTCCAGTCCTTCTGCTGCGCGGGTCGCGCAATATCATGTGCGTTCGATTGCGTGAGGATATTTTTAATCATCTGGCGTTCTTCGTCGGCATCACCGGAAATGAGCCGTTTCCGTGCCATATCGGTGACGACAATCGTATCAGGCAATCCGGAATCACGTGCCGTATCTGACAGCATGGAACTCCACCAATGATTCATACCGAATGGCCCGCCCTCTATGGGCAGAACGCTCAGAACGGCATGCCCTTCGGCGGTCAGCAGGTTATGCAGGCTTTTCTCGTAAGAAACCCCTTCAGAACAATCTCCCAGCAAGTGCGCCGAACCTGCCATATGAATATAAACATCAGCATCTATCGCCTTCATATGCGCAGCCACATTCTCTGCCATAAATTTATTACGCAGATTCATACCCGGAAAATCTCCGCAAAAAATATGCCCCTCAGGCATGTCCGAAGTATCTGAGGTCTCTATCAGAGCACGTGTCGCATCATCCCTGTCGTCCAGACAGGGTACGCCACCTATAGAATCCTGTGTTTCATATCGTACGGCGACATCATGGAAACGTAACGATATGCCGCGCGCCCCAATCGTGTTCAGCAGGAATGATTTACTCTGTGGTGCCGCGATCAGAGGATTGTCGTCAAGAAAGGCACTGATAAGCCCTGCACTGCCCATATGACGATCAAAGTGTCTCTGCACAGCCGGAGATAATGACGACAATTTCATATCAGACAGCTTTAAAGCCATGAAATTGTGTGGAAGCTCCACACCAACTGCAAAACTATTTCCCTTGCCCGATAATTCTTTTTCATGAAGGCGCGCGATCAATTGCGCCTGTAGCATCCTGTGGCTGGCAAGAAAATGCGTTTCCCCCACCAGAACCACCAGCTTCTGCCCCGCACGTAAGCCCGCGCTGACGGCCTCGATACGTGCCATGATGCCATCAACCGCCGGACGAAGATCAAGCGGGTTGGCAGCGCAGGATATAAGGGCAGCCCCGGCATCGCGCAGGCTGCGCGCGGCGAATTCGTCGTCCAGACTGCGGAGTATCTTAACTTCTGTGGCCATGGCGCTCAAATTGCCATGAATTACGGAAAATTACAAGAAAAAGAGCGGCTTACTTACGCGGCACAGCCGCGCGGGCTAAAGCATCCGCCCGCTCGTTCTCAGGGTGGCCATCATGACCCCGTACCCAGTGCAGCCGGACATCGTGCTTTTTCAGCAGTTCATCCAGCTCTTTCCAGAGGTCCTGGTTTTTGATCCGCTCGGGCCAGCCCTTTTTTTTCCAGCCCGCCATCCATTCCGTCACGCCCTTTTGCACATACTGGCTGTCGGTATAAAGATCGATTTGGCAGCGGCGCGATAACGCCTCCAGTCCGCGAATAACCGCCAGCAATTCCATGCGGTTATTGGTCGTTTCCCGTTCGCCGCCGGACAGCTCTTTCTCATGCCCGTTCCAGCGCAGGATCGTCCCCCAGCCGCCGGGGCCGGGATTGCCGCTGCAGGCGCCGTCCGTGTAAATTTCGACATGCTTGGGTGCTGCACTCATGCCACCAGCCTTTCGGTCTGATGAAATTGCAGGCGCGCCAGATAAGCCAGAGGATCATGCGGCTTCACAAAACTCCCGGAATCATGGAACACCCAGTCATGCAGACGCGTCATCAGGAACCGCACAGACGCCCCGCGCAACAAAACCGGCAGCGCATCCTTTTCCGCAGGCGATAGCGCCCTGATGGATTCATACCCCGCGAGTAATGCTTGATAGCAATCAGCGCGGAAACGGAAATCCTTATCAAAGCACCACGCATTGATAACAATGGCCAGATCATAAGCCAGCATATCCGTTGCCGAAAAATAGAAATCGATAATCGCGCTGACTTTATCGTCACGAAAAAAGACATTATCGGGGAATATATCAAGATGCGTGGCGCCGCGCGGCAGATAACGCGGCCAATGCTGTGCCAACCATGCCAGTTCATCATCAACCATCCGCGCCAGTCCGGCCTGCACACTGTCGGCGCGGTCGCGGATTTTATCCGCGAGCCTTTGCCAGCCTGCAAGCGAAAGTGCGTTTTCACGTTCCATTGTGAAATCCCCCACCGCCAGATGCATGCGCGCCACAAAGCGGCCAAGGTCGGCACAATGTTCGGCTTGCAGTTCGGAAATAGTCAGCGACCGCCCCTCAAGGAACGGAAACAGCGCCGCCCGCTTTTCCCCGGCCAGCACGGAGGCTTCATGCGCATTCGTCAGAATCGGCCCCGGACAAGGAATTCCCATCCCCACCAGATGATCGGTATAGGCAAAAAAGAACGGCAGGTCGGCCACGTTCGTCCGGTCTTCAAACACCGTCAGCACCAGATGGGTGCGATTGGTATAAACATGAAAATTGGAATTCTCCACCCCGTCCAGAATACCTTCATGGCTGACATAATCGCCGACATTGTAACGGGCGAGAAGATTACGAATCTGTGCTTCATCAAGGGGGGTGAATACGGCCATAGGTTATTAGAAAGGATGAATCGTAACGGGGTCAAGATGAGATTTCTCTTAAATTTGTCATCCCGAGCGAAGCCGAGGGATCTTAGCAAGCTTCGACCGGGGCGGATCCCTCAGCTTCGCTCGGGATGACAAAAGGGGAATATTGTGGCAGGATAGCGCCATGTTAGGCATAGGATCATTTCTGGAATGGATGGAGATGGCGAGTTATATCGCCACGGTATTCGGTATTCCGTTCGCCATCGTGATCTTCGTTCATCAGGAACGTAAAGAGCGCCGTATCGAGCAGCAGGAAATTTACGACAAGCTGATGGCTCACTATACGGAGATTCAGGACAAGCTGTTCCACTTCCCCGAGATTGATCTGCACAACACCCCGATTTACGACCCAGAAGACGCCCGCCGCCAGTACATTCTGTACGAGATGGTCGTGTCGCTGTTCGAGAGAAGCTTCATCTTGCTGCACGGCGAAGATGATCCGGAATACCGCCGGATGTGGAACTCATGGGTTGATTATATTAAAGACTGGCTGAGAAAACCGAACTTTCAATCCGCCCTGCCCCTGCTGATGCAAGGTGAAGACGCCGACTTCGTGGCTTACATGTCGCAATTGTCAGGGCAGGAATTGAAGCCCTGACACCATCTCTTGTCATCCTGAGCGCCAGCGAAGGATCTCATCTTTTGGCCTGAGATTCTTCGGGCTACGCCCTCAGAATGACAATTATTCAAGCCGCCAGCACCCCTGGCACTTTGAACGTCACATTTTCATCGACGATGCGCACTTCTTCAACCTTGACATGGAAGCGTTCTTTCGCGGCATTGATCACTTCATCGATCAGCACGTCCGGTGCCGAAGCGCCTGCTGTCAGGCCCAACACATTTACACCATCAAACCAGTTCCAGTCGATGTCCGAAGCGCGCTGCACCAGTAACGCCTTGTCGCAGCCGTGATTTTTAGCGACCTCGACCAAACGGTTGGAATTGGATGAATTCGGCGCCCCAATCACCAGCAATGCCGAACATTTTGCGGCAATCGCCTTCACCGCCGCCTGACGGTTGGTGGTGGCGTAGCAGATATCTTCCTTGTGCGGGCCTTCAATCGTCGGGAACCGTTCTTTTAATGCCGCCACAACGGCAGCGGTATCATCGACCGACAATGTGGTCTGTGTGCAATAGGCCAGATTATTTTCATCGGCCACCTGAAGACTGGCGACATCCTCAACCGTTTCGATCAGTACCACAGCACCGGGCGGCAACTGCCCCATCGTACCGATCACTTCCGGATGGCCCTGATGCCCGATCAGGATAATCTGGCGGCCATTTTTGGCGTGACGTTCGGCCTCGCGGTGCACCTTGCTCACCAGCGGGCAAGTTGCATCGATAAAAAACATCTCGCGCTGTTTCGCGGTATCGGGCACGGCCTTGGGCACACCGTGCGCCGAGAAAATCACCGGACGGCCATCATCGGGAATTTCATCCAGTTCCTCGACGAAAACAGCCCCTTTGTCCTTCAGCCCATCGACCACATAGCGATTATGGACAATCTCGTGCCGCACATAGACCGGCGCGCCGTATTTAACCAGCGCCAGTTCGACGATCTGAATGGCCCGATCGACCCCGGCGCAAAAGCCGCGGGGCGCAGCCAGCAGGATGGTAAGGTCTTGTTTTTCCTGATTGTTCATCATGGGTTTTATATAAATCACAGCCATGGGAAAAGCCAGCATTTCGGTGAGAACAGCCCTTGCGCCGGAAGGCTGCCTATTTTATGGTCATCCCATTCAATTCTAAGGAACTTTTTTGAGGCGAAACACCACCATGCGCACAATCCGCAACGTACTTTTTGTCGGCACTTTTTCTGTTCTGGCCCTGGGCCTGAGCGGTTGCGAGAGCATGCAAACCGCCCGCGATAAAATGTCATCCATCGACTTCCCCTATTTCGGCGACTCCGATGAAGCAGAAAAAGCACCAGATGCCGTCACACTGGCCAGCGCTGCCGACTGCCCGCAGGTGGCCATTGTCGATGACCTGAAAAACCTGACCCAGTTCGAAACGCCGTCAGCCCCCACACCCGGCACAAAAATTTCCAGCATCACGCTCAGCAACATGGAATCGACATGCAGCCTGAACGAAAAAACCGTTGCCGTTGATCTCACCCTGACCTTCGATGGCCAGATCGGCCCCAAAGCGACCAGCTGGAAAACAGAAAGCCACAGCTTCGCCTATCCTTATTTCATCGCGGTAACCACACCCACAGGCGAAATCCTTTCGAAAGAAGTCTTCGCGGCCACCATTCGTTACGATGGTGATGAAACAGCGATTACACAGAAAGAAAATATCCGTCAGGTTATTCCGCTGCGCGAGAAAATGTCCGCCGCCGGTTATGAAATCCTTATCGGCTTTCAGCTGACAGACGACGAACTGAACTATAGCCGCATGATGGCAAACCAGCCCGTTGCAGAAGCAGCGCCGGTCGTAGAAGAAAAACCAAAACCGAAAAAGAAAGTCGCTAAAAAAGCGCCGAAGAAAGAAGAACCCGCTGTAGAAGCCGCGAAAGTGGAACCCGTAACAGCCACACCGACGACAGAACCCGCAGCAACAGAGACTACAACAGCAACAACGCCGGAAGCCACAGCGCCCGTGGCCGGACCTGTTGCCCCGTCTGTAACAGCAACGCCGGAAACACCTGCCGCGCCTGCGACAGCAACACCTGCGTCAGAAACGACAACCGCACCAGCAGCGGCACCAGTTGCTCCTGAAGCAGCACCGGCCACAACCGATGGCAGTGCCGCCGCGACACCAGTCGTAGCAGATCCGGCAGCCGCAACGGTTACACCCGCGATTGCCAATCCGTACGCACCGCCGCCGACACAAGTCATCCGCATCAAAGCGGACGGCAGTGTCGAAAAGCAATAAGGCCTAGGCTGTCAATTTAAGTTTTCTTTTGATCTGGCGGAAGCTGCGCGAGAGATCGCGCCGCCATGTATAGAGCTGCACCCCGACACCGGAACGCAGCGATACGGAATGACCACGCGCATGAATAACCGCGCGTGTTTCCATGATGCCGAAATAAACATGATAGGGCGTCGTGCCCGGCATGTAATCGGTGGCGGGCGTCAAATCACGACTCAGCCATTCCACCCAGAAACCGCGTTCCTGCATATAACTCTCGCGGAATACCTGCACCATCTCGGCCATGCGCGCCTTGATCGCGTCGCGGTCGCCGGACGTATCGATCATCAGCGCATTGGCTTTCAGCGCTTCCGCGAACGGCCAGATGCGTTTGGTATCGGTCAGCACCACGCCTTCGGGCGTCAGCACATCGAAAATGCCGCCGTAAACCTTGTCCCAGCCATGTTTGTTCGCCCATGTCAGCAAATCAAGACAGGCATCGTCATGCAACATCGGCGTACCGCGCAGGGCCGCATGCTTTTTCAGCAGCCACACCCATTCAAAATAATGCCCCGGCTCGACGCGGTGCCCGCAACCAGGATCGGGTTTAAGATCGTTCGTAAAAAACTCGCACAGCAGACTGCGCTCAGGAATGTAAAAATACTTATCAAACAGGCCGATCAGTCTATCCGACATCTGGCGGTAACACGGATCATCCCATGTTTCTTCTGCAAACAGACAGGCCTCCAGCAAATGCATATGCGGATTCTGGCGGCGCGTACGTTGCAGCGGCTTCAGATGTTCATCCAGCGCCTCGGCATATCCCGGCAAGCCCGGCATCGTGAATTTGTTCTCGATAAAAGTCAGCAAATCGCGGGCATGCGTCCGGGCGCGTTCATCCTGCGTCGCGCAGTAATAATGCGACAATCCGAAAATCACGAAGGCCAGTGAGTAAAGATCATAGCTGTTATCGGCAGGCTTGCCGTCATCGCCCAGACTGAAGCGCCAGCCCCCCGTTTCGGGAACGTAATAATTCCGCACCAGCGTTTCATAAAGTGTTTTCAGATCAGGCCTGAATTGCCCCGAAACCTCGCGCACCGCATGACTGTAAATAGCCAGTTGACGGCACTGCGTCAGCAAACGACGATTGCCGACAAAACGCGGCTTGAACCCCTTGCCCAGCCGCTCGTAAAAGCCGCCCGTTGCCGGATCGAGGAATGCTTCATACCATTTCGGGACCCAGCGCTGCAGCAGCCGCTGGGCCAGATATTCAACATTTGTATGCGTGCTATGGTTCATTTATAAATATTGATTATGACGACTCTGTCCTTATATATACCCCGCGAAGGGTTGGAACACCAGACTGGTTCCGGGCACCCGGAATCACCGGAACGGCTGCAGTCCGTCTTGTCTATGCTGGCCAAGCCCCCTTATAAAAATCTGCGCTGCATTGCACCCAACGAAGCTGAGCTAAAATGGATCAGGCGGGCGCATGATTCGCGTTATATCGAACGGATCGAAGAATCGATTCCAGATCACGGCCAGACTTATCTGGATAATGACACCGTGATATCACCCGGTTCATGGTCAGCAGCCCTGACGGCGGCGGGTGCCGTTTGTCAGGCCGTCGAAGATATCATCGCCGGAAAAGCCACCCGCGCCTTTTGCGCCGTGCGTCCGCCGGGACATCACGCCTTCCCCGATCACGCCGAAGGTTTTTGTCTGTTCAATAATATTTTCATCGGCGCCCTGCATGCGCAAGCAAACGGCCTGAACAAAATCGCCATCGTCGATTTCGACGTGCATCACGGCAACGGCTCGGATGCGATGACGCGTAAACATGAGAATGTGTTTTATGCCTCCACCCATCAATGGCCGCTTTATCCCGGCACCGGATTGATTGAGGACAATATCCCCAACCGCATTCTCAATTTCCCCATGAGCGCAGGCGATGGTTCAGCGCGTTTCCGTGAAATTTACAGCCAACAAATTTTCCCCGCCGTACGCGCCTTCAACCCCGACCTGCTGATGATCTCCGCCGGGTTCGACGCGCACAAAGACGACCCGCTGGCGCAGATCGAACTAGAAACAGAAGATTTCGGCTGGATAACGTCAGAGCTGATGAAAATCGCCAACGAATGCGGCGGCGGGAAGATCATTTCCGTGCTTGAAGGCGGCTATAACCTCGCCGCCCTCCGCGATGGTGTGGACGCACACCTTAAGAGTTTAATGGATCAGTGACGCGTCGCCGTCGTCGAAAGGCGGCGCAGGCGCGGGCGGGCGCTCAGGATGCGGCTGATTTCGCGCTCGCGCAGTTCCATCCGGGCGCGGCTGACGCGGCGGGCCAGCGGGTCGGTATGTTCGGCGATTTCGTCGTGATTCTCTTGATTTTTCATGGTTAAACCTTCCTGTGTAGTCATAATCTCTACCTTTATTGTATCCCGATTACGCTCCGCCCCGTCTTGCAATATCGGAAAGGCAGGAGTCATAAGGCTGCATAGCTCTTTTGCTGTGCAACAACAGCGCTTAAACCCTTGAAAGGCTTGAGATCACGGTACTTTTGCCATATAGTGCAGCGGTTTAACAAAAGCATGATCCGGACTGACAACATGGCCAAATCACAGAACGCCGTCGAAACGCTGAATTTTGAAACGGCTTTGTCCGAACTCGAAACCATTGTCCGCGACCTCGAAACCGGCAAAACCAGCCTCGAAGAATCCATCAGCGCCTATGAGCGCGGCGTCGCCCTGCGCACACATTGCGAAAAAAAGCTGGCCGAAGCGCAGGCCAAGATCGAAAAAATCACCGTGAACACCGACGGTTCCATATCCGTCAAACCGTTCGAAGAACAGGAGTAAGCTTTATGGCCCCTTCATCCCGCGAAGCCAGTATCAGCCTTCAGGAACAACTGACCCAGACCGTCGAGGCGCTGAACAAGACGATCACGCGTCTGCTGCCCGAAACCGATCTGCCGGAAGCACCGTTGTTCGAAGCCATGCGTTACGGTACGCTGAACGGCGGTAAACGCCTGCGCCCGTTTCTGGTGATCCAGTGCGCCAAGCTGTTTAACGTCGATCCAAAACGCTCGCGCCGTGTCGCCGCCGCGCTTGAATTCGTGCATTGCTATTCGCTGATCCATGACGATCTGCCCGCGATGGACAACGCCGATCTGCGCCGTGGCAAACCCTCGACCCACAAGGCTTTCGACGAAGCCACAGCCATCCTTGCCGGTGACGCGCTGCTGACGCTGGCTTTCGAAGTGCTGGCCGATTCCGAAACACATGAAGACCCACGTGTGCGCGTCGAACTGGTAGCAGCGCTGGCGCAAGCCTCCGGTGGCCACGGCCTGTGCGGCGGACAAATGCTCGATCTGATCGGCGAACGCTCTTCCTTCGACCTCGGCACCATCAGCCGCCTGCAACGCATGAAAACCGGCAAGCTGATGTCGTTCGCCTGCGAAGCCGGGGCGATCCTCGGCAAGGCCGGAGAGCCGCAGAAGAAAGCGCTGCTGAACTACGCCAACGACCTCGGCCTCGCCTTTCAGGTGACGGACGATATTCTGGACGTGGAATCGAACGTCACCGTGCTGGGTAAAGATACCGGCAAGGACAATCAGGCCGGAAAATCCACCTTCGTTTCGACGATGGGTAAGGAACAGGCCCGCGCCCGCGCCGAAATGCTGGTCGCCCAAGCCAAGCGCCACCTGGCCATTTTTGAGGGCCGCGCTGAAATGCTGGAAGATCTGGCCGACTACGTGCTAAAACGCCGTACTTAAAATTTTTTCAGAGATCGTCATCCTCCGGCTTGACCGGAGGATCCATTGATAGTCCGCCTCATGAAAAAATTTTACGTTTACATTATGAGCAGTGGAAAGAATGGAACGCTCTATGTCGGAGTAACATCCGATTTGCCCAAGAGGGCATGGGAACACAAAAATAAAATTTTTGAAGGCTTTACCGAAAAATACGATGTCGAAAATCTCGTTTACTACGAAATTTACGACGATCCAGAAAATGCCATAAGGCGAGAAAAGCGATTAAAACATTGGCTAAGATCATGGAAAATTGACCTGATCCAGAAGAAAAATCCCGAATGGAAAGATTTGTATGACAGTATCGTCTAAGAAAGATTTTAAAATGGATCCTCCGGTCAAGCCGGAGGATGACGTCTTATCTTTATTGGATTCAGTCGAAGAACCTTCAGATTTCAGAAACTTCACCGACGATCAATTAAAGCAACTCGCCGATGAAGTGCGCCAGCAGATGATTGATGCCGTCTCACAAACCGGCGGCCATCTCGGTGCGGGGCTGGGCGTGGTTGAGCTGACTGTTGCCCTGCATGCCATCTTCAACACGCCGGACGACAAACTGATCTGGGATGTCGGCCATCAATGCTATCCGCATAAAATCCTGACCGGACGCCGCGACCGCATCACCACGCTGCGTCAGGGCAACGGCCTCTCCGGTTTTACCAAGCGTTCTGAATCAGAATACGACCCGTTCGGTGCCGCGCACAGCAGCACATCGATCTCCGCTGGCCTCGGCATGGCCGTGGCGCGTGACCTTGCGAACGGTAACAACAATGTGATCGCCGTGATCGGCGATGGTTCGATGAGCGCGGGTATGGCCTACGAAGCCATGAACAACGCGGGCAGCATGAAAAGCCGTTTGCTGGTCATCCTCAACGACAACGAAATGTCGATCGACCCGCCTGTTGGCGCATTGAGCAAATACCTCACCCGCCTTGTCTCCTCGCGCACCTATATGGGCGCGCGCGAAGCCGGGAAAAAGGTCGTCGATATTCTGCCGCCGCCGCTGCGCCACGCGGTCAAACGCGCCGAAGAAACCGCGCGCATGGCGATGGGCACCGGGACGATGTTCGAGGAACTGGGTTTTTATTACATCGGCCCGGTTGACGGCCACAATATGGACCAGTTGCTGCCCGTCCTGCGCAATATCCGCGACAGCGACCACGGCCCTGTCCTGCTGCACATCATCACTAAAAAAGGCAAAGGCTACGCCCCTGCCGAAAGCTCCGCCGATAAAATGCACGGCGTGGTAAAATTCGATGTCGTCACCGGCAACCAGCACAAGGTGAAATCGAACATCCCGACCTACACCAAAGTGTTCGCGCAAAGCCTGATCGCCGAAGCACATAAGGACGACAAAATCGTCGGCGTCACCGCCGCCATGCCGTCCGGCACCGGCCTTGACCTGTTTGGTTATGAATTCCCCGACCGCATGTTCGATGTCGGCATTGCCGAACAACACGCCGTCACCTTTGCCGCTGGCCTCGCCGCCGAAGGTTACAAACCGTTCTGCGCCATTTATTCAACCTTCCTGCAACGCGCCTACGATCAGGTCGTGCATGACGTCTGCATCCAGAACCTGCCCGTTCGTTTCGCGCTCGACCGTGCCGGTCTTGTCGGCGCTGACGGTGCCACGCATGCGGGCGCGTTTGATACCGCCTATCTCGGCTGCCTGCCCAACATGGTATTGATGGCCGCCGCCGATGAAGCCGAACTGATGCATATGGTCGCCACCGCCGCCGCTTATAATGATGGCCCGATAGCCTTCCGCTATCCGCGCGGCGAAGGTGTCGGCATAGATATGCCGGAACAAGGCCAAATCCTGCCCATCGGCAAAGGCCGCATCGTGCGTGAAGGCAAGGACATTGCCCTGCTGTCCTACGGCACACGTCTGCAGGAATGCTTGAAGGCCGCCGACATGCTGGCCGAACAAGGAATCTCCGTCACTGTCGCCGATGCCCGTTTTGCCAAGCCTTTGGATGAAGAATTGGTGACAAAACTTGCCGATACCCACAAGGTAATCATCACCATCGAAGAAGGTTCACGCGGCGGTTTCGGCGGTTTCGTTCTTGATTTCCTGAACAACAACGGCAAGCTCGACAACGGCAAGCTCAAAATCCGCACCATGACCCTGCCTGACACCTTTCAGGATCAGGACAGCCCGGACAAACAATATGACGAAGCGCAACTACGTGCCGCCCATATCGTGAAAACAGCCAGCAGGCTGCTCTGATGGCCCTGCCGCGCCCGACCATCGTTCTTTTCGACATGGACGGCACCACCGTCCGGCATATCAATCCGAAGCTGCTTCAGATTCTGGAAGCGCTGGACGATGCCAGCCACAAGACGGCAAAATATTTCTCCGGTATTTTCAAACGCCAGATCGACGCGCCGCCTTTGGTGGAAACGCGCAACGGCAAGCGCCCGAAATTGCTGGTGCATCGCGCCATGCATAAAATGCGCCGCAAGGACGTCGATGAAATCGTCGAGCCCTGCCCCGGCATCTATAACGTGCTGGATTTCCTGAAAGACCGGAATGTGCAGATGGGCATTGTCAGCAACGGCCTCGGCAAGGGCTATGGCCACGACATCCTAAAAACATTCGAACTAGAACGTTATTTCTCGGTGACTATATTCCGCGAAGATATCACCCGTTCCAAACCATGGCCCGATCCGCTGCTGCAAGCGCTGGCCGCACTGCCGCGCCCGCCCGGCAAAGATGATGTGATCTGGTATATCGGCGACCGCCGCAAAGACATTCAGGCCGCTCTCGCCGCGCGCGCGCATTTACCCTGCCCGGTGATTCCAATTGCTTATGGCCTTAATGCCGCGATTGCGGTGCTGGAAAACAATGTCGGCAACGACAATATCATCATGGCATGGCCAGACCTGATGCCGCGCCTGCGCCAAAGTTTGCTGACATTTCACTGAATCGTGAGCGGTTCCCGGGTCATGTAACCCGCATTCCCGTACTGTGAAAGCAACGGCGCTAAAAATTGCCCCATGGCCGCCTGCGCCGATAATCCCTCACCCAGTCGCGCCTGATTTTCCAGCAATTCCGCCAGAAGCTCCCATGTGGTTTTCTGTTTTGGAAGCTCGACAATCACCGCGTCACGGCGGCTTTTCATCCCGGAAAGAACAGCGGCATGATCAAGCGCCGTATTCAGAGTGCCCAGTTCATCGACCAGACCGATGGCCAATGCGCTTTCACCCGTCCAGACACGCCCGCGCGCGACCTGGTCCACGCGTACTTTAGGCATTTTACGCCCCTCGGCCACGCGTGTAATAAACGCCTCATAAATGCTGTCCATCATCGCATTCATACGTGCGCGTCCCTGCTCTGTATAAACTTCATTCGAAGAATGCAGACTGGAATTGTCACCGATATGCACATCATCCCAATTAACGCCGACCTTGTCCCACAGGCCGGACAAAACAAACTTGCCACCCGCCACGCCGATGGAACCGGTAATCGTCGCCGGCATCGCAAAAATACGGTCAGCCGGTGCGGCGATCCAGTAGCCGCCCGAAGCCGCCACCCCGCCCATAGACACAATGACTTTCTTGCCCGATTGCTGCGCGTGAACCAAAGAACGCCGTATGGTTTCCGAGGCCGTCGGCGATCCGCCGGGGCTATCGATGCGCAATACAATCGCCTTGATATGTTTATCGCGCGCAGACTGGTCGATCACCTTGACGATGTCCTCGGCGCTGGCCATCTGTTCGCCATACGATGCCGTTGAACTTGACGCGCCATCATCACTGACAATCGTACCCACAGCGTAGATCAACGCAATTTGCGCCTTTTCTCCCGGCAAGCGCTGTGCCAGATCGGTCTGCATATCGTCGATATAGCGGCCCAGGCGCACAAATTTCATCGCCTTTAAATCCTCGGTGCCAACGGCCTTCATGCGGATATCTTTTTTCAGCACATCGGCGTAATCAAGACGGTCTATTAAACCCGACGCCAGCGCCTCCTGATCGGTCAGCAAGCCGTGATTGACGTGCGCACGAATTTGGTCCGTTGTTTTCTTACGGTCAGCCGCAATAGCGGACACCATCTGCCCGCCCACATCGGCCAGCAGCTTCGTCACGGATTCCCGCGTATTCGCCGTCATGCCGCGTTCAGAGAAGTTGCTGAACACGTCTTTATATTCCTTACGCGCAAAAAATTGCGGCTCGACACCGATTTTATCGAGCAAATCACGGGCATAGGGCATCTCGGCGCGCAATCCCGCAATGGTCAGACTACCGACCGGCTGCATCCATATCTGGTCAGTCGCCGAAGCCAGATAATAGGAACCCAGACCTTCATCCATCGATTCAGCATAAAACCATGTTGGTTTGCCCGTGGCGCGGAAACGTTTCACCGCATCGCGCAGTTCCTGCAGTTGTGCCAGTGACAATGCACCGCCATTCGGCATGATCAGCAAACCCTTCACGCGGACATCGGTCTGCGCATGGTCGATAGCATCTATGATATGGCGAAAATTCGGTCTGGTGCTCAGGCTGTATGGCGACGGTACGCTGTAATCAGAAAACGCGCCCTCCAGCGATAGATAAAGGACCATCTTATCCGGCATGCTGGGCGCCACGGATTCATCCGACAACATCGAAGCCGTAATCACGCTGACAGCCATGGAAATCAAAAAGATAACGCCAATCGCCGTGCACGTACGCTTCAGGTTGCGCCAGAAGAATCCGCCTGCCTTACGCAACAAGCTTTTTTTAGGAGGCTTCGACTTACGTCCGAAAGAGGAAGAAAACAGCGGGCGGGTTTTAAAGACGGAGCGACGCGGCATGAAATTTTCCCTTTTACAGACACTGCGCCTTATGACGCAGCCAGTGATCGGCCAGTACACAAGCCATCATCGCCTCGGCCACGGGCGTACCACGAATGCCCACACAAGGATCATGGCGCCCCTTCGTTACAATTTCGGTTTCCTGGCCTTGTTTATCGATGGTTTGCACAGGCGTTAATATAGAACTGGTGGGCTTGAAAGCCATACGCACGACGATGTCCTGCCCCGTCGAAATGCCGCCCAGAATACCGCCTGCATGATTACTTAAAAATGTAGGTTTGCCATCGGCCCCCATGCGCATCTGGTCGGCATTACGCTCGCCGCCCCATGTCACGCATTCAAAGCCCGCGCCAATCTCGACGCCTTTGACCGCGTTGATCGACATCATCGCCTTGGCCAAATCAGCATCCAGCTTGTCATACACCGGCGCACCCCATCCCGCAGGTACGCCACTGGCATGCACCTCGACAATCGCGCCCGCGCTCGAACCCGCCTTGCGGCGTTCATCGAGGAAATGTTCCCATTCATCGACGATGCGCTTGTCCGGCGACCAGAATGGATTTTTCTCGACCTGGCTCCAGTCCCAGTTGTTACGACTAATCTTGTGTGGGCCTATTTGCACCACCGCACCGCGAATGGTTACGCCACTCAAAATCTTGCGGGCAATTGCCCCCGCCGCCACACGCATCGCCGTTTCACGCGCCGACGAACGTCCGCCGCCGCGATAATCGCGAATGCCATATTTACTCTCGTAGGTGTAATCGGCATGCGCAGGTCGGAACTTGTCTTTGATATCGCCGTAATCTTTGGAACGCGCATCTTCGTTCTCGATCATCAGGCCGATGGGCGTGCCCGTCGTCTGGCCTTCAAAGACACCGGAGAGAATTTTGACCGTATCCGGTTCCTGGCGCTGCGTGGCAAAACGGTTCTGCCCCGGCTTGCGTTTATCGAGCCACACCTGAATATCGTCTTCGCTTAAGGCCAGACGCGGCGGCACACCATCAACCACGCAACCAATCGCAGGCCCGTGGCTTTCACCCCAAGTCTGGTATTGAAACAATGTGCCGAAGCGATTTCCTGACATTTCAAAGCCTTATCCAAGATTTGACGCAGCAAGTTTATCGGTTTTCCGATGCATGCGCACGGCAAAAAACTTGACTCATCCCGCCCGACCCGAATATACATTATGTAAACAATGGGAATCAACGCATGACTATGCTCTGTAGCATCAAAAAAGCCTACGGCCCTCAATCCGCCGAAGCCACTGGCGATCTTCTCGACCGGCTCAATCTGTCCATACCGGCAGAGGGAGAATACACCCACAGTTGGGACGGCGGCTATCTGGTATTTCTTAATCCCGCGGCCTGCGTGTTACGACTGACACATCAATCAAATATCTCGACAGTCTCTCATCCTCACATTCAACGTCCGCTGGCCATGCGTGATATTTATGAACTGCGTATGGATATAAATCCCGGCATGATATGCCCGATTGATCCACGCGATGCCAAAGCGCTGTATCAGCGTTTCAAAGACGATCATGTCCTGTTATGGGACCAGAAAATTCACAATCACGGCTATCGTCCCGATATACACGACCCGGACAAAAAAATTCCTGTCTTGATCGATCATGCTTCTGTGCATGACCTCTCGCAATCGGTCAGCGTTATCAAACGCATGATACAAGCCAAAACATGGCTGGTGAATGAATATCTGGCATCCGGATGGCCGGAGAAAGAACCGCCCCCCGTAGCTACGGCGGAAGATTCTTATGAAGATTTGCGCATCAGCTTTGAGCAATCATGGGAAGCCGGGACAAGCGAAGCCATGAATCATTTCTGGCAGGCCGCTGTCAATGCCCGAAAAAGCGGCCTGCTGGTCGCAGGATGGCTGACAACCGGGATGCTGGAAAGCGGTTACAAGAACGCGTTCCATGGCAGCCAACTCTATGAACAAAAATGGAAAGGCCCGCGCTAAGCCGCTTTCTCGCCGCCCTTCGGGGCGATGGATTGCAGCAGTTCAGCGGTTTCACCGGCGCTGTCAACAGCGGCCATGCCGATGATGTTATAACCGGCATCGACATGCATGATCTCGCCCGTAACACCACTACCCAGATCAGACAGCAGGAACAGACCCGAGCTGCCAACATCTTCAATCGTCACGTTACGGCGCAACGGCGCGTTCAGTTCGTTCCATTTCAGGATAAAGCGGAAATCGCCGATGCCGCTCGCGGCCAATGTTTTGATCGGGCCTGCGGAAATCGCATTGACGCGGATATTCTGCGGACCGAGATCGGCGGCCAGATAGCGCACGGACGCTTCCAGACCGGCTTTCGCCACGCCCATTACGTTGTAGTGCGGCATCACGCGTTCAGCGCCGTAATACGAGAGCGTCAGCAGGCTGCCGCCTTCCTTCATCAGCGGCATCGCGCGCGCGCAGACGGCCGTGAAAGAATAGATCGAAATATCCATCGTGCGCTGGAAGTTCGCACGGGTCGTATTCACATACATCCCGTCCAGTTCGTTTTTGTCGGAGAAAGCGATGGCATGAACGACGAAATCGATCTGGCCCCATTCCTTCTCCAGTGTTTTGAAAACTTCATCCAGCGCGGCATCATCGGTCACATCACATGGCAATACCAGCTTGGAACCCACGCTGTCAGCCAGCGGACGCACACGTTTTTCCAGCGCATCGCCCTGAAAAGTGAAAGCTAGTTCGGCACCCTGATCGGAAACGGCCTTGGCAATGCCCCACGCGATGGAGCGGTCATTGGCGACACCCATGATCAGACCACGTTTGCCAGCCATCAGTTTCTGATTGTTGCTCATGCTTTTACAGCTTTCCTGCCAAGGGATTGGATATTATGTAAATATATGCGGTAAATCTCCCCGCATCCTACACTTTTACGGCATTTCGTCCAGAAGTTTGACATTTCGGGGTAGCCAGTTTGAGGAAAAATTAACCACCCGCTGCTACAGTTACCTCATGGAAAAAGTCATTATTTTCAATAAGTTTGCAACAAACAGCTTCTAACCGGAAACCATCATGGCCCTGCAACTTGATGCTGTCGCGCAAGTCTGTCAGCAAATCACCAAACAGATACGGGAGAACTATAAAGTTCTGACCGTGCATTTCATCATTCACCATGACGGCCAGCGCAATGAAGCACTGGGCGTCACCGCGCAGGAAATCATTCACCATCCTGCCGCTGAAACAGCCATGCGCCTGATGCAGCAACCCCGCCTGAACGAGGAATCGGCGTTGCTGGGCACCGCCGCCGCCCGGAACAATGTATTTTTAGGGCTGGCATGGCGTGATTATCTGCTGGCGCTCTGCACCATCAATATCGATCACCTGAACAGCATGAAGGAAGTCCGCCGTCAGGCCTGGCACCTCGCATGGCATGGCATCGACGCCTATAACTACCACGACAAACCTGACAACCGCTCCGGCCCCGCAGGCGACATCATTGTCCGCCGTCGCAGCGCCGTTGAAATGGCCCGCGCAAACCTGCAGGCCGATGCCTTCAGCGCCATCATGTGCGCTTTGCAGGGCGACCGCGACGCGCTGCGTGATATCGGTAAAGCACGTGCCCTGAACGCCCTTAGCACACGCTCAGCCCATATGCCTGAATTCTACCCTTACGCGATTGCGATGGACGCCACCGAATTTTCCTTTCACGAACTAGGCAAAAAACTGCCCTCACGCCGCCTGATGATTCCTGCGGCGTTGAAAATCGCCCGTGCGATTGACCGCGCCATCGATCAGGAAACACTGATCAACTGGTTCTCGTTCTGCGAACCCGCACAGGACATGGCCTGGCGCGGCTTCAGCAAGGAAGACATCTTAAGCGCCGCCATCAATACCAGCCCCGACACATTCGTCCGCAGCACCGGCCACATGATGAAAGACATGATGGCGCTGGAGCCATCATCATTCCTGAACATCAGAGAGCATTACAGCCCTTATGCAGATGACGCCCTCAACGAGAAACTCCACGAAAAACTGGTCGAACAAATATTCGAGGACGTCATCGCCAAAGGTATTTCGCAGCACAACCCCGATCCCTTCATCAAGCTCGCCAACAAGCAAAACGAAGAACTGAGCGAGGGCCGCATGATGGGTTGGTGCGCTGCCGGATTGCAGGCCGCCGCCCGCATACTGGAAAGCAGTCCCGAAGGCGACCGCCAGACCGAACAAATGGTGCGCCGCGAGTTCCACGACGGCAAGAGCAACCCCGGCTGGGAAAACCTGAAAAATCTCGGCAACCGCATCGTGCAGCACCAGCGTGATGGCGAAATTATCACGCTCTCGCGCCTGTCTGAAATCGCAGGCGAGGACAAATCGTCAAAGATTGTGCAGAACGCCGTGCAGAACACCATCAATGATCCCGAATATCAAAGCAAACTCGAATACGTGAACACACCCGCCCCGGCAGCCCCCGCACCGCACGGGCCTGCGCCACGCGCACCCGCCCCGGCAGCGGTGCCACGCATGTCCGCACCCGGCCCACGCGCACCGGGAATGGGCGGACGTTCAACAACAACCCAGACTGTACGCCAGCCGCCCACCCGGCAAAAAGCCGACGACAAAGGCGACCGGGGCAGCGGGGACCAGGGCAAGCAATCAAAGTGATAAAAGAAAAACACCCCGGCATGACCGGGGTGTTTTATTATTTCTTCCACGCAAAAACTGTTAGTTCACGATTTCCCAGCTGCCATCAGGCTGCTGGCAAACGGTGCCGTAAGCGCTTTCTTTCTGGCCGCCCACAGTCACAGTGTTCTGGTATTCACGGCAGTAACGGCCCGATCTGGTCGTGCCATCGCGTACCGGTGTGATTGTTCCGGCGTTGCCGCTTTGCGGGTTGTTCCACTGGATGGTTTCACCAACCGGTGCTGTATGTGCATGCTGTGTGGCTTGCTGCATGTACATTTGGTCAGCGCGATCAAGCGACTGGCCGATGCTGCTGCCGGCAAGAGAACCGAGCAAGGCACCCGCGCCCGTCGCCCACAGACGGCCAGAACCGCTGCCGACCTGAGAGCCGAGAACGCCGCCGATCACGGCACCGGAGGCAAGGCCGACATTCTGTTTGTTCAGACCGCCGCCTGTTTGCGTACAACCGCTTGCGGCCAGACCTGCTGCCAGTACTGAAACCAGTATAAATTTCTTCATTTGTAACCCTCAGCTCCTTGTGATGGGAATATTGACAATATCATTTAGCAAATTAAGTATGGCTGTATGAAGGCAAAAAAGCGGCCACCTCTCAGAAATCAGACAAAAAATGCAGAATAATGACCCCATAAAAATGCTGGAAAAGGCAGACCTGGCCCCGGTAAATCCCATAACTCTCCTCGACCAATGGCTGAAAGAGGCCGAAAGTTCCGAAATCAATGATCCGAATGCCATGTGTCTGGCCACCATCGATCCTGATGGATGCCCGTCAGCGCGCATTGTATTGCTGAAAAATCTGGATGAACGCGGCTTCGTTTTCTACACCAACCGCGAAAGCCGCAAGGGCACGGCCCTGAATATGCACCCGCAGGCCGCCCTGTGTTTCCACTGGAAAACGCTGGGCAGGCAGGTGCGGGTCGAGGGTAAAGCATTACTGGTCGATGACGCGGAATCCGATGAATACTACAACAGCCGCCCCAAGGGCAGCCGCATCGGTGCCTGGGCCTCCCGCCAGTCACGCCCGCTCGATAGCCGCAGCACACTGGTCGCCCGGGTGGCTGAACTGGAAAAACAATACGGGGACAACGATTTTATCCCCCGCCCGCCGCACTGGGGCGGCTACCGTCTGGTGCCGGATTACATCGAATTCTGGCATGACGGCAGCTTCCGCCTGCATACCCGCCTGACCTATACAAGAACAGGGGACGGATGGGAACGCGGCATGCTCTATCCTTGAAAAACAACGATAAAGGCTCCATATTTCCACCATGACAACAAATACGACAACAGAAACCCTCTCCTTTGGTGCAGATGTATCGCGTCTGCTGGATATCGTCGCCCGTGCGCTTTATTCCAACCGCGATGTATTCCTGCGCGAGCTGGTCTCGAACGCGGCGGATGCCTGCGACCGTCTGCGCTACGAGGCGCTCACCAAACCCTTCCTGACCAAGGACGACCCTGCCTTTAATATCCGTATTTACCGCGATCCCCCTTCCCGCATCCTGACTGTGGTCGATAACGGCATCGGCATGAACCGCGAAGAGCTGATTAAAAACCTTGGCACCATCGCGTGGTCGGGCAGCGCCGCCGTGATGGAACAACTGAACAACGCCAGCACCCCGGACAAAATGAGCCTGATTGGCCAGTTCGGCGTTGGTTTCTACGCCAGCTTCATGGTCTCGCTCAACGTCAAGGTCGTCAGCCGCAAGGCCGGGGAAGACCAGACATGGGTCTGGGAATCCGACGGCAAGACCGGCTTTACCGTACGCGAAGCCACCGCCGATGAAATCAGACAACTGCCCGCAGGCCGCGGCACCGCGATCAATATGAAGATCGACGATGACAGCAGCGAATATCTGCTAATGGAAAAACTGCGCATGGTGATCGTGCAATATTCCGACCATATTAGCGTACCGATCTATCTCGGACGCGGTGACGGTACCGATGACGACAACGGTGCCGCGCAAATCCCCGTCAACAAGGCGTCAGCCCTGTGGATGCGCTCCAAAAACGAAATCAGCGAAGAACAATATAACGAATTCTACCACCATATCGGCCACGGCATGGACAAGCCGCTAATGACATCGCACTGGCGCGCCGAAGGTAAGATTGAATTCAACGCCCTGCTGTTCGTGCCGACATTGCGCCCGTGGGACCTATACGACCCCAGCCGCAAGAACGCCGTGCGCCTGTATGTAAAACGCGTATTCATCACCGATGATTGCGAAGGCCTGATGTATCCGTGGTTACGTTTCGTGCGCGGTGTGATCGACAGCGAAGATTTGCCGCTGAATATCAGCCGTGAAATGCTGCAACACAATCCGGTCATTCAGAAAATTCGCGGCAGCGTTGCCAAAAAGATTCTTGGCGACCTCGATAAGCTTTCCAAAGACGATCCCGCCAGCTTCACCAGTTTCTGGGGCCAGTTTGGCGCAGTGCTGAAAGAAGGCCTGTACGATGCGCCGGAACACCGCATCGATATGCTGAAAGTGGCGCGCTTCTACTCAACGGAAAAATCGGAACTGGTATCGCTGCCGGATTACGTGTCCCGCATGAAACCGGGTCAGGATCATATCTATTATATCAGCGGCGAAAATATTGACACACTGCGCAACAGCCCGCAGATCGAAGGCTTCAAGGCGCGCGGCATCGAAGTGCTGTTGTTCACCGATACCATCGACGATTTCTGGCTGCAGACCGTGCAGGATTTTGAACAAAAATCTTTCCGCTCCGTCACCAAAGGCGACGTTGATCTCTCCAAATTCGGCGAAGCCAAGGATGATAGCGACAAAGCCAAAAAACATGAAGATATCGAACATTCCGACAGCCACCGCCGCCTGCTGGCGATCATTCAGGAAACGCTGAAAGAAGATATTGGCGAGGTACGTTACTCGCATCGCCTGACCAGCTCCCCCGCCTGCCTTGTCGCCGGAGAGAACGAAGTCGATCTGCGCATGGAACGTGTGCTGCGTGTTCACCAGAAATACGAAGCGCCGTCAAAACGCGTACTGGAGATCAACCCCGACCACGCGCTGATCAACCGCATGGCGCAGCTGGCAAACGAAGGCGGCACCGGTGAAGAAATGGCCGACGCCGCGCACCTGTTGCTCGACCAGGCCCGCATCATTCAGGGCGAACCCGTGCCCGACCCGACAGATTTCGCCCGCAGGCTTGCCTATTTCATGGAAAAAAGTCTGGCGGCTTAACCTTCAACCCATGTCATCCTGAGCGTCAGCGAAGGATCTCACCCTAAAACCAAGATGAGATCCTTCGGGCTAAAGCCATCAGGATGACAAGAGTTTAATTACGCCGCCTTCTTCAAAAAATCTGCATAGCGCACAGCCGGGCGCGAGCCCATGTGGCTAATGACTTCTGCCGCAGCCATCGAACCCAGACGGCCGCACATTTCCAGCGTCATGCCTTGCGTGTAGCCATACAGGAAACCGGCAGCATATTGATCACCGGCACCGGTCGTATCAACGACCTTAACACCTGTTTCCGCAGCAACCTCAATCACTTTATCGCCCGCGATAATGACGGAGCCTTTAGCGCTGCGCGTAATGGCAATGATCTCGCACTTGCCTTTCAGCGCCGCCACAGTGTCTTCAAAGCTTTCCGTTTCATAAAGCGCTTTGGCTTCGTCTTCATTGGCGAACAGGATATCGACATGGTCCTCGACAAACGTCTGGAAATCGGCGCGGTGACGGTTGACGCAGAACGGATCGGACAATGACAACGCGACCTTGCGGCTGGCCTTATGCGCCAGTTCTGATGCCACAACGAAAGCCTCTTTCGCGTGCGGCGGATCGAACAGGTAACCTTCGAGGTAGGTAATACGTGCGGAAGAAACCAGTTCCTCATCAATATCAATCGGCGACAATTCAACCGCCGCACCGAGGAACGTATTCATCGTACGCTGACCGTCCGGCGTCACGAGAATCAGACAACGTGCCGTCGGTGCGCCGATCGCGAGCGGTTGCGTATTAAATACAACACCCTGCGCTTTCAGATCATGGCTGAAAACATCACCCAGCTGGTCTTTGGCGACTTTGCCGATATAGGCACCCCGGCCACCGAAAGAAGCAAATCCTGCAATCGTATTCCCGGCGGAACCGCCCGAAGATTCAATCCCGGCTGGCATCTCGCCATAAAGCTCGACCGCACGGCGCTCATCAATCAGGGTCATCGCCCCTTTAGTCATGCCGTACAGTTTGCTCTGGCGTTCGATGAACGCTTCATCGGTCTGGGCCAGAACGTCAACGATGGCATTGCCAATCGCCAGAAGATCGATACGCGGGTCTTTCATAACACTATTCCTCTACAGTCAAAAACAGGGTAAGTTTTAGTCTAAATTGCACAGTATGGGAATACCATGGCAGGCCGTCAGCCGCAAAAAAAACCTTCAGATTTACGCGAAAAAGTGGTGAAAGCCGCTTTGACGCTGGCCGCCCGCGACGGCTGGGACAATATCGGCCTGAAAGATATCGCCCGTCATGCCAAAATCAGCCTTGCCACCCTGCACGAACATTTCGAAGACCGCACCGATATTCTGGTCGCTTATGGCCGCATGATCGACCGCAAAGTCATGGAAAATATCGGTGACGTCAGCGAAACAAGCAGTCACCGCGACCGCCTGTTCGATATCCTGATGGAACGTTTCGACGTTCTGAATGAAGACCGCGATGCCCTGCTCTCCATTCTCGATAGCTTTAAATGCGATCCTAAACAGGCCGTTATCGGCCTGCCGCACCTAAGCCGTTCGATGAGCTGGATGCTGGAAGCCGCTGGAATCGATACAAACGGCCTGCGCGGTGCCGCCCATATACTGGCGCTGACCACCGTCTATGTCGCCACCGTCAAAATATGGATGGAAGATGAGAGCGCCGACATGAGCAAAACCATGGCCGCCCTCGACCGCAACCTCGGACGGGCGGAACAACTGGCAGGGATACTCAATCTTTAAGAGAACCGTCATTGCGAGAAGGCCAAAGGCCGACGAAGCAATCCAGAAATTCAACCATCATCTGCTATCGCTGGATTGCTTCGCTACGCTCGCAATGACTTCAAAACTAAGCGCGCGCGTATTCGTAAACGTGGTTTTCAACCCACAATTTTTCCAGCACATCGCACAGATGATCAACATCGGCAATACTATGCGCCGCCGTGGCGGTCAGGCGCAGGCGCTCTGTTCCCTTCGGCACGGTCGGATAATTGATCGGCTGGACATAGATATTATATTCGTTCAGCAGCACATCGGTGATCGCTTTGCAGCAGGTCGCATCACCCACGATCAGCGGTACGATATGACTCTCGCCTTTCAGGCACGGCATGCCTGCCCTTTCCAGACGCGCTTTGAAATGGCGCACATTGCGGCGCTGACGCTGGCGTTCGATATCCGAAACCATCAGATGTTCAACGCTGGCTCTGGCTCCCGCCAGCACGGCGGGCGGCAGCGATGTCGTAAAAATGAAACCGGCGGCAAACGAACGAATAGCGTCAATCACAGCGGCGCTACCAGCAACATAACCACCGACAAGTCCATAAGCCTTGCCAAAGGTGCCTTCGATGATATCGATACGGTCCATCACGCCCATTTCTTCGGCGACACCCGCACCGCGATGACCATACAGACCCACGCCATGCACTTCATCGAGATAAGTCATCGCACCGTATTTTTCGGCGAGATCGGCAATCACGCCAATCGGGGCGATATCGCCCTCCATCGAATAGACCGATTCAAACGCGATAATCTTCGGACGTGCCGGATCATCGGCTTTCAGCATCTCTTCCAGTTGCGCCACGTCATTGTGACGGAAAATGCGTTTTTCAGCGCCGCCATGGCGAATACCCTCGATCATCGAGGCATGGTTCATTTCATCGGAATAGACGATGCAGCCCGGCAGCAATTTGCTCAGTGTACTGAGCGCGCCCTCGTTCGCCGTATAGCCGGAGGTAAAGACCAGTCCGGAATCCTTGTTGTGCAGGCGGGCAATCGTTTCTTCCAATTCGACATGATAACGGGTGGTGCCGGAAATATTGCGGGTGCCGCCCGCGCCGGAGCCGGAGCTATCAATCGCATCCTTCATCGCCGCCAATACGCGGGGGTTCTGGCCCATCGCCAGATAATCGTTACTGCACCAGATTGTCACCTCGCGGGTGCTGCCGTCCGGGGCATGGTGCAATGCACGGGGAAACTGGCCGACGATCCGTTCCATAGTCGCGAAAACGCGGTAACGGCCTTCGGCCTTCAGGGACTGGATTTTATTTTCGAAAAAGGTGTTATAATTCATAGTGTACACATTCCTTGCGGCTCGCCCCCTTTATTAAAGGAGAGCGCCCGCAGGAACAAGTCTAAACGACCCGGTATATGCAAAAACCTGAAAGGGGAGGTTGTTGCGAATGATTATCGTTTTCGGTTCCATCAATATGGACATTTTCATGCCGGTCGGGCACTTCCCCCAGCCCGGAGAAACCGTGATTTCTCCGGCTTACGAGATGTCCCCCGGCGGAAAAGGTGCCAATCAAGCCCTGGCCGCCGCCCGCTCCGGTGCCAAAGTCGCCATGATCGGACGGGTCGGCAATGACGGCATGGGCGCCCGGATTCTTAATAATTTGCGCCGCGCCGGGGTCATGACCTCAGGCGTCGTCCAGTCCGAACTCGACACGGGCTGCGCCGTCATCGCCCGCGACCCGCAAGGCGAAAACCAGATTCTGGTCGCCCTCGGCGCGAACGCCGAGGTTATCCACGACCAGATCCCCGATGACATACTGGGGCCGCGCCATCTGGTGATGATGCAAAATGAAATCCTGCCCGAGCAGAACTGGAAGATCATCGAACGCGCCCATGCGCTGGGTGCCAAAACCATTCTCAATCTGGCCCCGGCCATCTATGTACCCGAAGAGATTCTCAAGAAACTCGATTACCTGATTGTCAACCAGATCGAAGCGCGCCAGATCGCCGCCAAGATGAACATCAAGGTTGAAGAGCATGAATCACAGATCGCCCTCGCCCTTTCAAAGATGGGCAACCTGACCTGCATCGTCACGATGGGCGAACGCGGCTCCTTCGCCGTGACACCGGACGGGCAGGAAATTCATGTGCCCGCCTTAAAGCTGGAAAACTTCGTCGATAAAACCGGTGCGGGCGACGCCTATTGCGGCACCTTCGCCGCCGCCCTGCATGCGGGATTGTCGCTGACGGAATGCCTCAAACGTGCCGCCGTCGCAGGCTCCCTCACCTGCCTGAACAAAGGCGCGCAACCTTCATTCCCCTATCTCGGCGATATCGAGGAAAACCTGCCTAATCTGGGTGAGGTTACTGCGAAAAAAATTTAAATATCGCCCCCTGAAAACAAATCCCCCGCACGAAGCGGGGGATATTTTTAAGGGTCTAAGCCCTAGGCATCACGCCTGCATGTTGAGGGCGGTTCCCCGTGACGATGACACAGGAACACTTGCAATCGCCTGATCGAGAATGGCGACAAGCTGCTTCTCCATGTCAGCAGCCTGTTTCACCATCTGAATGGCCATCGCCTGTCTTGTCATCGCGGCCTGTGCCGCTATGCCTGCGGGAATATCCATACTGAACCTCTATCTTTTTATTCTAATATATGTCCGGTTAACAGAAGGTTACCCTTTGTTTTCACTGTGTTTTTTGTGGTAACGGCGACAAACATCGACCAGTTCGTTCACCAGAATATCACCCTGTTTACCGCCCGTGCCGCGTAATTCCTGCGCCACGATAATGCGCAGCGTCTGGCGGTGAATATTGACGATTTCAAAGGCGTCGTCGTTCAGGTAGTCGATGTCCTCCAGAAAATCGAGAGCGATACCGGCAACATCGCTGAGCAACGGAAATTTGAACATCGCACCGTTGGCTTTCAGTTCCATGATCGGGGCCACTATACGGTTGATCCCTTCCTTGGAACGCTGGTCCTCGCGTTTCACAGTCTCCACAGCCTTATCCATGCGCACAAGGAGATCCTTGGCTATGCCGGTAAAATCGACATCATTCGTCTGAATGAGAGATTCAGCACGTTCCATCACAGCCGGATCAACGCCGCCATACCCGGCCTTTAACCGCAACGCATTCGGCGGCGTATAAAACTTGGCTTTTTTCTTCTGTGCTTTTGGTGTCTTCTGCGTCATTTCTTCTCTTTGCCCTTATGCAGATTAGGCCCGACTTTACGCACGTGCTCCTGCAAATCCTTGAGGATGCGTTCAGACTCTGAAGAGTTAACCATATCTATCTCAATATCGGCGGACTCTTCTTCATCACGGCGTTTCGGCCCTTCATAATCGTCGATCCGGCGGCGGCGGCGGTCGGGGCCAAAAAATTTTCCGTCATCGACAAACTGGCGCGGACGTTCGATCAGCTGTTCGATACGCGCGAACAAGTCCTTAGCGGTAAAGGGCTTGACCAGAAATTCCGTTACACCGACATCACGCGCTTCTTCCACGCGTACGCGGTGGCTATAGCCCGTCATCATAATTGCCGGTACGAATTTATTCGGCGAACGCGGATCGCGGCGTATTTTGCGGATCAATTCAATCCCGTCATAGGGCTGCATCTGCCAGTCAGTCAGAACAATGTCGGGCTTGTAGCGGCAGAACTGCTCGAAAGCATCATCCGGATTATCCGCCGTATAAATGCTCTTGAAACCGAAAGTCTTCAGCAGCGATGCCGTCAGCGACAGCATCGGCTTCATATCATCGACGATTAAAATTGATACCGCTTTAAATTGATAAACCATAAATAGCCCAGCACCCTTCTGGGGCTTCCAGAATCTCACGAATGTCCCAGCAGAACAACGAAAAAAATGGGGCTTTTTCCAGCTCCTGCGCCGTGGCATACTTCCTTTTATTTCCAAAATAACCATAACAGGGGCCGACCATGAGCGCAGCCAGCACGAAATCATCCAACGTGATTCCCGCAAGCGTATTTTCCGAAGGTACAGGCGCGCAGCTTCTGGTGCGCACATTGGTTGCCCACGGCGTAAACCATGTTTCCTGCGTCGCCGGTGAAAGCTATCTCGCCGTGCTCGATGCTTTGCTCGATCATCCTGATGTAAAGGTCACCACCTGCCGTCAGGAAGGCGGCGCGGCGTTCATGGCCGAGAGCTGGGGTAAACTGACCGGTAAACCCGGAATCTGTTTCGTCACACGTGGTCCCGGTGCCTGTAATGCCTCCATCGGCGTACATACCGCGATGCAGGATTCAACCCCGATGATCTTGTTCATGGGGCAAGTCGGTCGCGCCGATAAAGGCCGCGAGGCCTTTCAGGAAATCGATGTCCGCGAAGTTTTTGGCGGCCTTGCCAAATGGGCAACCGAAATTGACGACCCTGCCCGCGTACCGGAGATCATCGCCCGCGCTTTTGCTGTCGCCATCACAGGCCGCCCCGGCCCTGTCGTCATCGGTCTGCCTGAAGATATGCTGACGGAAATTGCATCCGCCGCCATTCCCGCCCCCGCAGCCGCAGCCCCCGCCACTCTGACCAAGGAATCCCTGAGCCGGATCAAGGAACTGTTGCAGGACGCCCGTCAACCCGTCGTCATTATCGGCGGCAGCGGCTGGAGCGATAAAGGGATCGAAGATTTCGCCAGCTTCGCCAGCACGGGCCAGATGCCAGTGACAGCTTCGTTCCGCCGTCACGATCTCTTCAACCACAAGCATAAATGCTATGTCGGCGAACTGGGCACCGGCCCCAACCCGAAACTGATCGAGAAGATCAAGACTGCCGATCTGGTCGTCGTTGTCGGCGCGCGTCTGGATGAAATCTGTACGCAGGGCTATACGCTGTTCGATGTCCCGGTGCCGAAACAAAAAATGATCCATATCCACCAGAGCATCAATGAAATCGGCAAGGTTTATCAGCCCACGCTCGGGCTGGCCGCCGATCTCAATGAAGCCGCCAATGCGCTGGCGACCATCGCGCACGGGCTGGATGCGCGGCTGTGGGCAGGATGGCGCGAGGAACTGCGCAGCCTGTACCAAAGCTGGACACAGATCGACACCGCCCACCAGCCGCGCTGGCGCGGGGCAAACATGACCGCCATTTTCTCATTTCTGCGCGAACACCTGCCCGAGGACGCCATCATCACGACAGACGCCGGAAATTTCAGCGGCTGGGCACAGCGTTACCTGCAATATGGCCGCCCGGGTCGCCTGCTCGCCCCGATCAACGGCGCGATGGGCTATGCCGTGCCGTCAGCCATCGGCGCTTCACTGGCGCAGCCGGACAAAGTTGTTCTGGGCCTGTGCGGCGACGGCGGCTTCATGATGACGGGTCAGGAACTGGCGACCGCCATGCACCACGGCGCACATCCCATCATCATGGTCTGCAATAACGGCATGTACGGCACCATCCGCATGCATCAGGAAAAACATTATCCGGGACGCATCAGCGCCACCGCGCTGACCAACCCCGATTTTGCGAAACTGGCGGAAAGCTACGGTGCCTTCAGCGCCCGCGTGGAAAAAGCCGAAGATTTCCCGGCTGTCTGGGAACAGGCCCTGAAAGCGGGACGCGTCGCCGTGATCGAGGTCAAAATGGACCCCGCACAGCTCACGACCAACAGCAAGATTTAAGGTTTTGCCACAGGCAATGGCGGTGCCGGCATACGCGCCACATGATCGTGCGGCATCAACCGTACTTTCCATCGTGCGCGGTCAGGATCAATTTCGTAAAGCTGACCCAGTACGCTTTCCCCGCGGCTATAACGCCGCGTTTCCCGGCCATCATCAGCCAGCAGGACAAGTTGTAGTTTGTCCCCATCAATACGCCATTGGTTCGCAGGCAGCAAAGCGGCGGGAATGCGCTGGCGAACACCTGTCTGCGCCACCGAAACATCGATATAATCCGCGCCGATATCGTTAACCCCGATCCGCACAGGCGTACCCTGCATGCGTAACAGCTCGCGCACGGCATGATATTTCTGGATATCGCGGGCAACATTGCGCTCGACCCGGCGGCGGCTGTTCAAATGAGCGGCAATTTCATCAAGACAGCTGATTTCTTCATCACTGATACCGATAGCGGTGTTACCCAGCGCCCTGTGAATCGCCCGCCCGTTAACAAGATCACAGTAGCGGCGGATCGGCGAAGACTGATGCGCATAATACAGCAAGCCCACAGCGTCATGCCCGAGATTATATGAGGCATAATATGCCAGCTGCCCACCAGACTGCGCACCATTTTCGAAATTCCGCGACAGGAACGGAATACCCGCTTCCTTCAAGAATTGCGCCGTCAGGGAATTCGTCTGCACCATCAATGTTTCATTGATGGATTTTGTTGAGAATTTATCAGCGGTTTTCAAATAAGCTTCCAGCGCCGGGTTCATGCCCTGAGCACGACGCGTATTGTGAATAGTGGCAATCGTTCTGAAACGCGGATCATCGCGCTCAAGAAGATCGGAGAATTGCCCGTATGTCAGCTGGTCGCGTGAGCGCACAACCGCCGCCATAACCTCAAAGCCTCTGAGAGAGCAATCCCAGTCCAGATCCTGCCTGACCACAATGGCCAGCCTGTCCTGCCCGGCCAGCAGCGAACATTTACGCGTACTCAAAATTTCGGGCAGCATGTGCGATGTGTGATCGTTCATGTAATAAGTTATGCCGCGTGCATAGGCTTCGCGATCAACGGCAGATTTATAGGGCACCAGCGCCGCGACATCGGCAATCGCCGTATAGAGCGCGTAGCCATCGGCGGTCACTTCGGTAGCAAAACCATCATCCAGATCCATCGACCCCGGCGGATCAACGGTTACAAGATCCAGATGCCGCAGGTCGACACGTCCCGTCAGATCAAGCTTGCTGCGGTTAATGCATTTCGCCTCGCGCACAACATCTTCGGGGTGCGCATGGGCAATATCGTGATTGCTGGCCACAATCCAGCTGACGGGCGCCCCTGTCGCGGCATCCCGCGTCTGATCTTTTACCGGGCTAACGACCGGATTGCGGACATCAAAACCTTTCGGCAATTCCACCAGTATTTGCGATGCCTCATCTCCGAAACTCGTCCCGCGAGCCAGCTTGAAATCGGTCTTGATTGTCGCGTCCAGCGCTTTGAAACGCTGTACTTTATGATTGAAAATTCCTGTCAGATTGAAGGGCTTGTCTGCGTGTGCCGTTGATATCATCCGCGCCCGCAGGTCAGCCTGTCCTTTAGCACTGCGCACCAGACCGGCAACGATATGATCGCCTTCTTTCAAAGGATGCCGATTAAATTCCGCCCGCGACATCGTCACAGAAATATCAGGCGACGAAGGCATATTGAGAATTTGAACAGGAATAGCCGCCGTTTTCTTCTCCGGCATCTGGCCAATTACAGCATACGCAATATCAGCCCACGGCGTTACGGCACGGAAACCATGCTTCCCCTCGCGGACGATCTTCTTTTCATCCACCAGTTCTGTCAGCAAGGCATCAACCTGCGACTTCAAATAGTCATCGGGAGCGAATATTTCATACAGGCGGCGGCACTTGACGGTCGCCGGGTTCAGGACGACCATTTGATAAATATTGTCTTTGAGGATCGCTAAAGCAGCACTATCCCGTGAAGCCATGTGAAACCTGTCCGTTTCTTACGCCCTAGCATTATTCTTGATTATATTTCCATATAATATATTCAAGGGCTTAATAGCAAGAAATTAATCAGAGAGATCGGGGATTTACCCGGCAAAACCGTCCATCGCCGCCGCCATCCTGAAATCCAGCTCTGTCAGCCCCCCGGCGTCATGGGTGTTCAGTTTGACCTCGACCCGGTTATAGACGTTAAACCATTCGGGATGATGGTTCATTTTCTCGGCCAGCAGCGCCGAGCGCGACATGAACGCCCAGGCAGCGCTGAAATCCTTGAAACGGAAAATCCTGCTGATGGAAAGACCGTCCCCGGCCAGTTCCCAATTCTGCAGCGCACTCATCCGTGTTTCCACTTCACGCGCATCAAGCTTCTCGGCCATTGTGGTGCCCCCCGTTTCATCGTAAGTTATAAGCGAATCATCTTACTCTCATCTGACATGGTATTGATATGAGGTCAAGAACCGTGGAACGGCAAGACATCATTATGAGCTTCTCGCTTCCTCCCAGTCCGGAGGATCTCGAAGCTATTGCAAAATCTGTATTCGACCACCTCCCCGAAGAAATTCTGGAGCTGTGCGAAGACATGGCTATCCGCATCGATGAAGTCGCCGACGAAACGCTGGAAACCGAACTGGATCTCGAAGACCCGTTTGAACTGGTCTGCCTGTTCCGCAGCGGCAACGAAATCTCGCCCGGCGTAATCAAGAAGGTCGCCAACGACGAAGACGTACTGGTTATATTCCGCCGCCCGCTGCTCGATCTGTGGTGCGAAACATCGGAAGATTTAAACCTGTTGATGCGTCAGGTGATGATCGAGGAACTGGGACAGAATTTCGATTTCTCGGAAGACGAAATCAGCGAGATGACCCGTCGTCATTATCAGGGAATGTTCTGACGTCCGCCGCAATCACCTTCAGCCGTTCCGCAAAAGCATCATAAATCGCCGTCTTGTTGCACACGATCCGCAACTCTTGCAACTCCTCGGGCATGCGTTCCCGAACCGCCTGTAACGCCAGTCTGGCTGCCCGTGGCGCTGGAAATTGCCCCTTGCCCGCCCCGATGGCCGGGATGGCCAGCGTCTTAAGCTTCATCCGACCGGCCATTTCCAGGATACTGCGGTAACAGCGCAGCAGATCGCGGTCCTCGCCCTCCCTGCCGGGCCGCCAGACCGGTGTAATCGCGACAAGGACATGCGGCACCGGCAACCCAAACCCCGGCACGACATGAACGTCACCGGCATGCGGGCGGTAGATGTGTTCCAGAATAAAATCGTCCAGTGCTGGCCCGGCAACCCTGAGCAACGCCCGATTCAGGCTGCGTCCGGTATTCAACGTCATATCCACAGACGTCACCATCGCATCGGCGTCCGATTGCTGTGTGATATCGCCCTCAATCAGCCTTATTCGTCTGATGAAATCGTTATCGGGGTTGGAAGGTATGAGAGGGTCTGGTAGAGATTCAGTCATGATCAGGTCAGCATTGTACTCTTTCCTTTTGGTTTTGCCTTGTTTGATTTTTACAGGGGCAGCCCCGGCCCGTGCCGAAATTCTGTACGGTCTGGCGATGAACGGTACGCCGAAATACGATCAGACCGCCACCCATTTGGACTATGTAAACCCAGATGCGCCCAAACAGGGTACGCTTGTGCAATCCGCCCCCGGCACATTCACCACCCTCAACCCGTTCAGCATTAAAGGCGTCGCCGTACAGGGCTTAAGCCTTGTCCATGACCGGCTGATGCAGCGCGTCTGGGATGAACCCTTCACGATGTATCCGCTGATCGCCGAGAAAGTGGATGTCCCTGAAGACCGTTCCGCCATCACCTTCTTCCTGAACCCCAAGGCCCGTTTTCAGGATGGCACACCGATCACCGCCGACGATGTGATTTTCACATTCAATACACTGAAAGAGCATGGCCGCCCCAATATGCGCCGCGTCTATGGTCTGGTGAAAACGGTTGAAAAACGTGATGACCGCACCGTGCATTTCGCGCTGGGTGAAGGTTATGACCGCGAGACCGTGATGATACTGGCGATGATGCCTGTGCTTTCGAAAGCATGGTGGAGCACACATGAATTCGATGCCACCACGCTCGAAATCCCCAACAGCAACGGCCCGTATAAAATCACCAGCGTCGACCCCCCGCGCCGGATCGTTTATGAGCGCGACAAAAATTACTGGGCCGCCGATCTGCTGGTGAACAAAGGCCAGTATAATTTCGACAAGATGGTTTTTGATTATTACCGCGATGACAATGTCGCCTTCGAAGCCTTCAAAGCGGGTGCCTTCGACCTGCGCCGCGAAATGGACGCCACCAAATGGGCCGATGGCTACGATTTCCCGGACGTCAAAAACGGCATTGTAAAAATGGAAAGCCTGAAACATGGCCGCCCGGAGAAAGTACGCTCGCTGATTTTCAACACCCGCCGCCCGCCGTTCGATGACATCCGCGTACGCGAAGCGCTGGGGCTGGCGCTCGATTTTGAATGGATCAATACCAATCTCTATTACGGCCTGCACAAGCGCGTTGATAGCTATTACCCCAATTCGGAACTCGCCGCTGGTGACTGGGTACCGCCCTCACATAAAACACCCGCCGATACCCGCGCCCATTTGCGCAAGGCCGATCAACTGCTGAAGGATGCGGGCTGGATCGTCGTCAACGGCAAGCGCGTTAAAGCCAGCGATCCAAACACGCCGCTGACATTTGAAATCATGCTCAGCGTCCGCGAGGATGAAAAGATCGCCCTTGCCTATACCCGCAATCTTGAAAAACTCGGCATCGCGATAAAAATCCGTGTTCCCGATGCCACCAACTTCTCACAGCGTCTGAATGAATATGATTTCGACATGGTGCTGCATTACTGGCTGTCCACCCTGTCCCCCGGCACCGAACAGACGATTTACTACAGCTGCGAAGCCGGGAAGCAAAAGGCCCGCTTTAATTTCCCCGGCATCTGCGATCCGGAAATTGATAGGCTGGCGCTGTCGATCCCGGCGGCCCCCACCCGCGAGGAACTGGTCAGCCGCACCCGCGCCCTCGACCGCGCTTTGCTCGCCGGACATTACATGGTCCCGCTCAACTACCCCGGCGTCGATAACGTGGCCTATAAAACCACCCTGAAACACCCGGACACCATCCCGCTTTACGGCATGGTGCTGGAAAGCTGGTGGATGGAATAGCCATAATCAGACAAATGGGGACAATTTACAAAACCGCCCCAATTCTGCATTGAGCCTTGGTGCAGCTCTTGGTATGTTTTAACACACTGTTTCTAACAGATTCTCTTAAACAGATTCCCGGGCGGTATCCCAATGGCTTCACATAAATTCATGTCCATGGTTCTGACAGGCGCAGCACTTGTAACGCTGGCGGCTTGCTCCACAACCCCGACACAATCACAATTGATGAACGATGCGCAATACTGGCAGCGCAGCAGCACCAGCGAAGCCATCTTCCAGCGCGGCCCGAAAGTGCAGCAGATGCTGAACCGCGATATCGCGCGTTGCGTCACCGAACTGCGTGAACTGGAGCGCCTCGGCTTCCTGCGCACCAATATTCCCGGCAACAACACGCGCGCCGGAACACCCGATCCGAATTCACCCGAAGGCTCCCTCGCACAGTGGGAAACCCCGGAACGTGACGGCTATATGTATGCCGAACACAGCAACTACCACGACTTCGAAACCTGCATGATGGCCAAAGGCTGGGAACGCCTTGAGCATATGCCGTATGACGTCGGTCAGGAATCGCGCCGCGATTATATCGACGCCATCAACCAGCAAGCCCACCGCGAAAAGACCGGACAGTATGAGCCGATCACACCGGCCAAAGGCCCGTATGACGGCTTGAACAACTAGGATTCAAAGGATTACAAAATGACGACTGTACCCGTATCCATCCAGTACAAAAAAGATGTAACCGCCAAGGATCGCCAGGATCTGAAAAACATCCTGACCCAGACATTCAATGCGATTGCACCGGTATTGCGGGCGCATCAGGTTGTTCTGGGAGAACTCTCCCCTGCCGGGCAGTCTTACTCAGCAACAATTCCCGAACATAATATTGATAGCCTAGCCAAAACGCTGAAAGCCAAGAACTTCGAAATTCGCCGCAATCCGCCGGAACAGGTTGTGTAAGACACTTCGCAGATTCAAAAATCCCCCGCCAGCGCGGGGGATTTTTCTTTAGGCGGATTCGCTTTTTTGATCCACCCAGAAATCATGCACCGCATGGAATACTTTTTCCACCGATAGTGATGTCATCAACGACCCGACTGTCTTGCTGTCATAGCCAGGGAAATCAATAAGCTGATCAAAATTCTCAGGCGTAGAAACATAAGCGGCATGCGCTCCCCATGGCCGGTAAATATGCGGCCAACTCGGCCCGAACAAACCAAATGTCGGAACCCCGCCCGCCGCCGCGCAATGCATCAGCCCTGAATCATTACCGATATACAAGGCACAATGCTGTAACGCTGCCGCCGCTGTGCCGGGATTGACCTTGGCGATCATATCGATCTGCGCCCCCTCCGGTATGCTGTTCAGTACTTCATAGGCCGCCGCCTCCTCGCCCGGCGCGGCAAACACCGCTACCCGCGCATAGGGCAAAATGCCGTCCGCCTGCGTAAGCTCTGATATCAGCGCGATAAACCGTTCCGCAGGCCATGTCTTCCCGACCCAGTTCGCCGTCGGACCCACCGCCAGCACCGGCCCACCCGCCGGGATCAGCGCATGCGCTTTTTTTGTCTGCGTGGGCGTCGGCCACAAAGTCGGCGCAGGCACATAATCCAGTTTCATCACTGCCGCGTTCTGTTCGACCTTATGCAGGGACGGATCGATATGGTTTGAAAAAATATAACGCGCCTTCGCCCGGACCAGGCGCGACACCGCGCTGTTGCGTAAATCGACAACCATGTCCCATTTGACCGGCCATGCCGTACGCCATAGATCAATCCAGTGGCCGTTACGTTTTTTCTTCTTAAGCGGGATAATCCGTTCCAGCCCCGGCAGCCCTTCAAAGATAGACGCCGCCAGCGGCCCGCAGACGACCGTCACCCGCGCACCCGGATACGTGCGCACGATATGGTCCAGCAACCCGGTTGATAAAACCGCATCGCCAAGACGGCTGGATGTGATAAAAAGAACCTTCATAATAAAAGGTTTTACCACAGCGCCCACAGCGGTCACAGTGTTTTTCCGCTCTATCGTCAAATCCAGAATCTATGAAATTTCCATTCTTCTGGATCGCTTCGTCGTTATACTCCTCGCGATGACAGAGATGAAAAGCGCTGTGATCTCTGTGCCCTCTGTGGTAAATAAAGATTATGGATCAACCTCATAAACCCTATTTTGTCAGCATCCCCAGCCGCGCCATTATCCGAGCGGGCGGTGTCGATGCACATCATTTCCTGCAGAACCTGATCACCAATGATATGGAACTGCTAACCTCACAGCCCACCATATATTCCTGCCTGCTGACGCCGCAGGGGAAATTCCTGTTCGATTTTTTCATCAGCCGTGACGGCGATGATTATCTGCTGGAATGCGAAGGCGGCACCCGTGCCGAAGATCTGCTCAAGAAACTGACGATGTACCGCCTGCGATCAAAGGTGGATCTTTCGCTGGAGAATAATGTCCCGGTTTATGTCCTGTTTGGCACCGACCTGCCCCCTGATCCGCGCCACCCGGACCTCGGCCACCGCACCTTCATCAAGCCTGACAACATGGATGAACAACCTTACGAAATTTGGGATCGCCTGCGCATATCTTTAGGCATCCCCGATGGCAGCCGCGACATGGAGATTGAAAAATCGACGATGATCGAAAGCGGCATTGATATTTTCCACGGTGTGTCCTTCACCAAAGGCTGCTATATCGGACAGGAAATCACCGCCCGCATGCATAACCGCGGCCTTGCCAAGAAGCACCTGGTCCCGGTAAAAATCACCGGAACCCTTCTTGCCCCCGGCAGTGATATCATGACCACAGACGGCCATCTGGCCGGGGAAATGCGCTCATCCTGCGGGGATATAGGCCTCGCTTTGCTCAAGGATGAATATAAGGACAGGCTCGACCCCCAGATTCTTAAATTATTGACATAAGAACTAATCGTTTGCTATTCCTTTCCCAACAAAGGATAAAAACATGGCAGGCCTGCAAAAACCAGAAGATCTGGCTTACAAAGCCACTGAACTAATTGAGACCACAACCTCTAAATCTCTTAAAGAAAAGAGCATATTGACTGCTGCGGTCATGGGCGTGTCATTAGGAATGATGGCGCTCCTGCCGCAAGGCACTATGCCGGCCCTTGCCCTTATGACTGTATTCAACCTCTGGGATACGAAACGCAGTAGGGACACAGCTGTCAAAATACGCGACAGCTTCAACCAGATGGCCGAAGATCTGGCTGACCACGAAAGTACCTTTCAGATGGCACCGCTGCAAAAATCTTGCGCGCAGATCAAAAATTTTGGCAAAGATGATCTCAATCTGATCGCACACTTCAAAAAGAACAAATTTGATGCTCTGTTCCTAGGAGCTATTTCTTTAGTGAATCCCATTGTGGCGCCGCTGGCACTGAGCGCTCTAATAAACATTTCAGACCTGAAAAAAATCAGAGCCATAAAGAACTCTGCGAAGGAATCGAACGCAAACCTGTGCAAGAAATATCCGACACAGTTCCCAACGAATATGCTTTAGCGAAAACTCAGGCGACCTTCTTGGCCGCCTGCGTCTTTTTTCCGTCCATGGTCTTTGCTCGTACAGCCGCCTGCGCCGCGGCCAGACGCGCAATCGGTACGCGGTACGGTGAACAGGACACATAATTCAGACCGACGCTCTGGCAGAACGCGATCGATGCCGGATCACCGCCATGTTCACCACATATCCCCACTTTGAGACCAGCGTTTGTCTGGCGTCCGCGTTCCACACCGATTTCAATCAACTGCCCCACGCCTTCAATGTCCAGTGTCGCAAACGGGTCACGCGCAAAAACGCCCTGTCGTATATAGTCAGGCATAAAATGCGAAGCATCATCGCGGCTCAGCCCCAGCGTGGTCTGCGTCAGATCGTTGGTGCCGAAGCTGAAAAAAGCGGCGTCTTCAGCGATCTTGTCCGCAATCAGCGCCGCGCGCGGCAGCTCGATCATGGTGCCCACCAGATAATCGACGCGCTTGCCCTTTTCAGAAAACACGGCCTCTGCCGCTTTATCGGCAACCGCCTTCATCAGTTTGAATTCAGCCTGCGTGGCCACCAGCGGAATCATGATTTCCGGCGTGACCGACACTTCAATCGCGGCCTCGATAATCGCCCGCACCTGCATTTCATAAATTTCGGGATAGGTCACACCCAGACGGCAGCCCCGATGCCCCAGCATCGGGTTGGTTTCGTGCAGCTCCGCCAACCGGCGGCGCACACGTTCAGGGTCAAGCCGCGCCATATCTGCAAAATCGGCAATGTCCTCATCCGTCTGTGGCAGGAATTCATGCAACGGCGGGTCCAGCAGACGGATCGTGACCGGCAGCCCTTCCATGATCTTGAACAACTGCACGAAATCGCTGCGCTGTTCCGGCAGCAGTTTGGCCAATGCCTTGCGGCGGTCGGCTTCATCGCTCGCGAAAATCATCTCCCGCACATGCTGGATGCGCGAGGGTTCAAAGAACATGTGCTCAGTGCGGCACAGGCCGATCCCTTCCGCGCCGAAACCATGCGCTGTTTTAGCATCAAGCGGCGTTTCGGCGTTTGCCCGCACACCCATCGTGCGCACTTCATCGGCCCATGCCATCACCGTAGAGAAATCATCGGACAGTTTCGGCTCGATCGTCGGCACGACACCCAGCATCACTTCACCGGTGCTGCCGTCAATCGTGACCATCTCGCCTTCCTTCACCGTGACATCGCCGATCATCATAAGGCCGCGCTCATAATCCATCGCGATGGCACCCGCACCGGCGACGCAAGCACGACCCATGCCACGCGCCACAACAGCGGCGTGTGAAGTCATGCCCCCGCGCGAGGTCAGAATGCCGCGCGCCGCATGCATGCCGTGAATATCTTCCGGACTGGTTTCGCGGCGGCAGAGAATAACCGCCTTGCCGTCCTTGGCCTTTATTTCGGCATCATCGGCATTGAATACGACAGCGCCACTGGCCGCCCCCGGCGATGCAGGCAACCCCTTCGCCAGCACGCGTTTATGCGCCATCGGGTCTAAGGTCGGGTGCAGCAACTGGTCGATAGCCTGCGGCTCAATGCGCAGCAGCCCTTCTTCCTTGGTAATCAGTTTTTCATTCACCATATCAACCGCGATTTTAAGCGCCGCCGCCGTGGTGCGCTTGCCCGAACGGGTTTGCAGCATGAACAGTTTGCCGCTTTGCACTGTGAATTCGATGTCCTGCATATCGCGGTAATGTTTTTCCAGCGTCACGCGCACATCGCAAAGCTGCTTGAATACCGCAGGCATCACTTCTTCCATCGCAGGCAATGTGCTTTGCTCTTTTTCCTTGCCCTTAATGGTGAGCGATTGCGGCGTACGAATACCGGCCACGACATCCTCGCCCTGCGCGTTCACCAGATATTCGCCGTAAAAATAATCCTCGCCCGTCGAGGGGTCTCGGGTAAAGGCCACGCCCGTGGCGCAATCATCGCCCATATTGCCGAACACCATGCACTGCACGTTGACCGCCGTGCCCCAGCTTTCAGGGATGGTGTGGATATTACGGTACGTCACCGCGCGCGGCGTCAGCCATGATGTAAATACGGCACCGACGGCACCCCAAAGCTGTTCCTGCACATCCATCGGGAACGGCTTGCCCAGTGAGTTTTGCACCAACGCCTTGTAATCTTTCACGACATCTTTAAGCGTAGCCGCCGTCAGCGCAGTATCCTCACTCACACCCTGATCGCGTTTATGCTGTTCAAGGATATCTTCAAATTCATGGTGCGGCACTTCCAGAACCACATCGCCATACATCTGGATAAAGCGGCGGTAACTGTCATAGGCAAAACGCTCATTGCCGGATTTTTTCGCAAGACCTGCGACCGTGTCATCATTAAGCCCCAGATTGAGAACCGTATCCATCATCCCCGGCATCGACACGCGCGCACCCGAACGCACGGAGAGCAGCAGCGGATTGTCCTTGTCACCGAATTTATGCCCCATCTGTTTTTCAAGAGAAGCCAGCGCCGCGCTCACCTGATTTTTCAGTTCAGCCGGATAGGTTTTCTTGTTCGCGTAATAGTACGTGCATACTTCAGTAGTCACCGTAAAACCGGGAGGAACAGGCAGCCCCAGCGACGACATCTCGGCCAGATTGGCACCCTTGCCGCCAAGGAGTTCCTTCATCTTCGCGTTGCCCTCGGCTTTATCAGCACCGAAACCATAGACCCACTGCACGGCCATACGAACCTCCTGTTATTGCGTTGCACCAGACTACACTGATTCCGCTTTATCCTCAGCCACCTTTTGTCCCTGACAGAGGATTTGTTGACAGTTTCATTGAAATTTATGTAAATGTGACATAGGGAGTTTATAAAAATGGCAGCAAAGCTGACCGCCTTTGTCTTCGACGAAACCGCCATGTGCTGTATCGAGCAATGCCCATACAATCAGGCGGGCAAAACATTCGATCAGGAAACACATGACGCGGTGACTCAACTGAATGAACCCGTTATCCTGAATAATAGACCTGACGGCGACTACATTCTTTTGGTACAGGGCAACCCCTTTAAAAGTCCCGACATTCATCTATCGCTTCTCACAGAAGACGCCAAGCTCGCGCATCTGGCAAAAATAGATTTGTGCAAATTCAGCGCCGCCGAAACAAGCATCAGAAAAAGCTTCTTTGATACGCTGTCCATCGACAATGACGATGAATCGGATTGTTTTGACGACAGCGACGGTTACGCCATGCTGGATCGGAAAATATTGAAGAAGCGCGCAGAGGATATGGGGGAATTGTTCAAACCCCTCATTGAAAACAACCCGGCCTTCAACGAACGGCTGGTGAAAGCGCTGGATTACCTGATGGCCCCCGCGATTAACGCACATTGCCCGCTTTATGATGATAAGACAAACAGCCATAACAGGAACCCCGCACCATGCCCGCACTGCTGACCTCAATCATCTTCGACGAAAAAACGAAAGACGCCCTGATGGAATCAATGGCCGCACATCAGGACGCTGAACACGCTCAGGAAATGATCGAAATATTAGCCGATCTGAGACGTGATGCCGTCAAAATGCAACACCTGCCTGACGGTGCCTATACACTGATCATAAAAATGGATCTGGAGAAAAGCACAGTCGCGCAATTGACACTGATGGAATCGGAAACGCATGACGTTATCAAGCAAACGACATTCGATCTGCAGCCCGTGATTGAAACCTCCCTTCTCTATCTGGACGACTACGCCGATGCCCTCAGCGATTCATTGGCTGACCCCAGCAAAGCCAAACAGAAAGAAGCCGACGCACGGATAGACGCCATCCACAATCTGCGCACCGCGCCGTTGGACACTATTCTCTCGCCCTATATCGTAAATAATGACGCTTTCAACAACGAACTGCTAGAAGCACTCGATTTTGCGACACGCTGCTATATCGAAGATAAAATTCTGGATGACGGGCATACTCCGGAAGTGAAAAGCGCCCTCAGCGACCCGCTCAACAAAAACCTGTCCGGCAGCAAATTGCTGAACTGAGCCTTAAAGGTCTTTTACCATCATCAATGTCAGATCATCGTCGATGGCGCGCATCTCCCCCACGCGCACGGCGTCACGGTCATGCATAATACCCGCACCGTCCGGCACATAGCCCAATCGCACATAAATTCGTTGAGCAGCACCGAACCCGGCATGCAGCCCCACGGCAATACCCATCTGCGTACAATTTTTAGCGCGGGCCATATCTTCACAAGCCTTAACCATCATCTCGCCGATGCCCTGACGACGCGCATCAGGCAACACGAATAAATCTTGTATTTCAGGGATACCTAAACGGCGAAACGGCTGGTAACGCGGATTCCAGTTCAGAAATACGTAACCAGAGATACGCCCATCACGTACTGCCACCAGAATTTCACGCTTGCCCTCCGCCTGCTCCTGAAAACAGCGCTCGAAATAACCATCCTCATGCATGCTTACCAGCGCGGATAGCGCAGGCATGTCCTTCAACTCTGCCGGTTTTATGATGATGTCAACCATACCCACGAAACCTTCTAACTAAAAGGGAAGCAAAGACACAGCCATTTCGTTTGCGAGAAGAACCCGCAGCGAAGAAGTCTCATTATGAAACACAATACGCCCATAAGAAAGAATTTTCATCCAGCCATCAAAAGGCCCGGCATGATGGCGCTGTTAACGCTCCTGACAATCCTATCATCCTCTACAGGGCGCGCAGACGACGAGACCAACTCTAAAGAAAAGCTGGATGTAAAGGTCAGAGCCTACGTTTACCCGCTAGCCGTTTTTACAGAGGCGGATTGCTTGGGCGATACCCCGAAAGAAGAATGCACTACGATCACCGCCGAAGAAAAGACAGAGGAGAAAGATCGTTCTGAACAAACCGCCGCCAAGAAATATTTACAATCAAAAAGGGAGTAAAGGCCGATCTACTACGTTTGTGTGATAGCCAGCAATGAAAGTGAAAGAGGGTTTACCATGAAACGCCCTGTCATCATAACCGCCCTGACGGCCCTCGCCATTCTTTCGGCCGCGCCGTCACAAGCCGCCACATACAAGCGATACTGGGTTACGCCGTATGGCGATGAAATGTCGGGCTTATCAGGAAAAAGTTACACAACTGAAACAACAGCGACCGATGCCGCCGGGAACCCTGTTACTACCCGTATCGAAGTTGAACGCAGCCGGGATGAGTATAGCCGCAAAACCACCGTCACCGGGCCCGATGGCCTGATCGGTGCCAAAGAGGTTGAAATCGATTTTGGCCGCGACAAGATCAAGCGCAAAACGACCACGACCAGCGCCGACGGCAACATTGATATCGAAACACAAAGATATAAACTGGATGATTAAACAACAAAGCAGCAGACCATCGGCCTGCTGCTTTGTTTGAAAAATGCGCCTGCTTAAGGCTGCGGAGGCTGCTGTTTTGCCAGTTCAACAAGACGCGCATCACGCGCCTGATTCAATTCATTAGTGGGGTTTTTCCCACCAGCTACATAAACGCTGCCAACGAAAACAGAGGCTAGCAGAAAATAAGCGCCCACTTTGATTTTATTGCTTTCCTCATCATCCCCTGTCATTGCCCCAAATATACAAGCGACCATCAAAACCAGAGCTGGCAACTGCACAAAATTCGTAATTTTTTTCATAGCTTTAGCGCGGTCGAACATGTTGTTCAGGCGTTCTTCGGGCAAATCAATGGCGCGCAAAACTTCAGCGTCGTAACCAATGAATTTAGCCAGTTCGGAAACCTTATCTGTTTGTTTCGATTCAGTCATATCTATAAAACCTCCTGCAAATTTCTTAAATTATGAACCGGGACTATTGGTACGCCGCACCCTATATTCTGTCAATCAGGCATTTTCCAAAATACACATCAAATTCGTCCTAATTTTTCTGCAAACTTTCCAAAATCTGTTTGAATAATCAAAGAGTTATAAAGGTTTCTCTGTCATATTTGTATTATGACAAACATGCTTCTCATACTCGGCGCCATCCTGTTTCTTGCCACCGCTACACTGGTTGCCTCTGGCCGGTTCGGTGACGTTTTCTACATTGCTCTCCAGAACGGGAAAGCCACTCTGTTTGTCGTGCTGTGCCTCTCTGTTGGAGCATTAGCCGGTCTCAACGTCAGATACGGGGACAGCTCTGCTCCCGTTGTGTCTCTGCCTGCCGTTGCCCTCCCCTCTATCGGCAATCTCTATCAGACATCCGAAGAAAGAACTCTGGCCACGATCCGTAACTGTCAGGCGTTTGTGACGGCCCAACTTGATGAAAAGGTTGAGAACCGTACCCTCCCTGAACGTGCTGACAGCAATTCCTCCCTCCTCCATCTTGCCAGTGACGTGCTCCCCAGTACCTCCGGGGATTGGGATCGTTGCGCCAGGACCTTCGGCATGAACTACTGGAAACAGGACATCTCGGTAAAAGGCGAGAACGGCGGCGTCGCGCTGTGCCGCGCTTATGCCCGTCAGGGCGAATTCCGCTCCGGCGAGGTGGAATCCTGGTGCGATACCGTCTTCGCCAGCGCCCCCGCAAAATCCCAGTAAATATCCCAATAATTTCAAGAAAACCGCGGTTTTCAGCAATTTAGTTGCACAAAGACCCCGCTTTATGTCATCATCCTACTAACAATTAAGAATTAGCCGGGGATGGCAGACATGAGCGACTATTACAAAATTCCACCGCATATGATCCCGAACAAGGACAAAGCGCGCGACCAGTTCCGCGAAGTCCAGGTCCCCCTGCACGATTACATCGATGACCGTCTGCCGCCCCCGGGCTGGAACCGTGACGGCACCCGCGACGACGGCCAGAAAAAGAACGAATACAATCCGGACGTACCGCGCTTCGAGTAAGGGCTACTTTTCCCTTCCCAAAAATCCTGAAAAACCATAATCTTCCGGGACTATTTCAATCCCGGAAGGTACACCATGACGCAAGCCCTCAAGGCCGACAACGCCGCCCCTGAAACCGCCACCAAAGACATGAAGGACATTGTCGCCCTGTGCAAGCGCCGTGGCTTCATTTTCCCGGCGTCCGACATCTATGGCGGCCTTAATGGCTTCTGGGATTACGGCCCGCTCGGCGTCGAGCTGAAAAACAACCTCCGCGACCTGTGGTGGAAGCACATGGTGCTCACCCCCCCTATCGGCCCGGACGGTCAGCCCGTCGATATCGTCGGCCTTGATAGCTCCATCATCCAAAACCCCAAGGCATGGGTCGCCTCCGGCCATGTCGGCGGCTTCTCCGACCCGATGGTCGATTGCCGCGAAACCAAGCTGCGTTACCGCGCCGACCATTTGCTGGTCTATAAACCCAAATCCGGTGACGGCCCGTGGCTCGCCATCATGGAAAACACCGAAGCCGACGAGATTGAAAAGCGCATCAAAAAAGTCGGCCGTGGCAAAGCCGCCGACTACGAAGTGCACAAGCTGGTCGATATCCCGGCCGCTGAATTCGCGCACGTCATCGGCCCCGACACCAAAAATGTCGGCACCCTGACCGAGCCCAAACAATTCAACCTGATGTTCCATACCTATATCGGCGCGACAGGCGGCGAAGAAAACAAGGCCTATCTGCGCCCGGAAACCGCGCAGGGCATCTTCCTCAATTTCAAAAACGTGGTGGATTCAAGCCGTGTGCGTGTGCCCTTCGGCATCGCCCAGATCGGCAAAGCGTTCCGTAACGAGGTCAACCCGCGCAACTTCATCTTCCGCAGCCGTGAATTCGAGCAGATGGAAATGGAATGGTTCTGCCACCCGAACGAAGTCAAAATCTGGCGGGACTTCTGGTTTAACGAGCGTCAGAAATTCTGGCGCGCCATCGGCCTGCGCTCCGACAATCTGCGCATGCGCGACCACGACAAAGACGAGCTTTCGCACTACGCCAAGGAAGGCCTCGGCACCGCCGACATCGAATACCGCTTCCCGTTCACCGCGCCCGATTTCGGCGAGTTGGAAGGCATTGCCCACCGCTGCGACTTCGACCTCAAAGCGCATCAGGAACATTCAGGCACCAAACTGGAATATATGGACCCGGTGACTCAAGAGAAATTCACCCCGCACGTGATCGAACCGGCGGCGGGCCTCACCCGTGGCGTGCTGGCGCTGCTGACCGAAGCCTACACCCCCGACCCCAGCCGCCCGTCAGGCGTCTATCTCGATTTCCACCCGTCCGTGGCGCCAAAGAAAGCCGCCATCCTGCCGCTCACCGCGAAAGACGAACACCCGGTGCTGGCGACCAAGCTCTATATGGAAGTGCGCGAGCATTTCAATATCGACCTCGACATCAAGCAAAACATCGGCAAACGCTACGCCCGCCAGGACGAAATCGGCACCCCGTTCTGCTTCACGATCGATGACCAGACCGTACAAGACAAAACCCTCACCGTCCGCCACCGCAACACGATGAAACAAGACCGCATCAGCATGGATAACGTGGTGGAGTACATGCAGAAAAATATGCTGCTGGCGACGGGGCGTGGTTAATAAACGAACCCAATTACAGATTAGGAAAAATTAAGATTAAAAGCCCAGCCATAACAATAATTACAAGCGGCAAAAACCAATACTTATAGGTGAATGGGTTTAACTTTGAAAATTTAAGCCGTGCCCTAAACTTTATAGTTTGGTTAAGCAAAGGAAAGAGCACCCTTACTGGTAAAGTCTCTAAAACGAAAACTGCACATATCACATGAACCAATATCAGAAAATTATTATCATCAATACTCTCCAAATATTTTAAATTCCACAAATCAAAATAAGACCCAATATATAATAGAACAACCAAAGTACAGAAAATCACTATAGTAGGCTTATGAGCTTTCCATTCGAAAAATTCAAATACCTCACCCTCTGTTTTTTTAATATCAGTAAATTTATAGAGAGTGAGCGATACAGGCAGGCTGTAGCCTTCCTTATAACCAAGTTTATAACAAAAAATTTCTTCTAAGAGAATTTTCTGTAACCAAATTAAAAAAATAAAAAATCCATCAAGCCCCCCTAAAACTTGACGCTTAAATTTAAGCTCCAACCCTTTTGCCGGATGAACAGTATCACAATGCTCTTGAAATATTTCATCCAGAATACTCGCGCCATTAATCAATTGCCCCCTTTTATTAACCAAACGATTAGCTACTGGATCGTAATAAAAATCCTTAGAGTTTTCTAACTCTGCTGGCTGCGGTGTCTTTTCGCTAGCTAATATAGACTCCTTAGTTGGTGTATTCTGATCATTTTCATCAAAATCAGAAAAGAGTCTTGAAGAAAGTTTGTAATTAGCAATACGTAGTGTCAGTGGCTGCCTACCGTCATTCGCTACCATATTTTCACGCAAAACAACCCAAATCACAGCAACATTATCAGGTTGACCATCGGGCTTATAAGCTGGCTTATACGAAATACTCTCGGGGTATTTTCTTTTAACAGAAAATCCAAATTTGGTATCAGTCAGCTCAACGGGATCGAAATAGCTATCGCTATTTCCTATATCAAAAGCATCTATAAAAGCCTTGGCAGACTGAAACATTTTTCTAACTATCAATAAAAGAGTGATCTTACTTACGTAATAATATCAAAAAACATTGTTTTTGAATAAGAGAATCATCCACATATACAGTCAACATCCATCCTCTTGTGCATCGCCATAACCCCACCCCTTGCCACCTCCCCTCTAACCCCATAATCTCAACCACATGACAAAAGAAAATGGCTGGGATCAGTATGGGCGTTATCTGCAACTGGGCAAATTGCTCGACGCGCAGGCACCGTGGAGCGGGAATGATAAAACCGCGCCCGCGCATGATGAAACGCTGTTTATTATCTTCCACCAGACCTATGAGCTGTGGTTCAAGCAGACTTTGTTTGAACTCGACGATATTCAAAAGCGCCTGTCGGGTGCCATCGTCGATGACCGCGACATGCAGCCGATCATCGCGCATCTGGAGCGCATCGTCAGCATCTGGAAGATTTTGGTCAGCCAGATTGATATCCTCGAAACCATGACGCCGCAGGGCTTTATCGATTTCCGTGAATCGCTGCGCACCGCTTCGGGTTTCCAGAGTTTGCAATTCCGCCTGATTGAAACGCGCCTCGGCCTGCCGCGCGATACGCGCATTCCTGTCTTCCACGGCGCCTTCGACCGCGATCTGGAGAACCACAGCCGCCGCGCCATCGCCGACGCCGAAAGCCAGCCCTCTTTATTCGAACGCCTCGACCAATGGCTGGCGCGTACGCCGTTCGTTGACCGCGCCGATTATAAATTCTGGGACAGCTATAAGAAAGCCGTCCACACTATGCTCGATACCAAGGAACAAATGGCCACACAAACCCTTTCCGGCGAAGCGCTGGAAACCGAACGCGCCGCCATCGCCAAAGGCCGCCGCAAATTCGAGGGCATTTTCGACCCCGCCCTGCACGGCAAGGCGCAGGAGGAAAAACTCTGGCGCATGTCATGGAAGGCGCTGCAATCGGCGTTGTTCATCACCATCTACCGCGATGAACCCGTGTTGCAAAGCCCGGCGCGACTGCTCGGGCTGGTGATGGATATTGACGAACTGATCGCCCGCTGGCGTTACCGCCACGCGCTGATGGTGCAGCGTATGATGGGGATGAGCATGGGCACGGGCGGCTCGTCAGGCTATGGCTATCTGATGGAAACGCTCGACAAACACCGCATCTTCACCGACCTGTTCGCGCTTTCGACCTACCTGATCCCCGCGCATGCGCTGCCCAAACTGCCTGAGTCCGTATCGCGCGACATGGGCTATCGTTACGCCACCGGGACGACATGACCGCGCGCGACTACAAACACCTGTTTGCAAAATCTCTCGCCGCGCAAGGCGATTATTTACATGTCAGCGCCCACAGCCACCATCTCTGGCCCGATTGTTCGGAAGCCGCGCAAGCGCAATACTGGTGCGATAGCGCTGCCCTCTCCGACCGCAAGTGGGGGAAGATTTTCGCCGAAATCATTCCCGGCGTACAATCACATATCGCCCGTACGCTAAATCTGCCCGACCCCGCGACCATCGCCTTCGCACCCAACACCCATGAATTTGTGATGCGGCTGATTTCCGGCCTGCCCGAACGCCCGCGCATCCTCACCACCGACAGCGAATTCCACAGCTTCGACCGCCAGATCAGACGGCTGGAGGAAGACGGGCTTGCGCAAGTCACCCGCATTAATACCGACCCGCTCAAAACCTTCCCCAAGCGTATGCGCGAAGCCGCTTCCGGTGCATATGACATGGTGTTCTTCAGCCATGTGTTTTTCAATTCCGCTTTCGCCGTGCCCGACCTGCGCGAGATCGTCGCCGCCGTGCCGGATGAAAAAACCTTGATCGTTATCGACGGTTATCACGGCTTCATGGCGCTGCCCACAAACCTCTCCGCCCTGCACGACCGCGCTTTCTATATCGCCGGAGGTTATAAATACGCCATGTCCGGCGAGGGTTGCTGCTTCATGCACTGCCCCGCTGGCTACGCCCCGCGCCCGCGCGATACCGGCTGGTTCGCCGACATGGGCGCACTGGAATCCGCGCAAAGCGGCATTGTGCCCTACGCCACCGATGGCTTCCGTTTCTGGGGCGCGACGTTTGATCCTTCCGGCCTTTACCGCATGCGCGCTGTGATGGATATGCTGGCGCGTGAAAACATCACTGTTGCCGATATCCACGCCCATGTGATAGCGCTGCAGGATTATTTCTTAGAACATCTCGCCAAAAAACCGGGAAGATTGATAACCCCCGTCAACACCCCCCAGCGCGGCCACTTCCTCACCTTCGACACCCCGGACGCCGCGACACTCTGCCAATCCCTCGCCCAAACCAAAATCCTAACCGACCACCGCACCACCCGCCTGCGCTTCGGTTTTGGGATTTATCAGGATAAGGGCGATGTCGATGAACTGGTGAGAAGGCTGGGATGGAGAAATAACAGCACGAATGCTAAGCAATGCCAAAAATCTTAAAGATAAATACTAAGCGATCAAATACGTTTCTTTTCCTTCTGGTTTTGCTATCTATTTTAACCGTTATCGGGGCATTTCTGATGTTTGATTATTATGTATGGCTATCTCATGGAAAAGCTGACAATTTCCGTGAAATTCAGGAGTGTATAGAAACCGGAACAGTTGGTGACAGCGAGGCTCTTTGTCACGAAATTATGAAGCAAAAAAACGGCTGAATAAGAGAAAAGAATGGTCGGGGCAAGAGGAATTGCCTCAGGGCATAGCCCTTCGGCGGCCCTTCGCTTCGCTGCGGGCTGAACCAAGGTTCAAACCCAACCACAATCATTAAAAAAAGACGCACCCCAAGGGGCGCGTCTTTTTTTAAATGGTCGGGGCAAGAGGATTTGAACCTCCGGCCTCTACGTCCCGAACGTAGCGCTCTACCAAGCTGAGCTATACCCCGATGTCTGATCAGGGCAGCAACATATAAAATTCCCGGATTTTGTAAAGAAAATTCTGCGATGATAGGAAAAAACGGGGGGATTTCAGTCCCTTAACCCTTATCGTCATCCCGAGCGAAGCCGAGGGACCTGTCCCGCTATCCACCTGAAAAGATCCCTCGGCTTCGCTCGGGATGACGAAACAGGTGATGACTAATAAGCCCGCTCAACACTGAAAGTAGCCAGTTCCGAAAGCAGATCACGCAACTCACCCTTCGGTGCCGCTTTCAGATTATCCTGCGCTTTTTTGGCATAGCCACGCGCCAGATCCAGACCCTTGTTAAATGATTTTCGTTTCTTGAGGATTTCGAGCGCGCGCGGCATGTCTTCCTCGCGCTGGATGCGGTCTTCCATCGTGCGTTGCCAGAACGCCTGCTCGCCTTCGTCGGCGTCGATCAGCGCATAAATCACCGGCGCGGTCAGTTTGCCCTCGCGGAAATCATCGCCCACGGTCTTGCCCAGTTTTTCCTGGTCCGCCGTATAATCCAGCACGTCATCGGCAATCTGGAACGCCATGCCGAGATTGAATCCGTATTCACGCATCATCTGCGCGGCCTCTTTGTCCTGCCCGGCCAGCACCGGACCAATCTCACAAGCCGCCGCGAACAATTCCGCCGTCTTACAGGCGATAATCTTTTCATACTGCTCAAGCGTCAGCGTCAGGTCGTTCGCAAAGGATAATTGCAGCACTTCACCTTCCGCGATCACCGCCGAAGCATCGGAAAGAATGCGCAAGGCATCGAGAGAACCATCAGCCACCATCAGCTGGAACGCGCGCGAAAACAGGAAATCCCCCACCAGTACGCTGGCCTGATTGCCATAGACGACATTGGCCGACGGATTGCCCCGGCGCTCAACACTGTCATCAACGACATCATCATGGAGAAGGGTAGCGGTATGGATAAATTCAACCGCCCCGGCGAGCGCATAAGGGCGCGTGGTATCGGCGTCATAAATACGGGTCGCCGCCAGTGTCAGCAACGGGCGGATACGTTTGCCCCCTGACGCAATCAGGTAACCCGCCAATTGCGGAATCATCGGCACTTCTGATTTCATGTGATGCAGGATCAGGTCGTTGACCTTCTTCATATCATCATTGAGAAGATGCGCCATCCGTTCCAGCGGCTGGCTGGAATCGTGATGTTTCGGTTGCTGTGCTGGATGTCCCTGCATGGCGTTAAGAATTAGCCGAAAGGCTTGGAAAGCGCAAGTTTTATCCCTTATAAAGGGGATTATGTCCGAATCAGAAGAAATATTTGTCCTCAATAAACGCGTACGGCTGCTGCAACCGCCCAAAGGTTTTCGCACCTCGCTCGATAGCGTGATGCTGGCCGCTGCCTGCCCGGCCAAGGAAGGCGACCATGTGCTGGACATGGGTGCGGGTGTCGGCGGCGCATCTTTCTGTCTGTTCAAACGCACGGGCTGCCGCATAACGGGCGTGGAACGCCAGCCGGAATATGCCACGCGCGCGCAACAGAATATCGCGCTCAACAATGCCGAAGGCCTTGCCGCCTTTGTCCAGTCCGACATCCGCGATTATAAAGCCGAGACGCCGTTCGACCATGTGATATGCAACCCGCCCTATTTTGAAGCGGGCGCACATACCCCCTCGCCCGATGATATACGCGCGCAGGCACTCGGCCATCAGGATGAAGCGATATCGGTCAAAGACTGGATCGATGCCGGGTTCAAAAATCTGCGCTCCGGCGGCAGCCTGACCATGATCCATCAGGCCAGCATGACCGATGATATCATTCAGGGACTGGGCCGCCGCTTCGGCGCGGTTGAAATCATTCCCCTCTGGCCCCATGCGGGCGAAGCCGCCAAACGGGTGGTCATCCGCGCCCGCAAGGACCGCCAGACCCCCTGTACCCTGCATCCCGGTCTGATTTTGCACCGGGACGAAGGCGGCTATACCGCCGAAACCGATGGCATTCTGCGCGATATGCAGCCCTTGACTTAGCAACCAGATCAGGCAGAGTCGGAACATCATGACAGAAGAAAAAGACGCAGAAACACTCAAAAAATTCCGTAGCCTGATGCAAGGCCTGCCGTTTATCGGCAAGCATTTCGAAGACCGCCCCAAAGTAGCCGTCATTCGCCTGTCCGGCGTCATCGCGGACACAACCCGCCGCCATGCCCTGAGCTATGCCCGCCTAGCTCCACTGATCGAAAAAGCTTTTGAAAAACCGGGTGTCGTCGCCGTCGCGCTGGCGATCAACTCACCGGGCGGCGCTGCCGGACAATCATCGCTGATCGCCAATCACATCCGCCAGCTCTCCGAAGACAAATCCATCCCGGTCTATGCCTTTGTCGAGGACGTCGCCGCTTCCGGTGGCTACTGGCTCGCTTGCGCGGCTGATGAAATTTATGCGCAGACCGTTTCCATCGTCGGTTCTATCGGTGTTATTTCCGCAGGCTTCGGTCTTGAGGATTTTATCAGCCAGCACAATATCAAACGCCGCCTGCACACTTCCGGACGCGAAAAATCCATGCTCGACCCGTTCCTGCCGGAGAAGGCTGAAGACGTCGAAAAACTGCAGGCCCTGCAGAAAGACATTCACAACGCCTTCATCGATTGGGTACGCGAACGTCGCAGCCACATGCTGAAGGCTGGAGACCGCAATATCTTCGAAGGCCGCGTCTGGACGGCGCAGCCCGCCCTTGAACTGGGGCTGATCGACGGAATCAAGGACATGTATGGTTTTATGACCGAAAAATTCGGCGACCGCGTTAAATTCGTCGATATCAGCGCTGAAAAACGCCTGTTTTCCCTGCCCTACCCGCTGGCACAGGCCGATATCAGCGGAATCGGTGACGAATTGATCGAATCCGCCATCGAATCCTTGGAAGCCCGCGCCCACTGGGGCCGCTATGGCCTTTAGGCCGCTTTGTGCTAGGTTTCTCATATGAGTAACTGCTGTAAACCAGACCCCGCGCCGCATGAAGGCGATCATTGCCACCCCGGTCACGGCGGCAGGATCGATTACCTGCTCTGGAGTATGCTCGCCCTGATCACGGCAGGGTTTGCGGTTCATTTCCTGAATATCGACATTCCTTATGTCAGCATGTTCGGCCATGCCGTCGTCAGCCTGATGAGCGTTATGTGGTGGGGTATCGTCGGCGGTATTATCGCTGTCGGCCTGATGTCGAAAATACCGCGTGAATATTTCCAAGCCATTATGGGCCGCGGAGATACGGTGAGCGGTGTGGTTCGCGCGACAATCGCCGGACTGCTCCTCGATCTTTGCTCGCACGGCATATTGATGGTCGGTGCTAAACTATATGAACGCGGCGCTTCGCTGGCGCAGGTCATGGCGTTTCTGATCGCCAGCCCTTGGAATTCCATCACGCTGACATTGATTTTGATCTCGCTGATCGGCCTGCCGTGGACGCTTGCATTCATTGGCGCTTCGGCTCTGATTGCGATTGTCACGGGCATCATCTACCTGCAACTGGTCAAGCGCGGCATACTGCCCGCCAACCCGCACCATCAGGAACCCGATCCCGATTTCAACTTGAAGGCCGATTTCAAACAACGAATTGCCGCTTTTAAGTTCACCCCTGCATGGCTCCGTGATGTGTTAACCAACGGCTTTAGTGAAAGCCTGATGGTCATGCGCTGGCTGTTTCTGGGCGTCGTGCTGGCCGCCCTGATCCGCACCTTCGTGCCCGATGACACGATGACCGCCTATTTCGGTCCGACATTGATGGGTCTGCTGCTGACCCTGCTCGTTACCACGATTGTCGAGGTATGCTCGGAAGGATCAACCCCCATCGGCGCCGATCTGGTCACCCGCGCGGCCGCGCCCGGGAACGGCTTCACCTTCCTGATGGCGGGCGTTTCGACCGACTACACCGAAATTCTGGTGCTGCGTCAGGTCACAAAAAGCTGGAAAATCGCGCTCTCGCTGCCATTACTAACCGTGCCGCAGATATTGCTGCTCGGCTGGCTGATGAACAACGTCTAGAGAATAAGACCGTAGATCAGGAATGTCAGCCCCGCCACCGTCAGCGGCCACGCCATCATGGCGGGCAAGCCGCCACGCACAAAAAAGAAATACTGCACAACAAGAACAGGAATGGTCGCGACCATAAACAGGCGTACGCTATGGCCAAACGCCCCCATCGGAAACAACAGGAAACTGATCAACAGCGTCATCACCATCAACGCCGCCGTAACCTTGTACCAGGCATCCGCATGTTTACGGATATGGAATGAACTATGGACCAGAATCCACAAAACCGCAGGCACCGATACCCATGCCGCCACCCAGTAGCCCATCCGGTAAGCCTCGGGTGACTGGAAGAAGTAATGAAAAAATCCGTAATCGCCGCCTGACAGTTTGATCGCAATACCGATAACAGAGGCAATATAGGTCAGGCCGAGAACGGGAAAATAACGGTGCGCGACGATGTCGTAAAAATTCTGCGGCAGGAAACGTTCGCCTTCTTCAGGCGGCACTCTTAAGACAGGCTGTTCACGCAGATCTTCCATTTACTTACACGGGTACGATTTATACAAAGCCATCGTCACTGCCGGTGCCGCAATAAAAGCGTCATTTTCTTTATGCTTGCGCAGATAGGCCAGCACCGTACGGTGCACATTGGCAATCGATGTTTTGGTCGGAACGCAGACATCGATTTTCGGGGCCAGTTTCATGGATTGCAGAATGCGGTGATAATCGATCACGCCAGTGATATAGGCCTGACAGGCCGTATGCCCACCCTTGACCAGTTCACGGCCCTTGCCGTCCATTTCACAAACATGCAGAAGATAAGCGCCCGAAAATTGCGTATCAGCCCGCACCTGCCCGTTGAAAGACAGCAAGCCCGACAAACACATCATCAAAAAAAGGCACAGACGCAAACACATGATCCGGCCTATTGCCCGCCTTGTTTGGTTTTAATCTGCTGCAGGATAGAAAACGGCGATTCCCCGGCACTGGCAGACGCCGACGCCACGACGCGCGGCTCTTTATTGTCGCGCCCGCGATCATCTCTGCCGCCATCACGGTCCTTGAATTTCGGCTTGCCGCCCTTGCGGTCATCCTCGCGTTTAGGCTTGCGGAAATCTTTGCGCTCGCCACCCGGTTTCTTGTCGGCACTGCGGAATTGTTTTTTCTCACCTGCGTGTTCAGAACGCGGCTTGCGCTCTGAATCGCCGTAAGCCTTACCCTTGCGCAGGCGGAATGTCGCCAGTTCCGGTTTAACCGGCACGGCAGGAACGACTGCCTCTGCAGGAGTCTCAACAGCGACAACCTCAACAGGCGCCACTTCGACGGCAACCTCGGCAACGGGCGCCACGGCCGCATCCGCTTCAGCAACCGCCGCTTCAATTTTCTGTTCCGCCGGATCGCTGACCTTGCGGTGCCCCATCGCCTCGATCACCAGATACAGATCAGGGATCGAACAGCCCAGCCATTCGGCCATCGCATGCGTCGCCTTGAACGCACCGTCCTTAGCATTGTCGTAAATCGCGCTGATCAGACGGTCGAGCATATCGACGCGGATGGCGCGGTTCGCATAAACCGGGTAACCGATAGCACTGTAAAATTCGAGGTTAACATCGGTTTCAGCTGCCAGAGATTTTGACACCATGCCATCCGACGGGATTTTAGCAGGCAGCGCCTTACCGTTCCACAGGCTCCACAACAGCGCGCGCAGATGAACAGCGGCAGGCTTATTAAGGGCCGGAATAAAAACAAGAATCGGCCCTAATTTAATTTGTTTCTGGCGCAGCACCTTACGCATTTCCGGATCAAGTCCGGTAATCAACTCTTCCAGATTCGCGCGCGGTACAATGCCCATCGCCTCATAAACCTGAAATGCTATGCCGCGCACGGGGGCGGCGATGCCTTCTTCCTCTTTTTCCAACGCGACCAGCGGTTCAAGCACGGCGGCAATATGACCCTTCAGCCATTCTTTCAGCTTGTTGGAAACCGCTTCGCGGTCCTGACCTTCGATCAGGTTTGTATCCAGCAACTGCACATCCGGCTGCAAGGCGGTATTGCCCTTGGTCACGGTGGCAACGATCACGCCCGGCATCGGGTTGGTCGGATCGGCTTGATAAAGAATATGACCGTCATCATTCAGACGGAATTGTTTAGGCACTGCGTTCAGCATCACTCGTAACCGTTTCTGTATTTCGGGCCGCAGCGCGCCACGCGCTGCCGCCATCACTGCTTTAAAGTCCCGTCCGGTCGCGGAAGAATCCGGCACGAAACGGAAGCCATCAAGATGCCCCACTTCTTCGCCTTCGACAACCACTTCCCCGTTGGGACGCACACCCGCGAGCAGGCCGCCACCCTCTTCCATCGCCCGGATCAATGTGGCCGACCGTCTATCGACGAAGCGCCGCATCAAACCTTCGTGGAGGGCATCGGACAATCTGTCCTCGATCGCACGGGCGTTATCGGCCCATTCGTCGGCATTCCTGACCCATTCGGATTTATGGGTAATATACGTCCAAGTGCGAATATGTGCAATCCGTGACATGAGGGTATCGACATCCCCATCCAGACGGTCTAACCGCTTGATCTGGCTGGCAACATAGTCCTCCGGAATGGCCCCGGAATCGACCAGCCCGGTAAAAATGTCCGCGACCAGTTCCTGATGGTTCTCACTGAGCGTTTTGCGGAAATCCGGGACCTGGCAGACATCCCACAACAGCCGCACCCGGGGGATATCCGTCGCCCGCGCCAATATGTCATCCCGCCGCAGCAATCCGACCAGCGAAAGGTAATCATCCGCCGGACGCCCCCGCACCAGCACCGGGTTGCCCGACCCCCGCTCCAGCGACGCCAGCAAGGCCTGAGGACTGCTGACATCGACGATACTATTGCGCCAGCTTAAGGCTGGCACCGCTTCGAAGGTATGATTCTCGATGGCTTCGACCGCTTCGTCATCCAGCCCCTTGACCGGCCCCGTCACCCCGAACATCCCATCCGCCGTATGCCGCCCCGCGCGCCCGGCAATCTGGGCGACCTCCGCCACCGAAAGCCGCCTTGCGTGATGACCATCAAATTTACGGGTCGCCGCCAGCGCCACATGATGGATATCCATGTTCAGACCCATGCCGATGGCATCGGTCGCCACCATAAAATCGACCTCGCCCGCCTGATACATCTCCACCTGACGGTTGCGTGTGCGCGGACTTAAAGCCCCCAGCACCACCGCCGTCCCCCCGCGCTGGCGGCGGATCAGGTCGGCCATCGCATAGACATCCTCAATCGAGAACGCCACCACGGCGCTGCGCTTCGGTAAGCGCGTAAGTTTTTTGAAACCCTTATAGGTCAGTTTCGATAAACGTGGGCGGCTGGTAAAGGAAATGTCAGGCACCAGATAATTCATCACCGGTTGCATGGTATCGGAACCGAGGAACAGCGTAACACGGGTGCCGCGCGCATTCAGCAGCCTGTCTGTGAAAACATGTCCGCGTTCCGGATCAGCGCAGAGTTGAATTTCATCGACACCTACAAATTCAAATGCTTGGTCGAGCGGCATCGCCTCGACCGTGCAAACATAGTAACGCGCATGCGCCGGAATGATCTTTTCCTCGCCAGTGACCAGCGCCACCGCCTGCACACCTTTTTGCTTTACCAGTCTGTCATAATTCTCCCGCGCCAGCAGCCGCAACGGAAACCCGATCACGCCCGTGGCATAAGTCACCATCTGTTCAAGGGCATAATGGGTCTTTCCCGTATTCGTCGGCCCGAGCACGGCGATCACCGGGCCATGGGCCCTTATGGATACATTACTGACCTGCATTGTGATTGCGTCCGTTTACGCCTAAAATGCGCCTTCTTTGCATGCTCTATTATGCTGAAACTTTAGGAGATATCGTTATGGCCGTTTTCCCCCGGATTTCCAATCTCGTTCTCGTTGGTCTGGCCTTTATATCCCTGATTTCAGCACAGCCCGCCAAGGCGACCATGAGCGCCGAGGACGGCAAGCGCCTAAAAACCATCTTCACCGACATGATCGACCGTTACCGCAACGAAGCCAAAATGCAGGGCGGCGAATTGCTGACCGAGGGCGAAGTCATGGTCGAACCGAGTGATACCTACTACGCCATCACGCTCCCGCATATCACGCTGGTTTTCAGCGATAAGGCCAAAATGAATCTGGGCATGATCTCCATCAACGCCCTGCCCGGTGATAAAAAACAGGAATGGAAGATGACTCTGGCCATGCCGACGCCGATCACCATGCAAGCCGCCGATGGCAAGGAAATGAGCGTTGTTGAAATCGGCAGCCAGAATTTCGCCGGCGTTTTTCACGAGGAATTCCGCAACTTCGTACGCCTCAACGCCCAGTACAACAACGTCACCTTCACCGACCGGACCAACAACGCCAAGATCATGGTGCCCGCCTTTTCAGCAATTTATGACCTGAAAGAGGGCAGCAACAAACTCTGGTCTGGCCCGATGTCCGCCAAGGCCAGCAATATTCAGGGCATTTTCAATGATAGCGGCAGCGCGTTAAAAATTCGCGAAGTGACCGCGGAAAGCAGCATCAAAGATTATTCTATCAAGGATGCGCTGGCTTATCAGGACAAGGTTCAGGCGCTGCTGGAAAGCTTGGGCACCGACCGCCCCAGCCTGAGCAGCGAACACGCGAAAGGCATGTACAACACTTTCTTTGATTTCCTAACCACCGTCTGGGACGGGTTCGGCTCCAGCATCACCGTCAGCGGCCTGGAAATGATGAGACCCGCCAGTGCTGAAAAAGAAGCATCGACGGTTAAAATAGAACGCATCGGCTTCGGCCTGGAGGGCAGCGGATTCCGCAATAATAAAGTCACGCTGCGCCAGACGCTGAACATGACCGATCTGTCACTCACCCCGCCACCGACCGGCCTGAACAAGGCCGCCCCCAACAACGTCAATATCGACCTGACACTGACCAACTTGCCGTTCAAAGAGTTGGCCGCGCTGGGGCAGAAAACACTGGATCAGAGCATCGAAACGCCCGAGGGCCGCACACTCGCGACCATGAACGGTCTGGCCACCATGCAGCAATTAATGACCGATGCGGGAACATCGCTCATCATCAAAAACACGCGCGTCGGCAATCTCTCTGAATATGACGTTCTGATGAACGGCACCGCCAATGCCAATATCAAGGCACTGTTCGGCGCCACCGCCAAGACCCGACTGGAAATATTCGGCATCGACAAACTGATTGGTTACGCCCAGCAAGCCGCCGCCGATCCGGCCATCCCCGCCGAACGAAAAACCAGCGCGCAAAGCCTGCTGCAAACACTAACGATCCTGCAGATGGTCGGACAGCAGAGCAAAAACGCCAATGGTCAGGATATCCGCACCTATGATCTGGAACTGACGGCAGACGGCAAGACATTGCTGAACGGGGCTGACCTGATGACGGTGATGGGCGGCGTGAAACCTACACCTTAAGCGTTACGAACAGGATGGTGATGGTGGGCGCGTTTTCATCTGCACTTCTGCCTCTTTCACCCACGCCGGAATAAGCGCCCGCACCTCGGCCCACGCCGGACCGCCCAGCCTGACTTCATCCACCGGCATGACTTGATATTCACCGCCCGTAGACGCGCTCACCATATCAAGGAAATCCATCTCTTCAGGGCAACCGGCTGGATGAACAATGATATCGTCGGATAGACCATGAATAAAAATCCATGGCCAAGATGCCGCCCCCGATTCAGAAAGGATAGGATGTAACGGCGTCGACGCATAAACCGTCATGACCTCTACTCCTTTCTTAGCAAACAGGGTGCTCAAACCCGAAGCATGTCGAAAACCACACTCCTGAACATAGATTTGAGCGCCTGCCCGATTCATATGATCCAGAGCCCGTTCAGAAATACCCTGGTCACGCAGACGAATGCCTTCCGATGATTCCATCTCGATATTCGCCCCCTTAAGCGCCGGGGCATGGCACGCAATCAGGTCGCGGGTTGCGGGGTGGAAACCATCCAGACAATCCTCAGCCTCTCTATCCGGAAAGAAAATCGTCCGCGCCGCCACGTCATTGGCGCTGACAGAAATTTTTTCTGCCAGACAAAAATTCATCAGGCTTTTATCAGCGATATGAGCATAAGGAGATCCGGATGCCACGCGATAAGCCTTCAACAGACGCTGCCCGTCATAGTCCGTACCACTGAGTGACCGTAATGCCTCCCCGGTAAGCGGATAGAGAAACGCCTTCGCGACCATTTTATCAAGCAGATCGCGCGATTTTTCCATGCCATATGCAAAGGACGAAGAAGAAGCAAGCAACCGGCCCAGCAGGCACTGCTTTAACGCAACGCGTGTGGGCATCGCGTGATACTCAGCCATCAGCACTACCAGCGGGCGCCCGCCCTGTGTGCGGCGTTTAATTTCCGCCTCCAGCACGTCCAGTGCCCGACGGGGGTCATACGGATTCTTGCAGAAAACATGCCGCTTTTCAGCAGCAACAAAACCCGATGCTGGTTGAAAATTATTCGTCAGGGATGGCGGCGTTTTTTTCATGAAAAAAATCTAGCGGAAAATTAACATTATGTCAATTATAGCCACCCCCTAAATAGGGCAATTAATCACCCTCACACCTTAAGGCAAATTCGGTGCCGCCACAGAAGCCTTCACATTCCCGGGCGCAGCGGCCTTTTCCACCAGACCAGCATAGACATCAAGGGCCGCCGAAACGACAGACTCCTGATGGCTGTACAAGCTGGCCTTCAAAGCATCCCCATCGACATGACCGTAAAGGAAACTAGAAAAAGCGCCTTCCTGATCTGCAGGGGGAATTTGATCCAACGCAATACCGCCAGCCTGGCTGAGACATACAGGCAATTCATCCAGCATGCGGTCCATCGCCGCATCATCCCGTATCGGTTGAACATCTGCCATCAGCGCTTGTCTTGCAGCCTGATCGGGCAAATCCGACAATTGCGCATCCAGCTTCGCATAATACGCAGACACCCCTGCCTCCATATTATCAACGACACAATCACTCACCTGATGAGCCAGAGAAATGCGCTCGGCAGAAACATCCTGAGCCTGAGCCACTGCACCAAAGGCAGCAGCCACAGACAAAACAACAGCAGACGCAAGTTTGTGGGGCATAAGCTTCATTGATAACTTCCGATGATAAATGGGTGAACGAATACAGACCTTATAGATTTAAAATTATAAAAAGTGAAGAAGCGCCTATAAAAGATACGCCAGCAACCCATTCAACCGCTGCATCCCGGCGATGGTCGGCATGAGATTGTCATTCGAGAGAACAATCAACCCCTCCTCGGAAAGCGCCTTCAGTTTTCGGGGATCGAGGATCTGGTCTATACATTTTCCGGATTCCGACTCCAGCCGCACAAAAGGCACCCCCTCGCGCAGACGCATCCCCATCATCAGGGATTCCATCCAGCGTTGTTCCGGTGTCACCGCTTCATGGTCATGGCTGCCATGGCCCGATTCCATAACCCGCTGCATCCAGATTTCCGGCGCCCGGTGTCCGCGGGTGGCAACCTTGCCGTTATCCAGTGTCAGGCGACCATGCGCCCCCGGCCCGATCCCGACATAATCGGTGTAGCGCCAGTAGGTCAGATTATGCAGCGACTCCTGCCCCGGCCTCGCATGATTGGAAATTTCGTACGCGGGCAGTCCGGCAGCGCCCAAAACCTCTTGCGTGATTTCATAGAATTCACCGCCAAGGTCTTCTGACGGCATCATAAATTCACCGCGCGCATATTGCGTATGGAAGGGTGTGCCTTCCTCAATCGTCAGCTGATAGAGCGATAGATGCCCAACAGATAAATTTACAGCTTCTTCAAGCTCTTGCGCCCAGTCGCTGATTTTTTGCTGTGGCCGCGCATACATCAGGTCAAAACTAAAGCGTTCAAAATTTTCTTTTGCCAGATCAATGGCTTTTAAAGCTTCGCTGCGGTTATGCTTGCGCCCAAGGAAGCTAAGGTCTTCATCACGCAAGGATTGCACACCGATAGACACGCGGTTCACGCCCGCCTCGCGGAAGCCTTTAAACTTTGCAGCCTCTACCGAAGTCGGGTTCGCTTCGAGCGTAATTTCCATGTTCGGATCGTACGCCCAGACCTTTTTAATCTGGTCGATGACGATTTTTACCGTTTCCGGTTCCATTAAGGAAGGTGTCCCGCCACCGAAAAAGATCGAGGTCACGGTGCGCCCCGGCGTCAGCGCCGCATAATGATTAATTTCCCGAATATAAGCATCGCGCCACGCCGCATGATCGATGCTGTCACGCACGTGGGAGTTAAAATCACAGTATGGACATTTCGCGGCACAAAACGGCCAATGGACATAAATCCCGAACATCTCTGGAGCTAATTTCATAAAAACAATCTTTCTCATTGTCATCCCCGTGAAAACGGGGATCCAGAGGAATAACCTGATTTTTGCCCGATGGCACTGGATCCCGGGTCAAGCCCGGGATGACAATTTTATTTTGTAAAACACTTCTCAATAAGAGCGATGAAAGCCCGGCCCCGGTGACTGATGGCTGATTTTTCATCCATACTCATTTCACCGAATGTCTGGTCACGATCTTCAGGCACAAACATCGGATCATAACCATGACCGCCCGCGCCGCGCATCGGCCAGATCAGCGTACCATCGACACGCCCCTCGACATACTCCACATGATCGTCCGGCCACGCCAGCACCAGCACTGATACGAAATAGGCTGAACGGTCGATGTTATCACCCAGTTCATCCTGAATCCGCTGCATCGCCTTATTGAAGTCACGGGGATTCCCGGCCCAGTCAGCGGAATAAACCCCCGGCTGACCGTTCAGGCCGTTCACACACAGGCCGCTGTCATCGGCCAGCGCCGGAAATCCCGTTGCCTGCGCCGCAGCCAATGCCTTGATCGTCGCGTTTTCGAGGAAAGTCGTGCCCGTTTCTTCCGGTTCCGGCAGACCCAGATCGCCCGCCGACGGGAACTCCTGCACATAATCCCCCAGCAACGCCGCAATCTCCTCGACCTTGCCTTTGTTATGCGTGGCCAGAATCAGTTTATCGCCGGAGAATTTGCGGACATCGCTCATTAACTACAGACCCAGCGCCTTGCGTTGCGCGGCTTCGAGTTCCTTGCAGCCTTTGCGGGCAAGGTTCAGCATCGACAGGAACAATTCTTCATCAAACGGGTCGCGCTCGGCGGTCGATTGAAGCTCAACGATCTTGCCCGAACCCGTAAGAACGAAATTCGCATCCGTATCCGCTTCGGAATCTTCGGCATAATCAAGATCGAGAACCGGATTGCCCTGCCAGATACCGCAGGAAATCGCCGACACGCTGTCTTTAAACGGAATGGTCGTCAGCAGCCCCAGATTTTTCACATGCTCCAGCGCTTGATACAGCGCGACATAAGCACCGGTGATCGACGCTGTGCGCGTACCGCCATCGGCCTGAATCACGTCACAATCGATGCGCACCTGACGTTCGCCCAACGCCTGCATATCAACAACAGAGCGCAAGGCCCGTCCGATCAAACGCTGAATTTCCTGTGTGCGCCCCGACTGGCGGCCTTTGGCAGCTTCGCGGTCGATACGTTGATGGGTGGAACGCGGCAGCATGCCATATTCCGCCGTGATCCAGCCCTTGCCGGTATTCTTCATCCAGCCCGGTACTTTCTCTTCCACCGTCGCCGTGCACAGCACATGGGTGTCACCGAATTTCACCAGCGCCGAACCTTCGGCATGCTTGGCCACGCCGGTGATGATCTCGACGGTGCGCAAGGCGTTTGCCTGACGACCAGAGGGACGGGAAAAAGGCACGAGGGCCTGGGCCGGGTTGGTCACTATATAATTCCTTCTATTTTCACGAAATGGCGGCCACAGTGGCGGAACCCGCCGAAATTGTCAATTTATGCTTATCCCGCTATATTCCTCCCATGATCAACGACCTCAATCAGCGGGCGCAGGCGATTTTACGCTATGTCGTCGATACCTATATGGAGACGGGGGAACCTGTCGGCTCCCGCACGATTGCGCGCCATCTGGAGAATACGCTTTCCCCCGCGACCATCCGTAATGTGATGTCCGATCTGGAAACGGGCGGGCTGCTCTATGCGCCACACACCTCCGCCGGACGCCTGCCCACGGCGCAGGGCCTGCGCCTTTATATCGACGGTCTGATGGAGATCGGTAACATCAGCACCGAAGACCGCCACGCCATTGAAACGCAGTGCCGCACCAGCGGCAGCTCGATGGCCGCCGTTCTGGAACGCGCTACCACGATGCTCTCGGGCCTGTCCTCCGCCGCCAGCCTGATCATCGCCCCCAAGACCGATAAACCCGTCCGCCACATGCAGTTCGTGCGGCTGGACAGCGGGCGCATACTGATCGTCATGGTGCTGCAGGACAACACCGTTGAAAACCGCGTCATGGAAGTACCGCCCGAGGTGGGCGATTACGCCCTGACCGCCGCTTCCAATTACATCAACAGCCAGATCGCCGGTAAAACGCTGGGCGAGGCGCAGCGCGATGTCCAGCGTGACATGACCGACAGCAAGGCGCAGTTGGACAAAATCACCGCCGAGTTGGTGCAGCGCGGACTGGCCATGGCCCCGGCCTCTGAAGATTTCAACGGTAGCATCATCATCCGCGGCCAGTCACGGCTGCTGGAGGATGTGAAAGCCATCGAAGATCTGGAACGTGCACGGCAATTGCTGGCAGCGCTCGAAGAACAGGAAACCATGATGCGGCTGCTGGGCGCGGCACAGCAGGCCGACGGCGTACAGATTTATATCGGCACCGAAAACACCATGTTCGACCATTCCGGCTGGTCGATGGTGATTTCCCCCTACAAGACCCCGGAAAACCAGATTATCGGCGCGATTGGCGTCATCGGCCCCACCCGTTTGAACTACAAACGGATTATTCCGCTGGTGGACTATACCTCCCGCGTTATGACCCGAATTCTCGAAGGCTGAAAAGCGCCCTAAATCCCCTTCTAAATCCCCGGGATATCGGGCTTTTTGGGGATTTACCTCCCCCCCTTTTTGCCGCTAGACTGTCAGAGTCCCGGATTACAGGGCGCTCTTGTCCAGCATTAGGAAAACCATGCTCATGAAAACCAGTTTTTACGGCCTTGTCGCAGTCCTTCTCTGCTCCGTCTTTCATCCGGCAATGGCGCAGACACCGGCATCGACAGAACAACCGCCCGCCCCCTTTGAAGTCCCCACCGATTTTGAAGCAGCAGCCACACCGGCTGCGGACGCCATTGAGGGCGTATTCGAGGCAACGGAGACAGAAGCCAAGCCCGATGTGATTACGGCAGAAACACCGATACCGGATAAATCATCCAACAATAAACCCAGCTATTACGACGTCTATGGCAACCCCTATAACACCTGGAAATATTATGAAGTGCAGCCGGATAATGTTCTGATCGCCTTGCAACGCGATACTGAACTGCCTGCCGGTCATTTCATCCTCCATATGAGCGTCGGCAAAAGCTTCGTAAGCTGCACAAAGATTCTCAATCCCAAATATTCAGTAAAATTTGAAAACGAAATCATGTTCGTCGATATTGAAAAATTCGCAATCGATGAGCGCGACATGCCGCGTTATCCTCATTACGAATGCAATACGGCACCGAAAGAGCCTATGGCCCGCGTCAACCTGAGCAAGGATCAGCTCAAGGAACACAACGTCAAACAGGTGAAATTCCGCACGGACAAAACCACTGTAAAATACAACGTCAAAATGACAGACGATTATATTCAACTGATCCCGGATTCGCGGGTGCCGCCAGACCGCAACCGTTTCAGACCGCTGGACGTTGACGGCGTTACCAATCCGCTGAAATTCTGGTTCTACCCGGAAGGCACAGTGATCTTGTCCGCGGATGGCGCGAGCAAAGACATTACCATCGAAAGCAAACTGACGGAACTGGCCCAAAGCAAAGGCCTGACCCCGCTGGATGAAGTCATACCCGATCACGCTCATTACCGCAAAAAACCGGACCGCTTCTACTTTGTTGATAAAGAGAAGCGCTACACTAGTTCAGAAGACGGACTATTTGACTATATTCAGACAGACGCTATGAAGTATGGTCTGGAAGCCGACGAACCCATCAAGAAAAACCTTGCCGTGTTTATTCGCAAACCGGGACGTTATGATTAAAGATTGACGAGAGCAATGAGCCAGCCTGAACAAGACAACAACGCCGACACAACGCCGGAATCAGCCGCCGAAGCCACACAGGCTCCGGCGACCGAAGGCCCGTCGCCGTTTGAACAGGCGCTGCTGCAAATATCCGAATTGCAGCAGCAGTTGGCCGCCGTGAAAGATCAGGGTCTGCGCGCGCTGGCCGAAGCTGATAACACCCGCAAACGTGCCGTCAAGGACCGCGAAGACGCCACCAAATACGCCATCACGAATTTCGCCCGCGACCTGTTGGATTACACCGACAACTTCAAGCGTGCGATCGACGCCATTCCCGAAGACCTGAAAACTTCCGGCGACGACCGCATTACCAGCCTGCTCACCGGACTGGAAGCCATGCAACGCCAGTTGCTGCAAACACTGGATAAAAACGGCGTCAAAAAGATCGAACCGCGTGACGAACTCTTCAATCCGCATTTCCACGAAGTCATGTTCGAAGTGCCCGGAACAGGCAAACCCGCAGGCACCATTATCCAGCTGGTCGATGCCGGTTACATCCTGCACGACCGCCTGCTCCGCCCCGCCCGCGTCGGCGTCGCCAAGGATGACGGCACCAACGGCAACAGCCACAAACTTGATACGCAGGCATAGACAGACTGATTATATTTTCAAGGCGTTATCTTGCGGAGTCGATCGGCTATCAATCCGCCGATTGCTCCGGAGAATAGAGTATTTTTAATTGTATCCAGCTGAGATGGGCACAGCCACCCCCAAGGAGTAACTATGTGCAGAACCCATACAACCCCCATGGATATAATACATAGAGCGGCAATCCAAACCATACAGCATAGACTTACATGGATAACATCCAGCAAGGTTTGTGAACGATGATGATTACGCCGTTTAGCGGCCTCTTCTAATTCAGCCGCGCTCACAGTTTGAGCACCCGAGCTTCTTAAAACTTGCCTTATCTGCATAGACATCTATGACTCTGATTTTTCTCTAAGCGCATCATAGAATGCTTTTATATCCTCTTTGGGAATATCAATATTACGCTTCCCTGACTTGTAGTACATCTTCCAGGGCGTATTATGGCGATGCGTAATATTTACTAGTTCATTAGCCGTTTTGTCCTTATAGACATCCCAAACGGCCTCAAGAACCTCTAATACGTCCTCATCATCATTAGAAACCTCATCAGGAACAGGGGCACTAACCTCATTGCCATCATCATCTATCACTGAGAACCAACCAGGGATTGGTTCAACAATATTATCATTTCTAAAATGTTTTATTGAATGATAGAGATTAGGAATAACAGGCCCATATTGCCATGCTTCAACATCATCCCCACCAACAATATCTGTATTAGCTAGGCTCAAAGCCCACCCAAGCGCAATGTAAACCAGCTTCTGAAGCTTTAACTGCGTTAAGTCTCGAACGTTATCTTCCCGAGCCTTTCTAATGAAGTAATTGGCTATGGCAGACGACGAATATTTTGAGATAATTTCTTTGTTCATCATTTGTCCCCTACGATCAAAGATACCAGCTATGTGCGCCAACTTCAATTTCCTTAATATTGATATATTCATCTAATACATACGAACAATTCTTTATCACACCTCCAAAAACTTACTCCTATCCACTAAAATTATTCCTATTAGTTTAAAATATAAAAATAGGATTTTAAACCTAAAAATCCTTGACCCCTGAGTTTCCTCGCCTATATAAAATATCAAGCAGGAAAAGGATCGCCCGTAAGCCGGAAACGGTGGGGATTTTGACCCTGCCCCTCTGGCATTTTGGGTCTTCTATGGTATATTCCAGACCATCTTGAAAGACCCCGCATGCAAGGGAACCGCGACGGTGCCAATGGTGGGCCGTTTCGTGGATTTGCCAATTTGAGAAGAGGACTACAACATGAGCAAAGTCATTGGTATTGACCTTGGCACGACCAATTCCTGCGTCGCTGTCATGGAAGGTAAAGAACCCCGCGTCATCGAAAACGCCGAAGGTGCCCGCACCACGCCCTCGATGATCGCTTTCAGCAAAGACGGTGAGCGTCTTGTCGGTCAGCCCGCCAAGCGTCAGGCCGTCACCAACCCCGATAATACACTGTACGCCGTCAAGCGCCTGATCGGCCGCCGCTTCGATGATGCCGAAGTGCAGAAGATGGCCAAGAACGCCCCGTTCAAAATCGTGCGCGGCGACAACGGCGATGCCTGGGTCGAAATTGACGGCGAAAAAATGTCGCCTTCGCAAATTTCGGCGATGGTGCTGAAAAAAATGAAAGAGACCGCCGAAAGCTATCTCGGTGAAGCTGTCACGCAAGCCGTCATCACGGTGCCCGCTTACTTCAACGACTCGCAGCGTCAGGCGACGAAAGACGCCGGTAAGATCGCAGGCCTCGAAGTGCTGCGCATCATCAACGAACCAACCGCTGCCGCACTGGCCTATGGTCTGGACAAAAAGAAAACCGGCACCATCGCTGTTTATGACTTGGGCGGCGGTACGTTCGATATCTCGATCCTTGAAATCGGCGATGGCGTATTCGAAGTAAAATCGACCAACGGCGATACGTTCCTCGGCGGTGAAGATTTTGATGCCCGCATCATTGATTATCTCGCCGACGAATTCAAGAAAGAGCAAGGCATCGACCTGCGTCAGGACAAACTCGCGCTGCAGCGGCTGAAAGAAGCGGCTGAAAAAGCGAAGATCGAGCTGTCCTCGACCATGCAGACCGAAGTCAACCTGCCCTTCATCACTGCTGATGCCTCAGGCCCCAAACACCTGAACATCAAGCTCAGCCGTGCGAAGCTGGAAAGCCTCGTCGATGACCTGATCAAGAAAACGACAGGCCCGCTGAAAGCCGCGATGAAAGACGCGGGCGTGAAAGCTTCCGACATCGACGAAGTGGTTCTGGTGGGCGGTATGACCCGCATGCCGAAAATCATCGAAACGGTGAAGGAATTCTTCGGCAAGGAACCGCATAAAGGCGTGAACCCCGATGAAGTCGTGGCCGATGGCGCGGCGATTCAGGGCGGCGTTCTGAAAGGCGACGTCAAAGACGTGCTGCTGCTCGACGTGACCCCGTTGTCACTCGGCATCGAAACGCTGGGCGGTATCTTCACACGCCTGATTGACCGCAACACCACGATCCCGACCAAGAAGTCGCAAGTGTTCTCAACCGCTGAAGACAATCAGACGGCTGTGACCATCCGCGTTTTCCAGGGTGAACGTGAAATGGCCGCTGACAACAAGATCCTCGGCCAGTTTGATCTGGTCGGCATCCCGTCGGCACCACGCGGCATCCCGCAGGTGGAAGTCACCTTCGACATCGACGCCAACGGTATCGTGCACGTCACCGCGAAAGACAAAGCCACCGGCAAGGAACAGCAAATCCGCATCCAGGCCTCGGGCGGTCTGTCAGACGCTGACATTGATCAGATGGTACGCGACGCCGCAGATCACGCCGAAGAAGACAAGAAAAAGCGTGAACTGGTCGATGTCAAAAACCACGCCGAGGCCTTGTTGCACCAAACCGAGCGTACGCTCAACGAACTGGGTGACAAGGTGCCTGCTGATGACAAAGCCAACGTCGAAGCCGCTGTATCCGATCTGAAAGGCGTTATCGCCTCTGACGATCACGAGCAGATCAAGGCCAAGACCGACGCACTAATGCAGGCCAGCATGAAGCTGGGCGAAATCGCTTATCGTCAGGCACAGGAAAGCGCCGCCGCGGCACCGGACAATGCCGGGGCTGCCGATTCCAGCGCATCATCTCAGGATGGCGGCGAAGTCGTGGACGCTGATTTCAGCGACCTCGAAATCGACGAAGACGATAAAAAATAATCAAACATCAGGCGGGGCCACTTAAAAGGGCCCCGCCGCTTTGACAAGGCAATACAGGGTAAATAATGGCCAAGGATTATTACCAGACACTGGGCGTTGACCGTAAAGCGACTGATGAAGAGCTGAAGAAAGCTTTTCGCAAGCTGGCCATGCAATATCACCCCGACCGCAACAAGGACGACCCCAAGTCCGAAGCCAAATTCAAGGAAGTCAACGAAGCCTATGAAGCGTTGAAAGACCCGCAAAAGCGCGCTGCCTACGATCAGTTCGGTGCCGAGGGCATGCACATGGCGGGCGGCGGCGGTGGCGGCGGTTTCTCGGGCGGCTTCGGCGGCGCGTTCACCGACATTTTCGAAGACATGTTCGGCGACATGATGAACCGTGGCGGCGGACGCAGCGGGCCGCAACGCGGCGGCGACATGCAATACACCATGGAAATCACGCTGGAAGAAGCATACAGCGGCATTGAAACCACCATCAAAATTCCCACGAACGAAAGCTGCGATAAATGCAACGGCTCCGGCGCTGAACCCGGCACCAGCGAAGAACAATGCCCGGCCTGTAGCGGTGCGGGTCGTATGCGCATGCAACAAGGCTTCTTTACCATCGAACGCACCTGCCCCACCTGTAACGGCGCTGGCAAAATCATCCGTGACCCTTGCAAGAAATGCAGCGGTCAGGGCCGCGTCCGTAAGGAAAAGGCGCTCAAGGTCAAAATCCCCGCCGGTATCGAGAGCGGACGCCGCATTCGCCTGGCAGGTGAAGGCGAAGCCGGTTTCCGCGGCGGACCATCGGGCGATCTTTACGTTCTGCTGGCCGTCAAACCGCACAAATTATTCAAGCGCGACGGTGCCAACATCTATTGCCGCGTACCGATCCCGATGACAACAGCCGCGCTCGGCGGCGAAGTGGAAGTCCCGACCATCGGTGGCAACCGCACCAAGGTCAAAATCCCCGAAGGCACGCAAACCGGACAACAGCTGCGCCTGAAAGGCAAAGGCATGCCTGTGCTGCGTTCCGATGCCGTCGGCGACATGTTTATCGACGTGCTGGTGGAAACACCCATGCACCTGAACCGCAAGCAACAGGATTTGCTGAAGGAACTGGATAAATCCCTCGGCGGCACAGCGCAGGGCAAACATAGTCCTGAATCATCGGGCTTCTTCTCAAAGGTGAAAGAAGTCTGGAGCGATTTGAAGGACTGACATGAAAATAACCATCGCCGGACATAAAGGCCGCATGGGCCAGATGCTGACGCAGGAACTGGAATCCGGCAGATGGGGTGATCTTGCCTATGCGGGCGGCACCACATCGACAGACGATCCGGAACTGCTCTTTCACAGCGATCTGGTGATCGATTTCACCACACCGGAGGCCACCCGCAAGCATATCTGGCTCGCCGCCAAACATCACAAACCCATCGTCATCGGCACCACCGGCCTGACCGAAACGGACATGCAGGAAATGCAGGACGCCGCCAAGGAATGCCCGCTGCTTTTCTCCGCCAATATGAGTATCGGCGTCAATCTGCTGGCAGCCCTGGTGGAACAGGCATCAAAACGTCTGGGTCATGATTTTGATATCGAGATCAGCGAGACCCATCACCACAATAAAATAGATGCCCCGTCCGGCACCGCGCTGATGCTGGGCAGGGCCACGGGCCGTCCGGCTGCCCCGTTCGACCGTTCCGGTATGCGCGAATCCGGCGTGGTCGGCTATGCCGTGCAGCGCGGCGGCGATGTCATCGGCGAACACACCGTCAGCTTCTTCGGCCCCGGTGAACGTATCGAACTCGGCCACCGCGCCCACGACCGCAGCCTGTTCGCCAAAGGCGCACTCCGCGCCGCCACCTGGCTCAAAAACAAACCGCATGGCTTTTACACCATGAGGGATGTTTTGGAAATTTAATGATTTCAGATAATTAAACTATTTTTTTGACAATATCCATAAAACAGGGCATTGGTATAAAATCAATAAACGGAGAGCAGAATGAAAGCACCCCTTAGCCCGGCGGCAAAAGAACTTCTAAATGATCACGAAGCTTATCAGCGCTTCTCGTTCTGGATGATGCAGCGTGAATACGGCCCGCGCGATTACAGAGTTGAGGGCACAAAGACTGTTTTCAATGAAGCGACAGGAAAAACTCACCTTGAAATTCAAGGAAGAAATGGGAAATCATTCAATTTTGTGATGGAGGGAAACAGAACTCTCCCGGGAGATGACGTCATAAATGTCCCGGAACCCAACAAGAAAAACTGGGTTCAGAAGCTCCTGAACATCTAACGGGAAAAATCCTAAATCGTATAACGCGCCAGATCGGCCAGACGCATCACATGCTCTTGCTGCTGGAAAACCTTGCGTCCGCATTCCACCGCCAGATGCTCGGCCAGCATCACACTCATATCTTCAAAACGGGTGATGGGAATGGAACCGTCGTCATTATAAATAATGAACTCCCGCAGCGAGCAATCAGCATTGCCGGAAACGACAAGTTTATTGCTAAGGCCTGTACCGCTGTCAGGAATGGTCAGTTGAAAATCGTGCGTGTCGCCGTCAATTGTCAGTTTTAAATTTGCCTGCGGCGTAAACGTCAGCAATTCATGCGTCACCTTGAATCCGGAATCCTGAAGAACCTGCGCAAGTGTACCAACATATTGTCCGAGCAAATGAACCTGCGCTGTCCGGTCAACTGCCGGATGGGCACCTTGTGCCGCTTCGTGATAAAGCGCTTCGAGATTGATGGTTTTCATGTTGATCCTTCCCTGTTCCGTCCTGATTTTTTCAGGTTCTTATTTCAGGTCTGGATATTGGCAGACTCCATTGCCAGAATCAACTTTTTGCGCGGTGTGCCCCAGCCGTAATTCTCGATGATGCCCGAGGACTGAATGACACGGTGGCAGGGAATTAATAAAGATATCGGGTTGGCCCCCACCGCCCCGCCCACAGCGCGGCTGGCCGTGGGTTTTTCTAGGTAATTCGCCACATCCTGATAGCTTACTGCACCGCCGCATGGAATTTTCAGCAAAGCCTGCCAGACCTGAATTTGAAAATTGGTGCCGTAAAGATGGATATTGAATTTAGGTTCTGCTGCACCGCGCCATACCGTCATAATTTTTTGCGCTGCGATAGCCGTGCTTTCTACATCTTCAATAAACTCAGCTTTCGGCCAATAGGCGAGCAGACGCTGCATCGGCACATCGCGATCTTCTTCCACCACGAACCCGAGCCAGCAGATACCGCGTTCCGTCTGCGCAATCAGGATATCACCCAGCGGAGTCGGATGATAACCGTAGCTGATGCGCAAACCCTGCCCCTTCTTCTGCACTTCACCCGGTGTGGCCGCCTCAACATTCACAAACAAATCAAACAGGCGGCCATTGCCTGACAACCCCGCCGCGTAAGCCGCATCCAGCGTCGAATAACCCTCCAGCAGAAAATCCCGCGCATGCCGGGCATTCATATACTGCACCAGTTTTTTCGGGCTTAACCCCACCATCTTGGTAAACGTCTTTTGAAAATGCGTGGGATCATATCCAGCACGACGCGCCAATGCGTCAAGGTCTGGCTGTTGCTGCCAGTGAGCAACGATATAATCAATAGTGTCCGATACGACCTGTGTGCTGATCTGCGTCATATATAAAAGCTAATCTGGATTGACCGCTGCGCCAATCCGATTCATGGCTTCGACGGGGTTGGCGCTGGCGTGGGCACCAAATAACCGGCAATCCCCATCGCCATATTTTGCCGGAGAACGCGGTCCCTTTGCTCGACAGCCAGAAACTTCACAAAGGACACTTCATCGGACAGCATATCAAAAGCGACCGGCGCCACCCCCGTGCTATCGACCAATATCCGGCTGCCGCCTTGCCTGTCATCCTGCAGGGTAAAAGGGATCATCACACTGCTGGCGTCATTGCAAATGCCAATCGCCATATCCAGACCATTCAATTCGATACTGAAGCTGCAATCAACCGACGATAACGCCGTCAGGATATCTTCCAGCTTGTTAAGCTGTGCGGCTTGCGTAGAGCTAACAGTCTTCGGCGCAAAAACGGCCACTTTCTGGCTGGTCGTCCGCGTATAAATCGTCTTCAGGTCGGTCATAATAATTCTCCATTGATCTCACCTTAGCGCGGCCAGTCGCCCGCTTCAATGATCACCATTTTTACATGTAATATCATAGCCTTCTGCCATCAAGATCGGTTATTCTTCTCTAACCATGAAAAAAGAAAACATCACCGCCTTTTTTAAAACTCTGCAAAAAAACAACCCCACACCGCAGGGTGAGCTGAACTACGTGAATCCCTATACATTGCTGGTGGCCGTGGTGCTGTCGGCGCAGGCGACCGATAAAGGCGTCAACAAAGCCACCGGCCCGCTGTTCAAAAAAATCGACACGCCACAGAAAATGCTGAAGCTCGGCGAAGACGGCCTGAAGGAATATATCAAGACCATCGGCCTTTATAACGGCAAGGCCAAAAACATCATCGCCCTTTCAGACATTCTGGTGCGGGAATATAACGGCGACATCCCGCAGACACGCGAAGAACTGGTAAAGCTGCCGGGCGTGGGGCGCAAAACCGCCAACGTCGTGCTCAATATCGCGTTTGGTCAGGAAACCATCGCTGTTGATACGCATATCTTCCGCATCAGCAACCGCACAGGCCTGGCTCCCGGTAAAACCGTTGAGCAAGTGGAAGACAAACTGGAAAAAATCGTGCCAAAAGAATTCCGCCGCCACGCCCATCACTGGCTGATCCTGCACGGACGCTATATCTGCAAGGCCCGTAACCCACTCTGTGCGGAATGTCCGGTTTATGATCTTTGTGAATTTAAAGAGAAAACGGCCTGATTTTAGCGCGAAGCAAACTGCATCGGCACCAGACCGTCATGCCCGTTGAAAACGGATTTCACGCATTCACGGCGTGTGGCCTGATCCATAGCATTGTCGCCGCCGGAAGCTTTGCTCCGTGAACGGGTTTCGTAATGCGTGACGGAACCATTGCCCTTGTCGGCAATATAGAGGTCCAATACGCAGTCATGGGTACGATATTGCCAAACGCCCATATCGCCTTCGGTGCGCTGCAGACCCGGTTTGTTAAAGATCATCGCCACCTGAGGGCCGCTTAATTTTAAAAACGCTGCGGGATTACCCTTCACCTGTGCCGCGATATGACGACCCAGACGCTCCGCTTCTGCAGGCGGCACACTCGGCACAGTGCGCGCCGTAGCATAGGCATAAGCGACATTGCGATTGACGGATTTATTAATCGAGAAAGAACTGACCATCACGAACGGCAAACCAGCGATGAGGATCAAAGACAGAGCATCGCGGGAGGAAAAGGCCAACCGGCCTTTTCTCCGTGCGTGTACGATTAGATAACGTAATGTTGCTGAAATTTTCATCATGGCTTGGGAGTTCCTTTTCACCCTTTATACGCTATGCGCTTATAGGAACCCTTGATGGCCTTCCGAGCTTTCAAATCAGGCAGCTTCGATCGAGCTTCCGAACGGCAGTTGCGAACCGTCGTTCTCAGCCTCGCGACGCGCCTTCATAGGCTTTCCCGGCTTGTCCGATTTCACTACCCCCTTCGCAGAGAGCGGCGTAATTTTGCCGTCAACAGTCGCACCGGCTTCAACTGCCAGCTCTTTATAAGCCATCGTGCCTGTGATCGAACCCGTGGAACGGATCGTCAGGCGGCCATTCACTGTGATGTCGCCTTCGAAGCGGCCAGCAATCGTGCATTCGTCGATTTCGACGGTGCCGTAGAACGTGCCGTTCTCGGCCACTTCCAGAATGCGGGCGCCTTTCAGGGCAGCTTCAACGGTGCCTTCAACAACCAGCGTATCGCAGGCTTCAATCTCACCGGAGATGCTGATGCCCTCACCGATAACGAGGCGGCGGCCATCGGCTGTCACGGAAGAACGTGCGCCAACACCAGCGGTGTTGTAGCTGCCAGCGCCAGGATAAGCGGCAGCCGGTGCAGCGGCATAAGCGGATCCCGGAGGAACGCGGCCAGGCTGCGCAGCGCCCGGGCGCTGGAATGCGGCGGCACCACCCGGAATGTCGATACGTGCTGCTTGTGTGGTGTCCTGTTGTTCGCTGTTGTTGGCGGTCATATTTTTTTCCTCAGGTTGGGTATAAGTGTTGCGCGTCTCAGTTACCGGGGCCGCAGACGTCACTGTCTGCTCACCGGGTTGCTGTTCTGTTTTGGGACGATGAAACATACGTTTCTTCCTTCTGGGTTTCGCCTTAGGGTTTCGTCTTCGGAAGGCAAAGACGACCCGCTCCCGGGTCTTCGGCCTTCCAAAATTCAATCATCATGAATAGCCGGGAAATTACCAGCCCCCGCCAAAGCCTGCAAGCGGAACTTTACCGAAAATTGACGGTTTTTCTTATAAATCACTGTAAATCAAAGAAATTCTACCTACAAATTGTCGTGGAAATAATTGTAGATTTTCTCCGCCACCGCATGCGATATCCCCTCGACCTGTTCCAGGTCCTGAATACCCGCCACCACCACGTCCTGCGCCGATCCAAAATGCAGCAGCAAGGCCTTCTTCCGCTTGGCCCCGATCCCCGGCACATCATCCAACGGCGATGCCGAAATCTGCTTTGTCCGTCGCGCCCGGTGCGAGCCGATGGCAAAACGGTGCGCCTCGTCACGCAGTCTTTGCAGGTAATGTAGTATGGGATCATCAATCGGCAACTGGAACATATCGCGCTCCGGTATAAAAAATTTCTCGCGCCCCGCGTTCCGGTCCGGCCCCTTGGCAATCGATACCAGCGTCAAACTATCCATGATGCCCAAATCTTCGAACACGCCGCGCACTGCGTTCAGTTGCCCCAGTCCGCCATCGATCAGCACCAGATCAGGCCAATCTTCCGTATCCGGCCCTTTACCTTCCTCTATCGCCTTGCCAAAACGCCGATGCATAACCTCGCGCATCATGGCGTAATCGTCCGACTCTGCGGCTTCACGAATATTGAACTTACGGTAGGCGTTCTTGCGGAACCCCTCCGGCCCGGCCACGATCAGACCGCCCACCATATTCGTCCCGGCGATGTGGCTGTTATCATAGACCTCGATCCGCTGCGGCGGTTCATCCATGCCGAACAGGTTGGCCACACCCGACAGCAACCGCTCTGTCCCCGCCAGTTGCAACGCTTCACGCGCCAGCGCTTCACGCGCGTTATGCACCACCATTTCAATCAGGCGCTTTTTCTGCCCCTTTTCGGGTACGCTCAAGCGTATCTTGTGCTTACCCTTGACGCGTTCGGTCAGCGCCTCCTCCAGCAATCCGGCTTCACTAGCGGGGTGGCTTAACAAAATTTCTTTCGGCACCGGCTTGTTCTCGTAAAACTGCGCCACAAATGCCGCCAGAATATCTTCCGACAAATCATCCGCCGCATGACGCGGGAAATAAGCGCGATTGCCGAAATTCTGCCCGCCGCGAAAGAAAAACACCATCACGCAACTGCGGGCGTTTTCCCGCCACAAACCAACCACATCGACATCGCCCAGCCCGCTGACATTCACGTCCTGCGATGATTGAATCATTGTCAGCGCCTTGATCCGGTCACGGTATTTGGCGGCCTCTTCATAATCCTGTGCGGCGCTGGCTTCCTGCATTTTTTCGGCAAATTCGTCCTGCACCTCGCGGCTTTTGCCTGAAAGAAAATCATGCGCCAGCTTCACCTGCGCACCATATTCCTCTTTAGAGACATAACCGACGCAAGGTGCCGTGCAACGCTTGATATGATATTGCAGGCAGGGTCTTGAACGGTTGGCAAACACGGTATCGGCACAGTTCCGCAGCATAAAGGCCCGCTGCAAAATGGCCACGGTATGATTGACCGAAGCCGCCGACGCGAACGGCCCGAAATATTCCCCCTTACGCTTGTGCGCACCGCGATGCTTGGTCAGCAACGGGAAATCATGGTCGCCCGTGATCATAATATAGGGGAACGATTTGTCATCGCGCAGCAAGACATTATAACGCGGCTTCAGTTTCTTGATCAGGTTCGATTCCAGCAGCAATGCCTCGACTTCCGTATGCGTATGCATGAAAAGCATATCCACGGTTTCGGCGATCATGCGCTGCAGGCGCAAAGGCTGCTTTTCGACCTGCGCATAAGACAGCACACGACGCTGCAACGCCTTGGCCTTGCCCACATATAAAACATCGCCCGCCGCATTCAGCATGCGGTAAACCCCCGGCGTTTCCGGCAAGGACCGGGCGAACCCCCGGATCAGGGCTGCCCCGCGTTCCAATGCGGTTAATGGTGTGTCGTCTGGCGTAGTCATGCAGTGATATTAGTGCCTTGGCATACAGATTTCCACATCGCACTGTATGCATCCCACCTTTTCGCGCTTGACTTTACAGCCATAATAACAACTATAAGTCGCATAAATTAATAAGTAACCGCGTTTAAACACTTGCAAGCTTGCAACTATTTACGGAGAACGAGCGTTGAAAACTATAGCCATCAATCACGTCAGAACAGGCAACCCCCTCTTCACAGGACATTTTTCCAGCATCAGGCAGGCCGTAGAAACGGCCATTTCAGAAAATATCTCTTTGGCCTTTGCCGATTTACGGCACGCCAATCTGGTGAACGCCCTGATGGACGGCGCCATTCTCGATAACGCTTTGCTTGATGAGGCCAACTTGATGGGTGCCAATCTGTCAGAATCCTCGCTGCGCCGCACATCTTTAATCAACACCCAGCTTTATAATACTGCTCTGTGCGAATCCGTACTGGACAGCACCCAGTGCCGGGGCGCCTTGTTCGGCGGCACTGATATCAGCGGCGCCCGAATCAGCCGCTGCCTCTTCGATACGCTTTCGGCGCTCGACCTCAATTTTCGCGACACCGCTTTCATGGACGCCAACGGCTTTGTTGCCGGAAATGATTATATGTGTGAATTTTCCAAACCGCCGCTGGTGCTGAAAGGCCTGCCCTTCCCGATCACCTGTTTTGAACGAAGCATTCTGATCGGTCATTATGCGCTGACCGATATCACGCCCGCTGCCCCAGCGCACATGCCCTCAGTCTTGTTTAATTTTATGCGTAATCACAGCGCATTGATCAGCACTTTGTGGCAGGTCTATCAGCGAGATAACCGTCGGGTGGCGTAATCAGCCCTGTTCACTGTCGGCAATCATGACCAGTTTGGCAATATCAGGAACAATGATTTTCTTATATTCACGGAAAATCAGACCCATGTCCTCAAGCTTAGACAAGGCCTTGTTCGTCGCCTCGCGCGATAGGCCCGCCATGCGCCCTAGATTTTCCTGCGATATCGTCACCTGAAAGTTATTGTGGCTGCCATGGCGTGATTCCTTATGCAGTACCAGAATTTTACGTGCCACGCGGATGCTGGCATCCAGGAACAATGTTTCTTCAAGGTTATTCGTCACCCGGCGGAATAAGAAACAAATATAGGAAGACAGCGCGATCCATTCCTTAACACCGAACATTTTGGTCAACTCAGAGAACCCTGCGCTGCTAAGACGGTAAAGTTCAAGATCAGTACATGCCATCACATTGGCCGTACGTTCTTCGCCGTCCAGCAAACCAACCTCGCCAAAAACGTCACCCGGCGACAAAGAACCCAGCATGATAATTTTTCCGTCACGCGAAGACACGGACACCTCGGCCTGCCCCTGGGAAATCAGATACAACGAATCTGATTCATCCCCTTTCAAGCACACCAGACTTCCCGCTTCGAAACGACATGTCGTCAACAGAGGGATGGTTGCCTGAATAACATTGGCATCGAAACGGCCGAACAGGCGGCTGCTCTCAAGCAGCATTTGTATCTTCTGAGTTTGGTTCATATCCACAAGCATCACTCCAACAAGCATTACGCCAAAGAAAGTACAACTAAGATCATTATATGTGCATTCTTCACAATTTTCAGGCATTTCCAATGAATTTTAAATTAATTTACATAAAGTGTGGCTTGGTTCACAGAATTATCCGCCCCGCGCTGCTAATCTGGATTTAAGGATCGGAAACCAAAGGGGTGGGTATCATGAAAATAAAGAGCACAAATGCGAAGAAAGAGAATGATCTGGATGATCATATTGACGGGCTGGCACTCTGCCTGCTGCATCTGGAAGAGGAAACGAGACAACGCGGACTTGATTTCACGGCCTTGTTAATCAAAGCAGCCGCCATGTCTTTGTCCTGCAACGATCAGAATGAAGAGCCCCCGGTACCCAAGACTTACCGACGCGCACTGTAGTTTGATTTGAAACGACATGATACCTCTTAAGCCAGCAATATTCTGCCGTCGTCGACGGTGAAGCACTACCTAAATACCATCGCGGCAGATCAAGGAAAACTTGACACGCCATTCGATGGCATTCTAAATATAAAAACAATTCATAGTAGTAACCTGACGCCTGTGTGGGGTAGCAGTATGATAATCCATATCAGTCTGGATGGCTTGGGGGCCATTCATGCAGAATGGGCACGTGCGTACGGTCGCAGTCCGGCATGGAAAATGTCGCGCTTCGGACGGGAAATCGTGCTGGATATTCCCTTCGCCCGGATCATCATGACCCCGATGGGGGACGAGATCAGGAGCGACAGAGAGAACAGAAACACACCAACATACTTTTTCAACCGGGTGGGATGGAATAGTGATGATGAAAGCCAAAGGCCTCCGCGCACTGACTGCGCTGCTGCAGGAATTGCGGAGAATTGATCCGGAATTCCCCCTTCAGTACGCCCTGTGTCTGGCAGAGATCGCGCAGCAAGAAGGTTTAAGCCTGACAGAACTGGCGCAGCGCACCGGCATTTCCCTCTCAACCGTGTCCCGCATCATCGGCAACCTTTCCAGCAGACGCACCCGCTGCGGCGAACTGGTAAAGGTCGGCTTCTCCACCACCGAAGCCCGCCGCAAGGAGCTCTGGCTCACCCCGCGCGGCGCCACGTTGCTCTATCGCCTCATTGAAAACATTGAAAATGGCAGTCCTCTGCCAAAAGCAGCGCAAAAAACAGGCTGATCATCACAGTCTGGACAGCCCGCCCAACTCCCGCTAACCTGTGCCCCGCTTTATCAAGCGACACGGCCCCGTGGCGGAATTGGTAGACGCAAGCGACTTAAAATCGCTCGTTCGTAAGAGCATGCCGGTTCAACCCCGGCCGGGGCCACCACCAAGTTTGTAACTCCTTGATACATCTATAACAAGTTGATCTGATTAGGTTCTCTCTTCCGAAGTGTTACACAAACATGCTACACACGGACGATGCAAGAGATGCCCAAACAGACCTATATCGTGAAGCGAGGAGATACGTATTACATTCGTATACGCATCCCAAAAGACCTGCTTAACGTCTACAAGCCAACAAAAGAAATAACCAAATCTTTAAAGACGAAGGACAACAAAGAAGCTTCGGTTCGGGGCACTCTGGAAAAAGCAAAACTTGATGCAGAGTTTGAGAAGAAACGTAAACAGGCTGCCGCTCTAATTTCGGGTGAAGATGCCCTGTCCAATTTTACAGATCAAGAACTTATGGCCCTCGCCTTCAAGTGGATGGCGGAGGTTAAAGCGGCAGACGAACAGCGGCGTTTAGAGAATATCCATCAGACATGGAGCGATGATGCCCGCACAGAGCATTACATCCAGTTAAAACAGGAAGAGTTACAGGCCCGCCTTGAGGCTTTGAACGCCAGTGGGGATGAAAAGCATGACGGTTTGACCACTGCTGCACAATTCTTGAAAGCCGAGGGCTTGCCCTTTGACCGCAAGTCACCACAATTCAAGAAGCTGGGCCATTTCTTTAGCAAAGCCATCTATGAACTGGCACAACTGAGCCTCGAACAGTGGCAAGGAAAGGCACTGATGCCTCTCCCGCATAAACAGAATAGTGCAGATAAAGGCCCGTCCTTTAAAGCCGTATATGACGAATATCTTACAAATCCGGGGCGTGTTCTTTCGCAATCAACGAAGAACAATTACAAGATCATGTTCAAAGCTATGTCTGAAATTGCTGGCCCAGACACGCCCGTGACTGGTATTACGCGCGAGCACTGCAAACAGGTTCAGTCGCTCATGTTACGCTTACCGAAGAACGTTACGGCTAAAGCGTCAGGCCTGTCCCTTGAAGCAGCAGCCAAAGAAGCAGAAAAGCAAGGGTGGGCAAAGCTGGCACCGGCAACAATCAATTCCAATCTCAACAAGCTTGCTGCTTTGATGGAATTCGCTGTTGAAGAAGGATACATTAAAGAAAACCCCGCCAGAAAACTGTCTGTTGCTGATAAGGTCAAGAAGAAGGATAAGCGTTACCCATTCAGCGATGATCAGCTTTTAAAGATATTCTCTGCCCCGCTCTATACTGGATGCGTGGATGATCAACATGGCTACAATAAGCCAGGCAACGCAAAGCCTCGGAACACGAGATTTTGGCTTCCTCTTATTGGCTTGTATTCCGGCTTGAGGCTGAATGAAATCTGCCAGCTACGAACAACAGACGTATCTGTAAAGAAAGGGATACACGTTATCATAGCCGAGGAGTGCGATGACGAAGACGGCCCTGATGACAAGAACCTAAAAACCGAAGCCAGTGTCCGGATCGTTCCTATCCACCCAGAGCTTATTAAAATCGGATTTCTTGATTACATTGATCGGATAAAGACGGAGGGTCATGAACGCCTATTCCCAGACCTAAAACTTGATACTCGTGGTTACTACTCCGGTGACGCAACGAAGTGGTTTTCACGGTTCTTGGACAATATTGAAGCAAAGACATTAAAGACATCGTTTCATAGCTTCCGCCATTCGTTCAGGGATGCTCTTCGAGAAGCCGAGATACCACCAGATGCAGCACTTCAACTGGGCGGTTGGACAGCCGAAACGGTGGATCAGATGTACGGAGCAAAAAGCATGAAACCGGAAACACTGTATAAGCACATTTCCAAGATTACATATCCTGACCTCGACTTATCGCACCTATACAAGTAGTTTCAGTGGGATTAGTGGGATTTATTTGCAAATCATTTCGCCGATTTCAAAAACAGTAAAAACGTAAAAATTACAGAATACTCCAGCCTCTGACCGAAGAAGCAAAAAACGCGAAGAAGTCAATAAAAACGCGCCTTAGCAGCATCGAAGAAATCTCATCTTTTTACCCCCTGTGGCTTAAGAACGGTCAGAAAATATCCGCGCATTACGAATAGTAACCCCGTAATTCCCATTGCCTATGCCCGCCATTCAAAGACGATCAAGTCACACCAAAACCATCAAGGAGGATGCCGGTGACTGTATATGATCGTGAAGGAATTCTGGAGAAGCTTGCTGTAGCAATCAAGGGTACGCCTTGTAAGTACATCGACCCACTTCAGGCTGATAAATACATTCTCAGCAGCGCATGGCAAAAATCGGTACGTCGTGGACAGGTGCATACCGCATTAAGTGCAGCCTCTGCCTTCTGGCACGCTGACAGACAGGCGTTCTGGAGACGGATGCACCTGCTGGCGATTGAGGATATGTGTGCTGGTGATACGGACACGGTCATAAAGGTGCTGACTGCCACGTCATCAGCCATCTGGCGCAGACGTGTAGGTGATTTATCTGTCGGCTTATACCTCACCCGGCTGCTGTGTGGTGCTGTAAAGAGCCGGATGGGGGATGAACTGTTTACACAGGCAGAACGCGCCCCTGAATACAAAGCCCTCCGGCACTCTCTGGTCGCAGCCAACGATACTACCCTTGCCGCGTATGCGGGGAATGAGGAAGCCCCGCTTATAGAACGGGCGCTGTCGCTGTGGTATCTAAGCGGAACCCGCAAATACCCCTCAGATGTCATGCCTGCCCGTCATGGTGATCCAGCCAAAGGGATTGAGGTTCTGCGGAAGCTGGGTGTTCCTGTGGACTTGGTGGAGGCCTGTATCAGTGTGACGGGGAGAACAGCATACCCGCTGGCCATTTTCATGCCGTTGATATGGCAAACCGTTCAAAGCCAGCCAAAGCCTCTCTATGTTTGGCAGGAACCGCTCCCACCCGTGCCTGAAGTGAATGGCATACCAGTGTATGCAGTCGATATGTTCACCCGTGTGGGCCAAACCAGCTTTCGGCATCTGAAACATGCTGTTCCCGTCCTAAAATCATTCAGTGTCAGACAGATCGGGCTGGCTCTGTTCTATATCGAAGGCTGCCGGGTCAATAAGCTGCTGACTTCCGACTACCTCGAAGAATTCCGCAGGGCTGGTGAAATCGCTGACATTGAAGGTTCCGGTTTATCCGTGCCCGAATATCTTGGCCTACGGGAGTGCTTGATTGAAAACATACAAACCCTGCACCAAATCCGTTGCACTCAGGTGCAAAAATATCTGGCGGGTGACACGGAATGAATATCCCCGCAAAACACCTGAATACAGAAGTTACCGTCAACGATATCCGGCATTATGTTGAGAATGCCCTGTCAGACAACTCCAGACGTGCTTACAAGAACGATTTTGATCATTTCAGGGCTTGGGGTGGCGGTGTTCCCGCTACGCCTGAACAGGTTGCGGCCTATCTTACAGCCCACGCCGAGACCTTGAGCATCGCAACGCTACAGCGGCGACTGGTAAGTATAGGTAAAGCACATGTTATGGCGGGCTTTACCTCGCCCGTTAAATCAGAACTGGTGCGCCTGACATTCAGAGGAATACGGCGGGTTCATGGGAAACCGCAGTGCCAGGTTAGCCCCATTCTTAAAGAAGACCTGATCATAATGCTCAGTCACTGCCCGGACACGCTTAAGGGGAAGCGCGATCAGGCAATATTGCTGCTGGGGTTCTGCGGAGCTTTCAGACGAAGTGAGTTAAGTGCACTCAAGTGCACTGATCTGGAATTTATAAGTCAGGGAATAGTAGTTACGCTCCCCCGCAGTAAAACGGATCAGACAGGTCATGGCCGCAAGATCGGCATACCTAGAGGCCGAGGCCGTGTATGTGCAGTGGGATTAGTGGGATTGTGGCTGAAACTATCTGGCATAGATAACGGCCCCCTATTCCGATCAGTGACAAAAGGTGGTGTCATCTCAGACGCTGCTCTGTCAGATAGGGCCGTTGCCAACATTGTAAAATACTATGCAAAGAAGGCTGGATTGAACCCTGAGAAGTACAGCGGTCATAGCTTAAGGTCAGGTCTTTGTACCAGCGCCGCCCAACATGGCGTTTCCTCATGGAAGATACGCCAACAAACCGGCCATAAATCCGATGCCATGCTGGCCCGGTACATAAGGGATGGTGATATTTTCACCGATAACGCCGCCGCCCTTTTCTAAATCCATTGAAAACCCCCGCCTTCCCAGTTAACGTAACCCTAACGGTCCAATAGGATCGCCGGGGCTAGTTACCCCTTTCGTACGCGGCCTTGCTTCAACGTCAGGCCGTTACCAATGACGTTGCTTTCTCGACTTAGGGTCGGGGAGCAGCGGAATATAATAGCGCCTAGCGTGAATACGCTGGCCGTTCGTACGAGCGGTAACTACTCCCCGGCTGCCAAGGAAACTCCTTGGTGGCCGTTCTACTTTCAAACGGGGGAGAAACATGACTGTCGTACATTACAAAATGCTGAAATCTCGATCACTGGCAATCATGCTGTCACTGCTCCTGGGCGGGCTTGGTATCCATAAATTCTATCTGAACCAGCCATTATGGGGGGTCATTTATTTGGCCTTCTGCTGGACATTTATACCAATTGCCCTCGGCGTGATTGAAGCAATCTGGCTGTTGTGCATGAACGAGCAGCGGTTTGATCAAAAATTCAATACTTAGAACGGCCCTTGCATCGCCGATTTGAGCAACATACTATCAATGTCGGGGAGTGCACTATGGATTGGCTAACGTTTTTCTCTACACTGATAAGTGATCTGACTGATTTAGCTGCGGCGCTGGCATGGCCAGGTCTCGTATGTTTCGGAATATATTGGTTTATTAAACACCCCGTATCCCTTGCCCAGATGGCAACGTATATTGAGAAATTCAGGTTGAAAGACCTCGAAGTTTATTTACGAGAGCAACATTTTGATCGGGCACGCGAAGCTGCTGAAGACGTGAAAGAAGAAATTCCCGAAGGTGCCGAACCAGTCCTTCCTGATACGCCTGCACCATTGGACACACCAACTCCGCTTGATATGCCGCCCACTCCGCCGGATGATGAGCAACCTGCGGTATCTGTAAAAAATCTTAGAAACTTAGCTGATTATGCAGGGAATATGCGTATCCTGCAAATGTGGGTTAGAATTGAAAAAGAGCTGAGGGACTTTTATGGCGCTAAGGATGAAGTAAAGAATATTTCAGGCATGGCTTTGATGACCAGCGGCTTATCAAACGCAGACAAAATGCTTCTTAAAGAATTAAAGGATATACGAAATCAGGTGGCACATACCGAAAAGCCTATCAATATACGTGAAGCATTAGAATATGAGCAGATGGCCAATTTACTAGCAAAAAAACTGAGAGCTAGTCGTGGCAAAAACTCATCTCATCAAAAAAAATAGCCCAGTTTTAAATTCCTATAATCTCTCATTACCGAAGGTAATATCAGACCCTTGTCTGAAGATGCTGCGAATGCTAAGTTATCCACATGCGCATCTTTCTTTGCACCCTTATTCTGGCAATCTTCTTCAGCGGATATTCTTCTGCTGGACATGCTTTTGGTAACATGGACTGCCATCCGCAGGGTAAGGCCGAAATATCCGCCCCGGCTTTAGATATGACGGATTGTTCCGATCATCAAAAAGCTGATGATACTCAGGAAAATGCCGATGGAACGTCCTCTAATGCAAAGTGCATGGATTGTACCCATTGCTGCGCCTCTCACGCGGTGAACTTGCCCGGCCATTCTATGAATTTCCAGCTAAAGGCAGAGGTTCTTAATCCGCTGCTTGAGGATGGATACGCTGGCGACTATCTCTTCTCGCTTTTACGCCCCCCGAAAACCCTTGTTTGACCTGAACGGGATGTGAGCCTGTCCGCTCCCATGCCTGTAGCTGCCCCTTATCAGGGCGGCATGTGTGTTTACGCGCACTTCTTCAAACAAGGAGTTTTAAATCATGATCAAATGCAACAGGTTCATGCACACCATAGCGGCTCTGGTGCTGGTAACCTATGCGGGCCTTGCCCATGCACAAGAAGCGCCACCCGTTCTCAAGCTGGATCAGGCGATTGCACAGGCGCTGGAGAAATCCCCTGTACTGGGCGCGTCCTCGGCGCGTGCTGATGCCGCCACAGCCCAACGTTCACAGGCCGGGGCATTGCCCAATCCTGAACTTTCCCTTGAGGCTGAGAATATCTATGGCGATTACGATGGGCTGGACGATGCCGAAATCACTTATGGTGTTTCCCAGCTTGTCGAACTTCCCGGCAAACGTGGTAACCGTGTGAAGGCTGCCGATGCCGCAGAGTTTAAAAGCCATTACACTCGCGATGCCGCACGGCTTGACCTGATCCGCGATATCACGGTTGCCTATACAGAGATGGCGGTCGCGCAGCAGGAGGTGGGCATTCTTTCCGAAGAATACGATCTGGCAACAGCCGTACACGATAGTGTTGCCGCGAAGGTCGAGGCCGGAAAAGTACCCCCGATACAAAAGAACAAGGCCGGGATCGCCCGTTCCGCCAGTGAAATCGCACTCGAACGTGCACACCGCAACCTGTATGCAAAGAAGCAGGCTTTATACGCGTTGATCGGCGGTAGCGCAGGTGATTTCAGTGTGGATGTGGAGAGCCTTCCTGCCATCGCAGAACCTAAGCCTTTAGAAAGTTATCGCGCCCGGCTACTGCAAACACCAGATGCCAAAAGCCTTGATGCCGATGTGCATCAGGCACAGGCTGGATTATCGCTGGAGAAGGCAAGTATTCTTCCCGATCCTACGTTCAACATGGGTATCAAGGATATACGCGAAGACGATGCACAAGCCTTCGTTGCTGGGGTTTCGTTTCCCATCCCCGTGTTCAATATCAATCGTGCGGGCATCAAACGGGCTGGATACGAACTGAACGCCGCAAAGTTCGATCAGCACGGGGCACAGCTTTCGTTCGATACGGCCCTGACCGAAGCCTACAGCGATTTCAGCAATGCCTATAACGAAGCCCGCATTCTGGAAGCGACCGTGCTGCCGGGGGCTGAAGAAGCCTTCCATTTTGCCCGCGAGGGTTATGAGGCCGGAAAATTCGATTATCTTGAAGTGCTGGATGCGCAGCGCACTCTTTTCGCTGCCCGTAGACAACTCAACACTGCCATTCTCGATTATCACCGGGGACGCGCTGTTATAGAACGCATGACAGCCCTTCATACGGAACAACATTCTGCAAAGGAACAAAATCATGATTAAACCAAGAACCAAAAGGCTCTTGCTGGCAGGCATTGCTGTTGTCGCTTTATCAGGAGCGGGCACTTTCCTGCCTGCAAGCTATGCAGCGGATGAACACGGGCATGAAGAAGAACACACAGATGAGCACACAGATGAGCATGGGCATGGGCATGGGCATGGTGAAGAAGAACATGCAGAAGGTGTCATCGCTCTTACAGCAGAACAGATTGCTGCGGCAGGTATAAAAGTTGCTGTCGTTGGCTCCAGTGAGCTATCCCGAGAGGTAACGGTTCCGGGTAAAATCGTTGCGGCGGCTGACCGCATGGCGCAGATCGTTCCCAAAGCGGAGGGTGTTGTCACCGAAGCCCGCAAGAACTTGGGTGATACCGTTGAAAAAGGGGAAATACTAGCCCTGATCGAAAGCCGTGAGATGGCGGAAGCAGTCGCCGATTATCTGGCTGCCAAGCGTAGCGAAGAACTAGCGCGTACGACATATAACCGCGAGAAAGGCTTATGGGAAAAGAAGATCACGGCGGAACAGGATTACCTCAACGCCAGAAATGCCCATCAGGAGGCAAAAATCCGTATGGATTTAAGCCATCAGAAACTGCACGCCCTCGGTCATGATGAGGATATGATCAAGGCGTATGACAAGGCCACACTTGCCGAAACGCTGCGCTTTCATGAAATCCGCTCGCCTCTTGCAGGTCGCGTTATCGGGCGTGAATTGACGCTGGGCGAGTATGTCGATACAGCACATACGGCTTTCATCATTGCCGATTTGAGCGTGGTCTGGGTTGAAACCGCGATTGCCCCCGCCGATCTGCCTTTTGTGAAAGAAGGCCAGACAGCGAACATCACAAGCGCGGGCGGCAAGGCCTCAGGGAAGCTGATCTTCGTCAGCCCTGTTATCGATCCGGAAACGCGCTCCGCCAAGGCGATTATCGAGCTTGATAATAAGGATGGCACATGGCGGCCCGGTGAGTTTGCCAATGCCGCGATTGCAACATCTTCTCAGGCCGCAAAGATGATCGTTCCCAAGGAAGCCATCCAGTCCCTTAGTGGCAAGTCCGCCGTGTTTGTACGCACGGAACATGGGTTTGAAAAGCGTGATGTGACGACAGGCCGAGAAGACAGCAATCACATTGAAATCATATCGGGCCTGACACCTGGCGAGCAGATTGCCACCGCTAATACATTCACGCTCAAGGCCGAACTCGGAAAAGCCGAAGCGGAACACGAACACTAAGAAAGCCATCGTTATGATCGAAAAAATCCTCAAATTTTCTATCGCCCACCGACTACTGATCGTCATGGTGACAATGGCGATGGCTGTCTATGGCCTCTATTCCCTGACCAAGCTGCCTATCGATGCTGTGCCTGACATCACCAATAATCAGGTGGCGATTAACATCGAAGTCCCGTCGCTTTCCCCTTATGAGGTGGAAAAGCAGGTCACATACCCGATTGAAACGGCGATGGCAGGTATACCGGGCCTTGCCTATACGCGCTCAATCTCGCGTAATGGCTTCGCGCAGGTAACAGTCATTTTTGAAGATGATGTCGATCTCTACTTTGCCCGCGCCCAAGTGAATGAACGTCTTGCCGAAGCGAAAGAGGCCCTGCCCGAAGGGGCGGAGCCGCGCATGGGAGCGATCTCTACAGGCCTTGGCGAGATTTACATGTGGACGGTCGAGTATGAAAATCCGGACGCTGACTTTACGACACCAGAAGGTCAGAAACTCACATCGGCTTTCGAGAAAGCGATGTATCTACGCACCGTGCAGGACTGGATCATCAGGCCGCAGCTTAAAACTGTCCCCGGCGTAGCTGAAATCGATGCTATCGGCGGCTATGCCCAGCAATATCATGTTCAACCTGATCCGCAGAAACTAGCGACACTGGGTCTTACCTTCTCTGATGTGATCGAGGCGCTGGAACGCAACAACGCCAGCACGGGTGCAGGTTTTCTGGAACAAAAAGGCGAAGCCTATGTCGTACGTGCAGACGGGCGGCTGGAAACGCTGGAACAGATCGGAAATGTCGTCCTTTCTACACGCGGCAGTGTACCCATTTATGTGAAAGATGTCGCAACGGTGGCTCTTGGTAAGGAGTTACGTACAGGTAGCGCCAGCGAAAACGGCCATGAAGTCGTGGTCGGAACAGCCATGATGCTGAAAGGCGAAAACAGCCGGATCGTTTCCAAGGCCGTGGACGCGAGACTAACAGAGATCAACAAATCGCTGCCCCAAGGCGTGAAAGCTAAAACGGTACTCAATCGTACCAAGCTGGTTGAGGCCACGATCCATACGGTGCAGAAGAACCTCGGCGAAGGTGCTTTGCTCGTAATCGTTGTCCTGTTCCTGCTGCTCGGGAATTTCCGTGCCGCCCTGATTACCGCGCTGGTCATCCCGATTACGATGATGCTGACCGCGACAGGTATGCTGAAGGTCGGGATCAGCGCCAACCTTATGAGCTTGGGCGCTCTCGACTTTGGCCTGATCGTTGATGGCGCTGTTATCGTCACCGAAAACTGCCTGCGCCGTCTTGCCGAACGTCAGCATCGTGAAGGCCGACTGCTGCATTTGCAGGAACGACTGGAAGAAGTGCTGGAAGCCAGCCGCCAGATGATCCAGCCCGCCGTGTTCGGTCAGGCGATCATCATTACTGTGTACCTGCCGCTTCTGACATTCTCCGGCGTGGAAGGCAAGATGTTCGAGCCAATGGCGATGACGGTCATTATTGCGCTGGTTGCTGCCTTCGTTCTGTCACTCACCTTTATTCCCGCCATGATCGCGCTCTTTATCAGGGGGCGCGTGGAAGAAAAGGAAAACCGGATTATTGCCGGAGCAAAATCTGTCTACGCTCCTGCGCTTAACTGGAGCCTAGTACGGCCTAAGCGGGTACTGCTTATAGCTATACTGTTCTTTGTACTCTCCCTCGCTGTGGGATCGCGTCTGGGACAGGAATTCATCCCGACACTGGACGAAAAAGACATCGCTATGCACGCTATGCGTATCCCCAGCACGGGTATTTCGGCGTCAACCTCCATGCAGTTACAGGTCGAAAAAACGATCAGTGCCTTACCTGAGGTGGCTTTTGTGTTTTCCAAGACGGGTACAGCCGAAATGGCTGCCGATCCCATGCCGCCCAATGTTTCAGATACCTTCATTATCCTTAAACCCCATGAAGAATGGCCTGACCGATCCATGAATAAAGCTGGCTTCATCGACAAGCTGGCTAAAGCCGTAGGGCAAGTTCCCGGCAATAACTATGAATACACCCAGCCGATCCAGATGCGCTTTAACGAACTGATAGCGGGCGTGCGCAGTGATGTCGCGGTCAAGGTCTATGGCGATGATTTCGAAACTATGACGGCAACCGCCAACAAGATTGCATCCGCCCTTCGTAGTATCGAAGGTGCTGCCGATGTAAAGGTCGAGCAGACGACAGGTCTGCCGATGCTGGATATCGATCTCAACAAGGATGCGATTGCCCGTTATGGCCTGAATATCGGGGACATCCTCGACCTCATATCCGCTGCCGTTGGCGGTCAGGAAGCTGGCCTCATATTTCAGGGCGACAGGCGGTTCCCTATAGTTGTGCGTCTGCCTGAGGTCGTGCGTCAGGATATTCAGGCGCTGGAAACACTGCCTGTTCCCGTACCCCATGAAGATGGTGAAAGCGGCGCGTTTGTCCCCTTAAAAGAGGTCGCCAGTTTCCGTCTGTCCGAGGGACCAAACCAGATCAGCCGTGAAAACGGCAAGCGGCGCGTGGTGGTACAGGCCAATGTGCGGGGCCGTGATATTGGTTCCTTCGTAATCGAAGCACAGGAAGCACTGGATACGCAGGTAAAGATACCGCCGGGGCTATGGCTTGACTGGGGCGGACAATTTGAAAACTTGATGGCCGCGCGTGATCGCCTGATGATCGTGGTTCCTGCCTGTTTCTTCCTGATCTTTATGATGCTGTTCACGGCTTTGGGATCAGCAAAGCAGGCCTTGCTAGTGTTTAGCGGTGTACCGCTGGCGATCTCGGGCGGCATTCTGACGCTGGCATTGCGCGATATGCCCTTCTCTATCCCGGCAGCGGTCGGTTTTATAGCCCTGTCCGGTATTGCCGTGCTGAACGGTCTGGTAATGATCACTTATATCAATGATCTGGTGAAGAAGGGCATGGAAACGGGGGAAGCCATTATCGAAGGTGCACTCACCCGCTTGCGGCCCGTGCTGATGACGGCACTTGTAGCATCGCTGGGTTTCGTGCCGATGGCATTGGCAACGGGTACAGGTGCTGAAGTGCAAAAACCATTGGCAACCGTCGTCATCGGCGGGCTTATCACCGCCACGCTTCTGACCCTGATCGTATTGCCTGCGCTCTATAAGATGTTCGGCGTGAAGGATCAGGTTCGATAACACCCTATTATTGGAAATAATATCAGAAGACTGGCATAAGCTTAGGACAGTGCTATATTGCTCAGATAATGAGAAAAATACTACTCAGTTTCATAATGCTTGTCATGATCACGCCTTCACTGGCGTGTGCCATGCCGACTTGTGCTGATAGTAAACAGGCCGCCAAAACCGAGCAGAAACCTTGCGCAGAACATCATTCTGGTTCTCAGAAAGATGAATCCAAGGACAAAGTCAGGCTTCTCATTGACTGCATGGGCGTTGATTTACAGGTAACAGATAGCCAAGCTGACCTCAAAACGCCTGATACTCACCACGATGTTATCGTTTATGCCTTGATGGACGATGTCTTGCTATCACAGCCCGACTATACAGGCTCCAGAATCCGTGGCCCGCCGACTGACTGGCTCGCCCGATCCCTAACGCATCCCCCCATCATTCTGACGACTCAGAGATTCCGCATCTAGGACGCTCGCAACTTTGTTTTTTGCGACAGCTTTCTATGAGGAATTTTTATGAAACGTACCATTTCCATTCTGTTCGGGCTTTGGCTCTTTGTCTCCACACAGGCACAGGCAGCAGAATATAATCTCGATATAGCCCGTCAGCCGGTCAACATCACCGGGCAAACTGTCGATAAAATTACAATCAATGGCACTATCCCCGGCCCGACCCTGCGTTTCACGGAGGGCGAAGAGGCAATCATTCATGTGACCAACCACATGAAGGAAGACACTTCCGTTCACTGGCATGGCTTGATACTGCCGGGAGCCATGGACGGCGTTCCGGGCATGAACGGCTTTCCGGGTATCAGACCCGGTGAAACATTTACTTACCGCTTTAAACTGAAACAGGCCGGAACCTACTGGTATCACGCCCATAGCATGGGACAGGAACAGGACGGTCATTACGGTTCAATGGTCATCACCCCCAAGGGCAAAGACCCTGTGCGCGCTGACCGGGACTATGTAGTGCTGCTCTCTGATTTCACCGATGAAGAATCGGGCAGTATCATGAGCAATCTTAAAATGTCCTCTGAGTATTACCAGTATGCCCGCCGTACAATTGGCGATTTCTTTGAAGATGCTGGTGAAAAAGGGTTTGGCAAGGCGTGGGAGAATTCCAAGATGTGGGGAGAGATGCGGATGATGCCCACCGACCTTTCCGATGTCAGCGGCTATACCTTCCTTGTGAACGGTAAAACACCTGAGCAAAACTGGACGGGGTTGTTCAAACCCGGTGAGCGTGTGCGCCTGCGGTTCATCAATGCTTCCGCCATGTCGATCTATGACGTGAGAATTCCGGGGCTGACCATGCAGGTCGTTCAGGCCGATGGCCAGAACGTGGAGCCTGTCACTGTTGATGAGTTCCGTTTTGGTGTTGCTGAAACCTATGATGTCATTGTCATCCCAAAAGCAGATAAAGCCTACACGATTGCTGCTGAACCTATTGACCGGACAGGCTTTGCACTCGGGACATTGGCTCCGCGTGAAGGGATGCGCGGTGAAATACCCGCACAACGTCCCCGTACCTTGCTGACCATGGCGGATATGGGTATGGCTCACGATGGCATGAGCCATGATATGGGCAAGATGAATCATGACATGCCGATGGATCACAATATGCCGGGAATCGATCATGCCTCTATGGATCATGATATGAGCAGCATGGGCGATACGTCCGGAATGGAAAGCGGCTGGGCTAAAGCGGGGACTCCACCGGGAGACAAGGCTTTGAGTTATGCCGATCTACGCTATCTCGGCATTCAGGAAGATACACGCGAGCCGGAGCGGGAAATCCTTGTCACGCTCGGCGGCAATATGGAACGTTATATCTGGACGATCAACGGCAAGAAGTTTGCGGACTCAGGCCCCATCAACCTCAAGTACGGGGAGCGTGTGCGTCTCAAATTCCTCAACGAAACCATGATGGCCCATCCGATGCACCTGCATGGCATGTTCGTCCAGCTTGAAAACGGTCAGCCTGCTGAGAAGTTGCCCAACAAGCACACTGTGATTGTCCCGCCGGGACAGTCTTATTCGGTGCTTCTAACGGCTGACCAGCCCGGTGAGTGGGCTTTTCACTGTCATCTTCTTTACCACATGATGTCAGGGATGATGAACAAGGTCGTCGTCGCCCAGCTTGATCCTTCGGCAATGCCGCCTAAAAAGCAGACACCGACCCATCAGGGGCACGCCATGCCTAAAATGGAAATGGATCATGGCTCAATGAATCATGACATGCCGATGGATCATGGGGGAATGAATCACGACATGCCCGGTATGGATCATTCAAAACATCAGCCTGCCGCTGAGGGAGAACATCATGCACATTAAGTCATTTATGGCAGCAATCATGCTTATGCCTACATTTTCGGCTCCTGCCCTCGCCCAAGCGGGAATGGATCACACCGCGCATACTGGACAGCAGGAAAAGGCTGCTGCCCATGCTCATGGCTCTGAAATTTACCACGCTTTTAAACTGGAAACAGATATGGGGGCGGGGAAAGAAGGCCCGGTGTCACGTTGGGATTTTGATGGCTGGATTGGCAGTGACGAAAACAAGTTATGGCTGAAAAGCGAAGGTGAAATTTCAGATGGCTCCACCGAGCAGGCTGAGTTTTGGGGCCTTTATAGCCGGAATGTTTCGACCTTCTGGGATGCGCAGATCGGAATACGTCACGATTTCCAGCCCGTATCTACCAACTATCTGGTTTTAGGTCTCGAAGGTCTGGCTCCTTATTTCATTGAAACAGAAGCGCACCTGTTTATCAGCGAGGAAGGCGATGTCAGCGCGAGGTTGCGCCGGGAACATGATCTTCTTCTCACGCAGCGCCTGATCTTCCAGCCTTATGTGGAGGGAAACTTATTCGCGCAGGATGTCCCGGAGCAGGACATGGGCGCAGGATTAACCGATGCCGAAATAGGCATTCAGACCCGCTATGAATTCACCCGGAAGTTCGCACCCTATGTGGATGTTCGCTATGAACGGAAATTTGGTGAAACCTCCTCTATCGCCAAGAATAATGGCGAAGAGAACGATGACTTTATAGCGGCTGTCGGCCTGCGTCTGATGTTTTAGGAGGATATGATGATCGAGATTATACCGAACTGGCATCCCGTTTTCGTCCACTTTACAATCGGCCTGTTGAGTATATCGGCCCTTTTATATCTGGCGGGTAGTGTATTAAGGAGTATGACCCTCCTGACCGTGGCGCGATGGAATTTATGGATAGGGGCCAGCATAACGGCAGCCACTGTCTTGGCAGGTTTCTATGCTTATAACACAGTCATCCATGATGCCCCCTCCCATATTGCCATGACGAACCATCGAAACTGGGCACTACTGACCTCATGCGTATTTATCGTTCTCGCTCTATGGGCATTCTTCAAGCAGCGGGGAGCCAGAACTGTTCACCCTCTTTTTGTCACGACAATGTTACTGGGTGCGGGATTGTTGGCTGTTACGGGATACAAGGGCGGTGAAGTTGTATTCCGGCACGGGCTGGGCGTTCAATCAACGCCCGATATGCGTAACCACGCCCTGATCGTTCACTCTCATGAAATCGAATTACCCAAGGAACAACCCTCTGGCAGCCATACAGAGGGCCACAATGACCACAATCATGGCAACCACGCTCATTAACCTAAACCAACGGAGAAGACCAATGAAGAACCTGATACTGACGATGATAATGGCGTTTATGGCATTTCCTGCCATGGCCGCTGATCCTGCTACACAAGCTGATGGCTGGCTGAAACCTGTCGAGGCCAAGTATGTCTGCATGATGAACGATATGGCATTCGATAAAGAGCAAATGGCTGTTAAAGTAGGGGACAAGACTTATTATGGCTGCTGTGAAATGTGCAAAGAGATGCTGAATAAAGATGTTTCAAAAAGAACCGCCACTGATCCCGTCAGCAAAAACCCTGTCGATAAGGCCACGGCTGTCATCGGGGCTGATCCGCACGGCATGACCTATTACTTCGAGAACGAAGAAAATTTCCAAACCTATGCCAAAGGTCCGATGCCGGAAATGAAGCATGAGCACATGGAAGGTATGGATATGAAGGGCATGGATAAAACCGATGCAACCAAAGCACCTGCTGAACCGTTGGTAACGCCGGAAGATCATAAGCAACATCACTAAGAAAGAAAATCCATGCATAATGCTGAACACTGTAAGCCCAAGGGCTTCGTAGAGTGGTTTCTGTCTTGGCGTGGAATAGTGCTGACCGTCGCTCTTGCAGCGGTCAGTTACTATCTTCTAACCGTTAATCGGCATGAGGCTTGACTTGTATACCCCCTAGGAGTATATTATACCCATAGGGGGTATATTTTTATGAGGTCAAAAATGCCTGAAAACACTGAAAATTGTGAAAAATGCGCCAGTTTGCCCAAGCACGGCAACTCAACGGCTCTGGTCAACCGTATCGCGGGGCAAGTCAACGCCATAGGAAAAATGATGATGGAGGATCGGTACTGTCCCGACATCCTTAACCAAATACGCGCTGCGCGCGCTGCGCTGCATACGCTTGAAAGCCGTGTTCTGGAGACACATCTCCGTTCATGTGTACGCGATGCTTTTGCCGCCGGAGATCAAAAGGCACAAGACATCAAAATCGATGAAATTCTTAAACTGTTTAGCCGTTACGACAGCGTAGATAAATAGAAGCTGAAAGGAATAAATCATGTCCAGTTGCCACTCTGTTCACAAAACTCCTGCCCACCATCCTCATGACATGGAGGCCGGGCACAAGTGCCATTTGCACCCACCACAAGGACAGTCTGTTGGTGTGGCGGCCCCTCTTACTAATGATGGGGCGATTTATACTTGCCCTATGCATCCGCAAATCCGGCAAGCCGGGCCGGGATCATGCCCTATCTGCGGCATGGCGCTGGAACCTGAAAAAATAACGGGTGAACAGGCCCCCAACCCCGAACTCATCGACATGACCCGTCGGTTCTGGATCGGCCTTATCCTGACCTTGCCGGTATTTATGCTGGAAATGGGCGGGCACTTGCTAAACTTCCATATTTTACCGCCTGCGCTCTCTAACTGGGCGCAACTTGTTCTGGCGACTCCCGTTGTTCTTTGGGCAGGCTGGCCTTTCTTTCAGCGGGGCTGGGCATCCGTCGTTACCCGTAACTTGAATATGTTCACCCTGATTGCCATGGGGACGGGTATTGCGTGGCTTTACAGCATCGTGGCAACGGCAGCGCCGGATTTATTCCCGGACGCTTTTCGCAGCGATGGTGTTGTCGCCGTCTATTTCGAGGCCGCAGCCGTGATTACGGTTCTTGTCCTGTTGGGGCAAGTTCTGGAATTAAGAGCGCGAGAGCAGACAGGCGGAGCCATTCGCGCTCTGTTACGGCTGGCTCCGGCAACCGCCTTGCGGATTGTGGTAGGGGGAAGTGATGAAGAAATTGCATTGGATCAGGTCAAGGCAGGCGATCTTCTGCGCGTTCGTCCCGGAGACAAGGTTCCCGTTGACGGCATCATCACCGAGGGCAGAAGCACAGTCGATGAATCGATGATGACAGGCGAGTCCATGCCTGTGACCAAGGAGTCTGGCGCAAAGGTCATTGGCGGCACTATCAACCAGACCGGCAGCTTTATCATGCGGGCTGAGAAAATTGGGGAAGAGACTGTTCTGGCGCGTATCGTTCAGATGGTTTCGGAAGCCCAGCGCAGTCGTGCCCCGATCCAGAAATTGGCCGACCTTGTTGCTGGATGGTTTGTTCCTGTTGTTATTTTAATCGCCATTGCTGCTTTTATGGCATGGGCTATCTATGGCCCCGATCCGGCCCTGAGCTATGCGCTGATTGCGGCTGTGAGTGTCCTGATTATTGCGTGTCCTTGTGCGCTTGGGCTTGCCACCCCTATGTCCATCATGGTGGGTATAGGGCGGGGTGCGCAAAACGGTGTTCTGATCAAGAATGCCGAAGCCTTGGAACGCATGGAAAAAGTGGATACCCTTGTTGTAGACAAGACAGGGACGCTGACTGAGGGGAAACCTGCCGTAACCGATATCGTGGCCGTAGGTGATCTGGATGAGGAACAAATCCTGATGCTCGCCGCTTCCATGGAGAGAGGGAGCGAACATCCTCTGGCTCATGCGATATTGAAAGCCGCTGAGAAGAAAAATCTGGTGTTGCAGAACGTCGAGAATTTCGACTCGCCCACAGGTAAGGGCGTTACCGGAAATGTAGGGGGGCGTTCCGTGGCTGTCGGCAATATCAGACTGATGGAAGATATGGGTATTGATATTTCCGCTCTGTCTGGACAGGCCGATGCGTTACGCGCTGATGGGGCCACCGTGATCTTTATAGCTGTGGACGGCCAGCCTGCCGGTCTTCTGGCGATTGCCGATCCAGTCAAGGAAACCACCCCGCAAGCCCTTAAAGACCTCAAAGCACTTGGCATCCGTATTGTCATGCTGACCGGGGATAACCGGACTACCGCAGAAGCTGTGGCCCGGAGACTGGGTATTGACGAAGTGGAAGCTGAAATCTTGCCGGAAGATAAGGCGCACATGGTCAAGAAGCTGCGGGATCAGGGGCGTGTTGTAGCCATGGCTGGTGATGGGACAAATGACGCCCCTGCGCTTGCCGCTGCCGATATAGGGATAGCCATGGGTACGGGTACGGATGTAGCGATGGAGAGCGCAGGTATCACTTTGCTCAAAGGCGACCTGAGCGGGATCGTGAAAGCGCGCCGCCTCTCGCAGGCGACTATGCACAATATCCGGCAGAACCTCTTCTTTGCTTTCGTCTATAATATGGCTGGCGTACCAATAGCCGCAGGTGTCCTGTATCCGGTCTTGGGGGTTCTACTCAGCCCTGTTATTGCGGCAGCCGCCATGGCGTTAAGTTCTGTCAGCGTGATTGCAAATGCCCTGCGGCTGAGAATGGTTAACCTCCGCTAACATTTCATTGAGTGCGGGCAAAATGGCGGCAGGGTTAGGAACACTAATGGTGGTGAACGCTATTCACTTGACACTCGCTAGAGGCCTCCAGCTTGCAGGGGCGACCTTTCTTGGTTTATGGAACTACTTATCATTTATTGCGGATCAGCTTGCCCAGCAAGAACCTAGACGCTAACACGTACTTTTTAAGATAAAAAAACCCGCCTATTAAAGCGGGTTTTTATCGACAATTCATCTGATGAAAGGGCTAAGCCGCAGCCTCAGCAAGACCATATCCAAGGACGCAAGGATAGCCATTTATTATACCAATCTCGTAGCCTAGTGAAAGCAATTGATGCTTCAAGGTTTTGTCCAACCCCTTTAGGTTTGAGATGTTTTGAGCTTTAGCCCATCCTTCGTACACATTCCGCATATCGCGCAGGCGGACACGACTACCCGGTTTTGCTTCTATACACTCCTTTAAGAAGCAGTATAGGGGATTGCTGTGTGCAAAGAAGTCGTCTTGAGCTTCTATGCACTCAGCGGGGAGTTCAAAGCGTGTGCGCTTCATAACACGTTTATAGCCTTCAATAGCACGATTGATAACTCCCGCCATCTCCTCGGCCCAGACTTTCTCGAACTTAGACTTATCCTGTTCATGTGGCTTAAAGGCTTTAAGAAATGGAATAACCATTGCACGTCGTACCATACCCTGCGACAGGTCGTTGCAGAGCGGGTAGCTATTGCAGGCCATAATGGGCAACGCGGTATTGCGGAACGTGAAGGATTTCTTCCCGTACGGTTGTCGCGCAGACATAGTTTTAGACTCGCTGATCTTCTTCAGCAGTCCGTCGTGAAGAACGGTGTTCATTTTCACGTCATCATCAATCATTACTAGTTTGCCCGGCAACTGAGACAAGTTAAACTTATCATGACCAAACGAAGAAATTTCAACGTTGAACACATACTCAGGGCTGATTAGGCGGCAGACGGTCTCTAGCAGAGTCGATTTACCATTTGCCCCGTGACCTACGAACATCCAGAAGCACGGGATAGGACGGCGAGGTTGAATCGCATACCCAAGAAACTCGTAGAAGTGGCGCGTCATATCTTCAGTGTTTTGCGCCTCTGAAAAAATCTCCATCAGCGCCTGATCAAACATGGGGCACTTTGCCGCAGGATCGTACTGATACGGCAGACAAAATGTCAGGAGGCTTTCAGGGCGGTGGGGGCGCAACTCGGCCACACCATCGGCAGCAAGCCAAAGCTCACCATTCTCGAAGTTGATAACCGGAGGTGGCTCTTCCGTATGTGCAAACACAGACTGATCAGAACCGAGATAGTCCTTCAGCGATCCAATAGCGTCACTGACCATGGAGTGCAAACTCTTATCTGTCATTCCTTTGTATTTAGCAGCGATTGCTTGAGTGCCAGCACGAAGCTTTGCTTCCGCAATCTGCCCCCAACACTTTCCAGAATAGGCATAAAAAAACCCATCCGGCCCAAACTTCAAGTTAGTCCCTTCCCCGTATTGGGTCATCAGCAATTCTTTAGCGATGGAAAGACCGATGTCGACCGGCTTTAGATTAAGGTTTTTCAGTACGACATCGTAGTTCTGGCGTACAGCCTTCAGGCTAGTTTTGGTGTGGGTGGCTACGGCCCGAAGCTGTTGCTCCAGTGCAATCGGTTCTGAGCCTGTCTTTGCAATGAAAGCCAAGACTGCACGAATTTCTTCGCCAGTGCTTTTCGGGTTTAAAAGTTGGTCAGGGGGGGTAAGTGCAACAGGGACGTTCATGCTAATTCTCCTTAGTTTACGTCTTGCCTTACGAAACGCTGGAAAATCGCTGAACCACAATGGACAGAATAAGAACCAGCTCTCGCTGCGTATTCCATCCGTGGACGCATGTGACTTTTGTCAAAGTGAACGCAGAGAGTCAATACAAAAAACATCCAAGTTGCATCTCTTCGCAAACATGCTACACAAACATGCTACACACGGAACGAAAAATAGACTTAGAAATTGTTCTGTATCAATTAGTTAGATTTTTCATCGGTCCCCCGGCCGGGGCCACCAGATATCTACAAAACAGCAACAATCATTTACATTTATAAAACCGGAACCCCTCCTCCCGGTTATCTGTTTGCCTTGCGGTAGGATGAAACAAAATGGAGTATCAGGTCATGGCACAAAAAACATATGACACAGCAATATACTGGATCGTCGGCGGACTCGTCGTCGTACTGGCGCTGATAGCCTTTTCAATTTGGCGTCCGATGACAGCCCCTGAAGATATCAGCCCGGCGGCGGGGACGACCTCTGGCTATATAGACGAATCCAGCAACAATCTGATGCCACGCGGTTCGACGACAATGCCGGAATCAAAAAGTCCGATGAACAGGGAAGTCACACCGCCAAATGGCAATTGAATAAAAAAGCCCCTTAACAGGGGCTTTTTTATATCCCTAAACCCGCACCATCCCTGAATCAGGGCGCGATTTGATGCTGAGGGCGCGCGGTTCATCGCCGTGCTTGCGGATCAGGTCGATCAGTTCCTGCGTGGCCAGATCAAGGCTATCGGGATTCATCCCGCGCAGAACGAGGCTTAAACCCAGTACGCCGCCGCGGTAATGTGGATAGCTGCCGATCTGGATGTCGGTGTAACGCAGCGCCAGTGCGCTTAAATCTTCCGCCAGCGCACTTTCAGCCAGACCGCAGGCCACCGTGTTTGAAAGAATGGGCTTACCCGCCTGAATAGTCCCCATCACATGATCAAGCATCGCCTGCATGATGCGCGGCACACCCGCCATCACATAAATATTCTCGATATTGAAACCGGGTGCCGCCGATACCGGGTTGGGTATCAGTTTGGCGCCTTTGGGCACCATGCTCATCTTCGCGCGCGGCGGCGTCAGCTGGTCAAGACCGTAATGTTCTTCCAGCATGCGGAAAGCATCTTCATCGCGCACCAGTTCAAGCCCGAACGCCTTGGCCACGCATTCGGCGGTGATATCGTCATGGGTCGGGCCGATGCCGCCCGTGGTAAACACGTAATCGTACAGCTCGCTGAGTTGTTTGACGGTGCGGATGATCGCGTCTTCCGTATCTGGAATGACCCGCACCTCCGCCAGCACAATGCCGCGTTCGGTCAGGCGCTCGGCGATCCACGGTGTGTTGGTGTCCTGCGTCCGGCCCGAAAGAATTTCGTTGCCTATGATCGCCAGAGCGGCGGAAAAAGTATCAAAACTGGCGCTTTTCGACATAATGTCCCGTTCTCAAATAGCCAAGAAGGTTGCCAAAGCAGCGTATCAAGGCTATGTCTTTGTACGCAATAAGGAAATACTAAACTAGTGCAGATTGATATGGCTGACAATACCGCAACGAAAACAACCACAACTTATAACCGTGATGGTATCGAAATCCACCCGGTCAGCAACTACGAAGGCATGCGCCGCGCGGGCAAGCTGGCCGCTGAAGTGCTGGATTACATCACCCCGTTCTGCGTACCCGGCGTCACCACCGAAGAGCTCGACAACCTGATCCATGAATACACGATCGCGCACGGCGCGATCCCCGCAACTCTGGGTTACAAAGGCTATACAAAATCCTGCTGCATCTCGATCAACCATGTGGTCTGTCACGGAATTCCCGGCCCCAAGAAAGTGCTGGACGGCGATATCGCCAACATTGACGTGACCGTGATCCTCGATGGCTGGTACGGCGACACCAGCCGCATGTATATCTTCGGCGACAAAGCCCCCATCAAAGCCCGCAACCTGATCGACGTCACTTACGATTCCATGATGGCCGGTATCGAGGCCGTCAAACCCGGCGCGACACTGGGCGATATCGGCTACGCCATCCAGACTGTGGCCGAACGTAACCGCTTCTCGGTCGTGCGCGATTTCTGCGGCCACGGCATCGGACAGGTCTTCCACAGCGCCCCCAGCGTCGTGCATTACGGCGAACCCAAAACCGGCCCGGTCCTCGAACCCGGCATGTTTTTCACCATCGAACCGATGATCAACGCCGGTGGCTGGCAGACCAAAGTACTGAATGATGGCTGGACGGCCGTCACCCGCGACCGCTCCCTCTCCGCCCAATTCGAGCACACGATTGCCGTAACCGAAACCGGCTTCGAGATCTTCACGCTATCGCCTAAAGGCTATACCAGACCGCCTTACGTCTAGCAGTTTTGTCATTCTGAGCGTCAGCGAAGAATCTCATCTTTTTGAGTGAGATCCTTCGGGCTAAAGCCCTCAGGATGACATAAACAGGCTGGCACATCTCTTGCAAATCTGGACTTAAGAATTGCTGTGAAGAGGACGTGCGATTATGGATTTATCATCCCTGAAAAACATGATTATGAACCGCCCGACACTGGCGAATTACCTGGGCGGGGACAATTTTAACAGCTCGGCGCTCGGTGCCGCCAATCAGGCCATACAGAGCAGGGTTTCCGCCCTGCTCGACACGGCAAATACTGCCACTGCCGCAGGCGACCAGGTAACACTTTCCGCCGAGGCGCAGGCCCTGCTGGCCGAGAACGCTGAAAATAGCGAAGGCGCCGCCGTCAACGGCGTCCAAAAAGGCGCACAGTCTTTCTTCCTGAATTTCTTTGAAGATGCCGGCATTGATTTCAGTAAATTATCAGATGAAGCACAGGAATTCCTGCAAGGTTTCAACACACTGATCAGCGACACCGGTGCCACCATGCGCGACACCACCACCGACCGCATGGAACAGGAATACAACAAGGGCAACCGCGATGTTTACACGCTGCTGGGCACCAATTCCCGCCTGCGCATCGCCATCGAATATCAGGACGACAAAGCCCAGAAAATGACCATCTCCGATATGAACGGCGGCAGCGTTTCCATTGCCGAATTGACGATCAAAAATGCCGGACAGGCCAACGCCAGCATCGAGGTCGCCCGTCAGCAACGTGAATACGTAAATGGCTCCCTCGCCGATTCCCAGACGGGCGAACCGATATCCATGGCGCTTTACAGCTGAAAACCGCAGAATCATTGACTCTACGGCCCTACTCGCCTATTCCCTGAAGGCATGAGCGCACGCGTGAGATCCGAAGCAACCCCCACCGAAGAGCCGCATTACCACGGCCACCGCGACCGCCTGCGCGAGCGTTTTCTGCTGGGCGGCGCGGATGCCCTGCCCGATTACGAGCTGCTCGAACTGGTGCTGTTCATGGCCATCCCCCGCCGCGATGTCAAACCGCTGGCCAAGGAACTGGTTACAAAATTCGGCAACCTCGCGGGCGTACTGAACGCCCCTGTCGCCGAACTCGAAAAAATCGACGGCCTGTCGGATAACACCATCACAGCACTCAAAGCGATTCAGGCCTCCGCCTTCCGCATGCTCAAACAAGACGTGATGAAGAAACCAATCCTGAATTCATGGGCGCGGCTGATGGATTACTGCGCCGCCACCATGGGGCATGAAACCAAGGAACATTTCCGCATTCTGTTCCTGAATAAAAAGAACGAACTGATCGCCGACGAAATCCAGCAAAGCGGCACCGTCGATCACACACCCGTTTACCCGCGCGAAATTATGAAACGCGCACTGGAACTCAGCGCGACAGCGATCATCCTGTGCCACAATCACCCGAGCGGCGACCCCACCCCCAGCCGCATGGATATTGATATGACGAAGCAGATCATTGCCGCAGGCGAACCTTTAAACATCATTATCCACGACCATATCATCGTGTCGAAAAACGGCACAGCGAGCTTTAGAAATTTAGGTTTGCTCTGAAATCATGAATTTAGCCCCCTCACCCTCCGCATCTGCGATGCTCCTCCCTCTCCCTCAGGGAGAGGGCTGGGGTGAGGGTGTCATTATCTATAACTTATCGGAGACAGTATGATCCCACGCTATTCCCGCCCTGAAATGTCATCCATCTGGGATACGGATAACCGTTTCCGCATCATGCTGGAAATCGAAATTCTTGCCGCCGAACGCATGGCCGCGATGGGCACCATCCCCGCGCGCGTGCCCGGCACATTGCGCAAGAAGGCCAAATTCGACGCCACCCGCATTGCCGAAATCGAACGCGAAGTTAAACACGATGTCATCGCCTTCCTGACCAACATCACTGAGCATGCTGGCCCCGATGCCCGCTTCATGCATCAGGGCATGACCTCCTCCGACGTGCTCGATACCGCCTTCGCCGTGCAGCTCCAGCAATCCGCCGACCTCTTGCTGAAAGATATCGACGCCGTTTTGAAAGCGCTCAAGAAACAAGCGACCAAACACAAGAAAACACTGTGCATTGGCCGCAGCCATGGCATCCACGCCGAACCCACCACCTTCGGCATCAAACTGGCAGGTCATTACGCCGCCTTTGCCCGTGCCAAAGAACGCCTGAAAGCCGCCCGCGCCGATATTTCCACCTGCACCATCTCCGGCGCAGTCGGCACCTACGCCACCGTCGATCCATCCGTGGAAGCTTACGTTGCCAAAAAACTGGGGCTGAAACCGGAAACTGTCGCCACACAGGTCATTCCGCGCGACCGTCATGCGATGTATTTCGCCACGCTCGGCGTGATCGCCTCTTCTGTCGAGAACCTCGCCACCGAAATCCGCCACCTGCAACGCAGCGAAGTCCGCGAAGCCGAAGAGTTTTTCAGTAAGGGGCAAAAGGGTTCATCGGCGATGCCGCACAAACGCAACCCGGTGCTCTCGGAAAATCTTACCGGCCTTGCCCGCATGGTGCGCTCCGCCGTTATTCCGGCGATGGAAAACGTGACGTTGTGGCACGAACGCGATATCTCGCATTCCTCCGTCGAGCGCATGATTGCCCCCGATGCCTGCGTCACGCTCGACTTCGCACTGATGCGTCTTGCCGGACTGATCGAAAACCTGCTGATCTATCCCGATACGATGATGGCCAATCTCGAAAAGCTCGGCGGCCTCGTCTTCTCACAACGCACGATGCTGGCACTGACGCAAAAAGGCGTCAGCCGCGAAGATGCCTACAGTATCGTCCAGCGCAACGCGATGAAAGTGTGGGAAAGCAACGGCCAGACAAAATTCATCGACCTGCTGTCAAAAGATCCCGATGTCGCCAAGGCGATGAAACCCGCTGACCTGAAAGCGATTTTCAAATACGACGATTATATCAAGCATACAAATGTCATCTTTACCCGTGCGTTTGGGCGTAAATAAAACTCATTCTCAACAACCCCTTGAGTTCCTTTGGTTTTCGTCAATAAAACCGGATCATCCCCCTTGTTTTTCGTGACCAGCGCTTTATTCTCAACGGTGCAATTCAATCCCTTAGGAGGCCGCCCATGAAAGGCAACAAGAAAGTCCTTGAAACGCTGAACAACTCGCTGCGCGGTGAGTTGACGGCCATCAACCAGTATTTCCTGCATGCCCGCATCCTTGATGACTGGGGCATGACCAAGCTGGGCCGCCACGAGAAAAAAGAATCCATCGAGGAGATGAACCACGCCGATCTGCTGATCAAGCGCATCCTGCTGCTCGAAGGCCTGCCCAACCTGCAGGAACTCGACAAGCTGATGATCGGCGAGAACGTCAAGGAAGTGCTGGAGGCCGACCTGAAACTCGAAAAACACGGTATCGCCACCTACCGCAAGGGCATCGCCATCTGTGAGGAAGCGCAAGACTATGTCAGCCGCGATCTGCTGATCAAAATACTGTCCGACGAGGAAGGCCATCAGGACCACCTGGAAACCCAACTGCAGATGATCGAAGACATGGGCTTTGAGAATTACATCCAGCTACAGTCCGATTCAGCCGATCAGCAAGACGCCTGATTTCGCATCTGCACAATAAAAATTCTTGGAAAACCGCCATTTTGGGCGGTTTTTTGTTATGCACACGATCCTTGTGGAACCTATCCTGAATTTTAATTGCGAATGATTATCAAGTGCAGTATTGTTGAGTCATAGGAAATCAACGCCCTTAACGCGAGTACCGTAAAGTGATTATCTGCCTGTGCAATCCGGAAAACGATAAGGGCGACCGCTTTAATGAGAAGGCGGTCGAGCGTTTCCTCTCAGATAAACAGGGCATAATTGTACGCGTAAAGGACATCTACGCCAGTTGCACCGGGGGCAAAAAACCGCAATGCGGCAGCTGTCTGTGCATGCTGAAAGATATCGCGCAATCCCATAATAACGATACCAATATCGAGCATATCAAACAAACGCTGCCCGAGGGCGAAACCGCCCCCACCCCGGCAAAACGCAAGCTGGAACCCGCAGGCACCCCCTGATCAAGATCGGTGCGTAAGCCCGATTTACACCCCCGACATGCCTTGAATTGGCCATACTAGTATGGCAATCCTTGTAGAAATAAAGCCCCCTGACTCTATTCAAGGAACTTAAGGAAACACGACTATGAAATTCTCGCATTTAATCTGGAGCCTCGCCGTAATGACGACCACTTCTTTCGCTGCGCAAGCGGCATCCCCTGAAAACACACTGAACCTCGAACTGAAATCAGGCACAGTCGTGATTGAACTGATGCCCGATGTCGCCCCCGGCCATGTCGAGCGTATCAAAACGCTGGTCAAAGAAGGTTTCTATGACGGTATCGTTTTCCACCGCGTCATTGACGGCTTCATGGCCCAGACAGGCGACCCGACCGGCACAGGCCGCGGCGGTTCCAGCTATCCGGACCTGAAAGCTGAATTCAGCAACACCCCGTACAAACGCGGCACACTGGGCATGGCCCGCACGATGAACCCGGACTCGGCCAACAGCCAGTTCTTCATCTGCTTCACCGATGACGGCTGCAGCTTCCTGACCGGCCAGTACACCGTATTCGGTCACGTCACCGCGGGTATGGAATTTGTTGACGCGATCGCCAAAGGCGAGCCGCCTGCAAACCCGGACAAAATCGTAAAAGCCACACTGGGCGGCGAAGCTGCCCCGGCTGCGGCAAATGATGCGGCCGCCCCTGCTGCCGCTACTACGGATGCCGCTGCTGATGCTAAGGCCGCTCCGGCCACAGAAGCCGCCAAACCCGCTGATGTAAAAGAAACAGCAGAACCGGAAGCCAAGGCTGACGCCGAAGAAGGCGTTTCCGATACGGACCACACACCGGAATAATTGTTCCCCTTTATTGAAAAAGCCGCCCCACCGGGCGGCTTTTTTGTTACCATCGTCAAACAAGAGGGGTATCAGGCATGAGCAAAAATGAATGGTGGCGCGGTGGCGTTTTTTATCAGATATACCCCCGCAGTTTCATGGACAGCAACGGCGACGGCATCGGTGACCTGAAGGGCATCACGCAAAAACTCGACTACGTGGCGGATCTTGGTGTCGATGCCATCTGGCTTTCCCCGTTCTTTAAATCACCGATGAAAGATTTCGGCTACGATGTTTCCGATTACCGCGCTGTCGATCCGCTGTTCGGGACGCTCGCCGATTTCGACGCGCTGCTCGCCCGCGCGCACCAACTGGGTTTAAAAATCGTCATCGATCAGGTGCTTAACCACACCTCAGACCAGCATGCGTGGTTTCAGGAAAGCCTGAAAAGCCGCAACAATGCCAAAGCCGACTGGTACACCTGGGCCGACCCCAAACCTGACGGCACACCGCCCAACAACTGGCACAGCATGTTCGGCGGCCCGGCATGGACGTTTAATACCAAGCGCGGCCAGTATTACATGCACAATTTTCTGTCCTCGCAGCCCGACCTGAACTTCCACAATCCGGATGTGCAGAAGGCGCTGCTGGGCGAATGCCGCTTCTGGCTGGAACGCGGCGTCGATGGCTTCCGCCTTGATGTCACCAACTATTTTTTCTGCGATCCGCAACTGCGTGATAACCCGCCACGGGTGCAGGACATGTCCACCAGCGCCAATCAGGCCGACTTCCCTTATCCCTACAACATGCAGTTTCACAAATTCGATAAATCGCAACCGGAGAACATCGCCTTCCTTGAGAAACTACGATCACTACTCGATGAATTCGGCGCCACGATGAGCGTCGGCGAAATCGGTGACGACAACCCGGTACAACTGGCTGCCGAATATACGACAGGCGATAAGCGCCTTCATACCTGTTACCAGTTCAGCTATATGAGCGGCCGCAAAAACAAACTATCCGCCAGCCTGGTCCGCAACCCCATCGAGACCTTCTTCGCCGAAGGCCCGGACAGCTGGCCGTCATGGGCCTTTTCAAATCATGACGTGGTGCGCGCCCTGACGCGCTTCGGTGACGATAACCGCGACCCGCGCCTTGCCAAATTACTGATCGCCCTTCTCTGCAGCCTGCGCGGCACCGCCTTCATCTATCAGGGCGAAGAGCTGGGACTGCCCGAAGCCACCCTCAAATTTGAAGACCTGCAAGACCCCTGGGGCATATCGCTCTGGCCGGAATGGCAAGGCCGCGACGGCTGCCGCACACCTATGCCCTGGACGAGTAAAACGGAAAGCGCCGGATTCACCGCTGCCGCCAAATCGTGGCTGCCCGTGGCCGCCGCGCATCTGCCGTTGAATGTGGGAGCACAGGAACAGGACAAAGAATCCGTTCTCAATTTCACCCGGCAATTCCTGAAATGGCGTAAGGAAAACCCCGCCCTGGTCCGCGGTGCAATCAGTTTCGCCGATACAGGCAGTGAAAACGTGCTGGCCTTCTCACGGACAGGGGAAGGCCAATCCGTTCAGTGCCTGTTCAACCTGACAAACCAGGAACAAACATATAACGATGAAAAATTGCCACCCTATGGCTGCGTTTTTCGTTAGGAAGCAGACGCCGCTTTGGTCTGCGCGCGTTCTTCCGCCGTAAGCTTCAGCTTGTCGAGCGACGAAGCGATTTTCTGCACCATCTTTTCAAAACGATCGGCATCGCGGATAGGGTCTGTCGTTTCGATATGCAGAACCGCGCCCTGATCGTCGATGAAATACAACGCAGCACTGTTTTTAACAGACATCAAACCATGCAAAAGGCCGAGGCGTTCCTGCGTCAGATAAGATTTCAGCGCTTCAGGATCACGTGTGCGCACAATCCGGGTTTTGTCCCAGCCGGGAAAATCAATCTCAACAGTGTCGGCAAATGTCAGATTAGAAATAAAGGTGGCATAATCCGAAGCGCCGATCACCGCGCCTGTCGCACCGCTCTCGCCCAGATCAAATTCAAGCACGGTGACAAAACGCTGCCCGCGCTGGTCCTGCGTCGCCTGCACATCGGGAAAGAAAGCGATCTTGTAGCCAAAGATAGCGCCCTTTATGGCCGGGGCTTCCACCAGTTTCCCCGGCACATAAGAGAGATTATGCTTTTTGGCAAAAGCGGCCCAGGCGCGTTTCTGTTGCCCCAGAATAAGGAGCGACCAGCCAAAAACGCCCAGAATAAAAGCCGAGGCCACAAACCATAGAAATATCCACACGAGAGCATTCCTCCGGAACTATTCTCTAATTTCCTCAGTGTAACCGCTCGGCCCGCTTCTGACTATAGCCAGACGCAAAAACGCATCAGGCCATATTCTCCAGATTATGGCTGAGCTCGATGTCGAGGACATGCATCATCTGACGCAAGGCTTCCGCAACATCGACACCCGCGCCCTCACCCATATGCAGGATCGCCTGCATATGATTGATGTGGGCACGGCAGCGTTCCATGGATAGGCGATAGATAAATTGGCTGTTTTCGCGGGCCGCCAAAGCCCGTTTACGCTTACTCATATTGTACCCCCACGTACGCAAAGAGTTATGGTTTACATATGCAATGATTTACATATACGCGAACACTAATACAACCAAAATACATTATGCAAATAATTTCTGTGCTGCAGGGCAAAGTCGGCAAACTAAACTCCCAAAGCAAAAGACCCGCTCGGCAGAACGGGTCTTTTGAAGGCGGTAAAATAATACCTTACGCGGCCTGTCTCTGCAGACGCTGCGCAAAGCCTTCGCGGCCCTGCTCGTCCGCGACCACGGCGGTGTTTTTGTCTTCCGCGTCAGCGCGCACGAAAATCTGCTCCAGCGTCTGCCCAATCTGTGCAACACGGTCAGAGATCAACTGGTGCGTCGGGAATACAGAAGCTTCCGGCTTGATCATCCAGAGATACTGCATCCCGGCGGCAATCACGCCGCCCGCATTGGCCACATAATCAGGCGCATACAAAATACCGGCACGGCGCAATTCATCGGCATGCTGCGGTGACTTCAGCTGGTTGTTCGCACAACCGGCCACCACTTTGACACCTGACAACACCAGATGCGGGATTGTACCATCATTGATGTCACCGCCCAGCGCACACGGCACATAGACGTCCGACTTCACGGACATAATTTCGCGCCCTTCAGCCAGCAAGGCCTCCGGTCCGAAATCGGCAACGATCTGACGGCGTGCCTGATCGGTGATATCGCTGATCATCAGCTGCGCACCATCATCAGCCAGATAGCGGCACAGAACCTGCGCCACATGGCCATAGCCCTTCACCGTTACAGTCAGGCCTTTCAGCGTATCCATTTTCAGGCGGTGCTTGACCGCTGCCTTGACAGCCATATAGGTGCCGTAAGCGGTATAAGGTGACGGATCGGGATTGGGTACAGCCGCATTTTCCAGCGCGGCAGGGATATGTTCTTCGCACAATGCCGTTAGCGGCACACCGGCCACGTAAGGCGTACGTCCGCGCGCAATCAAGATATGCTGTACGCTGGTGCCGACATCTTCGGCTGTCACATACAGACCGCCGAGAGAATTTACAGCCGTACCCAGCGCCTGCATAATTTCAGCTGATGGCTGGCGTGTACCGGGCTTGCCGATGATCACGGATTTCCCGCCACCCAGCGCCAAACCGGCGACAGAGTTCTTGTAAGTCATGCCGCGTGAAAGACGCAGCACATCAGAGATTGCCTCGTCATCGCTGGCATAACGAGACCAGTATCGGCAACCGCCCAGCGCCGGGCCACGCGCCGTATTGTGAACAGCGATGAAAGCGCGGAAGCCAATATCATTGTCTTCGGCATAGATCACCTTCTCGTGCCCGTCGTAATCCGCATGCGCCCGGAAACGCAAATCGGAACGGCGGTTCGCCAGGCTGTCGGTAATGTCTTCAATCTCAAGAGTCATGTGCGATCTCCTCGTTAAATGGCTAAGGAGAGTCGTATCACTGAGTGCGGTGCATGAGGAAGCAATTGCGGCGATCACTCATTAAATTGAGTGTTTTCGACCATTTTTGGGACATTACTGGAAAAAGATTGCGCGGTGCAGCGCAGCAACGATAAGAAAATTTCAGGCCTTATGGTTTTTTGCAGTTGCGATATCCGTCAACGAACAATGTCACGACAGAATCGATAATACGTACGCGTTCCTCCGGCGGCACCACACTGCAGATACCCAGCAGGCATTGCATATGCCGATCACCCTTCAGCATGCTAAAGAAATGACGTGCCGCCATTTCGGGATCGGCAATCTGCAGACGCCCTTTTTCATTCTGCAAAACCAGATATGCGGACAGCAACGTCAGAACTTTAACCGGCCCCTGCTGATATAATGCCTCACCCAGTTGCGGAAATTGTTTCAACTCGGAAATAATAATGCGGTAAAGACTTAGAGAGTCTGATGAATAAATCACATCAAAGAAACTGTTGGCAATCGCGCGCAACGTCGTTTCGATATCTTCATCTTCGGCAGAGGTGTGCTCATACAAGCTGTACACCAGTGAGCAGCAGCGGCCATTGATAACAGCGGCAAACAGATCGCTTTTGTCCTTAAAATGACTATAGAGCGTCGGCTTGGAAACCGGTGCCGCTTCAGCGATCGCATCCATGCTGGTGGCATTGAATCCGCGCTCAAGGAATAAACGCCCCGCCGCATCCAGTATGGCGCGTCGTTTGGGATTTTCAGGTTCACCGCCGCAAACGCCCAATGCTGCTGCAGCACCAGCCAGCGGCTGGGAACATTTTTCGTTTTTCATGGTACTCAACTCTTCAGGCACATAAGTCCTTAAGCCATTAAGATAACGCTCCCACCCGCAACGGCAAAGGTTATTTTTGTTCGTTTATGAGCCAAAACGGCAGAATCTTGTGATAAATCATGAAAAATAGCGGCCTGCGGGTTGCCGCCTCCGGCTTTAACCGACTACACTCAACCCCATCATGACCGTATCTCGTACAATACTGCTGCGCTGCCTGACCACAATGTCCCTGTTGGGAATGACGGGGTGGGCCGTGCCCGCGCGCGCCGATCTGGACACAGCCAATCATAAATCCGTAAAAGTATCCGCAGCGCCAGAAACGGAAGAAATTATCGTTAAAGACGACACTGTCCTGTCTTGCGATCAAATCGCGAGCGAAGTGGTCGAACTGGATCATGTCATCCGCAAGGCGCGCGCGACGCAACAGAGTAGCGAAAACGCCGGCACCGGCGTCAGCGTTGCCAGAACCGTAGGTTCGTTGCTGGTTGGTTCTCTGGGCGGTGTGGTCGGCATTGTGGCCGTTGGCGCACTGGCCGGTGAAGCGGCAGAAAATTCAGGCGAGAAAGCGGCCAAGATCGAAGAAGGCGCCGAAGAGCGCCAAAACCGTCTGGCAGGCGTCTTTGACGGCAAAGGCTGCGAAGGCGAATTGGCCCTGACCGAAGAAGCCCCCGAGGCCGTTGCCAAAGTAGAACCGGCATCCGGCACCGCCCCGGCACCGGGAAAACCCCGCTACAACGAATAGAATCTCACCATTCCTTGAAGATAAAGAACGCGGCGGCCACGATCAGGGCGAAACCGACGAGGTGATTCCATTTGATCGGCTCATGCAGATACAGCAAAGAAAACACCACAAACACCACCAGCGTGATGATTTCCTGAATAGTCTTCAACTGCGCCGCGTTGAAAACACTATGCCCCACGCGGTTAGCAGGCACCTGCAGGCAATACTCAAAGAACGCAATCCCCCAACTGATCAGGATGACCAGAAAGATCGGCGTCGCCTTGAATTTCAAATGCCCGTACCAGGCAAACGTCATAAAAATATTGGAGGCCACTAACAGGCCGATGGTAAAAAGGGGAACAAGTCCGGCGGGAATAATCATATGACACCTCTGTAGCCTCGCATGATACAGAATATCCGCGAAAGGAAACAGGGCTCCTCTTGCGAAGAGCCCTGTTTCCAGACGGGCAATCAGGCAGATTTTTACATCAGCGTGGCTTGCCGTTTTTCGTCATTTCCCAGATCACCCCATTGTGAAGCGTAATGAGAAATCGTAGTCGGCAGCGCTTCATTCTTGACGTCGATCGTCATAGGATGGCTTTCTTCCTCTGCCGCTGGCGCTTCGGTTTTCATACCACGCGCCACATGCGTCAGTTCGGTCAGCAGGTTTTCGGCATGCCGCACCAGCGATTCAGCTTTATCGGTATTGATGCCGCCGGTTGCCATTTTGACATCCTGCTCATCAACCCGTTTTTCCAGCGTAAAGATAGCGTCGCTGAAATAGCCGGTTTGTTTACGTACGACCTCAAATCCGGCGCGCAGCCGTTCAAAGCCGATACCCAGCACCAGACTGGAGCCGATGGCCGTTACGGCAGAGAACACCGCAAAGGCCAGCGCGATCACCAGATAGGTTTCTACAGATACATCCATGATTAATTTCCACCCTTTCAGCAGTACTCATGATGAATTGTTTTAGATTGTCATCTCCGTTGCGCGGGATCAGGGGGCGTGGGGGCACGAAGACGGGCGCAACATGATGACCTTAATTATTATGGTAATTCATAAGCCGTTAAAAGCGTGTTATTTTTCAAAAGGATGCGGATCAAAGACCGATTAAAAACAGATAAAATTTGATGGGATTTTTTATGCGACCGCCCCTCATCTGTCATCCTGAGCGTAAGCGAAGGATCTCATCTGCCCCTCACCGGAGATCCTTCGCTTACGCTCAGGATGACAAATGTCTTAAAAGCAAAATAATAAGTTCACAGTTCTCGTCTTTATCCGCAGCATCACATAAAAAAACACAGGCTCCGAGCAGGAAGCCTGTGTTTGCACAGTCACTAGGGTTGTAAACTGTAAATTCGTATTATTTCTGCTGCACCTTGTTGAATACCGGGTCAGCCGGTTTCACAGGTTCAGGAGCAGGCATCGGCGCAGGGGCTGGCGGCGGTGGTGGCCCCGCTTCAGGCGCTTTCGGCGCTTCAAGGACCGGGCCTTTGGCAGGCATCATGCTGGCGCGTACATATTCCACGCCTGAACCGGCGGTGCGTTGGTTACCATATGGAAATGTCGTGTTTGTCTTGCGCATCTCCCAACCCTCCCCGCCACAGGCGGTCAGGGACAGCGGCAGCAGAGTCAGGGTCATAAGACCAAAGCGTTTTAAAGACGGCATGGGGAGCCTCGCGGAAGATCAGAACTGATTAAGTAAAATGACGAATGTCAGGATTGTGCGATTGCACATGTGCGAATCATAGCCTGTTTTGGCCTATTTTGGCAACATGGCATATAAATTTCGTATTTTTCAGGAATAAAGCGAGATTTTCTCAGAAAAACCCTGTATGGGAATAGGTACTAACGCGCATCGCCGCACACTCGCGGCGCGCGCACGGAACCATAAAGGAGAATTCAAAGTGGCCACCGGTACAGTAAAATGGTTTAACGCAACAAAAGGCTTCGGCTTTATTCAACCGGATGCGGGTGGTAGCGATGTTTTCGTTCACATCACCGCCGTTGAAAAAGCAGGTCTTCGCGGTCTCAGAGAAGGCCAGAAGATCAGCTACGAGCTGGCAACAGAAAAAGGCAAAACATCTGCCGTTAATCTGCAAGAAGCCGCTTAATAGCGTTCAAACAGTTTAAATAGAAAGCACGACGTGAAAACGCCGTGCTTTTTTATTTAATCAGGAAGAGAGCCGGGCTTGATACCGGCTGCATGGTCTAGAGCTTAACAGGCCGCCCGGTGAAGGGCTGCCATCGGGTCTTTCAGGCGCACTCGTCTCACATGCCTACTACAGTGCCTTTTTCGTGCGTGTCCTTCCACGCCGCCTCTTCCAACCCAACGATACTATGCCCGTCCTCCGCTTTCAAATCCGAGATTGGCATTCGGCATTATCCGCACTAAATTATTGAGAATGGAAACAGACATCCTGCTTTATGTCGCTGCCGGATTTCTGGCGCAACTGGTCGATGGATCGCTGAGCATGGCTTACGGCCTGACAGCCTCCAGCATGCTGCTGACAGCGGGACTGCCCGCCGCCACGGTCAGCGCCACCGTCCACGCCGCCGAATGTTTTACCACCGGAGCCTCCGCTGTCTCCCACCATGCATTCGGCAACATCGACCGCAAGCTGTTTCGCAAATTGCTTATTCCGGCGGTCATCGGCGCGATTATCGGCGCCTACACGCTCTCCACCCTGCCCGTCGGTACGCTGCGCCCCTTGATCGCGATCTACCTCGTGTTAATGGGCTTTATCATCATTTACAAAGTCCGGAAGGCTTTTCCTTCGCGTCAGGTTACAGAGCACCTGATCCCGCTGGGCTTCTTCGGCGCGCTCATTGACGCGATTGGCGGCGGCGGCTGGGGGCCGCTGGTCGCCAGCAACCTCGCCGCCCGCGGCCACGATATCCGCAAAACCGTCGGCACCGTCATCGCCGTTGAATTTTTTGTCACACTCGCCGCCTCAATAACTTTCCTGCTGACCATAGGCCTGCATCATATCGACGTTATTATCGGCCTGGCCGCAGGCGGCATCCTCGCCGCCCCCTTCGGGGCTTATATGGTCAAGAAAGTCCCCGTCAAACCATTCATGATCTTCGTCGGCATCTTCATCATCACGCTGGGAACTTATAACTTCGTAAAGGCGATGGGTTACATATAACCCCACCATTATTATCTAATTTCACCCTTGTCATCCTGAGCGACAGCGAAGGATCTCATCTTGAAACCAAGAGGAGATCCTTCGGGCTAAAGCCCTCAGGATGACAAAAAATCAAACCTGATCATTCGCTATCAAAAGCTCCATGGCCTCCAGCCGCTTCACTTCATCACGCAGATGCGCCGCTTGCTCGAATTCCAGATTTTCGGCGGCCTTGATCATCTTGGCTTTCATCTTGTCGATATATTTATGCAAGGCCTGCGGCGAACGCATGAACTCTTCGGTTTCCTGATCGGAGAACCCGGCGGCCTTCGCCACCACCACGCGGTCACCTTGTTCATAGACGCTGTTGAGAATATCGCCGATACTCTTTTTCACAGATTCCGGCGTGATGCCGTGCTCGGCATTATAAATCAGTTGTTTCTCACGGCGGCGGCCGGTTTCTTCCAGCGCGGCGGTCATGCTCTTGGTCATTTTATCGGCATAGAGCACCGCCTTGCCATCGACGTTACGCGCCGCGCGGCCAATCGTCTGGATCAGCGAGGTGCGCGAACGCAGGTATCCTTCCTTGTCCGCATCGAGAATCGCCACCAGCATACATTCCGGAATATCCAGCCCCTCACGCAACAGGTTAATCCCGATCAGCACATCAAACGCCCCGAGTCGCAGATCACGGATAATCTCGATCCGTTCCAGCGTATCAATATCACTATGCAGATAGCGCACCTTGACGCCGTTTTCAGCCAGATATTCGGTCAAATCTTCAGCCATTTTCTTGGTCAGCGTGGTGACCAACACCCGCCCGCCCTTATCCGCCACACGCCTGCATTCACCCATCAGATCATCCACCTGATGCGCGGTCGGGCGAATTTCTACCGGCGGATCGATAAGACCCGTCGGACGCACCACTTGCTCGACGAAAACACCACCAGTCTGTTCCAGTTCCCACGGCCCCGGCGTTGCCGACACGAACACCGTTTCCGGACGGATCGCTTCCCATTCCTCGAATTTCAGCGGACGGTTATCCATGCAGCTCGGCAAACGGAAGCCATATTCCGAAAGCGTCGTTTTGCGCGCGCGGTCGCCGTGATACATGCCGTTGAGCTGCGGCACCATGACGTGGCTTTCATCAAGGATCATCAGCCCGTCCTTGGGCAGATATTCGATCAGCGTCGGCGGTGGATCGCCCGACTTACGACCCGTCAGGTAACGCGAATAATTTTCAATACCTGAACAAATGCCTGTGGCCTGCAACATTTCCAGATCGAACATCGTGCGCTGTTCCAGCCGTTGCGCCTCCAGTAATTTGCCGTTGGCGCGGTAATAGGCCAGACGGTCTTTAAGCTCGGCCTTGATGTTCTGGATGGCGTTCTGCATCGTCGGACCGGGCGTGATGTAGTGGCTGTTCGCGTAAACGCGCACACCGTCCATCTTGACGAATTTCTCACCCGTCAGGGGATCGAATTCGGTAATTTCCTCCAGTTCATCGCCGAACAGCGAAAACCGCCACGCTTTGTCCTCATAGTGAACAGGAAATAATTCCACCGTATCGCCGCGCACACGAAACGCGCCACGCTCGAACGCGATATCATTGCGTTTATACTGCAGCGTAATAAACTGCCGGATCAGTTCCTCGCGGTCGATGCGCTGCCCCTTATGCAGGTCGATGACCATCGCCTGATAATCTTCCTTAGACCCAATACCGTAAATACATGATACCGAAGCGACGATAATCACATCGCGCCGTTCAAACAGCGCCCGCGTCGCCGCGTGACGCATCCGGTCGATTTGTTCATTGATTGCCGAGTCTTTCTCGATAAAGGTATCGGTGCGCGGCACATAGGCTTCCGGCTGGTAATAATCGTAATAGGACACGAAATATTCAACCGCGTTATCGGGAAAGAAGGATTTCATTTCCCCATAAAGTTGCGCCGCCAATGTCTTGTTCGGCGCCATGATCAACGTCGGCTTCTGCGTCGCCTCGATCACATGCGCCATGGTGAAAGTCTTGCCCGAACCTGTGACCCCCAGCAAAACCTGATTGCGCTCGCCCTCCCGGACACCCTCAACCAACTGGTGGATAGCTTCCGGCTGGTCCCCCGCAGGTTTGAAATCAGATACCACCCGGAACAGGCGGGACTGGTCGGAAGCAGGCGCAGAGATATCTGGTTTCGGAGCGGGGCTTGTCATGCCCCCTAATATAAGGTTTTCTTATAAAACAACAACCAGACAGGCGGATTATGACATCTTTTTTCAGGCTGATTTTTCTCGCGCTGACCTTTGTGCTGACTATCGGTAATCCCGCCAAAGCCGGAAATATCGACGTGCTGGCGGCTGGCGGATCGGGCGGCTGGCTGAACGTCACCAGCCCCCTGACCGTCGATGATATCAAAGGCCGTCTGGTGCTGCTCGATTTCTGGACTTATGGCTGCGTCAACTGCATGCAGATCGCACCCGACCTTGAAAAACTGGAAGAGATGTTCGGCAACCAGCTCCTGATCATCGGCGTCCATTCCGCCAAGTTCAGCGGCGAACAGGGTAATGACCGCATCCTTGATGCCGCCCGCCGTTTTGGCCTTAAACACCCGGTTATCAATGACGCGGATTACGCCGTCTGGAAATATTTCAAAGTAAAAGCATGGCCAACGCTGGTGCTGCTGGATGTAAACGGCACTGAAATTACTCGCTATGTCGGCGAAGGCCATCTGGAAAAGATGAAAAGCGATATCGCCGCCAGCATGAAACGCGTCACCAACAACGCCCCCGTGGCGGCACTCATAGAAGCTGATCAACAAACGGGCACACTTTCTTTCCCGGCACGGCTGGCAACAGGCCCCGATGACATGATCTTCATCGCCGATTCAGGCCACCACCGCATTCTCGGCATCGACCAAAGCGGTAAGATCAAGCTGACCATCGGCAGCGGCCAGCGCGGCCTTAAAGATGGCACCTATACACATGCGCAATTCAACCTGCCACGCGGTCTAGTGATGTTTGATGACATGCTCTATGTCGCCGACACCAACAACCACGCCATCCGCAAAATCGACCTGAAAAAACAGACCGTCACCACCATCGCCGGAAACGGTCAGCAGGGCAATATCGCCTCGCCATGGGATATTGAAGTGCTGGACGATCAACGCAGCATCGCCGTCGCCATGGCCGGACGTCATCAACTCTGGGCGCTCAACACCCGCAACAACAAACTCTCCCCCCTCGCCGGTAACGCTCGCGAAGGCCTCAAGGATGACCGCGCAGGCAGCTCCGAGCTGGCACAACCGAGCGGTGTTTCCTATCTGATGGGATCGCTGTTCTTCGCCGACGCCGAAAGTTCAGCACTGCGTGTACTTGAAAACGGCGAGATCAAAACCCTGATCGGTACAGGCCTGTTCGATTTCGGCAAGGCCGATGGCACCCATCCGGATGCGCAACTGCAACACCCGCAAGGGCTGGCTGTCACCGCCGATAAAATCTATATCGCCGACACCTATAATGACGCCATCCGGGTGTATGACCGCAAGACCGCCACGCTCTCAACCCTTCCCCTGCCCGAGGGCGGCCTGCGCGAACCGGGAGACGTATTGCTGATCGGCGATAAACTCTGGATCGCCGACACCAGTCACCACGCACTGAAAACCTATGACCTGACCACGCAAACCCTGAACGAAATAGGGCTTAATCCTTAAATCCGGCAGATTTGCGCTGACGGAAAAACCCTGCTAAAACCCTGTAATAAATCAATTTTACCAGAAAAAATGGCAGGGAATTATTCATGAAAATCAAATCATTAGGCTCATATTACCAGCGTCAGATTACCGTCATTGAAGAACTGGCCCAACGTCATTCCCTGTGGCAAGCCGAAGCCGCCGCCCTGCTGCCAAAACTGGCGCAAAACTACAAACGCAGCGAATCCGACGACCTGCTGAGCACACTCAGCGATGCCCAGCGCCTTGATTATATTGTTGCCACAGCCCTGGAAAATGATCCGGCCTTCAAAACCGCCGTCGCCAGCCTTCCTCTCTCCGGCTGGAAAGATTTCACCGCGCCGTCCGTGCCGTATAATCTGCATAAATCGCTGGCCGAAAAACTTTATAACGCCAAACCCGCCGTGAACGATCATGTATCCATGCGTCTGGGTGATGGCGCGCGCGTTATGGGGCCGGTACTGGTAAATAAATGCCTGCACGATAAAGTGCCTTTCGTCATTTATTTCATCAACACCGATTTCCACGCCACGCTGCTCAACCATGCCGCACCGGAAGGCGTAAAGAGCCTCGGCCAGAATTTTATAGAAATGACCGACAGCGCCAACAAATCTATCATCGCCCGCTCCGGCATGCCCAATAGCAAGCCCATCGCCGCGCAGCCTGATAAGGCCCGTATATACGATCAGGAAACCGCACCGCACTTCCGCAAGGCGAGCACCGGGGAATTATTTTATACCCTGACCGTCGTCCCCACCCGAAAGGATGCGGAAATAGATGGCATTGAATATAACGATTATATCAAGTTGTTCTTTGAAATGTGCGATCAGCCCTGGCATGAAGTCAGCAAAGCGCAATCCGCACTGATCAAGGAATTCAACGCGGCCTCGAAAGTCCGTATCACCAATGATGACGGCACCGACGTCAGCATGGAACTGATCGACCATGATGGCGAGCATTTCACCTTCTGCAACAGCCTGATTGCCAAGAACGTCCCCGGCTCTGAAATTTTCAGCGCCCCGCGTCGCGACAGCGTCAACGGCAAAGTCGTTGCCAAAGGCCGTTTTTATCAGGGCGGCCTGATTGAAAACCTGACCATGGAATTCAAGAACGGCGAACTGGTCAAGTATCACGCCGAACAGGGCGAAGACACGTTCAAACGTGCCGTCACCATGGACGAAGGCGCACGTTATATCGGCGAACTCGGCATCGGCACCAATCCGCATTTGAAACGCCACGTCACCAACGGCTTGCTGGTAGAAAAAATCGGCGGCAGTTTCCACTTGGCACTGGGACGCCCCTATTCCTATACTGAATATTGCGGTGAACAGGTCAAAGTGGATAATGGCGGCAAAAGCGACCTGCATTGGGACGTCACAACCATGCTGCACGGCAAAGGCGGCTGCATCTATCTTGATGATCGCAAAATCATGGACAACGGCCAATGGATAGACGCCCAATACGACGTCCTCAACCGCGGCTGGGAAGCACTGCCCCGCAAGGAACGTCCGGCCTACTGGAAAGATTACTACAACAAACCCAAAGCACCCTGATGACAAATCTGATCGCTGGCAAGAAATCAACCACGCTGCTTGAATATCTGACGCACCGCCGCAGCGTGGCCGCCAAGGATTTGGCTGAACCCGGCCCCACCGATGAGCAGATCAAAGCCATTCTGGCGGCGGCAAGCCGCGTTCCCGATCACGGCAAAATGTTCCCGTGGCACTTTATCGTGTTCCGTGGCGATGCCCGCGCAAAAATGGGCACCATTCTGAAAGAGTCTCTGCTGAAAAAAGAGCCCGACGCACCCCCCGAAAAAATCGCGCAGGAAGAAACCCGTTTTCTCCGCGCACCGGTGGTCATCGCTGTCGTCTCGCGCATCCGTCCCGGCAAACATCCGCAATGGGAACAAATATTGTCCGCTGGCGCGGCCTGCCAGAATTTATGCCTCGCGGCCAACGCACTGGGGTTTGGTTCCAACTGGCTGACTGAATGGTATGCTTATGATGAAAACGTACATCAGGGATTAGGCATTGATGAGCGCGACCGCATTGCCGGATTCATCTATATCGGCAGCGTCGGCAAGATGCCTGAAGAACGCCCCCGTCCCGATAACACCCTGCTAACCACATGGTGGGAGGGTCAGGAAAAACTGACACGCGGCGATGAATACGATAAAGACGGTTTCTCCCTGCCCGCCTGAACAACCTTCATACAATTATATGCCTCTGGCACCCAAAAAGCGTGACGATCATCACGTCTGAATGCGTATGCGATTGGCTATGCACAGATTCAGCTTGTCTGCCGTTGGTGCCGTATGACGCTGACGAAAATAAACAAGCTGAAACATACCCATTACGGCGCAGACTTCCTGCTGCTTGCCAGCATCATGATGACATGCCCGGCCTACAGCCACGCGCAGGAATCCCAAGCCTCCTATGGATACGGCGAAGAATATTTCTCCCTCGATTCCCCCATCGTCCGCGACAAGGAAGCGCAATTTCAACGCTGGATCAGGCAAGCCCTCGACGAGGCCGACACCATCCGCAAATCCACAAACCCGAAGATCAAGAAATGGCACGATTCCGTGACGGGTTTGCAGCAAGCACTGAGAAACAATCCGCGCACCGCGCTGGAGAAAATCAACACCGCCACCAACAGGCTTGTGCCCTATAAAACGGATGCGGAAATTTATAACCAGAGCGATTACTGGAGTTCACCCGTAAAAACGCTGCTGAACGGGGGCGACTGCGAGGACTTCGCCCTGCTCAATGTCATCGCCCTGATCCTGAATGGCTGGCCAACGGACAAAACACATATTCTGATCGGTTACACCATGATCGAAGGCCGCCGACAGCCGCATGCCGTCCTGCAAGTCGAAACAACACAAGGCCGCCTCATCCTGAATAATATGAATAACCGGATAACCGCTTTTGCTGAATCCGGAATCGACCTCATTTACATGATCGACAGCCAAGGCGCGATCATCTTCCCGAAACGCGCAGCGCGCTGATTAATCGCGCAACGGCTTCAGCGTAGGGAACGCGATGATTTCACGAATATTATGTGAATTTGTCATCAGCATCACCAGACGGTCGATCCCCATGCCCCAACCCCCTGTCGGCGGCAGACCATATTCGAGTGCGGTCACGAAATCATGATCGACCATCATCGCTTCTTCGTTACCACCTTCGCGCTGGGCGACTTGCTCCATGAAACGCTCATACTGGATTTGCGGATCATTCAACTCGGTAAAAGCGTTCGCCAGTTCCCAGCCGTTGATATAGCTTTCAAAACGCTCCACCAGACGCGGGTTACCACGATGCACCTTGGAAAGCGGTGATATATCAAGTGGATGATCGATAACATGAATAGGCTGGATGAGCTTATGCTCGACCTTTTCACCGAAGATCGTCTCCACCACCTGCCCCCAGTTGGCCTTGGGATCGACATGAATTTTCAGCGACTTCGCCGCTTCATGCGCCTGCGCCGTGTCCATCGGCATGAAATCGATCCCGGTTTCTTCTTTGACCAGATCAACCATGCTCTTGCGCGCCCACGGGCTGGCGAGATTGATGACATTGCCCTCAAACGGAATTTCAAGCGTACCGTGAACCGTCATGGCGACTTCCTGCACCAGTTTCTCGATCAGCTCCATCACATCGAAATAGTCTTTATAAGCGTGATAGGACTCGATCATCGTGAATTCAGGGTTGTGCTTGTAGGAAATCCCTTCATTCCGGAAATTGCGATTAATCTCGAACACAGAATCTGCAAGACCGCCGATAATCAGGCGCTTCAGATACAGCTCCGGCGCGATCCGCAGGAAGAAATCGGCATCCAGCGCATTATGATGCGTCACAAACGGCTTGGCCGACGCCCCGCCCAAAATCGGGTGCATCATCGGTGTCTCCACCTCGATCGCGCCCGCTGACTCCATGAATTTACGGATCGTCGAGATGATTTTAGAGCGCATCAGCAGCTTGTCGCGGCTTTCCTCGTTCATAATCAGGTCGAGATATCGCTGGCGGTAACGCTGCTCGACATCGGTCAAACCATGATGTTTCTCCGGCAGCACCAGCAGCGACTTGGTCAGCATATCGACTTCAAGCGCCCGCACGGACAATTCACCGCGCGGCGTACGGCGGATAGTTCCGACGGCACCGACGATATCGCCAATATCCATAAAATCGAGTTTGCCGAGCTGCTCCGCGGGCATGGAATCCTTATGGCAGAAAACTTGAATCTTGCCGGTCGGGTCGTTCAGATCGAGGAACATGCCGTTATTGCGCATCGCCATGATGCGTCCGGCAACCGCCACGCGGTCTTCGGTTTCAACACCAGCCTCCAGGTCTTTGTATTTTTCCTGCAACTCGCCCGCTTTGTGGGTGCGATCGAACTTGTGCGGATACGGATCAAAACCGGCGGCCTTCAGCTGCGACAGCTTATGCGCCTTGGCTTCGCGCGGATCGGTGATCGCGGGGGCCGGGTTTTGTGCTGCTGCGGTTTTGTCGCTCATGGAATCTCATCCGTGTAAAAGTTAACTTATGCCATAAGTAAATACATAAATAGGAAAAAGGCAAGGAAATCAATGCTTATAGCCCATTAGACCCCTGTTCTATACCCGCAAACAGAAACCCCGCGGGCCAATAAGCGCGCGGGGTTTCGAAGCTCAAAAAAATGAAACGAAGAACTACTTCTTCGCTACTTTTTTCTTTGCAGTGGTTTTTTTCTTGGCAGCAGGCTTCTTAGCCGCTGTTTTACGAACTACTTTTTTCGCTGTGGTTTTTTTCGCAGCTACTTTTTTCTTCGCGGCAGGCTTCTTAGCAGCTACTTTTTTCTTAGCAGCAGGCTTCTTAGCAGCCGGTTTCTTTGCAGTCGTTTTCTTTTTTGCAACAGCCATTTTGTATCTCCCACACTATGGCGTTAAGCCTTTCGGCCCAACAAAGTTATGCATCACCATTGATACACTTAACAGATTATAGTCGGACAAAATGAAAACAAAAACAGAAAAATGCATTTTTTCGATTTTTTTTCAAAAATTGTCTGGACAAGGTATCTGTCGTCAACCGAACCAGCCTGTATTAGAATCGAATCAAGTTTAACAAGTCGTAAATTTTTTACACCGGAAGACTCCTATGAATTTTTCAAAAACATCACATCGTGAAAATGGTAACGCCCTCTGGTTTGTGCTGATCGCCGTAGCATTACTTGCAGCCCTGACGATGACGATGACACGGTCTTCCGACACTGTCGAACAGAGCGGCGACATCGAACGCGCCCGTCTTCTGGCCTCCGATCTGATGCGTTATACGGGGGGAATTAAGGCCGCCATCGGCAAAATGCTGGTCAACGGCATCAGCGAGAATGATGTCTGTTTTCATACCTCTGAATGGGGAAATAACGACTATAACGGTGCCTCATGTGCGAATCCTGCGAATCAAATCTTCCATGTCGAGGGTGCCGGACTGACTTGGCGCACCTTCGATTTCGTCACCGGATGGAGAATTTTCGGCTCTCACAGAGTGCAGAATCTGGAAACAACGAATACGGAGCTGATTATCGAGGCGCAGACCAGTGGCACCCTCTGCCGCGAGATCAATATCATGCTGAACATCCCCAACCCTTCTGACGACGCCCCCGCAGACCTGATCGCGAACGTCACCCCTTTCACCGGCAGCTATGCCATCGCCGCACCGGACAACACCATCGGCGATAATGCAGCCGACCTGGCAGGCAAAGAAGCCGGATGCCGCAAGGAAGGCGGCAACTACTACTTCTATCAGGTGTTGATTAAACGCTGACGAGATAGACGTAAAGAAGCCGGGGTGCTATCAATAATCCATGCAATCCCCCCTGCCACAGCCCACACCCCCTCTGGAAACCAGCAGAGCCGAAATCATCCTGCCGGATGTCCCGGTGCTGTGCGTGAATGCCTCCAAAGCGGTCATCCTTTCGGCTGATGGCGAACTGGAAGTCCTCCCCCCGGAACAAGCGCGTCTGCGCACCCATAAACAGGCGGTTATGCTTTGCCATGCACCCTATACCCGCCAGCGCCTCGGGGCGCATGAATTTCTGGCTTTCGATCTGCTTGAGTTGTTTGCCTTTGTACACCCGGCAAAGTTCTGCGTCCCCACCCCGTCGGGACTGGCGCGCGTATTGGGCCTGCCCGCGCCGCAGAGCTTTGACGACTACCCCTTTACGCTGATGGAATCGGCGCAGGCCCTGCTCAATGACCTGGCCCGCGAACCACGCAATAACAACAAAGCCGATCCCGCTGAAATCGCCCGCGTGATGGGTCTGCATGGCAAAGGCTGGCCATGGACGCCGTTCGTGCTGAAAGCACTGGGATCAGATTACACACCCGAAGCGCCGATCATCGCCAAGACCGCCCTCAATATCTGGAAATTCCTGCCCGAATGGTCGGAAGACGCGCCGCCCCCGCCGCCGACGCATCACCCTGTCACCGGACAAGAAAGCCGTGATCGTTTAAAAGAGCTACTGCATCAGGGCAAACACCCGGCAGAACCAAGGCCGCAACAGCAGGATTACGCTACACAGATATCATCAGCCTTCGCCCCGGCAGAAGACCATCAGGAACCGCATCTGGTTATCGCCGAGGCCGGTACAGGCGTGGGCAAAACACTGGGCTATCTCGCCCCTGCCAGCGTCTGGGCGGAAAAGAATAAAGGGCCGGTCTGGATATCCACCTATACCAAGAACCTGCAGCGCCAGATCAGTACCGAGCTTGACCGCCTCTACAGCGACCCCGACCTTAAATCCGCCCGTGTAGCAATACGTAAAGGCCGCGAGAATTACCTCTGCTTGCTCAATCTCGACGAAACCGTTGCCGGGGCCGCCATCGCCAAACATCCCGATCAGGTCATCGCCGCAGGCCTGATGGCGCGCTGGGCCGAACGCACACAGGATGGCGACTTAAGCGGCGGCGATTTCCCCGGCTGGCTATCGGGTCTGATCGGTGCAAAATTTACTTACGGTCTGGCCGACCGCCGCGGCGAATGCATCTACTCCGCCTGCGACCATTATCACCGCTGTTTTGTCGAAAAATCAGTGCGCCGCGCAAAACGTGCCGATCTGGTGATCGCCAATCACGCGCTGGTGATGATCCAGACAGCGATGGCCGGCCCGGACAGTGATTTGCCGCAGCGTTACATCTTCGACGAAGGCCACCATCTGTTCGATGCCGCCGATTCCGCTTTCGCCGGACACTTAACCGCCCGTGAAACCAGCGACCTGCGCCGCTGGCTGCGCGGGGCCGAAGGCGGACGCGGACGCGCGCGCGGCTTAAAGCGCCGTGTCGATGACCTGATCGCGGGCGATGCCGACGCCGAACGCGACCTTGAAGCCATATTGCACGAAGCATCATCGCTGGCGGCACCCGGCTGGTCTAAACGCCTGAAGGAAAGCGGCCCCGTCGGCATCACCGAAATTTTCCTTTCACATATATATAAGCAGGTCTTCGCCCGTGCCGAGGGGCGCGATGGCCCCTATTCTCTGGAAACCGACACACGCCCCCTGCTGCCCGAACTGGCGGATGCAGCGCTCGACCTCAAAGAACGCCTGACCGCCTTACGCAAACCGATGGTTTCACTGGCACAGCGTCTGAAAAAGAAACTCGCCGATCAGGCCGACACGCTCGACAGCGATACACGCCGTCGTCTGGAATCGGTCAGCAATCGCCTGAACTACTGGGCCGAATCCATCGTCGGCGGCTGGATCAGCATGCTCGACACGCTGGAACAGCAACAGGGCAGCGACGATATGGTCGATTGGATGCAGATTGAACGCATCGAAGGCCAGGCCGTCGATATCGGGCTTTACCGCCACTGGATCGACCCTATGAAATCATTTGCGGGCGCCATCAAGCCGCATGCGCACGGCATCGTCATCACTTCGGCCACGCTGCGCGACGGTACGGGAGATGAAACCGAAGACTGGCGCGTTGCCCGCGAACGCACAGGCACCGATTACCTGAACCCACAGGCCGGAAATTTTGCCGTGACCTCGCCGTTCGATTATCCCGAACGCACCAAAGTCCTGATCATAACCGACGTGCGCAAGGATGACATGAATCAGGTAGCCGCCGCCTATCGCACATTGTTTGAAGCCGCTGGCGGCGGCGGCCTCGGCCTGTTCACCGCCATCAGCCGCCTGCGCGCCGTCTATGACCGCATCGCCACGCCGCTTGAAGAACGCGATATCGCGCTTTACGCCCAGCATGTCGATGATGTCGATACCGGCACGTTGGTCGACATCTTCCGCGAGGAAAAACACGCCTGCCTGCTCGGCACCGATGCCGTGCGTGATGGTATCGATGTGCCCGGTGATGCCCTGCGCGTGCTGGTCTATGACCGTGTGCCGTGGCCACGCCGCACCATTTTAAACCGCGCCCGCCGCGAAGCCTTTGGCGGCAAGCGTTATGATGAACTGATGACGCGCCTGAAACTGCGGCAAGCCTTTGGCCGCCTGATCCGCCGTGCCGATGATCGCGGCATTTTTGTCATGCTCGATTCCATGTTGCCGACACGATTGCTTGGCGCGTTTCCGCCGGACGTGTCCGTCGAACGTATTGGCCTCGCGCAAGCCGCGCAGACCATCCGCGAATTCTACAAATAAAAATCCCCGCTTTTACGAGCGGGGGTTTTTATAAATGCTTGTAGCTTACTTACAGTTTAAGATTCGGCGGAATGAAAGCAACCAGTTCATGGTTTTCAACTTGTGCCTTTTGGTTTCCGCTTGCAGCGCAATCAAAGTGACTGCCGAATCTTTTCAGTTCAGCCACAACTTCCGGTGTTGCGAATGCCACCATTTCGCTGTTGTTGCTATAGATATACGGGCCGCTGATATACAGTGCGCCTCGGGTCGGTTGATCGTTTTTCATTACATACTCCTCATAACCGCTTTGGTTATAAAACGGGAATGACCAGCCATCCCCTTGTTATTGCGCGATGCAATATCACAAATTATTCCCTCGTGAAAAGAAAAATTATAAGAATCTGTAAAATAATTAAAGTCGCGAATATTAGGCAACATATTGATTTTTATGAATAATTGAAAAATCAGAGAATTTATCAGACCATTTTACCCCTTAATAGCCACCCCTTTGCCCCTTTCACGGACTGGAAAACGGCACCCAGACACATCAGTATCATCCCGTTAAATTTCTTGCGCAGTCCGGCATTTAACCGCATAAAATCATGGATAATCAATTTTCGGGGCACGATTCTCCCCGCATAAAAACATTAAAAGAAAAGCCGCGGTATCAGCTATGAGCGCCAAAAACGTATATGCGTACGCCCTAACCGACATTCCCGATCCGATGGCCATATTCTCGGCGCTTTATCGTTTCCCTTACACACAGTTTCTCGACAGCACCGCGCCCCGCCAGAAAGGCGGACGCTACAGCACTATCGTTTTCCAGCCCGTTGAAATCATCGAAACATGGGGTGACAGAACCACCGTTACCAATCGCGACCAGCAACTGAGTCTGCGTACACCGCTCACCGAATTGTTAGGCCACCGTCTGGACGTATGGAGCAATGGCCCCGTCATGCGCGACCCCACCATTCCGCCGTTCCAGGGCGGCGCCGTGGGTTATTTCGGTTTTGGCATGAACAATATAACGCAAGCCGTCACCGATATTCCGCAAGCCGCCTTCGGCATCTATGATCAGTGCGTTTCCTTCGACCATGCAGAAGGGCTGGCATGGTATGTCGTTGTCAGCGACGATCCCGAACAGGCCAAACGCAAATACACGCACTTCATGCGTCTGGTGGAAAGAAGCTACCTGCCCGCCGCAAACAACAGCCAGCCGGTATTATCATGGGCACCGCAAACGTTGCCCGCGCCGCTGATGGAAAATGTGCGCCGCCTGACCGACTATATTCACGCAGGCAGCTTCGACCGTTCATTCCTCTGCCAGTTTTTTGAAAGCGATATCCCTGCCGGTTACGACGTACTGGCGCACTATCAGGATATACGCCAGCATACGGCCACCACACACGGTGCCTGCCAGACATTGGGTGGCCTGAACGTCATCGTCACGGATGCTGACCCCGTTTTCACAATCATCGACCGCCAGATCGAAGTGCCTCACACCAGTCACCTGACCGCCCGCCCGGAAGGTGCCCTGCGCGATGACGTGACCGCCCGCGAACTGCAAATGAACGAAGCCGCGATAACCGAACACAGAAAAATGGCCAAAGAACAAACCGTGCGCCTGTCGTCGCTGTGCCGCGCCAATGGCATTCTCGGCCCCTCGACCCCCGAAGTGCAAAGCCTCGGCGATCAATACCAGATTGCCTCAACCACGCGCGGCGTCCTGATCGACAATCTGAAAATCGCCGATCTGCTGTCCGTCTTCACGCCCGCACGTGATGTCTGCGGCGAACCCGCTGAGCGGGCCCTGCGCGTGATCTCAGATATGGAACCCTGCAACCGTGGCCCGGCCTTCGGTCACATGGCGGCCATCGGCTTCAACGGCAGCATGAACGTCAGCCTGAACAAGGAAGCCGTCATCAGCAACGGATCAATGCTGCGTTACGCAGCAGGCCTGCCCGTTTACGCCGACACCGATCCGCGTGGCTGGTATGACCAATTGGTGCAAAAAGCCGAAATCGCCCTTGCCCGCATCGGCAGCGACACGGGGATCCGCAAGGCCAATATCGCTTAAAAACAAAACCCCGGAATCATCCGGGGTTTTTTACTGAATATATAGCGAATGGTTAAGCCGCAATCTTGCCGGAAACAGCCGCGATTTTCGCCTCTGCCAGATTGATCTTCTTCGTCACGCGTACGCGTTCAATCGCATCCTTGGCCAGCGTCAGGTCTTCCTTCAGGTTGGCCAGGGATTTCTCCAGCACTTCCTGATTAAGGTCGCTGACATTCACGGCTTCTTCCGCGAGGATCGTGCAGGATGTCGGTGTGACATCGGCAAAACCACCCGCAATGAAGATACGGCGCACTTCGCCGCCTTCAGCGCTGTGCACCTCGACTACACCCGGACGGATCGTCGCGACCAGCGCAGAGTGACCGGGCAGGACGCCAAAATGACCTTCCTCACCGGGAACAATCGCCATCTTCGCGGGCTCCGAAAGCAAACGGCGCTCCGGTGATACCAGCTCGAAGTTGAATGTTGTTTTTGTTGTCTCAGCCATTATTCATTCGTCCATTTCAACTGAAATTCGATTTCTTCTTCTTTGCCTGCGCGCTCGTGCTCGATATTGAATTCAGCACGAACAGGCACATAAACACGCTCACCGGCGATCTGGATCTCGAAAGGCTTTCCGCTCTCCAGAGAATCGGCAAGACGACGAAGCTTGTCAGCAAATTCGCTGACGCTGTAGGTCGCCTCAACGTCCCGTGCCGGTTTCGCTGTCATTACGCAGCCTCAGCAGCCATTTTACGGGCTTTCTCTTCGGCTTCTTCGATGGTGCCTACCATGTAGAACGCGGCCTCCGGCAGGTGGTCATACTTGCCATCGACAATCGCACGGAAGCCCTTGATGGTGTCTTCCAGGGCAACGAATTTACCCGGTGAACCTGTGAACACCTCGGCCACGTGGAACGGCTGGGAGAGGAAACGCTGGATTTTGCGTGCACGGGACACGACCAGTTTGTCTTCTTCCGAAAGCTCGTCCATACCGAGAATGGCGATGATGTCCTGCAGGGATTTGTATGTCTGCAATGTTTTCTGAACATCAGCCGCGCAGTTATAGTGCTCTTCACCGATCACGCGTGGATCAAGAATGCGTGATGTGGAGTCGAGCGGGTCAACCGCCGGGAAAATCGCCTGTTCGGCAATCGAACGGGACAAAACCGTCGTCGCATCAAGGTGGGAGAAGGTCGTCGCCGGTGCCGGGTCGGTCAAGTCATCGGCAGGAACGTAAACGGCCTGCACCGATGTAATCGAACCTTTGTTGGTCGAGGTAATGCGTTCTTGCAGCGCGCCCATGTCGGTCGCCAGCGTCGGCTGGTAACCCACAGCAGAAGGAATACGACCGAGCAGAGCGGACACTTCAGCGCCCGCCTGCGTGAAACGGAACACGTTATCCATGAAGAACAGAACGTCCTGACCTTCTTCGTCGCGGAAATATTCAGCCATGGAGAGACCGGTCAGCGCCACGCGTGCGCGGGCTCCCGGCGGTTCGTTCATCTGTCCGAACACCAGACCCACTTTGGATTCGCCGTCGAGCTTGATAACGCCCGCGTCGATCATTTCGTGGTAAAGGTCGTTCCCTTCGCGGGTACGTTCACCAACGCCAGCAAATACGGACACGCCGCCGTGGCCTTTGGCGATGTTGTTGATCAGTTCCTGAATGGTAACAGTCTTACCAACACCGGCACCGCCGAACAGACCAATCTTACCGCCCTTTTGATACGGGCAGAGCAGATCGATAACTTTAATGCCTGTGACCAGCTGTTCTTTTTCGGAAGACTGATCAACGAAGGCCGGGGCCGGACGGTGAATCGGATAACGTTTTTTGGTTTTCGGTGCCGGCATATCGTCAATCGGGTTGCCGATAACGTCGAGAATACGACCAAGAACTTCCGGGCCAACAGGAACGGAAATCGCATCGCCTGAATCGAGCACTTCCTGACCGCGCACCAGACCATCCGTCGTGTCCATCGCGATGCAGCGCACGGTGCTTTCGCCCAGGTGCTGCGCGACTTCGAACACGAGGGTCTTGCCGTCGTTCTGTGTCGTCAGTGCGTTCAGAATAGCAGGTACATTGCCTTCCTCGAACTGCACGTCGACAACAGCGCCGAGAATCTGGGCGATTTTGCCTTTTGCTTGGGTCATTTTTACTTCCTCTTCTTTCAAATCAGTCAATTAGGTTATTTCTTAAACAGCCGCTTCAGCGCCCGAGATAATTTCGATCAGTTCCTTCGTAATGAAGGCCTGACGGGCACGGTTATACTGAATGCTGAGTTTATTGATCATGTCACCAGCGTTACGCGTCGCGTTATCCATCGCGGTCATACGCGCTGCCTGTTCACCAGCGCCGCTGTCGAGCAGCGAACGGTAAATCTGGATCGCCAAATTTTTCGGCAGCAGCGCACCCAGAATCTGGTCTTCTTCCGGTTCGAAACTGTAGGGGCTGTTCGCCACCACAACCGCAGACGATTTATCGAGGTGACGGTTATCGTTCGAAGCACTGCCTTCGGAAGCCTTGAACGGGATCAGTTGCTGGAAGGTTGGCTTTTGCGTCAGCACCGACACGAATTCGTTATATACCAACGTGCAGACGTCAAAAGCGCCCGCGCCGAATTGTTCCAAAATCCATTGACTGACTTCATCAGCCTCGGCAAAACTCAAATCCGTACGACCGGCAAGACCAGTGAAGGAATGCGCAATCAGGGCGCTATATTCGCGTTTCAGCACGTCACGGCCCTTACGACCAACGCACAGCAGTTTGACGGCTTTACCTTCAGATTGCAGCTTGCGCACTTCGTGACGCACACGACGCACCAGATTGCCGTTAAAACCGCCGCACAGACCACGGTCAGACGTTACCACCACCAGCAGATGCGTCTGATCGGCACCGGTGCCGATCAGCAGTTTCGGGCTGTTCGGACCGACAACCACGCCGGACGCCACGCGCGCCATCATGCCCGCCATCGCGGAAGCATAAGGCTGCGAAGCCTGCGCTTGCTCCTGCGCCTTCTTCAGCTTGGACGCCGCCACCATTTTCATCGCCGAAGTGATTTTCTTCGTCGATTTAACGGAAGCGATCCGGATTCTGTACTGTTTTAAACTGGGCATCTTCTTGTCTCACGCTTAAACGTTGCGGTTGGTTTCACTCGTAACGATTAAGCCGCTTTCGCCGTCGTACCGATATAGCTCTTGGTGAAAACGTCGAGGAAAGCGTTGATCTCTTTCTCAAGACCATCATCCAGCGCTTTTTTGGTACGGATGGCTTCAAGGATTTTCTTGCCGTTCGCGCGCACATCTTCCAGCAGACGCGCTTCGTAATCGCTCACCTTGTTGGTCGGCACGGTATCGAGATAACCGCGTGTACCGGCGTAAATCACGAACACTTGCTCTTCAACGGCCATCGGCTTGAACTGCGGCTGTTTCAGCAACTGCGTCAGACGCGCGCCACGAGCAAGCAATTTCTGTGTTGTCGCGTCGAGGTCGGAAGCAAACTGTGCGAACGCTTCCATCTCGCGGTACTGCGCCAGCTCCAGCTTGATCTTACCGGCAACCTGTTTCATCGCCTTGATCTGCGCGGCAGACCCCACGCGCGAAACCGACAGACCGACGTTAATCGCCGGACGGATGCCTTTGAAGAACAGGCCTGTTTCCAGGAAGATCTGACCGTCAGTAATCGAAATCACGTTGGTCGGAATGTACGCGGACACGTCACCGGCCTGCGTTTCAATCACCGGCAACGCCGTCAGGGAGCCAGCGCCTTGCGCATCGTTCATCTTCGCCGCACGTTCCAGCAGACGGGAGTGAATGTAGAACACGTCACCCGGATAAGCTTCACGACCCGGCGGGCGGCGCAGCAGCAGGGACATCTGGCGATAAGCCACGGCCTGCTTGGACAAATCGTCATAGATGCACAGGGCATGCATGCCGTTGTCGCGGAAATATTCACCCATCGTGCAGCCCGTGTACGGTGCCAGGAACTGCATCGGTGCAGGGTCTGACGCGGTAGCCGCCACAATAATGGAGTACTCAAGAGCGCCCTGCTCTTCCAGTTCGCGCACCAGCTGCGCCACGGTCGAACGCTTCTGACCGATGGCGACGTAAATGCAGTACAGTTTTTCGTTTTCCGCACCGGTGGTGTTGATCGATTTCTGGTTCAGGATCGTATCGATCGCCACAGCGGTTTTACCAGTCTGACGGTCACCGATGATCAGCTCACGCTGGCCACGACCAACCGGCACCAGCGCGTCAATCGCTTTCAGGCCTGTCTGCATCGGCTCGTGCACTGATTTACGCGGGATAATGCCCGGTGCCTTCACTTCAACGCGGCTCATTTTCGCGTCCTTGATCGGGCCTTTGCCATCGATCGGATTACCCAGACCGTCAACCACGCGGCCCAGCAGGCCCTTGCCTGTCGGCACCTGCACGATCTCGCCGGTACGGCGCACGATGTCGCCTTCTTTAATCGTACGGTCGTCGCCGAAAATAACCACGCCGACATTGTCGGATTCGAGGTTCAGCGCCATCCCTTTAATGCCGCCCGGGAATTCAAGCATTTCACCGGCGCGCACTTTATCCAGACCATAAACGCGGGCCACGCCGTCACCGACGGAGAGCACCTGACCGATTTCAGCCACATCGGACTGAGCGCCGAATTCAGCGATCTGCTTTTTCAGGATCTCGGAGATTTCTGCTGCGCGGATTTCCATTTTTTACTTTTCCTTTGTTTAGACGTCGTAAGTGTTCGTTAGAATTATCGTTAAATCAGGCGGCACGCGCACCGGAGAGCGTACGTTTCAGGCGCTCCAGCTTGCGTTTCAATGAATCATCAACCATGCGCGACCCCACCGTCACGATCATGCCGCCGAGCAAATCCTTGGCGACCTCAACATTCAGAGTCACATTGGAACCCAGCGCCTTGCTCAGCTCTTTTTGCAGGGCATCGGTCTGCGCAGGGGTCAGCGCGTAAGCGGTCTGGACGCGCGCGGCCACTTCACCGCGGCGATGCGCCGCTTCGGTGTGGAAAGCGCCGATCACGGCGGACAGCGCCGACAGACGGCGGTTATCGGCCAGTACGCCCAGAAAATTCGTCGTCAGTGTGTGGAATTTCGCGCTCTGTGCCAGAGCCGCGACAGCGCGTTTTTGCTGTACGCGGTTAATCAGCGGATTGAGCACCAGCGATTGCAGGTCGGCAGAACCCTTGAGCATCGCCGCCAGTTCATGCAGATCACCCTCGACTTTATCGAGAACCTTGGCCTCGGCGGCCATGTCCAGAAGCGCCGCAGCGTACCGTTTCGTGATCAGGCCTGATTTGCTGTTTGCCATACTCTAAAAAATCCCGGTTTTCTGTCATTCAATGCCCTCTTCAGGCAGCGTGGATTTAGCATACGCAAAGCCCAGGTGCAAGCGCAGAAAACGCAGGAATTATGAGTTATGGGAGCCGTTTTGAAAGGGAATACCCCAAGCGACTGATAACGGACGGGAAAAAACTTATTCAGGAGTCATAATCAGGTCAATGAACACCGGAAACCGCCAGCTCAAGCATCTCTTTCGGAACCAGTTTCCAGTCAAAAAGCATGAATCGCTCCGGCTGAAAAATCGCCCCCAGCGCCTTGAACAACAGCAGGTGCGCCACATAAATTTCCAGAGTCCAGCGCCCCATAAAACGCAACGGCCATGTCAGGAATCCCTTGAGCCCTTCCCCCGTTCCCGCAAACGTAACGGGCCTGAAGAACATTAATCCGCACATCACCGCCAATATACCGCCCCCCAGCACGAGAATCTGGTTTGCATTAAATCCAAAGAACATCGTCTGGATAACAACGAATACCCCCAGCGCAAAGAAAAGATATTGCTGCGCCTGTCTTTCACCACCCGGATATTCATGCTGATGCCGCACCAGCCAGCCGAACATCGCTAAAACGACAGCCAAAGTGCCGTATTCAAACAAATAAGATGTCGGAAAAGACAGTAAAATCATCATCACGCTGATCTGCCACAATCCTTGCGGGGTGCGCAGTGCGCGTTCCATGACCGGATCCAGTACCAGACGGATCACCAGCATCGTACCCAGAATATTAACCGGAAAAATGCCCGCCCCGACAATGAAACTCACCGCCACCAGTATAATCATGCCCGCCCATAACTTCGGCCCCAGATCGCGGCTGCGGGCATAACCGATCAGGAAGAACCATACCGGTACGCAAAACCGCCCGAAAACCCGCCACCAGCTATCATCTTCAAAGAAATAATAACCCGTATGGTCCACCAGCATCAGCAGCACGGCGAAGGTTTTGAGCAGGTCGTAGGATGTCAGGTCTTTGGTGAGATGCTTCAAAGTCATGGCTGTCAGGATAGCATATTTTAGGATTTTTCAAGCCCTGACGGTGCCCTCTCCCGGCGCGCAAATGACGTCACGGCTATGCGTTGTCAGCAGGCACAACATGACATTCCGTCTGGCGGCCATAGGTATGAGCATGGATATACCCGCCAGTGATGCCGCAAACAAAGCGCCGCAGGCATTCCCTTCTCGATTTCAATGATGAAGGTTTAATAGTGCATGAGTTATGGCTAATAAAAGAAGAATTCTGGCGCATCCCTCGTAACGGGGCTATTTTAACCAAAAGCGCTGGCAAAAGCGGGATGAACAGGAATGACGGATTACACACTGGTAAAACTCGAAGACATGGAACCGCCCGACGGCATGGGTCGGTTGCTGGCTACTCTTTTTAATGAAGCCGCCGCTGAATATGAGCTGGAAATTAACAAGCATATTGCGAATTTTGTAAGCCAGAGTAGCCCGAATGTAATCCTGCACCCCTCCGAAAACCGTCGTGTTCAGGCACTTAAAAAACTATATGCCATGCCCGGCGACAAACAGGGGCTGGTGGAATTATTCCAGACAGGTCGCGATCTTACCCTGCAAAAGAGAATATTGAGCAAAACAGTGATGTATTTCACCGCCCGCGATGCCATGAACAATGTGCTTGAAAAACGTAACTTCAAATTCCGCATCTTTTAGGCATCTCACTGATTGCTGTTTGTGGGCACCCATCCCATTTCAGGATCAAATGCCGTCATGGCCTTCGCCAGTTTTTCCGTGTCCTCGCCCAAATCACGCTGATAGGTGATACCATCATGGTTGACCATAAAGCTCATAACACCTGAGTTGCCGTACTCTGCCGGCCAGGCCAGAAGCGCAAAACCGCCGATCATTTTTCCATTCACAACATAATCAAACGCACCCCCCTTGGCCATCGGCCCTTGCTGCGTCAGTATTTTGTAGTAATAGCCGTAATAAGGTGTGCCACCGCCCTTGTACCCCTCGGCTGACGCCTCCGCGACCAGATCACCCAGCGGACTTTCGGGAAAACCTTCCCGGTCCGGCCAATAAAGACCGTCGCGCTGCCCCTCTGTACTCAATACCCTTTGCGCATAAACATACTGGCCCGTTTCCATTTTCTGCAAATCGGCATATTCATCCTGCGCCTGGACATACTGCTTGCAAACTTCGATCACCCCCAGCTCATTCCGGCCAATGCGGCGCGCCAGAATTTCCGTGCGCCCCGCCTCGGTATCAAAGGACCATGCCGCACCCGTCTTTACGAGCGGCACCGGAAACGGCCACCCGTCATTCCCCATCGCCAGAGACGCGCTTTGACCGTCCTGTTCCAGAATGACCTCATTTTTTTCGTCATAAAGTTTAAGAAATTTTTCCCGGGCATTCTGGTCCGCAACAGGATCGCCGGAATCGATAATGTCTTCCGCATCCGGCCCCATCACAGACAAAACCGCAGATATGTCCTGCGCCTTCAAGGCATTCGCCAGTGCCTGCACGGCATCATGCGGACTGGCATATTGCGCCTGCGCCCATGATGGTACAGCGTGAGTAGCCACCAGAAGCGTTACCGCCAGAACGGTGCACACAAAATTCGGTCTTGCTGTCATTATCTTCATAACCATGTCCTCTTTTATAAAATACTGTCCTCTTAACGCCGTCCGCGTCCACCGCCACCACCCGCACGGCCACCACCCGAACGCCCTCCGCTGCTCATACCAGACCCGCCGCGAGAACCGCCGCTCAGGCTGGCATGCCCGCGTCCGGAAGATTGACGTGTCTGCCTTGCCGATTGCTGGGGAGAAAAAGCGCTCTGGCGTTGCGTACCCTGATAATTGCGGGATTGAGTGCGATCCTGAAATTGATGCCCGCTGCTGGGTGCCAGATTGGACAGGCTGCGCGACATATCTGATGTTGCTGGTCGCTGTGGTGGTCGCTGTGCCCGCTGACCTGTGCCACCGCCCTGCAGATTACGCGGGGTCTGTGCAGGCGCGCGTTGCGCCAGATCCTGCTGGATATTCCGGGACGACAATTCGCGGCCACGATATTCACCTGTACCGCCTTGGCTTGGTCGCGCCTGCCGTCTGTCTTGCTGCGGTTTAAATTTCTTCGCGACATCATTGTTTGCGTATTTCACACCATGACGATGGTCCGGATTATGCTTCCACTTCTGTCCGCCGCCTTCTTGCCCCGGACGCTGGGTCCTTCTGTCAACGTCGGTTCTGTTAAAACTATCGTTGATATCGACATCTATATCATTGTCGCCCCAATCAAAATCATCATCCCACCAATCATCAAACACCCCGGCAGCACCGGCGAAGACAATACCGGCAACAAAACCCGCACCTACTCCGTAAGCCGGTGGCGGTGGATAATAAACCGGCGGATAGTCCGGATAATCCCAATCGCCATAAACAGCAGTCGGATTATAATAAGGCACATAAACGGTATCAGGTGCCGCCGACTGGATAATAATGTTCTGGTCCCCGGCCTCTTCTTGCAAAGCAATCGTTTGCTGCTCATTGGATGTCAGGCTTTTATTGTCATAGGCCTTGGAGCGCAACCGTTGTATCGCATCCATCACGCCATCCTGCTGCGCCAGAACGGCATCGCCCAGTTTTTGCGTCCAGTCCAGATTGGTAGACATGGTGGAGAGCACATCCGGCGTCGATGCCAGCGCTTTGACGCTGTCATCCCACGATTGCTGGCTCAATCCGTTTTTCAGATCGTCGCCTTTCATGCTCTTGTTCTGTTGCGCCCAACGGTCGGCCTGGACCACCTCCAGCGGATAAGTGGACGCCATTAAAACCTGCGCCAACAACTGGTCGGGATACAGCGCAATCGGCGCCACCATCTGTTCCAATTCCTCGGGTTTCAAAGCTTGAGTATCAGCCACTACAGGCCCTGCCGGGGCCGCCGCTGCTGGCACGTCCTGAGCATGGGCCGCAAAAGCCCCCAGAACCTGTCCAGCGGATAACAAAAAACCCATAATGAAAAATAGGGGCAACGCTTGCATATGACGCCTCCTGACGGCCTCTCCATGCCCGAAGATACGGCAACAACCGCACCGTTCACCATAATCCTTACGGGTAAGCACCCGTGCGCATGCTTTTTCCATGGCGAAGACATTGAAAATTGCCTAAGCTGGACAAACCATGCCTCTAAAGGTTTTTCTCTTTCTGATTATCTTCCTCGAAGGTTATGTCGTCTTATCGGCAGAGCTTCTGGCATTGCGCCTGATCATCCCCTTCGCCGGGAACGCCACCGACACCGCCGCCATCATCATCGCCGCCGTGCTGATGCCGCTGGCGCTTGGTTATTATATCGGCGGCAACGCCAAACCGCCCTACCGCCGGAAACTAATCTTCAATCTGAGCGTTGCCGGGGTCATACTGGCGGGCGGCCTGTCCCATAACCTCCTCGACATATTTTTCGGCTTCTGGTCGTTCGCCAATACCGCCTCCGGACGTTTACTGGCTACTACCGCCTATGCGCTGGTTTTTCTGGTCGTACCGATCTTTTTGCTCGGCCAGACCGTGCCGCTGGTCAGTCACTATCTAAAGGCGCGTGATTTATCGCGCATGACAGGCCGCATCCTGTTTTTCTCGACCATGGGATCTTTCGCAGGCGCGATCATCTGCACCATCCTCCTGATGCCCTCCATCGGCGTAAACCATAGCGCCGACATCACCATTGCCGGGATCGCGTTGATGGTCTTCATGCTGTCCCCGCGATTTCCGTCTTTCTACACTATGCTGGTTTCCGGTGCCCTAGTCATATCGTTGCTGCTCAACAGCAACCTGCTGATGCAGCGCAAAGGCATCTTGTCTAATAATCAATACAACACGGTACAAATCGCGGCATCGCCGAACGGTGCCATAAAATTTATGAAGATCAACAACACCACGGCATCCGCCGTTTATACACAGCCGGGAAAACAAAATCAGGCCGTATTCCCCTATATCGATTTCATAGAGAAAAATTTCATCTACCCGACATTACGTCAACCGGAAGTGAAAGACATTCTGGTGGTGGGCGCAGGCGGTCTGACGCTGGGATTGAAAGACGACAAAAATAACTACGTCTTCCTTGATATCGACCCGGCTTTGGACAGAATCGCCCGTGAAGAATTACTGAACCGCGACCTAACGCCGAATAAGAAATTCATCGGCGAAGAAGCCCGCGCGTGGCTGCCCCGGACGGATCAAAAATTCGACTTCATCTTCCTCGACATCTATCAGGATGAAACCGGCGTCCCCATGCACACCGTGACGCAGGAATTTCTGCAACAGATCAAAGCCGTCCTGAAACCGGGCGGCATCATCGCCGGAAATTTTTTCGCCGCGCCCAATTTCAACGACGCCTACAGCATCCGCCTCGACCAGACGGTGCGCAGCGTATTCCCGTCCGTAAACCGTCAGGTCGTGCCATTCTTCAACGCCTGGAACAAAGACCCCACAGCGCTCGCCAATATCATCTATGTGATGTACGACATCCCGCCCCAGCCCGGCATCTACACCGACAACCTGAACCGGTCATTTCTGGATAAGGGTAAAGAGCCTTAAGGCAGGCTACATAAAACTCTGTGGGTCGATATCGACCTGAACGCGCACGGTCGAAGGCGCTTTCACCAGCACTAGCCATTCCTCAATCGCCTTCTGGATATTGACGTTCTTGTCCGCCCGCACAAGCAGACGGCGACGGAAATTGCCGCGCAGACGATAGAATGGCGCAGGCGCAGGCCCTAATGTATTGATATTCTCGGCCTGCGGCGCGACCTTACCCAGTTCCCGCGCCACCGTGTCCACCTGCTGCTCGTTCTTGCCGGAAACGATAATCCCCGCCAGCCGCGAGATCGGCGGCATGTTCGCTGCCTCGCGCTCACGCATCTCCACTTCGAGGAAACGGTCGCGGTCATGCTGACTTAAGGCCACCATCACCTTGTTACGCGGCAAAAATGTCTGCAGCCACACATGACCGGGTTTTTCCTCACGCCCCGCACGGCCCGCCACCTGATGCAGCAGTTGGAATGTCCGTTCCGCCGCCCGCAAATCACCGCCTTGCAACCCCAAATCCGCATCGACAACACCGACGCATGTCAGGTTGGGAAAGTGGTGCCCTTTGGCGATAATCTGCGTACCGACGATAATATCGACTTCATGATTTCGTATCTGGTCGAGAATAGCTTTCAGCTCGTCATGCGTGGTCGCCGTATCGCTCGCCAGCACAATCGTCCGCGCCTCCGGGAATCCTTCTTTGACTTCCTCTAGAATGCGCTCAACCCCCGGCCCGCATGCTGCAAAACTATCTTCATCGTTGCAGGAAGGGCATTGCTTCGGTTGTCTCATCGCATAACCGCAATGATGGCATTGCAATTTGCCGTTATTCTTATGCTCCACCAGCCACGCCGTACAACGCGGACATTCCATCCGGTGCCCGCAGGTGCGGCACAAAGTCAGCGGCGCATAACCGCGGCGATTGAGGAATAAGAGCGCCTGCTCGCCCACCGCCACCGTATCGGCCACCGCCTTCATCAAAACCGGCGAAATAAATTTCTGCCGTTCCGGCTTGTCGATCTTCATGTCGATCACATGCATCTCGGGCAGACTGGCCCCGGCATGACGGTCAGGCAAATGCAGATGCGTGTATTTCCCGGCCCAGACATTGGCCATGGTTTCCAGCGATGGCGTCGCCGATACCAGAACAATCGGAAACTTGCCCAGATGCGCCCGCACGATCGCCATATCGCGGGCGTTATAAATCACGCCCTCGTCCTGCTTGTACGCCGGATCATGCTCCTCATCGACGATAATCAGACCTAAATCCTGATAGGGCAGGAACAAAGCCGACCGCGCCCCGACGATCACTTTGGTTTGCCCCTCAGCCACACCGCGCCACGTATTGCGCCGTTGCGCCGGACCTAATGACGAATGCCACAACGCAGGGGCGCAGCCAAACCGCGCCTTGAACCGTTCTAAAAACGCATTCGAAAGCGCAATCTCCGGCAACAACAGCAAGACCTGCTTGTCCGCTTTCAGCGCTTCCGCCACCGCTTCAAAATAAACTTCCGTCTTGCCCGCGCCCGTCACACCATCAAGCAGCGCCGCATGATACGCTCCATCTTCGACAAACTTGCACAACGTATCCGCTGCCGCCGCCTGCGCCGGGGACAACACCGCCCGCGCCCGGTCGATATCCGGATGACGGCACGGCGCCGCTGAAAAAATCTCGACAGGCGTCAGCAACCCCTGCCCCGCCATCGTCTTGATCACACCCGGCGTACACCCGGCAGCTTCCGCAATTTCCGAAGCCCGGCGCGGCATGCCGTCAGCGACCACTTCCAGCACCTTACGCCGTTGCGGCGATAAACCTTTGAACGTCGTGTCATTAAGCTGAGTTCCGCGAATATAACCCGGCATAGCTTTCGGCGGCTCCAGCGCTCCCGGTACGCTCAACGCCATTTTCAAAACCGCGCCCCGCGCCGTCATGGTGTACTGCGCAATCCAGTCGATGAATTTGCGTTCCATCGCGGGCATCGGCGGGAATTCATATTTATGGACGGCGGCCTTTAATTTTCCGGGCTTCACATCATCCGGCACGTCATCCCAGACCACCCCTGGCACTTCACGCCCCCCGAGCGGCACCACCACATAATCCCCAGGCTGCAAATCTTCGCCTTCCGGCACGGCATAGGTGTATGCCTTGTCCACCGGATACGGGACAAGCACCGATGCCTTGCGGGCCGGATCAGCCACGGATTCCGGCGAATTTTCCTGAAACAGCAGGGATTGGGTCATGTCCGGACATTAACACACCAACAACCTTGAAGAAATCGCCAAACCCCTTTAAAACCCGGAAATAGCTCCACTTCCAAAACAACGGGTAAGCCACATTATGAAATTCTTTGTCGATACAGGTGATATTGCTGAAATCCGCGACCTGGCCACCACCGGCCTGCTGGACGGCGTCACGACCAACCCGTCCCTGATCGCCAAAGCCGGCAAGCCGTTCATCCCGCTGATCGAGGAAATCTGTTCCGTCGTCGCTGGCCCGGTCAGCGCCGAAGTCGCCGCCACCGATTACGAAACCATGCGCAAGGAAGGCCTGAAACTTTCCAAAATCGCGCCGAACGTCGCGGTCAAAGTCCCCCTGACACCCGCAGGCCTCAAAGTCTGTAAAGAACTGTCCGATGGCGGCACCATGGTCAACGTCACCTTGTGCTTCACCCCCCTGCAAGCCCTGCTCGCTGCCAAGGCGGGCGCGTCGTTCATCTCTCCGTTCGTGGGACGTCTGGACGATATCGCCTATGACGGCATGCAGTTGATCGCCGACATCATGACGATTTACGAAAACTACCCGAACTTCCAGACCGAAGTGCTGGTGGCCTCCGTCCGTCACCCGGTTCATATTCTGGAAGCCGCGCGTCTGGGTGCCGATGTCATGACCTGCCCGCCGGACGTTATCCGCAAACTCTACCATCACCCGCTGACCGACAAAGGCCTCGCCGCTTTCGTCGAAGACTGGAAGAAAACCGGTCAAAGCATTCTATAAATTGGGTAATGCAGGACATTGGTTATGAATCCATCCCTCGGCAGCCTGTGTTTAGAATTTACAAGAAGAGTGCGCTATAACCTGGCGATTCTTCATGAGATTCCGAACAGACATATAATGAAGGCCCTGGCGAAGGACGGTTACAGGCTTGTTTCCTGCTTCCCCACAAAGAGCGATATCCGCAGCGCCGAGATTGCTGTCGGACACGCCGCTCTTTTCCTGCGAGACAGCACGGTAAAAAATCGGAATGGCATCGACGTCATTCTGGATGATGGTCAGGCCCATGAAGAATTCAGACAAGCCGTTCGCCGGGCGGCCGCGGAACATTACGGCGTCAAACCAAGACTGTAAAATTAAACAATATCAAATAGTTAAAAAGATTTGTAGCACAAAACCTTACACTGCGTTTAATATCCGCCATAATAATTTTAAGGGGAAATAGATTATGAAACTTTCGGGCATCTTCAAAAATTACGCTAAAAATTGCGCTATTGCCATCCTCGCCGATATCGATCCAAAGGGAAAAGTGCACGACGCGCTCAAACGGGAAGGCTGGCAATTCATACCCACCAAAACCGATGAAGAAATACGGAACGAGCTTCTTGCCTACTCTGCCGCAGGCCCGGTGTGCTACCTCCCTAACCCGGTTCAGGTCATCACGCCGGATGGTCAGGAAGTTTTCCCAAAGACAGGCAGGAATGAAGATCTTGAACTGCGCCTCAAACAAGCCAAACATGTAGCAGCGGCCCGGGAATACGGTCTGAACTGAGCGGAAATAAAAGCATGACGAGCATCTTGAAAGACGTCTTCACACGAACCCTCGCGCAAGCGCAATACCTGTATGCCACCCGGCTCGCCGCCATACCGCCACAGGAAGTCCGCAGCGTTCTGGAAGATGAGGGCTGGAAATTCCAATCCGAAGAAGCCCCTTCCGGTGCCACCGATGGTGCAGCCGCTCACGGCACACCCTTTGCCCATCATGCCCGGCATGTCATTATTTCTCCCTACAGTGGAGAAAACATCCTCACCGCCAGACAGACGCAGAAGGATCTCTATGCACACGCACGGGATCGCGCGGCCCGTCAGGTTTACGGCCTGAATCAATAACTTCCGGTACGCCACTTTTTTATGGCAAAACAGGGAAATTTGCGATAACGTCCCACCAGCTTCAAAAGAGGGCACGACATGAGCAATGGCATCAGCACACTGTTCTCCAAAGCCGCTTCCTATTTCGGCTACTACCGGGATGTGCTGTCCACAATCCCGTCCCCCAAAGTCTGCGACCTCATGAAAAAAGAAGGCTGGAATTTCATCCCTTCTGAATACGCCGATATCATCATACTTATGCCCGATAGCAGCGGCCTCGGCTTGCCGCTCACCACAGCCGTAACAGATACGGGCGCCCGCGTTTACAGAGCGAACGATCCGAAAATCATCAAAAATTACGAAGACGCCAAGAAAAAAGCCGCCGCAATCGTGCACGGCTTTTCGACATAAAGAGGAAAGACCATGACACTCAAAGACACACTTTCAAACCTCAGCGCTCATTTCAAATATTACGCCGCCATCGCCCTCGCCGAAGACGGCCCGCAGGAAAAAGTGCGCGCCGAAATGATGAGACAAGGCTGGACCTTCAAAAATGCGCTGAGCGATAAAGAAATGGAAGCTTTTGTGCAGGCAAGCGGCATGGCCGGCACTATGGCGGGAAGTCAGATATCAAAAATGAAAATATTCTCTCCTGAAGGACAGGAAGTTTTCACCACCGAAAGAAACAAAGAACTGGAAGATCGTTACAAACAAGCCGTGCGCCAGACCGCCGCCCGCACTTACGGGATTCACCTTTAAAGGAGAAAATTATGAACGCGCTGACCGAGTCATTTACGCAAGCCGTCGCCGAAGCCAAATATCTGTATGCGACGTGGATCGCCCCCATGCCTCCTAAAAAGGTGCGCGCCATACTGGAAAACGAAGGCTGGAAATTCAGCTACGAAAAACCTGATCCCCTCCCGCCGCAGATAACCGCACATCTGGGTACTTATTTCGAGAACAATGTACAAAACCGGGTTATCCGGCACCATACTGGCAGGGACATTTTCAAATCCGGAAGCGCGATGATCGAACTCTATGAAAAGGCGCTGGAGCGCGCCGCGCGCAAGGCTTACGGTCTGAAACCGTAAGCGGTGTTACTGGCAATCCTTGCAAGTACCGTGAATTTCGGCTGACCAGTGATCGGTCTTGAAACCGGAAGCACCGGCCTTCTCGCCGATATTTTTATCCATCTGGCTGATCTCGACTTCCTGCACGTTGCCGCAATCGTCGCAAATCAAAAATTGGTTGTTATGATGCGCCTGATCACCTTTATGGTCACCGTGACAGGCCACATAGGAATTCAGACTCTCGATACGGTGCACCAGCCCCGCTTCCTGTAAAAATTCCAGCGCCCGGTAAACGGTCGGCGGCTTCGGGTTCTTCACCAGCTTGCCCAGTTCATCCAGCACTTCGTAAGCCGTCAGCGGTGATCCGGCCTCAACCACAATCCCCAACACCTGCGCGCGCGGCTCCGTCAGGCGCAAGCCACGGGCTTCGCAATATTGGATCGCCTGCTCCAGATAGGGACTGCACTTACCGCACATAATCAGGTCTCTCGCTACAAATAACGGATAAGTGATTATAGCATAGAGCACCGGGAACGGGTACTGCACGATTTTAATATTTGAAAACACAGGAAAAAGCATGCATTGCTATGGCAAATAATGAGAATTTTCCATTCGTTTTCCCGCATGAACACCAACACCCAGACCGCCAACCAGACTAGTCACCGCTAAAGCGAAAACAAGCACAGGGCCAGCCGGGAGATCCCCCAGTACTGATATAATCAGCCCCACGGCCACGGCACTAAAAGCCATGCCATACCCCGCAGCAAGCCGCGAACGCTCTTTGAATCTGATCGCGCCCAAAGCGGGCATAATCAAGGTCGCAAACACCAGATATACACCCATCAACTGAACCGATATTGTAATGACAACAGGGAACGTGCCGTAAAAAATAACCCGCCGCCACGACGGTAAAAGAAACCATGCCGCCAGCACCAACGCATAAACAAAAGAAGACCAGCATATCTGCTGCCAGCCAACCCATAGAATTTGTCCCGCCAACAGCCCTTCGATCTCCTCCCCGCCATGAGGATGCCTCGCCAGCATAATCAAAATGGCGGAAGCAGCAGCCACAAAAGCGCAGCCGATAAAGGCCTCCTGATATTTTGAAGATGTCTTTTCCAGCAAGGCAAACAGGCCACTCCCCGCGAGGGCAAAGAGCAGCGCAAAGAAAAAGGGCCACAATCCTTCCTCAAGATGAAAAAGCACCTTTGCACTGACCACACCGAGAGCGGCAATCTGGGCAATCGCGAGATCAATAAAGATGATTCCCCGTCGCAGAACCTCTTGTCCCAGCGGCACGTGAACAGCCGATACGATTATCCCGGCGACAAATGCCGGGGCGATAAGCCCCAGCATGTCAAAAGACAAAAGGCTCACGGAGCTTCCCCCCGCAGCAGACGGATTGTCTCTGTGAACATATGTTCCAGACTGTCGGCCTTGTCATTGCCGCCCACAGTAAAAGGCAGATATATGATAGGGATTCCTGTCTTTCCGGAAAGCCATTCCGCCGCTTTTGGGTCTTCGAAGGGCGCAACAAGGATCGCCTTCACATCGCCTCCTCTGACGGAAGAGAGCACACTTTCCAGATGGGAAGCTGTCGGTGGAATGCCCGGTTTCGGCTCAAGCGAAGCCACAGCACTCATACCCAGCCAGTTCAGCAGATAAGCCCAGCTTGTATGGTAAACGACAACCCTCATGCCTTTCAGGCCGCTTGCTTGTTGCTTCCATACGGCCATCGCCCCTTGCCAACGGTCACGAAAGCGGGAAAAATTCTGACGATAGATTTCTGCGTTTTGTGGATCAATAACCGCCAACCGGTCAGCCAGAACCCCCGCCACGTCCAGAATGTTACGCGGATCGAGAAGAACATGGGGATTGCCTTCCGGGTGAACATCACCCATCGAACGATCCACATTGACGGGCACATCCAGCTTTTTCACCTGATCCGCTGCCAATAGATAGCCCGGCTTCCCGCGCTGTACATTCGGCCCTCCGGCTTTTTGCAGCAGGATAGGCAACCACCCCACCTCCAGCGATGCGCCATTGCAGAAAACCAGATCGGCTTTCCGCATAGCGGCCAGCAGACTCGGTTTTGCCCGTAAAAAATGGACATTTTGCGCAGCGCTAGAAGCCGTATAGACATCTACTGCTGCACCACCGATTTCATACGCCAGCGCGCCCCATTCAGGCTCGCAGGCAAACACATTTATCTTTGACTGGGCCTGCGCCGGATTTGCCACCAGCAGCAGGACAAAGACGATTATAAATTTCATGGCCATACCCCTAGAACGGATGCGCGCCATGAGCGCCAATGCTCACCACATATTGCAAGATAAATTGGCTATCTTCCTGATCTGCAGCCAACTCTTCATAATTATACTGGAAGCGTACACGGCTGAATTCGCTGTTGCTCCAGTCAACCATACCGGATGCCGCCCACGGATCATGGCCGCCATCATCAAGGGCGCTACCTGCCAGCCCGGCAGGTACATCACCGGAAGATAAAGCACTATACCGCGCGCCCATGCGCCATTGCGGATCGAATTTATAAACCGCCTGTGCGTACCACCCGCTCTGATTTTCGTCATAGGCTACGGCACCCGTACCCGCATCCGTGTCATCGTATGTACCATTCTCAGCCCTTAGAAAATATTCGCCTTGCAAGATCACTTCCTGCTCGCGGTTATTTCCATTCGGTGCCCAGGTCAATCGTCCATCAATGGCATACAGGTCGCTATCACCCTCAAAAAGAACCAGATCGTCATGACCGGCCCGGTCAATGCCCCGCGTTTGCAGCGTTGAAACACCCAGACGCCAACTGGTTTCAGAACCTATATCACCACCCGTACGGGCATAGGCATTCCACGCGCCAAGATCACCGCCATCGCCACCTTCAGCAGGGAACCCTCGCCCACGGAAGCCGCCAGCACCGATTTCAGAATAGAAATCGGTCGGCAACACCCATGAAACTTCCACGCCATCATCGCTGTAATGCCGGTTGAGAAAGACCCGGTTGGGCAAAGGCCTGTCGGCAAAATCATCGGCATGCGTATGGAGTTCATTCAAATAGCCGACAGGGACAAAGAAGCGACCCGCCTTCGCACTAAGACCGGCAGGAAGACTGGCCGTTTGGGCATAGGCCTCTTCAATTTCCACTTCCATTTCACCTTCATGCTCGTGGAAGGCAATTGTCGCATTCGCGGTGAATTTATCATCGACACTGGCACTGAAATTCATTTCAGTTTCGTCAACACGTAACCCTTCATCGGGACGTTCACCTTCGTGACCCATTGCAAAACCCGCGACCTCCGACTCATTTTCAGAGTAGCTGCCGTAATGGCCGTTCAGGATCACGCCGATAGAAGGATTGAAACTGTTATCACCAACAGAACGGTAAGCTGTGGCCGGGGTAACAGAACCGGCAGAGGGTGCAATCTGCGCCGCTTGAACAGCCTTGTCCTGCTCCACTTCAGCAAGCCGGTCTTCAAGTTGTTCGATTTTGCTTTCATACACCTGTTTCATGGTCTGCAATTCAGCCCGCAGGGCGTCAATATCAGCATCAGAGGCGGCATAGGCGAAAGGACTGGTCATCATAACGGCACCCGCGAGGGTGACCGCAAAAAGCATTGGTCTGGACATTCTCTAAACCCTTAAATGTTATAAAGTAACATTGTTATATTATAACATTTATAAGGTGTCCATCCCCTTTTTTACGTTCGCTTTCTGCCCGTTCCATATTACAATTCCAGTATCAGCCTTGCGTTGCCTCCCCGCCCTAATTCCCTCACGAGCTATATTATGTCCGATACCATGACCCATCCGCCGTCCGATGCCAGTACGCCGCTTACCGAACAGGATGTCATTAACTGGCTCCGCGACCATCCGCATTTCTTAAGCAAACATCCCGAGTTGCTGGACATGATGACGCCTCCGAAGGAAAAATTCGGCAAGGGTGTCGCCGACTTCCAGCATTACATGGTGCAGCGCCTGAAGGCCGACCGCGACGAAGTTCTGGAATCCGCGCGTGAGATCGTCGAGAACAGCCGCGCCAACATGAACAGCCAGACGCGCATGCACCGCGCCATTCTGATGCTGCTCGAAGCCACGACGTTTGAAGGATTTGTCAGCACCATCACCCTCGATTTCCCCTCACTGCTGGATGTCGATATCGTCAGCCTGATCGTCGAAACCGACAGCGCTGTCGTACCGCAAATCCATCTGCAAGGCGTACGCGCTGTCGCCCCCGGCACCATCCATCTGCTGATGAAGGACAAACCGATCATTCTCGAAGCGAATATCCATGGCATTGATGAAGTCTATGGTGGCGGCGCCGGTCTGGTAAAATCACAGGCCTTACTGAAGCTGCATGTCGGCGACGAAGCCCCCGCCGCGATGATCGCCTTCGGCAGCCGCGATCCCAAAGCCTTCGAATCCACGCAAGGCACCGAGTTAATTGCGTTTCTGGGCTGCGTCACCGAACGTCTGTTTCAGGCATGGCTGCATATATAGAAAACCCCGGTCGCATCGAAGATCAGGCGTTGCAGGGCTGCGCAGCTGATCTGGCCGATGCCATCCTGAAATGGCGGCGCTGGCTGACCTCTGAAAAAAATCTCTCGAAGCATACTGTGCGCGCCTACGGCGTCGATATCGGCCAGTTTATTTCTTTCCTCACCCAGCATATCGGCCACGCCCCCTCTCTGAATGATATCGGCAATATCGATCTGCGCGATTTTCGTTCATGGATGTCGCGCAAGGCGATGGACGGCGCAGGCGCTTCCAGCCGCGCACGTTCCCTGTCCGGCGTCAAAAATTTCCTGCACTGGCTGGATAAAAACGGCATCGTGCATAACGCCGCCATCGGCAGCGTCCGTACACCGAAAAAGCCGCATAAATTACCGCGCCCGCTGTTTGAAAAACAGGCGCTTGAACTGGTGCATTTGCAGGCTGATGGCTGGGTAAGCCAGCGCGACCGCGCCCTCTTTACCCTGCTCTATGGCTGCGGTCTGCGGATCGACGAAGCACTCTCGCTCGATATCAGGGACCTGCCGCGTGATGGTTATTTACGTGTCATCGGTAAAGGCCGTAAAGAACGGCAAGTACCCGTACTCGCCATCGTCGAAACCGCGATTGATAATTACCGCGCCCTCTGCCCCTTCGCCGAAACGCCCGACCGGCCGTTATTCATGGGCGAGCGCGGCAAGCGCCTGCGTCAGCAGATCGCACAGAAATCACTACGGGAACTTAGAATGGCCATGGGCCTGCCGGAAACCGCGACACCTCACGCCCTGCGCCACTCCTTTGCCACCCACCTGCTGCAAAACGGTGCGAATTTGCGGGAAATTCAGGAGCTTTTGGGCCACGCCTCCTTAAGCACCACCCAGCGTTATACCGACATCAACGCCGAAGAAATGATGAAAGTTTATCGCGCCGCCCACCCGCGCAACAAAACATAAAAACTTGCCAAATTTTTTGGTTATATATTATGGTGTCCGAAATCGAAGGGGAAATGGACCAATGTCAGAACGACTAAGCTCTAAATTTGCAGCGGCGCTGCTAAGCGCCTCAGCGATCATTAGCACAGTACAAGCGGCACAACCCGAACTACGGGCTGATGCGAATGACACCATCACCTTCCGCCTCAAGGAATACAAAGTTGAAAGCGGACACGCCTCATTAAAAGTGGATGCCAGCACTATCACCGAAAACAAATGGAAAATTCTCACGGACAAGGTAACCAAGGCCGCCATCCTGATGCCCGGCATGGATAACAAGCGCCTGTGTCCCTATTTCGATCTGGCGCAGCGCAATTACAGTATCGATCAGATCGAAGCCGACAGATACGATTTCCAGATTGAAACCGATATCAAACCCGAAGAAGAAAAAGCAGCACGTGACAAACGGTGCCTGATCATCAATATCCCGCCGCGCAGCACCATCAACTGGAAAAACTAACGCGCCGCGATCAGATATGAATCGGGCGGCCATCCACAGCAAGGGCGGCTTCTTTCATGACCTCTTCCAGAGTCGGGTGCGCATGGCATGTGCGGGCGATGTCTTCGGCTGAAGCACCAAACTCCATCGCCAGGACCGCTTCCGCAATCAGCGTCCCCGCTTCCGGGCCGATAATGTGAACGCCCAGCACACGGTCGGTCTTTTCATGCGCCAAAATTTTGACAAAACCATCAACCGCATTCATCGCCCGTGCGCGGCCATTGGCGCTGAACGGGAATTTACCGACCTTATAGGGAATTCCTGCATCCTTAAGCTGCTGCTCTGTCTTGCCGACGGCGGCCACTTCCGGCCATGTATAAACCACACCCGGAATCAGGTCGTAATCGATATGCCCGGACTGGCCCGCCAGCATCTCGGCCAGGATCATGCCTTCGTCCTCGGCCTTGTGTGCCAGCATCGGCCCGGCAATCACATCGCCAATCGCATAAATACCCGGCACATTAGTGGCGAATTTTTTGTCGGTGACGACACGGCCACGCTCATCAATCTTCACGCCGACCTTATCAAGGCCAAGACTTTCGGTGTAAGCCTTGCGCCCCACCGCCACCAGCACAATATCAGCACTGACATTCTGCGCGTTGCCGCCCTTGGCGTCTTCCAGCGTCAGGTCAACTGCTTTTGCACTGGCCTTGGCCGATGTCACTTTGGTCGACAGCTTGAACTTGATCCCTTGCTTGGTCAGAATTTTCTGCGCTTCCTTGGAAAGCTCCGCATCCATACCCGGCAAAATGCGGTCAAGGAATTCAATCACGGTCACTTCCGCGCCCAGACGGTGCCAGACAGCGCCCAACTCCAGCCCGATCACGCCACCACCAATCACGACCATAGACTTCGGCACTTCTGTAAGTTCAAGCGCCCCCGTCGAGGACACAATGCGCTTCTCATCAATCGCAATACCCGGCAGACTGATCACATCGGAACCAGTCGCGATCACGATATGCTTGGCCGTGTGCGTATCGGAGCCGACCTTAACCTGTCCGGCGGCGGTAATCACGCCTTTGCCCTTCAGCCATTCGACTTTGTTCTTCTTAAACAGATATTCGATGCCCTTGGTGTTCGAGGTCACCACTTGTTCCTTATGACCCATCATGGCCTTGAGATCGAGCTTCACGCCGCTGATCTTGATGCCCATGGCACCCAGATGATGTTCGGCCTCATTGAATTTTTCAGAAGCGCTCAGCAAAGCTTTGGAAGGAATGCAGCCGACATTCAGGCAGGTACCACCCAGCGTCGCGCGCGATTCAACGCAGGCAACCTTCATGCCCAGCTGCGCCGCGCGGATCGCGCAGACATAACCGCCGGGACCGGCACCGATAACAATAACGTCGTAGTTGCTCATGGAATACTCCTTCAATAAAACTGAAGGAATATTAGCAGAAAAAATCAGGCTGGCGACAGGCCGGACGCACCCGAATGAACAATTTTTTGTTCTTTCATGGGCTTGTAACCTTCATTTTTAAACTTAATAGCCAGATCCATGGCCGCCCGCGCATCCGGGACCACGAATATGTCTTTCCGGTCGCGCTCCGGCAGCACCGCCAGCAGCGGATCATACAGCCGGATGGCCTCTTTGCCGAGATGCGCATGGTTGATGATAATCAGCGGCTTGTCCTGCACCACCTCATATCCCTGCTGCTTGAGCGCGATAAAATAATAGATTTCCTCAAGCGTACCCAAACCACCGGCATCCGCAATAACGACATCGGAGCGGAACAGGCTGCGCATACGCGGGTCCATCCCCGGTTCGATCGCGACATAACGGTTGCCGCCATCGTGCAATTTGTTGATATCCAGCGCCAATCCTTCGAACTGCACGGTGCGCGGCATCTGGATCGCTGACAGGTGCGACTGATCGGCATGCAGCGGGTGTTGGTCCTGATAATCAAGAACGCCCTGCGATACCGCCCCCATGATGCCATAGCGGCCACCTCCGGAACGCACGTGCATCCCTTCGCGGGCGGCCTCGTAACCTATGAAATAGGACGAGTCTTTCGTATAGAGCGGATTGCGTGTGCTGGCGGAACCCAACACCGTAATGGCAAACAGATCGGTACGGTCGGAGCCATATTCCTCTTTATCGTATTGCGTAATCGCATGCGCCCCGAATTTTTCACGGGCATCGCGCAATTGTCCCGACAGGTTCTTCTGCTCGATCTGCGTCCAGATATATTTAGGCTGCTGCTTGATCAGAGAATTTTCATGGAAATACCTGTACAGCAGCAATTGCTGGCCCCACGGATGCTCCGCCGGATCAAGCGCTTTCAGGTAATTGATGAATTTTTCACCCATCGCCGGGTCAGCCCAGTTCTGGTGCGCGGCACCATTCTCGCTAAAGAATTTCAGATCGGGATTGGCGATCATCAGGCACTTGTTATACATCGTATCGTGCAAAATCTGTTTGTGCGTACCCGCCTTGCAGAACAACAGCGAAAGACGCGCATTGAATTTATCGTAATCACCCAGAATTTCCTGACTATGCGCACCCAGATAAATCGCATCCCCGGCGCTGGCAAAGTCTTCAAACGCATCATATTTTTTGTTGCTCAGTTTCCAGCCGCTCTCCGTAATCATACGGCTAAAACCCGGTCCGCCGCTGCCCTTACCCACTTCCGGCAGCCAATTGTCCGGCGTCAGCAGGCGCAGCTTGCAACGGTGGTTGCGGTCTTCTGCGGCATGGCTGAACAACGGCTTGATTGATTGCGGCAACTGATGGTCCTGCGTCATCGCACGCACACAGCGTGCCTGCGGGCTGTCAGTAAACAGATAACGCGCACCCAGCTCGGCCTGCGTCTTACCGTTGCCGGCTTCAGGCTGGCCATCGGGTACGCAAAAATGTTCCGTATAAAGAGACCCCTGATCAGAAGGGCGCGGCGCGGGCGTAATCGTGCCTGTGGCTGTCCCGAAATAGCTGTTGATCTTGATCTCTTCACGCGTCGGCGCGAATTTAAAGAACATATAGACTTGCGTATCGCGGTAACGCAACGGCTCTGTACGCCCCAGACGCGCACGGCAGGCATTCACCTCCGCCATAAAACGCATGACACCGCCCTGCGCATCGACAATCGGGCCCAACTCCACATCCGGCCATGGCTTGCCGGGAATTTTCTCATGGTAAGACGCCGCGAATTCCGGCTCTTCAGAAAGATCTTCCGAGAACGCCAGCCCCGTATCATTAGCGCAGAATACAACGCGCTGCGGATCAAAACCACGATCACGCAGGCGGCGTGATACCTCCTCATAACCGATCTGGTCATAGATGCGCGTAAGCATCGAATCTACTTTTTCAAAACTGTTGCCTTCAAAGGTTCTGCTCACCTCATCAGCAGACAAGAACCAGTGCAGCGGCACGACAGCATCGCGCAAACCCGCTTTTACTTTTTCATGTGCCAGAATTTGTGCTGTTTCATCGGCCTTCTTCGGTTGCGTCGAACCGAACAGCAATTCCATGCCACCGGGAAACTGCCCCGCGCGCGATGATGGCATAACTTCTTTTTGAATATCCGTGCCCGCGAACAAGATGGTGTTCTTAGTGGCTTCGCGACTGGTCGTCACGACGCAACCCAGCGCCTGACAGACATCCGTGTTATCAGCACCCAGAAATTGTACCAGCGGCGTCCACGTATCATCGTTATTCTGGATGACGGTCAGTTTCTTGTCGCCGGTCATATTCCGGCGTAATTGCGAAACCGCCTGTTGCAGGGCTTCAATCCCCGCAGGCACCGCAACATAATGATCGGCATCAGCAGCTGGTGTGTCGTCAGAACCCATCACATGAAAATTACGAATATTGGCGCTATGCAGCTCATTCACCAGCTTACGTTTCTGGTTCAACACAAAACGGGCGGAAACGGGGTGGAAGCGCGTGTCGCCCTTGGCCTTCATGTCCGTGGGACCGTCGGCAGGCAAAGTCACATAAGAATGTCCGGCACTGGATAGGTAATGACCCGCATACATGCGGGTCAGTTGGTCAAGCAGCCATTTTTCACTGTCGCGGGACGGATCGACCGCAGGCTTGTCGCCTTTGAGAATGGAAATCAGGCAGTTTTCTGCCCATTCGAGCTTATCTTCTAGCGCCTGCTTATCTGTGAGGCTCAGTTGATTTTCAGCCATCAACAACCGTTCCTTCTCTATAGTGTTACGCTAACCGGGTTTTTGAGCAGTCTGGCCACAATCTCCGGCGTTTTATTTACATATCACAAACCCATGGCGGACAACAAAGAAAAAACGGCGCCTTACGCGCCGCCCCAGTCTTCCTGCCATAAATCAGGTTTTTCTTCCCGGAATTTCTTGACCAGCGCAATACAGTTTTCGTCATTCAAAACAATGACTTCTACGCCACGTGACCGCAGAAAATCGACATTCCCCTCGGAATTCACGGTATCGCCCACAACCACCCGGCCAATCTTGAACTGGGCAATCGTCCCCGCGCACATCATGCAGGGGCTTAAAGTCGTGTACATCGTGGTATTGCGTCGGGTCACCATCCGGCCCGCATCGCGCATGGCCGACATTTCACCGTGAATGATGGGATTGCCTTCCTGGACCAGCATATTGTGGCCCTCGCCCAGAACCTCGCCGGTCTCGTTATCGACCAGAACGCCGCCAATCGGGCATCCGCCCTCGTTGTACCCTTTAAGGGCCAGTTGATAAGCGCGTTGCATGAACGCGTGATCGTCGAGCTGCGGCATCGCTTAATATCCTGTATTCGCTTTTGGCTATAGTCGGGTTATAGTAAAAGCAGTCGCTTATTACAAGCTCAACTTTAGAGTAACCCCGCCGGATTCCATGAGTTTCCAACCCCTTGAAGAGATGCAGAGGGCTGTGGATATCGTCAACGATAGCCCGCACCCCGTAAACAAGATCGCCGCCACCATTTTCGGTAACGACCGGCAAGGGCGCGATTTCAGCATTTCGCGCACCAACTACTGGCCGGAACTGATCGAGGCCCGCCTCGGCAAAAACACCGATATCGGCGACAGCAGCGGCACCATCCATGCGGAAACCGCCTGCATACTCAGCGCACCGATATCAGAAAACGCCTCCATCTGCGTGACTGATCCCTTCTGCCCCAACTGCGCCAAGAACATGGCCGAAGCCGGAATCAAAAACATCTATATCGACCACAAGGGCTTCACCAAAGATTTCTCCGCCCGCCGTGGTGCGGCCTTCGAAAGCATGTCGATGCAAATCTGCGAACGTGCCGGAATCGCCGTCTATCAACTCTGGCGCAAGGAACAACGCATCGAACCCATCATCGAATTCAAACCCGACTTCGTTCCTGTACAAGATAGCCCGCTGGAATTCGAACGGCTTTACGGCGTCATCAACCGTAAATTCTTCATAGAATTCGTCGAGAATATGCGCAAGCGCCATCATGGCCGCCGCTTTGCCTGCGCCATTGGCCGTGACCGTGTAACAGGAAACGTCTATTCACTGGCAGCCCGCTCGCACCCGGTCATCGGTTACAGCATGACGAACGATGCGCCCCTGCTGCGCGATCCTGAAAACAAATATACTTTCATGCTGGAGCCTATGAACCGCCTGATCATGGGCGCGTCGCGCATCGGCGTGAAACTGATCGACGGCATGATTTTCTGCACCAATATCCCCACAGCGCGGGAACAGGTCAACCTGATCGGCGGCAGCATCACCCGCGTTTACGTCGAGCACCCCAATAAGGCGCTGGATGAATCCGCCATTCAGGCCAAACGCACCGTCACCAGCGCCCGCATGCTGGATTTCCAGGGCCTTGACGATCTGCAGGCCCTTCTGAATCCCACCCAAGATAAAGGCACCCCCCCGTGAAACACGTAAAACAAAAAGGCCTGAAACGCCTGATCAATGCCGGTGGCTATGCCGTGGAAGGCTTGGTTGACGCCTTCAAAACCGAAGAGGCCTTTAAACAGGAAACCCTTCTTGCTTTGGTGCTCATCCCCGTTTCATTTTGCATCGACACCACATCCGTCGGCCATGCTCTGCTGGTGGCAAGCGTATTGTTCGTACTGCTGATGGAACTGCTCAATACCGCCGTTGAAACTGTCATCGAACGCATCTCCGATGACATTCACCCGCTCTCCAAACGCGCCAAAGACCTGGGCAGCGCCGCCGTCTTCGTCAGCCTGATCAACCTGATCGCGGTGTGGACGATTATTATTTGCGGGTAAACGCGCCATTTTTCAGGAAAGACAGCACCTGCCTGTGCACATCCGGCCTGTCCATGATGAAGGTATGCGTCGCGGGCACGGTGATATGATCTTTCATCCCGGCAAGTTTTGTTTTCTCGACCGACACGCGGCCATCGCTAACGCCCGGCACCACAAAAGCCGCAACGATATACGTCCATTCTTTCGTACCCGCGATAATCCCCAGATCGTAATAGGATTTAACAGCCGCCCGCTGGCGTGACGCCGTCGTCAAATCCTGCCCTGCCGGGCCGTAATACCATTGATAGGGCCACAGCTTATGCAGCAAGTCCGCCACCTCACTGCCGCCGTTCGGCGGTGCCAACATCACCACCCGCCCCAGTTTAGACGCAGGCAGTTCGGCCTTATATAAATTCAGATATTGCTGCACCACCAGCCCGCCCATCGAATGGGTGACGAAATGGACTTTCTCCGCCTTGTCCCAGAACGCCTGATTGAGTGGCGCTTCATGCAACCCCTCGACTATCCCCGCCAAATTCTTTTTCGTCGAGGGATAATTGATAGAGAGCACCTCATAGCCACTGGCCACCAGCGCCTTTTCCACCGGACTTAAACTTGCTGATGTGCGAGCAATACCGTGCAACAGCACGACCGTTTCTGCGGCCTGCGCTGACGGCACAAACAAAAACAAAGCTGCTATAAAAAGAAACCACCGCATCAGCATCCCCCCTTCAAGAAAAAGGCCGCTATCAATGCGGCCTTTTTGAATTCCCTACAGGTCCAGCAGCAATCTTTGCGGATCTTCAATCGCTTCCTTGACGCGCACGAGGAAGCTGACCGCCTCCTTGCCGTCGATAATGCGGTGATCATAGGACAGCGCGATATACATCATCGGGCGCGCTTCGATCTTGCCGTCTTTCATCACCATCGGGCGCTGCTGGATTTTATGCATGCCCAGAATGGCTGATTGTGGCGGGTTGATGATTGGGGTGGACATCAGAGAACCGAATACGCCGCCATTGGTGACGGTGAAAGTACCGCCGGTCATTTCCTCGATCGTGATCTTGCCTTCGCGCGCACGGCCACCGAGGTCGATCAGGTCTTTTTCAATCTGCGCCATCGATTTGGTATCGCAGTCACGAATGACCGGCACGATCAGGCCCTGCGGCGTACTCATCGCCATGCTCAAATCGTAATAGTTCTTGTAGATAATATCTTCGCCGTTGATCTCTGCATTCACCGCCGGGAATTCCTTCAGCGCCTGCACGGTTGCCTTGGCGAAGAACGACATGAAACCAAGCTTCACGCCATGTTTCTTTTCGAACACGTCCTTGTAAGCATTGCGCAGTTCCATCACCGCGCCCATGTCCACTTCATTAAAAGTGGTCAGCATGGCAGCGGTGTTTTGCGCTTCCTTCAGACGTTGCGCCACACGCTGGCGCAGGCGTGTCATGCGCACACGCTCTTCACGCGGGCCTGTTTCACGCGGTGCGGCAGGGGCAGCAACCGGCTTCGGTGCTGACGGCTGCGCCGCATAATTCTGCACGTCTTCTTTCAGGATACGGCCATCTTTGCCGGTACCGGGAATTTTGGAAGCGTCGAGGTTATTGTCACCCACCATTTTCTGCACGGCCGGGGACAGTTTCTGCTCTGCCGGTGCTGTCACAGCGCTTGTGGCTGGTGTAGGCGCCGGGGTCGCCGCAACAGGGGCCGCCGCCTTCGGTTTGGCGTCGTTCGCAACGCCACCAGCCGCAATCTCACCCAGCAGAGCGCCGACGCCAACATTGCTGCCCTCGCCCGCAACGATCTTGCTGATCACGCCGCCCGCAGGCGCGTTCACTTCGAGTGTCACCTTATCGGTTTCCAGTTCGACGATTGGCTCATCAGCCTGAATTGCATCGCCTTCCTTCTTCAGCCAGCGCGCAACGGTGGCTTCGGTCACGGATTCACCAAGGGTCGGAACTACGATATTGGTCATATTTCACTCGAAGGTCTTAAAGGGGGTTGAAAGCTGCCCCTAATGTGGCGCGAAGTCCCCCGCACGTCAAGCCCGCCAGATATCATAAATGCCGGGAAATGCAGGGCTTTTACCCGATTTTTCAGATTTCGAGGGCCAGCTGCCTGATACGGTCGGGCTTGCCCGCAACCAGCCCCGCCAGACGGGGCAGATCGGCAGGGGTGACCTGCGCCGGATCGTTCACCGTCATATTCAGATAATGGCGCACATCGCCGCTGCTTGCATCGGTTTCGACACGCAACCGTACCGCGCCCAGCACTAAAAAACGTCCACGCGCCGCAATAGTACGCGCAATCTCGGCCTGCTGCGCCCCCTCGATATAGACGCGTGGCACGGCGTAATGTGCCTTCTTGTCTTTATCGCGCCCCAGATAAATCGCAGGCGCTTCGGCGCAAACACAATCCATCTTCGCTTTTGAAGGCTTGCTGAAATCAACTTCTATCATCACCAGTTGCGGACTGCCGAATTGCGCCAGCCGCTTGACCAGATGGCTAAAACGCGGTTCACCACGGCGGTTTTTCTTGTCCTGATGGAAACTGTAGCGCACGAAAAAATCATGCCACGGAATTTGCGCCGCGCCATTGATCACCAGCGCATGACGCAGACGCTCTTTATTTTCCTTACGCATGATACGCAGGAAATCGGCGGCACCGCGTACGCTGAACGGTTCGCGGCGGGCCAGTTCGGGATCATTGATGATGATCTTGCTGTCAGAACGCCGCGCATAAAGGCGCGCCCTCACATCGAATTGCTCTTTCAACTGCCCGGTGTTGAGGTGAATGCGATAGCCCTTGGTCAGGTCGTATGCGGTGGCATCGCCCTCATCCAGACGCAGCGGCACCGTGCAATCGTTGGCATGAGCGGCACGGCGATTGCTCGCGAAATGCGCGCGCGGCCCGCGCAGATTATCGCCACTGATCGTCGTCTGCCCGGTACGGAAATGCACCGGCGCATCACAACAAACGCAGGAAAGCTTACCTTTGTGCAGCGTCTCATCATAATAAACAGCCCCCACCTGCAAGCGCGTATCCGGCAATTGCACCCTGACCGATTGCCCGTCAGGATTCTGAAACCGCGCTTCCGGCATCGTCAGGCCTTTTGTAGAAACCATGGCTTGCTCCCGTAATGATAACGGGAGATTTATTATGTTAATAATGCGTTTTTGTCAACTGCGTCGGCGGATCATCAGCCCTAAAACCGCCATTCCCAGCCCCATCAGCACGAACGTCACCATAATGGCATGGATAGACGACGAAAGCCCAGATATGGACAAGACCATAGCTGTACTGGATAGAGCTCTGGCGCGTGGAGAAAGCCTGACTGGGCTTGCAATTGAATTTTGCCATAATATAAGCTTTGCAATGTCTAAAAATATTTGTATTTTTCAGAACATCTGTTTAGTTTGCCCGGTATCCATTAAAAATGTTTTATGCTTAGAGAGAAAAAATATGGGACAGCGCTGGACTTTTTGGAAATCCAAAAAAGAAATTCGTAAAGACTTTAAAAGAGCTGCCGAGAGTGGTGCCGGGTACCTGTTACTGCTGACAGATGCGTTAGAGGATTACCATTGCTCTAGCGAAAGAGAGTACACGAGTTCTGTCGCCGATACGTCAGAAATTGTACCTTTATTGCGTAAAGAGCAGGAAGCTAACCCTAATTCCATCGTGAGTTTATCAGGGGTATATGATCTGTCTGAGAAATTCAAAGAACAACATTCTCTTTCTAAAAGAGAGCAAATCGCTAAGTTGCCTGTTGCTATCCAGATGGATCTGGCGCACTACCAGAATCGTGTAAACGAGCTTACGAAGCACTACGAGGAAAAGAAAAATCTGGCGCGTGCGCAACAGGAATGGGCGTGGCGCCCATGGTATCAACGACTTGTTATAGCGAAGCCACGATAATTAAAAAGCCGGGATTACCCGGCTTTTTTTAACTCTGCTGCCTGTTAGGTCACAGCCGCATGCGTTCGGTGCCTTTGTCAACTACGGCGGCGGATCATTAGCCCTAAAACCGCCATCCCCAGCCCCATCAGCACGAATGTCACCATCACCACATCGCGCAGCGCCGTCTTGTACGGCCCCTTGCCCATCACCTGCTCACTGACACCATCAAGAAACTGCCATTTGTGAAAGCGACTGAAACTCCATGTTTCAGCGATTTTCAGCGGATCGACCTGTGCCGCCACCACGCCTGTGCGCGCCTCGATGAATGTCAGCCCATGCCCCGTATCCACCCGCCACACCGGCAGACGTTTATAGGCAAAGCCATATTCATCCGAGAATGATGTCACCAGAGTGACGCCCTTTATCTCACCCGGCACAGCCTGTCGCACGAACGCCTTATCACCTTTCAGCGTCGAGCCATCAATGAAATTCTTGTAAGTCACATCCTTGCCGCTCTGCACCCGCCACCATGCGGGCGCGACGAAACGCACCTCATCAGCTTTTCCTGTCGGCATGAATTTGATCGTACTGACATCCAGCACAACGGGCTCGGCATCATGATCGCCATAAAGCAGCGGTGACTGTACAAACAAATGAAACAGCCCGCTGACCGGAAACATCAGCAACGGAAACAACGCCGCATAAGCCAGCACACGGTGAAATTTGCGCACACCCTTACGGCTTCCGCGTATCCGCACCAGCATATAAAGCCCGGCAACCGCCATCGACAACGCCGACCCCACCAGCAGCGCGATCAGCGCCAGCCGCAACGGTTCCAGCCCCTCCAGCCATTGCCCCGTATGGACCGTCTGAAACAAGGTTTGCAAAATCACCTTGCGCGTATCCGTGATCGCGCCCAGCCGGTCGGTATCCGTATCGACATAGACGCTGATATGACGCGGATCATCAAACGTGATTTTCCACACCGGCAGATAGCGGTTGATATAGGTGTACTGGTTGCTGAATTCCGTCACCAGCCGTGCCCCGGTAATCGGTGCCTCCGTCAAACCCGTATAATGCCGCGCCACCCTGATCGCACGATCACGGTCGGCGTCTGGAATTGGCTGGCCGCTTTTCAGGTCGAAATAAAACCGTTCCCCATCCCCCGGCACACTGACCTGCAATTGCCCGTCGACAATCCGTAAACCCGTAACCTGTGGTATTTCGTTCCGTTGCAGGATATTGCGCACATCTTTATTAAGACTGAACGTTTCCGCCGTAGGCGGCATGAACGAAACGGGTCGCGGATTCGTCCAGCTCATCAGCGGGTGCAGCAAACCGCTCACCCCCCACAACAGCACCGCCACCGCGCTGATCAACGCAAAACGGCGGTGCCATCCGATCATTTTTGCTTTCATTATTTATTTTTTCCTTTTTGTCATCCTGAGGGCTTTAGCCCGAAGGATGACAAGAATGTAAGAATTAAAACTTGATACTCATACCGGCATAGAAGGCACGTCCTTCCCCGGGATAGAACACATTGGTCGCCGCCGTACGCGCATCCGTAACAGTGCTAAACGTCGAAATATAGCGTTCATCCGTCAGGTTCCGCGCATCGAGAAACAATGTCACATTGTCGGTTGGCTCCCATCCTGCCTTTACGCCCAGCGTCACATAGGCATCCGATTTCAGCGTATTGGCAAAATCGACCCATGCCGCCTCCGGCACCCAATCCGCGTTCGGCTCAACATAGAAACCATTATCCTCATAACGCACCGAAAAATGGAACTGATGCGGCGGCGCGCCCGCAATCTGGTTATCACCGAACTGGACGTCGTTCTCAAAATAGAAATCGTTCAGGTTATAAACGGTATTGAATGTCAGGACCTCAAACGGCCTCCACGATAATCCCAATTCAATCCCCTGATGGATTGTTTCACCCGCATTAAACGTCGAAGCCGGAATATCCGCACCCGTTGTATATTGCAACATCTCGTCCTTCAGCCATGCCCGGTAAAGTGTTGCATCCCATGCAAACTGGCTATAACTGCCACGCGTACCTATCTCGGCGGTAACGGCCTTCTGCGCCTTGACCGGCACAAACCCAGGCACAACGCCCTGCACCAGTTCCGAATAAGTCGGGTTCTCGGTACTGCGGCTTAAACCTGCAAAAATTTCTGTTTCCGGTCTCACCTGCCACATAACACCCAGTTTGGGGTTCAGGCTGCGGAAAGTTTTATCGGCATCATTGGCCGCGTTCGCATGGTCTTCATAATCGCGACCCGCGATATTGCCCTGTAACCCTGTAATCAATTGCCACTGTGGCGTCATATACAGACGGTTTTCACCATACAGATCATAATTTGTCGCCACTTGCCGCGCATTCGACGTCAGCGCACCGCGATTACCCTGCACGTTCACAAAGCGATCCGCATTATTAACGCCGCGCCCGATATTCAGACCCAGTGTGCTTTCATTGCGCAAATCCCCCGCCATCCACATCGTGTTCAGACGCGTAAAAGCGCCCGCATCAACCGATTCCTGATCAATCACCTGAAAGATAGGGTGATAAAGATTTTTATCATTCACATAGCCGCCAAATTCAACCTTGCTGCTTTCACCGAAACTGACAGCCGTCTTGTTGGCAATACGCAACGAACGGATATCACGGGCGTAATCGTTCAGGACATTAACCGCCGGGGCCATCTTCGGCGTATTCAGCGCCTGCGTCTTTGTCAGTGTGCCCGGCACTTCTTGTTCGATATCATTCCACGACACGTAGAAACGTGTTTCGACATCGGGACTGAACATGTAACCGATATTGCTATTGAAGCGCGCATTGTTCTGCTCGCTCTGGTCACGAAAACCCTCGATATTGGTTTTGGTCACCGATGCATAAGCATCCGCCGCGCCCCATTTTTGCCCGCCATCCGCATGTACGCGCAGCGTCTTAAAGCTGCCAGCTTCCGCCCGGACATGCCCCTGATAATCCAGCGTCCGTGCTGACGGCGTCACCATATTGATCGCCCCGCCCAGACCCGCGACACCGTAACGAAGCGCCTGTCCGCCGCGATAAACCTCGACATATTGTAGCGCCAGCAGATCGGCTTCCTGAAAATCAGCGCTGCCATCGGCAAAGTTAAAAGGTACGCCATCCTGTAACAACGAAATGCCACGCAAATGGAACCCGCGCGAAATACCCGATCCGCGAATGGATAAACGCGACTCCTCTGCATAGCGCTGTTCCGCCTGCACCCCCGGCGTCGCCGCCAGCACATCCTTGACGTTCAGCGCATAGCCTTCCTTGAATTCCTTGGCAGGCACCACATCAGTGCCACCCGGCACCTTGCGCAATTCCTGCGCCGCCTGTGTAGCACTGGGCACGGTCAGTGTACCCCGTCCAATCGGCACGGTGACGGTCAGATGTTCGGCATAAGCGGGGATAGAAGCACTGGCAATCAAAGTGGCGCACAACAGGCCACGTACAACGCTAGACATAGGAATACTCCTCTAAAGTCCTTTAAAAAACAGACAGATTTAGAGGATTGCAGGAGGCCCCCGCACAGGCAGGCGTCCATCAAGAACAGACACCGTAAAAGAAGAAACCGCCACTTCAGGCGTCTCATCATAAACATACTGGAAATCAATGATCGCCGTCGCAGGCGTCGTCAGCGCCTTACCCATCGCCTGCATCAAACAGAACGCGCATTTATATGTCTGCTGGTTTTGGTCCGCTTTATCAGGCGCCTGATCCGCAGGCACCGACATATTCATCACGCCATCAGGCCCGCAGATTTCAATCGTCGTCATCTTGCCGGAAACAAAGGCGCATGCCGGTGATACCCCCGCTGTCACCAGCGCAAGCACCATCAGGCATGTCAGCCATATATTACGGCGAAAATAATCCATCAGACGCTCAGCGCTTCATCAACCAGCTGCGCCTGTTCCATCTGATGGCGTTTCATCAAACCTGTCGCCGGCGCAGCAGCATCAGGACGTCCGGCATATTTCGCACGCCCCGCCTTATGCTTGATCTCGGTCAGGACATCCTCGATACGTTCATTGATATACCACCATGAACCCTGATTGCGCGGCTCTTCCTGGCACCAGATCACATCGGCGTTCGGATATTGTTTCAGCTCCTCCGCCAGCGCCTTGCCCGGGAACGGGTAAAGCTGTTCCAGACGCAAGATCATCACATCTTTCAGTCCGCGCTTTTCGCGTTCTTCGAACAGGTCGTAATAGACCTTGCCCGAACACAGAACAACGCGCTTGATGCCCTTGCCCTGCGCCAGTTTCTCGCGCGAGTCGTCCCACAGAATACGGTGGAACGTGCTATCACCCGTGAACATGTCCATCGACGACGTGGCCAGTTTGTGACGCAGCAGCGATTTCGGCGACATGATGATCAGTGGTTTGCGGAAATCACGATGCATCTGGCGGCGCAGCGCGTGGAAATAGTTGGCCGGTGTCGTGATATTGCAAACCTGCCAGTTATCTTCCGCCGAATTCTGCAGGAACCGCTCAAGACGCGCGGAACTATGTTCCGGCCCCTGCCCCTCGAAACCATGCGGCAGTAACATAACCAGACCCGACATACGCAGCCATTTTGATTCAGCCGAGGCAATAAACTGGTCGATCAACACCTGCGCGCCGTTGACGAAGTCGCCGAACTGCGCCTCCCACAGCACCAGCGTTTTCGGATCGGCCAGAGAATAACCGTATTCAAAGCCCAGCACCGCCGCTTCGGAAAGCGGACTGTCATGGACTTCGAATTGCCCCTGCGTCGCAGAGATATTCTGCAACGGGATATATTTTTGTTCAGTTTCCTGATCGTACATAATCGCATGACGGTGCGAGAAAGTGCCGCGCCCGACATCCTGACCGGACAGGCGGACGCGGTTGCTCTCATCAAGCAAGCTCGCAAAACCCAGTGCCTCGGCTGTACCCCAGTCAAAACCATGGCCGGTTTTAAACATCTCCTGCTTGGCTTCCAGCTGACGCGTAATCTTCGGATTGACGTGGAAACCTTCCGGCACGGTAGTCAGCACCTTACCCAGCTTCTGCATGTCCTTTTCCGTGATCGAAGTTTCGCCGCGGCGCTCATCACCGTAAGCAACCTTCAGGCCCGTCCACGCCCCTTCGAGATAGTCAGCCTTGTTCGGCTTGTAACTCTTGGTCGCTTCAAATGCCTGTTCGAGATAAGCGGTAAACTCATCGACCATCGCCTGCGCTTCTTCAGCGGTGATCGTGCCTTCACCCACCAACTGCGCAGCATAAATCTCGCGTGATGTTTTCTGCGTCTTGATGCTTTTATACATCAGCGGCTGCGTGAACGCAGGCTCATCGCCTTCGTTGTGACCGAAACGGCGGTAACAGAAAATATCGATAACGACGTCTTTCTTGAATTCCTGACGGAACTCGGTCGCGATGCGTGTCACATGCACAACCGCCTCCGCATCATCTCCGTTCACATGGAAGATCGGCGCGGAGAGCATCTTGGCGATGTCCGTGCAATACGGACCGGAACGGCTGTATTTCGGCATCGTCGTAAAACCGATCTGGTTATTGGTGACGATATGGATCGTCCCGCCGACACGGTAACCCGGCAGTTCAGAAATCATCAGCGTTTCCGCCACCAGCCCCTGCCCCGCGAACGCAGCATCGCCATGAAGCAGGATCGGGATGACTTTGGAGGCATCGCGGTCATAGCGCAACACCTGCTTCGCCCGCACCTTGCCGATAACAACTGGATTCACCGCTTCTAGGTGCGAAGGGTTCGCCGTCAGCGATAGATGAACACTTTTACCATCAAACACACGATCAGCAGACGTACCCAGGTGGTATTTCACATCGCCCGAGCCCTGCACATCGCCGGGGTTGGGTGAATTGCCCTGAAATTCAGAAAACAGCGCCGTAAACGGCTTGCTGAAAACATTGGTCAGCACGTTCAGGCGGCCACGGTGTGCCATGCCCAGAACAACTTCTTCAACGCCCAACTGGCTGCCGCGCTTCATTACCTGTTCCAGCGCCGGGATCAGCGCTTCACCGCCATCAAGGCCGAAACGTTTGGTGCCCGTATATTTCACATGCAGGAATTTCTCGAACGTCTCCGCCGCCGTCAGGCGTTGCAGAATGGCTTTCTTGCCCTCGACACTGAAATCCGTGTGATTGCGCGGCCCCTCAATACGTTGCTGAATCCACTGTTTCTGATCAGGGTCGGACATGTGCAGATATTCGACGCCGATATTGCCCGAATATGTGCTTTTCAGGACCTGCAAAATCTCGCGCAGGGTCGCAGTGTCCATCCCCAGCACACCATTGATAAAAATGGGGCGGTCGTAATCGCCATCAGTGAAACCATAAAACGCCGGATCAAGTTCCGGGTGATAGGTAACCTCTTTCAGTCCCAGCGGATCAAGATTGGAGATCAGGTGTCCGCGCGCACGGAAAGCACGGATCAGCATCAGCGCGCTGATAGAATCTTTGGCGGCTGAACGGATATCGTCTTGATTGGCGGGTGCGCCGGGCTTGGCCTTGCGCACCGTGGTCACAGCCACGCCGGATTCATCCAGCGCAACATTCACACTGCCAAAACCGTTTTTATTGCGGCTGTTTTCTTCCGGTGTCCAGCTTGCCCCTTGCAGCTCGCGCAGCAACGACGCTTCATCATCCTTCAGCGAAGCAAAGAAATCCTGCCAGCTCGCATCCACCTTGCCGGGGTTGGTCAGGTACTGGTTGTAAAGATGGGCGATATATTCAGCGTTCGCGCCGGAAAGGAAAGTCATACGCTCGGTCTGGGCAGACATGGGAACTCCTGTAGGAAAAACCTTGAAAATTCTCCTGTTTTTCTAGTCCTCCGGGGGCTTTTTTGCAAGGTAAAGACAGTGAATCTCTGCCCTTTACCCGCCCAAAGATATGTCCTTGACATAACGCGAACCCCCTTATAGCCTTCCCCTCTAACAGGGAACATAAAAATGCTTCATAAAACAAAAATCAGGCCTGCGCCTGCCGCATGGCTTTCAGGAATTCTCAGCGGATTTTTCCTCAGCACCGCACTGGCAGCAGGACAGCCAGCGCCCGCACCAGAACAACCTGTGGCCACCCCCGTCACACAGACCGCGCAAGCGCAGACACGCCAGCAGGCCCGCACTTACAAAACCCTGACTCTCGACAACGGCCTTGCCGTTTTCCTGACCCATGACGCCGAAGCCGATCAAAGCGCAGCTGCCCTCTCCGTAGGCGCTGGCAGTTTACATGACCCGGCCGAAAAACAGGGGCTGGCGCACTACCTCGAACACATGCTGTTTCTGGGTACGGAAAAATACCCCGCCGTCGGCGAATATGGCCAATTCATAGGGGCGCATGGCGGCAGCAACAACGCTTTTACCGCCAGCGACGAAACCAATTATCACTTTGGAATCAACCACAACGCTTTTGCCGAGGCTCTTGATCGCTTCAGCGATTTTTTCAAAGCCCCCCTGTTCGATGAACAATATGCCGCCCGTGAAGTCAACGCCGTCAACAGCGAGTTCGACAAAAATATCCAGCATGACGGTAATCGCATTCATTTCCTGAAAGGCCAGACTGCCGTTCCCGGACATCCGGTTTCAAATTTCAGCACAGGCAATCGCGATACTCTGGCCGGTGATAATCGCGCAGCACTACGCGCCTTCTTTGATAGATATTACGCCGCTTCCAACATGAAGCTGGCCATCATTTCAAACCTGCCACTGGAGGCTCAAGAACGTCTGGTCAGGGAACGCTTCAGCGCTATCCGCAATTTTGAAGTACAGCACCCTGCCATCAATCCCGATTTCCGCCCGCCGCTGACCGATAAATACCGCTTGCTTCAGGTCAAAACCGTCAAAGACATCCTGGCGCTGCATCTGGATTTCCCCACCATTCGTCTGGGCGACTATCCTGATTCAAAACCAAACGCCATACTGGCATCCGTTATCGGCGATGAAGGTGCAGGCTCCCTGCTCTCTCAACTGAAAGAGGAAGGCCTCGCTGTATCGCTGAGCGCTGGCGGCGACAGCGATCATCCGGCCATCAATTCCATGAGTATCAGTATCGGGTTAACGCCCCAAGGTATGGCGAAATACGAAACCATCATGGAACGCGTTTTTTCTTACCTGCAAATGCTGAAAATGGAAGGCATCCGGGAATATACATTTGAAGAAACAAAGGCCATGAATAAAATCCATCTGGATTGGATTTCCCCTGAAGAAGGCACCGGCTATGTCGTCAAACAGGCTTCGCTGATGCATTCCTATCCGCTGGAAAAACTACAGACCCAGCCTTACTTGATAGAGAAATTCGATCCCGAATCTTACCGGAAAATTCTCGACACCATGACCCCCGGCAATATGCTGGTAACGCTCGCGGGCCAGAACGTAGCGACAGATAGCATATCAGCCTACTACGGTACGGAATATTCACTGCGCGAAGTCGGCGGCGAAGCCTTCAACCGCCTGCTGGACCCGCCTGCCATCGCTTCTAATATCCACTACCCTGCGGCCAACGATTTCATTCCGCGTAATTTGTCCCTGATCGATGAAAGCACCGTCAGCACTGCCGACATACAAGCACCGCAGCCGATCATGGACAACGAACTGGGTAAAGTCTGGTTCCAGTTTGACCGGCTTTTCCACCAGCCTAAGGCGTTTATCTCTTTGCACCTAAAAATGCCGCGCGCCTATGACACCGTCGATAATTCCGTCAAGGCCACACTGCTGGAAATGTGCATCGATGAAAGCCTGAATGAACAGGCATACCCCATTCAATCCGCCGGTCTGGCATACACTCTGGAATCGACGCGTGAGGGATTCGTGCTGCAGTTTGGCGGCTACAAAGACCGTATCCCCGATTTGATTCGTCTGGTATCCAGTCACATCACAGATTGCCATCTGGATGAAGAAACATTCGAAACACTGAAAGATCTCACGGCGCGCAGATGGAAAACTTCTGAAAAACAGAATGCCTTGGCGCGCGCATCATCGAATCTCAGAACGGCCATGACCGAGAAGCTTTATAAAACTTCTGAGAATATTGATGTTCTTTCACGCATCACACTGGAAGACGTCCGTGAATACGGGCGCACAATTTTCAATCAGGTCAAAGTAACAGGTCTGGCCTATGGCAACTGGCAGCCGTCTGATGCCACAAATGCCGTGAACATCCTGCTGCAACATACGCAAAGCCAGCCACTGCCGGACGCCATGCCTGAAATAAAGATAACGCCACTCAACACAGGGGAAAGAACACCCATAGCCGTACGCGGCACCGATAATAATAACGCTGTCATCTATGCCGTAAACGGCGGCAGCACAACCCCGAAAAATCTGGCAGCCATCCAACTGATAGAACAAGCCATCAGCAATGACTTCTACACCAAACTGCGGACGGAACAACAGCTTGGCTATATCGTGCAAGCGTTCAGCCAAAATTTCGTCAACACGTTATTTCTGAATTTTGCCGTACAATCGGCCGATTACAGTCCTGTTGAAGCGCAGAGTCGTATCGAGCAATGGATGTCGGGCGCCATTCATATCGTTGAGAACTTAAACGATGACGATTTTGAAAACCTCAAACAAAGCATTGCGCAAAGTTATGAGAGCACGGCCGACAGCATGGCCAGCCTGCACGGAGAATTATTCTATCTGGTGAGAGAGAAAGACGCCGATTTCTCTTATTATAATAACATGGCAGCCACCTCTCGCAACCTGACAAAACAGGATATCATCGATCTGGCAAGAACACTGCTGGCAGGTCCGCAGACATCCCGCGTTATCGTGCACGTCCACAAGGAAGGCAGCCAGGAACCCATCCCGACAGATGCCTACAAAAGCGCCGATGAATTCAAGCGCGCCCAGAAAGCAAACGTACCGCAGGGACAGATTATTCCATCAGCACCCAAACCACCTGCGCTCACTAACTAAAAAAAGCCTGATGCAATAGGCTTAAGCGCCAATTTTAAGGAAGATTGGCAGCCTGCCCCGGCGGCACCAGCGTCAGCGCCGCGGCCAGATGGGCAATGGCCTCGTCTTCGGCCAGACTGATATTGGCGACGCTTTCCACGCGGTAATCCTTGTTGCCGGTACGGATAAAGCCCTCCCACATCAGGCACAGCCATACCCATATTTTAATCGGAATGCTGGCGGAACGGTCAAATTCGCGGAACGCGTAAGCCGTCTCATAGGCAATCGTCATCACCATCTGGACATAGGCTTCCGCGTCCGGCGGCATGGCCTTGGTTTTCACGGCTGCGACAGCGCGGCGCGCTTCATCAAGGATCTGGTCCGTCTGCGCCGCCCATGACGGCCAGTCGCCATGACGCAAATGGGTTTCCGACATCACCTCGTGCACGAACGCCGAACGGAACATGCCTTCGGACAACCCCTTGATCACGGCTTCAATGGTTTTAAGCTCATGCGCCTGCGCGGTGCCCGCGCCCTTCTGGTCGGACTGACTGATCCACACGCCCGCCTTGTAAGGCAGCGACACCAGCAATGTCTTTTCATCTTCGGAAAATGCTTCCAGAAAGGCCATGAATTATGCTGCTTCCTCGTCCTCGGCAGGTTCAACACCTTCAATATCGTCCAGACGCAACACTTCTGTCAGCTCATTCAATGCCTGATGCTCGTCGAGGCTGATATTCAGATACTGCTCCATGACCGGTGGCTGTGTCTTTTTGAAATAGGCACGCAGATACTCGCTCCAGTATTTTGAATAAATACGCATCTGCATTTTAAGCGGCGCGGTCTCATCAAATTCGCGGTAAGCCATCGCCACGGTCATCGCCACATCCATCAGGCTGTGTTTGAAAGCCGTCATCTGCTTGTGATCGATATAAAGCGCCGCCAGTTCGATGCCCCGGCGAATTTCGCTCGGGATGGAATCAACATCCTCGTTCCAGCTACCCCACTCGTCCATGTGGTGTACGGTTTCGCGCATCACCGCTTCAACGAATTCCGATTTCAGAAAATCTTCGGTAAAGCCGCGCACGATGCTGGCGAGCGCGACCTTCTCCGCCTCGTCCGACTCATTGCCACCCGTGGTATCGCTGGCGCTGACCCACAAGCCCGCCCGGTAGGGGAGCTTGATCAGGAGCATCTTTGTATCGTCACTGAAATGGTCGAGATAGGCCATTATTCCCTCCGGCGTTATAATCCGGAAAGTTTAACTGACTTAAGCACCTAAGAAAAGGCTTAGAAGAGCTAGGCCGCCATCGCCTTGGCAATCGCCGCGCCCAGACCTGAGGGATTATCAGATACGACAAATCCCGCTGCCTTCATCGCTTCGATCTTGGCTTCCGCCGTATCGTTCCCGCCCGAGATAATTGCCCCGGCATGGCCCATACGCTTGCCCTTCGGCGCGGTCACCCCCGCGATAAAACCGGCAATCGGCTTTTTCTTCTTCTGGGCTTTGTAGAATTCAGCCGCTTCCGCTTCGGCACTGCCGCCGATTTCCCCGATCATCAGAATGCCTTCGGTTTCCGGGTCTTCCAGAAACATTTGCAGGCAATCGATAAAATTGGTGCCGTTGACCGGATCCCCGCCAATGCCGACGCAGGTCGTCTGTCCCAGGCCATTCGCCGTTGTCTGATGAACGGCTTCATAGGTCAGAGTACCAGAACGCGACACGATACCGATCTTGCCGCGCATGTGGATATGGCCCGGCATAATGCCGATCTTGCATTCACCCGGTGTAATCACGCCGGGGCAGTTCGGCCCGACCAGACGCGTCTTGGAACCTTGCAGCGCGCGTTTAACCTTCACCATGTCCAGCACGGGAATGCCTTCGGTAATGCAAATCGCCAGCGGAATTTCCGCATCGATCGCTTCAAGGATCGCATCTGCCGCAAACGGGGGCGGCACGTAAATCACGCTGGCATCAGCCCCTGTCTTTTCACGTGCCTGCTTCACCGTATCAAACACAGGCAGGTTCAGGTGCTTCGTCCCGCCCTTGCCCGGCGTCACACCGCCAACCATCTTGGTGCCATAGGCAATCGCCTGTTCCGAGTGGAACGTGCCCTGAGAGCCGGTAAAGCCCTGACAGATGACTTTGGTATTTTTGTCGATGAGAACGGCCATGGTAACTCCAGAAAAAACGGCAGCATAAAAGAATTGTTTGCGGCGCAAAACCGCGTACCCTGTTGTAGGAAAGACCCCTGCACAAATCAACCCGGAAAGTGCGGATGCCCGCCTTCCATGCGAGGGATTATTTCTTGAATTTTGGGAGAATTTTGTTATATTAGAACAAAATTATTTTCATAAAATAAGCGTGTGTACCGGAGACTCTACCCTCCGGTTTGGGTAAAAAATGGCGGAAAATCAACAGGATAACCCTGTAAAATCACGACTGAACGACCTGCCGGGGTGGAAACTCCGGTCGCCCGGCCATGTCGCACAACCGGCAGCCACCCCCCACAAAGACACCCCGTCCCCTGCGCCCGCACCCAAACCTGTGGCTGCAAAACCGCCAGAGAAACAGCAAGGGAAACAGCAAGAGAAGCCACCTCAACAACCCAAACCGCAGCCAAAACCTGCGCCCGCAGCCGCACCATGGTTACTCCAGACGCTGGCGGATAATTTTAAAACACACGCTCGCGAACTGGCAGAGGGCATACGGAATCGCCTGTCCAAAAAATCATTGGCCTGGAAAGGCGTCGCGGCCTCGCTTGTCGCCAGCACAACGCTCGCCATCATTTTCTCGCAAAACGCATCACAGCCTGAAACGGAAAACACGGCGACACCACCGCCGACAGCCTCAACTTCCGGTAAGGTCGTCATGGGCACAGGCCCGGAATACGCGCCCGCAGCGCAAGCGAAAGCGCCATCGGCAGCAGAGTGGCACGGACGCGTGGCCCGTTCTTCCAAAACCCCCAGAACGGCCAACCGCGCACCGTTGGAAACGGACCTATCCGCCCATGAATTATCGGGCATGATCTCACCGCTGGAAGCCTACGAACTCACCGATCACAAACCCACGCGCGGGTTTGGCCGTTTATTCCACCCTATCCGCAAAAGAATGAAACACCATGACGGCGTCGATTTCAAAGCCCAAGAGGGAACACCTGTCTATGCTGTCAGCAATGGGACTATTAAGGAACAGGGGTGGAAACGCGGATACGGCAAAACCATTCGGCTGGCGCATTCCCGCTCGATGGAATCTCTCTATGCGCATCTGGACAGGTTCGCCAAAGGAATAAGGCGCGGCTCAGAAGTCAAACAAGGCGACCTGATCGGCTATGTAGGCTCCACCGGCCTTTCCACCGGCCCACATTTGCATTTTGAAATTCGTAAAAATGATGTCCCCGTCGATCCATTGAAAGTGGCGGCACAAGTGGCAGCAACACCTGCACAAAATACTTCCGGCGCATTTGCAAAAGCAGGGAACAACACGCGCATCCGCACATCATCACATAAAATTGACAGTCTCATCGCCGCATCAGCCGCACGTGAAGGCCTTGACCCAACACTCATATCCACTCTTTTCGTGAAAGAGGCAGGCGATGTGAAAACCGGAAAAATAAACCCCTATGCCGTATCAGACAAAGGTGCCACAGGCCTGTGCCAGTTCACGAAACAAACATTCCTGGGGGAAATGAAACAGCATGGCGACCGCCTGGGTTTTGGCAAATACGCAGGCCAGATTAAAACGAACTACTCAAGGGAAGACGGCATCACCCGCCACACAGCCGGAAACCGGGAGAATGAAATTCTGAAACTGCGTTTCAAACCGGAAGTCGCCATACCGCTATGCGCCGCACATATCCGGGATGACCTTGATTACCTGCAATCACGGATCAACCGTCCGCCGAACTTTACCGATTCTTCGCTATCGCACTTCACAGGTGCGGGCGTGGCCAAAAATCTGATTTTGGCCTACATGAATCCGCAGAAGCGCAAAGATCCGGCGTACACCTATGCAGATCCCATTAACTACGAGGGACCGACAAACCGCCGCGTCTTTTTCCACAACGGCAACTTCAAAAAACCTTACACGGTAGAGCAAGTCTATAAAGCAAAAATGCGCATAATGGGCACCGCACCGGCGCTTGCCAGCGATGACACCAGAAGCGCTGCCGCCCTGTCCCCCGCCAGACAAGCACCCTGATCATTTCTATTAGTCGCAATATTTCGCTCAGGAAGATTTCAGGCGGGGCCTTTTAACCAAGCACGGAGTCCGGTGCCAATGGTTCTTATAATTTGCGACGGGCGCACTGAATGAAGGGCGGCAAGGCGCTGTAGTTCAGGAAACAAATCGCGATCCCATGTGGCATCAACGATGGAGATATGCGCCATATCGTCCGGAGCCTTGGGCAATTTTGGCCAGCCCGCCTGACGGTGCAGTTCATTCATATCACGAAAAACAACCTTTTCGACCCCGTGCTCTTTCTTAAGACGATCCAACAACAGACCCATCGAACCATAGGTCTGGCAGAGATGATAAAAGTCGTATGAACCGTTCCGCGCCCAGAATTCCATTGTTTTGGCCGGTTGCATATAGGCGGTCAGGCCATCAACCATTTGCGGGCGTGCCAGACACGGCACGTTGTCATCCAGTTTGGCGACCACATGTTCATTGATCCATGCATTTGTACAGGCGGCTTTGTTGAATTCAGCAGCAATCGCATAAAATCCGGAGCCCCGATCATGCTCTGCTATCAGACCATAGCTGATCGGATGCGAATGACCATCAGCATCGGGATAAAATTCCGTATCAAGAAAATAGCGGCGCAATGATTCCATCGGATGCCTGTATGCCTGCGCCCCAGAAAAAAGAAATTAAAGTGGACGCGGCTCGTTATGGTGAAGCACCTGACGTGCGCGCACCTTCAAATCATTGCTGGGCGTATAAACGTCGCTGACGTCATACTGTGTGCAGATCGACTGAAAACGCGGATCTTCCAAGTATTTGCCCAGCAGGCCCAGCCCTGTTCCCATACCGTCATGGGAAATGGCCTCTTTCACCGGCACCAAATGCACCGACAGATACACGCCGTCTTTTCCATACGGATGCGCACCGCCGCCCGATACAGCGACATTAGCCGCCGTCTCAAAATAACCGTAAAGGGATTCCATCAGATCCCGCACAGGCGCAGCCGCATTCTCCCAAGAGAAACGCATATGCTTATGCACATTGGAAAAATTGACTTCGTGGCCATGATTGAAAGCTTCAACAACCTGCACTAGACAATGCTCATTCTGCTGACGCGCATGCGCATCAGGATCAGATACCGGTTCATAAATCGCCTTGGCCGAGGATGTCATTCTAATATTCCCTGTACTTTTTCTTCTTGTTACGGTGCTGGAACAAAATCTTTTTTATTCATCATATTTTCTTGCTGTTCAGCAGCATCAGCTTCCTGCATGCAGGCAAAAACAGGACTAGGCTCCATAGCGGCAGCCAGCATCTTCTGGACAACAATCTTCTTCTGGGCATCATCAAGACTTTTGTATCCTGCAATATCGCTAGCGATGTATTCTTCTGGAAGGCTGGCTTTCTGCCCGTATGCACGGATCAAGCTCTCGCCCTTGGCCGGATCGTGTGCCACGATTTCATCAGCCTCTTTTTTGATCGCTGTAAATTTTTCCTGTGCGCAATTGTAAAGAGTGGCCATCCACTTATCTGCCTCAGGATTCCAGGTCGGATCAGAGGGCGACGACGGCTCTTGCGCCGATACCGTTGACAAAACAAAAGTCAGGGCCAGCGTACTAGCGAAGGGAATGCCTTTCTTGGTCATATAATTCTCTGTCATCTAAATATCATCATTTTACAATAACGGGCCCACCATAATACAAGCGGGCCCGGAATATCAAATTTCTATAATGCTGCGGCGCAACTAGGCCGCCATGGCCAGTCTGGTCGCTTCCACGACCTTTTTGGCGGCATCGGCCAGATTGTCAGCCGGAATAATGGCCAGACCGGATTTGGACAGGATTTCCTTGCCCTTCTCCACATTCGTGCCCTCTAGACGCACCACCAGCGGCACCGAAAGCTGGACTTCCTTGGCCGCAGCGATAATGCCCTCGGCGATAATGTCGCACTTCATGATGCCGCCGAAGATATTGACCAGAACACCCTTCACTTTCGGATCAGACAGGATGATCTTGAACGCCGCCGTCACTTTCTCCTTGTTGGCACCGCCGCCGACATCGAGGAAGTTGGCAGGCTCGCCGCCATACAGCTTGATGATATCCATCGTCGCCATCGCCAGACCTGCGCCATTGACCATGCAGCCAATATTGCCATCCAGCGCGACATAAGACAGGTCGAAATTCTTGGCGATGGTTTCTTTCTCGTCTTCTTCCGATTCATCGCGCATCGCGGCGACTTCGGCCTGACGGAACAGCGCGTTGTCGTCGAAATTCATCTTCGCGTCCAGCGCCACGACTTCATCCTTGTCGGTAACGATCAGCGGGTTGATCTCGACGATAGACGCGTCCAGCTCGACAAAAGCCTTATAAAGCGCGGTAAAGAACTTGATCGCCGATTTGTTGGCAGCACCTTCAAACCCGAGCGCAAACGCCAGCTCACGCGCATGGAAAGGCTGGAAGCCCGCCACCGGATCAATCGCGACCTTGAAGATTTTCTCAGGATGCGTTTCCGCCACCTCTTCGATGTCCATACCGCCTTCGGTGGAAACCATGAAGGTCACGCGGGATGTCGCACGGTCGAGAACCACCGAGCAATAATATTCTTTTTTAATGTCGACGCCGTCGGTCACATACAGGCGCTGTACTTCCTTGCCTTCCGGCCCGGTCTGCTTCGTCACCAGCACCTGACCCAGCATCGCTTCGGCAGCGGCTTTCACGTCATCAGCGCTCTTGCACAGGCGTACACCGCCCTTACCCGTTGGGTTGTTCGTGAACTTGCCCGCACCGCGCCCCCCGGCATGGATCTGCGCTTTCACGACATAGAGCGGCCCCGGCAGTTGCCCGGCAGCCTTCACAGCCTCAGCCACAGTCATCGCCGCAATGCCGTCCGGCACGGCAACGCCGAATTTCTTGAGAAGCGTTTTGGCCTGATACTCGTGAATGTTCATAGGTTTAACCCCGAAAAGTGAATGAATTACCGGGAATTAAATACTCTGTCTGCTGCCGTCCTTCAACCCTGTTGCGCCGCAAAAACCGCGGTTTTCCGTCAAGTCCCCTAAAATGTATCTAAAATTGTATTTAATTTCCCATAATATTGACTGATCTTTAACTTTTTTAGTAAAATATAGGGGTACGCGAAAGGCGTATACCATTGGGGAACAATAGTTAACGTGTTTGAATTTAAACCAGAAAAACCAATCCCGTCTCAATTCCAGCCAACATCATGGCCCAAGGGACGCCTGACCGAATTACTGGGTGACGCCCGCAAGAACGGCGAGAACGCTTTAAAGGCAGATTCCCCCAAAGCGGATGCCAAAGACGCCAAGCCGCAGAATAAACCGGACGTTCAGGCCAAGGCCGAACAGCCCGCACAAGAAACCAAACAAAATCAAAAACCTGATGCGCAGATGGATGCGCTGGATGATGGCGATCAGCCGCAGGCCAAAGAACCGTCAGAACTCAAACATGCCGCACTGAAACCGACACCGGACTTCACCCCCACAGTGGCACCGGGCGTACTGAGCATACTGGTAAACCAGAAAGCCAATGCTGTACCGCACGACGATATCAGCGAATACAAGCAAGGCGACGAATTCAAACTCGGCAAAGGCGGCTACGGCCTCAAAAAGCGCCTGGAAGACGAACGCCGCGAACAATATGAAGACGGTTATGGCAGCAACAGTTCCAAATCCGAACGCGCGTTGCAACAATACGCGCAGATGCAATTACAGCAGCAACAGCAGGCGTTTGCGCGCACAACTGAATATTCTGTTGCATTAAGCACGACTCAAGAAGCCATCAGAAATCAGCAAGCAAAAATTGATCAGGCGCGTCTTGAATATGAGGCGCTCAAGAAAGAAAAAATTGAAAACCAAACGGAGACTGCCGAAGCGGCTGAAGTTGTTGCAACCACAGGAGCAGCGCTAGAAAAGCAAGATCAGCATGTTGCTGGCGTTAAAGACACGATGGGTATTAAAGCACAGCATGACCAGAACGTCGCCGCCGTAATGGAAGCTGACACCGATCTGAATCAAGCTGAAAATATGCGTCAGGAAGTAGTGAATTCAACAATACAGGCAACCTTCTACGGTAATGACGCTTACTACGAATTGAAAGAAAATGGCGTCGATGTGGCATATAAGGTTGGCCCCGACGGCATTGCTCACAAAATGGATCCAAAGGATATTTCCGATGAAGTTCGATGCCAGATGCCCATCCCTCTTTCTATTGAAACCAACGCTGGAAAGAGGACAATTATAGGCGCCTATGAAAAAACTCTGCCGCCGGAACAAGCCGAAAAAGTAAAAGAGTTCCTTAAAAATCAGAATAAGGACGTAACAGATCTGGCTGGCAGTAACGATATGGCCAACGCCAATATGGATGTTTCTTATAGAAGAGATAAAGTGATTGATGCTTTATCTGCTGCGGAAATCACCGAAGCACAGCTCAAAGAGGCTCAACAAAAATACAACATCCCCGACGCGGCGATGAAAGATATGAAAACTTTGAGCGCTTATCATGATGAGCAATTGAAAAAAGCCGCAGAACTTCACACCCAACATGACGCAGCGATAAAAGCATATGATGAAAGCGTAGCAAAAGGCGGAGCCATCGATGAAGCGATGGAAGAGAAGAAAGCTGAAATTGCGGGATACGAAGAAGAATCAATCAAGTTCAAGGAGTTTGAGAAGCGCTTAGCAAACAAAGAGTTTGCTAACGAAGAGGCAATGCTGAAAGCCATGCCGGCTGATTTGCGCGACAGATATAAACAGAACGTAGCAATAGCGAAAGCAGAAGCTACTGTACAACCTGCAAAAGAAGCATCTGCTGAAAAATCACAAACAGCCTCTGCCGATAATAAATCTCGCCCTGTAGGCTCGGCTGCATCGTCGGAAATAGCCACATCAACCAAAGATGTGACATCTCAATACAACAACGCTGCGGCAGGTACGACAGCCCCGGCAAACGAACCCGCGCCGACGGCAGAGCAGGAAATGATCTATGCGAACAGCGCGCCAAAGACCACAGCGGGCGGCATACATCCTTAGCTCTGATAACCCACTGTTTTATCAGCGAGAAATATATTTCCTTAATTATTGACAAGGGCGTATCGTTTCCTGTAAAGTGGGGGTAACTAAGCAAAATAATAAGAATTAATTAGGTTTACTAAGGGTGTGCTTGAGTGACCGAGAATTCATCTGATAAGACTTATGGTGACCATGACGTTCTGGAAGAGTGGAAGCAACCACGCGGCCAGGACAGCATTTCTTTTGCGTCCAACGCAGGCGCAGGCGAAGGTGTGAAAACCAGCGCCCCCCGCCCCGGAACATCTTTCAACAAACGCGCTAGTGAAAAACCAGCCACCGCCTCCTATGGCGAACAGAATATTTTTGCCCAGCTTCTGATTAACATCCTGATGCTGCTGACCGGTGCACTCGACCCGGATAACAAAGGCAACGACAAGCTTATGAGCATGATCTCCAAGGCCTTCGGTATTCAGGACGACGCCAGCCACACAGGCTTCCGCGATCTTCAAAGCGATATCAAGACGCGCGGCAAAGATGCTGTCCGCGACGACATGGACTATAGCAAGTTCGATAGCAAGACCGCCCTCGCCGCCGCCAAGCTGGGTCAACCTGTACTGGGCAAAAATGTTTACGACAGCCAGATGCTGGAACTGATCGGTCAGCACGAATCCGGCGGCGACTACAACCGCGTTTACGGCAAGGCCAAACGCATCGACCTGACTGACATGACGATCAACGAAGTCATGGCATGGCAGAAGGCATACACCGATAATGGTTCCGCATCGTCAGCAGCCGGCAAATATCAGGTACTCCGCAAGACGCTCTCAGGTGCTGTGAAGGAACTGGGACTGAGCGGCAACGAAAAATTTGACGAATCCATGCAGGACAAGATTGGCATGCACCTACTGGATAAACGCGGCTACGGCAAATACCTGAACGGCGACATGAAGCAAAGCACGTTCGTTAATAACGTGGCGCATGAATGGGCATCGTTCAAGACCATAGCCGGTCGCGGCGCTTATGATGGTGATGGCCTGAACCACGCCAAAGTATCGGCAGGCACGACACTGGCCACCGCCGAACGCGACAAAACCATGCTGAAAACCAGCTTCGCCGATGCCCGCGATAATGTGAAACCGGCACCGCAAGAGCCTACGGCAGCAGCCAAACCGTTGGTATTGGCCACAACAGCACCAGAACCGGTTACACCACCGCCGTACAAGCCGCTGGTACTGGCACCAACACCGGGCTGAAAACCGATTTCATGCTGAAGCACAAAAAGCCATCCACGGATGGCTTTTTTTACATACAATCAGCTAACCCCGCAGAAACCCGCCAAAAACACACAAGTCAGAGCAACTATTTGACATTAATACATTTTTTAGGGCATACTCCGTTAGTCATAAAACGTGGAGAGGTTTATCATGTCCAAAGGTTTCTTGAAAAAAGCATTTATCAGTTCTTTGCTGACCTTAAGTGTATTGTCAGGAGCAGCCTTGGCAAACACTGACCTCTATACGGTAGAACGTGATTCTGAAGGCTTCATGAAAGAACCAGCCTGCGGTTTTCATACCAATATCAAAAAGTACCTTGAGGTTATGTCGGGTCAAAGCCCAACTGGGATCAAGGCCTCAAATGACAAATGGGACATGGAGATATATTCAAACACTCAAAATAATACATGGACTCTGGTCGGCAAAAGCAAAGACCCCAGCGCCAAAAAATTCCAGCTCTGCTACATTGCTCAAGGAACATCCGATCAACCTTACGCACAGCAAGCTTGGTACCAAGCTTACTTCGGGAAGACAGACATCCCGCAGACTGCTAATGCGGTTGTGCCGGGCAAGCCAAGCCTGAACTAAACAGCACAAGCACAAAGAATTCAAAAAGGCCATCCCAGCGATGGCCTTTTTTATTTACCATTTATTAACGAACACATTGATTTAATTGATAATTTTGACGAAACACCCACATTCCTGTACAATGGGTGTAACAAAATAAAACTGGGTATCGTCAGGGGTGTAAGTGGCTGATAATCCGACAAACGTAACCGGCATGCATGACTTTCTGGTGGAACCCCGGGAGGGCAGCATTTCTTTTGCCGCAGCGGCGACAAATGTCGACGCCGGTATAAAGGCCAGCGCACCCCGCCCCGGCCAATCGTTCAATCGCGCCTCCGAAAAACCGGCCAAGGGATCGACCTACGAACAGCAAAGCATGGGCAACCAGTTCATGATCAATTTGATGCTGATGCTGACGCAGCTGATTGATCCCGGCAACAAGAACAATAAAGACCTGATGAACCTGATCACCAAGGCCTTCGGCCTCGGTAAGGACGACGCCGACCACAGCAAATTCCGTCAGTTGAAAGAGCAAACCGCCACCGCCGAAGGCCGTAAGGATTTCCGCGAGAACCACGACTACAGCCACTTTGATAAAAACGCCGCCTCACAGGCCATGCGCAAAGGCACGTCTTTACTGGGCGAAAAGAGTCCGCAAAACCCGAGCGAACGCCAGGGTCGCGTGATCGACGTCATGGATGACGCCGCCAAGTCGGCAGGCATCTCGACAAAATTGATGATCGGCGTCTGGGGTTTTGAAAGCACCTGGGGCAAAAATCTCAAAAGCCCGACAGGCTGCCTCGGCGATTTCCAGTTCAGCCGCGTAACTATGGTCGAAGTCATGAGCCGGAACGGCGACAAAATCGCTGATCGCCTGCGTACGCAAGGCATGACAGAACAAGCCGAAATGGCCGATGCCATTCACGCACAGACTAAGGGCATGAGCGGCCCCAAAATGAGAAAATTTGCAGATAACAACAGGGCCGCCATTGACGCCCTGCGTATGGATCCAGAAATTTCCACTTACGCCGCCGCCGCGCACCTGAAATCAGTCGCCAAACAATTACGCGTCGATCCGAATAAAACTGAGAATTTCGGCATTGTTTACGCGGGTTATAATATCGGTGTAGGTAACGCCAGAAAAATCATGAACGGTGAGCGCGCCGCCGGATGGGAAGTCGATGTCAACCGCAGCGTCGCCGGTGCCAGCAATCAGGCGGCATCCTATCAAAACAAAATCATGGACAAGGTCAATTCAGTCACGGGGCAAGTGGTCGCTGAAAAAGTGCTGGCCGAAAAATTCAATGATGTCCGCACGGGCACGGCAGCAACAACGCCACAGCAGCCAGAAGCGGAAAACACGCCGCCACGCAAGCAGGTTGCGGCGCTGACGCCGACAACACCGTCCCTCACCTGACATCCCTGAACGCGCAAATAAAAAGGCCACCGATCCCGATGGCCTTTTTTATATTCTAGCTATCGAAACGGATTACGCCGCCTTGTCGATGACCTGCATCAGGCCTTTGACCGCTTCCACGGAATGATCGAACATTTTCTTTTCTTCGGCATTCAGTTCGATCTCAATGATCTTCTCGACGCCTTTGGCACCGATCACCACCGGCACCCCGATATAAAGGCCTTTCACGCCGTATTCGCCGTTCAGCTTCGCCGCGCACGGCAGAACACGCTTCTTGTCCTTCAGGAAGCTTTCCGCCATCGCAATCGCGCTCGCTGCCGGGGCATAGAAAGCCGAACCGGTTTTCAGCAGATTGACAATCTCAGCACCACCATCGCGGGTACGCTGCACGATCTGGTCAATCTTGGCTTGTGTGCTCCAGCCCATTTTCACCAGGTCCGGCAGCGGAATGCCGCCAACTGTGGAATAACGGGTCAGCGGCACCATCGTGTCGCCATGACCACCCAGAACAAACGCCGATACGTCTTCAACCGACACGCCGAATTCCTCTGACAGGAAGAAACGGAAACGCGCAGAGTCGAGAACACCCGCCATGCCCACAACCATGTGCGAGGGCAAACCCGTCACGCGCTGCATAACCTCAACCATCACGTCGAGCGGGTTGGTGATCACGATCACGAAGGCCTTCGGCGCATATTTCTTGATGTTCTCGCCCACCGTCTGGATGATGCCGCTATTGATGCCGATCAGGTCATCACGGCTCATACCCGGTTTGCGCGGAATACCGGCGGTGACGATAATCACGTCAGAATCCTTGATCGCCGCATAATCATTGCTGCCGGAGAAATGACCGTCGAAACCATCGACCGGGGCCGCTTCCGCGATATCCAGGGCCTTGCCCTGCGGTACACCTTCAGCCACGTCAACCAGAACGATATCGCCCAGTTCCTTAAGACCGGCGAGAAGCGCAAGTGTGCCGCCAATTTGACCAGCACCGACGAGGGAAATTTTATGACGGGACATCGTGAACTCCTTGTGAACCGCGAAAGAAAATAACAACACCAGACATAGCTTTTTTGCAGCGCACAGGCAAGACGCCATAAAAATCGTGCACGGATGGCAGTTAAGGGGTTCCCCTGTTCCATCCATCATGTTATGCAAAAAGAAATAAGATAAAACAGGGACTTAAAATCAATGACTCTTCGTCAACAATTCAACCGGCTGGCCGCCGGAGTGGCATTAAGCCTGACTATGGGCTGCACCCTGCCTGTCAACGGGACAGCTGCTGAATCGCCGCTCGTGCCGGCCAGGCAAAACCCTTCCTTCCTGACGAAAATTTACGAGCGCATTACCGAAAAAGGCGAACAACCCGTCGATCCCTCTACTTTCAGAATTCGGGTATCGATAGCAGCCATAACAGACATTCCGAATAATCGCTGGCTGCATGACCTCCGCAATATGGACGCTGAGAAAGCAGAGCAAACAGTACGCCCTTGTCTGGAAACATTGTGCAAAGATCAATACTCATCTCTCAATGAAACAGACGAATTCATTGGCAATGTCATGGTGCTGGAAGCCATGTTTCACAATGGCCTCGACCCGCAAGAATTTAAGATCTATGGCGAGTTTCTGGCACGGTTTGAAGCAGGCACCCATTTCCAGGACCGCGATGAAAAAATCATTAAACGCGTCGTCAATGCCATACTGGATAGCGCAGCCTACAAGGACATCAGCGCCCACATCGTCCCGGTGGAACAGATCACCAAAGCCAATGCAGGCAAACAATTCCACCTGCGCCGCAACTTCATGCAGCTTGTTGCCGATGAAGTGCGCTCGGCATTTGGTTTCACCCCCATCCCGGTTTATCTCGATCCTTACCCGAAGAAGATCGATACAACGCTTGCCGTGCTGCTGCCGGCCGGATATGTCCGGGCCTTGTCAGATCATCAGGCTATTCTTGTCAATTACAAGAAGGGTGCTACCGATACACCTGAAAAAATGATCGAGTATCTGGTACACGAAGCGCGCCATGGCGCCGATTTCATGGCCAGCAGCGAACTGCAAAATCGTGCTTTCGGTAAGGAAGATATACGCTTCAGCCATCTCGCCACCATTCTTTTCAATGGAAATGCCGTTGTGCAGCCCTGTAATGCGATTATGCCGCCGCCCAGCAACTGCACGGAACGATATAGCTGGTACCGCAATCAGTATCGCGAGCGATCAGCTTATGATTTTTCGCAAAAATTCCTGCAGCAATTTAAAGAAGAAATCAAAAACCGTGAACAGGCTGAAAAATCGGCCCCCATATCAGGCCGCCTTGAACCCCAGAAACTCCAGCTGCCATCGTAATTCTTCATCGGTCAGCGGGTAATCGGTGCCATCACGTGGATACATCAGGTCTTTCGGCGGCACCTGTGCCATCTCCTGTTGCAACCGCAAGGCCAGCCGCATCGATAAACCGGCCTTCCAGCACAAGGCCACCACCGGGCGCGCCTTGCGCATGCGAAATACGCCTTCTACGGTATCCGGTGCCGCCCGCGCGAGTCGCGCCAGCGCCAGCGTCACGAATTCCTTATCGCGCATGCCTAAAGCATCGGCGATGGATTCCTCGTTCAGATGTCCTTTTTTCTCAAGACGCATTACACGATCACCCACCGTTTCGCCGGGAATTGTCGCCCCTGCAAAAGCCAACCGCCGCTTCATAACACCTGCAATATCGTCAATCGTCTGCTGATCGAAATCGGCGCGTTCCAGTAACACATCGCGCACCGACGCGTCGGCAAATTCCGCCAGCGTCCGCGCCACCGACGGCGGCAAAGTTTTACGCATCGCAATCGGCCCCTGCCAATCGGAATAAACCCGCGCTTTCTCGACGATGTCCTGCAGCAACCCCTCACCGATATCAGCGCCTGTATTTTTCAGTAATATCTTGCCCGCCGGCATATCGTCAGCATCAATCACCGCACGTGAAACCGCACCGCTAACGGCAGGACGCCCGGCAATCGCCTGTACTTTCCAGCTTTCCGGGTGCGCACTCAATATATCCAGCAAAATCTCATCCGACAGCACCACGCAATAGCGCAGGATCGGCTCCGACACCTCGCGCTCCACGTCCTTGGCCAATTGCCCGACCACGGCAGGCGGCGCCATCGCCTGGTCTTTCAGCGCGCTCGACAGCGCAATACGAATTTTAAGAACCTCATCAAGCGCCAGCGTAGCAAACGCCTGCACCGCGAAAGCATATAACTGAGAATGCGTTTCCTTGCCCAATTCAGGCAGCAACGTCACCAGACGCCGCGCCAGCGCCATGCGCACATCTTCACTGCCATCGGCGGCGATTAGCGGACTGGCCTGCACAGGTGTTGACTCGTTGCGGGCAACCGCCAGCCGCACCGCCGGATCAGGATCTTCCTTGGCCAGATAAAACAGAATCTCCTGATGCGTTTCCGGATTCTTGGCGAGCGCCAGCCGCTTGCGCGTATTCGAGGACTGCGCAATCACTTTCTCTTTCTCGTAACGGATCGGGTCGCGCTCCACCGTTTCAGGAAGGCGCGCCGGGCGAGAACGGAACCTGTCAAGAATTCCAAACATGGTTATTCATCATACCAGAGGACTGACCACCAAATAATTAACCCGTAACTATTTGATTTTATATAGATAATCAGGACTTTGCATCTCAATCATGCGACTGACTGTACGCTGGAATTCAAATTCATGGTCATGCCCGCGGTAAAGCTGTGCGGGCGGCGCATCGGCACTCACGATCAGTTTTGTACCCCGGTCATACAGCGCATCAACCAGAGTCATCAACCTCTTGGCCTCGTTGCGGCGGTCATAGGTCAGCTTCGGCACATTCTCCAGCAGCACCGTGTGATAGGTCGCGGCAATCGTCAGGTAATCCTCCGCGCCCATCGCCTGTTCGCACAATTGCGCAAAAGTAAAACGTGCCACGCCCTTGGCCGTCGCCGCCACCGGGATAGTCCGCCCCTTCACCTGCAATTCTTCCGCGTACGGTGCACCGCCGCCCGTCAGATGCGCAAACATCGCATCCATGCGCTGGTGCGTATGTTCGCCGAGCGGCCAAAAATAAACGCCGTCTTCCGTCAGCACACGCAAGCGGTAATCAATGCCATCATCGACTTCCAGTACATTCATCCGTTCTTTCACAAGATCGATAAAGGGCATGAAACGGTCGCGCTGCAAACCGCCTTCATACAACTTTTCCGGCGGCCAGTTCGATGTCGCCACGACAATCAGCCCCTTTTCAAACAACGCCGTAAACAACCGCCCCAATATCATCGCATCGGCAATGTCCGTTACATGGAATTCATCGAAACACAGAACCCGCGCCTCGGCATAGATCTTGTCAGCGAATTTCAGCAAAGCGCGGTCAGGTCCGTTTTCCATTTTGCCGGACTGGCGTGAGCGGTGCAGGAAATCATGCACCCCGATCATGAATTCATGGAAATGTACGCGGCGCTTCGGCATGCCCGCAGGCAACGCCCCATAAAACAAATCCATCAGCATCGACTTGCCGCGCCCGACACCGCCATGCAGATACACGCCCCTGATCATCACAGGCTTGCTTTTCAAAAAGCCCAAGGCGCGCCCCTTCGAAGGAACGCTCAGTTGATCATGCAAATTTTGTAAAGCATCCAGACCGCGTTTCTGCGCGGCATCCGGCACGATACCACGCGCCGCCAGTTCATCACTGAGCAGCATCTTTTTTGCGCAAATATCTGATGATGAGGATGGAGATTTCATAGAGCAGGATAATCGGGATCGCGAGGGCAAACTGACTTAATACATCCGGCGGCGTCAGGAAAGCCGCCACAACGAATGCTATTACAATCGCATAACGGCGGCCTTTTGCCAATTGTTCCGGTGTCACCAGCCCCGCTCGGCCCAGCAACACCAGCAATACCGGCAACTGGAAACACAGACCGAACGCGAAAATCAGCAGCATGACCAGATCAAGATACTCGCTGACCCGCGCCTCAAGCTGGATCGGCAACCCGGTTGCCCCTCCGTCACTCTGGAAACTTAAGAAAAAATGCCACGCCATCGGCATCAGGAAATAATAAACCAGCGCCCCCCCGGCAAAGAACAAAACCGGTGTGGCAATCAGAAACGGCAAAAACGCCCGCTTCTCCGATTTATAAAGCCCCGGTGCCACAAACTTCCATATCTGCGCCGCCACAATCGGGAAAGTCAGAAACATCCCGGCAAAGAACGATACCTTCAGGTATGTGAAAAACGCCTCGGTCAGCCCGGTATAAATCAGGCGCTGGCTGTCCTCCGGCCCCATCGCCCTCGCCAGCGGCTGCACCAGAAAACCGTAAATCTGCTCGACGAACAGGTAACAGACACCCATCCCCGCCACCATCGCCAGCAGCGCCCATAACAGGCGCTTCCTCAGTTCGATCAGATGCGTGTTCAGCGTGTCACGGCGTTCATCGGCGCTCAATTGTTTGACGGGTTCATTCATCTTTGGCCTCCTGCTTGGAAGACAGAGGCATCATTTCTTCTTCATCAGCAGCAGCTTCATCGAATAATTCATCAGGCCGCGCCTGCGCCGCCTTGCGAATGTCCTCAAGGTCATGCTCTTTCATAAAATCATCAAATTGCTGTGACATGGCAAAACGCACATATTGCAAGCGGCGTACAAACCGCCCGAGCGTATGCATGATCTGGGGAATATCTTTGGGGCCGATAACGATCAGCGCCACGGCGGCAATCACAAAAAGTTCGGGCCAGCTGAAATCCAGCATGACCGCTTACTCCTCGTCTTTCTTGTCCCGCGAGATCGACTTGCTGGAATCTTCGTCTTTCAGGCCTTTTTTGAAGCTTTTAATGCCCTTGGCCAGATCTTCCATGACGTTCGGCAGGCGTTTGGTGCCGAACACCAGCACCACCACCAGAATAACAACCAGCAGATGCCATAAACTAAAGCCCATTATGCGACCTCTTCTTCGTCGTCGGATTCTTCGTCGTCATCATCGTCATCGTTGGAAGCTTCAAGATCGTCCCAGGCTTCACCCTCGGATTCTTCTTCAGATTCAGAAACCGCCGTCACGACTTCTTCTTCCGAAGCCTCGTAAGCATCATCGTCTTCTTCATCATCCTGAATGTCGGCATCTTTCAGGTCCGCCGCCAGCATATCATCTTCGGCACCAAACAAATTGCCCGTCGTCACAGCCAGCGCCGGACGCGCATCGAGCAGACCCGAAGATTTCAGTTCATCCATACCCGGCAGATCGGTCAGTGCCGTCAGGCCGAAATGGTCGAGGAATGCCGGTGTCGTCACCCATGTCAACGGGCGGCCCGGCGTTTCGCGGCGGCGACCCGGTTTGACCCAGCCGCACTCCATCAACACATCCAGCGTACCGTTGGAAATCGCCACGCCGCGGATATTCTCAATCTCGGGGCGCGTCACCGGCTGGTGATAGGACACGATCGCCAGCGTTTCCATCGCCGCTTTCGAAAGCTTGCGCTGGACATCTTTTTTCATGCTCAGGGCATCGCCCAGATCAGAAGCCGTACGGAAAGCCCAGTGCCCGTCCATATTCAAAAGCGCGACACCGCGGCCTTCATAAGTTTTTTGCAATTCCATCAGCAACCCGCCGACATCGGCATTTTCCGGCATGCGTTCGCGGATCGCGTTCACGGTCAGCGGCTCCGCCGAGGCAAACAGCAACGCCTCAATCAGGCGCAGTTGATCGACGTCCGCCACCACGACATCGCCCGCTTCCGCCACCACTTCGCCCGGCACGGTCTCGGCCTGCGTTTCTTCAACGAGATCATCTTCAAATGTTTCGTTGATCATATCGGCCAGCGCGGCGATATCTTCATCATCGATCATTTCGATATTTTCAGGTTCCTGTTGCACGTCGGGTGTCCTCCATCGTGACATCGTCAAATTTCTCAGCGGTTGCGCGCATATAGACCGGACGGAACGGGCCATCCTGACGCACTTCTATTTTACCTTGTTTCGCCAGCTCCAGCGTCACCGTCAGCATCGATGCCAATGACGAACGCGCAAAAAGCTTGTCTTCCGTTTTCTGCGGCAGGAAGCTCTCCAGCGTCGTCCACACGCTGTACGGGCCGTTGCGCGGCAGCTTGCCGAGCATCGACGTCATACGTTCCATCGCCGCTTCCATCGACATCAGCTTGAACGACGGCAGTTCGTAATGCGTACCCTTGGCGCGCTGCTGAATATCGCCGTAAGCGCGCAGCAGGTCGTAAAGCGTCAGGTCGTAAATGCTGTTATAGGTCGTGTGCAGACCTTCCGGCATACCGCGACGGTAAATCCCCTGCCCCAGCTGCGGCAGCTTGAACATGTTCTCCGCCGCCATCTTCATCGCTTCCAGACGGCGCAACTGGAATTGCAGCGCCTCGGCCATCGCCTGCGCGTCCGGGCCTTCTTCGTCTTTATCACGCGGCAACAACAGGCGCGATTTCAGGTAGGCCAGCCACGCCGCCATCACCAGATATTCCGCCGCCAGATCAAGTTCCAGCGCATGAGCGCGTTCGATGAATTGCAGATACTGGCGCGCCAGTTGCAGAATGGAAATCTTCGCCAGATCAACCTTCTGGTCACGGGCCATCCCCAGCAGAATATCAATCGGGCCTTCATAGCCGTCGATGTTCAAAAGGAAGGCGTCAACCGGATGCGTCCCCTCGGCACCAACACGCGGGGGATCTTCTTCAAACGTTGTCGTCGTGAGCGCAGCCAGTTCAGCTTGCTCGTTCAGGGCTATATCGTGGGACATGCCACTCCTTTGTACCAGGAAACGGACTGGTTATAGCGCGTTACGGCCTCTTTTGTCATCTTTTGCACACGGTTGGCGATGTCCTCGATTTCATCGAATTTACCGTTGCAATGCAGCGCCACGTCGCAGCCCCCGCGCAACACGTCTTCGGCGCGGCGGTGCGGTTTGCCATGGGCGGCCAGCGCATCCATGCCAATATCATCACTGACTAAAAATCCTTTAAAACCAATATCTTGCCTGATGGTATCCCAGATCACCTTGCGCGAGCAGCTGGCGGGCAGCTTCGGATCAAGGTCGGTATAGATCACATGCGCGACCATCCCCCACACAGCTTCCGAGAAGGCTTGCGTTAATAATTCGCGGTAAGGCTTAAAATCCGCCTTGTCCAGTTCGTCGCGCTTGGCATCGACAATAGGCAGGTCTTTGTGCGAATCCGAAGCCGCGCGGCCATGGCCGGGAATATGTTTGACGATCGGAATAATACCGTTGCGGGCATAGGCTTCCGCCGCCTGCACACCCAGCGTTGCCACCAACTGCGGATCATCCGAAAACGCACGGTCACCTATAATCCCGTGCGTCTGCGGGAACAGCACATCGAACACCGGGGCGCAGTTCACATTCACACCGGCATCAAGCAAATCTTTGGAAATCGCCGCGATATTATCGGCCAGCGCCTTGCGGCCCTTGGCGAAATCATTGTTGTAAAAATCGGCAAAATCTTTCGCGGGCGGGTACTGCGTCCATGTCGGCGGCTTCATGCGCTGTACGCGGCCACCCTCCTGATCGATCAGGATCGGCACCTGACGCCCGACCGCCTTATGCAGGGAATCGCAAAGATCACGCATCTGCTGCGGGTTATCGCAGTTCCGCGCAAACAGGATAAACCCGAGCGGGTTGCTCTTGCGGAAGATATCTTCCTCGTCCTTGGTCAGCGCGTGACCCGCCACGCCAAAGATCACCGCCGCGGGCGGATTGTCTTCGTCGAGCAGATCGAGATCAGCGGCTGTTTTGTTACTGGCGGACGACAAGGCACCCACCCGGTTTTTGCGCACTCACGCTTTTGCAGATCGCTTTGGCTTCGGCTTCCGTCACCGGGCCGCCCTGAATGCGGTAGAACAGGCCTTTATCACCGAGATTGGCTTCCTGCACCCGCATGGTCAAAGGAGAAAGCGCCGAGAATGATTTCTGCAGTTTCTTCCATTCACCGCTGGCACCATCACGTGCACGTACGCTGCCCAACTGCACATAAAAACCACCCGCCGAAGCTTTCGCAGGTTTATCGTCGATTTTCTGCACACCCGCCGCCGGTTCGGTTTTGCTGACAGTATCAGCAACCTTCTTCTCGACAGAAGCCACCGTTTCCACTTTTTCCACGACAGCTTCCTTAGCCACTACAGCCACGGCAGTTGTGTCAGCAACGGCAGGCTCAACCTTGGCCGTTGCTGTTTCAGTGGCAGGTGCAATTACAGGCACCGCGGTCGTCGCTACCGCTTCGGTAACACCCGGCGCAGACTCAGCCGCCTTCGCAGCCTCTTCCACTTTCAAGCCCGCAAACAATTCATCGCGTGACACCGGGCGTTCGGGTTGCGGCAGCAGGTTTTCAACCTTGGCCGTCTCCGTCCCCTCTTCAGAACGCAGCGTATTGAACACGGTGCTTTCGCGGTACGGCACCGCCATGCCGCCCGGCTCGGTCGGGGCGACGCGGTAATCCGACGCATCGGCGCGCACGATCGGCGTGTTCATCACTTCACGCTGCGCGGTCTCTCGCGGATAACTGTACCAGATCACACTGCCCAGCACCGCGACCAGAGCGATCACAATGCCAGAGGCATAAACGGGCTTCCGTGCTTCGAACTTCGCGCGAAGATCGAGAGCGTTCATAATCGAACCAAAGGCCCGTGCGGCGTTCGGTTCGTCAAAATCATCTTGGTTTCTCATAACGTTATCCTAGGGAATAAAGGCCGTGGCGGGCAACAATAAAAGGCAACCCTTCCCCAGCATTTTGGAGATCAAAAATGGCGGAAATTCAGCGCGCGTTTTTGGGAGGTTTTTATTGACAAAACCATAAAATTATAGGAATATAGTCCTCATAAGGGGGCGAGATCCATCTCTGCACGAGGCATTCAAGTCGAATTGGTGAGGGTTTATTAGTGACATTTTATTTGCTTGTTATGAAGATATTTAATGGTCGCACTTGTCCGCATTGTGGTTCCGTCCATACATTGGCCGTAATAAAGTCAAAACCCATGCCCTATCGTTGCCAAGATTGCCGCGAACATTTCAGTATCCGCACTGGCACCACTCCTACATCGGCATGACTGGCTATCGGCATGAAAACGTAAAGCACAGTGTTGGTGAGTATGTCAGGAACTAGGCCCATACAAATGGCGTTGAATCGTTTTGGGCATTGCTAAAACGTGGCCATCACGGAACATTCCACCACATGTCCGAAAAGCATTTGTATCGTTATGCAAATGAATTCTCCGTGCGCTACAATCTCGATCATGATACCATCGGTTGCCTCGGCGCTGTTACGGACGGGATGATAGGGTGCGGGCTGCACTTATAAAGGATTAACGCAATGACTGCACGGAAAAAGAAGTCAGATTTATTTGGAAAATCTGACTCCGTCCTTAACGCTATTTTGAGGCCAGTATCGGGGGTGATAAAGGCATAAAAGCAAATAGCTTGAATTTAACAAACAATAACGGTAAAAAAGCGTCAACAAAGGGTAAGGATTAAATAATGAGCGGATCTTCTCCAGTGAACCCAGACCCGGCGCTTGCATGGAAAAATGAGCATGATGCAGTCGTTAGGTATCTATGCGAAGTTAATGCGACTCGTTTTAAAGCGCTGAATAACTTAGATGGTGATAAGCACGCCGTTGCCAGCATTTTTCCCGATATAATTTTAAAAGATTCTTCTGATAACTTGTTTTTTATTATAGAAGTTAGGCGCAACGGCAAAATTGCTGAATGTATGCAGCAATGGAAAACCGTACCAAAGATACCTGCGGTTCTATACTTTATTGTTCCAGAAAATGATTTAAGCAGCGCCAAGGCTGTAGCACAAGTTGTCGGGCTGCAAGCAAAATTTGGAGCCTACCAAATAGACGCAGATGGGAAAGTCACGGTGAAATATGAGTGACAGTCCTTCGGCTGAACAGATAAGTACGATTTGTGATCATATAATATCCTCGCACAGCAATTACGGCTCACAATGGCTTGTCCCACAACTGGTTGGCGGGGCACTTGTTCTTTTTGGTGGCATAGCAGTACAAGTTTTAAGGCTGAGGTTTGAGAAGAAACAAGAAATTGAATATATAAAAGTTGGCCTCATCGATGAAATAACAGAAATTCGTGCCACAATAGGCAGAATGGTTGAAACACATAGGACGATGGGCAATATCCCGCCAACTTATTTCAATGAGCTATCAGAAAATAAGGAGTCTTTTAATCAGCACAAGCCTCGCCTATTTCTAGTTGGTGATACAAAATTGAGAAAATCAATTTGTGACTTCTATAAAAAGATGGGGGAAACAATAAAAAAATCAGAAGAATCTCTCGGTTCCCTTAAAGATGGGGAAGATCAAGAAGCAAAAATAAACGCCGTTCTTACAAAATTTCAGACATTGGAAGCAGAGGCTCAAACTCTCAATTCTAATGTTGGAAAATATAGATTTAAACCACTGTATATTATTTAGCGGCTAGCCAAGTATATAAGCCCCAAATAAATCAAGATTACCGCATCAAACAAACTAATAAAATCACCCTGCAATAACAAAGACTAACGTCCTGCGCCGCGCCTTTATCACTTTCAAACTGATAACAGCCTCACGCTCCTCCGTTACCGCAGATCCTCATAATGCCCAAATAACTGGCTATGTTCGCGCATCGCAAACCGGTCCGTCATCCCGGCGATATAATCAGCCACCACGCGGGCGCGGGCGACTTTATCGTCCGGGCCGCCCGCTTCGGTCACACGCGCCTGCCAGTTATCGGGCAGTAATTTATAATTGTCGGTGAAGGCCTCATACAGATCGCGCACGATCCGGCTGACCTGCAAGCGCGTACGGTTGACCTTGTAATGGTGATACATGCGGGTACGCAGGAAAATGCGTAACTGCTCGACCTGCGCAAACATGCCTTCAGAAAACGCCACCACCTGGCAATCAGCAGCACGAATATCATCCGGCGTTTCGGGTTTGAGTTTTTGCAGGCGGGCTTTGGTTTCGGTCAGCACATCCATCACCATGGCGCCAATCATCTCGCGCACGATCTCGCAGATGAAATAATGATCATCGATATCCGGATATTCGCCGCGTACGCGTTTCATAATGCCCGCCAGCAAGGGCACCGTCGCCAGATCATCAAACGTGAACAGGTTCGCCCGCAGGCCATCCTCGACATCGTGGTTGTTATAGGCGATATCATCGGAAATGGCGGCCACTTGCGCCTCAATAGAGGCATAGGTGTTCAGGCGCAAATCCGTCTGCGTCTGGATCATGGCGAGAGTCACTGGCAGGTTTTTATCCATCACCGGGCCGTTATGCTTGACGATCCCCTCAAGGGTTTCCCAAGTCATGTTCAGACCCAGCCATTTCGGATATTTGCGCTCCAGATGCGTCACCACGCGCAGCGACTGGTCGTTATGATTGAAGCCGCCGACATCGCGCATGCATTCAATCAAAACATCTTCACCTGTATGGGCAAAGGGCGGATGGCCGAGATCATGCGCCAGCGCCACCGTTTCGGCGAGGTCTTCATTGACCATCAGTGCCCGCGCCAGCGTACGCGCCACTTGCGCCACCTCCAGCGTATGGGTCAGGCGGGTGCGGTAATGATCGCCCTCGTGATAGACGAACACCTGCGTTTTATATTTCAGGCGGCGGAACGCGCTGGAATGTATCACCCGGTCGCGGTCGCGCTGAAACGGCGTACGGTACTGGCTTTCCGGCTCGGCGTACAACCGCCCAAGACCCATGTCCGGACGGCAGGCATAAGACGCCAGCGGCAGGGCGCAATAATTATAAGCGGGCTGATCGAGAGAGCGGGAAGCGGTCATGGGCAAAAAATCTCCTGTTTCTAAGGCCACTATATCACCCACAAACTCTTGAAAACCAGTCCCATCCGGCCCATATTATAGTTATGACTGAGACCTATGGAATTATAGTCGATGACACTGCGATTGCACGAATAGGCGCTCTGCGTAATAAGCAGAACCTGTCGGGGGATCATTATCTCCGGATCGCCGTCATCGGCGGTGGATGTTCCGGGTTTCAGTATGAAATGAGTATGGATGATAAGGTGAATGACGACGACCTCGTTTTTGACGAGGCCGTCGTCATTGACAATACCTCCCGCCAGATGCTGCGCAACGCTGTCATCGCCTATAAGGAAGATTTGATGGGATCGCAGTTCGTCATCGAAAACCCGAACGCCACCTCAAGCTGCGGCTGTGGTTCATCCTTCGCGGTTTAGGGCCGGAGAATAGCCTTGCCCAGCAACGCCACCTGCTGCTCCATAAAAATCTCGATATTTTCGACAACCTGATCGACGTGAGCAGCCTGTTCCGCAGGCAGGGAACGCGCATGCGACACCCACACCGTCGTAATGCCCATCTTTTTGGCAATCACCAGATTGGTGGCGCTGTCATCGGCAAACACAGCCTGATCAGCGCGGGCCGCCCCCAGCTTTTCGAGCGCCATCTCAAATCCCTTGGTACTGGCGCTCTTATGCGCCTTGTATTTTTCCCATGCCAGAATGCGGTCATCCGGGAACCATGGACGTAGGTGAATATGTTCGACGGTGCGCACGGCCCACTCATGGGCGCTATGGGTCAGCATGACATGCGTCGCCTGATCACCCAGCGCCGCAAAATATTTCGAAAGCGAGGGATAAGGCTGGATCAGCGTATGATCAAGCCGTTTGTGATAGGCCGCATGTAACTGGTCGGACGTGGAACCACGCTCCAGAAGATAAAACATCCAGTCAACCTGCCTCTCGGCCAGAGCGCGATCAATCATCGCCCGCGCTTCCGCGACAGTTACCGGCAACCCGCAATCTTCAACCGCCGCCACGGCACCGGCATGGCACATGATATCAACGCCATCCGGATAAAGCGGATACAGCATCTCATCAAGATCATGGATCATTTTCAGCATGGAGAAATCAATCAGTAATGGGTCAGCGCCTGATGAAGCGATTGCTTGGCGCGTCCCAGCCCGGTAAAGGCCTGCTTGTCCGAAATGACAAACTGCGCTTGCGTCGGCGTTGACATGATAATCCGGCCTTGATAGTCGGCATGTGTGCGCGATTGCGTTACGCCTTTTTTCTCATAAGCCATGTCCATCAGCAGTGCCGTGCGCATGACCCGCGTTTCCAGCATCGCCAGTTCCGCCCATACCTGCGCCACGTCCAGCAACTGGCGCTTGCCGTCCAGCCTTTTTTCATCTTCATCAACGGCCACGGGTTTAAAATTGAAAGCCCGCGCGGCATGCGCCGACAAACCTGCGTTATTATTGATCATGTCCTTCACGCCTTCTTTAAGGACAATCACCGGCGCGTCAGCCTTACCGGGTGTCAGAAACTCTGAAATCTCCTCCAGAGTCATTTCGACCTTGCCCAACTGCGCCGGATTTTCACGCAGCGTTTCCGGCGGCGTATCCATCAGAGTATGGCCTGTATGTTTCAGCAGGGTTTCCCCGAGTAATTGCGCTGTACGTTCAACATCGGCTTTCTGCCGCGCGATGATCGGGCGCCCCAGATCGTCCGGATTATTAACGATCATGTCCCAGTCGTTTTTGTCGGCATAAGCCTTCAGGCCCTGCGCGTTGAATTCCGACCATTGGCTGCCACTGACGACCGCCGCAAAAATGCGGTGCAAAGCCCCCTGCATGGCGCGCAAATGTTTGACTGACTGGTCGATGACAAGAAAACGGTGTTGTTCATGGTATTCGGCGGCATCAGACGTCATAAATGGCAACTCCCCGTCAGGACATTTATTCTCTTTTTTAAATGTTATCCCGAAACACAAGCGGATGACAAGGATTTCATACCCTGTTATGATCCTGAAATATTTAGGGGATTTCATGAAAATCGCGATTTGGAACGTGAATTCGATCAAGGCGCGGCACGATCATGTGCTGAAATGGCTCGGGGATACACAGCCGGACGCCCTGATGATTCAGGAATTGAAAGGGCTGGAATTTCCGGCGAATGCTTTTTCAGCCATCGGCTATCACGCCAGCTTCGTCGGCCAGAAAACCTATAACGGCGTCGCCATCTTCACCCGCGCCCCTGCCGACATCATCCTGAACAAACTACCCGGCGACGATAGCGACGAACAAGCGCGTTACCTTGAAATCGATTACAACAATGTGCGCCTGATCAATATCTACGCCCCCAACGGCAACCCGGTCGATAGCGAAAAATATCCCTATAAGCTGGCATGGCTCGAACGCCTGCGCCTGCGCCTTGCCGAACTGCGCGCCGATGCCGTACCTTTTGTTATCGGCGGCGATTTCAACATCATCCCCGAAGACCGCGATTGCTACGATCCCAAGGTCTGGGCCGAAGACGCGTTATTCCGCCTCGAAAGCCGTCAGGCCTTCCGCAGCATCATGAATCTCGGCCTGACCGACGCCTTCCGCGTCCGCAACCAGAACGCCGAACAATACACGTTCTGGGATTATCAGGCTGGCGCGTGGCCGCAGAACAAGGGCATCCGCATTGATCATTTCCTGCTCTCTCCCGTTATCGCTGACCGCCTCGTAAACTGCATCATCGACAAAGACCCGCGCGGCTGGGACAAAGCCTCCGACCACACCCCTGTCCTGCTGGAGATCGCGGCATGAAACGGACAGCTTTGACAGCGCTCATCCTCCTCACCGCCTGCAGCAGTTCCGGTCCGGCGGGTGATTACCGCCCCTATCTGGCGAACAAGGGCATCGGCGATATTACGATAGAGAACATTCCCCACTGCCACGGCTATGGCTGCCGCCTGAAAAGCAACGCCACGCTCACCACCGCCGAATGGAAACAGATCGGGAAATATTTCAAGACCGGACGCGACGCCCTTCAGGAACGCGCGGCCATAGCGCAGGCTGTCGGCCAGTTTGAAAATATTGTCGGCCAAAAAACCGGCACCGCCGAAGACGTCGCCGGCACCTACGTGCAACTGGGCAATCTCCAGCAGGACTGCGCCGATGAAAGCGTCAACACCACCATCTATCTCGACCTGCTGCGCCAGAAAAACCTGCTGAAGCACCACGACATATCCAACATTGCCGCCCGCATTCCCGTACTGGGCGGCGGCATGGGCTTTCACCAGACCGCCGTCATCGTCGAACGCGAAACCGGCACCCGCTACGCCGTCGATAGCTGGTTCCATGACAACGGTCACAACGCCGATATCGTCCCGTTAAGCGACTGGCTTTACGGCTGGCATCCCGGCGATTGATATTTTCTGGAAAACCAAGGCAAAACAGGAACTTCCCGCAAACGAGTCTTTTTCTAAAGCCCCGCTAATGCTAAAGTGCTACCGGGATTCAAAGGAAGGCATTTTTACATGACACGCGCGCGCACTATACCGACACTGGCTGTTCTTCTCGTGGCGACAGGGCTTTTGGGCGGCTGTTACCTGCCCAACATGGACATGAAGAAACAAACCGCTATGCGCCTCGCCGTCCCCAACGGCATGTTCGAACGCGCCATACCCGCCGACCCTTACATGATCACGGCCTTTGAGCGCGTTCACAGCAAAAACACGCTCGCCAACGTCTATATCGAAGGCGGCCCGATGGTGTGGGATGATTTCCTGAAAGAGCGCGAAACCGCCACTCCGATGAATCCGCTGGCACTGCACATGTCCACCCGTGACCTCGCGCCCAACGTCATCTGGCTGGCGCGCCCCTGCCAGTTCGCCTACAGCCCCAAAATCGACGGCAGCGCCTGCACCCGCGAGGAATGGGCCAATGGCCGGTTCAGCCTGACCAATCTGCGCGCCATGAACACCGCGCTGGACAACATCAAAAAGAGACATGGCATCACCGGTTTCAACCTGATCGGCGTACATGACGGCGCAGGCGTGGCCATTCACCTCGCCGCCGCACGTAAAGACGTCAAAAGCCTGCGCACGGTAGCGGGCATGGTCGACACGGATACATTCAAACAGGTCTATGCCCCCGATTATTATGAGACCACCACCGGCAAGACTTCGAACAACCCCGCCATGCATGCGGAACATCTGGCCCGCATCCCCCAGCATCACATGATCGGCGAATGGGATGATGTCGTCGGCGCGGACATGGCGCAGAAATTCCGTCAGGCCGCCGGTAATTCACCCTGCATCCGCGTCAGCGAAGTCAAAGGCGTGACCCACGAAAAAGGCTGGGTCAACCGCTGGCCCGACCTGCTCAAAAGCCCGCTCGACTGCAAAGCTGGCATGGCGCGCAGCGAATAGGTACGGCGCCCCCGCAATGTCATCCCCCGACTCGTTCGGGGGATCCATTCATCAGCCCTCACAAGCTTAACCATGGATTCCCCGGATAAACCGGGGAATGACAGGGGAAAAATAATTTTATAATACCCAGCCTAATATGAAGAATGCGAAACCCTCTGCGGACAACCAAAGCGACGAAAGAGCAATGAATAGTAGGAAAATATTTAAAGCAGAAATAGCCAACCTTATAACTAGCGGGGATAGTATTACTGAACTTGAGAATGGCTGGATCAAAAACATAATAAAATTTAATGCGGGACAACATGAATGCACCTTAAAAATAAACTCCGATGCAATAAAAAACATACTTCATATAACTAGTTTCAGCACCGTCAATGCCTCCTGTGGTCAGTTGGAGATTGAAGGAATTGAGAGCCTAGAGCAAGGCAAGGAAATTACTTCTGATATTTGCTGGCTCTTATCCTTTGCCACCATGTCTAAAATCACTTGGCTTACATGTGAATACGAAGGCACATCACAATCAATAAGCACAAGTGGTTTTTACAACAGATATCGCCCGGTTATTGAATACGAAGCTCCCAAAGCAATATCGAATTTCATTGAAAAAAGCTGGGATAGCTACAAAGAGAACAAAGATAAAAGAAATCTACCTGCCATTTTTGACTATCTGCTTAACTGCGATAAGCCTGCTCAACCATTAGAGCTTAAGCTATTGTTTTGCTTTATCAGCCTAGAATCTCTTAAATCAACTTATGCTCGTACAAAGGAATATAAGGATGATGGATCAGGATTCTTAAACCCTGAGAGTGCAAAAGATAAATGCAAAGATGGAGGAAAATGTATAAAGCGATACCTATCCTTAGAAAAATTATTATTAGAAATGTTTCTAGAGCAGAATATGAAGCCTGATCTAAAAGAAATAAAAAAGCTAAGAAATGAGGTAATCCACGAAGGCTTATCAAGCAAAGATCTTAGCCATTTAATTGGCACTTATGACTACATGCAGGACATTCTTAGAGAATATTTATTAAACTTAATGAAGTTTGAGGGGCGATACCGGATCTATTCTGAAGCTTGCCGGAAAACCAAAGAAATAATACATACCAGTTAGGAGAGTTACTTCTGAATTTCAGATAGCGTCGCCGCGAACCCTTCCAGCGACAGCGGCAACTTGCCCGGCTGCCCGTCAAAGGTCTTGAAAATCATCACGCCGAGCGCCCCCTTTTTCATCCCCGCCAGCACATCAGGCGGCAAGGTCAGAAACACATAACATCCGTCGTTCAGACAGTAACGCACCTTGAACCCCAGCGGCTCGCCCTCATCAATGCGCAAAGACATCGGCTGCGACAAATCCACCCCCAGCGGCAAAATCACCACCCCCCGGGCGCTGTCCTTACCCGCCGGAAACCCCACCGCCATCTCCAGCACCCGCGCCTTGCTCTCCTGATCCATCAACCGCTGCACGATCTCGCAACTCGCGCCCTCGCAACGCTTGACCCATGCGGATGCGGCTTGCGCCCGGAGCGGTGAAGTTATGAAAACAAAAAGAATGATAAAAACGAGAGGGTTAGGGAATTTAATCATACAAAACCCCCACCGCGTCAAAGTTTAAAAGGAAGGATGGTGCTGCTGGAGAGGATTGAACTCTCGGCCTTACCCTTACCAAGGGTACGCTCTACCACTGAGCTACAGCAGCGCACGGGAGTCGATATCCCATGACGGGGCGGACGTTACAATAAAAAATCTGGCCTGTCACGCCCGTTTTGACTATAAATTTCCGCAGTTTCCCTAGGATAAAACAGCCCCCCAGGCGGCAAAGGTGCGGCAAGCATGACGAATCAGACTAAAATGAACGCCAATGCCACAGACAAGGCCGCCAAGGATGCGCGCCGCGCCGACTCTCTGCGTGAAAACCTGAAACGCCGCAAGCAGCAGCAAAAGGACCAAGAAACCATGCTTAAAACCAATGCCGTGCAATCGACACCGGAAGAAGCAACGATCATTGCCCCGGGCATCCTTGCTGATTTTCAAATCCGTGACCTCTCCCTCAATCACGGCATGATCGACCCGTTCCTTGAAAAGCAAAAACGCGACGGGGCTATTTCTTACGGCCTGTCCTCTTACGGTTACGATGCGCGCTGCTCTGATGAATTTATGATTTTCACCAATATCGACAACGCCATCGTCGATCCCAAAAATTTCAGCAAGCAAAGCTTCGTCGAGCGCAAAACCGATGTCTGCGTCATTCCACCGAACAGTTTTGCGCTGGCCCGCACCGTTGAATATTTCCGCATCCCCAAGGATGTGATGGTCATCTGCCTCGGCAAGAGCACCTATGCGCGTTGCGGCATCATCGTCAACGTCACACCGCTGGAACCGGGCTGGGAAGGCCATGTCACGCTGGAATTTTCCAACACCACGCCGCTGCCCGCGAAAATTTACGCCAACGAAGGCGTCTGCCAGTTCCTGTTCTTCAAAGGCTCAAGCCCCTGTGAAGTCAGCTACGCCGACCGCGCAGGAAAATATATGGGCCAGACCGGCGTCACGCTACCGCGCCTGTAACAACATAATAAAACCATAATACCGGAATAGAGAACTTAAACCATGGCCCCGACAAAAACACGCATCATGCCGCCTTTATCCTCCGTACCGCTGACACGTCAGACGGTTGTCGAAGAAACGTCGATGGACACGGAGAAAAAAGGTTCCGACCTGATCCGCATCACCGGCGGCAAAGCGCTGAACGGCACCATCACCATCAGCGGCGCGAAAAATTCCGGCCTGAAACTGATGTGCGCGGCGCTGCTGACCGCAGACACCATGCGTTTTACCAACATGCCGACCACACTGCGCGATATCCGCACACTGACCAAGGTGCTGGAAAGCATCGGCGCGACGGTCGCGACCGGCCCCGAAGGCACCATGGTCGTACAAGCGAAAAATATCAGCGACGGCCATGCTGATTACGAACTGGTGCGCCAGATGCGCGCCAGCATCCTCGTGCTCGGCCCCCTGCTCGCGCGTCTCGGCGAAGCCACCGTTTCTCTGCCCGGCGGCTGCGCCATCGGCACACGCCCGATTGATCTGCATCTGATGGGTCTGGAGAAAATGGGCGCGCAGATCGTGCTGGAAGACGGCTATGTGCGCGCCACCGCGCCGAACGGCCTCACCGGTGCCGACATCACCTTCCCCAAAGTCTCTGTCGGTGCCACCGAAAACATTATGATGGCCGCGACACTGGCCAAGGGCACCACTGTCCTGAACAACGCCGCCCGCGAACCGGAAATTTCCGACCTCGGCGAATGCCTGATCGCCATGGGCGCAAAAATCAGCGGCCTCGGCACCTCTGTCATCCGCATCACCGGTGTTGAAAAACTGCATGGCGCCATCCATGCCGTCGTCGCTGACCGCATTGAAACCGGCACCTATATGATTGCTGTCGCCCTGACCGGCGGCACACTGCGCCTGAAAAACACGCAAACGGCGTTCCTGCAATCGCTGATCAACCCGCTGAAAGCCGCAGGTGTCGGCTTTGACGAAGACGGCAACGATATTATCGTCAGCCGCAACGGCGCGGCCCTGACCGGCACCGACATCATGACCGAACCCTATCCCGGTTTCCCCACCGACCTGCAGGCACAGTTTATGACCATGCTGACCCAGTGCGAGGGTGCGGGCATGATCACCGAAACCGTATTCGAAAACCGCTTCATGCACGTGCCCGAGCTATGCCGCATGGGTGCCAACATCACCGTCCATGGCGGCTCCGCCATCGTGCGCGGCGTTAAAAAACTCAAAGGCGCAGAAGTCATGGCCACCGACCTGCGCGCCTCCGTGGCGCTGGTGCTGGCAGGCCTGATGGCCGAGGGCACGACAACAGTCCACCGCATCTACCATCTCGACCGCGGCTACGAAAACCTCGTCGAGAAACTGCAGGCCTGCGGCGCCGACATCGAACGCATCCCGGGGACGGCATGACCCAAAGCACCATCGCTCATATCACGCTGCAAGAACCCGTCTGCGAAGGCACCTCGACAGGCTCGTTCATGCAGCACGAGCGTTTGCAGGCGGTGAAAGACCTGACCTCACAAGCCCATTTCCAACCGCTGAACGACAATCAAGGCCCCTACGACGTCAAACTTTCCCTGCAGAACGGTTATCTGGTCGTTGACCTTGAAAACAGCGAGCATGATAATTTGCAGACGATGGCACTGTCCCTGCGCCCTTATCACAAAATCATTCAGGATTATTTTCTGATGATCCGCAGCTACGAAGAAGCCCGCCTCACCGCCGGCCCCGAAAAACTCGAAGCCATCGACATGGGTCGCCGCGGTGTCCATAATGAAGGTGCCCGCATGCTGATGGACAGGCTGGAGGGTAAAATCGAAATGGATTTTGAAACCGCACGAAAATTCTTTACCCTCATCTGCGTCCTGCACAGGACCGATATCAGCCTGATGGGCTGACAAACAAACGGATACCTAAATGACCTTTCAAGGCAGCCCGGATTTTGATCTCTGCGTGATTGGCGGCGGCGTCAATGGCACAGGCATCGCCCGCGATGCCGCCATGCGCGGCCTTTCCGTCCTGCTGGTCGAAGCACAGGACATCGCCGGGGCGACTTCCTCCGCCAGCACCAAGCTGATCCATGGCGGTCTGCGTTATCTTGAAACTTATCAATTCCGGCTGGTACGTGAATCATTGCAGGAACGCGAATTGCTGATGCGCATGGCCCCGCATATCATCAGACCGCTCGATTTCGTCATGCCGCACACGCCCGACCTGCGCCCGGCATGGATGGTCCGTACCGGTCTGTTCATTTACGACCATCTCGGCGGCAAAATTTCACTGCCGAAATCCCGTGCCGTCGATTTCAAGAAAGACCCCACCGGACGCCCGCTTAAAGACGCCTACAGTCATGGTTACCACTACAGCGATTGCTGGGTCGAAGACGCGCGCCTTGTCGTGCTGAATGCAGTGTCCGCCGAAGAACACGGTGCCCGCATTATGACGCGCACCGCCTGCGTCGGGCTGGAACCCACCGCCGATAAATCCTGCTGGCATATCAAACTGCGCAATATCAGTACTGGTTACGAGGGTGCCTTCACCGCCCGCGCCGTCGTCAACGCCACCGGCCCCTGGGTGCGTAAATTCCTCGAAGGCTGCATGCTCGCCACAGCCCAAACATCCAAAGTACGCCTGATCAAAGGCAGCCACATCATCCTGCCGCGCCTGTATGAAGGCTCGCATACTTACCTGCTGCAACAACCCGACCGCCGCGTCGTCTTCACCATCCCTTATGAAGGTCATTACACGCTGGTCGGCACCACCGATGTCGAATATGACGGCGATCCGGCGGGCGTGACCATCGACGAGAAGGAAATCGATTACCTGATCAAGGCAGTCAATCTCTATTTCAAATCGCAGGTCAGCCCCAAACATGTGTTCTGGACATATAGTGGCGTACGCCCGCTGCTGGATGACGGCGACAGTAATGCCACCAACATTACCCGCGATTACAAACTGGAGGCAGACACTTCGCACGGCCCGCTGATGCTCTCCGTCTTTGGTGGCAAACTCACCACCTACCGCAAGCTTTCCGAACATGCCGTCGATCAGTTGTTCCGGTTGCAAAAATACAAATTTAAAAAATCGCGCAGCGCGACCGAAGCCCTGCCCGGCGGCGATATCCCGCGCACCATGGAACGCTTTCTCAAAATACAGGCCAAAAAATACCCATGGCTGGATGCCGATTTGCTCAAACGCTATGCCCGCACCTACGGCACCCGCATGGACGTATTCCTCAAAGACATGAAAGCCACCGGAGATATGGGCACCGCCTACGGCGATGGCGTTTACGCCTGCGAACTGGATTATCTGGTCAAACATGAATATGCGAAAAACCTCGACGATATTTTGTGGCGGCGCACGAAGCTCGGCCTGCATATCTCGGAAATCACTTACGCCAATCTGAACAGTTACGCTTCGTTCAAAGCCGCCTGAAAGGAAACGCCCTGATGACCACTGCCATCCTCGCCATCGATCAGGGCACCACCAGCTCCCGCGCCATCCTGTTCTCCGCAGACGGAAAAATTCTCGGACTGCGCCAGAAGGAACTGACGCTGCATTACCCGCATAACGGCTGGGTCGAGCAAAATGCCAACGACATCTGGAACGATACCTTATGGGCCTGCCGTGCCGTTCTCGACGACCAGCGCGCTGTCGCTGATAAAATCGCGGGCATCGGCATCACCAACCAGCGCGAAACCACGGTGATCTGGAATCGCTACACCGGCGAACCCGTTTATAACGCCATCGTCTGGCAAGACCGCCGCACCGCCGATCTCTGCGCGGCCTTAAAAGCGCAAGGCCACGAGAAAACCATCACCGCCAAAACCGGACTACTGCTCGACCCTTATTTCTCCGCCACCAAAATCGCGTGGATACTGGATAATGTCACAGGTGCGCGTGAAGCCGCCGATAAAGGCGATCTCGCCTTCGGCACCATTGATTGCTTCCTGCTGTGGAAGCTCACTAGCGGAAAAGTGCATGCGACCGACGCCACCAACGCATCCCGTACCATGATCTTTAATATCCGCACCCAAAGCTGGGATGATGAACTGCTGAAACTGTTCAACATCCCGAAATCGCTGCTGCCGGAGGTCAGGGACAATGTGTCCCCCTTCGGGCAAAGCGATTCCGCCCTGCTCGGCCAATCTCTGACCATCGGCGGCATGGCGGGCGATCAGCAAGCCGCACTGATCGGTCAGGCCTGCTTCAAACCCGGCATGGTCAAATCCACCTATGGCACTGGTTGCTTCGTGCTCATGAATATCGGCAATGAATTCCGGGAATCGCAAAACCGCCTGCTGACCACGCAAGCCTATCGTTTTAATGGTCAGTCCACTTACGCCATCGAAGGCTCGATCTTCGTCGCAGGTGCGGCGGTGCAATGGCTGCGCGACGGCATTCACCTGTTTCAGAAAGCATCTGAAAGCGAACATCTGGCCACCAGCGTTCAGCACACCAACGGCGTCTATTTTGTCCCCGCCTTCACCGGCCTCGGCGCGCCCCATTGGAACCCGCATGCCCGCGCCGCCATCATGGGCCTGACCCGTGAAACCACAGCCGCGCACATCACCCGCGCCGCGCTCGAAGCGCAGGCCTACCAGACCTGTGACCTGATGGAAGCGATGAAGGCCGATACTGGCACACCGCCCGCCATCATTCGCGCCGATGGCGGCCTTGTCGCCAATCAGTTCGTCTGCCAGTTTATCGCCGATATGCTGGACACCCCGCTTGATATCCCCGAAATCACCGAAACCACGGCGCTCGGCGCGGCTTATCTTGCAGGACTGCAAACCGGCCTCTATCAGGGGCTTGATGATGTCGCCAGCCGCTGGCACCGCGCCCGCCGCTATGATCCCGCAATGGAAGCCGCCACACGCCAGAACCACTATAAAGGCTGGCAAAGCGCCGTGCGGAGCGTCATCGCGCACACTCATTAATTACCATAACGGTAAAAGGCACAATTATCCGGTAAAAAGAATTTGCCAGCCCCCGGCAGCCCGTATTAGATGGACGGCAACAAATAAAGATCAAACAAACTTTTTGCAGGGGTTTCATTATGCCTACGTTTTCCCAATATCTCCGCCGTTCCTTTGCGGGCGCTGCCGCGACTGTCGCGCTGGCCGCCGGAATGTCCACAGCCGCCGATGCTCCCCAAACCCCACAATTCGGTGCCACCTTACACAAAAGCTGCATGCCTTTCGAAGACGCCGCTGCCGGACGCACACCACAAAAATATGACGAACCGCTAGGTCTGATGATCAAAAGCCTCAAATCCTATTCCGGCTGGGATGAAATCCGTACGCGCATGAAAAATGAAGAACTCCATTTTGACGGCCTATGCACCAGCACACAGACACCACCCCCGATCACACCCTTGCCCGCCATGCGCGGAATCGCGGTGAACGTTCTGGACCCCCAAACCGGAACGGCCATTGATCCGGAAAAATTCACAGGTTACCTCAACAATGGTGATCTGGACTACATCACAGAGGCCACTCTGAACTTCGCCAACACATCACCCTATGTCTTTGGAAGAGAACCCCTGTTCGCGCAGGACCAGGATTTTCAGACAGTCCTGCTGCTGGAAACAGTCTTGAAGGCCAACGCCACTGCCGACTCAATTATAATGGCTGCAGAAAACGCCGTTGAAAATAACCGCAACGCCATGCTTGAAGAATTCTACGCAGACATGCCTGCACAAGTTGCCGAGATATCGGACCTGCATGCCAAAGTGATCGTCGCTCAAAAACAAAACCGCGACCTGACAGAAGATGAGCGCAACCAGTTCCGCCGGAACATCGTGACGCTGACACTGCAAAGCCCGATTGTGCGCGCAGACATCGCACAATCACGCGGCCCCGACATAGCAAGATACATCGCCAGCAAAATGAGCGATGATGCCAAACACGGACGCCCGCTCACAGCACCCGTGTTCAAAGCATATAGTCAGGACGAAATCGCACAAAAACTGAAACGCTTCCCCGGCAACCTTGCCGATCTGGACGCCGTTAAAAATTACAAAGCCTATTGGGAATCCCGTAAGGATGAGGACGGCGCCTTCCTCACCCACGAACAAAATCTGCTGGAAACACCCGCAAAAGCAAAACAGATCATTGGTGAAATTCTGCGCCAGCAACAGCAGCAAAGCGTACCGCCGCTGCTGCGTCCGCAACAGCCTTAAGGACATCGGCGCACACAATAAAAACGGCAGCCTTGGCTGCCGTTTTTCGTTTCCCCCGATAATAAAAGAGCACCCCTAGAACGTCGCGTTCGGCGCTATGTTCTGTTTCCACAACGGTGTAAATTCGGAACGTTCCTGATTGAGGCGATATCCCTGACCCATCATTAAAATGCATGTCACATTATTCGTATCAGTACGCGTCACAGCCCAGTGAGCACCCTGATCAACCGCCGTCGCATAAAAACCCATCAAGCCCTGACCGCCGCTCTGAACCCCATCGGCGATTCTGGCAGCTTGCCCATTTTTTTGCAAAAGCTCGTGCATTGCATCCGCCGGCCCGCACCGACCCGCAGATTCCGGGTGCTGCATGGGCACAGCCTGCATTTTATAAGAAATTGATATCGCATTCTGGTCTTCAAGCGGCGAGAGATTCAAACCATCGCCATCCGCTTGCAGAGAGAATTTATCCCCTTGAACAACCGCCAGACGCCATTTGTCAGTCGTCTTCTGATTGAAAATCATGACCAGCGGATTGGCCGGGCGCAGCGCCTCATCAATAGTACCCTCCTCAGCTGGCGGCATACCTTCGCTCAGCGGCACAACACCGATGATCACAGGCTCCCAATTCTCCTGCTTTAATTCCTGCATCGCCGCTTGCGTGGGACCCTGATGTCCTTTTTCCATGGCTATGGCAGACAGCGGCACCGTCACGGCAACACTCAGGCTGGCCGCCACGATAGCGAATATATTCTTTACGGATGTCATGCTGGTATTCCCTGTTTTCAGTATTATTTTTATCAGTTGTGAAAAAACTATCACGCGTAAACGCCCGCACCAAACGAAAACCTGAAAAAAGAAATGTGGCAGCGCAAACAGCACTGCTTCCAGAAAATAGATGATACTGAAGAAGAAATGGTGCCCAAGGCCGGAAGCGAACCCGCAGGCGTAGCCTGCCATCAAAAACCACGCTGGTTCAATGCGACAAGGAGAGATTTGATTTTAAAGAGAGAAATGGTGCCCAAGGCCGGAATCGAACCAGCGACACGACGATTTTCAATCGTCTGCTCTACCGACTGAGCTACTTGGGCATCCGGAAGAATTCGGTAAAAGGGTTTATAAGCAAAGCCTAAAGCCTTGTCCAGCAAGAATGTAACTGGGTCATAGTTTACATATCTTTAAACCTATGCCGGTCCTGTCGGCAGCCTGAACGGATGCAACACAGACGGTAAATGCGCTGAAATTTCACGTTCCTGAGAGACATCGTGAACAGCCCCCGCGCCCGCAACAGGCTCATGCCGTTGGCCATCCTGATAATAACGCGACGTCATCAGCACTTCGGTATCACTGCCACAAGCCTGCGTGAAACGCCTGTAGGCCGCCACCGGCTGGCCGTCATCACCCGTGAAATCATGGGAGACGGCACCACGCGCCTTCAGCGCCGTGATCAGGTCAAAATTGCCTTCCACATCAACAGGCAAAGGGTCCGCCACCAGATTAAACAGTGCTTGCCTGTCCAGTTTGACGATATGGACCAGCCTGTGCCGGTCACCTAAGATGGTGGTGGTGTATTGAATCTGGATAAATTCGGACATGCGCAGCCTCGCCTGAAAAAGAACCATTAATGCAGCGCAGCATTAATGGTATTTTCCGTAAATCGCAAGGAAATTATTCAGGAAACCGCATTTTGGAAGCGTTCGATCAGAGTTGGCGTCCGCTGGCTACGGGTCAACTCAAGGAACCCCAGATTGGTAAACCCGTGGATTTGCACCGTACAGGGATCTTCGTTGAAATAATCCCCCAGCGCATCCAGCAAGGCCTGCCGCTCCGCCTGGTCCTTCATTTTCAGGAAATCGATCACCACCGCCCCACCCATATTACGCAGGCGCAACTGACGGGCAATCTCTTTCCCGGCATCCATGTTGACCGTCAGCTTGCCGCGCTTGTCGGCGCCGCTGTTCACATCGATGGCGGTAAACGCTGCCGCTTCCTGCAGGATAATCACGCCGCCTTCGCGTAATACGGCATAAGGCTGGAATAACTCCTCCACCTGTCCGATCAGGTCGTGGAATTCAAACAGCCCCAATTCATCGCTCTCGATTTCTACCGGCTGGATTTTCGTGACCAGATCGGGCGCATAAACCTCGCACCATTCCTCAACCAGCTGGAAATGGTCCATCGTGGTCAACTCAATCGATGTGATCGCGCGCGCCGCATGATCGCCCAGCATACGCTGGATCGCATCAGGGCCGAGCATGATCAGCGAAGGATCATCGCCCTCAAAATAGGTCTGCACCTGTTTCCAGGTTTCCGCCAGAATTTTGGATTCACGGACAAGAATGTCAGTCTGCGTGTCCGCCGCCGCCGAACGCAGGATACATCCCTGCACATCCTTCATCGCATCGACCATGGTTTGCAATTGCTTGCGCAGTTTCTTGTCGCGGATACGCCGGGAAATCTGGTTTTCCTTTTCCATCGGCGTAAAAATCGTATAACGGCCCGGCAAGTTGATATTCATGCTGATGCGGGGATTTTTATCTTCCTTTATCCGCTCGCCATTTTCCTCATCGACGCGCGGCAGATAACCTTCCTTGGCTTGCACCGCGATCATTTCGCCCGGCTGGATCAGCTTGCCGATCGCGACATCGCCGCCCTTTTTGTAAGTGCCGTCCTTTTGCTTCACACGCACATCGGCGCAATGCAGCAGGCCAATATTATCGCCATCAAGATTGACGAACGCCGCGTCCAGCGACGCGTCGATCCGCGCCACTTTCGCCCAATAGATCGAGCCCCAGCGCACCTCTTCGTTAACCGGGTCAACCTCCAGCCCATCGAGGCGGCCTTTTTCCGTCGCCGCCGCCCACAGGCTGCCATCCATTTCCTCAATGAGAACGTGCAGAATAAACTCCTAACGCAGATAACCGGAACCTTGAAGTATCAGCCTATTATCATATTGATTTTGCAGCCCTTGTCCATGCCGGAGTCCATGCCGGAACTTTTGCACCCGCAGAGTCATTGGTCAGACGAGTTGATGGATTTAGTTGAATAAGCTGAACAGCGACAATAAAGGTCATAAACCCGGTAGGGATAATTATGAGAAATTTATTTATCTCTACGCTCGTCATTGTTTTTCTGTGCGCGGGCGGCTGCGCCTCGGTCGGCAGACTGGATGCCGTACCGCAAGCCCAACAACAAACAGCCGGAATTCCCGGCCTTGAGGATATTCGCCACCGCGCAGGCACGGAAGAGGCGGCAAAAGCCATGCAGGATGAAGCCGTAGCGTCAGCAGAGCGTGAACTTGCTTATCGCGCCGCAAACGGTTTAACAGGGGAATTGCCGCCCGCGAACTTTCTGGCCGTATCGGGTGGCGGCGACAATGGTGCCTTTGCGGCAGGTTTGCTGAATGGCTGGACAGCTTCCGGCACCCGTCCCGAATTCAAATTGGTAACAGGCGTCAGCACCGGTGCCATTATCGCCCCGTTTGCCTTTCTCGGCCCCAAATATGATGACCGTTTGAAGGATTTTTATACCGAGACCGCACCAAAAGACATCCTTATCCCACGCTCCATACTGACGGCATTCTTCAGTGACGCCATGGCGGACAACAGCCCTCTTTGGAAAAAAGTAGAAAAGGAAATTACGCCCGAACTGCTGAATAATATTGCAGCAGAGTATAAAAAGGGCAGATTGCTTCTGGTCGGAACCACTGATCTGGATGCAAGGCAGGGCATTATCTGGAACATGACCAAAATCGCCGCCAGCAAACACCCCCGGTCACTGGAACTGTTTCGCTCGATTATCATCGCCTCCGCCGCCATCCCGGCGGGTTTCCCGCCTGTGATGATCGACGTGGTCGCGGGCAATAAGAAATATCAGGAAATGCATGTGGATGGCGGCGCCACGGCCCAGATATTTGCATACCCGCCAACGCTGCACCTCGAAAAATTCGGCAATGAGCATCAATTCAATCGGGAAAGAAATCTGTATCTCATCCGAAACAGCCGCCTTGATCCTGAATGGAGCAACACCGAACGCCGGATCACATCGATAGCCGGACGCGCCATCTCTTCTTTAATTCACACGCAAGGTCTGGGGGATTTGTTCAGAATATACACGACAACGCAGCGCGACAATGTGTCATATAATCTCGCCTATATTCCATCGAGCTTCAATTTTGAACATAAAGAGGAATTCGACACCAATTACATGCGCGCGCTTTATCAGGTCGGCTACGACATGGCCAAAGACAGCTACCCCTGGCAACACACCCCACCGGGGTTTGAAGAGGCCCGATAGGCCTAGCGCGAGAAACCGGAACCGGACAGCATCTGCATGGTGTCATAAAGCGACAACCCGACCACGGTCGAGTACGAACCGCTGATAAATTTCACAAAAGCAGCCGCCTGACCTTGAATGGCGTAGCCCCCGGCCTTGCCCTGCCATTCGCCGCTGGCAATATAGGTATCGATCTCGTCCTGGCTCAGCCCTTTGAATTGCACCACGGTTTCCGTGACGCGGGTTTTCATGCGGCCATCCGGTGTGACCAGCGCAATGCCGTTAATCACGCGGTGCCGCCGCCCCGATAGCAGGCTCAGACAGGCACGCGCATCGGCCTCACTCTCGGCCTTGGGCAGAATACGGCGGCCACAAGCCACCACGGTATCAGCGGAAAGAACGTAAGCACCCGCAGCCTGCGGTGCCACCGCTTGCGCCTTGGCCACCGCCACGCGCAAAGCATAGTCACGCGGCAACTCGGCCTTCAGCGGTGTTTCATCGATATCGGCGGGAATAATCTGATCGGGCGTGATGCCGACCTGTTTGAGGAGATCCAGGCGGCGCGGTGAAGCCGACGCCAGAATCAGTCTGCTATTTTTCACGGAAGATAATCCGGCCCTTGGTCAGGTCGTAAGGGGTCATCTCGACGATGACCGTATCACCCGCCAGAACGCGGATACGGTTTTTGCGCATCTTGCCCGCCGTGTGCGCGAGAATCTCGTGATCATTCTCAAGCTTCACGCGGAACATGGCGTTCGGCAGCACTTCGCTGATAACGCCTTTGAACTCAATAAGGTCTTCTTTAGCCATGTAGTCAAAATCTCTTTTATGTCAGTAAATTAGCCTTCTTATTAACGGAACGCCCTGAAAAATGCAAAGGGCTTTTGTTATTCCTTAAATGTCATCCCGAGCGTAGCCGAGGGATCTGCCCCGTTATCCGCCCAAAAAGATCCCTCGGCTACGCTCGGGATGACAAAAAAGGGGATATAAAGGGGATAAACCCTTAAAAACTCCGGCCTTTCCTTGAGATTCCGCCCTCCGCCACCCTAAAATTGCAGGGTATAGGGAATCACATACAATTTCAGGCACGGAACTCATGGATATTATCGGAAACGGACTGATCGCTCTGACGGCCCTTCTCCATATCTGGTTCCTGATACTGGAGATGTTTCTGTGGCAAACGCCACTGGGTCTGAAAACATTCCACATGTCGCCCGAAAAAGCCGCCGCGACGTCAGTGCTCGCTGGAAATCAGGGGCTTTATAACGGCTTCCTCGCCGCCGGATTGCTGTTCGGCCTGTGTACGGCAAACACGACATTCCAGATATTTTTCCTCGTCTGCGTCATCATCGCCGGACTCTATGGCGCTTACAGCGTCAGCCGCAAAATTTTCTTTATTCAATCATGCCCCGCCATCATCGCCCTGTTTTTCATACTGATCTAAAAATACATGCGTCTGTTACTGGTACTCACTCTGCTCCTGTTGACGGGTGCCACGGCACACGCTGACCCGGCACGACATACCACCGTCTTCGGCCCGTTGGGTCTCAGCCTGAACCCGAGCGCCCGCATGGATGAACCCGGCACGATACGCGCAAGCGTCAGCACACTCGACCCCTATATGCATGCGACACTCGGCCTGCAAATCGCCAAGCCGCTTTATATCGGCATCCGCCAGACAGCAGAAGTTTCCAGCCTGAATGACGACGCGCTGCGCCTATACCCCGGCATCGATATGAAACTGCGCCTGCTTGAGGAAGGCGCTTACCATCCGGAAATCGCCGTCGGCTGGCTCGGTGCCGTCGGTCATAAACGCATGGCGGGCGAATATCTCGTCGCCTCAAAACGCTTTGAAAACTGGGATATCAGCGGCGGTCTGGGCTGGGGCCGCTATGGCAGCGCGCATCATATCGGCAATCCGCTAGGTGTTTTCGGCGGCCATTTCAAAAAAGACCGTGACCTTGACGGCGAAGAACCCAACGGCCCCGATGACTGGTTCACCGATGATGAAATTGGCCTGTTCGCCGGTATCGAATACACAGCGCCGTGGGTAGAGGGACTTTCCTTCTCCGCCGAATATGGTGCCGACCAATACCTTGCAGAAAAGACAGCTTTCAATTTCGATGCGCCCGCGCCCTGGGCACTGGGCGTTCACTACAGCCCCAAACCATGGGTCAGCCTGTCCACTGCCTTGGTCGGCGGCGAAAAAATCATGGCCGCGCTCACACTGCAAAACACGCTGTCAAAATGGCCGGGACGCTTGTTTAAAAAGGACAGCGCCGCACAAAATAATCCCGTGCTGCATGACCAAAGCGCCAACACGCTGCGTAACCAAAGCGCCCTCGAAATCCCTGATAGTTTAAGCACACCTCATGCCATCGGCATAGCACTACCCCATATCAGCGACCACGCCGCCGAAACCATCGAAGCCCTCGAAGTGCGCCCCACCCATAAAGGTCTGAAAGGCCCGCTAATCCGCTTCAACCGCCGCGACATCACACAGACATTCGACCATCAGGCAGGCAGCCCGCAGGAAATTTGGCGCAATATCGAATGGAACCCGGAAAACGATGATAACATGACACCTGTCGACGATGCCAAAATCGCCATTGATTACGATCTGCGCCTAGTCCTTGATAAACAGCTCAGTTTATCCGAAGAAGATCACGGTTTGCTTTACCGCACCGGCCTGTTGCTGGAGGGACAATCCGCCAGCAGTCTGGGTTTACTCGGCGGCATGGGCTTGCGTTTAAATATCTCCGACAATCTCGGCCATCTCGATAATTACCGTGCCCCCTCAGCCCTGCCCGTGCGCAGCGACGTTGACCATTTTGCCGAAACACGGGTAAGCGTCGAACATCTTTACAGCGGTTACGCCCGCAGTTTCACGCCCGACCTGCATGCTGTCGTCGCGGGCGGCTATCTGGAAGAAATGTACGCCGGATTCGGTGGCGATATCCTTTACCGTCCTTTCCGCTCGACATGGGCCATCGGTGCCGAAGGCTGGCTCGCGTTCAAGCGCGATCCCGACACGTCGATGAACATGGGTTTAAGCGGCGACCGCGTTTTCACCGGACATCTGAAAGCCTACTATGAATTTCCTGAAACCGACATGACGGCAGAGGCCCGCATCGGGCGTTACCTGAACGAAGATATCGGCGGCACCCTCGCCCTCAATCAGCGTTTCGGCCACGGCATGAATGTACGCGGCTTTATCACCGCCACCGACCAGAGCGACCTCGACGTCTTCGGCGGCAGCACAAATTTATACGCCGGTCTCGAACTGACCATGCCGATCGGCAACGTACCCGTCATCCCGCAGAATAGCGTGGCCCGATTAAAAGCCGCCCCGCTCGGACGCGATACCGGACAGACGCTCGAAAACCCGGTCGACCTCTACACCATGACCGAACCGCTGTCCTACCGCCATATCACGCAATACTGGACTGATATCGCTGAATAATTTTATTTGCTTCCGTATCCACCAAAGCAATGTTATCAACCCCGATAACAGGAAACGGAAAATGAATAATAAAAAATGGGCCATACCGGCATTACTGGCCGCAGCGGCGGTCGTCCCGACCGCTACGCAGAAAGCACCCGATGTCTTTGACATTTTGTCCTTCAGGAATATTGATCCGACCAAACTGCCCCACTTTGACGTGAATCACGACGGAAAATTCGACGCCCATGATTTCATCGTGCCTGACAGCGTCGCGTTTATAAAGAAACCCAAAGACCTCTTTGACTCAAAACTTATTTCGGAGAATCTGGGCTATCCCGTTTTCATCCTCGATTCAAAATTCTCAGAAGAAATTTTCGGCACAAAGGAAAAGCCAAATGAAGAACTACGTGCAATTGGGAAGAAATCATCGGGTGGCATGCTCGCCAGCGATCAGGATACGAGCAAGCTGGTAATGGCGCTCCGTGAGGCTCTGGAAAAAACATTTCCCGGGCAAGGCTCTCGGCTTGATAACGTAGCGGCCTACCCCCTTTATCTTCAAGCGGGATATTCATATGACATTCTCATGCGCGCTGAAGACCACCCGGTTGACATCGCTGTAGGACGTGCCGCCCCCATGCGTGACCAGCATGAAAGTTTAAGGGCATGCTTTATCACAGCGACAAGCCCTGACACCATTACCTGGGAACGCCGGGCATCAACGCTTTTTCGTTATGCTGGACAACCTGTATCGATCCCCTATGATATAAAAGTGGATCTTTACGAAACCATGGCCCACGAAATCGGACATTGCGCGCAATTCAAAAACAGGTCCAGCGCCATTAAATTATTTTTTGTGCCCGCCGATATCGATGAGCGCCTGAGTACGCTCGCCGAGATCGCGCAAAGCTTTGAATATAAAAGCAACGTTTCCCACATCATTGAACTGGACGCCAAAATTATCGGACAACAGACAATACAGAACATGATCAGCGATCCTGTGCAATCTCATGCCTATCAGGAATATTCGGCGGCCCTGTCGCAAACGACGACATTGCATGTTCTTCTTCAAGCCGTTGCCACTGCCGACCCATCAGCCCTTTATCGAATTTCCGGTTACAATTATCATCTTTCAGCCGCACTTTTTGAAAAGAGCGGACAAATCTATGATCCCAAACAACTCAGGCAAACACGCATCTCCCTGACGGAGAAGATTCTGGACCCCTATCAGCTATACACCCCGGAAAAACAAAAAGCTTTCGTCACCTACGGTTTTCCGACCTACCGCGATATTTCCACGCGCCTGAAACGACTGGTCGCCGAAAAATCCCTGACACACCGCGAACAACAAATGGCACTGTCGGAGATCAAGGCATTCGATACCATCGGCATCATACCCGCCGATAATCAGGACCATCTGAAGGGCTGGCAGAAATTCCTCGATAACGAAAAGGCCGCGAAAGCAACGCCCGCGGCCCCGTCATTCTGAATTTCATATCGCGCTGTTATTAAGCCTGCGCCACTTTCTTGTGATCGCGAAAAATCGCTTCGGCCAGTTCATCGGCGGCTTTGGCGGTCGTGATGCCACGCGCTTCGGCGATATTGAAGATTTTCTCCAGCGTCGTGCCAATCCCGTCAACATGCGACATCATGTTGGCGCGGGTAATGTCGTGGCTGAACGGGTTCTTGCCGATGCGCTGCGCATATTCGTACGACACGCAGATAACACCGCCCGCATTGATGACGTAATCAGGCGCATACAAAATGCCCTTGTCCGTCAGCATCTGGCCATGCGCCGGGGTCGCGAGCTGGTTATTGGCAGCGCCAGCGATGATATCCACCTTCAAACGCGGCACTGTTTCATCATTGATCTGCGCACCCAACGCGCACGGCGCGAAGATGTTGGCTTCAACATCGAAAATGGCGTCCGGCGCCACGACGCTGACACCCGGCATTTCCGTCTGCGCACGATTGAGCGATTCTTCACGCACATCGGTCACGGTCAGGATCGCGCCTTCGGCATGCAGATATTCGCACAGCGCATAACCGACCGCGCCCAGACCCTGTACCGCGATTTTCAAGCCCTTGACACTGTCACTGCCGTAACGGCGCGCCGCGCAGGCCTTGACCCCTTTGTAAACGCCATAGGCCGTCACCGGCGACGGATCGCCGCCGACGGAACCTGCCTCCGACGGTAAACCGACGACATAGCTGGTCGCCTTTGAAATCGTGATCATGTCGTGTTCGTTGGTGCCGCTATCCTCGGCAGTGATGTAACGACCACCCAGCCCCTCGACCGCACGTCCCAGAGCGCTGATCAATGCATCGGTTTTCAGCTTGCGCGGATCGCCGACGATCACGCTCTTGCCACCGCCGAGCGGCAGTCCCGCCAGCGCGTTCTTGTAAGTCATCCCGCGCGAAAGACGCAGCACATCGCGCACGGCATCCGCCTCGCTGATATAGGAGAACATGCGGCACCCGCCGAGCGCAGGCCCGAGATTGCCATTGTGAATACCGATAAAGGCCAGCAGCCCCGTGGCCTCGTCCTCGATGCGGCGGATCGTCTCATGCCCATCGTAATCAACGAACTGTGAAAGGTACGATACGTCCAGGTCCTTGGTATTCATGGCTGCTCCTTTTAAGTGCCGCCGCCTTGCTCATCATGCAGTGCAGCAGAAAAATACGCCTTTTCTCGTTCCAGTATAACGGTTTACGCCCCACTTCTGAAAGTTCTGCGCCCCCGTTTTACAAATTCGAAAGAACACTGCCCGAATCTGCCGTTTTTTAAAAGAAATATTCTTTCGTGTGCATATTTTCGATGCTGCGGACATTATGGCGAGGGAAATGGCAGGCGCGGGCAGCGGAGCAACGCCCCAGTTCCCCGCCAGAATGCCCGCAAAAGAAGAAGCCGCCTTGCGGCGGCTTTAAGGAACAGATACCAGATCGGTCAAAGGTAAACGCTTAGAAACCTGTATAATGATTTTATTGCTTATTGATTTGATTGTTTTGCTTGGTCGCCCGCCCCCAGGCGCAAGCAATATATGTTTCCCTTTAAAAGTCCCTCTTAGCCTTTGTTAGTCCTGCCTCACACAGATGCCTACTCAGTACGTCGGTCTATAATTCAAATATAACTAAAATTTTATGTAAATACAAGGGGGATTCTATGTATTTATCTATCTATTTGATTCAAAACAGAAATTAATTCCTGCATATCGGCGGGCAGGTCACTCTCAAACCCCATCTCCTCGCCCGTCAGCGGATGGATAAAGGCGATTTCCGCCGCATGCAGCGCCTGACGCGGGAAATCTAGCACCGTGACGATCAAATCATCGGCCAGTCCGGCCTTTTTCAGCCGCGAGGTCTGCCCGTTCCGCGCCAACCCGTAAAGCGGATCACCCAGCAGCGGATGCCCTATATGCGCCATATGCACCCGCACCTGATGTGTGCGGCCTGTCTCCAGCGTACATTCAACCAGCGCCACCGGGCCCCATTCCCCGGTCAGCAAATACTGTGTGCGGGCTTCGCGCCCGTTGCGGTGAACCACACCCATCTTCTGCCGGTTGCTCGGGTGCCGCCCGATCGGCACATCAACGGTACCCTTGCGCGGCACCGGCGCACCCCACACCAGCGCCTTATAACGACGGTGCAACGTGCGGTCCGATAATTGCGCCGAAAGTTCCTTATGCGCCTTGTCCGATTTCGCCACCAGCATCAAACCGCTGGTATCCTTATCCAGACGATGCACGATGCCGGGGCGCTTCACACCGCCAATGCCGGAAAGCGTGTCACCGCAATGATGCAGCAACGCATTGACCAGCGTACCGTCCTCATGCCCTGCGCCCGCATGCACCACAAGACCCACAGGCTTGTTAATGACAATCAGCGCGTCATCTTCATACACGATATCAAGCGGAATATCCTCGGCCACAGGCGTATCGTCACGCGGCGCAGGTACGCTGATCTCGATCTGATCACCGCCCTTTAATTTATGCGCCGGACTGTCGCAGACTTCACCGTTCAGCAACACCTGCCCCTCAAGCATCAGCGCCTTGATGCGCGTACGCGAAAGCTCCTCGGCCTGTCCGGCCAGAAACTTGTCCAGCCGCTCCCCCGATTGCTCAGGCGCGACAGTAAACTCGAAATGTTGCAAAGGTTCAGTCATGGCGTCTTGATATAGAGAGCGCGGCAAATATTCAAACAATTAACGCCGGGACACGCAAGGATCGTCATAAACATCATGCCGCGGCACCACCATCACCCAGCCTTCCTGCAAAGGCTGCGGTTTAGGCGCTTGCTGGTCAGGCGGCAGGGGTTTTTCCGGCCCGAATTCTTCTTCCGATTTCTTTTGTTCCTTCAGCACCGTGGCCGTCAGCATCATATCGCCCGCAGGATTCTCAAAAATATCGGTGGCTTTGGCCTTCAGCCCGTTCAGGTATGACTGATCATCAATAATCACACCACGCGGCGAGAGCGTCAGAATACGGATATGGTCGTTATCGTGGCCACCCGGTTTCATATCAATCGTCGCGTTCAGCGTGGTGATGACACGGCCATCGGTCAGCGTCTTGATGCCTTCCCCGACGAAGGTATAATCGGTACGGCGGAAATAACGCTGCCATACCGGCTGCCCCTGCGGATCGACCTCCATCACCCAGGCTGCATGAGGGTTGCCGTCTTTGGGTTCGGCGGCACCCGTCACCAAGAAGAAATTGGCCCCGTCTGGCGTCACGCGCGGCGACACCGCACCCGCGTTCAAGGCCGAATATTTACCGCGCGGATAAGTGCGCTGCCACAGGATGGTGCCGTCATAGGCCAGCTTTAAAATCCATCCGGCCATGCGCCCGTCATCCATGATGATCGTGCCGGTCGCCAGATAGCTCTGGTCCCTGGTCAGCGCCAGACCATTCAGCATATTATTAACACCAGGGCGATAAGCGCGCTTCCACACCAGCTTGCCATCGGCACTATAGCGCGACAGCATGCCATACTGGTCTTTCACGTCCTTGCGGTTGACCGCATGGGTCACGACAACGAAACCCTTGCCATCGACCGAGGGCACAATGGTCTGCGCTTCATAATCATAAGCGGCATCAAAAAATGTCTGATCGCGTTTATAGGTGCCGTCACGGTCATACCAGCTCAGGCGCACATGCTTGTCATGGCGGGTGCCGACGCGGATATTGGATACGGCGATAAAACGGTTATCAATCTTGATCATGTCCACCGGCTGCTCGCCGTTCTTCGCCGGATAGAATTTTTCCGTCATCAGACGTCCGCGCCGGTTCAGTTCGACCAGACCTGTCTCCAGCGGCTTGAATGTTTTTTCATCCAGCTTCCCGGCATAGGCCATCACAGTGCCTTCATCCATCGCCACGCCGCCCGAAAATTGCACCATCCGGTCTTTCTCACCGTAATCAGCGTCCCAGACAGTCGGGAACCCGTAAGTCGGTTTTTTTAGTGTGCTGATCACCTCGAAATTCGTATCGCACATCTGCGCGTACGCAAGGTGCGGCAGCGCTACCCCCAGAACCCCGGCGAGACTTAAAGTCAGAAGCGTCGTACGCATGATTTTCATATAAGACTCTGGCTTTGTGGTGGGCCTTGCCATTTGATTGTAAAATCGTTACCGCTTTGTGTCCATGAGGATACTCATTATAACAGACGCGTGGCACCCGCAGGTTAACGGTGTCGTCCGCACTTACGAGCATTTATCAGAAGAACTGATAAAGAATGGCCATGACGTCAAAATCATCGGCCCGCACGATTTTCCTTTCCGCATGCCGATGCCCGGCTACCGCGAGATCGAGCTGGCGCTGTTCCCGGGCCGCCAACTGAACCGGATGATCGCCGCTTACGCGCCCGACAGCATCCATATCGCCACCGAAGGCCCGCTCGGCACCGCCGCGCAGAAATGGTGCCTGCGTCATAACCGCCGTTTCAGCACCGCCTTCCACACCATGTTCCCGGATTACTTCGCCAAGCGCATGGCCAGATATCTGAAATTCCTGTACCGTCCGGCGCGTAATTATGGAATCGGAATGGTGCGTAAATTTCATAACCGCGCCTGCGTGGTCATCACCACCACCCCGACCATCAACCGCGAGCTGGAAAGCTGGGGCGTGACCGCGCCACTGGTCGCCATCCCCCGGGGCGTACCGGTTGACCTGTTCACCCCCGAAGGCCCGCATGCGCTTCATGATATGACAAAAAGAATCGCCCTCTATGTAGGACGCGTCGCCATCGAAAAAAACATCGAGGACTTCTTGAATATGGAATGGGGCGGCCTTAAAGTTGTAGTCGGCGATGGCCCTTCTCTGGTCGCCTTGCGGACGACTTACCCCGATGCCCTGTTCACCGGCAAGGTCACCGGTCACGACCTCGCCCGCTGGTACCGCAGCGCCGATGTTTTCGTCTTCCCATCACGAACCGATACGTTCGGTATTGTTTTAATAGAGGCGCTTTCCTGCGGGTTACCGGTCGCGGGCTATCCGGTCGCGGGACCGCAGGACATCATCACCACTACCCTGCTGGGCGCCACCGACGAAAACCTGACTCTGGCCGTCAGTAAAGCCCTGCAAGCCACGGGAAGCAAACAAGAAAGACACGATTTTATACGTCAAAACTATACCTGGCCCGTATTCACTCGTCATTTTATTGAGGCCCTGAACACACATCGTTGCTGAAAGCCCTGAAATATAAAGAAAACTATAGAATTCATCGCCGATTGCTATTAAAACCGCTGCTATAGACGATAAGAGAGATAAATGGCTCACATTCTGGTTGCTGAAGACGACGCCTCGATGCGTCATTTCTTGACCCACGCCCTTGAACGGGCGGGCCATACCGTCGAAGCCTGCGAAGACGGTGTCACTGCCCTGCGCGCCGTCGAGGCCAATACGGAAATAGACCTGTTGCTCGCCGATATCATCATGCCGGGCATGGACGGGATCGAACTGGCCAAGAAAGCACACGAGATCGTACCGGGATTAAAGGTCATGTTCATCACCGGCTTCGCCGCCGTCGCTCTGGCACAAAAGAAAGAGGAAGAACCCGCCCCCGAAATCCTCTCCAAACCCTTCCACCTCAAGGACCTGGTCAACCGGGTCGAGGAATTACTGGCCGCCTGAATGCCCGTTTGGCCATAAAACGCTTGAATTGAACGGCAGAATCTGGTTTCTATGAGGCCTTCGATGGGAAACGCGCAATTAGCTCAGCGGTAGAGCACTATGTTGACATCGTAGGGGTCACAGGTTCAATCCCTGTATTGCGCACCATCCCTCTTCCCACCCTTTAGAACACCGTAATTCGGCCAAAAAGTGCATGCACTTTACCTTCAGGCGGGGTATAATATTATATTGTTATCTTCAATCTTCCCCCGCTGACAGGTCTTTCATGACATCCATTTTTGCAAAATCTGCCCGCATGGGCGCCCGTACTTTTGTCGGTATTTTTGTTGTCGCCCTTGGCCTGTCTCTGGCCGGGCCCGTCGCCGCGCAAGGCAAGAAAAGCGATGCAGGCCTGATGCCCGCCACCAACAGCGCGGAAAGCGCGCGGGAATTTGCCGTGGCCCCGGGCGAAGAAACGCATCCACCCGTGCGCCTGACCCCCGACAGGACCGAGATGGTCAAACTGGATGAAGACGCCAACAGCATCATCATCGGCAACCCGGCGCACCTGAACGTGCTGCTGGAAAATCCGCGCCTCTTGCTGCTGGCCGCGCGCCAGCCCGGCGCCACACAGATGACAATCCTCAACAGCGCAGGCAAGGTCATCATGCAGCGTCACGTGATCGTCAGCGGACCGAAAGAAGAATATATCCGCATCCGCCGCAGTTGCATCAACGGCGGTAATGGTTGCCAGCCAACCACTGTTTATTACTGCCCCGGCATTTGCCACGATGTGCGTTTACTCGCCGGACAAGCCAATAATAACGGCAACCCCGGTGCCTCTATCCCGTCGAGCAATAATGGCAGTGCCGCAGAAGAAGACGGCAGCGCCCCCGCAGAAGATGAAGAAATTCCTCTGCTGACCAATGACGAGGAAGCCAACCTGCCGGACACGGACACCGATTCATCAGACACGGAATCAGATGACTCTGCTGAATAATCCCTTTTACCACCCATCAGTGAAACATATATCATGCTCAAGACAATGACACCCGTACGCTTGCTTCTCAACACACTGATGGTCAGCACCGCCTTGATGCTGGCCGCCTGTCAGACGACAGGCTCCACCGGTGCGGGATCTGTGAACGCCAACAAAGACCCCATTGATGCCGCGTTACAACGCGCCGCTTCCGAAGGCAGCACAGTAAGCGCGCCTGAGTCTCTGGCCTCGATTGAACGGCTGTATAAACAAGACAGCACCAACCCCGATCTGGCCGTGCGCTACGCCCGTGCGCTGCGCGATAATGGCCGCATGACGCGCGCCGCTATGGTGTTGAACCCGCTGATTGAAAACCCGAAAACAAAGACGACCGCCGTTATTACCGAATACGCCGCTGTACAGGCTTCCATGGGTAATTACGAAATCGCCGAGAAGAACGCCCGCGCCGCCATCATGCAGGACGCCAATTCCGCGCAAGCCTACCATATTCTAGGGATCGCGCTGGATGCCCAAGGCTTCAGCAAACAAGCCGAAGTCGCGTTCCGCAAGGCACTCGACAACTGGTCGGGTGACCCCTCGCCGGTACTGAACAATCTAGGGCTTAACCTCGCCGCACAGGGATTCCTCGATGAATCCATCAGCACACTGCGCCGCGCCGCCGCTCTGTCCCCCAACAAAATGGAGATAGAACGCAACCTGCGCATTGTGCAGGCGCTGCAGGTACAGCCCGGCACCAATACAGTGCCCTATTCCCAAACCAAAGCCGACCAGAGCGCCGCCAAAAAGAAGTCTGCCGATACCCCTGCTGATGCAAAACCCGTTGTAAAACCGGAAGCCAAAACGGAAGTAAAAGCTAAACCGGAAGCGAAAAATAAAGCCATCACCGCAGAATCTGCACCCGCGCCCGCGCAGAAAAAATCAGGCGGCATTGTCGTCGAAGACCTGAATGGCAGCGATAAGGCCGTTGTCACTGAAGTGTCCACCGATGACAAACATGCAGCCCCGCCCGCGATGGCCAAACCGCGTGGCCTGAACGAATAATATTTTTTCTATTTAGCCTTTACCTGTGGCTTTAATAATCGTCGGCACAAGAATAATGACGAACAGCACCGGCAGGAAGAAAGCAATCATCGGCACTGTCAGCTTAGGCGGCAGCGATGCCGCTTTCTGTTCGGCCTTGGCCATACGCTCTTCACGTAAATCCATTGAAATCACGCGCATCGCCTGCGACACCGACGTACCATATTGCTCTGCCTGAATCAGCGCTGTGGCAAAGTTACGGGCCGCACCACTACCCACGCGCCGCGCAAAATCCTGCAACGCCGCACGACGATCATTCAGCATCGCCATCTCGGCGCTCAAAATCCCCAACTCTTCCGCCAGCACCGGCGATTGTTCCGAAATCTCTCCGGCAATACGCTGCACGGTTTGTTCAAGGCCGATACCGCCCTGCACACAAATCAACATCAGATCAAGGGCGTCCGAAAATGCCAGATTGATCTCCTGCGATCTTTTCGTGATCTGGTTTTTCAGCAATACGCGTGGCAAAAAATAGCCTGCCAGCACAGCCACCACCAGGATTAGCAATGTCGATATCTGTCCCGGCGGCTCCTTCATTGATGAAATAAACAGCATCGCTATCCCCATCCCAAGAAAGGGCAGGACAATGCGCGCCACCATATATTTCATCGGCGCTGTCGGCGAGCGGATACCCGCCATCAGCATCTGGCTGCGTACCTTTTCACCCAATTCACCCATAAGCTGCTGGACCTTATAAGTGGCAGCAACCGATTCACTGGCTGAAAGTTTTTTTACGCCTTTTTGTGCAATCTCTGCCTTGGTTTGTGCAAACAGGTCTTTGCGGCGGCGCTCGATCACCGACTGAAAATGTTCCTTCTTTTCATTACGGTTCAGCATGGGCAATGCAAACGCCACGAAAGACAGCATCGCCGTAATCGCGCTAATCACGATGACAATCGTCTCATTGCTGATACCGTCTTCACCGAACATTTTTCATCCGTTCAAATTTTGAAATTGATCATCGCCTTCATGATGAGAATACCTATCCCCATCCAGACCACACTGGCCGTCATCCAGAATTTTCCGGTGGGCGTGGTAAACAACAGCATCGCGTATTCAGGATTCAAAAAATACATGCCCGTCCCGACCAGAAACGGCAACGCGCCAATAATCATCGCCGACGCTTTGGCTTCCGAAGACAGTGCCTGAATTTTTCGCCGTAACTTGTAACGCGCGCGAATAACCCCGGCCAAATTCATCAATACCTCGGAAAGACTGGCACCCGTTTGCTGCTGTATCGTCATACCGGTGGCAAACAGCCTCATCTCCGTAATCGGCATACGGCGCGCCGCCGCCGTAGCGGCCTCCGGTAATGACATGCCCACGCGCTGCGATTCATACATCAACAGCATTTCCTCGCCCATCGGGCCGTCGAATTCCTTACCCGCCATATGAATGGCTTCGGTCACCGGCATACCCGCTTTCAGCAGACGCACCATGGCTTCCAGCGCGTCAGCAAAATCACCCAGAAATTTTTTCTGACGGCGGCGGATTTTCCAGCGCAGGATATAGCGCGGCAAACCCAGCAGGCACGTAATGCCGATCAGCACAATCGCCACAGGATTTAACTTGGCCGTAATGGCGATCCCCAGCCCAATCAGCATCGAAACCACTGAGAATATCCAGAACCGGGCAGGCGTCATGTTCATGCCCGCCTGCTTCAACTTGATGGCGATCGTTTCCTTACGGTCGGGATCGTTGCCCTGTTTCAGCTTTCTGGCGATTTCCGCACGGCGTTTATTCTGCGAATCTTTGTCGTTCTTCCCATGCGTCTCTTCAATCGCCTGACCGCGGATAATCGACAACGTGCGTTTATTACGCACTTTTTCCAGCTGCTTCATGGTCAACAGGGAAAAACCGACAACCACCGCGAACGCAACGACGAAAATTATGAGAAACGTCATGTTCATGTTGCGTCAAATGCCTCGGCCATAGCATCCATCACCAGTTGCTCGACGCCATACTGACGCGCCTTGTCCCAGAATTTCGGACGCAGGCCCGTTGATTTTTGCGTACAGATCAGCTTGCCGTTTTCATCTTCGCCCTGTACGTCCAGCACAAAAAGATCCTGCATGGTGACGATATCGCCTTCCATACCGGTAATTTCCGTCACGTGCGTGACTTTACGCGAACCATCGCGCAAACGCTGCACCTGAATAATCACATTAACAGCACTGGCGATCTGCTCGCGCACCGCCGACGACGGCAGGTTAAGACCACCCATGGCAATCATGTTCTCCATACGCGATAATGCCTCGCGCGGGTTGTTGGCGTGCACCGTTCCCATTGATCCATCGTGACCCGTGTTCATCGCCTGCAACAAGTCAAATGCCTCAGGACCACGCACCTCGCCCACGATGATACGTTCAGGACGCATACGCAGACAGTTCTTGACCAGATCGCGCATGGTAACTTCACCAGCACCCTCAAGGTTCGGTGGACGTGTTTCCAGGCGGACCACGTGCGGCTGCTGCAATTGCAGTTCGCAGGCGTCTTCACAGGTAATGATGCGCTCACCTTGTTCAATATAACGCGTCAGACAGTTCAGCATCGTGGTTTTACCGGAACCCGTACCACCTGAAACCAGAACATTCACGCGGCAACGGCCAACCGCCATAATCAGCTTGGCGCAGCTCGGCGTCATGGCGTTATATTCCATCAGCTTTTCGAGCGTCAGCTTGTCTTTCTTGAATTTACGGATGGTCATGCATGCGCCATCCACCGCCAGCGGCGGAATAATCACGTTCACGCGGGAACCGTCAGGCAGACGCGCATCGCATATCGGTGACGATTCATCGACCCGTCGGCCAATCGCACCCACGATACGCTGACAAATCGTCGTCAAATGCTGGTTGTCGCGGAAATGAATCTCCGTGCGCTGAATTTTACCGCTCACCTCGATATAGGTGGTATCCGGACCGTTGATCATAATATCGGCGATATCATCCCGCTCCAGTAACGATTCCAGCGGACCGTAACCCAGCATGTCATCGCCGCATTCCTTGCATATCTGCTCAAGCTCAGTCGGTGTCACGTCCAGATTGCGGAAACGCGCAATCTCTTGCACCGCCGACGATACTTCTTCACGCGCGGCCTTGGAATCCATCCGCGCCAGCGCCTTCAAATCAATACCATCGCGCAAATCTATCCAGATGCGGTTGCGGGCACGTTGCAAACGCAGTGACGTCATGCTCTCGCTGGCGGAGGCCTTATCAGCGACATGCTCCGCAGCAGGCATACTCAGCAGATCATCAACCATGGGCTTTTTCGGTTCAGGCCGTGGCTCGGCCTTGCTGCTCGCACCACCGCCCTCCGCCGACAAAGCGCGCAACTGCGCCATTTGCTCATTGCTGATCTTATTTTCAGGGGCCGGCGCGGCAGGTGCCGCATCCACTGACGATGGCGCTGCCGGTTTCGCAGAAGGCACGGCGGGTTTGGGCACCGCTGGTGCAGAAGACACAGCAGGTGCCGCCGGTTTCGCAACCGGTTTTGCAGGAACGTCCGCTTCTGTCTTCTTGCCAAACATTGAAAATTACCTGTTCGCCATTTTCATGAAAATCAACCCTTTGCCTTCAGCTTGGTAAAAAGTCCGCCAATGCCGCTCTTCTTCTCTTCATCAGGTTTGTCGTCACCGCCGCTATCGGAAAGAACGCCTTTCACAAGCTTCAGCAAACGATCAACAATCAGCGATCCCTCTTTGTCCTCATGCAGTTTCTTGCCTTGGCTTTCCGTTCGGGTAAACAATTCGGCATCAAACGGCACCATCGCGGAAATCCGGTGATCAAGCCCCTGCTCGATCTGTGATTTCGAAACTTCGTTCTTGGCGGCATAACCTTGCATATTCACGACGATCTCGGCAGCATCGGACGATCCGCCGCGCAAATCCTTGATTTCCTTCATCAGCGTTCTGGTCGCCCGTACAGACGGCAATGTCGGCGCCGTCAGCAGGATAATCCGGTTTGCTTTGGTCAAGACCACGCGGCGCAAAGCACCGGGGGACTGCGACAAATCAACGATCACCACCGGATAAATCCCCATCAGGTAATCGAGCAATATTTCGTAATTTTGCGGCACGACGTTATCTTCCAGCATCACATCGCCGCCGCTGCTGAGAACGAATAACTTGTCGCCAGCTTGGTGGATCATGCGTGTCAGCGCGTCCTGATTATTATCCACTGCCGCGCGGGAAGCTTCCGCCAGTGTTGTCGATGGCTCGAACGCCAGCCCTACGCTTAACGTTGACCAGCCGCCCGCCGCATCCAGTAGAAATGTTTTCTGTCCCATTAGGTCAGATGTCGCACACGCCAATGTCTGCGCTATCACGCTCACGCCGACACCGCCCTTGCCGCCCATCACGGCGATCAAACGGCTGCCGGTCGCGCCAATTTTCTTTAAAAGCGTGGCCGCGATATCATTACTGAGTAAATCTGTTTTAATTGGTTTGACCAGATAATCGCTGACGCCCATACCCACAAGGCGGCGATATAAATTCACATCATTGACCGGGCCGATAATAATCGCTGCCGTGCTCTCGCTGCAGGCACCGCCCAGCGCCTCGATCTTGTCAGTGAAACCATCGGCGATTTCTTCGGTCTGAATAATCACCAGATCGGGCGAGGCATAGCTTGTATAGGTTTCAACCGCTGTGTTCACATCGCCTTCGGTCACATCCAGCGTCACGCGTGCAAACCGCCAGTCTTTGGCAATCACTTCGAAAGCGGCACGTGTATCAGCATCGCGTGTGAACAATGTCACGCGCGCACTGGGCAATAATACCGAAGTATGGGATGTGTCGTTTTCACTCATGATTGGCCTAAGCAGGGGAATAAAATTATGTTTACGCGACTCGCAATTCCAGTCTTCTCAATAATTGCGCGAAAACCTTACTAATTACTTACTATTCCATTGGATTGCTTAGACTTTAACGGATTTTAATTGCCAGTTGAGCTATAGCCGCCGGAGAGCGCCGGAAGTGTGCCACTACGGTAAGGCTCAACCGCAATCCCTGTACGGCGCCCATCAGCATCCGTATCAGGCGCGCGCCCCGCCAAATCCGCCGGATGGGCCACTTGCCGGGCTATAAGGCTCTCTACCGAGCATCCCATTTCATAATCATGGTCAATGTCCGCCCGGCTGACGTCATAACCCTGCATCATCGTGCAATCTTCGGGGGGCTGCGCCGTGACGCTGGTATAACCAATAATCATCTCCGATTGGTCGCCGCTGTCTTCAAACGCCTGAATGCTGCTCTTTATATTTTCGACCCCTCGTTTTGACAATTCATCAGAGATACGGTGCAAACGGTCGGTTGCCATCATCGCCGTATTCTTTTTCGAGCGCGGATCATAACCCACAATGATTTCAGCCTGACCGGAACCGTAACGGCTGTAATGGTCGGCCATCTCGTCGAAATGTGCCGGTGTCAGGTCCGCTACCTTATAAGTCTGCGCATGATTTTCCGTAACCAACTGAATGCGGTTGGCCGTCATGTGCGAAGGCATATCAATCGTACTGCATGCCCCCAAAGACAGGGCGCTGATCGCCGTCAGCGCCAGCAACCCCTGACGCAGTGCGGAACTTGAAATAGCAATCGTGCGGCTTGTCATACAAATCCTCGGAACAATCATTACGGCATCAGGTAGCCAAAAGCCTGATCGTTATTCATCAGCTCTTCCGGCAGCTTGCGTTTGTTGGCATAGGTACGGCGAATATTATCGGCGAAGGCCTGTGACAGCCGGTTTTTTTCAGGCGCGGGCTGTTTTTTAACCCCCGCACTATCGGCAAATGGCTTGACCATAAACGGCGTCACCATCACCACCAGCTCTGTTTCCGCGCGATCAAAACTGCGCGACTTGATCAGGTCGCCGATAACCGGCGTGTCCTTAATCCCCGGCAGCCCTTGCAGCGCCTTAATGGCCTGCGACTGCATAATACCGGCAATCATCAAACTGGCGCCGCTGCCCATTTCAACCGTGGTCGAAGCGCGACGAATATCCAGACCGGGGATGATAATGCCACCAGCACCGGTAACGGCATTGGTGTTATCAAGCGACGACACCTCCGTCTGAATTTGCAGACTGATACGATCATTGGAAAGTACGACAGGGCGGAAATTCAATGACACACCGAACTGACGGAACGTCACGACAACGTTGCCGTTTTCATCCACGCTGGTGGGCACAGGGAATTCACCACCGGCCAGAAACCCGGCCTGCTCACCCGAAATCGCCGAAAGGTTGGGCTCCGCCAGAATATTGGCCAGACCTTCGTCTTCCAGCAGACGCAAAGCGCCCAGCAACGGTGCAAAATTTCCATTATTAAAGATGAAGCCACCAATCGCGCGCGGCGTCGCCGTCAGACCAGCACCCGCATTATCATCAAAAAGGAACTCGGTGTCGCCACCCAGATAATCGATATCAAAATCAGTACCGATCTCGCGCAGGGATGAACGCGACATCTCCATGATCTTGACCTTCAGCATCACCTGCTGATCACCCTGCACATTCATCAGGTTGGCGATATTGGCAGCATTGCCGGTAATACGCGCCGCCAGATCCTGAATTTTATTCGAAGCATCCGGCGTCGAGACACGCCCCGTCAGCACCACCTGGTTGTTGACGGTCTTGGCCTTCACATCGTTTTCGTCAGGAAACAATGTATTGATATTGTTCTGAAGCGTAATCTCATCGATCCGCACATGGATGTTCATGCGTTTCAGCACGTTGCCTTCGGCATCGAGCGCGATAATGTTCGTGTCGCCAATCGCGGCGCCTACCATATAAAGCTGATTCGATTGCAGCGCCTGCACATCGACGATACTCGGGTTCGCGACCAGCACATCAGCCACCGGGCCATCAACCTTGACGATTTCAGCCTTGCCAATGGTCAGCACCAAAGTCGGGTCCTGATGCTGCGCCGCCGCCGATACCGTGACCAGATCAGCCTTGCCGGCAAAGCTCTGCCATGCGTTCACGGTGCTCAAAAGCGTGCACAAAAGCGCGCAGAACAGCACGGTCAGAAAACGTGGCAATATCCGGCAGCGGATACGGGATAAGTTTGTGGACAAACCCATCATTTCCAATTCACTCAGATTGTTGCAGAAATATCCGGAAGGGATATCTCGGGAAGGTTCTTTAATCTTAAGTCATATTTTATAAAAACGCTATACCCCTAAAGGATATTACGTAATCATTGAGAAACACGCACTTCATTAACAGAGTTTCCGTTAAAAAGCCTGACATTCTGACCGCCGCCGCCGCGCGCATTTTCCCGCGCCTCCAGCAGATCGTCATACAGACGGGTCATGCGGGCATCCGTGGCCGCCGGCAGCGGCTTCTCCGTCACCTTGTCATCACCCAGACCACGCAATACCAGTTCCAGCGAACCGACAGAACCGGCCAGCGCCAGCAACTGCGCGCCCTTGGTATCAACTTCCATCGTATAGACCTTGCCCGGCTTCGCGGCCTTTTCCTCATTACGGGTCACGGCCCGGTCGACAGCCAGAACCTTGACGTTCTGCATGATCGTTTCAGAAGCGCGACTCTGGATATGCTTATTCAGGAAAGCGCGCGTCGCCGGATCAGAATTCCCGCCCGGCAGCGTAATACGCGGACGATAAGTCAGGATAATATCGACATAATCACCCGGCGTCACAAAACCGCCCGCCGCGCTGGAAGCACTGCCTGTAATCGCCACCGCGCGCATCCCCGGCGCCATTGAGGCCGCCAGATAATTGGCCTTGGCCGCCACCAGTGATGATTTAGTAATAGGCTCGTTTATGGTCATGGCACGACGCACCTTGCCGCTGGCGATGTCCGTTATTTTTTTATTGCCTTCTTTGATCAGCAAACCCTCGAACACGCCCGACTTCGGCCAATCCTGCCATTTCAGGTTTGTTTCAGTCAGCACTTCACCGGCCTTCAAGGCCTTGGCCGCCACCACGATCTGGACACGGGCCTCTTCCTTGACCGGCTGCTTCTTGCGGTCCGTTTTCAAAGTGGCCTGAACGACCATGGCCACCAGCACAGCCACCAGAAAACCGCCAGCCATCACGATCAGTACATTGCGATTCATGATCCGCCCTTTCTATATCCTGTCCCAAGATAACTCATTTTTATTACAAACGCATCCCCGTAACTCATTCGCCCGCTCATTCAACAGGAACCAGAAACGCTTTCAGCAACGCGAGAGACAAATACTGCTCCGAAAAAAACAAATAAACCGCGCCCGCCGCAATCGGGATTCCATAAGGCACCACCGACTCGCCCGCCTGACACCGCGCCACCCAGCTACCTGCGCGCACGTTCTTGAACGGCTTGAGACGGGCTATCAGGATGGCCGCCACCGCCAGCGCTGCGCCGATCAGTGTCACCACGAACAAATACCATGCCAGATTGAGCATACCCATCCACAGCGCGTAAGCTGTGACCAGCTTGGAATCACCGCCGCCCATGACTTTGGTCACGGTCATAATAAAGGTCACCAGCAACGCCAGCCCACCCGCAGTCAGATGAGAAGACAAGCGCTGGAACGGCTCCGGATTATCGCCCAGCGCCATCGCCGTATAAGCGAACGCAAACGCCACGACAATCCCGAGCGGATAAGCGTTCGGAATAATCATGCCGCGAAGATCAGACCAGCCGGACAACAAGCCCAGTCCGACAGCCACCAGCACGGCAAACAGGAAAACCACTAGGAACAGCATGATTTTTTACGGATTGTTTTGAAAGACAGGGAGACACCCTGAAAGAACACTACCCACAGCTTACCCTTTTTCAGGGTAAAGAAAAAGCCGCCCGACCATTAAATCAGGCGGCTTTTCTCAGATTTTCAAAAAATTAAATCTCTAAGATTACGACGTAGCAGCCGCAACCTGGCCTGCAGCATCGCTCAGGGCTGATGAAATCGAGCCGAACATAGCGGACAGGCTGTCACCGGCAAGGAATACCGCTGCCATAATGGCCAGCGAAATACCACCGGCAATCAGGCCGTATTCAATGGCCGTAGCGCCTTCTTCACTTTGAACATACGCCTGTACGCGTGCGATGAGTTTGGTCAACATAGTCAAATCTCCTTTTAGAAGTTTCCAGCAAGTTTTTTTATCGGGGTTTCCCACACTTCACAGAATATGAAATGCCTAACCATATGATTCTATCTTATCCGTAAAATTTTTAAAGGGGTGTTAACAACATCACTTTCTTGAGTAATTAGAGGGATTTATCGTTTCGAAATTGACCCGTATTTTAGACAAAAATTGTCATATTTCGAAAAAATCCCGCTTTTCTACCTCTTCAGGTGAAGATTGGCCAGCGCCCCGCTGATCTGCTCAAACGCCGTAATCAGACTTGCCTGCGACGGCGCGTCAAAATAATGGTCGTCATCGGTAGCACATTGACGATAGATGGCCTTGGTGCTGGCACTGATGTCTGAGGTCGCGTGATCGAATGTGACTGTATAGATAGTAACATTCTGCGGGTCGGCCTTCAGCCAGGCACAAACCTCAAGCAACCGCGCATTCAATTTTGCGACTGTATCAGCATCTGTTTTACCAGCCGGCCAATAGGCGGAATAAGTACCTGATGGCGACATCTCGCCATCCGTCATCAGAACAACCGCCTTGTTCCATTCCTCATCACCCCAGGCAGCCCCTTCAATAAACGGCTCATCCGGTGAAAGCACCCGCATGCCCCAGGCCATACCTATGTTTGAATAGGTCGATCCGCTATAATCCATACTGTCAAGTGTGGCATTGATTTCGTCCTCATCACTTGAAAGCGGCAACACGTTGGCAATCGGGCAGCTTTCATTGGGCTGGCTACGCCAGCAATAACAATAGGTCTTGCTGCAATTACCACCAGTGCCCGTACAAGAGCTGCAGCGGCTATTACTGTAACCGCTATAATCGTCGCACTCCTGACCTGAAGAAATCACACGGCCAGACATGTATATATCCCATGGCCCAACATAATCATCGTTTACATCGGCAGGATAAGGATCATTGGTCGAGATGCTGGGATCCCAGCCATGCCCCCGGCAATCCGCAGCGCCGGAGCATAACCCTGTAGCATTGGTTGTCCAGAGCTGGCCCTTCGTACTAGCCACATGCGTGGCCGCCGCATTATAATAGTCATTTGTATTATTATGCTCGACAACACAGCCATACCAGCTACCGCTTGAACTATGAGAGCTTGTGTAACTGACCCCCGCTGGCAATGTCACAAACGCCGTCCCGTAACCCGCCGTACCATCCGCAAACTGGCCTAAACCATAGCGTCCAACTCGCACCGAAGCCGCATAAGGCACAACGCCGATTTTGATATCTTCAGGCTCGGCAACGCGGTCAAAAAGAATTTGCACGAAGTTCTTTGATGCCGTTCTCACCGAAGCCATATTCGTGGCTCCCAAAGAACCCGTATTATCCAGCACAAGCACCACCTCAAGCCCCTTGATCTCGCGGGCGACCACCACGGCGCTGGAAACATTAATATTTCTATAGCCGAAAATACTCATGAAAGTTGCCGGATAGCGGGCCGAAGCCGTCACCGTCACCTCGCTCTGCGTAACATCGACATCAATCTGGTCCTCATTCAGAATGCCGATGGATTCAGGCGGATAGTTCGCGGTAATGAATTCCACGACCCGGGCGGCAATTTCATCGGGATCCTGCGAAGAGGCCGCCGCCGATAGCGCCGCCGCGTCGATCGCACCGTTCAAACGCTGGCGCACAACGTAAGCCTGCGAAACATCCATCGCCAGACCGATCGCCCCGACCAGCATCGGCGCCATCAGGCCGAAAGCAACCGCAATCGTGCCTTCGCACAGCACCATATACAGCTTTGTCAATTTTCCGAATTTCAGCATTTTTATCACCGTTAACTTTCATCCCTGTACACGACCGGGCTTTTACGTCCGCGTGCGAATGTCGTTTCAATCATATTCAGATTACCGACAAACCGTGAACCGAATGCCGGCGTATAAGGATATCTGACCGACACCATCACCAGCCCGTCACCGACGAGCGCCAAGGGCAGCATTTTTTCCTCAAGGGCATCTACTTCAGCCTCATAACCAGCCATATTGTCCGTTTCGCGCCAGACAATTTCCAGATCAGGATCGCTGCCATCATCATCAGAATCGGCAATAAAACGCACACTCACAATATCGAACCCGATGGCACCAGGCGCAAACGGACTAAGCGCCAACCGCCCGGCGCTCTTGGCCTCTTCAATCTGCACGTCCGTAACTTCTTCCCCACGCGTCATCAGGTCGTTAACAATCTGCGAAGCCATAATGGTTTTCTGATTGGCCATGATACCGTTGCCCAGCTCAATCGTACCCAGCAGCATCATAAACAGCATCGGGAAAATCAGCGCGAACTCTGTCGCCGCCAGAGCTGAACAATCCCGCGCCCAAAAACCTATTCCTGATAATGCGCTTTTAAATGACATCTTCATCAATCTTGTAAGGTTCAGTCTGGAATACGAATGTTGCCGTCAATAATTTTGTATTACCCGCTGAATCGGCGAAGAACGCCCCCATCATCGGCGTCAGCATCGGGTGATAATACAACACGTTCACCAGCACGATATCTTCGGCATCACCAAAATCAAGGGAGTCGTCAGCCAGGTCCCCCTCCTCATCAATCTCTGTTTCCGTATCGGCATCGGCGAAACTATCCAGCACCCGCACCGTAAACTGGATTGCGTTGCAATCGACCAGCCTGATCGGAATATGCGCACAAATTTGCTCGCGGAAAAAATCCTCTGCCTCGTCCGGATCGGAAATAACCTGAATCTGCCCGGTGCGCACGGCGCGCACAGCATCCTGCGTCGCCCCGAGCATTACCGAATTCGCCGTGTACATGACCGCAATCTCGATGATCGCCACCACAATCATAATGAACGGCATCGCCACCAGTGCAAATTCAATCGCAGCGGCACCCTCTTGGTCTTGCGACCATCCGGTATTTTGGCGTCTGATAAAACCCATAAACCCAACCTGCCGCAGAACGGCAATCTTTCCACTCTCTTAACGATTATAAGACGGCACGTATTAAGGAAGCTTTGAACAACGAGAAAATTTTAGATAATTACAAGGAGTTAAACAAAAAATCAGCGCCCGCCTGCGGTCTGCAGCGCCTCTACGGGTGCATTCGGCTCGTCCAGCGGAAAACCTTCGGAATCCAGTAAAATTTCACCGGCAACCTCCGCCCCCCAGCGCACGATCATCTCTTCCTGACGCTTGCGGATCGCGCTCAGGCGGCTGGTCGCCCTCTGAATCATGATTGTGGCCACGATGCCCGACAGCGCCCAGTCGATCATGTACCCGATCCCCGCCGCCGCATACATCACAATAATCGTGCGCGGATCGGTAATCAGGCCGACCGCATGTTCCATCGTATGGGATTTCGTCCATAGGTCGAGCAGGAACGGCAGACAGCCGCATAAATTCATCGACCCCACCGTCATCGCCCGTGTACCGCCCTTCCGGTCGATAATAATGGCGACCACCGTCGGCAACATGCCCAGCAGCAGCAACACAGTCGTCGGCATGAATAAAATCGCCGACAGGAACAAGAAGATCATAATGATCTGCAGTCCCCAGCCTTTATTCTTTTTCTTCGCGCTCTTATTTTTCTTGGCCATGTTAAAGCTGTCCGCCCTGCACCAGATAGATGAATGCAAAAATCATGATAATCACGCCCGCCAGCAACGCCGAAATGATAGCGGCATATTCCCGCCCCGTTTCTTTGGCGAACGTATCCGGCTTTGCCAGTTTTTCTTCAAGCTCCACCCCTTCATGCCGCAGCTTGTTGTAGTCGATCATGGCCTGCCGGAACCCGAGAAAGTCCTTTTGCTTCATCTCCATATCGTCGATCAGCTTGGTCAGCTTGCCGATATCGCCACTCTCGCTCAGGCGCTCAACGCGCTCTTTCAATTTCTGGCGCAGCTCGCGGTCATGGATGCGCTCGTAATAACTGCCCATGATCGAGGCAATCCATTTACAGATGCCGGGGAATACCTCCATGCGGGCGCGCTGCTGTATCGTCGCCAGCACTTTGATATTTCCCAATACCCGTTTATGCATTTCCGGGGCGTTCAATTCCGCCAGATAAGGGTCGATCACCTTACGGTCACGCACCGACAGGAACGAGGCAATGTGGCGGTCTATAAACAATTCAGGACGATTAGGCCGCGATGATAACGCCTCAAAAGCGCGCAGCATGTCTTCAGGAGAAAGTACATAAAACTCGCGCAAGCGGTCACTCATGCAGGGCGCTTCCGGCAACAGGAAATATATGCAGCGTTCGATCCCGTAAATAATATTTTGCTGCCTCAAAAATCCGCGGCAACTATCAAATTTGGCGACCATATCGCCGACATCGTAACGCAGGTCAAATTGCGCATTCAGCCAGTACATAACCAGTTGCTGGTTGATGATCTCAAGATAAGGATTGATGTCCTTGCGGAAATAAACCGTCTCCATAAAAGCCGCACCAAATCCCTCGGGCGTGACCTTGACGTTTTTGTAGCGGACAGGCGCTTCCGGATCGAGCGCAATCGATATCCGTGAAACCAGACGTTCGGGGTAACCCGGTCCACGCCCCAGTTCACGCGTATTCTCAATCGCCTGCTCCACCCGCGCTCTGGTGACATGGTCCTCCAGCGAGCGCTGCACCCATTGCTCCAGATCACCGCCATCGACAAGCTGTACCGCTTCGGAGAAATTCTTGTCCAGGTCCATCGCCAGCATTGACGGGCGGTTATAACGGTCATCATTGAACTGAATATGCCGTGCCGCTTTCAGCTTTTTTGAAACCTGCTTGGGACTGAGGCGCTGCCCGTCCAGCCACAACATCATATCATCGAGGGTCCAGCGCTGCGACCGGTCGTCGTAAAGCAGACCGCGCAGAAGCTCAAGTATAGCACCGGTAAAACGCTCCCGCCCGGTCAGCGCCGCATAACTACCCTGCTCGATTTTTTCGCGGATAATCTCTTCGTCGCTCATCCCTTCCATCGGGTCGCGGCTGCGCAGTAAAACCGTCAGCGTTACACCCAGGGAATATAAATCATCCTCAAACGTGCCCATCCCCCGCCCCAGCGGATCGCACTGCGCGCGCTCAATCGGTTCGAAAACCGCCGGTTGCGCAAAGGAAGGCGGCAAGGCCAGACAATCGCCCAGAATGGCTTTTTCAAGACTCTTGCTACCGCCATCAAACAGATTCATCGGATTGATCGTACCGTGCACCAGATCGCGGTCGCGCAAATCCAGCAGCACCGTCGTCATCGGCTTGATCACCGTCGCCAGAACTTTTTCGTTCTTCCATGCCAGTCCGTGACCGACATGGGTACGCATCAGCGGCTGCCCCAGATTATTCTCATAAATAAACACATAGCGCTCGGCTTTGGCAGGCGGCCAATACACAACGCCCTTATGAAGCACACGGATAAAACAGGGATTGGCAATATTCGCCAGAGTTTCCGCCATCTTGGAACGCGGCACCAGCCACGGCTCGCAGACAAGCGCAAACATGGTCGCCGCCGTTACCTGCCCGCGCCCCCGCGCCGCATAGGCCGCCGCCGGGCCCTGGTCCAGATGCCGCAGGCGCTGATGGGGCAAAATCTCGTAAGATCCAATAACGACCTCACCGCCCTCAACCGCCGCAACAGGGGGCGTTTCCGCAACAGCAGACTCATGCGGGGATGCTTTTACATTGTCAGCCGGTAGAGGTTCCGGACACATAAGGAAATACTCGCTGGCGGGCGTTGGGAAGGGCAAGAAGGCGCGTTCCGGAAAATCCGTAACACCCAATATTCTAACCGCTTATGCCGCCAAAGTAAAACCCGGCTTACGAGGCGAGAAACGGATCTTGCATCAAAATCGTATCATCACGCTCCGGGCTGGTCGAAAGCAACGTGACCGGTGCCTCGATCAATTCCTCGATCCGGCGAACATATTTGACCGCCGCCGCCGGGAGTGCGGCCCAGCTACGCGCGCCGCGTGTGCTGTCTTTCCAGCCTTCCATGGTTTCATACACGGGTGTGACCTCGGCCTGATGCACCGATGAGGCCGGGTAATGCTGGATCACTTCGCCATTCAATTCATAACCGACGCAGACTTTCAGCTCATCCATACCGTCCAGCACATCAAGCTTAGTCAACGCAATGCCGTCGATACCGCCAACCTTGACCGCCTGACGCACCAGCACTGCATCGAACCAGCCGCAACGACGTTTCCGTCCCGTCACCGTGCCAAACTCATGACCGCGCTTGCCAAGCAATTCGCCGACTTCGTTTTGTTGTTCGGTCGGGAACGGCCCCGTCCCCACACGCGTAGTGTAGGCCTTGGTAATACCCAGCACATAATTAATCGAACGCGGCCCAACGCCGGAACCAGATGCCGCATTGGCCGACACCGTGTTAGATGACGTCACATAGGGATAAGTACCGTGATCGACGTCAAGCATAATGCCTTGCGCGCCCTCAAACAGTACGCGCTCGCCTTTGACTCGCGCCTCTTCCAGACGCTTCCACACCACACCCGCATATTGCATGATGCTGCCATTCAATTGCATCAGATCGTCATAGACTTTATTCGGGTCCATTGTTTCCGCGCCCAGACCTTTGAGCAGCGCGTTATGATGAACCATCAGGCGCTCAATCTTTTCTTTCAGCAACTCAGGATGCTGTAAATCGCAAACGCGAATGCCGCGCCGCGCCACTTTATCTTCGTAAGCCGGGCCGATGCCGCGACCTGTCGTACCGATTTTACTACCGGCCTTCGCACCCTCACGCGCTGCTTCCAGCGCCTTGTCGGTCGCCTGATGCACGGGAAGGATCAGCGTCGCATTTTCCGCCAGCATCAGATTTTCAGGATTAATGTCGATGCCCTTGGCGCGCACAGCATCTATTTCTTTCAGCAGATGCCACGGATCGACCACCACGCCGTTGCCGATGATGGAAAGCTTGCCACCGCGCACGATACCGGAAGGCAGCAGACTCAGTTTGTACTCGACCCCGTCAATAACCAGCGTATGCCCGGCATTATGCCCGCCCTGAAAACGCACAACGACGTCGGCGCGCGAAGACAGCCAATCGACAATCTTGCCCTTCCCCTCATCGCCCCACTGAGAACCAATGACAGCCACATTACCCATGACGAACTCCTGCTATAAATGACCTTTGATATGTGCCGCAGCGCGGCAAAAGGAGCAAGATAAATCAACACCTTAGCCGTAAATTTCGATGCTGACAAAAGGCAGCGACCTGTCTATTATGTCCGGTTAACAGGGATAAGAAAATTGAGAGAACAATATCCGGAAGCTCCCGCTTACGAAACCGGTACGCTTGATGTCGGTGATGGCCACCAGCTCTACTACGAACGCCACGGCAGTCCGCGCGGCAAACCGGTAGTTTACCTGCACGGCGGCCCCGGCGGCGGATGCACCTTCAACGAATATCGCTGGTTTCATCCCGATCATTTCGACGTGTTGATATTCGACCAGCGCGGCAGCGGCAAAAGCACCCCTTACGCCAATACGCAAGGCAACAGCATCGCGGCATTGGTCGCCGACCTTGAAAAACTCCGCCAGCACCTGTTCATTGATAAATGGAATATTTGCGGCGGCTCCTGGGGTTCTGCACTCGCCATGTCCTATGCAGCCGCGCATCCCGAACGCGTCGAGCGCATGTTACTGCGCGGCATTTTCTTCGCCGACCGCAAGGGCGCCCAGCATATCATCACCGCATCGCACCTGAAGGACGATAAAAAGACAATCTTCTACCGCGACTATGTCGATTTCATCCCGCCGGAAGAACGCAAGCGCGACGGGCTGCTCAAGGCCTATTACAATCGCATCATTTCACAAGACCACGCCCTCGCCGTCGAAGCCGCCCGCCGCTTTTATATCTGGGATACATCTATCGCCACAAAAAACCTGCGGCAGGACTGGATTGACGATGCCAACAAAGACCCCGAAAGCACACTGGCGCTCTCGCGGCTCTGGTTCCACTTTGCCACGCACGAATTCAAAAACAACAACAAGAAGCCGCTTTTAGAAACCATGGCCGCGCTGGATATCCCAGTCGATATCATCCACGGCGCCGAAGACAAAATTTGCCCGGTCGAGAACGCGCAAGAACTGCATAAAATCTGCCAGAACAGTACTCTTACGACACCACCCTGCGGCCATTCACAAACCGAACCGGCGCTGCTCGAAGCCTTCCTCGATATCACCGACCGCTGGATGACAGACGATCTGGTAAAAACAATCAGCTTCGGCACACCCCATAAACCCGCCCTGAATTAAAAACGACACCCGCCAGCGATCTGGAGGTGCCGTTTTTGCTTTTACAAGGAGGTTGTAAAAATCTCTGTTTCTTTTAAGCCACGCGGCGCTTCGCCGGGGCTTCGTAAAAATCCTGCGCATCAACGCCCATCTTGCGGATATAAGCCAGCTGACGTGCAGCTAGCAATGTCGTGGCGGCCTGATTTTTCCCGGCAGCCGCCGCGATATTGAACGCCGTCCAGCCCTCTTCGTCACGCGCATCGACATCAGCGCCAGACATCACCAGCAGGCGAATTTTCGCGCAATCACCGCTGCGGGCGGCCTCGCGGAGTTGCTCATTCAGATCATCTTGCGTGAATGTCGGCATAATCATCCCCTGCTTGTTAAGGATTTCGGCTTCAAACTTGGTCAAATATTATGAAAAAGGCTGGTTTTTGTCAAGTTTTTTAAGGCCCAGGCTTTTTATTCACCTGCAAATCCGGCTTAACCTGCCGTGTCCGGTCAATCGCCGTGCAAATGCTGTCCACCACGTCCTGCACCAGCTTTTCATCGCTGCCTTCAGCCATAACGCGGATCAACGGCTCGGTACCCGACGGGCGCACCAGCACCCGGCCTGTATTGCCCAGCTTAGCACTGGCCTGCGCAATCGCTGCCTGCACCTGCGCATCGTTCAACGGCTGCGCGCCTTTATCGATTTTCACATTCTGCAGAATTTGCGGCAGCGGTTTAAACACGTTCAAAACTTCGCTGGCCGGTTTGCCGCTTTGCGCGATCACCGCAATCGTTTGCAGCGCCGCCAGCAACCCGTCACCCGTCGCCACGAAGTCATCGAATATGATATGCCCGGATTGTTCGCCGCCGATATTATGGCCCCCGGCCTTCATCTTCTCCATCACATAGCGGTCACCCACCTGCGAACGCACCAAGCTCAGCCCCTTGCTGGCGAGGAAATGCTCCATCCCCAGATTGGACATGACGGTGGCGACAACGGCATTCCCTTTCAGGTGACCTTCGGCATGCTTGGTCAGCGCCATCAGCGCCAGAATCTGGTCGCCGTCAATCTTGTTGCCCTTCTCATCCACCATGATCAGGCGGTCGGCGTCACCATCGAGCGCCACGCCCAGATCGGCCTTATGCGCGACAACCGCCTTTTGCAGCGCGTCCGTATGCGTAGCGCCGCAATCCTGATTAATATTGCGGCCATTCGGCGAAACGCTCAGCGCGATCACATCGGCTTCCAGTTCATAGAATAATTGCGGCGCCGCCTTGTAGGCCGCACCATTGGCGCAATCAACCACGATCTTCATCCCGGCAAATGTCAGCGCGCGCGGTACGCTGCGCTTGATATATTCGATATAACGGCCTGTGGCATCATCAATGCGTGTGGCGCGCCCCACCTTTTCACCATCAGGCAGATAGGGGGTCAAGTCCTGATCGATCAGGTCTTCAATCTGCTGTTCCATAGCATCCGATAATTTATAACCGTCCGCGCCGAAAATCTTGATGCCGTTATCTTTGCTTAAATTATGCGATGCCGAAATCATCACACCGATATCGCAACGGAACGTGCGCGTCAGGATCGACACGCCCGGCGTCGGGATCGGACCGGTGAATAATACATCCATGCCCATCGCCTCGAACCCGGCAGCCATCGCCTGTTCCAGCATGTAGCAGGAACGGCGCGTGTCCTTGCCGATAATCACGCGCTTTTGGTCCATGCCGCCTTGCGAGCGCCCGAGCGCACACGCCGTCGCCATCGCCACTTTCAGCGCCATATCGGCCGTCATCGGAAATTTATTGGCCTCGCCGCGAATGCCGTCTGTACCGAAATATTTGCGTGTCATGCTTGTTATATCCTTGATGAACTTACACAATAAGGGGCGGGAGGCGAAGAATCAAGTTAAGCCCCCTTACGGGCGCGGCATCACAACCGGAGAAGCATCGCCACGCAGAGCTTTATTCAAATCACGAATAAAACGCGTCATCTCCTGCTCGTTTTGCAGATAACCCGCGAAATAATGCACGGCATCGCCGTCAGCGTAAACTTGTGTTTGCGGCGTGGCAGCAAAAGGCAGGCTGGCCTTTGTGATGTTCGGATATTTCTCGATATCGACCGCCAGAACGCTGAAATCGGCTTCTTTCTGCATGGTGGCCAGTTGCGTGAACAAATTCTTGCACGGCCCGCACCATGTGGCATGAAACACATTGGCCGTCACGTTATTACGCGACACCTCCGCCAACCTCGTATTGAACGCACCCATATCGTCAGCGCCGTTATACTCGACGCGTCCGACCTCGGAACCTGCCGCTAGTACGGTCAGCGGGGCCGCCAGCACGGTGGCCAGAACAGCTTGCATAAAGGTGCGGCGTGTCGTGCTCATATCGAGGGAATCCTTATAAATTTCTGGTCGATGGATAATGCCGGGGAAATTACCCTAAAATATAGATTATGTCAATAAAATTTGCGGACATTTTAAAAAGAAACAGGGGGATTAACCCCCTGTTTTATCGTCTTAATTCGTCTACTAAGCCCCTTGCGGCATCTCGCCGCCGCCTACCGTTTTGGGGACCGATGTGCGCACCCGGCCCTCATCCGCTTCATGTGTCGTATCGACACGGATGATCGGCTCGCCGCGCAGCAGACCGCGGATTTCATCGCCGGTCAGCGTTTCATATTCCAGCAACGCCTTGGCCAGACTGTGCAACTGATCAATGTAAGTCGTCAGGATTTCTTTGGCCTTGGTGTAACCTTCCTCGACAATCAGACGTACTTCCTGATCGACGATCAGGGCAGTGTCATCAGACATGTTCTTGCTTTGCGAAACCGAATGGCCGAGGAAAACCTCTTCCTGGTCCGACGTATAGCGCAGCGGCCCGAGCTTGTCGGACATGCCCCATTCCGTCACCATCCGCCGCGCCATGTTGGTCGCCATCGAGATATCGCTGGAAGCACCTGTGGTCACCTGATCGTAACCGAAGATAATCTCTTCAGCCAGACGGCCACCCATCGCAACAGCCAGATCGGCCTTCAGCTTCGCGCGGGTCATCGACACGCGGTCACCCTCGGGCAGACGCATCACCATCCCGAGCGCACGGCCACGCGGGATAATCGTCGCCTTGTGCACCGGATCGGATTCTTCCAGATGGACGGCCACCACCGCATGACCGGCTTCGTGATAAGCGGTCAGCTTTTTCTCTTTATCGGACATGACCATGGATTTGCGCTCGGCACCCATCATCACCTTGTCCTTGGCTTCCTCGAAATCTTCCATGCCGACAACACGCTTGCTGCGGCGGGCGGCCAGCAGTGCGGCTTCGTTGACGAGGTTGGCCAGATCAGCACCGGAGAAACCGGGCGTACCACGCGCAATCACCAGCGGCTCAACATTCTTGGCCAGCGGCACTTTCTTCATGTGTACGCCGAGAATTTTCTCGCGACCCTTCACGTCCGGCAACGGCACCACGATCTGACGGTCAAAACGCCCCGGGCGCAGCAGCGCCGGATCGAGAACGTCAGGACGGTTGGTCGCGGCCAGAATAATCACGCCTTCATTGGCTTCGAAACCATCCATCTCCACCAGCAACTGGTTGAGGGTCTGTTCACGCTCATCGTTACCGCCGCCCAAACCGGCACCACGGTGACGACCCACAGCATCGATCTCGTCGATGAAAATAATACACGGCGCGTTCTTCTTCGCCTGTTCGAACATATCGCGGACACGGGAAGCACCCACACCGACAAACATCTCGACAAAGTCAGAACCGGAAATGGTGAAGAACGGCACGTTAGCTTCACCCGCGACCGCCCGTGCGATCAGGGTTTTACCTGTACCGGGAGACCCCACCAGCAACGCACCGCGCGGAATTTTACCGCCCAGACGCTGGAATTTTTGCGGGTCTTTCAGGAAATCGACAATCTCTTCCAGTTCAACCTTGGCTTCCTCAATCCCGGCAACATCTTCAAATGTCACACGGCCATTGGCCTCGGTTAGCATGCGCGCGCGCGATTTGCCGAAACCCAAAGCCCCGCCGCCGCCCTTGGACTGCATCTGGCGCATAAAGAAAATCCACACGCCAATCAAAAGCAGCATCGGGAACCATGACAGGAAAATGCCCAACGCGCTGATTTTTTCCGGATCGACTTCTTCGGCGGTAATCCGCACCCCGGTGCCGCTCAAGCGCTCGACGATATTCTCGTCATTCGGGATCATCACGCTGAATTCCTTGCCGGTGCCAGTGTAATGGCCGGTCACCTTCTGCCCCTTGATCAGCACATCGGAAATCCGGCCACCCGCCGCCTCGGCCATGAAATCGCTATAGGCCATCATCTCGCCCGTACCCGGCTTCTGCGTTTGAGTCCCCTGAAACACATTGAACAGGAACATCAGCAGGATGAGAATCGCCATCCAGAACATCATATTGCGACCGAAATTATTCACGGGTATGTCCGCCTTCTTTTACAGGAAAAATTTACAGGGATATTCTATAGGGAATTTAAGCCGTTTGTCCAAGCAAACAAGGGTTTTCAGGCGTTTTCCTTGCGAATGCACAAAGTACGGCGCGCCGCCGATTTTTCAATCAGGCAGCGGTGAATCGTGGTTCTGGTAAAACCGGATTCGGTAAATATAATCTGCACCAGTTCTTCCACACGCTCCAGCCGGGGGCCGTAAAAACCATCATTCCCCACCATTGTGAGCGCCCGCATCAATACACGCACCCGGATGTCTTCCGGTTCAGCCATCAGCACCGCCAGATCAAAGGTCAGCCCTGCATCATCCTTAAGCTGTAAGGCACGTTCCCACGCAACATCCGCATAATGATCAAGCGCTGCCCGCGACCGCGCCAGCCGTAATGCCGTCAGCGCCAGCCTTTTGACGGAAAGCCCTTCCCGTGTCAGCGCGCCCATTGCTTGTCGCAGGCGCACCCGGGCAAATTTATCCGACCCGTTCGACGGATCATTGACGAACGGCAAATTCCGCGCCCGGCATATCGCGACCAGTCGTTCTTTTTCAATGCCCAGTAGCGGGCGCGCCCGCACCACATCATTCATCACGACTTGCTCGCGCATCCCCGCCAGCCCATCGGTCCCGCTGCCCTTGCACAGGCGGAACAGGAATGTTTCTGCCTGATCATCCTGATGATGCGCCAACAGCAAATGCGCAATGCCCTGCGCGCGGCATTCCTCTGCCATCATCTCGTAACGGTCGTGACGCGCCTGCTCCTGTAATTTCGTCGCTGTCACATTCTCCGGATTACGGTGCAGAATTTTATGGCTGACACCGGGGAAATGCGTAGCGACATAAACACCGACACGCTGCGCCTCGGCTTGCGATTCAACGCGTAACGCATGATCAACCGTAATCGCATAAACCCTGATGCCACGGGCTTGCGCCCATTCATGCACCAGCGCCAATAACGCCATGCTGTCCGGCCCGCCCGACAAAGCCACCGCCACCACCGCCACATTTTCAAGCGCCTGCATAACCGGCAGACGCGCAAACTCGTCCGCCGCCAACGCAGGCAGCGTCATCTCGTCTACAGGCGTGGTAAAAAGTGAAAAGGGATCCATAAACGCCGTTATAGCGCGGATAAGGCGCGCTGTTCAATCATAACGGTTATTACGGCTGAACGCGGGGATTGATCTGGATAACGCGGGCATCTTTATCAGGGTTGACCGCCTGACGTTCATGCTGCGGCACATACAGGGTCTGCGGTGCGGCGGAACGCCCTTGCAACGCCGGATCGACCTTAATCCGTTGGGTATTCTCATTCCACGGCGTTCTGGTGCCATAGGAATTCAGCACCGCGTCATTGGCCCAACTGCCCGCGCCAAAAGCCATCGCCACCGTCAGAGACCATGCGACAAAACGATGTAAGCTATTATCACGCCCACCGGGGACAAAACGCCCCACCAGATTATGTTTTTTGGAGAGCGCATAAAGCGCAACGCCCGTCAGAATCGCGGCACCGGTGGCCATGGTATCAGGCGGAATATGGACCAGATCGTTGAAGTCATCAGCGACAGCATTCGCGAAAGTATGAGCATTATTAACGCCATACTGCAGTTTTTCCGTGAGCGGCGTACCGACAGGCGGTAAATTCTGGTAATCCTGAGCCATCTGACACACCCCTGACCCTTTAAAATTCAACGGATCTTTGCTTGCTTATGGGTCTAAAAATAGCAGATCCCCGCCCAAAAAGCAAATTTTTCATAATCACAAAATGAGTATTGGAAAACACCAAGCTTTTCAATTGATAAAAGCTCTAGATTTTTCAGTCGCTAGGCAGACAAGGCGAGCTGCGCGCAGCGTACATTGAGTACGTGAGCACAGCGAGACCGCAGTCTAACGCAGCGAATGGAAAAATATGGAGCTTTTATTCGCAGCCGATAGCGGCTTTTTCTTTGACCGCCCGGTCTATGACCGGATTGGCGGTGCCGCCATACTCAGTCTGGAGCTGGTTGAGCGCGATACAGGCATCCTTGGTGTTACCCATACCCGCCAGCGACAAGCCCAGCTTCAGCAAATTATCCGGCCCCTTGGGGCCTTTCGGGGCTTGCTGATAGGCTTCGGCGAATACGCGGGCGGCTTGCGGGTAATCCTTGCGCACGTAATAGGTCTCACCCAGCCAGTAACGCGCATTGGGGGACAGCGTATGGTCGGGGAAGCGGGTCAGGAAATCAGTCAGGCCAATCTCCGCCTGATCATAGGAACCGTCTTTCACCAGCGCAAAAGCCGCTTCATAAATGGCCGCCGGATCATTGGAGGCAGGCGGCGTATAAACACCAGCCGCATTCTGTGACAGCGTCCCCAGTTGGCCGCCTTGCGCAGCCGTGTAGGGCGCGACCCCCGTCGGCGTCGCCGACGCGGTCGGTTGTGGCGTTGCGAGTTGCTGCACACCCGCAGGCTGCGGCGGTCCATCAGCGGCAGGCGTATCTCCATAGATGCTGCCCGTCAGCGGCGTCGTGCCGAACGGGCGACCCATCTGCTGTGCAGGCGGAGAAGCCTTGGCGGCCTCTGCCTGTTCTTTCAGCAACTTGATCTCGTAATTCTGTTGTTCGATCTGCCCGGTCAATTCACGCAGCTGCGTTTCCAGCTGGTTGATGCGGGTTTCCATCGCGGCGCGCGCGGCATCGGCTGAAGGTGAAGAAAACGCGCCCGCAGGCGGCTCCTCGCCCTTATAGATCGCACGGCTCAATGTTTCGATTTCATTCTCAAGGCGGTTCATGCGTGTCTGCACATCGCTCTGCGCCTGTGCCGCACCCGGCATGACACAGAAAAGCCCCAATCCGAAAATAGCCGCAAGGCACGGAAGGTAAATCTTCCGTGCCCTGAGGTTTGAACTATTCATCATGTGCGAAATTGTCTTATTCAACTTCTGTTACACCACGGCGGTTTTGCGCCCAGGCATCTTCGTTAGAGCCCATGACAGCCGGTTGTTCTTTACCGTAGCTGATGGTGTTGATGCGTGTGGCAGGAACACCCAGCGCGATCAGGTAATTTTTAATCGCGTTCGCGCGACGGTCACCCAGCGCCAGGTTGTATTCGCGTGTGCCGCGTTCGTCAGCGTGACCTTTGATCGTCACGTTGTTGTTCGGGTAACGCTTCAGCCACTCAGCCTGCATTTCAAGAACGTGCTGGCCTTCAGGGCTGACGTCAAAACGGTCATAACCGAAGAATACGCGGTCGCCCACGTTAACAACCAAATCCTGCTGTGTGCCCGGTGTAACGCCGCCATTGGCATTCTCGCCATAAGTCTGGGTGCCGTCGAGCGGGCCTGCGCCCATGCCGTCGCTGACCTGAACTGTATCGACATCCTTGTCCTTATCAGTGGAGCAGGCTGCGAGGGGCAGCAGAGCGGAAGCCATAACGGCTGTCATCAGTAAACCGCGTGCAAACATGGGGATAATCTCCTTGTATCCTTCAAAAATTAAACGGGCGCTACGGGGAACGGCGCTGGAATGCGCTTGGGAACACCCGAATCCTCGGTATCATAGTTTTAGTCTGCCAAAGTTCCGGAAACAAGAGCCGTCAAGCCCCTTTTATCGGTCTGCCCACCAAAATCTGGGGAAATCATGCGGGTGCCGCAGGGCAGGGAAAGGACGGAAATAAGGTATTTTAGGGGCAATCCACACCTTAAGAGTGAAGGCCTAATTCACGGTGCTGCGTATATGGTCAAGCAGCACCTGCGCGTCATAGCGATCGCGGTCGTTCGGTGCCTGTTTAATATACCCCTCAAGCGCGATCATCGCCGCCTGCGCCCGCCCCGTACGGGCGCATAAAACCCCCTCGTCCAGCAACAGCCGGTATTCCTGCGGGTCAATCGCGCGCATGGTTTCCACAGCGCGCAAAGCCCCTTCGTAATCTTCGGTTTCGATCAGGCGGATTTTCACATTGTTCTGCAACCGGACCAAAATTTGCCGCGCCGTCACCGGTTCGTAATAGGATGCGGAAAGTTCCGCCTCCGGCCCCATCGTTTTCTTCAGCAACTGCCGCAATTCGGGCGCGTTCAAAACAGCGCAGCGATTAAACGGATCGAAAATCACGCGGTGCCCGTCTTTCTCGATCCGCACGATAAAATGTCCGGGCAGGTTCAAGCCCGCCACGTCCCAGCCCTGCGCCTGCGACACCAGTATGTAGAGGATGGAGAGCGTAATCGGCATGCCCTTGCGCCGTTCGATCACATCGATCAGATCAGCGTTTTGAATGTCGTCGTAATTTTCATCATCGCCGTGATAGCCGTACTGATCGACCAGTATATGCTTGAGCGCCGCCACCTGCGTTTCCGGCAATTCCTGTTCGCCCCCCGCCACTAATTCGTGATAGCGCCAGCCAACTTCCTCACCCATTTTTTGGATATGATGACGATAGCGTTCCGTGGAAATGCCGGGATGCGTCAGCGCCGAAAGCATCAGCGCCGTATCCGCCAGCCCCAGTTCATCGTCGGGAATGTCCCCCGCCTGACGCAACCGCAGCAGAATATCCTTGTTTGATACATCCATATTCAGATTGTACCAGTAAAAAGCCAAATCGTCACATTCAGTGCGATGATCAGCCTCCTGCGTGGCGGTACGCCGTCAACCACGCAGCCACTCACCGGATGCCCGAAAGTACGAATGGTGGCGTTGCAGAGAAACTTGACAGTGGACACCCGGATTGTTTACATATTGCATATTCTATGTTCAGAAGTAAAATTTAGAGAAGCCCATTCATGGTTAGCAGACGCCAATTTTTATTCGGAGCCGCCGCAGGTACGGCAGCCCTTTCAGTTTCCCAAAGTATGGCCGGAAAGATTGTATCGGCTTTTCTGGCCCCTTCGCCGATACCTGCCGTAGCCCCTGTCGTGGCTGCTGACATCGCACAGTCAACATATTGTAGCCTGATACGCGCCATGACTGAGATTACCCGGAACGCAAAGCACTCATTTCAGTTTATACCGACAGGCCATAATGAAACCGACATGTCTGTGTGGCAGATAAACCATGAAAATACCGTCATCGGCGCACTCTCCGATCTCGTGTATTTGATGGAAAGCTCCGGCATACAAGACCTCGAAGCAGAAAGACTCTCGGCTCAAAAGTGGTGCGCAGAGAAATTTCAACATCTTGGAACCCCCGGCTGCGATACTATGTTCTATTATGGCCCGATGGGCCTGATGGATAAGTTCAAGTCCCGCGAAACCATTCTGGCGCAGATTCCAGAAATTCTGGATCGCACCATGCTTACGCTGGCGCAAACCGAAAAAACAAGACCCCCGGGTTTTCAATCTCGCTCTGTCTCGATGGACAATATGCATATGTTCCTGCTGAATGGGCATACTCCGGCATTGCAAAATGGGGCAAGCTATAATCGCCGTGGCACTGACTTTACGGAACGTACGCATGGCCTCTATTACAAATATACACCTGATAATTTAAAGTTTCTGGCCGAGTTGGAATTTCTGCAGAGAAATAATTTTCTGGCTCGTGTGTTCACCCTGCCGGAACGGGAGCAATCGATTCTGGATACCGTTGAAGCCAATCCGGCAAACTGGGCGCTCTTGCTTAAAAGCGGGCGGGATGGCGTAGATCGGCAAACAATTGTCGACCGTCTGATTGCTGCATTTCCTGAGCGCGCAGAAAACGTCAGAATATATGAAGCCGCGCTTAAAAGAGAAGAAAAGAAACATGACTTTCCATGGAGCGGATCATTACCGTGTATCGATATTCCATGGAATATCGTCGTGCAAATGCAGGACAAACCCGATGCCTTCGTACCCATCATGCAGGCCGCCATCGAGGAATCGAAGCAAAGCTTAAAAAAATTGCATCGAGACAGCATCAGCAGATCCTGCAAAGGTAAAACAACCTTTACACAAACAGTTTCAGGCGAAGCGGACGTACAGAGCCTGCAGGGAATTCTGCGCGGATTTTTTGTCATCTACCCTGACAAGGCAAAAGCTTTAGAAACGCTCAGAAGCACTTTTTCAGCAGCCGTAAATCTGGTTGTTGAAGGAGACGACATCCTGCTGGAAGCAAAACCGGAAATGAACGAACAGGACAGACTCCTGATCGAGGACCTTTCGGGCGTGGACATGGGCCAAATGGCATTTGCAATGCCGCTGAAACAACCTGTCCCGCTCTCATAAATGTATAGCGGAAGCCCCTTTAGGGTTGCAGCCACGCGCCGTTACTTTGCCCCTGCACCGCTTCGCCAATCGGCTTGACGTAGCTCACCACCTGCTTGACGTTCGAAATGCCGCGCGCGATTTCGATTACGCGGTCAAGTTCGGCCTGATTGCGGGCGACGCCCATCAGGTAAACAGTACCCTGCACCGTATCGATGGTGTAATTGATCGCGCCGACATTCTTGTCCAGCGTCAGCGCCGTGCGCAGACGCGTTGAAATCCATGTATCGCGGACAAAACCGGGTACGCCCTCGCCATCGGCCACGCGAATTTCGTTGATCACCTGCTTCACGCCGTCAACCTGCCACGCCAGACGCACGGCCTCGACACGGTCATCGGGATTCTGCACGACGCCCGTAATCAGCACACGCCCCTGATTAACGGTGGTGCTGAGTTTGGAGAACGTATCAACCTTATATTTAAACCATTTATCCGCGATCAGCGCCTTGATGCGCACATCGCTGGCCGCAGAACTGACGCCGCCCTCTTGCTGGGAAGCGATGCCGACAGCCGCCCCTGCGCCTGCCGCCAGCCCCAAAGCGCCGCAAGCCGAAAGCTGCATCATCGGAATCACAAGGGAAGCAAGAAGGATCGTTTTTTTGATGTTCATGGCGGGATACCGGAAAAAGCGGATAAGGGAAAAACAGGTAGGTAAAGCTATTATGTATGAGCCTGCCACGCATTGTCCAGATGCCGGAACGAGAAAGGCCCCGTCAGCGCAAACAGGTCAAAGCGCATGCCATAATCACCATAAACAGGATATGCGGCGATAAAATGGCGGGCAGCGTTCACAATCCGGTTTTTCATCGCGGGCGTCAGGCTTTCCAGCGCCTCCGGCATCGAGCGGCGGAATTTCACCTCGACAAACGCCACCTGTTTACCCCGCCGCGCCACGATATCAATTTCTCCCATCGGGGTTTTATAACGGCGCGCAATGATCCGGTAACCTTTGAGCCGCAGAATAATCTCCGCGATCAGCTCCGCCCGCAATCCATTCTGGTAAGTACCGCGCACTGCTGTCACGGCTGGTATTTCGCCGCGATGGCTTTGACGTCCTCGGAACGGACACAGTGCGAGCCGTGACGGTTGGTCTGTTTAAAAAGATGGAGCCGGGTATCGTCATAAGCGCCCAGCGCATCCACCGTCAGATCTTCCATGACAAAAACGCTATAGCCGCGGTCCGCACCATTATGTTCCGTCTCCTTGACGCAATGCGTCCGCACCAGTCCGGACAACAGATGCACGAAACTGTTCTTTTCTTTGAGATAGCCTAGAAAATCTTCGCTGCTATAAGCATTAAAGTCTTTCTTGACGAAAACGCGGTCCTCGGGGCGCACATCGCCGCACAAACGCCCACCTTCCTCGTGCAATTCTTTCAGTGTCCGGCGCACCTCATCTCGCGACAAACCCACAATCAGACTGTCATCAGCAATCATGTCCCGGTTCACTGCAACATCGTGAGATATCCAGCAAGTCGGAATCAGCGGGCGCAATTCACGCACCGTGTCATTCATACGCGCAAGCGCGCTCAGAACCCTTTGTGTCAGTTGCAGACCGCCGCATTGATAAAGCGGAAAAGTCGGGTCGCAATAGGTCCGCTGCCAGTCGATGCCGACATGAACGGCCTTGCCCGGGCGAAAGGCTTTTTCCAACGCCAGCGCCCCGCGATCAAGTATCTGGTTAATTTCACGTTTGTGCGAACCCATAGCCATCCCGAGCCTTTAAAATAACCCTACGAATTTACCCTATTTTTCGGCTTTTTGCAATTTTATGGCAAATTCATAGGCTTGTTTGCGGGCAATCCCCATTTCATCCGCCACCTGCCCGGCGGCATCGCGCACCGACAGGTCTTGGAGCAGTTCCACAAGCCGGGCGTTGATATCGTCTTCCGTGAATTCACGCTTGGCCCCCGGCCCGATCACGATGACGATTTCGCCCTTCGGTTCCCCCGCCTGCTGATAATGCTTCACGAGATTAGCCAGCGTATCGCGGCGCACTTCCTCATACATTTTCGTTAGCTCTCGTGTCACCGCCGCCGGACGATCACCACCCAGCACCATGGCCATATCAGCCAGCGACTCGATCAGGCGCGGCCCGCTTTCATACGTCACCAGCGTCCCCGGCACATCACGCCATTCCTTCAAAACGTCCTGCCGCGCTTTTTCCTTCGCGGGCAGGAAACCGAGGAAAGAAAATTTGTCCGTCGGCTGTCCTGATAATTGCAATGCCGTCAGCACCGCATTCGCCCCCGGCAGCGCCGTGACGTTCAGGCCTAAATCCTGCGCATCGCGCACCAGCTTGTATCCCGGATCGGAAATCAGCGGCGTACCCGCATCGCTGACCAAGGCCACACGCTTGCCCTGTGCCAGCATGTCGAGAATACCCTGGCGTGCATGATCGGCGCTGTGGTCGTTATAGATAATCAGCTTCGGCGCCTTGATCCCGTGCGCATCCAGCAATTTGCCCGTCATCCGCGTATCCTCGCAGGCCACGGCATCGACCGCCGCCAGCACCTCCAGCGCGCGCAGCGTTATGTCACGTAAATTCCCGATCGGCGTCGCGACAAGGTAAAGACCGGGGGTCAGGGATACAGGAACGAGCGTTTTCATCCTTCCTGCATAAGGCCCATTATGCTAACAAACAAGACATGATGAAAAAAATCCTGCACAGCCTGTTTTCCCTTTTCGTTATTGTGACGCTGGCCGCTTGCGTCAGCAACAGCGGCTACAACCCCTGGTCAGGCAGCCAGAGCCAAACCACCGCCGAAGCCCCGGCCAGCACCGCACCCAGCCCGCTGACCCGTGAAGCCCTGACCCGCGAGATCATCGCCGACCCGCGCGGCGTCAACACGCAAACCCCGCAAACCCAGACGGTACAAACCGCACAGGCCGATGAATGGGCCTACAGCACAGGCGGTAATATTCCGGCCACGCAACCGGCCCCTTACGAACAATCCGCTGTCACCACCTATCCGGCTGGCGATTATGCGGCACAAACTGCGCCCGTCATAAACGAAGCCCCGCGCCCGTCGATCAAGGTCGCGCTGCTGGTGCCGATGAGCGGCAAGAATGCCGAACTGGGTCAGGCGATGTTACAAGCCGCCCAGTTGGCCTTGTTCGACATGGAATATGACCGGATCGAACTGGTCCCGCAGGACACCAAAGGCACCGCCGATGGCGCCCGCACCGCCGCGCAACTGGCCATTGCCGATGGCGCGCAACTGATCCTCGGGCCCATCTTCGCCCCCGAAGCCCGCGCTGTGGCCCCCATCGCCCAGCAAAGCAATATCAACGTCATCACCTTCTCGACCGACTGGACTCTGGCGCAGAATAATCTCTTCGTCATGGGCTTCCTGCCGTTTACCCAAGTCGAACGCATCGCGCAATACGCCGCCAGCCAGCGCCTGCAGCGCATCGGCATCATCGCGCCGGAAACAGAATACGGCAACGTCGTGGTATCGGCGTGGGGCGTAAATGCCAGCCGCAACGGCTTGCCCCCCGCCAGCATCCTGCGCGTCACGCCGGGCAGCGCGGCCGCCTCGGAAAAAATCGAAGCCTTCACCAACGGCGCGGCCCGCAGCGCGGCGATCAAGGCCGGACAAAATATGCCCGCCCCGTTCGATGCGATTTTCATGCCCATAGGCGGCAGCGAAGCCATTTCCCTCGCCGACTCTCTTTCCTTCTATGAACTCGACCCGCAAACCGTGCGCCGTCTGGGTACAGGACTGTGGGATGACGCAAGCCTCGCCACGCAAAAAAGCATGGACGGCGCGTGGTTCGCCGCTTCCGACCCGGCCTTGCGCAAGGCCTTCGAACGCCGTTATTTCGATGCTTATGGCGTCGCCCCGCCGCGCCTTTCGACACTGGCCTATGACGCCACATCTCTGGCTGTCGTGCTGGCAAAAACCGGAGACGGCATGCCGTCCTATGACCGCAGCGCCATTATCAACCCCAACGGCTTCGCCGGAATCGACGGTATCTTCCGCTTCCGCCCCGACGGCATGGCCGAACGCGGTCTGGCCATCATCGAGGTCAAAAACGGCAGCATGAACGTCGTAGATCCCGCGCCGCGTTCGTTTGTAAGATCGTCATATTGATATGACGAGATTAAAGAAAAACCCCTCGTAAAGAGGGGTTTTTCTTTATCCTGTTTCTTGAATGCTCTTAGAGAACCTTCAGCGTCGGCACTGGCTGCCGGGTGGCCGCTTGCGAAACCGCAGCACACGAGTCTTTATCCAACGCTGGCGCACTTAGATGTTTTGTAATCTCACTACCAGCACAGCCACCGAACAATCCTAGCAATGCAGAAACTGCAAGTTGTTTTTTAAATAATGTCATGACAATAGCCCTCCAAAATTAACATTCTGGAAAATACATACCCTTTATCCCCCTGTCAATAAAAACTGCTTAGCTGCCGGAGCAGGCATGGCATGATGCGCCTGCAATGGCTCTGTCGCATGCCTGATTGCCGTACGCGCCAGTTTCTCCATATCGCCCGCACGCTCGATGCCCGCCGTTGCCAGCACTTCATTGATGCCCTTCGGTCCCTGCCGCCCCAGCAAGGTCTCGGATGTGCGCTGTTTGGTGCGTAGGTCTTGTTCCTTCAGGTGATCGACGATCCCCAGCGCCGTCAGCAAACCCATCGGCCTGACATGCAGGCGTTCATTATCGGACATGTCACGCAAACTGCCCGCCATGGTCACGGTGAAATGCTGATCGACTGCCTGCGCAATCGTTCTATCCGGATGACGCCGGAGATGATCGTAAAGAATATGTTGGGTCAGATAGGCCTGCGTTTCCTGCATATGCTGCGGGTTATCGCGATAGCTATGCCCCGCTTCGCGCTGGTAATCATCGGCAATCGCATGCCCCATTTCATGCGCCATATGCACCACCGCATCAATGGTGCCGTCGAACTGATATTCGATGACGGCTTGTTTGTGCGGGTTGGCAGGATCATAAAATTTGCCCGCACCGCCCATATCATATTCCTGTTGCGGGCTTTCCGCGGGCAGGCAGCGCATCAGTTGGCATTGACCGGCAGGCACTGGCCTGATATCCCAACGCGCACCTTCAGGCACGTTCAGTTTATGATCTGCGGCGAGGTATGGATTATCACCGCCATCATGCGGGTATGAATCGTCATAGGCCAGCGCCCTGTATTCTGCTTCAACCTGCAGGTCGGCATCGCCCCCGCTGTAATGGGCGGTTTTTAGAATCTCTGCAGCCTTCTGTCCCAGTCGCGGATCGAATGCTGTCATCGCCTCAATCACCAGCGCTTTACTTTCCGCCAGTGAAAAGCGGCGCGTGGCGGCATCGCCCAAATCGCCCAGCCCTCCGGCAGGCTTAATCCCGGCGGCTTCCGCTGCAAAAGGCGCAACAACCGCATCCGGGAAATAGACGGACTGCGCATCCGCCCCCGCAGGCAATCCAGCATACGCATAAGCGCCTGTCTTTTTGCTCAACATGGTGAAATTATGTCAAATATTGGCACCCCCTGTCAAATCACCTTAAAAATTGCCATAAAAACTTGCGCGGCGCAGCAAGGCCATGTTAAACCCCGCCCCATAACGATAAAACTCGCCGCTTCAGGCGTCCGGTATTGAAGGGTTTTGAAAATGGCTGAGATATGGCTGGTGCATAAACTGACAAAGGATAATATCCGCAACGCTTTCGATCACGCCCGCGACGAAGGCAAGGATTTTCTGATCACGCATACCTATGGCACACCCGATTTCATGTCCCAGATTTACCATGAGACAGCAGCCGTCAGCCGTAAAGACCTGGTGTCAGATCTGTTTACACTGTACCGGGAGAGTGACGACACCCTCAATATCACAAGCGTTTACGATCCCTCCCGCCCGTTTGAAGACGCCCGTGGGAATACAGATATGCTGCCTCAATACGAATACAAAGCCGCGCAGCAACACATCAAACGTGACCTGATCTGGAAAGAATGGGAATCACGCAGCTTCTTCAGTAAATTATTTTCGCCAACACCCAGAACTTGAATCCCGCTAAAAAAACCATGCCGGAACCCTTATCGGATTCCGGCATAATTTTTGAGCGTGAGCCCATCAAGCACAAAAGGCCCGCCAGATGCCAAATGACATCGCACGAGCCCCTATGCCGCTTGTGTGCTCCCAGACATCGAACCTCCCTGGTTCATCTCGCCTTAAGGCTTTTTATTGTGATGCCCGGCTTTTGACCGGACACGTCTGAACACACAATAGAGTGAAGTATAAGTGATTCGTAATATAAGGGGGAGGGATAAGTCACCCTTTTTTCTTGCTCTTCTGTAAACGCGAGGCTAAAACGACACGTTCCGTTGTGGACAAATATGCCGCAACGCCAATACGAAAAATCTATATTGCAAGAGGTACGAAATATGGCTGCTGAATCCGCATTGATGAGCGTTGTTCAAACCAATCCCGAAGACAACCGCAATCCGGAAAAGCGCCCTGGCCGCCCCCGTTCCGACAAATCACGCGAAGCCATCCTCGACGCCACCCGCAAAATGCTGATGCACACACCGCTGCGCGACATCTCCATCGAAGCCGTGGCCAAACGCGCCGGTGTCGGCAAGACCACGATTTACCGCTGGTGGCCGCACAAGGCCGCACTGGTGATGGAAGCGTTCCTCGCCCAGCCCGGCCTGCAGAACATCCTGCCGACCACGCCGACCGCCGATGACGCGCTGAAAGTGCAGCTGGAAAAACTGATCCGCCAGCTGCGCGGCCAGAACGGTCGCATCGTCGCCAACATCATCGCCGAAGCGCAGGCCGAACCAGAAGCATTGCGCCTGTTGAACGAAAGCTTCCTCGATGAACGCGTCAACAATTTGCGCAACCATCTGCAAATCGGTAAAGCCGAAGGCCTGTTCAATCAGCACCTTGATACCGAAATGGCCATCGACCAGATGCTCGGTCCCATCTTCTACCGCCTGATGACCAACGCCGAAGCCCTCGACGAACGCTTCACCGGCCACTACCCGGAACAGGTCGTGAATACGCTGAAGGCGTAGGCTTTCTCTCAATCGTCATTGCGCGGAGGCCAAAGGCCGACAAGGCAATCCAGAAACGGTCCGCATTTGAGTCCGCTGGATTGCTTCACTACGCTCGCAATGACAAAACATCTCCTGTCTTCAATCCCTGAAATATTCAAACCGCATCGTCTCAGCAGGAAATTGCTTGAGGCGTTCGGCGGCCAACGCCTGATAAAACGCTGCACGACGTCCTTTATCGCCGATAACAGCCTTGAATCGCTCTGCTGTTTGCGGACCGATGCGGCCAGCCCCTTCGCTTAAAGCTTCTTCCTCTTCAATACGCACGGCATTCAGGGCCTTGCGCAACACCAGCGAACCGCCTTCCGGCCCGTGGCGCACGACCGTATCGAACACCGCTTTCGCGGCCATATCATCCGGCATGTCATCAAGCGCCTTGCGCCCGCCAACCCGTTCAAAGCTGTAATCAGCATAGGCCTCCAGCACACGTGCTTTTTCAAGCGGCGTCAAATCCGCCGGTTTTGCGTTCTTCTTCAAGCCCAGTTTCTGGCGGCTGTTCATGAACGCAAGCGTGGGTGCCTGAATGCCGCTCACCGTGTCGCCATCGGAGCGATCACCACCCTCCATATCATAAGTCGTCATATAGGTATCGAAACGCCGCTGCGTCATGTCCTTGATAGGGCTGAGGCCATAATTGGCGAAAAGCTCTCTTCTCCCTTTCAATTTGTCATTATCAAAAAAATCTTTCTTTATTTCCAAGACATCTGGCGTCTGAAATTTACGCCCCATCTCCCCCCGCATCGTCTGTTGTGTTTCGCCATCCGGCTTCATCACGCCATCAACCTGTAATCCGTGCTCGCGCTGGTAATCGCTGATCGCCGTAAACAAGCCCTGATCCGGGTAACGTGTCATGCCATAGGCGGGTTCAGCGTAATGGCCGCTGGTACGCAGGAAATTTTTGACGTCCAGAACATCATCGGCATCAGCCGGACGATCCCTGGTCAAAAGCCGGTTTAGCGAACGGTCGGGGAAAACGGGTATCAGCGGCATGGCGATATTTATCCTTCTTCATCAAACGCAAAAACAAAAAGCCCCCGTGCTTTTGAAAAACAGGGGGCTTGACAGATAGAACATACAATAAACAAACTCTTATCAGTAAAACAATTTTAGATTGAACATATCAGCGCATGACTTCTTTCATAAAACTCCCGATTTACGTTGTTTTTTGCATCATCCTGCATATGGCTGCGCCAGCCGCCCATGCCGAACCGGATGACCGCCCCCTGACGCCCGATTATTCCCGGCTTTATTATCTCGGCCACGACCACGCCACCAGCAGCAGCCCCTGCATCGGCAACCCCGCCACACCCGAATGCGCCATAGTGACGCGCGATGCCTGTAAGGAATGGTGGAATCAATCGATCTGCGACACGATTGATATCAAACTGCCCGGCCCTGCAGGCGGTGCCGATAAAAGGATGCACTCGCTTTACAAATATTTTCTAAAACGCACGATAACCGCAGACGATATCCCTGACAAATACAAAGAGACTTGGCGCGTTGGTGATACGATTGTTTTTAAAGCTGTACAAGTCTGTAGCCGCTATATTCATTGCTATACCCATCTGGATGATCGCTCCGATCCCCGCGGACAATGCCCACCGACTGATTGTTCACCTGCCGGTCTCGCACCGATGGCTCACGGTAAATATCCACCAGAAATGTACATCCTACGCGAGAAAGAACCTGACAAGTGGATCGTAATCACCCGCATCGACTCATGGGACTTTGGATACATGAAGGATCATTCACTTGATAAACTGTTACAAGAAGGTCTTTCACAAACACCATGGTAAATAAAAACCCTCCCCGATTTCTCGGCGAGGGTTTTAAATCGTTTACGCCGCGTTGGCGACTGATTGCGCAGAACCCTGCAGCGCCGCTTCGCCGTTCAGCACAGCAGAGGCCGCACCGACAACAGCAGCGATACGCACCGCCGCCTGCACCTGCTCCTTGCTCAGGCCGCCCTTGGTCAGGATCGGCTCATGCGCGTTGACGCAGAACTGGCAGCCATTCAGCGCGGATACCGCCAGCGACCACAACTCAAAGTCGAGTTTATCGACGCCCGGATTGCCGATCACGTTCATGCGCAGCTTGGCCGGCATGGTGCGGTATTCAGGGTTTTCAATCATGCCGGTGAACTTGTAGTACACATTGTTCATCGCCATGATCGCCGCTGCTGATTTCGCCGCGTTCAGTGCTTCCGCTGTCAGTTTCGTGACAGCCTCCGCGTTGACCGCCTGAATGACGGCGTCATTGCCACTGGCCAGTGCACAGGACAGGAACGTCCCCCATTTCTGCTGGTCGTTGAGGATTTCCTCACCGGCCAATGTCGACAGGTTCAGCTTGATGTCCTTGGCGTATTCAGGGATCAGGTTTTTGAGTGTTTCGATACTCATCAAATCACCTTACGCCGCTTTCAGGTCGATCACGTCGCCGCCCACCGGACGGTTGCAAGCGCACAGTTCGTCCGTTTGCAGCGCGTCGAGGATACGCAGCGCTTCTTTCGGATTACGGCCTACGCTCAAGCTGTTAACCGAGATATGCTGGATCACATTGTGCGGATCGACAATCACGGTCGCGCGCAACGCCACACCGGCTTCGTAATCGCGGACGCCCAGACCATCGACCAGAGAACCGTTCGTATCGGCGAACATCCACATATCGAGGTTGTTGAGGTCTTTGTGCTCGCGGCGCCAGGCCAGCTTGCAGAATTCGTTGTCGGTGCTGCCACCCAGAATAACCGCGTCGCGGTCTTCCAGTTCGGATTTCAGTTTGGAATACTCAACGATTTCCGTCGGGCAAACGAAGGTGAAGTCTTTCGGGTAGAAGAAGAGGACTTTCCATTTACCTTCAAAACTGTCTTGGGTAATGGTTTCGAAAGCGGACACGCCGTTTTCTTCGTGTTTCATGAATTTTGGTTTTACGCCTGTAATGGAAAATTCAGGCAGTTTGTCGCCGATGCCGAGCATGGTGGACTCCTCTTTCTTTGCGGTTGGTGGGTTGAAACTTGAAACAGCAACATGCCCCCGTGGGACATAAAAATCCAATTGGAATTTTCTTGATTATTAATAGGTATTTCCTATATCATAACAGTTAGTTCAATAGGAAAACTCTATGCACACCCCCAGCATCCGCCAGCTTGAATATTTTCTCGCCGTGGCAGACCATTTATCTTTTCATAAAGCCGCCCAAGGCTGCCACGTCACCCAGCCCACCCTGAGCGAGGGCTTAAAAACGCTGGAGGCGCTACTCGGTGAAAAATTGTTCGAGCGCACCAACAAGCGCGAAGTCATCCTGACCGAAACCGGGCGCGATCTGGTGCTGCCCGCCCGCGATATCGTCGTGCGCGCCGAAGATTTCGTGCTGATGGCTCGCGCCCGGAAGGAACCGTTCACTGGCACCCTAACTCTGGGCGTCATCCCGACCATCGCGCCTTACCTGCTGCCCACGCTGCTGCCCGCGTTGCAGGACAATTTCCCGCAACTCGACCTGCAATTAAAGGAAGACGTCACCGCACAGCTTTTAGCCGCTCTGGATCAGCGTAAACTCGATGTCGTGCTAATGGCGTTCCCCTATGACACGCCCGGGATGAAACAGATGAAATTATGGTCGGAGCCGTTCGTCATCGCCATGCCCGGCACCAAAACATTGATGGAACACAACGCCAGTCTAAGCGACCTTTCCAAACACAACATCATGCTGCTGGAGGACGGCCATTGCCTGCGCGACCACGCCCTCGCCGCCTGCCGCCTGCAACCGGGAAAGCAGCGCAAAACTTTTGGCGCCACCAGCCTGACCACATTGATCCAGATGGTGCAGCACGGTTATGGTTCGACATTGCTGCCCGCGATGGCCGTGAACCCCAAAACCCTGCCCCGCGGCGTCACCATCCAGCGTTTCGGCAATCCCCAGCCCAGCCGCCAGATCGGCCTCGCCTGGCGCCAAGGCAATCCCCGGGAAAAGGAATTCCGCCAACTAGGCGAAATGATTGCAAAAATGCACGGGGAACGCTAAATATACACCCTCATTTTAAAACGCAGGGAAAGCATATTCATGAAAAAATTAAGCGCAGTTTTTCTGGGCGCCGCCATAGCGCTGGGCGCCACGGCCGCAGGGGCGCAGAACAAGCCGGATAACTTTGTCGATACCGACATGAAAACACGCCTGTTCACGCTCGATGAAAAATGGAACGGCGACCGCGTCACTTTCAAACGCGGCATGAGCGATGATGCCGTCGGCGTTGTATGCGAATGGGAAGTAGAGGGCAGCCTCGACCGCACGACAAAGTACATTTCAGCGGGCGTTCAAAAACTTGAATGCAAAGAAACGAAAACCGTTCCGAAAGCATGGCAGGGCGGCACGTCACAAAGTCAGCAGGACTTCGCACCATCCCACTACCAGATCAAGCCTAATTTCACGGACGGATCGCTGGTCATCGAAGAAAGAACAACTGACAGGAATTCCCTGGACGTCAGCAGCACTTACACGCGCGTGTGGGATTTCACGGCCAACAAGGTCTGCCTGGAACACAGCGAAGGCCAATATGCGCCGGACGGCAATTTCAACAAATACCTGACGCTGAAAAACGGCTGCCATGCCATTCCCAAGAATGACTATGCGCAGAAAATGCGTCAGGCGCTGAAAGTAAAATAGGATAGTTAAAAATTGAACTGGAACGTCTGCGCCCTCTACCGTTTTGTCAGCATCCCGAACGCCGAAAAAATGCGTCCGGTGGTGAAGCAGTTCTGCCTTGATCACGGCATCTGCGGCACGATCCTGCTGGCACAAGAAGGTATCAACGGTACCATTGGCGCGCCGTCGGAAGACGCCATGACAACAATCATGCATTTCCTCGATGAGAATTTCGGCGTCATGCAGGGCGAAGTGAAATATTCAACCGCCAGCGACAAACCGTTCGAACGGATGAAAGTGCATTTCAAAAAAGAAATCGTTACCCTGAAAGCCCCCGAAGCCGACCCGACCCGACAAGTCGGCACCTATGTCAGCGCACAGGACTGGAACGACCTGATCAGCGATCCGGAAGTGATCGTGATCGATACCCGCAATCATTTCGAAGTAAAGATGGGCCAGTTCGAGGGCGCCGTCGATCCAATGACCACGATCTTCAGTGAATTCCCGCAATTCGTGAAAGAACATCTCGACCCCGCCAAGCACAAGAAAGTCGCCATGTACTGCACCGGCGGCATCCGCTGTGAAAAAGCGTCATCCTACATGAAATCACAAGGATTCGAGAATGTGTACCATCTCAAGGGCGGTATACTGAAATATCTGGAAGAAGTCAGCGCCGACCAGAGCAAGTGGGAAGGCTCCTGCTTCGTCTTTGATCGCCGCGTCGCCCTGACACACGGCCTGGAAGAAACCGGCGACGCCCCCGTCACCTCCGAAGCCCGCGCCCGCTCAGGCCGCGTGAACTGGTAACAACAATGATCAGATATAAATTATCCCGCCTGTTTACGCGCTATGCGGAAAATTTCATCCCGGGCGATGTCCTTTTTGGGGCATCAGCAAAGATAATGGAAATGAACCGCGACCATTACCGCGACACGCTGATAGAATCTTTGCAAACGCTCTTCGGAACATTTAATTCAGGCCTGGTACTGGAGAGCGAGAACGCTGGCAATGGCCAAGCCGTACTCAAAATATCATCGCCGCAGAAATATCCGGGTTTGCGGCCCGTAGAATTTAATCTATCGACTGAAACCAGTAATTTTCTGATGGGTGCGGGAGGACGCGAAGCTGCGTTCCTGATTAAGAAAGACAATCAGGAGAAGCTCTTCTACTACGGTAATTCGTGGAATCCTGACAACGATTCCCAGTTTTTAGGGATGCCGCGATATTTCGCGGAAGTACAAGAGATCGCGCAGCATCTCCGCAGAGAAACCTATGACGACTTATATGCGCGCTATCAGTTGAAAAAAGAGCGCCTCCGTCAATTCGTTAAAAAACTCACCGATTTATAATCAGTTAGCAGGGGGCGGAGGCTGATCGCCACGCGACCCATCCCTGTCACGGAAACCGCCCTTGCGGCCATGGCGCTCAGACATAGCTTGCATATGCTTGGCCATCTGCTGGCGTTCTTCCGGCGTCATCTCTTGGGCCATTTTCAAAGTCGCATCGTTGCGGGCTTTGAACAGAGCTTGCTGCGCCTGCTCGACTTTGGCAGAGGCTGCAAGGAACGCTTCTTCGCTGAAATCCGGTGCGGCCAGCACTTCGACCAATTCTTTCTTTGCGTCTTTCATGTCCTTGAAGAAGGATTCCTGTCCTTTGCGCGCTTCCATCATCGCCTTGGCCATTTTGTGATTGAATTGCGGATCACTGCCATAGGCAAAGTGCCGCGGCCCGTCCATGCGCTTGTAGCACGACCCGGCCACGACCCCGATCAGCAACACGTTTAGAAGCACGGAAAGCGTAAAGATAATTTTTAGACGGCGGCTCATAACCAGTCCTCCTCAATCACAACCATATCAAGCGTTTGCGTATCATCGTCAGCATCGGCATGCTGAGTTGTCGCCCAGCCGCTGAACATCCCGATCATCAGGCACAGACCAAAAGCCAGCGCCGGACGTGGAATAACAAAGAATGACAGGCATTCGTTCATAATGCCGCCAAAGGTCGGGCGCGTGGCCTGCGGCGTACGCACGGCACGGTGGACGATACGTTCGGCCAGATCGTGCGGCGCGCGCGGTGACGTGCGTTTCATCAGCAGTTGGTCAAGATCATGCGATGCGTTCATGGTGATCCTCCCCGTTATTTTTGGCCGGGCTCTTTATGATCCCGCGCCGGATTAAATCATGACGCAAACCCGTCTTGGCCCGCATCAGTAATGATTCGACAGCTTTCTCGCCCACACCGATCACGCCCGCCGCTTCACTAACACTCAAACCTTCATAAAAACACAGCGTCAACGCCAGTTTCTGGCGTTCGGGTAAAAGACTGATCGATTGCGCGATATGTTTTTGCATGTCCTTTTCTTCGTAATCCTGATCGGCCAGCTTACGCTTGTCAGGCATCGCCTCCAACACGTCTGCCCCTGTCCAGCGTTTGCGCCCCCGCAGACGGTCAAGCGCCATATTGCTAACCACGCGGTAAAACCAGGTCGTAAATTTTGCCCCGGCATCAAGCCTGAACAAATCGGGCTGCGCCCATAATTTCAAAAACGCGTCCTGCACGACGTCATCGGCTTCAGCATCATTGCCGAGCAATCGCCAGGCCAGCCCATAGAATTTATCCGTGTGCCGCCTGACCAATAAGGCAAAGGCCTGGTGATCGCCTTTTTGTATGCGCCCCACCAGGCCTTCGTCCGTGTCATCCATACTATATGCCATGAACTCTCGGCTTAATTACTCGCGGGGTTTGTCGCTATTTTGCGTACGGCTCTCTCCCTGACGTGCTTTTACCTTTTCCTTGTGGGCCTCTTGCTTGGTGTGGCGGCGCGCCATGGCTTCTTCTTTTGTCACCTTGCCATCGCCATCAACATCCATCTTCTTCTGACGTTCGGCGGCGCTTTTCAAGAATTCATCCTTGGTGATCTTGCCATCGCCATCAGGATCGACTTTCGCACGGTATTTCTGCTTCATCTCGCCTTCGCGCTTTTTCATCTCGGCTTCACGCTTGGCTTTTTCAGCATCGCGGTATTTATCCAATTCATCAAGACTGACGCTGCCATCCTTGTCCTTATCGATCTCATCAAATTTCTTGGTCGCCTGCGCGGCGGATTCATCGGCGGAAATGGCACCATCCTTATCGGCATCCATTTCGGCCAGCGGACGTTCATGGCCCGCACCCTTATTGTCGGCAGGGGCTGAAGATGGTTCGGCAAAAGCAACACCAGTACCCAGCAACAACACAGCCGCCAGCGGCAAAACAAGACTTACAGACATGATCTATTCCTTTCAATTAAGGGGCTAAAAATTTAAATAAGAAACGAGAAAAACGCATTGTCCGGACTTAGTACGCCGGAACGACAGCAAACCATTCGGTATAACCATCAATTTTTTAAAGCTGCCCCTGAAACAGGGCCACTTTAAGGCAGGAGCATTGAGATAAATCAATTTTCTGCAACATCAAGCACTATGCGGTGGCCCTGCATACCGGCGGGTGGAATTGCCTGCGACCACAGCACTTTGGCGGGCTTTTGGAGCATGAATACCACGCGTGTACCACCCTGCCCGTCCGGCGAGGCCGTCATTGATTGTACTAAAGGATTATCCTGCACCATGCGGGTGAGCGGCCCAGCGCTCCAGGCGGTGCCGGGAATTTCAAGCACCAGCATGCGTTCATTGTTATCTATATCGAATTTAAAGGCAGAAGCCGCCGATACATCAACAACCAGCCGCGACTTCCCACCCTCATGCGCGCCAAAACGAATGCCACGGATGGATTTCATATCAACTGCAGGCGGCGTATAGGAAGCCGGTTGCGCGGTCGCGGCAGGTGCCGCCAGCGGCACAGGCGGCTTTGCCGTCATCGGTGCCGCCGAAACCGGCGGCGGCAAAGGCGCGGCGGCACGGGGGGCCATGCTCGGAGCAGCGGGCGCATTGATCGGCGCGTCCATTTCGATTTCAGGATTATCGCTGTCAGCGTCCTCTGCCTGCATATAATTGCGGTGGATACGCGTCATCTCGCCAGCGGCGGTGCTGCCCCCGGCAGCGGGTTGAATCTCGTTCAGGGAATCGGTCGCTGCCTGCAGACCCGCAAGCTTCGTCAGCGCGGGCATCATCATGTTCATATCATTGCGCAGCGAAGCCAGTTCCTGTTCCAATCCGGCAATCCGGTCATTCGCCTGCTTCAGCTCCGCCAGTTCAGAAGTCGTCGGCACGGGTTTGGCGCTACGGTCGGGTTCGAGCCAGGTGCCGTCAGCCGTCTGCATAACACGGGTCTGCGGCGGGGCAGGCGTAACGGCAGCAGAGTTTTCCCAGCGGTCATACGGTCCGCTGCGGGGGCTTTCCGCCAGCCAGCCACAGGCAGAAAGCGCCAGCATACCTGCCGAGGCCATGGAAAAAGCCCTGATTTTTCTGAATGCCGCCATAAGCGCCCCTTGGAGAAAGATTCCTATATCTTTCAACAGGCTAGAGAACATTGGCAAACACCGTCAACGCTGACAACCGCCTGAAACAGGCTTTATCCACATAAGCATCGATATTCGATGAAACTAAATTAACGTTTTGCCTGTTAGACTGTTAGGTACAAGCAAGATAAAAAAAGCGGGGCGTGTGATGTTTCCTAAGGGCGAAATCAAGCGTAGCTTACTCGGGTGTCTGGAGATTGCGTTGCTGATGCGGCAGGGTCGCAACCGCTTCGGCAACAGTCAGGAAGAGGCGATCAGGTCGTTTATCGTGCCGATTCTGCTCTCGCCGCTAGTCCTGCTGGCCATCATGCTGTATCCCGCTGCCGAAATTTCACAAGTATCACGAGACACGTTGTCGCTGATGTATGCCCTGCGCATGGCCGCCGTCACCGCGATCTTTCTCGGCGCGGTCTGGTGGATCGTGCGCGAGATCGACCGCCGCGAATATTTTTTGCAATTCGTCATCGCCATGAACTGGCTGAGCGTCCCCGCCACCGTGCTGATCCTGCCCTGCCTGTACCTGATATTCAGCGGCCATTATACATGGGATGAACTGTACCCGTTCACCTGCGTACTGATGGGTTATTCCTATCTGTTCACGGCATTCATGGCATCATGCGTTTTAAGAATTCCGATTGAGCTGGCCGGATTTATCACCTTCATCAGCTATGCCGTAAATACGCATACGATGGATATCATGAACTGGATCGGTCAGAATTTCTTATCTTAACCGGTGACCTTGAACGCCTCATAAAGCGCGCACGTCTTTTCTGTGACGGCGGCGGCGGAAAAATCATCCTCGACCAGCGCGCGGCCATCAAGCCCCATACGACGGCATAAATCACGATCACCCGCCAGCAGCAGAATACGCTCCGACAACAACGCCGGATCATGCGGGGGCACCAGAAAACCGCTAATCCCCTCGTCCACAACATCGCGGCAACCCGGCACATCGGTCGCAATGATCGCCCGTCCGCAAGCCGCCGCCTCCAGCAACGATTTCGGCACACCCTCGCCGCCATAAGACGGCTGCAACGCCACATGTGCCTGCGCCCAGATATCAAGCATCTGACACGAACCCTTATAAATGACATTGGGATTTTCCGCCGTCCATTCATCCAGTTGTTCTTGCGTCCATGAACCGGGATTGCCGGGATCAGGCTGGCCGCACAGCCACAGCTTGATATGCGGCGCTTCGCGCTGAATGCGGACAAAAGCTTCGCGCAGGGTCGGCAACCCCTTGATCCCGATCATGCGTCCGGCAAAAACACAGATGAAATCCTTTGTTTCCGGAAAAGGCTGCACCTGAAAACGGTCTGTCTCCACACCCGAACCACGGATAAGAACGGTCTCGCTATCCTTTGACAAAGCGCCCATTTTTTCCAGCAGTTTTCTGTCGTCGTCATTCTGAAACAGCACCACCGTACCGGAACGCTGCAACAACAAACGAAACGCCGGAATCAAAGCCAGCCGCACCGCGCGCGCCAGCCGTGTTTGCGCACTGAAAACATAACCAAGACCCGCAAACGCATTGACCACATGCGGCACTTTGACCTGCCACGCGGCAAGAGAACCAAACAATACCGGCTTCATCGCGATATGATGAACGACATCCGGTTTTTCGGCCCTGTAGACCGCGGCCAGTGCTTTGACCTGCTGCACCGCCTGCCCCGCATTCAGGCTACGGCGGTCGAAATTGAACGGTATCACGCGCACACCCTGCGCTTCGATGGCCGTACGTGCGCCACCGTCAGATGTCACCACCGCCACGTCATAGCCGGCCTGCTGCGCCCCGCGCACGGTCGGCATGCGGTGGGACAGGAAATACCAGTCCTCGGTCACGACAAAAAGAATCTTGGGTTTTCTCATTCCGGGCTATTGATCCTGAAAATGCGCTGTATCATCTTGCGGAAACGGCGGGGCCGCACCGACATAAACATATGCGCAAATAACAGGATAATCCACGGATAGGTTAAAAACGCCTGCGGCCAGCCCGCAAACTGCACCGCCACGGCAAACAATCCATAAACGAAGGCAATGAACAAGATCGCCGGGGTCGCATATTTCACCGGTACGCCCGCCGTCACGAAATGATGGTGAAAATGATTATGGTCGGGATCGAACGGATGACGGCCCTGCGAGACGCGCCGCGCGAACTGGCTGCACGTATCCATAATCGGCAGCGCCAGCAGCCACGCCACCGTCATCGGCCACGCGACGACAGCCTGTTCGGGATTGCCCGCCATATCGATGGCCAGCCACGCCAGCGTCAGGCCTAGCGCCAGACTGCCCGCATCGCCTAGAAATATCCGCGCCTGTGCGCGCCACGGATGCCGCATGTTGTGCCACAAAAACCCGGCCAGCGCCCCCATCATCGTCGCCAGCAACACCGCGTGTTCAACATCACCCGCCGCCAGCGCGCAAACCAGCATCCACAAACAAGCCACCAGCCCCAGCCCGCCCGCAAGGCCGTCCAGACCATCCATCAGATTGATCGCGTTGATCAGCAGGACAATCGCCACCACCGTAAATGGCACCGCCATCCAGCCCATCCATAATTGGCCGAAACCGAAAATATCGCCGAACCCCCACACCCGTACATCACCGGCCAGCACGACAATAAAGGCCGCCACAAACTGCGTAACGAATTTATAACGCGCCAGCAGGGCAAAACGGTCATCCAGCGCCCCCACGGCAATCAGAAGGAAAATAGCGATGGCAAAAGCCCAGAAAGAAGGATCGGCATGTCCCGACAGTGCCACCAGCAACATAAACACCGGAAAAATCACCAGACCGCCAACGGGCGGAATTTCATCGTCATGTTTCTTGCGCCCGCCAGGCCGGTCGAGAAAATCAATCCGGTGCGCCAGACGGCAGGCATACGGCACAGACAACCCGACCAGCAGCAGGGCAGCGGTAAACAAAAGCGCGATCAGCGGAAAAGTTTCAGGCATGTCGTGTCTGTTTAAGGTTAACGGTTTTCGCCGATGGCGCTCTGGGCGTGTTCAAGTCCAGACGCGGCATGCAGCATGATCTCGTTCAGGGCATCGCCCGCCAGAAAATAGGCGGTCATAAACCCCAGCGCAATGGCCATCACGATCAGGCCATATTCAATGGAGGTCATGCCTCGTTCATCCAGACATAAAAACCGCAGAAAAGTGCGCAACGCAAAATCCCCTTCGTGATGATCATCACCGGAGAATCATGCTCCTGTCTATCCCTTTTTCCGCGCCCGCCACGCAAAACGGCCTAGATCCAGCGCATTCTGTGTCGCTGATGACAAAGAGACAGGGGTGCGGTCTATCAGGTCAGCTAGATATTCCGCCCCGGCCAGCGTACTGACCAGCCCGTGGGAGCCGTGCGCCGTAGATACGTATAATCCGGAACTTTCCGGTACAAGCCCGATCACGGGGAACCGGTCCTTCGCAGCGCAGCGCAAAGCCGCCCGTCCGCCCGTCACCCGGAACCCCTCCGCCAGCGCCGGAACCGCCGCATGGAGATTTTCCAAAATGCTCTGATGATCTTCATCGGTGACATCGGTGTCACTACGCCATTGCTGGAACGTAGCCCCCGCCGTCAGACCAAACGGGTTATTAGCGGAAAGATAGCCCCCGTAACAGATATTGCTTTTTAACTCCGGCGCCCCGGTGGACTCAAGAAAACTGATCTGCCCGCGCACGGTGTGGATAGGCAAATCAGCAAGTCCCGGATGATCTTTCGCCTGAATACCGTTGGCCAGAATAACCGCATCAAATTCACGTGGGTCATAGATGTCTTTTCTGACCTCAACTCCCGCCGCGTAGGCAACGCACAGATCATGCGGGCTGATATAACCGGAATCAGGCAAGAACAACGCATCGGCTGGCAACGATACCCCCGCCTGCGCGCTGGCCTCCTGCGCCGACAACATCCGTGCATGATCGCTGTGCCAATCCCAGTTTTGCAGCACCCCGTCGAAACGCTTGCGCTTGTCGTCATCTGTCACCAGATGCAGACTGCCACAGCGTTGTCCCGTGTCATTCAGACGCGCCAGCGCCGCAAAACCGCTGCTGTAAAAATCGGATTCAGCCGTACGTTGCTGGGAAAAACGCGGATTATAGATACCAAGCCTGTTGCCGGAGGCAAACTGCGCCAGTCCGTGCGGATCGTATATCACCACATCAAGCCCTCGCCGTTTCAGAGCGGACGCGCAAGCCGTCCCCGCCAGCCCGCCGCCGATCACCGCGACGCGTCGTGTCGCCGTTGCGGGCGTTATATTTGTTTCACCGCGATAAACCGCCTGCGTCATGTCGCGCTTGCGGCCATAGCCTCGTGTTTTGCTGACCGTGAACCCCTGCGCCGCCAGCCCGCGCCGCACGGCGCCCGCCGCCGTAAAACTGGCCACCGTGGCAGTTGGTGCAGAAAGCCGCGCCATCTCGCGAAACAACGTCTCGCTCCACATCTGCGGGTTTTTCGCGGGCGCAAACCCGTCGAGAAACCACGCATTGACGCCGCACGGCGCTGTCAGTTGCGGCAAGGCATCATTGACATCGTCAAAAATCAGCGTCAGCCGCACAGTGCCAGACAAATGGACACGGTGAAACCCGCTGACACGCAAAGGGTACGATTCAAGCAACCGCTCCAACCGTCCGCCGAAATAACCCGACCATGCGCCGAGCGCCACGCCAATCTGCGCAGACGTCAGCGGGTATTTCTCAAACGACACGAAATCCAGCATGGCTCCGGCAACGGCGGTTTCATCGAACAATTTCCATGCCGACAGGAAATTCAAGCCCGTGCCAAAACCCGTCTCTGCGATGGTGAAATTCTGTATCTGCGCCCACGCGGCAGGCAGGTTATTGCCGCGCAGAAACACATGCGCGGTTTCCGCCAGCCCGTCATCGGGGGAGAAATAGATATCGTCAAACTCTTCAGAACGGATCATAGAGCGGCACGACCAATCTTTTTGTCTTAAACCAAGGCGTTTTTAGCATAAGCCCTCATGACGAAGAAATATAAGACTTAAAAAGGAGCAAAATCGCAGCGCATCGCCGACAGATACCCCCTTGACCCCCTCGTGCGGGCAAACGACACTACAATTGTACTGTTTCCAACAAGGCTATCATTATGAAAAAAATCATCTGTGCCGCATTGCTGTCATCTGCCCTGTTCTTCACCGCGCCCGCGCAGGCCGACGACACCAATATCAGCATCGCCGTGAAATCAAAGGACGCCCTGTTCGTTGGTGAAGCCGTCGGCGGCGCCTATGTCATCGTCCGTGACAGACGTGACGGCGATATTCTGGCCGAAGGCCGCACCACCGGCGGCTCCGGCGACCGCGCCAAAATCATGACCGCGACAACGGCCCGTGATGCCTTGCTGTTCGATGCGAAAAGCGCGCATTTTTCATTCTCGCTCGATCTCTATGAACCGACCCCCGTCACCATCGAAGTTGCAGGCCCGAATGCGCAGGTGCAGGCACGTGTGGAAGCCAGCACCGATTACCTGATCATTCCTGGCAAGGATTATTCAAAGGGCAACGGAATTATCGTGGAACTGCCGGGTTTCATCGTCGATGTGACATCCCCGCCCGTCAACCACAAAGCAAAATTCAATGCCGCCACCACCGTGCCGTTACAGGCGAATATCGCCAAGCTCTGCGGCTGCCATATCGGCAAGGATTCGCCGTGGCCACCAGAACGCTACGAAGTGGAAGCCGGCATTTACCGCGGCGATCTGTTCATGGCCAAAGTCAAAATGGAAAAAACAGACCAGCCCGGCATCTACGGCACGAACATGAAGTTTCAAGAAGCAGGCACCTACCGCCTTGTCGTTACCGCTTTCGATCCCCATACGATGGAGGGGGGTATGGATAGCACGACAATTACACTGGAACCTTAAGCCCCTGCCCCCTATATTAAATACCTGATCCTTTTCGTTTTCCGTACCAGAGGTATTTAATAGACATGGCCGCCACAAATCCCCTTCTCGTTCTTTCCGACCTGCCCAACCACGCCCCGGCCTTCGACAAGATCGGGGACGAGCATTATTTGCCAGCGATTGAAAAAGGATTGGCCGAAGCCAAGGATGAATTGCTGGCGCTAAAAAATAACCCGGACGCGCCCACTTTCGACAACACCATCGTCGCCCTTGAAAATATGGGCCAGACGCTGGGTCATATCATGGAAATTCTGGGCAACCAAATCAGCGCGGCAGGCACTCCTGAGCTGGTCGAAATCAAACAAACCACAGCGCCGCAACTGGCGGAGTTTTATTCATCGGTTTCGATGGATGAGGAATTGTTCGCCCGCATCAAGGCCGTATGGGACAAAGATCACGACAACCCCAAACTGACCGTTGAGCAAAGAACGCTGCTGAAAAACACCTATGACGGTTTCCGCCGCAGCGGCGCCCTGCTGAAAGGCGCTGATAAAGAACGGATGAAGGAAATCAACATCGCCTTCTCCACGCTCGGCACACAATTTAACGAAAACATCAAAAACTCGATGGAAGCATTCTCGCTGGTGGTCGATAAAGAAGCCGATCTCGCTGGTCTGCCCGAAGACGTCATCGCCGCCGCCAAAGCGCGCGCGGAAAAGAAAGAGCTGCCGGGAAAATGGGTTTTCACACTGGATTACCCGAGTTACGGTCCATTCGTGACCTATGCCGACAATCGCGATTTGCGTGAAAAAATCTGGCGCGCCTTTGGCTGCCGCGCCTGGAAGGACGCGTTCGACAATCAAGACACCATCAAGCAGATCGTGTCGTTAAGCTATGAAAGCGCCAATCTTCTGGGTTACAAAACCCCGGCGCATTTCGTTCTGGAAGACCGCATGTCGGAAAAACCGGAGACAGTATTCAGCTTTCTCGACAAACTCAAAGCCGTATATAAACCATCAGCGCAACTGGAGCTGGAAGCGCTGAAAGAATTCGCCGCGCATCATGGCGGTCCGGCGGAATTGAAGCCGTGGGACATCGCTTACTACAGCGAAAAAATGAAAGAGGAGGTTTTCGGTTTTTCAAGCGAAGATCTGCGCCCCTATTTCCCGCTGGAAAAAGTACTATCCGGTTGCTTCGAACATTTCAGCCGCCAGTTCGGCGTCACCTTCACCGCCAACAAAATATACCCGGTCTGGGCACCGGATGTAAAAGCGTTCGATGTCACCGACACGAAAACCAAGGCCTTCATCGGCACCTTCTATGCCGATTTCCACCCCCGCACCGGCAAAAAACCCGGTGCCTGGATGACCGGTTACCGTTCACAGGGCTTATTCAACGGCAAAATCGAACGCCCCATCATCGCCATCGTCTGCAATTTCACCGAACCGCTGCCGGACAAGCCATCGCTGCTGACGCATGATGAAGTCACGACCCTGTTCCATGAAATGGGCCACGCGATGCACGGCCTGCTGTCAAACGTGACCTACCGCTCACTCGCTAGCCCCAACGTCAAATGGGACTTCGTAGAATTGCCTTCACAGGTACAGGAAAACTGGGCCTACACCCGCGAAACGCTGGACCTGATCAGCGGCCACTGGCAGACGGGAGAGAAAATTCCCGACGACCTGTTTGAAAAACTGAACAAGTCCAAGAATTTCATGATCGCGTCTATGGGCCTGCGTCAGGCCAATCTCGGATTGCTGGATATGACCTGGTACACCACCGACCCGAAAGAAATTGAAAGCAAGTACGGCTTCGATGTTTTCAAATTCGAAGAAGAAGTGACCAAGGACACGCGCCTGTTCCCGATGCTGTCCGGGCCGACCTCGACCTCGTTCGGTCATATCTTTGGCGGCGGCTATGCCTCCGGCTATAACAGCTATAAATGGGCAGAAGTGCTGGACGCGGACGCGTTCTATTTCCTCACCGAAAAATCGGTCTATGACGAGGAGCGCTTGCTGCGTTACCGCCGCGAGGTTCTGGAACGCGGCGGCACCGAGCACCCGGCGATACTTTACCGCAATTTCCGCGGTCAGGACGCCGACCCCGATGCCTTGTTCCGCCGCGAAGGGCTGCTCGACGGCAGCACCACCAAAGTCGCCTGATTTCTTAAATCGTGGGATAGACCAGCGCCAGTTGCTGCGTACTGGCATCCTGCAGCAATGACGGCGTACGGAAGCGTATCTGCCGTCTTTCGCCCTTGCGCCCCAGCAGGAAAGCGGGATCAAAGCTGACGATCCGTCCATCGGGGCGGATGCCGATATTCTGCGGCTCGCAGTCATGGTCAAACATAGTAGTCGGATAGAAAAGATTAGTGCCCAGCGCCAGATCATAAACGGCGCGGTTATAGATCTGATGCAGGAATGTATTATCCGTATGCGCCACCGGACTGTGCAATTTCGTCAGCGGCACGATTTCCGGCAGCACTTCCAGTTTCATGTCACCATGCATCTGCATATCGTCTTCATTGCTGGCCAGCGCCTGCAACACCACAGGGTGCACAGGCCGCACACTGCGCGCTGAATGCGGCGCTTCCATGCGGGCGACATGAATCTGGCCGGAAGGGATGTGACGGGCGCGAAACGCCAACGCCCGCCCGCCATGCCCCAGAAACTGGAAATCCGCATAACCCTGCGCCATAAAAAAATCTTCGATACGGTCTTTCGTATCGCTATCCATGTCCTGCAGGCAGCGCGCAAAGAGATTGCCGTTAAGCTGCGGGAAATCCGCCAGCAACCCGGGCAATGCATGCCACGCATCCTTCAAACGGGGATGCACCTTGTAGGGAAGTTCCTGACGTACGCGCCAATATTGTGCGCGGTCATCCCACGCATAGGCCTCTGCCGCCTGTGTGCGCAACCATGACACCCAGTTGGTGCCTGTATCGGGAAACGATCTGTTCATGGACAGACTCAGTAGCAATTCCAGCAGACCTCGCATAGTCCCCCGCCACATAAAAAAACCTTCCGGTGTGGGGACAGCCGGAAGGGTCTTTTATGCTTTGTGTGGGAACCTGAAAATCGATGTCATCCGGGTCTGTGTGTAGGGGGAGAAAGAACCAGCCCCCGGGGATTTCCCGTAACTTAGTCAATAAACAAGTTAGTGTTAGTTTTTTCACAATTTTAAGGCGGCGTCAATTAGTTTATTTATGAAAAATATCATTTTTTGTTTGCATAAGACACCCCAAGTCGGCTAGAAAGATCGACGAAACACCAAGAAAGGGTTTGATTTTTTAGAAGCTTTTACAAACCGTTATGAGTAAACTCTTGGGAAGAAACAGGGAAAAAATGAGCATCACCACAGCACAGATACGGGGCGCCCGCGGCATTCTCAATTGGAGCCAGAGCGATCTGGCCGAGCGCACAGGGATCTCCTCGACCTCCATCGGCAGTATTGAAAACGGACAGAGCACCCCGCGCGCCAGCACACTGCAAACCATCCGCCGCACCTTTGAACGCAACGGCATTGAATTCCTCGGCATGGATGGCGTACGCGCCCAAAGCAATTACGTACAAACATTGTCCGGTCAGGAAGGCTTCGAGGCCTTCCTCGATGATGTGTATGAAACCGCCATCAAGCATGGCACCAAAGACAAACCCACCGAAATTTACCTGTCCAACGTTGTCCATGAAAACTGGGTCAAATGGATGGGCGCTGACAAGTGGCAGAACCACACCAAGCGCATGACAGAATCCAAGAACATCATGGATGTCCGTATCATTGTGCAGGAAGGCGACTGGAATTTCCCGGCAAAAGCCTATTCCCAGTACAAATGGTTCCCGGAAGCCCTGTTCAACGACAAATCATTCTACTCCTACCACGACAAACTCGCGTTCCTGAACTTCAAGGAAGACGATGTCGAGATCGTGATCATGCGCCAGCCCGAATTCGCCGAAGGTTACCGCACCATGTTCCGCATCTGCTGGGACAATTTTGCGACATTGCCCGAAGAAATGTCGGCACAGAAAGTGGCCAAGGCAAAATGACATCAACCCCGGACAACAGCAACGGCAACACAGGCGCTACTGGTAGCGCCATCGTTCCAGTGAGTGTTGACTGGAATGATCGCTATAAAAAGGAAGGTCATATCTGGGGTGATGAGCCCAGCCTGACCGCCAAGCGCGTTGCTGACAGACTGCGTCAGGTATCGAATGTTCTGGAAGTCGGCTTCGGCTATGGCCGCGACATCATTCATCTTGTAAACCGCGGTCACCGCGTAACCGGCGTGGAAAATGCCGTTGCCGGACTGACAGAGGCGACAAGACAGCTGAGAGATAAAATTGACTCAGGCTGGGCGCATCTGCTGCTGGGTGAGTTTTCCCGCGCGGCACTGGGTAGCGGTCAGTTCGATGCCGTCACCAGCCACCGCGTACTGCACCTGCTGGGGCATAACGGTCATGTCCACGCCTTCGTCGATGCGGCCACACGTGTGCTGAAGCCGGGTGGTTTGCTATGCGTCGCGGCACGCGATCAGCGGGATTTCGACCCCCAGAAAATGAATCGCCTGTCAGACGGCTCCGTCGAACCCAAAATACGCCCAGGTCACCTGATCAGCCTGTGGGACGAAGCGCGCTTCAGAAAAACTTTCGAGCAAAACTTCGAAATCATTGATTTCATTCAGGGCGAGGAAATTGAATCGCAAGCGACGGGCGACATGACGAAATTCACGCTGATGATCGCGAAAAAACGCAGAACCCCGTTATCGAACCCCTAGAACACCAAGCCCCGCGAGCGGGGCTTTTTATTGCCCTCGGTACAGACACTCAGTACAGACAACAAAGAGAAACCCCCCGATCTTGCGATCAGGGGGCTTTCCGCTTGTGTGTGGGGCATCAAGCTGAACCGGGGGAAACCGGTTCTTACTATCACTTCATGCGGCGCGCCTGTGGGGAGGCTGGCGAAGGTTCGCCAGGTATACACGCCGCAGTTCGTGATAATCACTGTTGACCGTTAAATAGAGCTGCCAGACATCGGCCAGCTGACGACGGACAAAAATTCCTTCATAAGCGCGATAGACTTTTTCAATCCGGTCGGTCTCGCGTTCGTAATCGGCTTTCCAGCGGCGGTAATGATGAATCATCACACGCACACGGTTGCGGAAGCGGGCCATGACTTCAGCCATCTGCTTCATTTCCAGATAAGAGATTTCTTTAGCTTCGATCTGGATCAGGTGATCGCGGAGCTGCTGCACGTAGGCCGGGCCATATTGCTCCTCCACACCTTCCAGATCATTGTTTTTGTTATATTTTCCCATGATGGGACACACCCTCTATTACCCGTTTATGGGGGCACCATATACCCGATCGCCGCCTTATGTCAATAATATTATTCATTTTGATCAATTTATTAAACTTTATACGATAGAAAATATAAATTGACCTTTTTGATTAACTTTAATAAAAGAACAACATGATTAATCCGCGACAAATCCGCGCCGCGCGCGCCTTGCTGAACTGGAACCAGACGCAACTGGCCGATATGGCGGGCATTGCACGCTCTTCCATCAAAAACATTGAAAACGAGATCACCGCCCCGCGCCTCGACTCTGCCGTCGCCATTCAGCAGGCCTTTGAAAACCATGGCGTCGAATTTCTGCCCGGTTCCGGTGTGCGTCTGCGTAATGAGATGGTCACCGTGCTGGAAGGTGAAGATGCCAACGATAAACTGCTCAATGATGTGTACAGCACCCTCAGCGGTACAGGCGGCGAAGTACTGATTACGGGCGTCAGGGAAATCACAGATAAAGACAGCGCCGAATTCAAACGCATGGCCGCTCACGTAGAGCGTCTGGATAAAATCAACGTCACGGAGCGCATCCTGCTGGAGGAAGGCGATGACCATTACATTGCGCCATGGGAATGTTATCGCTGGATCCCCAAGGAATATTTCAGCCCCGTCCCCTTCCAGTTATACGGCAACAAGCTGGCGCTCATTTCGTGGGGCCCGCCGCAACAGATTGTGATTATCGAGAATTCTCTTTTTGCAGCCAGTTTCCGAGACTTGTTTAATTTCGCATGGGATCGCGCCGTATTGCCGCCAAAACCTGATGCGCGAAAAAAGGGGAAACAGTGACCCCTTCCGCCATCCAGCACAACGCCTTTTCATCGACACTCCCCGATACAGAAATGCTTTGGGAAATCAATAATGCCCGCTTTCTCTCTGGCATGCGAAAACTGGACATCAACGATTATAAAATTTTAGAAGAATATCTTGCCCCTCTGGATAATGACGATCCCTACGCATTGTCGCCCGCCTATTATCTGATGACAGGCCGCAAAGGGCTCTGGCTGTATCAAGAGCAGGAATATTTTCTCCTGTTTTGCTGGCACCCCAATATCAAAGGCCAAATTCTGGTTTTTTTGCCGCAGCAGCGAGAATCTTCGTCTATATGGGATAAATTCCTTACACAAATCCCTGAGCCGCCAGCAGGTATCCTGGCAGCGCGCATCCAGAATGATCATATCAAAGGCGCGTACGCTATCGAAGAGCAGACGCTCGACTGGGTTTATCCCGTCCAAACGCTTTCAACGCAGGACGTCATCCTGCACAAGGGCAATCGTTTTCGTGATCTGAAAGTCAACCTGAACCGGATTGGCAAAGAAAACATCGATGTAAAATCGATAACCGACACCGGCATATTTATAGAGGCGCTGCAATTGATCAATAAATGGTCAAACGCTCATGAAAATGAAGAATATGAAATTCAGGATCTTTCTGATCCCCAGATATTTATGCTGAAGCTCCTAAGGCTTAACCCTGACAAGCTTGACGGCTTTGTCGTTTATCACAATGGTGTTGCCGCCGGAGTAAGCGTATGGGAAAAACTCCCCCAGGAAATTGCCAATTCATTTGTAAGCGTGGCGCGCCCCGAAGTCCGCAGCCTGTCAGAATATATAGGCTACCAGGTATGCTCTCAGCTTCATAGCGAAGGCATCCGGCATGTATGTATTGGCGGATCGGAAAATATCGGCCTTGATTATTTCAAGCGCAAATTCAACCCTATACATTCATTATCTTTACGTTCTTTCAGCGCCCCCTTGATAAAGGCTACCGTCGCCGGGAAAGCCGCATAATTCACTTTCTTTTTACCAAAGTGATATACCCTGAACGGTGGGGAGTATTCTATGTCCACAGAACTAGACGGCATCTATCAGGTATCATCCACCAGTAATTATGAAGGCCCGCTGGTCAAGCGCAGTGACGGTGCCACGGAAATCAGAAACGGCCAGACCAGCCGCCATGACGGTAACAATGTATTATGGACCAGCACGTTCCGCGTTGTCAGCGACACCGAAGTGGAAATGGTATCGGTCGCCGACCCTGCAAACTCCCGTATCGATTTTCTGCTGACCCGTCCGGACGGGTCGCCCACGCGCGATATCGTCACTTATAAGGCGATGCTACGCATGGCGCGCAAGGGGGATATTATCCAGCTTTCGGGGCAGATCGAATACGGCAATGAAATTGTAATCCTGACGATGCGCCGCACCGCCACTTAAGCCAGCAACGCCGCCAGTATTTTTTTCGTCAATTCGGCCGTCTTGCCGTTATCATCGCGTGAGGGATTATATTCGGTAATCTCGATCACGTCGAAATCAGCCTTTTGCCCATCTGCTTTGAAAATCTTCAACAACTCCGGCGCATTGATACCACCGGGCACAGGCGTACCCACCCCCGGCGCAAATTCAGGATCGATGCCATCGAGATCAAGAGAAAGGAATCGCGCCTTGGTGCCCTTGCTGATATGTGCGATGGAATCCGTCATCGCCTTTTTCAGGCCAAACTGGTCGAGATCGCCGTTGGTGAAGGTCTTGATATTATGCGCGGCGATATGATGCAACTCCGGCTCGTCAATCGAGCGCAAACCGACATAGGAAATATGCTTGGCTCTTAACGCGGCCTGATCGCCCGCCAGCGCGGCAAAACGTTTCGGCCCGTCACCCAGCAAAATAGAAACCGGTACCGCGTGGAAGGTTTTACGGCGCGAGGTCTTAATCGTGTGAATATCCGGGTGCGCGTCAATCCAGACGAGGCCGGTTTTTCCCAGCGCCTTTTTCGCGCGCGCCAGCCCCGCTACCGATCCGATCGCCATCGAATGATCGCCGCCGATGGTGACGACACGGTAACCCTGATGCAGCGCCTCTTCCACATCATCGCAAAGACGCGTCAGGTGAAAATAAAGAACATCCTCACGCGCCTTCGATCCGGCGTCCGGACGGGATTTTAAGCCCAGTGCCTTATAGTCGAATTCCGCCGTGGCAGGATCGCGCCACCAATCGACATCCAGCCCCTTGCGGCGCAGGCTTTCAACCAGCCCGGACTTGGCCAGCGCCAGGGGGCCGTTTTCAGCGCCGCCGGAAAAGGCACCGCAACCACACATATACGGAACAAGACGAATCGGTTTTTTCTTCATGCCATCAGAATAAAGGAGAGTGCGGCGCGGGAGCAACCCCTCAAAAAACCCTAAAATCCCAATAAATGGGCCATCATTGACGGCCACGTCCCCAGATCGCGCCAACCGATATCAAGCGGACACAAGGAAATGCCGGGCGCCTTTTCCATCACCGCTTTATCGATGGAAATAGACGGGCTGGCGGAAAAATAGCGCTCTTCAAGAAAGCTGGTGTCCCGTTCATGGCGGGCATAGGTAACGGAATCCTGCGCCGACTGCCAAACCGCCGGAGCCAGCTCTTTAAACAACGCCTGCATTGTGCCCACCCGCGCCATCCAGATACCGCTGTTCCAATAGGCACCGGCGGCGATCAGTTTCTGCGCCGCGACCCGCTCAGGTTTTTCGATAAAACGGACAGCATTTCCTTCGGGCAGGATATAACCAAAATGGCGCGAGGGCTTGCGCGGCTTGATACCGAATGACAGGATGCGCCCCTGCCCGATCTGTATTTGCTTGCCGACAGCATTCAGCAAGATATCGGCGCGATCAATGGCATGATCTGACGGCATTACCAGCATCAGCGCATCCGGGCCTTTTTCTGCCAGCAAGTAAGCGGTCGCCGCCGCGATTGCCGGAGCTGTATTGCGCATCGCCGGTTCAACGAGAAAATGCGCTTGCGACGTAATCGTCGCCGTTTGCGTCCGCGCCAGTTCCAGATGCGCTCTAGCGCACAGCACCAGAGGCACCGTCCCTTTGACCCGCTGCAATGTGGCCTGCAACAGACTCATCTCGCCAACTTTTATAAAAGGTTTAGGACATGTGGGTCGCGACCATGGTTTTAAGCGGTAGCCCGGCCCGCCCGCCAGGATAACAGGCGTCACGGAATCAAGCCGCATGACGGCCATCCTGCACGCTCTGGCAAAACCATTCATAGGTTTCACGCAAACCGTGCGGCAGCGTAATGCGCGGCTGCCAGCCCATGGCGCGGATGGCAGCACTATCAAGCACCTTGCGCGGCGTACCGTCGGGCTGCGTCGGATCGAAGGCCAGCGTACCGTCATAACCCACAACCTGTGCCATCTGCGTCGCCAGATCGGCAATCGCGATTTCAGCACCGCTGCCGATATTCACGGGCATTGTGCCTTCATATTGCTCCAGCATCAGGACCAAAGCCTGCGCCAGATCATCGACATGCAGGAATTCGCGCAAAGGATTGCCCGACCCCCAAAAAGTCAGCGTCGAACGATATGATGATTTCGCCTGATGCATTTTCAGCATCAATGCCGGAATGACATGCGAACGCTGCGCATCGAAACGGTCGCCGGGGCCGTAAAGATTACAGGGCATCGCTGATATAAAGCGTGATCCGTATTGCTGCTGATAGGACTGACAGAGCTTGATCCCGGCAATCTTGGCAATCGCGTAAGCTTCGTTGGTCGGCTCCAGCGCCCCCGTCAGCAGCGCATCTTCACTAATCGGCTGTGCCGCATCGCGCGGATAGATGCAGGAAGACCCGAGAAATAGCAGTTTCTCCACCCCTGCCTCGTGCGCGGCATGAATGACATTCGCCTCGATCATCAAATTGTCGTACAGAAAATCCGCTGGGCGCGCCTTGTTGTCACCAATACCGCCCACAGTCGCCGCCGCCAGAATGATAGCATCCGGCCTGTTGCGCTTGATCCACAAACGCGTGGCCGTCTGATCACGCAGATCGAGTTCGTCGCGAGCAACAGTGATGATGTTTTCAGAAGGCAATGCCCGCACCAGCGCACTACCCACCAGGCCATGATGACCGGCAACCCAGATGCGTTTATTCGGCAGCGTGAACATGGGCGCTCACCGGCATATCGTTGGCACAGATATCATCAAGATCGGCCTTCACCATTTCCTGTACCAGCATAGAAAAATCGGTGCGCGGGACCCAGCCCAGTTGCGTACGCGCTTTCGTCGCATCGCCGCACAGGCAGTTGATTTCCGCTGGACGGAATAATGTCTCATCAATTTCGATCAGCACACGTCCCGTGCGGCGGCACAGACCCTTTTCAGCCAGCCCCGTCCCGTTCCAAACCAGCGGCATGCCCATGCACGCAAAAGCGGCTTCCACGAAATCACGCACCGAACGGGTTTCACCCGTCGCCAGCACGTAATCATCAGGTTTATCGGCCTGCAGCATCAGCCACATGCCCTCGACATAATCACGCGCATGCCCCCAGTCGCGCCGCGCTTCGAGATTGCCGAGCTTCAGCACATCGCCCTGCCCCGCGATCAGCGCCGCAATCGCCTTGGTGATTTTACGCGTCACGAATTCCTCGCCGCGCAGCGGACTTTCGTGATTGAATAAAATGCCGTTACTCGCATGCATACCGTAGGAATCGCGATAGGTACGCACCAGCCAGTACGCATAAAGCTTGGACGCCGCATAGGGACTGCAAGGCTGAAACGGCGTATTTTCGTTTTGCGGTGCGGGCGCGTTGCCGAACATTTCGGAACTGGAGGCCTGATAAAAACGTGCCGTGGACTCCAGCGTACGCATGGCCTCCAGCAGACGCAGCGTACCGAGCGCATTGATATTGGCGGCAGCCTCGGGCAAATCAAAACTCACCCGCACATGGCTGAGCGCCGCGAGGTTATAAATCTCATCCGGCTTGATCTGCACCAGCAGGCGGTACAGCCCGCCGCTATCGGTCAGGTCGCCGTAGTGAAGATGAAAATTGCCTGGATATTCAGCCAGCAGCGCCTCAAGGCGTTGTGTATTCGGCGTGGCTTCATACAGGCGCACCCCGTGCACGTCGTAACCCTTACCGAGCAGAAAAGCCGCAAGATATGCGCCGTCCTGCCCCGTGATCCCTGTAATGAGGGCCGTTTTCGTCATGGCTATTACCTGTTGTGTATAACAACAGATATGCAACATACAGGTGTATTTTGCCAAGAGAAAAGAAAATCATTTAAAATCAGCTAGTTAAGCCGCATCCTGCACGGGATTTTCCGAAGTATTTTTCCGTACAGGCTTCCGCGTAAGACCGGGCATGAGAATCGGCATTGATTCCGCCGTCAGTTGTCCGCGCGCCAGCCGGACAAACGGATAGGCCAACTGTTGCAGGAAACCAGGCGGCATATATTCGGCGATGCCGATATTCTGCGGCGGACGGCGATTTTCCCGGAAGAAGGTACCGAACAACAGGTCCCAGAACATGACGTTCTCGCCGTAGTTCTTGTTGCTTTCGCGGATGATGCGGCTGTGGTGCCAACGGTGCAACTCCGGCGTATTGAAAATGTAGGAAATCGGGCCGAAGCGCATTTCGACATTGCAATGTGTCAGCATACCGATGAACGCCGTCACGGCTGCCAGCCAATGGAACACTTCCATCGGCGCGCCCAGCACCAGCAGCACGGCCATGCCGCCGACAATGCTTTTCAAGCTGTCGAAAAAGTGGAAGCGCCCGGTATTCAAAATCCAGAGTTTGTTGACGCTATGATGCACGGCATGAAAATGCCACAGCGGAATCCATTCATGCGCGATGCGGTGCCCCCAATAAAGCGCAAATTCAGCAGCCACGACACCCAGCGCCGCCTGTGCCAAAATCGGCCAGTCGCGCGGCCAGATGCCATAGCCCGGTTCCGCCGCCGGTGTAATGAGGGACGTCAGCCCCAGCGCCGCGCTGAATATGAAGATCGTCTGGACCGTACCCTTGCTGGTCAGTGTATGCGCCAGGCTGGCCCAAGTCTGGCCGTCATCCATGTTCCATTTTTTCTCGTGCGGCATCTTATGTTCGAGCGCAAACAGGCTTAAGCCCAGAAACAGATAACCCAGATTGAAACCGATCACCGGCATATCCATGGCGAAACCAATCCCGGTAATCACCATAGCGCCCACGAAAATCACCGGCCATGACAGCCACGAAACGATATAACGGATGCGTTCTGCTGACGCTTTCATTATGCTGGAGTCTCCTTCAGGAATACGTGATAAAATCGTATAACATATTCATCCTAAGAAACAAAATACGGAGAGCCAAATATGCTGTTTGCCTTTAAAATCGCCGTATCCGCCACAATCATCGCCTTTGCCTCATGGCTATCGGGGAAAAGGCCGGAATTAGCGGGATTTATTGTCGCCCTGCCGCTGATAACGCTGCTGGTTCTGCCCTTTTCCTATGCCGAATATCAGGATGCTGAAAAAACCGCGCGTTTCGCGCAGAGCATCTTTGTAGCGGTGCCGTTATCGCTGCTCTTTTTCGTGCCGTTCCTGCTGGCGCAAAAGCTGATGTGGAATTTCTGGGCCTTGTACGGCGCAGGGCTAATCCTGCTGGCGGCAGGTTATTTCGCCCATAAATTCCTGATGAATCATTTGTAAATTATGACAACAAATACAGGCTGTTTATTTTTTAAAGCGCCGCCTGTAGCATAGTACCGTTACGTGTTTGTAAAAGGGATTTACTGATGAATATCGCCGCCGTTCTCGCCAGCATTAGCAACCGCCGCGAAATTGATGAGGACGCCTCGGTCATGGATGCCATCGATGTGATGAACATGACGCGCTCAACCTGCCTGCTGGTCACTGACCGTGATGGCAAGGGCATCGGCATTCTTTCGGAGCACGATATCGTCAAGGCCTTCGCCGCCGAAGGCGATAACGCCAAGACCGCCTATATCAGCGATTACATGACGACCAAGATCATCGCGGTCAAGGAAAGTGATAATGTTGAATCCGCCATCGACCTGATGACCGACCGCAATATCCGGCACATTCCCGTGGTAAAGGATAATGGCGATATCGCCGGTTTCCTGTCGATCATGGAGTTGTTGTCAGCGCGCAAGAAGGCCGCGTAGCATCCGCTTGTTGTCATCCTGAGGGCATACCCAGAAGTATCTTCTTTTGCCTTCAATCCCTAAAATATTCAAACCGCGCAGCCTCAGCGGGAAACTGCTTGAGTCGCTCAGCAGCCAATGCCCTATAAAACACCGTGCGGCGATTTTTATCGCCCAGCACGGCATGAAAGCGCTCCTGCGTCTGCGGGCCAATGCGTCCGGCCCCTTCACTCAAGGGATCTTCCCCATCGACACGCGCCGCATTCAGGGCTTTGCGTAACACCAGCGAACCACCCTCCGGCCCGTGACGCACAACCGTATCAAAAATCGTCTGCGCCGCCAGATCGTCCGGCATATCATCAAGCGCCTTGCGCCCCCCGATCCGCTCCAGACTGTAATCAGCATAGGCCTCCAGTACACGGGCTTTCTCAAGCGGGGTCAGGTCGGCAGGTTTCACATTTTTCTTCAAGCCAAGTTTCTGTCGGCTATTGAGGAATTTCAATGTCGGGACTTGAATGCCGCTGACCGTATCGCCATCAGGTCGGTCACCGCCCTCCATATCGTATGTTGTCATATAGGTGTTGACACGTCTTTGCGTCATGCCTTCGATATTATGTAGACCATTTTCTGAAAAAATTGCTCTACCGTCTCCTAAATCAAGAGAATCATAATAGTGTTTCTTCTGTGACAATATGGGCGGTGTCAGGAATTTCTGGCTTTGCTCCTTCTCTCCCCTCATCGCCTGCTGGGTTTCCCCCTCCGGATTTATCATGCCATCCACCTGCAAACTACGGTCGCGCTGGTAATCGCTGATGGCCGTAAATAGTCCACGATCAGGATAAGGCGTCACGCCATAGGAAGGTTCAGCATAATATCCGCGTTCGCGCAGAAATATTTTCACATCCCGCACATCATCGGAATCCGCCGGACGGTTCTTTGCCAAGGGATGGTTCAACGACCGGGCGGGAAAAACGGGTATAAGCGGCATGACATTACCGATCCTTTCCTGTTCATTCTCAAAATTAACAAAAAGCCCCCACGCTTGTGACAGACAGGGGGCTTGACTAAAAGAACATACCATGAACAAATGATCATTGTGAAAACAATTTTAGATTGAACATATCAGAGCATGACTCCTTTCATAAAATTTCCCATTTACGTCACCTTTTGCATCATGCTGAACATGGTCAGCATCAATGCCCGCGCCGAATCGGATGAACGCCCGCTGACGCCCGATTATTCACTGCTTTATTATCTCGGCTACGATCACGCCACCAGCAGCAGCCCCTGCATCGGCAACCCCGTTACGCCGGAATGCGCAGTTATGACACGCGATGCGTGTAAAAGTTGGTGGGATCAATCGGTTTGCAACACCATAGATATCGAACTGCCTGGCCCCAGAGGCGGCGCTGACAAAAGAATGCGCAGCCTGTATAAATTCCTGTCAAAGCGTATTCTCAAGAAATCCGATATACCGCAAGCATATAAAGACATATGGCAGCCGGGCGACACGCTGCTTTTTGCCGCCGCACAAGTTTGTCGCCGCTATGTTCATTGCTACTCTAATCTGGAAGATCGCTCCGACCCCAAAGGCCAGTGCCCGCCGATTGATTGCTCTCCCGGCGGTGAAATCGCGGCCAACGGCAAGCACCCACCAGAAATTTATATTTTACGTAAGAAAGCGCCGGGCAAGTGGATTGTTATCACATACATAATGTCATGGGATTTTAAGTACATGAAAGATCATTCACTCGATAAATTGTTAGAGGAAGGCCTTTCTCAAGCGCCATGGTAAAGTTTATGGGACTAAACACATAGATCCCCGGGTACCCGCAGCGTCAGCGCTTGCGTGGCATGGGCCGGGGATGACAAATTTAATTGAAGCGCTGGTTCTCTAGAACAACGTCGAAACCACACCCAGCCCGATCAGGATGGCGAAAATTTTGGCGATCATCGCCCAGTGTTTCGGCCCGGCATATTTATCAGCCGATACCCAGATCGGTTTGACCATGAACGCTGCCCAGCACAGCGCAACCAGAGAAAACAAGATGCCGAGTATGCCGAAAGCCTGCGCCAGAATCTGGAGCACGACGATCACGGCAAAATAATAAATCCAGAAGGTTTCAAACAGCGGTATCGCGCCAGACCACAATTCCCTGATCTTGGTTTCAGCTTGCGATTTAAGCTTTTGCACATCGAAAGCGCTATTTTGATCATCGGACATCGGAGAATCTCCCAAGATAAATAATGATGGCTGAAGTGTACCTGCTTTTTACGCCAGTGCCAGACACAATTATCAACCCGTATGCCTAACCTTATGTGAAACAGAATTTTGCCCCTGCCACCGGTCATGCCATGCCTGATACATAATCAGCCCCCACAGACGGTAAGACCAGTCATGGGTACCCGCCAGATGCTGCTGCACCATGGGTGCAATCGCTTCGGGTCTATACAAACCCTGCTGACGCAGACGGTCAGCCGAAAGTAAATCCTGCATCCATGGGGCTAGCGGCCCGCGCAGCCATGCCGCCAGCGGCACCCCGAACCCGCGCTTCGGGCGTTCGAACAATTCTGTCGGCACATGCCGCGCCAGCAACTGGCGCAAAATCCATTTGCCCTTGCCGCCCCGGACCTTGAAATGATCGGGCAGCGTCCACGCATATTCAAGAACACGGTGGTCCAGTAACGGCGCGCGCGTTTCCAGCGACACCGCCATGCTGGCACGATCGACCTTGGCCAGAATATCGTCAGGCAGATAAAAACTTGAATCCGCCATCATCATATGGCGCGTGATGCTGCCCACGAACGGCGGCAACGGCACCTCCGGTGAATGCCCGTCTGCCAGCACAGCAGAAGTATCCTGCCAGTAAGAAAAAATGCGGCGGTAGAAGTCGGAAGGGTCACGCGCGCCGCAAACCTCCAGAAGACGCCGTAAATTCTGGTGTCCGGCACGGGTTTGCAAAGATGATAAGGCTTCACGCAAGCCCAGTGGAAACAGTTGCAATGCCGGAAACACATATTGCGCCAGCAGGTATCGGTTATAACCGCCGAACCCTTCGTCCCCGCCGTCACCCGAAAGCGCCACCGTCACCGATTGGCGCGCCAGACGGCAGACATGCCATGTCGGGATTTGTGAAGCATCGGCAAACGGCTCGTCATAAATATCGGGCAGTTGCGGAATGACTGAGCGCGCCTCATCCGCCGTCACGGTGAATTCAGTATGATCGGTGCCCAGATGCCGTGCCACTGCCTTCGCATATTCGGATTCGTTATGACTGGCCTCAGCAAAACCGATGCTGTAGGTGCGCACCGGCTGCGATGCATTCTTCTGCATCAGCGCTACCACCAGCGATGAATCGATACCACCGGACAGGAACGCGCCCAACGGGACATCGGCGATCATGCGCTGTTTTGTCGCCAGCCCCAGAATATTTTCAAGTTCCGCAAGCGCTTCTGTTTCATTCGCCACACGCACATTCTGACGCGCCAGCCCTGACAAATCCCAGTACGGCTTCGCCCGTGCCAGAAAATCACGTGCGTTACGCGTACCGGCAATTTCATCAAACGGCAACGACAGCCAGGTGGCTTGCGGCAATTTAAAGATGCCCTTGTAAATCGACCATGGCGCCGGAATAAAATTATGGCGCGTAAATAAATGTAATGCCTCATGGTCCTGCTCGCCCGTGAACCCCGGCAAAACCGCAAACGCTTTCAATTCGGAAGCAAAAGCGAAATGATCGCCCGCATAGCCGAAATAAAGCGGCTTTTTGCCCAGACGGTCACGGAACAGATGCAGCATTCTTTCGCGCAGATCATAAAGCGCGCAGGCGAACATGCCCGCGAATTTTTTTAAAGATTCTTCAATGCCCCAGACCTCGAACGCCGCCAGCATCACTTCCGTATCAGACGTGCCTTTAAAGGACACGCCGCGCCCCTCCAGTTCCTTGCGGATATCAAGAAAATTATAGATTTCACCGTTGAAGATAATCATATAGCGGCCCGAAGATGACGCCATCGGCTGCGCGCCACTGGGGGTCAGATCGACAATCGCCAGCCGCCGGTGCCCCAGCGCCACATGGTCATGCACCCACGCATCACTGCCATCAGGGCCGCGATGCTGAATGGCATCGGTCATGGAGGTTACCAGCGCCCGCAATTCGTTAGCGTCGGCACTCTTTCTCACATCTATAAATCCGGCGATGCCGCACATGATCGATCCTTCTCAAAATTGGCTTGATTTTATATAGAAATCGAAACAATTCAAAGTGTTAAAAGCCTTGATATTCCGGCCACAGATACCAGGTGAGTCTTGTAGGCCTTTAACCCTTACTAGGATTTACGGCTTTGTTTCCCTTAAAGAGTGCGATGAATGAAAGGAGTTTTAAATGACAGCCCTTCGTAAAATCGTTCCGCAAACGCCAAAATCAGGAATAGCGCCACGGTGGGGTTCGTTCGATGACCTTGATCGGGTTTTCGACAATTTCTTCCGCAACGCCATGACGAATATTCATTTGCCGGTCGGGTCGTTGTCCGACATTACCGTGAAAATGAATATCAGTGAAACCGATAAGGAATATATAGTGACCGCGGAATTACCGGGTCTTGAGCGGGCGGACGTGGAATTGGCCATTGAGGATGGTGTTTTAAAGCTCTCGGGTGAAAAACAACAGGAGAGCGAGGAGGAGGGCAAGACCTTCCACCGTATCGAGCGTAGTTATGGTCGCTTTTCGCGTACCCTGCAATTGCCGGATGACGCCGCCGAAGAGCAGGTCAGCGCCACGATGAAGAACGGTGTTCTGTCCGTGGTGATCGGCAAACAGGCTATGCCGGAAAAAGCCAAGAAGACGATCGATATTGCATCAGCCTAATGGTTTTAAATAGAGATAGGGTTCCCCGACCACCCTTATAGGGAGGGGGACTCTGACTGCGGCCTCGGCGCCTGTGGTACAGCGCGCCGGGGCTGTATTTTTACGGCCTTACTTTTTGCCGATATCAATAAACAACCGGTAGCCGGATTTACCTTCAGGCGGCAATAATCCCTGCCCGGCCAAGACGGCTGGCTGTGAGGCAGAAAGACGCAGGCGCGTACCTGTGATCTTGCCGCTTTCGTCAACCAAAGCGTCGGCCTGATAAGACGGGATAAAAGCATTGCCTGTTTTCTTTGACTGGACCAGCGCATCCCACGCCACATCCGGCAGGTCGATAATTACCTCAAGTCCGTCAGCACTGACGGAAGCTTTGTAATTCACCGAACCGGAGAGCTCCATGACAAACCGAGGTTTATCGGGAAGCCCTCCGATCCTTACGCGGTGAACGACGGCGGAAAGGCTGCCGTCAGAGGAATGTGGAGCAGGCGTAGGCGTCGTCCCGTTGGGCGTTTCATGGGTAGGTTGGGCTACTCTACCCCTCTCCGCGCCGTTTGGTGGCCCCATCACCGCATCATCGGTACCGGCCTCTTGGCTCAGGGCTTCTTCGAATTCTTGATCGAAGGAAGCCTGATCGGCGGCACCGGTATCAGCGGCTGTGGTTTCCCCATCTGTTCCCTTCTCCTGCTCCTGCAGTTGAAGATCTACGCCAGAGGCAAATAGATCGTCGGAAACAACCGTTACGGTTATCGGTGGGACGTTGACTTGGTACGCAGGATCAACCCGGACGATATACGTACCGGGTCTTACAAACTCGAAGGTATAGAAGCCGTCATAAGCCGCTTCCGTCACGGCGACGACTTCGCCCTTCTCGTTTACAAGCTGGATATTGATGCCCTGAACAGGGTCACCGCTATCGACACTGGAAATCGTGCCGTCGATAGCACCGGTTTCAATCACCGGGAATTTTATATCTGGCATGCTGCCGGGGCGCAGGGCCATGCTGTAGCCCTCAATCGCGGGCGCATAATAGGGATCTTCAAGCGAGGATGTTTCAAGCGCGACATTAACCAGACCAACCTGATCACTCTGACGGGCGATGACATAACCCTCATCATTCGACTCGTCTTCACTGATACGCCCGGAGACATTCAACCGCGCGCCCTTGAGAGGCGCATCACCCTCGTCAAAAAGATCGTTTGCATTATGGTCAAGGAAGGCATGACCGCGGATCGGCGCGAGTGAACGTTGCGCCTCGCTGACCATGTTATAGCCGCCATCCTCGCCATAGGGACCGAGTGACGTACTGGCGCGCAGCATCATTTGCCAACCACTGCCATCAAGCCAGTTGGCGTCGAAACTGCCGAGGAAACGTTTGAAATCATACCCGACCTGAAAACCCGCGCCGATGACATCCTGCACGAAGTCATACTGCGTACTGACAGCGAAAGTAAAATCATCTGCCGTCTGATAGCGCAATTCCGCAGAGCTGTTTGTGAGCAGCGATTCAGGGAAAGTGGTATAGGACAGATTGCCGCGCACACGCCAGTTACGCATACGGGCATTCGCCGTCAGCACACCGGATGAAGATTCATGGTGACCATCGCGAACCCGTGTATCGGTCTGGTGCGAAAACTGCGTACCCGAATAGCTGATCGTCTGACGCGTCCCCAGACTTAAATCTGTGCTGTCGTCATAGCGGGTGACCCGGTTTATATCGAACTGCAGCCCCAGCGAGCCAAACGGCAGACGGAAATTGCGCGTGGCCAGAATTTCATTTTCCTGCTTTTTCGCGTTATCGCCAAAACCGGATGTCGGACTTTCAAACCTGTTGAAGAACGTCGTGGCCAGATTAAGGCGTATGCCGAGCAATTCGGTCAGGAACCGTAAATCCAGCGCTTCGCCGTTATTGACGCCCTTATAGACCTCGACCTGACCGAAACCGCCAGCAGCCGAGAAGGTCGCACCGCCCGTCACGTAATCTTTATCGCCATCCGTCGTCGGCAGGGCATTATAGCTTGAATACAGAGTGACATCACGGGTCAGGCCGTAAGCGCCCGCCAGAGATTGGGCGATGCCTTCAGGCCTTGCGCTGACACTCTCATCTTCATATAGCGGCACGAAATCGCGGTCGGCATCGACGAAACCGCCGCTCACACTGTGCTGGCCGGGGCGCAGCATGCTGCTGCCGAAATTATAGTCTTTGACCTCCTCGCGGATCTGTCCCTGCGGCCCATATAGAATGACGCGGATGCGGTTGTTGCCGTACTGGGTCGAAACATCTTCGAAGCGGTATTCGCCTTTGGAATCTACGATACCGAAATCAATCAACTCGTTATTGCGGTAAAGCTCGGTTTCCCAGCCGGGCGGGCCGTTACCTTCCACCGTGATGACATCAAATTCTCGGTTGGGATCGTTTTTGCTGGTCGTAAAATAAAATCCGCGACCGGCGGTGCCATTGGCAATGGCTTCCCGGTAATTAACACGCGTATCACCGAATTCAAAACGCTCGACGCCGAGCGGCAGCGGCGCATCCGGCATGGTTTCACGCGAGAATGTCAGCCGCAGCGCTTCAGGCGGGCTATAGCCATCGGCTTCACGGGCGATAGTCAGCCCGTAATCCGCCGTCAGCCATAAAAAATCCTGCGCGCCGTTGATACTGGTCTGGGCGGTCAATTCACGATCAGCCGCCGCCCAGCTCACGCTGTTATCGATATCTATGACCGGCTTGCTGATCAGGCCGTAAGGATTTTTGAAATAGGGAAGCTCTTTCTGCGGGCCTGACGTCACCGCCCGCCGTGCTTCAAGAAATTTTTGCCGTGTCTGCCGCTCTTTCCGCTCCATGAACGGGAATGTGGCATCGGACGCCGCCAGCAATTGCAGGCCAGCCAGATCAACCGTAAAGCTGATTTCAGGCCATATCTGGTTGAACACCTCCATCTGGAGGAAAAGTTCATTGCCCTCGCCATAGGGATCATCAACGAAATTGATATCGGACAGCTCGATCCGCTTGCCCTTGTGATAGGCTTCTTTCTTCTGGCGGTCGACGGAGAACGTATTGTCCTCGCTGATATACCAGCCCTCGACATAACCGCGGCTGATATCGGAATCGGTAATCGCAAATTCAAAATTTTCGGAAAGATCGAGCAACGGCAAATAATAGCGGCCCTCGCTCTCAAGGACCACAGCCGCCGGGGTAATGACCGCCTGTCCCATCCTCGCTTCGAGGACAAGATCCTGAATATCATGGTCCTGCGCGTAGGCGACGGAAGCCGACGATACAGGCCAGATGGATACGAATAACCAAGCAGCGGCCATCAGCAATCTGTGCCGATAACGCGGTGCCGCGGTCATCCGTACGTGACGACCATTATATATGCCCATGAAACTGAGCTGAGGTGAAAGTCAGGAGAGAAGAGTAGTAGAAATTTTACGCGTATTATTACTCATTGGTAGAGTAGCCCGTTACCATTGTAGCATGCACCAGTATTGATACAACGACAAAAAACAACACCCGGTCACAAGACCGGGTGCATTGAATGCGCAACAGATACGTAAATTACTGAACGGCGGCTTCAGCGACGGCCAGCGACGCGCCCTTAAGGTCCATATCGTCAGCATCGGCGATATATTCGATCTTCATTTTGGAACAGGCGGACGCGCCCCCTTCCGGATACGGGATCGAGAAGTTCATAAAGCGCTTGTTCACTTCGGTATAAACGGCAATGCCCTTGACCTGTTTGGCCAGCACACCGCCATCGCAGGTGAATTTCAGATCGCCGTAAAGGCTGCGTGTGCCTTCGCGGTTGATCGTAAAGCCCACATTCATGTTCTTGCCGTCCGCATCGCGGGACACACGCGCATCCGTCATTGTCGCTTTTACGGTCAGTTTGCCGTGGCGCACAATCACAGGGATCGTAATACCGGTCAGCATTTTAATCTGTATCACCGGTCTGACTTTCGCAGCTTCAGCCTGCTCTGCTGAAGGCGGCGCGAATTTCACGCTTTCAGCCTCGGGCTGGATCCAGAAATGCGAACGATATTCACCCTCGGCCAGATCGGCAGGCTTGCGCAGCAGCAGACGCACCTGCTGCGTACCACCGCCCGGAATAAGGATGCGGCGCGGCGCATAGCGAATCAGTTCATCGACAGGCCTAAGGCCTTCGGCATCTTTCGGATCATCGACACCAACAAGCGCCTGGTTTTCGGTCATGCGCATCTGGCGCCAGCCCAGACGGTAAGCCTGCTCCTCAGCGGTGTTATTAATAACGGTCAGTGTCGCGGTGCGGGTCGGCCCTTCAAATACAGCGCGCTTCAAAGTTACTTTCAGCGCCTGCGCTTCGGGCGAAAACCCGGCCAGCAGGAAAAGAACGGCCAGCCCCGTTACAAAAGCACCGAAGCCCGTATAAACAAGACGTCTGGCCGACGTCATTTCCATTGTATGTTTCATCATAGATCGAGAATAAACCGCGAGACGTTATAACCTGTGCAACACACGCTTCCTGAAGGATTTTGCATGACTTTGTCAGGCAAAGCAATCCCCCAAAAAAATCAGGTAGTTACCAAGGTTTTCCCCAGACGGGGCGAAGGTGAGTCGTTATGAATACTACTGATAGTTAGCAAAAATGCGATTGCTGCCGATATAGTTGCCGCTCATCTGGCCGGGGCTGGTTTTCAGCGTCGCCCCCACCGACAGCAAAACACCGTTATCGGCCACATCCGGCGTGACCGTCACACGGCTGCCGGCCTGGTTGTTGATAAAATTAAAATTGTCCACCGTCACAAAATTGTCGCCATCGGTCAGCTTGACAGCGTTTTGTTCCATGCTGACCTGTACCGGCAGGTCCGACCCCCGGATATGCAGACGCCCCGCGCGCGGCCGCCCGCCCGCCGGAACCAGACTATTATCGCTATCGGTCACCAGAAGATTGGTGACAGGATCAACCCGTGCCTGCCCGCCATGATCGCCGGTCACCGCCAGATCACCAAAATCGAGCGAAGTATTGATGGTAATTTCAACCGCGCGGATCAGTTTGGAGAGAATCGGCATGGTCGCCGTGGCCGCAATCGCCTTGACCATCGCCACTGAAGATAACGTGACCATGACAGCGGCAGCACCCGTGCGCGCCAGCTTTTTGCGAGAGGTAACTTTAGGAGCCATGGTCTTTTCAAACGCTGTCATTAAAACTCCCTGCCGTTACTGATAATCGGCGCTGAGTGAGAATGTGCCCGTATAGGCACCCGCCTGTTGCCCCGCGCCCACAGTCAGTGTCGCGCCAATATTAACATCGACCGTCGCGCCGCCGCCAATCGTCACTGTATGATCCAACCCCGCGCCAGCACCAATATCAAACGCCGCCACTGGCATGGTATCGCCCAAACCGTTATCGACGACATAGGGACCACCCACAATACTGATTTCAACCAATGCCGCAGGCGTACCCGTTATCCGCATGACCCCTTGCTGGTGCGGCGAGCCCGGTGTATGCGTCAGGCCAAGATCAAGCGTAGGGATACCTGCCGTCGATATGACAACATTGCCGGCACCAGTAGCGATGATCTCACCGAAATTCAACTCCTCAATCGGCGTCAACACAGGCACCGCCGCGCTCATAATTGTTGCCTCAGCCTGACCAGTATCAGTCACAGCCAGAGCCACAGGAGAAGCAACACTCCCCAGCACCACCATAATAGCGGTGGCGCTGAGAAGCTTAACTCTGTCCTTAAGAATATACGGCGTTACAAATCTCAAAACCATGCTCCCTTGCGTGGGCTGCCGGCCTTATTGATAAACGACATCCACGTCAAACGTGCCGGTATATGTACCAGGCGCCTGGTTAACACCAACAGCCAGCTCGGCACCGATCAACAAAGGCGCGCCCGCCGGGTCTAAAGTCACAGTAAGAAGAGGCGCTGCACCTGCGAAAGCACCAGCGTCATAATCAAGCGTAAAGTTGGACATCGCCATAGCGGCACCAGGGCCGCCATCGTCAAGGTTCACAATGTTTGAAATACTGATATCAGCAGCAACATTGAGATCGCCAGCCACATCGCAGTTACCGGCAGCCTCGCCACCGAAGTGTGTCACGCCACCCGCAGGTGTTGCGGCACCCGCTGTACTTACTACAACAGTACCCGCGACACCGGAAGGAAGAATATTACCAAAATCCAACAGGGATGTTGTGCAATCAACAGTAATCGGCTGAATGATCACTGCTTCAGCATCACTAGTATCCGTCACAGCATTCGCCTTGTGAACACCGCCCAGCGCTGTCAGCGTCAGCACGGCAGCACCTGTCGCGAGTAAAATTCTTTTATTCATTATCTGTCTCCTTGCTTAAGCTTGTTTTACGTATATATGCGCCGTTCTGGCCGCTATTACGAATCGGTAACTCTCAGGAATCATACCACGCACACAGGGGTATCCAAATACTTATACCCTCAGTCTGCCTCGAAATGAGTAAAAGAATTCTAAAGATTGAGACGCATTCATCAAAAAAGCGCACCTAGTAACATAATATTAGCAAGGGTTTATACAAATATTGGCAAGGGTTTATACATAAGAGCGTCCATGCCTGACCTGAAGCGCGGTAATAAGCGCCGCCGCCTTGGTGTCGTCGAGATATTCGTTGCCCATGGCAAAGGAATACAGCAAATGGTTCCCCGCAGGCAGCGGAGAGGAGTTATCAGGACGCGCGCCGATGGTGGCGGTGCCCGTGGCGTTGTTCGTATTGGCATAGAACGTATGTGAAATATGAGTGCCGGAAGAACTGTTATTCCACCATGTCGTCGTATTCGTGGAATGGGAATGCGAAAAGATCGTGAGATAATTTCCGGTTGCAAATAACGACACCGGCAGCGCCGCCGTCGCCGAACCGCCATTTGTAACCACAGGGATATCAAAGGATTCACCAGCGGTCGGCCTGAACATCATGCCGTGATGCCCGGCAGAAAACGCCGAAACGGTACCAAAGAAAGTCGAGCCGCCCCAGGTGCCATCCACCGAATTATGCGCAAAGGCAATCCACCAGTCGGAACCCCCGGACGTTTTATGCAGGCCCGCCAGAAACGCGGGATTGACGCCCGATTTCAGCTTGAAAAAATCCCCGCCATCAAACGACCAGTACGCCGCAGCGCCGCTGCCGTTGAACGTGGGATAGGTCGTGCCGGTGGCACCGTCGCCGCGATAAAAATCATAATCCGTTTGCGCCGCGCCGTCCGCCGGGGCGGCGACCAGATTGGCCCATGTAACGCCTGTGCCGGAATAGCTGGCGGCGATGGTGGCATCGAGATCGAACACGGTGCTGGCGAGGACGCCATCAAGATAGGCGCTGCCGCCGGTTTGCAGCAACGGGCGCGGACGGCGAAAGCCGTAAGTCATTTCAGTCAGCATGAGGTCATCCTTTCAGGAACAATAAAAACGCCGCCTGCGGAAAAAGCGGGCGGCGGAGGTCGGAAAATATGAATGGTTTTCGGGTGTTTATGGTGGCATGTTAGAGGAATTAATTCCTAATGTCAAGTTACTCCCTCCCCCTTGAGGGGGAGGGCTGGGGTGAGGGTTTATAATCTCTAAAATAAAGCACACATGATAACCCCTCCCCCTAACCCCCTCCCTCTGGGAGGGGGAATTTTCGAGAGATATCCAAAATATGATCGGGGATTGTCAGCGCTGGCAACGCGCCTTATCCTGAATTCCATGATCCCTTCGCATGAAGTGCCACTCGAAGACGCCCTGAATATCGCCGCCCATTACCACCAGCAGAACAATCTGGTGCTGGCGGACCGCACCTATCGCGATATTTTGAAAGCCACCCCCGACCATTTCGACGCGCTTCATCATCTGGCGATTGTCTGCTACCAGCGCGGCAAGAAAGACGAAGCCGCCCGCCTGATCAAACACGCCCGCGCCGTGCAAACCGAAGACGAACACGACGATGCGCGTTTCTGGAATAACTACGCCATCATCATGGCCGAAACCGGCGACATGGACGCCGCCCTGCTTGGTTGGGACAAAGCTCTGGCCATCGAGCCCGGTTTGGTCGATGCCCTCAGCAGCAAGGCCCATGCGTTGTGGAATTTGCAAGATTACGTGCAAGCGGAAAAACTCTGCCGTGAGGCGCTGGCCATCGACCCTGATTTTTTCGATGCGCAACTGAACCTCGGCAACGCGCTCGCTGAGCAAGGCCGCCACGAGGAAGCCATTGATATGTGGCGCGCCATCACCATCAGCAAACCGTTCTATGCGCAGTCCTGGAACAATATCGGCAACGCCCTGCGCGAACTGGGGCGATTAAAGGAGTCGGAAGAGGCTTGTCGCAAGGCGCTGGAACTTGATCCGAAGCTGGTCTATGCGATGAACAATCTCGGCAACGTGCTACGCGATCAGGGACACCCGCAGGACGCCGAGACATTGTTCCGCAAGGCGGTGTCGCTGAAACCCGATTACGCCGAAGCGCAGAATAATCTCGGCGTGGCCTTGATCGACCAGCACCGTTTCGAAGAGGCCGCCACCGCGCTGCGTTACGCCATCGCCTTCAAACCCGATTACGGCGACGCGCACGGCAATTTGTGTCTGGCCTTGCTCGAACTGGGCGAACTGGACGACGCGCAGGAACACGCGCAGCAGGCCATTTTATTAAAGCCAAAATCCGCACAGGCTTATGCCGAGCTTTCGGATGTGTTGTTCGTCGCCGACCGTATCGACGAAGCCGAAGCGGCACTGGAAGAAGCGCTGAAATTATCGCCGGATTCGCCGCGCGTTTATCTGAAACTCGCCAATGTGCTGGAACGCGCCAACCGCGTTGAAGAATCGCTCGCCGCCATCGACAAGGCCGTGGCCTTAAACCCGGAAATGCCCGAAGCGTTCCTGCGCAAGGGCATTACCTATTTCCTGAGCAACCGCATGACCGAGGCGCGCGCCGCCATTGAACAGGCCATCGCGCTGAAACCCGACTTCGCGCTGGCCTATGCGACGCTGGCCGAGATTTACCAATCGGAAGGCGACGCAGAAAAATCGGTCGCACTGATCCGCAAAGGCCTTGCCATCACCAAAGAAATACCATCGTTGTATTACGCCCTCGGCAAGGCCAAAAAATACAAAGCCGACGACGAGGATTTCAAAGATTTACGCGCGCTGGAGGCCGATGCTGAACGCAAAGGTACGCAATATGCCATCAGCCTGTATTTCTCGCTGTTCAAGGCTTATGAGGACATCGGCGATTACGCGCAGGCCTTCGCTTACTTAAAGAAAGGCAACGATGCCAAGCGCCGCACCGTTTCCTATAACCGCGCCCTGAATTTCGAAGCGCAGGCGCAAATTAAAAACGCCTATAACCCGGCATCGATCAAAGCGTTCGAGGGCAAGGGCTGCCCTTCCGATCTCCCCATTTTCATCGTCGGCATGCCGCGCTCCGGCACGACGCTGACCGAACAGATCATTTCATCGCACCCCGACGTCTATGGCGCGGGCGAACTGATGGAACTGACCATGACCGAACGTGCGCTCGGTAAACTCGGCCCCGACAGCGCCGCTCAATTCGGCCAGACTTATGTCGATAGTATCCGCAAACTTGATCCGAGCGGCAAAGCCAAACGCATCACCGATAAAATGCCCGGTAACTATTCAAGGATCGGCGAAATCGTCTGCACCATGCCGAACGCCAAGATCATCCATTGCCGCCGCGACCCGATAGACACGGCGCTGTCCTGTTACAAACAGCTTTTCGCGCGCGGGCAATACTGGTCTTACAATCTGGAAGAACTGGCCGATCAGTACCGTATGTACGAAGACATGATGGCGCACTGGCGCAAAGTATTGCCCGGACGCTTCATCGAAGTCGATTACGAGGACACCGTCAATAATCTGGAAGATGTCGCCCGCCGCCTGGTCGATTATATCGGCCTGCCGTGGGACGATGCCTGCCTGAAACCGCATGAACAAAAACGCGCCGTACTGACCGCCAGCAAGATGCAGGTGATCAAGCCTGTCTATACGTCATCAGTGCAAAGCTGGAAACGTTACGAAACGGAATTGCAGCCGCTGATCAGGAAGCTTAAGGCTTCGGAATAAAACGTCCGTTGCCGTTATTGTACGCTTCTTCAGCTTCCGGCAACGCATGGTTAGCGTAGAAGTCCCTTACACTTACCGGTGCCGTCGATGCCCATACAACAGGAAGCGTTTCTGGCTGCGCCGCTACATAGAACTCGATGCTCGAACCCGGCGGCATCAGAACATCACCCATTTTCCTAATGTCTTTATCGCATTCGCTGAAAATTTTTGTCACCGTTTCTATGAATTGGCAACTTACCACGACAGGCGGAGTAACATCCGGCGCGGCGGCAACGGGTGCCGAAACCGGTGCAGCAGGCGCATGATGTACCGGCGCCTGCTGCACAGGAGCCTCCGCCTTGGCCGCAGCGGCTTTCTCATGCGCCGCTTGCAGATCGGATTTACCCTCAGCCAGTTGTGCGTCGAGGTTCGGTGCCGGTTCGGCGGTCATGCCCGGCAGACTATCCTGAATACGTGCCAGTTCTGCCGTATCAGCATCAGCCAGTGGCAAGTTCAGCGTATCACCTGCACGGATAAAATCGGCATTTTGCAGACCATTGAGCGCTGCGATCTCATGCACTCTTTGCGCGATTTGCGCGTTGGTTGCCTGCGCGCCCAGCATGTCTTTGGAGATAGCCCACAGCGTATCACCGCGCTGGACTTCATACTGACCGACATAATCCTGCCGAACGACAGGTGCCGCGACTGCCGGAATACTGCTATCAACCGGTTCAGCGCTGATGCCCGGCAGGCTGTCCTGAAGACGAGCCAGTTCTGCCATATCGACGTTCGGCAGTTGCAGACTAAGTGTATCGCCTGCGCGAATGAAATCCGGATTCTGGATGCTATTGGGTACAGCGATTTCCTGCACCTTTTGCGCGATCTGTGAATTCGTGGCCTGATCGCCCAGCACGTCATGGGAAATGCCCCATAGCGTATCGCCACGCTGGATTTCGTAACGGCCAACATAATCCTGCGCCTGTGGCGGTGGTGGCGGAACATCAGCTACTGTATTGAGGTCAGCAGCGGCGCTGTCTGTCGTCGGTGCGAAGGATACGCCACTGAAAGCTGAAAACACGCCGCCCACAACGGCGCTGATCAGGAAAGCTTTCTTGGCGCTTCTGGAATGAGTGACGGTCGAAAACATTTCACGGAAGCTGAAAGGCCCGACATCTTCACCAGCGGCTTTGCGTTCTTTACGCTTGCTGGAATACTCGTGCGCGCCCGCGCTTACGGCGGCCACAGCGCTACCCAGCGCCAGCATCCCGGCAGCCGGAATAACAGCGGCCAGCGCCGTCATACCACCCGCCATCAGGGCAGGCTTGGAAGCGAACATATTCTTGAACAGGGCACCGAAGCTGAATTTGGGAACGGGTTGCCCGGCGCGCTTAAGCGCGGCACGTTTCGCGAAATAACCAACACTGCCCGATGCCGCCATCGCGGCCACGGCACCGACAGCCACCACGCCCAGCGCCGGAGCACCCAGCCATAGCGCTACAGCCGTGGCGGAGGATTTCATGACGACAGCAGTACCGATACCACCCGCCACGCCGAGCATCACCGCAACGTTACGGCGGCGGCGTTCCCCGGCAGCAGGATCTTTTTCTTTCTTTCCCAGTGGGGCGATCGTCGCGGCCTTAGCCTTATCAAAAGCTTGCGGCGGTCCGACTTTGGAAGGATCTTCGAAATGGTCCATGGTTACACAGTTCCCTTTATTATCTTTACCGGTAATCTTTGACATGCGCGTAATGCGTAATCCCTTCCGGGGGATGCTCATCATCCGGTACGGCGATCAGGTCGATCTGAGTTTGTGCCGCCAGCGTATCCATCACCATGTCGTCGATATCCCCGACCCGGGCGAAAATCTCGCCTTCGGCAGCCAACGTCACGGTACGGGGCAACAACCCCAGTTCCAGCCCGCCCTCGGGAATGACGCCCGGCACGACCAGAACGATCTGGCCGGCATCCGTCATGATAATGTCCATGTCTTCGATCATCGGGGGCGAGTATTACACCAAAATATAAGATTATGCAAAAAGAAACCGAATAGTTAATATTTTGAGGGTCTGTAATTATAATGGCAGCAAGTTGCATGGCTGGGATGCGTATTTACCAGATTCATTTTTCTTGACATAAACAGCCCATTTCAGGCATCTTCCAGCCACATTTCAAACAGACTGCAACAACTCTTGAGGGTATGCACATCATGAAAAAACTGGCTTCAACAACCGCCGCTCTGGTTCTCGCCGCCGCCGCAGGCACCGCTTTCGCGGGTGGCAACAAACACGACAATAACTACGGCGGTCATCACGGTGGCGGTTACGGCGAATGCAAGGAAACCCCGAGCAACCCGACCGGCAAGTGCCCGACGAAACCGGAAAAACCGCATAAACCGGAAACGCCGAAGCCACAACCTGTGAGCTACAACCAGAACCAGCAACAAGCTCAGCAGCAGCAACAACAGCAAGCCCAACAGCAACAGGCAAAGGCTGACGCCGCAGCCACAGCGAATGTTAACACCGATGTAAAAGTAAACGCCGCAGGCGGCACAGGCATCGGTCAGGGTGGCCAAGGCGGACAAGGTGGTCAGGGCGGTAACGCCAACGCGGCAGGTGGCCAAGGTGGCAACGGTTACGGTGGTGAAGGTGGCCAAGGCGGCAATTCTGCGCTCACCGACAACTCCCAGAACAGTGCAGCATCCCAATCCTCTGGCAACAAAGTAGAAATCACCGATAACTCCGTCTGGAAAGCGGCCGCTAACCGCGCCGCACCTGACGCCGCACCGATCATCGGCGATGGCACCTGCAAAACCGGTCTTTCAGTATCTTTGGGCGTCGGTACGCTCGGCCATAATGTTGGCACCAGCATCGCCGGCAACATGGGCTGGAGCGAGAAATGCGCTGCGCACGAAATGAAGATGCTCGAAAAACAAGCTGACACCGCCCGTGAAAATGCTCTGCGCGCTTCCGAAGATCCGGTTAATCAGGCACTGGCACACGAACAGGCCAAGCAATCAAGCACGTCCTACGCCAGTGCTACGAAGGCGCTGGAAAACCGCATCGAGAAAATGTCGATGAACGGCCAGCCGGTCGAAGTAAAAGTCGGGCAATGGCACCAACTGGGCGGTCTGCACGTCAGCGTGAAAAAGCCAGTTGTTACAACCGTGGCGCCGCCGTCCGACACCTGCCAGTCGGTTGTAAATGTTTACCTGCAAGCCGCCGCACAGGCTGCGCGCTCCACCGGTAAGGCCGCTGTGAAAGCGCCGAAAACAGGTAACGTCACCTGCGACGCGCAAGTCACCGAAGCCCTGAAAAAGGCTGGCGTAACACCGAAGCCGTAAAATCTTTAAAAACCCCCGGAGTTCAGCGGATTCCGGGGGTTTTCTTATCCGCTTTTTATTGACATAATGCGGAATTTTAGGGTATTATCCCCTACCTCAAAGTGAATAACCCTGAAAAATTAAAAACGGGTGTGTATGCGATGCAACTGACAGATTTCAGCCTTCAGACCGTTTTCAAACGCGCGGGTGCCGCAAGCGTCCTGACGGGCAGCCTGCTGCTGACCGGTTGCGCCACCAACATTATCGCCCAACCCGACAGCTGCATCAGCGGTAACGGCTTCCAGTTTATATTCGGCTTTACCCGTTCAGGTTTCGATAAAGAATGCGGTGAATACCAGAAAGAAAAACTGCGTATGGAAGCCGACATCAAGCGCGCAGAAACACTGATGAGAAAACCGAACGACCCGGTCAGCAACGCGCTGGGCGTATTGCTGAGTTTCGACCTGAACCCCGAAGCCAAAAAGAAACTGGACGCCCGCATGGGCGGCGCGGATAAAATACGCATCGAGCCGGAAACGCTCGTCGGTCTGCTGGCCGCCAATAACATGCAAAGCCGTTATGTCGGGATGCAGCTTTACGCGCATGCAGACAAAGATACACAAAACAAAGCCGGTCAGTTGCTGAAAGAACAGAATATAGACATTGCCACGTTAATTCCGCCCGCGCCGGGTGCCGCCCCGCTGCCACGCACCACCACGACCTGCATACGTACGCGCAAGGGCAATCAGGTTATTCTCGACTGCCCGAAATAAAAATACCGGCGTTATAAACACGCCGGTATTTTTCTAATCTTATCTCATCATTACATCACAGCCATATTGGCAAAAAATTCCCGGTCCAGCGGTGCCGCCACCGGCTCCAGATTAGCGGCCACACGGTTGAGGAAATTTTCGCTGACGCCAAATTCAACGCCGTGCTTCACCAGCATATATTCACGAACCGCCTGCGGCGGTTCAGTGCCCCAACCGCGCACCAGTTCATAACCATACGCATTGAAGCTGGATAATTCACCGGGGCGATAGCGGTTTTTAAAGTAACGGTAATTTTGCGGTTCGATGGCGATGAAGGCGTAGAAATCGCGGCCATTATCACGGCCATGGCACAAGGCCACCACGCAAAAGCCGGAAGGCGAAAACTTGAAACATCCAAGACCTGTTAACATGATTAATTCCTTTCAGTAGGGGCTGATAAGGAAGTATTTTGCATAATACGTGCCAAGGGTGAATAACGACCCTACCCGTTGAATTCACATGAAAAATTCATGCTGATATCCAAAGAACAGTGCCCTCTAAGCCTTTGGCTGCAGGGAAAAGAGGACAAAACGATCACCGGGACAGGCAAAAAAATACCAGCGCGTAAAGCCTTACGCGCTGGTAAATGACTGTCAGGTTTTATCGCCTATCTGAAATGAACGATGGCACGGCGGTTGCGGGGCTCGCTGACGCCGTCAGCCGTGGGGATGGCCAGGTGTGTTTCGCCATAACCCTTGGTCTTGATCACCGTATCTCTGGACAAACCGGTTGCGGAAGACGCCAGTGCCTTGCTGAGATAATCGGCCACGACCTCGGCCCGCTCTTCAGAGAGCCCATGATTATAGGCATCCGTACCGCGGGCATCAGTATGACCTTCAATCATGATGTCCTGCCGTCTGATCTGATAGTTGCGGACAATCGCGGTCAATTTTTGCGCTTCCGCTGTTGTGATCATGAAGGAATCATTTTCAAAATAGACCGCCACAGAGAACTCAAGCCCTTTCATGTTCGCCAAGGCCTCAAAGAACATATCACGGCATTTCAGGATATGTTCGCTCTGCCAACCTTCTTCGATCTGCTCCAGCCAGCATTCATAAGAAACCTGCAGACGCGCCATTTCCTTCGGATAGGTTTTATCCTTTCCCTGTTTATAGCTATCCATGATGATGTTGTAGGCCATCGTGGCCTCTTCCTGGAATCTTATATCGATCTCACGGGATGATGGCGCATCGGGCGCGACAACGATCCCCCTGCCCGCATTCATGCTCTTGTTTGCGAAATGGTCGCCCGATTCATAATCATACATGTTGACGTATTCGAACACGGCCAGCGCCTTGTAATCCTTCGCCAGCCATTTCGTGTAATCAGTGCTATTGATATCCTGATCGAGGATGTCTTGATAGGTCATGCTCTTATCAAGGCTCGGCTCAAGCGCCAGAAAACCATCCTGCGAGGATGATGCGCACGCGCTTACCATCAATAAGGAAACAGCGCCCACTAACAATCGAATGTTCGTCTTCTTCATTTTTATATCCTCTGGCAAATTATTTAACCCGCATAATACGCGAAGATTCCAGAATTGATACAGCATGAAGCCCATCACATTCAGACGTATGACGATCCCAAAAAAATTGGGCGCAGATCCAGTATAGCCGCCAGCCTGTTCAAATTGATGCTACGGGGAGAATGATCGCGCCATCAGGAAAGAAAACATCATTCTTTATTTCGCAGATACAACAGGGAAATATTTTATTGGTTGGCGAAGGCTATCTGAGCTTTTCCCTCAGCATTGCAAAAATGCTTGGCATTACGCGAAGGCCAGCCAATCCTCAAAGGCGGCCTATACCAGATCCTCAGCAAAGCCATCCGCATGACGCAACTGGCACCGGATATTATCGAGGCCATCCTCACGGACCGCCAGCCGCAATCTTTAGCGTTGGCCGACCTTCTTCGACCTTTTCCGGATGCATGGCAGGAGCAGCGATGTCATTTTGGGTTTTAGCCTGCAGATTTTTGAGAAGTCTCTCCATATGGATGGCCCATCTCTCTATAAAACTGCTCCTGGCTGTCGGCAAACATTTTTGAAAATGGCTTTCCCATTTCAATGACTTTATTATACGAATTCATAACTTTATTTTTATCAACAAACTCTCTTTCTAGACATCCACGAATTGCATCAGCACAAAAGAGCCATAGACTAACTTGATCAGAAAAAATCCTTCCTGCATGCGAAGCCTCCAGGATCTTTCGTTCACCTTCATTTCTGAGGCTACGATCAGTCATAAACTCCATAGCTGTCTTATCTGCGTGAATAAGATGACTCGCCATGCCATAAATATGTAGAAAGCATTTTATATCTGCGAGATTTTTTCCTTCCGGAGAAGTTTTACTCAATGTTTCGATAATTTCAGTAAAAGACCATCGCTGTTCAATAATTTTTCGTGCATTTTTAGTATGCTTTGCGTCGAGAGAATAGAGTTCGGGGTCTTGCAATGCAGAAAAAATAGAAGCATTACATCCATTGTCTTCTTTAATAGAAACATGCTTTGAAAATTCTGCTTTTCTGGCGATTTTTATGCTGTGAATTGTTTCGAACTCAAGCCAGAACTCATTTACCAGTTCCTGCCTTTTCTCGTTGTTAGCAAAGCATATGAATAAGATTTTTGCCGCCGTTTCATAAAATGATCTTAAAATAATTTCCGCATCCCACGCATATCCCCAACTGACCAACATAGACACAGCCTGGCTTCGATCTGAGAGATATTTCACTAAGTTACGGAGAGTATGTACAACTGGATCTGGATTCCCACGTTCCGGCATTTCCAGAAGAATTTTGACTTCTTCTATAATGATAGACACAGCTTCTAGATTGGCTTCTTGTAATTCCAAGAGAGAAAGTGCTTTTGGACTATTATTCATTTGGTCGCCCCTTATTAGATCGTATGTTTAATAATTGCTTTTTCTTGGCTTCTACGTCCACCCCGCCCACCACCCGCAATTTAAACCGGTTAACGGCGCGAAATTGCCATCCCGTTGATATGCCACAAAATCCCGGATGTCCTTATTACTCAATCCAAGTGACAGTTCACATGCAATAAGTAGCACCATGGTAGCACCAATAAAAAAGAAGGCCGCTCGAAGGCGGCCTATTTCTTATAAATCATTGATTTAATTGTATTTTTTGGTTGCGGGAGCAGGATTTGAACCTGCGACCTTCAGGTTATGAGCCTGACGAGCTACCGGGCTGCTCCATCCCGCGCCACCAAAAGACGTTACATAAAGTGCTGTAACAAGAGATATGGGTTTATAGCGCTCTGGTTTCAATAAAGCAACCCAAAAGAAACGTTATTATGAGGCCTGCGATGACGATGAAACAGATTACACTAGTGTTGAGAACAAAGGGTTAGGCACCAACGGGCAGCAAAATTGCCTACACAGCCATAAGCGCCACACAATCCCTGACAAAGGAAAATCCCGCCACAGCATCGGCTGAAAGCGGGATTTGCAAAAACATCATAGATAAAGCGTCAGGATTAGCCTTCGATAACGCGCAATTCAGCGGCGGCCATTTTACCGCGATTTTCTTGCAGTTCGTATTCAACAGCCTGATTTTCGTTCAGCGTTTGCAGACCGGCTTTTTGTACAGCGGTAATATGAACGAAAACATCGTTGCCACCCTGATCAGGGGTGATGAAACCGAAACCTTTTGTGGTGTTGAACCATTTTACTTTGCCACGCTGGGCCATACTGCACTCCATACTATTTGATGTGTTTGTTAAAAATAAACGCCCAATCCGGCTATCAGGCTGGAATGAGCGGTAACACATCATGGCACACGCACGTCAATCAAAGCCCTGACAGCATTTTTCAGGCACGTCCAGAATAGGCAGAAACCCGTATAAATGCAATGAATAATTACCCCGCCTTATCAAAGCCAAAGCGTAAAAAGACAAGGACAACGCGGAGATTCACAGCAACCTTAGATAGACATGACGTTGCTTAAGTTCCCACGGGCGCGCCGGATAAAATTGACGCGCCCCTCCATACGATCAGACACGCTATAAATCAATCCCTTGCCTGCGTCCTCCACCATGGCCTGGCTCAGGAACAAAACCGCGCGCAGCGCATCTTTATGACGAGCCCGCCCGGACTCTTTCTGAAACGTGTTCAGAAGCTTGATCGTGCCGTTATAAGGTACGTAAAGAATGTCCTCGTTCATATTCGCCCCTTGCGTCACCGAAAAGATTACGGAAATTCACACCGCTGCCTTATAAACGGGCAGCAATTCATCGAGGACCGCAATCAGTTCAGCACCGAAATAATGCAGCAGGTCACCCCGTGCCCCTTCATACAGGCTCGGGCCTTGGTCGCGGCAGACCAGTTCGTTATCTAGGATTTCATCGGACGGGCACAAACACCCGGCATCGAACGTCACCGGGAAGATAGCGCTGACCAGCGGCTTAATATCGTTGAAATTCATCCCCTCCTGCAGGGCAAAACTATGCAGCAGGCAGCCCCGGCCCTTACGGTTCAGGAAGACGCAGGCACCGTCCCTGACCCTGGTGCGCGTCACCTTGCCGCCGGGGAAATGCGGGTCGTCCTCGTAACCATCCTCGAACCATTGATCACGGGTTGAGCCAACGAACGGCTCCAGCCGGTCGGCCACGGCCATGATGCGTGCCACATTGGGGGCATCAACATCGACCCCGTACTGGCAGCAGCTGTCACCGCAGAAGTGACAGCTCATGCAAAGCGCAAAATAACGGCGCGCAAAGATATCGCTATCAATCCGGTCAATCACCGGTACACCGTGGATGGAAGGATAGGGCTTATCAAGCGGAATAATCATGGCCGGATCATAGCGCCAGCAAGGGTCAGGCGTCAAAAGTTGCAGAACAAGGCCGCACTGAAATGCGGAACAGACCCATATCAGGTTACTGCCACAATTCCTGCATTACGCTACGAGTCGATTAAATATGATAGCAAAATAAATATAAACCGCTACAAGCGGCGCGCCAATTAAGCATCAGTTGTTGCAGTAACATTTTTAATCACGCCCTAAAATCACACAATCGACTAGATGGGCCAGAAAAGCGGCCAGATCAGAAGCCTCAATACCGACCAAACGTATCGTATTTATTAACCATTCCCAAATTGGGCTAAAAATGAGTTTCCCAGTCAAAAGGTGTGCCGTCTTCAAAAGTATGCAGCCTTTTCATCGCATTCTTAATGAGGAATGATAAAGCAGCCATAGGGATATCCTTTCTGAAGGTATTAAGAACCATAGTGTAATCCTTATCGCAGCTAAAAACTTCAGCAAGAACATCATCATTTTGATCGATCAATTCTAAAGCCATCCCATCTCGATCAAGATCTGAAGCCATTTGAATTCTATATTCCATTTTAATACCCCCATAGATCTAAACATGTCTAAAAAGAAAAAACCCGACAGATCTTGCGATCCATCGGGTTTTTAAAATTTCGTGTCTAGGTTTGCTTACTTACAACAGACGGACTTAGAAGACCTGGCAACGACCGACTCTCCCATGACTTAAGTCATAGTACCATTGGCGCTGTAGTTTTTCACGGCCCAGTTCGGAATGGGATGGGGTGTTTCACATACGCTAAAGTCACCAGATCATCTAAATCCGCCTGTTGCAAAAATTGTCTGTGCGTTCATATAACGCTTTGTACTTGGTGCTGCGTTCAACGCGCTTACAGTACATGTTTAATACTGGGCGCAGTGAATTCAAGCCGATCGAGCAATTAGTAACAGTTAGCTTCACGCATTACTGCGCTTCCACATCTGTCCTATCAACGTGGTGGTCTTCCACGGCTCTGATAGGGAATACTAGTTTTGAGGGGGGCTTCCTACTTAGATGCATTCAGCAGTTATCCCTTCCACACATAGCTACCCGGCTCTTGCTCCTGGCGGAACAACCGGTACACCAGAGGTGTGTCCATCCCGGTCCTCTCGTACTAAGGACAGATCCTCTCAATATTCCAACACCCACGGCAGATAGGGACCGAACTGTCTCACGACGTTCTGAACCCAGCTCACGTACCTCTTTA